>CP011489.1:1115000-2461858 GCA_001023575.1 Actinobacteria bacterium IMCC26256 | reverse complement strand
CGAAGCTCGCCCGATCAAGCGTATGATTTCGCCTCGTCTACGCCCTTGAATTCGACTCACCATTCATCGTGAGTTCTCTGGGGATCAACCTTCTAAACCGAAGAGGCTATACATGAAGCGCACCTTCCAGCCAAATACGCGTAAGCGCAGTAAAACCCATGGTTTTCGCCTCAGAATGCGCACCCGTGGCGGCCGCGCAGTGATCAGGGCCCGCCGTGCGCGGGGCCGTTCGCGGCTCTCGGCCTGATCTGGCGTATCCGCGACCATGCGACATTCGTCGCGTTCGCGCGCTCCCCATCTCGCCGTAGCGGCGCAATCTCAGTTCGCCGAATTGGTGGGTCCGCTGAATCCCCCCCACGGGTTGCATATGCTCTCGGAAAGCGAGTGGGAGATGCCCCAACACGAAATCGACTGCGGAGACGGCTCCGTGCTGTTGTCAGAGAGCTCGATTCTGAGCTCGTTGGCGGCTCCGCTTACCTCATCGCCGCTAGACCTGAGGCAGTACTCATGAGTAAGACGCAGATTGAGGTCGCCCTAACGGAGACTTTTCGCGCCCTTAGAGGAGAGGCATGAGACTCAATCATGCAACCTCAATTTTGCATCAAGAGAACGGTCAAGAATCTCGGCAAGAATCCCGGCGCACTTTTATTAGCCAATCCCTTGCTTCCCGAGCCTCCCGCTGCTCAATACGCGCATATCAATGGGTAACCGCAGGGGCAATGCCTCGTTGTCGATTTGCGCCTTCTTGCTCACACTACGCCCATGAAGCCATCGAGGAGTACGGGGCAATCCGAGGAGCATGGCTGGGGATAAGAAGAATTGGCCGCTGCCACCCATGGAACGCTGGTGGCTTCGACCCTGTACCGCTGCGAACTGGCGTAATTGCGTCGCTGGAAGCCACGAACCCTCTACACGACTCAACTAAGTAGGCGATCTTGTACATACTTGGAAACATCATCGGCGACATCTTTGGTTCATTTCTCAATGCCCTTGGGTACCTGCTAGCGGTTTTCTATAGCGTTATCCCCTCTGCCGGTATCGCAATCATTCTTTTGACGATGCTGCTGCGTTTAATCGTCTATCCGCTAACGGCGAAGCAGGCCAAGTCGATGCTCTCGATGCAGCAGGCCCAGCCGGAGATAAAGAAGCTCCAGGCTAAATATAAAGACGATAAGCAGAAGCTCAACGAAGAGATGATGGCTTTCTATAAAGAGAACCAGATCAATCCCTTCGGAGGCTGCCTGCCGCTGCTTCTCCAGATGCCAATCTTCATCTCGCTCTACCGACTGCTCAATGACATACCAAAGCATCTACCCCAGACCGGGCGATTCAATGGCTTCTACAACGAGATTTGCCAGACAGCAGGAGCGAAATGCTCTGCCAGCCCTCCTGTTTACAAGCTTCCATTCTTCAACAACGGCACCTTTGACCTGCATCTAAGCGCCGGCAAAGGGCACGACAGCATCGTTGCTGCGCTTCCATACTGGGGATTAGTCGCCCTAGTTGTGGTCACTGCCTTCTACCAGCAGAAGCAGACTATGCGCTTCCAGACTCAGGTAAACGCTCAGATGCAGATGGTGGGCAAGATCATGCCCCTCTTCTTTGCGTTTATCTCCATCAAAATTCCAGCTGGAGTAGTCCTATATTTCTTCGTGAGCAACCTTTGGCAGATTGGCCAGCAGGAGGTGGTGTACCGCAAGATTGGTACCCCCAACGGCGAGCCGGTCGGGAAGAAAGCCAAAGCCGCTGCAATCGAGGCAAAGAGTCGGGAGGCCACAGCGCCTCCTGAGATCGAGTCCGGTGGCAAGAGCCCCGGAGGGCCAGGCAAGACAGCATCGGGTGGATCGAAGCAGGCACCAAAAGCCTCCGGCCAGGACCCGAATCGCGCAAGAAAACGAAAGCGGAAGAAATAAATGGAGTGGGTTGAGACAACAGGAAAGACTCTCGTAGAGGCAGTTGACTCTGCGCTTACAGCGCTTGGAGTAGATGAATCCGATCTTGAGTATGAGGTACTTCAGGAGCCAAAGTCTGGGCTTCGAGGAAAACTAGGCATGGGCTCGGCGCGGATTCGTGCTCGAGTCAAGCCAATCTCTCGTGAGAAGCCCAACGATCGACGCCGTCGCCGTAGCCGTGAGGAGAAGGGTGAGCGCAGCGAGGGCTCCGATCGGAACCGACCGCGTTCTGGCCCCAAAGGCGATAAAAACGGTAAGGGGAAACCTCGCTCAAACGAGGGTAGCTCCGGTGCCGGGAACGAATCAGCGAAAGACTCAGGAAAAGAGTCAGCAAGAGATAGTAACCGGGCCGAGGGCTCGGGCGAGGCGGGGCGTCGAAATCGACGTCGCGGAGGCGCAGGACGTTCGTCCGGCGGAGACAGGGAGAGAACTGTGGAGAAGTCAAGTGTTTCAGTAGAGGACCAGGCCAAGATTGCTAGTGAGTTTCTCGAGGGTCTAGTTGGGTCCTTCGGTTACTCGGGCTCATCATCGAGCGTGATTGAGAACGACGACATCACAGTATCGATTGAGGGCGAAGGCCTCGGGCTGCTAATTGGGCCCCAGGGAGTAACGCTTGTAGCCATCGAGGAGCTCTCCCGTGCCGTCCTTCACCGTGCCTGTGGTAGCGGAACAGCTCGACTTCACGTCGATGTAACTGGCTACCGAGCGGCTCGCCGCGAGGCACTTGCTGGCTTCGCAGCGCAGGTTGCCTCAAGAGCAGTCGAGACCGGCAAGGAGCAAGCCTTGGACCCGATGAACGCATCGGATCGCAAAGTCGTCCATGACGCTCTAGTGGAGTTCGAGGGTGTTGAGACCCTCTCTGAGGGCGACGACCCTCGGCGCTACGTAGTCGTCCGACCCTCCTGATTCGGGGCCGGAATGCCGGCAATTCTTCTAACTGAGGCTGCGCGCGAGAATCTTCTGATGGTCTTCGAGGCCGCAAAGGAGGAGGGAGCGCTTGGCCCCTCGCCCGTAGACGAGCACCTAAAGCACGCCCTTGCATGGGCTGAGATCCTCCCTGAGCCGAAGAGGTTTGTAGATCTTGGTTCTGGGGGAGGCGTGCCAGGATTGATTTTGGCGATGCTTTTCCCCGACTCCGAGGCGGTCTTGATCGATGCGCGCCGCAGGCGCTCAGCGAACCTAGAGATATCGGTCCATACCCTGGGGCTCGGGGAGAGAGTCTCAGTTCTCTGCGCTCGCGCAGAGGAGGCAGGTCGAGATCCCGAACTGAGGGGAGGATTTGATCTAGTAGTCGCTCGAAGTTTCGGCTCCCCGGCCATCACAGCAGAGTGCGCAGCTCCCTTTCTAGCGGTTGGCGGGAGCCTCTCTGTCAGCGAACCCCCTAGCGCAAGCGATGATCGCTGGCAACTGGAGGGCCTCAATGCCCTTGGGCTTGCTAAGCCTGAGCTCCATCGAATTGGCGAGGCGGGATTTATGGTGAGCCAGCTCGAGACCCTCTGCCCTGACCGTTACCCAAGAAGAAACGGAATGCCTGAGAAACGACCCCTCTGGTAGGGAGTCTTTGTCATCGCTCGCCCGGGGCGTGTGTTCCACGTGGAACACTTGAATCGGCCGATTATGGCTCGCAACTTTTATTGTGAAGCGTTTTGATTGTGAAGCGAGAGCAAGTTAGCAAGGAGATGTTTCACGTGAAACATATTGAATTGGGAAGCGGCGAGCATCCGGCCTAATGGAGAGACTTTTAGGAATATTCTCAATTTATTGAGAAACTATCCTCCAAACACTTGACCAGCGGCGCTGACTCGGTGAGGATGGCTGAGCTTTGGAGATTGGGATTTGCAGAACTCCGTTGAAGGGATATAAGTGGCTAAGAAGAGTGGTGGAAAGGATCGAGGGGCAATCTTTGGATCCCGTCGACGTCGAGAGTCAAATGCCTCGCAAGAGTTACCCAATACAGGTTTTGTGAGGGTCGAGGAAACTCTGCCGGAGCCCCAGATGAAACCAGAACCCGAAGCCGAGATTAGAGAAGTCGTCACGAGTGAGATAGAGAGCAAAGATGGAGATGAAGTGAGCGAGGATAATCAGGACGCTGGCGCTGAGAGTAAAATAGGCGCCGAGAGCAAGGCCCCAGAGGAGCCAGAGCGTGAGCCGGCGCCAGAGCCTTCAACCCCTGAGACGGAGCCAGAGAGATTCATTCTCCCTCGGGTGGTCTCAATAGCGAATCAAAAAGGTGGCGTAGGCAAGACCACTACGTCAGTAAATCTAGGAGCCTCCCTCGCAGAGCAGGGATATCGGGTACTAGTAATTGACCTAGACCCTCAGGGCAATGCAACTACGGGCCTCGGGATCAATGCCCGCAATCTAGAGTCATCCATCTATGACGTCCTCATGACGGATCTTCCCTTAGAGGACTGCATTGAGGCGACAAGCCTAAAGAATCTATTTGTTGCCCCAGCCACCATTGATCTCGCTGGTGCAGAGATTGAATTAGTCCCGGCATTCTCTCGTGAGATGAAATTGAAGCGGGCGATTGACGCAGTCAAGGATGATTTTGATTGGATAGTCATTGACTGCCCACCCTCCTTGGGGCTCCTAACAATCAATGCCTTCGCTGCCTCTGACGATGTAATCGTCCCGATTCAGTGCGAGTACTACGCCCTTGAGGGATTGAGCCAACTGGTGAGGAATGTTGGGCTAGTGCAGAGCAATCTAAATCCAAATCTCAAGGTTCGTGGGATTGTGATGACTATGTACGACGCACGAACCAAGCTCTCAGATCAGGTTCAGCAAGAGGTTCGAAGCCACTTTGGGTCTACCGTCTATCGGACCGTCATTCCTCGAACGGTGCGCCTCTCGGAGGCTCCATCGTTTGGGCAACCAATTACAGTATTTGATTCACTCTCTCGCGGTGCCGTTGCATATCGCGAGCTAGGCAAGGAGGTGAGCCATGGCACGTCGAGGCGGATTGGGTAAGGGGCTAGGTGCTCTAATTCCCCAGGGGACTGGGGAGGCAGCGCCGGTAAGCGGTGGCGGATTGGAGCAGGTCCCTGTATCTGCGATCTCTCCTAATAAGTATCAGCCGCGCTCGCACTTTGATGAAGAGGAGCTCACCTCGCTCGCAGAGTCAATACGGGCCGTTGGGGTTCTCCAGCCTGTACTACTTCGTCCAACCGGAGAGGGAACCTATGAACTAATCGCCGGTGAGCGTCGCTGGCGTGCAGCAAGGAGGGTCGGGCTCCAAAGCATCCCCGCATTGGTCCGTGAGACCGCGGATACTCAGTCCCTTGAGCAGGCCCTAGTTGAGAACGTACATCGCTCGGACCTAAATCCAATGGAGGAGGCCGCTGCCTACCAGCAGCTCATTGAGGACTTCTCAATGACTCATGAGCAGGTAGCGATTCGAGTAGGGCGTAGCCGAGCATCGGTTACCAATACCCTCAGACTTCTTCAGCTTCCACCGTCAGTGCAGCGACTTGTTCGCGACCGCGCGCTGGACATGGGGCATGCTCGTGCTCTGCTGGCGAGCCCGGATCGTTCATTCCAGGAGGCCCTCGCTAAGCGTGCGTCTGCAGAGGGGCTATCGGTTCGAGTAGTAGAAGAGGCTGTGCGGGCCCACGAGGGAACACCACCTGCTAATCCGCCGGCTAAGTCTCCATCTGGAGAATCCAACACCGCGCTTCGAGCGCCTGCGCTCCTTGAGTTGGAGCAGTTGCTAGGGGACCACCTAGATACTCGGGTCAAAGTCACGATGGCTGGGAAGCGCGGCCGTGTTGTGGTTGAGTTCTCAGATCTAGTTGATCTTGAGCGCATATATCGCGCCATGACTGCGGAGAAGCCCTAGTTCAGGTTTAGGACTCGCGAGGAATCTTTACTACAGGGTTCTCAAGCGTGAGGTCCAGATCTGGCTTCTCAATACCGCGCTTAACTCCAGCGGCAATCGCTAGGCCAATCTCTTCGACCCGTCGCACTAGTACAGAGGTCTCGGCAGCGTCGTTCTCGCCGGCTGGCTGAATCACAACTGCAGCCATCTTCGTCTCCCGCAGAACCCTCAGCATCCGACCACTCGTGCTAGTGGCATCTAAGTCATCAAGAACAGATGAGAGTTCGGTGGAGACTGCACTCGCCATGCGGTATCCGGCCTCTGATCGATAGCGCTCCGACTCGAAGTAGCAGACCCTCGATCCAGGTCGATCACCTAAAGAGATAGAGATAAATATTGAGGCCTCGGAGCGATTCGCCTCTTCAATTAGGGTGCGGTCATCGGTGCCGTTATGGTCGGCTACTACGGATACCCCCATATTTACAAGGTGGCGCTCAATAACGCCACCAAGTAAAGAGAGCTCCGGGGCGGTTGCGAGGAAAACTACCTGCCCGGTTAGCTCTCGAGTTGCTTGGCGCAGAGCCTCGCGCTCGCGTACCGCCGCCACCGATGCTCCAGCCTGCTCGCCTAAACGGTCAAGGCTCTCAATGGTAGATGGCCCAACCACGCCATCGGGGGCGACTCCAGCATTTCGCTGAAAATCGAGGAGCCCAGCTGCGGTATCCGGACCGAAGATTCCATCTTCGCGCCCCGCATCGAATCCAAGAGCGTTGAGTCGTCGTTGAAGTAGTAGCACATCATCCCCGCGCAGCAATGGTCGGTGCTGAGAGAGGAGGCGGTCACCAAGGACTCGACCACTCTCTACAAGCGATGCCCATGTCTGGGGGCCGCAGATCCCATCAACCCTTATCCGGCGCGACTCTTGAAACTGCCGGACTGAGTTCTCAGTCCCTTCTGCGTAGAGGCCGCTTGGGTCCTTCGAGGCAAAGCCCGCAGAGGCCAGGCGCATCTGGAGATCGCGAACAGGCTCTCCGCGTGCCCCTGCACGCAGTACCCCAGATGTCACCCGATGAACTCGGCGAGGTCCTGTAGGAGTTGGGCCTTACCCTTGGCGCCAACAATGCGCTTGACCGGCACCCCATCTTGAAATACCAGCATGGTGGGGATGCTCATTACGTCGAAGCGTCTTGCAGCCTCAGGGTTGTCGTCGATGTTGAGCTTGCCGATCGTAAACTTACCGGCCTGCTCATCAGCGATCTCATCGAGGATCGGGGCGACCATCTTGCAGGGTCCGCACCATTCGGCCCAGAAATCAATGAGGATCGGGGTGGAGGAGCCAAGAACGGTCTCATCGAAAGTGGAGTCAGAGAGGGTAACGATATTTGCGGACATGGGGTGGTCCTTTCGGGTTGCCTTGTAAGTTGAGTTATCTGTGCTTATCGTACAGTCATTAACACATTTTAGGGGATCGGTATTCCAGAAGAGTAACTGTCTATGTCTTTTAGATAGTTACTCGTTTGCTGCGAGCCATCGCTCTGCCTCGATTGCTGCCATGCAGCCAGTACCCGCAGCGGTAATTGCTTGGCGGTAGACGTGATCCGCAACATCGCCTGATGCGAATACTCCGTCGATGCTTGTCTTCGTCGAGCTTGGCGCCGTGATGATGTATCCGTCGCCGTCTAGGTCGAGAACTTCGTTGAATAACTCAGTAGTCGGGTCGTGCCCTATTGCGATGAAGAGCCCTGTTGCACTGAGCGCAGAGAGTTCTCCTGTATTGGTGTCTCTCAGAACGACGCTCTCTAGTTTCGTCTCTCCCACGAGTGAGTCGACCGCGCTATTCCAGCGCACCTCAATCTTGGGATTAGCGAGCGCGCGATCCTGCATGATTTTTGATGCACGGAATTCGTCGCGGCGGTGCACGAGCGTCACTTTGGATGCAAATTTTGTTAAGAAGGTTGCCTCCTCAAGAGCAGAGTCGCCACCACCCACTACAACAATTTCGTGATCTCGAAAGAAGAAGCCGTCGCAGGTTGCGCAGGTTGATACGCCACGTCCGATTAAACCTGCTTCACCCTCAAGGCCAAGCATTCGTGCAGTTGCACCGGTTGAAATAATCATGGTGCGCCCGCGGTACTCATCGTTACCTACCCACGCACCAAAGGGTGAAGACGATAGATCCACTCGGTCCGCGTTAGCGGTAACAAATTCTGCACCGAATCTAACTGCCTGTTCACGCATATTCGCCATGAGCTCTGGGCCCATGATTCCCTCTGGAAAACCAGGGAAATTCTCTACTTCTGTTGTGAGCATGAGCTGTCCGCCAGAGGAGAAACCCTCGATAACAATTGGGCGAAGATTGGCGCGCGCTGTATAAATAGCGGCGGTTAGCCCTGCTGGCCCGGAGCCAACAATTACTACATCACGAATTTCAGTCACTTGAGCTTCCTTGTGCAAAACGAGAACGTTGTCGCCAGACAAAGTATCCGAGTAGCGATATGGCCACACCCTCAATCATCCATGCCAACCAGACGGCGGGGAGCGCAATGGAGAGAATACGGTGGAGTGCAATAAGTAGAAGAGTAAACGCACAGATTGCAAGAATTCCGACGAAGACTCCAAACACAATCATTCGCGAGGCGCGCTCAATCGGGAGTACAGCCTTCTCACGAATACCGACAACAACCTTCTCGATTGTGTCTACAGCTTGATCGCTCCACTCAGCCATCTGCGGTCTGCTCCCAATTAGATGAATCCGCACTTGTTGCGGCTGCGTATCGTACCCGAGCACCCCCACACATCGCCCTGTGGAGATTTATAGGGATCAGGGGTGGTCGCCTACAGACGCTCAGAGTAGATAATCGTGCATTGATCTAGATCAGTCACGTAAGCAATCTCAGCATCTGTGGCAGGGGTTTTTGAGGCGACAATGATCGCAACATCTTTGCCCTCGAGGGTCCCTGTGGCTAGTAAAGAAATATCAACTCCCTTCAGCGCAACCTCTGCACAGCGCTCGGCTGCCATTGATAGGTCGTCACCACCGATGATTGGCTGGGCTGTGACCCCAACCGGTATGGGTCCGTGGCTCGAAATGGCTGCCGCCAATACCCCGTCACCGGAGACCTCTCCAAAATAGCCCGTATACACATCCATTGATTGCGCCATTTTATCGGGCTGTTTCTTCTCCTCTGAAGAATCTTCACTAATCGCTTGAGCTCCAAATCCGATAATCACAGCGAAGGCTAAAAGCGCCGACGTGATAATCAGCGCCTGCTTACGCATGACTACCGGGTTCGATCACTTTGCTTCAACCCAACCCATACCTAATGCACGCGGACCAATGTGAGTACCGACAATTGGCCCCATGATTCCAGTCTCGATCTCCATGTCGGGTGCAATGGCCCTGACCTGCGCAAGGAACTCCTCTGCGTCGGGCGCCATTGAGTGGAAAACCATGACGTACTCGGGGTTCTTGATTTTACTAAACTCTTCTAGCAACCAGGCAACAGCCTTTGAGTGCGTGCGCACCTTCCCGGCCTCTGCAACCTCTCCATCGCGGATGCTGATGCAGGGCTTCACAGAGAGGAGTTCTCCAAATAGTGCTTTAGCGGCTCCAACTCGCCCGCCCTTTCGCAGGTACTCAAGTGTGTCTAGTGCACCAAGGATTCGCGTACGATCAGCAAGTGACCGGGCTGCCTCGGCAACAGTTGCAGTATCCGCACCCGATGCAGCGTGACGCGCAGCGGCGATAGCCGCTAGACCCTCGCCAACACTCGCTGACTTAGAGTCCACTACCTCAATCGGAACATCTGTGATTGAGCGTGCAGCAAGCTCCGCCGATGACATCGTTGCAGAGAGTTTTGAGGTCAAGCAGATGACAACAATTCCTGTTGCGCCCTCTGCTATTACTTTGCGGTAGGCCTCTTCGAAGGCGCCTGGAGCAGGTGCTGCTGTCGTCGGAATCTGCTTACTCTTACCAATGCGCTCCCAGAACTCAGCGACGCCCAACTCGCCACGATCTACATACTCCTGATCGCCGAAGCGCACCGTGAGCGGAACAATCTCAATATTTAGCGAGCGCTCAACCTCCTCTGGAAGGTCACACGCACTATCGGTAACGATTCGAACAGTCATTATGTTCTCCTAGGTTGGGTGTCTTACAAGTCACTCGCTGAAGGGCTGCGTGTAAGTGTGGCACGTAGGTCTGCGATCTCGGGTACACCTAATGCAGCGGCACCACCAATACCGATTCCACCCCCGACAACTCCCGCAAGCAGAACGGTCGCGATAGCAGCCAAGGGGGTACTCGGGTCAAGGTAATTCAAGATCAGCCATGCGGCCCCTGCACCGAAGGCGCTCGATAACACAATTCTCATCATCACAGTCGCGCTCCGCGTACCCTCGAGGCCGCCGAGACGCCGGTCAAGGATCCCCCAAGCAACAACTGCAGCGATTGAGTAGGAGATAGTCCACGAAAGTGCAAGCCCCTTTACCCCGAGACTTGGGTAAAGCGCGACTGCTAACGCGATATTAAGGGTGTTCTCCAGCAAGTTGAGGAGAAACGGAGTACGCGTATCGAGGCGTGAGTACATTGCGCGAATTGTGTAGAGATATGCGGAGAACGCGAACAGGCCGACCCCAAAAAGGGCCAGAGTCGATGACGTCGTCACAATTGAGCGCTCAGAGAAGCGGCCGTAGTCAAGCGCCCCGCGCACAATTGGCTCTGCAAGGACAATCATTAATGCACCAGCGGGAATAACAACTAATGCAATTACTCGCAGTCCACTAGCGAAACGCCTTCTGAATGCATTTAAGTCACCAGCATTAGAGGCTCGCGCCAGTTCAGGGCCTACAACCGTCATGATCGAGACGGTGAAGATTCCATGTGGCAGCTGGAAAAAAGTAAATGCAGCTATGTAGGCAGAGGTATCTCCCGAAGTTCTATATGAGAGCACAAGAACAACCCAGAATGCGACTTGATTAGCGATTACATAACCAACTGTCCATCCGGATAGTCGCATGATCTGCCTGACCGCAGGGTGGCGCCACTCCCAAACCCAATGCAAGCGCACCCCGGCTGAGCGGAGAGCGGGGAGCAGTATCAATGTCATGGCAACAACCCCGAGGGTGGTTCCGAGTCCCAGAAGCCACTCTTCATTGCGATTAGCTAGCACCGATTCAACCGTCTCGCGCCCAGCCTGTAGTCGTGGAAGCGTAAGGAGGACCGCTATGACGACAATGTTGTTTAGAGCGGGGGCAAAAGCGGCAGCAGCAAACTTGCGTCGCGCATTGAGCATCGCTGTAAATAGTGCTGTGACTCCATAGAAGAATATCTGTGGCATAAACATGCGGAGCAGATCGACCATTAATTGCTGCTGAGCCGCCGCGTTGCTTCCAGTGAGACGGGATGAGTAAATACTTGCAATTAGGGGCGCAAAAATTACACCGAGAGCGGAGATCGTTAGTAAGGCAACAATCGCAAACGTGTTTACTGCGTCGGTCGAGCGATCATCGCCCCGCTCGTGGTAATCAACGAACAGCGGAACTAGCGATGCTGTGAGGATTCCACCCAGGAGAAGCTCGTAGACGATGTTGGGCGTGGAGTTTGCAACGTTGTAGACATCACTTAAACGTGCAAAGCCGATTGCAGCAAGAGCAGCAACTCTAAGAAACCCGGTAACGCGTGAGAGGGCGGTTCCGGTCGCTACTGCAAGCCCACTGCGGGCAAGCTGTCGCATTGGGGAGGCTCCGACAACTCCTGCTGCCGGCTGCTCGGCGTCGGTGCTCAAGCGGGGACCGCCGCAGAGTTTTTACGCGAACGTCTCCAGTGCGTTACCCACCAGAGCAATAGGAATACCCCAGCCGCTCCGGTCAGCAGCACTCCGATTCCGCTCACAACGCTTGATCTAACGGTGATTCGAGTTCGCGCAATCACAATCCCGCCGTCAACCGACTCAACAGTCAAGGTCAGCGGGAATGTGCCTGGTGAACGAGAGATGACTTGTACTTGCAGAGTGGTGTTGTTAGGAGCGAGTTCAATGATGCGGTTGCTTCCGCTTGGGAACGTGAGCTGATTACTCTCAAGGAGAAGTCGGATAGTGAGCGGCCTGCCCGTGTCATTCTGGAATGACATTGGAACCTCGGCTCTACGAGATGTGAGCGTTAGGGTTCGCGAAATTGGCGTCCCGATCTTCGCAATAAAGTTATCCATTACTTCGTTTGATGAACTTAGTTGAGAAGCATTAGCGCTTCGTGACGCTGTTGGGTTAGGTGCAAGCAGGAGGTGTTGAAGTGCACTAGTTGCCGGCTCCCCGCTCCCGGCGAATGAAGTGAAGGCTGTTATGCGCTGCTGTGTTGCAAGAAGCGACGCCACTGGTAACGGAACACTTGTCGTCTCAACGGGCGCAAGTCTGCGTACAAGGGGGCGATTACCACTGCGCTCAGCGGGAATTGTTGAGAAGAGATCCGCGATGCTGACACTCTTGAGCAGAGGGTTGTCGCGCAGCCCGATGCTGACTGAATCTAAGGCGGCGGTAGAAGGGCTCCAATATTTTGACCCTGCAATAACGAGCCCGCGCTTTTGACTTGGGAGTTCGAGGGCAACGACGCTCAATCCAGCCAATAAACGCGCCGCTCTAATCGCAGGGGATCCCGGGGCCTCAAAGATTGCGCCAAGAGTGTCATCTGTCTGGATTGCGGGTAATGAAGCAGTTCCTGCGAGGAGCGTAAATGGTTGTGCAGGCGTGAGGTTGATATCGCCGTTGTTGGCGAGCGACGCAGATCGGACGACGGCTCGGTTAAGGCCCTTCGACTGCAACAACGCAATTGAGTTCGCGTCTAAGGCGCCGGTAAATATGGTTGACGTATCTGGGGTGCCCTCTGTGCTTGTCTCTGCGATGCGCTTAATCGTCTCGCTGCCCAGACTCCACTCTTGGCTCGCAAGATCTCCTAGCCCATTTGCAACGAGGGGCGGCATATTGATTGCCGAGTAAGAACCGGCGAGCGATTCTTGCTGCCCAAGCGCCTCTCGAAGGCGAGGGAAGGAGCTCTGTTGCGGCGAGGACTTTGTTGCTTCACTCCATGCCTCCAATGTTGCGGGCTCCGCCTGCAGCGTTACTGCTATCCCATCAGCGTTGGGCAATGCGGCAGCAATATTCTCAAGCCTTCCGCCTGGTGCGACCGAGTCGTTTAGCCGCGAACTTGGTTGGCCGTCCGGGCGAATAGGTGATCTGGATGCAATTGGCCATATCCACCCAACGCTGAGTCGCTCTGCAACTGCGGGCCCGTCTGTGAGGGGGCTCACGATGGTTAAGAAAGTTACGAGCGAGGCGTATACCTCACCGGTCTCAGGGTCGCGAATCTCTAGCTCTATCGGGAAGACTCCAGCGCGTCCTCCTCTAGGCATGGGGACTCGAACTCGCAGAGTGTCGCGCGGAAGTTCAGGATGCTGTAGAGGAATTAAAAGTGTTGAGTTCGTAAGCGCATCTGCAGGTGCTGCGGCCGTCCCAACTACTGATCCAAGGCGCTTACCAGTTACTGCTCTCTCGAAACCGCCGCGTGTTGTTATATATGTATGGATGACTGCTCGCGCTTCGAGTCCTGTGAGGTCACCTCGGAGCCCTAGAACAAATGCAGCATCGTCACCGGCATTGGCCCAAGGAGGCTGTGCCTGTAGGGAAATGGTGGCCCTCACCGGCAGGCTTGCCGCGCGGGCGCCGGAGCCAAGGGCAACTACGAGCAAGCCGGCTACCGCCAACAGTGCAGCAAATTTTTTAATCGCTGGGAGCAGAGTCACAGAGTGCGATCCATAACCACGAGATTGATGGGTAAGAGGCTAAATCCAGATCGTTTGTAGAGTTCGAGTGCGGCTTCATTCTTTATTTGGGTATTCACGAGAGTTCGAACAACCCCGTGTCGCTGTAGCCATCGCAGCCCATCGGCTACCAACGCTGTTCCCCATCCCTGCCGGTGTGCCTCGGGCGCAACTGCAAGCCTCTGCAGGTATCCTTGAAGCCCTGATCGCCCTGTGATTGCATAGCCAACAAGATTGCTTACATCGTCGCCGATCAGAGTACCCCCACCACGCCGCTCGCAGACTCGAAAGCGACTCGACGGCGTAGCGCGCAATGCATGCTCAAGCCCAACCTGATCAATGTGCCAAAACTCATCGAAGGCGCGAGCGTCTATATCAAGGAGAGGGGCGCGATCTGAGCGCTTCGCCCGGCGAACCGGATGCCGAGGGCGTTCAATCCCGGACATTTGATGCTCAAGGAGATGTAGGCGCTCACGTACCCCAAAATCGCGGTCAGCGAAGGGGAGAGTCTCCGCAGGTGCAAGGGCACTGGTGACAACGCTTGAGTACCCATCGCGGCGTAACGAATCGAGGCAGCGGTCTACAAATGGTGCCGTCGGCGGGCGCTCAGCCCCAATAGAGAGGTAGCCGATGTCGTCGCTTCCTCGCCACGGCCCAATCCGCGCCCAACCACCGGGCCACCTAAGTGTCTGCTCCTTCACGGCTCTGAGGCTACGCGCCCGAGGGGTCGTTGGCGCGTTCGTTGCTGGGATTGGCAACCTTGAGGCGGCTTGGCTTGATACCAGTTTTGAGACCGTTCTGCCCCAGATCTCGAGCAATTCTCAGTATTCGTCGAATCAAATATTTATGGTTCAGCAGGGGCAGATTCGTGCCGATAGCGATCACGTCTGAACTCGGGGAGTATCCCTCAACTAAATCGGCTCTAACACGGAGGCCAAGAGTGCTTGAACTCGACGAACTACTAAGTGAGGCAGTGGGCCGAGAAGCCTCTGATGTTCATATAAAGGTTGGATCTCCTCCGTACCTGCGTGTTGATGGACTCCTCTACCCGCTTACCGACCTCCCTGACGTCACCCCTGCCGATACTGAGCGCGTCGCTTTTGCGATCATGCCAAAGGCTCGAGCTGAGGAGTTTCTTGAGAAGCAAGAGGCTGATTTCGCCTATACAGTCGCAGGACTAGGGCGCTTTAGGGCAAATGTTTTCCGCCAGCGCGGGAGTGTTGGAATGGTTCTGAGGCGCGTTCTGCCCGGGATCCCATCATTTGAGAGCCTCGGCCTTCCTCCGGTAGTTCGCAGACTCGCTGAGGAGCCGCGAGGATTAGTGCTTGTAACCGGCCCCACCGGCTCTGGTAAGACCACAACTCTTGCGGCGATGATCGACCATATAAATGAAACTATGTCGAAGCACATCATGACGATCGAGGACCCAATTGAGGTGCTCCACCCGGATAAGCGCAGCATCGTGAATCAGCGTGAAATTGGGACTGATACCGAGGATTTCCATGCGGCCCTCAAGCGCGTTCTGCGCCAGGACCCTGATGTCATCCTTATCGGCGAGATGCGAGACCCCGAGACAGTCTGGGCCGCTCTATCAGCAGCAGAGACCGGGCATCTCGTATTCGCAACGCTCCACACGATGAGTGCAATGGAGACGATAAGCCGAATTATCGACTTCTTCCCGCCATTCCAGCAGCAACAGATTCGTATGTCGCTAGCGGCTTCGCTACGTGGAGTCGTCTCGCAGCGTCTTGTACAGCGGAGCGATTCGAAGGGGCGCATCCCCGCTATGGAGGTACTTGTCTCCACCGGGCGGGTATTCGACAAGATTGCAGATGCTTCTCAGACCCACGAACTTGAGGAGATTATTGAACAAGGAGAGTATTACGGGATGCAGACCTTTGATCAAAGCCTCCTGGCCTTATACGAGGAGGGGGTAATCACTCGCCGCGATGCATTAGCGACGGCGACTAAGACCCACGACCTTCGACTCAAGATGGATGCCTCGGATCTTGCTAAGGCCCATCTGAAGGAAGCCTCCGCTCAGGTCTGATTCGGCGCAGCGGCCTCGCCGAGAGTTGACCTCATCGGGGAGTATTTCTGAGATGTTGCGACGATAAAGGGCGTGCGTGCGACCCGCGACCGAGTCAACCGGTCAGAATGGGTGAGTGAAAGGAATTCCCGAGCGGCTTAGTGCCGTTTTCGCCCCTGGCTCGCCGACTCGCGTTGTGGCAGAGCACCTCGCCGCGGAGGGTCACCGCACCTATCTAGTCGGCGGCTCGGTTCGTGATGCCTTCGCCAATCGAGTTCTCGGCGATCTAGACCTAACTACATCTGCAAGGCCAGAGGATATTGAGCGGCTCATTGCTCCAATAGCGGAGCATGTCTGGCTTCAGGGCAAGGCTTTTGGAACTATCGGGGCCAGAGTTGGGGGTCACGATTTAGAGATAACAACCTTTCGTGGCGATCTCTACCGACCAGAGAGCCGCAAACCTGAGGTCGATTATGCCGATGATGTCGAGTCCGATTTAATTCGTCGCGACTTCACAATTAATGCAATGGCTATCGAGGTTCTCGCCGAACCCGTTCTCGTTGATCCACATAACGGTCTCGAAGATCTTCTAGTTAATAAGCGCCTGCGGACACCGCAGTCCCCCGAGTCCTCTTTCGCCGATGACCCATTGCGCATGATGCGTGCAGCCCGCTTTATTGCGCGTTTTGGTCTTGAACCTGATCCTGAACTCGTTGAGGCTGTTGAGGCAATGGGGTCGCGCATGGAGATAGTGAGCGCAGAGCGCATTCGCGACGAACTCTCAAAATTGCTTAGCGTTCCGGACTGCTCAGAGGGGCTTTGGTTCCTCTCGAAGACTGGGCTATCTGACCAGTTCTTGCCTGAACTCAACTCCATGAAGCTAGAGCAGGACCCGATTCACCAGCACAAGGATGTTCTCGCCCACACGATTGCAGTGATCAATAACACGAATCATGAGGATGTAATTGTTCGCCTCGCAGCCCTTTTTCATGATGTCGGTAAGCCAAAGACTCGATCCTTTGAGCGCGGCAGTGTTTCCTTCCATCATCATGAGGTAGTTGGTGCTCGTATGACTCGTGCGCGTATGACAGCACTCAGATTCTCCAATGAAGTAATTGAGGACGTGACACAGCTCGTATATCTGCATCTGCGAATCCATACATATGCAATGGGGTGGAGCGATAAGGCTGTGAGGCGCTACGTGCGCGATGCAGGGCCGCTACTTGAACGACTTAATCATCTTCAGCGATGTGACTGCACTACTCGTAACAAGCGCCGCGCACTCGCACTCGATAGGCGCATGGATGAACTCGAGCGCAGAATTGTGGAGTTGCGCGAGCAGGAGGAACTCGACTCTATTCGACCACCCCTTGATGGGCGCCAGGTAATGGAGCATCTGCGAATCGCTCCATCGCGCGCTATCGGCGAGGCACTCGACTATCTCCTAGAGCTGCGCCTCGATGAAGGACCAATCGAGGAGGAAGAGGCCTTCCGCCTTCTTGACGAGTGGGCAGAGGCCAAAGGAATAGTACGCGGCGAGGCGTAATTATTCCCGGCTGATAACTCGCGGCTAGTAACCTATATAAAAAGGTTAAACGCCCTCTTTGCGTGCGCGTAGTACAACACACCCAAGGTCGCGACCATCCGTTGCTGGGAGTTCTGGCTCTAAGAGCGTGTCGATGCGAAACCCTGCACGCACTAATTCAGTAAAGACCTCCGTGAAGGAGAGAATCGTCGGCCGTACCACGTCGTCGAATGATGGAGTGGAGTCGGAGGAGAGAGTAGTAAGCGCACTAAACGGATGCGGCATGAGCATGACGAGTGGTGAACCTGGTCGAAGCACGCGATGCACCTGTCTAAACACGCGTGCGAGGTTCGGAACCTCTGCGAATGCACCATCTGAGTAGGCAGCGTCAATCGAGTCAGCACGAAGAAATGCGAGTTCGGCAAGATCTGCGTGGTGAACCTCGAAGCGCACATCTCCACGCTCTGCGAGTGCACGTGTTGCTTCAACGGCCTCCGCGGAGGAGTCGACAGCGAGCACTGTTGCGCCTCCGCGTGCAAACTCAACAGAGGCCTTGCCTCCAGCACATCCGAGGTCAAGAATTCTGCGCCCTGTGAGAGGCCCGAGCAGTCGATGGGCGATTTTGGTAGTGGCGTCCTGCACGGGACCCTCCAGGTTTGAGACCAGATTTGAAAAAGGTGCGCTTACGCGCCTGTTGCGAATTCCTCCACCATCTCACGAGCCTCGTCATCGGTGTACTGCACCGGGGGAGACTTCATGAAATAAGCAGATGCCCCTAGGAGGGGTCCACCGATACCTCGGTCAAGGGCAACCTTGACACAACGAACGGCATCGATGATTACGCCGGCACTATTAGGGGAGTCCCAGACCTCGAGCTTGAGCTCAAGGTTGAGGGGAACATCTCCAAAGTTGCGGCCCTCAAGGCGGATATATGCCCATTTACGGTCCTGCAACCAAGCAACGTGGTCAGAGGGCCCGATGTGGACATCATCTGCCGCTATCCCGTTATCGAGTTGGCTAGTAACAGCCTGGGTCTTAGAGATCTTCTTGGACTCAAGGCGCTCACGCTCAAGCATGTTCTTGAAGTCCATGTTGCCACCGACATTGAGTTGGTAGGTGCGGTCGAGAACCATGCCGCGATCCTCGAAGAGGCGGGCAAGGATGCGGTGAACAATGGTGGCACCAACCTGGCTCTTGATGTCATCCCCAACAATCGGGACTCCAGCGGCCTCAAACTTGGCTGCCCACTCGGGGTTGCTGGCGATGAAGACCGGGATGGCGTTTACGAATCCAACACCGGCATCAATGCAGGCCTGCGCGTAGTGCTTCTGAGCATCCTCGGAGCCAACGGGGAGGTAGGAGACGAGTACGTCGGCTTTGGAGTCGCGTAGTACTTGTGCAACGTCGACTGGCTCTGCCGGACTCTCCTCGATCGTCATTCGGTAGTACTTCCCGAGGCCATCGAAGGTCGGTCCGCGTAGTACGGGCACACCGGCGTCGGGAACGTTGTTGCAGAACATGATGGTGTTGTTCTGACCAGCAAGAATTGCTTTGCCGAGGTCGAGGCCAACCTTCTCAGCGTCGACATCGAAGGCTGCAACGAACTCGATATCGCGCACGTGGTATCCGCCGAGCTCTACGTGCATGAGGCCAGGGACGGTGTCGCCCTGCTCTGCGTTCTTGTAGTACTCGATGCCCTGAACGAGGCTGCTTGCGCAGTTACCGACTCCGGCTATAGCGACTCTGACTTTTCCGTCTTTACTCATGCTGTGGCTGCTCCTAATTCGTTATTAATCGGTCTGGACTTTGCTACTGGCTGGCTAATTGAATCTGACTTAATGCTATTTTCGGCTTCTTTTGTAGTGTTATTCGCTGATGCGGTCTCTGCTGCTCCGATACGTCGCTCTTCCTCAATGAGTGAGTCAATCCACTCGAGATCGCGTTCGACTGAAGCAGTTCTGTGATCTGCAAGGGATCGCGTATATCTGTCGATTGAGATGCCACCGGCCCCCGAGGAGCGTGGCTTACGTGCGTGAGCCAATCGCTCTGCAAGTTCGGCTCGGCGCCTCTGAAGTAATTCAATGCGGTCGTTCGATCCGAGGTAACGACAGAAAGAGAGTTGAAGTGCAAAGGTGCGGTCGTCGACACCCTTTGACGGGTCACGCAGCAACTCCTCGAAGAGAGTCTCGCCCCGCGCTGTAATGCGGTATGCCTTCTTGGTTCGAAGAGTCGGTTTGGCAGATCGCCGAAGGCGTGCAGTCGCTGCCTCGCCGCGGAGGCTTCCCGTAGAGGGGATCGATGCAGAGCTTTCAATGCCTGCTCCCTCAACTACCTCAATCGCGCCGGCTCGCTCAAGACGCCGCAGGGCTGGGTAGAGCGAGCCAAACGAAACACCCCAGATCGGCCCGAGCGTCTCGGCCAGGCGCTTCTTGAGCTCATAGCCGTGGACCGGCTGCTGCTTGAGATTTCCGAGGATTGCTAGTTCGAGCACGTGTATCCAGATTCTTTGGGGTTTGTGTCTTGCGATGTATCGAAACGATACATCGTGACGCTACTGCTGCGCCATCCAAAGCAAATATTCTTAGGAATCTTGGGCAATGGCGCCGGTAGGATCGAGGTGTGCCAAGCCACGTTGATTACGCCCTAGCGCGTCGAGCCGTACTCAATGACCTTCGCCGCGGGGTCGTAAAGACCCTTGATGTATGTGATGCGCACCCAGAGTTGATGCGGGCGGCGCGCAATGTAGGGACCCCGATGGAGACTCCCTGCCCCGTCTGCTCAAAGGACTCGCTTCGCCTTGTCTCTTACGTATACGGAGACGGCTTGAAGGACGCGAACGGCCGGTGCCTTACGAAGCGGGGCGAGCTTGAGGGATTGGCGCGCAAGCACGATGAATTCGCTCGCTATGTAGTTGAGGTCTGCCATGAGTGCCGGTGGAATCACCTAAAACGCCGTGAACTCCACGGGAGACTCCACCGAGTGCGTCGAGTTAGCTGAGAGCTGCTCCGCTAATACCGAGACTCGCTACTCGATAGGCCCTATAACCTCAGATGGATAGAGGGTTATGCAGGAGATACACCAAATCTCTGGGTCCTCTAAGACCCTGCGGGATGCTGGCGTATCCCAGGCCTCCGGGGTTAGGTAGACCCTCAGAACCCGCACAACCTCATCGCTTGGCGTGCCGCAGTTTTCACAATCGATGACCCTGTCGATGTTCTCCATGGCCCCAAACTATGCCGTCGCGCTGGACAGAGACCACTAGTGCGGTATTACGCTTAAGGGACTCGCCGGGAGCATCAATAGCCCCGGACGGATAAAGATCATGGAGGAATACCGATGACCACTCCAACAGGTCAGCGCAGAGCCATTACCGCACCATCAATCCGTGCGCGCAAAGGCCAAGAGCCTCTAGTGATGGTGACTGCCTACGACGCTCCAAGTGCGCGAGTCGTGGATGAGGCAGGCGTTGACATGATTCTTGTCGGCGACTCACTTGCGATGGTCGTGCTCGGGTATGACAACACCCTGCAGGTCACAACTGACGACATGGCTCATCACGTAGCCGCGGTTGCGCGCACCAAACCCCATGCACTCATAGTTGGCGACCTTCCATGGATGAGCTACCACGTATCGCGTGAAGAGACAGTCCGCAATGCCGCAACCCTCGTGCGCGCCGGTGCTGGTGCTGTGAAGTTGGAGGGTGGCCGTAAACGCCTAGATGCAATCGGGGCAATCCTCGATACCGAGATCCCGGTCATGGGGCATCTGGGGCTTACCCCGCAGTCGGTTCACGCTATTGGTGGATACAAGGTCCAGGGAAAGCAACTCGATGCGGCACGCACAATCGTTGATGACGCCATTGCTCTAGCCGAGGCTGGCTGTTTTGCGCTGGTGCTTGAGTGCGTCCCCGATGGAGTGGCTCGCATGGTTACTGACGCTATTGATATCCCGACAATCGGTATCGGTGCCGGTCGCCACTGTGATGGACAGGTCCTCGTGTACCACGACCTTCTTGGGCTCGAGGATCGCAAGGTTCCGCGCTTTGTGCGTCGCTACGCAGATATCAAGGGGGAGTCAACGATGGCCGTCGCTATGTTCTGCGACGATGTGCGTGCCGGCTCGTTCCCGTCAAGCGAGGAGACGTATCACATGACAGATCAGATGCCCTCGGAGCTGCACCTCTACTCCGGTGATGATGCATACGCGCGCAACATAGAGGTCCCCGGCTAGAGCGCGATCATCTAAGTGTGCCGGAGTCTGGGATCTCGCGATTCAACACGCGTGTTCTTGGTCTCTGCTCAGCTAACAACTTAA
Source organism: Actinobacteria bacterium IMCC26256 (assembly GCA_001023575.1). Classification (GTDB taxonomy): domain Bacteria; phylum Actinomycetota; class Acidimicrobiia; order IMCC26256; family IMCC26256; genus IMCC26256. The sequence continues at coordinate 2,440,408 of CP011489.1, read as the reverse complement.
GTTGGAGATTCGGCCTCATCCGGTGTCTCTGAGATCGGGTGGTGAGCGCCAAGCCCATCTGCGATCAGTCCCCGTCTCTCCTTCAATCTTCTCGAGCCTGTATCCGTCATGTGTTTTCTGAAGGTGATGGCGTTTACATAGGCGCACAAGGTTCTCAAGGCTCGCCGGGCCGCCCTCAGCGAAGGGCACGATGTGATCAATCTCTAGGCCAATGCTCATGTCGCAGGTCGGTACCCGGCAGACGCGATCGCGCTCCTCGACCGCGGTGCGCAGCTTTGCCGGAATTGCGCGCCCCATGTGAGCGATTGTTCTTATGTCTGTGCCATCCATTACTAGCAGTTTCAAGAATGCCTCACCCAGATACTCAGTTGCAGTCGCTACTGGGATCGGCCCGACGCCTGCAATCTCGCAGATCTCGCCGTGTTCGGTATGTCCACGCTTGAGTGCATCTATGTCGACGCGAATATTGATCACAGCGTTAGGGCGACTCGACTTCTTCTCGGTGGCGTTCGCACCTGAGCTTGACCCCGAGGCTTTGTGACTGGCCTTGTCGCAGAGTGCCATTAGAGCATCGGCGGCGTAGGCCTCCGGTCTCTCATGTGCGCCACTCTTGCGTGCCTGTTTGAAAATCGAGTCCTCGAAGGGTGCGAGAGCAGCCTTAACTAGCGCACCATTCGCAACGGTCATTTTCCCCTTAAGGTTGCATGCCCCATCCTCGCCGACCCACCATTTTAAGTATCGACTTTTGTGTATCTGTCGGTGTCGCTCTGCCTCATCGGTTGCCCCGGCTACGACACGCGAGGTTGCGTCGCGAAGATCGCGGACTGTCGCGTGCCGAGCGAGGTTCAAGAGCTGTGTCTCAGTATTAGGTGCAACGATCGCACCACGTGCTACCTCTACGGCCTGAGCATTGGAGAGAGTGCCGTTGCGCAGTGCTGCCTGGGTAACAGGCAGGTGCTGTAGTTGGCTGGCGAGAAGTACTACTGCTTGGGCTTCATATTGGGGGCAATCTGTCTCGATCGAGAGCCACTCGGTGATGCTCTTCGCACCCTCGCCTTTCCAGCTATTCGTGCGCTCTACCTGGCCAACCGCCACTGTGCGGAGAGAATCGCCAGCGCGGCGGATCTCATCGGCGATACCAACGAGGTCGGCGGCATCCTTACCAGCGACGACATCGATTTCGATACGCGAGGAGACCTCTCGTAGGTGGGTCACTGCGTCTTTAAGTTTATCGAACATATGTTCGATTCTAATGCAGGGGTGTGACAATTACAAGGGAAAATTTAGGAGATGGGAGATTATTTTTACTCGCCACAACAAAGGTTCGGTAACAAGACTGGCGCATTCGCGGTGGCATTGTGGTCCAGTCTCCAAGCTCCATGGGCCTTTATGCCGCCGAAATCCCCTCTGGTGCTTGCCTCAGGAGGTGGCTAGGGTTCTCACCAAGAGAAAAGAGCAGGCTTACTGCTACCCTTCCCCGGCTACGGCGAATAGCTGTAGCGAAGACCCGCACCACATTCACAATCGAAACCTGCTCCCCGGCGTAGTGATGAACCTCATCGCTACGAACTTGGGAGCCCGCAGCGCCGCTGTGGTCCAGAGGAGGTACGAAGCCGATGAGGCCGTACGAAGTCATGGTTATATTTGATGCAGAGTTAGAGGACGAAGTAATTCGTGCTTCGCTCGAGCAATCACTCAACCTCATTGAGTCGCAGGGTGCCGTTCGCGGACCTGTAGATGTATGGGGCAAGCGCCGCTTCGCGTATGAGATGAAGCATCGCTGGGAGGGCTACTACGTCGTCTTCCATGCCAAGTCGGAGCCTGCAGCGATGGACGAACTCCACCGCACGCTCTCCCTTTCTGATGAAGTAATCCGCCACAAGGTTCTGCGTATCCCGGACCGTGTTTACGGCAAGTTGGGCAGCAAATCCAAGGTGGTTACAGAGGCTAAGGAGTAAGGCATGGCAGATAACACGATCACGGTTGTAGGAAACCTCACTAGGGATCCCGAGATTCGCTACACAGCTGGTGGCCAGGCGAATGCAAAGCTTGCAGTAGCAGTAAGTCGTCGCTGGAACAACAAGCAGACCAACGAGTGGGAAGAGCGCACCTCGTTCTTCAATGTCGTTGTCTGGGGAGAGATGGCTGATCACTGCAGCGAGTCGCTGCAGAAGGGCAACCGCGTCATCGTGACTGGCCGCCTAGAGCAGCGCTCATGGGAGACCGAGCAGGGCGAGAAGCGCAGTGTCGTTGAGATCGTTGCCGATGAGGTAGCGCCGAGCCTTCGCTGGGCAACAGCAGAGGTGAAGCGCACTGAGCGTCGCGAGGGTGGCTCCAACTATGGGGGCAACTCGGGCGGCAATTCAGGTGGCAAGTCTGGCGGGGGTAACTCCGGCGGGCGTGAGTCATCGAACGAGCCGGCCCCGGCCTATGACGGTTTTGGAGATGAGGAGCCCTTCTAAAGGGCCCTCAATCAAAAGGTATATGAGGAGCATTAATCATGGCTAGAGATAACAACAGAGAAAAACGCAAACCATTAGGGACCGACAAGCGTCGACCTATGAAGAAGAAAGTCTCCATCCTCATCTCTGAGGGTGTCGACTGGATTGACTACAAAGACGTCAACCTTCTTCGTCGTTTCGTCTCGGAGCGCGCCAAGATTCGCGCACGTCGCGTAACTGGCAACAACACGCAGCAGCAGCGCGCAGTCGCTAAGGCGATTCGCCTGTCTCGCGAGATGGGGCTTCTTCCCTACACAGTGCGCCAGGTAACCCAGCGCTCTAAGGGTGGAGGCGGCGGACGACGCGACCGTGAAGGCGGTGGCCGTGATGGTGGCCGCGATCGCGAGTTGTCAGCCGATGCAGTGATTCCTGAGACAACTATTCATGAGTTGCCAGAGGGCATCACCATGGAGGGCGAGGAGACCATGGAGATCGTGGTCGAGCGCAACCCAGAGGCTCTTGACTACGACCCAACCGACGACACAACTTCAGAGGAGGCGTAGAGATGAAGATCGTATTGCGCGCCGATGTAGAGCACGTAGGCAAGAAAGGCGACCTCTGTGTCGTTGCTGACGGCTATGCACGTAACTACCTAGTGCCCCGTGGTCTTGCAATTCAGGCCACGAAGGGTGTAATTGGCCAGGCCGAGGCGATGCGCCGAAACCGTGGTGCACGCGACACACGCGAGCGCGAAGCAGCCGAGCTGGTTGCAGCACGTTTGAACGGTGCACGCGTCACGGTTACTGCTCGCGCAGGCGAGGGTGGAAAGCTCTTCGGTTCAGTTACTGCATCTGATGTCGCTACTGCGCTAAGTGTGATTGCGCTTACCGAGATTGATCGCCGTACCGTCACGATTGCCGAGGCAATCAAGGAGCTCGGCGAGTTCGAGGTATCAGTGCGCCTGCACGAGGGTGTAATCGCCAAGTCAACCGTCGAGGTTGTCTCAGAGTAGGAACTTGTAGCAATCAGTTCTCAGAATTAGTAGAGGCCCGGCCAGTAAATGCGGCCGGGCCCTTTACTTTTAAGAGGACAGATACGAGGGTGCTGCTCGCCTCCCAGGGAAGGTGTCCCAGTAGAGGTAGAGACTGTACGAGTTGCAGTAATGCGATACTTACCCACAGGCCTGTGGAGAAGTAATGCAGTTATCCACCGGTAATTCACAGGAAAAACACAGGGTTCTCCACTGTTTACCCACAGGCAAAAAGTGAGACGATAGAGACTCAATTTCGATTAAACGAGGGCTCTAATCGTGGCCCAAAATGACGTGTCGAATCAACGCAAGGTTTTAGGGGAAATAGTGGTTCAGTCAATAGACGATGCCCGGCGCTCGCAGCGATCGGTATCTGCAGGTCGCGTACCGCCGCACAACCTTGAGGCGGAGGAGTCGCTAATCGGCGCAATGATGCTTTCGCGCGATGCGATTACTGCAGCGGTAGAGGCGCGTGTAGACGAGTCTGATTTCTACAAGCCTGCACATGCGCATATCTACACCGCCGTAATGGCTCTGTACAGCCAGGGCGAGCCGGTTGACCCGGTGACAATAGCGGAGGAGTTGCGCCGCGCCGATCTTCTTGAGGCGCTCGGCGGTAGGCAGAAGCTTGTAAGTATCCAGGCCAATACTCCTGCCTCATCGAACGCGGGCCACTACGCAGGAATTGTTAGCGAACTTGCACTTCTGCGCCGTCTAATCACCGTTGCAGGTGAGATTGCAGAGAGCGCGTACTCACAGCCCGATGATGTGACCGATACCGTTGACCGCGCTGAGGCTCGGATCTTTGAGATTGCAGAGAAGCGCGTCGCAGAGTCAATGGTGCGCGTATTCGACTCCGTCTCTGAGACGATCGAGCAACTCTCAAATATGTATGAGGGCCCTGAGGGAGCGGTAACTGGCTCGCCTACCGGCTACACAGATCTTGATGAGTTGCTGCTTGGGTTTCAGAACTCGACACTTTTAATTGTCGCTGCTCGACCGGGAATGGGTAAGACATCGTTTGCACTCGGTGCCGCAGCGAACGTAGCGATTGTTACGAAGCGTCCGGTCATCTTCTTCTCTATGGAGATGGGGACAGTTGAACTCACGAAGCGACTACTCGCATCAGAGGCGCGCGTTGAGGCTCGCAAACTTCAGACAGGTCGACTCAATGACGCCGACTGGACACGCCTCAATACCGCGATGTCCCATCTCGGAGAGTCGCCTCTATATATTGACGACAACCCTCACTGCACTGTGATGGAGATGCGCGCTAAGGCTCGCCGCATCAAGGCTCGGCATGGAGACCTGGGGCTGATCGTTGTCGATTATCTGCAGCTCATGTCAACTCCTGGAAGGCCCGAGAGTCGCCAAGTAGAGGTTGCAGACCTTTCGCGTGGTCTCAAGATTCTCGCTCGCGAACTCGACTGCCCGGTCGTTGCCCTCGCGCAGCTCAACCGTCAACTTGAGTATCGCCAGGATAAGAGGCCGATGCTCGCCGACCTCCGTGAGTCGGGCTCGATTGAGCAGGATGCAGACGTTGTGATGTTCATCTATCGCGATGAGTCCTATAACACTGAGACTGACCAGCGTGGAACCGCCGAGATCATCGTGGCCAAGCACCGTAACGGCCCCACAGGGAATGTTCGCCTCGCCTTCCTAGACCACTTCACAAAGTTCTCGAACATGGCGCGCGAGTAGTCGCGCATTTATTTTTCAAGTCAGACTTGATACAGATGTCTCGACGAATAATTCTTTTCTTAGGTGTATTGGCTGGGCTGGCACGCGTCCTTTATTTGCTCTTCGCTATCCCTAATTACATCCCTGATAAGGATGCAGACCAGTACATGCAATTAGCAAGGGCCTTCTCAAATGGGGATGGGCTCTCCATTCAGTGGCCATTCGCATACGTTCACCCGAGCGCCTTTCGACCACCTCTTTATCCGGCTTTATTGGGGAGCCTTTTCTCAGCAACAGGCTCCTCTGTTATTTATGCCCAGATTTTAAATATCGCAATCGGCATTGGGGTTGTTCTGCTCTGTGCTCTTTTAGCCAATCAAATTTGGCGGAGAGAGGCCGGGATTGTTGCCGGCGGCATTGCCGCACTCTCTCCGGCCCTAATAGCGAACGACACGACAGTGCTTTCAGAGCCCCTCGCTCTCCTACTTCTTTTAGCCACGTGGTGGTATCTAGTTCGCTCACGGCCTCTGCTGGCAGCGATATCTCTAGGGCTCCTTATGCTTACGAAGCCAAGCGCGCAATTGCTAGCACTGTTTTTGATTGCTTGGGTTGTCTGGCAATTTGGTTGGCGTCGTGCATTGCGATTTAGCGCTGTAACGCTCTTAGTAATACTTCCTTGGATAATCAGAAATGAACTGCTAATTGGCGAGCCAACCTTAAACACCTCTAATGGTTTTAATGTCTCGGCTCGATACTCAGAGTTTTCAAATCATGGCCGCGATTTTGCAGATGCATACTCCGATAACCGATTTGATCCCTACGTCTACCTCGCAGGCGACGATGCTGCCTGGGATAAAGCATTACTAAAACTCGGGACAACAAATTTTCGTGCTCACCCCGAGGTAGTGCTTAATGTTACAAAGAGGAACTTCTTAGCTTGGTTTGAGCTTGATTATGGGCAGAACCAGCTTGCGGAGAAGTTTGATGGCCGCAACGTGGAGGTTAGAAATAACACCTTCTGGTTAATCTGGCCAATTACAATTATCGGCACAATCGGGCTTGTTTTAACCCTGCGACGACGTGGAGCATTGCTAATACTTGGCTCTGCAGTGCTACTCATGGCGACAAGCCTTTTCTCAATAGTGGCTCCTAGACTTCGTTCTCCGTTTGATCTCGCTATGTATTTAGGCTGTGGAGGGGCATGGGCGCTATGGCGGGTTCGCAAAGATCCAACTGCGCTGGCTTCACTGCGCGATAAGCGGCGTGACCCCCTCGCTCCGTCTGCCCAATCCGCAGCATCTCCTCCCGAGTCTTCATCACCTAGGTTCTGGCCGGTTATCGGGGCACTCTTGGTCTTCATTTTTTGTTCTTCATATTTATTACGTGAACGAGTAATTAGTGATGCTCGAAGTGGAGTCAGCAAGTCAATTGAGAGCACAGCGATGGAGACAAAAAGACTTCAGAGTGAGTATCCGGTAACGAGAGCCAACGCTTTGGAGTTCAATCCAACTACAGGAATCACTGCACTCGAAAATTTGGATCGAGAGCTTCATTTAAATGCTCCTCGGCTGGGTGGTAGCGAGGGAGCCACGGCGTCAAGGGCAGCGCTTGCTGTGAGCGAGTCACTTGTTGAGGCTCGGGTGCTGGGCGCTCAGATTGCATTTGTTGCAATTGAAAGCGATAGGCGAGGGGTGCCGTTCTCTCTTGCGGCAGTTCGCAAGCGCTATATGAATACGACTCTTGCTTCGAATGCGGGGCTTCCAAGTTTTGATGCGCTACTCAGCGGGAAGGCGATCCAAGACGCTCGCGATGCGATACGTAAGGCTCACGACAGCCTGAGTTCAAGTAACTAAAAAAGGCGCATCCTCGGCAGGTCGTGGCCGCGTAGTTCGTCTAGTTCGATCTCTACGCACTCAATTCCGCGACTCTCCGCGAATACTTTTGCCTGAGGCTTGATGCGCGTGGCTACGAACATGCCGCGAGTAGGGGCAAGACGCGTATCGAGGTCTAAGCGTTCTTGATAGCGAAGCAGTTGCTCAACACCTGCGATCTCGCCGATACGCTTGATCTCGACAACCACTGCATTGCCTTCATCGTCGCGACAGAGAAGGTCTACAGGGCCGATGTCAGTTGGGTACTCGCGTCGTATGAGCGTAAGTCCAGGCTTGAGCGACTCGACACGCGCTGCGATCAATACCTGCAGCTCGGCTTCGTCTCCGTCCTTCTCGAGCCCAGGCTCATCGCCGAGGTCGACGCTGTGGTCATGGTGTACCTCTAGAAGCGTTACCCGAAGAGTCTCGCCCTTAGGATTCTCAGCAACAATCATCCCCTCAGACTCAAAGATGCTGCAGGGGGGTGTCATCCAGTTAAGCGGTTTATAGGCCTTGGAGTCGCAGTGAATTGCGATAGAGCCATCGGCCTTGAGCACAATGAGCCGCACGGCCTCTGCCATGCGCGCCCCTAAACGACCCTCGTACTCAACGCTGCATCGCGCCACAATCAAACGCATGTGCCTGTGCTATCACGGGCAGCCCCACTAGGTACGCTTCGTGGGTGAACTTCTACGATCAGGTCCTTAGAGAAATGGTGGCTGCGATCGGAGCGGCGCTGCTATTCGGGAATGGCTACGCCCTTCTTCGGAGACGCAGAGATGCCAAGGCGGCCTCAGGCAAGACCGTTGGAGGGGCGAAAAAGGGCGAAGAGTTGATTGCGGCGCCGATAGGGAGAACTCTAGCGTTCATGCTTCTAGGCCTGCTGATGCTCGTGGCTGGAGTAGCCGCGCTCGCCGCACTCTAAATAGGGCAGAGCGCCTCGAGATTGAGTTTTCTAGTTGTGCGTTATTACGCCCAGCCACCTGCATATGAGATGTACTGACCGGTTGTGAAGCGCGAGGTTCCGTCGAGGAAGGTCATGCAGAATGCTGCGAACTCCTCCATCGTGCCGAGTCTCCCCATTGGGACCTGTGATTCGATAAAGGCACGACGCTCAGGATCATCAGCACCGGCTGCCTTGCGAAACTCAGGGAAGTCCATGAAGTTGGTCCCGCATGCATTTACCTGTACACCGGTTGAGGCAACCTCATCGGCGACGTTTTTGGTCATCATCGTTGCGCCAGCGCGCACCGATGAGTAGAGAGGCGCTCCGGGTGTTGGGCGAGCACCAGCGGCACTCGTGATGACGAGTACCTGGCCATCTCCTTGATTCACCATTGGCGGAACAACTGCTTTTAGGAACTCATACGGAGCATCTAGGCAGGTGTGCACAATGTTGTGGAGTTGATCGATGGTGGAGTTGAGGAACCTTCCGATGATGATCTGCCCGGAGAACATCACAGCAGTATCGATGCGACCAAAGCGCGCTATGCCGGCATCTACAAGTTTCTGAGCGTCCCCGGCGTTGGAGATATCGATTTTGCCGTCGACTACCTCGACGGTTGCTCCGAGAGCCTCAAGCTCTGCAACTAAACCATCGGCGGGCATCGCCAGAACAATGTCGTGGCCGCGAGCTGCAAACTCACGGGCTAGTGCTGGTCCGGCATATTGCTTGCCATTATTGATGAGGGCTACGCGTCGTGTCATGACGCGGACCCTAAGTTATGGCACGAACGATGTCAATACAGGAAACTCGATGATTGCGAGAGTTCCGCCATCCTCTGGCGCCTCTACCCAGGCTCTCCCCGAGTGCTCCTTGGCAACCTGCGAGACGATTGCGAGCCCGAGTCCGGAGCCTGCGACCTTCTCTGCATCACGCCCGCGAGCAAATCTCTCAAAGACTCGGGTCCGATCCTCGGCAGCAATACCTGGTCCGTGGTCGCGCACCATAACTCGACCGGCTGCAACCGTTACCTCAATAGGGGCCCCTGGCGGACTCCACTTAATGGCGTTCTCTAGGAGGTTATTGACCGCTCGCTCAATACGCGCGGGGCACCCGCTTACTGAGCATGAAGTTGAGGTAAATGCAATCTCGCTCGTGGTTCGCCGCCGCGCTCGAATTACAACATTCTCAACCAGCTCATCCAATTCGCATGTGTCAAATGGAGCATCTGAAGATCCGACTACTGCGAGTTCAACAATTTCATTAACTAGGTGGGTTAGCTCCTCTAACTCCTCAACGGAGTTTGCTATTAGTTCTCGGCGAGTTGCTTCATCTAAATCAGGTGCACGATGAAGTAACTCGATTGACGTTCGAAGAGAGGTAATGGGTGTGCGGAGTTCGTGGCTTGCATCTGCAACAAGCGCTCTCTGCTGCTCGCGCGAACCTGCGAGCGCCGCTAATAGCGAGTTATAACTCGCAGTTAGTCTTCCGACCTCATCAGATCGCTCAGGGGTTGGAAGAGGCGACAAGTCATCAGGGTCTGTGGCTCTGCGCTCAACATCATCAGTCAGTTCTTCAACCGGCTTCAGGGCCTTACGCGTCATAACAAGTCCGATAATCGCAGCTAATGCAACACCCAACGCACAGATGAGAGCCGCGAGATTTCTTATTCGGATCAGCGCTGCGTCAATCTCGGTTAGGTCACGCGCAATCTGCACCGCTCCGCCACCTATGCCACCCTCAGTTACAACCATGATGTGGATTCCATTGGAGTCGAGGGTGCGCGTTCTCGATCCCCCACTTGAAGCGATCTGAATATCAGTTGAGTCAACAGGTATGACGATTGACCCGACGCTGAGGATTACGTTGCCATCGCGAGCAAGGTCTTGAATGGATCGGTCTTGAGGGAGCAACTGTGGTGCATTGTTGGGGTTGCGCTGACCGCCTGGACCGCGCTGACCGCCTGGACCGCGCGGGGGTTGGCCGTTTGGCCCTGTTAGCGCATTGGGTCTGGCACCTCCACCTAAGGGATTGGTACCAGTGGTGCCGGTAATGCCGACCCCTGCATCGCTGCGCTGGAACTGCTCGATGAGGCGTGAGCGTGCAAACGCCGGTCGGTCTACCAACCGAGCGATCTCTCTCTGCATTGTCTGCTCTGCAGATCGATACAACTCGTGGCGAGTGGCCCATGACCCAATCGCTGCAATGCCTATACCTGCGAAAAGAACGGTAATTACAACAGTCAGGGTTAGTCGAGTGCGGAGCGTCATTTCTCAACTCTGGCGACAAAACCAATGCCGCGCACGGTCTGTATTAGTCGAGTCGCTCCATCGGCCTCAGTCTTACGACGTATATATCCGATGTAAACATCTAGCGATGCAGCGGTTCCAAAGTCTTGACCCCAGATGCGGTCAGATAACAAATCTCGCGAGAGGACAATTCCGGAGTTGCGAACTAATTCCTCTAACAGACTCCACTCGGTACGCGTCAGGTCTATGGGAACCCCCGAACGCGTTGCGCGATGAGAGTCAAGGTCCATCTCTAGATCGCCGACACGAAGCACCTCTCCAGGCACTTCACCTACCGGCCTGCGGCGAAGCAGCGCGCGTACACGCGCAAGTAGTTCTTCAAGTGCGAATGGTTTCGCCAAGTAGTCATCAGCACCGGCATCGAGGCCAGATACGCGATCGGCGACCTGCTGGCGCGCGGTGAGAACAAGCACTGGAATGTCATTGCCATCTTGGCGAAGGCGACGGCAGACCCCAAGGCCATCGAGACGCGGCATTGAGATATCAAGAATCACGCAGTCATACTGTGCTGCCGCAATCGCGATGAGCGCCGCCTCGCCGTCCTCCGCAGTCGTGACTCTGTACCCCTCAAACTCAAGAGAGCGCTGCACGGTGAGGCGTATGCCGGGGTCGTCATCAACAAGAAGAATCTTCATTTCTCACATCCTTACCGAATCTCCGCGCGCAGCGAGGCCGGATACGACGGGGATCGCAACCGGCCTCGCGTGCGGGGGTACTTGTTATTTACCTAGGAGCCGGAAGTGGGCTCTACGGGTGCTCCGTCAGTTCCTGTTGAGCCAGATGGGCCGGGTCCGTCGAAGTGGTCCCCGTCACCGGGCCCGCGGCCAAAACGTCCGCCCGGTCCATGGCCGTCACCGAAGCGGCCACCCATTCCTGGGGCCTCATCGGGTGCTCCAAGACCAGGCTCTGCACTTGGGCGTGCGGGGGGTGTGATGCCGCATGTCTCGGCTGCTGCTTTGAATGCGTCACGCTCTGCTTGTGTTGGTCGTCCCTCTGGCTTGGTGATGCCAGCCTCGGTTAGGCAGGTCTTCTGTGTGTCGGTGAGGTTGAGTCGACCGCCTGCGTTCTCTGGGCGTGTTGGGAGTGTGATGCCGCATGTCTCGGCTGCTGCTTTGAATGCGTCACGCTCTGCTTGTGTTGGTCGTCCCTCTGGCTTGGTGATGCCAGCCTCGGTTAGGCAGGTCTTCTGTGTGTCGGTGAGGTTGAGTCGACCGCCTGCGTTCTCTGGGCGTGTTGGGAGTGTGATGCCGCATGTCTCGGCTGCTGCTTTGAATGCGTCACGCTCTGCTTGTGTTGGTCGTCCCTCTGGCTTGGTGATGCCAGCCTCGGTTAGGCAGGTCTTCTGTGTGTCGGTGAGGTTGAGTCCTCTACCGTGATGCGGTGCTGCCTCTGCGGCAGATGGCGTTGTACTCGAAGTAGTAGAGGATCCGCCGTCAACTGCTCCAGCTACTCCGAATCCAATGATTGTTGCTCCGAGAGTTGCAAAGAGTGCGGCACTACCGACTCTCCGCATCCAGGGTGATGGTTGCTTGCTCATTCTGTACCTCTTAGGTTGGGGAGTCAGGTGACTCGGTTACTTATCGGTGTCTCGCGTGCCAGCGGATTTGCTAGCAAGATCATCATGCGGGTCCAAGATAAGAAATTATGGCGTATAAACCTAAGAGAACCCTAAGAATCCTCCAATAGGCTTACTATTCGAGCGGAATCTTGGGTTTTTTGCAGGATCAAAGCATCAATACATGCGTTTTCAAGGGCGGTAGCGATGAAAAAGCAGTTCAAAATTCTAGTTACGGCTCGTCGTGTGTTTGATCGCAATTTCGCAGCGGGGATCGGAGTGGTGACGCGCCGTAGCGCATCGACTGACATCGTTGCCGGTTTAACCCTCGCCGCTCTCGGCATACCCGAGGTTATGGGTTACGCGCAGATCGCTGGCATGCCCGTGCAGACCGGTATCGCAACACTTCTCTTGCCTCTCATCGTCTTCGCACTTCTCGGATCATCGAGGCATCTCGTAGTTGGTGGCGACTCTGCGACAGCGGCGATCATGGCCGCGGGTCTCGCGCCGCTCGCCCCAGCTGCATCATCGCAGTACGTAGCGCTCGCTGGAATGCTTGCGATCATCACCGGCGTGTTCCTGATACTTGGTCGCCTCTTGCAGATTGGATTCCTTGCCGATTTTCTATCCCGTAGTGTGCTGATTGGATTTCTTACGGGAGTGGGAATTCATATTGCTTGGCAGCAGTTACCCAAGATGCTTGGTGTGGCTTCAATGCCTAGCGATTTAGGTTCAATCTCATGGGTGACGGCGGGGCTGTCAGCGGCGATCGTATGTTTTGTAATCGTTGCGCGCCTTATCTCCAAAAGAATTCCAGCAGCACTGATTGCTATCGTCGCTTCGATTATTCTTGGAGCCTTTAGTGACGTCTCCGCACACGGAATTGAACTTCTTGGCAACGTCCCATCAGGACTGCCCAAAATTGGATTTCCCCACGGCGCATGGTCGGCCATGCCACACCTATGGGGGGTAGCCGGTGCGATGTTCTTGGTGATATTGGCGCAGAGCGCAGGCACTTCTAGCGCATATGCAAACCGTTATCGAGAGAGCCTTGATGAGAACCGCGACCTCCTTGCTCTTGGTCTGTCGAACATCGCAGCGGGCCTCTCCGGAACCTTTGTTGTCAACGGGAGTCCAACAAAATCTGAGATGGTCGATGATGCAGGCGGCCGGAGCCAACTAGCGATGCTATCGACTGCAGGGGTCGTAGTAATTGTGTTACTCACTCTCACCAGACCGCTTGAGTCTCTGCCGACAGCGGCTCTAGCAAGTGTTGTATTCATGATTGGCGTAGGCCTCGTTGATGTTGCTGGGCTTCGCCAGGTTCTTAGGATGCGCAGGAACGAATTCCTTGTTGCATTCATAACAACGTTGACGGTTGTCTTCGTCGGCATTGAGCAGGGAGTAATTCTGGCGATGATCCTCTCGGTGATTGACCACCTGCGCCGGAGTTATCGCCCTAACGACACAGTGCTAACCCTTGCCGATGATGGCCACTTGCACGCGGTCCCACTTCACAATGGAGTCCCGATTAGCCCGGGGGTTGTCGTCTATCACTTCTCGGCAAGTATCTACTTTGCAAATGCAGAGCGATTCCGTGACGAGGTACTCGCCTTAACCGAGATCGCCAGCACAACGATCAAAGTTGTTGTTGTTGATTCTTCTGGAATCGCCGACGTTGATTATTCGGGGGGGCAGATGATGCTTGAACTCATTGAGCAACTAACTGAGCGCGGCGTACAAATAGTTATTGCGAATGCACCCGAAGACGTGAGACGCGAATTCGCTATTTACGGAGTTGCGGCTCTACTTGGAGAGAATGCTTACTTCACAACAGTCTCGAGCGCTTTACGAGCATTCCGAAGCACCTAAATTTTCAAGGTTACTTCGCTGCGTTAGATGTACAGATCAACCAAGTGATGGGTCGCTTAGATACTCGGTCAAGAAAGTTGATCGGCGCACAGCGAGGCCCGCTGCGTAGTCGCTAGCCCTCTTCCAGATGAAGAGCGCCATCGGAGTGGCGATTAAAAGCCCCGCTAGAAATGCCACATCAAGTCCCTTGCCGCTCTGACCAAAAGATTTGGCGACCCACCAGATGAGAAGTGAAGGGGCCATCCCGATAAGGCCCAGCGCAGGAACCAGCCCATAGGGAAGCACGATGAGGACACCCCAGCGGAGGAGGATTCTGCGCCATTCCGCGCGCCTCTGCCATCGCGTCTTCAGCGGAAGCTCGTGGTACGGCCAGAGCACGCCCACGATGCACGCGATTCCGATCGAACTGAGAGGGACCGTAGATACCCAGACCACAGTAAGCACCATCGTCACCCAGGCTCCGGTAACAAAGCCAACAATGATCGCTGTGGTGACTGTGATTGGAATGCAAATAAGTGCGATTGCAAGATGCTTAGCGCGAAGCAATCGCGTGAGCCCCTCCGCGTCGTCTAGTGACGACAGAACTCGAGAGCGATCGGGGGCTAACTGATTAGTTGCCGGTACATCCGCGATCATCCAAGAAGCGAGAACAATTGGGAAAAAGTAGACGTTGTCCCAGGAGAAGAAGAGATCGTGGAGCCATGGAGGTGCAAAGAACCACAGAAGGGTTACAAGGATTCCGTTTACAGAGATGCAGATCAGCACGCTATAAGGAGGCCTGCGAATGCGCCTCAGTTCAGTCTTGAGAGCACCTCTGAGCGAAGAGGAGATAGACGATTCTTCTTCGACCTCCGTCGATGAATTGTTCTCTGGCGTTGTCATGTAAATGCCCCTCAGTTAAGCGCTCAGCAATTCCGGGCCCGAGACGTTCTCAGCTATTTCGACTAGAGAGCGCCTTTTGAGGGATCAGTCCAGGCATCAAAAATTTGTTGTCGAGTCTTCGGTGAGTCGTCCAATTTCTTAATGAGAAAACGGTCAGTTACAACCGCTGTTACCAAAACGAGCGCAATGAGTACCAAGAAGAAACTCGGGCCATCTAGTGGAGTGTAGAGAGACACACCACTGACCCCGATAACTCCTAGAGCGGCTCCGGCGCGCACATAGCGCGTGACGTGTACCGGTGACGGGGTGGCTATCTCCGTGATGGCCAAACAGAAGAGCATAAACATCAGCGGGAATGCAATGAGCAGAGTCGCAACCTTGGTGATTGCAACCTCTTGATCAAGAATTGTTATCTCCGAGAGGCCGACTGCAAGCCCTAAGGCGCTCGCACCAATTCCAACGTGGGCAATCAGCCATACCCGCATCCGAGAGATTGTGTTGGGGACTATCCCAGCAATAGTTGGCTCAAAGTAGAGCGCCCAGAGACTGAATACGATGATGAAGGTAGATGTGAGTAGCAGGTAGTCGGGGCGACCACCATCTTTTCCGATTGCGAGTACAACCTTCAGGAATGACTCGCCTAGGAGAATCAGGATCAACTGCCCCATGCGCTCGCTTAGATGCTCTTCGTTGATTACATGGCGCTTGACTCGATCCCCAACGTAAGGACCAAGCGATGAAACCGCAACGACTGCGATAGCAAGAACTAGCGCAAACGGTGCATATTTCTTCTCAATACTCTTTGGCAAGAGCGCAGCCACAAGGCAGATAATTGCTGCAAGCCCAAATGAACGCTCAAGGATTCGTCGCGAGTGCCGCTCAACATCCTCAAGGACATGGTTGCCAATTGCATAAAGCGCCGAGACTGTGCTGAAGACCACCGCCACCGCCACTAAGCCGTGCCAATCGTCGACGACTCCATGCCGATTGGCTGCAAGACAGGCGATCAGAATCCCCATCATCTGAATAACGATGATCGGGTAGGTAGTACTAGTGGGGTGCGAGCGGAAATTTGAGTGGAGTGTGGTTAGGACCCAGACGCCAAAGAGCAAGGTGAAGCAGAGCGCAGTCCATCCTGCGGTGCGCCAGGTCGGGTACTTGGCTAGTTGGACGCCGAGCTCAAGGGTGGCAGCGACGATGATTAGGTCGTAGAAGAGTTCGAACCATCCCACGGTTGGGTCATGGTGGTAGGGGGTACGCCTAGTTGGTCGGTCGCTGCTGTTCACGCTTCGTCAGGCTAGTGGAGCGCGTGAAGAGAATCGAAGACTCTGGAGCCGAGAGGCGACCGGTTAGCTATGCCTGCTCGTCCCGGAGGCGCCTGAGTTCAGGCAGCGCCTCAGAGTCCTTGCGCCGATTCGCGAACTCCTTTGACGCGATGATGTCTTCAAGCGAAGCGACCGATATCGCGCGCTCGAAAGCAATTATCGTTTCTGCGTGTACCCGGAGACGGTCAAAAGTTACGGGAAGACCATCGTGGTCTGGGATGCCAACCAGCACATCAATCGGCCCGATATCCGTTCTCCAATTTGTGACTTCACGTTCTACCAGGAGTTGAACCGTCAACTCATCGCTTGTTGTCAGAGGACCAGACCTGCTGGCAGCGTGCACTGACTTCAGTGCAGTGACAAGATTCATTAGGTTTATCTGAGTCCAGGCAGGAACGACATCGAGATCAAGGGTTGGCCGCTGCGCGCCGTGCAGTACTCCGGCGAATCCGCCAACGAGTACGAATTTTACGTCGTGCTTGTCGAGAAGAGTGAGCCATGCCTCAAAACTAACTGCCATCATTTAGTCAATGGGACAGGGGGATGATCGGCAAACTTGAAGGGGGTGTCGTCATCCGTAGGCGGCTCTAGATTCGTTAGGAGTTCGCGTAGTTTTACGTCGTCAAGAATCTTTGTGACTTCGCCTTCAGTAATCGTGTCTCCGCAGGTTGTGATCCATGTCTTGGCCATAGGGAAAGGATACGCCGCTGATCGATAGGCGGCACCACAACGCGCTGCTTTTTGGAGAATATGGTGCATCGGAACGCTGCGGCGATTTGGATTCATCTTCTTGGCTTTTGGGATGTTCTATTCGTATGGGATGAGAGGGTGTCTTTGTGAAATTGTGCTTTTTGTTCAGCGAGCCCGGTGCTTGAGTGTGCCTAGGATGAGGCTCCAGAAGCAGCTCCAAATATCGAGAGCGTTGGGCATATGTATTTGAACCTCGAACACTTTGATGGCGACCACTGGCAACCGAAATTTTAAGCGCCCCGAGCTATATGTTCGGCCTTAGAGCTGACAGCTGATGCCAGCAGAGACTGAGCACCATATTGGTGGTGGCATTGGAGTTGCGGTGCTCCTTGGGGTCTCTGGTGGGTTTGTCGACGCGTACATTTTCCTAAATGTTGTTGCGGTCTTTGTCGCCAATATGTCCGGGAACTTGATTCGGCTCGGGATCGCGACGGGGCAAGGGGAGCTCTCCATCGCACTCGGTGGAGGGGTCGCGCTTCTAGCGTTCATGGCTGGTGTCGCTGGGGCAACCTCCTACATCGACCGTCGAGTCGTACGGCACCGGCGCGGTTGTTCGTTTAAGTGAAAAGCTCGTACTTGCTCTCCGGCGTGCCCCGCGACCTGGTGAAGTTCGCCGGCGCTCGACTATCACGGTTCTGCTTGTGGTTCTCGTTGCCTATGTGGCAGGCGCTGCCGGCGCTTCTGCGGTAGGCAGATCGCCGGCGTGGTTGATGCTTCCCGCTGCGTTACAGGTTGCGGCCGCGATCCTCGAAGGCCGCTAGAGGTCTGGAATCGAGCGGGCGACGAGAATCGCGCACGGTCTTTGGTTGACCGCCGCCCACCGTAGAGAGGTCTGAGCGGGTGTTAGCTCAGCCAGCCTGCAGCGCCGGCAGTAGCGGGTGGTGAGCTCTCCGTGTAAATGCTCGTGTCGCTCGAAACCGCTGTTTCAATGAATGGAACTGGGGCCAATAGACCAGCTGCAACCGCTGGTGTCATCGCATGCAGTGCATCACCCACCGAGAGCGGTGGTTCGCAACCTGCGATGCGGGGCCCGATCGGTTGGTCAGATGCAATCGCGAATCCGAGAGCGCGACCGTAGACGGCGGCGATACATGGATACGACCACGCTTCATCGAAGACAGATCGCATTGTTCGTAGCACTCGCGCATGAAGTTGGATCTCGCTGGGCGACCATGGCCCAGCCTGAACCGCCAAGACGCCGCCTGTGGAGAGGCGACTGCGGATGGCGCTGAAGTACTCGCGCGTGAAACAAAACGTAGAAGGCCCGTCTTCCACCGGATCGGTCATATCTGAGATCACAACATCGAACTTCTCGTTGGTCGTACTAAGAAATTCGACGGCGTTGCCAATACGAAGCTCAAGACGCGGGTCATCGAACGAGCCACAGTGCCACGAGCCCAGATGCTGCTTTGCGAGTTCAATCAATACTTCATCGATATCGACCATTACAACACGTTCGATGGAGGGCCAGCGCAGCACCTCCCGAGCAGTCGCGCCTTCTCCACCGCCGAGCACAAGTGCTGTCTTGGGCGTATTCATCGCGTACATCGCAGGCTGGACTAGGGCTTCGTGGTAGATGAACTCGTCTGCCTCGCTTGACTGAACAAGACCGTCGAGGAGAAGCATGCGCCCAAATGCCGGGGTGTCCGCAATCGTGATCTCCTGGAATCTCGACTGCGTTCTGTGGACGATCCGGGTGGCGCCGTGCTCGTAGCGATCCCAGGGCGTGATTCGTTCCGGGAGCCACTCCACAACTTCATCGGCGGATTCGTTCATGGAGTCTGCCGAGGCCCGTGAACTCGGGACTCCACGGATGAGTCGCGAGCGATCGACCGCGGCCGGTGCGAGAGCCTCTTCAAGCAACTCACAAGCGATTACTGGGTCTGCGCTTGCGCCACAGGTATAGATGTCGATTGTTGCTGTTCCAACCTCGGGCCACGTGTGAATCGAGAGGTGCGACTCCGCTAGTACGCATAAGGCTGAGACGCCGTGTGGCTCAAAGCGGTGGGAGTGGCGGCTAAGGACCGTGGCGCCTGCGCGACGCGCAACGGTAGCTGCGAGTTCGACGAGGCCTGCTTCGTCGTCGAGGAGATTGGAGTCACATCCGAATAGGTCAAGCAGAATGTGCTCGCCCCTAGTAGAGCTTGATTCGGACATGATTGCCTGCCTTATCTGCGTGACGCGCTTCGCAGCGCGGCATGTGGGCTTAGGTTGAACCTCGCGAGTTGGAGGGCAGATCATAATTACGCGAGTCCCGCCTGGAGTTACTGGAATGACGTAGTTGCCAGGATCAGCTCGATGTCGCTGAGGGACCAGCCGGATCGCTGGTCCCTAATTCAACCGTCTCCCCTGCACAGGCGCACGAAATACCTTATGGAGCGGGCGACGAGAATCGAACTCGCGTTCTCAGCTTGGGAAGCTGATGTTCTGCCTCTGAACTACGCCCGCAGAGATAGGGACATTACCCGGGCCAAGCGCGTACTGTATGACGCAGTCAGGTAATCGCCTTATTGGGCAGCCGTAACTATTCGCATTATTAGGGGAGAACTTTCATGAAACTTGGACCCAGATCACTATCTGCGCTGGCCGTCGTCTGCGCATCAGCACTTGTTATCGGATCTGGCCCGGTCGGAGCATCGACAACCCGTGCTCACGAGACTGGAGCGAGTGGCGCAAGCGGTGTTACGGCGACTGCTCCACTAACGGTCACCCCAGCGCCACTCCCCAAAGCAGGGAGTGTTGTTAAGGCCAAGGGCGTGACTCGCACAATTCTCGCCGTTGCCGAGCCCGATAACTCTCCCGGGCAGGTGCTCTACATGACTCGTGTAAAAATTGCCCCGAAGACAAAACTCTCCGAGCACTTTCACTCAGGGGTTCAGGTTGCACGAGTTGAGTCTGGGGTGCTGACCTACAAAATTATCCAGGGAACTGCAACGGTCACGCGCTCTAATGGAGCAGTGAAGAAGTTTACTGGCCCCACAACAGCGTCACTGCGCAAGGGTGACTCGATTATCGAGACCTCAAGCCTTGTGCACTTTGGGAGCAACAAGACAAACAAGCCAGTTGTAATTATCACAGCGTTGTTAATTAACCAAGGAGCTGGACTCTCAACTCCAGTTGGCTCTGCAGTGGCCGGTACTCGGGTAGTTCTTCCCGCCGAGCTCGTAATCACAAGCAAAGACATCGTCACCTTCGGGGTCAATGGGCTGAACACAATGGGCACAGTGGTCGAGGTGGGCAGCGGGATCCTTGAAGGTGTAGGCGGGAGCCTCACAGGAGTGCGCGCAACACTGAATGCAACTTTCTTGGTGAACTATCTCTCGGGTAACGGAACATGGAACGCCACGATGACGATGAGCTTTACTGATGGCTCAACAATCTCGGGAACGATGTCTGGTGCCACTATTGCAACCAAAGATGGTGGTGCTGTATTTGGCGGCACGATCGGGGTAGTTGGCGGAACTGGAATTTACAAAGGGGTCACAGGCGGAACCGGTATCTACACCGGGTCTCGCGCGGGTGCCCTAGGTGCTACAACGCTCCAGACTCGTACTGAGTTACATGTTCTTGGCCTATAAATAGCCTTACAAATAGTGGGGTAAATAAAGTGTCAACACCGCTGAGCGCAGATGAGGCGCGACGCTGCGTATTAGGCGCGCAGGGCTTCTCAGTTTCCCGACCAAGTGGTGGTGTAACGCTACGACACGCGACTTCATTGTTGGGTCGCGTTGGTGCAGTGCAACTTGATTCAGTAAACGTCATAGCGCGCGCACATGAGCTCACACTCTTCTCACGCCTAGGCGATCATCCTCGCAACTTGGCCGAGCGTCTTGTCTCAACTGGTCGAGCGTTTGAGTATTGGGGCCACGAGGCATCGCTCCTTGCAGTTGAGCTGCATCCACTTCTGCGTTGGCGTATGGAGGCCGCGCGCAATGGAGAGATATGGAGCGGGCTCTCCGATGTGTTCGAGGAGCAACCCGATTATGTGGAGAGAGTTCTAAAGGAGATAACGAACCGTGGTCCGCTAAGTGCGCGAGACCTTCCAGATCGTGGAGCGAAGGCCGGGCCTTGGTGGGGATGGGATGCCGGAAAGCGCGCTCTCGAGTATTTGTTCTGGACGGGAACAGTCACGGCATGGCGCAGAGCAAATTTTGAGCGCGTCTATGACTTAACGGAGCGCGCCCTGCCGAGCGAGATACTCAATGCGCCTACACCGACGCGAGAGGACGCGCAGAAAGATTTGTTGTTGCGCGCAGCTGCAGCCTTTGGTGTCGCGACCGTTACCGATCTAGCCGACGCATTTCGCATCAAGGCGCTTGTAGCGAGGCCGCTCATTGCGGAGTTGGTCGAGGAGGGCGCACTCGAGGCGATCGCTGTAGAGGGCTGGAGGCATCAGGCTTATCGCTCGCCAGGCACTCGCATTCCTCGCGCTGTCGATGCCCGCGCGCTGCTCGCTCCTTTCGATTCACTGATGTGGGGTCGCGATCGAGTTGAGCGACTCTTCGGTTTTCATTACCGACTTGAGATTTATGTGCCGGCCCCCAAGCGCGTCTACGGGTACTACGTGATGCCGTTCCTGCTGGGCGAGGATTTGGTGGCCAGAGTTGAGATGAAGTCCGATCGCAAGGCCGGAGTGTTGAATATCTCGGGGGCTTGGGCAGAGCCCGGGGTAGAGCTGGGACTAGTGGCCGAGGCCCTAGCTAGCGAGGCCGCTTCGCTGGCCCAGTTTCTTGGGCTTGATCGGGTAACCCTTGGGCGCCGGGGAGATCTAATGAAGTCGCTGCGCTCGGCGGTATCAAGTCTCGACTCTTGAGGCAGAGACCAAAAACGCGCGCCACACCCACTTAACGAGCCTCTCCCCTGTAGAGTCCCTCTCCGTGATTCTTAGTGACCGCACCATCAAAGAAGAGATCGCCGCAGGGCGCATAATCATCGACCCTTTCGACCCGGCGGATATTCAGCCATCATCGGTTGATCTTCATGTCGACGGTTTCTTTCGCGTCTTTCGCAACGACACAACGCCTTACATCGACCCCAAGGAACCTCAAGAGGATCTAACGGAACTCGTTGAGGTAACTCTGCCGACTGCATTTATTCTGCACCCTGGCGAGTTTGTTCTTGGATCAACTCTCGAGCGCGTTGCTATCCCAAATGATTTAGTTGCACGACTGGAGGGAAAGAGCAGCCTCGGTCGACTCGGACTCTTGATCCACTCGACCGCCGGATTCGTTGATGCCGGATGGGATGGCCATCTAACGCTTGAGCTCTCAAATGTTGCGAACCTTCCGATTGCGATCTACCCAGGTATGAAGATTGGGCAGATCTCATTCTTGAAGATGACAACCGATGCCGATAACCCATACGGAAGCGGCGTCACTGGTTCGAAGTATCAAGGACAGCGCGGACCAACTCCAAGCCGTTCGTACCTCAACTTCAGGAAGTAACCCAACTTCGGGTGATTAGTGTCGCTATAGCGACAACAACTACCCGAAGTTCAGGGTTTTGGGTGAGGACGACTTAGACGATGCTGGTCTGGTCGAGTTTTGAGGGGTCTGACTCGATTGCCTCTAGGAGCATCTCTGCTATGTCCTGGACAATTACATTCTCGTTACCCTCGCCCTTGACGCCGTCATCCATCATCACGTAGCAGAACGGGCAGGCCACAGCGACACGTGTTGCACCGGTACTGAGCGCCTCTTGTGCGCGCTCGGTGTTGACCTTCTTGCCGGTGCTCTCCTCCATCCACATGCGTGCTCCACCTGCGCCACAGCACATTCCCTTTGTGCCGTTGCGCGGCATCTCAACGATGTCGATTCCCTTAAGCGATCCGATGACATTGCGAGGCGCCATGTAGACGTCGTTGTGTCGACCGAGGTAGCAGGAGTCGTGGTACGTAACACGCTCTGCGAGTGATGCACCCGCCATTGAGAGCTTGCCCTCATCGATCAACTGCGAGAGGAACTGCGAGTGGTGAACAACCTCGTAGTTACCACCGAGTTGTGGGTACTCGTTTGCAAGTGTGTTGAAGCAGTGCGGGCATTGAGTGATGATCTTCGTAACACCTGCACCATCGAGCATCTCGATGTTCTGCATCGCGAGCATCTGGAAGATGTATTCATTACCGGAGCGGCGTGCGCTGTCTCCGGTGCAGAGTTCGCTTGGGCCAAGAATTGCAAAGTCGATATCTGCACGCTGAAGCAACTTCGCAAGCGCACGACTTGTCTTCTTGTTTCGATCGTCGAATGACCCCGCGCAACCAACCCACATCAGGTACTCGTGCTGTGTAGTCGCAGGTACTCCAGGCTCCATGATCTCAATACCCTCGAGATCGTCGGCCCAAGCGCCGCGGTCGCCTTGGTTCATGCCGTAGACGTTTGAGGAGTTCTCCATTGATCGGTAGACGTTGCCAAGCGTTGCAGGGAAGTCAGACTCCATAAGGGCGAGGTAACGGCGCATATCGAGAATCTTGTCGAGGATCTCAATATTGACAGGGCAGATCTCATCGCAGGCCTTGCATGTTGTGCACGCCCAGACCTCCTCAGAGGTGATGCGCTCAAATACGGAGTTAGCGCGTATAGAGATCCCGTCAACCACTCCTACCGGCGGAGTCGTTTGTGGCGATGCAGTTGCGTTCATGACCTCGCCGACCTTTAGAACGATCTCGCGTGGGTCGAGCGACTTGCCCGTTGCATGTGCTGGGCAGACCGAGGTGCAGCGACCGCAGACTGTGCATGCATCGGTATCGAAGAGTTGCTTCCATGTGAAGTCTTCGATTGCTATTGCGCCAAAAGACTCAAGTTCAGTCTCGAGCAGGTTAGGCATTGGCTTCATCGCACCCTTGGGGCGGTCTTTGTCTTTCCAGAACATGTTCATCGGGCTTGTGATCATGTGGCGCAGCATTGTGGTTGGGAGGATGACAAGGAACGAGAAGAACGCGACGACGTGTGCGATCCATGCCCATCGATGTGCATCAATTAGAGCGGTTTCACGCCATGCGCTTACAAGTCCGGAGAGTCCCCACCCAACGAAGGACCACTTCTCAAAATCAGGTCGCCCCTCTGCAGCGATGCGGAATCCCTCTGCAAGGAAACCTGTTACTGAGATCACAAGGAACACGCTAAGGATTACTAGATGCTCAGGTTTTGTCTTGATGCGAATTCGGTAAGGGCGCTGAATGTACCTGCGAGCGAAGGCCCAGAGAATTCCGCCCAGGAAGACAAGGCCAAATAGGTCAGCGGTAAACGCGTAGCCCTTGTAGACCTCGCCATGTAGGAACTTCATTCCTGTCGGGAGCTGGTGGTCAATCTCTAGCAGTACGGTAGCGGCAAAAAGTACTAGGAAACCGAAGTAGATCATTGAGTGCATGACACCGGCAGCGGGGTCGCGGAGCAGCGTCTGCATCCAGACTCCACGCCTAAAGTCGCGCATGCGACGCTTAGCGTTTGAGCGCTTAACGCGGCGGTCATCGGGTGCGCCGCGCTCGTAGTTGCGTACTCGTAGCGACACGAGCCAAGACGTGACAAAGAGCATTGCTGCGACGGTTAGGTAGAAGGCAACCTGAATCGCAGCGGGGATGTTTACAAACACCTCGCGCGAAACGGGGCTCTCGTCGTGCCAATGGGTTATCTGCGGTGCGATGCCCGACGCAACTGTGCCGACTGCGGCAAGTACTCCAATTGCTAGAACTATTTGATGCGGCTTTGGCCGGCGCATGTGACCTCCGGGTGGGTTCACGAACGATGCTCGCTCGTGAGATGTGTGTGAGAAACTACCAATCACTGCACCGGTTTGATGGGTGCGGGGGCCCAATTAGTCATTCACAAAGGGTGCTGAGTAGAGGTGCTTAGGAGAGTCGCCTCAAGGCCGGCGCTACTTGTTGAGCTATTACTGAACGCTTCGCGCATCTGCCTCACGTAGGCGGCGCGCCATTCCGGTGAGGAGTTTGCGTGAGAACCCTGGGGCCTCATCTATTAGTGCTGAGAACTCGCGCTGCCCGAGCACGAGCAACTCCATGTCGGTCTCAGCAGTGACTGTGGCGTTTCGTGGACCACGATCGAGGAGGGAGAGCTCGCCGAAGGCATCGCCGCGCTTGAGGCCCGCTATACGTCTTCCATTGCGGGTGACCTTGGCTTTGCCCGAGATGATGACAAAGAACTCTGCGCCTGTCTCGCCTTGATCTACGAGGCGTTTACCTGCCTCCACCTCGATCTCCTCACCCCTGCGGGCAATCAATCCGAGGTCTCTGCGGCTGAGGGCAGAGAAGAGCGGGACATCGGATAGGGCATCTAAATACTGTGCGGAGCGCTTGGACATGCCTGCAGGTTAGGCCCATATTGGGAGCCTTGCTTGTCTTAATGCTGGGGGCTGATTCCTAAGTGGCGAAGGTCACCCGCCCCCGCGAGAAGTTTTGACTCTGCCGGGAATAATATTGGCATCACATAAGTTGATAGTGACGCACTCAAGTTTTGGGGATCCAAACCTTGGAGTGAGTTTTAGAGTGATAGAACCCATAGAGATCGATCGAGACAGATGTAGAGACCCCCCCAATCAAGACCCCCCCCAATCAAGACCCCCCCCAATCAAGACCCCCCCAATCAAGACCCCCCCAATCAAGACCCCCCCAATCAAGACCCCCAAAAACCAACGAAAGGCAAGAATCAGATGGCCAAGGCAGTCGGTATCGACCTAGGTACCACCAACTCAGTAGTCGCAGTCCTCGAGGCAGGCGAGCCGGTAGTAATCCCCAACTCAGAGGGGGCCCGCACGACGCCCTCGGTTGTCGCTTTCTCCAAGACCGGCGAGGTCCTCGTAGGCGAGGTAGCCAAGCGCCAGGCGATCACCAACCCCGACCGCACGATCCGCTCCGTGAAGAGCCAGATCGGTACCTCCTGGAAGATCGATATTGATGGCAAGGGATACTCCTCTCAGGAGATCTCGGCCCGAACCCTCCAGAAGCTGAAGCGCGATGCAGAGGCATACCTAGGCGACACGGTTACTCAGGCAGTCATTACCGTCCCTGCTTACTTCGATGATGCACAGCGCCAGGCCACAAAAGAGGCCGGCGAGATCGCAGGCCTAGAGGTTCTGCGCATCATCAACGAGCCAACCGCAGCGGCGCTTGCATACGGGCTCGATAAAGACGACGACATGACGATCCTTGTATTCGACCTCGGTGGAGGAACCTTCGACGTCTCGGTGCTTGATCTAGGCGACGGCGTCTTTGAGGTTAAGTCAACCGCTGGAAACACACATCTCGGTGGAGACGACTGGGACCAGCGCGTGATGGACTGGATGGTGGGCGAGTTTAAGAATGCCCACGGCGTAGATCTCGCTGCAGACAAGATGGCAGCGCAGCGCCTGAAGGAGGCCGCGGAGAAAGCAAAGATTGAGCTCTCCACACTCCAAGAGACCTCCATCAACCTTCCTTTCGTCACTGCAACAAGCGATGGCCCTCTCCACCTCGAGTTGAGCCTCACTCGCGCCAAGTTCCAGGAGATCACACGCGATCTTCTAGAGGCTTGCCGTGGACCATTCGAGCAGGCAATTCGCGATGCAAACCTCACCAAGGATCAGATCGACCGAGTCATCCTTGTTGGTGGATCGACGCGTATGCCGGCTGTAACCGAATTGGTGCGCGAACTATCTGGCAAGGACGGCGATAAGGGAGTCAACCCCGATGAGGCCGTAGCCGTTGGTGCAGCTGTGCAGGCTGGAGTTCTAAAGGGAGACGTTAAAGACGTGCTGCTCCTTGACGTAACTCCTCTCTCGCTCGGTATCGAGACCAAGGGTCAGATCATGACCAAGTTGATCGAGCGCAACACAACTATCCCAACAAAGCGCTCAGAGACCTTTACAACCGCTGAGGAGAATCAGCCAAGCGTCGAGATCAAGGTGCTTCAAGGTGAGTCAGACATGGCCTACCGCAACAAAGTGCTCGGGACCTTCCAGTTGGTTGGCCTCCCACCAGCACCGCGCGGTATTCCTCAGATCGAGGTCACTTTCGACATCGATGCAAACGGAATTGTGCATGTGAGTGCAAAGGACCTCGGCACCGGCAAGGAGCAGGCCATGACCATCACTGGTGGCACTGCTCTTAGCAAGGACGAGATCGACCGCATGATGCGCGAGGCCGAGTCACACGCCGATGAGGATCGTCTGCGCCGAGAAGAGGCAGAGACTCGTAATAACTCTGACTCACTTGTATTCCAGACTGAGCGTCTCCTTGCCGAACAGGGCGAGAAGGTAGAAGAGGGCGAGCGGGAGAAGATCGAGTCAACCCTCAAGGCCTTGAAAGATGCACTCTCCGGAAGCGACATCGAGGCTGTCAAGTTGGCACACGAAGCACTCGTTGCTGCGAGCCAGGAGTTTGCACAGCGTCTATATGCATCAGCATCTGCACAGCAGGAGAACCCTGGTGCGGCCGAGGCACCATCGGATGATGAGGTTGCAGAGGCGGAGATTGTTGACGAGGAGAGCCAATGACCTCAAATGAATCTGGCTCGCCAGACGACGCAGAGAACGAGTCATCAAGTGCTAGCGATATTGACTCTGAGCTAGCAGAGATGCTTGAGAACCGCGACGTTGAGACTGTCATTGGAGAACTGGTTGATGAGGACTCGGACTCTGCCGCTGCTGCGGTAGAGCACGATATTGATTCGCTGGCAGCGGAGCGCGATGAAATGCGCTCCACTGCACAGCGACTCCAGGCCGACTTCGAGAACTTCAAGAAACGCTCGGCACGCGAGACGGCGGCCGCCGGAGAGTCAGCCATCGCCAGGTTCATTGAGCAGCTGCTACCAGTGCTTGACGCGTTTGAGAGAGCAGTAGATGCAGTCTCTGGAGCGGACGAAACCGTGCGACGAGGAGTCGAGCTGGCCTTTGGCGAGTTCACATCCACGCTCGGGCGCAATGGAGTAGTGCGAATCGAAGCACTCGGCCAGCCTTTCGACCCAGATCTTCATGAGGCAGTTGCTCACGAGGAGACCGGAGAGCATGAGGCTCCAGTTGTTGTCGAGGAGCTGCGTGCTGGTTACCGCATCAATAACAGAGTTATTAGAGCAACAATGGTGAGGGTCGCACAGTAATCACCCAATCATTTTTGGGGAAAGGGCTTGATCGCTCTGCTAAATAAGCAGGGCCTAATAGGCGCTACGGCGTCGGGAGGGTGAGACGTGGCTGCGCAACGCGAGTGGTTCGAGAAGGACTACTACGCAGTTCTTGGCGTCCCTAAGGGATCGACCGAGAAGGAGATAACGCGCGCATATCGTCAACTCGCAAAGAAATTTCACCCCGATGCAAACCCTGGTGATGCTCCAGCAGAGGAGAGATTCAAAGAGATCTCTGCTGCTTACGATGTGCTCGGCGACTCCGCGAAGAGGGTTGAGTATGACGAGGTGCGCGAGCAAGCAGCGTCTGGTGGATTTCGCGGCGGCCCAGGATTCCCTGGCGGGGGTTTTGGGGGTCAGGGTTTTGGTGGTGGCTTTGAGGGCGGTGACATCTCAGACCTCATCGGGGGTTTGTTCGGCAACGGAGGTGGCGCCTCAGGAGGCGGGCGCGGCCGAGGTAGGCGCGCGCGTAGTGCAGCTGAGCGAGGTTCAGATCTCGAGACAACTCTCCATGTTGATTTCCTAGATGCAGTAAATGGCGTTACAGCCCCGGTGCGCTTCTCCTCAGATGCTCAATGCACAAAATGTAAAGGATCAGGCGCTGAGCCAGGGACGGTCGTAAATGTCTGCAGTACATGCGGTGGTGGTGGGCAGGTTGCTGTGAATCAGGGGCCCTTCTCCTTCTCACAGGTCTGCCCCGATTGCGCAGGCAGCGGTCGGAGAATCGCAACTCCGTGTTCGGAGTGTAGAGGCCGCGGTATCGAGATGCGCTCGCGTGAAGTCAAGGTAAAGATCCCTGCCGGCGTCTCAGATGGTCAGCGCATTCGTGTGAAGTCGCGCGGAGCTGCCGGCGCCAATGGTGGCGAGCCCGGCGACCTATATGTAGTTGTAAATGTTGCAGCACATGAAATCTTTGGGCGCAGTGGCCGCAATCTCACGCTCCGAGTGCCGATCACAATTTCAGAGGCAGTGCTCGGTGCTGCTGTAAGAGTCCCCACACTCGGGGAGCCTGTAACTGTGAAGGTAAAACCTGGAACTACTAGTGGAACAACCGTGAAGGTAAGTGGTCGCGGTATCCCAGCAGCAAACGCGAAGGCTGGTCCAGGCGATCTACATGTCACATTCGAGATCGCTGTTCCGACATCCCTCAATAAAGAGCAGCGCGCGGCCTTTGAAACACTCTCAGAGTTAGAGGGTGTAGACGTACGAGAAAGGCTGGGTCTGTGATGGATTCGCGTCGTTACCCAAGTGCGGTATACGTGATCTCTGTCGCTGCTGAGCTGGCGGGAGTCCACCCGCAGACGCTGCGCATCTATGAACGCAAGGGCCTGATCAACCCAGCGCGAACTGTGGGAAAGAGTCGAAGATACTCCGATGCAGATATCTCAGTTTTAAGGCGGATTCAGGAGTTAACGAACGCCGGTGTTGGATTGCCGGGTGTCGCGCGCATTCTCGAACTCGAGGCTCGCCTCGCGAGAACCGAGGCTGAGTTACAGCGGGTTCGCGATGCTGCAGAGCATGCGGTGGCCGAGACACATCGCCAGTATCGACGCGATCTTGTACCCGTGCCGCGTGGGCAATTTCCGGTTCGGGTCAGAAGGCCCTAGCGCAGCGCAGAGAGATCCAGCACGATTTAGTTAGAAGAGTTGATTTACCGCAAGCCATCCGTTTAGAGCAACTGTAAAGAAGCAGCACCCAACCCGAGGAGCCAAGCATGGCGCTCGACCCAAACCGCTTTACCCGTAAAACACAAGAGGCGCTAGGAACCGCACAGCGCGAGGCCGCTACGCGCCATCACTCACAAGTCGTGCCGGAGCACCTCCTCGCCGCTCTCGTGTCCCAGCCTGAAGGCGTTGTCTTAGGGGTGCTCGAGCGCATAGGACTCGTGCCGACCATTGCTCGAGCGCGGATTGATGAGGCACTCGATCAACTCCCAAAGGTCTACGGCGCAACGACACAGTCTCCGAGCCTCGCCCCTGAGACCCTGCAGATTCTGGAGGCCGGCGATGCTGCGCGCTCCGATCTAGGGGACGACTACCTCTCGACGGAGCACCTTCTCATTGCAATGACCGGGGCATCTGGCTCTGTCGGCGAATTACTGCGAGCACTTGGCGTCGATCGAGACACCACACTCGATGCACTTAGACAGGTGCGAGGGAGTCATCGCGTAACAAGTGATAATCCAGAGGAGCAGTATCAATCGCTAGAGAAGTACGGGCGCGACCTAACCGAAGACGCGCGAAGCGGTCGCCTCGATCCGGTTATAGGGCGTGACGAAGAGATACGACGAGTGATTCAAGTGCTCTCGCGCCGGACTAAGAACAACCCGGTCCTCATCGGTGAACCTGGTGTAGGTAAGACGGCAATCGCCGAGGGGTTGGCGCGTCGAATTGTTGAGGGTGATGTGCCGGAGTCCCTAAGAAATAAGCGCCTCATATCGTTAGATGTTGGGGCCATGATTGCAGGGGCAAAGTTTCGCGGTGAGTTTGAGGAGCGACTCAAGGCTGTTCTTAAAGAGATAAGCGACTCCAACGGCGAGATAGTCACATTTATCGATGAGCTCCACACGATTGTTGGCGCCGGTGGAGCGGAGGGCTCTGTCGACGCAGCCAACATGATCAAGCCCATGCTTGCTCGAGGCGAGCTTCGGATGATCGGTGCGACGACTCTTGATGAATACCGCAAATATATTGAGAAGGATGCAGCGCTAGAGCGTCGATTCCAGCAGGTATATGTCGGCGAGCCATCGGTGCAGGACACGGTTGCGATTCTTCGCGGACTCAAAGAGCGCTACGAGGTTCATCATGGAGTGAGAATTCAGGACGCAGCGTTGCTCGCAGCGGCTGTGCTCTCGGATCGCTACATCCCTTCGAGGCAACTCCCAGATAAAGCAATCGACCTCATTGATGAGGCTGCCTCGAAACTACGCATTGAGATCGACTCAATGCCGCTTGAGATTGATGTTGTAGAGCGCCGCATCAGGCAACTAGAGATTGAGAAGGCTGCGCTCGCAAAAGAGACTGACCCAGCCTCGAGTGAGCGACTTCGCCTGCTTGAGTCCGAGTTGGCGGAGCTAGGTGAAGAGCGCAGCGGAATGGTTGCGCACTGGCAGGCGGAGAAGGATGCGATTACTGAGATTCGCGCGCTAAAGGAGCAGCTTGAGACCGCGCGTAACGATGCAGAGGTAGCCGAGCGCACCGGAGACCTTGAGCTGGCGGCCTCGCTCAGATACGGAACGATGCTCGCTCTTGAGAGTGATGTTGATCAGCGATCCAAACGCCTTGTAGAGCTCCAGCAAGATGTCCAGATGCTTAAAGAAGAGGTCGATGAAGAGGACATCGGAGAGATCGTCGCTAAGTGGACCGGCATCCCTGTCTCTCGCCTGATGGAGGGGGAGATGTCCAAATTGGTACGCATGGAGGATGAACTCCACAGGCGCGTGATCGGTCAAGACGAGGGCGTAATCGCCGTGGCGAACGCGATTCGAAGAAGTCGAGCCGGGCTCTCAGACCCCAATCGCCCGATCGGGTCGTTCCTGTTTCTTGGCCCTACTGGTGTTGGAAAGACCGAACTAGCAAGAGCCCTAGCGGAGTTTCTCTTTGATGACGAGCGCGCAATGGTGCGCATTGACATGAGTGAGTACATGGAGAAGCACTCCGTCTCGCGCCTTGTCGGCGCCCCCCCTGGGTATGTTGGCTATGAGCAGGGAGGGCAACTCACTGAGGCCGTGCGTCGACGTCCCTACTCGGTTGTATTGCTCGACGAGGTTGAGAAGGCGCACCCCGATGTATTCAATGTCCTGCTCGCTCTGATGGATGACGGCCGCCTCACAGATGGGCAGGGTAGGACCGTTGATTTCTCGAACACTGTCTTGATCATGACTAGCAACCTCGGGGCCGGGCTTCCTCCAGAGGGGGTAATGCAGGCTGTTCATATGCACTTCAAGCCGGAGTTTGTGAACCGCATTGATGAGGTCGTGGTTTTCCACAGACTTGGAGAAGAACACATTGCCGAGATTGTCGGTGTGCAGATTGATTTGCTCCGAGAGCGGCTAGCGGCTCGCGGGCTTGGCCTTGAAATTACAGATGCTGCGCGCACGTGGCTTGCCCATGCTGGCTATGACCCCGATTTTGGGGCGCGTCCGCTGAAGCGAGTGCTGCAGCGCGAGGTCGCAGACCCGGTTGCGCTAGGCCTCCTTCAGGGGACCTATGGCGACGGCGACATCGTGCGTATTGATTCTTCACCGGACGGCCTCGTCTTCTCACGGACTGAGCAGATACGTCTGGGTTGACTCGGAGATATAGCTCGGGCCTAGAAACCGCTCCCGGGAATTGGGTAAGGGCGTCGACATCGGCTAGCGTGTACCCAACGTGAGCGACATTCTCGGCCTTAGAAGCCGCCTATTTAGGAGCGTCACGTGCCCGGTGCTGTAATTGTTGGTACCCAATGGGGAGATGAAGGCAAGGGACGGTTTACCGATTACCTCGCCAAGGATGCTTCCCTCTGCGTTCGATATCAAGGTGGACACAATGCTGGCCACACGATCATCGTCGATGGAGAGGTATTTAAACTCCAGTTAGTCCCTAGCGGAGTGCTGTATCCACATGTCACTCCGGTAATCGGAAACGGCGTAGTGGTTGATCCTGCGGTTCTTATCTCTGAGCTCGACATGCTCTCGGCCAAGGGGGTCGAGACATCAAGGCTTCGACTCTCTGGCAATGCCCACTTGATCATGCCTTACCACCAAGAGATAGATCGAGTGACGGAGCGGTACCTAGGGAAGAACAAACTCGGAACGACGAAACGCGGAATCGGGCCTACTTATGCGGATAAGGCTCTGCGTGTCGGGCTTAGGGTTCAAGACCTACTAGATCCAAAGATCTTCCGCGAGAAACTAGATCTCGTGCTTCGCGAAAAAAACGGCTTGCTCTCCAAGGTCTACAACCGCCTGCCTATGGATGCCAACGAGATCGCAGAGACCTACCTCAATATGGTTCCGCGCCTCGAGCCCCATATTGACGACACAGTGCACCTCGTCCACGAGTCGCTAGAAGCTGGAGAGTGGGTCCTCTTCGAGGGCGCGCAGGCAACCTACCTAGATCTTGATCACGGAACATATCCATTTGTCACGTCGAGCAACCCGATCGCCGGTGGAGTCTGCACCGGTGCGGGCGTTGGGCCTCTCGCAATTCAACGCGTTGTCGGTGTAGTTAAGGCATACACGACGCGAGTTGGTAGCGGACCATTCCCGAGCGAACTCCTTGAGGGAGATCCAATTGGTGATGACCTAGTCGAGCGAGGGCGCGAGTTTGGTACCAATACTGGGAGGCGTCGTCGACCAGGTTGGCTTGACCTAGTCATGCTGAAGCACGCGACGCGCCTCAATACCTGTACTGAATTAGCAATCACAAAACTTGATGTGCTCTCTCCGTTAAAGGAGCTCAAGGTCTGTGTTGGCTATCTAGGGGATGACGGAACTCGTTACGAGCATGTTCCATACCACCAGTCAGTTATGCACAAAATTAAGCCGATCTACGAAACTCTCCCAGGTTGGGGCACCGATATCGAGCGTGCTGAGAAGATCAGCGACTTACCGGTAGAGGCAAAGAATTATGTGCAGTTCATCGAGGACTTCACAAAGGTTCACGTCTCGTTTGTCTCGGTCGGGCCGTCGCGCGATCAGCTCGTGGTCCTTCCCAGAGGAGAGTGAGCATGAGGGTTCTGGTCCTAGGCGGCGGTGGGCGTGAGCACGCACTCGCTTGGGGGCTAGAGCGCTCAGACTCTGTGGATGAAGTATTTGTCGGCCCGGGTAACCCTGGCACTGCAAATGTCGCGACGAACGTTGCGCTCGATGCAGTAGATCCAGAAGCGGTTCTTGAAGTCGCGCGTGACAGAGCGATTGACTTAGTTGTAATCGGTCCAGAGGCACCGCTCGTAGCCGGTGTCGCCGATGTGCTGCGATCGGAGGGCATCGCAACCTTCGGGCCAAATGCTGACGGGGCACGCTTGGAAGGATCAAAGGCCTGGATGAAAGAGGTACTTGCTTCTGCGGGCGTGCCAACAGCGATGCATGCAACGTTCGGTGCCGGAGAAGAGGATCGAGCGCTTGCTTATCTCGAGGGCATGGCGGGTTTCTACGTCGTGAAGACCGATGGCCTCGCCGCGGGTAAAGGTGTTGTAGTCACTGAGTCCATAGATGAAGCGCGTGATGCTGTTCGCTCTTACTTATCCGGCGATGCTTTCGGCGACGCGGGGCGCACTCTCGTTATAGAGGAAGGGCTAACCGGCCCTGAGTTATCACTCCTGGTTCTATGTGATGGATCGTTGGAGGGAGTCGCGCTTGCACCAGCGCAGGACTTCAAACGTATTGGCACCGGGGATACTGGGCCTAATACTGGCGGCATGGGCGCGTACTCGCCGGTTCCATTTGTGAGCGACGAGATTATTGAGAGTGTGATGACCGGGTCAGTAGCTCTCACCTTGGCCGAGTTGAGGCGACGCGATATTGAGTACCGAGGAGTGCTCTATGCCGGAATCATGCTCACTCCGCAAGGACCCAAAATGCTTGAGTACAACGTGCGATTCGGCGACCCAGAGTGTGAGGTAGTCGTGCCGCGCATAGCGAGCGACCTTGGGGTACACCTCT
This sequence comes from Actinobacteria bacterium IMCC26256, assembly GCA_001023575.1. GTDB lineage: Bacteria > Actinomycetota > Acidimicrobiia > IMCC26256 > IMCC26256 > IMCC26256. Next base: position 2,405,999 of record CP011489.1, on the reverse strand, counting down.
ACGAAGCAGCAACATCGCGCATGACTACGAAGGTCGAGTTCAGTACTGATGCCGCCGTCACAGTGGTTGTAGCCGCAGAGGGCTACCCAGCCTCACCGCGCATCGGTGATCGAATCGAAGGCTTAGCCGAGGCAGATGCAGTTGAGGGCGTTACGGTGTTCCATGCAGGCACGCGAAGTAGCGACAACGCTGAGGCAGTATTTACCGCTGGCGGCCGAGTACTTGCCGTGACAGGGTGCGGTGCGTCGATCAAAGTGGCAAGGTCGCGCGCCTATCAAGCAGTTGGTTGCCTAAATTGGCCAGGCATTACTTTCCGTCCCGATATCGCCGCTAACGCGGTAGTTGAAGAGGTTTAAAATGATTCCCCGTTACTCCCGCCCTGAGATGGCTGCAATCTTCACTGACGACGCGAAGTTTGGAGCGTGGCTAGAGGTTGAGATACTCGCCACTGAAGGTTGGGCCGCTCTAGGAGTGGTGCCCGCTGACGCCGCACGCGCTGTACGCGAACGCGCTGGCTTCGATGTCGCTGCCATTGAGGAGCGCGAAGCGATCACGGAGCACGATGTTGCTGCTTTTGTCGACATTGTCCAGGAGCGAGTCGGTCAGCCCGAGGGAGCGTGGGTGCACTTTGGCCTCACGTCGTCAGATGTCGTAGATACTGCATTGTCACTTCAGTTGACGCGTGCAGCAGATCTATTGCTCGCAGCAGCAGAGAAGTTGGAGACCACAATCGCACGGCGTGCACACGAGTTTCGCGATACCGCGATGGTAGGGCGCACCCATGGGATTCACGCCGAGCCAACGACCTTCGGGGCAAAGATTGCGCTCTGGGCACTGCAGGTTCGCCGCGACCGCGAGAGGCTTGCGCGTGCGCGTAACGCAATTGCAGTCGGCAAGCTCTCTGGAGCGGTCGGCACCTACTCGAACATTGATCCATCGATTGAGAAATCGGTATGCGCCACTTTGGGACTAACACCGGTGCCAGCGACTCAAGTGCTCGCGCGTGATCGACACGCAGAGTTGCTCTACGCGTGTGCATCGGTTGGGGCAAGCATTGAGGCCTTTGCACTGGAGATTCGCCACCTGCAGCGCACTGAGCTGCGCGAGGCGGAGGAGCCATTCCGTGCTGGTAAGCAGAAGGGTTCGTCTGCGATGCCGCATAAGCGCAACCCTGTGAAGAGTGAGCAACTCTGTGGATTGGCTCGCGTGCTACGAGGAAACCTTCAGGCTGGCCTAGAGAATGTTGCTCTCTGGCACGAGCGCGATATTTCACACTCCTCTGTTGAGCGAGTGATTCTCCCTGACTCATGCATCCTTGCCCATTACATGCTGTTTCAAATGGAGCGACTCGTAGATGGGCTTGTTGTCTATCCAGAGCGCATGATTGAGAATCTCAACGCGTCTTACGGGCTTGTGTTTAGCCAGCCAGTGCTACTTGCACTTGTGGAGTCCGGCCTCTCGCGTGACGATGCCTACCGATTAGTGCAGCGCAACGCCATGGCGACATGGGATGAGCGTCGGCCCTTTATTGACGTGTTGAGCGCAGACCCTGAGGTTGCAGCCAAGCTTGACCAAGCGACTCTTACTGCCTGCTTCGACCTGAAGAAGGCCCTAAGCAATGTCTCGCGAACCTTCGAGTCTCTTGACGCGACGCTTGCAGCTCCGCTCTCTTCGCCATCACCTTTACTTCCCCCAGCGTCATGAGCATCGAACTGCCTCATCTGTACTCAGGCAAGGTTCGCGATCTCTACGATGCCGGTAGTGATCGTTTGCTGATGGTCGCAACCGATCGGCTCTCAATTTTTGATGTGATTCTTCCGTCACCAGTGCCGGACAAGGGGCGAGTGCTTACGGCGATTAGCAGTTACTGGTTTGAAGCAACCTCGGATCTCATCGATAACCATGTGATAGCGGTGGATCCCGATGGCTTCCCTGAGGGCGTTGGCCCCGAGTTCGCTGGGCGAGCAACTTTGGTTGAGCGCACTACTCCGGTTCGTATGGAGTGCATCGCGCGTGGCTACTTGTTTGGTGGAGCGTGGAAGGAATACTCGGGGAGCACCACAGTGCAGGGGCGCTCAATGCCGGGTGGATTGCTTGAGGCATCAGAGTTACCAGAGCCGATATTCACCCCCACAACAAAGCCCGATTTTGGTCATGACATGCCGATGACAGATGCAGAGGCGATCGATTTAGTAGGGGCAGATCGCTTTGAGGAGATACGTAGCGCAACCCTTGCCGTCTACGCACGTGGAGCGGCTATGGCGAAGGAGCGGGGGATCATCCTCGCTGATACAAAGCTTGAGTTTGGGCTGAGGCCTGATGGCAGCCTGCTACTAATCGATGAGGTTCTAACCCCCGACTCCTCTCGCTACTGGCCCGGAGAGTCATACGCTCCGGGCGGCAGCCCTCCATCGTTCGACAAGCAGTACGTGCGCGATTACTACCTTGCAATTGGGTGGAACCAAGAACCCCCGGCACCGCCTGTTCCATCCGAGGTAATTGAGGGCACGCGCGGGCGCTACATCGAGGCCTACGAGCGACTCACGGGCCTTCGGTTCTCTGACTGGTATGGCGGGTAAGGTTCAGAGCATGGCTCGATATGAAGCACGAATAGAGATAACGCACCTGCCAGGAATCCTTGATCCTCAAGGAGTGACCGTAGAACGTGCACTCCCGTCGCTCGGCTACACGAATGTGACTCGGGTGCGCGTCGGTAAATCAATTCGCCTTGAGGTAACTGCGCCAGATGAAGCAACCGCGAGATCGCAGGTTGTGGAGATGTGCGAACGCCTACTTGCAAATACAGTGATTGAGGCCTTCGAGATTCATCTCGCGGAGTTCGCAGGCTGATGGCACCGAGAGTTGGTGTAGTTGTATTTCCTGGAACCAACTGTGAACTCGATGCGATCTATGCGCTTGAGTATTTTGGTGCCGAGGCTGTAACTCTCTTCCATGCTGATGAGAGCATCCAAGGTGTAGATGCGGTAATTCTTCCTGGAGGATTCGCACACGGCGATTATCTGAGAACCGGTGCAATCGCCCAGTTTTCCCCCGTAATGGAGTCACTCGGGAGATTCGCTCAAGATGGTGGCCCAGTGGTGGGCATCTGCAACGGATTCCAGATCCTCTGTGAGTCCGGCCTCCTCCCCGGAGCACTCCAGAAGAATGCCGGCCTCAAGTTTCTATGTAAGAGCGTCACTCTTCGGGTTGAGACCACAGCGACGCCTCTCACTAATCAAGCCAGAGTTGGCGAGTTACTTGAGATACCCATTAATCATTTTGAAGGTAACTACACCTGCAGTGCGGAGACACTTGCAGCGCTACGCGATGAAGATCGAGTCGTAGTTCGTTATCTCGAGAACCCAAATGGCAGCATCGACTCCATCGCGGGAATATGCAACGAGGCTCGCAACGTTGTTGGGCTCATGCCACACCCCGAGCGCGCAATCGAGTCAGTACTTGGATCCTCGGATGGAGCGGTGATGCTTCAATCGATCGTCGCTAGTGCAGTCTCAGGGCCTACCGCTGCATCTGCTGCAGGCCGCTCATAAGCGTTCTATCGTCAAAATTCTTAACCACAATCGAACGGATATTTAGATGGCACTTCGCCCGTATCAGGCAGCGTTAGTTGAGGTATTTAAAGAGCATGGGATTCGAGAAGGGGATTTCACTCTCGCATCAGGGCGTACATCAAAGTGGTACCTCGATGGCCGAGCAGTTACATTTCGTGGCGATTGCTTTGAGCTAATCGGCAAGGCAATCCTGGAGGCAATTGAGGCAAGCGGCGGCTGCGAGTTCGATGCAGCTGGTGGATTGGTAGTTGGAGCGGTGCCTGTGGCACTCTCAGTTGCTCTCGCCTCTGGGAAACGATCATTCGCAGTTCGCAAAGAGCCTAAGGGCCATGGCGTTGGCGGGCGCATCGCAGGGCCGCTCGAGCCTGGAGAGCGAGTGCTCGTTGTTGAGGACACTGCAACAAGTGGCGGGTCGCTGATTGAAGCGGTCGATGCCCTAGAGGAGCTCGGCTGCATCATCGCAGGAGCGACCGTGCTGCTAGATCGTGGTGGAGAGCTGGGTGCGCTGCTTGCATCTCGCTCCATCCCATACTTTCCCGTCCTCAATGCCCCCGATGTGGGGCATGAGTTCGGTTCGTAAAACTGCTACATACCTAGCGGTTTGATCTCGTCGCTATTTAGTAGCGCCTGTACTTCTAGTGCGGGCTATCCCCGCCTTCTTCAGGACATCAGCAGCAACACCAAAGTCGCGCCATGTTCCGTAGTTGATTCCTTTGCGCTCGCCGTAGGCTCGAGCAACCTTCACGAAGGCAGCTTCAAGGGCAGCGATATCGACAGAGTCGGAGAGTCTCTCGGCCTCGGCCTTTAGATCGCGCTGGGCCTGCAGCAACTCAAGGCGGGTGATTCCGCTCGCACCCTTTAAGGACAACTCAGTAGCGCTTAGTTGCTTAGCTACCGTCTCCGCACTGCGCTTGCGACCCTGCTTTGGACGGTGTGTCTCAAGTGCCTCCAAATAGCGCGCGACGCTGCGACTCTGATCCCGCCCTGCAGCAAGTTTTACCTTGTGCTCATCTGAGATTTTGGAGGGCTTCTTAGGGGCAGCCATTTAGGTGGTCCTTGCGGTTGTTATGAGGTTTGGTTTGAGGGCAAGTGATGGTATGCAGTCAATTATGAAGATGATTAGGTTCTATCACGGCATATATAGGAATTAAGTACGCCCCTTTATGGAGAAGAAAATGCCTAGAGCCGGCGGGGCTACGGCCCCCGAGGAGGATGCTCTGCTCGGGTAACCTCGGGGCTGTGACTGCTGAACCAATCCACAGACAACTTGGGCTCACCGATGATGAGCTTGAGAGAATCATTGCGCTTTTAGAGCGTGAGCCATCCGAACTCGAGCTCGCTATGTATGCAGTGATGTGGAGTGAGCACTGCTCCTATAAGTCTTCGAAGGTCCACCTTGGGCGCTTCCCAACTGAGGCACCTTGGGTATTGGTCGGGCCGGGTGAGGGTGCCGGAGTAATTGATGTTGGCGACGGCTTAGCAGTAGCCGTTCGCATTGAGAGTCACAATCATCCCTCTGCAATTGAGCCGCGTCAGGGTGCGGCAACTGGAGTAGGCGGAATTATTCGGGACATCTTCTCAATGGGTGCGCGCCCCATTGCGTTGATGGATCCGCTGAGATTCGGAACACTCGATGATGCGCGCACGCGTTTCCTCTTCGAGGGCGTTGTCTCTGGCATTAGTGGTTATGGCAACGCGGTTGGCGTTCCAACTGTGGGCGGAGAGGTTGTGTTTGATGACTGCTACCGAGGTAACCCACTTGTAAATGTTTTCTGTCTCGGAATTCTTCCCCAGGATCGACTTGTTCTTGCAACTGCTGAGGGTGTCGGAAACCTCGCAGTTTTGCTAGGAGCGTCGACGGGGCGTGACGGCATCGGTGGCGCGAGTGTGCTTGCTTCTGCTGGTTTTCAAGAGGGCTCGGAGACTAAGCGCCCCTCGGTCCAGGTCGGCGATCCTTTTGAGGAGAAGAAACTCATTGAGGCATGCCTCGAACTCCTTGATCGCGGATTGGCGGTAGGGGTTCAAGACCTAGGAGCCGCCGGAATCTCCTGCGCTACATCTGAGACTGCTGCCAAAGCTGGCAACGGAATGGATGTAGACATTGCGCGCGTAGCCCGACGCGAACCAGGTATGAATGCTGTTGAGGTAATGACCTCTGAGAGCCAAGAGCGAATGCTTGCAATTGTTGAGCCAGCAAATCTCGATGCGGTGCTCGAACTAAGCGCTCGCTGGGAGGTTCGGGCAAGTGTGATCGGAGTAGTCACAGATACCGGACGCTTCCGTGTCTATGAGGGCAAGTTTGATGCTGGTGAGAATGCAGATGCTTCAGCCCTTGCACCACTCGCAGATGTACCTGTTGAGAGTCTCGGAGATGGTCCTACGTATCACAGGCCGATGGAGGCCCCGAGCGATTTAGCGGAGCGTCAGGCCGATGATCCCGCAAGAGCGCTGCTTGAGCGTTTCCCAGATGGAACAGACCTCTCCGGTGAACTGCTTGCTCTACTCGGCTCGCTCAACATTGCAGATAAGTCTTGGGTATGGCGTCAATACGACCACCAACTCTTCCTAAATACTGTGAGCGGTCCTGGTGGCGACGCATCAGTTCTACGCATTAAAGAGGCCCCAGGTCGCGCCCTTGCTCTTAGTGTCGATGGCAAGGCTCGCCAGGTCGCACTCGATCCTCGCATTGGATCGAAGCTTGTTGTGCTTGAGGCGACGCGCAACGTTGCTTGCTCTGGCGCGCGCCCAATGGCGTTGGTGAATTGCCTTAACTTCGGAAACCCTGAGCACCCTGAGGTGATGTGGCAGTTCTCTGAGGCAGTCGATGGGATGAGCGAGGCCTGCAGCGCACTCGGGCTTCCCGTGATCGGTGGCAACGTCTCTTTCTACAACGAATCAAGCGGTGTTGATATTGACCCAACACCGGTTGTCGGTGTGATCGGCCTTCTCGAGGGACTCGGTGATAGTCCTCCGTCAACCATTGGTTTCAGAGAGGGGCAAGCAATCGTTGTCCTCGGAACGACAGCTCCTGAGTTCGGAGGTTCTGAGTGGGCCGACCTTCATGGCCTGCGTAACGGAGTCCCACCAGCGGCTGATCTCGAGATCGGGCATGCGCTCAACGGGCTCATCGCAGCGCTGGTTACTGAGCGAATCGTCACAACAGTGCATGACTGCGCCGATGGCGGGCTTGCCGTATCGCTGGCGGAGATGGCAATCGCTGGCGGGATTGGTTTCACAGTGGATATCGGGGGAGCCGTTGGATGCTTCTCGGAGAGTGCATCGAGAATTGTGCTTGGGGTTGATCCGGAGCGAGTCGTTGAGATTCTCGGTCGCGCAAGCGCTTCGGGAATAGCCGCAGAGGAGGTTGGCTCCACCGGCGGTGACCGATTGGTAGCGACAGGAGCATTCTCTGTGGCGCTTACCGATGCCGAGTCAACATGGCGTGATGCAATTCCAAACGCTCTCGGCCTCTCTTAATAGGGACGGGCTTAATAGAGACGGGCTTAATACAGAGCGCTAATTATCAGAGCGCTTGGCTTAAACCATGCTCATCAAGGTAGGCCAACACCATCGCGGCAGACTCCTCGATGCTTTGATTCTGCGTGGGGATTGTGATCTCACATTTTTCCGGTGCTTCGTAGGGGTCGCTAATACCAGTGAACTCCGGGATCTCTCCGCTTCGTGCCTTTGCGTATAAGCCCTTCACGTCACGGTCTTCGCATACCTCCAAGGGGGTAGCAATATGAATCTCTATGAAGGCAGCTTGGGTGGCGTTGGGCGGAGCAGCCCCGTCGTGCATGGCGCGCACTTCATTGCGTGTTGCCCGATACGGAGAGATCGCAGCGGTAATAGCGACGACTCCATTTCGCGCTAATACCGAGGCGATCCAGCCAATGCGTCGAACGTTGATATCGCGATCTTCCTTGGAGAAGGTAAGTCCCCGGCTTAGGTGCTCGCGTACCTCGTCGCCATCGAGAACCTCCACGCGATGGCCGCGCTCACGCAGTTGGCTCGTTACTGCCTCAGCGATTGTTGATTTGCCTGCGCCTGAGAGTCCGGTGAACCAGAGGGAGAAACCGTGGCCACGCGGGTCAAATCCTGAGTCTGAGGTGTTGCTCTGTGGGTTCATTGAGTAGAAACGGTAGACGAACACCGCTTGCTCAAGGTGCTTGTGGGGCGAGGCATCTCAAAGCGGCGGAGAATTTTGGCAAACGCTCTCCAAACCCGGCCGCGATTACCGTAATTGAGCAGAGAAGACATGATCCTTCGCCCGGGGAGGCATTGAGTAGCCGCCGCGTGGGATACTCACCAACGTGCAGCCATCGATCGGCCATTCATGTGGAGTCTTCGGTGTCTATGCCCCGAATCAACCAGTGGCCAACCTTGCATACCTGGGCCTATTCGCGCTTCAGCATCGTGGACAAGAATCTGCAGGGATCGCAGTGAGCGATGGGCAGACCATCACCGTCATCAAGGACATGGGGCTGGTCTCGCAAGTATTCGATGAGAGAAAACTGGCATCACTCTCAGGGCACATCGCTATCGGCCACAACCGTTACAGCACGACCGGTTCTTCTTCATGGCAGAATGCGCAGCCCGTATACGGGAGTGTCGGTGACGAAGGTTTTGCTCTTGGCCACAATGGCAACCTAACCAACACCGCAGATCTAGCAGCAAGTCTCGGGATGCTTCCTGGTTTTGTTCCGCCTAAGTCCGCTGTTGACTCCACTACTGACTCAGCACTTGTGGCGGAACTCATTTCACGAGCATGGCCGGTAGAGCGGCGCTCGGATGGCAGGGAATTGGAGATAGCCCTCGAGGCTGTTCTACCAACTCTTGAGGGTGGTTTCTCTTTTGTATTGATGGATGACTCGCGATTGATCGGTGCTCGTGATCCGCATGGGTTTTGGCCGCTAGTAATAGGTCGACTCGAGGGCGGCGGATGGGTACTCGCAAGTGAGTCGGCGGCTCTTGATCTTGTGGGAGCGCACTATGTCCGCGATGTCCAGCCCGGTGAGATGGTTGTTATTGACGCAACTGGTCTGCGGCGCGAAGTGCGATGGGCAGAGCCGGAGCCCAAACTCTGCTTGTTCGAGTTTGTCTATTTTTCACGGCCAGACACGCGCCTATACGGCCACACGGTGCATACCGCTAGGCAGCGCATGGGTGAGTCTCTAGCCAAGCAGGCTCCGGTAGACGCCGACATGGTCATGCCTGTTCCGGAGTCTGGTATTCCGGCAGCGCAGGGATTCGCACGTGCCTCTGGGATCCCCTACGGAGACGGACTCGTAAAGAACCGCTACGTTGGCCGCACATTTATTCAGCCATCGCAGAAGATGCGCGGTGCAGGTGTGCGGATGAAGCTCAACCCTCTGCCTGAGAATATTGAGGGTAAGCGCTTAGTTGTGGTTGATGACTCAATCGTGCGCGGTACAACCACGCGTCAAGTTGTGAAGATGCTGCGCGAGGCGGGTGCCGCTGAGATTCACTTTCGCGTATCCTCACCACCGTATCGCTGGCCTTGTTTCTATGGCATGGATACCGGCCAGCGCAGTGCGTTACTTGCAGCGGACCTATCTGTCGGCGAGATTCGTGATTATCTAGATGTTGATTCGCTCGCGTACCTTGAGATTGATCGCCTTACTGCTGCAACTGGAGCCGATGCTGAGTCATTCTGCACAGCATGCCTAACCGGCGACTACCCAGTAGCGATCCCAGATGCTGATGCCAAGATGCTCCTAGAGCCAATACGTCGCGAACGCGATACGCCCTCACCGATCGATGCTCAATGAGCGGCGCTTCAGAGAATCGCTCTAATAGTGGAGCGAGCAAGCCACTCACATATAGCGATGCCGGCGTAAATATCGCGGCTGGCGAAGAAGCCGTTGAGCGCATCAAAGCGCATGTCCGATCTACATTTCGCCCAGAGGTTATTGGCGACCTTGGTGGATTCGGTGGCCTCTTCTCGCTCGGCAAACTTGGTTTTGAGGATCCAGTCCTCGTTGCCTCGACTGATGGTGTTGGAACCAAGTCAATGGTCGCTCGCCTGGCAGGCAAGTACGACACGATCGGTATCGACCTTGTAGCGATGAGTGCTGACGACATCGCCGTGCAGGGCGCAGAGCCTCTCTTTTTTCTCGATTACATCTCGGTTGGAAGCCTTGATCCGGTAATGGTCGATGCAATCGTTTCAGGTGTGGCAGATGGGTGCCGTCAGGCTGGGTGTGCTCTCATCGGCGGAGAGATGTCTGAGCACCCTGATCTGATGTCCGCCGGCGAGTTTGACTTAGTTGGTTTCGCGGTCGGCATTGTTGAGCGCTCAAAAATTCTTCCGCAACGCGTTGCCGCGGGGGATCAGATAATTGGATTCGCTAGCCCGGGACTTCGGAGCAATGGGTACTCGCTCGCTCGCCGGGCACTCCTAGATCGCGCCGGGCGTTCATTACAGAGCCCGGCTTGGAGCGGCGCCCATCATTCGCTAGGTGAGGAGCTACTGCGCCCGAGCGCTATATATGCGCCAGCTATGTCGGCGCTCAACCGTCGAGTCGATGTCCATGCTTTTGCGCATGTAACTGGCGGAGGTATCGGTGGAAACTTAGAGCGCGTACTCCCGAGCTCGTTAGACGGAGTAATTCGTCGCGGGGTCTGGGAGGAGCCGAGGATTTTCGCCGAGGTGCAGGCTGCAGGGGATGTATCTGATGATGAGATGCAGCGCACCTTTAATCTCGGTCTCGGGATGCTTGCCGTAGTTCCAGCGGGAGAGGTCGAGGCCGCTCTCGACTCGGTGAGAGCCTCTGGGCACCAAGCCTGGTTGGTTGGCGAGATCGTCCACGGCAGCGGACGCGCACATATAACCAGCCCTTAAATCAGCCCTCATTGGGCGCCTATCGGGCCCCCAAACCCTGCCTCGACGATTAGTCGGAAACAAGCCGAAAGCGTCTCAACACCGGGACAGAGGCGAGCCCGGGGCATAATCTGATACGGCGTCAGAACAATGCCGTAAAGCGGATGACCCCGCTCCTCTTACCGGAGACCAGATGACCTCTACCGATCCCTCATCCCTTGCAGCGGCGAAAGCCCGCTACGACGACGAGCGCGCCAAGCGCGTTCGCGACGAAGGCGTTGGGCAGTACCACTCCCTCAATGAGTACCAACTCGATCAGGATCCTTGGGCAGATCCAAACTTCACGCGCGACCCCATTATCGAAGAAGTAGAGGTAGTGATTCTCGGTGGAGGGTTTGCAGGCATGCTCGCCGCAACAGACCTCCTGCGTCGCGGCATCACTTCATTCCGAATCATTGAGAAGGCTGCGGACTTCGGTGGAACCTGGTATTGGAACCGTTACCCCGGCTGCATGTGTGACGTAGATGCGACGATCTATCTCCCTCTTCTAGAGGAGACGGGATACATGCCGACAGAGCGTTATGCGAGCGCCTCGGAGATATTTGCATACTGCCAACTCCTGGGTCGCCATTTTGGACTCTACGAGCATGCTTTGTTCCAGACCGAGATCGAGTCCCTTAAATGGGACGACGATGCCAGGCGTTGGGACCTCGTCTCAAAGCGCGGCGATCAGATACGTACGCAGTTCTTTATCGCTGCAGGCGGGCTCATGCATAAAGCGAAGTTGCCCGGCATCGAGGGTATAGAGCTCTTCGAGGGGAAGGCTTTTCACACAACGCGATGGGACTACGACTACACCGGCGGCAGCCCTACCGAATCCATGGATCACCTTCGCGACAAGGTTGTTGGAATTATCGGGACGGGTGCAACTTCCGTGCAGGTAGTCCCGCAATTGGCGCGCACTGCTAAGGAGGTCTACGTATTCCAGCGGACTCCATCTGCAGTAGGGGTGCGCGCTCAAATGCCGATCGACGCCGAATGGTTCCGTTCTCTGCCTGCAGGTTGGCAGCAGGAGCGCATGCGTAACTTTACAGAAGTGGTTACCGGCAACACAGAGGAAGTGGACCTACTTGGTGATGGCTGGACCGCAGCGATGCGCGTCGATACGCAGACGATCCCGACAACCGATGAGCAACGTGCCGAACTCGAATCCATCGATTTTGAGGTTATGGAGGGATTCCGGCGCCGGGTCGATGAGGTAATCGAGGATAAAGAGACAGCTGAGAAACTTAAGCCTTGGTATGGAAAGCACTGCAAGCGCCTCTGCTTCCACGATGAGTACCTACAGTCATTCAATCTTCCCAATGTGCACCTCGTTGACACCGATGGTCGCGGCGTGCGCGAGATGTCCGCGGCCGGGCCAATAGTTGATGGGAAAGAGTTTCCGTTAGACCTTCTCATCTTCGCCTCAGGGTTTGAGGTCACGACAGGTCTTGTTGATCGGCTCGGCTTCGATCCGGTTGGGCGTGACGACGTTCTACTAAGCGAGCGTTGGCACGACGGCACGCATTCCCTGCACGGAGTCATTACTGCAGAGTTCCCAAATCTCTTTGTCGTGAGCTTTATTCAGGCCGGATTTGGGCTCAACTTTGTGCACTTCCTCTCGGAGTCGGCAAACCACATCACTTGGCTGATCAAGCACTGCCTTACTGAGGGGATTGCATCTATTGAGGCAACAGTGGAGGCCGAGGACGAGTGGCTACAGACCCTCTGGAAGCGCTCTGGTGCGATTGCCCAATACAACAAGACATGCACGCCGAGTTATGGAAACAGTGAGGGTGCCCGCACGATGCTCGCAGCGCGTGGTGCTGTTTACCCTGGGTCGCTCATGGCCTACGCTGCGCTACTCGACGACTGGCGCAACGCGGGAACTCTCGAGGGCACTCGCGTAGTACCGAACTCCTAGCCTTTAGATTCTCCGATAATAAGTGACTATAAATTCATAATCAACGATCAATGAAAGGCGTAAATAATGCGCACGCAACTCTGCAACGACCTAGGTATCGAGTTCCCAATATTTGCGTTCACGCACTGCCGCGATGTGGTTGTGGCTGTATCAAAGGCGGGCGGTTTTGGTGTCCTCGGCGCAGTGGGCTTCTCTCCCGAGCAGCTCGAGATCGAACTGAACTGGATCGATGAGCACATAGGTGACCACCCTTACGGCGTCGATATCGTGATCCCGAATAAATACGAGGGCATGGATGCCGATATGTCGGCTGAGGATCTAACAAAGATGCTTCAGGACATGGTCCCTCAGCAACATCTCGACTTCGCACGAAAACTGATGCTTGACCACGGAGTTCCCTTGCCAGAGGGCGAGGATGACAACACTCTCCAGCTACTTGGATGGACCGAGACCACCGCATCGCCTCAAGTTGATGTAGCGCTCAATCACCCGAAGATGACACTCATAGCGAATGCGCTTGGAACCCCACCTACGGACATGATTGAGAGGATCCACGCTGCTGGCCGCAAGGTTGCAGCACTCTGCGGTTCGCCTTATCAGGCGTTGAAGCACGCCGCTGCCGATGTTGACATCATCATCGCTCAGGGTGGAGAGGGCGGCGGTCACTGCGGAGAGGTGGGCTCGATGGTTCTCTGGCCACAGGTCGTAAAGGCGGTTGCGCCGCGTCCAGTACTCGCAGCCGGTGGAATTGGGAGCGGCTATCAAATAGCGGCCGCTCTTGCACTTGGTTGTCAGGGCGCATGGTCTGGTTCGCAGTGGCTAATGGTTGAGGAGGCGGAGAACACTCCGGTTCAGCAGCAGGCATACATCGACGCGTCGTCTCGCGACACCGTCAGGTCGCGTTCGTTTACCGGCAAGCCGTGCCGCATGCTGCGAAATGAATGGACAGATGCATGGGATGACCCGGCTGCCCCCGATCCTCTCGGCATGCCGCTTCAGTACATGGTCTCTGGAGTCGCGGTAGCCGCTACGCATCGCTGGCCCGACCAGACGGTAGACGTGGCATTCAACCCGGTGGGCCAGGTGGTTGGTCAGTTCGAGCGTGTGGAGCGTTCTGCGGCGGTAATCGAGCGTTGGGTAAATGAATACCTAGAGTCCTGCGAGGCCATCGAGGGATTCAACGCTGCCGCCGGCGTATAAGAGGAGTCTCGATCACGTAAGCGTAAGCCAATGGTATTGCTCTGCGCTTTCTGCGTTGCAGCGATTCGATCGTTAGTCGAACCAGTGAGCGGCGAGCCACGTGCGATGTCCACAAGCAGGGCAGTTCATCCAGCGACTGTGGAGCCTCCAAGGGGCCCATGCCCAGAGTGGAGCGTGAAGGCGAGCGAACTCTAGGTAGTTGACGCGCACCCGACCGTTGCAGCGTTCGCACTCAACAACGAGTGTGCCTGCTCGACGTTGTGCTGCGGAGAAGAGCGGAGCGCGCGGTGAATCATTCATATCGGTACAACGCCTCCGGCATCTGAATGGTCAGGGGCATCTGAGTGCTCAGGGGCGGGAGTGATGATTCCGGCCTCGACTGCGATTGTGTGTGCGATCTCGTTATACGCAGCCGCGCCAACTGATGACGGAGCATGATCAATAATTGATCGCCCCGCTGCGGGGGCCTCCGCAAAACGTACAGATCTCGGCACTGATGGCTCAAAGACTCTTAATCCATAGCGAATCTGAACATCGGCAAGCACCTCTCGCCCATGGCGTGTGCGGGCATCAAACATTGTCGCTACAAGTCCGAGTACCTCTAGGTCTGGTTGTGTAAAAGCGCGGACATCCGCGATTGTCTCTAGAAGTTGCCCGACGCCTCTATGCGAGAGCGTCTCACACTGCAGAGGAATGAGCACGGAGTCGGCAGCGGTAAGGCCATTGATGGTGAGAATGCCGAGGGATGGAGGGCAGTCAATGAGCACGATGTCGTAATCAGAGATAACAGGATCTATTGCTCGTGCAAGTGCGTACTCACGGCCGGTTCGCGACATGAGTTGCACCTCTGCAGCGGCGAGGTCGATCGAGGCCGGAAGAATGCTGAGGTCACCGACTCGTGTAATCGCCAGATCTGCATGGACGCGCTTGGCAAGGACGTCATGGAGCGAGGCTCGCATGGTCTCAGGGTCGAGCCCAAGGGAGTAGGTAAGGCAGGCCTGAGGATCGAGATCAACGAGCAGAACTCGGACCCCGTAACGAGCTAGAGCGGCGCCGAGTGAATGAACGGTCGTCGTCTTACCGACCCCACCCTTTTGATTAGCGACCGCAATAACCCGAGGCATTCCGGCGAGTGTAGCGACATCACTGCTTGTTCAACTAGGCCGAGTGGGCTGGTGAGGTTCTCCGTGGGCACCGCAGGTTCGATGCTCTCGATGCTCAGGCGTTCCTCCGCCGCAGCCAAGGAATTAATGGCGAGAGTGTTACTTAGGTCCTAGACGGTGGCCGGGACCGGCGTCGATCCGGTGACCTCACGCTTTTCAGGCGCGCGCTCTACCAACTGAGCTACCCGGCCGGGCAACGCACGCCGGCGCCGAAGCGCCGGGCACGTACTAGCGGTCCTGACGGGATTTGAACCCGCGGCCTCCGCCTTGACAGGGCGGCGTGCACTCCAAACTGCACCACAGGACCGAGACAATCGTACGATGGATTTCGTACGATCTCGGTGCCCCCAGGGGAGTTCGAATCCCCGTTACCGCCTTGAAAGGGCAGCGTCCTGGGCCACTAGACGATGGGGGCTCGATGACCTCTCCGAGAGGTGTCGCATCGTATCAGTAGAGGACCCCCTGATTGCCAGCCGCGGGTTTGGGCACACAATGAGGCCACTTATTTACTATCGTCGGGGAGGGCATTTCCCACCCATTTGCCAGACCTATTTGCCAGACCTATTTGCCAGACCTATTCGCACGCGGAAGAGAAGTTAAAGAGATGAACGAGAACCAAGAGCTAATCGCAGGTAGGTACGAGACTGGTCGTCGCCTCGGCGGCTCGGCCGGCGCAGACATCCTGGCCGCCCGTGATACCCACCTGCAGCGCTCTGTGGCGCTCAAAGTGCTTCGGCCGGAGAGTCGTGGAGATGCAGGCGCGTTGGAGCGCTTGAGGCGCTCTGCTCAATCCACGGGGGCAGTAAGCGACCCCAATGTCGTCGATGTATATGACTGGAATGCCGATGCCGACCTGGCCTATATGGCTATGGAGATTGTCGAGGGTGGAACCCTTGCGGAGTCGCTCCGAAGCCATGGGCCGCTCCCAGCTGGTCGAGCTGTATCGATTGCTTCTGGAGTTGCAAGCGGTCTCGTAGCTATCCACGCGGCGAATCAAGTCCATGGTGCGATTACCACTGACTCCGTCCTACTCACTAGGGAAGGTGCTCCCCGACTAACCGCTCTGAGCGGAGGCCCATCGGCTGCAAGCAATGCCGATGAGGCACGTAATTTCGCGGGTGTTTGCTCCCCTGAGGTACTCGGTGGATCATCTGCCGACGCGGCATCGGATGTCTGGGCCCTTGGGGTTGTGCTCTACGAATCAATTACGGGAGTGCGGCCCTTTGATGGCGCAGACACAGTGGCCGTAGCAACCTCAGTGATGCGCGATACGCCGGTTGCCCCCTCGCAGCGATCGGTTGGTGTTCCTTTCGTGCTCGAGAATCTCATTATGCGGATGCTGTCACGCGACCCCGCAACGCGTATTACAACAGCAGCGGTTGCATTGAGCGAATTATCAATGGTGACTTCATCGTTAGCGGCTACTGCGACAGTCGCTAATCCTGTAGCAGCGCCACGTACGGAGGCACTCCCTGTTGCCGGCCAAGTTGCTGCTGGTGCTGGGGGATCAGCAGGCGCAACTGTTTCAGGGGTCGCCGCGGGAGATCGTTCCGGGAATGCAGCAGGGCCATCACGTCCATGGCTCGTCCCAGTTCTTATTGCTGTCGTGGTTGGGCTTGGTGGCCTTCTTGCTTGGAGCCTCTTCGGACCAAAGGACACCAATAAGAGCCCCGCTGAGATGGTGACAGTGCCAGATGTAATTGATGAAACCAGCGAGACCGCATCTAACACACTCTTCGAGGCCGGGCTTCGAGGTATCCCGCAAGAGAAAACTAGCGAGACTGTAAAAGAAGGGACCGTGTTCGCACAGCAGCCACAGCCCGGAACGAAGGTCGAACGCTCTACAAAGGTCCGTTACTCGGTGAGTACCGGCCCAACTACGACGACATCTTCAACTACTACGTCCTCATCTACTTCCTCAACCTCGACAACCTCATCTACATCGACAACATCGTCTACTACGACGACAACAACAATCCCGCCCACAACTACAACTTAAGTATCGGTTCGAGTATCAGGGAGTAGAGCTAATCGCGTGATTGCGGGGCGCCGCTAGCGTCGAGTGCAATGTATGTAGAAAGAGTATTGGGGAGTTTCCCGGTCCAGTACAAGTAAGGAATCTTGGGCACCCCGGCTGAAGTAAATGTAAGTGTCCCAGTAACGGTCTCAAACGGCTTCAGTCGCCCAGGCATATCGGTTACTACCGCTGTGACGGTTGGGGTTGAGTTAGTTCCGTCTACGAGTTCGTAGAGGCTCGCAGGCGGGGCATCCTGAGATTTATTGGTTTGATTCGTGAGTTCGATGTGGGCGACGGTTGTGGTGCCGATCGAGGCGTCAAGAACTCGCAGTTGCCAATCGGCTAGCGCTGCTCGGTCGCCTACTAACAGGGGCTGCGGTGGGAGAGATGGAATGGTGACGCTCGGCGTGCTGCTTGAGGTGGAGGACTTCTTTGGGGATGCGGAGTCTGATCCCCCGCAGGCAGCGAGGCCTGAGATGAGAACTACGACGGCAAAGGCTGTTGTGAGTCTTCGGTTCATTCTGCGATGAATCATCTTCATGTCTCCGATGTTAGAGCGATTTTTTACTGCTGTCTTTCTGTATTGGAGATCGAAGAGGCCCGGGGAGTATTCCTCCCCGGGCCTGCATCGAGATCACCTAGTTGCGAGCAACTAGTTCTGGCTAGTAACTACTAGACCAGGGTGCCGTTCTTGACGCAGTAGGACAGAATTGTCGTAGCTGGGTCAACAAGCTTCTTCAGCGGGATGAAGCCGTAAAGCTTGATCGTCACTGATGCGGTGTTGCTGCAGAGGAAGCCGTTTGTTACTGCAGTTGTTGAATCGTTGTCAAGGTCGCCAGCACCTACGAAACGAAGAGCATTTCGGTAGTCTGGGTTACGTGTGTCAAGGATGTTGTACACGTAGCGAGTACCGAGGAAACGGTTCGCTGTGGTGTTGATCGTCGAGGGTCCTGCCTTTACAGCAATGCCGCCCACTGTGATCGATCCAAGTACTGACTTGTTACGCAGGTCAGCTTGCACGCCCTTGCTCTGTGCGTATGCCTGTCCGTAGGAGTAGTAGTAGATGGCGTTTGACCAGTCGGCGGTTGCGATTCCACGACCGTCGTTCTCCTGAGTAACACCTGCAAGGCCTGCGCCGGTGCAGTTGGTGTTGAGGTTTGTGTCAGCACCGTTGAGCATCTTGGCGAAGAATTTGCCAGTTCCTGAGGAAGACTGAGCAATGTATCGCTTGATTGTTCCGGTCTTTACTCCACCAGCAACGCTGCTCCAGTCAGTGACTGTAGGTGCACCAGTAACAACGTCGCAGTTGTAGATGCTCTTCAGCTCGTCCTTGGTGAGTGAAGCAACAACGTTCCCTGGAAACTTGATCCAGGAGACTGCGTCAAGGGCGTATGCCCAGAACTCGGTCGTGACTGCTTCGGTACCCGGACCTGAGGAGGAGCGGCCGATATCGTAGCAGGAGTTTGCTGGGGTTGCTGCACCTGATGCGAGAACCTTGGTCTTGCCAGCGCCTGATCCGTTCGGTGGAGCCTCGAAAGTTACACCGGTTACTCCAGTGATTCCCGTGATTCCACGTACGGCAGAGTTGGTCGAGATGATGGTTGATGTGCAGTTGGAGTCAAAAGGAACAACGTTCCCTGCTGGGAATACCTTGTTAACAATGTCTCCATCGTTTGCCAACGCAACGAGTGGTGGCGTGTTGAGTACCACGTCGTCGTTTGCAAGGTCGTTGATGGATGAGACGTTGTATGAGCGGGAGAGTTGGTCCATCACGAAGTATGTCGTGTCAGAGCCAACTGCATTTAGGTATTGGCCGGTGGCGTGAGCCGCCGGTGCTGCTGCGGCAAGTAACCCTGCTACGAGGGTCCCTGCTACAGCAATCCTTCGGATGCTGTGTTTCATGGTTCTCCTTAGTTATTTGGATTGGTTAGGTAGTTATTTTCTTCTGTTATTTCTTGTGGTGCTTTTAGGTATTTCCGGTCAACGCCGGAATCTCCGCCCGACGTCACGGCATGTTCTACGGGATCAAAGTGAACGAATTATTCGCAACTAACGACATCAAGGTGAACAGCGGGAGGCGGTTTGGGATCACGCAAAGTGGGGATTTCGAGAGAAATATCTGCGCAACGCAAGTAAATCTGCGCGGTGAGTGGGCAACGCTCCCGGGAGTTTCTAGGAGACAGAGCGGCGTGCGAATCTGCGCCAGATTCCTGGTGCGATTGCAGCCAATCCAGCAGCGATGCCAAGCAGGAAGAGCACTACAAGCGTGCTCGATCCGTTTTGGGTTGGGAACGCAACTACAGGTGTAAACCGCGCAGTTCCCCGATAGATGGTTTTGGTAGCTGAATCCTGAGGAGCGGGGGATGTGTCAGGCATGGGCTGGTTTCCTGATGAGTCTCCGTACTCGGTTCCGGAGTAGTCAGGTGCCTGATCGATGTTCTGCTCAGGCGTGCTCGGGTCTTCGACCCCGCTAATTAGGGCGTCAAGGTTCAATGCGATTTTGGTTGTTTGAGCTCTAGCTTCTGCGGGGAGGCTTACGTATCCAAACGGGAGAGAGTCCTGTACCGAACCAACTGTCTGGAGAAGAAGGCCTTTCAAAGCCGCTTCTCTTGAAGGGTTGAGTGCATTGGTGACCATCGCATGATCGACTTTGACGAGCGGGTAGGCAGCGGGGTCGGTAGTAGCTGGGTTAGCTACTCGGGTGCCGTCTGCGTTGAGGGTCATCGCTCGATATCCAGCGAGTATCGACTCCGTTGTTGGGGCTACTCCAACCCCAGCTGCATTGACGATCGAGGCGGTGGCCATTCCATAACGTTGAGCGGTCGGTAGGTCAACGACTCCGATAATTCCTTCAAAATCTGTCTGGGTGAGGTTTCCGCTTGGGTTAACTCCGTAGAACATGCGCACGCCTACAGGGCGCTGCGTCGTTAGAGGTGTGTAACCGGACCCGGCCGCGCGACTCTCAAAGATGTCGGTGGGGTATGAGATACCGCGCCACGCTGCGTTCACTGAGACGCTGTATTGGTCAGCCCCGTCTAGAAAGGCTCTCGCTGCTGGGTTCGAGTTCAGCCAGCCTGTCAATAGTCCAGTATCAGCGTTTGCCTCGGCGCGAATCAGGGGGCGAGCAATTCCAGCCGCAGGCCAGTTGACCTTTGTACCGATAGTTGGATTGAGCGCTTGAAACTCAGGGTCGGCGAAGAAGGAGTCAACCTGCGTGTCAGAGATCACGCGCGCTACGAGTCGAGGGGAGAGCACCATTGATGTAATTGGAGTACCTGTGCGGGAGTCTTTCATCAGAAATACAACTGCGACGGCAGTGAGATCAAGGGGTGCATATTTGACGCGCTGCACTACTGGATGTGCAGCGAGTTCCTCCGGCGTAGCAGGTACGTCTGTAATGCCGGCATCAATCTGACCATCGAAGAGCGCCTCACGGCCCTCGTTCGAGGATGTCTCGGTGACGTCGTAGATCAGAGGATTTGCTGCAAGGCAAGCAGAGCCAGCTAATCCATACAGCAGCGGTGCCGCCGAGGGCTCCCCGCCAAGGCGCACATCAAAGTTGGCGACAGCGGGGCAGTCCGCCGGGCTCGGAGCGAATGAGATGGTTGCGTAAGCGTATGCGGAGGGCATTTGACCCGCGGGTGTTGGGTCGCCGGTTAGCTCGTATGCCAATACGGAGCAGGGAACACTTACTGCACAACCAAACTCGGGGAGATCCATTGCTCCACGAATCTCAAAGTTTGCGGACCCGGTTCCGTCGGCCTTTGTTGTCGCACCGTAATAGATGGAGCCCTGGTCGGCATTTGGGAAGCGCGTATTCATGAAGCAATCGGTATCAAGTGCAGTTGGTGTGCCTTTGCACTGAACGATGTTGACACCGTATTGGCCGCTCGACTTGCGCGTCGGTCGGAAACCGTCCCACGAAACCGTAACTGCTCTTGTCACTAGCGCTGAATCTTGGCTCAGCGAGAGTGTGCGCCCGTCTATTCCGGTGGTTGTCGCTCCAACTGGGTTTGTGGTGGCTGTGCTCAGCAGTCCAGCGCAGGCAAGCGCGGTTACGGAGATGCCAGCGAGTAATCGCCTAAGTGGGGACGCGGTGAAGAACATCGATGGCCTCTAGATGGTTGAGGGAAGAAACCCGGAAGCAAGGTTAGATACGAGCCAAATTCCGGCGATAATTACTGGTGCAGCTACCAAATACGCTGACCATGGTCTCCAGCTAAGGAACAACCAAGTTGTACCTGCGCCGATTAGAGCGAGAAGCAGGAGTGCCGCTGCTAGGGCGGTTAGCCCGCCTCCTTGGCCAACTAGGCCAGTCTCCGTAGCGGTAATCGTGCGTGCGTGGCGCGTTGATTGAAATGCCGGGGTGACGAGGCGCGCATTGGTTACCGTGTAGCCATTGGGGGTAAGCGCACCATCAGAGGTGACGAGACTCAGAACTCCGGCCCGGCTTGAAGTTGCGAATAGTGAAGGGTCACCTGCCGGTACTCGCTCGACATCAGTAACGCGATATTGGGAGCGCCCCTGCCCAGTAACGACGCGAATAGTGTCGCCCTTGACCAGAGAGTCAATGTGGCGAAAGGGTGCTCCAAATGTGGACCTGCGCGCCATAATTACTGAGTTGCCAGGCTGGCCAGGCAACGGGGTAGCGCGCACGTGCCCTGCCCCGCTCTTGGTCACCTCGGGCGTACTCCCCTCTGCAACTATCTGGCGAATATCGAGAGCGGGTATCTCTAGCACTGCCACCGGAGATCCAACGCGTACTTCGCCGCCGATCGGCGCCACGGCACGCGCTAGTTGATCGCGCATTGTGCGCTCAAGCACTACCTGGTCACGTTGGGCAATAAGCCCGGAGCCAACGAAAAGGAAGAGGGCAAAAGCCACTATAAGAAATGCGAATGCACCAGAGGCAGATCGCAGAACTCGGGCCGCAGTACCGCGGCTATTCGGCGCAGTATCGGCGACGATTGTGAGCGGATCTGGGGAGTCGATTATCGAAATCTGCTCCTCGTTCTCGGTGTCCTGCATGAGAGTCGTCATAAGTAAGGGAATGAGTACCACGATTGGGCCGCCTTTGGATAGCGGAGAGCGAAGGCTCTGCCGGCTGTTAAGCCTCCGTTTACCTAGTTGTAGGGCTAGCGCAATGCGCCCGGGAGAGTATGTCGCCTGCGTCAGTCGGCGCGCTTAAAGACCCCCGCTACTCGCCCCCGCTACTCGGTTCGTCGGAGCAACTCGAAGCCATGCAGGTAATCGACCCAAGCATTGCCCTTGAGGGCACTACTCCCATAGAGGAGGAGCGCGTACGCCCTGTCACGCGCCGAACAGGTGCTGACCGCGCCTTTCGACTCACAACCTTTGGAGCCGGAACCCTAACTCTCGTGCTCATGGGTGTCATTGGGCTGTTCCTTCTAGTGCGCTCCTGGAGCGCAATAAGCGCCGCTGGCCTCTCGTTCTTCACTACATCTGCTTGGCAACCAGATGGAGGAGCATTCGGAATAGCGGCTGTACTACTTGGAACATTTCTAATCGCATTCGTGGCCTTAGGCTTCGCAGTTCCACTAGCCGCCGGTGGAGCGCTATTCATCACTGATTACGCTCCCTCAAAAATCAAGACGCCGTTGGTCTGGCTCGTGGATCTCTTGGCGGCTGTTCCAAGTCTTATCTATGGACTCTGGGGACGCGCTTACCTGCAGCCGAAGATCATTCCGATTAGTGAGTGGATTAGTACACATCTTGGATTTATCCCTTTTTTAAAGGCTAAACCCGGTGCGGGCTTTGCTGCCTCAACTTTTATAGCTGGGGTTGTAGTCGCACTAATGGTCCTGCCGATCTGCACCGCTGTTATGCGTGAGGTTTTCTCCCAAGCCCCTGCTGGCGAGAAAGAGGGCGCACTCGCTCTCGGTGGAACTCGATGGGGAGTAGTGCGCGATGTGGTACTCCCATTCGGGCGTGGGGGCATGGTAGGTGCATCCATGCTTGGGTTAGGCCGCGCACTCGGCGAGACGATTGCCGTGACACTCATCATCTCGCCAACCTTCGACATCACGCGCCTTACCCACCCCCTTGAGACGGGTGGAAACTCGATCGCATCTCTAATCGCGCTGCGTTTCTCGGAGTCGAGCTCTTTTGGAATTAGCGCTCTAATGGCAGCTGGTCTTGCACTCTTCGTAATCACACTTCTCGTCAACGCCGTGGCATCTCTTGTGGTCTCGCGTTCCCGCTCCGGCGCATCGACGGAGATCTGATGCCAAATTTAACGACGCCAGATATAGCAACTACCAACATTGAGATGACGGCGGTCCCCGATTTAATTGAGACCGAGCAGCGAATCGGCCTCCGGAGCATTGATCCAACTGCAGTATTTGCAGTTGTTGGTGCGGCATTTGGGGCGATGGCATTTGTGTGGCTGCTCTTTACGCAGTTCACAGCGGCCGGAACCAATATCGGTATGTTCGTTGTTTGGTACTTGGTGTTCATCACGATGATCTGGGTAATAGGCCGTGAACAATACGATCCAGTGCGTGCACGAGATCTAGTTGCTCGAGTCGTGTTTTGGAGCGCGGGCCTCATAATTGTTGTCCCGATGATCGCTATTGCTACCTACACAATTGCGAAGGGTGTTACCGCACTTACACCAAACTTCTTCTTCCAAGACCAGAGCCGCGTCGGACCCCTTAGCCCCGCCAGAGTCGGTGGTGCATCGCAGGCGATTGTCGGGACACTAGAGCAGGTTGCCATAGCCGCGATTATCTCGGTACCACTAGGAATTTTGGTGGCGATTTACCTCAACGAGGTCGGGGGCCGCCTAGCAAGAGTTGTTAGAACAATCGTCGATGCGATGAGCGCCATTCCCTCGATCGTCGCCGGTCTCTTTATTTTTGCATCTTTCATTCTTGCCTTCGGTGGGCAATTGAGTGGATTTGCTGCAGGCCTCGCGCTTGCTGTGTTGATGCTGCCAACGGTGACGCGAACCACCGAGGTAGTACTTCGTCTCGTGCCAGGTGGGCTTCGCGAAGCAGGCCTCGCGCTCGGTGCTACAGAGTGGAGCACGACACGCCATGTGGTACTGCCAACAGCGCGCAGCGGAATTGTGACCGCAGTGATCCTCGGTGTTGCCAGAGTTATTGGAGAGACAGCGCCACTGCTCCTCACAACGCTCGGAGCGGTCTCCATGAACTGGAGCCCGTTCGAGGGTAAACAATCCGCTCTTCCGCTCTACGTTTATAGGCTTTTCCAGCTTCCGCAGGAGGTTGCTATCCAGCGAGCATGGACAGGTGCACTCGTTCTACTAATTCTCGTTTTTGTTCTCTTCGTAACCGCACGGATTATTGGTGGCCGAGGTCCTGGCCATATCAGTAGGTTCCGCCGTGCTCGACTAGCCCGGGAAGGCCTCGCATGACAACTATTGAGCATGAAGTACTTGATCTAAACAACCCTGCACCTGAGTTACCGCCCTCTTCCTCGCTGACTGCGCGCGGTGTGAGCGCGTGGTTCGGGGACCACAAGGTGCTTGAACGCGTGAACCTTGACATGCCGGCGGGTGAAGTGACCGCTCTCATCGGCCCATCTGGGTGCGGAAAATCAACTTTCCTGCGAATCTTGAACAGGATGCACGAACTTGTTCCGTCGGCGACCCTCTCAGGGACGATTGCCCTCGATGGGGATGACATCTATAGAGGTGATATCCCTGTCACTGAGATGCGTCGGCGCATCGGGATGGTCTTTCAGAAGCCCAACCCCTTCCCAGCAATGACTGTTTCGGAGAATGTAATTGCGGGGCTGAAACTCTCCGGCGTGAAGGCAACAAAATCAGATCGCCGCGATCTTGTTGAGTCGTGCTTGCAGCGAGCTGGACTCTGGAACGAGGTTAAGAATCGTCTAGGCGCCGCAGGCGGTGCTCTATCTGGTGGACAGCAGCAGCGACTCTGCATTGCGAGAGCTTTGGCGGTGAAGCCGAGCGTCCTTCTTATGGATGAGCCCTGCTCGGCACTAGACCCAACCTCAACGCGACGTATTGAAGAGACCATCGCTGAGATCGCACACGAGGTGACGATCGTGATTGTGACTCACAATATGCAGCAGGCTCACAGAGTCTCGAATACTGCTGCGTTCTTCCTCGCTGGCGAGGGCGAGCCTGGGCACATTGTTGAGTCCGGCGATACGGAGACCCTATTTACGAACCCCGCAGACCCCCGCACTCTTGATTACGTGAATGGAAGATTCGGATGATGCTCTTTACTCGTCGCCTTACGGCCGCAGCGGTAAGCGTAATAACTATTTTCAGTGGAGTTTTTCTCACGGCCTCACCCGCTAGCGCAGGTGTCACAGTAGATGGTGGTGGATCCACATGGAGTTCGATCGCCGTTACTCAGTGGGCCGCGGATGTCGCGCGCCAGGGGTTATCGATTAACTATCAGGCGAATGGATCAACAGCGGGGCGCGTCTTCTACTACTCAGAGCAGGTCGATTTCGCAGTCTCTGAGATCCCATTTCAAGCGGAGTATCGCGACGCTACGGGTACCGCGATTACCAATGAGGTAGCGCTTGCTCAGAAACGCCCATGGGTTTACTTGCCGATTGTGGCCGGTGGAACGTCATTTATGTACAACCTCGTAATCAACGGGAAACGCTTCACGGATCTGCGACTCTCCCCAGATGTGTTGGCCAAAATCTTTACGGGTGCGATTAATCGTTGGAACGACCCCGCTATCGCTTCCGAGAACCCAGGAGTTGCACTACCTGCGATTCCAGTGAAGCCAACAATTCGTTCCGATGGATCAGGAACCACAGCGCAGTTCACTGCTTACATGGCGAGTGAAGCGCCAGCGATTTGGAGTGCGTTCTGCCGCAAGGTTGGCCTCCCGGCCAACTGCCCTGCAACCTCTCTCTACCCGGAGTTCGAGGGCAGTACTGCGCAGCAGTTCTCCGATGGAGTAGCTGCATTCGTAGCGGCGCCTTACAACAATGGAGCGATTACCTACGTCGAGTACGGCTACGCGAAGCAGCGATCATTCCCAGTTGTGTCGCTACTCAACGCGGGAGGCTATTACGCTCAGCCGACTGCACAAGCTGTTGCTATTGCACTTCAGGGAGCGCGGATCAACCCGGACGGTACCCAGGTGCTTGCCGGTGTTTACCGAAATCCAGATGCCCGCGCCTACCCAGTCTCGTCGTACTCATACATGATTGCGCCCACCACAACCGCCAAGCCCTTCAGTACGGAGAAGGGTGATGTGCTCGGTAAATTTATTCTCTACTTCCTATGCGCAGGCCAGCAGAAGGCTGCGCAATTGGGATACTCCCCCCTGCCTAAGAACTTGGTTCAACTCGGATTTGATGCCGTCGCCAAGATCCCTGGAGCACCCGCAGTGCCTGCGATCGAATCATGTTCAAATCCAACCATTACCGGGGACTTCATCACAGGGGCAGCACCGCCTCCCCCGGCCTCTGCAAAGAAAGTTGCTGTTGCAGGTATTGGAAGTGGCAGCTCTGGTCAAACTGGGGGTGCTTCTGGCGTCATCGGAGGTACCGGAGTATCCGGGGTGATAAGTGGCGAGAGGGTTGTCGATGGGCAGTTGCTCACCGCATCTAAGCCTCTTAACCTGAAATCTTCCTCAGATCAAGGGGCACTCGGCTACCTGCTTATCGCCTTGCTACTGGGCTCGGTTGTCTTTGCGCCCCCACTAACCGCAGTTGCGATGCGTCGCCGTCGGGCAAAGTCGAGTTCCTAGAATTTCAGAGGCTCAGTCTGAAATTCCTAAAATTTTAGTGATGCCTCTAGAATTATTATCTATTTTTACGTGACATCTGTCATATTTTACGGCAGACTTCAGACCTCGGGCAGGAGCAGAGGTTGCAGGTGGGTGAGGCTCGCCTGTGACTCCAGACTTATTCCCCCCAATTCCGCCCCGGCGATGAATTGAAGGCAAGAAGACAAGAGGACCACAGTGCTTACAGGAGTAGCCGGATTCATTGCTCTCGGGTATATCGCGGGGTTAATTGTCGCAGCAGCAACAATCGCTGACATGGCGGCCTCACCGCGTTCGGCGTGGCGCAACACCGGTCGACGTCGACGTAATTCCGAGGCCATTGTCGTGGCCTCCTGGTTCATTCTTGGTTGGGGCGCTGTGCTTGCTGGGATTATTTGGTTCGCCGGGAATGCCCGCACGCAGGTGCGTCTTGCCTACTTCGACCGACAAGATTCAGAGCATCATGATTTGGTAGCAGTGGAGTTGGAGGAGGGGGCGAGACTCAAGGCTCCGGAGACCCCTCGCCGAGTCGAGTTTGTAGAGACACCCGCCCCCAGATCTCATGATGATGTAGTGGACGATCTTGCGGAAGTAGTAGAGATCGATATCACCGAGGCACACATCTCGGATTAGCACTCTCCCTCGGAGTCAACCCCAAGGGTCAGCTAGATAATTAGGAACACCACTGCGCAGGTGAGCATCTGCGCCTATGGTTGCTCGCTAGTGGAGACTCTTAAGAACCAACTGCAGAATGACCTCTCGGCAGCGATGCGAGCGCGCGACGAGATCAAACGTGACACGCTCCGAATGGCAATAGCGGCAATCCGCAAGGCTGAAGTATCGGGCAAGGAGAAGGTCGAGTTATCGGATGATGCAGTTGTTGGGGTTCTTCAGGCAGAGGTCCGTAAGCGCATAGAGGCCGCAGATGCTTATTTGTCGGCCGGGAGAGAGGACCGCTCAGCAAAAGAGCGCGCTGAGGCAGAGGTTCTCTCGGCCTACTTACCAGCCGCTCTCGATGACGAGGCTTTATTTGTCGTGGTGGCAGAAGAGGTCGCCGTCGCGCAGGCTGCGGGTCTAAGCGGCGGAAAAGCTATGGGTTCAGTGGTAAAGGCGGTTCGAGAGCGCGCGGGAGCGGGCACTGATGGTGGCCGAATCGCCGCGGCTGTGAAATCGGCCCTCGCTTAATCCCTAGAAGTGTGAACCGCAGGCGACGTCGCGGTTAAGCCTTAGCCTCGCGCCCCGGTGGCATCTCCTGAATCGGCCTATTCTATGGGTCTCAGAGCCTTCCTTAATAGGAATTCTCGAACCAGGATCCTTGCCCACCCAGAAAAACTAGAGGTTTTAATGTCTCGTCGCCCTTTCATGACTCGCTTTACAGCTCCGCTTGCGTCGATGCTTCTTGTGGCCTCCGCTACGGCCGGAGTCTTAACGACAACTGCAGTGCCGGCATCGGCGGCGGTCTCGGCTGGTGGTTTTGTTGGTGTCACACCTAACCGTCTTCTCGATACTCGAAACCCTGGGCAGACTCCCTGCTTGGGGACGCCCCGTAACCTCACTGTTACTGGCGGTTCTACAACAGTGCCTGTGGGTGCGAGTGCTGTTGCTTTGAATGTAACTGTTGTCTCACCAACAACCCCTGGTTATGTGACTGTCTACCCGGCTGGAGCAGTACGCCCAACAGCCTCGAACGTGAACTATGTAGCAGGGGAAGTTGTCCCTAATGGTGTGTTTGTAAAAGTCGGCTCCGGTGAAGCGATCACGCTCTTTGCTAGTGGTGGTTGCCCGAATGTGATTGTTGATGTACTCGGATATTTTGATGGCACTACGCCTGTAGCGCCTGGCGGTTTTGTTGGTGTCACACCAAAGCGTCTTGTAGATTCTCGCAACCCAGGTGAAGGCCCATGCCTTTTGACTACTCGTAACCTCACTGTTACTGGCGGCACTACAACCGTGCCTGTGGGTGCGAGTGCTGTTGCTTTGAATGTAACTGTTGTCTCACCAACAACCCCTGGTTATGTGACTGTCTACCCGGCTGGAGCTACTCGCCCTACAGCCTCGAACGTGAACTACTCAACAGGGCAGGTAGTACCAAACAACGTGACTGTAAAAGTCGGCGACGCTGGAGCGATCACACTCTTCTCGAATGGCGGATGCCCGAACGTAATCGTTGATGTTGTTGGCTATTACGAAGGCGGCTCTCCAGTATTAGAGGGCGGCTTTGTTGGTCTTACGCCGAAGCGTCTTGTCGATACTCGCAACCCCGGTGAAGGCCCCTGTGTTGGAGCTCCCCGTAATCTCACAGTTACTGGCGGCACAACAACTGTGCCTGATGGTGCGAACGCTGTCGCGTTAAACATCACAGTTGTATCGCCATCCACGCCAGGATATTTAACTGCTTTCCCGACAGGTGCGACACGCCCGACAGCCTCAACACTTAACTATGTTGCCGGCCAGGTAGTACCCAACGGAACTGTTGTAAAAGTTGGTGATGCTGGAGCGATCTCACTCTTCGCTAGTGGTGGTTGCCCGAATGTAATTGTTGATGTCGTCGGCTACTACGAAGGCACAGTTGCTTCGCCCGGCGACCCAACAAATCTTGAGGTATGGGGATCAAATGACTATGGCCAACTAGGCGATCCGAGTGTTCCGGCAAGTGCTGCATCGCCACTCCGAGTCGGGACTTCTACAGGTTGGACATCAGTAAGCACTAGTGGCTCCTTTGATCTTGAACAGTCCCATACCTGTGGTATCCGCAGCGGGGCTCTCTACTGCTGGGGAATTAACGACTACGGCCAGCTTGGGAATGGAACTCTCGACCCAAGCCAGACGCCGACGCAGGTTGGTTCCGCCACCACTTGGTCAAGCGTTGTTGCCGGGGGTACCTCCACCTGTGCGATCAAGGCAGATACAACACTTTGGTGTTGGGGTGATAACTCCTACGGACAACTCGGCGACGGAACGGGTAGCCAAAGCGAGTCGCCTGTTCAGATTGCGCTCTCCGATTTAGATGCGAACATTGCTCTCGGGTGGACTTCGGTTGACGTATCACAGACACATGCTTGCGCAGTTCGTTCGACCGGAAACGCACTCTGGTGCTGGGGTGACAATTCATATGGTCAACTCGGCGACGGTACATTCGACGCTTATTACTCGCCTACTCGTATAGCAGGGTCAGCGTCATGGGCCAACCCATCAACCGGCTGGTACCACTCTTGCTCGCTCAAAACAAACGCAACTGTTTTCTGTATTGGTGACGCTTCGGCAGGGCAGTTGGGGAATGGCAGCGATTTCACACCAGAACCACCCTTCTATGTGCGCGCCACTCCTGCTGGAGACTCAACCGCTGACTGGACAGCAGTGACAAGCGGGGCTTACCACTCTTGCGCCCGCCGATCGACAGGAGCAATTTGGTGCTGGGGTGATGGGTACCTAGGCCAGATTGGAACTGGAGTATTTACTTACTCAGGAAGGCCAGTGCAGGCTGACGCAGGAACCAACTGGGCAACTCTTGATGCCGGTGACTCACACAACTGCGCCATTAAAACCACAGGCACACTCTGGTGCTGGGGTGACGGTGCGGATTACAAGACCGGTATCGATACTATTGACGGAGTAGCGACACCAACACAGGTTGGCTCTGTATCGACCTGGTCAAAGGTAAGCGCCGGCTACCGCAATACGTGTGCAATTCGCACTGATACTTCACTCTGGTGCTGGGGTGCGAATGACCAAGGCCAGCTCGGGACCCCGTCACAGCGAAGTGGACCCGGAGCATCCCCCGTCTTCACCGACGCCGTTGACGTTGGAGTGTCACACGCAACATCTTGTGTAATCCGGTTAGCCGGTAGCCTCTGGTGCTCGGGATCAAACTTCACCGGCGGGCTTGGCGATGCTTCAGGGCTGGACTCAAATGTCCCCGTTCAGGTTGGAGCCGATGTGGACTGGGCGACAGTCACCGCAGGCGGATTTGTTGGGGCCTTCGGTGATCCGGTTGCATTCGCATGTGCAACTAAAGACAGCGGCACTCTCTGGTGCTGGGGTGACAACTCAAGTGGTCAATTGGGTGATGGCACTCTGTTCCAGAGCGATGTTCCGAACCAAGTTGGATCTGCAACAAACTGGTCTTCGGTCAGCGCCGGTTCTAACTTTGTGTGTGGAATTCAAGGCAGCGGAAATCTCTCATGCTGGGGTGCCGGTTCGTTAGGGCAACTCGGCAGTGGTGGAACTACTGCATCAAGTTTGCCTGCGCCGGTTTCTGGTGGACCATGGGCGAGTGTCAGCGCTGGAAACACGCAGGCATGTGCAGTGAAGACTGCAGGCACACTTTGGTGCTGGGGCAACAATGCAAATAACCAGTTAGGCGATGGAACGGTGACCCAGCGCAACTCTCCGACTCAGGTTGGGGTTGCTAGCGATTGGGTAGCGGTATCCGCTGGCGGGGCTGCATCATGTGGAATCCGAAGTGCCGGGAGCCTCTGGTGCTGGGGTGATAACAGTGCTGGGGCAGTCGGCGATGGCAGCCTCACTCAGCGCTCCACCCCTGTGCAGATTGGTGCCGGCAATACTTGGCAGCAGGTAGCAGTGACCGGTTATGCAGAGTTCTCGAGCGACGCGCATTCATGTGCGATCCGAACCGATGAGTCGCTTTGGTGCTGGGGCGGCAACGTGTGGGGTCAACTCGGTGATGGGACCACGACTCAGCGCACCTCCCCAACTGCAGTATCGAGCGCAACTCCCTGGGGTTACATAACGGTCTCAGACACTTACTCAATGGGCCTCCGCGGATAGATAGTTTCATAGATCGCCTGCTGCTAAAGAGACGATTCTTGAGTGGCTTCTTGAGTGGCTTCTTGAGTGGCTTCTTGAGTGGCTTGGTAAGTAAGTGCGCAGATGCTTGGTCGTGATACCCCGATACCCCCGGTGGTGTCGCGGCCAAAGCGTTTGATGCCTCTCTCGATATCAAACTAAGAAGTCTTTGAGGGAGCAGTGATTTATCCTCTGTGCTTCTTGTGAAATACTTCTAATCTTGAGACTTCAAGGAATATTTAGGCTTGAGGCTCAAAGTTACTCGTGAGCTTTCATGCGGAGTGGAGCGGTTAATAACTATGGAGACTATGCCTGCCGGTGATGATCGCTCAGAGAGTCGAGCGCTTGGGCGCAGGCTTAGGAAGGTCGCGAGTCGATCTAGCCATGGTTCATGGGGACTCTCTGAAGACAGACGCGACCCGATTGAGATTCTGCGCGAACAAGATGAACTCAGAGTCTCCGAATTAGTCCCGATTCGCTATGGACGAATGGCGGCATCTCCCTTCGCATTCTTTCGTGGCGCCGCTGGCGTAATGGCGCAGGATCTATCTGAGACTC
The DNA here is from genome assembly GCA_001023575.1 of Actinobacteria bacterium IMCC26256. Lineage (GTDB taxonomy): Bacteria > Actinomycetota > Acidimicrobiia > IMCC26256 > IMCC26256 > IMCC26256. Next base: position 2,374,124 of record CP011489.1, on the reverse strand, counting down.
CAGTAACCGGTATCACCGTGCAGACCTGCGGGGATGCTCACCTTCTTAACTTCGGCATGTATGCAACGCCTGAACGAAGGCTTGTATTTGACCTGAATGATTTTGACGAAACCATGCCGGGCCCTTGGGAGTGGGATGTAAAGCGACTCGCCGCATCCTTTGAGATAGCAGGGCGTTCGAATGGGTACGCGCCTGGTGTGGTGAGCACGGGCGTGTCAGAGGTTGCGCGCTCCTATAGCGAGGGCGTGCGCGCGCTAACCAAGCTCTCAACTCTAGATGAGTGGTATTTCCATGTAGATATAGATACGGTGCTTGCAGAGATTGATTCGGTGAGGCGCGGGGACCACCGAGCAGGATCATCATTTGAGTTGGCGCTTCTCGGCCTTGATGCAACGCGTGACCGACGCAGCATTGAACGCGCTCGTCGCCAGATTGAGAAAGCGCGGGGACGCACGAACGAGCAAGCAGTGAACAGGCTTACGGAGATGGGTGACGATGGGGTACTTAGAATTATCAACAACCCTCCCCTTGTTGTTCCGCTCGAAATGGATGACCATGATCGTGCGAGGTTTGATAAAGCGTTCGGCGAGTACCGCGAGACACTGGTGCGGGACCGACGCCACCTCCTCGACCGATTCAAGTTCGTGGCGCTAGGGCGCAAGGTTGTTGGGGTCGGGAGTGTTGGAACCCGCGCTTTGTTCGCAGTATTTGTTGATGATGGAGGGTTTCCTCTCCTGCTCCAATGCAAGCAAGCAAATATGTCGGTGCTTGAGCCGTACCTAGGGCCGAGCGAGTTTGAGACACACGGCGAGCGAGTGGTTGATGGTCAGCGCTTGATGCAGGCGGCGAGCGACCTATTCTTAGGGTGGTCTAGGGACGAAGAAGCCGGAGTTGACTACTACTTCAGGCAACTGCGAGACATGAAGGGATCTTTTGATCTGGCGTTCATGAGCCCCCCAGGATTCGTCCATTATGCGCGTCTGTGTGGAGTAACGCTTGCCCGTGCGCACGTGCGCAGCGGTGATGGTGACGCCATTGCGGGTTACCTTGGAGAGAGCGGCGTCTTCGACCGTTCGATTGCTTCGTTCGCGTCTGCCTACGCAGATCAAGTTGTTCTCGACCACGCCTCACTTATCGGGCAGATCGATAGTGGGCTTATCGAGGTGCGCTTCGCGTAGGTGTGGAAATCTGCGCCAGAGAGTGGCGCCGAACAAATGTTCGAAAGTAGGCACTCGCTAATACAAACAGGCTCGACTCTGCTTAGTATCTGCACTGCCCGCTACCGTAATGGCGAGGGTCGCTAGCTCAACTGGCAGAGCATCGGGCTTTTAACCCGCAGGTTCAGGGTTCAAGTCCCTGGCGACCCACTGAAGTTGGACCTTTTACCACGCGACTCCCCAGAGCGGGCTACCTTCTTGAATCACGCTGATCCTCAGCGACATGATGCCGGGGGCAAATGAAACACAAGCCGACAACCTTGAAGGACCGACTCGGCGCTCTCTGGGGGCTTCTTACCATCAGCGATGATGACTACACCGCGTATATGCGCTCCTATGGGGAGCTCTTCATCGACTCGCCCGAGAATACAAAGGCTGATTACGAAAGCGCAGTTCCACTACGCGGCTATCCCCAGGGGAGCAGTAACGAACTCGCCGAGCTCTACAAAGTAATTCACTTGCTCTGCACTCTCGGGTCGGTTGAGAAAATGTATATGCCGCCGACTATCGACCCAGACCAGTCGGTACTCCAGAACCAAATTCTCTTTGAGCGAATTGTTGCTAGTGATCTGCAGTTGAAACCCGGTGAGAGGTTTCTGGACCTGGGTTGTGGGTGTGGAGCAATCGCTGAGCACATGGCTGAGTTAACGGGCGCCATACCGAGCGGAGTCAACCTAGATCGGTCACAGATAGAGAAGGCCTGGCGAAACCCGAATCTGCCTAGAGAGAATTTTGCATTCGGCGACTTCAACAAGGCACTTGAGTTTGATGATGCAACCTTTGATGCCGTGTATGCGATACAGCCGATGACGTACGTGAGTAACCACGACTTCACATTCTCTGAGGTCTTTCGAGTCTTGAAGCCAGGCGGCAGGTTTGTGATCAACGACGTCGCTGCTCTTGATGCTTATGACCGAGATGACGAGCACAAGCGCACTCTCATTCAACACACCCGCGAACTCACGGTATTCGGTGGTTTTTGGTACTACAAGTATTGGGAGGACGCATTTCGAGCCGCTGGCTTTGAGCTCATCTCCTCGGTTGGCCGCCCCGCCGTTGAGGTGATTAAAAAAGAGGTTGCCCTCTTCGATAAATACGAGGCTGCATTCAAACTCCTTGCAAAACTGCACGTCATCCCAAAGAAGACCGACAAACTCATGCAGCGCATGAACGAGAACAGTCAGTCCTATATCAAGGCTGAGGAAGAGGAACTCCTCACGCTCAACTGGCACTGTGTAGGCGAGAAGCCAGCCTAGGAAGTGCGGTATCGCTACCTAAAGAGTTGAGATGATTAGGCGACCCTACGCGCTGCTTGGGCGCCAAGTGACGGGATTAACTCAATCACTGATCGGAGTTCGGAGGGAGTCAGGACAACTATCTCTGCAGCCTCTGTAACGACTACATCTGCGTTGCGCCGTGCGTGATTCAAGATTGAGGTCTCGCCTGCCAAGGCCCCGGGGCGAAGTGTCGCAAGGCGGAGGCTTCCTTGTCTAACCTCAAGGCTCCCCTTTGCTAGGACGAATGCCTCCTGCCCGACTTCTCCAGATCGGGCGATTTTTGTGCCCTTGGAGACGCTTAAACGAGTGCCGATGCGCTCCAAGATTCTTGTCTCCGCGACTGTAAGTCCTGGGAGTGAGCGGAGAATTCTCCGCTCAGCTCTGCGAGCTGCACGGATTTCTCGACGTAATGCACGTGTGTATTCGGTATGGCTGTTGATTCGCTTCGTAGCGCTTGCAAATTCGTAGGTAAAGGGAAGAGGGGACATTGAGTTGCTCCATTAGTTGAGTCACAGGCGGGGATCCTGAACAGCAACATCATCGCCGACGTAGGTAGCGCGTAGGTCTCCAACTTGTTACGGGATGGAGTCAATTGGCTGGCTAGTAGGCAGATTGATTTGAGCAGGGTCTTTTATTGAAGTCTTTTATTGAAGTCTTTTATTGGCGTGTATTCTTGCCTTGGTCCGCTGTTCTCTCGCAGGGTGGCCTTAGAATGACTGCGGGAGATGAGCGCTGCGTATCGCTAACTCGTCTCTTCATTTCACAAGGTACTTAATAAAAGTGACCAAGGATGGAGACCAATGCTTGTACTGACTCGTAAAGAACAAGAAGCAATCATGATCGGCGACACGATTATCGTGCGCGTTCTTGAGGTAAATGGAGACCAGGTGCGTATCGGCATCGAGGCTCCTCAACATATTGCTGTCCATCGAGAAGAAGTATTCGAGGCGATCGCCAGCGAGCGTATTGAGGCCGAAGGCAACAGTTAGGCCGTTCCTACGCCTCTAGTGCAGTAGCGAGATCGATGCTCTCTCGACCCAGAGCCTCCGCAACTGTTGGGTGGGTAATCCTTCCTCCAGCGGTATTTACCCCGGAACGAAGCATTGGGTCTGCAGCGGAGGCGTTCCTTACCCCGCGCGTGGCGAGAGTAACTGCATACGGAAGAGTTGCATTGGTAAGCGCATAGGTCGATGTAAATGGCACGGCAGCGGGCATATTGCCGACCGCGTAGTGGATTACACCGTGCTTCTCGTAGACGGGGTTGTCATGAGTTGTCTCACGCGTCGTCTCTATACACCCGCCCTGATCTACAGCTACATCCACGATGACTGCTCCAGGCTTCATGCCCCGGACCATCTCCTCGGTTACGACAACGGGTGCTCTCCCGGCTGGGACGAGGATCGCTCCAATTACTAAATCTGCATCTGCTACAGCGCGTGCAACTGCGCCGCGGTTACTAGCAATCGTGACGATGCGCCCTTGATGAATCTGATCAACCCAGCGGAGACGATCCGTATTGCGATCGAGAAGCATGACCTCTGCCTCCATGCCCTGGGCGATCCATGCTGCATTCCAACCAACATTGCCTGCGCCTAGAACCACAACGCGCGCCGGTCGCACCCCGGGTACTCCGCCTAGGAGTACTCCGCGCCCGCCATGCTCACGCTCTAGAAAATGTGCGCCGACCTGTGTTGCCATCCGCCCCGCAACCTCGCTCATCGGGGCTAAGAGTGGGAGAGCGCCATCTGCAGCCTGGACAGTCTCGTATGCAACGCCAGTTACTCCATTAGCGCAGAGCGCGTCCGCTACATCTGGGTAAGCGGCGAGGTGCAGATAGGTAAAGAGCACAAGCCCTGGACGCAGGTAACCAAACTCATGAGCTTGGGGCTCCTTAACTTTGAGGACCATAGATGCTCGCGACCATGCCTCCTCTGCAGAGCCAATCTGCGCGCCCGCTGCTAGATACTCACTATCCGAGATTGCAGAGTCAGCACCAGCATCGTGCTCAATTACTACCTCGACGCCATGCGAAACGAGCTCCGCAACGCCATCAGGAGTAATCGCAACACGGTGCTCACCGTTTTTAGTCTCTCGTGGAACGCCGACTACGGGGAGTTCTGGTGCCGCGTTCATTAATGCAACCGATCAGTGGCTTCAGTGAGGCAAGTGCGCAGAATCGATTCGATCAAATCAAACTCAGTCTCGCCGGCAACTAATGGTGGGGAGAGTTGGATCACGGGGTCGCCACGGTCATCGGTGCGGCAAACCAAACCAGCCTCTAACAATCGGTTTGATAGGAATCCGCGTAATAGGTTCTCGCCTTGCTCGCGAGTGAATTGTTTATGTGACTGCTGGTCTGGTACGAGTTCAATAGCAAGGAAATACCCCGCGCCTCGAACATCACCAACTATTGGGATGTCCTTGAGAGCCTCGATGCGCTCGCGGAATCCAGCCTCGTTTCTTCGGACGTTACCGAGTATGTCTTCATCATCGAATATCTGGAGATTACGCATGCCGACAGCACATGAGACTGGGTGCCCACCAAACGTGAGGCCGTGCGTGAATGCAGCCTTCGCCTCAAGGAACGGCTCGGCGAGAAAATCTCTAGCAACTACCGCTCCAAGGGGCGAGTACCCACTTGTTAGGCCTTTAGCCATAGTGATCATGTCGGGTAGGTAGTTGTAGCGCTGAGCCCCGAAGGTCTCGCCGAGCCGCCCGAAGGCGCAGATCACCTCGTCGGAGACTAAGAGGACTCCGTACTTGTCGCATATCTCGCGAACGCGTTGGAAATAGCCGGCTGGTGGCGTGAAGCAACCTCCTGCGTTCTGAACAGGCTCGAGAAATACGGCTGCGACACTCTCCGGGCCCTCTTCAAGAATGCGCTGCTCAATTGCATCTGTTGCCCACATCATGAACGCGTTCTCATCGTTCTCTAATGGATGGCGGTAGCTATTGGTATTTGGAACATGACTAGCGGCTTTAGAGATCAGAGGTGCAAATGGGTCTCTCAACGCAGGCACTCCGGTCAAAGCGAGGGCGCCGAGCGTGACACCGTGATAAGCGGTCTCACGGGCTATGACTTTGTAGCGCTCGGGCTGCCCAATCGCACGAAAGTACTGGTGTGCCAGTTTCCATGCAGACTCAACTGCCTCGGATCCGCCAGTTGTGAAGAAGACTCGGTTCAGGTCACCTGGAGCAAGGTCAGCAACACGTGCAGCCAACTCAATTGCAGGTGGATGCGCATAAGACCAGATCGGGAAGAACTCAAGTGTCTCAGCCTGTGCAGCAGCGGCCTCGGCAAGTTCCTTACGCCCGTGACCGACCTGCACTACAAAAAGACCAGATAATCCATCTAGGTACTTCTTCCCGTGGACGTCCCATACATAGCAACCCTCGCCGCGCACCATGATGGGAACCTCTGCGTCAGCGTATGTGGCGAGTCGAGTGAAGTGCATCCAGAGGTGTCTGCGTGCTTTATCATTTAGGTCGTCGATGTCGTATTTCTGCTCTGTCATCTTGTTCCCCATGCATAGGTTTGTTTGTCAATTTTTAGGTATGTAAATGTCTCAGTGCTTCGAATTCCGGGTATGGCTCGAACTTTGTCATTGAGAATTGCGAGCAGGTGCTCGTCATCCTCACAGACGATCTCCATAAGTAGATCAAATGATCCACTCACGATAACGACGTAAGAGACCTCTGGTATCTCTGCTATTGCTTCTGATGCAATGCGCAGGTCTCCCTCTACCTTGAGGCCGATCATCGCCATGCGGCGAAACCCAAGGGTCAGTGGATCCGTAACTGCAACGATCTGCACGACTCCACTCTCCGTAAGACGAGCGACTCGTTGGCGCACGGCTGCCTCAGAGAGACCGACGGCTAAGCCGAGGCGCGTATATGGAATGCGCCCGTCAGATTGAAGTTGTTCAATGATTGCTTTGTCGATCTCGTCAACGGCGAAGGGGCTCGCCCCAGGCTCAAGGCGGAGTCGGTTGGACGTCATGGTCGCCTCCTTTATGCCGCTAATTATGCCCCTTATTGGGGGACAAAGCAAGGGAATCCGCTGTAAAACTGTAAATTGCCCACGGAATCCGTTGTACCTGCCTCTTGCTCGCATAGGCAATCCCTTGTTGCTACATGGCTTCTATATATAGGGCTCCTATATACAGGTGCTTCTAAGCCTCAAGGTGGGCAGCGAGGTGGCCCTGGATCTCCAACGCGACCTCTCTTGGGTCGATGCATACCTCAAATCCGAGGCCCTCAAGCCATGCCCTATTGCGGCGGTGGAGGTCGTCCGATGTGTCGAACCTGTTCAAGACAACAATCACCCTAAATCCATGGAAGGCCAGAGCAGAGAGGCGCACTGCATTAATCGTCCCGAGCCCGGCATCTGCGACGAGTATCACGAGATCAGCTGCGTGGGCGCGCGCAAGGTCGGCAGTATCTCCGTCAGAGGCGATCGGAGAGAGCGGCCCGCCGGCCCCCTCGATAAGCATCACTCCACCCGAGGGCCCTGGTGCAGTCTCAGCGACTAGATCAGTGATCGTAAAAGTTGGGCGGCCAAGCACGGTAGCGGCCATGGGTGGCGCCATTGCAACTTCATACCAACGCTGCACAGCGCAGACCTCTTCGATCGGCTCACCGCTCGCTTTAGACAGAAGATGCGCGTCTGTGATCGCATCGCCTGGATTAAAGGACTGAGCAGGCTTGCGCGCTGCAACCTCTACGTTGGCTCCTTTTAGATGTTCAATGACGCGTGTGGCAACCCAAGTCTTTCCAATATCTGTGGCAGTGCCACTAATAACAACCTTGATCATGAGAGACCTAGTTCTATTAGAGCATCTCGGAGTGACTCAACATGCTTGGTTGTGTGGGATGCGGAGAGCGCAACACGCAGGCGTGAGGTTCCAGGAGCAACGGTTGGTGGTCGAATAGCGGGTACGAGCATCCCGCGTTTAAGTAGAGCGGCTGAGGCCTCGAGTGCTCTCGATTCGGTTCCGCACATAATGGGGATTATGGGGGAGGGATGGCCCGGCCGGAGTATCTCGATGTTTCTTCGCAGTGCTGCGCGCAGTTTGTCGCCCTCGGAGGATTGGATGATGCCAATCGAGGCGACCGCGGCCGCGGTGTCAGCAGGGCTAGGCGCGGTTGTAAAGATGTAGGAGCGCGCGCGATTGATAAGAAGGTCTGTAAATATACGTGGGCCCGCAACAAATCCGCCCACTACACCGACCGCCTTGGAGAGAGTCCCGACGCGAATAATCTCGTCGTCTCTCTCGGCGCTTATCTGAGGCCCGAGAGCAGCGTGTGCCTCATCGAGAACGAGCAGTGCAGAGTGCTCGTGACAAATTGCACGCAGGTCGTCTACATCTGCGATATCGCCATCCATCGAGAAGACTGTGTCCGATACAACAATCGCTCTTCGCTCTCCGCGCTCTGCAAGAAACTTACCGAGGGCACTTAAATCCTTGTGAGGGAAGATCGAGACATCAGCAGGCGAGAGTCTGGTGCCATCAATAATCGAGGCATGGTTGAGTTCATCTGAGCAGATGAGGGTGCCTTTGCTGGCGAGTGCACCAAAGACACCTAGGTTCGCTGCAAAACCGGTGGGGAACAACACCGCTCTCTCCGTATTGCGCCACTGGGCTAATGCTTCCTCTAACTCTTCATGTACCGGTCTACTCCCGACAATTAGCCGCGCCGACCCAGAGCCTGCACCCCAGCGATCTAGAGCAGTATGCGCCGCATTGATGACATCGGGGTGTTGGGTGAGCCCCAGATAATCATTAGAGGCAAAGGAGATTACCGATGCTCCTGACTCTGTGAGGGTTCCTTCCGGGCCCGAGGCATCGAAGGATCGCGGCGCGCGCCATCTCCCTGATTCATGGATAGCGTCAGTCTCTCGCTGAGCCCACTCTGACCACTCCCTCAAAGTCATGAGCGTGTGCCTTCGGTAATTGCGAAATCCAGAACATCGACAATGCGGATTACTTCATCCGCTGTAGTTGTAAGCATGGGCATCAAGACAATTACATCGCCAAGAGGTCGAAGCAATACTCCTTGAGCAACCGCTGACGCGCATACTCTCCGACCCCAGCGCAGTCCTTCGAGCGGCGGAGCGAGTTCAACTCCGCACATCAGCCCTTGTAATCGAATTGCCTTTACCTCGGGGCGTGCTGCAATCTTCTCATGGAGCAGTGCTCTTAGTTGAAGCGATCGCTCATTTACGTTGGCAAGTACATCCCACTCATAGATGAGTTCAAGATGCCTGAGAGCAACAGCTGCGGCGAGAGCGTTTCCACTATAGGAATGCCCGTGGTAGAAGGTGCGCGGTCCTAGGTCGTCGCCAAGGAAAGCGGAGTAGACACGCTCGTTCGCAACTGTTGCTGCCATAGCGAGGTACCCGCCCGTTATTCCCTTGCCGATTACTAGGAGATCCGGAGTGATTCCGCACTGCTCTGAGGCGAAGAGAGTACCGGTGCGCCCAAAACCAGTTGCGACTTCATCGCAGATCAGAAGCACATCGTTCTCTCTGCACGCAACGCCTAACTTTGCGAACTCCCCGGGCGGGAGCATCTCCATTCCAGCGGCACCCTGCACGAGTGGCTCGATAACAACTGCAGCAAGACTCGCTGCATTCTCCACAATCATCTCTATGGCGAGATCAATTGCATTAGGAGTGTCAAAGCCTGGAGCGCGCATTACTGGGAACCGGAGCGGGTCAAAAATATCGGTTCCAAAACCACCGGCGCCGATACTCAAACTACCGATCGTGTCGCCGTGGTAAGCGCCTCCAAATGCAAGATATGTATTGCGACCTTTGACCCCAATATTTGTCCAGTATTGAAAAGCGATCTTTAGTGCTTGCTCAATTGCAGCGGCGCCATCCGATGCGAAGAGGAAATGTGGATTCTCGACCGGAACGAGTTGCGCTAAGGCCTCGGCAAACTCAATTACCACTCTGTTGCCGTTCCCGAGAAGAGTGCTGTGGGCGACGCGATCGAGCTGGTCGCGTGCAGCGGCATCGAGTTCCGGGACGCGATGCCCAAGAGTGGTTACCCATAGTGATGAGATGGCGTCGAGGTAACGATTCCCATCAACGTCTATGACCTCCCGACCCTCTGCCCTCTCGACAATTACGGGAGAGTTATCCGGGTATGCAGCCATTTGTGTAAAGCCATGCCAGACCACGCGCGCATCTCGTGCAATCCACTCTCCCTGATCTGGCATACCTACGATGCTACGGGGTGAGCCGCTAAATGGTTTGAACTGCCCCACAGTTTAGTTACCAGGGAAACTGTGAGGGTAGGTGCTCAATGAAAGGGGGTCCCTACCTATGTACCCTACCTATGTAGAGGTATTGAGTCTGCACGTATGGAGATATGCAGCACCTCTGCTTCCATTTCTCTCGTCCCTGATTTTCTTGCATAACTCAATAGATGGGCTCGCGTCATCCGGTATCCCTGAGATCGGGTGGTGCTCGCCACTCCCAGCGAGCCTCCGAGACGACTGGAGCCTCACCACTACTGCCCCCACCTACTCGCTTGATGAGGCGGTAACCGTCATGTGTTTTCTGAAGGTGATGACGTTTACATAGCCGCACGAGGTTCTCAAGTGATGCAGCGCCACCCTCAGCGAAGGGCACGATGTGATCTATCTCTAGACCCATTGTCATATCGCATGTTGGTACCTGGCAGAGACGATCACGCTCTTCAACCGCAGTGCGCAGTTTTGCTGGTAATGCGCGCCCCATATGCGCAATCGTTCTTATGTCTGTGCCGTCGAGAATGAGGAGTTTTAAGAATGCTTCTCCCAAATACGCTGTAGCAGTCGCTACTGGTATCGGGCCGACGCCAGCGATCTCACAGACCTCGCCGTGCTCGGTATGCCCACGTTTAAGCGCATCTATATCGACTCGAATATTCATCACGACGTTAGGGCGAGTCGTTTTCCCGCCGTTCTCGCTTAACTGCTTTGTGGTGGCCTTATCGCAGAGTGCCAATAGAGCATCTGCTGCGTAGGCCTCGGGCCTTTCATGTGCACCGCTCTTGCGGGAGGCCTTGAAGATTTCATCCTGAAACGGTTTGAGCGCAGCCATGACAAGCGCACCGTTAGCAACCGTCATTTGTGCCTTCAAATTGAAGGCACCGTCTTGGTCGGTCCATGTTTTTAAATAACGGTTCTTATGTATGCGTTTGTGGCGCTCTACCTCGTCTGTGGCGGCCGCTATTACACGTGATGCTTCATCGCGAAGGGTTCGCACTGTCGAGGATTTAGCAAGGTTTAAGAGGCGCTCCTCTGCATGTGGCTCTGCCGCAGCACCACGTGCTACCTCCACGGCCTGGGCGGTAGAGATCTTTCCAGAACTCATAGCCTCGACAGTCTGAGGGAGATGACGTAATTGACCGGCAAGTATCACCACGGCTTGTGCTTCATAGATCGGAGTACCCGTATGGAGCGCTACCCACTCTGCCGAGTTTTTAGAGCCTCCAACACGCCAGGCCTCCGTTGCACCGACTCGCCCGATGGCAGAGGTGCGAAGACCATCGATTACACGACGTGCATCCTCTGAGATCCGAACCAGTTCGGCGGCTGATTTCCCGTCGATCACGTCGACATCGATACGTGAGGAGGCTTCTCGGAGTTGGCTAACTATGTCTTTAAGTTCATCGAACATATGTTCGATTATAATACAGGGGTGTGACAATTACAAGGAAAAATAAAGCCGATTTCAAATTATTCGGCCTGTCCAAATTTGGCCTACTGATCTTTGCTTAGTGCTTAATCATTACGTGCTTTAACTCTGTGTAGTGCTCGATGGCATAGATCGACATGTCATTTCCATAGCCCGATTGCTTGAAGCCTCCATGGGGCATCTCGGAGACAATCGGTATGTGGTCGTTGACCCAGATGCAGCCAAATTGAAGGGCAGCGGTCATTCGCATCGCGCGCCCGACATCGCTAGTCCAGACACTTGCAGAGAGTCCGTAATCAATATCGTTGGCCCACGCGAGGGCGGTCTCTTCGTCAGTAAAACGCTGCACCGATACAACGGGTCCAAATACTTCGCGCTGCACAATCTCGCTTTCTTGAGCAGGTCCGGCAATAACCGACGGAGAGTAGAAGAAGCCGGGGCGATCAATTGATGAACCACCGATGGTTAGTTCAGCACCTGCCTCAACCGCCCGTGCAACCATCCCCTCAACCCTTGCAAGTTGATTCGCAGAGATGACTGGACCCATACCTGTTGCTTCGTCGAAGGGGTCTCCTGTAGAGATGCCAGCAACCGCGTCGGTTAAACCTGAGACAAAGTCGTCATAAATACCTGGCCCAGCCAAGATGCGGCAGGGTGCAGTGCAGTCTTGACCAGAGTTGTAATAAGACATCTCGACTAAGCAGGCAATCGCTGCCTCAATATCTGCATCGTCAAAAATTATTACTGGAGCCTTGCCGCCGAGTTCTAGATGGACGCGCTTGAGAGTCTCGGCTGCGGTGCGTGCAATTACTTTGCCGGTCTCAACGCTTCCAGTAAGCGAGACCATCGCGACCTTGGGGTGGCGAACAAGTGCATCGCCCGCCGTGCGGCCTTGACCAGTGACGACATTCAAGACCCCAGGAGGGAGAATGTCAGCCGTAATCTCAGCGAGGCGTAGTGCGCTGAACGGAGTGAGTTCAGATGGCTTTAGGACAACGGTGTTGCCAGCCGCAAGTGCCGGGCCGAGTTTCCAAGTAGCCATGTTGAGCGGATAGTTCCAGGGGGCAATGCCGCCGATAACACCGAGTGGATCGCGGCGCAGGTAAGAGGTGTGCTCCTCGAGATACTCGCCACCGGCACGCCCCTCCAAGAAACGCGCGCCACCCGCGAAGAATCTCCAGTTATCGAGAGTTAGATCCATCTCAAACTCGATCATCGAGGCCGGCTTACCGCAGTTCTCCATCTCTATGCGCTTGAGATTCTCGAGGTCAGCCTCAATAGCGTCTGCGACTCTGTGGAGGATCTCGCTGCGCCCTCGTGGCGTCATGCGCCCCCAAGACTCAAAAGCCTTTGCTGCGGCGGTGACCGCGGCATCCACATCGGCGACACCGCTCGAGGGGACTGACCCGATCGCTTCTCCGGTTGCCGGGTTAATTACGGAGTCGGTGGCACCGTCAATGGAGTCTCTCCACTCGCCATTTATAAAGTTCGTACTCGGCACCTAAATCTCCTGCTCTACTGGGTATGTTTTCTGGGTCTGCTCTGCGGGGTCAGCTTTAAGGTATCTGGTACTGCACCTCTAACCGTAGTGGCCAAATGGGGGGATAGGGCAGGGGCAAAGAGCATGTATTGAATTTCCTTGAGGAGATTTGGTGCAGACCAACGCTCCTCGCCCTAATCTGCTTGACTTGAGCGTATAGGTGAGGCAAACAAAGTAAAGCCAGAGTTTTAACCAGACTTTTAGCAGGAGGCGTGAGACTGAATATCGAGGCGTTGAACGATGCCAAGGAGCTTTCCGGCTTAGAGAATACGGTCATTGAGATCTCTCACGTCTCAAAGCAATTTGGTGGCTTCAAAGCCGTAGATGATGCCAACTTTGGAATACGCCAAGGCGAGTTCTTCTCAATGCTGGGCCCCTCTGGCTGCGGCAAGACCACAACCCTCCGGATGATCGCGGGGTTTGAGCAACCAACTAGTGGCGAGGTTCGTCTCGACGGTAAAGATGTCTCGAAGGTCCCCCCCTATAAGCGCAATGTGAACACGGTTTTCCAGAACTATGCGCTCTTCCCTCATATGACCGTTTTCGACAACATTGCATTTGGTCCGCGATCCACCAAGGCCCCAAAAGGGGAGATTGCTGGTCGGGTCAAAGAGATGCTTGAGATAGTCCATCTCGCAGATTTTGCAGAGCGCCGGCCAACACAACTCTCAGGCGGCCAGCAGCAGCGTGTCGCATTGGCCCGAGCGTTGGTCAATTACCCGAGCGCCCTTCTACTCGATGAGCCTCTTGGGGCCCTCGACCTGAAGCTCAGGCAAACAATGCAACTCGAGCTCAAGCGCATTCAGCGCGAGGTTGGAATCACTTTCGTTTTCGTGACCCACGATCAAGAAGAGGCACTCACTATGAGTGATCGAATCGCAGTTATGAATGCCGGGCGCGTTGAGCAGATAGGTACCCCCGAGGAGATATACCACCAGCCAGCCACTGTATTTGTCGCTGGGTTTATAGGCGTAGCCAATCTCATTCCAGCGGCTGTAGTTGCGGTAACAGGCGATCTCGCTACGGTGGATGCGGCAGGGCATCGCTTCGGGGTGCCTGTTACTGACGAAAGCATTAAGCCCGCTGACTCCGCAGTCGTAATGGTGCGCCCTGAGAGGCTACATATCTCTTTAGACCGACCAACCGGCGATCTAGCGGCTGTCGAGGCAACCGTTGAGGAGCTTGTATTCCAGGGTCCAGTGCTACGCGCCAGTCTTCGTACCGCTGCAGGGACTGAGTTGGTTGCCCATATCGGGCCCGAGGATGCTCTTCCGATGCTGCGCCCGGGTGACCGGCTCTGGGCTTCCTGGGTCCTTGACGCTGCTTGCTTGCTTCGTAGCGTCGATACCACTGCAGAGACAGCGCTTGTCTCCTAGTGTTCTAGCCGTATACCTGTAACTCTCTAAAACCTGAAGATTCTTGAGCACCAAACAAGGAGCGCCACCATGGCCCGTCAAAACCTAAGCCGGAGACAGTTCCTTACACGCACTGGTTTAGCGGTCGGTGGCGTTGCGATTGCTCCGTCGCTGCTTGCAGCATGTGGGGGCGGTGGTAGTGACGCGAATAAGAACGCGGTCTCGATCTCCAATTGGCCGGGATATATGGGTAAGACCGACATTGCGGCCTTCAAGAAAGCCACCGGGATTGGTGTCACATATACAGAGGACATAAACGACAACAACGAGTACTTCGCGAAGATTCAGCCAAACCTTCAGAAGGGCAAGAGCATTGGTCGCGATGGTTTCGTGCTCACCGACTGGATGGCAAACCGAATCATCAATGAAGTTAAGTGGGCACAGCCATTAGTAGCGGCAAAGCTCCCTAATAAAGTAAATCTGCGGCCAGCCTTGGCCTCCCCCGCTTTCGATCCAAAGAGAAAGTTCAGTCTTCCTTGGACAAGTGGCATGACTGGTATTGCCTACAACATCGCCCTAACAGGCAAAGAGATCAAGACGATTGATGACTTCATCGCTGTTAGCGGGCCTACTTCGGTCTTGAGTGAAATGCGCGACACGGTTGGGTTGTTCATGCTGGCAGACGGCAAAGACCTAACTAAGCCGACATACGAGAATGCAGGGACGGCGTTCAACCGTCTAGAGAAGGCAATCTCCGATGGGGCAATAACAAGTTTCAATGGCAACGACTACGTCGCTGACCTCGGTACCGGAAACCTCGCAGCCGCGTTCGCCTGGTCGGGAGATGTAGCCCAGATCACTCGAGATAATCCAGATGTAAGGTTCGTAATTCCAGAGAGCGGCGGCACGCTTTGGTCAGACAACTTCATGATCCCGATCTCGAGCGAGAAGCCAGATCTAGCTTCAGAGTGGATCAACTTTTTCTACGACCCAGTAAATGCAGCTGTACTTACTTCTTTCATCCAGTACATCTCACCTGTTGAGGGCGTTGCCGAGGAGCTAATCAAACTAGGTGGCGATGCTGCAAAACTCGCCGATGACCCGCTGGTGAACCCAACCGAAGCGGTATTGGCCACGCTCTCCATATTTGGGCCGCTTAATGAAGCAGAGGAGATCCGCTTCGACAACCGCTTTGCAGAGATTCAGGGCGCGGGTTGATCAAGGGGCCCAATGGCAGTGGTGTACAGAGTGCACTAGTTAGTCGCCGTGGGTTTCTAGCTGGTGCAGGCGCTATAGCTGGAGGAGCACTCGCTGGCTCTGCTTTGCTGACAGCATGCGCAGATACACGTGACCGATCTGCTGGAGACCTCCAGATCTCAAACTGGACTGGCTACATAGACCCCAGAAGCGTCGCGATATTTGAGAAGCAGACCGGGATCGGGGTCGAGTACTCAGAGGATATAAACGACAACAACGAATGGTTTGCGAAGAACCAGCTTGTTCTCGCGAAGGGCGACTCAATCGGGCGAGACGCAGTAGTCCTCGATGATTGGATAGCGAATCGCTTGATCAATCGCCTTAAGTGGGCTGAACCGTTCGCACCGGGGGTGCTTAAAAATAAGGCAAATCTCCTACCGGAGTTATCCAATCCGGCGCATGACCCGGGGCGGCGGTTTAGCCTTCCATGGGCAGTTGGTATAACTGGGATTGCCTACAACCGCTCGGTTACAAAACGAGATATTCGTAGCCTTGATGATTTTCTAGCGCTCGATTCCCCAACTGCCGTTCTGAGCGAGATGCGTGACACAGTTGGGCTCATGATGCGCGCTAAAGGGGCTGATGTGACTCAACCAACAGCAGCAAGTGCCGAGTCTGCATTTGCTCTACTTGAGAAGTCAGTCGCCGATGGCGCAGTCGACGCGTTTACAGGTAATGACTATGTGAGCGACTTAGCTACAGGCAATCTGGGAGCTGCATTCGCCTGGTCAGGCGATGTAGCGCAGATCACTCGTGATAATCCAGATGTGATCTTTGTGATACCCGAGAGCGGTGGGCTCATCTGGTCTGACAACTTTGTTATTCCCAAAGGCGCAGAGCATCGAGTCAATGCTACTCGGTGGATTGACTTTTTCTATGACCCCGTGAATGCTGCACGCCTTACGGCGTATGTTCAGTACATCTCACCTGTTGTTGGAGTGGCTGAGGAACTTGCAAAAATGGGCGGCAAGGCTGCTCGCCTAATCAATGATCCTCTAGTGGTTCCTACTCCGAGCATGCTCGACTCCGTGGCCAATTTTGGGATACTGAACTCGTCCGATGCTGACGCGATGGATGAAAGATTTGCTCTGCTTCGGGGTGCTGCATGAGTGCAAAGATTGAGCGCGATGCTCAAGGGCGCAAGCAGGCGCGATATACCCCTTGGCTCTTGCTGGTTCCAGGGTTGTTGTGGCTCATTTGGTTCTTTTATCTACCGCTCTATTCGCTCTTTAGAATGTCGCTCTCGACCAAGCCGAGCCGCTTCGCTGTCCCTGAGTTCGGTTGGGCCTGGAGTAATTACAGTCAGGCCTTCTCTCAGTACGGCGCGCAGTTTCAACGTTCCTTTACCTACGCTCTAGCGGCAACCATTGCGGCCCTGCTTATTGCGTACCCAATCGCTTATGTAATCGCATTTCGCGGAGGACGATATAGAAACGTGCTTCTGGGCTTGGTAGTCGTTCCATTCTTTACAAACTTCTTAATTCGTACGCTGGCATGGAAGACGATCCTCGGGAATCAAGGGCCACTGATTAATTTGCTTCACACAATTGGGGTTCTAGGCCCCAATGAGACTTTGCTCCGGACGCCTATAGCTGTAATAGGTGGCCTTACCTATAACTTCTTGCCATTCATGGTGCTGCCCATCTATGTATCTCTTGAAAAAATTGATCCGCGCTTGCTAGATGCTGCTCGAGATCTCTACTCGCATACTTGGCGAGGATTTCGCAAGATAATCATCCCACTCTCACTCCCGGGAGTATTCGCCGGGAGCCTTCTGGTATTCATTCCGGCTGCTGGCGACTTCGTTAACTCCTACTACCTAGGTAACGCCAAGACGACAATGATCGGGAGTGTGGTCCAGGATCAATTCTTGGTCCAGAACAACTACCCGATAGCCGCAGCGCTCTCCTTTGTCTTCATCGCAATAGTTATGGTCGTAGTAGCGATTTACTCTCGACTCCTCGGGACAGAGGAGATCGCGTGAGCGCAGTTGTAGGCGGAGCTAAGAAGCAGCGTGAGCAGTACGGAACAGTTACGTCACCAGCAGGGAAACTTGGCCGATTCATCATCAACCTCTTCGCTGCTGGTGGGCTCCTATATCTGTTCCTCCCAATCTTCGTAATCGTTGCGTTCTCGTTTAATCAGCCCGTCGGGCGTTTCAACGCCGTCTGGAACAGATTTACGTTCGATAACTGGCTGCATCCATTCGCGGATCAGGCCCTTGTCGATGCTCTGCTCCTGAGCCTTAAAGTTGCTCTGCTCTCAACTGCTGTAGCGACTGTTATCGGAACCTTTATGGCGATTGGGCTTGTGCGCTACCGATTCAAGGGCGGAGGTTTAGTCAACTTCCTCTTGGTGCTCCCGCTAACCGCTCCCGAGATCGTCCTCGGTGCGTCGCTACTCACACTCTTTCTCGCCCCGACGATGCTGCTCTTTAATATTTCGTTCTCGCTTGGTTTCGCCACGATTGTCATCGCCCACATCATGTTTCTTGTGAGCTATGTAGCCCTCACTGTGCGGGCGCGTCTCAGAGGGTTCGATTGGACCCTCGAGGATGCAGCGATGGATCTTGGGGCCAACCCGACGCGCACATTCTGGAGGGTCACACTTCCACTAATCACCCCTGGGATACTTGCCGCAGCGCTGCTTTCGTTCGCTCTCTCCATAGACGACTTCATAATCACTTATTTTGTATCAGGGCCGAGCACAACAACGTTCCCCGTGCGCATATTTGGGCAGTCGCGCACTGCAACACCGCCCCAGATCAATGTGCTGTCGACAATGATTCTGCTAGTGAGTATCTCGATACTTGCTATTGGCACGCTCGTGAGTGCTCGCCGAACAAAGCGCGATTCGGCATAACGCAAACTTCTATTTATTAGGCCTTAATTTATTAGGTCTTACTTATTTGTGGGGAACCCAAGATCGGTACCGCGCGTAGACGGGTCGGCCCAGCGAGTAGTGACGACCTTGCCGCGTGTATAGAAGTGAACGCCCTCGGTGCCGTGCACATGAGTATCGCCGAAGAGGCTGTGGCCCCACCCGCCGAATGAGTAATACGCAACTGGTACGGGGATTGGAACATTGATCCCGACCATCCCAGCATCCACCTCATTTGCGAACCTGCGTGCTGCTCCACCGTCACGCGTGAATATTGCGACTCCATTGCCGTAGGGATTCTCCGCTACTAACGAGACGGCCTCCTCATATGTATCAACGCGCACGACACATAGGACCGGCCCGAATATCTCGTCTGTGTAGACGCTCATTGCAGTAGTGACATGGTCGATGAGGGTGGGCCCAACCCAGAACCCGCCTTCGTTCCCTGCTACCTCAACTCCTCGACCATCGACAACGATCGTCGCCCCAGAGTTCTCTCCCGCGTCGATGTAGTCGCGAACGCGGTCACGATGTGCTCCGGTGACGACCGGCCCCATCTCGGAGCTCGGGTCGAGGCTTGGCCCTACATTTATGATGCTCGTCCGCTCAGCGATCATGCTCACTAATTCATCCGCAACTCCACCGACAGCTACAACTACGGAGATGGCCATGCAGCGCTCTCCAGCGGATCCGTAACCTGCGCTAACTGCTGCGTCTGCTGCGGTCTCAAGGTCTGCGTCAGGGAGCACAATCATGTGGTTCTTGGCACCGCCGAGGGCCTGAACGCGCTTGCCATGCTTCGTGCCTGTTTCGTATACGTAGCGAGCAATTGGAGTTGAGCCGACAAATGAAATTGCTTTTACACTCGGGTGCTCGAGCAGAGCATCAACCGCGACCTTGTCACCCTGTATGACGTTGAACACCCCATCGGGGAGTCCAGCATCTCTCCAAATCTCTGCAATTCGAATAGATGCCGATGGGTCGCGTTCGCTCGGCTTCAGGATGAATGCATTCCCACATGCAATTGCGATTGGGAACATCCACATTGGGACCATGGCTGGAAAATTGAATGGAGTGATACCTGCGACTACTCCAAGGGGTTGGCGCATGGAGTGGACATCTGTCTCAGTTGAGACGCTCTCCGAATGGGAGCCTTTGAGAAGGTGGGGGATGCCGCAGGCAAACTCGATTACCTCAATGCCGCGCGCAACCTCTCCACGCGCATCGCTTAGGACTTTGCCGTGCTCAGAGGAGATGATGCGCGCAAGGTCGTCGGCGGCCGCCTCCATCAGTTCCCGAAAAGCGAACAGCACTCGCGAGCGGCGAGATAGTGAGGTCTGCCCCCACGCTACCGCTGCTGCAGTCGCAGCAGAGACAATGAAATCAACGTCTTCGCGGCTCGCTAGTTCGACCTCTGCTTGCGTCGCTCCAGTAACAGGGTCGTGGACCGCGTGCAATGAGGGAGCCGCAGTGCCGAGGGTCTTATAGGGGGCCCCATTTGTCCAGTGTGTAATTCTGCGCATGCCCCGAGCGTAGGGCACGGAGCCGCTATTTCTCAGGTCAATTTTTTGAGAGTGCGGCAACGGCGACTTGGAGAGCCGCGAGTTGCTCAGAGACGCGCGCTAGATCTGCTCGTGTCGCAGCCTCAGCGGGCCCCTTTTTGTGTACATCAATCTTCCCACCCGGGAGGAGGGTCATGCGCTCTACGTCGTCTAGAGAGTCAGCGTGAATAAATTCGGTCAATTCGGCCTCATTTAGGCCAGTGCTTTTTAGGCCGCGTTCATTGATCTTGCCGTCGGAGATAAGTTCGCTGCGTCGCCCAGCAAGAATGTCGTTCAGCCGAGCGTGTCTGCGGGCTACTCGAACAACGATCTCATTGAGCCCAACGAGGGTAAAGGCTCCAATGACTCCACCCATGACTGAGTTGTCTGGGCCAATAATTGCATTCTGTACAACGTTTGAGAGGAGAAGCAGCACAACAAGGTCAAATGGGTTTAGCTGCGCGAGCGTGCGACGCCCAACGAACCTGAGTACCAGTATGAGCGCCGCATATACAAGTGCAGTGCGAGCCATCTTCTCAAGTGGCGATACTCCGGCGTGGAGGATGTTGTACGAGATAGAGCTCGCGAGTGCATGCATTAGAGACCTCTCCATGTTTAAGGCTGTTTAAGGCTGTTTAGTGCTGTTTAGGGCTTTCATCTGCAGCCATCAGACACTGCATACGCGACGGTACTCCGGTAACCGGTGGCAGAGGAGTTACTAGTGGTCGTGGGCGCTAGGTGGAGCAGATCGCATCGGGCGCACCGCTGAGACCACCGCAAATGCAAGTACCGCAACGAGAACTATCGATCCGCCCGGGGCAAGGCCCCAGAGGCGAGCCGCAGCAAGCCCGAGAACTACTGCAATTACCCCAACTAGAGATCCAAAAATCAGAGTTCCACGGAATGACTTGGCTAACAGGCGGGCAGTTGCAATCGGTAGAACAAGCAGTGCAGCGACAAGAAGCAGTCCAACAACGCGCATCGCTGCCACCACCGTTACGGCAGTTAGCACCGCCAAAGCCGCACTAAGTGCGTCAACAGGGAGCCCCGCGACGCGTGCGGACTCTTCGTCCATGACAACAGCGAGCATTGCGCGGCCTGCGATTAGAACCGTTGCAACGATCGCAATACCAATCACGCAGACCGCAATTGCGTCTCCTGGTGTCACTGTGAGAATGGAGCCGAAGAGAAACGGTAGAACGTTTGCCGGTTTACCTACTGCGCTTGCTCGGCTCGCAATTACTGCACCCGCTGCAATTCCTCCGTAGAAAAATAGCGCTAGTGCTAGATCCCCAGATGTTTGGCCGCGTGCTCTAAGCCACTCAATGCCTAATGCTGCAATGACGGCTGCTGCGAGCGCTGTCCAGACCGGCCAAATATTAAGGAGCAACCCGGCTGCAACTCCTGCAAATGCAACATGGCCAATACCATCACCGAGTAGTGACATGCGGCGCTGCACTAAGAACCCACCAACTAGTGGGGCGCATGCTCCTACTACTAAACCAGCAAGTAGCGCGTACTGCATGTAGTCGCGATCGAAGGGCCAGGGGAGTGGAAGCACTATTAATCCAGCCCCTCTAGCCAGAGCGGAAGGTCCTCGGCGTGTACCCCAAGGCTCACCCCTCGGGACCGCAGCTCGGCGGGGGTTCCGTCAAAAACAACGCGCTGCTTAAGCACGACAACTCGATCGAGGTCATCGGCAACAGCGCCGAGCTCATGGGAGACAAGTAGAACGGCGCCGTTGTGCTGCTCAATGAGGTGCACTACTGAGTCTCGAAATTGCCTCTGTGACTCCGCGTCTACTCCGGCGACAGGCTCGTCGAGTACAAGCAATTCAGGGTCGCTGCTTAATGCCTTAGCGATCATCACGCGTTGCTGCTGGCCCCCCGATAATTCTCCAACACGGCGGTCTTTAAACTCTCCTAGGTCAACCGCGTTAATAGCGTGTGTGACCGCTTCGCGATCTTCATCTCGGGGGCGTCTCCACCAACCATGGCGCGCCAGACGCCCAGTTGCTACGACCTCAGTAACTGTTGCCGGAAGATCTGGGGCGAAGCGCGCACGTTGAGGCACATACCCGAGGCGGCCAGGGTTGGATAGGCGACCCGGGTGCTCGCCGAGCAGGGTGACATCACCGGATTCGGGGGTAAGTAGCCCCAGCAGAATGCGAAGCAGAGTCGACTTCCCGCTCCCATTTGGCCCCACGAGTGCGATGAACTCGCCGCGATTGACGCGCAGGGAGACCCGATCAAGGACCGGGCCGTGGCCATACCCGACAGTGACGTTGTCGGCGGAGAGGAGTGGATCTGAGATAGTGCCTCCTGAGAGTGATTCCCACTATACCCCAGATTTATGATAGGAATCATTCCCATGAAGCAGATGAGGATTACGTTGCTTAGGCCAGTCGCATTGCTTCTGCTCGCCCTCTCAGCCTCAGCGCTGACTAGCTGCGGAGGCAGCCCTGATGCATCAAGCACGAAGACCGAAGTTGTTGCAGCCTTCTACCCACTAGCCGAGGTAGTGCGCTGGGTAGGTGGAGACCTCGTGAGCGTCACGGATCTAACCCCTCCCGGTGCCGAGCCCCACGACCTTGAACTGACCTCTAACCAGGTTGATGCCCTTAGAGACGCGGACCTTGCCGTTGTGACTGGTGGAGAGTTCCAACCATCGGTTGAGGATGCCGCGCGCCAACGCAGCGGACCAACACTCGTTGCGATCAAATCTCCTGGCATCAAAGGGAATGATCCGCATGTCTGGCTCGACCCCAAGACGATGTCGCTCGTCGTCAACTCAACCGCTGCAGCCCTTGCGAAGGTTGATCCCTTACAGTCGCAGGTCTATAAGAAGCGCGCCATCGCAACTAACAAGCGCCTAGATGCTCTTGATATTGAGATGTCTAATGGGCTGGCCAACTGTGATCGACGGGTGATTGTTACATCGCATGATGCCTTCGAACGTCTTGGCGCGCGTTACGGAGTCAGAGTTGAGTCGATTGCAGGATTCTCACCGGAAGAGGATCCAAATCCCAGACGTATCGCGCAACTTGCTGACCTAGTTAAGAAGTATCGAGTGACGGTCATTTTCACTGAAGAGCTCGTATCCCCGCGGGTAGCGGAGGTACTTGCTCGCGAAGTTGGGGTGGGCACCGAGGTCCTGAGCCCTATCGAAGGACTCTCTCCCAAGGCTGCTAAGAGCGGGGACGACTACTTCTCTTTAATGAAGCGCAATCTTGCGCAACTTGAGCGCGCGCTCGGGTGTGTCAGTCGCTAACGCTCGTCGCACCGGCATCGCGCAGGGATTCGCGAAGCAGAACCGCCGTTTCGTCTAACTGTGTCGCGTCAGGGTTGGTATCGGCGTTAGCGAAGTCAAGATCGTGCAGATCATTCATAGGGACTAGGTGAATATGCACATGGGGAACCTCAAGACCAGCGATCATTAGCCCAACGCGTGTCGGGGAGAATGCCTTCATCTGGGCGGTTGCGATGACCTGAGCGACCTCCATCAGGTGTGTGTTGATCTCAGGCGATAGGTCTACCCAATGATCCACCTCGGCGCGAGGCACGACTAATGCGTGACCGGTCTGCAGCGGGTTGATCGATAAAAATACGACACAGACGTCATCGCGCCAGAGAAAGCGTCCGGGGAGTTCTCCCTCGATAATTCTTGTAAAGATTGTTGGCATAGGTTCAGCCTTCCACGGAACGAGCAGGGTCGCCCTCGTTTAACTGCGGATGTAGTGCAACGGGTTTGAGATGACTCCCCGCAATGATCGCGACCCCAACCCCACCTCCGATTGCAAGCGCCACCGTGAGGCGTGCAATCGGGGGCGAGAGAGTTGTTGGAACCAGCGCTTGGGTAAGCGTGTTGAAGTCTGCGAGACCGCCAGCGATTGCTATAAAGATTCCGGCGATTAGAGCGAACGGGGTAGCGGAGTCGGGGTGAGTAGAGCGGCGAGCAACCAAGACCACAAGAGCAATCACTGAGAATGTGACAGCGCATACCGACGGAGCTACTGCCAACAAGCGAGTTGGGATTGGCGCGCTCCATGCTCCCCACGCCCCAACGATGTGTAGTGCCTCGCTTACCGTAATTACAGATAATGCGCAGATCAACACCCCAACCCATCGACGCGTTAGGCCAAGCACACCGAGAATGATTGCGCTAACTGCTGCTATGAGCCCCCAAGTAAGGGTCGAAGGCGGCGCGACCGAATCGAGGGTTCCGGCTATCGAGGCCTCACTCTCGCTGCTGGTGTCGCGGTTCGTAACGATGAGAGGAATGCTCCACTCTGCATTTCGCACCGCGCCTCTGCCCATCCAGTGTGCGCGATGATCGTGCCAGCGTGCAGTCGGCACCTTGGATACTGATTCCCAGATTGGTGTGGCTCTTGCGTCGAGCCCATCAGGCAGACTCCCAGATGGAGTTGCAGATCTATTTAGAAAAGTTGCAGGAGAGCGACGGTTGACCTCCACCCCGCTCGGGCCAATCCTCAAGTAAGGCTCGCGGTCGTAACCAATGACAACAACGGTATTGGGCCCGGAGTTCTTGAGCTCAACGAGATACCCGAGGTTGATCATCCGAATGGATACACCTGAAATCTTTGGTTCGGCACCGCGCGTAGAGACATCTACGTTTGATGGCTGAGGACCACCGAGGCCATGAGCTGAGGCAGGCGATGCCGAGAGCACTGGGGAGATCAGTAATACAAACCCAAGCAGAATTAACCGGGCATATCGTTGGCTGCGGAGTCGAGGCGCACGTGTGGATTGCTCAAGTTTCTTCACGGTCTGTCAAGAATAACTGAGGGCAGCGTATGACCCGGCTCGCAAGCCTCATTCCTAGGGAGTTAGGGCAGCGTTGCCTCAAATTGCTGTCAGGTAAGTGCAGGGCTGAGCCGAGAGTTCTTTTGGTGCCCGCGCAAGTCCTCAAGATCGGGCATACTCTCGGCCGTGACGAGAATCGGATTCCCTAGATTACGTGGCCATTTTTTGAACTCTCGACGCGTTGCATCAATGTTTATGATCGCTGGGATTGCTGTTGGTGCTAGTGCCGCTCCAGCATTTGCGCACGCTGCACTTGAGTCAACCGTGCCGACTGCAGGGACAATACTTAAAAACTCTCCTAGCCGAATTGATCTTCGATTCAGCGAGCCAATCAGCGTGAGCCGGGAATCGGTGCGCATAATTGCCGCTAGTGGAGAGAGGGTAAAGACGGTTCCCGCTACCGGCGTGCCCGGCTCGCCAGGGCTAATGCGTCAACGTGTGCCGGTGCTTGACAACGGAACCTACGTTGTGACATGGCGCATTGTCTCTGCCGACGCACATCCAGTACGCGGGGCGTTCACATTCTCAGTCGGAGAGGTGTCAAGTGGCGGCGCGGGCAAGAATATTGCGAATGATTTTCTCTCCGGTGGAACAACTCACCGCAGTGTTGATATCGCATATGCCGTTGTTCGTGGCCTCGTCTACCTTGCGATGGCGATACTTATAGGCGGAGTCTTCGCCTCAATCTTTGTCTGGCGCAGGGCACTTGAGCATCAAAGGGTGCGCAGACTCCTCTGGACTGCTTGGAGCGGACTTTTATTCCTTACCCTTGTTGCTTTCGGGCTTCAGGGTAGTTACGCCGCTGGAGCGAATTTACAGGGGATTGTTGACACGTCACTCTGGTCGAATACTTGGTCTACGCGAATCGGGACAGTTCTCTTTATCCGCATGCTGCTTGTTCTGGCGCTCCTCCCCTCAATGTTGCTCATAAAGAATCCTGCACGCAAGGTTTGGTGGGCTCCGTTAACAATTGTCCTGTTGGTAGGGATCGCGATCACACCAGGTCTTGGTGGCCACGCATCAGTTGGCTCTCAGAGTTGGGTAGCGATGTTCGCCGATGCAGCCCATGTTCTGGCTATGAGCGCGTGGATGGGGGGGCTTGTTCTCCTCGTTGTGCTCGCCACCTCGGGAAAGACCGAGGAGGCTATTGAGTCGATGCCCATTTGGTCACGTGTAGCGACCGTCTCCGTACTCGTAGTTAGCATTACTGGAGTTGCTCGGGGCTATCGCGAGTTAGGTGGAGTCTCCGACATTCTTGGCTCAACATATGGGCGCCTGCTATCTCTGAAAGTCGGTTTGGTGCTCGTTGCATTACTCATTGCAACCCTTGCGCGAGATGCAGTGCAGCGCCGTTGGGAACTCGATTCGGAGGAGCTGGCGGCCGCCGATGAAGAGCGTGAGTCGCTGATATCTGCTGGGGAGAAGCCAGCTAAGCGTCGCGGCCATTCGCTGGTCCCTGACGAGACTGGAGTCTCCACACTCTCATATGTGCTCCCTGAGTTAACGGCACGCCGACGCTTACTACGTAGTGTTTTTGCAGAGATTTCAGTACTTATATTTGTCATTGGAGTCACCGCCGTACTGGTAAACACTGCACCTGCTAAGAGCGTGCGGAGTGGGCCTTGGTCTGCGACGCTTGAGGTAGGAGAACTCCTAGCAGATGTAGATGTGAGCCCCGCGCGTACCGGTGCTAACGAGGTGCACCTCACGCTCAATGCTTCCGGCGGTGGCCCCGCGCAGGTTCTAGATGTAGCTGTGGAGTTCTCATTACCCTCGGCAGATATTGCCCCTATTGATGTAGAGATGCGCAGCGCAGGTATAGCGCACTACACATCGGTCGGGTTCACGCCGCCGGTGGCTGGTGACTGGACGATGACACTCAAAGTGCTAGTTGATCCAATAACTGAGAAGAGCGCTATAGCAACCGTCCCAATTCGGTAGGGGTTCTACTTAATCGACGCGCACTTGGCGCAGACACCTACTAAATCAACACGGTGATGGCGCACTAGAAATCCGTGCGAGACCTCAATCTCTGCAACCGCTTTATCGACTGCACTCTCTAAGCCCGGCGGGGCGTCGACGTCCTCGACTGCGCCACATCGGTCGCAGATCAGGTGGTGGTGATGCTCAGTTAGGTCCTCGGCGAGTTCGAATCGAGCAAATTCATCTACGCCCCCTACGCGCCGGACAACGTTTGCTTGCTCGAGAGCGAGAAGGTTGCGGTACGCGCTGCTCTGGGCGAGGGTAGGGCGTTCCTTCAAAATTTCCGGGAGGGTCATGGGCCTAGAGGCATCGCTGAGAATCTCAACCAAGGCCTCACGATTACGCGTAACTCGCTGGTTCGCTCCGTGAAGTCTCTGAATTACTGCGACGCGAAGTTCGGTAAGCATGGATTTAGTGTAGATGCCCGGGTACGGTCTACCCCTGTGGACTGGGATGCCGCGCCGGCGACACTGCGCTTTATCGAGGAGATTGCATTAGGCGACTCCATGCGCCTAGATGTGGCAGCCATGGCAATCGCAGCCCATGCCTACCCCGGGCTAGATATTGATGCCGAGATAGAAATACTTGATCGCATCGCATCACACCCGATGCTCCACGCTGACGGGTTCGATGCGCTCGGGCTTGCTCAATACCTATTCGCAAGCGGCGAGTTCATAGGCAATAGCGCCGGATACGACGATCCCCGGAATTCATTTTTAAATGACGTGCTCTCACGCCGCCTAGGAATACCGATATCGCTTGCCGTTGTAATGATGGAGATCGGGCGCAGAGTCGGCATAACTCTGGTGGGTATCGGAATGCCCGGCCACTTTCTAGTTAGGGAGGCCCGCTCGGCGGAGCGTTTCTTTGATCCATTTAATGGAGGCAAGCAATTAGATGAGGATGATTGCCGAGAGCACTTCCAAGCAATCGCTGGCTTTGACGCTCCTTGGCACCCAGCGTTCTTGACCCCTGTCGGCCCTAGGGAGATTATTCTGCGCATGCTTACCAATATTCAGCAAGGTGCGATGCGCAGGAGGATGCCGGAGGCAATATGGAGTGCGCGCCTGCGCCTCCTGATCCCTGGCTTAGCTGCGCAGGAGATTCGCCAAAGCGCCGATGTTTTGGGTGGCTTTGGTCGCCACATTGAGGCGGCCCGAGCGCTTGAGGAACTTGCAGCCGTATTACCCGACGACGAGGCGGCGCTGATCACCATCGAGTCCAACGGATGGCGAGCGCAGGCAAATTAAACATTCCTCTTGAGTGCTCCGTCGTCCCTGCACCGCTGCTCCGCGCTCGCTAACCTGCGCGACATGGATAATGACGAGAATAACCACGACGATAATGAAGATGCGCGTTCACATTTAGAGGATGACGCAGTGAGGGTCGGCGATCTAATCGGCGGGATTCGTGATGAGATTCTCGCGGCCGGAGCATCCGGAGATGGATCCTCTTCTGGCCGAGAGGAGCCTCAGGAGGAGTCGGGTAGCGCACTCTTCGAGAGGGAGAAGGAACTCTCCATTCTTGAGAGTCTTGAACAAGAGCTAGCCGAGATCCAAGCGTCAATAGAGCGAATTGAGAACGGCACCTATGGCACCGGCGAACGAACCGGTTCTCCGTTCGACTCGGCTCACTAAACGGGCGCTATTACTTAAATACTGGTTTACTTAAATACCGGTTTACTTAAATACTGGTTTACTTAAATACTGGTTCAACGAGGTACAGGGGAGAGCAATGCAGTTCGGACTTGAGTCACTTGGCGAGTGGAGTGAGGCAGTTAACTCAGAGATTGATGCTGAGAGCATCAAGGCCTATGCAGCAGCAACAAACGACCCGATTGCAGCGCATCTATCAGGCGGGCAAGCTCCCCCCGTTTATGCAGTCGTGCCTGTGTGGGGAGTCATGAGCACCGCGATGATGGGCGTCGTACCCGCCGATGCACTCATGACAGTTGTACATGGAGAGCAGGACATGCGATTCCATCGTCAGGTAACAGCGGGCATGACGCTTAGCTCAATAGCTTCACCTATTGGTGTACATGTAAAGCCGAACGGCACAACTGTGGTCGTCCGCGTTGACTCTCGCGATGTCGCCGACGACTCATTGGTTGTTGAGCAGTACGTGACGACTTTCTATCGTGGGATTACCGGTGGAGAGGGAGCCGGATTGGTTGCTCCAGACCACAGGCTGAGTGATGAAACAATGGCGGCTGATCCAGTCGCGACTTTTGAGCAGACCATCGATACAGACCAAACATTTCGCTATGCGGATGCATCAGGGGATCGCATGCCGATTCACCTTGATGTTGATTTTGCAACCAAGGTCGGGCTACCAGGGATCATCATTCACGGGCTATGCACGATGGCGTTTACCTCTTGGGCCGCTATTGAGGCCGTGGCTGACGGAGACCCAACTCGACTCCGTCGCTTAGCGGTTCGCTTCTCAAAGCCTGTTTTGCCGGGGCAGACGATCGTCAGCACCTTCTGGGCCGCCGGTGAGGTTGAGGGGGCGAAGGTCTTCGGTTTTGAGACGCGTACCTCCGACGGTGATCTAGTCATCAAGGATGGCCTCGTAGAGGTAGCCAACTGAGCGAGACAGCCCGGCTGAGGCTCTTCGCCTCGGCTCGGGAGGCAGCGGGCTCCTCAGAGGTTGAGGTACCAGTCGGGGTTCTCGCCGAGATTATCGAGGGTGCCTGCAGCCGATTTGGGCCGAGTTTCGCCGAGGTCATAAAAATCTCGCGCATCTGGGTTAATGGAGAAGAACCTCTTCAGGGCCTAGCGACCCGGATCGAACATGGGGATGAGGTGGCCGTTCTCCCTCCTGTGAGCGGCGGCTAGCACTAAAGCAGTGGCGGGGCGGTAACCTGTCAGGACCATGGCCGAATACGTACGTCGCATCGACAAGATCCTCGCCCCAGAGCATGTTGCTGGATTGGAGGCGCGCTCCCTTGATGAGATTCGGGAGATGCGCAGAGAGGCATCCGAGGTAGAGACCGAGGTTTCTTACGTGCGCCGACTCGCCCAGGCTCGTGGTGAGATTCTGAAGGCAGAGATCGATCGACGTAGCGAAGGCGGATCGCTCGCTGACCTTATCGCTCGCCTCCCTGAGATTCTTAGTGACCGTGGCCCGCGCCCTGCACCTGCTTCAGTTCGTGTGCCGGAGGTACTCGCACCTTCTATGAGCATCACCTGGAGTCGCGGTACAGAGCATTTAATCGCCGACGACACACTCGCCAATCTGCCACTCCTCTCCGATGAAGAGTTGGCTGAGGCGGTTGATTCACTCAAGGCGCTCGAGCGCGAGGTATCCGATACTCGTCGTCAGTTGCATCGTGTAATTGATGCATTCGATTCGGTGCTCGGTGCGCGAATCGCAGGCGCTGGGTCCTGATAAATGGCTGCAACCGATGGCCTCGAGGCCCGGCTGCGTGATCTCGGCGGCTTTATCCGCGAGCAGCGTCACCACGACCGAATCTCCCTTCGTAAACTTAGTGAACTTGCCGGCATCTCGAATCCTTATTTGAGTCAGATTGAGCGAGGCCTGCGTAAGCCAAGTGCTGAGATACTTCAATCGATAGCGCGAGGTCTGCAGATATCTGCTGAGACGCTATACGTGCGTGCCGGAATCCTCGATGAGCATGAGGAGACCGATCTCGCCGAGCACATCGCGCGCGATCCTCACTTAAATGATCGACAGAAACAGACCCTTCTGGAGATTTATAGTTCCTTCCGGAGCGAGCGAGCCGATACGCCTGCAGTCTCTGAACCTCTTGAAGGCACTGCAGAAGACACTCTCATCGAGCCTGAAGATGGAGTATCGCCACCGACCACGGTGCTCCCCGCATCATTGCGAGCTGTGCTGTGAGGTCGCCTCAGCGCGTAGCGGTGCTTAGTCTCCACACCTCGCCTCTTGCTCAGCCTGGGTTGAATGATGGCGGCGGCATGAACGTATACGTGCGTGCGCTTGCATCCGCATTGGCGCGTGCCGGAGTGGCGTGCGATGTTCTTACTCGCGCTGATGCGCCGGGTCTCGATCCAATTGTCGAGGTAGAGCCTGGTTTCCGCGTTGTCCATCTTGATGCTGGACCAGCCGCCACGGTTAGTAAGGATGATCTAGTTGAGTTGATCGACCCGATGACTCAAGCAGCGTTGGCGTATCTATCCGGGCCGAACTCAGTAGATGTAATTCATGCTAACTACTGGATCTCAGGCGCAGTTGGCCACAAACTCAAACATGCTTTGGACCTTCCGCTTGCCGTAACTTTTCATACTTTGGCTCGTGTCAAGGCAGATGCAGGTATCGACGATGATGTTGATGACCGCACTCGAATTGAGCACGAGGTCATTGAGTGCGCAGATTTGATGCTCGCATCTACCGATGGAGAGGTGACTCAACTCGTTGATCTATACGGCGGGAGTCGGGAACGTATAGCTGTAGTTCCTCCGGGGGTCGACCACGAGCGCTTTAACCCTGGCACGCCCGCAGATCGTGCCGCAGTGCGATCAATGCTTGGGCTCGGTGATCGCCCTACCCTGCTATTCGCTGGTCGTATTCAAGCGCTAAAGGGAGCAGACCTAGCCGTTAGGGCTCTAGCGGCTCTCAATAATCCCGAGGCGCTCCTCCTGATCGTTGGAGGCCCGAGCGGCCTAGAGGGCGAACGCGAACTCGCGAAGCTGCACGCACAGGTTGGGGAGCTCGGACTTAATAACCAGGTTCGGTTCATGCTTCCTCAGGCCCACGACTCGCTCGCCGGTTTATATCGCGCAGCAGATGTCTGTGTTGTTCCTAGTCGCGCAGAGTCCTTTGGCCTAGTTGCGTTAGAGGCAGCAGCCTGTGGAACTCCTGTTGTCGCAGCGGCGGTCGGTGGGCTTACCTCGATAGTCGAGAACGGTAAGACGGGGTTCCTAGTGGAGTCGCGAGATGCGCTGGCATTCGCCGCACCGATTGAGCGATTAATTCGCGACCGAGCCTTCGCTCAATCGATGGGTGAGGCAGCGGAGCAGCGATCCCGTCGTTACGCATGGACGATGACTGCAGCACGGCTTCGACTTCTATTCTCTGAACTTTCACTTCGCGAGCCAACTTTCTGCCAGTGATGTGGCCAGTGATGCTGCCAGTGATGTGGTGCGCGCTTAAGAGGGAGTATCTGCTTTGATGGAGGAGGCGCACGCTCTAATAGATGCCCATCTCTTCGGCCCGATTAGTGCCGAGCCCGCTATTCAGCACGTTGAGTACGAGGCCGAACTGCGTCGCTGGTATGTGCGTTTTGGGTGCGACGGTCGTGATGCGGCAACAATTTATTTTGACCTACATCAGCGAACTCTCCGCCACGAGCTTTATTTTCTCCCCGCACCGGAGGACCAGGCGAGGAGGGCCGAGTTAGCGATTTGGGTGCTTCAACGTAACCACGATCTATATGGAACACGATTCTCGATGGGCCCGGAGGGCGATATCTACCTCACTGGCCGCCTGGCTCTTGAACACCTAACTGTGGGGGAGCTTGACCGAATCATCGGCGTTCTATACGAGGTAGTCGAGCGGTGGTTTGGGGCTGCTGTGAAGATCGCCTACGGCAAGCGCCCCTAATTTCTTGCTTTTAAATTTTCCCTTGTAGTGCACTTGGTCCTCGGATAGTTTCCCTACGTCGAGACCGAGAGGTATTGACAACGGTGTGGCCCGAGGTGCACGGAGCCCACCCCGCTCGGGGAAGTGCGGGGTACGGCGAAGCTCCCTCGGGCCGATCCGCGTCACTGCGCAGGTGCGATGCTTACTCGACTTAGTCTCACTGCTTGCGCGACTTGTTCCCTAACCTCCCGGAAACTCTCCCCTGTGGCGGTTACCCTCGCAGGTATGAAGCGCATTGCAATTCTTGGCGGGGGTCGTATGGGGGAGGCACTCCTCATGGGTCTTCTCAATGGCGGCTATGAAGCGAGTGCCATCAGCATCGCGGAGCAACACCTAGAGCGCTGTAGCGAGATTGAGAAGAACGCTCCAGGGGTAACGGTGGGCGTAGATGCCTCGAGAATCGTCGCGGGTGCCGACCTTGTGATTGTGGCCGTTAAGCCCAATGATGTTGCGAGCGTTCTAGAGGGTGCTCGTGACTCAATCTCAACGAGTGCATGCATTCTCTCAATTGCAGCAGGGATCACGATTGCTGATCTCGAGTCGTTGGTCCCGGGCCGCGCAGTGATTCGAGCCATGCCGAATACGCCAGCATTGGTTGGGCGCGGTGCAACAGCGATTGTGCTGAGTGTTCTTGCGACCGATGAGGATGCCGAGATGGCGGAGCAGGTGCTTGGTTATGTCGGCATTGTTGAGCGAGTAACAGAGGATTTGATAGATGCAGTAACCGGGCTATCAGGCTCTGGACCTGCCTATATTTTTCTTGTCATTGAGGCGCTTGTAGATGCGGGTATTCAGAATGGACTCCCGCGCGAATTAGTAGAGCGCCTTGTTGAGCAGACGGTAGCGGGCTCGATCGAGTTGCTAATGGCGAGTAATGAAGGCCCGATTGAGTTGCGTGCTCAGGTAACTTCCCCAGGCGGAACCACTGCGGAGGGGATACGCGCGCTCGAAGAGCATGGACTGCGAGCGGCGATCACCGATGCAGTTACCAAGGCCAAACTGCGCTCGATTGAGTTAGGGCGCCGGGATTGAATCGGCGGCCAGCTCACCTCGGAGATGGACCCGAGCAGCAGGGTCGCCCCAGATCAACGCATGTCGTATCCGAGCGATCCAAAAGTACGAGCGTTGATGAAGAGATCCTCCGCTCTCACCTCGCAGGGCGCCACGAGTTATTCGGATTCGCTGAGACACAGTCACTCATTCGCCGTGTTGTAGCTGGTACCCCCGAGGCGCTTCTAGGGATGGATAGGCTCATCGACTTAACCGATGGCGTAGTTGAAGCAACGGCTCGACACATCTGGGGCTGGAGAGCGCGTGATGCTGCAGCATGGACAGACCCGCACTGCACGATTGCCGGGATGCGCGCGGCATTGGTACGCATCCTTGACGTCTCTAGACGCGGTGGCGTAATAGCGTTCGCAACAGGGAGACCCGCATCGCTACTACCGCTCTACGCGGACCTTGCGCGCTTAGCGGCGTCGCAGGGAGCGGAGATTTTTGGGGACCTCGAGTTTGACGCCCTAAAATATTCAAGCCCAAAATATTCAAGCCCAGAACCTTTAGCGCTCGCGAGCGCTACCTTCTCAGTCGCCGGGAATCCCCGGGCTCGCCTCGTATGGCAAAACGGTGTGGCGCTAGTTGAATCTGGCGGAAATCTGATCTCGGATACTGCGTTGCGGGCAGCCGATGCACTCTTTGCCGGGAGCGAGACCCCAGATTTAGTAGTGGCCGATAGGGGCTTCGCTGGGACTGCAATTGAACTCGGATCTGAGGTAGTGGCCTTCGCCGATCTCGATGCCGTTGCCCTAGGAGTAGCGGCCGCTAGAGGCCTTCCAGTAACTATCGTGCCCGTTCAAGAGCAGCGGCCGCCTCATTGTTACCGGGTACTGAGCGCTCTAGCTGATGTCTCAGGCGATGGGTTAAATCAGCCGGGCTGAGGCCTTACCAAGCGAAGTTATGACTGCGGCTTGGAGCCTCGATGGGGGCGCGCCCTGCGCCCACGGAGTCTGGGTCCGATCTCAACTCCATCTTCGTTCTCAGAGTCAGACATTGGCAACATGCCCCACGTTCGACAGCAGAGGCCCCATACCCCTACACTCCCAATTCACCGGAGTGGAGGTCTTACTAGTCGTGTCACAGCCCTTATCTAAATCAAGGTTCCTTACAGTGCAGGAGGTTGCAGACCTCATGCGCGTCTCGACCATGACTGTTTATCGAATCATCAAAGCGGGTGACCTTGCAGCCGTTCGCGTTGGCAGGTCATTCCGAGTGCGCGAATCTGACGTAGACGCCTACCTCGGCGCTCGTTACTCGCAGTAGCAAGCGGCCTCCCGGTGGCGACCCCTCGCCCTGAGTTCGTATCGTTCCTCTCAGATTATGGATTGGCTGACGAGTTTGTTGGTGTCTGTAAATCTGTGATCCTCTCGATCGCTCCCCATCTACAGATCATTGACGTAAGCCACAACATTCCTGCACATGATGTGCGCGCCGGTGCTCTCACACTTGTGCGTGCTGCTCAGTATCTGCCCGTCGGAATTATTCTTGCAGTTGTAGACCCAGGCGTAGGGACAGATCGCAGAGCAATTGCAGTTGAGACAGAGAGCTGCATTTTGATCGGCCCTGATAACGGCATCCTCGCACCCGCTGTTGCGATTCTTGGTGGCGCTCTAAGTGCTGTCTCGCTGACAAACCCTGATTACTTACTTGACTCCGCTGGGCCTACATTTGCAGGGCGAGATGTATTCGCACCCGCTGCAGGTTTTATTGCCTCTGGTATAGCGCTTGGTGACCTAGGCGAGAGTATCGACCCTGCATCGCTGACTCCTGGGATGCTGCCGATTGCAGATACGGATGGTGATGAGATTCGTGCCGAGATCTGGTGGATTGATTCGTTTGGTAACGCTCAGATCAACATCGGGCCAGAGTCGCTCGAGGAGCGCGGCCTAGTAGTGGGCGATCAGATTGAGGTAAAAATTCGCGACAATGTTGGGATGCTTCGCTGGGTTCACACCTATGCAGATGCAAAGCCATCTGAGTTTGCATTAGTTGTCGACTCGTATGGCCTGTGCTCGTTAGTGCTCGACAGGCGCTCTGCTGCAGTTGAGCATGATTTAAGAATCGGAACAGAGGTGCGTATCTCAACGCCGCCCGCAAGTGTTGTGGGCGTCGGACAACGAACAAGTAGAGAGCCGGTAGTCACAGAGGTCAGCATTACCCGTCCAATAGGAGAATCTGAATGAGAAAAGGAACGGTCATCACGCTCGGCCTACTGATGGGTTCAATTCTTCTAGCGGCTGTAGCGCAGTTCGTACTGCAGCTCTGATAGCCCCAATCCCCCTCAATCTCTCGAACTTCGGGTGATAAGTGTCGCTATAGCGACATTAACTACCCGAAGTTCAGGAACTTTGGCGCGAAACTGCTCCAGACGCGACAACGCCGCCGGCGGGCACCAGCGGCATTGTCTTCCGTCTTACAGAGGTTCGAACTCTTAGGTTCTAATTCTTAGGGTGTTGCTGTGTTAGGTCTTGCTGGTGTTAGGTGTTGCTGGTCTTAGGTCTTGCTGTTGTTGCTGTGGGCGATGCTGGATGCATCTACCCGTCGAGTGCCCGAAGGCGCTCTAGAACTACGGTCAACTGCTCGGGGGCAGGTGGCGGAGTTACCACGACAGGTACTGGCGTTGCTGTTACTCGACCCGAGCCGCCAGAGGTGGATCCTCCAGAGCGTGGGGCTGATGCAACAGGTCGCGATGATCCTGGCTGTGTGGATTTGGCTGGGGCTGGGGCTGCGGCCGTTGGAACTGGGGAGCTCGCAGCGGGCTGAGACTCGGTCTGCATGAATACCTCAGAGACGTAGATGCCCCCGTTGATACTCACGACGCCGATTCCCACGTACCGGAACCCCGGATCTACAAGATTCTTGAGGTGAGACGCAGATGCAACGAA
This sequence comes from Actinobacteria bacterium IMCC26256, assembly GCA_001023575.1. Lineage (GTDB taxonomy): Bacteria > Actinomycetota > Acidimicrobiia > IMCC26256 > IMCC26256 > IMCC26256. Next base: position 2,337,993 of record CP011489.1, on the reverse strand, counting down.
GGCATTATGGATACCGCTGACATCTCCCCCTCGGCCAACGTTCTCTCCAAGGTGGGTCCACTCTCCGGGCGCACCGTCAGCGAGTACGGAGTGTGCAAGGACGCCGGTGTCGGCCATGTGCTGTGCCCATCCCTCGGCCTTGGCCGTGAGTGCTCCATTTGATTGAAGGGCGGGGAGCCCGCGGCTGGCGCGCAGTGAGTTGGTGAGTGAAATGAGCTGCGAGGCTGCTGCGGAGTCCGCTGCGCCGGCAGTCGAGATCGAGGAGATGCTCGGGATAAATCCGAGGGATGCGAGTAAGAGAACTGAAGTTGCGATGAGGCTTCTTGCTGCCTTTGTGACTCTCATAACTCACCCCCGGTTCTCTAGGGGAAATCCACTCTGGATTTCCCGACGGGTTTCGTATCGGCGCTCCGCACGTGTTCCTTTAATGCCGGTATCGTCAAGGCCAATGCAGCGTTCAAGATTCTGGAAAAAGCCCGAGAATCCAGGGGTAACTAGGTATACGCGTATACCTAAGAGGAGATTTCATGCCCAAGCGATTGGGGTTTTGATCCTCTCCACTGCGTTATTCGCTGCCTGCGGCGTAGGCGGAGGTGATGCAGAGTCCAGAGGGGGAGACAAGGGGCGCATCTCTGCAGATCAAGGATCGCGAAGCATCTCTTTGACCGTCTCCGTGCCTTCATCCGCCGCATCTGTAATCGCTGAGATAGCTAAAGATTTTTCTGCCTCGCACAAAGGCGTCAAAATTGCGATCAATTCGGGGCCATCTAGCGTGCTTGCATCGCAGGTTTTGAGCGGTGCCGAGGTTGATGTCTTGCTATCTGCCGATCTAGCGACTCTTAGTGGAGTGATATCTGCGAAGAAAATTAGTCGCCCGCGAATTTTTGCGAAGAACCAAATGACGCTCATAGTCTCACCGCGATCGCCAGAGGTACGTAGCCTTAACGATCTAATGGACTCCGAGGTTGTTGCCTTGTGCGCAGAGACAGTTCCCTGTGGTATCTACGCGAAGCGCGTCCTAGAAAATGCGGGTGTTTATCTTAAAGAGTCACAGATAACGCGTGGCACCGATGCAGTATCCACACTCGGGGCTGTGCGTTTCGGGGATGCGGATGCTGCGATTGTCTATAAGACAGATGCGCGTGCTGCAGGAAAGAGCGTGCTGACGCGCAAGATCGCTGACCGCTTCAACTTGGTTGCTAGGTATCCGTCAGCGGTGGTGCTTTCATCTAAACACTTGAGTGAGGCAAAGGCGTTTCAAAGATATCTAGGGAGCACGGCATCTAAACGGGTTCTTCTGCGGGCTGGGTTCAGCACACCATGAAAAAAGGGGAAGGGCGCAGAAGAATCGAGTCTCCATCACGCATTGCAATCGGGCTTTCGCTACTAGCGGTGCTCTTTGTTGCCATGCCGATCATTGCTCTGATGCGTGAGGTCGCGTGGTCACGGCTCTTGAGCGATTTGACTACTCCTGAGGCCCGATCAGCGTTGAGACTCTCGCTTCTCTGCTCACTCGGGGCGACCTCTCTTGCAGCGCTTCTTGGACTTCCCCTTGCATGGGTCCTCGCTCGAGTTGAGTTTCGTGGTCGTGCGATTATTCGCGGCCTTGTCTTGCTCCCACTTGTTGTACCGCCTGTTGTCGCTGGGGTAGGCCTCCTCGCTGCTTTTGGGCGTAATGGAATGTTTGGGGGGGCCCTAGACGTTCTCGGGCTGCGAATCACTTTTACCCCAATTGCAGTTGTACTCGCAGAGGCCTTTGTCGCACTTCCCTTTTTGGTTCTTGCGGTGGAGGCAGGGATACGTGGTCTCGACCGTCGTAACGAAGAAGCAGCACGCACCCTCGGGGCATCGCGTGGTTTTGTAATGCGGCGTATCACTCTGCCCCTGCTCGCGCCATCACTAACGGCTGGTCTCGCACTCGCGTGGGCCCGTGCGCTAGGGGAGTTTGGAGCGACAATAACTTTTGCTGGAAATATTCAGGGGCGCACGCGCACAGTGCCGCTTGCTGTATACCTGCTCTTGGACTCAAGCCCAGATGTTGCGATTGCGTTGAGCCTGTTACTTGTTTTGATCTGCGTTGTTGTTCTAGTCACACTTCGCGCGCGCTGGATTGGAGCAATTCGATGAGTCTTCAGGTGCAGGTTAAATTGCGTTTCGGCACTCTTGACATGGATGTCGAATTCGATGCAGACCAGGGTGAGACAATCGCGATCCTTGGCCCCAATGGTGCGGGCAAGACAACTCTCATTCGGATGCTGGCAGGCCTGCAGCCAATTGATGAGGGCAGGATCGTGCTTGATGGAGGTGTTCTTGATCAGTGCACCCTCTGCGCGAGCGAGGATCGTTTCGTTCCCCCGGAGCAACGCAATGCCGGCATTGTTTTTCAGGACCTCGCACTCTTTCCGCATCTGAGTGCGGTTCAAAACGTGGCATTTGCACTCGAGGCTCGTGGCATAAGAAGGCGAGATGCACATATGAGCGCGCTTGCAAAGATGGATGCGCTAGGCGTTCTCGATAAGGCAGAGTTACGTCCAAGCCTGCTCTCCGGTGGCGAAGCACAGCGCGTTGCCTTGGCGCGAGCTCTTGTACATGAGCCGAGAATGCTGCTTCTTGACGAGCCGCTCTCCTCCCTTGATGCCTCAACGCGCAGTGATACCCGAGCGACGCTGCGCGAGGCGTTGGAGGGATTCGAGGGTGTGAGGATCATCGTCACCCACGATTTAGTCGATGTGATTGCCTTGGCTAGCAGCGTGCTTGTCCTTGAGGCCGGTGCAATTACTCATCAAGGGAGCATTCAAGAAGTTCTCGCTAACCCTTCCTCGAATTATGTCCGCTACCTAGCGTCACAGCAGCCAAATTTTTAATCCCGTTATTCATAGAGGCGCGACCGACAAAAGTCTGCGAGACTCCATACCCGTGAACCTTGCAGCGCTCCTCCTCGCCTCGGCTGACAGTCGCCCAGAATCCATCTCTGTTATTGAAGGCGATCGCTATGTAACGGCCTTAGAGCTGCGAGGCCTTGCTTCAATTTTTGGGGGAGCGTTAAGCGCTGCTGGGGTCGGGATTGGCGATCGTGTTGCTATCGCTAGCGGCAACGATCTTGCCTTTATCGTCGCCTATCTTGGCGCTCTCTGGGTCGGAGCCATTGCTGTTCCATTAAACCCACACTCTCCATCTGTTGCAGTAGCGGAGGAGCTTGAGCATGTCGGCGCCAAAATATTGGTCTGTGGGCGAGCGGGCAGCATCCACCTAGGTATGGTCGGTGCAGTTGCTTTTGATGCGCTTATGGAGTCTGCTCAGCCCGCGACGCTGTCCTCTAGCGGTCTTGTTGAGCGTGAAGATAGCGATGTCGCTGTGTTGCTTTATACGTCAGGAACGGCTGGTGCGCAGCGAGCCGCGATGCTTACTCACGCGAACCTCTCCTCGAATATAAAACAAGTCCTTGATGACAGCGGGCTCGCGATCACACCGAATGATCTCTCACTCGGAGCACTGCCGTTCTTCCATGTATTTGGTTTGAATGTTGTGCTTGGTGTCACCCTCGTTGCTGGTGGCACAGTCGTGTTGATCGATCCATTTACAGCTGCCGAGGCACTTCGTTTAATCCAGCGCCACTCGATCACTGTTGTTGCGGGCGTGCCGGTGATGTTTGACGCGCTTACTTCGGCTGATAGCGATTTAGGTGATGATCTCGGATCAGTGCGTTTAGCGGTATCTGGCGCCGCAACGCTCTCCGCTAAATCCTCAACCGCGTTTACGCAGCGTTATGGCGTGACCATTCACGAGGGCTACGGACTGACAGAAGCATCACCGATCGTTACAAGTACTGCATCGGGTGGTGAGGCTCGTAGCGGTTCAATTGGTCCGAGTGTCCCAGGTGTAGAGGTTCGCTTGGTTGGCCTTGATGGTATTGATGTCTCTGCCGGTGACCCTGGAGAGATCTGGGTTCGCGGCGCAAATGTCTTCGCGGGTTACTGGGGAGACCCGGAAGCCACACAGCGCGTGCTCACCGATGGTTGGCTGCACACGGGAGACGTTGCAGTTGCAGATGCAGATGGATACTTAAGTCTTGTCGACAGGCTTAAAGACTTGATAATCGTCTCTGGCTTCAATGTTTATCCGGCCGAGGTCGAGGATGTTCTGCGAACTCACCCAAGTGTTGTTGATTGTGCAGTAGCCGCTATTCCTGATGAACGCACCGGAGAAGGAGTCGGGGCATGGGTTGTGCTCAAGACGGGAGAGAGGGTTGATCTCGAGGCACTTCGTCGCCATGTTGGTTCTCGACTCGCTCGTTACAAGATTCCTAGCAAGTTTACATTTGTAGACGAATTGCCGCGTAGCGAGGCTGGGAAACTACTGCGACGCGCGCTTACTCTCTAGGTACCTGTTAAAGCCTCACGCTGTTTTGGCTCTCGGCCTGCGCCTGATGCAACTAGGAAGCCCGCGTAGATAACAGAGATGCCGAGCGCAAGCGAAACGACGAACGCGGTGTCCTTACCTACGATCCCTTGAATGAGGCCACCGCCCGAGAGGATGAGTGTTCCGAGCGCTATGAACATGTTGGCTATAGCTCGACGTCGCGCTACAGGGCCGGGCTCGCGCATCCACCTAATAGCGGAGATAGCCGCACCGATAATTATGACGAGTGCGCCTAGGCCGCTCCCAGATGCAGCAAGGACGCGCGGCAGTACAGGCAAGACCTCTTTACCGACCGGAATGGCTGAACCAGAAATGCCTGGGGCAATTGCACATGTGAGCATTGCCCCGAGAGCCATTCCACTAAATGCAACTAGGCACCACTGCACTCTGCGCCCGATTTTGTTGCCGTGAATTAAGTAAATCGTCCCTAGCGCAAGCCATGGAACCGAGAGAATCGCCCCAAGTAAGTAGAAGGCTCGGAAGGTTCCATTGTCCCAGCCGGTGGTCACTCCAATGAAGAGTGCAGCGGAGGCGAGGGCGAATGTTGCTAGTGCAAATGCCCAGGCGCCATCCTGCGGGCTGCGATTTCTAGTGGCGCGCGCAAGCGTCGCCTGAGCGAAAAGGGTGGCCACCACAGTGGCTATGAAGGCGAGGAAGGCTTCCATTTGGCCTTGAGCGTAAACCCAAGCGCACTTGGGGGTACCGTCGGGGGTGTGGGCGATGAAATGGGCGATGAAAAGGGCGATGAAAAGCAGGCAGATATCGGTGCTGATATTGAGTCACCGCTTGGGGATAACCCCCGACCCGTCCACCACGTGTATCCGGTTGGGCTAGTAGTTGAGGGCAGGCGCTGCGTCATCGTGGGGGGTGGGCGTATCGCTACTAGGCGCCTCACAGCGTTACTAGATGCCGGTGCGGATATTCAGGTAATCGCACCTGATGCGAGCCCTGAGATGGCATCTATGGCCGAGAGAGGGTTGATTACGTGGCATCGTCGCGGCTTCGCCCCCCAAGACCTTGATGGTGTCTGGTTGGTACTGAGCGCTACTGGGAATCTTCAAGTGGACCAAGAGGTAGCGCGATGCGCAACTGAGCGGCGGGTATGGGTGGCCTCAGCCGATGACCCGAGCGCATCTACCGCCAGTATCCCCACGGTGCTCCGTCGAGGTGACCTTCTTCTCACTTTGAGTACAGGCGGGCGCAGCCCTGCTTTGGCTGCATGGCTAAAAGACCGCTTATCTGAAGAGTTTGGGCCCGAGTATGAGACGCTTCTAGATGTGATGGCCGAGATACGCGAGGAGCAGAAGGCCCTAGGCCTTCCAACTGAGAGCCTCGATTGGCGACGGGCGCTGGATTCGGGAATCCTTGAGGACGTACGAATGGGCCGCATAGACGCAGCCAAGGAGGCATTTAGAGCATGTCGTTGATTGTTGTTGGCCTCAATCACAATACCGCGCCCGTTGAGATGCGCGAGAGAGTCGCTGTCCCGGCGTCTCGTGTTGTCAAAGCGATTCATGACCTGGCGAGCCGTAACCACCTTGCTGAGGTCGTACTTCTCTCAACCTGTAATCGCACCGAGATCTACGTGCGCTGTACAAAGTTTCACAATGGTGTATCTGATGTGCAGGATTTCTTATCCGATCAAGCATCACTCGAGCCAGATGATTTTGCAGAGCATCTATATACCTATTACGACGACGGTGCAGTTGCGCATCTATTTCGGGTAGCGGCAGGTCTCGACTCAATGATTGTTGGTGAGGGAGAGATTCTTGGCCAGGTTCGTGAGGCATGGATGCTCTCCGAGAAAGAAGGAGCCTCTGGCCCGCTTCTAGATCGAGTTTTTCGCCACGCCATTGAGGCTGGCAAGCGCGCTCGATCCGAGACATCAATCAGCCGCAACACTCTCTCTGTCTCCTCTGCCGCTGTATCCCTAGCGGAGCAGCACCTAGGCACGCTAGATAATCGCTCAGTGCTAATTCTTGGTGCAGGTGATGTCGCACAAGGAATGGCACGAGCTCTTGCGGCTGCGGGTGTATCTGATGTTGCGGTCGCAAATCGCACACATGCGCGCGCAGTTGAATTAGCAGCGCGCGTAGGTGGGCGCTCGGTGACGCTTGCGGAGGTCGGCGATGTGCTCGCCAGCGTTGACCTCTTGCTCACCGCTACGGACTCAACTGAGGTCCACGTAGAGCGCCAAGACATCGAGGCTGTAATGGATGTTCGGGCTGGGCGACCCCTAGTGGTTGTTGATGTGGCAGTTCCTCGCGATGTTGATCCTGGCGTTGGCCTTATCGCTGGTGTCGCCCTCTTTGATATGGACAGTCTGAAGGCATTTACCGACGCGTCCCTCCACGAGCGCCGACGTGAAGTTCCAAAGGTCCAGAGCATTCTGATGGAGGAGCTTGAGCGCTTCCAGCTTGACCGCACTATGCGCACTGTTGTCCCCTTGATTACAGCGTTACGCGAGCGCGGCGAGGAAGTGCGTAACAACGAGTTGGCGCGATCGTCGTCTCGCCTTGCTGGCTTATCCGATGAGGAGCGAGCAAGCGTTGAGGCACTCACAAAATCAATCGTTAGCAAACTTCTACACGACCCAACGCAGCGCCTTAAAGACTCAGCCGGAAGCGCGCGCGGCGAACTCTTGGCCGATGCAGTCGCTGCGCTCTTTGATATTGAAGAGCCGGGCGAAGAGCCTAAGTCCTGAGATGACGGGGACCAAAAGTATCGCGGGGCTAAGAGCGTGACCGCTGGATCGGATCGCGTTCTACGAATAGCGACGCGAGGATCTGCTCTTGCCCTATGGCAGGCGGAGCGCGTAGCGGAGATGCTTGCCTCACCTAGCGAATTAGTAATTATTGAGACGCGCGGCGACCAAGATACGACGAGCCCAATTCACGCCATCGGTGGTACCGGGGTATTTGTAAAAGAGGTTCAAGAGGCTGTGCTCCGCGGCGAGGCCGACCTTGCAGTCCACTCGGCTAAGGATCTACCGGCCATCACCATGGAGGGTTTGATCCTTGCGGCGGTCCCAGAGCGTGCAGACGCTAGGGATGCTCTTGTTGGCTCGCGACTCGAGAAGCTTCCCCAAGGAGCGCGCATAGGTACTGGGTCAGTTCGACGACGTTCGCAATTAGCAGCGATTCGCCCTGACCTCGAGTTCGGAGAACTGCGCGGCAATATCGGTACTCGCCTTGGTAAAGCCGCTGATTTCGATGCAATTGTTGTGGCCGCTGCAGCGCTTGATCGACTCGGCCTAGGCGATCGCATCGCTGAACGCTTGGAGCCATCGGTGATGCTGCCCCAAGTGGCGCAGGGTGCGCTAGCAGTTGAGTCTCGGCTAGATGATGCAGAGGCACTCGTTGCTCTTGCAGCTATTGACGATGCGATTGCCCATCTTGCAGTTAAGGCGGAGCGCGCTTTTCTAGCAGCGCTTGGCGGCGGATGCGATGTACCTGTTGGGGCCTACGCAACTATTAAGTCTGGCGGGATGATCTCGATGCAGGCTTTGGTGGCGCAAGAAGATGGCTCCTCGGTCAGACGAGCGAAAGGGGTCGGAAGCGACCCCGATGCCCTCGGTAGAAGCCTCTGCGCACTCTTGATGGAGGATGGGGAATGACCGTTTACTTAGTTGGAGCTGGACCTGGCGACCCCGGGCTGCTTACACAGCGAGGCGCTGCTCTTATGCGCATCGCTGACGTGGTTGTTTATGACCGCCTTGCACACCCATCGTTACTCGCACTCGCTGCGCGCACTGCCGAATTGGTCGATGTCGGAAAATCTCCTGGCAATGTTGCTATGGATCAAGACGGCATTAACGCAACTTTGGTTGACCGCGGTCTGAAGGGTCTCGAGGTGGTGCGCTTAAAGGGTGGCGACCCGTTTGTATTTGGCCGCGGCGGCGAAGAGGCAGAGGTCTTGATCGCTGCAGGCGTGCCTTTCGAGGTCGTACCCGGTGTAACAAGTGCTATCGCAGCCGCTGCTTATGCAGGGATTCCAGTTACGCATCGCAATGTATCGACCCACGTCACTATTGTCACCGGCCACGAAGATCCTGCAAAGGGCCGTACTGATGTGAATTGGGAGGCGCTCGGCGCAGTCGGAGGAACGGTCGTAATCCTCATGGGGGCCGCGCACATTCGCGATATTGCAGAGCGCCTAATGGCTGGCGGTCGAGGTGCGGATACTCCAGTCGCTGCAGTTCGTTATGGAACGCGCCCAGAGCAGCAGACACTGCGGACCACACTCGGCGAGGCAGGCGATGCTGGTATTCGCTCACCATCAGCCATTATTGTTGGTGAGGTAGCGGCCCTTGATTTCTCATGGTTTGAGCAGCGCCCACTTCTCGGTGCTCGCATTGTTGTAACACGCGCTCGCGAGCAGGCCAGTTCACTACGGGAGCGCCTCGAGAATCTTGGTGCGCTTGTACTTGAGTTGCCATCAATCAAGATCGAGCCGCTTGAGGTAACGCTTCCAGAGTTAGGTGGCCTTGAGTGGATCATCTTCACCTCACCTAATGGAGTAGATGGATTCTTTGAGAACGGTATGGATGTCGCAGGGCTAGATGCGCGCGTGTTCTGGGGAGTTAGGGTTGCAGCGATTGGGCCAGGTACTGCAGCATCACTCGCCGCTCGCGGATTGCGCTGTGATCTATTGCCAGAGCGCTTTGTTGCAGAGTCGCTACTAGAGGCGATGCCTGACCCGACCGGAGAGGGAGCACGCGTACTAATCGCGAGAGCCGAGGAGGCGCGTGATGTGTTGCCAGATGGATTAGCGGCTCGCGGTTACTCGGTTGAGATTCTCGATGTATACCGAACAGTTCGTGCGGATCCAGACCCCACACTTCTTGAGCAGGTTCGCAATGGCGATGTGGATCTAGTCACATTTACATCTGGCTCCACTGTGAAGAACCTCACAGAGGTCCTCGGCGGGGTGCCTTCTTTGCAGCCCGCTGTTATATCTATAGGCCCGATTACCTCAGAGGTAGCGACTGGCCTGGGCTGGGTCGTAAGCCACGAAGCAGCAGAGCACACCATTGACGGAGTTATCGCCACGGCCCTTGCTGCGTGGGAATCAATGGCGTAGCGGTAACGTTACGGGTTATGGCCTTCCCTGAGCGTCGCCCGCGACGACTTCGTACAACCCCCGCTATGCGACGACTAGTAGCGGAGACGCGGTTGTCGGTAGATGATCTCGTTGCTCCTTTCTTTGTAAAAGAGGGGCTCGATGCGCCAGAGCCAGTTCTCTCGATGCCCGGGGTTGCACAGCACACGATTGAGAGCGTCACTCTTGAGGCGAAGGCTTTGGTTGCACTCGGGGTTCCATCGATAATCCTCTTTGGTATCCCGCTCGAGAAAGACGAGCGCGGTAGCGCGGCTGATCGTGCCGACGGGATTGTGCAGACGGCAGTACGTGCAATTAGGGACGCGGTAGGCGACTCCCTTGTGATCATGACGGACGACTGCCTTGATGAATTTACAGACCACGGACACTGTGGATTGCTTCGTGCAGATGGCAGTGTCGATAACGATGCAACTCTCGAGCGCTACGCATCAATAGCAATCTCGCAGGCCGACGCAGGTGCAGATGTAATCGGACCTAGCGGGATGATGGATGGGCAGGTCGGTGCAATTCGCGCCGCCCTCGACTCGTCAGGCCACACTGATACGGCGATCCTCTCCTATGCAGTTAAGTACGCGTCGGCGCTTTATGGGCCCTTTAGAGATGCTGCAGAGTGCGCGCCCAAGTTTGGCGACCGTCGCGGTTACCAGATGGACGCAGGGAACGCGCGCGAAGCACTTGAGGAGGCAGCCCTCGATGTAGAGGAGGGTGCCGATATGTTGATGGTCAAGCCTGCAGTTGCTTACCTAGATGTAATAACTGCTCTTCGAAACTCATTCGATATTCCTGTCGCCGCGTATCACGTAAGCGGCGAATACTCCATGATCAAGGCGGCAGCCGAGCGTGGGTGGATTGACGGAGATGCAGTCGCACTTGAGCATCTCCTTGCGATTAAGCGTGCAGGTGCAGATTTCATACTCACATACTTGGCCCGCGAGGTTGCTGAGGCTCTAAACGCATGAGTCGAAATGAAGAACTCTTCGAGCGTGCGCAGGCAGTAATCCCTGGTGGAGTTAATTCTCCAGTTCGGTCTTTCCGTTCAGTGGGTGGAACTCCTTTCTTTGTTAAGTCGGCGAGTGGCTCGACCATCACCGACGCTGACGGGCGCACATATATTGATTACGTCCAGTCGTGGGGTGCTTCGATCCTTGGGCATGCTCACCCTGATGTGGTCGAGGCGATTAGAGATGCCGCGCTGGCGGGTACGACATATGGCGCTCCAACTGAGCGTGAGGCGCTCCTAGCTGAGGCGATAGTGGAGCGTGTCGCATCTATTGAGAAAGTTCGCATGGTATCTAGTGGTACCGAGGCTGTAATGACCGCAGTGCGCCTCGCTCGCGGTGTAACAGGTAGATCAAAGGTCATTAAGTTTGCTGGCTGCTACCACGGTCACTTCGATGCAATGTTGGTTGCCGCCGGAAGCGGGCTTGCAACTCTGGGCATTCCTGGGTCCGCTGGCGTTACCGCAGGGTCGGTTGTAGACACAATCGTTGTTCCTTATAACGATCTAGTTGCACTCGATCGTGCGCTCGATGAGCACGGCAAAGACCTCGCTGCGATTCTCGTTGAGCCAATAGCCGCCAACATGGGTCTGGTGCCCCCTGCGCCTGGTTTCCTTGAAGGGCTGCGTGCTGCCTGCGACCGCGTTGGTGCACTACTGGTTTTCGATGAGGTCATCTCTGGTTTTCGCGTCGCACGCGGTGGAGCACAGGGGCGTTTTGGGATCGCTCCAGACATCTCAGTATTCGGAAAGGTCGTAGGTGGCGGCCTTCCGCTCGCTGTTGTCGGCGCGCCGGCCGCGATCATGGATCACCTCGCACCGATCGGCGACGTATACCAAGCTGGAACACTCTCAGGGAATCCGCTCGCAACCGCAGCGGGCCTTGCAGTCCTCTCGCACCTTGATGACGCGGCCTACATACGCCTTGAGGCCAATGCAACTCTCCTAGCCGAGGGGCTTGAGTCGGCATTTGAGGCAGCAGGCATTAACACTCGCATTACTCAGGTCGGAACACTTGTAGGGATGTTCTTCTCTGACTCTGCCGTTACTAACTACGCAGAGGCCCAGAGCGCTAACCATGAGATATACGCCCGGTTCTTCCACGCGCTTCTAGATCGTGGGGTGTGGTTCGCGCCGAGTGGCTACGAGACGCTCTTCCCATCGCTCGCGCACAGCGCCACCGACCTAGTGAACACCGATGAGATAGCAATAGAGGCAGCACTCTCGCTCGTGTAGGTGCGCCGTGAATAGCTACTGGCCTAGAGTCGCCCCATGACTCAGCCAACAAGTATCGCTCCAGACTCATCCCGCACGATTACTGACTCACGTGGTCAGATCGCACATGAGGCACATGTTGCCCACTCTGAGCGCCTGGTGCGCAAGTTCTACGCGGTCGGCGATAACGCATGGTGCTTTGTCGGCAATGGCCTCTCTAATCAAACCTTCGTGCGCGGTCCAGAGGGCATCATCGCGATTGACTCAGGCGAGTCGGTTGAGGAGTTGCGCGCTGCTATTAAAGAACTCCGCAGAGTTGCCAGCGAGCCGATCGTCGCCGTGCTCTATACGCACTTCCATTATGTGCAGGGAACCGCAGCAGTATTCGAGGAGGAAACAACTCCCCAAGGTGACGCACTCCCGATCTGGGGGCACTCTGGAATCGATGGCAACCGTCTGCGAGCAGGCGGAATAATTGCACCTGCATACCTTCGTGGCCTTGTGGAGCAGTTCGCGATCAGGATGCCGGAGTCCGGACCGGATGGTGTAGTGAACGTCGGCCTTGGTCTTGCGTTTCGTCTAGCGGATCACGCTCCATGGACAAATGGTTATATCTCGCCTACAAATACGTTTGAGAATGCAACGGTTCTAAATCTTGCTGGCCTTGAGATTCATGTCGAGCCTGCGCCGAGTGATGCCGATGACTCGGTTACGTATTGGTTCCCGAGCCTTGGGGTAGCAGTCCACAACTTGGTATGGCCTGCGCTATTTAACATCTTTGCCATCCGCGGGGAGGAGTATCGCGACCCGCGCGTCATGCTTCGCGGCATTGATCACCTTCGTTCACTTGAGCCTGCCCACATCATCGCAACTCACGGTCCTCCGATCTCGGGTGCAGAAGAGATCGCCACTCGTGTAACGCGTTCACGCGATGCGATTCAGTTTCTCTGGGATCAAACAGTGCGCTGGACAAACCGTGGAGCCACCTCAACTGAATTGGCTCACCTAGTTGTCCTCCCCGAGTTCTATAACGAGGATTACTTAACCTCAGAGCTATACGGAATCGTTGAGCACCACACTCGCCAGATCAGAAGTGGACTCTTTGGTTTCTTCGACGGTGATCCCCAGCAACTCCTGCCGCACGCGCCTGTAGAGAGATCAAAACGCTTCATTGAGGCGATGGGCGGCAAGGAGCGAGTCCGCGAGATGGCTGGCGCTGCTCTGGCCGATGATCTGCGATGGGCACTTGAACTCTCTGGGATTCTTGTCGCAGCAGCCGACTCCGATGAGAAAGACCGTTCTCTCCTGAGTGCGGCGTTGCGACTAGTTGGGCAGCGTACGACCTCTGCCAACATTCGTAACTGGTGCCTAACGCGCGCCCTTGATCTTGAGGGTGCTCTAGACATGAGCGCATACAAGGTGCACCGCGTCTTCCCAATTCAGATTATGCAGTGGCCCATCGAGACCGCCATTGGTGTGCTGAAAGTATTTGTTGACCCAGACACAACTGACGGCATTGACGCCCATGTTGCGTGGAACCTTGACGGCGAGATAGCGGGCCTGCATTTCCGTAACGCGATCGCTTGCGAGACCACTGGAGACGGCGCGAGCGCGACCTATGTTGGGTCGCGCGAGGACTGGGGCTGGGTTATCTCTGGCCAGGGGACAATCGATCAAGCAATTGATGAAGGAAGATTCAGCGTCATCGGTGATGCAGTTAGCGCGCGCAACGCTCTTCGTTGCCTAGACCACGCATCATTTAGGTAATGGCAACTGATCAACACAATCTTCCCCGCCCCACTCCAGAGTTTGAGGGTGAGATCTCCAGACTGATCAATGACTCCCAACCTCGCAGGTTGGAGAACGCGCAGGCTCCTGAGGGTGCACCCAATGTCCTGCTCGTGATGCTCGACGATGTCGGGTTTGGCTCCTACTCAACATTCGGCGGACCGATCGATACCCCTGTATTTCAAGCTATTTCTGACCGGGGTCTGCGCTATAACCAGTTCCATACAACGGCTCTCTGCTCCCCAACGCGCGCATCGCTGTTAACCGGACGCCAGCACCACTCAGTGCACATGGGCGGCATTACTGAGATCGCAAACTCATTCCCAGGGTATGACTCTGTTCTCCCTTCCGAGGCCGCAACAATCGCCCAGGTCTTACGACTCTCCGGCTACTCAACTGGTTGTTTTGGAAAATGGCACCTCGCTCCCCTCTGGGAGCAGAGCCCCGCAGGGCCGTTTGATCGCTGGCCAACTGGTGTGGGCTTTGATCGCTTCTATGGAATCCTCGGAGCAGAGGCATCTCAGTTTGAGCCCGCTGTCTACGACCAGACAACTCCGATCAATCCACATATTGGTCGCGATGATTATCACCTAAGCGAAGACCTAGCCGATCAAGCCATCAACTGGATCCAGCGTCAGCATGCCTCCGCCCCCGAGAGGCCTTTCTTCTGCTACCTACCAACACCAGCGGTTCACGCGCCGCACCATGCTCCACGCGAGTGGATCGATCGCTTCGCCGGTGCGTTCGACGACGGATGGGATGCAATGCGCACCCATATTCATGAGCGCCAAATACAACTCGGCGTTATTCCACCGGAGACTGTTCTAACTCCGCGCCCAGAGCAGATACCCGCATGGGATGACTATCCAGATCGATTCAAACCTGTCGCAACGCGCTTAATGGAGTGTTTTGCAGGGTTTCTTGCACATACCGATGCTCAGATTGGGCGAGTAATTGAAGCGATTGACGAACTCGGTCTAACCGACAACACGCTCGTCATCTACATCACTGGCGACAATGGTGCATCTGCCGAGGGGACAGTGAACGGTGCATGGAGTGCGCCGTCATTCCAGAATGGCGTGCATGAAGACCCCGAGTGGCTTCTTGAGCACATGGACGATTTTGGCACCGCACTCTGCGAGAACCACTTCAATGTTGGATGGGCCTGGGCGCTGGACTCGCCGTTCCAATGGATGAAGCAGGTTGCCTCGCACTTTGGTGGCACGCGAAACGCTCTCGCTATCTCATGGCCAAAACGAATAAAAGATGTTGGAGCATTGAGGAGCCAGTTCCATCATGTGGTCGATATTGCTCCCACGATTTACCGAGCGGCCGGCATCATGGATCCTGAGAGCGTGAACGGGATCTCACAGATGGAGATGCATGGCGTCTCAATGGATTACACCTTTGATGCTGATGGCGAGAGCAAGCGCCGCACTCAGTACTTTGAGATTCTCGGCAACAGAGCGATTTACCACGAGGGCTGGGTAGCTGCATGCTTCCATGGAAGGCTTCCTTGGATCCGCCTTCAGGGGTTTGAGTTCGATGGCGAGCAGGAGCGCTGGGAGCTCTATGACATTCGTAACGATTTCTCGCAGGCAGTAGATCTAGCAGATAAGTACCCAGAGAAACTTAGCGAATTACTAGAGAAGTTCGATGAAGAGGCAAGACGATTTGGTGTCTACCCGCTGCGCGATGTCTCTTCGCCGCGCGCTGGTGAGTTCGGTGTGCCCTCGCTACTAGGTGAGCGCACATCGATGACTTACACGCCCGCGCATGTTCGTATGCCGGAGTCATCGGTCTTGAATTTAAAGAACGCATCGTGGCGCATAACAGGCGAGATAACAGTTAGTGCTGATTTCCCCGCCGAGGGAGTGGTCGCATGCCAGGGCGGAAATATGTCTGGCTGGTCTCTCTATCTAGATAGTGGACGACCCGCGTTTGTATATAACTGCTTTGGGCACGAGGTCACAACCCTGATGAATGATCGGGTCCTTGAAGCAGGGCGCCACGAAGTCGCTGCAACCTTCGACTACGACGGAGGGTTCGGCGCAGGAGGCGAGCTAGTGCTCAGCATCGATGGAGATGCAGTGGCGCACGCGCGTATTGAGCGCACCGTACCGCTCGTCTTCTCCATGAGTGGCGAGACATTCGATGTCGGGATTGATACCGGCTCTCCCGTTGGTAACTACCCGCACGGGTTTACTTGTAACGCCGAGATCCACGGCGTAACTCTGGAGCGGTTGAGCGAGCCCGGGGATGCAGTAGCGGCGGCAATGAAGGCTGGCTTACTGCAGGCTGGGCTGCGTACTCAATAGTGCGGATTGGGTGGCGAGAATTCCTAAAGGGAGATGGGTCTGCCCGGCTCGAACCCCCACGATCCCCAACGATCCTTAATCGCAGTGTTGCCGAGGTAAGTGTCATATAGATATTTGCAAAATGCAAGTACTTTATCTATGGACAAATCGTACTTTGTGTACGATAATGACTAAATGAGGGCAGGAGATAGAGAAAACAAGGGCTCCGCTGTCGCTTCTGGGCGAGTCGCAGCGAAGGCTGAGGCCAGTAGGCATGCACTAGTGGAGGTCGCCATTGAGCGCCTATTAACCCACTCACTAGATGGGCTTGCTTCACTCGTAAACCCCTCAGTGCTAGCCCGAACCTCAGAGACCGTGAGTGTCGATACTGCATACCGTCTCCTTGAATCACCCGAGGCAACCCTTGCCCTTGTGGTTGAGAGCGTCGCCTCGCCTGAGTTCTCAGCCCCAAAAATTGGCTGGAACGCTCTCGAAGAGGTCACTCGCCGAGGGGTTGAGACGCATGATGAAGGGGTTGCGCTAGAGTCAGCAGCCGCAGTACTGCGACATTTTCTTGAGGCCAATTTCTCCTCTCCGGCGAGACCGCTTGGGAGAATCCTTGATGCGGCTGCGCTGACCGCGAGTGCAGAGTGGCACGGCGAATTGGCGATTCGAGAGGAGCGCCGAGAGCTTGCCCTGCAGATACTCGAGGCCCGTCGTGCCTCGAATCAATCCATCGCAGACAACATGCGATGGATAGGTCAAGAAGCATTTGCAGAGTTGCGGCGTCGCCCGAAACCTGGCTTAACCATGGACTCAATCGTCATGCTTCTTCACTCTCTAGCGGATGGTGCTGTCGATCGTATGCTGATCTCCCCAGGGTGCATGTCCCTCGATGAGGTTGTGAGCGCGATGATTGAACTCGCAATGGCCCTCTCAGAGGATGGCTCGATGAGCGATCCTAGAACCCCGGATAATGAAGATGGGCGACGAGTCTTCACTGAACTCGTAGCTACTGCGGATAACTTCTGGAGCGGAGGTGGCAGGATGGAGACGATAGCGGAGGCTTCAATCCAGCTTGACACCTCCTTAGAGACGCTCATGGTTCTCTTCCCTACAATCAATCATCTCGCCGACTCTGTACTTCGTGTGCGCACGATTGCATCGGGGATTGACCCTGGTGCCCTTGAGCCTATGAACGTACTTCTAGCGGCCTCGCTTAGGAGGTTGGCGCGAGCAGCAGACACCATTCCAGCGGTGGTGCGCTATGCAAGCGACATCAACGAGGAGCACTCGGTACTGAACGAACTCTGCCAACTAGCAGCGAGCATCGCAAGCAATGTCGGTACGGCCGTGGAACCCCAGCGGCTAGCAGAGCAGTTGGTCTCGCTCGCATCTCAGGGGACCTCACAGATCGAGACTGTTGAGTTGCTACTAGAGATGCTGCGAGAGACGCCGAAATAGGGGCCCTATTTGGCTGTGCGTTGGGACGACCCCCTGACCCCGCAGCTCCATATTTGCTGAAAATTAAGACTGTCACACCACTGTTTTATACTCGAACATATGTTCGATAGACTGCGAAACGCCCACACAGAACTCCAATCCGCCATGGCCGCCATTGACGTAGATGTTGTCGATGCTGCCGGGGCGCGCGAGCTTGTGGGGTTGGCCGATGAGGTACGCCGCAGTGGTGACGCACTTCGCACTGTTGCCGTGGGGCAGGTAGAGCGCACCAATGGCTGGAGAGGCCAAGGTGCGAAGAGCATTTCAGAGTGGCTCTCCATCGAGACTGATTGTGCTCATTATGAGGCTCAGTCGGTTGTAATGCTTGCTGGTCAGCTCCAGCACTTGCCTGTTACTCAGGCAGCACTGCGCTCTGGTGAACTCTCTGGCACTCAGGCTGTCGAGGTAGCCCGTGGTGCGATCGTTGCCCCCAATACTGAGACACAACTCTTGAACCTCGCAACATATGCAACAGTGAGCGATCTTCGCGATGCAACATCTCGTGTCGTTGCAGCCGCAACAGACGAGGCAGAGCGACACAGGCAGGTTCACAAGAGTCGATCCTTAAAATGGTGGGTTGGTGAGGATGGGGCGTGCAACCTTAAGGGGAGGATGACAGTTGCGAATGGTGCGCTAGTTAAGGCTGCTCTCGCACCGTTCGAGGACTCAATTTTCAAACAGGCTCGCAAGAGCGGTGCACATGAACGACCGGAGGCATACGCAGCAGATGCGTTAATGGCACTCTGCGCTGCGAAGACTGTGAGTACGACGAAAACGACTCGATCTAATGCGGTCATGAATATTCGTGTCGACATAGATGCGCTCAAGCGTGGACGTACTGATCATGGCGAGATATGTGAGATCGCTGGCGTTGGCCCGATCCCCGTCGCTACGGCAACAGAGTATTTAGGTGAGGCCTTCTTAAAACTTCTTGTAGTCGATGGAGTAGATATCAAGACAGTTGCACATATGGGGCGCGCAATCCCTGCACCATTACGCACCGCTGTCGAGGAGCGCGATCGTGTCTGCCAGGTACCGACGTGCGACATGAGCGTCGGACTAGAGATAGATCACATCAAACCATTCGCTGAGGGCGGCCCTGCAAGCCTCGAGAACCTCGTGAGGCTCTGCAAGCGACATCACCTTCAAAAAACACATGACGGTTATCGACTCGAGAAGATCGAGGATAGGCCACGCAATGGTGCGAAGGGAACGCCCTGGAGATGGAGACCACCACCGGATACAAGTTGATCGAGCGCTGTTAGGACCTAAATCAAGGCCCTGATCTAGGGACGCTTACTTGGCGTCGGCTTCGTGATCAGCGTCTTGGCGGGCTTCGCGTTTCTTGCGGATGCGGTCCATGTAGAAGAGAGATGCAAAGAGGAGTCCGATAAATACTGCAAGCAGAACAAAGGCTAGGCCGCCTTGTCCGTTCTCTCCACCAGCATCAACCATCTGGCCGTTATTGATGTCAGGGCCGCAGCCGGTGAGCATCACAAGTGTGACAAGAGTTAGAAGCGCTATAGCAGCACGCCTAATCACTAGGGCTGTCTGCGTAAGAGGAGCCGACTTCATTGGAGCAGGAGTAATTGAAGAAGAAGTCTGAGCAGAGGTGAGTCTCGAGGTCATCTTTATCAATACTCCTAGACGCCAGCGGGGGTTGGGGATTTATCGGCGGCCTCTTGCTCGGCGAGCTCCTGAAGGTCACGCTCTCGCCAGTGCAGCCCAAGAAGGAAGAGTGCGAACATGATGCCAGAGGAGACCATCACCATGAATGGCGGGAATCGAAGTGAGCCAAGATCTTTCTCAAGCACGATGGTTGTTACCTGCTTGTCGGGGTCGCAGGTTGGTGCAGGGATCGGATCTCCGAACGGAACCTGCTGAGCCTCTAGATCAATCGGGCAGAGAACCGCAACCGCGTAACTTGGTACATGAGCAGTTACGTGTACCCAAGGGAACGAAGCATCTGTTGATACCTTGATATCCCCCAGGTGGAAGTAAGGCGAGGTCTTGTCCAGCCATGCCTCTCCGCCAGTCGTATAAGCAGCCGCAACTAGGTAATCAGTTGAGGACTCAAAGGTCTGGAACTCGTTCGGCAACTCTGCCGGAACGCCACCTACGCCCTTGGGGATCACCACGAGTGAATCAATTGAAGCCTTGACGTTTGTCGTCTCAGCAAGATCAAGCTTTTTGTTGGGGTCAATCTTCTGTATCGCTTGGATCTTGGACCTCGCGAAGTCATCTCCGGCGATGCTCTCATTCGCTGAATAACCGGGGATGCGCCCCTTGAGGGTGTTTAGTGGGGATGCGGTTGTCCACCAGAGTGTTGAGAGAAGCATGAGCATCCCGGAGAGCGCTGCACCCACGATTAAAAATGCGAGTCGAGCACCAGTATTGGTTGCTACGAGTAGGTAGGTGCCGCCGATGAAGAGCCCAAACGCTGAGACCACGACAAGCACCCCGAGAATCGTCGGGTACCAAATACTTGGATCCTTGATACCCGTGTTCGCAAAAATAAGTAGGAGGTTCACGCTTGGCTCCTGGTGCCTGACTTAGAGGCCGCGCTCGTAGCGGACAATGGACTCGATCTGTGCCTTGGTTAGGAAGAGGCCCATGTGGGGCATCTGTCCTGAAGAAATTCCGCGCACTCCGTATGGCTTGTTCACGGCAGCCCCAACCGATATCCACTCATACTGCTTCTGGAAGCCTGGAGTAGTGGAGTCGTCGATGGGTGTACCTGGGAACTGCAGTAGTACCGATCCACCACGAAGCGATGGGCCGAGTGCTCCGGAACCAGCAGGAGGAAGATCTGGAATTAATGGGTTAGAGGGGTCGAAGTAAGACCATGTCTTGGTGTGGCATCGAGCGCAGTTGGTCTCGAAGAGGAGTTGTCCTTCACTTGCGTTCTTCATCTCGGTCGAGCGCGCCTTGCTGCGAGAAAGCGCAAACTCCGCACCGGATACAGCGGACTCGGCTGCCGTGCGAGCCTCTGGCGTCGCATCGGCAGGGAGAGCAGCAAGTGCTGCGGTGGCTGTCGCAAGATTGCTCTCTGCAATCTTGACGCTCCCAGCCTGCTCAGCTTTGTACTTAGAGGGTGCAGCGGTTGCAGTGGCTTTAGCCTTATCGGGCGATATCTGAATTGAGTGGAGGTAAGCGATCAAGTCACTAATGGCTTGGTCGTTCTTCGGGCCACCGCCGGCTACACCCCATGCTGGCATCGGCGATCCTGGGCGACCGTATACAAGAATATTGTGCACCTGCGAGTCGTCGAATCTGTAGAAGACGTTGTTGATAGCGGGGGCTTTCCATGAAACCTTGATCGGTCGAGCGGTTGTGCTGCCCTGCGCTGCTGGTGTCACAACAAATGGTGCTGCGCCTCCACCTGCGTCGGCTCCATGGCAGTTTGCGCAGAGGAGCGACTTTGCTCCCTCATAGGCAGGCATTGTTTCATTGGCGAATAGAACTGCCCCGCGCTCAACGGCACGCTCATCGAATCCGACAACTGCTGCGTCTTGGCGTGATGGCTCAACCAACCAGTAGAGCGGGAGGCCTGCAGCAAGAATGAGCGAGAACGTAAATGCCCAGCGAAGTGAGCGCTCAAGTTTGCGACCCTCCATAACATCATCTTCAAGAGGCGTTGCGAGGTTCTGTGGAGTCTTCTCAACGGGCTGACGACGAACACTAAGAATGCGGAATGCAACGATCCCGGCAATCGCAGCGATGGCGAGAATATTGAGGGTGATTAGACCCGTGCGGAGTGTGATGGCGAGTATTGGCATCTTGAATCAGCCTCCAACGCAGGGAGGCCCTTCGGCACCCTGACCCGTCGTGTCGGTTCCGATTGGCGCACCAGTCAGAACAACGGATGTATCGATTGTGAGCGATCCACTACCCGAGATCGCTATGACGAAGTGGTCAAGACCGCGAGGAGCGGGGCCACCCTTCTTCTCTCCAACTCGGCTGTACTTAGATCCGTGGCAAGGGCACTCAAACCACTGAGAGCTTGCACACCATGGAACCTTGCAGCCGAGATGAACGCACTTCTGGTAAATCGCGACGATTCCCTGCTCCATATCTGGAACGATCTTCTCGTACTGCGGAATCTTCTTGGCCTTCGATGCATCCGCAGGAGGGTAGGGAACTAAGTAGGTACGAGCCTCGGGTACGTAGTAGGGCTCTTTCTTCTCAGACGTGTAAGCAAGAACATCCTTGAGGGACTTGTCTACAGCAACCTTGCCGCCGAAACCACCGGTGGATTCGGAGTAGAGGAACGCAAGCGCTGCTGCTCCGAATGCTCCGATAGCGAGAGAGAGAGATAGGACGATGCCGCGGTTGAAGAATTGCCTGCGGCTGATCCCGATCGTCTCTTCGTCAGCGGGTGTGAACTTGGCTACCTCACCAGAATTCTTTGTGGCCGGAGCCGAACCGCTTGCGACAAGAGCGTCGCGTGTCTCGTCTGAGCGCTCGCGTGCATCTGCACTCGCAACTGCCTCGCCATCAAGGTCTGGGGTGCTGCCTGCTTCACGATCGCGCTGACGAGTCTCTTGCGTAAGGCGACCAGTTACGTTGCCCTCTGAGTCAGTCGAGCGTTTACGCGCAGCAGCAAGCACCGCTATAACCGCGGCAGCGAGGAGAACAACTATGGCAATAACAACGATCACGATCTCTTGCTCCTACAACTCAAAGAAGATTCCGTTTTTCCAGGGGAAGACGAAGTTGAATCCTGCTCCACGGAAGAACGAACCAATAATGACGAGGATGGTCCAGAAAACTAGGAAGAGGGTGAACATCGAGATCGCCCACTTTCGGTCGTCTGGCTTGTTCGACGGGTTCTTATCCACATAGGGCGAGATGATTAACAAGAAGATTCCCATCCCCGGGATTGTCACACCAGCGACCATTGGGTGGAACATGGTGAGCATCTCCTGAAGCCCAAGGAAGTACCAAGGAGCCTTAGAAGGGTTGGGTGTTTGGTTTACATCCGCAAGCCCAAGGAGTGGAGCACGCACGATTGTTGAGAAGATCAACATCATCGCGAGTGCTGCAAGTGCCGCTGCGAGTTCGATAACAAGAAGGTGAGGCCATGTGTGAACTTTATCGACGGCCTCTGCGCGGGTCTGCTGAATAGATCCTGACTTAACAACTGTTAGCAGGCGCTGCGTGTGTCCATCAGGTCCGCTGCCGGATGGCGCAACGGGAGCGGCGGTCTTGACGGTCGTTGACGCAGCCGCGGCCGCAGGGACTACTGCGCCAGCGGCTCCAGCAGCAGCTGCAACGCGACGCTTGCGCGCACGCTCGAGCAGGTGGGCGGGTACACCGTCACGGTCCTCTGTTATCTCCTGGCTGTCGTCACCGGCAACAGCAGCGGGTGCAGGGGCTGCCGCTTCAACAGGTGCAGCATCAGCCGGCGTTCCATCGGTAGTTTCAGCGCCAGTGGGCGCGGCTGCACCTGAGGTGCCGGAGAGCTGTGCACGCCTCTCGGCGCTTCGCTTTAGAAGGTGTTCTGGTACTTCAACCATTTATCTACTCCTCGGCCTATAGCGGACCGGAGATGCCGCCATCCTTGCGGACGCGCCAGAAGTGAATCGCCATGAAGATCACAGCGACAAAGGGCAAGAGAATCACGTGCAGCACATACCAGCGAAGAAGTGTGTCTCCGCTGATCTCCTTTGCACCTAGTAACGCATATCGAATTTGAGTACCGAATACGGGCGAGTACCCCATCATGTTGGTACCAACGGTGACGGCCCATAGTGCCAACTGGTCCCATGGGAGTAGGTATCCGGTGAAGGAGAGCATGAGCGTGAGAACTAGGAGGATGACGCCAATTACCCAGTTGAACTCACGTGGCGCTTTATATGCGCCGTGATAGAAGACGCGGCTCATATGTAAGAACACGCTGATGACCATGAGGTGAGCAGCCCAGCGGTGCATGTTTCGGATTAGTGATCCGAAGTAGACGGCTGTCTCAAGTTGCTGAATGTTGGCCCAGGCCTGTGTATCTGTTGGTCGGTAGAAGAACATCAAGAAGATGCCGGTAACCGTTAGGAGGATGAACGTGAAGAACGAGAGGCCACCAAGGCAGAGCGTGTAGGAGACCTTTACCGCATGCCTCTTAACCTTCACGGGGTGAAGGTGGTAGAGCAGGCTGTTCATGACAACATATGAACGGTTACGTGGACTATCCGTGTAGCCCTTGCGGAAGATTGACCCCGGGCGGAATATTGAGTTCCAAGCCTGTGAGTCCGTGACTTTTCCGCCGAGCTCGCTGGCACGGTCCGCTAATTTTGTGCTGTTACCGTTGCCATCGGCCACGGTGGTGCTCCTTGTTTAGTTGGTTAGAACCGAACTCCATACGAGTACCCGTGGCGCTGTGTGCGCGCATGGGGGTCACCTACGGCGCCGGGCTCGGCGATCTTGCCAAGAATTATTACTCCTGTTGGGCAGCGATCGACGCAGAGTGCACAGCGTGTGCAGATGTCTTCGTCGACGATGAATGCAACGGTGTCGCGCGGATCCTCACCTGGGAGTTCGGTTCCGATGGCCTCGGTAATCGCATCTACCGAGACCATGTGAATGCATTTCCATGGGCAGATATCTACGCAGCCCTCGCACATGATGCATTCAGATTGGTCAATGTGCAGAAATTGTTTTGGCTTAACTGATGCCAAGAGGTAACTCGGGTCGACCTCTTGAAGCACGTAGTCGGTTGAGAAATCTGGCATTGGCGGATTGGCGTCATTGCGGCCCATTGGTTACGCCTTCGCCTTTAGCGGACGCCCAAATCGTGATGTTCCTGAATCGACGGTCGCCGCTTTAAGGGCGTCGGCCTCAGCTTGTGTTGGGCGCTTCTGCCACTTCGAGACGATCGCGATATTGATACCAAACAGGAATATGTAGAAGGTGACAACAACAATGTCGCGTAACGCCTGATAACTAAACGAGATTGGAATCTTGAATCCAACGACTACTTGACCGCTCTGGAATAAGAACTTGTCTGTTCCCCACTTAAAATAACTATCAAAGATCGTGATGATCTCGTGTGGAACTACTGCGTATGCGAGGGCAAAAATTGCGAATACGTAGAGCGATCCAGCCATTGCCTGGGCCCAAGTAGTGGGGCGAGTTGATTTTGGCTTGCGCATCTGCCAGAGGATTAGCCCAGTACCAATGATCAGCAAGAGGGATGACCAAATAAGGCGTCCCGCTGGTCGTAGGAAGTGCCAGTCTGGCAACAAGTTGGGCATCGAGCGTGTTTCCTCCAAGGCGAGTGTCGGTTAGCAGGTTACCTATGCCGAGGCTCCTAACGCAGGTTCGGGGGAAGTATTTATGGAGACTCGATTGCGTGAAACTTGCCACACTAAATACCGAGGATTCTTGATGCGCGCGTTGCGGTAAATGGAGTGAAGTTGCGCGACGATATGGAGATGTCAAAGCGATACGACGCTTTAGTAATTGGTGCCGGGCCGGCGGGTGCATCTGCGGCCTATTGGCTTGCCCAAAACGGGCACTCCGTACTCGTCGTCGAGCGAAAGCGATTCCCAAGGGACAAAACCTGTGGGGACGGGCTTACCCCGAGGTCAGTTAAGCAACTCACCGATATGGAGTTAGCTGAGCCGCTCTCCGATTTCCACCGGTATGACGGCCTTAGATCAATAGCCCATGGGGTGACCATGGAGTTGGCCTGGCCACAGCACCCTGATTTCCCAGATTATGGGTATGTTGTGCGCCGCAGGGACCTAGATGAGATGGTTGCAGAGCGCTCCGTCAAGGCCGGGGCCACTCTCTGGCAGGGCTGCGAGGCCGTCGAGCCCACCCTAGAGAGCGGGATTGTCACTGGCGCCAACGTAAAACACAAGGATACGGGAACTTTAGAGAATGTCTCAGCTCGTTATGTAGTGGTGGCTGATGGGGCAAACTCCCGATTTGGAAGGGCTCTAGGGACAAATCGAGACCGCAAATATCCCCTAGGAATGGCGGTTCGCGGCTATTACCGGAGTCCACGCCATGAAGATCCTTGGATCGAGAGCCACTTAGATATCGTTGATCGCTCCGGAGCCCATGTCCCAGGCTACGGCTGGATTTTCCCACTCGGCGATGGGCGCGTAAATGTAGGGGTAGGGCTCCTATCTACCTTCTCGGGATGGAAGGACATAAATACGAGCAAGTTGATGGAGACCTTCGTCGATGTGGCGCCTTCATACTGGGGGCTCTCCGCTGATACGGCTGAGGGGCCGGTAACTGGCGGAAAACTCCCGACCGGAGGCTCTGTTACCCCCAATGTTGGCCCGAATTGGATCGTGGCCGGGGATGCCGCTGGCTCCGTGAACCCCTTTAATGGCGAGGGTATTGCCTACGCATACGAGACGGGGCGCATGGTTGCGGGTGTAGTTGACCAAGCCTTGACCTCTGGAGATGGCCTTGCGCTCCAGCAATACCCGGAGCTCCTAGTCGAGACATATGGCCTCTACTTCAAGGTGGCTCGACTCTTCGTCAAGATCATCGGGAACCCCGCCGTGATGCGCGAACTTACTCATGTAGGTATGCAGTCTCGGACCCTCATGGAGTGGGTGCTGCGAATTATGGCGAACCTCCTCCGACCGGATGAGATTGGGCCAGCGGAGGCCGCGTATGCATTGGTCGAGAAGATCGTTGCCCTCACGCCGGAGCCATAGACCGGCCATAGGCCGAAGAGTATTCAGCGGGAATGTGTTTTTGGCCGCGCAGGTTTCGCATTAACCAATGCCGCACCTAATAGCCTCTGCAGCGTTGCTCGCAGGTAGCGTCACCACATATCGCAGTACTAAAAGCAGCGGCGCTCAAGATGCGAAAATTTTTTACCCAAGAGCGAATCAAGAATCGGACTAAGAGAGGAGACGGAGCATGAGTCAGTACCTACCGATACTCACGATGGCCCTGCTCGCTTTTGGATTCGGCGCCGGATCCTTCTTCGCCTCTCAGCTACTCGCTCCGAGTCGAAAGACCAAGGCCAAGACTGCTTCCTATGAGTGCGGAATCGTCTCGGAGAGTGAGCCGGTCGAGCGCTTTCCGGTGAAGTTCTATTTAGTAGCTATGGCCTTCATTGTTCTTGATGTCGAGATTATTTTTCTGTATCCGTTTGCAACAATCCTGCGCGAACTCGGTGCTTATGGTTTAGGCGTCATGGGAGTATTTCTTGGCGTACTCATTGTTCCCTTCGCTTACCTACTCTCGACGGGCGCCCTTGATTGGGGCCCGATAGCGCGAGTCTCTGATCAAATCGTGCGACCGATTATGCGTAGCGATGGATCTCCAACAATTTTTGCGAATAGCGACTCAATCAATGCACTCGGTATTCAAACTGAGGAGTCAGCCGCTTAATGGGTATGGAGCAGGTCGGCCATAATTTCATGACCGGGCAACTCGAGGATGTTGTGCAGTGGGCGCGCCGACGTTCGATGTGGCCAGCAGCTTTTGGGCTTGCATGCTGCGCTATCGAGATGATGGCAGCAGGCGGCGCGCACTATGACCTAGGTCGATACGGCATGGAGGTATTTCGTGCCAGTCCGCGCCAAGCGGACCTAATGATCGTTGCAGGACGCGTTAGCCAGAAGATGGCGCCGGTTCTGCGCCAAGTTTACGACCAGATGGTTGAGCCGAAGTGGGTCATCTCGATGGGGGTCTGCGCAAGTAGTGGTGGCATGTTCAACAACTACGCCATTGTTCAAGGTGTTGATCAGATTGTTCCGGTAGATGTTTATATTCCGGGCTGTCCTCCAGGGCCTGAGACGTTGATGCATGGAATCCTTAATCTCCACGAGATGGTTCGAACTGGCGAGATCATGAAGCGCCGCTCTGCGAACAATGGTGGCGCCGGTATTGAGATAGCGAATGTTCTCCCCGCTGATTCTGCTCCTACACCAGTAACAGTCTCAATAGCCGACCACTCCTCCTCAACTCTTGCGGTCTGAGTAGACGATGACTGAATCCGCTTTCGCCTACACAACGCCGACTGATGCGCTAGTCGTAAAATTCGCAGGCTCAGTAGCGATTGAGAGCCATGGGCAGAGTGTCGTGCATGTAGAGAAGTCATCACTCGCTGATGTAGTTGAGTATTTGCGCGTGAGTGAAGAGTTTACGATGTGTCTTGATGTAACCGCTGTTGATCACTTGCAAGATGTTGAGCGCTCCCAGATCCCTGGCATAAAGCGCGAGCGTTTTGAGGTCGTTGTCAACCTGATTTCGCACCCGCGAAACATTCGCATCCGACTTATTACTCAGGTACCAGAGTCAGATCCGAGTGTTCCAACGCTTACATCGTCTTTCTCTGGGACTTCCTTCCCGGAGCGCGAGGTATACGACATGTTCGGAATCACGTTTGAGGGCCATCCCGATCTAACTCGTATCCTCATGCCAGACGAATGGGTTGGGCACCCCCTGCGTAAGGATGATGCTCCTGCGCGCGTCCCCGTCACATTCAAAGGAGACCCAGGTCCGCGATGAGTCTCACTGAAGAAGAACTCAAAATGCAGATCACTGGCGACTCGAGCGGCACGGATTCAGGTGACGATGTGGATGAAGACGTAGCGGAGCAAGCTGTCATCGCCCCCGAGTTAAAGCGTTTATCGCGCCAGACTGGAGAGGGGTCGCAGGAGTTGCGACCGCTTCAAGAGATTGTCATCGCTGGAGGACCATGGCCAGAGCTTGAGGGCGATGGCCAGACGATGATCATCAACATGGGTCCCCAGCACCCCTCCACTCACGGAGTGCTGCGCATGATGATGGAGCTCGACGGAGAGACCGTGGTGCGCGCGAAGCCGGTAATCGGCTACCTGCACACTGGGATGGAGAAGACCGGCGAAGAACTTACTTATGTGCAGGGCGCAACCAACGTCACTCGTATGGATTACGTATCTCCGCTCTCGAACGAACTTGTTTTTGCAACAGCCGTTGAGCAACTTCTTGACGTAGAGCTACCAGAGCGAGCTATCTGGATGCGCATGATGCTCGTTGAGTTGAATCGCATCTCCTCGCACCTTTTGTTCCAGGCCACTAACGGCATGGACATGGGTGCAGTAAACATGATGCTCTACGGATGGCGCGAGCGAGAAGAGGTGTTACGCGTTCTTGAGATAATCACAGGGCTGCGAATGAACCACAACTTCATTCGCCCGGGTGGCCTCGCCGCTGATCTTCCTGACGGCTGGCAAGAGGCAGTGCTAGGTGTATGCGAACAGGTCGAGGCCGGGATCGCCGATTACGACAAGCTCCTTACTGAGAATCCAATCTGGCAGTCGCGAACCGTTGGGGTTGGAGTAATCACTACTGAGCAATGCATGGCGCTCTCGATTACCGGACCTGTTCTTCGCTCTACAGGATTCCCATGGGACCTCCGCAAGACCCAACCGTATCTTGCGTATGACCAGGTCGACTTCGATGTCATCTACACCGACAATGGCGACTGCTACGACCGTTATCGAATTCGCCTGTTCGAGGTACTCGAGTCTGTAAAGATCGTGCGTCAATGCGTCGCAAAAATGCCCGGAGGCGACTACCGCGTTCAGGATAAAAAAATTACACCGCCACCTCGCGCTCGCATTGATGAGTCGATGGAGGCGTTGATTCATCACTTCAAACTATTTACAGAGGGCTTTCGCGTTCCGCCCGGCGAGACATATGCACGTGTCGAGTCTCCTCGTGGAGAGATCGGCTGCTACCTCGTATCGGATGGAACAGGGAAGCCAGTGCGCATGCATGTCCGGGGGCCGTCTTTCTACAACTTGCAGGCAATTAGCCCGATGATGGAGGGGCGAATGGTCGCCGATGCAGTCGCGATCATCTCTACCTGTGACCCAATTATGGGGGAGGTAGACCGCTGATGGCTTTTACACCTGAGAATCTTTTACTAGCGAATGAGATTGTTGCGCGTTACCCAAAAACAAAATCAGCGATCCTTCCGCTTGCGCATCTTGCACAGGATCAAGACGGTTACTTAACCCAGGATGCAATGCGCGAGATTGCGGGGATGATTGGGGTCACTCCAGCAGAGGTCCTCGGCACCTGCTCTTTCTACACAATGTTTAAGCGCGATGAAGTTGGGCGTTTAGTCGTATCGGTCTGCACGAACGTCACATGCTTGGTAATGGGTGGACCCGAGGTACTTGAGCACTTGGAGCAGCGCTACGCCAGCGACAAAGAAGTAACGATCGAAGAGGTTGAGTGCCTTGCAGCCTGTGGCAATGCCCCCGCTATGCAGGTGAACTACGAGTTTCACGAGAGCCTCACTCCTGGGTCAGCAACCGAGATCATCGAGGCTTACAAAGCCGGCGAACTAACTGCGCGTGGCGTGAGCGGCGGAGTTGCTGGAGGTGGTCAAGGATGACCTCTGTGATTGGTGCTCCTAACGCGACAGAGACGCGCATTGTGACAAAGCGTTTACGTGATCGCCCTGAGGATTCATGGACGCTTGATGGCTTTACTCAATCAGGTGGGTATGAGGCATTTCGCGCAGCTCTTAAGTTGGACCCCGAGGCAATCGGCGCCGAGCAAGTTGCAGCCGCTGGGCTACGAGGCCGCGGTGGCGCTGGGTTCCCAACAGGCACGAAGTGGTCGTTCCTGCCGAAGGATTCCTACCCTCGATACCTAGTTGTCAATGGTGATGAGGGAGAGCCCTCAACATTTAAAGACCGCATGCTCATCGAGAACGACCCGCACCAGTTAATTGAAGGCATTGCAATCTCGAGTTACGCAATTGGATGCAACCTTGCATTCATCTATGTCCGTGGGGAGTTTGCTCTTGGGTTTGAACGCCTCGAGGCTGCCCGTCGTGATGCACATGCAGCGGGGTTTCTTGGAGCCAATATTCTCGGATCTGGATTTGATCTCGACATCGTGATTCATCGCGCTGCAGGGGCATATATCTGCGGCGAAGAGACAGCGCTCCTCTCGAGCCTCGAGGGCGATCGCGGAATGCCGCGCATTCGACCTCCGTTCCCCGCAGTCGCTGGGCTCTATGCAAAGCCCACGATCGTTAACAATGTCGAGACACTCTCAACTGTTCCTCACATCATGCGTATGGGTGGCGCTGAGTACGCGAAGTTGGGTGTCAACAAGTCGACGGGCACTCGCATCTTCTCTCTATCCGGGCATGTAAATCGCCCGGGTAACTACGAGGTTGAACTCGGCATTACCTTCCGCGATCTCATTGAGTCACCAGAACTTGGTGGTGGAGTGCGCAACGGAGGAAAAGTTAAGTTCTTTATCCCGGGCGGCGCATCGTCGCAGTGGCTCACCGGATCAGATGAGCACCTCGATGCACCACTCGACATGGATTACGTTCAGCAGACCTTCGGAGTCATGCTCGGCTCTGGCGCTGTGATGGTTTATGACGAGACAACAAATCCTGCACTGGTCGCGTGGCGCCTAGCAAAGTTCTTCGCACACGAATCCTGTGGCAAGTGCACTCCTTGTCGCGAAGGGACCGGTTGGATAGAGAAAGTGCTCTACCGGATCTCTCATGGTTATGGACGCCCGCAGGATCTAGACCTCCTACTTGATGTCGGAGACAACATCTCTCCAGGGCTCAATGCTCCGTTTAGCCAGACAACTATCTGTCCGCTTGGGCCATCGGCTGTCTCGCCTGTGGTGAGCCTTCATAAGTTCTTTCGTGAAGAAGTAATCGCCATGTGCCAGAACAATGACAGAGCGTTAGATGTAACTGCCTCAGATTCAGGTGCATCAGATCTAGGTGCTGGAGAATGAAGGACGAGCGCGAGATAGTCACTGTCACCATCGACGGTATCGAGATGCAGGCTCCAAAGGGCGAGTTGCTCATTCGTGTTGCGCAGGACAACGGGACGTTTGTGCCGCGCTTCTGCTGGCACGAGCGAATGAAGCCGGTCGGTATGTGCCGCATGTGTTTAGTAGAGGTTGAGGGCGTGCGAGGTATGCCGCCTGCATGTACAACCACTGTCACAGATGGAATGGTTGTCAATACGAAGTCTGAGACTGTGAAGAAGGCTCAAGATGGCGTACTTGAGTTCTTACTCATCAATCACCCACTCGACTGCCCGGTCTGCGATCGCGGTGGAGAGTGCCCACTCCAAGATCAAACTCTTGCATTCGGTCCAGGGGAGTCGCGCTACGTAGAAGAGAAGCGACACTTTGAGAAGCCGATACCAATCTCTGAGCTTGTCCTCCTTGATCGCGAGCGCTGCATTCAATGCAGCCGATGCACGCGCTTTGCAGATGAGATCGCAGGGGATCGACTTATTGACTTTGGTGAGCGCGGTGGCGAGATGCAGGTCATCACATACCCGGATGATCCGTTTACTTCCTATTTCTCGGGCAACACTGTGCAGGTATGCCCTGTAGGTGCGCTTACCGCGAAGCCTTATCGATTCCGTGCGCGTCCGTGGGATCTATCAGCGGTTGAGACCTCGTGCCAAACCTGCTCTGTTGGTTGTCGTGGTTCGCTCGAGTCATCCTCAAATGAGTTGGTTCGTCTACTCGGCGTCGATGTCGAGCCTGTTAACCACGGGTGGCTCTGCGACAAGGGGCGCTTTGGTTATGAAGCGACTCATGCAGAAGATCGCGCGCGTAACCCAATGATCCGACGCGATGGCTCACTCGTGGAGTGCTCATGGCCCGAGGCGCTCGATGCAGCAGCCGAGGGTATTAAGCGCTCTCTCGACCTGCATGGTCCAGCGAGTATTGCGATGGTCGGTGGATCACGCGGCACCAATGAGGATGCATACCTGTGGGCGCGCCTCGCCAAGGGAGTAATCGGAACAGACAACGTCGATGCACAGATAGGGGACGGCTTACCTGCAGAGGTTGTCCTCGGTCTCCCGGGTGCAACGATCCCTGATCTAGATGAAGCCGCTGCAATTATCCTTCTCGGCCCTGATCTCAAAGAGGAGTTGCCAGTCCTTTACCTGCGCGTTCGTCGTGCTTGCGTGGATCTAGGTGTTCCGATTCTTGATGTCTCTGCTGTAGATCACGGACTCTCGAAGTATGCATCCGCCACGATTCGCCACCTTCCTGGTGAGCAGGCGAGCGCAGCACGTGAGATCAGCGCCGCTCTAGCACCACTTATTGATGGGCGTTCAGGCCCGATCGTTGTTGTCCTTGGGCGTTCAGATGTTGCAACTTCAGCGGAGCCAACCGTGGCCGCTGCTGCAATTATTCGGGAGATTCCAAATACGCGTTTCCTCGTTGCACTGCGTCGTGGGAATGTTCGCGGCGCAATAGACCTTGGCCTCGCTCCAGGTTTTCTCCCAGGTCGCGTGACGCTTGATGCTGGAGCAGAGCGTTTTGTCGCTGCGTGGGGAAGCGCTCCAGCAGAGGTAGGCCTAGATACTGCCGGCATCTTCAACGCTGCATCTGAGGGCCGCATAGGTGCACTGATTCTCGTGGGTGCCGACATTGTCAATGACTTCCCGGATCGACGCTTAGTGCGCGCTGGAGTTGGTGGCGCTGGTTTCGTTATCTGTATCAATGCAACGGTCACCGAGGCTGCTGCAGATGCAGATGTTTTCTTGCCCGCTACAGTCTGGGGCGAGAAGGCTGGAACCACAACAAATCTCGAGGGGCGCATCTCGCGCGTAGGGCGCAAGATCGCTGCAGTCGGTAATCCGATGCCAGATTTCCGGATCGCTTCGGAGTTGGCGCTCAGGCTTGGAACTGATTTTGACCTTGAGACAGTTGAGGAGATTCAAGATGAGATTGCTCGTGTCGCCCCTGCATTCGCAGAGGTAGACGCACAACTGCTCAAGCGTGCACGTGATGGAGTTGTGCTCCCTCTTGCTCTGCACCGAGATGAGCTCGTCTTAGAGCCCAGGCGAATCCCTGTGATTGATTTTTCATGGGAGCCAATCAAGCCTGAGGGCCCCGGCGAGTTTGAAGTTGTCGAGTTTGAAGTTGTCGAGCCGGTACTTGAGGCAGACGCCTCGGATGAGGCTGCAGCCGAGGAAGAGTCTGCTCTCCCCGTCGACATCTCAAATGGCGCTGGTCTGCCAGATGCGCAGCTCTTTGTATGGAGCGCGCAGCATGCAGCACAGCCGACACCTGGGCGTGACAACTATGCACTGAGACTCTCGGCTGGGCGCTCTCTCTATGACAATGGCAGAACAGTCGCATCGACTCCCGCATTACGAGCCCTGATTCCGGCTCAGACGCTTCGTGTCAATCCTTCTGAGATATCACGTGTTGGGGTCGCCGATGGTGAGAGCGTGCGCGTATCTACCGCACGCGGATCCCTTGTGCTCTCCCTCACAGGGGATGCAAATGTACCTGCAGGTGTTGCTGTGATGCCTTTCAACATCGGTGAGACCGGCGTAGGCGATCTCGTAGATGTATCGCTAGTTGTAACTGATCTTCGTCTGGAGACACTCCGATGATGCTGGGGGCAGGAGACCCGCTCCTCTCAGGGAAGATCGACCTAACGGTTGTGCTCATTGTCATCGGCAAGACGGTTGCAGTATTCGCATTTCTACTCGTTGCAGTGATGCTCTACATCTGGTTCATGCGTAAAGTCATCGCGGATATGGCGAGTCGAGTTGGCCCTGATACTGCAGGTCCGTGGGGAATACTCCAGTCACTTGCTGATGGAATCAAACTCTTCTTCAAAGAGCAGTCAGTCCCGGACTCTGCAGATAGACGCGTCTTCTTCCTTGCGCCTTATATCTCTCTGATGACAGCGTTTTTAGCGTTCTCGATTATCCCCATCGGTGGTCAAGTCTCAATCGCTGGGCACCAGACATATCTACAACTCGCAGACCTACCAATTGGGATTCTCTTCCTGCTTGCCATGTCAGGGCTTGGTCTATACGGCGTAATGCTCGCTGGGTGGTCTAGTGGATCTAAGTATCCACTACTTGGATCGGTTCGGGCCTCTGCGCAGATGCTCTCTTACGAGGCTGCATTTGGGCTAGCAATTGTTGGTGTACTAGTTCAGGCAGGGACACTCTCAACGCGTGCGATAGTTGATAAGCAAGCATGGACCGGCGTTGGCTCGTTGGGGACTTGGTACGTCATTCCAGCATTCGTAGCGTTTGTGATATTTCTCATCTCCGCAATTGCAGAGACAAACCACCCGCCATTCGACTTAGTTGAGGCCGAGCAGGAACTCGTTGGTGGTTTCCACACCGAGTACACCGGGATTCGATTCGCAATTTTCTACCTTGCAGAGTTCATGAACCTCATCACAATGTCTGCAATCGCAGTCACTCTTTTCCTCGGTGGGCCTGCAGGGCCAAGCCTCGGATTTCTCTCAGCTACTGGAGCGGTCAACACTTGGCTGATGCCCGTGTTCTGGTTCGTAGCCAAAGTCATGGTCCTCCTCTTTGGAACTGTATGGCTGCGCGCTTCGCTCCCTCGACTTCGCTACGACCAGTTGATGGACCTTGGTTGGAAGTGGCTCATTGAGTTGGCCTTCATCTGGGTCATGGTCTCCGGCGTGATTATCGTCGGGCGAAACGAGGGTTGGAACCTCATAGCAGTTGTTCCGCTTTCACTCTTAGGAGGGCTCGGCATCCTTGGAGTACTTAGAGCCTCTATGCCCAACCGTTCCGAGCTCGTTGAGGAGATCCTCTAATGGCGCGCTTTAGTGGTTTTGGTGTGACCTTCAAGCAGATGTTTAAGCCGCGCATCACGGGCTTCTACCCGAAGGAGAAGCGCGAGAAGCCAGAGCGCTTCCATGGTCGCCATGTTCTTAACCGTTATGAAGACGGTATGGAGAAGTGCATCGGATGTGAACTCTGCGCGGGTGTCTGCCCGGCGAAGTGTATTTACGTTCGCGGTGCTGATAACTCTCCGGATTCGCCGGTCTCACCGGGCGAGCGTTTTGGTTTTGTCTACGAGATCAATTACCTGCGCTGCATTCACTGCGATATGTGCGTAGAGGCCTGCCCAACTGAGGCGATTACTGAGACAAAACTCTTTGAGTTCTCATTCGCCAATCGTGCGGACGCTATTTATACGAAAGAAGAACTCCTTGTAGACGACGAGGGGCGTGCAAAGCGTCAACCGTGGGAACTATGGCTAGGCGGCGAGGACGACAAGACCTCAGCCTGGATGCGCGCAACCTCGTCTTCGGGTGATGCTGATTATGAGGGTCGCGTTAACTGGTCAGGCGAACTTGGTTTTGGAGTGCGCGAACCGGAGCAAGGTCAGAGCCTCTGATGGTGACACTGGTGCTCTTTATCGCCTTCGCGATCATTGCTCTAGTTGGAGCCCTTGGAGTGGTCATCTCTCGTAACCCGGTGCACTCAGCGCTGTGGTTAGTAGCGACCCTGCTCTCGATGGCTGGCTTCTTTATTCTTGAGGGCGCCTACCTAGTCTCCGCAGTACAGGTAATCGTCTATGCCTCAGCGATTGTTGTGCTATTCCTCTTCGTCATCATGCTGCTCGGCGTCGACCGCGAAGAGTCTCTTACCGACCCGCTAAAAGTCCAGCGCCCGGTGGCTTTGATGCTCGGTCTCGTCGTCTTCGCTCTACTGATTGGCTTGATGGGCAACCATTGGGCGACTGGAGCGCAGTCTGCTACTGCTGCCCTTGAGAGTGGCGACGGCGGAAATGTGGAGCGCGTTGCGCGCGAGATATTCACCACATACCTCTGGCCGTTCGAACTCACCTCCGCGCTGCTAGTTGTAGCTGTAGTCGGCGGGGTAGCGCTTGCTCGTCGCTCACGCAGAGCAGAGGCAGCTAGCGAGGTGGCGCAATGATCGTTACCCCAACCTGGTATCTCGTCCTCGCGGCTGCGCTCTTCTCAATCGGCGCAGTCGGGATGCTTGTTCGCCGCAACGTCATCGTCATGTTTATGTGTGTTGAGTTAATGCTCAATGCAGTGAACCTGACGTTCGTCACGTTCTCCAAGACCCTCAATGACCTATCGGGTCAGGTAGCAGTCTTCTTTGTTCTCGTGGTGGCAGCCGCCGAGGTAGCGATTGGCTTGGCGCTCATCGTTGCAATCTTTAGGCGACGCCATACCGGCACTACCGCCGATGACATCTCTGAGTTGAGGGGCTGAGCGTGAATAAATCCTCAATGCTTGATTACATCTGGCTGGTACCCGCACTTCCACTCTTTGGAGCAGCACTCTTACTTTTATTTGGGAAGCGCATTGGAGAACCAATAGCGGGGTGGATTGCTACCGCCTTAATGTTCGGATCCTTCGTTGTCTCTATCTTCATGTTCGGAGCACTTCGTGGGCTTCCCTCGGGGGAGCATGCTCATACGGTAAAGCTCTTTGATTGGTTTGCCTCTGGTGGCTTCAAAGTCTCAATGGGTTTCCTTGCCGACCCGCTCTCAGTCACTTGGATTCTTTTTGTAACGGGTATCGCGACACTTATTCACCTGTACTCGATTGGCTACATGCACGGCGATGCTCGTTTTAGTCGTTTCTTTGCGTACTTGAATCTCTTCGTAGCGTCGATGCTTATTCTCGTTCTGGGATCCAACTTTCTAGTCACCTTCCTAGGTTGGGAGGGTGTAGGTCTCTGCTCCTACCTACTCATCTCGTTCTGGTTTGAGCGCAACTCTGCAGCTGTCGCTGGTAAGAAGGCATTCGTAACGACGCGCGTCGGTGACTTCGGCTTCATGATCGCAATGTTCTTGCTCTTCGCGAGCCTCGGCACCCTCGATTACGCAGCGGTAGGCGAGAAGATCGGCGGCATCTCCTCTGGAACCATCACAGCGATTGCTCTACTTCTTTTCTTAGGTGCAATAGGCAAGAGCGCTCAGATTCCTCTGCACTTCTGGCTCCCCGATGCCATGGAGGGCCCGACCCCGGTCTCTGCGTTAATCCATGCAGCCACGATGGTCACCGCTGGGATCTTTATTGTCGCTCGCGCTCACCCAATATTTGAGGCGAGCCAAGCAGCACAAGATGTAGTCATGTGGGTCGGCGCGATTACTGCGCTACTTGCAGCAACCGTTGCCCTTGTACAGACTGACATCAAGAGAGTTCTTGCTTACTCAACGGTCAGCCAGTTGGGGTACATGTTCCTTGCCCTTGGAGTCGGCGCTTATACGGCCGCTATTGGACTAGTAGTTGCTCATGCCTTCTTTAAGGCCGCGCTTTTCCTCGGATCAGGTTCAGTGATTCATGGGCTCGATGAGAATCAAGACATACGTACCATGGGGCGCCTGCGCAAGTACATGCCATTAACCGGTTTTGGTTTCATTGTTGCGTGGCTTGCGATTGCTGGCCTTCCGCCCTTCGCAGGGTTCTGGGCCAAAGACGAGGTACTGGCCAAGGCTTTCTTCCACGGCGACTACGCGGTCTGGCTTATTGGTGTTGTGGCTGCAATTCTCACTGCGTTCTACATGACACGCGAGACGTTCTTGGTTTGGTTCGGTAACGAGCGCTTCGCCGCAGTGAGCGCTGAGACTGAGGTAGATGGCGAGGTCGCGCACTCCGAGATCCACGCCGACTCCCACGCCGAGTCACATGAAACCGGCATGATCTCTACCGAGTCCCCGACAGTTGCCTACGGCACCGCCCCTGCCCCAGCGCGATTGAACCATGCTCCGCATGAGGCTCCCGCAACTATGACGATCCCGGTGC
Organism: Actinobacteria bacterium IMCC26256; assembly: GCA_001023575.1. Lineage (GTDB taxonomy): Bacteria > Actinomycetota > Acidimicrobiia > IMCC26256 > IMCC26256 > IMCC26256. The sequence continues at coordinate 2,300,105 of CP011489.1, read as the reverse complement.
TCATACTTGCGGCGCTTGCAGCAATCGGTGGCTTCATCATCCTGCCGTTCAAGGGCTTTGAGTACTTAACGCAGTTCCTTGAGCCTGTCTTCGAGACCGTAAAACCAATTGAGGCCCCATCCTTCGCAGCAGGGTTTGCTCTATCAACTCTCGCCGTTGTGATCGCAGTTACTGGAGTTCTGATTGGGCGCGGTATGTATCGTAAGGGCTTAGAGGATCCAGCAGACGATCCAATTAATCGTCGACTAGGAAGTCTCGGAAGAGTATTCGGAAATGCCTATTACTTTGATGCAGTACTCGCACGCTGTGTCGATGGCCCGATTCGACGTTTTGCTGAGTGGATCGCCAACACGGTCGATCAAGGAATTATTGATGGTGCGGTTAACGGAGTCGCCTCAGGGGTTGCTTCAATAAGCAGCGGAGTGCGTCGAGCGCAAGGTGGGGTCGTACGCCAATACGCACTCGTCGTATTCGCAGGCGCTGCTGCCCTACTCATATTTGCACTGGTTAGGTCATAATGGATTTTCCGATTCTTACAGCGCTGATTCTTCTGCCGTTCGTCGGCGCACTCTTTGTTGCGTGCCTGCCTAGCAATCGACCAGAGACGATTCGTATCGCAGGGATGATGACTGCGATTGCAACACTTGGTCTAACGCTCTGGATGCTGGCGGATTTTGAGACCGGCAAAGCTGGATACCAGTTTCTGAGCTCGCATGCTTGGTTTAGCGATCTTGGGGTGCGTTATACGCTCGGGGTCGATGGGATCAGCCTCTTCATGGTCGTGCTCAACGCTCTGCTCCTACCGATAGCGCTTCTTGCATCTACAGGGGTCAATGAGAGAGCGAAAGCCTTTACGGTTTGGCTGCTCGTATTAGAGGCTGCACTTATGGGTGCTTTCTTGGCGCTCGACCTGGTTCTATTCTTTGTCTTCTTCGAGGTTGTACTCGTGCCGATGTACTTCCTCATCGCAGGGTGGGGGCATGGTCGACGCAACTACGCAGCGACGAAGTTCTTCATCTACACAATGGCCGGATCTGCGTTTCTCTTCATCGGCATCCTCGCGGTTGGGTTTCTTCACAAGTCTTCAACGGGCGTGTTGACATTTGACGTGCGCGTACTTACGCAATGGGCACCAGCTGGGATTGCTCCTACAACAGCGGCTTGGCTCTTTGCAGCCTTCACGATCGCCTTCGCTGTGAAGGTTCCACTCGTACCTCTCCACACTTGGCTTCCAGATGCACATACCGAGGCCCCCACTGCAGGCTCAGTAATTCTTGCCGGTGTCATGCTGAAACTCGGAACATACGGCTTCCTGCGGTTCGCGATTCCTATTTTCCCCGCAGCCGCAGTTAAGTACGCGCCGGTGCTTCTAACGCTTGCTGTAATCGGAATCATCTATGGCGCGATTGTTGCAACGATGCAGCCAGATCTAAAACGCCTTGTTGCATACTCGTCGATTGCTCACCTCGGTTTCGTTGTGCTCGGTACCTTCGCTCTTACGCGTCAAGGTCTCGATGGGGCTGTGTTCACAATGCTCAGCCACGGACTCACCACCGGTGTTCTCTTCTTGATAATCGGGTTCCTCTACGAACGCCGCCACACCCGTCTTATCGCCGACTTCGGTGGGCTATGGCGATCGGCTCCGATTATGGGGGGATTATTCGTTGTAACCGCCTTCGCATCCATCGGTCTTCCTGGCTTCTCAGGTTTCGTTGGAGAGTTCCTTGCGCTACTTGGAACCTTCATGGGGCATCGCTGGTATGCAGTAGTTGCAGCAAGCGGTGTGATTCTCGCAGCGATCTACCTTCTGTGGGCAGTGCAGCGCGCGTTTACAGGCGTCCCGGAGGGAGACAACGCAACTATTTCTGATTTGAATGTGCGCGAACTCGCATGCATCCTTCCCCTACTTGCGCTCAGTCTCTTCCTAGGTGTTTATCCAAAACCAGCGCTTGACCGCATAGGACCATCGGTTAAAGCAGTCATTGCGCACGTTGAGAAATCCACTTCGTATGAGTCACCTAAGTTCTCTAAGCACTCACCAATTCTGAACGAAGAAAGAATGGACCACGGTTCAGACGAGATGGAGGAGTCCAAGTGAATCCTCTAGGTGTAGCCAGCATCGTCACCCCAGGAGTTGATTGGCTTGGCGTCGCTCCCGTAGCGCTCCTTGCACTTGCTGCGATTGGGATTGTTCTGCAGCGTTCAATTCTTCGGCGTGCATCGGTTGCGTACCCAAGCGCGTTAATTGTGGCTGCGGTCGGAATCATTCTGAGCGCAGTTGCGCTAATCGCCCAGTGGCACCGAGTGCAGACCGATGGCAGCTACACAACGCTCTCGAAAATGGTTGCGGTTGATGGATTCTCAATATTCATTGGCGGTGTGGTTCTCGTTGCAACAGCCTGCTCTGTCTTACTAGCGAGCCGTTATCTAGACCGAGAGCGCCTCGATGGCCCAGAGTATTTAGCGCTGATGCTTCTATCTGCGAGCGGAATGCTTGCAATGGCCTCGGCGAACGACCTAATTGCGGTCTTCGTCGCATTAGAGATCGTCTCGATCCCGCTATATGTGCTTGTTGCTTACGACCGTCGCCGCTCCACCTCTCTTGAGGCAGGAATGAAGTACTTCCTTCTAGGGGCCTTCGCCTCCGCTGTCTTCCTTTATGGAGTCGCACTTACTTATGGTGCTACCGGATCAACAGGGCTAGTCGGTATCGCTAATTACCTCTCAGAGGTCACACTCCTAGAACGCGGAACTCTGCTCGCAGGTTTAGTGCTGATGCTTGTCGGGCTTGGGTTCAAAGTTGCAGCAGCCCCCTTCCACATGTGGACCCCAGACGTTTATCAAGGTGCCCCAACACCGGTAACAGCTTTTATGGCCTCGGCTACGAAGGCGGCGGCCTTTGCTGCGCTCATTCGCATTCTCTACACCGCGCTAGGGGGTTCGTCCTCAGACTGGCGACCGCTGCTCTGGGTGCTTGCAGTGCTCTCGCTCCTGGTCGGAAGCATTGGGGCTGTTATCCAGACAGACGTGAAGCGCATGCTTGCGTATTCATCAATTAACCACGCAGGCTTCATCCTCATTGGGGTTCAGGCGGGGACAATCAAAGGGGTCTCCTCAGCGCTGACCTATCTAGCGATCTACGCGTTCCTTGCCGTCGGGTCGTTTGCCATTGTTGGGGTAGTCGCCGGGCGTGGTGATGCGGATAGTGATCTTGAGAGGTTCAAGGGCTTGAGCAGCCGACGAACTGGGCTTTCATGGGCTTTTACCCTGCTTCTGCTGGCACAGGCTGGGGTTCCGCTAACGGCCGGATTTATAGCGAAATTCGGCGTATTCTCCGCGGCTGCAGGGGCCGGCGGGACTTCCTACGTCCTCGCTTTGATCGGAATGCTCACCGCTGCAATTGCTGCCTTCGTCTATTTGAGGATTGCGGCCACGATGTTCACGCCTGCCGGTGAAGGCGACCAGGTGCTTGCGAGCAGCAAGGTAGATCTCGGGACTGGAATCGTCATTTGGTTCTCATGTGCGCTTACCATTGTTATCGGAGTTGCTCCTGGATTCCTTCTTGGCCTAGCGGAGCGGGCAACGCTCCTGTTTCTCCGATGATCAGTCTTCAGAGTTCAGGGGAATTGAATCTCAAGGTCGCGAGTTTTCGGCGCGAATCTCGAGCAAGTTTGTTATCGGTTCGGGGAGTGCGCGCGGGCCAAGGCTATGCTCGCCGCGGCCCGGGAGTACCGGGGTGGAGGCACGCGTGACTCAGTTTTACCGTAATTATTTAGCAGTCGCCGTCTTCGCGGTCGCCGCTCTTGGAATGGTGGGAGCCATGCTTGGCGTGGGGCGTCTCGTGCGCCCAAATCGGCCCCAGCCAGAGAAATATATTGCCTACGAGGCTGGCTCGGACCCCATCCGCGGATTCGGTCAGTCAAACGTTCGCTATTACGTATACGCACTTCTATTTGTAATGTTCGATGTTGAGGCCGTCTTCATTTTTCCATGGGCAATCAATCTCGAAGCGCTTGGAGTCTCGGCGCTTATCTCCATGATTGTCTTTATTCTTGTGCTCACATTGGGTCTCGTATACGCCTGGCGTAAAGGGGTTCTCAGATGGGCCTAGCCGACAGCGGGATGCTCCAGAAGCCGGTTGCAAAGCCGCTTACATGGCTCCTCAACTACAGCCGCAAGTACTCGCTCTGGATGTTCCAGTGGGGACTCGCTTGCTGCGCTATCGAGATGGGTGCGGCGCTAGCGAGCCCGCGCTACGACATGATGCGCATTGGGGTAATTCCGTTCCCGGCAAGCCCGCGTCAAGCCGATCTGATCGTGATATCAGGGACGGTCACCGACAAGATGGCCCCTGCAATTCGACGACTCTACGAGCAGATGCCCGACCCTAAATATGTCATCTCAATGGGTTCATGTGCGAACTGCGGTGGGCCTTACTGGGACTCCTACTCGGTAACCAAGGGAATCGACCAGATCCTCCCAGTCGACGTATATGTCCCAGGCTGCCCACCGCGCCCAGAGGCTTTAATTCAAGCTGTTGTGATGCTTCAGGAGCAGATTCAGAACGAAGGAATCGGAAACGACGACATGCGCAAGCGTTGGAACGGGGAGCCGATCAACGTTGTCTGACCTTGAAGTATTAACCACGCGCGTTACAGAGGCTCTCGGTGACGCTGTCATTGAGCATGCAGAGGCATGTGGAAATCTTGTTCTGCGCGTGCGCCTTGATTCATGGCGGAGTGTCGCAGAGACCGCGAGAAATACTCTTGGATGCAACTATCTCTCCTTCATATCAGGCATCGACTGGATGCCGGCACCAACTGTTGGGCTAATCGAGGGAGATACATCTACTCCAGCGCAGCCTAAAGAGATGACTTTTGGTGCAGCTGGTAGCGCTGGACGTTTTCAAGTATTTGCACATGTGCAGTCAACTGTTCAACACATTGGTTTTACGATCAAAGCCGATGTAGACGAGGCCGCTCCGCATTGTGATTCGTGGGTCTCTGTCTATCCCGGTGCAGATTGGCACGAGCGAGAGTGCTGGGAGATGTATGGAGTTGTCTTTGATGGACACCCCAGCCTCAGGCACCTTTATCTGCCTGCAGAGTTTGAGGGGCACCCACTCCGCAAAGATTTTCCATTACTTGCGCGTGAGGTAAAGCCATGGCCCGGGCTCACGGATGTTGAACCAATGCCTGGCTCGGAGAGCGACGAAGAGACAAAAGACGAGGCAGTTGAAGCATGAGCAGCACCGAGCAGCCCGTAACCCCAACAAACGACAGCCCTGATTTTAAAGCCGTCCCTGATTTTGAGGTAGCACCTGGCATGCAGCGCCACCTCGCAGATGCTCGAGTAAATGTCGAGCTCGATACCGGCGACATGATCATCAACCTTGGACCGCAGCACCCTGCTACTCACGGAACACTGCGACTAGTGGTGCGCCTTGATGGCGAGCGCGTAATTGCCGCCGATCCTGTCATCGGTTACATGCACCGCGGCTACGAGAAACTTACTGAGTTCCGTACCTATCCTCAGGTGACGACACTTATCAACCGAATCGACTGGTTGAGCAGTTTCGCTAACGAGGTTCCATTTGTCCACGCTGCTGAGCAGTTGATGGAGATTGAGGCACCACCGCGAGCTCAATACATTCGTACCGCGCTCACCGAGCTCTCTCGTATAGCGACCTTCTTGCTCTTCCTCGGAGAGATGGGGCTGCAGGTTGGAGCCCTCACTCCAGCGTTCTATGGTTTCCGCGATCGTGAGCACGTTCTTAACTTGATCGAATCAGCAACCGGTGGGCGTTTCCACCCCAACTTCAATCGCATCGGCGGACTCAAGGACGATCTGCCTTGGGGATGGATCGCTGAGACTCGAAACGTCATGAAGATCGTGCTTGATGCATGCGATGTGTTCGAGGATCTTGTCCTTGGGAACGAGATCTTTCAGGCACGTACGCGCTCCGTCGGGATCATCCCTGGAGAGCTCGGGGCTTCTTATGGAGTCTCCGGATCGAACCTTCGCGCCTCTGGCGTCGATTGGGATCTTCGCCGCGATGGAGCTCCTTATCTTGCCTACCCAGAGCTCGACTTTGAGGTATTCACTCACCCCGATGGCGACTCCTTTGCGCGTTACTGGGTGCGCCTGCAAGAGACTCGCGAGTCAGCACGAATGGTGCTGCAGCTTCTAGACAAGATGCCTTCTGGGCCGATCATGGCCAAGGTTGCACGCATCATCAAGGTGCCAGCAGGCGAGTCGTGGGTTGAGACTGAGAACCCATTGGGCCAGATGGGTTACTACGTCGTATCCAAGGGCGGCACCGGACCATTCCGCGTAAAGATTCGCTCAGCGTCATTTAGCAATGTCTCAATTCTCCCATGGATGCTTCGAGGCGTATACGTGCCAGACGTTGTGACCATCCTTGCTTCGCTCTACTTCATTCTCGGAGACATTGACCGATGAGTGTTCTCGCGTTGGAGATCGGTTGGGGATGGATGCTTGCGTTTAAGGCGCTTGTAATCCTCTTGATTGTGCCGCTAGGCGCTCTCGTACTTGGCTACACCTTCTTGCTCAAAATGATGAGCCATATGCAGAGCCGACTTGGGCCGATGGATCCAGGTGGATTCCATGGTTGGTTCCAGCTTGTAGGCGACGGACTTAAGTTCCTCCAGAAAGAAGACATCATCCCCGAGGATGCAGACCGCCGGGTCTTCGCCTTTGCTCCGGTGATAGTTGTTATCTCTACATTCCTGATGTTCGTTGTAATCCCCATTGGTCCAGTAGCGGTTGTGGCGAACCTCGATGTTGGAGTTTTCTACGCCCTAGCGGTCTCGAGCCTCTCCGTAATTGGAGTGCTCATGGCCGGTTGGTCTAGCGCAAACAAATTTGCATTGATGGGCGCGCTTCGCGCAGCAGGGCAGTTAATCGCCTACGAGCTCCCGCTCCTCCTAGCTGTAGTCGGAGTCGTAATGCAGGCGGGCACGATGAGCCTCCAAGGAATCGTCTCAGCCCAGCAGAATGGATCAATCTTTGGGTGGAGCGGAATAGGTAACCCCTTCATCTTCACGCAGATCATCGGGTTCCTGCTCTTCATGATCGCAGCCCAAGCCGAGTTGAGCCAGACGCCATTCGACATGCCCGTTGCTGAGAGCGAACTCGTCGCTGGTTACATGGTTGAGTACTCCGGATTCAGATTCCTTTTCTTCTTCATCGGAGAGTTCGGTACCGCCACCGCCTTCGCCGCACTCGCTGCGACACTCTTTCTCGGCGGTTGGTCCCTGCCAGGGGTACACGGCCTATCAGCGGAGCTACTTGGGCCCTTGGTTTTGTTCGTCAAACTCATGGGAGTTGCGTTCCTAATGTTCTGGGTGCGCTTCACCTATCCTCGTCTTCGTGAGGACCAACTCCAAGCAATTGCTTGGAAGTTCTTGATTCCGATTGCACTCGCAAACATCATTGTCACAGCGATTATCAAGGTGGCTTTCTAATGGCCTTTAAACTCCCTGGTCTGATAGGTGGGCTCGGTATCACCTTTAAGACGATGCTTCAAGGCGCCGTCACCGTGCAGTACCCGCATGAGAAAGAGCAGCCACCAGCGCGCTCGCGTGGAGTCATTGCACTGCATGAAGACAACTGCACCTCATGCATGCTCTGCAGCCGCGCCTGCCCAGATTGGTGCATCTACATCGAGGGGCATAAAGAAGAGCGACCCGCTCGTCGCGAGGGTGGACGACCGCGTGCTGTAAACCTTCTAGATCGCTTCGATATCGATTACGCGCTCTGCATGTACTGCGGAATCTGCGTCGAGGTCTGCCCGTTCGATGCCCTCTTCTGGAGCCCAGAGTATGAATACTCCGAGCCCAATATTGCAAGCCTCTTGCACAACAAGGACCGACTCGGAGAGTGGTTCCACACTGTTCCCGAGGTTGAGCCGCTAGAGGTTGGAGCGGCCCCTGTCGCGAAGGCGAAGAAGTAATGGTTGCTCAGAACGTCGCCTTCTGGATCATCGCAATAGCGATGGTGCTCAGCGCTATCGGTGTGGTGCGCACGAGCAATGTTGTGCACGCTGCTCTCTACCTCGTGATTGTGCTTGCTGGCGCAGCTGCTCAGTACATCCTCTTAGCAGCCGAGTTTGTTGCATGGGTGCAGGTGCTGATTTATATCGGGGCCGTTGTAATCCTCTTTTTGTTCGGGATCATGCTGACTCGTTCACCAATGGGCGACCTAGATCTCGATAACTCGCAGAGAATGCCGGCGTTTGTAGCCTCCCTTGCATTGGTAGGCACCCTTACCGCTCTCCTAGTCGATGCATTCGGTAACTCCAAAGTAGTTATCGATGCACCTACTAAGACCTCGGTGCTGTCATCGGACATATTCCGCCTCTACATCGTGCCGTTCGAGGCGGTCTCGATTCTCCTACTCGCTGCCTTAGTCGGAGCGATTGTTCTGGCGAGGAGAGACTGATGATCCTCAACCAGTTCCTTATCCTCGCCGCTGTGCTTTTCTGCATTGGGATATACGGCGTACTCGTTCGCCGTAACGGCGTGCTTGTCCTTATGAGCATTGAGTTGATGCTCAATGCCGTGAACCTCAATCTCATCGCGTTTTCGGCTTACCTAAAAGATACGAGCGGGCAGATCTTTGTTCTCTTCGTGATCACGATTGCTGCTGCCGAGGTTGGCGTAGGTCTCGCGATCATTCTCCTCTTGTTCCGTAATTTCCGCAGCCCGGACCTTGATCAGGCCCAACAACTGAAGGGCTGATTTCATAACTATGTACAGACTCGCAGTAGAGACAACAACAGCGAAGGCAGAGATCGCTGCTCCGTGGCTCATCTCCCATGCCTGGGTAATCCCCTTGCTCATGGTGCTCTCCTTCGTAACGATTCTTCTCTTTGGAAAGCGCATGCCCAAGCGCGGTGCAGAGGTAGGGATCACAGCGGTAGGAGCGGCGTTCGTGATGTCATGCATCACCGCCTTCCAGTGGATTCAGCATGTAGAGGATTCTCTAGCGGGCGAGGGCGGCTCTGCTCTATCCGGATTAGGCAAGAGCCTCGTGTTCCATGGCGGTGTTGGCGCTGAGAGTGGAATCGCCCCGATAACCCAGACATGGGACTGGTGGTCCAACGGGCTCATTAAGTTCAGCGCTGGGATTCAGATCGACGGCCTGGCTGTGATGATGCTCTTCGTCGTCACATTTATCTCGCTCCTTGTCCACGTCTACTCAACGGCGTACATGGAGCACGACACTCGCTACACATATTTCTATGCAGCACTGAGCCTCTTCACGGGCTCCATGCTCGTACTGGTGGTCGCTAATAACTCACTGATGCTTCTCACCGGCTGGGAACTTGTCGGTGTCTGCTCCTTCATGCTGATTGGTCACTGGTGGGAGGAGAAGCCAAACTCGAATGCTGCAATCAAGGCTTTCCTCACAACGCGTACCGGCGACATAGGGCTGCTACTTGGAGTAATCGTCACTTTCTTCGCTGCTGGTCAGACCTTCAACCTCACTGAGATCAATGAGGCTGCGTTGGCGGGGCGTGGTGGGCACACCATCTGGCTGGTCGGAGCATCACTTCTGCTCATGGGGATTATCGGAAAGAGTGGACAGTTCCCACTCCATACCTGGCTCCCCGATGCAATGGCCGGACCAACCCCTGTATCTGCCCTCATTCACGCCGCAACAATGGTTGTAGCGGGCGTGTATCTCGGTGCTCGTCTATACGGCGTCTTCTGGCAGGGCTTCTCGATCGCCGATGGCGGTATGAACCCAATGGCGATTATCGGTGCGATCACAATCATCGTCGGTGCGCTCCTCGCGTTTGTGCAGGACGACATCAAGAAGGTTCTTGCCTACTCAACTATTAGCCAACTCGGTTACATGGTCATGGGGCTAGGCGTCGGTGCATGGGTCGGTGCAATCTTCCACCTCTTTACACACGCATTCTTCAAGGCTCTGCTCTTCCTAGGCGCAGGTTCCATTAGTCATTCAGGGTCGCACCACTCCTTCGACATGAAGAAAGACATGGGTGGTCTGCGTAAGTTCATGCCGATCACATTTGTGACCTTCATGATCGGCTCGGCGGCTCTCGCAGGAATCGTTCCACTCGCTGGTTTCTGGTCCAAGGATGAAATTCTTGCGACTGCGGGGCAGAGTGGTTTCCACTTCTTCCAGATCATCGGAATAGCTGGTGCGGTTCTAACTGCTGCTTATATGACGCGCTGCATCTACCTCACATTCTTCGGTGAGTATCGTGGTCACCACCACCCCCACGAGTCGCCTAAAGCAATCACGGTTCCCCTAATTATTCTTGCTGTCTTCAGCACGGTTGCAGGTCTCGCAAATGCTGCGCCACTCGGTGTCGAGAAGTTCGCCGAGTATGTAGAGCCGAGAGTTGCGTTCCCAGAAGTCGTGGTTCCACAGTTCGAGGGGATACTCGCAGCGGTCTCGGTAATGGCGGTCTTGCTATCCGTTGGCGTCTGCTCATACCTCTGGTTCCGCAAGGATCAACTCGGACCATTCAAGGGTCTCACGCAGCGCAATGCAGCAGCTCGCGGTGGTTATACATTCCTCGTCAATAAGTACTACCTAGATGTTCTTTACACAGACGTCGTGGTAGGGGGAATCAAGGGGCCATTGGCTCGAAGTGCATATTGGTTTAACCAGAACATTCTTGACGGTGTCGTAAATGGCATCGGTCGAGGAGCACCCGCATTCGGGCGCGGTCTCTACAAATATGTCGATCAAGGTACGGTCGACTCTGCATATAACGGGCTTGCTAAGGAGACGGGGGCGGCCGGAGGGCTTCTTCGTCGCCTGCAGTCTGGTCAGGTACAGCGTTATGCGCTGCTCATCGTCATTGCGATCGCGATCTTCAGTATCGCGCTCATTCTCGCAAAGTAATCAGGAGGATTCTTTAAATGGATTGGTTCGACAGTTGGGCACTGACCCTCGCGGTCTTCCTCCCCGCAGTCGGTCTCGTGCTGGTATTAGCCACACCGAAGGCTCAGGAGCAGACCGTCAAGGTCATAGCGCTCCTGACAACCATCGTCACGGCTGCCGTCGGCATTGGGATCCTGACGAAGTTCAACTACAACAGGTCTGGGAGCCTGCAGTTCGTAGTGAACAAGAGTTGGATACCGGTGATCGACGCTCGCTACCACCTAGGCATAGACGGCATTGCACTCCCAATGTTTGCTCTCTCGATGCTGATCACGATCCTCTGCATCATCTACTCATGGAACCACTTTCCCGAACCCCATAACCCGAAGGCGTTCCTAGCCCTCATCCTGCTCCTTGAGGTTGGGATGAACGGAACATTTGTTGCACAAGACTTGATCTTGTTCTTCATCTTCTTCGAGGTAGTGCTTCTCCCGATGTTCTTCATGATCGGCGTCTGGGGGGGACCGAACCGCGAGTACGCATCTATCAAGTTCTTCCTGTTCACCCTCTTCGGCTCAGCATTGATGCTGCTGTCGTTCTTGGCGCTCTACTTCAAGCTAGGTAGCTTCCAGATACCAGAGCTTGCACGCCTTCACGGCGCCGGGATTGCTCACGGCACTCAAGTCTTGATATTCGCTGGTCTGTTCCTTGGATTCGCTATCAAAGTTCCTATGTTCCCGTTCCACACTTGGCTCCCCGATGCGCATACAGAGGCGCCAACGGTTGGCTCAGTGATCTTGGCTGCAGTCCTTCTAAAACTTGGAACATTTGGTTTCATTCGAATCGCTCTCCCGATTCTCCCAAGTGGAGCGCAGACATGGGCCCCTTGGATCGGTCTGCTCGCTGTAATTGGAATTATCTACGGTGCCCTTGCTTGCCTAGCGCAGACAGATATGAAGCGCGTGATCGCCTTCTCCTCCGTCTCTCACATGGGTTTTGTGATGCTCGGTATTGCAACGCTGACCACATTTGGAATCAACGCTGCGATCTTCGGGATGGTTGCGCATGGTTTAATCACCGGCCTGCTCTTCTTTGTAGCCGGCTCCGTTCAGCACAATTACCACACCCGCGAAATGTCAAGACTTGGTGGGCTGCTTCAGCAGGCACCGCGTATGGGTTGGATACTCGGTTTTGCCGTCATGGCCTCGCTGGGTCTCCCTGGCCTCGCAGGATTCTGGGGAGAGTTCCCAGCAATCCTCTCGGCGTATAGCCCTGCGGCTGGACTCTCTGAAGGATTATTCCGTGGCTTTATGGCCGTGGCCGCGATCGGAACTGTTCTCTCCGCTGGGTATCTCCTATGGATGTACCAACGCGTTGCATTTGGAGTTCCGAAAGATGAATTCGCTGAGGCTCACATCCACGATGTCGGGCCTGCAGAGTGGATGGCATGGACGCCGCTCATTCTTCTAACTCTTGCTCTGGGTATCTACCCACAAATTATTTTTGGCGTCACCGACCGCGCAGTAACGCGCATCTTCGGGGGCTGACCGAGTGAAGGTGCATTGGGATCTACACGCTCTAGCTCCGCTCGTCGCTGTCACAGTGACGATCGTTGTCGTGTTGATCGCGGACTTTTTCTTCGAGTACCGCGAGCGCTTCAAGACATATCAACTAGCCGCGTTCGGAACCCTTGCTGCGCTGATCCCGATCATCACTCTTGCAAGGGATGGTGGTACCCGCTCTCTCTTCGGAGGGGCGTTTGTTGTCGATACCTATACTCTTGCTTTTCAGGGCTTCTTCCTCATAGTCGCCTACGTGACACTCCTCATCTCCGTTGACCACATCGGGGAGGGCGACTACTACCAGGGCGAGTTCTATGTATTAGTCCTCACCTCAACGCTTGGCATGATGATCATGGCTGGGGCGCGCGACCTCATCACGATATTTGTTGCGCTAGAGATGATCTCCATTCCAACCTTCGTGCTTGCAGGCTGGAGAAAGCACGACACGCGCTCCAACGAAGCAGCGGTCAAGTACTTCATTATCGGCGTGCTCTCATCTGCGGTGATGCTCTACGGAATCTCGATGGTATACGGACTCAGTGGCTCAACCTCGCTCTCCGGAATTGCGGAATATGCAGGATCAGCGGGTACCCCAGCGCTCTTAAGCATCGCGATCTTCCTCACCATTGTGGGTTTTGCATTCAAGATCAGTGCTGTGCCGTTCCACTTCTGGGCGCCTGATACTTACGACGGTGCGCCCATACCTGTTACGGCATTCCTCTCGGTTGCATCCAAAGCAGGTGGATTTGTTGCCCTTCTAAACGTCATCTTCTTCGGTTTCTATGCAAGCCATACATCTTGGCAGCCCATCATTTGGGTACTAGCAGCGCTCTCCATGACAGTTGGAAACCTCGTTGCGATTCGTCAGACCAGCATTGTTCGCATGCTTGCGTATTCCTCAATCGCTCAGGGTGGATTCATGCTCGTGCCCTTCGCCGTTGCCGGGGTTGGTAGCTCTAAGCATGCTTCGTTTGAGGCGGTAATCGTCTACATCCTGATCTATGGAGCGATGAATCTCGGAATGTTTGCGTGTGTAATTGCCGCAATGCGACGTACTCAATCCGATGAGATCTCGTCCTTCGGTGGAATGTCTAAGTACTCGCCGATCTTGGCGGTTATGACCTCGGCTTTCCTATTCTCGCTCGCTGGTATTCCTCCTCTCGCCGGTTGGTTTGCGAAGTTTGTGATGTTCCGTTCAGTGCTTGACGCGGGAACAACGCCAGCGGTGATCCTTGGAGTAATAGCGGCCCTCAACTCGGTCATAGCGTTCTTCTATTACGCAGGAGTCGCGAGGGCAATTTGGTTTAGAGAGACTCCAGAGGGAATCGATCTACGCCCCCTCAAGACGCCGTTCGCGCTCAATGCTGCAATCGCCATTACCGGATCGTTTGTTCTCATTGTGGGTATCTACCCGCAGGTCATCGCGCGCCTCGGTGAACTAGCAGGCGCTGCGCTCTGATTGAGTCCGGCTCGTCAGAGGGGCGCCCCAAGCGCTCGGTCTCCGACTCGCTCGCTCGCATTATCGAAAACACTGGAAGCATCCCGTTCTCGCTATTTATGGAGACCGCTCTCTACGATAAAGACGCTGGATTTTTTGCGGTCGGTAGAGGCCCAACTGGTCGATCCGATTTTGTAACTAGCCCTGAGACGGGTTCATTGTTTGGATTGATAGTTGCGAATGCGATCGAGAAATTGTGGATGGAGCAGGGGAGCCCGAGAGAGTTCACAGTTATTGAGGCCGGCGCAGGATCAGGGCGACTCTGTCGAGAGGTGCTGCGCAGTGATCGAGGATTCAGCTCTGCGATCAATTACATAACGGTTGAACGGAGCGAGGCGCTTCGCCAGGTGCAGGAAGTGACTCTTGGGAAGTTCTCCAACGTATCGATACTCGCAGACCTTCCGGATTCGTCAACGAGCGGGGTGATCATTGCCAACGAGTTACTCGACAATCTTGCTTTTGATGTTGCAGAGTTCACGACCGAGGGTTGGGCAGAGGTTCGAGTGGGGCTTGGTAGTGAGAATGTCGCTGGTGCTGGAACACCAAATTTCGTTGAGGTACTCGCACCGCTTGACGCGGAGCATCGCAGCCTTATTCCAGAGTTCGCAGCGCGCATTGGCGACCGCCTACCAATGCAGGTAGGCATCGTCGAGTGGATTGCCCGCGCAGCAGAGTGCATCGAGACCGGTGCGATAGTGATCATTGACTATGCAGGGAATGCAGAGGATCTGGCGCGCAGAGGTGGCTGGCTGCGGACATACCGAGACCACACCCGAGGCTCCAACCCGTTAATGCATCCCGGGGAGTCTGATGTCACCTCCGACGTTGTCCTTGAGCCGCTCAGAGATGCCATCGTGGCTGCGGGATTCAGGATTGAGAGCGAGACAACCCAGGCCGAGTGGTTATTGGGGCTAGGGATTGACGAGGAGGTCGCTAGCGGTGAGGCCACATGGTTAGCGGGTGCCGCACGTGGCGACCTAGAGGCCTTAATCGGGAGAAGCAGGGCAACCGAGGCAGCGATCCTTACCGACCCTGAGGGCCTTGGAGGTTTTACCGTCATCATCGCCCGTCGCGAGTAGCGATTTAGGCGTTCTCTATCAAGTGAGTTTGAGGGTGCTAAAAAATCCCAGAGACCACTAAGGGAGCAATCTCCGCAGGGGTATCCTCTGACCCTAAGTGGTTCGCATTCCTCTAAAAATGGAGTTTTAAAGAATGTCCGATGCAATAGAGACCCATCAAACTGAGCTGCGCCACTTTGCCCCGTCCTCCGAGTTTGTTGCGCGCGCGAACGTAAGCGACTCCTCGCTCCACGATGCTGGCGATGCAGACTCCGAGACATATTGGGCAGGGCAAGCTCGGGAACTTCTTCACTGGGATACCGAGTGGAGCAAGGTCCTCGATTGGGACCCGCCGAATGCCAAGTGGTTCGTTGATGGAACACTCAATGTCACATATAACTGCCTTGACCGCCATATTGAGTCTGGGCATGGATCGCAGGTCGCATTTTTCTGGGAAGGCGAGCCCGGGGATGAGCGGGCAATTACATACTCTCAGTTACTTGAAGATGTATCACGCTGCGCTAATGCCCTCAAGGAGTTAGGTGTTCAGCGAGGTGACCGTGTTGCTATTTATATGGGGATGGTGCCGGAACTCACTGTCGCAATGCTGGCATGCGCGCGCATCGGCGCAGCGCACTCCGTTGTCTTCGGTGGCTTCTCCTCCGACTCATTACGAGGCCGTATAAATGATGCCGAGGCCAAGATTGTCATCACCTGTGATGGCGCATGGCGGCGCGGTGGCGTGGTGGCGCTTAAGGACATTGTCGATGAGGCGCTATTAGATACGCCGACCATCGAGAAGTGCATCGTTCTTCGCCGTACTGATCACGGCAATGAAATGACTGACGGCAGAGATATCTGGTGGCATGATCTAGTAGACCGCCAGAGTCCAGAGTGCATACCTGAGCCTATGGATGCAGAGCAATTGCTCTTCATTCTCTATACGAGTGGTACCACTGCAAAGCCCAAAGGCATCATGCACACGACCGGCGGTTACTTAACCGGGGTGACATCTACCTTCCGTAGCATCTTCGATATTCACCCAGACGAAGACGTGTATTGGTGTACCGCTGATTGTGGATGGGTAACGGGGCATTCGTACATTGTTTATGGTCCGCTCGCGAACAGAGCAACGAGCGTGCTCTACGAAGGCACGCCTGATTATCCTGATAAGGATCGCTTCTGGGCAATCGTCGAGAAATACGCAGTGACGATTCTCTACACGGCACCAACAGCAATCCGTACATTTATGAAGTGGGGAGTTGAGTACCCGGGAGCACATGACCTCACCTCTCTGCGCCTGCTTGGGAGTGTTGGCGAGCCGATTAATCCTGAGGCATGGATTTGGTATCACGATGTGATCGGAGGCAGTAAGACGCCGATCGTCGATACTTGGTGGCAGACAGAGACCGGCGCGGTGATGATTAGCCCATTACCGGGACTAACGACACTCAAGCCAGGTAGTGCGACATTTGCGATGCCGGGTATAGGAGTAGATGTTGTCGGGGACGACGGGCGCCATGTCGGAATCCCGGGCGGGGGGTATCTAGTACTCACGAAGCCTTGGCCCTCGATGCTAAGAGGCGTATGGGGAGACCCCGAGCGCTTTCAAGAGACGTACTGGTCGAGATTCCCCGGGCTTTATTTTGCTGGCGATGGTGCTCGTTACGATGATGAGGGCTACATGTGGCTCCTCGGTAGGGTTGATGATGTGATGCTCGTGAGTGGTCACAACATCTCTACTGCCGAGGTTGAGAGCGCACTTGTCGATCATCATGCCGTCGCCGAGGCCGCGGTCGTGGGAGTACATGATCCGACTACTGGTCAAGCCATCAGCGCATTTGTTGTCCTCAAGAATGACCACGAACCCAGCAAGGCTCTAGAGAAGGAGCTGCGCATCCATGTCGGCAACCTGATCGGCGCGATTGCAAGGCCCAAGTCGATCCTCTTTACAGATGACCTGCCCAAGACGCGCTCCGGCAAGATCATGCGAAGGCTGCTGCGCAATGTCGCCGATGATGAGACACTTGGAGATACCACTACGCTTGCGGATCCCGGAGTAGTAGCGCGCATCAAGGATCGTTACCTTTCTGTTGACGCCGAGGATGACGAAGTAGACGACTTAGAGGAAAATCAAAAATAATGACGCGTTTATCAATTCAGCCTGAGAACTGGCAGTGGCGTGATGGTGTAGTGGAGCCAGGGGGTGCAGTGCTAGTCGATATCGATGGCGTGCTCTCTGATGCAGTCAGCAGGCAGCATTATTTGGAGGCCCCTCGCCGCGACTGGAATGCTTTCTTCGAGGCTTGCGGCGATGATCCGGTGATCGAAGAGGTAAAGGTCCTGCTTGATCACCTCGACCCGAGCTTGAGTGTTGTCCTCCTAACGGCGCGCCCGCAGCGTGTAGCGCATCTCACGGTCGGGTGGCTTCATCGCTACGGCATTCGTTGGGACCTTCTCATTACGCGCGCATGGGGGGACTATGAGTTGGCGCGCGAGTACAAGCAGGGATCACTCTGGGATCTGCGCGCCTTTGGTTTTGATATTCGCTTTGGGATTGAGGACGACCGCCGAAATGTCGAGATGCTCCGCAAGGAAGGCGTTCCCTGCGTTTATTTCCACTCTGGCTACTACGACTGATCGGTGACTTCCTTGAGTAACCCGCTTGCTGCTCGCTCGCGACACATCGCGACAATTTTCCTCATCAGTCTTGCCGGGCTTCTCCTTGAGGTTGCCTTCACACGCATTGTCTCATTCAAACTCTGGTACTACTACACGTATCTCGTCCTTGGTCTAGCGCTTCTCGGTATTGGTTCAGGTGGAATCTTTGTCGTTGTGTGGCCTCGACTCCGCAAAGCTGCAACCGATACCGTCGTCACAGTCTGCGCGTTGGTTGGAGCGGTTCTGATTGCTGCGAGTGAGTTTGTAATCGCATGGATTCCAATCGATACGATCAAGATTTGGGACTACGGCACTGCCGACTCGTGGCGAAACCTCGGAGCGTTAATAGCGATCTGCTTCACTCTCTTCGCTGCGTTCATCATGATCGGTGTGATCGTTGCAGTGCTTCTTGGGCGCGCAGAGGATCGGGTTAATCGCTTTTACTTCGCGGATCTAATTGGGGCAGCTTTAGGATGTGCACTCGCAATTCCACTTATTTGGTGGCTAGGGCCTCCGCAGGTTGTGATGCTCGCAGCCCTCGTAATGGCCGTAGCTGCAGTGGTTGCTAATCCGCGTCTCGGTATAACGACCGCGATTGCGGGGGTACTCGGCGTTCTTCTCCTGCTCATGGTGATTCAGGTGGTCAAGGTCCCAGACGTGCAGGTCGAGGGGGGGAAGAGTCAACCGGTTGCGGGCTCCATTAGTGGCTGGGGCCCTGTCTTTAGAGTCGATGCAGAGAAGATTTTTGATGACTATTTACTGCTGCACGATGGAACCTTCGGCTCTGGTATTCACCCTTATAACGGGGACCCTGCTTCAGCGACCATATTCGATACCGACCCACGCTTGCTACCGTTTAGCGTTCACGGGGATCCGCCTGCACACACCTTGATCATCGGGTCTGCTGGTGGCAACGAGATTGTCGCTGCGCTTCACTTCAAGTCCCCCAAGATCGAGGGTGTTGAGCTCAATCCAGTAACGGTCGGACTCCTAAAGGGAGAACTGCGAGAGTTCTCCGGCGACCTACCGAATCAACCTGGGGTTGCAATTCATCAAGGGGATGGTCGCTCCTTTATTTTTCGAAGCCAAGACAAGTACAACCTTGTTTGGTATGTAGCCCCAGACTCCTATGCCGCAAGCAACGCTGCGTCATCGGGGGCGTTTGTGCTCTCAGAGTCATATCTCTATACATCTGAGATGATCGCCGAATCCTTGAAGCACCTCACGAACGATGGAATCATGGTTGTTCAGTTCGGTGAACTTGATTACGTAGGGCGCCCGAGTCGCACAGCGCGTTATGTCATGACCGCGCGCGATGCGCTCTCCAAGATCGGCGTGGCAGATCCTTCGCAGCACATCATCGTCTCATCATTCGTCACAAATAAAACCGGTGACCTCTCAACAATTATGGTGAAGCGAACTCCATTCACACCTGAAGAGGTTGCGCGTCTCAACGCTGCTGTGCCCACAGTTCCGCTCGCTGGCGTTGCTTACGCTCCGGGTGGATATACCGACGGAGGAATCGTCGGGAAACTAGCGGGCGCTCCAACGAGTGAAGCGGCGAACGCGATTGCGGCGACATACCCGCGCGAAGTATTTGCAGTCCATGATGATCGCCCGTTCTTCTGGCACTTCTCAGGGTTCGGCTCGGTGCTCTCGAATATCACTAAGCCGTTCTCAACGAATAACCCCGAGGATGTAATCGGCGAGAGAGTGCTGCTCCTGCTACTCCTTGTGGCGATCGGTTACGCCACACTCTTCCTTCTTGCGCCATTCATTTTTGTGAGGAAGGAGTGGAGGGCTCTTCCGGCCAAGGGGCGCTCTGCGCTCTACTTCGCTGCTCTTGGCCTCGGGTTCATGCTCTATGAGATCTCGATGATTCAGCGACTCGTGAGATTCCTTGGCTACCCCACCTATTCCCTGACAGTCACTCTCGCATCCATCTTGGTATTCACTGGTCTAGGGGCGCTACTGAGTAAGCGGTTCGCTGCCTCGCCTCGCCGTGCAGTGATTACTAGCGGTGGGGCATTGGCGGTACTCGGCGTCTTCTACCTATTCGCCCTCGACCCCATTACCGATGCGCTACTCCCGGCTGCCTTTGGGCTGCGGGTCTGCGTCACCGTTCTACTCCTAGCCCCACTTGGGCTCTGCTTGGGCATGTTCATGCCGCTGGGCCTCGGGGTCGTCTCAGGGCTCGGCCCGCACCCGGATGAGTATGTGGCATGGGGTTGGGCTGTAAACGGGTTCTTCTCAGTAATCGGCTCTGTAACGACAACAATTCTTGCGATGGCCTACGGGTTTCAAGTAGTCCAGATCACAGCCCTCTGTATGTACGGGGTTGCGGTCCTGGCATTCTTAGCCCTAGATCGCAAGCGCGAGACGCTCAGCGCTGCCCAGTAGAGCACTCAACGATTTACGTCTTGGATCCGCTCGATTCAGTCGCGGAAGTTATTGAACTGCAGCGGTACTCCAAAGTCGTGCTCCGTCAGGGCGGCGATGGTCTCCTGCAGATCGTCGCGCTTCTTTCCGATAATCCGCAGCTGGTTTCCCTGCACTTGGTGCTGGATACCCTTTAAAGGTAGGCCTTTTACGAACTTGCCGATGTCGCGCGCCTTGTCGTCGCTAATGCCTTCGACGAGAGCGACGCTCTGGCGAGCACGCCCCTTGGTGGCCTCCTCAACCTTCCCGTAGGAGAGGGACTTGAGTGAGACTTTGCGCCTCACGAGCTTCTCCTCTAGTACCTGCACGAGGGCTTGGAGGCGCTGCTCGCTCTCAGTGTTGAGGATGATGGCCTTGTCTTTTAGCTCAATTGAGGAGTCAGTACCCTTGAAATCGAACCGGGTCGTGATCTCGCGTTGTGCCTGATCAATGGCATTACGCAGCTCCTGCATATCAATCTCTGAGACGACGTCGAAACTTGGCATTGTTCTCCCTAGAAGTGGTCGCTTATCAGTGCGCTACTCTACGCCTCATTGGGTCCGTACCCGAGTGGACAAAGGGGGCTGGCTGTAAACCAGCTGCGTAAGCTACGGAGGTTCGAATCCTCCCGGGCCCACTCAAGCAATATGTCAGGGCAATATGTAAGAGGCTTACCCCGGTATTCGGGGCTTAGCCCGCCTGTAAGTAGGCCTGTCTCTAAGGATGTTGGTAAGCCCATGAGGGCGACCGAGTTGAGGAGTCGCGCGTTCCAGCCACTCTGCTCGGCCTTCTCTCTAGATTCGCTCGGTCCCAGCTTGGTTGCTCGTGGTGATCTCTCTTGGCTCCCTGTCAGCGGCTCCTACCCCGTGTCTCTAAGCGATGGCGGCCGCCGCCACTCCCAGGCTCCTGCTTCTTCGTCATCTCTCTCACGCGCTTCTCGTTCGCGTCTCACGAGCCGATAACCATCATGCGTTTTTTGAAGGTGGTGGCGTTTACAGAGGCGCACGAGGTTCTCAAAGGATGCAGCACCACCCTCGGAGAATGGTTTGATGTGATCTATCTCGAGGCCGATCGTCATATCGCATGTCGGTACCTGGCAGACGCGATCACGCTCCCCGACTGCGGTACGCAATGGTGCAGGGATGTGTCGCCCCATATGCGCAACCGTCTTGATGTCCACTCCATCGACTATCAGCAGCTTTAAGAATGCCTCGCCCAAATACTCTGTTGCAGTAGCCACTGGAACTGGCCCAACGCCAGCGATTTCACAGATCGCGCCATTCTCAGTATGTCCACGCTTGAGCGCATTGAGGTCGACTCGAATATTGATCACAGCGTTAGGGCGGGTTGCCTTAGTTGCACTCGCCCGTGCTGCTGGGGAAGGGTTATTAGCCTTTTCACAGAGTGCCATTAGAGCGTCAGCGGCGTAGGCCTCCGGTCTTTCATGTGCGCCACTCTTGCGCGCTGACCTAAAGATCTCATCCTGTATCGGCTTGAGTGCTGCCATTACTAGCGCACCATTAGCAACCGTCATGCGCCCTTTGATGATGAACGCACCATCGGGGTCTCTCCAGGACTTTAAGAAACGACTGTTATGTATTCGTTTGTGGCGTGCGGCCTCATCTGTGGCCCCTGCTATTACGCGTGCGGTTGCATCGCGTAGATCGCGCACTGTGACATGTTTCGCGAGATTCAAGAGCTGAGACTCCGTATTAGGTGCAACTATCGCTCCGCGCGCTACCTCGACGGCCTGCGTGTTGGAGAGTGCGCCGGAAAGCAAGGCAGCCTGGGTAGTGGGTAGATGCTGGAGCTGGTTGGCGAGGACCACCACAGACTGGGCCTCATATTGGGCACAATTAGTCTCAGCGGCTAGCCACTCGGAGATATTCTTGGCGCCCTCACCCTTCCAGGCGCCAACATAATCAACGCGCCCAACCGCGATAGTGCGCAGGGCGTCTCCACTACGGCGCACGTCATCGGCTAGTGCAACTAACTCGCGCGCACCGGCAGCATCAATTACTTCTAGATCTATTGCGGTCATCGCGGATCGGAGTTCTGTGTGGGCATCTCTAAGTCTGTCGAACATATGTTCGATTATAAATTAGGGGTGTGACAACTAAGAGTTCGAGGCCCTAGTGAGTCGAAGGTCCCTAGATCATTCTCTGCATAAGGACGACGTCTAGCCAGCGGCCATGCTTGCGCCCGACCTCGGTCTCCCGACCAACCTGAAGAAACCCAGCAGCAGCGTGGAGCTTGATGGAGGCCTCATGATCCCCAACAATTCGGGCAATTATTGAGTGATACCCGTGGAGGCGAGCTAGGCGTACGAGCTCCCCCAAAAGTGCCTGGCCGAGCCCAAGCCCCCGAGAGTCGTCCCGCACGTAGACGGAGTCCTCGACTGTTATGGAGTAGGCAGGGCGTGGGCGATAGGCCGTGAGACTCCCAAAACCCAGTATCTGCGCGGATTTTTCCTCCACAGCGACGATTGCCGGGTGGCCTCCGCTGTGCTCTGAGATCCAAGCCAATTGCTCCTGAAGACTCCGCTCAACCATGTCAAAGGTGACGGTTGAGCCCTCCACCTCGCGGTTGTAGATGGCCCTAATGGCCTCGGCATCGTTCGGTTCGGCGGCTCTAATAATCCATCCCACAGCCCTGCACGGTAGCCGAGGGGCTCGCGCTTGCTAACCTCCTACCCCTTGCCCCCTTAGCTCAGTGGTAGAGCACTTCCATGGTAAGGAAGGGGTCTACGGTTCAATCCCGTAAGGGGGCTCCGCTTGCGCGGGTAAAACTGCGACGCGCAGCAACGGCGGCGGAGTAGCTCAGTTGGTTAGAGCACACGGCTCATAATCGTGGGGTCGCGGGTTCGATTCCCGCCTCCGCTACTAGTAATCGGCACGGCGTTAGTCCTGAGGGGCTAACTAAAGAAAATAATACGAGACGGAATAGCACAGCAAGAGAACAACTAAAAACATAGAAAACAAAAAGACGTAAACCACTTGCGGCGATGGCCGTGGGCGAACCTCAGGAGACGGAAGTTATGGGTAAGGCAAAGTTTGAGCGTAATAAGCCGCATTTGAATATCGGAACGATTGGTCATATTGACCATGGGAAGACCACTTTGACTGCTGCGATTACGCGGGTGTTGGCTGATCACAATCCGAATGTGACTGCGACTGCGTTTGATCAGATCGATAAGGCTCCTGAGGAGAAGGCTCGTGGAATAACGATCTCTATTTCTCATGTTGAGTATGAGACTGATAATCGTCACTATGCGCATGTTGACTGCCCTGGTCACGCTGACTACATCAAGAACATGATCACGGGTGCTGCGCAGATGGATGGCGCGATTCTTGTTGTTGCTGCTACTGATGGTCCTATGCCTCAGACTCGTGAGCATGTGTTGCTTGCTCGCCAGGTTGGTGTGCCGTCAATTGTTGTGGCTTTGAATAAGTCGGACATGGTTGATGATGAGGAGCTTCTTGAGCTTGTAGAGCTCGAGGTTCGTGAGCTTCTTAACGAGTACGACTTTCCTGGTGATGACACTCCAATTGTGCGTGTTTCTGCGCTTAAAGCTCTTGAGGGTGACGAGAAGTGGGGTCAGGCAATTCTCGATCTGATGGCTGCTGTTGATGACTTCATTGTTGAGCCTACGCGTGAGATTGATAAGCCGTTCTTGATGCCTATTGAGGATGTGTTCACGATCACTGGTCGTGGAACTGTTGTTACTGGTCGTGTTGAGCGTGGAATTGTGAACGTCAACGACGAGATTGAGATTGTTGGTATTCGTCCTACGACGAAGACGACTTGTACTGGTGTTGAGATGTTCCGCAAGCTTCTTGATGAGGGGCGTGCTGGGGACAACATTGGTGCTCTTCTTCGTGGAACGAAGAAAGAAGATGTTGAGCGTGGCCAGGTTTTGGCTAAGCCGGGTTCGATTCTTCCTCACACTGAGTTTCTTGCTCAGGTATATGTGTTGACGAAAGAGGAGGGTGGTCGCCATACTCCTTTCTTTGGTAACTATCGTCCGCAGTTCTATTTCCGTACTACTGACATTACGGGCATGATTGCTTTGCCTGATGGTGTGGAGATGGTTATGCCGGGTGACAACACTGAGATGAATGTGGAGTTGATTAACCCGATCGCGATGGAGGAAGGTCTCCGTTTCGCTATTCGTGAGGGTGGTCGTACAGTGGGTGCTGGTCGCGTGGTCAGCATCATCAAGTAAGTCTTGAGTAGAGGAAAATAAAAAATGGCAAGTGACAAGCGCATCAAGGTGACGCTCGCCTGCGAAAGCTGCAAGCGACGCAACTACATCACCAAGAAGAACAAGATCAACGACCGTGAGCGGATTGAGATGAAGAAGTACTGCCGCTTCGAGCGTGTCCATACCCTTCACAAAGAGACCCGCTAATACCTCACTAGAGCCCCGCTGATTTGAGCGGGGCGCGCCCTTCACCGCGGTGAAGGGGGTTTAGCGAGATATTTCTGTGAGCGCCCGGCTATGGGGGAGACCCCAGGCCGGGTTCTTTCATGGGGCTGTCTCTATTTTGGGGCTGTCTCTATTTTGGAGATGTCGAGCCACGGTTTATCCCCGGCTGTCGTATGACGGGGCTTGACTGATACGATTCCTCGCCCGGCCCCTAGGTGCCCGGAGGGCAGTAGCTCAATTGGCAGAGCACCGGTCTCCAAAACCGGGGGTTGTGGGTTCAAGTCCCTCCTGCCCTGCGAATAAAAGAAATGTAAGACAGATAGTGAAGCAATGCGGGGCTCTCGCCAAGGAGTCTCGAAATCTAAACCTGATACTCCAATCCTGATACTCCAACCCAGATACTCAAACCAAGAGGTACGAAGTGAATCGCGAGTCCAAGCGCATGATGGCTAAGCAGGAAGACGAGAAAAAAGCTCGCCCTTCTCGCCGCCCTGCCGCTCCGGTCTCCGAGCGCAACCGCACCTCACCCGCAACTTATTTTCGCGAAGTCAAAGGCGAACTCAAGAAGGTCGCATGGCCTACTCGCCCAGAAGTAATTAACTCCACAGTGATTGTTCTCATCGTGGTCGTCATAATGACGTCCCTCATCTTCGGACTCGACTGGGCCTCGGCCAAGTTCGTCCTCAAGCTCTACGGCAGCTGACATGACTCAAGACAACATAACTGAAGACAATTTGGCTGCAGAGAATGCAGAAGACTCGATTGAGAGCTCAGCGCTTGACTCTGAGGCGACCGAAAACGCTACAGATATAGCATCAGAGGTAGTTATCGATAGCGTCTCTCTGGGGGGCGATGCAGAACTGCTCGCCGTCTTTGATGATGACGACGACGAAGAAGAAGAAGAAGAGATTGAGCCGAGTCCATACGACCGACCGGGTCGCTGGTACGTAGTACACACCTATGCCGGCTACGAGAACAAGGTTAAGCAGAATCTCACGACTCGCATGAAGGCTCTAAATGTTGAGGAGCTCATCTACGAGATCGTCATCCCGACTGAGGATGTAATTGAGTTTAAGAATGGCCGCAAGGTAGTTGTTCAGAAGAAAGTCTGGCCTGGGTATCTCATCATTCGAATGGTGCTTGACGACGAGACTTGGGGAGCAGTGCGCAATACCCCAGGTGTCACAGGTTTTGTTGGTAACGGCGCAAAGCCTTCCCCTCTCTCTCGACGCGAGGTTGAGGACACACTCGGTAGCGGTGGCCCGCTAGAGGGCAAGCCAGAGAAGAAGCTCCGACCAAGATTCTTGTTTGAGAAGGGCGAGCAGGTAAGAGTTGTTACCGGCGCCTTCGCAGACTTCAATGGAATCATCGACGAAATTGACATCGACCGCTCCAAGCTCAAGGTTCTCGTAAACATCTTCGGACGTGAGACACCTGTCGAGCTTGAGATCGCCGACGTAGCCAAGCTCTAGACCTAGACCAAGGAAGCAATCCAATGGCGAAAAAAAGACTCGCAGCAGTAGTAAAAATCCAGATTGAGGCAGGCGCAGCGACGCCGGCACCCCCCGTGGGTACCGCGCTCGGACCGCATGGTCTAAACATCATGGACTTCTGCAAGGCCTACAACTCAGCGACTGAGAGCCAGAGAGGCACTGTTGTGCCTGTCGAGATCTCCGTCTATGAGGACCGGTCCTTTACCTTTGTATTGAAGACCCCACCGACGCCGTTCTTGCTCCGCAAGGCTGCCGGCATCGACAAGGGCTCCTCAACCACACCGATCGTCAAGGCCGGGACCGTAACAAGCGCTCAGGTTCGCCAGATCGCTGAGCAGAAGATGCCCGACTTGAATGCAATCGACATTGAGGGAGCAATCGCTCAGGTCGAGGGAACAGCCCGCTCAATGGGGCTCGACGTAGTCAAGTAATAAGACCAGTAATAAGAACTACTGAGTAAAGAACCCTATTTTTTAGGGTAAATACGCACCAAAAACCAGCCAACACAAAACCAACCCCCTGTAGACGACCTCGCTACAGGGCTAGATGAAAGAGGGAGCCTTATGGCGAAGCACGGAAAGACCTACGTAGACGCGGCAAAGAAATTTGACGCAGAGACAATTTTTGATCCCGCTGAGGCGCTCGTCCTCATTCAATCGCTCGCTAGGGCGAAGTTCGATGAGACAGTTGAGGTTGTATTCCGCCTCGGGCTTGACCCTCGCAAAGCCGAGCAGAGCATTCGCGGAACAGTCAGCCTCCCAGCCGGTACCGGTAAGACAATCCGTATCGTCGTATTCGCCCAGGGCGAGCAGGCAAGAGCAGCTGAGGCAGCAGGCGCTGATGTCGTAGGAGCCGAGGATCTAGTGGCCCGTGTTGAGGGCGGATTCTTGGACTTCGACCTCGCTATCGCTACGCCTGACCTGATGGCTCAGGTCGGAAAACTCGGTCGTGCACTCGGACCTCGGGGCCTGATGCCCAACCCGAAGACGGGTACCGTTACCGCTGATGTCGGCAAGGCAGTAACCGAGTTCAAGGGCGGGCGCGTGGAGTACCGCACTGACCGTTACGGAAATGTCCAGGTCCCGATCGGTAAGGTCTCTTTCTCTAAAGAGGCCCTGGTCGGGAACTATCAGGCAGTTATGGACGAGGTACTTCGTGCCAAGCCAGCATCTGCAAAGGGCCGTTACATCAAGGGCGTGAGCATGTCCTCAACCATGGGCCCTGGAGTACGAATCGACCCAACCCGCACCAAGGATCTCCTCGGTGAGGCACCGACGGGGGCACCACGCTAGAGTCCCCATCTACATTTGAATCTGCGCCACAGACATTCGGTCGTTTTAGCCTTAAAACTCAAGCGATAAAGGGGTAATTACCCCGCCGAACGAGGCGACTCCTTTAATTCGGGGTGTCCTCGCAGTGCTGTGCACGCGGGATACCTCGTTTTTTATTATTTGAGGCTCGCAGAGTGTGAGCCTTATAGATCGACCATCAGGAGTAACCACATGGCTAGGCCCGAGAAGGTAGCCACCGTCGCTGAGATTCGTGATCGCATTGCGGAGTCAGACGCGACAGTGCTCACAGAGTACCGAGGACTCACTGTTACGCAGCTCGCGAATCTGCGTTCTGCACTGCGCCCAGCGGGTACAGACCTCAAGATTTACAAGAACACCCTTGCTCGCCGTGCTGCAAATGAGGCCGGCGTTGAGGACCTCGTCCCAATGCTCCAGGGCCCAACGGCGATCGCCTTCATCAAGGGCGACGCGGTTCTTGCCGCCAAGGCGCTTCGGGACTTCGCTAAGACCGCAGAGGCCTTTGTAATCAAGGGCGGAATGCTTGGGTCCAGATTCATCTCGGCCGCAGAGGTATCAGAGCTCGCTGAGGTCGCTCCTCGCGAGGAGCTCCTTGCCCGCATCGCAGGCGCATTCCAGGGCCCGCTTGTCAAGGCAGCCGGACTATTCCAGGCGATTCCACGCAACCTTGCTTATGGAGTCAAGGCACTCATCGAGCAGCGTGTAGCGAACGGAGAGGCACTCCCCGAGGAGGCGCCAGCCGAGGCTCCGGCCCCAGAGGCGACTACCTCAGAAGCTGGCGAAGTCGAGGCTGCCCCAGAGACAGCAGAGACGGAGACAGCAGAGACGGAATCAGCTGCCCCAGAAACAGCAGAGGCAGTAGCCGAGGAGCCTGCAGGGGCGGAACCAGAGGCGACACCAGAAGAGGCACCAGAAGAGAGCACACCCGCCGCTGAGTAAAGATTTTCATAAGCAACAAGAGAAATAACCTTAAAATCTAGATATATCTAGAAATACGAAGAACCCATCCAACCGCAGATAGATGAAGCGGACACACCGCAAGGAGAAAACACCATGGCTATGAGCACAAGTGAACTACTCGATGTATTTAAGAGCATGACCGTTCTCGAGCTCAATGACTTTCTTAAGTCATTTGAGGAAGAGTTCGGCGTCACAGCCGCTGCCCCCGCAGCAGTCGCCGCAGCGCCAGCCGCTGGTGGAGATGCCGGTGGAGCAGCCGCAGAGCAGGACGAGTTCGACGTGATCCTTATCGCCGCTGGCGACAAGAAGGTTCAGGTCATCAAGGAGGTGCGTGCCCTCACGAGCCTCGGTCTCAAGGAGGCCAAGGACCTCGTGGACTCAGCCCCCAAGGCCGTCGTTGAGAAGGTCTCCAAGGAGGATGCCCAGAAGGCCAAGGACCAGCTTGAGGCAGCCGGCGCTTCTGTAGAGGTTAAGTAACAAACCGCCACGAGGGTCGTACCGGTATCGGCAAAGGTCCTTGACCTGAGGCCGATACCGTCGTACTCTGCCCGTCAGTTGACGCCACTTTGGTGGCGCCCACTTTCGTGCGCCTTGCGACTCTCGCTGCGGACGGCTATCGTTTACCTAGTCGTGCCCTGTTGTCCTGCTCTTGACCACAATCCCGTGGTCGCTTCGCGCCCGCTTTCTTGCAAGGAGTGACGTTGGCCCCCCTCGCGTCCCGTGTTCGTTATTCATTCG
The DNA here is from genome assembly GCA_001023575.1 of Actinobacteria bacterium IMCC26256. Lineage (GTDB taxonomy): Bacteria > Actinomycetota > Acidimicrobiia > IMCC26256 > IMCC26256 > IMCC26256. The sequence goes on along the minus strand of CP011489.1, from coordinate 2,271,094 downwards.
GTCAACACAAAGAAGTACTTCCCCTGCCCGATCTCGTGGCAGTGCAGAAGGAATCCTTTGCGTGGTTCATCAACGAAGGTGTAGCTGAGGTACTTCGCGACATCTCGCCAGTGACCGACTTCACCGAGCAGCTCCGACTTGAGTTGACCGATCACTTCTTTGAGCCGCCCAAGCACACTGAGGACGAGTGCCGCGAGCGCGACATGACCTACTCGCGCCCCCTCTTTGTTACAGCGCGCTTCATGAATGCTCTTACTGGCGAGATCAAGGAGCAGACAGTATTCATGGGCGACTTCCCCATGATGACGTCTCGCGGAACCTTCATCATCAACGGTACCGAGCGCATTGTTGTATCGCAGCTAGTGCGTTCACCGGGCGTCTACTTCAGCGTCGAGCCCGACAAGTTGCAGCCAGAGAAGTACACGGTTGGATCCAAGATGATCCCCGGTCGTGGTGCATGGCTTGAGTTTGAGGTAGATAAAAAAGACGTTGTTTATGTGCGTGTTGACCGTAAGCGTAAGCAGCCGATCACGATTTTCTTGAAGGCACTTGGCTTTGGGGATACTGAAGAAGATCTTCTAAACCTCATCCTTGACCCACAGGGAAACCCTTACGACTCGATGCGCAACACGCTCGAGAAGGACACAACTGAGACTGTGGAGCAGGCTTTTATAGAGCTCTACAAGAAGTTGCGACCAGGTGAGCCGCCAACAGTTGATGCAGCAACGAAACTCATCGACACCCTCTTCTTCAACCCGAAGCGCTACGACCTCGCGAAGGTTGGTCGCCACAAAGTCTCGAAGAAGCTTGGCGACGAGTACCCCAAGGTCAAGGCTGTTATGGATCGCCTTGGGCTTACGGTTCCTCCGTCTAACCCAGAGCGCGGCGAGGCAGAGTTCACTCTCTCCAAGGCCGACATCATCGCTGCAGTCTCTTACCTCGTGAAGCTTCACGCTAATGACCAGCCAGATGATTACTTCCCGGACGACATCGACCACTTCGGTAACCGTCGTGTTCGTTCAGTCGGCGAGCTAATTCAAAACCAGTACCGCGTAGGCCTCTCTCGCATGGAGCGCGTTGTGCGTGAACGCATGACGACTCAGGACCAAGAGGCGATTACTCCTCAGACATTGATCAACATCCGACCGGTAGTTGCATCAATGAAGGAGTTCTTTGGATCTTCGCAGCTCAGCCAGTTCATGGACCAGACGAACCCACTTGCAGGGCTCACCCACAAGCGCCGTCTCTCGGCCCTTGGACCCGGTGGTCTTAGCCGTGAGCGTGCTGGTTTCGAGGTTCGAGACGTGCACCCTTCTCACTACGGACGTATGTGCCCGATCGAGACCCCAGAAGGACCAAACATTGGTCTAATTGGATACCTCGCATCCTTTGCACGTATCAACCGTTTCGGATTCATCGAGACCCCTTACCGACCAGTGGTTAAGGGCATCGTCTCTGACGACGTCGTTTACCTAGCCGCGGATGATGAAGACAAGCACGTCATCGCACAGGCAAACGCAAAGCTTGCTGACAACAACCGTTTCCTTGATGAGCGTGTACTTGCTCGTAAGGGTCGCGGTGAGGTTGCGTTCGTTAGCCCAGCAGATCTTGACTACATGGACGTCTCGCCGAAGCAGATTGTCTCTGTTGCTACAGCGTTGATTCCGTTCCTTGAGCACGACGATGCAAACCGCGCACTTATGGGTGCCAACATGCAGCGTCAGGCAGTCCCGACTGTTCGCCCTGAGGCCCCTTACGTGGGTACCGGCGTTGAGGCTCGCGCTGCACATGATGCAGGGGAACTCTGCGTTGCCAAAGAGGACGGAACAGTCTCTGAGGTAAATGGCGACACGATTACCATGACCTACAACTCTGGGACTAAGGAAGTCTTCGAACTTCGGAAGTTCAACCGCTCTAACCAGGGAACCTGCATCAACCAGAAGATCTTGGTTACAGAGGGCGATGTTGTTACAGCCGGAGCGATTCTTGCTGACGGACCCTCTACGCACGGTGGAGAACTTGCCCTAGGCAAGAACCTGCTCGTAGCGCTGATTCCGTGGAAGGGTCACAACTTCGAGGATGCAATCATCCTCAATGAGCGTCTCGTTCGCGATGACGTCCTCACCTCGATTCACATTGAGGAGCACGAGATTGATGCTCGTGATACCAAGCTTGGTGCCGAGGAGATCACTCGCGATATTCCTAACCTCTCAGAGGAGATCCTTAAAGATCTCGATGAGCGTGGAATCGTGCGCGTTGGTGCAGAGGTTGGCCCCGGAGATGTTCTAGTCGGCAAGGTCACACCTAAGGGTGAGACAGAGCTAACACCAGAGGAGCGCCTCCTCCGTGCAATCTTCGGAGAGAAGGCTCGCGAGGTTCGCGATACTTCCCTCAAGGTTCCACACGGTGAGACCGGAAAGGTCATCGATGTTCGCGTCTTCTCACGTGACAACGGAGACGAACTTGCACCTGGTGTAAATGCACTTGTGCGTGTCTATGTTGCACAGAAGCGTAAAATTAGCGAGGGCGACAAGCTCGCCGGGCGCCACGGAAACAAGGGAGTTATCTCCAAGATTCTCCCGCCCGAGGACATGCCCTACCTCGCCGATGGAACACCTGTCGATATTGTTCTGAACCCGCTTGGTATTCCGAGCCGCATGAACGTTGGTCAGGCTCTAGAGGCTCACCTTGGTTATGTTGCGCGTCACGGTTGGGAAGGCGAGTCAAAGAAGCCAGCTGAGCCGCGCAAGACACGACCTGTCACAGAGCCGGCAATGTGGATTCAGACCCCTGTATTCGATGGCGCCCACTGGGACGAAGAGGATCAGGCCGGACCGCACGACACGATTCAGCAGTTGTTCGGAAAGATGCACTCGGACAACTCCAACATCGAGTCTGCAGACGACTCACGTCTAGCCAATACAAACGGTAAGGCTCAGTTGTTCGACGGCCGCACAGGCGAGCCCTTCGACCAAGACATCACCGTTGGCTACATGTACATCTTGAAACTCTCGCACCTTGTCGACGACAAGATTCACGCTCGCTCGACAGGCCCGTACTCCATGATCACCCAGCAGCCGCTCGGTGGTAAGGCACAGTTCGGTGGTCAGAGATTTGGTGAGATGGAGGTCTGGGCACTTGAGGCCTATGGAGCTGCTTACGCACTCCAGGAGATTCTCACCATTAAGTCCGACGATGTTCTGGGCCGCGTAAAGGTCTACGAAGCAATCGTGAAGGGCGAGAACATTCCGGAGCCCGGGATTCCCGAGTCCTTCAAGGTACTTATTAAAGAAATGCAGGCACTCTGCCTAAATGTGCGTGTTCTCGACGCAGATGGTGGAGAGGTCCAGATCAAGGAACTTGATGAGGATGCCTTTAGAACAACCGAGTCTCTCGGAATCGATCTATCTCGCAATGAGCGTGGATCCGATGAAGAGGATGAGGCACGCCGTAGAGAGCGTGAAGCAAACAAGTAAGACCTTCTAGTAAGTAAGACCTGTCAACCCGCCCGACTATCTGCAACGACGGAGATTCACCAGTGCTCGACGTCAACGCCTCAGACAAGCTCTCTATCTCTCTCGCCACAGCGGACCAGATCCGCGCGTGGTCAGACGGTGAGGTAAAGAAGCCAGAGACGATCAACTACCGAACCCTCAAGCCTGAGAAGGACGGACTCTTCTGCGAGAAGATCTTCGGCCCGACGAAGGACTGGGAGTGCTACTGCGGCAAGTACAAGCGCGTCCGCTTTAAAGGCATCATCTGTGAGCGCTGCGGTGTAGAGGTCACACGCTCGAAGATTCGTCGCGAGCGCATGGGCCACATTGAGTTAGCCGCTCCTGTTACTCACATCTGGTACTTCAAGGGTGTACCGAGCCGTCTTGGTTACTTGCTCGATATTGCCCCGAAGCAGCTTGAGAAGGTCATTTACTTCGCGTCGAACCTCGTTACATGGGTCGACACCGAGCGTCTTCACACCGATCGCCCGACCATCGAGGCCGAGTCCAAGGCAGAGATCGGCGATCTTGAGAAGAAGCGCGACCTTGAGATTGAGGGGCGTTTTCAAGCCCTTGAGGCAGAGCTTGCTACCGCAGAGGCCGGTGGAGCCAAGAAGGCCGATACCGACAAGATCCGCAAACTCGCCGAGCGCGAGGTTGAGGAGATGCGCGAGCGTGCACAGTTTGACCTCGACTTTGAGAAGACAGTCTTCGACACAATTAAGTCTCTTAAGGTCAAGCAACTCATCGACGACGAGCGCGTATGGCGCGAGATCAGGTATCGAGTCGGCGAGTACTTCGCTGGCGGCATGGGTGCAGAGGCCGTCAAGGATCTCATCAGCCGTCTCGACCTTGAGTCTGAGGAGATTGAGCTCAAAGAACTAAGCCAGAGTGCGAAGGGACAGAAGAAGGCTCGCTCTATTAAGCGCCTCAAAGTTGTCTCGGCATTCAACCGTCGTGATGAGAATGGCAAGGTCGTTAACTCTCCGCTTGGGATGGTTCTTGACTGCGTTCCGGTTATCCCCCCGGACCTGCGCCCGATGGTGCAGCTCGATGGTGGACGCTTCGCTACCTCGGATCTAAACGACCTATACCGACGCGTTATCAACCGTAATAACCGTCTTAAGCGACTACTTGATCTCGGTGCGCCAGAGATCATCATCAACAACGAGAAGCGCATGCTTCAGGAGGCTGTCGATGCACTATTCGACAACGGCCGCCGCGGACGCCCGGTAACGGGCCCAGGTAACCGCCCCCTGAAGTCGCTCTCTGACATGTTGAAGGGCAAGCAGGGAAGATTCCGTCAGAACCTTCTCGGCAAGCGCGTTGACTACTCAGGTCGTTCCGTAATTGTCGCCGGGCCTCAGCTCAAACTCCGCCAGTGCGGACTTCCAAAGCAGATGGCACTCGAGCTCTTCAAGCCTTTCGTAATGAAGAAGCTTGTAGACCTTGAGTACGCGCAGAACATCAAGTCTGCAAAGCGCATGGTTGAGCGCGCGCGCCCGCAGGTGTGGGATGTGCTCGAGGATGTGATCATGGAGCACCCAGTGTTCCTGAACCGCGCCCCAACTCTTCACCGCCTTGGTATCCAGGCCTTCGAGCCTGTGCTTATTGAGGGCAAGGCCATTCAGATTCACCCACTCGTCTGCTCGGCGTTCAACGCCGACTTCGATGGTGACCAGATGGCCGTTCACCTTCCGCTTAGTTCTGAGGCTCAGGCCGAGGCCCGTATCCTCATGCTGAGCGCACACAACGTGCTCTCACCTGCACATGGAAGCCCGATTGCGGTTCCTAGCCAGGACATGATTATCGGCGCCTACTACCTAACTGTTCTAGAGACCGATGACAAAGGTGTGATCCGTAAATTCTCGGACCTCGCAGAGGAAGAGCGCGAAGTATTCGCATCTCTTAACGAAGCGACTATGGCATACGACACGCGTGCCGCTAACGGTGCTCCAGGCGTAAACCTTCACCGCCCGTTACGCATTCGCGTCTCTGGCGAGAGGTTCCCTGAGGAGCAGTTCAAGGCACGTGAGAACTGGGATGAAGCTAAGGGCGAGTGGATTACTGATCCAGCCGCAGCGGATAACCCTGTAGTGCGTCGCGCCTCTGATGGCCGAGTCCTTGTTGAGACATCCCTTGGGCGTCTCCGGTTTGCCGAGGCTCTCCCAGCAGCGATGGCTTTCCCGTTTGGGAACAACGACACAGCGTTCCGTAAGGGCGATGTCTCCGATGTTGTCGGAAACTTGGTTGCGCAGTTTGATAAGGCTGAGGTTGCTACTTCACTAGACAACTTGAAAGACCTTGGATTCGACTACGCAACACGTGCTGGGCTCACTATCTCGATTGCTGATGTTCGTACGCCGCCCGAGAAGGCAAAACTCCTCAACGAGAATGAGGTCAAGGCCGCAAAGGTTGAGCAGCAGTACGAGCAGGGCATCCTGACCGACGAAGAGCGTCGTCAGCGTGAGATCGAGATCTGGACTAGCGCGACCGAGGATGTAACCAAGGTGATGCGCGAGCTTCAGCAGGGTGACATCTTCAACCCAATCGAGATGATGATTGGTTCCGGTGCTCGTGGAAACGTTATGCAGGTTCGCCAGATCGCAGGTATGCGTGGTCTAGTGGCTAACCCTCGTGGTGAGATTATTCCTCGACCCATCAAGAGCAACTTCCGTGAGGGACTCTCCGTCCTTGAGTACTTCATCTCAACTCACGGTGCACGCAAGGGTCTCGCCGATACTGCACTACGTACCGCTGACTCTGGTTACCTGACACGTCGACTCGTCGATGTTTCGCAGGAACTAATCGTGCGTGACATTGACTGTGGTTCAACTCGTGGAATCTGGATTGAGGATGTTGGTCCTGAGTCCCAGCGCACACTGCGTACAACTATTCGCAGCCGCTGCCTCGCCGAGGACCTTAAGTTGGACGACGGTACTGTGCTCCCGCGTAACACCGAGATCACTGAGGAACTAACCGACGTACTGCGCGACGACTCCGCTGTGAAGCGTATTCGTGTTCGCTCTGCACTTACTTGTGACTCAACGCGTGGAATCTGCAGCTCTTGCTACGGAACGATGCTCGCAACTGGAAAGATGGTTGAACTTGGCGAGGCAGTAGGCATCATCGCTGCTCAGTCAATTGGTGAGCCTGGAACACAGCTCACCATGCGTACTTTCCACACTGGTGGTGTAGCCGGAGAGGACATCACTCACGGTCTGCCACGCGTCGTTGAGTTGTTCGAGGCACGTACTCCTAAGGGTGCTGCGGTCTTGACTGAAACAACAGGTGTTGTGCGCCTTGGCGATAATGAGAAGGGTGAGTTGGTCATCACTGTTATCGCAGATGATGGAACCGAGGTCGAGTACCCAGTATCACGCCGTGCTCGCCTTCAGGTTGCTAATGGCTCAGAGGTAACTGCCGGAGATGCACTCGTCGGCGAGGCCTCAACCCCCCGTGATCCAAAGCGTATTCTCGATATTCTTGGAATTCGCGCTACTCAGCAGTACTTGGTTGACCAAGTTCAGAACGTGTATCGCGAGCAGGGTGTATCAATCCACGACAAGCATGTCGAGGTAATCGTTCGTCAGATGCTTCGTCGTGTAACCGTGCTTGAGCCTGGAGACACGGAGTTCCTTCCGGGCTCCAAGGTCGACTCTCGCAAGTACGCCGAGACCAACAAGGCACTCGTTGATGATGGAAAGCGCCCCGCTGAGGGTCGCCCAGAGTTGATGGGAATCACCAAGGCATCTCTCGCCACGGACTCATGGCTATCGGCTGCCTCCTTCCAGGAGACAACACGAGTGCTTACCGAGGCTGCGATCGAGGGTCGTGAAGACGGACTCGAGGGTCTCAAGGAGAATGTCATTATCGGGAAGCTCATCCCGGCTGGTACGGGAATGCCCGTCTACCGAGAGATTGCTACCGAGGCCCCCTTCTATGAGCCAATGCCTTATTACTCATCAGACACAGAGGGGCTTCTCGAGTACTTGACGACTGCCCATGAGGAGCAGGCTGCCCCGGATCTCTCTTGGATTCAGCCGACAGCTGCCGAGGAGCAAGCCTTCGTTGAGGCGGTTATCGAAGAGGTAATCGAAGAGGTAGTCGAGAGCGTCGAAGAGACGCTTGAGATCCTTGAGGAGATCGTCGCCGAGGAGGCCGTAGCTGCAATCTCGGACATCATGGAGGCAGTCGCAATCGCTGAGGTTGGGGCAACTCCAGAGGAGATCGCCGAGATTGAGGCAATCGCCGCTGTAGAGATTCTCGAGGAGATTGTCGCCGCTGAGGTGGCTATCGAGGTCCTTGAAGAGCTAGCAGTCATCGAAGAGGTCGCCGAGGTTCTAGAGGTTCTTGAGACCCTCGAGATTCTCGAGGTAGACGAGACAGACGAGCCGGGGGAGAGCGCAGCCGGAGCTTGATTTAATCCCGAGAGGGGCAATAATCGCTGGGGTTTGCCCGGCGAGGCGCCCTGACCGTATCCTTGGCGCTCCGGTGCGCACCCGCCTTCTGGCGCAGCGCACCGAGATCGTCGTTATCCGAGAAGTCTTAAATATCACAGGAGACCTGTGCCCACCATCGCTCAATTGGTCCGTAAAGGCCGAGAGTCCAAAGTAGATAAGTCAAAGACCCCAGCGCTTAAGGGATCACCGCAGCGACGCGGCGTATGCACGCGCGTCTTTACGACAACCCCCAAGAAGCCAAACTCGGCGCTCCGTAAGGTTGCTCGTGTGCGTCTCAGCACCGGTGTTGAGATTACGGCTTATATCCCAGGCGTTGGCCATAACCTGCAGGAGCACTCCATTGTGCTTGTGCGTGGTGGCCGCGTGAAAGACCTCCCTGGTGTCCGCTACAAAATCGTGCGCGGTGCGCTCGATGCAAGTGGCGTCGCCAACCGCAAGCAGGCCCGTAGCCGCTACGGCGCGAAGAAGGGCTAGAGATGCCACGTAAAGGACCAGCAGCACGCAGAGAACTCCTCCCCGACCCGGTTTACCGTTCGGTTGTAGTTACTCAGCTCGTAAACAAGATTCTTGTTCAAGGCAAGCGCTCGACAGCAGAGAAGATCGTCTATGACGCACTCTCTGAGATTGAGCGCAAGACAGGCTCCGACCCGGTGCCTACTCTCAAGCGCGCAGTAGAGAATGTTCGCCCAGCACTTGAGGTTCGCAGCCGCCGCGTCGGTGGAGCTACATACCAGGTCCCCGTCGAGGTGCGCCCTCGCCGTGCAACGACCCTCGCTATTCGCTGGGTAGTGGGTTACTCACGCCAGCGTCGCGAGCGCACAATGGCCGAGCGCCTTGCATCTGAGATTATGGATGCCAGCAATGGTCTTGGTGCCGCTATCAAGCGCAAAGACGACCTTCAGAAAATGGCCGAATCTAACAAGGCATTCGCTCACTACCGCTGGTAGCAGGGGCTTATCCATAGCGACGTCGGCACTCGAAGAAGTAACCAACTCGAGTAACTAATTTACTACGCATAACAGAACTCACTCACGAGAGCAGACGAAAACAAATGGCTAGGCAGTTCCCCCTCGAACAAGTTCGCAACATCGGCATCATGGCCCACATTGACGCGGGCAAAACCACTACTACTGAGCGCATCCTTTACTACACAGGTCGTACCTACAAGATCGGTGAAGTGCACGAGGGCGCAGCAGTAATGGACCACATGATTCAGGAGCAGGAGCGCGGTATCACCATTACCTCCGCTGCTACAACCTGCGAGTGGGATAACCACAGAATCAACATCATCGACACCCCCGGTCACGTTGACTTCACTGTCGAGGTAGAGCGCTCCCTGCGCGTTCTTGACGGAGCGGTAGCGGTATACGACGCGGTCGCCGGAGTAGAGCCCCAGACGGAGACCGTTTGGCGTCAGGCTGACAAGTACAACGTTCCGCGCATGTGCTTTGTCAACAAGATGGACCGAACCGGAGCCGACTTCTATCGCTGCGTTGAGATGATGAAGGACCGCCTAGCCGCGAATACTCTCGTCATCCATCTCCCCATCGGCGCCGAAGGCGACTTCCGCGGCATCGTTGACCTTGTTGCCAACAATGCTCTCGTCTGGCCGCTCGACGATGACTCTCTCGGCTCAACCTTCGAGGTAGTACCGATCCCCGATGACCTTGTTGAGCAGGCCGCCGAGTACCGCGCTGCGATGCTTGAAGAGGTTGCTGCTGCAAACGATGACTTGATGGAGAAGTACCTCGCTGATGAGGAACTCACCTTTGAGGAGATTCAAGCGGGTATTCGTAAGGGAACAATTGCGAACGTATTCGTACCTGTGCTCTGCGGTTCGGCCTTCAAAAACAAGGGTGTCCAGCCCATGCTCGATGCGGTCGTGGCTTACCTGCCCTCCCCGCTAGACATTCCGCCAACACTGGGTACCGACATCAGCGGAGATGTTGAGATGTCTCGAATCGCTAGCGATGATGAGCCTTTTGCTGCTCTCGCTTTCAAGATCGTTGCAGACCCATATGGCAAGTTGACCTACTTCCGCATCTACTCAGGGACCCTTGAGAAGGGTGCAGATATCTATAACTCCACCAAGGAGAAGAAGGAGCGCATTGGTCGCCTCCTTCGCATGCACGCAAACGAGCGTGAAGATATTGAGATTGCTTACGCTGGAGACATTGTTGCTGGCCTTGGATTCAAGGGGACCACAACCGGAGATACCCTCTGTGAGCGCTCTAAGCCGATCGTTCTTGAGCGCATGGTCTTCCCCGAGCCAGTTATCTCGGTTGCTATCGAGCCTAAGACCAAGAGCGACCAGGACAAGTTGGGCAAGGCACTTAGTTCCCTCTCTGATGAGGACCCCACATTTAGGGTCCACACCGACGAGGAGACAGGCCAGACCATCATCGAGGGAATGGGCGAGCTCCACCTTGAGGTCCTTGTTGACCGTATGACGCGTGAGTTCAATGTTGAGGCCAATGTTGGTAAGCCTCAGGTTGCATACCGCGAGACGATTACTAAGAAGGTCGAGAAGATCGAGGAGCGCTACATCCGTCAGACCGGTGGTAAGGGCCAGTATGGCCACGTTGTGCTCACTGTTGAGCCGACCGGCCCCGGTGGTGGATATGAGTTCGTCAACAAAATTACCGGTGGAGTGATCCCCCGTGAGTACATCCCGTCTGTAGATGCTGGGATCAAAGAGGCACTCGAGGGTGGAATTATCGCCGGCTATGCAATGGTCGATGTGCGAGCCACCCTTACCTTCGGCTCCTACCACGATGTTGACTCCTCAGAGATGGCCTTCAAGATCGCAGGCTCCATGTGTGTCAAGAAAGCGGTTCGCCAAGCGGCCCCTGTGCTCCTTGAGCCAGTTATGGCTGTAGAGGTTGTAACCCCGGATGACTACATGGGCGACGTCATTGGAGACCTCAACTCAAGGCGTGGCCGCGTTGAGGGCATGGTCCAGGTGGGTAATGCCTCCGCCGTAAAGGCCCAAGTGCCGCTTGCAGAGATGTTCGGGTATGCTACGGATCTTCGTTCACGCACCCAGGGGCGTGCTACGTACTCCATGCAGTTCGACTCGTACCAGCAGGTACCTGAGTCAATCGCCTTAGAAATCACCGCAAGAGTTCGCGGCGAGTAACGGGCGATTATTAGCACTTCAACAATTCAAGATTTCAGAGTTTTAGTAAAGATCACCAGTAATAGCAGCCAATAAATAAGCCAAGAAATAATCAGCAACTACGCGTCTCACGCGAGAAGGAGCGAGACCCAAAATGGGTAAGGCAAAGTTTGAGCGTAATAAGCCGCATTTGAATATTGGAACGATTGGTCATATTGACCATGGGAAGACCACGTTGACTGCTGCGATTACGCGGGTGTTGGCTGATCACAATCCGAATGTGACTGCGACTGCGTTTGATCAGATCGATAAGGCTCCTGAGGAGAAGGCTCGTGGAATAACGATCTCTATTTCTCATGTTGAGTATGAGACTGATAATCGTCATTATGCGCATGTTGATTGCCCTGGTCACGCTGACTACATCAAGAACATGATCACGGGTGCCGCGCAGATGGATGGCGCGATTCTTGTTGTTGCTGCTACTGATGGTCCTATGCCTCAGACGCGTGAGCATGTGTTGCTTGCTCGCCAGGTTGGTGTGCCGTCAATTGTTGTGGCTTTGAATAAGTCGGACATGGTTGATGATGAGGAGCTTCTTGAGCTTGTAGAGCTCGAGGTTCGTGAGCTTCTTAACGAGTACGACTTCCCTGGTGATGACACTCCAATTGTGCGTGTTTCTGCGCTTAAAGCTCTTGAGGGCGACGAGACGTGGGGTCAGGCAATCCTCGATTTGATGGCTGCTGTTGATGACTTCATTGTTGAGCCTACGCGTGAGATTGATAAGCCGTTCTTGATGCCTATTGAGGATGTGTTCACGATTACTGGTCGTGGAACTGTTGTTACTGGTCGTGTTGAGCGTGGAATTGTGAACGTTAACGACGAGATTGAGATTGTTGGTATTCGTCCTACGACGAAGACGACTTGTACTGGTGTTGAGATGTTCCGCAAACTTCTTGATGAGGGGCGTGCTGGCGACAACATTGGTGCTCTTCTTCGTGGAACGAAGAAAGAAGATGTTGAGCGTGGCCAGGTTTTGGCTAAGCCGGGTTCGATTCTTCCTCACACTGAGTTTCTTGCTCAGGTCTATGTGTTGACGAAGGAGGAGGGTGGTCGCCATACTCCGTTCTTTGGTAATTATCGTCCGCAGTTCTATTTCCGTACTACTGATATTACGGGCATGATTGCTTTGCCTGAGGGTGTGGAGATGGTTATGCCGGGTGACAATACTGAGATGAATGTGGAGTTGATTAACCCGATCGCGATGGAGGAAGGTCTCCGTTTCGCTATTCGTGAGGGTGGTCGTACAGTGGGTGCTGGTCGCGTGGTCAGCATCATCAAGTAAGTCTTTAACTAAAAGAAAACGAGAGGCACACCATGGCTGACGCCAAGGGGCAAAAAATCCGAATCCGGCTCAAGGCCTATGACCACGAGATCATCGATCAGTCGACGAAGAAGATCGTCGAGACCGTTGTTCGTACTGGCGCCAAGATCCGTGGACCAGTCCCTCTCCCCACGGAGAAGCACCGCTATACCGTTATTCGCTCACCACACGTCAACAAGGACTCTCGCGAGCACTTTGAGATGCGTATCCACAAGCGTCTAATCGACATTATTGACCCCGCCGCAAAGACGATTGAGTCGCTTCAGCGCCTCGATCTCCCTGCAGGTGTCGATATCGAGATCAAGCTTCAGGGCGTCTAACTAAGCCTGAGAAGCACTTATAAGAAGACATCGAGGAGATTTTTCTCGATATGGAGCCTCCATTCGACACCTAGTACTGGTGTCGGCTAGGGTCTCCCGACTCAGCCCTAGTGCGTTAAACACTCTGGCTAAACCGACGTCTCCGGTAGCCCCAAGATTCTTTGGGGAACCCGCAGAGCACAACCGAACTGATCGCTCCGCCGGGCACCCGCCCTGCGGAGCGTTCGCATGAGAAGAGTAGGCGAGGAAGCCAAATGGCATCCAAGGGGATTTTAGGGCGAAAGCTCGGCATGACCCAAGTCTGGGACTCCGAGAACCGGGTAGTACCGGTGACGGTGATCCAGGCTGGTCCTTGTCGCGTCGTCCAACTCAAGACACCAGAGCGCGATGGATACTCGGCTGTGCAGATCGCCTTCGGCGATGCAAAGCCCCGTCGACTATCTAAGCCCGAGCTTGGTCACCTGAAGGCAGCAAATGCCGAGGCCACGAATCACCTCGCAGAGATGCGTGTTGATGACCTCAGCGCATACGCGGTCGGCCAGGTCATCACAGCCGAACTATTTGAGGCCGGCGAGCTTATTGACGTCACTGGCATCTCGAAGGGTAAGGGTTTCGCTGGAGTTATGAAGCGACACAACTTCAAGGGTCAAGGCGCTAGCCACGGTAACCACAAGGCTCACCGTGCTCCCGGCTCAATCGGTGCATGCGCCACACCATCTCGCGTCTTCAAGGGTATGAAGATGGCTGGACAGATGGGGCACTCCAAGACAACGACTCTTAATCTCATGGTTGTAGAGGGCGACGCCGAGCGGGGAATCATCCTTGTTCGCGGCGCAGTCCCTGGCCCCAAGGGCGGGCTTGTATTCCTACGTAACGCAGTCAAAGCAGGTGCCCGATGAGTACCGTTGACGTTCGCAACATCGAGGGCAAGGTAGTAGGCACTGCTGAGTTGCCTGATGACATCTTTGGTATTGAGCCAAATGCATCGGTAATGCACCAGGTTGTTACTGCACAGTTGGCGCATAAACGCTCCGGTACCTCTAGCACCAAGACCCGTGCTCAGGTACGAGGCGGAGGCGCTAAGCCATGGGCCCAGAAGGGCACCGGGCGTGCGCGCCAGGGTTCTTCACGTGCGCCTCACTGGCGCGGTGGTGGAGTTGCTCATGGACCGAAGCCTCGTGACTATACGCAGCGCACACCCAAGAAGATGGTGCGACTTGCGGTTCTCTCAGCTCTATCGGATCGTGCTCAAGAGGGCAAGGTTCAGGTAATTGATGCATGGGGCTTTACTCCACCATCAACCAAGCGTGCAATTGGCGCACTCGAGGCTCTTGGGCTCCGGGCTAGTGGTGAGCGCCAAGTGCGTCTCGCTATCTGCCTAGACCGCTCGGAGCGCGAGACCTGGCTCTCCTTCCGAAACTTGGGTGACCGAGTTCGTGTAATTCTCCCTGAGGAGATCAACACCTACGACGTACTGCTCTGCGACACGATTGTCTTCAGCGAGTCAACTCTCGCTATCACTGTCGAGCGTCTTAGTGCAGCAACTCCAGCAACGCCTCGCACAAAGTTGAGCGTCACCGCCTCAGATAGTGCTGACGCAGATACAGATGAGGACGCATCATGAGCGCCGACCATCGCGATGTAATTATTCGCCCAGTTGTATCGGAGAAGTCCTACGCGGCTCTCGACGCAAACGTCTATACGTTTGAGGTTGCACCTGGAGCAAACAAGATTGAGATCCGTCAGGCCGTTGAGGCCATCTTCGGGGTCAAGGTAATAAACGTCAACACGGTCAACCGCGCTGGCAAGCGCAAGCGCAACCGCAAGACCGGCACTTGGGGTCAGCGGTCAAAGACAAAGCGCGCACTGGTATCGCTTGCCGAGGGCGACCGGATTGAGATCTTCGGGAGCTAATTATGGCCATTCGTAAACGTAAACCCACAAGCCCAGGGCGCAGGTTCCAGACCGTCTCGGATTTCGCCGAGATCACCAAGGATCGCCCCGAGAAGTCGCTACTCGCGCCTAAGCCGCGTACCGGTGGACGTAACTCCTATGGTCGTACCACATCGCGTCACCGCGGTGGAGGCCACAAGCGCCAGTACCGCATCATCGACTTCAAGCGCGAGAAAGACAGCATCCCTGCAAAGGTTGCAGCGATTGAGTACGACCCAAACCGCAACGCACGTATTGCACTTCTGCACTACCGCGATGGCGAGAAGCGTTACATCATTGCGCCAGCTGGTATCCAGGTTGGAGACATGCTCCAGAGTGGTCAAGGCGCAGATATTCGCCCAGGAAACGCTCTACCTCTGCGATACATCCCAGTCGGTACCGTTGTCCACAATGTTGAGATGAAGCCTGGAGCAGGGGCGAAGTTGGGTCGCGGCGCTGGCGCTTCAATTCAACTCGTCGCTAAAGAAGGCCTATACGCAACTATTCGTCTCCCATCAACCGAGATGCGTCGCGTTCCGATTGACTGCCGTGCAACGGTTGGTTCTGTCGGTAACGCCGAGGCATCACTTATCTCAATTGGTAAGGCCGGTCGTAACCGCTGGAAGGGCAAGCGCCCGCAGACCCGCGGTGTAGCTATGAACCCTGTTGACCACCCACTTGGTGGTGGAGAAGGTAAGTCTTCTGGTGGGCGTCACCCTGTTTCACCATGGGGTAAGCCTGAAGGACGAACACGCAAGCGAGGCAAGGCCTCCGACAAGATGATCATTCGCCGCCGCCGCACACGCGGTTCACGGAGGTAGTTAAAACATGCCACGCAGTCTAAAAAAAGGCCCATTTGTTGATGAGCACCTTCTCTTGAAGGTCGAGCGTCAAAACGCGGCCGGCGAGCACAAGGTGATCAAGACCTGGTCCCGCCGTTCGACGATCACCCCCGACATGGTCGGCCACACGATCGCGGTTCACGATGGGCGTAAGCACGTCCCCGTGTTCCTCTCCGAGCCGATGGTCGGTCACAAGCTCGGCGAGTTTGCGCCAACCCGAACCTTCCGGTTCCACGCCGGCCAGGAGAAGGTCGTGCGTCGATGAGGTCTGACGTTCAAGGCACACAAGCAACCCTGAGCCACTGCGGCATTGCACCTAACAAGGTGCGTGCAGTCCTTGGGCTCATCCGCGGACTCGGTATTGACGAGGCTCGCGATGTACTTCAGTTCTGTGAACGCGGTGCTGCAGAAGAGATTGGCAAGTTGCTGAACTCAGCAATCGCCAATGCCGAGCACAACGATCATCTCGACCCTGAGGAGCTATTCGTCAGCGCCTGCTGGGCCGATGAAGGACCTACTGCGAAGCGTTGGAGGCCACGTGCTCGTGGACGCGCCACAAAGATTCGCAAGCGCACCAGCCACATCACAATTGTCGTAGACCGCATGCCCGATGAGGCTCTTGAGCTTCACCGTGCGCGTTCCGAGCGACGCGGTGGAGGCGGAGCGACTCAAGCCAACCGTGCGCGCCGACGTGCTGCATCACGTGCAGCAGAGGCTCAGGCCGAGCACAACCACGATCACGATCATGACCATGATCATGACCACGAACACGACCACAGCGAGCCGGAGGAGGCCCCAGTGGCTGAGTCGGCTGAGTCTGAGGTCGCGGAGACCACGGAGGCGTCCGAGTAATGGGACAGAAAGTCAATCCGTATGGCTTCCGCCTCGGTATTACTACCGACTGGAAGTCACGATGGTTCGCCGATAATAAGGCGTATACAGAGTTTCTAATTGAGGACTGGAAGATCCGCGACTACCTGCGCATACAGCTTGAGCGTGCAATGGTGAGCCGCATTGAGATCGAGCGTTCTGGCGACAAGCTGCGAATCGATGTATTCACCGCTCGCCCAGGAATCGTCATCGGTCGTCGCGGTGCAGAGGCAGACCGTCTTCGCACTGGACTCTTCAAGATCACCGGCAACAACAAGATTCACTTCAACATCCAAGAGATTAAGCAGCCAGAGCTCGATGCTGCGCTAATCGCTCAGGGTGTTGGAGACCAGCTCGCAGGGCGCGTCTCATTTAGGCGTGCAATGAAGCGCGCTGTACAGACCGCAATGAAGGCCGGAGCGCTCGGGATTCGTGTTCAGGTAAGTGGTCGCCTCGGCGGCGCTGAGATGAGCCGCAAGGAGTGGTACCGCGAGGGCCGAGTTCCTCTGCACACACTGCGTGCCGATATCGACTACGGCGCATCTGAGGCCAAGACAACATTCGGCCGCATCGGTGTAAAGGTCTGGATCTACAAAGGTGACATCCTTCCTTACAAGCAGGTCTCCGACGACAAAATTTCTCAAGAAGCAGCACTCGCTGCTGGTGAGGCTCCGAGTACCCCTGGAGTTCGCCGTGTAGTAACCGCTGGTGGAGGGCGTCGTCGCCCTGCCGATGAGTCAGTATCCGTCGACTCAACGAATGTCTCCGATGACATCAGCCTTGAAGCAACTCCAGTTATTAAGGAAGCTGACCCCGAGCTCGAGCGCCTCTTGGCAGAGGAAGAAGAGATCGAGCGTCGCACACGAGCGCACCACGAGGCTCCTAAGTTCCACGGCGACGAGGACTGAGGCCTGCCATGTTGATGCCTAAGAGAGTTCGTCATCGCAAGGTCCAGCGTGGTCGCATGAGCGGCATCGCTAAGGGTGGATCGCGCGTTACATATGGAGACTTTGGGATCCAAGCACTTGAGCCAGGTTGGATCACCAACCGCCAGATCGAGGCCTCCAGAATTGCCATGACTCGGCATATCAAGCGTGGTGGCAAGGTATGGATCACGATTTTCCCGGACAAACCAGTTACTCAGAAGCCTGCTGAGACCCGTATGGGTTCTGGCAAGGGAAACCCTGAGCACTGGGTCGCAGTTGTTAAGCCAGGTCGCATCATGTTCGAGCTCTCAGGAGTTACTGAAGATGTTGCACGCGAAGCCATGCGCCTCGCTATGCACAAACTTCCGATCAAGACGCGCTTCGTAGTTAGACGTGAGGAGGCCTGATGGCTGGAATCAAAGAATTCAGACCAGACACGCTCGTTGATCTCAACGATGCAGATCTGCTCGCAAAACTCTCCGAGGCAAAGGAAGAGCAGTTCAACCTGCGCTTTCAACTAGCCACCGGTCAGGTCGAGAACTCTTCGCGTATTACCCATGTGCGTCGTTACATCGCACGCATCAAGACCATCGTGCGTGAGCGCGAGATCGCAGCGGCAGAGGCTGCCGAGGAGAACGCATGAGCGAGACCGAACAGACCGAGACCATCAATACTGAGACCATCAATACTGAGACCATCAATACTGAGACCGTCAATACTGAAGTGCCTGAGGCTATTGACGCCACAGGGACCAATGCCGAGCAGGCCGAGACAGGCGAGACCCGTAATGCGCGAAAAGTGCGTGAAGGGGTAGCAGTCTCAGTGAAGCAGGACAAGACGGTTGTTGTTGCAGTAATCGATCGGGTACGTCACCGCAAGTACCGCAAGACAGTCCAGCGCACAACGAAGCTTTACGCTCACGACGAGAACAACGAGGTACGTGAAGGCGACCGTGTGCGCATCACTGAGACTCGCCCGATGTCACGCCTTAAGCGTTGGCGAGTCGTCGAGATTCTCGAGCGGGCAAGGTAGGGAGAGAGAATGATTCAGCAAGAGAGCAGACTCAAGGTTGCCGACAACTCCGGTGCCAAAGAGGTCCTTTGCATAAAGGTCCTCGGCGGAACCCGTCGTCGCTATGCCAGCATCGGAGATGTATTCGTTGCATCGGTCAAGGCTGCCCAGCCTGGTGCCGCTGTAAAGAAGGGCGATGTTGTCAAGTGCGTAGTTGTTCGCACCAAGAAAGAGAAGCGTCGCGCCGATGGCTCATACATCCGATTTGATGAGAACGCAGCAGTTCTTATCAATGACGCGATGCAGCCTCGTGGTACCCGCATCTTCGGACCAGTTGGTCGCGAACTGCGTGACAAGAAGTTCATGCGCATCGTCTCACTCGCACCGGAGGTGCTCTGATGCGTATCCGTAAGGGAGACAAAGTCAGAGTCATAGCTGGCAAGGATCTCGGCAAAGAGGGCGAAGTGATCCGTGTAATTACCGCTACCGACAAGGTCATCGTCGATGGTGGAATCAACATGGCCAAGCGCCACCAGCGCGCTACTTCAGCCACCACCCAGGGTGGAATCATCGATAAAGAGATGCCGATTCATGTCTCTAACGTTGCAATCGTCTGCTCAAAGTGTGGACCCACTCGCATCGGAATGAAGTTCGAGGGCGAGAAGAAACGGCGTACCTGCCGCAAGTGTGGAGGGGACCTCTAATGGCTCCGCGTCTAAAAGAACGATACGAGTCTGAGCTTCGTGAGGCTCTGCGTACCGAGCTCGGTCTCATCAATGTGATGCAGGTTCCGCGACTCGAGAAGATCGTCATCAACATGGGCGTAGGTGGGGCAACCCAGCAGGCCTCCTTGCTTGATGGTGCAGTTGCAGACCTCACGACGATCTCTGGCCAGAAGCCTCTGATCACGAAGGCAAAGACCTCTATCGCTGGATTCAAACTGCGCGAGGGAAATGCCATCGGAGCAAAGGTGACTCTCCGAGGCGCCCGCATGTGGGAGTTCTATGACCGCCTTGTGACTCTGGCGATCCCTCGCATTCGCGACTTCCGCGGGCTTAGCCCCAAGTCTTTCGACGGACACGGCAACTACACGTTTGGCGTGACCGAGCAATTGATCTTCCCGGAGATTGAGTACGACAAAATCGACACAACGCGTGGAATGGACATCACAATTGTCTCCTCTGCACGTACCGACGACGAGGGACGAGCACTCTTACGAGCTCTCGGATTTCCGTTCAGACGCACAGAGAACGTGGGTTAGGAACATGGCTAAAAAAGCACTAGTCAACAAGCAGCAGCGTGAGCCAAAGTTTAAGGTCCGCGGTTACTCGCGGTGCCGTAAATGCGGTCGAGCGCGAGCGGTGTACCGCAAGTTCGGCCTATGCCGAATCTGCCTACGCGAGCTCATTCACGCAGGCGAAGTGCCTGGCGTGACCAAGGCGTCGTGGTGAGGAAGGCGATCCAATGACAATGACCGACCCCATCGCGGACATGCTTACACGCATCCGCAACGCAAATATCGCTATGCATGACACAACGTCGATGCCTTCCTCGAAAGTCAAGGAAGCACTCGCCAAAGTGCTGCTGAGCGAGGGCTACATCGAGGGCTATGAGGTCGAAGACGACCCCGTTCGCCCTGGACAACGCCTCACCGTTTACATGAAGTACACCCCCGAGCGTAAGCGAACAATCTCTGGCATCAAGCGAGTATCGAAGCCAGGTCTGCGTGTGTATTCGAAGGCCGACTCGGTCGCTCGCGTACTCGGCGGATTCGGAATTGCCGTGCTCTCTACCAATAAGGGTCTCGTCACCGACCGTGAGGCGCGTAAGCGTCGCATCGGTGGCGAAGTGCTCTGCCACGTCTGGTAATCACATGTCTCGTATTGGTAAGCAGCCCATAACTCTCCCCGCAGGCGTTGAGGTAACCATCACTGGTTCTCACATCACCGTAAAGGGACCCAAGGGAACTCTTGAGATCGACGCACCGCCGACTATCACGGTCGCACGCGATGGCGATGACCTCGTTGTAACCCGACCCGATGACGAACGCCAGAACCGCGCTCTCCACGGACTCACACGATCTCTCGTCTCCAACATGGTGATAGGTGTATCTGCGGGCTTCACCAGAGAGCTCGAGATCGTAGGCGTTGGTTATCGTGCAATTCCTCAGAGCCCGACCAAAATTGAGGTGCAGGTAGGTTTCTCGCACCCAGTCTTCGTCGAGGCCCCAGATGGAGTGACCTTCGATGTCCCTGCTGCTACCCGCATCACTGTGATCGGGATAGACAAGCAGGTCGTTGGCCAGGTCGCTGCAGACATTCGCAAGATCCGTAAGCCCGAGCCTTACAAAGGCAAGGGCATTCGCTACGCCGACGAGCGCGTCCTGCGCAAGGCCGGCAAGTCAGCCAAGAGCGGATAAGAGAGGGACACGATGAGCCTTACCAAACCAGAATCTAGGAAGCGTCGCCACGTACGCGTTCGCAAGAAAGTGCACGGCACAGCCGAGCGACCGCGTCTCGCGGTTTTTCGCTCTGCCTCGCACATCTATGCGCAGGTGATCGACGATGTAACTGGACGAACAATTGTCTCCGCATCAACAATGGAGGCAGCAGCTCGCAAGGGTGCAACCGGCAATGTGGCAGCAGCCACAGCTGTTGGCCAGCGCATTGGCGAGAGAGCAAAAGAAGCAGGTATCAAAAGCGTCGTGTTTGACCGCGGTGGATACCGATACCACGGACGAGTTGCAGCAATCGCCGATGCGGCGCGCGCTAGCGGCCTCGAGTTCTAGAAAGACAAGGGAGTAACCCATGGCCGAAGGCCAGTACGAAGAGCGGGTAATCGCAATCAACCGCGTTGCCAAGGTAGTAAAAGGTGGACGAAGGTTCTCCTTTACTGCCCTAGTAGTAGTCGGCGATGGCGAGGGAAGTGTTGGTCTTGGCTACGGCAAGGCTAAAGAGGTTCCTGCTGCTATCCAAAAGGGCATGGAAGAGGCCAAGAAGAACCTCTTCAAGGTGCCGCTTGCTGGAACCACAATCACCCATGAACTCGTTGGAGAGCACGACGCAGCGCGCGTCCTTCTCAAGCCAGCAGCCCCTGGTACCGGTGTAATCGCCGGTGGTGCGGCGCGAGCAATCCTCGAGGCAGCGGGTGTACACGATGTTCTAGCTAAGTCTCTTGGCTCGGCTAATGCAATCAACGTCTCTCGTGCAACCATCGCCGGATTACGCGCTCTGCGTCGTCCAGAGGATGTCGCCAAGATGCGTGGCAAGAGCATGGAGGAAGTAACCCCTGCCGGTGTGCTCCGTGCATACCGTGAGCGCAATGCAGTGAAGACCGCACCGATTGAGGTCGCATAATGGGGCGAATCCGAGTTACTCAGCTGCGTTCAACTATCGGCACAAAGCCAAAGACTCGCGGGACAATGCGTGCCCTTGGGCTTCGCGGCATTGGCCGCACTAATGAATTCGATGACCGACCAGAGATTCGCGGAATGATTGCGCGTGTCACTCACCTCGTAAAGGTAGAGGAGATCTCCTAATGAAACTCCATGAACTTAAGCCAGCAGAGGGGTCCAAGCGCCCGGCCAAGCGTATGGGTCGTGGTATCGCCGGTAAAGGTGGCAAGACTGCAGGCCGCGGTACTAAGGGTCAGCACGCTCGGAATACTGTAAAGCCAGGGTTCGAGGGTGGACAGACACCGCTGCATCGCCGGACACCGAAGTCCAAGGGCTTCAAGAACCCATTCCGAGTCGAGTACAACGTCGTCAACCTAGATGCTCTAGAGGATTTTGCAGCAGGGACGGTTGTCGACCCCGAGACACTACGCGAGCGCGGCCTTGTGGCCAAGCGAGGATTAGTCAAGGTACTTGGGAGAGGCGAGATCTCTAACTCCCTAACCGTTAAAGCTCATCGATTCTCAGACTCCGCCAAGGCCGCTATTGAGGCCGCTGGTGGGACCACTGAACTCATTGCGCTTCCATGGGGAGATCGTCGTCCACCCGCCAAGGGCAATGCCCTCACTAACCGGTAGGCTTCGCGATCTCGCTTGACGGGATCAACTCCAGGAGGACAACCACCCAATGATCGGCCGCTTGCGGAATATGTTCCGGGTCCCTGACCTACGGAACAAGGTTCTCTTCACGCTCCTAGTTATTGCTGCCTATCGCATAGGTTCGCATATACCTGTCCCATTTGTAGATTTCTCTGCGATCCAATCTCTGCAGCAGACCTCAGCGGATAACGGAGTCGTGGGTTTCCTTAACCTCTTCTCCGGTGGAGCCATAACTAGCGTCTCGGTCTTCTTCCTTGGAATCATGCCGTACATCACTGCATCGATCATCATGCAGTTGCTCGGTGTTGTGATCCCCAAGCTCGAGGAGTGGCAGAACGAGGGACAGTCTGGTCAGAAGAAAATTACGCAGTGGACCCGTTATGTCACCATGGGTCTCGCAATCATCCAGTCAACTGGTTTTGTATTTGCGCTCAAGCAGGGGAATACCGCGCTCTTCGGTAACCTTCCGCAGGGAGTCAACTTCATACCGGACTTCAACGCATGGCGAGCAGCAATGATCGTCCTTGTTTGGACAGCCGGTACTGCACTAGTCATGTGGCTCGCAGAGTCGATTACCGCTCGCGGAATTGGTAATGGGATGTCGATCTTGATATTTGCCTCTGTCGTATCGCGCTTACCAAGCGGATTCGGGACCATCTTCGCAGAGGGCGGCTGGTACAAGGGTGTAGTTATATTCATCATCCTCATCGGAATGGTTGCGGCAATTGTTTATGTCGAGTCCGGGCAGCGAAGAATCCCTGTCCAATTCGCAAAACGTGTAGTTGGGCGACGGATGTATGGGGGTCAAAGCACTTACATACCTCTCAAGGTCAACCAGTCCGGCGTTATCCCGGTTATCTTCGCCTCATCAATCCTCTCGTTCCCCGCCCTTATCGCAACCGCTACTAACTGGCAGGCTCTCCAAACTTTCACGAGCAAGTACCTAGTTAGGCAGAGCAGCCTCTTCTACATGGGCTTCTACACCCTGCTCATTGTCTTCTTTGCCTATTTCTATACAGCGATTGCATTCAACCCCGCGCAGCAGGCTGACATCATTCGTAAGCAGGGTGGATTTATCCCAGGCATTCGACCAGGGCCTCCCACGGAGAGATACCTAGCAAAGGTGCTCAACCGGATCACGCTCCCTGGCTCGCTTTTCCTTGCCGCTATTGCGCTGACACCGCTCATTGTCTTTGCTGCGTGGAACATTACGCAGTTTCCGTTTGGAGGAACCTCACTTCTCATTACCGTTGGTGTGGCGCTTGAGACGATGAAACAAATCGATAGTCAGTTGATGATGAGAAACTATGAGGGCTTCCTCGCCTGAGGAGCATCAACATGACAAGCGGAATACGTCTCATCCTGCTGGGGAAGCAGGGTGCCGGCAAGGGCACCCAAGCGGTGCGTATTGCCCAGCATTACAGCGTCGCGCACCTCTCTACGGGCGATCTTTTTCGTGCCGCTGCAAGAGGCGGAGCACCTGCAGGCTTAGAGGCAATTGCTTACATGGATCGCGGCGAACTTGTACCCGATGATCTTGTACTGCGTGTTGTACGAGAGCAGATGCTCGACGGGGGTCTGATGGATAGCGGGTTCGTTCTAGATGGATTCCCGCGCACACTTGTCCAGGCATCCGCTCTTGAGGAAGAGCTTGCTATCTCTGGTCGACCGCTAGATATAGCGATTGATCTTGAGGTCCCGACGGAGATCGTCCTCGACCGTATTGCCGGGCGTCGAGTATGCGACGACTGCGGCACTACCTACCATCTAACTATGCCTCCCAAGGTCAATGGCGTCTGCGATGTATGCGGCGGCACAGTAAGCCAGCGAGACGATGATACTGAGGTCGCTGTAATGCGCCGCCTTGAGCTCTACGAAACCGCGACGATGCCCATTCTTGATTTTTATAGAGAGATAGATCGCCTCGATGAGATTGATGGGCTCGGAACGGGGGACGAAGTATTCGCACGCATCGTGAGCGCAATCGATGCTCGCCTTAAAACCGAAGACTGAGTTGTATACACGCAAAACAACCGCACAGATAGCGATCATGCGCCGGGCTGGCAAGGTAGTCGCCGAGATGCATGAAGCATGCTCAATGGCTGCGCGCCCAGGGGCGACGACTCTAGAGATTGATGCTGTTGCGAGAGGAGTATTAGAGCGCCGCAATGCCCTCTCTAATTTCCTTGGGTATCACGGGTTCCCGGCAGTTATATGCGCATCCCCGAATGAAGTAATCGTGCATGGAATCCCAGATGGTCGTGTCCTTCATGAGGGCGACATCCTCTCCATTGACTGTGGAGCGATTATCGAGGGTTGGCATGCAGACGCAGCTATCACTATTCCTATTGGCGCCATTGATGAAGAGTCACAGCGCCTCATTGATGTAACGCGATCCTCGCTCGAGGCGGCCGTTGCGGCTATGAAAGTGGGCGCGAGCCTTGGGAGAATCGGCGGAGCAGTCGAAGACTTGGTTGAGGCTGCGGGCTTCTCTGTCGTGCGGGAGTATGTAGGTCACGGCATTGGCCGGGCAATGCACGAAGACCCCGAGGTCCCCAATTTTCGCAACGGCTCGGGGCATAAGTTGAGGTTGAAGCCTGGGATCGTCTTGGCGATTGAGCCGATGGTCAACACCGGGTCTGATGAGACTCAAGTATTAGACGACGGCTGGACTGTAGTCACGGTTGATGGTGGCAGGTCGGCGCACTTCGAGCACACGATTGCTCTAACAGATAATGGCCCTGAGGTATTAACACTCCTCTAAAGCTTCATCGCTATCGGTGTTTAGCGCTTTGAGAACCAATCAACAGTGCGCTCTAGTCCTTCGTGGAAAGCAACGCTGCAGGAGAAGCCGAGTGCGCTTGCTATTAGTGAGGAATCTGCTTGGGAGAGTTTTACATCCCCCGCACGCGACTCTGTATGGATACGCTCAGGGGTAACGCCGAGGATTCTGCCGAGAGAATCTAGGAGGTCGAGTAGCGATTGGGTAGTGCCTGGAGCGAGATTGAAGACCCTCCCAGAGCACTTATCAGCAGGCGCCTCTAAGGCAGCGATATTGCCGGCTACAACATCAGAGACGAACGTGAAGTCTCTGCTCTGCAGTCCGTCACCATGGACCTCAACTGGCTTCCCAGCAGATAACGCCTCAATAAATAGCGGAATTACCGCTGCGTATTGAGAGTCAGGCCGCTGCCGTGGTCCAAAGACATTAAAATATCGCAGCGAAACAGTCTCTAGGCCATGTAACTCGGCGAATACACGGCAGTAAACCTCTCCGGCGAGTTTTGTGGCGGCATATGGAGAGCGAGGAACGAGCGGGGCAGTCTCAGCGGTTGGGGGAGCGGTTGCGCCACCGTAGACGCTGCTCGAGGATGCATAGATGACCCTTCGCACTCCTGCCTGCTGGGCGCGGTGCAGCACCGTGAGGGTTCCGTGTGTGTTGGCCGTATCGGTCTCGAGTGGCAGCGCAACGGAGCGCGCAACAGATCCACGCGCACCCTCATGGAAAACCGCCTCGATTCCGTCCATCGCTGCAGCGACGCACTCCTCGTCAGCGACCGAACCAATAATCAACTCGGCTCCGTCGGGGACGTTCTCCTTGAACCCTGTTGAGAGGTCATCGAGTATGCGTACAGAGTCTCCACGTGCGAGTAATGCATCCGCGAGGTTCGAGCCTATGAATCCGGCTCCGCCGGTGATAAGAATTTTCACAGGCATGAGATTAGGCCGTAATCGGAGGCCTAAATACCTTTACAGCGCGCCGTCCACGACTCGATCGACCCTTGGAGCCTCAAAGACACCGCTGCTCACTGGTTCATCACCAAGTACGACGGTCATGGTGCGAGCAAGGAACTCAAGGAGCGAGGCCATGTCTTTTCCGCTTACTTTCGGATCGACGTCACGTACAAATGTTGGGTCGAGATCCGGAACCCTGACATAGCGAATCAATTCGTGATTGGATTGGTACGAGGCTTCTCCATCTGCGAAGAGTTCTTCATGCATCTTCTCTCCAGGGCGCAGCCCTGTGAAGACAATCGGAATCTCTGGCACATGGTTGGCACAGAGCCTTCGAGCTACATCCGCAATCTTTACCGGCTCGCCCATATCGAGGACGAGTGCCTCACCGTCGTGACCAATAGCTCCGGCTTGGATTACTAATTGAACTGCTTCCTCGATGGTCATGAAATAGCGGGTCACATCTGGATGCGTAACTGTGACCGGTCCGCCAGCCTCAATCTGTGCTCTGAATGCGGTAAGCACAGAGCCTCTGCTGCCGAGAACATTCCCGAAGCGAACACTTAGGTAGGTACCAGGGTGTCGCAGTCCGAAGTAGGAGGTGAGTCCCTCGGCTATGCGTTTGGAGTATCCAAGGATGCTGCATGCGTTGGCGGCTTTATCAGTGGAGATGTTTACAAATCGTGTTACACCTGCAGCGGCCGCGGCATCGAGGACGGAGAGAGATCCCCATACGTTGGATTTAAGCGCCTCTACCGGGTGGGCCTGAAGAAGAGGAAGGTGCTTGAGAGCCGCAGCATGGAAGACGACGTCGGGGCGAATCTCTCCGAACAATTCTGCGACGCGATGGCGGTCTCGAATATCGAGGAGTATTAAGTCTGGAGAATCAAGGAGAGCCCGGCCCTCTAATGAAAGCTGTACCTGGTGGAGACCGGACTCGTCTCTATCGAGCATTACGAGTCTGCGTGGCCCAAAGCGCGCTATTTGCCGACATAACTCTGAGCCGATTGATCCTCCAGCCCCGGTTACAAGAACAACTCGGTCTTGCAGGTAAGAGGCTGCTTGCTCAAGGTCTGTCTCGATGATGCGTCGACCGAGAAGGTCGGCCTCGGTCGGCTCACGAAGGTCAGTAGCGCGCACCTGACCACCGAATAACTCAGTGACAGTAGGAACTACTAGTACCTCGAGCTGGGCGAGTTCGGCGAGTGCTGTGAGCTCACGAATGGTCGAGCCCTCGGCGGTTGGGATTGCGATAACTAAGACAGTCGCGTTGAAGCGCCTCGCCGCATCGAACATCGATGCACGCCCGCCGATGACGCGCAGGCCCTTAACGGTGAGGTTTTGTTTTTCGCGGTCGTCGTCGAGAAGTGCTACAGGGATGCAGGGGCTGGAGTCTTCAAAGAGCAGGGAGTTGATCATTCGCACCCCGCACTCGCCCGTTCCAAAGATGAGCGCACGAGGGAGGCCTTCATCTCTTGCTCTGCGGCTACGGTCAATTGCATGTCGAGCAAGATAACGAACGCCGCCTGATGCCACGAGGGCTAGGAATCCCGCAGCAATAATTGCGCTAGCGGGTGCCGGCCGAGTTCCTGGGATTAGTAAGTCGTAGATGAAGAGAACTCCGGTGACCGCTCCGATCGTCCGGGCAAGGGCCGCCACTTCATCGAAAGAACCGTTGATCCAGAAGCCGCGGTAGAGCCCGAATAGCCATCCGAAAAGAAACTGAAGGGCCCATGCGAGTGGGATCAGAGTCGCTACGCGAAAGGCCTCAACGCGAGTCATATCAAAATCAAGTCGAAGTAAGACCGCCGCATACATAGCGAATACCCAAGCGGCGTTATCAGTCATGATTCTGAGGCTTCTCTTAGACCTCAGTCGCGCGGGCACTATTGATGATGAGACCAATGCCATGCTCAACTCCCCCGATAACTCTCGCCGGAGGGGGATCCGACCTAACTTGGAATCAATAATGAAACCAAATCAAAGCGGACTGCCCGGTCCCCCTAGAAACTGCGTCTATTCTCACCCCAAGTAACCGTGAGCGCAAGACCTAATTTCACCGAAAGTGAATACGGTGCTACGAAGAGTCAAATTATGCGTTAAGCCTGAGGTTGGTGGGGCCAATGTTTGATCCAATTAGAACTGCGCTCGAGGCCCCTGAGCTTCATATTGGGGCACTGCGGGGGCTAGTAGCCGCAGCCGGCGCTGGGGTATTGGCGCTAATAGCCGTCTGGCTCCGATCGGCTGTCGGGAGAAGATGGCTGAGACGCCTGCGCATTAGAGCCTCTCCGAGCAGACTCCCCGGCCTAGTTGGCCCGGCATTCGTGGTCTCCTCACTCATGGCCTTAGATGCGCTCCAGAGGTCCTTGCCGCCGATGGTAAAGGCTGGGGGGAATATCCCTGCCGTGCCGAGCGGAGTCTTCCTTGGGCTAGCCCTTGTTTGGCTGGGGGTTGCAGTAGCGGGGCTGACCCCAGCACCACTACCGGCCGGAATGATTCTGGCCCTCCCAGGTGCTTGGCGACTCGTCGCCGGGCAGACCTTCTTCGGGCCGAGCTGGGTTCCTTGGCTAGTTATTCTCGGGACCGCGATACTCGGGCCGCTCGCTGCTGAGACCGACCGGGACCTAGGTCGCCTCGGCCTCGGTCCAGTGATGTGGCTCTTTACGATTGGAGCGGTCTACTCAACGGTTCCAGATACCGAACTCATGCTTGTCCTGCTTGGCGCCGCTATACCCCTCGCCCTTCTTGGGCTCCCATTCCGACTAGCGCGTTTAGGGGAGGGCGGCTCGGCCGCTGCTGTTGGTCTCCTCCTCTGGGTTGCAGTCCACGAAGGTTGGGCGAGGCCTGGTTCTATTGTGGGGTCAGTCGGGGCGCTTGCGCTGTTTGCAACGATTCCGATAGGTCACCGACTTCGAGTCTGGTTTCGATTTGAGCTCGGCTGGAATCGAACACGCAGAGCTCTCGCGATTCTTGCGGCGCAGTTGATTCTTGCCATGTGGGCATCGCGTATAGCGGGCATGGCGTTTGGTGCCGGAGAGGCGATTGTCCGGCTAGTGCCAGCCCTCGCTGCCGGGGTATTCATTGGCGTCGCTATTCCCTTGGGCAGGCGGCGCATATCGCGATCTGCGCGCAGGCAAGCCGCAGAGAATTCCGTTAGTTGAGGCTCGCTGCGCTCTCCCCGACACCTGCGATGATCTCAACAATTTGATCGACCACAGCGTCGGTTAATGCGGGGTAGAGCGGGAGACTCACTACTGTCTTTGAGACAGCATCTGTTACCGGTAGGTCAGATGGAGAACGCGAAGCATGCGAATCCTGTCGGTGTACGGGGGGATCAAAATAATTGCGTGTATCGATTCCCTCAGCGCTAAGAGCCGTCACAAGTTGGTCTCGGCTAACACCGAAATCTCCTGCGTCTATTGCGATCGTAAAATCTTTATAGGTAGATAGGTCTTCACTATCTACTGCTTGAGTCCTGACCCCTGGGATAGCGAGGATTCCATCTGAATATCTACCGGCAAGGCGCCTGCGCGTCTCTAGGTGCTCATCAATATGGGAAATTGAGGCCAGGGCAATAGCTGCATGCATCTCAGACAAACGACCGTTTAAGCCTATAAAACGAGTGTTGTAGTCGCCGGGGTTTCCATACTCACGTGCGAGGCGAAGATACTCAGCAAGGTCGTCTCTATCGGTGCAGACAAGACCGCCCTCGCCTGCAACTAGAGGCTTTGTAGGGGTCATGCTGAATACCTCGACCTCTCCGAATCCTCCAAGCGGTCGGCCATGACGAAGCGCCCCAAAGCCATGTGCGGCATCGAAGAGAACGGGAATACCAGCGCTTTTACCCATTGCCTCAACTTGTTCAGGTCGACACGGCGCGCCGAAAACATGCGTAGCCATAATTGCGCCTGCGCCCTCAAGATGCATCGAGGTGTGAGCAAGGTCAATCTGAAAACTTAGGGGGTCACACTCAACGAAGCGGACGCCTAGGTTGCTCCACGCGACTGCATGAGGGCCGGCGGAGAATGTAAACGACGGCATGATGACCGGTCCGCTGATCTCTCCAAATTCTGCGAGCCCAGCAACAGAGAGCATCAAGCCTGTTGTGCATGAGGAGACTGCGACAACATTACGGACACCGAGTCGCTCTGCAACAGAGTCCTCCAACTCGCGTACTAAAGGTCCATTGGTTAGTGAGCCTTGAGAGTATGAAGGAGCGAGGCGTGCTACTACCTCCTCGAGCGGCGGTGCTGGAGGGCGCACGAACGCGACGCCATCAGGGAATGACTTCTCGCCGCCGAGTACTGCGAGCTTCTTCACTTATTCTCCTCCGTCTGTGGTTAGGAACCCCGCCCTTACCGTGATCGCAATGAGAATACCGGCGCTTAGGAGCATCAAGGACACACTTGCAATACTGCTTAGGCGTGAGGCCAGAATTCCAAGGAGCACCAAGACGCACTGTGCCGAGACCATGATCACGGCAACACGCTGCGCAGGGATGCCGCGATCGCATAATTGGTCATAGATGTGGCTTCGATCACCAGAGAAGATGGGGTCTCCAGCCCGGAGCCTTCGAAGAATCGCAACCAGGGTGTCAAGGATCGGCACCGCAACGATTAGGGGGAGTGCGGCCCAGATAGCAACGCTCGCCGAGGTGGTACTGGCCCCCTTAAGGCTGAGGGCGGCAAGGATCGCTAGCGCCACGCCTATTAGGTATGCGCCGGCGTCGCCTAAATAGATCTGTGCTGGTGGGCGATTGAATATCAAGAATCCGATTAGTGCCCCAAGAAGCGATAACGCCAGCAATTTAGGGTCTTCCAATCGGAGGTCTTCAGATATGAATGCAAAGCCAATCGCGGAGGCAGAGCAGACTCCAGCCGCTAGACCATCTAGGCCATCCAGAAGGTTCACGGCGTTTAGCAGTCCGAGAATGAGGAGAGCCGTAATTGCAACCCCCAAAGCGCCATCTCCGGCCGGTACCAATGCTCCGCCGATTAGAGCAATTACAGCCTCGCAGATAACGCGTATGCGAGGGGAAATATCTAAGCGGTCATCGAAGAGTCCAAGTAATAGAGCGAGAGCAAGTGGAATGAGCAAGCGTGGAGTCGTCGCAGCGAGTGCTCCAGATACGCCGGCGAAAACTGCAACCCCACCTAAGTAAGCCACGGGGGTGCTCTGAACTTTTAGGGAACCAGGCCTATCAACCATGCCGGTGCGATGCGCCACGCGAATAGCGATGGGCGTCATCGCGCAAGTGACTACAAATGCAGTTATTAGACCAAGAAAGGGGTTCACTCGCTACTCCAAACAAGCGCAAGTGAATCTGTGCCTTCGTGTAGCTCTAGTGCCGCGGTATCCCGAAAACCTACAGAACGGTAGAGAGCGAGAGCTGCTGCATTATCAGAGTTAGTAATAACTTTGAAACTCTCAATGCCTCTGCGCGTGAACTCTGCAATCACAGCAACCATAATTTGGCGACCGACTCCGAGCCCTGATGATCCTTCTCTAACTGCAACAGCAAGAACCTCCGCCTCGGGGAGGGGAGTCTTAGCGAGCTCAGAGCCGCCCTGTGATGGGTACTTAAGAGTCTCAAAAACGCGCGGTAGTGATCGAAGAATAGGTAACAGGGCACTCGCTGCAGCGATTACCCCGTCGCGCAGAATGAAGACTCTGTAGAGACGCCCAAGGTTCTCTGTGCACGAGGCCATTGCAAGAATCTCCCCGTCCTTCTCGGCGACCATTAAGAAAGAGTCACCGTCAAGCGCAATTCTACGGTAGAGCCTCCCAAGGAACCGAGGGCCAAGCGTCGGAAGGAACCCTTCGTTGATGCGCGACGAATGTAGGAGCGACGCATCGCCGGCATCTTTGCTCGTGCCTAATCGAATCAAATAATCAGAGGACATAGGCGGCTCGCTCATCAACGACGAACCCTTCTGTCACCCAGGAGACGCTCGTAGGTCTCAAGGGTTATGTCGATTACGCGCTGATGGTCAAACTCTGCTCTAGCTTTTGCTACGGCGCGACTACCCATCTCACTGCGCTTAATTGGGTCCTTAACCATCTCCAAGATCGCTGATGTCAGTGCCTGAGAATCGCGGGCAGGTACAAGCAAGCCGGTTAGGCCTGGGTCAACTACTTGGCGGCAGCCGCGAATATCGGTTCCAATGACTGGCAAGCCAGATGCCGCCGCCTCCATCGCAGATCGAGGAAATCCCTCGCGATAGGAGGCAAGTATGTAGAGATCCATAGCGCTGTACAGGTCTTCTACGTCTGAACGCATCCCAAGGAAGCGAATACCGTTGGCCTCTGCTGCTGCGATTGATGCGGCGTCCACTCCGTCGGATTTTTGCGGATCTGTAGGCCCGACAACTATGAACGCAGCGTCAACTCCCTGCTTCTTAAGAGCCTCTGCGGCTGCAAATACTTCGCGATAGCCCTTCTCCCAGACCAGGCGACCAACGGCTCCACATAGAACGGTTGAAGCTCCGACCCCGAGTTCGCCTCGCAATTTGTCGCGCAGGCTTTCACTCCGTGTTTCAGGCTGGGTATCCGCTGTTCCTTCGATTGAGTCTGTATCGCCCTCATCTAAAGGCTTAAAGCGCGTCAGGTCTACACCGTTACCGAGCAGCCGAATCTTCTTGCTGGGCACCCCAATCTTTAGGAGGGTCGCTATGTCCTCTGGATTCTGAACTAGCTCTGCATCAGAACACATAGATGCGAGGCGCTCTAGCGAGTAAACAACTGATCGTTTTGCAAACTTGTCTTCAGGTAGCGCATATAGGCCATGCACGGTGTTGACCACTACGGGGACTCTCGCAGCTCGCGCAGCGATCCGTCCGTAGAGACCTGGTTTTGGATTATGTGTGTGCACAATCTCAGGGCGAAGTTCCCTGAAGAGTCTGTATAACTCAGCCATTGCAGCGGCATCTTTATGGGGCGCCATTGAGCGCGTTGCATGCTTGAGTGGTCGGTGCTCAATGCCCCAAGACTCAAGCTCCTCCGTAAATGGGCCTGGAGCTGATGCGCCGATTACCTCGTACCCTGCATTGGAGAATGCGCTTAGTTGAGGCCCTAGAAGTAGAGAGAGACTTATATCTGCAGTGGTGACGTGTATCAGGCGCGGTCGGCTCACTCGCTAGCCCCTCTATATCGCAGCCGGTTCAACCTTGCACGTAGATCGTCCTCGAGGCGGAGTCCGCCATCTACCTTGCGACGAAACCAATGCATTCCATCCCTTGCTTGAATGGGCGATCGCGCAAGTCTGTAGGGATCTGTCTCAAGAAATACATTTCGTTTCGTACCTGAGAGAGATGCTGAGACAAACCTTTTTCTCACGAGTTCGGCTGCAGCCGGGGTGCCAAGCAGGGCCTTAGGGTATGCGAAGTGCTTTGGCGCGAGGCCTGTCTCCTCGCCCAGCCTCTCGATAGAGCGGTCGAGTTCGTCGCGCGCAGTCGACGCGTCGACGCGGTCGAGGAGGGCGTGGGTATGGGTATGCGAACCGAGTGTGATGAGCCCTGTTGCGATTGATTCTCGTGCAGCATTCCAAGTCAGAGGGGTACCGGCATAAGGGAATTCCCTCCTAGAGTCGAGAAACTCAGTGGAGACGTATAGCAACGCCGGGACTCTGTATTTAACAAGTATTGGAACTGCGATCTCAGCAAAGTCGGAGGTTCCGTCGTCGAAGGTGATGACAACAGGGTTATAGGCAGGCTCGGCGAGCGATCCGTCTAGAAGCGCAAGTCCCTGATCGATATCTACAACCCGACCTCCCTCGGCTAGTTCGGAGATCTGGCGCTCAAAAATATGGGCATCTAGATCCATCTCAACTTGAGCTCGTCGGCCAACGCGGTGGTAGATCAGAACAGTGACTCCGCTGCGGGGAGGGCGTGCGCGATCAGCCGATGCCGCAGCGGCCTTGATACCCGTGCCGATGCCTAGTTTGATGCCCTCCGCTAGACGGGAGGTCATAGTTGTCGTGATTCTGCGTGCAGATGATGTAGGCACCGGACCCTCAGACTCCCCGCGCCTCGGACCATTAGTGGAGGTTCTCGAACAATGTTGCGCTGTGTAGTCTACGGAGTCTTGCAGGAGAGGAAATCCATGCTGGTAGCTCGACCACAACTAGTTCGATTCGTGATTCTCTTCCCGGGGCGCACAGGAAGCACGTTCCTTGTCAGCGCTCTTGACTCCCACCGCGATGTAGAGGCGAAGGGCGAGGTCTTAGACGGGCTGCGCGCTAAAGGCGTCGAGACACAGAGGGCCTGGGTGGATCGCTATCTGCGAGGGCCAGTAGTTGGGCGCTCCAAGGCAATCGGCTTTAAGACCAAACTCCGAGATGTGCTTGATCAAGAAGCCTTTACTGCAGCCGTAGAGCGGTATAACACTCAGATCATTGTTTTGGATCGGAGAAATGACGTCAAGCATGCCGTGAGCAGAATTACGGCAAGGGTGCTTCGAGAGCGAACTGGTAGGTGGAACCGTTACGAAGGCTCAGCGGAGCTCGGACTGCTTGAGATAGACCCAGAAGACTTCGCTGCGCGCCTCGCTGCGGTAGAGGAGGAGAAAGGGGTCATTCGTA
This sequence comes from Actinobacteria bacterium IMCC26256, assembly GCA_001023575.1. Taxonomy (GTDB): domain Bacteria; phylum Actinomycetota; class Acidimicrobiia; order IMCC26256; family IMCC26256; genus IMCC26256. The sequence goes on along the minus strand of CP011489.1, from coordinate 2,236,374 downwards.
GTTTTGTAGATGGCCTAGATAGGCCGCACCTACACATTGATTATGAAGACCTATGCGCCGACCCGCCAGCGACTTTCGAGAAGGTATTCAAATACCTCGGAGTGCGCAGCCTTCCAGTAGCAGGGGCAACACTGAAGAACACAAGCGATGACCTACGAGAAGTGATCGCCAATTTTGACGAACTCAGAGAGCTCTACGCGGGGACTGCCTACGAGGCGATGTTCGACGCAGCAGGTTAGCGATGAGCCTCTAGGGGAGCGAACTAAAAAAGCTCGATGTCGCCGAGTGTCAGTAGCCAGTTATCAAGAGCTGGCATCTCGATCTCTGTGACGCCACGCCAAGTAAGTATTGGTCCTTGTCTCGGGAGCGGAAGCAGGCCATCGCGGTTAACTCCGAGGCTGAGCACATAATCCGCGTCTACCTGTCTCGTAACTGCTTTAACCAAAGCCTTTCTTGCCTTCGCATTATCGTCTGGGGCAATTACCTCGCAGAGCGCGGCCTCCCGAGCATCTCCGCGCTGCCTCACCCTGACCACTGCAATTCCGTCCTCGACGCCGCCATCCCCGGTAACGATCCTGTAACTAAGGAGCTCGGACCCGAAGCGCCACTCGAGACTCTCTGCAGTGTGGCGTGTGCGGAGTTCGGCAACTCTCGGGAGCGAATCGAGTAGAGCTTGTAGGCCGCGAGTGTCACTCAGAATCTCAGCCGCGGGTGCCCCAAGATTGCTAAGCGATGACCACCGCTCGGCTGGCGTCCGGGACCTGAGCATCTTTAGTGCTGCGGTCGCCGAGCGCGGCCTGAAAAATACTTGTGGTTGGCCGACAACGCTCCACCCCATCTTCAGGTAACCGGGGCGACTCTGCTCATTGGGTGTGTTGAATACGAATCCGCACCCTTCGTCGCGCAGTTCATCTATCCCGCGGAGAGTGAGGCGCGTGAAGATTCCTTGGCCCTGATAATCCGGGTGAGTCGCAGTATCTACTGCGCGGACGCATCGCAATAACTCGTCTCCGCGAGTGAATTCCCATCGCATCAATGCGCGAAACCCCGCGATTGTTTCGCCGTCGCATGCGACCCAACTCGCAGATGCTCCGAAGGCGTTCTCTTCGTGCTTCCATGAGTAGAGCTCCTCAAAACGAGGATCAGTCTCTCTCCCTAACGAGGCTGCAAGCAGCGCGATTATCTCGGGGCGGTCGGCTGGCAGGGCTCTCCTAATAGTCAAGCCATCTGAGCTCACCTCAGAACCTCCCTATATATCTCCTCTATTCGCGTGACGGCTGTTCGAATGTCGTAGCGCTCTCCAGACTCGCGCGCGCCAGCGGCTAGTTGCTCTCGCAATACAGGCTCAGTTGCGAGTCTTGTCAGGGCGGAGGCTAGAGACTCGGGGTCGCTCGGTGGAACAAGTTGCCCCTCTACCCCGTCAGTAACTGCCTCGGGGATTCCTCCAACTGAGGTGGCGCATATCGGTAGGCCGAGGGCGAGGGCCTCCATAATCGCAACCGGAAGGCCCTCATTCTTTGAGGCCATCACGAATGCATCACAAGCACCAAGCACTGCTACTGCGTCGTCTCGCTGGCCGAGTAGGAGCACGCGATCGCCTAACGCCATTGAGTCGTGGAGCGCTCGCATCTCCTCTTCTAGAGGACCTTGGCCGACAGCGATGATACGAATCGGTACATCACGTTGTTTCAGTAGCAGCGCTGCCTCGAGCAGATTGGGGTAGTCCTTCTGTGCCCTGAAGTTTGCGATTGTCCCCACCACAAACTCGTCTGGAGCGACCCCGAGTTCACTGCGAATAGAGGCTCTCTTCCCCATTTGCAAGCGGGCCTCGTCGAGTTGGATTCCATGGACTAATACCTCAGTGCGCTCTCGGCGTCTCGGGGTAAGTGTGTCATTAACAATTCGCGACACCGCTATATCTGCCGAGTCGAGGCCATAGGTCAGTCCGTTTAGTAAACGCGTCAGCCTCGAGAACGATCCCCAAGTGTTGTGCAGCGTGTAGACGATGCGAGGGCGAAGGCGGCGTGGCAGGGTCCGGATTACGAGTCGAGCTATCCCCGCAGGATATGGCGAGTGGGCATGGAGGATGTCTGCAGGATTCTCCATTAGTTCACGCCTGAGGCGCATCCCCCAGCGTAGATCCAATTCTCTGCGCACGTTTAAGCAAGTGGTCGGAACATCGAGCCTCTCGAGCTCAGGCACTAGGGCATCTTTCCAAGGGAGAAGGTACGCCAGCCTTAGAGAGAATGCAGAGCGATCGTGGGCACTAGCGGCAGCCACGATTAAGCGCTCAGCGCCACCGGGGCCTAGGCCCTTCACGAGATAGAGGACTCGGATAGGGGGGAGGGTTTGGTCGCGCAGGGTTTGGTCGCGCAGGGTTTGGTCGCGCTCGGTCATGACCGGGTCCTCACTGGCCGTAGGATTCGGGGGTGGCTGCGAAGGGGGTACGTGACATTCGATTACTCATACGCATGGGATGGTATGCGCCACTGATGCTCGCCCCGCGCAGTTCTTCGAGAGATGCCTCTGAGGCAGATGTAGAACGGTGGGTCAAAATTTTAAAGCCCCCAGTTTCTAGGCGATTTTCTCGGTGGGCACTCATCGCTGAGCGCCCAGAATTTCGTTCACTTCTTCTCTATCGGATACGTCGGGCAGGTGCGTTCAATGCATCGATCGCAGCTGTTCTAGCTGTGATCTACCCAGGTGAGCGGACACTCCACCTTGCTTGCTCTGAGATTGGGCCAGGGCTATTCATCCAGCATGGCTTCGCAACCATCGTTGCGGCCTCACGAGTTGGGGCTAACTGCTGGATTAATCAACAGGTAACGATTGGGTTCATTAATCCAGAGGACCGACCAGTGATCGGTGATGGAGTCTCCGTGCACGCCGGAGCAAAGGTTCTTGGCGCAGTGCATCTAGGTGACGGCAGTGTTGTCGGTGCCAACGCGGTCGTGCTGAAAGATGTTCCGCCCGGATTTACAGCCGTAGGGGTTCCAGCGCGGCTGCTGCCGCCCAAAGAGAGTCGTTAGTCTCTACCTCCGTTTACTCTGTGCTTGCTCAGGGTGTAATTACTCAGGAATATCTGCGAGTAACCCGCTCGGGAAAGTCTCAAGCACGGACCTGATCGTCGAGACCTCTTCGCTGGAGAGACGGTCGCGCCAACGCTCTGGTTGATCGGCACTTCGTCGCATCGTGCGAAACGGAGTGCCTTCCGTATCGGAGTCAGAAATGAATGCGCTCGCATTCTCCCCCCACTCGAGCCCGACTTGTTCGGCGAGCAACGCAAAGCGCTCGAGGGACTCAACACATAGGTATTCGTGAGTGGTCTGAATCCACTCCGGATGGCGCATCGCAGATTCGCGCAGGCTCGCTGAGAGGACTCCATAGAAGAAACTCTGCAGAGCTAGGTGGGGTGCACCAACAGGAGGTCGGTCTACCCCCCATCTCTGACTCGCGAGTAATGCAATGCGGTCAAATTCGCGACCCTCGCTGACGAAGCCAAGATCTCTCCAGGACGAGAGCACGTTGAATGGATTGCGCTCGATAAGGATCACTCGCGCATCTACATGCTCAAGTATCCAGTTCGTTGAGAGGCATCCCTGAACGCTCTTGACAACGACATGCCTCGCGTCGGGGGAGGGCGCAAACGGCTGCGCTAGGGACTGCACAATGCGCAGGCGAAGCGGAACTCTCCCTGTTGAGCGAGCTTCTCTGCGCTCGTCGAGAGGTGTCCTCTCGAAGATAAAACGCGCGGCTTTATCGCGTAGCGTTCTAGATGGGAGACCGCCTAAGAAAGCAGAGTTCCAGAGGCGCTCATAATCCGGAGCATGCTCTCCTGACGAAATATACGGGTGCTCGCCGTATTTGAGCATGATTTGCAGCGCTAGCGGCTCTCGGAATCCGTCAGGCTCGTTTACATAAGCCGTTCCATCGGTGGCACCAAGGGCGCGCCCTGCCCATGTCGTGCCTGAGCGTGGAACGCCCAAGAGAAGGACGCGGCTCATATCCCGCTCGGTGTTAGGCCAGGGAATCTGCTCAGTCCAAGGAGGATTTGCTCTACTGCGTTGTTGTCGAGGCGCGTTCTCCAAGACTCCGGCTGGTCAGCGGTGTGGCGGGTTGTCTGATACCCCTCACCACTGCGATTTGAGTCTTGAATAAAGCGCTCAACATTCTCGTTCCACCCAAGGTTGAGTCTGGATGTGAGGCTCTGAAAGCGCTGACTCGAATCGATGCAGAGGTACTCATGCTGAACGCGTTGCCAATTATTCGCCTCTGCGCTCTCTCTAAGCGCTAAGGCCATTACTCCATAAGTAAATACTTGACGCTCGAGCAGGGCTGGGTCCTCGGGCGGTCGAATCCCCCAGCGCATCTTTGCCTGGTCGGCGTATGCCTTAAATTCACGCGTGCTGTGGGCGTAGGAGAGGTCTATCCAAGATGCCAAGACATTCATTGGGCTTCGCTCCACTAGCAGCACAGTCGGCTTGAAACGGTCAGCGATCCACTCAGCGGTGAACTCTGCTCTCACGCTTTTCGCAACAACATTTAGGAAATCGGATCTCAACTCTCCTGGCTTGGCTAGCCGCTTCACAGCGCGCATCCTTGGTGTGAAATCAGAGTCGAACCATGCAGAGAATCTCTCGGCACTAGAAGCCGAGGAATTTAGGTATCTCGCGACGCGGGCACCTACAGAGTGTGGCCGACCAGCTCCATCAAAGGCGCCCTGCCAGAGTCGCTCATAAGCCTCTGCGCTCTGGCCGACGCTAAGGGACGGAGGGCCATTGAAACCGGAGCGCGCAGGGAGAGCGAACGCCTCCGTATCGCCGTCCGGCTCGTTGACATAGATGGTCTGATCTGTCTGGCCCAATACGCGTCCGCACCATGTGGTCCCAGAGCGTGGTACCCCTAACAGCAGAACGCGTGACATCCCTGCGAGAATACAGCCGATAAGGGATGCCGAGTGCCCCAAGGTTGCAGGTCGTTAGGCAGGCGATGTGTCAAGGCCTCCTAAAAATCGAAGTAATGTTTCAATCCTGCTCGGATTCAGAGCAGAAGCCCGCCATCGAGGTAGTCCATGCGAATCCTCTTCTTATCGGGGACTGCCGTGGGTGGTTCCGCAATGAGTACACGTGAGTTGGCAGGGCGTATGGCGGCGCGGGGCCACGAAGTTGATGTGCTCCTCCGGGTAGAGACAGCACCGAGAAGATGGATGCTCCAGCATCGTCTTGTAAATCTCGCTGTGAGGCTCCCGAGGTTGCTAGCTCAACCCGTTTGGAGCATCGCTGGATTAATCGGTGGACGCCGTCGGTTGGTCAATGAGTCGCCGGTACGTGTGTGGTCAACCATTCTCCCGGAGAACTCACTTCGGAAATTTTTGAGGCATCAAGCACCTGATGTTGTTGTCTCGTCAAGCATCGGCCGCATGGCTTGGCGAAGCATTAGGGAAGAGTTGAGCGCCGCAGAGATTGCATCGGTTCTCTACCTGAGAGAGGAGGCTGCGATCGGGCACCTTGATATCTCAAATGCACCCCCAGATCTTTTACTAGCGAATGCCGCAACTCTCAGTGAGCGTGCAGCCGCTATCGGCTTCAGCGCGCAATTCGTCCCGTCAGTGGTTTCACTAGATGGCATTCGAGTGGATACGACTAGAGAGGTTGTTCTCTTCATCAATCCAGTTGAGATCGCGGGTCGAGCAGTTGCAGTGGCATTGACAAAAGATTGCCCAGAGATTCGTTTTGCATTCGTCGAGTCATGGCCTCTAAAACCTGAGGATCGCAGATGGCTTGCCGATGCTCTTTTGGGGGTAGCGAATGTCGAGTTACGCCCGCGTACCGATGATCCGAATGAACTCTACGGGGATGCTGCCGTGCTGCTCGCTCCCTACCTAACAAACGGTCGCCCTCGGGTGGTTCTAGAGGCCCAAGCCAACGGAGTGCCTGTTCTCGGTTCGAGTCTCGATGCACTTGTCGAGGCAATCGGCCCAGGAGGATTAACAGTTGATGCTGATGCGCCAATCGCCGAGTGGGCTACCGCTCTGCGCCATCTACTTAGCCCGACAAATTACGATGGGTTCGTGGCTGCTGCGCGAACTTACTCTGAGCGCTCTGAGGTAGATCCCGAGATGATCGTTGGGGAGTTCGAGGCGCTGCTCCTAGAGCTCATGACTACGCGTGGAGGCGCAAGTTGAATACGTCAGCAGATACTCCAGTGATTAGTATCGTGATTGCTGCGCGCAATGCTGGCGCCACTATCGCTGCGCAATTAGATGCAATCTGCGCGCAGGAGACAGCGCTCGCATGGGAGGTTGTCGTTGTCGATGACGAATCTACCGATGGAACCCGATCAATCGTTGATGATTATGCAGCAAAGTGGCCCAATATTCGAATGGTCTCAGGGCGCGGCCTCGGAGTCTCTGCAGCGCGTAATGCTGGAATTAAAGCCTCGAGTGCCCCCGCTGTCGTGACCGTAGACGCGGATGATGTGGTGGCTCAAGGCTGGCTCTCAGCTATGGCGGCTGCACTTAGCGAGTCTCCACTCGTGGCTGGGGCTTTAGAGATTCGATACTTAAATCCAGAGCGTGTACTTGAGACGCGAGGCTCTCGTCTGACACTCGGCCCTGGGTCTTACTCGGGAATTTTCCAGTTCGCGCACTCATGCAATCTCGGCGTTCAGCGACGCGTGCTCGACACAGTAGGGGGCTTTGACGAGTCATTGACTGCCGGCGAGGACATAGAGTTCTCATACCGCTGTTGGCGTGGTGGAATTAATCTCGCATACGCGGAGTCAGCGATAGTTCATTACCGTTATAGGACAACACTGCGAGGTCTCTGGAGACAAGGTATGGCGTATGGCCGTATCAGACCATTGCTGCGAAGGCGCTTTAGTGCCGATGGCGTCTCTGTACCACCTAGCGACTCCGCTCGCGCTTGTATTGGGATCATTAAACGCATGCCTTCGCTCCTAACGGGTAAAGGGCGAGCCAACTGGGTTTTTAATACGGCTGGCGTCATCGGCGAGATCGCTAGCAGAGAGCGCTCCTGATGCAGATAAGCGTTGTGATGCCATTAAGAAACGTTGAGTCGACACTTGCAGAGGCTCTCGAGGCTCTGCTTGCACAGAAGTGGAGTGGTGATTGGGAGGTTGTGTTAGTAAACAATCGGTCCACGGACTCCACTCTGGCGATATGCGAGGAGTACGCCCTGAGAGATGAGCGAGTTCGTGTTGTTCAGGCGGCTGAGCGCGATGGCCTAGCGTATGCACGTCAAACTGGCTTTGACGCCACTACCTCGGCGATGGTTCTGATATGTGATGGCGATGACGTAGTTGTCCCGGGTTGGCTTGCTGCGATGGCAGGCGCATTGGAGCGTGGAGAGGTTGCTACTGGACCCTGCGATGTCTCGGTATTGAATCCGCAGTGGCTCGCTAATTCGCGTGGCGTGTACCCGCCGGACCGTCCACTTGAATGGCAGGGGATATTTCCAATTGCATCCGGTGGAAATTTCGGTGTTCGTCGAGATACGTTCATTCGAATTGGTGGGTTTAAGGATGATTTTATTGGGGCGGAGGACCATGAATTTTCTCTGCGGCTCTTCGTAGCAAAGATTCCACTTATCTTTGAGCCAAACGCCCGCCTCCTTTACAGAATGCGCGGTGAGCCGAGAACCCTATGGAGACAGGGCCTCACATACGGTCGCAATCGACCTAAGTTGCGACGCGAAGTAGAGCGCAGTGGCCTTCGCCCGCCTGGAAGATTGAGCGGATGGCGTTCATGGGTGCGGCTATTAACCACACTTCCTCGACTGCGAAGCTCCTCGGGTCGAGCGCAGTGGTGCTGGGTAGCAGGGGTGCGCCTAGGGCACCTTCAAGGCAGCATTCGCGACCGAACTGTATTTCTCTAAATGCGAACACTTCTCTCACTGAGTTAGGACTCGATGGATATCTATTGGTACTGGCCTTACCTGAGGCAAGAGGAGTTGGCGCTTGCAGATGGAGTGCTGCGCCACGGAGATCACTTAGCGGTTCACTGCACCCCTCGACCCCTCGACCCAATCTCAAGTTCACTAGAGGGCTGCGAGGTTCTGCCAGCGTTGCCTGGTGTAGATGAGCGCAGTAGCGAGGGGAGCATTTCCTGGGGTCTCTCGAGAGCATCTACATATATCGGGCGCGCTCGTTCCCGTCACAGCGTGCTTAAAGGGGAGACCTTTGACGTTGCGCATATTATTTATCTGAACCCGTTTGTCGATTGGTTGGCCCTGCGCAGCCTCGCTCGCCGCGTTCCACTTGTCTCGACGGTTCACGATGTAACTCCTCACCAGCGAAGAATGCCGACGAGGGTTGAGCGCTCAATTCTTGCGCGTGAGTACGCCAATGCCGGAACAATTGTCGTGCATCATGAATGGGTTGGCGAGCGCTTGAGTAGCGAATTTGATGTAGATCCAGCGCGGATTAATTACATCCCCCTGCCAGTCTTGCCGCCGCCACCCATTGTTGACGACGGGGTTGATGACGATGGCGTTGACCGCGGGGGGGTTGATGATGGAGTCCCGGAGATCCTCTTTTTTGGAACGCTTAGGCGTAATAAGGGTGTAGAGGTACTCCTCAATGCGGTACGGCTTCTCCCAACTGAGTTGCAGTTTCGATTGGTAATCGCGGGTAGAGGCTTCGCGGAGGTCGAGCAACTTGTACGCGATGCAGCATCGCGCGACAAAAGAATTGTAGCGGAGGTTGGATATGCAACTGCAGAGCGTAAGGCTGCCTTATACGCGCGGTGCAGCGTAAATGTGCTTCCCTATACCTCGTTTGAGTCGCAGAGCGCGGTGCTGCAAGATGCCTATGCAAACTCGGTGCCCCTCATCGTCTCCGATGTCGGAGCGCTCGGCTCTACGGTTAGATCAGAGGGCACAGGCTGGGTCGTGCCGCCGAGTGATGCGAAGGCGTTAGCTGAGGCGATCATCGAGTCTCTACGTGATGACCCTGCGGCTAAGCAGGCTGGCGCAAACATGGCCAAGGTCGCAGCGCAGCGCACCCCAGCATTGGTAGGGGCTTCTCTGCGCCGCCTCTATGAAGAGGTTGCTGGTGCGCCCCAGTGATTTTTACGGGCGACTCTGAGACGGCTCTTTACGGTTAGTAATTTCAAAACTTGTTTTGACCGCTTCTTCAGGCTTACTCCGTCACCCCGAGCCCCAAGCCAGGTCAATCCGCCAAAGTGCCTGTAGTGCGATTGCCATTCCGGCGGCATCTCTGCCCAATGAAGCCCACTTTTAACTACCGACGCAAAATATTTCGCAGCGACGTCATATGCAACCTTCCCACCGAAGGCGTCAGGGTCTTCTTCGTCTTTATACGCGAATGATTCTTTTACTACGCCGCGTAGTTGATCTAGGTCGAGCATCAGCAACCATGGGGTAGGGCGTTGCGCGAGTCTCCGTCGGGCCCCCGTCTTAGGGTGAACAAATGTCTCTGGCGGGTACTGCATCCGACCACAGACGAGTGCAGCCCCTGTGCTGGCTGCTTGCTCGAGCATGTCTTTAAGCCAGTTGGGCGCGCGGTACTCAACGTCTGAGTCTGAGAATACTAAGAATCGCGTCGTGCAACTCTCTAGCCATTGGTCTAACCAATCTGGATGCCGCCGCCCGCCCGTCGCAACCTCTAGTGAGAGCCAACCGCTCTCCGCGAAGGCTCTGAGGATCTCTTGTGAACCATCCGTTGATCCGCAGTCACCAACTTTTAGAACCATCGGGACCCCAGCAAATTCGCGGAGAGTCCGAATGCATAACTCTGTTACCGCAGCAGTGTTGAGGCTCGCTACGCAAACAGTCACCGACGCGTTTGAATTTTGCTCCATTACTCAGGCTTGGGATAGAGCGGATCAGATGGGTTACGGCTCTTGCGTGACTTGCCAGTAAGTACTTTGCGGAGCCCTCTAATGGGTCGCCCGAGATACTTGTTGTACGAGGATCCGAGGCGCGTTGCCGATTGCTCTGCACGGGTAAGAGGTACTTCGTGAATCAACTCAGGGCGTGCTCGAGCGGTGACTGCTGCCTGCCAAGCCTCCGGAGGAATCTCTGGGTCGAGAAATGAGAGGTGGGAGTAGAGGTACTCCCAGTCGGTTGCGAATCTCGGGAACAAGAGGAGCGTGTGGGCGATGTCGTACTTAGCGAGTGTGAACATCAACTGGTAATTGAGTAGCGCCAGGCTCTCTTGCTGTTTGACGGCGTTGGTGGTGCCAAAAAGGCCCCCCATTGCGTGGAGGTTGGATCCGTACTTCGTAGCTCGAACGCGACTCGCAGAGGCGACCGCGAGGTCGCGCATTGGAATGATTACATGCTCGACCGTTACGTCACCGCTAGCAAGAATCGCGTCGAGGCGTCGGCTCAGGTTTGGGCTCTTAACAATCCGAGGGGCAGTCGGCGAGTCGAGTCGCGTCTCCAAGCCTGCATGAGTGGTCTCGTCAATCGGTGTCTCGGAGGTGAATCCGGTATCGAGGCCGAGGTCGGTAAGGATTTGAACGAGCAGAGTCGTGCCAGATCGCCCAGTGCCGGTGATGACTATCTTGGGTTCGGGGAGAGAGATCGAAGGGCTCATCTCGATGGTGACCCTGGTGATGTTGGGGGCCGGCCGCTAGAAGCCTCTTCGTTCTCCATGGCGTGCTCGTCCCTAGTCGAACGCTCTGGATGAATGATTAGGGAGAGTAGTTTGCGGCGCGATCCTGAGAGACTCCGATGCTCACTTCGCGCTCGCCAGAGTTCGCGGCGACTCATGCGGAGTTGTCTACGCATTTGAATCAGTTCGAGGCTTAAGGGTGAAGGCTCGATCATGGCTGGGGGGGAGAAGGATTCGTGGACTCCGCGAGTTGCTTCAAGGGCAGCGAATAGTGCTTGCTGCGATTGGGTCGCACTTGGATGGGAGAAATGCTCGGGGGCATGGTGGTGTCGCTGATCCGCCCGCAACTCCATATCTGTGCTCGCAGGGTCTTTAAGAGAGACTCCCCATCCTGCGAGAGTGGCTGCGAGTTCGGTCATGATCTCTGACTGGTTCTGAACCAAGTCTGAGTATGCAAATACGACTGTTCGGAGTCCGGCGGCAGAACGAAGTGCATCCGAGTTGTATCGCTCCCAAAGTGCAAAAGAGAGGCCTGGGCCAAATCCATTGCGAGTATCTAGGGATGCCCAGACTTCTTCAGGGTGCCTGTAAATAATGATTGCGATCGGATCAGCGCCTAGATACTTTCGCCAAAATGGAAGCGTCAAGGATGCTCGCGGATCTTTCCAGAGCAGCACCTCGGGGGATCCATACTCTGCGATAGCAGCAAAAGCACCTGCATCAACCTCTGCGACCCGCTCTAAGGACTCCCATCCTTCGGGCATGATGCCTGGGCAATCCCATGCTCCGTCGAACCTCTCTAGTAAAGCGTCGCACTGCGAGCGCATTGCTGCTCGCTCCCAGTATTCACCGACATCTTCTGAGGGGCCAAGCGCTGCACCGAGCAAGTTGAGAGCCCGAGTTATTGCAGATGTGCCACTCCGGTGCATACCAAGAATAACTATTGAGGTCATATTCAGGTCCGTTTAAACGCCATCATCTGCTGACCGCGAGGGTGTCCCCAGTCTCCGATGTCCTCAATCTCTAATGGAAGGTTCTCGCACATACGTGCAAAGTCCATTGGGGAGTAATGGTATGGATTCTCATCCGCAAAAGTTCTAACTGAGACGCGCCCCTCAAGGCATGGCTGCTGAATCGGAGCGAATCTCTCCGCTCCTTCTGGGCCACGGAAGAATGTTGCATAGAACACTCCATCAGGAGCCAGCACTTCACTTATGTTTGATAAGCAGTGCCAAATAGTATTGATCGGAAGATGAGTAAATACTGATTGTGCTATTGCAAAATCAAAGGGATTTCCAAAATTCACGTCGATCTCGCGGGAGACTCTGAGTCGAGCGTTCTTTGACGATAGCTTGTCTTCAGTTAACTGCGCGGCTCCTCCAATGATCATTGACTCGTCTATGTCGACTCCGCAGTAATGCCCTTCATCAAGGTAACGAACGATGTGCCTTCCAGCCCTCATGACTCCGCAACCGAAGTCCAGAAAGTATGAAGACGGCTCAAGACCGTGATCAATCAGAAAATCAATCTGAATCTGCCCCATCTCATCCCAGAGCCCGCCAACTCTGCGACGCAGCTCAGTGTTTAAGACCGGGGGCTTCACCGCCCCGGAGGCGACCTGAAGATTCGCTGCAATAGAGGAGCGAATACGGCGCACGTAGGACTGCCTTCGGTTCATTGGATTGCCTCCTAGGTTCTTACTGGGGTCGTTAATCGAATGTTCGGAGTAGATCATCGCCGATAGAGGGGGGTTCTATGAACCTTTAAAACTGATTTCTCTCAATGCTGCTTGCGGATAAGTCGATCCATGGCACTCGAGAATCGCTCTATGCGTTGGTAGAAGTGCTGACTCCTCAGATTCTTACGTCTGAAACTCACTATCTGAGACGTAGATCCGGCCCAGTCGCTCGAGTCTTCGTAGCCAAGCTCCACAAGGAGGTCTCCTGCAGTGTCGTTGAAGGCAAGAAGCTCGTCCCTGCCCCATTGCGCGCGCCACGACCCGCTACCACCTTTGCCGAAGAATCCAGCCGGCTCGCTGCGTTTACTAGCCGCGGCGGCGAAGTCGCCACCGATGACTATGGAGGACTCACCGTTGGCCATCTTGTCTAGGGCAAACGCAACGAGCAGCTGCTCACAGTCTTGAGAAGTCGCCGCTACCCCAATGTGGGCAAAGACGCGCTCAAGCGTTGATGCGCCGTCGGTCTGCATATCTTCATACCGAACCTCGAGGTAGTTGTCGCTACCTGCAGAGGCGCGCGCACCCCTGATGTGCTCACTCCAGACTTCGCTCGCGCGAGTGACGGTCTTGGGCGCCCACCATCCACCCCACCCGTTGCCTGACGCGACGAGCGAGCTTGCCACATCGCGCCCGTCTCGAACTAGGTGAATAATTTTTGCTCGCGGAGCGAATAGGGCGATCGAACTTGCGCAGAGGCTATGTGATGGCGTTTTTTCAACGACAACCTCCGATCCAGGTTTGAGTGCTGACGCGTTTGCGATTACGCGGCTGACCAAGTCGGCACCGGTAACAGCGAACTCGCTCCCGGTGAGCACGCTGTGCAGTCCCTTGAATCTGCGTTGCTCAATGCCAGCCTGCCCGCCGCGAGTCTCACGCTCCCATGAATCTAGTAACGGCTGAAGAAATCTGCTGAATAGATCAGTCTCTTGAGGCGCCGCAACTAATGGGTGGGCACCCAACATTTGTTGTAGCCATGTCGTTCCAGATCTGGGAGCTCCGATGAGTAAGACGAGTTCGGCTGATGGCGTCATTTCACAGCCTCGGCCTTTGCATCTCTATTTTGGCCGGCCACTAACGCGGTACCTCCGCGGAGCAGAAAACGCGCTCGTTGAAAGATATTTGCCCCCGGGTCTGTTAACGCGTGGAAGAGGAACCACGTGGCCATTCTCCGCTCGCCACTGCGCAGTAGCGATATGCCAATGTCGTAGGCATCTTGTGGGCGGCCACGCGCTCCTAGCAACCAGAGAGTTGGTAGGTGCTGCTCTAGAACAGTGAGGTGCGCTTTCCATTGGCGCTCACGTGCTCGGCTAACGCTGTCGGAACGGATTCGGTACCAAGCCAATGGCTCAGGAATCAATTCGGCTGCTGCGCCTGCAAGTACGAAGCGTGTCCAGAGGTCGTAGTCTTCAGTGCCCCACAGGCGTTCGTCGAGCCGCCCGCCAACGAGGTCTAATAACCGTCGATCGAATACTGCTGACACAAATACAAAGTTTCTCTTTGCGATCTCTTCGAGCTGGTTAGCGCGGTCTGGGAATGGGTAGCGCTGATATCCGCCGTAGTAGCGCTTGCCAGTTCGCTGACCCTCCTCAATTAGGAACGCATCCGTTGTCACAAATCCAATCTGAGGATCCGACTGAAGTACCCCGACGCAGCGCGCTAAACGACTCGGCATCCACTGGTCGTCCGCATCGAGTAGGGCGATTATTGCTCCGCGAGCTGCAGCGAAGCCAGTATTGCGGGCCCCCGCTGGCCCACGGTTTTCTTGTTCGATGACGACAACTGGGTCCCCATAAGCACGGGCAATTTTGACAGTCTCATCTGTGGAGCCATCGTCAATAACAATTATCTCTAGGGGGCGGTATGTCTGTGCAAGGACTGAGTCAATGGTCTCCGCTAAGTACTCCTGGGCGTTGAAAGCGGGGACAATTATCGAGACGAGAGGGTGGTTCTGAGGTTGGTTCGCGTGTTGGGCCACTCTGGGGACCTCAGTCACTTACTGTCCATTGGGCCTCGACAAAAACTGGTGAGAGTCGAACAATGGCTTTAGGGGTAGCGTCGAGGAGTCTGCCGCCCTCAACTAATAGTGGTCCAATGGGTTGCCAAGGAGTAATCTCGCGACCCGTCTTAACCTCGAAAGCTGCAAACCATAGGAAGTAGCCGCCCGCCGGTAATGGAATACCTCCGAAATCAACTGCAACGTGGGTCTCGCCCTCAGAGACGCGTATTCCTTCTTTGCGCACAGCAAAAATTGGTGTCGCTGCGCCTTGGCTCACCCCTAGAAAAAAGTTTGCATGCTTTGCCTGCGGCGCTGTTACATCGAAGCGCACCGAGCAAGTACCAGAGGTGGTAACAGCTCCGCCGGTTCCACCAAAAGTCTTGAGATTGGAGATTCGAATCTCTCCCTCCAACTCAATCTTGGATGCAGCCTCTTTCTCAATAGCCGTGCGGTAACCGGCTAGCACTTCATCGACTGGGCCATCCGCCTGCATCGTGCCATCAGCGAGCCAAATTGCTCTGCTTGCAGTGGCGCCAACCGCTGCGAGGTCGTGTGAGACGAGCAGCAGGGTGGTGCCGGAGTGCAATACCGTGCGCATGCGATCAAGACATTTCTGCTGGAACATCTGGTCGCCGACAGCGAGAACCTCATCAACAATGAGCACACTCGGTTCGAGAAAAGCCGCAATCGCAAAACCAAGTCGCGTCTTCATTCCGCTCGAGTAGAACTTAACCTGGCGGTTGATCGCATCCTCGAGCTCCGCAAATGCAACGATCTCGTCGTACTTGCGCGCCAACTCTGATTTGCCGAGTCCAAGGAGCGTCCCGAATACGCTGATGTTCTCCTTGCCCGTTAGTTCTGGGTGTATCCCGCTCGCGACCTCTATCAAAGCGCCAATTCGCCCCTCTACGGAGACCCTGCCCGTGTGAGGAAACATAACTCCTGAGATGATTTTTAGGAGCGTTGATTTCCCTGCTCCGTTGGAGCCAACAAACCCAACGGATTCTCCTGGCTCAATCTTGAAGTCGATCTCGCGGAGTACCCAGCGCCACTGATCGGCACCGTCACGCCCTGCGACGCTACGACCGAGACGTGAAACGTGGTCGCGTAGCAGCCGCCTCCCCCTGTCGCTACGGAAACGCTTCCAGACATGATCAATAGTTACGGTGCCCTCAGGAGACATCTGCGAATCCTGTCTCTAGGCGTTTAAACAAGAGGAAACCACCGACTAGGTAAATCACTGATGATCCGGCTGCGAGGAGTGTGTAGGTCGGGTCTGGTGCTTGGTTGTAGAAGAGGCATGCGCGCAGTCCATCAACGACTCCTGCGATCGGGTTGATCGCCATTGAGAGTGCTCGAAACTGCTCTGGAATTTGAGAAATTGGGTAGAGAATCGGCGTGAGGAAGAGCCCAAGTTGCAGTATGAGCGGCAGCCCACTTCGCAGATCGCGGACGTAGACGGTAACTGCAGATACTGCGAGGGCAATTGCAACAGTTGCTGTGACGAGAATGAGTACAAGCACCGGGAACCAGTAGAAGGTGCTCGATGGCCACCGGCCTGCAGCGAGGAATAGAAGAGGGAGGAGGGCCGTTGACGCAATCGCGTCGACCCCCGACGAGCAGACCTGAGAGAGAGGGAATACCTCACGAGGGGCGTAGACCTTATTGAGTAGAGGGTTTCCAACGAGGCTAGACCCCGCGCTTGATACGGAGCTCGAGAAGAAAGACCAAGCGGTGAGGCCTACATATAGGAATAGGGGCCGCGGTACTCCTCCGGTACTAAAAGTGGAGGTACCGACTCGGTTTAGGAGAAAGGTAAACACAAGCATCTGTGCCAGTGGGGCTAGTACTGCCCAGGCGAGTCCTAAGACCTGCTGACTGTATTGCGACCGGACTTGACGTACTACCAAGCCACTAATGATGTGGCGCGATCTCCCAAGTTCGCGCAGAGAAGTTCCGACGCGCAGTGCACGTCGATAGCGCCACTCAGGTGGTGGAGAGTCTGGAATCGGCGGAATCGCTGAGGTCACTTATCTACACTCTCGGTTTTCTAAGGAATGCGATCTTCTCAAAGAGATGCACCTCGTCAACTGGCGTCAATGCGTTGGCTGCATCGGGATAATCGCGCATTGCATATCGGCGATTAACCCCATCAAGGAGCCCACGGATGAGCGAGACACTTGTTCCGTCCATTCCGGGGGGACCGCCTTCGTATCCGTTGGGCCAATAAGAGGTATGCATGTCTTCAATCACGTAGTACCCGCCCGGCGCCACTGAATCGTAGAGGCCAGCGAAGGTGGCTAGGACATGGGACTGCTTGTGGCTTCCATCATCAATGATTAAATCCCAGGGTCCAAGCTCAGCGAGTCTCGCCAATAGCGCCGGATCGCTCTGATCACCTACAAGAGTGTGGATGCGCGAGCCTGGAACCTCAATCTCTTTGATGTCTAGGCCGTATACCTCGGCATGCGGAAAGAAATCTCTCCACATTTGGAGTGAAGCACCTCGGTAAATCCCTATCTCAAGGACGCGACGAGCATTCGATCGAAGCCCAGTTAGATAGCGCTCATAATGATCAACATAACCATGCGATGCGGCTCCCTTGTCGGATCCGTATACAGCGGCGAGCCATGAGAGGTTGGACCTGTTCAATCTCCCGAGCAGATGCCTAAGCGTAAGAGTTGGGCCTAATTTCTTCTCGGCCTCGACGCGGGCTTTGATTATCGCCCTATATGTCGTGTTGCGAGCTCGGCTCCCATGCCAACGCGTCATGTTCTTGACTCCCTTGAGTCGATACTCGCAAGTTCGGGGCTTGCTCCTAAGGGCCCTGAACCCTGTAGGTAGCCGATCAGTGCATCGGGGTCGAGTACTAACTGCTCGCGCAGTAGGTGAAAGGTTTCGCGATTTCGTGTAATGACACGTTCCTCTACATCTCGGCGTGCGAAGCGCAGTAGCGCCCGTTGGAGCGCTTGACTGCGTGGCCCAACCGTATGGACCCGCTCGATAGGAGCGCTTGCACGATGAAGAATCGAATTATTGAAGTCCTGCCGAAATACATTGCCTCGGCCTGCGCTCCCCAAATGAAATATTATGTCCCCATAGATTCCAGCCATTAAGTAATGCGGGTTCCTTGTATTCGTGCGCACCAAGTAGCCCCAAGGCATTTTATTCTGCCAAAGGATGTACCCGAGGCGGATGCCAGTATCTGCAGATTGCCCAGTGCTGTGCAGGAACGTTCTAAAACCTGGAGTCGAGTCCGAATCCGGCGAGAAGGACGGCATGAACCGCTCGAAGAAGTCGCGGCGCGCCAAGATGCACGATGGGTG
Source organism: Actinobacteria bacterium IMCC26256 (assembly GCA_001023575.1). Lineage (GTDB taxonomy): Bacteria > Actinomycetota > Acidimicrobiia > IMCC26256 > IMCC26256 > IMCC26256. The sequence goes on along the minus strand of CP011489.1, from coordinate 2,218,715 downwards.
CGGCAGGGCGACGTCGCCATTCTCAGATCGAAGTACTCCGGATAGGCCTGATTCCTCTGGAGCGGCATCGAGTAACACGTCGACCCAAGAATCTCGAATCGGAAACGAATCGACATCGAGTGTGCAGATATGACTAACTCCATCAGCGAGTGCAACTGGAAGCATCGCGTCTAGGTAATAACCATGTTCGCGACTAGCCCGTAATGCAGTGGTTGTAGGTTCGAGAATCTTTACGTTTGGACGTTCGCTGATCATTGCTCGAGCGCGTTTTGAGACTCGATTCGCAACCGCGTAAAGCGTGTATGGAACTTTGGTATGCATCTCAATGCAATCGAGGTGTAAAGATAGGAGAGGAAGGTCACCGTCATCTTTGAGGAAATAGACGACGAGAATTCCAAGGTGGCTGACCGCTTCCCGAGGAGGCAGTGGAGTTTGGTTCTCTAGATCCATGTATCTGACAGCCCCCTCCCGTGATCTTTGCAAGGCCGGCCAATGTTACGGCCTGTTAGAGGACCTTTTGTCCAGAAACTGATTTGGTGAACATTTAAATGGGGTCTAGATATCTGGAGTCTTCTCCTAAAGTTTCTTGTTTCGCGGGCAATCCCGGTTCGATCGGAGAGCGATAATCGTTACATCGGGGCGAAGCAGACCCTTGTAAGGCCTGGTTCCTAGAACGCGCTTATCAAACACCCCGCCGCGGTCTATGTGCGGGTCTATGACGCGCAGGTTGGCGCAGAATCTAGGGATTTTAACGATAGATCCGTCCGCTAGAACCTTGACCGAGCTTCCACGGCTCTCCACAGTGCCTCTCTTGCCTCGGTGAAAGTTTACCCACTCAAATCCACCATTAACACGAATAGGTCTCCAACCATTCTCTTCTGCAACCTGGGCCGCAAGCCTCCAGCGTCCGCCATCGAATGATGCCGAGTCAACTGCGAAGGAGGTGCCGAGGAGGAGTAGAGCAAGAAGGGCAACTGAGGTGAGAGCAATCCTTGAGCGATCAGGCCTTGGTTTGGTTGCTCTTATTAGCAGGAGGGCAATGATCGGTATTGCTGGCAGTGCGTAACGGTCGTAGACCTGTACTCCAGTGACCATAGCGATCGTATATGCGCAGCAGAACCCGGCAACAGTCAAACCAAGCATGCTTGTAACCGGGTCAACGTCAAATAATTGACGGTTCTTAACTCTGCTCCACGCCCCAACTATCGACGGGATAGTCGCCATCAATAGCAGCACTGCAAGTATCGATGAGACGAGAACGCAGATACTCCAGAAGGGCCCAGGAATTACATCTGGGCGCTGGCCCGGCAGCACGGCAATCGATAGAGCGCCGTCTCTGATTATGTAGTTTCCGACAAACTGGGAACTTACATAACGTGTCGCCGTTACTGCTTCCCATAGTGCCACGCCCGCACCGATCGCTATCGAGAGTGATTTAGAAGCAGAGTATGAACGCCTGATGATCCTGATGGGGCCGCAGTAAATCAAGACAGGTGCAAGCAAGAGGCCACTTAGGCGAACGAAACCCGCCCCCTTGATAAAAGTTGTTCTGAGATGTCGAGCGTTGGGGAGAGTCGGAGCGATCGACTTAGCGTCGGGGACATGAGACCACCAAATAAAAAACACGACGATGGCAAGAGACGAAATGACACATGCAATAACTAAAGCAATGGTGGCGTTTTTGCGTCTTGCTCTCGCTGTTGCTAAGAACCCTGCGACCACTATGGCGATTAATGGAACTATTGCGTACTGGCGAATGAGCACGCTGTAGGTGGACAAGGCAATTGCCAGGAGAAGTAGCGGCATAGAGATGGGTCTGCGCTGGAGAGCGATAGTTGCTATCAGCAGAGCAGCGAGAGAGAAGGTAAATGATGGGACATCGGTCATGAATGTGGTTGAGAGAACCATCCATAGCGGGCTGACAGCAATGGTCAGGGCAGCGAGAGCGGCGAGACCCCAAGAGAGCCCGAGTCTCCTGCCGAGCCAAAGTACACATAGCAATCCAATCGACCCAAGGATTGCCGTCTGCGTCTGGACAACCGTGGTGGCGTGGCCCCATATTGCGGCAATGGGGGCCGCTATCCACAACTGCCCGAGGAGCGACATCGAGACCCAGTTGTTGAACTCGATGCGCCCAGTATCAACCCAGCGAAAAAGGGTTACCAGGTAGGACCAATCATCTCCTCGTGCAGCCCCAAGTGCGCCCTGCGATCGGGCAATCCACATTGGGATCACAAAACCCACAACCACAACCCCAAGCGAGATGGCTGCCCCAGGAGCATTTCGACGAAGGATGCTCGGGCGTGATGGATTACTCAACGAAGTCTTCTGTTGGCTGCTCGAGAACTCAACTGACCCCAACCTGGACCGAACCAATCGCTAGTCGCAGCCCGCGTGATCTTGCGGGAGTATCCGAGACGATACCCCCGGAGAAATATAAGCAAGGACCGTTCTGCTGCTTTTCGGGCGTAGGCTCTCCGCGAGGGCAGCTAACCCGTCTGCCAAAATTCTTATGCCTTCAACTCAGCCTTCCAGTCAGCCATCAATTCAGCCTGCGAGCAAACCATTTACTTTCATAATTGGGTGCCCTCGCTCTGGGACGACCTTGCTGCGCGCGATGCTCGATTCGCATAGCGAGATAGCAGTGCCACCGGAGTCCTACTTTATTTTGCCTGCGCTGCGACATACCCCGGTAAATGGAGAGTTTGGTTCCATCGATCGCCGGGTGATCCTCGACGCAGTCCTCGCTCAGAAGTCCTTTGTGAAGTGGCGGCTTAACGATGGCGATCTGCTCCCAATTGTGGAGGATGACTCAATCAAGAGCGCCTCAGCAACTGTCGCCGGGGTCTATGCGGTATTCGCCGAGGTACACGGGAAGAAGACTGCGATTGATAAGACTCCGCACCACACGGAGCACGTGGGGCGCCTATCTAATGCTTATCCCGGCTCCCGATTTATTCACTTAGTTCGTGATGGGCGAGATGTGATTCCCTCTCTCCAAGCAATGCCATGGTTCCCTTTAAGATATCGAGACGCCGCTCTTTACTGGCGCGATCGCGCGCTGAGTGGAAGGGGTGCGCTAGGGATAGTTGGTTCTTCACGGTTTCACGAACTGCGTTATGAAGACCTGCTCTCAGACCCGGAGCGCGAACTTACGCGCCTCTGCAGGTTTCTGGAACTTGATTTTGAGCCAGAGATGCTTTCATACCATGAGCGCGCTGACGACGTCATCGCTGGTATGGGGACTCTGGGGTCGCACCAAAATATCCGTAGAGCCCCGGCGCCGACTCGGGATTGGCAAACCGACTACGACAAGAGAACGCTCGCTCTATTTGAGGCATTCGCGGGGGATGCGCTAGCGGTATTTGGGTACGAGCCAGGGCCCGAGCCCTCTTGGAGGCAGCGAGCCCAGGCAGCGGCCTTAAACGCGTGGGTCCCATTGAAGAAGCGAATCAAGATCCTTAGCAAGAGGCAAATATAGGAATCATCTCGAGCCACTCACCAGACTGAGGCGTAGTGCCCAATTGAGGGCCCGCGGTCCCTAGCAGGGTGAGGGAGGAGTAGTTTTTGGGGGTAGCCACTAGGCAATTAGACCACTACAGTGAGTGACAAGACGCGCAACTAAGCGTGGCGCATCTTGCAGTTTTTAGTTGAGGGATTCGAAAAGAGCATGCGACCAGCCGATTATCTAAGGATCGTTCGTCGCCGTTGGTGGGTTCTCCTCGTCACGGTGGTCATTGCGATGACTTTTGCTCTCCTGACGCGACCGAGTAGCGCCGCGACGGCAAAGGCCAGTAGACCCGGAGTGAGTTTCCGGGCAACTACCACACTTATATCGAGTGGTTCTGCGAATACATCGGTAAACGGACGCGACTATGACCGCTTAGCGCTTTTAATGATTACCGGTGAGGTCCCAAAGCGAGTAGCCGAGGCGATTGACGAAGTGCGCTGGCCACAGATTCAGAACGCCAACGCTAATAAATGTACGGAGACGGGGGCAGATGCGACCTCCCCGGACTGCAAGAAGTCCGGAAGGCGTGTTAGCGCTGGAAGTGGTCAAGTGGAGCTTGGAACGGGGGGCTTTATCAAGGCCTCGGCAATCCCAGACCCTGCAACGGGTTCGTTAGCAATCACCGCTCAGGTCGGCGATGCAGAACTTGCTGCAAAAGTCGCGAATCTATTCGCTGCAAAATTAGTTGGGTACGTTGATGAACTCGGCCAGAAGCAATATGACGAGCAGATATTTGGACTTACAATCTCACGTGGTAACTCGGAGACACTTATAAGCAAAATCGATTCACAATTGGCGGCCCCTGGGCTGAGCGCCTCGGAGTACGACTCCCTTGATATCCGGCGTGAGGCAGTTCTCCGTAAACTCGCAAATGCCGACTCTGATCTATCGAATCTTCAAGAAATAGGACCTCAGACAAGCGGACTCACGACACTCGAGGCTGCGACGAAGGGTCGGGCGACAATCATTGTTAGTCGGGCGCAAGGTTCGACGAGCGAGTCTCAGAGACTCCTATTTGGAGCTGCAATCGGGTTCATAGTTGGTCTTGGAATTCTTCTTCTACTTGAGATACTTAGCGCTCGAATCCGTGACGTGCCCGGCACCGAGGGTGCAGCAAGAATGCCGGTTATTGCTGAGATCCCAGTCATGAACCTTGATAGGTCTCTGCGTTTTCAAGTGACAACGGCAGTAGATCCAACATCACTAATGGCTGAGGCCTATCGCTCCTTCCGTACTTCGCTTGTAGCGATGTGGCAGAGGCACCCGACAAATAATCGCCCAGTATTGGCGGGGGCATCAGAGCCAGAGGCAACCCCGCTTCGCGTGCTCCTAGTTACATCCCCTGGCCCTGCTGAGGGCAAGTCGATCTCGGTTGTAAATATTGCCGCAGCCTTCGCGGAGACCGGCATCTCGGTACTTCTCATCGACGGCGACTTCCGTAGACCGCAGATGTACAAGTATTTCTCGGGAGCCACTACCCCAAACCTCACAGATATTCCTCACCAAGGAACAGCCGCTGATGTTTTGGCAGTCGCCCAAGAGACCGGGATACCTAATATTCGCTTCATCGCAAGTGCGCCTACTCGAACGGATCCGGGTACCGCTATTGAGATGGTCAAAGTTGCAGCGCGCTTAGGCCGTGACATAGCAGACCTTGTAATTGTTGACTCGCCACCCATTCTGTTAGCCAATGATGCTGCCGAGCTCTCGACATTCTGCGATGCCACAGTATTGATGGTTCGCGCTGGATGGACCCGACGTGGTGGTGTGGTGGCGGCCTCGGATCTGTTGCGCCGTCTTGAAGCAACCACTGTGGGCGTTGTGCTCGTGGGTGCGGAGCATGGAGCTCGTGCGGGTTATTACGGTTATTACGGTTATTACGGTTATGGGTATGGATACGCTCACCCTGGAGAGGTCCCCAAAATGTCACGCCTCTTCCCATGGCGCAAGCCAACGAATGGAGCAGGTACGGTTCGCCGGAAACCTGACCCCGAGCAGGTTGGCGTATCTGCATCGAATCAAGGGGCGAACTCCTCTAGTGAAGCGTTCGACGACCCGAGTTTCTGACTCTAACTAGCGAGGTTCTGGGCGTGGCTAAAGCCTCTGCTGTCATTAAGCAATCGCCCGAAGTGATCTCTCGAGCTGGTCCCTTCGGCGTAGTAATTCTTGCGCCAAGAGATATTGAGCCGCGCCTCTTGGAGGGCTCAGCGCGCTTGGTTTGGGATCTTCTATCGGATTGGTCGACGACGGAAAATATTGCAGAGAGCCTTGCTGAGTTATTCGGAGCAGATCATGAAGTGGTTGCACGAGATGTCGAGATGGTTATCAACGAGTTAATCGCTACTGAAGCGATCGTGGTCTCATGACCTCTCTCGGGTCGCCCGACCAATTCTCTAACCTTAATTTTGTAGCGGGTGTTGGGCTCCGAGAGATATCTGAATACGAGATCAGAGATTTAGAGGGGATGTCGGAGGTCGAGTGGACGCAGTTCCATCGCGAGCTTCTTCTTGAACGCCTAGTTCCTCTCGCCGCTTACGCTCTCGATCGTGGCGCTCTAACTGCCTCGGAGATACAGAGAACTCAGGTCACTCAAGACCACTCGCGTTCAATGAGTCTTGCCCTGGTACTTGAGAGGCGACTCTTAGAGGTCTACTCCGAGATGACTTTCGCGGGGATCGATGTTCGGGTCCTCAAGGGATCTGCGGTTGCTCGCCTCGATTATCCAGACCCGTCATGGCGTGCATTTGGAGATGTGGATCTATTAGTGCCAGCAGATTCTTTCGCCGCAGCATCTGAAATCTTGACTGCCGCCGGCGCGCGACGTCGATTTGCCGAGGTGAGCAAAGGCTTCGATAGTCGTTTTGGGAAAGGTGCCTGTTTTACCTACGCCGATGGGCTACAGGTAGACCTGCACCGCAGTATCGCAGAGGGGCCATTCGGACTAACAGTCGATCTGAGCTCCCTCTTCAATGATGTTGAGGAGTTTGAGATTGGGGAACTGAACCTACGCACTATCTCGCGTCAACACCGATTTCTCCATGCGTGCTTTCATGCTGCCCTTGGGGATGTGTCTCCGCGGCTAGTTGCGCTCCGAGACGTTGCAGAGATGCTACTGATAAAAAAAGTTAACTTCTCCGATGCAGTTGTCACTGCGCGAGCCTGGCGAGCAGAGGTTGTTATCGCTCGGGCAATCGCCCTCGCTTGGCAGAGGCTTGATCTGCCCCCAAATGATGCATCTGCATGGGCGGATACATACTCGCCGAGTGGCTACGAGGAGCGAGCGCTCAGGGCTTACACCTCAGAGAATCGTTCCTATGCAACTCAGGTTGCGGCGGGTGTAACCGCAGTACCTGGGATCACTGGCAAACTTGCCTACATGCGCGCCCTGCTCCTACCCAGCCGCCAACACATATCAGGTCGCGACTCGTCGTATTGGGCACGATTCAGGCGCGGCGCTGCGGCACTGCATCAGTCGAGGAGCAGTCAATGACGACCCTCCCACCCTCCTCTTCCCCTGGAGAAGATCCAGAGTCGCTATCGCTTGGAACTGTCGAGTCCGCAGATCTGCTTAAGCGCCCCTGGCTGATGCGGGTAGCGATGTTCAGCGGATATACCGCAATCGGTGTTGCATTGGTCATGGCGGTCGCTACGGCCTCTATGGAGTGGGCGCTAGCAGCGGTTGACATGCTCGTATTGCTAGGCATCACTCACCTAATAGCGCGACGGCTCGCCTATTACGACCGAAGCAACGAGACATATCTCTTGGTGATGGCAGGCTTCTCGATGAAACTCGTTGGGTCGCTTCTGCGAATGTTGATGACGACTGTTTTTTACTCAGGTATCGCAGATGCAACGGAGTACGACATCTGGGGGAAATTCCTTGCGCCGAGTTATCGAACACTCGACTTCTCTTACGATGTTGGTCCCTTTAGTGGAACAGGATTTCTACGCACCATCACCGGAGTCCTCTACGCGGTAACTGGAGCTTCAAAACCTGGAGCATTTATGTTCTTTGGTTGGTCAGCCTTCATCGGCGCACTCTTACTCTGGCGAGCATTTATGCGCGCTGTTCCAGAGGGGGATGCTCGAAGGTATGCGTTCTTGGTTCTGTTCCTACCGTCGATGATCTATTGGCCATCGGCCCTCGGTAAAGACGCATGGGCAGTCTTTAGTCTCGGCCTAATCTCATACGGTGTTGCAAGAGTTATGAGCAAAGGAGCGTTGTTGGGGTTTCCAATTGCGGCCCTAGGCCTCGTGAGCGCTGGGCTACTTAGACCGCATGTTGCCCTCATTACTTTCGTTGGGATGGTCCTCGCAGCGGGGCTAGGGAAGTCACGAAGCCCTTCAGCGCGCACCCCCTTTGCGCGCGTCTTAATTTTTGGCATCCTCTTTGTCGTAGGCACCGTGCTGATTGGCCGGACCTCTCAGTTCTTTGGTGTCTCAGGCCTCAATCAGGAGACGGTTAATCAAACTCTTCAAGATGCTGAGGGCCGAACCTCAAAGGAGGCTGGCTCTGTATTTACTCCAGTAAGCGTCACGAATAACCCTGCGAATTTCCCGCTCGCCACGGTGACGATCCTCTACCGGCCGTTCCCGTTTGAGGTAGGAAACGTTCAATCATTATTGAGCGCAGGCGAGGGAGTGTTTCTGATGTGGCTCACATGGCAATCGCGTAGGAGGCTACGAAATCTCTGGAATCAGATGAGATATTCGCCTTATGTCGCTTACTCGTTTGGAATCGTACTGGCATTCATCTATGCATTCTCAGCGTTCTCAAACTTCGGGATTCTCGCGAGGCAGCGAGTTCAGGTAATGCCATTTTTCTTAGTTCTGCTTTGTTTGCCGGAGCGCAAGGTAACGCCGCGCAAGGAGTTCAAACCCCTCGACCCTTCTTCGCTAGTTGCTCCTCGAGAAAATCCGTACGAGAATCAAGGCGCTCCAAATCCATATGCTGCACACGAAGCAGAGCAGCATGCGATTGATAACCCATACGAGCGTTTTCAAGACGACACGCAGCCTCGAAGAGGGCGCTTTCGCCGTGGGTGAGCGCGTTCGTACGCGGCTTAGGTCTCAAGACTTCGCCGCCACCTCGAGAACCTTCAATCTCCTTGGTTTCTCTGCGTGTGTTCGCTCAGATGCAGATTTAGTACCTGAGCTAGTTGAGCTTTTATGGGCTCCGCTGCTGAGCGATATGGAGCCTGAGCATGTATTTACCGTTACGCAGAGCCCACCTGATATCAACGGAATCGTCGCGTGGCACCTGCACCTTGACGCTCTCCACGTTGTCTCTGCTCCAGCGTTATCAATCGTCGTATCTCACCTCCTATGGGAGGCGAACCGGCAAGCCTTGGAGAACACGCCTGGCCATGCGCTTCTCCACTCTGCAGCAGTAACGAGTGGAGAAGATGCAGCAATTATTGTTGGCCCTCAAGGGAGTGGAAAATCAACGCTCGCTGTTGCACTTGTGGCGCGATATGGCCTCGGCTATCTGACAGATGAAGCGGTGGCGATCTCTCCAAATGGATTGCCCGATGGCTTAATGGTGCAGCCTTACGCTAAGTACATCTCCGTTGGTGCGCACATCGGTGAGATTCTTCCGGAAGTCTCGCCTATCTCTGATCCTGCGTTGGTCTCGCTGCTCGGAGAGTTGGTTCTAGTTCCAGCGTCTTCGCTGAGAGCAGAGTCAATCGTGGCGGCTGCCCGCCCATCGGTAGTTGTGCTCCCTACATACATACCCAATGCGCCTACAAAAATACAGGTTCTGAGCCCTGCATCTGCGTTGCACAGTGTAGGGCAGCACTCCTATCATCTCGCTCGAGATACGGCACTCGTCATGGATACGCTCGCTGCAGTTACGTCTAGTGCGCGCTGCATTACATTGACTAGTGGAGATCTGGACGAAGCGTGTCAGGTCGTACTTGACCTACTCTCGCACGAGTCTTCGGGGACGGCATCTTGAGTAATCCCCGATCCTCACCTCTTGTGCATTCTCAATATTTTGATGGCGAGGCCGTGCTCGCGCTTGGTGACGAACTGCATCTTCTCAACCCTGTCGCTGCTCTCGTGTGGCAGTGCTGCGATGGGGAGTCGAGCGCGACTGAGATTGCAGAGGATCTAGCAGAGGTATTCGGAGCCGATCCCGGGACCCTTAAATCTGATGTAGAGAAGGCGATAGGCGAGTTCGAGTCTGCTGGGCTGCTTGTCCCAGACGAAGACGGAGCAGGGGCTAGTCAGACACGCTCCCGTTTACTAACGGCGTATGACCTCGACTGCGAGAGCTGCATGGAGGCCGAGCCGCGTGCTTTTAGAACTGTGTTGGAGTTTGGATGTCACCTCGTGGTCGTTGGCTTCGATACTGAGGATGCCTGCACTGCTGTTGAGGCTGCATTCTCGAGTTACATAGTTCGCCATAGCGACATACCAACAGTTGCTCACGATGCGCGTCCGGCCTTCTCGTTAACTCTTGCGACTAGTGACGTCGATGCGCGCGGGATCAAGCCGCTGCACCTTCTCTATAGAGGCGGAGAGGTAGTGGTATCAGGGCGAGATGCATCGCGCGTCCTTAATGCGCTCGCCTCTTACCTAGCGTTTCATGGAGACCTATCCGCCGCAGGTGTTGTTGCGATTCCCGGACTAGTTGTTGCTAAAGCAGGGACGAAGCCGGGGGAGCCTGTGATGCTCCTGGAGGCGAATACGAGGTTGAGCGGTCGAGAACGGCGCTTAGCAAAGATGGGAATTATGGTCGCCGACTCGCCTGCGATTTGGCTTGATCCGGCGACTAACGAAGTTCTTGTCGGAGCGCCGGGTATCTCGTTTGAGCCGAGTTTCTTATTGAGCCTTGCTGAGGGATTCCCGCTACTCGGAGCCGACATCGCGATCCTCTCACCGGGTAGGTACCCAGTTCACGCAGTCTCCGCACGCGGAGCACATCATCCGCTTAGCGTATTGCTTGCATTTGCTCCGCCGAATGAGGGTTGGCCTTTGGCGGAGAGTGCGTTAGAGGCACTAGACGCCCTGCTGGAGAGCGTTGAGATTATTGAGGGCAACGACATCAGAGAATAGAGCCCGCAATTGGGAGGGAGCGAGAGCTACGGAGCGGTTCCACCACATTTCCGGTTGTTGCGCAGGGCGATGATTTTTCTATTCGCTCCCAACGGCGAGCGGTATGTTCGCATCGCTATCAAATCCTCGATTTGAGTATCTCGCAGTTGAGGATCATTAGCGAGTGAGACGCACAAAGGTGCGAAATACTTAGAGCGGTTGATTTTTCGCTCAGACTCTGTGTCTGCGAATAATCCCCCCTTTTGTCGGTGCCACGAGACCCATTCGAAGCCACCATCAATGTCTAATGGATTGAATCCTTTTGCCACCGCATCCTGGGCAACTAGCCAGCGAGTCGCGTCGTATCGAGCTGAGTCAATTCCCCAGATCATTCCTAGCGAGGAGAGGAAGAGGATGCTGGCTATGAGCCCTGAGACTCTCACTGGACTTCGGCGCGGCTGTGCCGATTCCCCAAAAGAAGGAGAGCGCAGAATGAGGAGGGCCACTAGAGGCAGCCCTGCGATCACATAGCGATCAAATATTGGGAACCTATTAATCTGGAGCGCATCGGTGCTTATATATGCGGCAAAAAGCCCCGCAAGGGTTATGCCGAATAGTGCAGAGATTGGATCAATGTCCAAGACATTCTTTGAGTTCGGATCCCTTCTATTGCGGTAACGGTTCGAGAGCTCTTTGAGGGCAGGCACCACCACCAAACAAATCAGAATTGCACCAACGGATCCAATTGCGACAATCACCAGCCACGCGGGTTTGGCTATTAAGTAGGGGCGCGTCCCTGTCTCAAGAACGTCATCCCCAAGAATTCCTCGAGGATGCATGTAGTTGCCGACAAATGCGTCCTCGCCAAGTGTGGCCGCAGAGCCTGCAAGCCCAATTGTGAGAGCAACGCTCAGAGCGATTGTGATTGCCTTGCTTGCCTCCCAAGCGCGCTTAGTAATTCGCACCGGCCCCGCATAGGCAATGACCGGTATTAGTAGTAAGCCGCAGAGTCTTAAATAGCCGAGCCCTCGAGCCGATGCCTCCCGGATAGAACCAGCAGAGGGATGAATAGGTGCTCCCTGCAAGGGATCGGGAATATGAGACCAATATATGATTATCGCGGTCACAGAGATGACTGACAACAACCCAACGGCCATTGTGGCGCGCATCAAAACGGGGTTTTTTTCGCGCTTTGCTACTAAAGCAAAGACAATCAGAGTAGCGACGAGGGGCACGATTGCAAACTGTCTGATTGAGCAACCGGCCACACCGAGCGCTGCCGAGGCGACAAGCCAATGCGTTCTTTTTTTAGTACCGAGAATCCCTTTTGCTGCTGCGGATAACATCAGCGTCTGTAGCGTGAAGGTTGGGATGTCGGTCATGTAAGTGGCGGCTAACCCGATCCATATAGGGCTGAGAGTCATGGTGACTGCGACCAGTAGAGCAGCAGAGCGATGTTTTGTGACCCTGATCCCCAGAAAGTAGAGAGACCCCAATCCAATTGCACCAATCAAGGCTGTCTCAATGTGGACTGCCGCTATCGAGTGATGAGCAATGAGCGCAACGGGGGCCGCTATAAGAAGTTGGCCAACAAGGGTCATTGAGACCCAGCGGTTGAAACTGAGGCCATTACCGTCGATCCAGCGAAAGAGGGTCGTCAAGTAGGACCAGTCATCCGAACGCGGAATGCGAAGGGCCCCTGATGATTGTGCAATCAATAAGGGAACGACTGCACCAAGGGTGATGAGAATGACCAAGGCGCCAACGTCGAATAATCTCGAGCCCGAACCTGATTTGGGTCCCTGCTTCTGGAGTCTTGATTGGCTGCTCATATCCCCAACCCAGGCTGTAGAGGTCTAGCGATTATTGGCAAGGTGGAGATTCTAAAGCTCTGAATCTGGGCGTGGGTCGCCTGAATGGATTCATATGGATTCGCTGGTCTTGGGGGTCTCGGTGGTGTGGCGCCGATTCGGCGGGCGATTCGCTGTCCCGATTCGTCGAATCGTCGAATCTTGCTCCGTTATGGCCCGCGGCCCGGGTAGCCTCGCCGCCGTGGCCCGTCGATCAACGTTTGTGAACCTCGCACGCAATGCGCTGCGCCCCTCCTACCTCCCCGTGATGCTGCGCAAGATAAAAGCCCGCCTGCGCCCGCCGAATAAGGACGAGGCTCTGGCATGGGCATCCGAGCATGCTGAGTCGGTCGAGAGTTTCGGCGAGTCGCTTGACCCCGAGCTCTGGGCTGAGGCCAACCACTGGGCAGATCAGTTTGAGCCCCAGGCGCAGTCGATTCTCTCCACAATTGGGGTGCCCCTTGGGGGTGGCGGTCATCATCGCCTTCTCTATTTCCTAACTCGCTTTACGAGCCCAGAGACAGTTCTTGAGACGGGTGTCGCTGCGGGGTGGTCCTCGGCGGCCGTCCTCTCAGCCCTATCAACAAACGGCTCAGGCTCACTGTGGTCTAGCGACTTCCCATACTTTCGGCTTGAGAACCCTGAGCGTTATGTTGGGTGCGTAGTACCCGAAGCACTACGAGACGGGTGGAACCTCTATCTCAAGGGCGACCGCTCCAACCTTGCCGAGATTCTCCCGCAGTGTGGAGCGATCAGCCTCTTCCACTACGACTCGGATAAGTCATACGACGGAAGAACATTTGCCATGGACGCCGTCGCTGCTCACCTAACGCCAAAGTGCGTGATTGTCTGTGACGACATTGACGACAACACATGGTTTCGCGACTGGGTTTTAAAGCGCGGCGGCGCGTATCGAGTATTCGAACGCGGCGGAAAATACGTAGGCCTTGTAGGGCTCTGAGTACTTCTCTGCACGCTTGCCTTTCTTCCCTCGGCGAGGCCGTGACTCTTAGCCGGCATCGCTTAGGTCAAGATCCCGAGACGCTTCTTGGTCTGCGGAACCCGGTGCTCTCCAAACCCAACGCGGCTCTGATCGGAGTTGTGACTCATCACCGGAGCCTTCACAACCACGCGCTATGAGTCTGAACCCATCATGCGTTTTTTGTAGATGATGTCGCTTACAGAGCCTCACGAGGTTCTCAAGGCTTGCAGGGCCGCCCTCAGCGAAGGGTTTGATGTGGTCTATCTCTAGACCAAGAGTTACATCGCATGTTGGTACCTGGCAGACACGATCGCGTTCCTCAATAGCGGTCCGCAATGGTGCAGGGATTGCGCGCCCCATATGCGCAACCGTCTTGATATCTACTCCATCAATTACAAGAAGTTTTAAGAATGCCTCGCCCAAATACTCGGTTGCAGTAGCAACTGGTATAGGCCCCACGCCAGCGATCTCACAGATCTCGCCGTCCACGGTATGTCCACGCTTAAGCGCATCGATGTCGATGCGAATATTCATCACCGCACTTGAGCGTGTTGGTTTTGTCGCAATCGATCCCTGAGCGCCTGCGGTTTTCGCAGCGCAGAGTGCCATTAGCGCATCTGCTGCGTAAGCCTCAGGTGTCGCATGCTCGCCACTCTTACGCGCAGCTTTAAAGATCTCATCCTGGAATGGCGTTAAGGCCGCCAGAACAAGCGCACCGTTAGCGACCGTCATGCACGCCTTCAAATTGAAGGCTCCGTCGGGGTCGATCCACGATTTTAGAGAACGGTTTTTATGTATGCGTTTGTGGCGCTCTACCTCGTCTGTGGCGGCCGCTATGACGCGTGATGCTTCATCGCGCAGGGTTCGTACTGTCGCAGATTTAGCGAGGTTTAAGAGGCGCTCCTCGGAATATGGCTCTGCGGTAGCACCTCGGGCTACTTCAACTGCCTGAGCAGTAGAGATCTTCCCAGAGTTCATGGCCTCAAAGGTCTGGGGGAGGTGGCGAAGTTGGTCGGCGAGTATCACAACGGCTTGGGCTTCATAGATCGGGGTACCTGTATGGAGTGCCACCCACTCTGCCGAGTTTTTTGAGCCTCCAACTCGCCATGCCTCTGTTGTGCCGACTCGCCCGATCGCCGAGGTGCGCAGGCCATCAATCACCCGACGTGCGTCCTCTGAGATCCGGACTAGTTCGGCGGCTGATTTCCCGTCCATCGTCTCGACATCAATATCTGATGCGATTTCTCGGAGGTGGGTGACTATGTCTTTAAGTTTATCGAACATATGTTCGAGTATAAAACAGGGGTGGGACAGTAAAACAAAGCCCTCTAGCCACAGCCCCTAAAGCCCAGCCCTCTAAACACAGACAGCTCTAGAGGATCTCGCCCCTGAAGTCACGCCCGCGCAGTATTGCCTTTGCATCAAAAATCAGAGTTGAGTGCTCGCAGATCACATCGGGATCGAACTCGAGATGGTCCACAAGCAGCACTACTAAATCCGCTGCTGCAAGAGCCTCTGGGCCAAACTCCTCGAGTCTCAAGTCAAACCCGGGAGCGAATACGGCCGGGATGTGCGAGTCGCAAGCACTTAAATCGGCTCCGAGGGCTGCGAGTCGCTCTGCAACCTTTACCGATGGCGATTCACGCCAATCTGACGTACCGGCTTTATAGGCCATACCGAGAAGCAAAATCTTGCTTCCTTTGACAGAGCGCTCGCTCTTGTTCAGCATCGAGACAATGCGGCTCACTACGTAGTCGGGCATGTGCTCGTTGACATCGTTAGCGAGTTCAACAAAGCGGAATGCATGCCCCGATTGCCTGCGCACTCTCCACGAGAGGTAGGAGGGGTCCACCGGCAGGCAGTGCCCACCTACACCTGGCCCCGGGGTAAAGCGCATGTACCCAAACGGCTTTGTGGAGGCCGCATCGATCGCACTCCAAATATCTACACCGAGATCCTCTGCAAACATTGCGAGTTCATTTACCAATGCGATGTTGACGTGCCTAAAAGTGTTCTCCAGTAATTTGACGAGCTCGGCCTCTGCACATGAACCGACTGGAACAACTCGCTCTACGAGGGTTGAGTAAAAAGCGCCTACACACTCAAGCGACTCAGCGTCTATTCCTGAAACAACCTTCGGAGTGTTCTCAAATGTGTATTGGGTATTACCAGGATCGATGCGCTCCGGTGAGTATCCGAGGTGAAAGTCGCGACCTGCTTTTAGACCAGATGCCTCGAGTAGTGGACCCACTAACTCCTCGGTGGTGCCTGGGTATGTAGTGCTCTCCAATACAACTAGTGCACCTGCTTTGAGTACGCGACGAAGTTGCTCAGCAGCGCCCTCAACAAATGAGAGATCGGGTGCGCCTTCGCGCAGTGGGGTGGGTACCGAGATCACCGCAATATCAAAACCAGCGAGATCGCCTACGGAGTCGGTAGCGGTGTAGCCAGCGGCAATTGCATCTGCAAGGCGCGCATTGGGAACGTCTTCAACATAGGACTGACCACTTCGAAGCGCATCGAGTCTGCGTGGGTCGAGTTCGTAACCCGTAACTCGGAAACCCGCCTCGCAGGCGCGCATCGCAACCGGTAGTCCGACGTATCCCTGCCCGACTACAACGAGGTGGGCGCTTCGATCATTTATTCGTGCAAGTAGCTCACTCATAGGGGCGCAGTCTTACGCACTCTGGAGGGGTCTAGGTCAAGGTTTGCAGTAAATAAGAACGACGCCAGAGATGGGGGATCCAAGAACTGGTCGCCCGTCTTCTTGGGAGTCAAATAACTCAGCGAATCGTCGCGTGCCCGTTCGCCCCGAGGGAGCGGGGGCCTCAGGCCCTGAAGGCCCAGCAGCCCCAACACCGGTCTCAACGAAGGGCTTCAACTTGGGAGCAGACTCGCCGCCTCTATTCGAGTCTGAGGGTCGATCGTCTCTCCCAGAACCGTTACCGGATCCGCCGCCGCGAGTATCGGTACCGCCCGCAGCAAGCCAGCGCGCCCAAGGATCATCGCTGGTGGTCGTTGTTGTTCCGCCAGGGCTAGTTGTAGAGGTCGTTGTCGTTGATCCACTACTCGGTCGTGTGGTTGTGGTCGTAGACGAGGTGCTCCCTGAGGGGCGCGTTGTGGTTGTGGTCGCAGCAGGGCGCGTCGTAGTGGTGGTTACAGGTGGCCGTGTCGTCGTGGTAGTCGTGTGCTTGTTCCCGTGCTCTTTGTCATCATCATCGTTGTTACGGCGTCGCGTTGTTGTAGTAGTTGCAGGCGGCCGCGTTGTGGTGGTTGTGGTTGAACTCGTCGTGGTACTCGTGCTTGTACTCGTCGAAGTGCTTGTTGTTGAGGTACTAGTCGTAGAGCTTGGCGGCGGGGGCGGAGGCATCGTTGTTGTAGTGGTACTCGTTGTAGTGGTACTACTCGTGGTCGTTGGAGGGGGCGGCCCAAAGGGATTGCCACCATCGTCATCGCGACGCGGTCTAGTTGTGGTGGTTGTGGTCGTAGCCCCCGGCGTAGTGGTGGAGGTGGTGCTGGTGGTACTCGTCGACGAAGTACTTGAGGTAGAGGTTGACCCGTGGTGGTTGTCATCTTTATCCTCATCACCGTTGTCGCCGTCGTCACCTTCGTGCGTTTTGCCGACCGGAGATGGAAAGAGCAGGCGCCTGCCAGCAAGCAAGGGATTTGAAGGGTTTGGGTCTACAAATCCATATGCGAAGTGGGTGCCTTGGTAGGCATACCCGACGATAAAGCGAGCCTGGCGACCACCAGCATTAGGCCCTGTGACCTCGGGTAGAAGTACCGCCCAACCCTGTGTTCCGGTCTGAGTTATCTGTGGATAGACATCTGGCTCCAACAGAGGAATCGTCGGGTTGTCGCGTGTCCATGTAGCGATTAGAGGTGGGACGATCATCTTCGGATTGTCTTCTCCCCCACCGTGCCAGTCTCCGCCGCCACCGTGCCCGTGATCGTGTTTTTTCTTTTCGTGTTTCTTCTTGGAGTCTTTATGCTTGGAGTCAGAGTCGCTGGCGCGCGTACTGCTGATCAGTTTGAAGGCAAGACCGCGCTCGTCGCCGCCACCGTGCCCACCATCATTTTTATGCTCGTCGCTGTTTTTCTTCTTCGGCGGGTAGAAGCCATAAGGATAAGGCGGGAAATAATTCTTATCGAGCGTTAGACCTGCGACATAGAACTGCGTGCAGGGTCGCTCGGTGCCAGAAGCGGTAAGAGCGTAAGCCGATACAGTCTTGATTACAGGTGCAGCCCAGACAACGCCGGCAGCAACCGCAGAGCGCGCGAGAACCTGACGTCTCGATACGCCTGCTTTCTCTGCACGTGCGGCATCTAATTCGCCGCTGCTGCTCGCGTGTCTCAAGCTCTCCCCCATCTGTCTTGGTCGCGAAGGTACCACCCTCTGCGCGAATTCTCTAGTGGGAATTAGACCTAGAGGAGGGCTCTATTCTCTGTAAAACCTCAAGAGGGGCGCCCTATGGCTGTCAGGTGCAGTAAAGCCCTAGCGGCTATAGCTCGTCGCAGAACCATGCGGCCCCAACCGAGTTATCAGTGAGGACCGGGTCCTTCAGGTCGTACTTATCGATCATGACCCCTCCTTGGCATGCGAGTCGATGCTTGCCCGGGAGCGTCATATCAACCCAGAGGGGAGATTTCTTGCCGACAAAGACAATCGGCCCGGAGAGGCTCTTGCCCCCTGAGATGGTGGTGAACTTCCCGCCGATCTGGCCGACCTTTACCGAGCGAGTCCCCTTCGGCACCACAATCGCCACAAACCCAATCTTTGAGAGCGCAGCATTAGCGGCAACCACACGGGGGACATCCACGATATCTGCATCATCTGCAACCGGGGGATAGCAGCGTGCGTTGCCTGGAGCGTTGCCCTCTGCTGAGATTGATTTTGGTTTCGTGACCATGCGCCAGCAGGTTGTTCCCTTATCTCCGGTTGCGCGCTCGAGCCTCCAAGTAATCGAGCCGGCCTTGCCCTTGCTCACTACTCGGTACGGTCCCTTGGGAGTAACAGACGAGAGGTCTACCGTCGGTGCTACTGCTCCAACGCCACTCGCTCCAGTTGCCGCGTTACTCCGAGTGACTCTCGGGGTGGCATGCGCGTTGGTCGGAAATATCCCTGCGGCAACGAGCGTCGCCACGGTGAGAGTGAGGAGCATCGCACTGCGAGCCGAGACATCAGCCCATAAACCAGCCCCGAATTGGTAGCGACTCTTTGTTGTTGAACTCTGGACGGGTTTGCTTGGGTGGGATAGATCATGTGAAGCGAACTGTGGGCTTAGGGCGTGTATGCGCATAGCTAAGAGTCTTACACGCGCAGGAGGCAGGTGAAAGCGCGCCCAGGGCTACAAATATGGCGGGTATGGTTTGCCTCTACTGACGCAGCATCTTTAGTGCTCAACCCCGGGGAGAATCACAATGAAGAGCATCACAATGAAGAGCATCTCAATGAACCGCTCGATTGCAGTTGCCGCAGCCGCACTTTTATTAGCCGGTGCAGGGCTAGCAGGGTGCGGGGGGAGCACTAGCAAAGTCACCGTTGCCCAAACCCTCCCTACAGCGTGGTCGAGTGCGGCTAAGAAAGATGTAAATGCAATAGCGCGCAAGATTCAGGGTAGTGATGCGAAGTCTTGCAAGAAAGTTGTATTCCTAGAGCCCGGGAATCTTGTTGCAGCGCATCTGAAGTACAACTGGATGATTGCCCCTAGAGCGATGGCTGACTGTGATGCATTTGCGAACACGCTCGAGATTGCAACATTTGAGTCTTCAAAGGATCGCGATGCATATGTTAAAGAGCGAAGCGAGAGTATCTGTAGGCGCGCTTCAGCGGTAGATGCACCGCTCCCACCTTTTCAATGGGTAACAGGGGAGAAGTGGTCTGTGCAGGGCGATACTCGAGGCGGAGTAGATCGCGCAGCGAAGCGCCTTGGCGGAGAGTCCTCAACATATAGATGCCCTAAGAACGAGACGCTTGGATGGAGGAAGGCAGGTGTAGTGAATGTGCGCGCTATTGCTGCGAAAATCACCGAGGCCTCGCTGACATGTCAAGGGTTTGCTCTCATGGAGCGGGGGGTATTCCTACAGGGACGCGAGGGCGCTAAGACGCCTACAGCACTCGGCGCATGCCTCTCCGACGACGGCAAGGCATTATTTGTTGCAGGCTTCGGTAACGGCTCTATGCCTAAAGATGATTTCGTAGGAGAGATTCTTGGCGATAAGACCGTCTGCGCCGCGCCCTCCCAAGCCGTCATCGGCCCAGATTGGGCGGCCATTGTTCCAGCGGCCATTGCGCCGGCGGTAGCGACTGCAACCGGAGGCACTCTTGGGGCTACCTGCGGGTCTTAGCTACTTCGCCGAGATTTGGGGCCGCTTTGTGGGGATTTATGATTCTCGGCCACTTCAGGTGAGATTTCTCACAAAAAGTGAGAATTTCTGCTTGACAACCCCACGATTCGTGGTGATACTTGCGAATGACCGCCTCAGTAAGTGGCACTCACCCGGGCAGGGTGGATGCCTCGATAGTGCTGAGAACGGCAGAACGGCGACTGGGGGGAGGGCGCAGGCCATGCGTCTCGGGGTCCACGTTCATCGCTCTGTTGGAGCTAAGTAATCGGGGAAGCGGCATTACCTGATTAACAATCCAGACAATTCATCCGTCATGACAGAGGAGAAATAAATGCAACTCAAGTCCAGAATCGCAGGGTCTGCGATGGCACTGGCGCTTGCACTCGGAATGAGCGCAGCACCGGCCTTCGCAGTTACACCAGTAAACCCGCCAGTAGCGGCAACAGGCCAGACCGCTTACCCACAGGGAACCCAGGTAAGCCATGGCTTTTGCTACGGATTGCTTATTGGTTCTCTCTCGAACCCAACCAAGACCGCAGGTCTTACAAACCAAAATCAAGACATCACATCAAGCTCAAAGGGCTACCCGCGCAACGCTACGGAGTACGCAGCCGGAACAGTCGGTTCGTGCTTAGTTGAGGGGCGTATCGGCGTCGCTGGTATATCTGGCAACTCCGGCGCAACTAAGACCATAACCAAGGCCGGCACCAAGCTCCACTCGCCTGCTACATCTTGTTCCTCAGACTCAAACGGGAACGGAATTAAAGGTGAGCCCGCCGCTTTCGTGACCCAGCAGGTCCCGACCGGTCTCTCTGTTGCAAATGGTGGCGCAGTTGTTACAACGACAGCCGCTGTCGGTGGAGACTTCAAGACGGATACTCGTGCGCTTACCGGTAAGTTCTCTTACGCATTTGACGACGGAACAAAGTCTGACGCATACATCCGTGTGCAGGGCTTTGACTCGGGTGCGTCCCAGGCAGATCCGGCGGACAAATTAGCAACAGGAGTCATCATCTGGCTTACAGGAATCGTCGCAAAGGGCGAGTTCGTAGGTGCAACAGTTGGCGGAAACGTCTGGTTCAACCCAGTAAACAAGGACAAGTCAGCGACCACGTACTTCGACTCAGCGACTCCTATAACCAATAGCACAGCGGGCAACACGATCTCCTACGCCCCCGGTTATGCCGGTGGTGCGGGTGGTGCAGGTTTCGTTGCACTCGGCTGCACTAACGTGGGTATCAGCATGGGAACCGGTATCCAGTACGTAGCGATCGGTGCTGGTTCAGCTAGCCCGCTTCTCGGTGCGGTCTCCGATGGAGTGCACTTCCTGCTCTAGTAGTTACTTGAAATATCCCGCCTCACTACCTTTGTGGTGCGGATAAGAACGAAGGATTTTGGGCCTACTCCTCTCGGGGGGTAGGCCCAAAACCTTTTATTAGGGGCTTAAATAACGCAGCCCAAACTCGAGCCTAACTTTTGGGTTAATACACAATTTTAGGGTTCTCATATGGCGAATCCGGCGGTAGGATTTACCCACATACGCGACGCCGTTCAGCACTCGACGTGGAAGCCGCTTCGAGTTTTATTTATAGGGGATTTAATGCTCAAGACTCTTCGTCAACGTTCATCACTCTCAATGCTTGCTGCAAGCGTTATTGCTACGTGTGCGATCGGTGCATCTGCGCTGCCATCAGGAGCGGCGCCACCTACAGTCGCTGACCCATACCCCCAGGCCGGTATGGCCGATAAGGGTGCCTGCTTTGGTCTATCCATCGGCTCGGCACGAAACTCCACAGGCTCATCCGGCCTGACCCTCGCCAATCAAGCAATGAGCATCTCCGTAAAGGGCGTGGCTACAACTACCGCTAAGGCCGCTGCGGGCGAGGTAGGCCGCTGCATCCTTGATGACTCTCTCGGCGTGCACTCCACATACCCAGTTGTGAAGAAGTTTGCAGCCAAGATCACGTCCTCGTCTGCCGACTGCAAACTCGAGGACAACGACCCTCTTGAGCGCCCATGGATGGGCAAGGTGATGTGGAGCCTCGATAGCACTGGCGACGGCACCGTAGACTCCAAGATTCTGGGCTACCTCCGCATCGTGGGTGTCGATTCTGATATCAACGAGTTTGTCTGGGTAACAGGGGTCGTTACTAAGGGCGATGCTGTTGGCTCCACAATCGCCGGCAACGTGCTCTTCGCTCCGATCTTCAAGACTCGCGTAGCGACTAGTTATTTCTTAGACGATCCTCAACAGAGTTGGGATGTGGTAACTCCTCTTGGCGCTGACACTGCCAGAGCAGTCGCCCCTGGGTACGGATTCTCACTTCTGAATGCCTACTACTACGGTAACTGTGGGCGCTGGGGACCAATTACCGGCGTGCCAAATGTAAAGGATCTTGCATTCGGGGCTGGGCTTGAAAGCCCCTTCGGGAATACCTCGGCTGGGTTCCATTTCTTGATCTGAGAAATATTCTCGATGGTAATCAAGGCTCTGAATAGGTAATGATTGCGCAATGACGGATCTCGGCGTACCTAATGAGGCTCCTAGCGAGACCTCTAGCGAGGCTCCTAGCGAACCCTCTCAGGGCGCCCCTCAAGGCAGCCCTTCAAAGGCAGCGCGCTCTGATCGACTCCTGAGCCTGAGGGTGATCCTTATTGCCTCGGCGGTGGCTCTGCTCCTTCTTGGCGGGGTTGCGGCGGCGACGCTCACCCGTGACGGTTCAGGGGATAAGTCAGGCCCAACGACGAGCAGCACTGGAGTCGGGCCTCGCATATCTGGAGCTAGCGGGGTTAGCGGTTCTAGCGGGTCGCAGGGCGCTGGCCCTTCAGGCAGCAAGAAGGCTGGGGCGAGCGGTAGCAACGGTGCCGGGCCAAGCGGTAACGCTCCCACTGGCACCACCGAGACAACCGTGCCATCCGATGAAGAGGCCGATATTGCGCAGATGCGAGTCGCTATTACCCCAGGAACCTGCCTCTGGGACCTCGATACCTACGACCTCACAGCGAGGGGCTCGGTGCGTAATAACAACACCGTTGACGCCTTCGCCGAGATAGAGGTCACCTGGCTCGATTCTGAGGGTACAGAGCTCGATACCTCCTCAACACTTGAGGTCTTGAGCCCGGGAGAGACTCTCAATTGGGATGTCGCTGGGGCCTCTTTAGATGGCCCGGTTGGGGCGCTTCGCTGCAGCGTCGCACTCCTTCCCTGAGCCCTACCGAGGGTTCAAATTAGAGGGATCCCCCCGGATTGTCTCTGACGGTGATACCCGTGTAGTCTCTCGGGCCTTGCCCATGCACCGGCTGCCGATCTCGGCGAAGGCGCCAAACTAGGTGGTACTCCCGTAACAAAGCCCAAGGACGACACGATCCTCGTTGAGGGCACAGTTGTTGAACCGCTCCCGAATGCGATGTTTCGCGTCGAACTCGAGAACGGCCACAAAGTACTGGCTCACATCTCTGGAAAAATGAGAATGCATTACATCCGCATTCTTCCGGGGGACAAGGTTCAAGTAGAGCTAACACCCTACGACTTAAGTCGAGGGCGCATCACCTATAGGTACAAGTAGTTAGGTGCAAGTAGTTATAACGAATACCAAGAATACGTAATCTCAATTAACCACAAGCCTTGAATCAGGAATTGCTTTGAAGGTACGACCCTCCGTGAAAAAGATGTGTGACAAGTGCAAGGTGATTCGTCGCGAACGCGTCGTTCGAGTCATCTGCGAGAACCCCCGGCACAAGCAGCGCCAGGGCTGAGGAGAGACACAGTAAATGGCACGTATAGCCAGCGTTGACATACCCCGCGAGAAGCGCCTAGTTATCTCGCTTACATATATTTTCGGTATTGGCCGATCGACCGCATCAGTCATTTGTGCGGCGACGGACCTCTCCGAGGACACGCGCGTGCGCGACCTCACTGAGGATGAAGTTACCCGTCTGCGGGCCTTCATTGATGCCAACCTAAAGGTTGAGGGTGACCTGCGCCGCGAGGTATCAGGCCACATCAAGCGCAAGATCGAGATTGGCACCTACCAGGGCATTCGTCATCGCCGTGGGCTTCCGGTGCGCGGCCAGCGCACTCGCACCAATGCGCGTACGCGTAAGGGTCCGAAGAAGACAGTCGCCGGTAAGAAGAAGGTCCGTAAGTAGAGCCAGTCCGTAAGTAATAAGAGTTCTTAATAAATAACAGTTCGTAGTTAGTTAGGGCTTCGATTGGAAGCCTGTTCGTAGACTCCTTAGGAGAAAAGCACCAAATGGCAAAGCCTGCACCCGGTGGACGTCGTCCTCGCCGTAGAGAACGAAAGAACATCACTCACGGAGTGGCGCACATCAAGTCGTCCTTCAACAACACCATCATCACGATCACAGACCAGCAGGGGAACACCATTGCGTGGGCCTCATCTGGCAATGTTGGTTTCAAGGGATCTCGTAAGTCGACCCCATTCGCTGCGCAGCTCGCTGCTGAGACTGCCGCCAAGCGCGCGATGGAGCATGGCGTGCGCCGTGTAGATGTAATGGTCAAGGGACCGGGCTCCGGGCGTGAGACTGCAATTCGTTCTATCCAGAGCGCAGGTATTGAGGTGCTCGGTATCAAGGACGTCACACCTGTCCCATTCAACGGCTGCCGCCCGTCGAAGCGTCGGAGGGTCTGACATGGCTCGTTATACCGGACCAGTCTGCCGCCTCTGCCGTCGCGAGCGTATGAAACTCTTCCTCAAGGGCGCCAAGTGCGACACGATGAAGTGTGCAATTGAGCGGCACCCATACCCGCCAGGTATTCATGGGCGTGGGCGTATTCGTGAGAGCGAGTACCTCTTCCAACTTCGTGAGAAGCAGAAGGCTCGCCGTATCTACGGTGTGCTTGAGAAGCAGTTCCGTAACCTCTACGCAGAGGCCGCACGCGACAAGGGCATTACTGGAGAGAACCTTCTTCGTATGCTCGAGCAGCGCCTCGACAACGTTGTGTTCCGCGCAAACTTCGCTGCGAGCCGTAACCAAGCCCGTCAGTTTGTGCGCCACGGCCACGTAACCGTTAACGGCAAGCGTGTGACGATTCCTTCGTACAAACTGCGCAAGGGCGATGTTGTCGGCCTAAGCACAAAAGCGCAGGCGATGATCGTTGTACGCCACAACCTCGACACTCTCGACCGCACGGTCCCGATGTGGCTTGAGGCTAATAACGCTGACCACAAAGTCACAGTGCGCGATCTGCCGCTCCGCGATCAGATCGATGTGCCAGTGCGCGAGCAGCTCATCGTTGAGCTCTACTCCAAGTAATAGAGCAAGTAATAGATCTACAAGTAACACCAGCAATTACCCAATAGACCCGACCGCATCAGAACCGCAAGAGCGAGGAAAACATGCTCATCATCCAGCGCCCAGAGATCGAAGCCGAAGAAGCAGTCGGCAATGTTCAGCGCTTCACCATCTCTCCCCTAGAGCCTGGCTTTGGCCACACTCTCGGAAACACCCTGCGTCGAGTACTTCTCTCCTCGATCCCAGGTGCAGCAGTTACTCAGGTGCGCTTCGATGACGCTCTGCATGAGTTCGGCACCATCAAGGGCGTTAAGGAAGACGTTACAGACGTCATCCTTAACCTAAAAGACATTGTGCTCACCTCGCTCTCTGAGGAGCCTGTAACCCTTCGCCTTGATGTAACTGGCCCACGTCAGATCACAGCGGGAGATATTCAGACAACCTCAGATGTTGAGATTCTCTCAACCGACCTATACATCGCTTCAGTAAATGGCAAGGGGCGTCTTGCTCTTGACATCACTGTTGAGCAGGGTCGTGGATACTCCTCCGCTGACAAGACCAAGAAGCCTGGTGCCTCTATCGGAGCAATCCCCGTAGATGCAATCTTCGCCCCTGTCCGCCGTGTCTCTTTTGCAATTGAGCCGACACGCGTTGAGCAGGCCACGAACTACGACAGCCTCTCAATCGAGATTGAGACCGATGGATCGATCACGCCTCGCGATGCTCTTGCATCTGCTGGTGCGACCCTTGGCAATCTCGTTACGCTTGTAGCAGATCTCTCCAACGAGGCTCCTCGCCTTGAGCTTGGCGAGGTAGCGGTTGCTCCCTCAACATCTCCGGACTTTGACCTTGCAATCGAGGACCTTGACCTCTCTGAGCGTCCTCGCAACTGCCTCAAGCGTGCTCGTATCGACACAATTGGGCAGCTCATGTCGAAGAGCGAAGATGATCTTCTTGCCATTACCAACTTTGGCCAGAAGTCGCTCGATGAGATCCTCGAGAAACTCGATGAGCGTGGTCTAGCGCTTCGAACCAAGGACTGAGAAAATGCCTACCCCCAAGAAGGGCGGCCACTTCGGTAGTGGCCCGTCACACCACAGACAAATGATGGCGAACCTCGCCTCCTCACTCTTTGAGTCTGGAGCGATTACCACCACCCTGCCAAAGGCAAAGGCGCTTCGCCCATACGCGGAGAAGTTGATCACCAAGGCCAAGAAGGGCGGCGTGCACCGTCAGCGTCTCGTAGTAGCAACAATCAAGGACGAGACCGCAACAAGCAAACTCTTCTCTGAGATTGCACCTCGTTATGCCGACCGCAATGGTGGCTACACGCGAATCTCCAAGCTTGGGCCCCGCCCAGGTGACAACGCGCCGATGGCGCGTATCGAACTCATCTAGGAAAGCCGCGGGTACTGGTACCCATGCCACTTGTCATTCGTATGACTGTCGCGTATGACGGCACCGATTTTCATGGCTTTGCACAGCAGCGCGATCAGCGCACAGTTGCGGGCGAGATCTCCGGAGCATTGAGCAAGGTCCTTAGGGCCGAGATAACTCTGGCCTGTGCGGGGCGCACCGATGCCGGGGTACACGCGTGGGGGCAGGTTGTCTCCTTTGCGGCCCCCGATGGCACCGAGCCAGCGATGCTTGTGGAGCGCCTAAATCGAATGCTCGGCTCTGAGATTGCAGTACGCGACGCGAGGATTGCACCTCCTGATTTCGATGCGCGACACTCCGCTAGAGCGCGTACCTATCGCTATACGGTCCTCAACCGCTCAACTCCAGATCCATCATTGGCTAGGAGCGCTTGGTGGGTACCAGAGGCGTTAGATATTCACGCTCTTCAATTAGCAGCGACCCCTTTTATCGGGGAGCACGATTTTGCATCGTTCTCTCGGAAGGGGCCAGAGGGCTCAACAACAGTGAGGCGAGTACTCGAGTCAGAGTGGCACGACCTAGGTGACGGAGTGCTGCGGTATCAGGTAAAGGCCACAGCGTTCTGCTGGCAGATGGTGCGAGCACTTGTAGGGACCCAGGTAGAGGCCGGGAGAGGTAGGCGCAAGGCCGGCGAGATGCTCTCGATACTTAGGGCAAAGGATCGCTCGGCGGCTGGGCAACTCGCACCTCCACAGGGGCTTAGTCTTTGGCGAGTTGATTACGAAGACGCGAGTTCCTGAGACGCGAGATTTTAAGATGGGTGATTATGGGAGCGATGGCAAGAATTCATAGCGCCACGAGTTCAAGAGGTGAGCGCGCTCAAAGCGAAGTTGTGCTTGCCGCTCTTGTTGTGAGCCTTGTACTGCTTGCAGGCGCCTGCGGTGGTGGCAGTGGGGGCGGGCAAGAGCCAAGGGTCTCTCCACCAGGGACGCGACTACTCGCCGCTGCATCTCTGAAGAGCGGGGCATCCGATGCAGTCGCCTACTCAGCGGAGAGTTCTACCAGGGATGGCTCAACCGCTAGAGAGACCTTTATGCGTAGCGGGGAGGACTCAGTAGTTATGGCCGAGTATGACTCCGGAGGTCGGCTCGAGGTCAGGCGCGTTGGCGGGGAGTTCTATGTGCTCTCATCTCTCGACATTGTTGGCGCCACCCCAATGTGGGTTCACGTCGCCAACGACGCGGACCGTACTTTTATCCTTTCTCTGCTCGGCGCGGATTATGTAGCACCGAACCCCGAAGCGGTCGCCGATTTATTTGCAGGTGGAGTAGCGAGTGTAAATGCGATCACTACGGAGGCAGAGCAGAGAGTCTTGACGGTTAGTGCTAAATCAGTTGGAGAGCGCCCAAGCGAGATATCAATCAATCGCAGCGAGGCACTCTTCCTCGGTCGCGTTGCCTCGCTCTGGAGTGGCAAGACGAAAGTAGGGACGCGAACCTATCGCTCGGCATTGTGGGGGGATGCGGTTCCAGCAATCGTGGCTCCGACTGGGGCATCTGAGTTTGATGGGCTGTTTGATGCTCAGGTGCTTCAGTTGGCAGAACCACTGAGGCGCAGCCCAACGAGGCTTCCATCGGGGTGGAGTATTCGCGCCGCTGTTGGCCTCTCAACCGGCCAGGGAAACGGAGTCTGCCAAGAGGTCTTGACTCTGTATGCGCCGCCCGCTCCTGCACGAATCTCAGATGATTATCTGGCGGTGTATCTCGAGCCGACAGGTTGCTCAACTCCGCGCGCAAATGGAAGTGCAGATTTTGTAGCAGGCGTAAATGCGGGCTGGATAGGCAAGGCCCCCGACGGCTCAACGATCGGTTCGTTGCAGGTAGCGGGGACATCGCTGCGCTTCCGCACGAGTCTTGATGCGAAGGCTCTCGCTAGCACGCTCTCAGTCTGGGGCCCTCTCTAATTTCGCCCGCTCGAATTACTGCTTCTTGAGTCTAAAACTGGAAGTAGATAAATGGCTCCGGTGGAGTCCCAGAGAAGACCAATATCCCGATAAGAGCGGCACCGAGTAGCGCCCCTTGAATGGTCGGCGCCCATACGGCGAGAGGTCGAAGCGTTGAGCGCTTTCTATCTAGAAGGTCCATCGCAAGCACAAGTGCGCCAAAGCCTCCGACGATTAGCAGATCAGCCTTCCAAGCCCCTGGGTTGGAGCCGAAGAGCCCGCCTGTCGCCATTGAGTGGAAGAAGCTAAACGCATCTCCGATAGTTGCGGATCTAAAGATGACCCATAGCGCAGTAACAAAAGTGAATGTAGCGAGAATGCTTGGGATGTCGCGCCAACGCGGAGATGGCGGTGTGCCGCGCGGCTCGTAAGCGCCGCGTGCCCGGTGTAATGCAAGGGCAATGCCGTGGAGTGCCCCCCAAATTACGAAGGTCCAGGCAGCACCGTGCCAGAGACCTCCTAGGAGCATCACGATGATCAGGTTTCGGTAAGTTGCGAACCTGCCGCCCTTGTTGCCTCCGAGCGGAATATAGAGATAATCGTGGAGCCACGACGAGAGAGATATGTGCCAGGTGCGCCAGAACTGAGTGATGTTTGTTGAGAGATACGGCGACTCGAAGTTACGAAAGACCTCTATGCCTAGGAGGCGCGAGGTGCCGCGTGCGACATCGGTATAGCCCGCGAAGTCGCAGTAGATCTGAATTGCGAATGCGACTGCTCCAATGGCGAGTGGAATAGTGCCACGGCCTATCGTGCGCCCGAATACGTCGTTCGAGACCTTCGCCACGGTATCTGCGATTACGACCTTCTTAAATATCCCAGAGACGATTAGTACGACGCCTGAATAGGCCTGCTCCTTCGTCGGTCGCTGCCGCTCAGATCGAAGTTGGGGGAGTAGGTGCCATGCGCGCTCGATCGGCCCTGCGGCAAGAAGCGGGAAATAGGCGATAAAGAGTGCGTAGGTGCTTAGGCGTCTCTCAGCGTCAAGCCTGCCGCGATAGATATCAACAGCGTATGAGATTTCATGGAACACAAAGAACGAGATTCCTACGGGGAGAATGATTGCCAGTGCTGGGCTGCTCCAGCCAAGACCAATTGCACTAGCAACATGCTCCGCAGAGTCGACGAAGAAACCGGCATATTTAAAGAACGCAAGGATCCCAAGGTTGAAGACAAGTTGCGAAATCAACCAGGCTCGTTTTGTCCGCTCCCCACTGGCTTCTTCTATGCGAATGCCGATGCCAAAGTCGACGACTGTGGTGGCGGCAAGCAAGATGAGGAAGCGCCAATCCCACCAGCCGTAGAAAACATACGAGGCGATTAGTAGCAGCCGGTTCTGCCCTTTAAGGCGAAGTCGCCAGTACATCAGGACCACTAGCACGAGCAACGCTATGAATTGAAGCGAGTTAAAACTCATCTCACCAGCCCTGTCGCTTTAACTCGGTGGCGACCTCGAGGGAGAAGTCGCGCGCTGGTGCAACAAGCAAGTGCTCGGCATCTCTAAAGGCAGAGTCGGGCATAGAGCGTGTGCGATCAAGAACAGCAACACCCTCAGACTCCGCTACAGCGGTTACGCGAGTTCGCCATTCGTTGAAGTCGCTTGCTCCATGTGGGTGGGCGTCTATGTAGCCTTGAGTCACAGGCATTAGTACTACTGCGGCTTCGGTCTTCAATGCTTTTAGGCGCCTCAGTGTGCGCCTAAACGCAACGAGCTCTTCTCGCCCTAGTGAATACCCGCGGAGTTGCACATCTCGGGAGTATGCGATCTCCCTGAGTTGCATCTTTTTGAGCTTCGCTGGACTTAGGGGTTTATACCCGAGGTCAAATGATGCGGCCCTTGGCTGCGCTCGGTCGGGGAGGCGATTTGAGAGGTCTGCTCCCGTAATGACTTTGAGCATGTCGTAAGGATCACGCAGTGCAGCACGATTCTTAGCGAGCGCAGAGAAGGAAGCGAGAGATCGATCTGCGTCGGCGAGAGCCCCGACTCGGGTCTGCCGGGCCTTGTTGTAACGCTCGATAGTGGATTCACGCCGCGCAGCGTTGAAATCGAGACTAGATACTCCCCAGATAATTCTCTGCGGGTGAATTTTCGGTACAACCTCCTCGAGCAGCCATCGCTCCACAACGGTGGTCTGGCCCCCTCCGCCAACCGAGACATTCTTGATCTGCGAATCGGCTGTCTGCGCTTCGGTCGCTCTATTGGCGGGGAGAGTATTCGTGGGTATTTTGGAGGTCTTGCCGAGTGCTCTCGCAACCGCGCTCGGTACGAGGTCTCGCCCTGACATTGAGGAACCAACAATCGTGATGCTGCTACGAACATTTTGTTTCTGTAATTGATCCATCTCGCGCACTAAACGCGCTGAGGCAGGCGAGAACCAATCGGCAGGCTCGGGGAGGCGGTTCTCGATGACTCGTGTAACACCCTCGGCGAGAAGAATGATTGATAGGAGTCCAGCACTCCAAGTTAGGAGTACGCGCCCACGTCGACTCTTTGCCTCTCTGTGGTTGTGCGCCGCGTTACCCGACACGTAACAATCCGGTGCGCCCAACCGCCGCCGCTCCGGCCGCCGACCATGAGGCTCCACCAGGATTTCTTGCCCAAATATCGTGTCGGCCGATTGAGTCCCCGGCGCTGAGTGCGAGGGTAAAGGTAAGGCTGGTTCCGTCTGCATTTACCACGACATTGCTAATGCTGACTCCTTGACCATCTACGACCGGTAATGCATCGTCAGCAAACCCAACCCCGGTGAGGGTTACCGTCGGTGCGGTGCTTGTAGAAAAGGAGGTGGGCGAGATATTTGAGAGCGAGATGTTGCTAGCAAGAAAGCGAAGAAAAGAGTCTTGCGCGTTATCTGCATCACCAGGAGCGTAGGACGATGCGGTGTTCCAGCCAGCATATTTTCCGTCTGCGCTTAGCACTGGAGAGTCTATAAAAGCGCTTGACTCTGTCAGGTTTGGTGCAACATTGGCACGGGTATTCACGCCACGCGTGCGATCACGAACAACGAGGTCAGTCCTGCCAGCCGTATCCGACGGCACTGCATTGGTGGCATCAGTGAGGTATGCAACCATTCGCCCAGATGCACTTATGCGTGGGCTATACGAGTCTGCGTTGAGGATAAATCCGTTGGGGGCGACACTTACTCGAGTGATACCCGGGGACGACATGTCTCTAACGAAAATATCTTGAGTGGAATTAGTGTCGCTGAGATTAAGGTCAAATTCCTCAGAGATTGAGGCAAATGCGATAAAACCCCCATCTCTAGAGATCGTTGGCTGCGTAGCCCCAGTAACACTCGGCCCCCCTGCTGGCCTGCGTGTTACCCATACCCAGTCGTTATTGGAGAGTTCGCGTCTATAAATGTCGCTCGCATTATTGGTGTCGTAAGTTGCCAAGGGGTCAACAGTCTCATACGCGACGAAACGTCCATCCCCGCTTATTACGGCGGAGTCGACTCCATCTGGGGGAGAGATGGTGAGTGGCGTCCGGCTAGCGAGGATAGTTGTACCGCCGGCGACATCGATTACGAATGCATCGGAGATCAACGCGTAGTTGAGATATGGCGGGCTCACCAAGAAGTTGTCGGTATCCGATAGGAATGCGATGCGATTTCCGTCGTCGCTGATACTTGGGCTCCAGACATCACCCCGTTGGCTTCTTCGCCGCCAATTCCAGTCTCAAGTCGAAGGACGGTGTCGGTAGTGGCGTCCCAGCGATAGATCTCAGTATTAAAGGTCGTCTTCTCTGCTAGCTGTAGGTTCGATGCATCCGAGGTAAATGCAACGTAGCGACCGTCAGCACTAATGGCGGGCGTATACGAACTGTCGTCGCCGAGGAACCCATCCGGGGCATGACTCACGAGCGTAGTGATGCCTGTATACAGATCTCTTCGAAATATCTGTGTCGTGGTTCCGGCAGCGAATGCGACGTAACGGCCGTCAGCACTTACCGATGACGCTCCGTCAACCGCGCCGATCTCGGTGCTTGGAGGAGCAATGCTGCTCTGAATAAAAGTTGAGCATGCTGAGACTAAGAGGTCGCTCGCTGTGCAGCCTGCAACGATGTCAAGTGGGCTTGCTGCGAATCCGCCGACGACATCAACAATTAGGTCGGGGCATCCTCCGCTAGCAAAAATATCAACCGACTGCGATGAGCCAACCTTGACGAGTACGCCGTTAGGGACGGTCTGGCCCGCTACGTAATTTAGATTCGATGCAGTTGGCCTTAGCGTCCCAGTCGGGTAGACGGTTATGTAACCCGCTCCGGTAGGCCCGGTTACTGTGACATTGAGTGCAAGCGCTCGCGACTCAGATGGGACAGCGCTTCCGTCTACTCCGGCTGCGGTGAGGCGATAGGTACGCGTTCCGGCGACACATGGAACCTGGTCAGCGTTTCGCGAGTCGAGAAGGCGGTACGGGTTGACTCCAAAGAATCCTCCAGCGCTAATAGGAGTGCCAGGAGCAAACCACCCGACGACATCAACGACGACATTGGGGCACCCACCGCTAGCGAAGAGAGAGATTGAACCTGAGGCGCCGACCTTGACCACTGTCCCGTTAGCGACGACCTGATTCGTTGAGTAGTTAAGAGTCGATGCCGTGGGCCTTATCGCTCCCGTTGGGAATACTGTCAAGTAGCCGGGAATATTTGGGGTGATGACGGTGACATTTAGTGCAACGGCGGCTGCATCTGCGGGGACCTCCGTAAATGGAACGCCTGCAACTTGAAGATCGCGTGTTGTGCTTATGCAGGGGCCCTTGCCTGGATTGCGCGTATCGAGGAGGCGGTCAGGAGTGATTCCTGTGAGTCCACCCTGGGCAGGAGAGCCTGCTGCGAACCAGCCGACGACATCGACCACCATGTGGGGGCAGCCAGCGTTTGCGTAGAGGGTGACGGCTGAGAAACCGCCGACGGCGACGATCACGTTGTTAGGCACAACCTCGCCAGCGGAGTAGTTGACAGAAGAGGCTGTGGGCCTTGAGACGCCAGAAGGCCAGACGGTCACGAAGCCGCTCCCCGTTGGGTTAATAACCGTGACATTTAATGCAACAGCTGCGGCATCCGAGGGGACATCAGATCCGAATACGCCTGCAACTGCTAAGGAGCGCTCGCCTGAGAGGCAGGGGCCGCTCCCAAAGTCGCGAGTATCGAGGAGTCGAAAGGGGATCACACCGGTAAATCCTCCAGTCGAGGCTGGGGGAATCGCCGCTCCCGCCGGAGAGGCCTGGAATAGGGCGGTGGCGGGTAGGGCTGCTGCTATTGCTATGAAGAGGCTTAACCCTGCTCTGCTCATGCCGGCTAACCGCTGCCCTTGAGACCGCATGCCAGTTCTCTTTGAGAAATTCACTCATTTATCCAATCGGGGAGCGTGATAGGTGGAAATGATAACCCTGTAGGAGAGGGGTTTGGTCCGCAGGCTCGAGTTCCAATTTGGGGCTCTGAGCCGGGACCTGATGGCTTCTTTTTGGCCCGGATTGTGGCGGGAGAATCGCTGCCGCTAGGATGCCACCTCGCTCCCAAGACCATCTTTGTCTTGGTTGTGAACCTCGGCGCTCGGCCTCTCGGCCATGGCTGCCTTGGATCAAAAGCCCGTTTAGATTCCGTCGATAGAGAGTAAGTGGTATTCGTGAAGACCTTCACGCCTAAAGAGTCCGACATTGTTCGCGCTTGGCACGTTATTGATGCAGAGGACGCCGTCTTGGGTCGCCTCGCTACAGAGGTTGCAAACCTTCTGCGCGGCAAGCACAAGGTCATCTGGGTTCCGCATCAGGACACCGGCGATCACGTGATCGTGATCAATGCAGCCAAGCTAGATATCTCAGCGCGTAAAGCAGTCGAGAAGCAGTACTACCGACACTCTGGTTACCCAGGTGGACTCAAGCAGGCATCGCTCCAGCGCATGCTTGACCGTCACCCGGATCGCATCATCAAACTTGCAGTTCGCGGCATGCTCCCCAAGGGCCCACTTGGTCGTTCGATGCTACGCAAACTGCGCGTCTACCGAGGGGCAACACATCCCCACGTTGCGCAGAATCCAGTTGAGCGTGTGCTGCCAGCAAGATCCCGTAAGACCTCAAAAGCCGCTTCCTAAAGTAAAGATTTAAGGACTTCAGTTGCCCAAGCCATTGATCCAGACGACCGGTCGACGCAAGGAGGCAGTGGCGCGTGTTCGCCTCCGCCCCGGTACCGGCAAGATCACAATCAACCGCCGTGACATTGAGGCATACTTCCGTATCGCCACTCACCGCATGTCCGCCACTGAGGCACTGCGCCTCACTCAGACTGCAGAGGTCTACGACGTTGACGCGACAATCGTTGGCGGTGGAATCAGCGGACAGGCTGGAGCCCTCTGCCTCGGCGTTGCTCGTGCGCTAGTTGCATTAGACCCTGAGTCGCGTGCGCAGCTCAAGAAGGCCGGACTCCTCACTCGTGACGCTAGAGAGAAAGAGCGCCGTAAGTACGGACTCAAGAAGGCTCGCAAGGCTCCGCAGTACTCCAAGCGGTAGTCTCGAAACCCTTCAATTACCCGGCCATGCCTCATCTCCGTTTCGGAACCGATGGCGTACGGGGGGTCGCCTCTGTCGACCTCACAAAGGAGTTTGTCTATTGCCTTGGCCGGGCTTTGGCGCGCGTTCTCGGCCCAGATCACCTCTATCTAATTGCTCGCGATACTCGCGAGTCGGGGTACATACTCGAGGGCGCGTTATCCACCGGGCTACATCGTGAGCGTGCGCTCTCACTGACCTGCGGGGTTCTGCCGACTCCGGGGCTTGCGCTTTTAGCTCGGGAGAGAGAGGCAGTAGGGGTGATGATCTCCGCTAGCCACAACCCTTGGACTGATAACGGCGTAAAGGTCTTCTCTCTCGGCGGTGGAAAAATATCGGATGAGCAGCAGAGTGCGATCGAGGATCAACTCGAGCAACTTTTGGCCGAGGGCGATGTACACCTTGATGACATGGCTGCGATTCTGAACCCGAGTTACGCGCCAGGGACTGCTGATCGTTATGTCGCTCACCTAGTTGATTCTCTCAAGGGGCGCTCTCTATCAGGGCTCAAAGTAGTGGTCGATTGTGGCAATGGTGCTGCCTTTGAATTGGCGCCTTTTGCCCTGCGCGGCCTCGGTTGCGATGTAACGGTGTTGAACGCCGATCCAAATGGCAGGAACATAAATGACGGATGCGGCTCTACTGATCCCTCGGCTCTGGCGCGAGCAGTTGTTGAACTCCAAGCAGATGCCGGACTCGCTCTTGATGGGGATGCCGATCGAGTCGTGATGGTCGATGCGTCTGGTGAAGTCGTTGATGGCGACAAGATGCTCGCAGTGCTTGCCTTTGATCTCGATGACCAAGGCTTGCTTGCAGGGCGCGGTGTTGCAACAACGGTGATGGCCAACCTCGGGTTGAGAAGAGCGTTCGCGAGTCGTGGGATTGAGTTAGTGGAGACGCCGGTTGGTGACCGCTATGTCAAGGCTGCAATGGATGAGCGAGGGCTCGTGCTTGGTGGCGAGCAGAGCGGGCATGTGATTATCGGCGCACTCGCCAATACTGGCGATGGAACGCTCACCGGAGTCAGCGTGCTCGATGTTATGAAGCGCACAGGGCGTTCTCTCGCAGATCTTGCCTCTGTAGTGGTTAAGGCTCCACAGGTACTTCTCAACGTAAAAGTGGCGAATCGTGAGGGGCTTCCCGATGCAGAGGCTTTCTGGTCCACTGTCTCGGCTGTTGAGCGGGGCCTCGGCGATGCAGGGCGCGTGCTAGTGCGGGCCTCGGGTACTGAGCCTGTGGTTCGAATCATGGTGGAGGCTCTCGAGCCCGGGGTCGCTGATGTGCGGGCTGAGACCCTCCGGGTAGCGCTCTTAGACGCATTGGGCCCCTTGGCCGACTGAGCAATGGCCTCCGGCCGGTAGGCTTAACAATCGCGTGTGTGGAATCATCGCCGTAATCCGGCGCCCCTCTGATCGGCCCGTTCCAGGGCTCACCGGCCTCGAGGCCGACCTCGGCCTTGCTCGGGGGCACCTCGAGTCTGCCCGCGCGTTACTTGAGAGCTCAGGAGGCGCGCTCGATGCCTCAGTTGAGATCCGTCTCGCAGCTGCACACATCGGTGCTGTTGATCAAGCGCTCCGTGGTTTGCCGGGTGCCCTCGCACTCTTGAGCGATTCAATCGCAGCGGCGTCGCTGGAGTCGATGGCGATTTCGCTAAGCAAGAACATAGTGATGCTCGAGTCGATCCTTGATGCTGGTTTGGTTGATGCAGACCACTTAGAGGAACTCAATGAGGCTTTGATTGAGGTAAAAGACGCCCAGTGGGCTGTCAGTAGTGATCGCATCAAGACTGCTCGCTCAATCGCTGGCCTGCTCAATGGCCTCGACCCTGCGAACAATCATGGAGCGGTGGCAGCGATGCACTCCGTTCAGGTTGCGCTCTCCGCTATCGATCGCTTAGAGGTCCGCGGGCGCGACTCCGCTGGACTTCAACTATTTGTAACAAACCCAGCGCTCGATCTAAGCGCCCCGGATGTGCTTTCACTTATTGCGCAGCGTGCCGATGAGCGGCTTTATCGAAGCGGAGCCGTCTGCGTAGTTGATGGGGCTCTCGTATTTGTCTATAAAGCGGCTGCGGAGATAGGTGAATTGGGTGACAACGTTGCAGCGCTTCGCCGCAGCATCTCGGAGGATGCCCTTCTGCATCTGGCGATCATGGGAGCGAGCGCTCAGATCGCAGTACTCGGGCATACGAGATGGGCGAGTGTTGGGATTATCTCAGAGGCGAATGCCCACCCACTCAATAGCATTGAGACGGTTAGTGCTGACTCGAGAGTTGCTGGTCCGTACGTAGCGGCTGCAGTAAACGGCGATGTCGATAACTTCCGAGAGTTGATCGAACAGAACTCGCTCTCGATTCCTGCTGAGATAACCACGGACGCCAAAGTGATACCAGCGCTGGTATCGCGAGCCATCAGTGCGAGCGGAACCGACCTAACTAGTGATGGCGACTCTTCGAGTGCGCTCATCTCCGCGTTCTCTAAGACGGTCGCCACTTTTGAGGGCAGCATGGCGATTGCTGCACACTCTGGCACCGATCCAAACCAACTCTTGCTTGCTCTGCGCGGTAGCGGACAGGCGCTCTACATTGGTCTTGCAGATGACTCGTATGTAGTTGCGAGCGAGCCCTATGGAGTTGTTGAAGAGGCGAGTCAATATGTGCGACTCGATGGCGAGACACCGAGTGATCTAGATAATCCGGAGGCGAGTCGCGGGCAGATAGTTGCGCTCGATGCAACCCAAGCTGGCTCGTTGTCTGGAATCAGGCGATTTTCTTATGATGGTTCTGTGATTGAGGTAGGCGCCAAAGATCTGGCGCGCGCAGAAGTAACTACCAGAGATATAGATCTTGGAGCGTTTCCTCACTTCCTGCTAAAAGAAATCTCGGAGTCCCCGGCCTCTTTCCGCAAGACGCTGCGAGCGAAACTGATCGAGCGCGATGGGGTTCTTGTTGTAGACGTTGGTAACGATGCTCTCCCCGATGCAATTCGGGAGAGATTGTCAGCCGGTGTGCTGCGGCGCGTACTCGTTATCGGGCAGGGAACCGCTGCTGTCGCAGGGCAGAGCCTCGCCGCAGCTCTAGCCGACCTCGCTAGTTCACGACTTGTTGTTGAGGCGCTTCCAGCGACTGAGTTGTCAGGGTTTCGCCTAACTGAGGACATGACCGAGACTCTCGTGATCGCCATTAGTCAGAGCGGAACGACAACGGATACGAATCGAACCGTTGATTTAGCAAGGAGTCGAGGTGCGGTTGTCATCTCGATCGTGAATCGACGTGGTAGTGATCTCACAGATCGAAGCGATGGAGTGCTCTACACCTCTGATGGTAGAGACGTGGAGATGAGCGTTGCCTCCACAAAGGCTTTCTATGCTCAGATAGCAGCAGGGTTCCTCCTGGCATTTGCGATTGCTTCGGCGGTTGGTGCTGACCTTGGTGACCGCCAAGAGTTTCTCGCCGCTCTGCGTGATCTACCTACAGCGATGGAGGTAGTGCTTTCTCGCCGCTCTGCTGCGCGCGTAATTGCAGAGAATTTCGCACCCGCTAAGCGCTACTGGGCCGTTGTCGGAAATGGCCGTAATCGCATTGCCGCTCAGGAGATTCGGATCAAACTCTCCGAGCTTTGTTATAAGTCAATTGCTTGTGATGCCACTGAGGATAAGAAGCACATTGACCTCTCAGCAGAGCCTTTAATTTTGGTCTGTGCCGCTGGCCTAAGTGGGTCAATCGCTGACGATATTGCGAAGGAACTCGCTATCTATAGAGCGCATAAGGCCACGGCGATCGCATTTGTAAATGACGGTGAGGAGCGCTTCGGATCGGCAATCGCAACCTTCCCGGTCCCGGTTACGCACCCTGATCTAGGTTTCGTCCTCTCCGCTATGGCTGGGCATCTATTCGGATACGAGGCAGCACTCGCAATAGATGCATCAGCGATTCCACTCCGCGAGTCGCGCGCCGCAATCGAGGATGCATACGTATCGTCAGAGCTAATTGACCAGAGCGGATACTCAAACCTTGGGGAGACGATCAGTCCTCTAGCGGAGCGCTTCTTCGGCCTGCTTCGTGTCGGCGGATATGACGGTTCATTAGAGGCGGGTACCGCTGTGCGCCTCGCCTCGTTATTTAGGTACGCAACTGGGATTGTCCCGCTCGATGTGTTCGCTGTTGAGTGGGGGATTGTTGGGACGCCCTCGGTCGTCATCGAGTGGCTAACTACTGCTTTGACGAGCGCAATTGACGAACTGACACGACCAATTGATGCGATTAAGCATCAGGCCAAGACGGTCACCGTAGGAATATCGCGTTCAGACGATGCCCTGCTGCGCGCCCCGCTAGTTCAGGCAGTCCTTGCTGCTGGTGCCGCACGCGACAATCTCGGGTATCGCGTTCTGCGCACACTGGTTGCGCTTGACGCGGCAGTTGAGCGGGTAGAGGGATCTACGCGCTATCGAATCGATGGAGACCCTGCATCGGATAACGCTGTAATCGCAGTAGTGGAGAGCGCTGGAATAGGTGCAACGCTGACATCGCGAACTGAGACAGACCCGCGACTTCGTGGTACGAAACAACTTGTTGCAGTCGAGGGAGAGGTCACGATTGCTCGGGGTCGAAGTGATGGTCGGATCGTGGTGATTGTCCCCGAGGTGAAGGGTTCTGACTGTGTTGGGCTTACCCTTCTGCACCTTGAACTCCACGAGCAGCTCGTGCCGGAGGTAGCTCGAGGTGTGTTGTCTGGTTATCGGAATCGTTACGCTGCTATCCGCAGCGCGGTCACAGAGACTGAACCGACATTTGACGACGCTCTCCTAGGTGGCGTATCGATGGCCGATCTTTTGACAGTGCCTGTCTACACGCTCGCTGATCGGTGGCGCGAGAGGTGAGCAACATCGTAGGCATGGGTGCAGATCTTCTTGATATCGATCGATTTCGTGCAGTGCTTATTCGAAGACCAGGGTTAGTGAAGCGCTGTTTTACTGAGAGCGAGCGATTCTCTCTCGAGGAGCGTCGCGACACGGTTCCAGGGTTAGCAGTGCGTTTCGCCGCTAAGGAAGCAGTGATGAAGGCGCTCGGTGTGGGTCTAGGAGGCTTCGCTCTTCGAGACGTTGAGGTGCAACGCGACTCCAGCGGGGAGCCGCTTCTCCTGCTCCACGGCAGGGCTGCACGTCTAGCTGAGACGCGAGGTGTGAGCGAGTGGCGGATCTCGCTATCTCATACATCGAGTAACGCGATGGCAGTCGCCCTCGCCTTGGGCTAGTCGGATGCAGAGGGTCCTGACCCCTACCGAGATGGCAGAGGCAGACCGTCGCACCATTGATTCGGGTACTCCCTTCGATGTTCTAGTTGAGCGTGCGGGTCGCGCTGCGGGTCGCGAGGTACTAGCTCTTCTCGGCGGGGCTTACGCAAAGAGGGCGGTAATTATCTGCGGTCCAGGCAATAACGGAGCCGATGGATTAGTCGCAGCCAGATTTCTACGTTCTCGAGGCGTGAGGTGTCGCGTCTTTTCGTTGACTTCGCCACTCGATCGGTCTGCGGTGACGCGAGAGATTCAGCGCTGCGATGTTTTGGTGGATGCGATGTTCGGAACTGGATTTCACGGAGCATTGGATGGCGATGCAGCGTGGATCGCAGAGCAGACACTTAGGCGCTCGGATGGCCTACATACTTTTCGAGTCGTTGCCGTCGACGTCCCGAGCGGGGTTCAGGGCCTTACCGGCGAGACGCTCGGCACCTCTGTGAGCGCTGACCGCACAGTTACATTCGGCGCACTGAAACCCGGACTGCTATTTGAACCAGGGCGAGGCCTTGCCGGAGCCGTTACGGTCTCGCAGATAGGAATAGAGATCGGCGACGGCACTCTGCTCGGGTTAGTCGACGAGCAGGATGTTCGAGAATGGATTCCGCAACGAGCGGCGAAAGCCCATAAGTGGGGGCTTGGTCCGGTCATGGTCATCGGAGGATCTCTTGGTATGGCTGGGGCGCCACGCCTCTCCGCCGCTAGTGCGCTCAGGGCTGGGTCTGGAGTTGTGGTCGTCTATTCGCCAGATCCAAGTGGCGCCGAATCGCCCGCCGAATCGCCCGCCGAATCGCTGCGACTGGGCACGAGCCATTCCGCCGAATCGCTCGCCGAATCGCTGCGACAGGGCAGCGAGGTAATTACTCGTGGCATTCCGTTGGGCCAGGAGGGGCGTCTAAACAGCGACTCTTCGGAGTACTTGATAGAGGCCGCTCGTCGATTCGATGCAGTGCTAATCGGCCCGGGGCTCGGTGCAGATCACGGGGTTGCAGAGATGGTGAGGGCACTCATCGGCGCAGTGACGGCCCCAATAGTTCTAGATGCAGATGGCCTCAATGCGCTCGGCGCCGATCTCTCTCCCCTTCAGGAGCGTGCAGAATTAGGGCTAGGCCCAGTGATCCTCACACCTCATGAGGGCGAGTTTGAGCGGCTCTCGGGGGAGGTTGGCTCAGATCGAGTCGCTGCCGCTCGCGGCTTGGCTCGAGCATCGGCCGCCACGGTGCTCCTAAAGGGCCCAACGACGGTGATTGCTGAGCCTGATGGAGTTTCGTACATCGTAAATGTAGGGGGTCCATGGCTTGCGACCGCGGGATCGGGTGATGTTCTGGCTGGAATTATCGCCGCTCTGCTGGCCTCAGGCCTCTCTCCTGGGCAGGCCGCTGCGGCGGGGGCTTGGCTCCACTGCCGCGCGAGCGACTTCGCGGGGCATACTTGCCTAGTGGCCAGCGACATAGTTTCTGCGTTACCCGCTGCATGGCCCAGATTTAGTGGCACGATGACAGAGCAACATCAATAATCAACCAGAGCACCAGGAGCCCCAATGGCGATTGTCAGCGAAGTTATGACCTCAGAGGTCAGAACAGTCCACCCAGATATGAGCATTATTGAGGTCGCAACAGTCCTCGCCGATGGCTCCATCGGTGCAGTCCCTGTGGTGAATGACGCAGACGAATTTGTTGGTCTACTTCGTGACGAAGACCTGCTACTGCGAGAAGCCGGTATTCATGTACCGACAACGATTGCGCTGCTGCCTGGTATCGAGTTCACTCTGCCCAGCCACTTGAAGCGTTTCGATGAGGAACTGCGCATCGCCGCGGCCTCCACCGTCGGAGAACTTATGCAGACTGACCCCGAGACAGTGAGCCCGGATACTTCTCTGGAAGATCTCGCCACTCTGATGCATGACAAGCAGGTCACTCACGTGCCGGTTATCGACGGTAATGGCAAGGTCGTGGGTATTGTCGCCAGAGGAGATGTAATACGCCACCTCGCACGGACAAAGTGACCCCACGTTTTCGCCCGGCACGAGTCGAGGTCGATCTCGCAGCGGTTCGATCCAATATTCGACGCCTAGTTAGTGACTCTGCTCCGGCGGAGGTTCTTGCGGTTGTGAAGGCAGATGCTTACGGGCATGGAGCGGTACCAATTGCGAGTTGTGCGTTAGAGGCTGGTGCAACGCGCCTAGGGGTAGCAATAGTTGAGGAGGGTGCACTGCTGCGTAATGCAGGGATTACAGCGCCAATTCTCCTCTTGTCTGAACCCCCAGCGAGCGTTGCTGATGCAGTTGTAGCCAATGCACTTACATCAACGGTCTACACAGCCGGAGGTATAGATGCGCTGGGGCGTGCTGCTCGGGACGCTGGTGAGGTGATACCAGTACACCTTAAGGTCGATACTGGTATGCACCGAGTTGGGTGCAGCACGCAGGACGCTCTGGCCCTAGCGCAGCGAATAGCTGCGGACTCTGGCCTAACTCTCGAGGGAGTGTTCACGCATTTCGCGACTGCAGATGAGGCCGACTCCGAGTTCGTGGAGACACAGCTCGAGCGATTTAGGACGGTTCTCGCCGATCTTGAGAGCGCTGGAATTAATCCAGTCATTACACACTGCGCTAACTCTGCTGCTGCGCTTACCCGCCCGAGTGCGCTGTTCAGCATGGTGCGCCTCGGAATTACGATTTACGGCATCGCTCCCAGCCCCGAGCTTGAGCCACTCAACGGTCTAACTCAAGCCCTTAGCTTTACGAGCGAAGTGACATTCGTTAAGCGGCTTAGCGCTGGTGATCGGCTCTCTTACGGACAGCGTTATGAATTAATGAGTGCCTCAACAATCGCGACGATTCCTGTCGGCTATGCAGATGGAGTGCCGAGGCGCCTCGGCGAAGTAGGCGGAGAAGTCCTAATCGCAGGGAAGCGATTCCCGATAGCGGGGACCATAACAATGGATCAACTCTTAGTTGATGTTGGCGATGTCGATGTATCTATCGGCGACGAGGTTGTTTTCTTAGGAAAACAAGGGGCAGAGGAGATAACAGCAAGCGAGTGGGCCCGTCTACTGAATACGATTGCATATGAAATTGTCTGTGGGATTGGCCCGCGGGTTCCGAGGGAGTACAGAGAATGAGCGCACGCAATAAAACTTTCGTCGGGCTCGCAGTAGTTGCGGCCACAGCCGCCGCAGTATGGGGTGCAGAGCAGGCTTCGGTTCGCCGCTCCCGCAGGCAGGAAGACCCCGATGCACTCAACGAGTTCATGCCAGAGTTCGATGAGACCCATACCTTCCCGAGTCACGACGGTGGCGTCATCAACGCGATTAGTAGCGGCAAGGGGCCTGCGAT
Source organism: Actinobacteria bacterium IMCC26256 (assembly GCA_001023575.1). Taxonomy (GTDB): domain Bacteria; phylum Actinomycetota; class Acidimicrobiia; order IMCC26256; family IMCC26256; genus IMCC26256. The sequence continues at coordinate 2,175,174 of CP011489.1, read as the reverse complement.
CGTTCTCTCGCATGGAGTCACACTCTCAGTGCGAACTTGGGCGAAGCAGATGGAGTTCCTTCCAGAGGCGGGGTTTCGGGCTATTGCTTTTGATCACCGCGGGCATGGCGGGTCGGTTGCAGGCTCCACTGGTCACACCATTGAGAACCTTGCTTGGGATGTGCGAACAGTCCTTGAGTCAATGGATCTGCATGACGCGGTTTTAGTGGGTCACTCAATGGGTGGCATCGCAGTACTGGCCTTCATGGTGACGTTTCCCGAGATAGCAGCGGAGCGAGTCTCTGGCATAGTGATGCTCTCTTCAATGGCGCGCACCCCGCTCTCGGGCCATGAAGGACTCGCCCGTTTTGTTGGTGCGCTTAGTGCCCGTGGCCCTGACGTCACCGGGCTGCTCAATCGACGCGATCTTGGTTATTTGATGAGCCGTGTTGGTTTTGGGAGCGAGGCGCTGCCTAGCCACATTGAACTGACCCGAGAGATGGTTCTTGAGTGCCCGCCCGAGACGCGTAAGGCAGCTGGACGAGCACTCCTGAATCTCGACCTCGTCGAGCAGATCGCCTCAATCAGGATGCCGACACTTGTAATAGGCGGCACAGCAGATGTTCTGACTCCTCCAGCGGAGTCACGACGAATGGCTGCGACAATTCCTGGTGCGTCGCTAGAGATTGTTCCACGCGGAGGACACATGCTCATGTTTGAGCGTACTGAACTTGTCAACGAATTGATTTCTTCCTTCGCGCGCAGAGTGCAGCACAGTTCTGCGAGCTCAGGCTCCTAAGTACCTCTGCGAGTCGAGTTAAATGCAGTCGCTTAACTCTCTAAGAACCTATGCACTCACATGCCGCAACTGCAGTCTCTGTGAGACGCGCACCAATGTTGTATTCGGTTCAGGTAATCCCAGCGCAGATCTGATGTTTGTCGGGGAGGCCCCGGGAGCGCAGGAGGACTTGACCGGTCAGCCTTTTGTAGGGCGCAGCGGGAGACTGCTCACAAGTTTGATCGAGGGGATTGGCCTCACGCGAGATCAGGTCTACATCTCCAATGTCGTTAAGTGTCGTCCCCCCGCCAATCGTGATCCAGATCCAAGTGAGGTAGAAGCCTGCGCCCCGATCATCGCTTCGCAGATTGAGCACATATCGCCTCGAGTGCTAGTAACCCTAGGAAATTTTGCAACAAAACTGCTTTTAGAGACAAAGGTTGGCATCACTAAGTTGCGAGGGAGCCCTGTCGCATACCGTGGGGGCGTGCTTATCCCCGTACTCCACCCTGCTGCAGTTGCGCGTCGCGGCGCCGCTGGCCTTGTTGAGGCGCGCAGCGACTTCGAGGCGATCAGAGTTGCGCTGCTTGGCAACATCTCGGTAGTGCAGCCATGACCCCGGTCTCTTTAATCACGCATAGCGTCGAGACGACCCGCGCTCTTGGGGGAGCCCTCGCTGAGATTCTGCGTGAGGGAGATTTGATTATTCTCAGCGGAGATTTAGGCGCCGGCAAGACTGCACTCGCTCAGGGAATCGGAGCTGGTCTAGGGGTGACAGAACCAATGCTGAGCCCAACTTTCACAGTTGTTCGTGAATACATTGGTCGCCTCCCTCTGCAGCATCTCGACGTTTATCGCTTGGGGCATATGCAGGAAGTCTTAGATCTTGGTATCGACGAAGTTCTAGATAACGGCGTCACGATTGTTGAGTGGGGTGACGCCGCTCTTGATGCTCTAGGTGATGAGAGGCTCGAGATAACAATCTCGTTACTTCCAGAGGGAGCAGACAGCGATCGCTTACTTGTCTTCCAAATATTTGGAGAGGCTTGGAGTAGCCGGTCAGATGATCTACAGATGCTTGTAGGTGCACTGCAGTGACAACAATTCTTGGGATAGATACCGCAACTAGTCATGTCAGTATTGCGATCGCAGTGGATGGTGTAATTCTTGGCGAGTCAAGCCTCCCGGCAGATCGACGCCACGCAGAGGTACTCGCACCCGCTCTGCAGTTGCTATTCGCTGAGGCTGGGTTGCGCCCAAAGAATCTTGATGCAATAGGTGTGGGGATCGGCCCTGGACTATTCACGGGTTTAAGAGTCGGTGTAACTACGGCGATGACGATGGCCCACGCACTCGGAGTACCTGTGGTGCCGGTATCAACCCTTGACATTCTCGCTGAACCCCATGCTCGCGACGGGCGAGTTCTCGCATCTGTGCTCGATGCACGGCGCAAAGAAGTGTTCTGCTCAACATATAGAACCGGGGTACTAGAGAATGGAGAGCCAAGGATTGAGCGCCTCACTGATGATGAGGTCGGAACGGCGCAGGGATTTTTAGAGCGGTTGCTCGAGACTAGAGAGAGAGTCCTAGTTGTCGGGGGTGGCGCATATGTCTACGCAGAGATTTTCGCGGGCTATGACGCGATCGAGGTTGCTGGCCCCGAGTACGCAGTTCCGAGCGGGGGAGTCTTAGTTCTTCGGGCATCTAGGGACCTTCAGAATGGATTGGGTCAACTAGCCGACTCCGTGCGCCCCCGATATCTGCGAAAGAGTGACGCGGAGATGAATTGGAACAAGGGCAGCAAGTGATGGAGGGCGCGACGATTGATATCGCCCCGATGCGTCGTCGCCACCTCCCGGCGGTAATCGCCATAGAGAAGCAGGTATACCCGCGCCCTTGGTCCCGCACGCTGATGCTCGGTGAACTGGATTTGAAAGAGAGCCGCGCATACTTGGTAGCACGCGATGGACGTCGGGTCATCGGATACGCAGGGATCATGTTCGTTGGTGATGAGGGCCATATAACAACGATCGCTGTAGAGCCAAAGGTGCAGCGCAGTGCTATCGGGATGAGGCTCATGCTTGGACTCGCTAAGTCGGCGCTTGAGCGTGGCGTAAATGCAATGACTCTTGAGGTTCGCGCATCAAATCGCGCTGCGCAGGGGCTCTATAAACGATTTGGATTCGTATCTGTAGGTGCTCGAAAGGGTTACTACCAGGACAACGCAGAGGACGCGTTCATTATGTGGGTTCGAGATATTGATACCGCTGAGTATGGGGAACTCCTCGCTCAGTACTCGCTGCGTTACGCGTCAAGCACGAGGTTTGAGTTGCCCAGAGTTATTGGCGGAGCGCCCCAATGACAACAATTCTTGGGATTGAGACTTCATGCGATGAGACTGCGGCCGCGGTTGTGGTCGATGGATTAGATATTCGTTCGAATGTGATCTCGACCCAAGTCGAACTCCACGCGCGATTTGGCGGCGTTGTTCCTGAGGTAGCGAGTCGTGCTCACCTCGAGTCAATTAATGCTGTAATTACAAGGGCTTTAGATGAAGCAGGGGCAAGCCTTGGAGACTTAGACGCAGTCGCCGCATGCCATGGCCCGGGTCTCGCAGGCGCGCTTCTTGTTGGAGTAAGCGCAGGGAAGGCTCTCGCGCTTGTGCTTGATGTGCCTTATGTAGGGGTTCATCATCTTGAGGCGCACCTACATGCGGCGTGGTTAGAGGACCCGAGTGTTGAGATGCCGATGGCGGTTCTCCTGGTATCAGGTGGCCACACGATGATCGTCTCGATGGAGGGGACCGGGCGCTACCGAATACTTGGGCAGACTGTCGATGATGCTGCTGGCGAGGCTTACGACAAAGTGGCGCGTGCGCTTGGTCTTGGTTACCCAGGTGGACCTGTCATCGACCGCATCGCCAAAGATGGTGACCCGAATAGCGTTGTATTCCCGCGCCCCATGCTCAACGAAGGGCTTGATTTTTCTTTCTCTGGCTTGAAGACGGCAGTGATGCTCGAGATTCGTCGCAACCCCGATCGCCCGGCACAAGATATTGCTGCGTCGTTTCAAGAAGCGGTTGTGGAGACACTGGTCTACAAACTTGAGAAGGCGGCAGATCAAATAGGCGCGCGTACTCTTGTCCTTGGTGGCGGAGTGGCCGCGAACTCTCGACTCCGGGCCCGAGTAGCCGAGGTCGCCGAGAAGAGTGGCAGGAGAGCGCTCCTTCCGCGCCATGACCTATGTACCGATAACGGTGCGATGATCGCAGCAGCAGCCCATTTTCGACTCCTCTCTGACGGACCGACCCCGCTCGATGACGGGGCGATGCCAGGATTGGTCCTGCCGACTATCGGCTGATTGGGGCGGGGTTGGGGCGCGTTTGGGGCTGTGAGGTGGGGATCTGAACCTAAAATCCCCCCGCCTTGCCGCCGGGGCGCTTCAATTGGTAGGTTCCTTAGCACTCGCACCCCGGGAGTGCCAAAGCCCGCAAGGGTCAAGGCCTTCAGGGTAAAGACCTACCGGTCCACGTGAGCAGATCCGATCCCCGCCCTATAAGGGCCAATCCCCACTAGGAGTTCCACCAGATGAACCTCCAACCGCTTGACGACAGAATCGTCGTTCGCACCGCCGAGGCCGAGGAGACCACCTTTAGTGGTCTTGTAATCCCTGACTCCGCCAAGGAGAAGCCCCAGCAGGGCGAGGTACTTGCAGTCGGACCAGGGCGTCGCTCTGAGACTACCGGCGAGCTAATTCCTCTCGATGTTGCTGTCGGCGACACCGTGATCTACTCCAAGTACGGAGGCACCGAGGTCGCTGTCGATGGTGAGGACCTCCTCATTCTCTCGAGCCGCGACATTCTTGGAAAGCTTGTTACGACAAAGAAGAAGAAGTAACGCTATTACTTGATCCCTCCTCCGTGGAGGGGCGCGAGAGATACGCGCTGTGAACGTTGAAGAAGCGGCCTAGAGATAGGCCGCTTCTTCGCGCTCGGCTGAGCCCGCTTATTGGCTAATGTGATTTAACACCGACCGACTCGACCTAGTGAAAGCAGGAGCAAATGGCTCGACTGCAGTTAGCCCTTAACGTGAGCGACCTCGACGCGGCGGTTGAGTTCTACACCCGTCTCTTTGGTGTTGGCCCAGCAAAACGCAAGCCTGGTTACGCAAATTTCGCAGTTATCGATCCGCCTTTGAAACTCGTTCTATTTGAGGGTGCAGAAGGTGGAACCATTAACCATCTTGGAGTTGAGACGGAGAGCGCTGATGAGGTTGTCTCCGCTGAGTCAAGACTAAGTGCAGCGGGGCTCACTACAACGGGCATAGACGACACAATCTGCTGCTTCGCCGAGAAGGTTGAGACATGGGTAAGCGACCCAGACGGAGCGCAATGGGAGTGGTATGTGAAGACTTCGGACTCTGATTTCATGAGCGCGCAGCCTGAGAGTGCCGATGCAGCTTGCTGCGCTCCATCGGCCGTAACGGGCGTGAGCCTCTCTTCAGTTAAGCCAGTGAAGATTTAGCGGTCTCTTTGGCCCATGCGTAGTCGGCCTTGCCATTCGGGCCGCGCACGACGCGATCTACAAGGATCACGCGACGAGGTCGCTTGAAGCCTGCTAAGTGCCCGCGAACCGCGTCTGCGATCTCTTCCTCAGTTGCTTGTTGGCCAGCGTTTAGGGCCACTACTGCAGTAATCGACTCGCCGAAACGGTCGTCAGGTACACCAACGACTAATACATCAAACACGGCAGGGTGGAGTTTGATCGCCTCCTCAACCTCCTCGGGGAAGACCTTCTCTCCGCCGGTGTTGATCACAACTGAGCCGCGCCCTAGTAGTTCGATTGTTCCGTCCTCTAGGACCTTTGCGAAGTCTCCAGGGACTGAGTAACGCTCGCCGTTGTACTCGCGAAATGTTGCAGCAGACTTCTCTGGATCCTTGTAATAGCCAAACGGAATAGGTCCGCCGAGCGCAAGGATGCCTATCTCGTCGCTTCCGCGCTCTACTTCGCGTCCGTCCTCGGTGAAGACTTTTGTAAATGCGCCGATTGAGAAGCGTGCAGTCTTGGAGGTAGAGCCCTTTGTGGAGACTTGATTAGCAAAGCCTGCGCCCTCGCTCGACCCGAGAGAGTCGAGGCAGATGAACTCTCCGCGCTCCATAAGGGCCTCCTTTACGGGCGCTGTCCACATCACTCCCGATGAGATGAGCATCCGGAGTGATGAGAGGTCGTAGGTCTTGCCTCCGGCCTCCGCCTCCTCTAGCGCTGCAACCATCGGCTTTCCAAATGCGTCGCCAACAATTGCCATCTGTGTAACTTTTGCCGTCTCAACGGCCTCCCATAACTCAGTTGCGCTGAAGTTGCGCTGCTCAAGCGTGCATATAGATCCGCCGGTGGTAAGCGACTGGAGCGAGGTCATGAAGCCGGTTCCGTGCATGAGCGGAGAGGCTGGAAGATGTGTAGCCGTGTTGCCCTTCTCCGCAACCTTTAGCGCTATCTCTCCATGCTCTTCGTTCTGCTCAGGTGCGGAGATGCCAGATAATGAGAGTACCGAAGGAACCAGCGCACGGTAGAGGTCGTCAACGCGCCACATCACTCCCTTAGGCATTCCGGTAGTTCCGCCTGTGTAGAGGATGTATAGGTCCTCACCGTCACGCTCGACTCGCTCCATGGGTGCGGCGTTAGCGATGAGATCCTCATAGGCATGGGCGCCATCAATAAGCGGGTGGCCGTCATCAACCTGAACGAATACTTTTACATTCTTGACGCGATCCATGACGCTCGCTACGTGTGTGCCGAGTACTCCATGGAATAGAAGAACCTCTGCGTCTGAGTTATCAAGGAGGTAGATGAGTTCTTCCTCGAGGTATCGGTAGTTGACATTTACCGGCGCACCGCGAAGTTTCCAAGTCGCGAATACGCCCTCGAGGTATTCGTTCGAGTTATAGAGGTATGACGCGACCTTCGCTCCAGCGTTTACTCCGAGCGATGTAAGTGCACCGGCGAGACGCGCTGAGCGGTCATCGAACTCAGCCCAAGTAACGCTGCGCTCTCCCTGAACCAGGGCCCGCGCGTTCGGGGTCGCATCCGAGATTGACTCCCATGCGGTGGCGAAGTTATAAGAAGCAGTCATGCGAGGTCCTTTGGTCTGGTTTGGTCTGGGTGGGCTGGTATTAGTGGGCTCGGGTGCTCGGGGGTCGCTAGTCTGCCAGCGGTGAGCATCTCCCCGCCTCTCCGTGGAGGAAAACAGATAATTCCCAGACCCGCGGGTACCCGCATTGGGGGTCCTGCGCCGTGGAGCCACCTCGCTGACGAGGATCGGGTTCTCGATCCAGTCTGGGTCCGAGAGCGCTGCATGTTGCTTGAGTCCCCGCTTGGAGTCCCATCCGCTTTGGTCGATGCTCGCCCAGCAGCAGTGCTCGTTGCGCTCTTCCCCGAGGAAGGGGAGACCCACTTGGTGCTTATGAAGCGCCCAGACTCGGCTCCATCGCATAAGGGAGAGATCTCATTCCCGGGAGGGAATCGAAGTTCTAACGACTCGAACCTACGTGAGACTGCGTTGCGCGAGGCCCATGAGGAGGTGGGGATTAGTCCTGAGGCAGTTGAGGTGCTCGCCGAGTTGCCGACCATAGGAACGGTCAAGGGGGCATTTGCGATCACGCCCTTCGTGGGGTTTATTTCAGAGCGACCGGCCTTAGTCGCTGACCCTCGAGAGGTTGACGAAGTATTTACGGTCGCGTTATCTGAGCTGCTCCACCCTGAGACGTGGCACTCCGAGCGATGGGACCTCTGGGGAGAGGAGTTTGATATGTCCTTTTATTTGCTTGAGAATGAGACTGTCTGGGGTGCGACGGCCAGGATACTGACGGGTCTGTTGGTCGCCTTGACTGAGTTTTAGGGATCAATTATCGAGCCTCGCTAATAGCGAATGCTTCGCACGACTCGGCTGCAAAGCCATGCAGCGAAGTAAGATGACAAATTCAGCCGGCGGATGGGAGTGCTCTCGGTGGAGATTGAGATTGGGATCGGAAAATCTGGTCGTCGAGCTTATGGGTTCGACGACATTGCAATTGTGCCGAGTCGGCGCACGCGCGATCCTGAGGATGTAGATATCTCCTGGGATCTCGATGCCTTCTCATTCGACCTTCCCTTCATGGCATCCGCTATGGATGGAGTCGTATCTCCGGCAACTGCAATTGAGATTGGCCGCCTTGGTGGCGTTGCCTGTTTGAACCTTGAGGGTCTATGGACCCGTTACGAGGACACAGACTCAATTCTTGAGGAGATCTCTCACCTCGATGCCGAGAAGGCCACTGCCCGTATGCAGCAGGTCTACATGGAGCCGGTTAAAGAAGAGTTAATCGTTAGGCGTATTCGCGAGATCAAGGATGCGGGTGCGGTTGCATGTGCGTCTTTGACGCCACAGCGTGTTGAGCAGTTCGCCAGTTTTGTCCTAGAGGCAGAGCTCGACATTCTGGTAATTCAAGGGACTGTGGTCTCCGCAGAGCATGTCTCTAAGCACCCAGACCGTCAGCCACTAAACCTGAAGAAGTTCATTCGCGAGTTTGATCTCCCGATAATCGTTGGTGGATGTGCGTCTTACTCAACCGCACTGCACCTAATGAGAACCGGCGCAGTCGGTGTACTTGTTGGTGTTGGCCCGGGGCATGCATGCACAAGTCGCGGAGTTCTTGGTATCGGCGTTCCGCAGGCAACAGCAATTGCGGATGCAGCAGGCGCTCGAATTCGTCACCTAGATGAGACCGGCGTATATGTCCATGTCATCGCTGATGGTGGAATGAGAACAGGTGGAGATGTCGCTAAGGCCATAGCCTGTGGTGCGGATGCTGTGATGATCGGTTCTCCGCTTGCGAGTGCACATGAGGCGCCCGGGCGCGGTTACCACTGGGGAATGGCTACATTCCACCCCACTCTTCCCCGCGGTGCTCGTATTTACGCCGGTCAGAAAGCAACGCTGGAGGAGATTGTTCTCGGACCAGCACATGAGAATGATGGAACCCTCAATCTCTTTGGAGCCTTACGCACCTCAATGGCCACTACTGGCTATGAGACTGTGAAGGAGTTCCAGAAGGCCGAGGTCATGGTTGCACCTGCGCTTCAAACTGAGGGCAAGTCCCTTCAGCGAGCCCAGGGAATCGGAATGGGTCGGTAGGTAGAGAGCAGTGACCGACGAGTACGGATACGACACCGTCCTCGTTGTGGACTTCGGCGCGCAGTACGCACAGTTAATTGCGCGGCGTGTTCGCGAGGCGCATGTCTACTCAGAGATCGTTTCACGGCGCATGCCTGTGGCGGAGATGCTTGAGCGCAAGCCCAAGGCGATCATTTTCTCGGGCGGCCCTTCATCTGTCTATGCAGATGGCGCACCTACGATTGATCCAGCGATCTACGACGCAGGAGTTCCGATTCTTGGGATCTGTTACGGCGGTCAGCTCATGGCCCGTGACCTCGGTGGCGAGGTAGCCCATACAGGCAGCGGAGAATACGGGCGTGCAGCATTAGCAGTTTCATCTGGGGTCTCGACGCTGCTTTTCTCTGATCTGCCAGTTGAGCAAGAAGTCTGGATGAGCCATGGCGACTCGATAGTCGCTGCTCCGCCTGGTTTCATTACAACTGCAACGACCTCTGGGACCCCTTCCGCAGCATTTGAGAATAGAGAGCGCTCTCTTTTTGGTGTGCAGTTTCATCCAGAGGTTGCGCACTCTCCCTTCGGCCAAGACCTACTGAAGCGTTTTCTCTATGAGGCCGCAGGCTGTCGCCCGACATGGACCAATACGTCAATCATTGAGCAGCAGGTTGATGCGATTCGTGCTCAGGTGGGCGATGCGCGTGTTATCTGCGGTCTCTCAGGTGGAGTTGACTCTGCAGTTGCGGCTGCACTTGTGCACAAAGCGATCGGCGACCAACTCACTTGTGTCTTCGTCGATACCGGCCTCCTCCGACTCAACGAGGCGGAGCAGGTTGAGGAGACATTCAGGGCTCAGTTCCATATTGAGTTAATACATGTAAAGGCCGCTGACCGTTTTTTGAATGCTCTTGCTGGAGTAACTGAGCCTGAGACGAAGCGAAAGATTATTGGAGAGCTCTTCATTCGCATTTTTGAGGAGGCAGCGCGTGACCTTGACGATGCTGCTTACCTTGTCCAGGGAACTCTCTACCCAGACATTGTTGAGTCAGGTGGAGCGGAGAACGCTGTTATCAAGAGTCATCACAATGTAGGCGGGCTACCCGAAGATATGGCGTTTGAACTTGTAGAGCCACTGCGTCAACTCTTCAAGGACGAGGTACGCGCAGTCGGCGAGGAGCTCGGCCTACCTGAGGACATCGTCTGGCGACAGCCCTTCCCGGGTCCAGGGCTAGCAGTGCGCATTATTGGAGACATCACGCCAGAGCGCGTCAAGATTCTTCAAGAGGCTGACGCAGTAGTCATTGAAGAGATCAAGCGCGCCGGCCTTTACCGAGAGATTTGGCAGTCTTTTGCAGTCCTTCCAGCGGTGCGCACCGTCGGCGTCATGGGTGACGACCGCACATATGCTTACCCGCTCATTGTGCGTGCGGTTACCTCTGATGACGCTATGACTGCAGACTGGGCGCGCATCCCGTATGACGTGCTTGAGCGAATCGCCTCCCGCGTAATAAATGAGGTGCCGGGCATCAATCGCGTTGCCTACGACATCACCTCGAAGCCTCCCGGCACGATTGAGTGGGAGTAACGCTCAGGCTTAGTCCTCTTCGTAGGGGCCGGCAGCGCTTGTATCGAAGCCCGCCGCTGCTACACGCGCTAGTAGCGCATCTCTCGGGCTCTCGCCGGGGGTTCGGGCCTTGTCGTTTGCGACTCGCCAACCGTGGCGCGATGAGTAGATAAGAGGAGACTCTTTTAGCCTTCCGTAACCGAAATCGGTTACTCGTGCGAATAGAAGCACGTGGTCGCCCATCTCTTTTGTCTCAAAAATCTCGCAGTGAATCCAAGAGAGAGAGTCGGGCACAACTGGATGACCATTGACCTCAGTCAGATACTCCGGGGCGATGTAGTGAAAGCGATGTGCTGGGTATGAAAAATACTGACCAATATCGATCTGGTCGCCCGCTAGAAACGAGACAGTAAACGCACCGCTTCCGATCATGAGCGGATAGGTGTCGTGTTTGGGCGAGACGCTCGCCATCACGATGGGCTCCTCAAAGGCGATCTGGCTTACCCAGTGGGACGTATATCCACGCGTAACGCCATCGTGCGTCGCTGCGACAATCTCGACACCCTTGGCTGCCTGCCCGAGGGCTCGCTTTAATTTTGGATCTATCACTACATCTCCACAGCGGTCTTGGTTGTTCATGATCTCGATTATTTAACAATCTAGGCATTCTCAGCTCTAAGACTCCGAGAAAGGGGATCGAACACCTGTACGATTGACTCCCCATGGCTGACACCGACAGAGAGCACCCGCTACTAGCCGGGCTTAACCCCGTGCAGCGAGAGGCAGTGACGGCCCCTGATGGTCCGGTCCTTGTCATCGCTGGCGCTGGATCCGGAAAGACTCGAGTTCTGACGCATCGCATCGCTTGGCTCCTTGCCGAGCATGGAGTTTGGCGCAACGAGATTCTCGCTCTCACGTTCACGAACAAAGCCGCAGGTGAGATGCGCGATCGTGTTGTTGAGTTAGTAGGTCCACAGGCCAACCGCATGTGGGTATCGACATTTCACTCGTCGTGCGCGCGCATCCTTCGCCAAGATGCAGGGCTGCTTGGTTATCGCAAGGAGTTCTCAATCTATGACCAAGCAGATGCGCTGCGCCTTGTTGACTACGTTCGAAAGGACTTGGACTTAGATCCAAAGCGCTTTACGTCGCGTTCTCTGCATAATGCAATTTCCTCTAAGAAGAATGATCTGATAACTGCCTCTATGGCGCGCGACTCTGCGAGCGACGCGATTGAGATTCGTCAGGCCGAGGTATACGTTGAGTACCAGAGGCGGCTTGCTGAGGCATCCGCCGTTGACTTCGATGATCTGTTGTTATTGGTTGTTCGACTCTTTAGAGAGAGCACCGAAGCGCTCAACAGATGGCGGGGCCGCTTTAAGCATGTCCTCGTTGATGAGTTCCAAGACACCAACCTTGCGCAGTGGGAGATAGTGCGCATGCTCGCAGAGGACCACAAGGCTGTGATGGGCGTGGGGGATGCAGACCAGGCAATCTATAAATTTCGCGGTGCTGACTATCGAAACATTCAGCGCTTTGAGAAGGCGTTTCCAGATCTCTCAACAATTGTTTTAGAGCAGAACTACCGCTCTACGCAGAATATTCTCTCTGCCGCTAATGCGGTCATCTCAAACAATCCTGGGCGTAGCCCAAAGCGCCTATGGACAGAGCAACTTGGTGGTGAGCTCATGCTGCGGTACTTGGCCGAGGATGAGCAGGATGAGGCGTCATACGTAGCGAACGAGTTGCAGCGTTTGATCGATACCGATGGGGTTCGCCATAGCGAGATCGCAATCTTCTACCGAACCAACGCTCAGAGCCGTGTGATCGAGGAGAAACTTGTTCGCAACGGAGTGCCATATCGAGTAATCGGCGGTATAAAGTTCTATGACCGCCGTGAGGTCAAGGATGTTCTGAGCTACTTGCGCGCACTCGTGAATCCTGACGATGAGGTTGCGTGGAAACGCATTGTCAATGTTCCAAAACGTGGTGTCGGCGATACCTCTGTCCGCAAAGTTGATATGTACCGAAGTGGCGCTGGGGTTACTTTTCGAGAGGGGCTCGTTGCTGGTGCGACCGCAGGCCTAACTGGCAAGGCCTTGACTGGCGTTACGCAGTTGCTCGCTGTTATGAAATCCGTTGAGGGCGAGGAAGATTTCGGTGTCGCCAAAGCCATTGAGATGATTCTCGCTGGCACTGGCTATTTGGCTGAATTAGAGGCTGAACGCACCATTGAGTCTGAGGGCCGACGCGAGAACCTCGCCGAGTTGGTGGGTGCTGCACGGGACTTTGATATGCATGTTGAGCGCGGTGACCTTGGCGTGCTCGGTGCGATTGCTGGGCTAGATCTTGCAGAGGGTGAAGGCGAGAACGGCTCAGCTGAGGTCGTAGTTGGGATCGCACGCGTCCAGGCTTTCTTAGAGGCTGTATCACTCGTTACTGACCTTGATGTCGTTGATGGTGAGACCGCAGCCGTGACCCTCATGACGCTTCATGGGGCGAAGGGGCTCGAGTTCCCAGTTGTATTCCTCACTGGGTTGGAGGACGGCGTCTTCCCCGGATGGCGATCGCTTGTGGATCCTGAGGAGATGGAGGAGGAGCGCAGGCTTTGCTATGTCGGGATTACACGTGCTCGTGAGCGCCTCTACTTAACTCACGCGTGGAGTCGTCAACTTTTTGGGGCGACTAATTACAACCCGCCGAGCAGGTTCTTAGATGAGATTCCGGAGGAACTCGTTCACCAACTAGGCGAGGAGCGCCGAATGAGTAGCGGTGGGCTTGGGGCCTCTCGGGATGCTGTGGTGCGCGGAGCGCTTCGCAGTGCTAGCGCTGGGTCGCGCAGGGATTCGTTGAGCGGGTCGTCCTTCACTGGTGGGCGTGAGGTTAAGGGCTCCGATGATGGCCCTTATTCAGTCCCGACTCCTCCGGCCGGTGCGCGGGGTGCTCAGGAAATAGGGCTTCGCGTCGGTGATGATGTGATGCACGAGAAATTTGGCGAGGGCGTGATCCTCGACGTCTTTGGAACCGGAGATAAAGCCGAGGTCTTGATCCGATTCCCGAATGCAGGCGAGAAGCGACTGCTTCTTGCATGGGCCCCGATTACGAAGATTTAAAGCCTCTAGGCCGTCAGCGGGGTGGTGCTTCGATGGGCGGCAGCGATCGCCTGAGATCGACGATGAATAGGCCCTTTTCGTTGCCGGTAGTCGCGATGTTGCTCTCGAAGCGCAGCAGCTGTATCGACTTGTAATTGACCTTGTCGCAGTCGACATAATTCCCTATTGAGCCTCGCCAGCGCACGGAGCAGTCTTTCTTCCCTGGAGCGTTGACTGAGAGGGCGACAAGCTTCCCGTTCTCGGAGTCGAGCCAGAAGCCTTTTGATCCTGCAAGAACATCTGCGAAGAAAACAGGGCCCCCCTCTTCAATCTGTGTCTCGAGGGCCTTTGCCTCCCCGGCTGAGAAGACAGTGGTCTTCTTTGAGTCCCCCTTCGGGTCCCCGCTTCGTCCTGTGACGACCCAGAGGATCGCTGCGATGGAGCAACCTATTACCACGATGGCAAGGGCCGTGGTGATGAGAAAGCGAACGTCTCCTCGGGTTGCCTTGTTCTGGGTTGGCGGGGAGCCAGGGCGCAGGGGTTGATTCACCCCATGGGTTTACCGCGATAGGGGCTTAGTAGCCAGCCGGGGAGGATAGTTATTACTCGAGTTGGGGATACAAATAGTTAGATTCGCCCCGCGTTGGTGAGCCGAGGGCCTGCGTAACTAGGGTGCGGAACGCAAATAGGTGCGGGAACATGTGTTTCCCACCATCGCCATTTGAGTCGGAGGAAGCCCATGGAACGGCGCTACCGCGTCGTCATCGCGAAGCCTGGTCTTGATGGCCATGATCGCGGTGCAAAAGTTATCGCTCGGGCGCTTCGTGATGCCGGGTTTGAGGTTATCTACACCGGTCTTCATCAGACCCCGGAGCAGATTGCCGAGACCGCATTACAAGAGGATGCCGATGCGGTAGGGATCTCGCTGCTCTCCGGTGCACACCTAACTCTCTTTCCGCGCGTAATCGAGAATCTGCGCGAGAGAGAAATTCCAGAGGTGCTCGTTTTCGGCGGTGGAATTATTCCTGAGGCCGATATTCCAATACTTCGCGAACAAGGTGTTGCTGCTTTGTTCACGCCTGGCGCTCCTCTCCAATCGATTAGTGATTGGTTAGAGGTCGCCTTAGATGAGAGGGAGAGGCAGCACTCAAGCTGATTCGTACCTCGCATAATGCAATACCTGTTACCAAGTTATCTGCGCATGCTGCAGCCGCCCACCTGACGCTCAAGGAGCCCTGTGGATTTATTCGAGTACCAAGGAAAATTACTATTCGGAAGCTACGGGATTCCCGTATCTCCGGGTGAAGCAGTTCAGAGTGTTGAGGACGCTGTCGCAGCGGCTGATCGTCTTGGCTACCCGGTCGTTGTAAAGGCTCAGGTCCTTACCGGCGGACGTGGCAAGGCAGGTGGCGTGAAGCTCGCTAACAACAGCGCAGAGGCGCGTGAATACGCGACGAGCATTCTTGGTCTCGACATTAAGGGACACATTGTTGGCACAGTTTGGATGGAGAAGGCAAGCGATATTGCCGAGGAGTACTACGCCTCATTTACGCTTGATCGCTCGGCTAAGGCCTACCTTGGAATGCTCTCAGCGCAGGGTGGCGTAGAGATCGAGCAAGTTGCAGACGAGAACCCTGATGCCATTGCGAAGATCCAAGTAGACCCTGTTATTGGGCTCAGCGAAGAAGCTTGTCGCGACTGGGTCAAGCGTGCTGCGCTCAATCCCGCTGCCACTGAGGGAGCTGTCGATATTCTCATGAAGCTCTACAAGGTCTATGTCGATGCCGACGCTGACTTGGTTGAGATTAACCCTCTGATACTTACTCCTGAGGGCAAAGTCCATGCTCTTGATGCCAAGGTCACGCTCGACGACAATGCGCTCTTTCGTCACCCCGACTATGAGCAGTATGACGCCATTCAGCACCGCGACGAGCGCGAACTTGCAGCCCATAAAAAGGGCCTGCAGTATGTCGGTCTTGATGGCTCTGTCGGGGTTATCGCTAATGGCGCAGGGCTTGCAATGAGCACGATCGACATCATCAATCAGGTCGGGGGCACGCCTGCCAACTTCCTCGATATTGGTGGCGGTGCAAACGCGGATGTAATGGCGGGTGCACTCGAGGTAATCGTCTCCGACACGAATGTTCGATCAATCTTCATCAATATTTTCGGTGGCATCACAAAGGGCGATGAGGTTGCCAAAGGAATACTCGAGGCTCTAAGTCGAGTGACGATTGAGGCACCTATCGTGATTCGCCTTGATGGTACAAACGCCGATGAGGGTCGAGAGATCCTCAAACCGCACCTCTCAGACCGACTGCAGATGCAGCCCACCATGCTCGAAGCAGCGCGCTGCGCAGTCGAGCTCGCAGAAAAGGCTTCAGCATGAGTATTTTTGTTGACGAGAACACCAAAGTTGTTTACCAAGGACTTACTGGTTCGCAAGGGCGTTTTTACGGCCTGCTCAACCGCGAGTATGGAACTCAGGTTGTAGCGGGTACCAGCCCCAAGAAGGCCGGGACCGACGTGGATGGCATCCCAGTTTTTGCAACTGTTGCCGATGCTGTGAGTGCTACCGGCGCGACTGCTTCTTGCATATTCATTCCCGCACCTGGTGTTAAGGCCGCGGTAATGGAGGCCGCTGAGGGTGGCATCGAGTTCATCGTTGTAATTACCGAGGGTGTTCCAGCCCATGATGAGGCTTGGTTCTTCAATGAGCTTCGCCAGAAGTACCCGAACGTTCAGCTTCTCGGGCCGAACTGCCCCGGAATCATTAGCCCAGGGAAAGCCAACATCGGTATCACCGCCGGTCATATTGCCAAGGCAGGAGGGCCCGTGGGAATCGTCAGCCGATCCGGCACCCTTACCTACCAAGCGCTCTACGAACTCAAGCAGAAGGATATAGGGGTAACGACATGTGTCGGTATCGGCGGAGACCCTGTTCCTGGGACTAGTCACATTGACTGTCTTCGCGCATTTCAGGATGACCCCGAGACTCTCGCTGTCATGATGATTGGTGAGATTGGCGGCTCTGCCGAGGAAGAGGCCGCTGAGTTCATTCGTACTCAGATGGATAAGCCGGTTGTTGCCTACATTGCAGGCGTGACGGCGCCTCCTGGAAAGAAGATGGGGCACGCTGGTGCAATCGTCTCTGGCGGGAAAGGAACTGCCGACGCCAAGATGGAGGCTCTGCGCGACGCTGGAGCTCTTGTCGGCATGAACCCGACGGAGGCCGGAGATCTCATGGCCCAGGTCGTCGCCAAACTCTGATTCGCTAGCCGGAGATGGGTAAGGATATTTGTTCCAGTCCTCGTCTGATCTCATAGGCGGGATTTGAGTTACATCTTTAGGGGTCGCCGCGTCTGAAAGGACGCGGCGACGCTCGTATGGGGATAGTTCCGCAATCTCATATATTCCTCGAGCGACGCGGCGCGCCCTGCCTATGTCGTGCTCATATCCGAGAGCATCTGCAAGTTGTTTAACGCTTCCGAAATTATGGAGTCGGTAACCATTCGCATGTAGAGCTCTATGGATCTCAGGAAGCGTGAGGGGGCGCTGCTCGCGCGCAAGAACCGCCAGCGCAGCGAACCTGAGGTGTTTTCCCCATGCGTGAATTGCAGGATCGGCCGGGGGGCCAATCGGAGCAGGGCCCGGGATGCGAGGTCGACGACCGCGGTCGTTCCCGAACTCTCCATTCGGCGGGTGGAGCAGGTCACGCAACTCTCTAAGCTCAATGCGGATCTTCGCCATCGCGCTTGCGGTCTCTTGGTGGCATTGCTCAAGGAGTTCAGCTGATGCAATGAGGGTTGCCTGGCGAAGATAAATCTCCCGGCGCCCCGGTTGTGAGAATGGACGGTAACGCGTCATTTTTGGCCTATTCGCTATGTCTTAGTTCCAGATCAGAGCGGGGAAGCTGCGGGTTTGGGGGTCTACGTGAGGAGGGTAGGCGTCGAATGTGACACCAAAACGAAAATAGGCGCTAGGGGCCCCCAGCCCTGTCGCGCCGAATCGGCCGCCGATTCGGCGCGACAGGGCTGGGAGGGGAGGCCTGTCCTTTTCTAAAAGTCGAGCACCGCCTTCCGTCGTGCTTAGAGATCCCCTGCCCTTTGAGGCCTATTGCTCCGCAGCGGAGACCTGAGGCCTCAGGTCTCTCTGGCTAGTCCCCCGAGGTGCTGGTCCCCCAAACGGGCTCTGCTCGGGGTAGGTTCCGAGGCGTGCAGATTGCAGTGATGGCATCGGGAACCGGGACGATTCTGCAGGCCCTAATTGAGGCCGAACTCCCAATCGCTTTAGTCATTGCCGATCGAGAATGCGCTGCTTTGATGCGTGCGCACGAAGCACAGATCGGAACATCACTCGTTGAGCGCGGTTCTTTCGCTGGAGACTTCGACCGGGATGCGTACACCGAGCAAGTCATCTCCGCACTTCAGGCAGCTGGCATAGATCTTGTTGCAATGGCTGGATTTGGAACGATTCTTGGCCCGGCAATCTTTGATGCGTTCCCAGATCGCATCATCAATACTCATCCATCCTTGCTTCCCCATTTCAAGGGTTGGCACGCGGTGGAGGACGCTCTTCGTGCAGGAGTAGCGGAGACGGGCTGCACAGTTCATATCGCTACCACTTTGGTCGACGAGGGGCCTATCTTGGCTCAAGAGGCGTTGCCAATATACGACGGTGAAACTGTCGCAACACTGCACGAACGGATTAAAGAAATTGAACGACGCCTTTATCCTGCCGTCCTTCGCGGACTAGTCAATGAATCGAATCAAAAATCTGAGAGGTCAATCTGAAATGCGCGCGTTGCTGAGTGTCTATGACAAATCTGGACTGATTGATTTTGCGAAAGGGCTGCGCTCCGCCGGAGTAGAGCTCGTCTCTTCAGGGGGTACGGCACGCGTTCTGCAGGAAGCAGGAGTTGAGGTCACGCCGGTCGAGGCGGTTACCGGTGCGCCCGAGATGTTCGACCACAGAGTTGTGACACTCCACCCAAAAATTCATGGTGGGATACTTGCCGATCGGTCCAAGGCATCACACCTAGAGGACCTTGAGCGCTTTGAAATCGATCCGTTCGACCTTGTCGTTGTAAATCTGTACCCATTCGGATCGCAGCCAGGTATCGAGATGATTGACATTGGCGGGCCTGCGATGGTTAGGGCTGCGGCAAAGAATCACGCGTGGATAGGTGTCCTAACGAGTCCAGATCAGTACGACCAAGTGCTTGCCGAACTAAACGAGCGCGGTTCATTGACGGAGTCAACGCGCAAATTTTTAGCGCTTGAGGCATTCGCCCATACCGCTGCATATGACGCTGCGATCGTTGCTTGGCTTCAGCGCGACGAAGAGCTTCCGCGTCACCTCGTTATCCCGCTCACTCGAACTGATGAGGTACTGCGTTACGGTGAGAACCCGCATCAAGAGGGTGCTCGCTACCGCCGCGTGAATGAGACCTCCTGGTGGGACGATGTAATTCAACATGGTGGAGTTGCGCTTTCATACCTGAACATTTACGACACCGAAGCTGCGTGGCAACTTGCTCACGACCTCGGGAACGAACCCGCAGTAGCGATCATCAAGCACGCCAATCCATGCGGCGCCGCAACAGCAGTAGATCTAGTTAATGCCTACGAAAGAGCGCTTGCTTGTGATGAGCGATCAGCATTCGGCGGGATCATTGCGCTCAATCGGCCCCTTGATATGAAGACCGCCGTAGCAATGGCTGACGGGCCTCAGGCTGATCTAGTGATCGCACCCGGTTTTGAAGATGGAACACTGGACATCCTTCGCAAGAAGCGGAAAAATACTCGGCTGCTCCAAGCAACTGCCCCCGGAAGCGATGCACTGCACCTCCGACAAATATCTGGGGGCTTCTTGGTTCAGGAGGCCCACAGTTTTATCTCCTCAAGAGATGAGTGGCGTGTGGTCACCAAAGCGACCCCAACCGAGGAGCAGTGGGCCGATGCAGAGTTCGCGTGGCGAGTATGTGGGCATGTGAAGTCCAATGCGATTGTGCTCGCTCGTAGTGGGCAGGCAGTAGGAATCGGCGCAGGCCAACAGAACCGTGTCGAGTCCGGAGAGATCGCAGCCAAGAAGGCAGCAGGCCGAGCCGCAGGTGGCGCATGCGCAAGCGACGCCTTCTACCCCTTCCCAGATGGAGTTGAGGCAGCAGCGAGCTCCGGAGTGGCTGTGGTTGTTCAGCCAGGCGGGTCAGTCAGGGATGATGCCGTCATTGCGAGAGCAGACGAACTCGGCTTGGCAATGATCTTTACCGGCGAGCGTCACTTTCTGCATTAAAGCACGGCTACCTAGTGAATTAGATTTTGATCTTGTGACGAACCTATTGAGGAGCAACACGTGACTGCATCTCTGCTCGACGGCAATGCTTTCCTTAACCATGTCAAAGCGGATCTCCACGCACGAACGCTCGCATTAGGTGAACGCGGCATCACCCCGGGACTTGCAACAGTTCTTGTGGGCGAAGACCTAAACAGCGCAGCATATGTTCGCATGAAACACGAAGATTGTGCAGAGATCGGAATCAACTCATTCCGCGAGGATCTCCCGGCCACCTCATCGCAGGCCGATGTTATTGCCGCTATAAATCGCTGCAACGTGAACCCTGAAATAGATGGGTTTATTGTTCAACTGCCGCTTCCAAATGGCCTTGATGATGAGGCAGCTCTAATGGCGATTGACCCGAGTAAAGATGCAGACGGACTCCACCCCGTCAACCTTGGTCGCCTTGTTATGGGATCCAACGCTCCGATTCCTTGTACACCCGCGGGCATCCAAGCGCTCCTCGCATTCAACGGAGTGGAGATTGAAGGCAAGCATGTTGTAATCATCGGGCGCGGCCTGACTATCGGCCGCCCCCTAGCAAATTTGCTAGCGCTAAAACGTGCCCATGCCAATGCTGCAGTAACTGTCATTCACACTGGAGTACCGGACCTCAGTTACTACACGCGTCAGGCAGATATTTTGATCTCTGCGGTTGGTAGCCCATCGGTTGTAACGCCGGAGATGGTCAAACCGGGTGCAGCTCTCGTGAGCGCCGGAATAAGTTTCGGAGAAGGTCGTCGCCTCATCCCAGATATTGACGAGGCGTGTGGCGAGGTCGCAGGGTGGATTACTCCGCGCATAGGGGGAGTCGGGCCAACAACTAGAGCAATGCTTCTCTCAAACGCGGTAGCGGCCGCAGAGCGAAGCGCCGGGGCGCCATGACCGGGCCTCTTGACGGCTACCTCCCGCCAAACCCAAGCGATAGGGCATTTGAAGCAGAGCACTGCATAATCTGTGACAAGTTCATCCCCCCCGGCGAAGATCGCTGCACCTGCTGCCACCTCTGGCTAGCAAACGATGCCCCCGAACGCCCCCGACCCCTAGGTCGCAGCGCACTCTGGGTCATGATGGGGGGAGTAGCAGCCGTCTATGCCCTAACTCTCTTAGTGGCAGCAATTGTCGGCTGAGAAGACTTCAAAATTTAAGAACATCAATATCAAACCAAGACAAGGATGCACGAGATGCCAGAGAAGATAACCCTCACCAGTGGAGTACTAAACGTCCCTGATCAGCCGATCATCCCATTCATCGAGGGTGACGGAACCGGCGTGGACATTTGGCCTGCGGCGCAGTTGGTGCTCGATGCAGCTGTCGAGAAAGCATTCGCAGGCAAGCGAAAAATTTCATGGCTTGAGGTACTTGCTGGAGAGAAAGCATTTAACCAGACTGGTAACTGGCTCCCAGACGAGACGGTTGCATCCTTTAACGATCATCTCATTGGAATAAAGGGACCTCTAACGACTCCAATCGGCGGCGGCATACGAAGCCTTAATGTTGCTCTTCGCCAACTCCTCGACCTCTACGTATGTCTACGTCCGGTACGTTGGTTCCAAGGCGTGCCGAGCCCAGTCAAGCGACCACAGCTTGTAGACATGGTCATCTTCCGCGAAAACACGGAGGATGTTTATGCGGGTTTCGAACTTGAGGGTGGCAGCAGCGAAGCGACTCGCCTCCTCGAGTTCTGCCGAGAGGAGTTCGGTTGGGAGATTCGCCCTGGATCCGGACTCGGTGTTAAGCCGATCTCAGAGTTTGGATCTAAGCGCCTAATTCGTGCCTCTCTTGAGTACGCAAAGACAAGTGGCCGCAAGTCTGTGACGCTTGTTCATAAGGGAAACATAATGAAGTTTACCGAGGGTGCTTTCCGCAATTATGGGTACGAGATTGTGCGTGATGAGTTTGCTGATGTGGCAGTCGGATGGGACGACTGCGGTGGAGATCCAGGCGACAAAATCCTTGTAAAAGACTCAATCGCGGACATCACCCTCCAGCAGGTACTCACTCGCCCAGAGGACTTTGATGTCATCGCAACGATGAACCTCAACGGTGACTATCTATCTGATGCTCTCGCAGCACAGGTTGGTGGTATCGGCATCGCTCCCGGTGGGAACATCAACTACGTAACCGGGCACGGCATCTTTGAGGCCACGCACGGAACTGCTCCGAAGTATGCAGGACAAGACAAGGTGAACCCTGGCTCGGTCATCCTTTCGGGCGTGATGATGCTCGAGCACCTTGGATGGAATGCAGCCGCAGAGATGATCGTCGCGGGCATCGAGGCAGCCATCGCGGACAAGGTCGTCACCTATGACTTCGCACGCCTAATGGAGGGCGCGCATGAGGTCAAGACCTCCGAGTTCGCTCAGGCTGTCGTAGACCGGATGTAATGAACGCAGTTGTACTCGCCGAGCTAAATATTCGGCACACGCGCCTGCACATGCCGACGCGTCGAGTTGCGATTGACCCTTCCTATCTTCCAACATCAATTGGATCTCCCGGTCCCGATTTAATAACCGCCGTCTCAACTGAGTTCATCAGGCGCATAGATAAAACAAAATATAAAGAGATTGAGAATCTCATCACCAGCATCTCTGATGAGAGCCTTGAGATTCCCTCGATACATCTCCAACACAGACTCCAGTCGGATACCCACGGACTAGATAGGTCGCGCCATCGCGTAATAGATGACGGAGCGGGAATCATCGTAGAGATCGATGTACATGCGCTCCCTGAGACCCAAGTGCTAGGCATTTTGATTGCCATCTCGCAGATTTCTAGACCCGATAGAGATCCGTATTTGAAGGCTCTTAGAAAAGCAATGAAGCGGCGAGGGGCGCAGACCCGAGGGCTCCGAATCAGGCTTCTTGAGCAAGGTGTGGCAGGGGAGCGGCCGGGGAGGGCGAGCCCTGCCGAGGCAGTCGCCGGATCGGGAGCGGGGGACAGATTTGGGCTCTCGGATCATGACCAACAGCGCTGGATCGGAGTAGATGCAGAACTCAGATGGGCTATGGAGGTTCTCGGGATGAGCCCTGACTCCAAGATTGATCGTAAAGAGATTCAGCGCAGGTATCGACGACTCCTGAGAACCGCCCACCCCGACCACGGAGGCGACCTAGAGGGTGCCGCAGATCGGATAGCCCGACTAGGAGACGCTCGGTCGTTACTTCTCTCGAATATTTAAGGGGAGTCGCTCAAAACCCAAACTGGTCAGAACTAGGGAGCAGATTTTCGGGCGTAATCGCTCCTCCGGGATAGATTCAACCTATGGCTACTAAAACTCCTATTCATATAACTGTCACCGGCGCAGCAGGTCAGATTGGCTACGCCCTCCTCTTCCGGATCGCCTCAGGGCAGTTACTCGGACCAGACCAACCAGTCGTTCTGCGACTCCTTGAGATTGAGCCAGGCATGAAGGCGCTTGAGGGCGTCATCATGGAACTCGACGACTGCGCGTTCCCACTCCTAGCAGGGGTGGAGGGGACCACGGACCTAAAGACAGCGTTCGACGGATCTTCATGGGCAATGCTCGTTGGATCGATCCCACGTAAAGCCGGTATGGAGCGCGGCGACCTGCTCCAGATCAACGGTGGAATCTTCAAGCCACAGGGGGAGGCAATCAATGCTCACGCCAGTAGCGATATTCGAGTCCTCGTGGTTGGAAACCCGTGTAATACAAACTGCCTTATCGCTCGCTCCAATGCACCAGATGTCCCAGCAGAGCGTTGGTTCGCAATGACCCGCCTCGATCAGAACCGTGCGCAGACGCAGCTAGCTAAGAAGGCCGGCGTCTCTGTCGATGCAGTAACAAATATTGCTGTTTGGGGTAACCACTCGGCGACGCAGTTCCCTGACTTTGGGAACACGCTTATCGGCGGCAAGCCTGCGACGGATGTCATCACAGACCGCGCATGGCTAGAGGGCGACTTCTTGACCACGATTCAGCAACGTGGAGCGAAAATCATCGAAGCACGCGGCGCATCATCAGCAGCCTCTGCTGCAAATGCAGCTATTGACTCCGTGAACTCAGTTTGGCGCGAGACGCCTGCCGGAGATTTCGCTTCGCTCGCAGTCGTTAGCAACGGCGAGTATGGAGTCCCTGAAGGTCTTCAGTTTGGATTCCCCGTTTCTTCAGACGGTGCGGGTAACTGGAGAGTTGTCGAGGGGCTCGCGCATGACGCGTTTAGTGCAGAGCGCATTCGACTCACAACTGAGGAGCTTCTCGGGGAGCGCGAGGATGTACGCGCACTCGGTCTAGTCCCCTGATTGATAGGCAAGCCCCGGAGCCACTAAATGCGCAAGCAATTTGGTGGTCGCAGCAAACGCGTTTCGGCGCGATTGGTGTAGCCCTTGGCCCAAAAGGCATTGAGCGGATATCTCTCCCAGTCGACTTCCAGAAAACACGAGAGGCTCAACCACCTGTTGGTTACTCTCTCGGACGCGATGATCGCGTGGCCGCGGCTATCCAAGCCTGGTGTGATGGCGACGCCTCAGAGGCACAAGCGGCACTCACAGAACTCACTCGGTACTTGCCAGCCTCTTCGTTGCCCGAGTTTTATAACGAAGTCCTTGAGACCCTTGCCCGCGAAGTCCACTGGGGAGAGGTTGTTACCTATGGTGAACTGGCTGCCCTCTCGGGAAATCCACGCGCAGCGCGAGCGGTGGGAGCAGCGATGGCCGTCAACCCAATTCCTTTCGTCATTCCATGCCACCGAGTAGCCCGCAGCGCGGGGAGTGGTCGCCGAAGTCTCGGAGGTTACGGTGGCGGACACGACGAAAAGTCCCTAGCTATAAAGCGTATTCTGCTAGCGCGTGAGGGAACGGTGCTCCCTGACTAGCTGAGCTGAGACCCTAGGAGTTAGTCCAGATTCTGAAGGAATTCGGCGATGTCCCCTACTAGGCGCTCAGGGAGTTCTAGGGAGGGAATATGCCCGCAGTCTTCATACTCGCGATATGTCCAGTCGGTGCGCCTACTCATGATGCTACGTGCCCAAGAGACAGGAACCATTCGGTCTTGGGTCCCATGGATCAGAAGCGTCGGCTGCCGCACGAAATCAATATCGTCAACCATGGGGCCAGCAAGATATTTAAATAGTGAACCCGCTGCCTGAACGTATGCAGGGAATGACCCCTCATCCGATGCACGTGCCTCTGCTAGCTCGACAAGACGACTCCGCACATCGTGGGGAAGCGCCTCTGGATCAGCCATTACAACTTCAAGAGCTGAGTCAACCCAGCGCTGAGCACCGAGAAGTTGTGCGCGCCTCTCGAGTACCGGCTCTGCAAATTTAGGAGCGAGACTCAACGCAAACTTCACTGTTCGACTAATAGCCTCGCGGTTACCACTAGGGCGCGGAAGCGCTGGGTTTACCAGGATGAGAGCGGAGACATCGCTCGGGCGTGCAACCCCAACTTGGACGGCGAGCGCTCCCCCCATCGATGTTCCAACGAGCACGGATGGCCCAAGTTGATCGAGAGCCCCAAGGATTAAAGCTTTGTTCGTCTCAAGAGTTGCATCGCGCTCAGATGCAATAGTCTTTCCAAACCCTGCCAGATCAACTGCGACGACTCGAGCCCCGAGAGCATTCGCAAGGCCTCCTCCTACGAGCGTCCAGGTTGTGGTGCTGCCTGCAAGGCCATGAATCAATAAGAGGGGGAAGGCTTGAGGCTGAGGCTTCTCTGGCTCCCACGTCTCGGTGAAGACCGTCATACCGTCAATCGTTAGCGTCCCGGTAGTCGATTGCCCGGTAGTCGATTGCCCGGTAGTCGATCGGTTCTCTGCGTTCTCTGCCTTCTCTGTCTTCCCTGTGTTCGCTCCAACTCCGGTATCAGGATTCATGCCGCTCATGCCCCTGCTTCTTCGCCGCGTGCGATACCCAAAGCAAGCAGTAGGTCCTCATGGAGCTGCATCCATACCGTGTGGACAGAGTCGATTCGCGGGGAGACTAACCAGTCGTGCTCACCGTTCTCGACGCGCTTCAGGGCATCGCTCATGCGTTTCTTATAACCACTAAACCGTTCGACGCTGCGCCCAAGGCGCGATACCGGTACCTCAACGCGCTCCACAATCGCTACCACTCGATCGATTACAGCCCAGTCGTAGACGGAGTCGGTGTGGTCATTAGCGGCGCCACCAGGGTGCACCTGCCACTCGGTACAGGCTCTGAGAAACTCGATATTTAGAGGGAGAAATCCTTCGTACACGCGCCTCGCTGCAGCTTCATCCTCGCCGCCCACCGGAAGGCGAGCTGCCTCCTCGGCAGCGACCCTGCCAGATGGGGTAAGTAGGAGGCGATCTTTGCGGCGCAGGGCAAATCCGCTAGCAACGATTGAGTCGCTTACCGAGCCACCAGTATCGAGAGATGAGCCGACGAGGCGGAGGGTATGGAGTAGCTCATTCTCAACCACGATGCCTGATGATACCGGCGCTAGGTCGAGTCGCTGCTCCACTACGGCTACCAGATCGCTCCCGAGAGCCATAATGTGGCCGCAGCGTCGCCGATAGGCTCGGATCTCGGTGACTAAGTGTCCGCCAGAATATGACTTAGGAGAGAGCCAACAGATGAGCAGAGTCCTCGGATCAGGAACCACTGTATTCACAAATCCGCCGGTAACCGGTCTCTGGCGCATGCTCAATACCCCTGATGATGTCCTCTCCTTGATGGACGAATCCGCCGAGGGTGTCATTGCTGGAGTCAAAGATGCAGGGGCAACCTTCCTCGCCCCGATCTTCGACGAGCTCACCGCCGTTGTCTGCTTCTCTGGTACCCCTATGAGTCATATCGGAATCGTGAGTCGCGAGTATCGAGTGCCTTGCATAATGGCCACGACCCTCGATGAGATCCCTGCTGATGGCGATATGGTCGAGGTTGACTGCAGCGAGGCTGTTGGCAGAGTCACGAGTCTCAGGTGAGCGGCGTCGAGATGCCTCCGGGAAGCAATCCAGTCCCTGCTCGAGTTCAGGAAGACATCGATTACCACGGGAAAATTTCTCAAGCTATGACTGCGGAGCGCACCGCTCTCGCCTCTGCGCTTATCCCTGTTACCCCGTACATTCTCGTAGCGTGCATTGAGTGCTACCGACGTTATCCAGAGATGATGCGGGAAATTGCAGCCTCCATGGACCCAGCGCAGATAGGTGCTGCTGGTCGAGTCCCCGGCAATCAGATTGATGCCGTACATCTTTGGTCAATCTCTAATCTTCCGCTAGTCGCGCGTCAGGTGCTTGAGCCATTAGGGATGCTGACACCAAAGGAAGATCTAGAGACCCTCGCAACTGTTTTCGACTTCTGGAATCCTGCAGCAAAAGCATTCCGAGGCGACGGCACGCGTCAAGCATGGGACACCGGGCTCAGCGTCCCAGCGTACGGCCCAGAGATCATTGCAGCATTAGTCGATGCCTCTGTAGCGGTCACGGATCAAGATAGACCCTTAATTGCTAGGGCTAATGCGTCGCTTACGTCGTTCCTATTTCTTCTCTACTTCGATACGCGCGCTGGGTATCAAGACACAGGCCCTTACCGACTCGCCGATGGTCGCGTGATGCTCGTGCGCGACTTCAACGAGATGGGGGTAGGGCATTTCCCCTGGAGCGCTGAGATCTGTGGCGATCTTCCGTACTCCAATCTGACAATTGGATTCATCATGCGCGATGTAGAGGTGACCTGCAACGACTGGGGTACCTCTACAACTAATCCATCTGATTACATGGAGAACGTTGAGGCGATTGCGATGATCGACCCCTCTAATGGGGGGTGGCGAGTACTCGGCCTCGCAGATCTCGCCCCGCTTACTAAATCAGTCCTAAGCGCGCAGCGTTCGCTCTATCGGATGATTGCGGGTATGACCCGTAAAGAGAAAATTGATGCAGGGGCATATGTTTACTTCTCGTTCTTGCTGCCATTCGCGCGTATAGCGGGGGTTGAGAACGAACTCGATTGGAGTGTTCCTCGTGACAGCCTCGACCTATACGAACTGCTCTCAATGATCGAGGAGACGCCTACAGTTGAGCCCGATCCGTCGGTGGCTTATTACGCACCGCTTGCCTAACCAGGAAAATCAGCTACTTAGAAGTTAAGCGTTAGAACTCAAGGCTTGAGAGCCCAGACTCCCAACCCTTCGAGCGCTTAATCGCCTCGCTCCAGCGCTCTCGATCAAGTACGGCAGTCGGTTCAACTATCTCGCGTGGTCGCCACGTCTGGCCAATATCGCTAATGGATGCGAAGGAGCCGGCAGCGACATGCCCTAGTAGTCCTGCGCCAAGCGTCGTCGCTTCACGCACCGGAGATAACTCAATGGGCCTCTGGGTGGCATTAGCTAGAGCCTGAATAAAGGTTTTATTAGCGCTCATCCCTCCATCGACACGCAGGGTCTTGAGGACGAGGCCAGTATCAACCTCCGCCGCCTCGACTAGGTCTGCCCCACGGTGCGCTACTCCCTCTAGAACGCTTCGCGCTATCTCAGCGCGTCCGGTGCCACGCGTGAGGCCAAATATGGAGCCACGTGCCCCAAAATCCCACTCAGGGGTCCCGAGCCCAAGAAGAGCCGGGACGAATACAACTCCACCTGAATCCACGCATGACGCCGCGAGTGGATCGCTCTCAGCAGCGTCAGAGATGATCTCCAAACCGTCGCGCAGCCACTCAACGCATGTACCGGCTGAGAGCATGATGGCCTCGGTCGCCCAAGTGTTGACTCCATTGTGACGCCAGCCAATTAGCGGGAATGTCCCTTCAGCGGTTCGTGTCTCGTTCGCTGGAGCGTTAGTACCTGTGCAGAGATCAAGCATCCCTCCCGTTCCAAATGTGATCTTGGCGAGCCCAGGCTCGATGCAGCCCTGACCGAGCATGGAGGCTTGTTGATCGCCGACCATTGCAACGATCGGTGGCTTACCAGGGACTCTCTCGGCAACCCCGATTACTCCGCAGGTGTCAACAATCTTTGGTAGTGAGGCATCAGAGATGCCCAGTGCGTCTAGCGGCCTCGGCGACCAAGAGGTAGCTCCATTCTGCGTTAGGAGCGTAACCCCTGCATTTGAAGGGTCGATTGCGTGTACGGAACCACCTGAGAGTGTCCATGCAATCCATGAATCTACGGTGCCTAAGCAGAGATCACGACTGCGTTCCGGGTCAAAGTTATCTAGCAACCATGAGAATTTTGTCGCCGATGAATTAGGTGCGAAGCGTAGGCCCTGCGCTTGAAGCTCAAGGCATGTAAATACCGTACGGAGATCCTGCCATCCGATCCCGGGGCCGATGGGTTCACCTGTAACGCGGTCCCATACCACTACTGACGCGCGCTGGTTAGTTATTGCAACTCCGGATACCGCTCCATTGACCTCGCCGGCAACTTTGGCTGCGAGTTCTAATGCCGCTCTTGCCATCGCAGCCGCATCAAACTCAACGAGACCTGGGGCGGGGGAGTCTGGGAGAAGAGGAAGCGCCGTCTCGTTAGAGACAGTCGCGTCATCGTGAACTATCGACGCGCGTATTGATGATGTGCCTACATCGATTACAAGGATGCTCATCGTGGCTCCTTAACTACGGCCACTCTGGCCCACCCCAAGGGTCTGGAAGACCTAGTTTCCCAGGGTTTAGAACGCCATTCGGGTCAAGTGCGCTCTTGAGGTCTCCAAGCACGCTTAGCCCCTCGCCTAGTTCGTCCTGCATAAACCTGGAACGGTTAAGGCCGACACCATGGTGGTGAGAGAGCGCACCCCCGGCCTCTAGTACCGCACGCTGCCCTGCATCCCACGCGCTGATGTAATAAGACTCGCGCTCATCGGCAGGAGGGTTTCCTGCAAATGTGAAATAGAGGCAGGCTCCATCTGAATATGCATGGCTTTGGTGCGCACTTGCAACCATCGTGTGCTCAAGCGATCTAAGCGCTTTCGTCGCAGCAGAGTAAATCTCTGCACACTTTGACCACGGTGCGGAGATCTCCATTGTGTCAACGACGAAGCCACGTCGAATCAAAGACTCAAGAGCGCTCACATCGTTACGGTGCCCCATCCACTGCTCGACGAGTGCTTCATCAAGTCGCTCAGCGCCGATGGACATGCACTCTTCGTCAACAATCCCCATGACAGCATCAATAAGCGCTGGGTCTCCCTCGTCCATGACTAGAAGGACTTGACGGTCACCGGTCTTATAGGAGCGATCCCCTTCGATCTCGTCATAGTGACGCAGCACTGCGGGCGTCGCCCCGCGATGAAGGATTCGGCGACAGACCTCGAGTCCGTCCGCGAAAGTTGCGAGTGAATACGCGCTGCGACGTTGATAGGTGGGGAGCGGGTGCAGACGAAGCGTCGCCTCAGTGATTACTCCGAGCGTTCCCTCAGAGCCAACGAAGATACGGTTGAGTTCGGGCCCGATCGCGCTGCGTGGAGCATCACCGGTGCGAATGATGCGTCCATCTGCGAGTGCTACTTCAAGAGCGACAACCATGTCCTCGATTTTCCCGTAGCGCGTTGAGTACTGCCCTGCTCCTCGGCACGCCACCCAGCCACCAACAGTTGAGAGAGCCATGGATTGCGGCCAGTGCCCAACAGTCACATTGTGATCGGACTGGAGTGTCTCCTCGAACCACGTACCGAAGGTCCCGGGGAGGACTCGAACTGTCAAAGACTCAGTATCTACTTCAACAATCCCGGTCATTGATGTGAGGTCAAGTAGCACGCCTCCATGAAGCGGGACGCTCGCGCCACAGACTCCGCTACGGCCTGCCGCTGGAGTAACGGGGAGACGGGCATCGTTGCAGACCTTGAGCACGGCCGCTACTTGATGCGCATCACTCGGGCGCACGACTACAGAGGCAAGGGCTGCAACCTCTCCGTCTAGAGCCCAGATCATCGCAAGAGGCCACCAGTCGCGGCTTGCCTCGACAAGCTCGCCATCGGAGGTAGTCACCGCTGCTCCGGTTGCGATGAGTTCCTCTAGGTTCGCCTCCGAGATCTCGACACGAGATGCGCTCAGGTGTGAAGTGACGCTGCTCGGGTCAGCCTCGATTGCAATAGGAGGGGTAGGCGTTCCAGAGATGCTCATTAGGCTCCAAAACCGTTGTCGGTAGCCGCCGCCGGAAGCCCGCCAACGCTGCGTTCATGCTCAATTGATGCTTGGTATGCACTTACCTCTGCCTGCTCTCGGCTCAAGTCCCAGCCGAGCTCCGCACCGATGATAGAGGCAGTGCTGTGGGCCGCTGCGAGGCTTGCATCACGAGCAAGAATGCGCGAGCGAGTCCTGCGCTCTAAGACGTCCGAGAGACTCTGCGCCATCTCAAAGCGCACCGCGTAAACAGCCTCAGCGCGTGAGTATGGGAGGCCCTCAACGAGGGGCTCCGCTAGTGCAGGATCGGAGCTAGCAATTGCAGCGACCTCTCTTGATGCAGATCCAAATCTCCCTGCGAGATGCTCATCTGATCCGTGGTCACCCTCTGCCCCAAATAGAGGGACTTTCTTTGTACGTGACTTGGCATTGATTCCAAGGCGATCGGCGACTCGATCGACAGTATCGGCAGACATGCGTCGATATGTTGTGAGCTTTCCACCTGTGATTGTCGTGACGCCGCCATCTGAGGTGCTTACGCCATGCTTGCGCGAGAGGTCCGTAGTTTTATTACCAACGGTTCCACCAGAGATGAGTGGCCGTAGTCCGGCCCAGACCGCCGTTACATCTGATTCGCTGATCTTCTCGCTCATCACGAGGTTCATTGCATCTATGCAGTAGCTGATGTCCTCGGGTGTGCATTGAGGGTCATCAATGTCTCCTTCGTAGTCAGTATCAGTGGTGCCGACGTATGTATGTTCACCCCAAGGCACTACAAAAATAGATCTTTTATCCATCGGAACAGGTATAATCGCCGCAATGTCATTGCGTACCTTGCTCCAAGGCACGGTGATATGGATTCCCTTAGCGGGCCGAATGGAGTGAGGGTCTTTGCCCTCATCCATTGCTCGGATCGAGTCAGACCAGACCCCAGCGGCATTCACAACAGCCCGGGCCTTGATCTCAAACTGACGGCCATCGGCCTCTACCGTCGCGCCGCTTA
Organism: Actinobacteria bacterium IMCC26256; assembly: GCA_001023575.1. Taxonomy (GTDB): domain Bacteria; phylum Actinomycetota; class Acidimicrobiia; order IMCC26256; family IMCC26256; genus IMCC26256. Next base: position 2,143,239 of record CP011489.1, on the reverse strand, counting down.
CCTGACCGCTCGAGTCCTTATTTAGCGAGACAACCTTTGTGTGATTCGCAATAGCGGCGCCGAACTCAGCAGCGGTACGCGCAACGGTGAGCGTCAGGCGGGAGTCGTCTACCTGGGCGTCGTAATAAATGTAGGCACCAGAGAGATTTGCCTCGCGCAGTGTCGGCATGTGCTCAAGCGCCTCAGATTTAGATATGCGCTTGTGGAGTTTTCCAATGCGAGCGCCACCGGTTAGGTCATACATCCAGAGAGCGGAGCCGAGTGCTCGCGAGATCTTTGGGTTGATGAGTCCGTCACGTGAGAGGAGTGGGATAAGGAAGGGGAGTTTGCGAACTAGGTGAGGAGCATTGCGCAGCATCACGGTTCGTTCGTAGAGTGCTTCGTAGACGAGGCCAAACTCGCGTTGCTGGAGATAGCGGAGTCCACCATGTGCAAGCTTGGAGGATTTCGATGACGTTCCAGAGGAGAAGTCGTCACGCTCGACGAGGGCCGTTCGAAGCCCGCGAGAGACTGCGTCGAGTGCTACCCCGACCCCAGTAATCCCGCCCCCAATTACGAGAACATCGAACTCCTCGCTCTCGAGGCGTGCAAGAGCGTCTGAACGGTTGAAGGTTGATAATTCGGCGGCGGCGGGCATCCACTCAGATTACCCGCCAACTCGATTCTGAGGGAAAAGCAGATGTGAGGGGAAAGCAGTCCTCTTCGGTGACGCCACGCCTGAGTTCGTCTCTTCAGGCCCGCTTCTCAGGGGGAGGGTGTAAGCCGACTCCTGGATGAAACTACTGGGTAGGCAATGGATGCGGTCCGAGCGATTGGCGAGAGACTGCTCCATCCCCCAGAGTTGAAGCGCCACCTCACAGCAAGTTCGATGCTCGCAGTAATCGTGTACCCGGATACTGGCGATCTCCTCTCGTATAGGTGGGCCAGAAGTCCGCGGGTGCCAGATGTAAACGGAACTCGTGTCGATATCGAGCCGTCTCCGGTCTGCCAAAGCACGGCACTTGGGGTTGCCTCAACCTCGACAGTCGCCCCGAACCCCCGAACCGAATCACGAATTGGTGCTCCGGTAAAACCATTCGTCGCCAACAACGTATTGAGCCCCGTCAATCCGCGATGTGCAGGGTTTACAGCGATGGCGAGGGCTGGGTATCTAAGGCGAGCAACGATTTGTGCTGCCAGGTTTCGAACATTTGGTGCAGTTGTTTCAAATGCTGAGGGGAGCACCCAAATCGAAGTGACATATATCCCACCGCAGTAGACGTGATACGCAACGTAGGCAGGGGTAGGTGCATGAGGCATCGGGTGTCGACCTCCCCAGAGAGGCCCTCCGCGATCAAGGTAGACGGGGACAAATGCCTTGACCCAAGTCCGCAAGCAGCCTGAGGATGCTGTCCCTGATGACGTAGAGGTTGCTTCATGCCATGTGCCACGAGCATCGAGCGTGACGAGCACCCCCGTCGGGTCTGTCGAGACTCCCGGAGTAACGCTGAGGGCTGAGACTGCCGTGACCTGACTGCGTGGCATCACGGCAGAGACGATCACGAAAGACGCTGATGCGCTGAGGATTACGACAAGCAGAACAATTGATAGGCGCACTACGCGAGATGTACTCGGCTTTAGATATTTCTTTGAAGTAATCATTCTCCCCGTCCTTGGGTGTCGTCTTCTAGATCTGAATCGATAGAGACCCCCGTCCTTGGGGATAGAGAGATGCTAAGGCTGCGAGTAACACCTTGGCAAGGGGATTTTTACCCCGTGTTAATTACTGCCAACAAAGCCCGGGCGAATTAGGAGCACCCCACTCGATTCGCTAGATACGCGAGTCCAGTTGCGAGCCTCGAGGAGTTTGATAATTCCTCGATCGGGGCGTACAAGGACGCATTGAACATCGTTTGAGTCAATCCACTTCAGCGCACCGGGTTCTCCGCTGATAACGCTCTGCTGTTTGAGCACAGACCTCGCCCCGATCGACCTTCCGTCCTCGGAGACCTCAACCTCGGGCCAGCGCTCGTAAATAATGTAACCACCATCGCTGTATTCGTTGAGCAGACGGCACTTAGAAGGAATAGCGGCGACCCCTTTGATTGGGTATTGCTCACTTGTAGCCGCTCTCGGGGGAATAGCGTTCGTGGCAGAGATGAGAGTCAATGCGAGTACGCCAAGAAACACGCCATCGCGAATGGGCTTAACGTACGGCACGAGCGAGCGCGCTAATCGTGTCGAACGTAGGGACCATAGGCCTAGTGCAATCTCAGGAGCAATGAGAATTAGCAAGTCGGGAGCGTTTCTAATTGCGTAAAGGAAGAACGCGCATAGCGCCAAGATCGGCAGCAGCAGTTCTAGCCGCCTCCACCTTCGAGTGCGGATCATGGATGCGAGCGCCGCTGCCGCCAATAACACAATTAAAACATCGCGTACTTCATGGATGCTCGCGTGCTGCCATTCGTCGAGTACTCGCGACAGTGCACTTAGGTCTGTAGTAGCAGAGTACGCGTTTACTCCAAATGGGTTTAGGAGACCGGCGAGTATCGAGGCTCCGAGTACTGCGGAGGGCCATAGAAACTTGCGCGCATCAATTGCATACCCGAGAGCGGTAGCCGCAACTAGAGCCATCCCTATTGTGAAAGACAGGTGGATATTTGCCCAGAGAATAAATACCGCGAGGAGCCCAAGAAAAGCCAAGCGATCCCCCCTGAGAGCACGTGACACGAGAGCAAAGACAAGAGCGAAGAGTAAGAAACTAAGCATCTGTGGCCTCTCTGCTACGTATGGAATCATCAGAAACTCAAACGCTGCTGTCGCCCCCACAGATGCCCATGGCCCCGCTCCTGCTCTTCGTGAGGCCCGGTACACGCTCCACGCCACCGCTGCGAATGTGATGAAGGTGATGCCTATGAGTAGCGGTCGCGAAGGGAGTGCATCATGGGTTGCACCGAGGAACCAGTCGAATAGCCACGAGCTTGGCCTCCACTCGGCAGAGCGAGATGTCCAAGAGAAGATGTCAGTTGAGGGAATCTCGCGATGTTGCGCAATCCAGCTGCCGACCCGAATATGCCACCATGCATCTGTATCGAAGGGTCTTGATGCGGCAATTAGGGCGCAGCAGAGGCTCCAAGCGGTGAGTGCAGCAAGATGCCCTCGAACGGGTCTTAGAGAGGCGGCATCTCTTCTCTCCTGAGTGGAGGTCATGCCCGAATGTAGGTCATGGATTTGGTGCGCGCTCCGAGAGCGTGCCATCTGCCTTGAGTCTGTTAATAGCGTCGTCGTTGAGCCCTAGGAACTCTTGTAGCACCTCTCGATTGTGCTCCCCGCGCCATGCCGGGACGCCACGTACTCCTGTCTCGGCATCAGAGAATCTCCATGGGGCCTGGGGTATGCGGACGGTTCCACCGCGGCGGTCGTCTACCTCTGCGATTGCACCGCGCTCGCGTGCCCATTGAGTATCGGCAACATCGCCGATACTCCTCACAACTCCGTTGACGATTCCAGCCGCATCGAGGCGGGCTTGAAGATCCTCTACGCGGTCGAATGTTGCGGCCCAATCGTGGAGCAAATCGAGCATCACATGGCGATGTCGGGCGCGATTTTCTGTAGAGAAAATCTCTAGCTCGCCTAGATCCGTACGCTCCATTGCCTTGCAATAAAGCCCAAAGTTGACATTTGCAACAGGGTCACCTGCTAGCACGAGATCCTGGCCATCTTTGGTCGTGACGATGGGGGAGTAGACGGGAGCGAGGCTTGGGCGCGTCATCTCAGGATCGTCGCTAGCGCCCGCAAGATCCCAGTGAGCGAAGTCGTTTACGTGGAGTAGCGACTCAGCCATGTCGACGTCAATGTGCTGGCCTGTACCTGTTCGTCCACGCTGAATCAGTGCAGCGAGAATTGCTGAGGAGCAGTGGAGACCCGCGTAAACATCTGCGTGGCTCATCGGGTCTTGTGCTCTATGAAATCTCTCTTTGTCCAGTTCTGCGAGACGCCTCTCCTCAATGCTGAGTCTCGCTTCAGCGTCCGCGTGGCCCTCTCCTTCGTGACTGTCGTGACTACCCGCTGCATCTGCACGCCAACGACCGCCGGCCTCGAGCAGCCCCATCTCTGCATGGACGACTACTGCAAAAGCGCGTCGATCAGCCCATACTCCGGTCTGTCCATAACCTGTGATGGAGGCGTAGACAATCTTTGGGTTTCGTGCGTGTAGCGCTTCGTACCCAAGCCCAAGGCGATCCATAACTCCTGGGCGCGAGTTCTCGATAACGACATCGAAGTGAGTAGCGAGTTGAAGTAACAGCTCAACTGCCTCGCCTCTATGCAGATCAAGAGAGATGTTTCGCTTGCCCGTATTCTGTTGGGCAAAATACGCGGATGTGATACCTGCCTTCGGCAATGCGAAGCGAGTTAGATCGCCGTCAGGGGGTTCAACCTTTACAACCTCTGCACCGAGATCATGGAGCACGCGCCCTGCGATAGGGCCCGAGAGAACCCGCGAAAAGTCGAGAACTCGAACTCCTTCGAGAGGGCGCCCCGCGGTGCTCGCCACCCTCTAAGAGACCCATCCGGTCTCGCCCGAGTCTGTGACGACCTCTTGGCCGGCCTGCTCCCAAGCGAGCATTCCACCGGAGACATTTACGGCATCGATCCCTAGCGACCTCAGGTAGTTAGTTGCCTGCGCTGATCTGCCTCCTACCTTGCATATGACCTGTACTCGTGAGCCGGCGGGGACCTCGAGTCCATTCTCGGCCAATGTTGAGAGGGCAAGGTGTACGGCATTAGGAGCGTGACCAGCCTCCCATTCATCTATCTCGCGAACATCTAAGAGCATGTCGTCTGGGGTGACTTCTTCAATATTGATGCTTGGGATTGCTTCGTTCATCTCTTCCCCTTCGGTTTGCTGCTTCCTGTAGTGCGAGGTGCAAGTTTTTTAGCCACTGCTTTCTTAGTCACTACCTTTTTAGTCGCAACTATTTTTGCGGGCGCTTTCTTGGTCGCTACGATCTTCTTCGCCACCATCTTATTCGGGACCATCTTCTTCGGGACTTGCTTGCCTGCTGCGGAGTTCTTTGCAGCGGCTTTAGCGGCTGGTGCTTTGACTGCAACTACACGCTTAGCGATTTTCTTGGCTGCTACTTTTTTAGTGACCGCTTTCTTTGCTACTACTTTCTTAACTGGCGTCTTTTTTCGTGGCGTCTTCTTCGCTACAGGCTTAGTGGTGACTTTGGTAGCGGGGCGCTTCTTAGCTGGTGCTTTGATTGCTCCTCGCTGAGGCTTTTGAGAGGTTGTCTCGGCTGCAACAGTCTCGTCGCTCGGAGTCGCCGCAGGGACCGCAAACTCAGGGAGAGAGAGTTCGATGCCGCGTCGTGGTGCATCAATTGCCTGAACCACGAAGGTTCGCACCTCTCCCTGGGCGAGCACATCTCGAGCCCGTGTCGGGGGAGGGCTCCCGAGCCCTATTAGAGGCGCATAGCAGCGCACATCCCCAACGAGGACAAAGGCTCCATGGGAGGCGAATGTATCGATAGTGCCTTCTACCTCTGCGCCTGGTCGATAATCAATCACAAACTTGAGAAAAGTCGCTGGATCATTAATCGGCTCAGCGGGTTGCTGCCCGCGCCTTGGGCGACGCCGCTTACTCCTAGTGCCCTGAGGCTCCATGACGTCAGCAGTCGCCTCAGCGATCGCCTGCTTTACTTCGCGGCGCGCTTTTCCATCGGCGGCATCGCCATCTTTCTTCTTCTCCGCTACTGCCTTACGGCTCGTGACCCCGCGAACCGGTCGACGTAGTGAGAATATCCATCCAACACCTGGTACAGGTTTTCCGCCAATGAGGCGCCCCGTATCAAATAGCCATTCGTACTCGCCGTGGAACTCTTGGAATGAGTCGTTAGAGAGAACAGTTGCTCCAGTTCGATGGGCGATCTGAAGAAGGAATCCATCGCCGCGCCCAACTGCACCGGCAGGTGGCGAGACAAAACTTCCTGCCGACTTGATGCGCTCGAACTCCTTTGACTCAGATTGATCAATCCGGTGTTCGAAGGATGCGTCTACAACGATTGTGAGAATCGCCTCGGGGTGCTCGGCCTTGATCGCCTCAATCGCTTCGTGTAATTGGGCAAGGCTTGGCTCAGTGCGCCCCTCAGTTGCGAGATTGGATCCATCTATGACGAAGTGCTCTGGTCGCACTTAAATTCCTAAGGTCGGCGAGGGTTGGGGTCCCTTGGAGGCTACGCCCCGCCGCCTGTGCTTACCCCGTCCGGGGGCCCAAAATTGCCTAAATCTGGGACTTTTATGGGGATAGTCCCGAGGTAAGTGGGGAATGGAGCGCTTGTTTAGGTCAGATATGTGGAGAGCAAGGAGGCTGCATGGACTGCTCGGCGTTTGATCATTTCTGGGGGACCGACGACCTCTGCATTGGGGCCAATCGCAAGTAAAAGATGGTCAAGGCGACTCTCTCCATAGACGATTAACTCAACCTCGACGCGACCATCCCCGAGCGTGGTCTGCTTGTCGATCTCAACTCCGTTGGGGAGAGCATCCAAAGCCTCGTCATCCGTGCGAATAATTACGCGATTAGCGAGCTCCGAGAGGTCGAAAGAATCTGGGATCTCGTCTGTTGGAGCGGTTGGGAAGGAGTAGCCACCATCTGAGATCTCAAGGATCCTGTCTACGCGAAATGATTTTTTCCGACCATCTCCGCAGTCGAGAAGCTTCGCATACCAGTAGCCACCTATTGAGTACGTCTGGTGTATCTCAACCGTGCGCTCTGATACTGAAAAATCATCCTTCATATAGCGGATGATCTGGGCTCTACTTTTTCCACGGCTCCCGATTGACTCCTCAACGTCAGCGAGCAAAGCGGGTGCCTTCGCAGTAGCTGGATACTCCTGCCCGACAATTTTCCTAAGGATATTTATCGCACTGATAAGTGGATAATGGAGTCCGTCTTCATCCGGATCGTCGTACATCGTTATGTATTGAGTCGCTGCAATTAATAGGCCCACTGCCACCTCTATAGGTGGTGCTTTGGTTACTAAATCCCTAATTGACCGATTGTTTCCATGCCTAATCAGCGATCCGTCATCAATCATGAATGTGACAAGGGGAGAGAACAACTCCCCGGTAAGGAGGCGACGCTCAAGGTAGACAAAATCCTCTACCCATTTGGTTAGGGCATCGAGTTTTACATCAAACTCGACTGCAGCGGCTTGAAGCTCAACATCGCCGGACTCCTCTGCCCTTGCTAGCAAAGTCATTACCACTCTTGCCTGCTTAGAGACAGCGTCGCGCGCCATTACTTGGCTCCACTCATCTGCTTTAGGGAACTAATAAGCATCTCAACTAACTCTGGAGGATTCTCGAGTCGCACATTGCTGCCGAAGGAGAGTACGCGGTTGAGAAACGCTACGTAGTGACGAACGGTTACAGAGACGATTGCGTTTTCCCCCTGCTCTGAAGAGATTCGTGCACCAACAACTGTGTTACAGAAAATTGTTGCTAGATCTCTGCTCATAGCGACCTCTGCCTCGAGCGGTGCGTCCCTGCCCCATTCGTTTGGATCGACATCAAACTCTCCAGCGAGGTCGCGATTATCTGGGACCTCAAATGCCCCCAACTCGCCTACCGCAACAATTGCCGGGGCGCCGGCTACCTCAAGAATTCGATCCAGACGAAAATGCTTGATTGCGCCATCTTTTTTATCCCGAGCAAGTAGGTACCAAGCAACGCCACCGCGCCCAATCCGATGCGGCTCAACCCTACGACGCTCGCCCTTTTTGTACCAAAACTCAACCATCTGCCTGTCGCGAATCGGTGCACCTAACTCTGAAACGATTAGAGGTAGGCGGACCGCTATTTGTGCAGCACTTTGATCTCTGGCGTGCCCGATCTCAGTCTCATCAGCATCCTCCGCTATTCCATCTACCCGAACAGTCCCCACAGCGCGAAGCAGCGAGGCTCGTTCATCTCGAGTGAATACAGGGGGCTTTGCGCTGTAAAAGTTATTCGAATCGTCCCATTGAATCTCAATCTGCAGCTCTTCCTCAATGAGTTTCAGGTCTCTCCCGAGCATCTTTCTGCTCGTCTCTGTATCGCTGCCTGCATACTCAGGGAAATTGTCGGCTACATCTTGAAGAGTCGTCTGGATGGAGCGTCGTGAAGCGAACCATTCGGTGAGAATCAGGGTGCGCTCAAGAGCTGATCCTCTTTCATCCGGGGCGTTAGGCATCAGCGGATTGTTACAGATGAGCCGACGGATTGCATCAAAAAATTATTAAAATATTTATTCCATTTAATTACTCTGGCTAATTACTCTGGACATTTAAGTCGCGCATGAAGAAATGTCATATGTAGATCCCGTGGGCCTAGCGGCTTAGGAGTCGAGTTGAGCTACTTAGCGCATTCATTTGCAAGGCTGCTAAGCGCAATCCCCCTGCGACCCTGGCGCAGTATGTGCTCGTCTAATCCATCCGTGGCATAAGCAAACGAGATCCCAGTCTCAGGATCAGCCCAAGAGATCTGCCCGAATGCTCCATTATGCCCAAATGCTCGTGCGGAGGTTGTCTTCCCAAATCCGCGCATCGAGCCGAGGCCATCGCTACCTGCAGTTACTAGCCCGAGAGTGCGAGACGCTGGAACGCCTGTCCAAGCATCCGGCAGCATGCTGCGCACACGACCTGTTCCGTCGCTAAGTACCTCGGGGTCCCAGATGCCAGCAGAGTTGTGGAGCAGGCCTTGGTAGAAGAGCGCAAGGTCTCGTGCCCGCATGACTCCTCCGCCGCCTGGAAGGCCAACAGCGCGCGCCTCATATCGACTCAGGTATGCAACTGCACTCGTGGTCACTTCGGTAACGGGGAGTTCACGAATTCCGAGCACAGCCTCCAGTTCATCCGCAGTAGCGGGCTCGCCACATGGGACCGGCACCATGACAGGAGCATCATCGGTCACTCCAAGGACGCGTGGGATCCCAAGCGGCGAGGTAACACGCTGCTCAAGAAAATCGCGGAAGTCTTCTCCGCTCAGTCTCTCGATGAGTTCGGCGAGTACCCAGTGCGCGCTCGATGGGTGGTACTCGGAGATGGTTCCTGGTTCCCATTGGAGGCGCCATTTACCAAAAGCTTCAAGGCGCCCCGCCTTGGTCTCCCAATCCGGTGGCCCAAGTGGGGCAGAGGGGAACCCGCTTTGGTGCAGCATTACTTGCTCGACAGTAACTACCTCTTTGCCGTTGGTCCCGAACTCAGGTATGTAATCGACGACTCTCTTGCTGACATCAAGTTTGCCTTCTTGAATCAGAATCCAGCAGCAGCTTGCGATGAATGCCTTGGTAGATGAGAAGACGCAGTAACGCGACTCGGGGGTTGCAGCACCGAATGTCTCCTCAACGGCTATCTCGCCGTTGATCGCAAGAGCGAGCTGCGCGGACGGCAGAAGACCTTCGTCTATATCGCGGCGTGCTCGTGCGAGTAGTCGCTCAACTGCAGCACCATCAATGGTGTCTCCGATAGCGGTACCAATCTCGGCAGTCATTTTCCCCCCATTACAAAAAAGCCACTAGAAAAAAGTGACCAAACAACCTATTGCTCAGAGCGTAACCGCTCTTGGCTCATATTAGGAGGGGAGGAGAGTTAAGACTTCTGCCCGGAGAGGCGGCGATTCTTGAACTGGGCCTTGATGTAGTCGCGGTTGAGGAGTGCAATGAAATCGATCGAGATTTCTTTGGGGCAGGCAGTCTCGCACTCACCGAAGTTTGTGCAGGACCCAAACCAACGCTCCATCTCATCGACCATCCCAATCGCACGGGTCCAACGCTCTGGCTGCCCCTGTGGGAGAAGGCTTAAGTGGCCGTATTTTGCTGCAGTAAAGAGCTGGGCGGCTCCGTTAGGGCAGGCCGCTACGCAAGCACCACACCCGATGCAGGCCGCAGCGTCCATAGCGGCGTCTGCTGCTTCTTTGGGGATCAATATCTCGTTGGCATCTCGTGCCGCGCCGGTTGGAGCAGAGATGTAACCCCCGGCCTCGATGATGCGGTCTAGTGGGCTGCGGTCTACGGCAAGGTCTTTGATAATCGGGAAGGAGCGCGCGCGCCATGGCTCGACCGTGATGTGCTCACCGTCTTTGAACTTGCGCATATGGAGCTGACAAGTTGCGGTGCCGCGCTCAGGTCCGTGCGGAATACCGTTGATCATCATCGAGCATGAGCCACAGATTCCCTCACGGCAGTCGTGGTCGAAGGCAATGGGCTCTGACTCTTCCGAGATGAGCCTCTCATTTAGGACGTCAATCATCTCTAGGAATGACATGTCGGGTACAACCGCAGGCATGTCATACGTCTCGAAACGACCCTCTGCCGTGGGGCCATCTTGACGCCAGATCTTTAGTGTGAGTTTCAAAGTCCTCGTCCTCCTATCGACTACTTGTAGGACCTAGTTGCAAGGTGAACGTTCTCATAGACGAGCGGCTCGCGGTGAAGCGTCGGCTCGTTGCCCTCGCCCTCCCACTCCCAAGCGGAGACATGAGCAAAATCATCGTCGTTGCGGAGAGCCTCGCCATCCTCGGTCTGGTACTCAACTCGGAAGTGGCCACCGCACGACTCCTCGCGGCGCCTTGCGTCGAGCACTAACTCCTCACCAAACTCAAGGAAGTCGGCGACACGCCCAGCCTTCTCAACCGATTGGTTGAATGACTCAGTATCACCGAGCACGCGCACGTCGTTCCAGAACTGCTCGCGCAGTACGGGGATCTCAGCGAGGGCCTTATCGAGGCTCTCCGCCGAGCGCTCCATGCCGCAGTGCTCCCAAATGATCTTGCCGAGCTCGCGGTGGAAGTGATCGGGGGAGTGAGTGCCCTTGATAGCGACCATTTGGTTGGTGCGGTCGCGCACAGCGGCCTCAGCCTGCTTGAAGATGGGGTCCTCAGTAGATATGGGGGCCTCTCCAAGCTGAGGAGCAAGATAATCAGTGATGGTGGCAGGGAGCACGAAGTAGCCATCGGAGAGCCCCTGCATGAGAGCGCTCGCACCGAGTCGGTTGGCTCCGTGATCAGAGAAGTTCGCCTCGCCGAGTACGTATAAGCCCTCGACGTTGCTCATTAGGTTGTAGTCAACCCAGAGTCCACCCATTGTGTAGTGCACTGCTGGGTAGATGCGCATGGGCATCTTGTATGGGTCTTCGCCGGTGATGCGCTCGTACATCTGGAGAAGGTTGCCGTAGCGCTCCTCAATCACAGGTGCGCCGAGACGATTGATTGCCTCATCGAAGTCGAGGTAGACGCCGTTCTTGATTGGCCCAACACCCTTACCAACATCGACCTGGCGCTTTGATGCCCGCGAAGCGATATCTCGCGGCGCAAGGTTCCCGAAGGACGGGTACATACGCTCGAGGAAGTAATCGCGCTCGGAGTCTGGGATCTGCTCAGGGGATCGAGTGTCTTCTGCATTCTGGGGTACCCAGATGCGACCGTCGTTTCGAAGCGACTCGCTCATGAGGGTCAACTTGGATTGGAACTCATCTGAGGCAGGGATGCAGGTGGGGTGAATCTGCGTGAAGCAAGGATTAGCCATTAGCGCACCGCGCTTGTGTGCGCGCCATGCTGCAGTGACGTTGCTAGCCATTGCGTTAGTGGAGAGGTAGAAGACGTTTCCGTATCCACCAGTAGCAAGTACGACTGCGTGCCCTGAGTACGAGTGAATTGCTCCGGTGATTAGGTCTCGAGCCACTACGCCAACTGCTCGTCCATCCTTCATCACCATGTCGAGCATCTCGGTGCGGTTGTGGAGCTCCACATTTCCGAGGTGCACCTGGCGAGCAAGTGCTTGGTATGCGCCTAGAAGAAGCTGCTGCCCTGTCTGGCCACGAGCGTAGAAGGTGCGTGAAACCTGCGCTCCACCGAATGATCGGTTATCGAGCAACCCTGCGTACTCACGTGCAAACGGAACACCTTGAGAGACGCACTGGTCAATGATGTTTACGCTCACCTGTGCCAAGCGATGAACGTTTGCCTCGCGTGCGCGGAAGTCGCCACCCTTGATCGTGTCGTAGAAGAGGCGCTTTACGCTGTCTCCATCATTTGGGTAGTTCTTGGCTGCGTTGATTCCGCCCTGTGCTGCGATTGAGTGAGCGCGTCGCGGGGAGTCGTGGAATGTAAGGAGTTGAACGTGGTAGCCAAGCTCACCGAGAGTTGCTGCCGCAGATGCTCCTGCGAGGCCAGAGCCGACAATAACAACGCGAAACTTGCGTCGGTTTGCAGGGTTAACAAGCTTCACTGAGAACTTGTGGTTATCCCACTTGTCCTCTAGGGCCCCAGCGGGGATCTTTGCATCGAGGTTGATGTTGCTCACTTGACGACCTTTGTTACTACTAGGAGAGGAATGCTGATATTGCCGATGGCGATGATTGATGCGAGCCCAATAGCAAAGCCCCTGCGCCAAGGATTGAATCTCGGGCTGTTGATCCCGAGGCTCTGGAACATTGACCAAGCACCGTGGTAGAGGTGAATTCCTATAGCGATGTTCGCGACGATGTACGCGATCGCAACAGGGACTCGTGTGAAGGAGTTGACGATGTTGTTGTAGACATCCCCGCTCTTAAAATCCTTCACCCCAGTCTGTCCCCAAGTGAGGTCGAGAAGATGGAAGATGATGAAGAGTGTGAGGATGATGCCGGTCCAGCGCATCGTGCGGGCCGCAAAATCTGCGGCTACATACTCACGCGGCGACTTGTAGCCGTTGGGTCGGGCTGCACGATTCATTCTGGTTAGCGATGCCGCTGCCCAGATGTGGAGTACGACGGCGCCTAAAAGACCGGCGCGCAGAATCCAAAGAACACCAGTCTTAGGGAGTATCGGGTAGCCAATGGTTCGGAGCCACTCGGCGTAGTGATCGATAGCGTCAGCGCTAAGAAAGATCTTGAGGTTCCCAAGCATGTGAGCAAACACAAATCCGATGAGCATGATGCCGGTGACGGCCATGATCCACTTCTTGCCCACCGCTGAACGCCAGAACATCACAAAGAAGGGTCCGTCCTTCTTCGCAGGTGCTGGTTGCGGAGCGCCTACGTACCGCTGCGCATTCTCAACCTTCGTCATGGCCTGTATTCCTCTCGCGGTGACCAACAAGTTCCAGTGTGAACGGTAGTAGAGGGCGCACGTGTCTCACGACACGGGGAGAAAGGCGACGCTGGTACGGTTTCGGGGAGCGACTTAGGGCAACCTAGGGGAGCGCGTAAACCCGTTATCTCTAAAGGAGTCCCCATGACCCGCCCCACAACACTCGGCGAACTCAAAGCAAGCGGCTGGGTCTCCCGTCCGGTCAAGGATGAAGTGCGCGCCAATGCCATTGAGCGAATCATCGCCGGCCGACCACTTGTCGATGGGGTGCTTGGGTATGAAGACACAGTTCTTCCTCAATTAGAGAACGCCCTACTGGCTGGGCACGACGTGATCCTGCTCGGCGAGCGCGGCCAGGCCAAGACGCGCATCATCCGATCCTTGACTGAACTCCTTGACGAGTGGATGCCGATTGTCGCTGGGAGCGAGATCAACGATGATCCCTATAACCCGATTAGTGCTCACGCCCGGACCCTCATCGAGGAGCAGGGTGACGAGACCCCAATTACATGGGTTCATCGCAGCCGCCGCTTCGGGGAGAAACTCGCTACTCCAGATACTTCGATAGCGGACCTCATCGGTGAGGTCGACCCGATCAAGGTTGCTGAGGGTCGCTACCTCTCAGATGAACTAACGATTCACTACGGAATGGTGCCGCGCACAAATCGCGGAATCTTTGCGATTAACGAGTTGCCCGATCTCGCAGAGCGGATTCAGGTCGGCCTCCTCAATGTCCTTGAAGAGCGTGATGTGCAGATTCGCGGATACAAGATTCGTCTGCCAGTAGATGTGATGCTCGTCGCATCTGCAAACCCAGAGGACTACACCAACCGCGGTCGCATCATTACTCCCCTTAAAGACCGCTTTGGGGCTCAGATTCGCACTCACTACCCATTAGAGGTTGGGTTAGAGATGGATGTAATAGCCCAAGAGGCTCAGGTCATCTCGGCTGCGGGCGTTGAGGTAACGGTTCCAGCATTTATGGTCGAGATCATCGCGGAGATTAGTCAGCAGGCACGAAGGTCGCCACACGTCAACCAGCGCTCCGGAGTATCCGTGAGGCTCTCGATTGCAAACTATGAGACCCTCGTTGCGAATGCTTTACGACGCGCTCTGCACACCCACGAAGCCGAGGCCGTTCCGCGTGTTAGCGACCTAGAGGCCCTGGTGTCTAGTACTAGCGGGAAGATTGAGATCGAGACCCTCGATGACGGTCGCGAGGGTCAAGTACTCGAGCGAATTATTCAAGCAGCGATCCTCGAGGTATTCCGCGCGCATGTAAAACCAGAGCGCCTTACTGCGTTAGTGCAGGCGTTTGACGATGGTCGTGTTGTGCATACCGGTGATGAACTGCCATCGGCAGACTACGTCGCTCTGATCTCAGATTTGCCAGGCGTGAAAGAGACTCTAGAAGACTTAGGTGTGGTTGAGACTCCGGGAAGCGTCGCGTCCGCAATTGAGTTCTTGCTTGAGGGACTTCATCTTTCGAAGCGCCTCAACAAGGATGCAGTAGATGGGCGTGCTACTTATCGATCTCGGGGCTCCAACCGTTAATTAATAGGTTTTTACCGCTTCTTTGCGTACTCGGCGACTACCTCCGCGCTCGCGCGCGGTTCTCTGTCTCGCGTGAATAATCCATACGGAGTCTCATAGCCGCCTAGCCACTCGTACTGGTCAATCCCTGTTTGGTGGAAGATGCCGCGAATATCGATGCCATCGTCGATTGCCTCTTCAACGGCTGCGAAGCATTCGCGTAGGTAGTCGCATCGCCATGCGTCATCATCGGTGCCGATGCCGAGCCCTGTGATTAATAGGGGCCGGTCGGGTAGTTCCTCCGCGAGCCTGTGGAGTACGAGCGATAGCCCTTCTACCCATGGAGCTATCCCTAAAGAAGTCTTCCTCAGATTGTTTGGGTAACTAACGAATTTCCCTTCGCGTGTCACTCCGATTGCAGACTCGTAACTGAAACCCACCATGTCGCAGGAGTCGCGCAGCTCGGGTATCTCGATCTCGGGCATCCCTGGAATGGTTAGTACTCCATCTCGCAGAGCGCGCATCCAGACCCTCCAGATCACTGCGTCTGCGTCGCGTGCGTGTTGCTCTGCTACCGGAGAGTTATCTATCGCGAAAATTGGTGCAAGGTTCAGGGCAGTCGCTATAGGAGGGCCGCCTCTCAATTCACGCCACGCATCGCGCCACGCAAAGACCATGCCGCGCAGCGTCTCAGCAAACTTTGCTGGATGCTTTGAGCCTGGAGGATGGACTCCGTTGAGAAATGCATCAGATGCGTATGCAGTCGGATGGTGGAGTGGTTGCCACCCAGCGACTAGATCGCCGAAGGTCTCAGCACAGAACGCAACATGGCGTGCCCAGAAATAGGAGCGTGTCTTGTCGTCTCTGAACCCGCCTTCACCCAGCTCTGTAAACCACCCGGGTAGAGCGATGTGGTGAAGGCAGACCCAAGGTTCGATCCCCGCATCGCGTGCTGACTCGAGAACCCAACGCGCATGCTCAATCTCTGCGCCGTCTCTGCGACCTTCAGATGGCTCAATTCGAGCCCAGTCGATGGAGAGTCTGTGCTGAAGTAATCCAAAGGAGGCGTATAGGGAGAAGTCCTCAGAGTATTGAGTCTTGAAACCGTTACCTTCTCCCGAACGAGGAGCGTTGCCCTGTATCTCCCAATCGAGCCAGTCGCTCTGTCGTGCCGCTCCCTCAACCTGAGTAGATGACGAGTTGGTCCCCCAAATGAAATCGCTAGTGAATCCTTTTTGGGGCTCGCCACTCTCAAATTGGGGCAATGAGTTCCTTAGATAGCGGACTTGCGATCGAAGAGTCCGCAGCCTTGTGCAAAACGACGATTTACATTCACGATTGCCTCGCGAACCTGCGCATCGTCGACTACACGTTTGTCTCCATTGGAGACTCGCTCTAGAGCGCTCAGGAAAACTTGTGTATCTGCTGCGATGTCTTTAGGGGCATTCGCGTTGATCTCTCGCACGATTGCGAGCTGCTCGTCGACGCTTACCTTCTTTCCCGAGGTAATCAGCGCCTCATACTCCTTACCTTTATCGCAGAAAGCCTTTTTGGGATCTGGGAGAACGTTCTTCTTGCTTGACCCGGAGCAGCCGGTTACAAGGAGAGCAGCCGAAAGAAGGAGAGCTATTGGCGCCAGCTTTCGAGGGGATTGAGTCATAAGACCATTCTCGCCGATACCGAGGGTAGGGGCCGAGTCGGGGGTCTCGGCCTACGCTGCAGGTATGACGCGCAGGGCATTTGACTATTCACGCTGGGACGGGACTCAGGTTGGGTTCAACCTCGACGCGGATTCTCTCCTTGCAGAGATGGCCGACGACCTCACGTACCACGGCGACCCCAACGCCGCTCTTAGGCGACTCCTCCAGCAGGGGATGCGCGATAGCAACGGCGAGCAGATGATGGGTCTGCGCGAGATGATGAAGCGACTGCGTGAGCGCAGGCGTGATGAGGTTGAGTCAAAAGATCTTGGGGGACCATTCGCGGAGATAGCCGAGCGACTTCGTGAAGTACTCAATGAGGAACGTGCCGGTATCGAGCGACGAGTTGAGGCCGCGCGCGAATCTCAGGATCAACGACGCAAAGAGATCGTCGAAGAGTTAGGCGCTGAGCGAAACTTTGAACTCGACATGATGCCTCCAGACCTTGGCGGGCTAGTGAAGGCTCTTCAGGAATACGACTTCATGGACGACGCCGCTCGCGCGAAGTTCGAGGAGCTCATGGACGAGATTCGTTCGGAGTTAATCAAGAGCAACTTCAACCAACTCTCTGAAGGCATGAGCAACGTATCTCCAGAACAGATGGCTCGTATGAAGGACATGCTCGCTGATCTAAACCAAATGCTTGAGGCGAGAGGGCGCGGCGAAGAGCCAGACTTCGATGCCTTCATGGCTAAGTACTCTGACTTTTTCCCAGGTAATCCTGCAACGCTTGATGAGTTGCTTGAGCAGATGGCGCGTTCGATGGCGGCCATGCAGCAAATGCTCAACAGCATGACCCCTGAGCAGCGCGATCAGTTGCAGCAACTTAGTGAAGCGCTGCTTGACGATGTTGATCTGCGCTGGCAGATGGATGAGCTGGGTCGCAATCTTCAGAATGCGTTCCCAGATATGGGTTGGCAGCAGTCAATGGGTGGTCAAGGGGATCAACCAATGGGGCTCGGGCAGATGTCTGAGATGCTTCAGAATCTCGGTGATCTAGACCAACTTGAGAGCATGCTTCAGAATGCCTCTACCCCTGCTCAATTAGCCGAGGTAGATCTTGATCGGGCCAGAGAGTTACTTGGAGACGATGCAGCTCGATCGCTAGAGCAGATGCGCGAGATGACTCGAATACTTCAGGAGGCAGGCCTGATAGATCAGCGTGAAGGCCGCCTTGAACTGACTCCACGTGCGGTACGTGCTCTAGGGCAGAAGGCTCTCGGGGATCTCTACCGCAAACTCCTAAAGGACCAGGCTGGCCGCCACGAGGTCGAGCAAGTCGGTGCAGGTCATGAGCGCGCCTACGAGCACAAGCCATACGAATATGGTGACCCCTTCAACCTGAATGTCGAGCAGACGATTCGCAACGCCGTATTTCGCGCAGGGGCTGGAACGCCAGTTCGCCTGCTCCCCGAAGACTTTGAGGTAGAGCGCACAGAGGTCCTGACGCGGTCGTCGACTGTCCTCTTATTGGATGTCTCAATGTCAATGCCGATGCGCGACAACTTCTTGCCAGCTAAGAAAGTTGCGATGGCGCTGCATGCTTTGATCACATCACAGTTTCCGCGAGATCATTTCGGGCTTGTCGCGTTTGGGCGCGTAGCTCGAGATATCAAGCCGGAATTACTACCCGAGTTGTCCTGGGACTTCGAGTGGGGGACCAACATGCAGCATGCGTTGATGCTCGCTAGAAGGCAACTCTCTCGCGAGAGTGGCACGAAGCAGATTCTTATGGTGACAGATGGCGAGCCGACCGCACACATAGAGGATGGCGAGGCATATTTTCAGTACCCTGCGTCGCCTGTGACGGTTGAGGAAACCTTGCGCGAGGCTGCTCGCTGCACGAAGGCAGGTATCACGATCAACACTTTCATGCTCGATGCTGATTGGGGGCTACGTAATTTTGTAGAGCAGTTGACTCGTCTAAATCGCGGGAGGGCGTTCTTCACATCACCAGATAATTTGGGTGATTACGTACTCGTGGACTTCCTTGAGCAGCGCAGGGTAAGGCGCACCGGTTAATGCGGTTTTAGAGCCCCCCCGGCGCTCTAGGCATTGAGGCCTATAAATGGTCTATAGATCAACGGTAAATGATTGATCTCGGCCCCTCAAGGTTCTCCCGCAGCAGGCCGATAGGCCCGATGTCCAAGGAGAGCAGGCGGAGCAATGGATCAACTACCCGGCGAGATCAATCAACGCATTAAACGTGAGGCGCGAGTCGCTGGTATCTCCCGTCGCAAGGCACCCTCAATTGAAGTAATTGAGCAACGCAGAATGCAACTATGGATTCTTACCGTCCTTGTTGTGGTGGCCTTAGCAGCAGCCTCTGCTCTTGCGTCTTGGGCTGGGCCCGAGTCTTCCCTAGGTGCTGGCCAATGGATTCTGAGATCTGCAGTAGCACTACTCGGCATTGGGTTCGTTGCCTACGCAGTTGAGAAAGAGCTTCACCTCCATAGGCTCCTTCGGCTGCTTACTGACGAGCGCGTGCTTAATGCCGCGTATTCGCAGAGCCTCGATATGAATCGCGCATTATCTGCAGCGGGTAAGGCCCTTAACTCCGCTCTTGAACTTGATGAAGTGCTTGATGCGATTCTTGCGAGTGCAAGTCAGTTATTGAGCGCTCGAAGTGGGTCTGTGATGCTCCTTGAGGATGATGACTACTTGCGCGTGGTAGCGGTAAGGGGAGGCCACCTTTTTCGCGATGCTCGCGTACGCGTTGGAGAGTCAGTAGCTGGTCGCGTTGCGGAGACCCGCGCTCCTCTGCTTGTAAATGGAGATGCTGTTGATTTAGGGCTTCGCGATGGAAGTGCAGGTGGCGGTGAGGATGGGAGCGCCATGTCTGTTCCTCTCGTCAATCGAGGGCAATTGCTCGGGGTGTTAAATGTTCGTGCAGCAGGATCAGTCCAGTTCGATGACTATGACCTTCAGACACTGAGCCTCTTTGCGGAGCCGGTCGCTGCAGCCATCGCCAAGGCAGGTTTATACGCTGCGGAGAAGGCCCATGTCGTTGAGTTGGTGGAGAGCGACAGAATGAAGTCGCAGTTTGTCGCTTCAGTCAGCCATGAACTCCGGACACCCCTCACGTCGATTAGAGGTGCCGTTGCTGCGACACGACTCGTCGACGACCCGGCCCAGCGGAGTGAACTCTTGGATGTTATTGAACGCCAGTCGGTGCGTCTTCAAGGAATGGTCGAGGAGATACTCGCCTCAGCGCGCATGGAGCGCGAGAGCAATGATGCTCCGGTAATGCTACGAAAAGTTGATCTTGCATCACTGGTTCGGTTGGCTGCCCTAGATGCGCACCTTGCTGGTCGGCCTGTAACGGTAGACGCACCAGCGGTCTGCGAAGTGAGGGCCGACTCTGAAGGGCTGCGTCGAGTGGTCGGGAATTTAATTGAGAACGCTCATAAGTATGGATCCATCCCTGTAACTGTGACGCTTGAATGCGACGCAGAGCACGTGATGCTCTCCGTCCTTGATAGCGGCCCTGGCGTCCCTGTAGCTGAGCGAGCCAGAATCTTTGAACGCTTCTATCGAACAGACCCCAATGGAGTCCAGCCTGGTCTCGGCTTGGGTCTCTCAATCGTTAGAGGAGTGGTTGAATCCTCAGGGGGTTCGGTCTATGTTGAGGATGCCCCTGGTGGCGGCGCCGCCTTCCGAGTCGTGCTGCATACACCAGTCGATGATCGAAGAGAGGAGGCTCATGTCAACTAAATACCGTGTCCTAATTGTTGACGACGAGCCTGATGTATTACTGAGCCTTCGCGTAATTCTCGAGGCCGCTGGATTTGAGCCCTCGCTCGCTGCGGATGGCGAGACGGCCCTCCGTCGCATCGATGAGCAGCCTCTTGATGTTGTTCTGCTCGACATAATGATGCCGGTACTTGATGGCTGGTTTGTCCTCGCTGAACTGCAGGGTCGAGCCGTCCGGCCTCAGGTAATTGTCTGCTCTGCAAAGACCGCAGATGCCGATCGCGAGCGTGCACTCAATCTTGGTGCAGCGGCGTATGTAACAAAGCCGTACTCCCCTGATGATTTGATAGCGAAGATACATACAGTGCTCGCCCAGGGCCAGGCGCACGTCACCGTCTAGGAAGTAAAAAAGAGAGAGCGGAGTCTCTGCTGCTTGAACCAGTAAAACCTCTCGCAGATTTTTGAAATAGATTTCATGAATAACCTAAAAATCTCTTGTAGTTGTCCCACCCTTGTTTTATAATCGAACATATGTTCGATGAACTTAAAAGCGCAGTCACCCACTTACGAGAGGTCTCCTCGCGTATCAATATCGATGTAGTCGCGGGCAAGGATGCCGCTGCGCTAGTTGGTATCGCCGACGAGATTCGTCGAGCTGGAGATTCTCTGCGCACTGTTGCTGTCGGCCAAGTAGAGCGAACCAATAGCTGGAAGGGTGAAGGTGCGAAGAGCATCACTGAGTGGCTCGCTATTGAGACAGATTGTCCTCAGTATGAAGCCCAAGCAGTAGTACTCCTCGCCAATCAACTCCAGCACCTTCCTGTTACCCAGGCTGCCTTAAGAAACGGCACTCTCTCCAACGCTCAGGCTGTAGAGGTAGCACGCGGTGCGATTGTTGCGCCTAATACGGAGACACAACTCTTGAACCTCGCGAAACGCGCAACCGTGCGCGATCTACGCGACGCAACCTCGCGTCTAGTTGCTGGGGCTACCGATGAAGCAGAGCGACACCGACAGGTACACAAGAGTCGTTACTTCAAATCCTGGACCGATCTCGATGGCTCGTTCAACGTAAGAGGGCGCATGACTGTCGCTAACGGCGCTCTCGTAATGGCAGCACTCAAACCGATCCAGGATGAAATCTTTAGGTCAGCGCGTAAGAGTGGTGAGCATGAAAGACCAGAGGCCTACGCTGCTGACGCACTCATGGCACTCTGCGAGAAAGCAACCACAAAGCAGTCGAGCGAAAGTGGCGGGAAAGCGACTCGCCCTAACGCGGTGATGAATATTCGTATCGACATAGATGCACTCAAGCGTGGATGTACCGAGAATGGTGAGGTCTGCGAGATCGCAGGCGTCGGGCCGATCCCAGTGGCGACTGCGACAGCGTATTTGGGTGAAGCATTCTTAAAACTCCTCATTCTCGACGGCACAGACATAAGAACGATTGCACATATGGGTAGAGCAATACCTGCAAAGTTGCGCACTGCGGTTGAGGAGCGCGACCGCGTCTGCCAGGTACCCACATGTGACGTAACTCTTGGCCTAGAGATAGACCACATCGTGCCCTTCGCTGAGGGTGGCCCCGCATCCCTCGAGAACCTTGTACGCCTCTGTAAGCGTCATCACCTTCAAAAAACACATAACGGATACAGGCTCGAGAAGATTGAGACGGAGGCGGGGACTGAGCGCACATGGGCTTGGCGAGCACCGCCCGATCTAAGAAACACCGGGTAGGCGCCGACCCCTGCCCTGATTACATGTTGAGTGCTTTAGGTAAATACCAAGTCCACTAAAAATGCAGCCTGGAATCTGATACCGCGCGTCTAGAGAGCATCTAGTACTTGTTCGTAGATACTTAGAGTCGATTCGTCGAAGCAGATAAAACGAATCTCAGTGATCAAATCAGGTGCCGCCTCGCAGGTCACAACTGCGATCTTGGTTGCGCTTTCTATTGGGTATCCATAGATGCCCGTGCTAATTGCTGGGAACGCAATGCTGCTCGCCCCAACGGATACAGCGAGCTGGAGCGATGCGCGATATGCGGATGCGAGGAGACTTGCCTCGGCGTCGCCCCCTCCACGCCAGATCGGCCCGACAGCGTGCACAATCCATTTAGCATTTAGAGAGAAACCGGGAGTGATGCGAGCCTCTCCGGTAGGGCATGGCGCCTGCTCCATGCAAGCCGCGGACAGGCCGGGGCCAGCTGCCGTGAAGATTGCACCACAGACCCCTCCCCCTGCAGCGAGATTGCTATTCGCAGCATTGACTATTACATCATTTTCGCAGGCTGTGATGTCTCCAAGTTCGGCACGCATTCTCTTCACTCTGATCTATCCTTAGCGCTCAATGGAGACTTCCCTTTAAAGCAATCTGGCAACATTAGTCTCTGCATGGACATTCGAGTAGAGGTTGTTACTTTTTAAAAATGGTTTGTCATTTATCACATTCGTGGACTCCAGGTAACAGATTGCCGCCTCGCAGGTTATTGTTGAGGCAATTAAATCTTGATTAAGGGATCAATTTTGAACAATGCTCCGCAATCTTTACTTAGTCAGCTTGGCCAACAAACTGCTCTCGATAATGTCGGTGCAGCTATTTATTTGAAGGACCGAGATGGGCTATATGTGTACGTCAACGAATCGGTTCGGGAACTTTTCAACCTACCCCTCGAAGATATTATTGGTAAAGACGACAGCGTGTTCTTTGATCTTGCGGCGTCGAGCGAGCTAAAAGATAACGATGCTCGGGTAATGGATAACGCTCAGGTTTATGAGCAAGAAGAGCGTAACGTTGTGCAGTCAACGGGCGAGGAACGCTTTTACTGGACGGTTAAGACTCCGGTTTTTGATGACGCCGGATCCGTAATCGGGATTTGCGGTATCAGCACAGACATCACAGAGCGGCGGTTAGCAGAGCAAGAATTACGGTATCTAAATGTCATCGTCGAGCAGAGCAGCACAATCATGTATTTAGCGTTGGCAGTTGATGGAGCTCCGCGTATTTACACGTCGGGAAATGTGATCCGGTTTGGTTACACGGTTGAAGACTGCAAGGGAGGAAAGTTCCGCTTCCCCGACTTTATCCACGAGGACGATCGGGGACGAGTGCTTGATGGAGTTGAGTTGATGCTGGCGAGCGGTGAGGATCTCCTCGAGAGCGAGTACCGCTTAATTGCCGCGGACGGACGGGTATGCCATGTTCTAGATAGAACACTGGCGATTCGTGATGAAGCCGGGTCTGTGACCCATTGGCAGGGCGCAATTACCGACGTTACGGATCGCTGGGAAGCGGAGCAGGCCATGAAGCGTTCTGAAGCTCTTCTTGCTGCTCAGGCCGACGAGCTTGCCTCTGCACGTGAAGAGGTAAAGAAACTTCGAGTGGAGATCAATCAAGCGCGCCGCCAAGATGCAGTAGCAGAGATACTTGAGTCCGAAGATTTCGCAAGATTGGCTGAGAAAGCCGCTGAACTGCGGGCCCGGAATTCCGAGACTTAGAGACTCCTGAAAACCCGTTGGGAAGAGTTCCCCGCCGCGAACCTCCAAAACCTTACGCTGCGTGTTAATTCTCGCGCGCTAAGGGGTGGTTTACGAGAATAATTTCGACTCATCACTGATCTCCACTTGCGGCGGAGGTCACTTATCAGGCAAAGTAACACTGTTGTAATTACATCAGACTCGACATCAAGGGGGAAGACCAATGCCTGAGGTCTCCATGATCAGCCATTTTATGAATAGCGAGGGTCTCGACCGACGCTGGCAGGAGCGAGCCAACTGCTTAGGCGTTGACCCAGACCTTTTCTTCCCAGAGCGGGGAGCGAGTACTCGCGAGGCAAAGTCCGTTTGCGGAGGCTGCGAGGTAAAGGCTGATTGCCTTGAGTATGCCCTCGATAACGGTGAGAAATTTGGGATCTGGGGTGGACTCTCCGAGAGAGAGCGCCGCCGACTTCGTCGCCAGCGTGCACTTGCGCGTCGTGCTGCAGCCTCAACGGGCTGAGTCTCCGGACGTTATTGTGCTTGGTTGCTCTGCGCAGATTTAGTGAGAGCCGAGTCAGGTAGTTATTAGTTGTCTAGTTCGTATTTTCTTCGCGCCTGAGAACGCGATTCTCAAGGCTCACATTGCTGTTGAGTCCACTGCGCTCTAAGAACTCTTTGCTACACGCAGCAAGTGCCGCGTCGGGTACGAGACCAACGAGTTCTATACGCGCAACAGCGGCGCCGCTCTCAGCTATCAGCCTCTCGACCTCTACGCAGGCCTCCTCAATGCTTGTTTGCTCAAGGCCAACAATGTTCATGCTCACCTGCACCTGGCCAAGGTGGGGCAGGTCGAACCCTAGGGAGCGAACACCAGGGAGTCCACCGTCGCGTTCTCTTACCTTCCCTGCGATAGAGCGTGCAAGCGCCAGATCGTCCCTATCTATATCGACGTTGATTGCAACCATTAGCGGGCGCGCGCCTACCGCTATAGCCCCGAGGGTTGGGTGGGGTTCATCGGGGCCGAGATCTGGTGCGCGCGTCTTGAATGCAGTGCGTCTCGCGTCGGGGAGGCTTCTATTCTCCGAGTCGGCATCGCCGTAAAGAAATACCGGAACGCGGTGAGCCTCTACTACCCACTTCGCATAATCGATTGCGGCAATCGTCGCCTCGCTTGAGGGTGTCGAGTGAAGTGCGACAAAGGGCACAACATCTATTACTCCGAGGCGCGGATGGACTCCGAAGTGAGTGCGAATATCTATTCGACTTGAGGCTGCGTCAGTAAGCGCTCGTGCAGCATCGATGCATGCGCTCGAGTCATTCCCAGCGAGAGTGAAGACGCTTCGATGGTGATCGACATCTGTATGACGATCAAGTAGCGCGTCGCCACATGCTTCATCGAGCGATGCGAGAACCGCAGCGTCTTGACCCTCAGAGATGTTGACTACGCACTCAAGCATCTCCATAGGCTAGAGCCCCCAATCCCCTCGACGGCGAGTCTGTTAGCGCAGGAGAGTTTCAAGTAACTGAGTTGAGGAGAATTTCTTAGTCCTTGGCCCGGTATGCTCGGAAGCAATGCGCATTGGATTCGCTCTTCCCCAACACGATTTTTCTCTTCGAAGTGAGTCGCCGCTTTCGTATTCAACCCTCCTTGGCTATGCGCGTTATGCAAAAGATTTAGGGGTTGATTCGCTTTGGCTCGCAGATCACCTCGTCTGGGATGTCTCTAAATATGGGGGACCGAGCGAGCCCGGTGGAATGTTCGAGCCGCTAGTGACTCTGAGCGCACTCGCCCGTGACGTACCTGATGTCCGCCTCGGCACGCTGGTGCTACTTGAGGCACTTCGCCCTGCAGCGCTTCTTGCAAAGTCAATCTCAACGATGGATCGTGTGAGTGGTGGTCGTATTGATGTTGGGATGGGCGCAGGTTGGTATGAACCGGACTTCACCGGGGTCGGTATGTCGATGCCAAGACCAGGTGAGCGTTTAGAGCGCCTAGCCGAGTGTGTCCAAGTTTTGAAGGGGCTACTCGCTCCGGAGGCAGAGCCATTTACGTTCGAAGGCAAGTTCCATGCATCTGCTGGAGCGAGGCTCACTCCCTCCGCGCTTCAGACCCCAAATCCACCGGTATTTGTCGGCGGCAAGGGCGATCGACTCCTTGACCTAGTAGCGCGCCACGCTGATGGCTGGAATACCTGCTGGCAGTGGAGCTTCGATGCATATCGAGAGCGCCTAGCGGTACTCGAGCAAGCATGCGAGAAGGTAGGGCGCGACCCGTCGACTGTCTGGCGCTCACTAGGGCTTTATGCACTAGTCGGGGAGAATGAAGCCGACCTTGTTCGACGCTTTGAGCGGCTAAGAGCCGAGTCCCCGGTAGGTGTCCTCGCCGGAGTAACGCTCGATGATTGGCGTGTTGGTCGATTAGTAGGGACCGTTGAGCAGGTCCGCGAGCAGGCATCCGGATGGGCCGAACTCGGAGTCGAGACGCTCATCGTCTGTACTGGATCGGTGCCGTTTGCGGTTGCTGCCAAGGATGATCTCGACCCAATAGTTGAGAGCCTTAGAGGAATTTAGGCTGCTAAATCTAGAGGATTCCTAGCAATCGAGCCTAGGGATGTGTCCATGGGGGCGTAAAAGCGCGGTACCCTGAGCCCCTACCTTGAGAGGGAGTAGCCCAATGTTTGGTCTCGGTGCACCGGAACTTCTAATAGTTCTCGCAGTAATTCTTGTTGTATTTGGTGGGAGTCAGGTGCCTAAGTTGGCGCGCAACCTTGGTCAGGCCCAGAAAGAGTTCAAGAAGGGCCTTGATGAGGGCGGAAAACCTGATGATGATGCGGCTAAGAATCCGCCCCCTCCAACTAATTAAGGCTTCTTGGCATCTTTAGCCCCCTTAATAGTGCCTTGGGAACCCCTGACGCCTCGGCGACGTTGTTGTGACGCCAGATGGAGTGCCCACATGGGAAGAGGTTGCCCGTAACCACGGACAGTTCCTCTACTCAGTTGCGTATCGACTGACCGGCAATCAAGAGGATGCGAGAGACATCGTGCAGGAGTCGCTTCTGCGGGTGCGTCGCGGACTCGAGACATATACGCCAGGAACGCTCGAGGGATGGTTGGCTCGCATCGTGACAAATGTTTTTCTTGATGATGTGCGCAAGCGCAGGCGACGACCTACCAGCGCGCTCCCAGAGAACCCCGACCTAGTGCTTCCGCCGAGCGCATCTGCGGATGATGTCTCAAGGGCATCTGGGCTCTCCGCAGAGATACAGCAAGCAATTAATTCACTCCCCGAAGATTTTAGAGTCGCGGTTGTTCTATGTGATGTGGCTGATCAATCGTATGAAGAGATATCTGCGAGTCTCGGCGTACCGGTCGGCACAGTACGTTCGAGGATCCATCGCGGTAGGCGCCTGCTCCGTACCGCGCTTGTTGAGTCAGGGGTGATGGAGTGAGTACCGGTGCACCAGTGAACCCAGAAGAACTCTTCGACCTCGCGTCTGCATATCTCGATAGTGAGATGAGCATTGAGGAATCAACCTCATTTGAAGCAGAACTCGATGCATCGCCCGAGTTGAGCAAGGAACTCCTCGAGATAACAGAGCTTCGTGGTCTACTGCGCGCTAATGGCCCCGAAGTAA
This sequence comes from Actinobacteria bacterium IMCC26256, assembly GCA_001023575.1. Classification (GTDB taxonomy): domain Bacteria; phylum Actinomycetota; class Acidimicrobiia; order IMCC26256; family IMCC26256; genus IMCC26256. Next base: position 2,116,113 of record CP011489.1, on the reverse strand, counting down.
TCCCTGCCGGGATGCTCAACCTCATAGTTGCTGTAGTCGGTGCTGCTGAAGACCTCCCCAGTGAACCCAACGCCGATGCAGAGCAGAGGGAATCCGCGAGTGAAGTCGTAACGATTAGTGAGAGGTCTAGATCGCAGCGACGAGTCGTAAAGTGGTTCGCTGGAGTCGCCGCTGCTGCGTGCCTCGTTGTCGTGGTTGGTATGCCGACCACTGGGTCAGTATCTCCACCAATCGCCGCATCGGTTCAGACTCACGCAGCGCGATCAAGTCTCGACGAACCCGCTGTTGAGAAGATGTCGGCAGTCTCAGTCAGTGCAGGATTCTTAAGATGAATCGATCTCATGCGCAATCGCGAAGAAACAGCCAGCAAAACAAGATCACAAGGATGAACGGTCGATCCTTGTTCTCTCGATTGCCGTTCGGGGTATTTCTCGTAGGGGTTGGGTCCTTCATGGCGTTGAGCGCTGCGTCGACAGGAGCCGGTGCGAGTATCGCCATTGATCTTGATAACCCGCTGGGGGCTGCCCAAGACGCGGCGTTGTCGCATTCATACGACGCGACATTGACAACTACATGGCTCTCGCAGGGCGGATTAAGGACGCGCAGAATTACTGTAAACGCGAATGGCGAACGAGTCTCCGTGGTAGGTGAACGAAAGTTGCTCTCCTCGGGATCGCTGCGAGCAGTTCAGCGCGGAGGTAGTTGGCACTCAATCTGGACGACCCCTGAAACTCTTCGTGGCCCCGCGTTAACTAAAAAGTATGTTGCGACACTCGGCGGTTCCTCTACCGTTGCAGGGCGTGCTACTACTCAGGTAGTTATTGCCGATCGCAGAGGGCGTCTGCGAGATCTCATCGATATTGATTCCGAGAATGGATTGATGCTCCGTAGAGAGCAGCGGGACGAGAGAGGAGAGACGCTGCGGATCACAGCCTTCGAGAAGATCAGCGTAATGAATGAAGCCGAGCAATCGTCCGGTATGCCCAAGCCTGGTGCGACGACCCCCGGTGGAGTAAAGCCCACTAAATCAAAGGATGCGAGTGCCGCCCCGCGTGCTGCCCTCACGGTTGAGTCCCCATTCATGGTTTTTAGGCGCCTCCCTGGCGGATTCACGCTTGTTGGAAAATATCTAGCTCAGGGGAATGGGCGTGAACTTTTTTACTCGGATGGATTGAATAGCGTCTCAGTATTTGAGTGGGAGGGCTCGATAGAGCCAGGTTCCTTGCCCGCCGGAGGCAAATGGCACCGTGCTCCTAATGGCGAGATGCGCAGTTATGACTCTCCGGTTGGAATTGTGAGTGTCTGGGACGCAGACGGTATGACATTTACAGTCGTCAGTGAAGCAACTGCACTCGAGACGGCTCGAATCGTTGCGGCTCTCCCACAGGATACAAAGACTGAAGGGTTCGAGAGGATCAGCAGATTCTTGGTCGGGCCATTTAGTTGGGGCTAGCGCAGGTAATCCTCAAGCAGAGAAGGCTAAACGGCGCTGCCAACACCCGCTGTGAATGCGCAGCGGTGGTCTACCTCTGGCCTAGGTAGCTGCTAGCCGACGATCGCGCAGGATTCTGCGTCGCTCCCTCTCGGAGGTGCCACCCCACACGCCATGCTCTATTCGGTAGGTGAGTGCATACTCCCGGCACTGTTCTTTAACCGGGCACTCACCACAGATACGCCTGGCCTTATCAACACCAACACCATCGGATGGGAAGAACATGCCTGGAGCATGGTCGCGGCAGAGGCCGTCGGCCATCCAAGGCTGTGTCGTCTCCGGTGGAGCCTGATTGGTAGCTGAATATTCCTTGTTTTGTCTCTGGGTAGTTGCGGTTTGATTCATAGTTATCTCTTCAACGCCCTGAGGCCGAGTTGGGTTCCCGCTGAGCAGCAATTCTTAAGCGCTCTTGCTTCTGGGCGTCGCGACGCATTTTCCCGACACCGAATGCTCGTTGAAGGCTGACAGCGACAGCAATTGTCACCCCTCCTGAAATCAGGAGCACTACGTATTTGTTGGATACGTCGGTTCCGGTTTGAATCGAGTGGAGTGTTGCGAGGACCGCTAACAAATAGCTAGTCATATGAATAGCGTGCCAGGAACGCTTTGGGATGAGAGATCGAGCCAATGAGCTGACCTGCACTACCAACATGAGCCAAAATGCAATTGCTCCCCAAGCGACTGCCGTGGCGCGCCACGGCGACATCCAGGGAACTACCGCTTGCTTTATAGATATCTTCACAAAGGTATCGGCGACAATCGCTGCAATATGTAGTGCAACAGTTGCGAGAGCGAGGCCAGATACCCAAGGGTGCAGGTCAAGTAGCCACCGCAGGCTTCCTCGTTTCTCAGTGAGTCTCCCAGAGGCGAGGGCGCCTAATACGAGGCTTGCAACAAGAAGCGTCCATGCAGTGAGCCCGCTGCTTCGCGCGATGTACCACCAAATGTGAGTCATGATTGATCTGGGCTTAATAAGTAGGGGCTTAATAAGCAGTTGTCCGCGGAGTCATAGTTAGAGCTCAAATAACGCGCGGCGCTATGCAGACTGCAACGCGAAGTCAGCGACACGAAAAATTATCCTTATGAAGATCGAGTAGTTACTTGTGGTGCTCGGTATGTAGGAACGTACGTACTGCGCGGGGCTGGAACCGGCGCGGTGTTGACCCATTGCTGCGTCGTAGTGGTTGGGTTCGAGGAGCCATCATTGAAGAGATCGTCCTGCCAGCGGTCGTCATAACCCCCACTTTGGGGTATCACGAGCCTCTGGGGAGTGGTAGTCGCAGTTGGGTAGACGGGCACAGGAACGGCGATGGACGACGCAGCGGATTGTGCCGGATGGCTAAGGGCGATTACGCCAGCCCCTGCGATTATGCCTAGAGCCCCGGCTCCTGCAGCCCAGACGCGCGGCCTCCACGACCGTCTCCACCGATTCATATAAGAAGGCTTGAGTAGTCGAGAGTAGGGAATTCCTGCGTGCCGCTGGCTAAGGCTCCCCGACTCGGATGGAGTGTTAGGTTGGGTTTCTGGGCGTTCTCGCTCTGGAATATTCATGAGATTCTTCCGTTTTATTTGGCCGTTAATTGGCCGCTAGTTAGGTAGTAGCTGGCTGGACTATCTGTCAGCCTCTGTGTTCTATGAGGACACTCTGCCCCACGAAGGTAAGAGTCTCTAAATGTCAAGGTGAGAAAAGGGTATGAATTCGCGATTCCCTGCTCGGTTCTTACCCTTCTCTAAACGAAGCAGGCGAGAATAAGCGCATGGCACCTCGCATACTTATTGCTGATGACGATCGAGCCATCAGGGATGCTTTAGAGAGGGCAATAGGTCTAGAGGGTTACGAGGTTGAACTAGTCAACGATGGCGTGGCTGCTCTTGAGGCCGTTGCCCGCAGTTCTCCTGACCTGTTAATCCTCGATGTGATGATGCCGAGCCTTGACGGACTTGGCGTCTGTCGCGCTCTTCGAAATCAAGGAGACCGAACACCGATTCTTATCCTTACTGCTCGAACCGAGGTATCCGATCGAGTCTCAGGGCTAGATGCGGGGGCCGACGATTATCTTCCTAAGCCATTTGCTCTAGATGAACTTCTCGCGCGGATGCGCGCACTCCTTCGGCGCACAACTACTGAATCCGGATCCGAGGCGCAGAACCTCATAGCCGCAGACGTACTCATAGAAGAATCGTCTCGGCGTGCCTGGCGCGGGGAGCGCGAGTTGGAACTAACAAAAACTGAGTTCGATCTGCTTGCCTTATTAGTTCGCAATGCAGGGATTGTCCTTTCACACACAACTATCTATGAAGACATTTGGGGCTACGATTTTGGGCCGGACTCGAAGAGCCTTGCGGTTTATGTTGGGTATCTTCGGAGGAAAACTGAGGCCGATGGAGAGGCGCGCCTTGTCCAGACCGTGCGGGGCATTGGTTACACGTTGCGAGAGCAGCGGTAAAATGAATCTGAGAAAGCAATGACCCTGCGCGCGCGGCTAGCAATTTCCTTCGCGGCCTTTGCTGCGACTGCAGTATTAGTAGTGGCGATTACCGGACACCTGACAACCGCTCGGGCCCTAAGGGTTGAGATTGACCGCACCCTCAACGGCTATAGCGAGCGACTTGAGAATCCAGACGGAGCGTTTCTTTCTGGGCTCTGTGGAATCCGAGATACAGGCGCCGAGGCTCACGCGGGGCCAATACCAGAGCTTCCAGGGTCACGTGTCCAGTGCATTGACTCTGCTGGGCAACGAGTGGTGAGCGCTACTAGCGGTGCTCTCCCTCTCAGCCGAATCGATCGCTCCGCGGCTCGATCCGGAGGAGCCCCCAAGTTCTCGACCGTCTCGACTGAGGAGGGGACATATCGAGTCCTCACTGTTGCGGTCCCGGGTGGAGGGGCGGTGCAGCTCGCCCGGAGCCTCGCGGAGGTTGATCATGCCTTAGATGCTCTGCGCGTTAGGTCTCTACTTATTGGGTTCTTCGTAATAGTTGCCGCTGCGGTCTTTGGTTGGATCACAGCAGTTTTCATTACGCGCCCACTTGCCGAATTGACCTCAGCCGCCGAGCAAATAGCGCAGACAGGAGACTTAACGACACCGATTGGAGGGCGACGGGATGATGAAGTTGGTCGCTTAGCAATCGCTTTTGGAGTGATGATCTCGGCACTTAGTCAATCTCGTCGAGAGCAGCAGCAACTTGGGCAAGATGCTGGGCATGAGCTCCGAACTCCGCTGACATCGCTGCGCGCGAATATTGACACACTGTCACGACACCCAAACCTAGATCCCGAGACTCGCTCGCGTGTAGTCGAGGATTTGGACTCAGAGGCGCGTGAATTAACAGCGTTGACAGAGGAGTTACTCAATCTTGTTACAGATCAGCAGGACTCCGAAGTTGCGCACACATTTGACTTAGCTGAAGTAATTGAGAGAGCAGTTGATCGTGCGTCACGACGTAGCGATCACAAGTACTCGCTTGTTGCTGAGCCTTTTCTCTTGGAGGCCCGTGAAGGCCGGGTCCTTCGGGCCGTCGGGAACCTGCTTGAGAATGCTGCCAAATTCTCGCCAGCTGGATCAGTCATTGAAATTCGGGAGTCGGGTGGAGTCATAACTGTGAGAGATCATGGAGTTGGGTTTACCCCTAGCGATATCTCGAGTGTATTTAGGCGTTTCTATAGATCTGATTCGGCTCGCGCTCTCCCGGGATCGGGCCTCGGGCTCGCAATCGTTGCTCAAGTAGCCGCTGAGTGCGGGGGAGCAGTGAGTGCCCAGAACGCAGAGGATGGCGGGGCGATCGTCACGCTTGCTCTGAGGGATCAGCCGCAGTCAGATGTGATTACGCGCAGCGGGGTCGAAGCCGAATGAGAGTATTCCCAAAGCAGCGGGCGAGAAGAGTTTCGTCCTTACTCAACAATGCCAATTTTTCTGGAACGTTTCTGAGCCATTCGGCGTTGAGTCTCTCGATGATGAATTCTTCGACCGAGGGTTTTGATAAGGCAGGGTTTTGATAAAGCAGGGTTTTGATAGAGCAGGGTTTTGATAAGGGAAGGCGAATGAGACGAGCGAGCGCGCGGGTTTTGCGCGCTCAATCGCAGATGACCTAAGAGCAGCACGATTAAGACTAGAAAATTAATGTTCTGTAAGGCGAGTAATCAATAACAACATGGAGGATTCAAATGAGTTCTGACTTCAACGATTCAAACTCCAGCAGCCCGAATGATTCGGAGCACTTGGAGACGCCCGATGCTTTAGATAGCGGGGAGGGTTGGTGGATTGAGGATGACTACTCACAGGGAGCTGATGACTCGGAGCCGGAGCCAGTCTTCGAGCGTGACACATGGGCTCCGCCCAGCACCGCCCCACTCTCAGGTGCGGTATCAGACCATGTGGCACCGATCCCCAACACCGCTCCATCTTCGGCCGGACGCGGGCGTCAGTTTGTTGTTGGGATAGTGGTCGGTGCGCTTATTGGCGGCGCAGTCGGTGGAGGGGTAGCAGCACTTGTCTCAAGCGGGGATACACAGATAATCACTCAGCCAAATCCCGTCGTGACCGAGGTACGCAATACATCTCGCCTAGCTATTGCCCAAGATGTCCAGGGAATCGTCGCGCGTGTCGAGCCTGCCGTGGTGGCGATACGCACCGGCGCTGCGGTCGACGAAGGACTATTCACGGGGAGAGGGCCATCCTCAGGTGGCGAGGGCACTGGTTTTGTAATTTCCTCCGACGGCGTCATCGTCACCAACAGCCACGTCATTGAGGGTGCGAGCGGGCGTATTGAGGTTGTCTTTAATGATGGCACTGTTCGTAAGGCAAAGGTTCTTGGGAGCAGCCCGGAGCTAGACCTAGCAGTAGTGCAGGCCGCGAACGTCTCTGGCCTTCCGATCGCTCGACTCGGTAGCAGCGATGAACTAGTTGTCGGTGATGATGTCGTCGCAATCGGCAATGCTCTCGCCCTCGATGGAACTCTAAGTGTGACGCGCGGAATCATCTCAGCGAAGGGTCGAACCGTCTCAACAAGTGCAAGTACGAGTCTCTTGAACATGCTCCAGACCGATGCTGCGATCAACCCGGGTAACTCAGGGGGTCCACTTCTTAACTCACGGGGCGAGGTAATCGGTATCAATACCGCTATTGCAGATCCCGGCGACTCGCAGAATGTTGGTTTTGCAATCGCTATTGACTCTGCTCGTCCGATAATTGATCAACTCCGAGCAGGTAAGGATATTGAGCTCGCATACCTTGGAATTCAAAGTAAGACGGTGACCCCTGCCATAGCGAAGGACCTCAATCTTGTAACTCAGACAGGTGCGGTCATCGTGAAAGTGACCCCAGGGACTGGAGCTGCAGATGCAGGTCTAAAGGTCAACGATGTAATCGTCGCGGTGGGCTCCAAAGAGGTTCGAAGAGCAGATGATGTCGGCTCGGCTATTCGTGGGCAGAGCCCAGGGGCGACGCTCAAGATCACTGTGGAGCGAGATGGAGCTCGCAGGGTCATTGAGGTGAGACTCGGTGCGGTTCCGCTCAGCGAGATTGGTTAGAGACAGCCAGCTCTAAATCGGCCAGCTCTAGAATGGTGAAGCTCGAACCCGAAGCCTCCCTGCTTTGGTAGGCCCGGCCTCCGATCCCCCTAAATCTCTCTGGTTTTGTGCCCCACTCATCTATTGAACGAGCCCGACATAGGGGAGCAACCCTGCGAGCGCATAGGGTGAGGGGAGAAGTGGGCTGTTGCCAGTCTCAGAGATAACTAAAGCGGGAGCTAGCGAATATGGCTATGGATCAGGATCAAGTCGAGCAGTCTCAACCGGTAGGGCACGTTCGCGTCGTCTACTTGGGACCAGTTGCACCTCACTGGGAAGTTGTTGAGGTCTTCGGCGATAGCCGCACCATCAGCGAGTTTCGCCAGCGCGCGCTTGCTCGCCTGCAGCTTCTTCCCCCACACGACCCCCAGTGCAGACGTAACCGCGAGCGCGTTGTTCGAGATGCAGAGCGCGAGCGCTTGATCCTTCAGTGGGATCTTGGGTACGAGGAGAACTAACTCTCTAACGAGTGGCACTGGTTCGCGAAGACTCGAACCAGTCCGAGTTAATTCGTAGTTCTAATTAGTGCTCGAGAGTAATTATGGCGGTGCGAGTCGCTACTTCTGCTCGTTCTTGTCAGGGTGGTTTCCTGTCACCATGAACTCAACCCGCTCCGCGATAGTTACCGCGTGGTCGGCCATACGCTCGTAGTGACGACCTACTAAAGCAACCTGAACAGCCCGAAGCACCGAGGCCTCGTCACCTGTCGTGTCGGCGAGGATGTGCCTGAAAAGGCTCTTAGTTAAGTCATCCATCGCATCATCCATATCGGTAAGTGCGCCGGCCCATGTTGGGTCTCGATCTGCGAAGGCGTCAATCGCGACACGGGTCTGACTCACGGCCTGCTGCCCCATTTGGTCAATGATTCCGCGCACTCGAGGGTCGAGCGTATGCGGGTAGAGCCGCCTTGTGGCTTTGGCTACGTTCACAACGAGATCCGCGGTGCGCTCTAGTTCGTGACTAATCCTCATCGTGGTGATTACTGCGCGTAGGTCGGCTGCAACCGGGGATTGTCTCGCGAGTACAAGCAGCAGTTGGTCATCAATTCGGTGGTAAAGGTCGTCGATTGCGTCGTCGCCATCGATGACGATCTCTGCAGCGGAGGGGTCTCCTCCTAAGAAGGCCTGAGTCCCGGCTGTGATCGCCTCGGTAGTGAGAGCGGCCATGCGGATGATGTCGGTTCGTACATCGGCAAGCTCGTCCTGGAGGGTGCGCCGTGCCCCGGACTCGCTGTTAGGTGGGGCCAATTTGTCGGTCACGTTGGATCTCCTAGGTTTTTGATGGAGGCGTTCTGATGGAGGCGTCTTAGTCGAGGGGTTTTGGGGGCTGGACTAAATGAGTATGGCCTTAAACCTAGAGTCGCTCAGCCTCTCAGCGCTAAGGGTTCACCCTACGTTCATTATGAGCTCACAGAACTCCCATCAGTAGTCGGCTCATTTAGGGGTTTCTACCGTTTTCCCCATTCCAGAGTGCAGGTGACAGGGAAATTGGTGTGGAGTTTAGGGCTGCAACCCCGCGCATTTGCCTTTTGTTCATGTTTCGTTTACCTAAGAGTAACGGATGGGAAAGCCGAGCTATCTACGGTACCTGCAGCAAGAGCCGGGGATCGCCTTCGGTGCCCTTTAACTATCACGAGAGGCCTACGTCTAAATGAATGAATCCAGAATTGCTCGCAGAGTTTCTAGCCGGGTTGCACTCACTGCGAGCGCAGCGGCTTTGGTTCTTGCTATCAGCGCATGTGGCGGAAGTAGCAGCGATAAAGGCTCACCCACAAGCACCACCGCAGGCACAAAGTTAAGCGCTGCAACTCTGAACGGATCTGGCGCTACTTTCCCGCAGGCGTTCTACGAGACAACCATCGCGAAGTTTCAGACGGTACAGCCTGATGTGACTGTGACATACGCAGGTGGAGGCTCCGGTAAAGGACAGACAGACCTCGCAGCCGGGCTAGTCGACTGGGCAGGCTCCGACAGCACAGTGAAGCCTGAGGATGCTGCGAAGTTTAAGACGCCTTTCCTCTATTTCCCAACAGTCGCTGCGCCAATCACGGTTTCATTCAACCTGAGTGGTGTAAAGAGTCTCCGGCTTACTCCGGACGCGGTTGCAGGAATCTTTGGAGGCGCAGTCTCTAAGTGGAACGACCCGCTCATTACCGCAACAAACAAGGGTGTCACACTCCCCGCAACTGACATTGTTGTAGTGCACCGTGCAGACGGGTCGGGTACAACTGCAAACTTTACGAAGTACCTCACAAAAGCAGCACCAACTTCATGGACCCTAGGCACTGACAAAGTAGTCAATTGGCCAGCAGGTCAGCAGGCCGGAAACGGTAACGCCGGTGTCGCCCAGATCATCGAGTCGACCCAGGGATCCATTGGGTATGTTGACTTCTCAGACGCAGATTTTGCTGGTCTCAAGTCGGCTGCTATCAAGAACAAGGACGGCAAGTTTGTTGCGGCAAGTCTCTCGGGAGCATCGGCTGCAGTTGCAGGGGCAACTCTGAATGCCGACCTAACTTATGACCCGCTTGACGCGCAAGGTGCAACTTCATACGCGATTACTGCTCCTACGTACATGCTCATTTCAACCACTTACGGAGACACCGCAAAGGGCAATGCGGTAAAGGGATTCGTTAAGTACGTGCTTACCGATGGACAGGACCTCGCAGGTTACTCAGGCTTTGCCCGTTTGCCCGCCAAGATTTTGAGCGCAGCTATTGCACAACTCAAGATGGTCAAGGTCGGCTAACAAAACTTGAGGCGCTCTAAGTGACGCTTGTTGATAACGAGATGAGGTCAGGGTCAGTCTCCCTTCTCGCGGGCGAGAGCCCTCCTGGTCGGCGAACTGATTCGGTATTCCGGAGCGCGGCGGCCTTGGCCGCTGGAGTTGTTCTCCTCATACTTGGCCTCATTCTCGTAACAACAACGCGTAACGCCTGGCCAGCATTTGCTGAAGAGGGGCTCTCCTTCGTCACCTCAAGCACTTGGGATGTTGCAGGTGCGGCATTTGGAACGCTTGCATTTACCTACGGCACGCTTGTCATCTCTGCGATTGCTCTGCTGATAGCGGTCCCGGTAAGCATCGGGGTTGCGCTCTTCGTGACTGAGATGGTGCCTAAGCGACTGCGCGCTGGAGTCGTGATGCTCATAGACCTTTTATCCTCGGTGCCATCAGTTGTTTTTGGGCTTTGGGGAATCCTGGTTGTGGCCCCAGCGATAACGGGCGTCTACACAAATATTTCATCTGCGCTCTCTGGCGTACCTGTTCTTCGAACAGTATTTAGTGGCGCACCTATCAGCGGCAGGTCATTCTTCACTGCGGGGTTGATCTTGGCGATAATGATTACGCCGATTATTACCTCGATCACCAGAGAGACTTTTGCAACAGTCCCGCGTGCGCAGAAGGACGCTGCATATGCGCTCGGCGCCACTAATTGGGAGATGATTCGGGGATCGGTCCTCCCATTTAGTCGCAGCGGGATTGTCGCTGGGGTACTGCTCGGGTTCGGACGGGCGATCGGGGAGACCATCGCCGTTGCTCTTGTGATCGGATCCTCACCACAGATCACCCAACGACTCTTTAGCTCAGGCGATGCGCTCTCTGCAGTAATAGCAAATCAATTCGGCGAGTCGACCGGCACCTACCAGGCTGCATTGATCGGTATGGGAGTACTTCTCTTCGTAATCACACTCGTAATCTCAGCCTTCGCTCGCGCGATGATTGCCCGCGCTGAGCGCCGTATCGGGGCTGAGTCTGTATGACGACTATTGATCTGAGGGACGGAGCGCCGGACCTAGGCGAAGAGACTCGTTACTCCATTACCCGCTCAAGGTCCGGCCGCCAACGACAGGCGATCAACTTTCTAGTGCATGCACTATTCGTAATTGCGTTTGTATCGATAGTGGTTCCACTCGCACTGGTAATTGGATACGTAGTTACCCGCGGCATGAAGGTAATGAGCGTTTCTTTCTTAACTGATGACATACCAATCGTTACTCGCGCTCCTGGGGGCGGTTTAGGACCAGCAATTGTCGGAACACTCCTAATCACTGGAGCCGCAATGCTTATGGCAGTGCCTCTCGGGATACTCGGAGGCATTTACTTGAACGAGTATGGAGCGAAACGCAGAATTACAAAGGCCATTCGATTCCTTGCTGAAGTAATGACCGGTGTCCCATCAATCGTTATGGGGCTCTTTATCTATACAACTTGGGTACTCGCCTTTGGTGTCTCCGGATTTGCTGGAGCTCTAGCGCTCGCTTGCCTGATGCTCCCCGTGATCATCCGATCCACAGAGGAGATGCTGCGACTAGTCCCGATTGACCAGAGACAATCTGCTTACGCTCTAGGGGGCAGAAGAGCCGGAACCATATTCCGCGTAGTCCTGCCAGCTGCTGCTCCCGGAATCGTGAGCGGCGTGCTGCTCGCGGTGGCTCGGGCTGCAGGAGAGACCGCACCGTTGCTATTTACGATTCTCACTGTAAATGCCGTGAATACAGATATTTTCCATGGAGCTAATACCGCTCTTTCGGTGCAGATATTCAGGAATGCACAGCAAGTCTTCCCTGGGCCGCAGGAACGCGCATGGGGCGCTGCATTAACGCTTCTATCGATCGTTTTCGTCTTCACACTCATCGCCCGGGCTGTCTCGGCCATATTTGCTAGGAAACATCAAGTATGAGCACCATCTCTGATTCCCCTGACACCCACGACCTTGAGGTGCATGCCACTAGCGTCCATAGGGTGGAGAACGCAATGAAAGAGAGCGAGGCTGCTCACCGCGAGGCCGTGTTTGTCGCCTCGGATGTGCACGTGAGCTACGGGGATCACTTAGCGGTTGCCGGAGTGAGCATGGAGATCATGCAGCGGGACATCACAGCGATTATCGGGCCGTCGGGCTGTGGAAAATCCACACTTCTGCGTTGCTTTAACCGCATGAACGACTTCGTACCGAGCGCTCGAGTAGACGGCACAATTCGCTACCACGGTGAAGACCTATACGACTCGAAAGTGGATGCCGCAGAGGTTCGTCGTCGTATCGGAATGGTCTTTCAAAAGCCGAACCCGTTCCCTAAATCAATCTTTGACAACGTTGCTTATGGGCCGCGTATTAATCGCATGAAGGTCGATCTAGCCGCAACTGTGGAGGAAGCACTCACTCGAGCGGCTCTCTGGGATGAGGTAAAGGACAAACTGAAGAAGAGTGCTTTTGCGCTCTCTGGCGGTCAGCAGCAGCGCCTCTGTATCGCACGTGCGCTCGCGGTAAAGCCGGATGTGATCTTGATGGACGAGCCCTGCTCTGCCCTTGACCCAATCGCTACAGCGCGTATCGAAGATCTGATGGTTGAACTCAAACGCGACTACACGATCGTGATTGTGACCCACAATATGCAGCAGGCAGCGCGAGTCTCAGACATGACGGCCTTCTTAACTACAGAGGTTGATGATGAGGGCGCTAGATCAGGGAGGCTTGTGGAGTTCGACCGAACTGAGAAGATCTTCACACAGCCGGGTGACCCGCGCACCGAGGGATATATCACTGGGAGGTTCGGATGACACCTCGCCGGGCTGAACAGAGCGAACTTAATCCTCCAGTAGATGGTGGCCTGCAGCGCCTTGTGGCAGCAGTAAGGCTCCTCCCAGACGCCGTTGTTGTGGTCGACGATGCAGGCGTCGAGGTGATGCGCAGTATCGCTGCGGATCGCTTTCTTGAGGCTCGCCATACTGATGCGATCGCAGCGGCTGCTCTAGAAGAGATGCTTATAGATGCTTGCCGGGGAGAGTCTTCAACACGAGAACTCCAACTCTACGGCCCCCCTCGCGAAGTGCTCTCCATTACAGCACACCCACTTGTCGAGGCCGGCCAGATTCTCGGAGCGATGGTTGTAATTCGAGACATGACCGATGCGAGGCGCACTGACGAAGTGCGTAGAGACTTTGTCGCCAATGTGAGCCACGAGCTAAAGACACCGGTGGGAGCATTAGGCCTCCTCGCGGACACGATCTCCGCTGGCGGTGATGAAGCGGTGACGATGCAGCTTGCCGATCGGATTGCGCGTGAGGCAGAGCGGCTTGCAAAGATCATTGACGACCTCCTTGACCTAAGCATCATTGAGTCTCAGGAAATGCCCGAGCGAGACCTTGTGCCTCTGACGCTTATTATCGATCAATCTGTCGAACGTTCCCGACCAGGGGCTGAGGCGCTTGGTATCAAGTTAGTCAGTTCGCCGATCTCCGCTACATTGGCCGCTCGGTGTGATCGTCGCCAGGTAGTGATGGCGATTACAAACCTCATAGACAACGCTATGAAGTACTCAGAGCGCGGCAGCACTGTTGAGATCAATACGTCTACGACAAGCAACCTCGTTGAGATTGCTGTATGCGACGAGGGCATCGGTATTCCGTCACGAGATCTCGAGCGCATATTTGAGCGCTTTTATCGAGTTGATCGTGCGCGCAGTCGCTCTACCGGTGGGACTGGTTTGGGGCTGTCGATTGTCCGCCACATCGCTCAGGCGCATGGTGGCGAGGTAGCCGTTGAGTCGACAGAGGGGATTGGATCGAAGTTTAGATTTCGAATCCCAATCGAGTCGGCCGGTGCGATGCGAATGTTCGAAGAAGCCTCAACAAACCTAGGAGACCTCCATGGCTGACCCCCAGCTAATTCTTGTTGTAGATGACGAGCCCTCGTACAGAGATGCGCTCTCTGTGGCGCTCCAGCGTGAGGGTTTTGCTGTCGATACGGCGGCTGATGGCGTTGAGGCGCTTGAGCGTTTCGCTGCCTCTCGCCCGGCGTTGATACTCCTTGATGTAATGCTCCCGAGAATCTCTGGGGTAGATGTCTGCCGCGAGATTCGCAAGACCTCGAGGGTCCCCATCATCATGGTTACAGCGCGCAACGCTGAGATTGATGCAGTAGTTGGGCTTGAGGTCGGGGCAGACGACTACGTGACCAAGCCCTTCAGGCTCAGAGAGTTAATTGCGCGGGTAAGAGCCGCTCTCCGTCGACTCCCAGGAGACTTAGAGGAGCAAGGCGAGCGCGCTGATCAAATAGAGGTCGGCGAGGTGAGGCTCGATGCGGCTCGACATGAGGTCTCCGTGCACGGGGAGCAGGTTCAGTTGCCTCTTAAGGAGTTTGATCTACTAGAGCTGCTACTTATTAACGCGGGTCGCGTGCTGACTCGTGATGTGCTTATAGATCGAATCTGGGGACCCAACTATTACGGGGATACCAAGACTCTCGACGTACACATCAAGCGACTCCGATCCAAGATCGAGGACGACCCAGCGGCCCCCGAGCGCATTCTTACCGTTCGTGGAGTCGGATACCGCTACGAGCGGGCACATGCTCCACTCATTTAAAGGGAGCTGAACTAGGCCCCGAGTCTCTCGAACCTACAGGTTCGCTAGCGCTTTGCCGTACTCATCGTGAGCGCGCGCAGTAGAGAGCGTTGTTGTAGCGAAGGTAGCGGCGATCTTGCCTTCTTTGTCTACGATGAATGATGCACGGTTAGCGCAGCCGACTACCTCGTTGAAGACTCCATAAGCCTGTGCTGTCGCGCCGTGTGGCCAGAAATCTGAGAGTACAGGGAAACTAAATCCCTCGCGCTCGGCCCATACGCCTTGCGCATGGCGCGTGTCGCAGGAGATCGCAATTACTGCAGCGCCAGCATTCTCAAAGGTAGAAGGATCGTCACGAATCTCGCAGAGTTCTCCTTGGCATACGCCACTAAATGTAAACGGGAAGAAGACGATTACCACTGGCTGCATGCCGCGGTAGTCGCTGAGGCTTACGTCATTACCTGCTTGGTCCTTGAGGGTGAAATCAGGTGCAACTTGGCCTACTTCGAGCGACATTTATATTCTCCAGTTTGGATTAGGTGCGAGCACGAAAGTTTCTTTCGATGACTAAATCATACGCGAGGAGGTATCCGAATTCTCACTCGGCATGATTAAAGCGAGTTTTGGTTAGCTAAGTGCTAAGGGTTTTAGAGACTCTCTCAGCCGCTCCGGTGAGGGAGCCACGCGCAATGCCTACGAGCGGGGTTACGGCTACGTACCCGGCACCTATTAAAGCAACGTCGCTCTCCGGGTCTGGTTCGCGCCCGCCTCCCTCGAATGTGAGGCGAAGGTCCCCTCCGCTGCGATCGGCATTATTAACCCACACCTCTCCGTAGCGAGCCAACTGCGCCTCACGTACTCCTAATACATCAGCAAAAAGACGGTTCGGTACGTTGACGTTGAGTACAGCAGGCATGAGCTCTCCGCTTGCCTCCATCGCCCACTCCGCAGCGGCCGGTGCAAACCGCGCAGCTGTCTCCCACTGGTACTCGCCAGTGGTTGCCCACTCAAGGCTTAGCGCTATTCCCGGCACTCCAAAAGCGGAGCCTGTTAGGGCGGCGCCGACGGTTCCAGAGTGGAGTGTGAGATGGCCGGTATTAGCACCGGGGTTAATACCGGATGCGATTAGATCGGGAATCTCTCCAAAGGCCCCAAGGCAAGCGGCCCATACTCCGGTAGCGGGTGGGCGATCAATCGCGTATACGTCTACGCCATCAAACTCTTCCCAGACATGACTTGTAACCGGAATAGGTTCGTTCAGATGTATGGGGCCGATAGATGCACCGGCACCACTCCAGTCGCGACTTGGCGCGACAACAGTAATTCTGTGCCCAGCCTCAAATAAGGCACGCGCAAGAGCAACAAGCCCCTTGGACTCGACTCCATCATCATTTGTAACAAGGATATTTAATGAGCGTTTCATCAAGCCTCTGGTGGTGGAGAGTATCTGGCACTAGCAACGCAGCCTTTGGAGACAGTAAGCGACCAAGTGCAGGCTTTCTCTACTCCGTATCCGGAGATTGTTACGCCTTGCTCCTCGAGAGCATTTATTAGATCTCCAAGAACGTCACCATGCGTGCAGAAGACTGTTGGTCCGCTTGTTGCCTCAATCAAGGAGAGGGCATCTCTCCAGGACTCTCCCTCGGAGAGAGAGTCGAGGATGTCTACATCGGCACCGATAATCGTTGCGAGAGGAGCGACTGTCTCGACACATCGAAGGTAAGGGCTGGAGTGGACGGTCTTAACTAGCGGGCTGAGTATTGTCGCTAGCGCAAGCGCTTGGCGTTGGCCTCGGCCGTTTAGTGGGCGTAGACGATCGTCGGTCCCATCCCAAGAACTTCTGCTTCCAGCTCGGGCGTGGCGCACCACGTAGACGGTGTGAGCAATACTCATGGCTCAAGCCCACTCAGCAGATCACGGTCCATGCTGTAAGTCAGTAGCTGGTCTGCTTCGTCGAATGGCAACCAGCGAACTTCGTCGACTTCTTCATCTGGAGTAAAGCCGCTCTCAACCGTCGCGCGCATCAAGAACCAAATAACAATCTTGGGTCGCCCCTTTTGGTCTGTGTACTCAAAAGACGGAAGCTTGGATTCGATCTCGGCCTTCCATCCAGTCTCTTCTTCTACCTCTCTGGTGGCGGTCTCTTCATCAGTCTCGCCCTTCTCAGACTTGCCTTTGGGGAGGCTCCAGTCGTCATATCGCGGACGATGCACCACAACTACTTGCGTCTCTCCGTTAACCTCGCGCAGTACTACTCCACCTGCGGCCCTAACGATGTTGAGAGTTGGTTTCATGACGTAAGGGATCTTTGTCGTGTTCTTTGACCGAGTGTTGCGTGGGTATCTACACCGCGGGTGGTTGGAACCTTGCTCCAGTCGCCGTCTGGGCCAAGCGACCATGCCAAGGTGTCATCATCGAGTTCGACAGTGAGCATTTCTTCTAGTCGCGCGCATAGGCGCGGGTCAGTTATTGGCGTGATTGCTTCAACGCGTCGATCAAGGTTGCGAGGCATCATGTCGGCAGATCCGATTAAGTACTCAGCGCTTGTCGGGTCGGCGCCGAATCTATAGATGCGTGAGTGCTCCAAGAATCTTCCAACGATCGAGCGAACATGAATACCCTCTGAGAGGCCAGGTACCCCAGGGCGAAGGCAGCAGATTCCTCGTATAATTAAGTCGATCTTGGCCCCAGCGGTTGCTGCGGCATACAACTCATCGATGATCTCCGGGTCCACGAGACTATTCATTTTCATCATGATGTAACCACTCGCCCCAAGCGATCCCTGAGAGCGAATCCGCTCGATCATTCCGCCGCGTAGGGAATTAGGAGCAACAAGCAACTTGCGGTATGTCTTCCCGCGCGCATATCCAGTTAGGTGGTTGAAGAGGTCCGTTAGGTCCTCGCCAATCTCTGGGTCTGCAGTGAGTAGTCCGATGTCTTCGTAGAGGCCTGCGGTGACAGCGTTGTAGTTGCCGGTACCTATATGGCAGTAGCGACGAAGTCCATCCGGCTCTTCGCGCACGATGAGGAGCACCTTGGTGTGAGTCTTTAGGCCGACGAGTCCGTAGACGACATGAACGCCGGCCTCCTCTAGGTCGCGAGCCCGATCTACGTTTGTTTGTTCGTCGAAACGGGCCTTTAGTTCTACGAGTGCAACTACTTGTTTACCGGCATCCGCGGCACGAACCAATGCGTTGACGATTGTGCTCTCCGGCCCACCTGCTCGATAAAGAGTCTGCTTAATTGCGAGCACCTTTGGATCACGCGCTGCCTGCTCAACGAATGCCTCAACCGAGCCGGCGAAAGATTCGTAGGGGTGGTGCACGAGGATGTCTCGACTGCGGAGAGTTCGAAATATGTCAGGAGTTCCCTCTGCTCTTAATAGCGCCGCAGGCGTTATTGGAGTCCAAGGCTCATCCTTCAGTTCGGGTCGATCAAGTTTGTAGATCGTCGAGAGGCCGGATAGATCGAGCGGCCCATCGACGATGTTCACCTCATGGAGGGAGAATTCAAGCTCGCGACAGAGCATGTCGAGCACATCGGCGGGCATATCTGCGCCTACCTCGAGTCGAACTACATCGCCCGATCGCTTGCGTTGGACCAATACGGTCTCTATTGCCTCAATTAGATCGGCTGCTTCATCCTCTAGCTCAAAATCGGCATCACGCGTGACGCGGAATGCTTGGCAGCCACTGATCTGCATGCCGAAGAAGAGCTCAGCGAGATTGCGCGAAATGAGTTCTTCAATAGGTATGAATCTATGACCATCTTTCAGGCCAATAAATCTTGGAAGGTTTGATGGAATTTTAATACGAGCGAACTGCTGCTCTCCGCTCGCTGGATCGTGGACCGTAACCGCAAGGTTGAGTGAGAGATTCGAGATGAAGGGGAAGGGATGAGCCGGGTCGACTGCCAATGGAGTGAGTACCGGGTAAATGCGGATGCGGAAGAGCGCCTCTAACTCGGCTCGGTCTTGTTCGTCGAGGGTCTCCCATTCCGGGAAGAGGATTTGCTCGCGAGATAGCGCATCAACTATTTCGCCTGTAAAGACTCTCGAATGGCGGCTAACCAATTCGTTGACGCGCAGTCTTATCGCCTGTAACTGAGCGAGTGGGTCCATTCCATCTGCTGAGCGAGTTCGTATACCGGCCTGCATCTGCTCACGAAGACCAGATACGCGAACCTGAAAAAATTCGTCGAGGTTGGTAGAGAAGATCGCGAGAAATTTCGCTCTCTCGAGTAATGGTCGGGTGGAGTCCTCGGCGAGTGCAAGTACGCGTTCGTTGAAATCAAGCCACGAGAGCTCTCGATTGAGAAGGCGTTGGCTATTAGCGGATGGCTTGATCTCAGGCTCCATATCCTTGATGCTACCTACCCGAGATTTGGGCATTCGTAGAGGGGCTAGAGGTCGCATTTTGGATGGGTATCCCCGCGAGTCGGGCCGGGGAGCCGCGAGGGCTTGGGCGCCCCGGCCGACAGGCGGTCCAGCGGAAGGGGGGAAGTTCCGCTGGGCTGCGCTGGCGTGTCGCCGACCCTAAATGAGGTGGCACACGAGCGCATGAAGAGAAGGTTAAACAACCCATGTTGCGGTTTGGCAGCGATACGTGCCCCCTACGGTGGATAGAAGGTGAACAAGAGGCCAAGTGGCACCTGCCCATGCTCTAGTTGAGGGCTACCGTGGAGGGCACTGTGCTTCACCGTGACCCAAAAACCTACGCTCTTAATGATTTTGGACGACTTGCAGTGGCCCAAGGTGCTAGCTCATTCGGCGATGCGCTTCTCATGGTCTCTCTAGCTGGGTCAATATTCTTCAGTCAGGACATCTACAAGTCGCGCTCTCAGGTGCTGCTCTACCTGCTCCTTACGATGGCGCCGTTTGCGGTAGTCGCCCCAATTATTGGGCCAGCACTCGACAGATCAAAGGCCGGGCGGCGAACGCTGATGGCAATCGGCCTATTCGGCCGCGCTCTTACCTGCTACCTGATGGCTGGGCGACTCGACACACTCTTTCTCTACCCACTGGCATTTGTTGCATTGGTACTTGCGAAAGGGCACACAGTTGCCAAGGCATCGCTGGTGCCCGCAGTCGTCAAATCAGATGAGGCGCTAGTCGATGCGAACTCGCGTCTTGCATTCATTGGTGTGGTCACGAGCACAGCCGGGGGAGTTATTGGAGCAGGGATAATCGCGTTAGTCGGGTCGCCTTGGTCCCTACGTTTTGCGGCAATCATGTTTCTAGTTGGCGGGATTTTGGCGCTTCGAATCCCAAAGGCCAAGGTCTCCACTACCCCTGAGACTCAAGAAGAGGTTGGTGAGCTACACGCTCCGAGCATCATCTTCGCTGGTAGCGCCATGACCATCATGCGCGGCTCTGTTGGGTTCCTTGCATTCTTCTTGGCATTCCACCTCCGATCGAGTAACGAAGCAGAGTGGTTTTTTGGAGCGGTGTTGGCGGCGAGCGCGCTAGGCGGATTTGTTGGTGTAATCCTCGCTCCGATTGCCCGACGCAGAGTGAGAGAAGAGGTAATACTCTCATCCACCTTGATCGCTGGATCGTTTATGGCTCTTATAGCCGCACGGTACCCAGAGCGTTTCTCGACGTTGCTGCTTGTACTGGTTATTGCGCTCTCTGCTCAGTGTGGGCGGATTGCATTCGACAGTCTTCTGCAGCGCGATGGACCCGAGCACTTGCGGGGAAGAGCGTTTGCTCGTTTTGAGACGCGCTTCCAGGTGGCGTGGGTAGTTGGGGCTTTGATACCCGTTGCTCTACTCGACCTGTTAACCGAACGTGAGGGTTATTTTGCACTCGGATTAGGCCTCGCGTTCGCGGCTGCAACATATATAGGGTCGCTCCGAACTCATGGTGCATGGGCGGGCCGGGGAGGGCGTGGAGAGAGAGCCGTTGCGAATGACGGACCCTCTGCGGAGACTGCACCGAGTCTGCATGACGACGAAGAGTCAAGAGACGATTATGAGGACGACTCGAGACCCGAGCCTTGGACTTCAACATGAAAATTATTTCTTGGTCCGACTACGCGTGTCCGTTTGCCTACATTGGTTTTAAGAGACTGCTAAAGGCTCGCCCGCCCGGCGATGAGAGTAGCGAGAGTAATCAGGTCGCATGGAGGGCTTATGAGCTCCACCCGGAGATCCCTGCCGGCGGTCTCGAGCGCCCACGCGGTAAGCATGGATTCTTAAAAGCGCTTGCCTCAGAGGATGGCTTAACACTCCGAGCCTCTGATCGAGTCTGGACCTCGCGCCCCTCACTCTTGGCCGCAGAGGTTGCTAGGGCTCACGGAAAACACGCGGAGATACACGAGCGCTTCTTCTCCGCCGCATGGGAAGAGGGGCTAGATCTAGGGCGCAGCGATGTTCTCCGCACCTTGATCAGCGACGTTGGGCTCGACCCCGTAACAGTTTTAAACGAGATGACTGAGCAGCGATACTTAGATGCGATTGTTGATGCTTTGGAGGAAGCGATGATGCTCGGCATCACCGGTACCCCTTCATACTTGTTGAATGGTGCAGTTCTGCGCGGGGTACAAGAGGTTGAGGCTCTGCTCTAAAGCGTCTCCCGTGAAGTGCTGGTATTAGGAGGTGCTGGTATTAGTTCGAGGGAGTCTCTGGCAACTCAATACGAGCGAGCCAGAGTCCTGGGGCCTCGAGTTCGCTAGGCGTTGGGAGCATGCTCTCTGATTCCCAGAGTCGGTGGAGCCCGGAGTATCCGACCCTCTCAACTATCCCGGAACAGAAACTCTGCCCAAGC
Organism: Actinobacteria bacterium IMCC26256; assembly: GCA_001023575.1. GTDB lineage: Bacteria > Actinomycetota > Acidimicrobiia > IMCC26256 > IMCC26256 > IMCC26256. The sequence continues at coordinate 2,094,948 of CP011489.1, read as the reverse complement.
AAGACTGCATCACGATCGAGGCGTATTCCGAGAAGATTCTCAACAAAGCGCCCCGAGTCGCCTTGATCGACTCGATGCCTGCGCACTGCTTCATGGATCTTTCCAAACTCTGGAAGCAGCGGTCCGCCTAAGTGCTCTAGAACGCAGTCGCCATAACCAACCATCGCAATTACCAAGCAACGCAATGAGCGAGCGGCTGGTTCCTGGCGTGGGCTGCGCATCGCACCAAGAATTGCGTCTGGTTGCTCAGCCGCTGCTGCGATGGATTCAGGGTTCGTGGGGTCTAGCCCACCAAATTGCTCCTCTAGGCGAGCGACATCAATATCGAACCCCGATACATATTCGTTAGCGATTCGAGCAAGAGCGCTCTGAACCCAAGGCCTGCATCGAATCGATGTATGGACTGCCTCGTGGAGTGCAACATAGAGGCGTAGGTCCTGAGGCTCAATTGACCACTCGCTCTCAAATTCCAAGAGGTTCGCAAGAACAAAGGTTGGCCCCGGTACATCGGATGTCGGCAGAGGTAGGTCGTATCGTCCGAGTGCATTACGAGCGAGTGATCCGATCATCGACCCTGCTTGGGTACCAAGGAGGATAGGAGCGATCATTTTCATGATTCCTCCAAACGGATCGGCACCCCCCATGCTGAGCCCAAGTGCACTTAGCGGCCCTGCGAGTTCGGGCGGGAGCAGTGTTGGGTCAAACGCAAGGCCATGCTCGGAGTCGCTTTCCTGAGCAGCCTCAAGTGATCCACTCAATGTTGTCGCAAAGGTCTCGAGGAGTAGTCGTAGTGATCCGAGGTGCATTCTGGCCCACTCTGGAGCGCCGATAACTCTGACCGGCGCTGATAACACCTCAGTAACTCCCGTCTCGTTCGCTACATAATCACTTGCGATTCGGGCTAGTTCAGTTAGTTCGGAGATAGTGGTAGATGGGATGCTTGGGTCATCGGATCCGTCGAGAGCTACATACTCTGCTGTCTGTTTTGCAATCTCCCAGTTCACAGGTCCATCGGATTGGAGTAAGCGCATTAAATCCGCGAGATTCATCTGCGTCGGGTCGAAGCCAGGAATACCGAGCATTCCAAATGGATCGAAGGTCGAGTCTGAGTCGCTCGGGTTATCGTCTGGGTCAATCGGGAATGGAAGGTCGCTCACATGGTCAGTGTAGATAAGAGTGGGGATGGATTACCGGTCGCCCCGCGGAGCCATAACGTCGTTGTGACTGGAAGTGCAGGATTTATCGGAACAGCATTGCTCAAGCGGCTCTCTAGCGATATTTCAATAACCAGCCTGCGCAGCATCGATATCCTCGAATCAGATGGGGAGGTCAGTGACTCCACCCACACTCGTGCCGATGTGCTTGCCCCTGGGCTTGAGAATCTTCTAGCCGGAGCTGACACGGTTGTGCACCTGGCTGGGGTAGTGGATGCTCCAAGTAGAGGCTCACTCGCGGCCATAACCAATGTAGATGGGGCGCAGCGGCTACTCGATGCTTGTGCCTCTGCTGGCGTCACAACCATTGTGCGGGTCATACCGACAACGATCTATGGAGCATGGCCGACTAACCCCGACGAAATTACAGAGGACTCCGCCATTCGCCCCGTACCGGGTTTTCTTCCGGCGGTTTACGCAGCAGAGGTTGAGAGGCGTCTGCTTGATTGGCGCTTCGAGCACCCAGAAATACGCGTTGTCACACTGCGCAGCGCCCCAGTTATAGGCCGCGGTGCAGATCACATGTGGTCTCGAGTGCTCGCTGGCCCGAGGCGACTTCGGGTGCGTGGAACTGAGATTGCACTCCAATTTGTTCACCCTGAGGATGTAGCGAGTGCAATCTCGTTTGCAATAGTGAATGGTTTGGACGGGGCCTACAACCTCTGTGCGAGTGGTGTAATAACGCAGGAGTCATTCGACGAATTACTAGGGAGATCATGGGTACCCGCTTTGCCTGCAGAACTTCTAGAGCGGCTGCTCATTAGAGCTTCGCGACTTAGGATTGGAGAAATCCCTGCCGAGGTTGTTCCATATCTTCAATATCCCGTATTTATCTCCAACAAGAAACTCTTAGATGCAGGGTGGATACCGAGGTATAGCAGTAAGGATGCATTGAAGGATGCAGTCGCGGGTGGAGTGTTAGAGGGGATCGATTCGCTACCTGCCCCTAGTTTGTTGAGACGCGCTGGCATCGCGCTCGGTGTACTCACCATTAGTTCTCTTCTAATCTCGAGTTTGAGAAAGAAGAAGTAAACCCCTCAGCTTTTGTTTGAGGTGGAGAGGTTCTTCGCTGTCCAGTCGGACCAGTCGTCAGTGAAGTATTTAATTCGGACTTTCTTGTATTCCTTGATTGACCAGAGAAGAGCGTGCTCATCGACGCCGGTCTCATCGCGGATTGCCTCAATGGTGGCTTCACAGTCTCGAGCGTTGCGACCATGCACCATTGTGAATACCGTGTATGGCCAGTCTTCATATGTAGGGCGGCGGTAGCAATGACTAACTGCTGCAAATCCCGCCATCTGTGGCCCGATCTCTTCAAGACGGTCCTCTGGCACAGCCCATACACCCATTGCATTGGCCTTGAAACCTGCTGATCTGTGATTCATGACCGCAGCAAATCTCCGCATCAATTTGCGCTCTAAGAATGAGGCAAGAAGTTCTAGGAGTTCGTCCTCCGTGCAGCCGATGACCTCGGCCTGTGCGGCGAATGGCCTCTCAACAACTGGTAGGTCTGCCTGGACCACCGAGATTGCAGTCATCTCGAGAGCTGAGAGAACAGGGGCCGGCATATCCGCGCGACGCTCTGGCTTCTCGTGTGCCAGTACTTCTGCTTTTGCATTTGCGGCGGTCTTACCCGTCATATCGAGCTTGACGCCGATTTTGTAGAGGACGAGTGTCGGCAGTTTTCGTGTTACTAGTGACCCGCTTGTTTGATGAAGCGTCTCTACATGGGCGTCGAAATCCTCACCAGGAGGAGTCGCGAGCGTGTACCAAAGGTTGTAGGAGTGATTGCGCTTGTAGTTATGGCTTACACCGGGGTGCTCGTTAATAATTGCTGCCGCTGCGTCGATGTGCTCCGGAGCCACTCGTGCAGCGATGAGCGCTGACTGGTATCCGAGGGCGCGCGTATCAAAAATGGCAGACATCTGGCGGAGCACGCCGATCTCTTTTACTGCGTTGACACGCTCAAGGACCACTGACTCCTCGACGCCTAAGCGTTCAGCAATGGCGGCGAATGGTCTCGTCACTATTGGGAAATCCCACTGGAGGGCGTTTAATAGGTCGCGATCCAAATCGCTAAGCACGATGGGGGCGGAATCGGAGTCCTCTACTCGCGGGGACTCTGCTGCAGGGCTTGATTGATTCTCCATGCGAACATCCTCCCACCGCGCGGCTCTAAATGCCGCCTCAGGGGCAATGAACTTAAAATCGTGGAGCCCGTCAAGTGTGCAGAGTCGCTTCTTGCTTGACTGGCTGGATTGATTCGAGAGCTAGGAGCCCTCGTCTGCGGGGCGATACCCAAGAATCACGATGACCTCACGGGTTCGCCCTTGATTCTCCATTGTGAGTGAGACCCGATCACCAGGTGCCTGGGCCTGCAGGTACGCCAATAGGGTCTCGACTCCGGCGGTGCGTGCGCCATCGGTGGCGTAGATCTGTTCACCGACAAGAATCCCCGCGCCCTCGGCTGGTGATCCAGCTGAGACAGCGAGAATCTTGGAGTCGGTATCTAGTTCAAGCCCGAGCCACCCGGCCTCTACTCTCTCGCCGTTTATGAATTGGAAGATCACTCTGCGCGCCATCGACGATGGGATCGCTAAGTATGAACCCATTACCTCGGCGATCACGACGCCCATGAATTCTCCGCTCGAATTAACAAGTGCGGTACCGATTGCGCTCGAGTCGGTAACAGATTTAGTGGGTTGCTTGGAGCCGCCCTCCAAAATTGGGAGCAGAACTGCATCACCTGTTCTCCCAAATTGTGTTTTCGCTACGACTCCGCCTTCACTAAATACTTGCGCGCGCGCCTGAGTCAAAGGAGGTTGTCTTGTTGGCCGAGCAGCGATGACTAACGACTCGCCGGAGCGCCACCGCCGCGCCTGCTCCATGGAGAGTTGAGACTCTGGGCATTGGTATCCAGTGAGGTAGGCGAGTCCGGATACTTCATCGACTGAACTTACGGAGACGGCATGCTCAGTAGCAGTTTGAGCACCTTCCTGAAGAGACTCAAGGGCGACAGTTATTTGGACCCCCGTTATTTGGACCCCAGTGAATTGAAACCCATCTCGAGAGACGGGGCCTGACGCAGTGACGATCCCTCCTTTGACGCATATTCCAGAGATTGTGGAGACCTCTGCACCTTGATGGAGATGGACCGCTGCTATTGAACTTGTTACTGAGGCGTTGACGCCTCCTAAGGCGCCTTTAGGCTTGCCGGTAGTTCGCGCTAGAGCCTCTGAGCTCCCACCTCCTGCTGAGCCCCCATCGGACTGCACCGACGCATATCTCCAGAGTGCGATACCTCCGAATGCGATGCTCAGTGCAGCGCAACTAATCACAGATCGCCGCAGCAACCTGCCGCGAGATTCTCGAGTGCGCTTATCGTCGCTAGTGGATGGCGAACTCTGCGGCGTCTCAACAGCGCGATCTTTGGCGTCCACTGCATCGAAACGTGAGCCGAGCTCGGAGGGATGAATCCAACCTCTCGTAGGGTCAGATTCCCCGCCTGCAGGCTCAGGATTCTCGCCGTTTGCCCCATAGGAGCTTGATTTTGGTGTCTTCCGAGGCATGACGCAAAAGTGTACCGAGGCTCTGCCCACGTGCGGTCGCGCCCCGACTCCCTACAATGTCGAGTGTGCAGCCCCCAACTAACCGAGATGAATGGCTCGCAATCTCGGGCGACCCCATCCCAAGCGAGACTGCAACCGCATGGGCAACTACGCCAGCTAGCGGTGCAGTCGTGAGTTTTCTCGGGGTAGCGCGAGATCACTCAATCGATCGTGATGGCGTAACTTCGCTCGAGTACGAGGCCTATGAGGATCAGGTTCTGAGAGTCTTCTCCGAATTAACTAGCGAGGCGCGTATCCGTTGGGTGGAGATAAACCGCGTAGCAATTCTCCACCGCGTCGGGGTTCTCGCTGTCGGGGATACGGCTGTCGTCGTAGTTGTCAGTTCACCGCACCGAGATGCAGCCTTCGAGGCAGCACGATTCTTAATAGACACACTCAAAGCAACCGCACCGATCTGGAAGCGTGAAGACTGGAGCGGAGGATCTGACTGGGGCCTAGACGCTGAAGCCATCCAGAGCAGTAATTTAAGAAGTCCTGATGAGACAAAGAGCGTTCAGAACGTAGCCTCATGATCTATTTAGTCTTCATCGCAGTTGCGATCATTGTTGGGGTAACAATTGTTGTGATCCGTCACCGTGGGCCTAGCGGTCTGCACCATGGCATAAACGACTTCGAGAAGCGTCGCGAGGCTCTCGCTCCTCGTCCTAAGACTTCATTGTTCAGACACCACAAGGACAAGTGAGATGGCACGAGACCTAGCGATTGATCTTGGGACTGCCAACACGCTTGTTTACGCGCGCGGTCAAGGAATTATCCTCAACGAGCCAACAGTGATCGCACTCAACTCGCGCACCCAAGATGTGCTTGCGATGGGGCACGACGCGTGGCAGATGATTGGTCGAACCCCTGGGTACATAGTCGCTGTGAGGCCTCTGCGGGGGGGTGCTATTACTGATTTCGATATTACTCAACGAATGATTCGCCTGTTATTCCAGCGTGCAGGAGTCTCGCGTATTTACAGAGCGCGTGTTCTTATATGTGTTCCTTCAGCGATTACCCACGTGGAACAGCGCGCAGTTCTAGAGGCAGCGCGACGTGCTGGGGCGGCCGCGACATATCTCATTGAGCAGCCGATGGCAGCCGCTATAGGTGCAGGGCTTCAGATTCACGAGCCCCTTGGCAACATGGTTATTGACGTTGGTGGAGGAACCACTGAGGTTGCAGTAATTTCGCTTGGTGGAATTGTCGCTCTAGAAGCAGTGCGAGTTGGCTCGTTCGATATCGATGCTGCGATCCAAGCGTTTGTAAGACGCGAGTATGGAATTGCAATCGGCGAGCGAACCGCTGAAGAGATCAAGTTGGCGATTGGTTCCGCATTCCCAACCCCGAATGAGTTCCGCGCTGAAGTTCGTGGACGCGACCTTGCCTCTGGATTGCCAAAGACGATTGTGCTTACCCCCGAGGAGGTACGCGAGGCGATTGAGGAGCAGGTGCGTGCTATCTGCGATGCGGTTATCTCCGCCCTAGGGCAGACGCCGCCTGAATTGGCGCAAGACTTAATTTTGAACGGCATCAATCTGGTCGGTGGGGGAGGAATGCTCCGTGGGCTCGATCTGCGTATTGCGAAGGAGACATCTCTTCCAGTGCGTTTAGTCGAGGCTCCGCTTGAGTGTGTCGTGGAGGGAGCGGGGAGATGCCTGGAGTCCTTCGACCTTCTGAAGGACATGTTTATGGGGAACGCGCGAACCTGATTCGCTAAGAACCGCTAGCAGCCGAGTTGTCCGGCTTCATCCTCGCCGGCATCTGGGTCGTCTTGCTGCCCTGCATCAATCCCGAGAAGATCCTCTGCGGCTTGTCGAACCTGCCAGTCGCGGTCTGTGAGTGCATTCTCTAAGGCTTCATTAACCTCGGGACCCTCAAATGGAGAGAGCGCCAATACGGCTCGGCGCCTAACCGCAGGCTTATCACTACACGCAGCAAGAATGGTGGCGAGCCCTACTCCGCGGGCGCCTAGGGCTGCAACGCATGCTTCTCGAACAAGTGCATCTTTATGGCCTAGGGCGAACTTCTCTAGTGTCGCATCTGCTAGCCCTGCCTCTTCTTTTGGATAATCCTCGCCGGTCATCTCGCCGAGTGCCCACGCGGCCGCCTCGGCGACAGTGACATCAGAATCGGCGACAAGCTCAATAACAAGCACTATCGGCAGATCGCGAACTTTGGGGGCGAGCTCGGCTGCGCGCCTGCGCACGTTGGGGCTCTGATCAACCTGTGCACTACGCCACGCTTCCTGAACCTCTGCTGGTTCAATGACTGCTTGCGCTGCCTCATTGCTCGAGAGGCGAACTAATGCCCCAAGGGCCCCGGCACGCACCCGATCATCAGGGTCACCCATTGCAGTGAGCAACAGTGCGCGCTGCTCTGATGAGAGCGAGGCGTTGAATCCAAGGCGCGTCACCTCAAGGCGAGTCACCTTGAGACGGCGATCGACGATCGATGCGGTATCGCTTGAAATCGATTGGCCTTCCGCGTTGTCTTGGATTACGTCTCCTGGGTAGTTCGGTATCTGATATTCGTACTCCCTGCGCACCTCACCTTATTTGCCAGCCCAGCAGGTTAAATGGACGCTCTCTCATTCAAACGGTCTTAATTCAAATAGGTCTTAATTCAAACGGTCTTAATTCAAATATTCGGCCTTTTAAATATTCGCTGTGCTGCGGCATGCTTGGCTTTAATTTTCGTGCGATGATTTGCAAACTCATGGAGCCCCCAAGCGAAATACCTGCAGAGAGCGATGCCACCCCGGTAGCGGGGTCGATAAGCGCTCCCGAGATCGATGATTCCTGGCCACTACCGCCGAATCGGGAGTATTCGATAGCGCCTAGGCCTCGCCGCAAGGCGGCTCGCGTATTGGCTATTTGTGGATTCCTTTTAATCCCACTCACTTTGGTGGTTCTATTCCTTGGGACAGTTATCCGGCTCCCGTATGTGATCTTCTCGCCAGGCAGTGCAACGCCGGTTGCCCCGATTGTGGAGATTAAGGGTGCACGTACATTCCCGACTCGATCTGATCTGCTCTTCTTAACCGTCTCTGTCTCAAATCAACGCCCAAACATCTGGAGATATATACAGGCATCGCTCTCCTCTGAGAACACAGTGGTTGAGGAGGTCAAATACTTAGGGGGGAGCACCCCTAAGCAGGATTTAGCGGTTAACCAGATGTTGATGACCGAGTCGCAGGAGGATGCAAAGGCTGCAGCTCTTCGTTACCTCGGTTACGTAGTGCCGGTAACAGGAAGTGGTGCAATTGTCGCTGCGGTTACACCTGGGAGCCCATCCGAAGGCAACCTGCGCGTCGGAGACTTGATTACTCGGATCAACTCAACGCCGATTCAGCGCGCCGAAGAGGTTGGAGAGGCGGTTCGGGCACTCCCTGCCGGAACGGAGTTTGTTTTTCAGGTAACACGCAGGATTAATAAAGGGAGCGCTACTTCAGCCACAAGGGAGATTGAGGTAAAGGTGGAGTCTCGCCTAGCGAAAAAGGGCGAACTAAAGGGCAAGCCGTTCATTGGGATCGCTCCAGCTACAAAGAATCTTAAATACGAGTTTCCAGTCGATATCTCGATAGATCCAGGCCCAGTGAGCGGACCAAGCGCAGGGCTTTCATTTGCTTTGGCAATTCTCGACAAGATGACCCCAGGTTCCCTACCAGGCAGGCGAGACGTCGCTGTAACGGGCACAATCTCGGCCGATGGTGTGGTTGGGGCTGTGGGCGGAGTGCGCCAGAAGAGTGTGGCGGCTTGCTCCGCAGGTGCTCACCTGATGATGGTTCCGGCAGGCGAGGAGAGGGAGGCGAGCGGCCTCAAGTGCAAGGGAATGCGAATTCTTGGGGTAGAGAGCCTTGAGGACGCACTGATTGTTCTCTCGCATAACGGCGGGGGGAGCATTCCGCCTAGAGCAGTCTTGGATCCGGCCCTCTAGCTTTATTGGTTTGGGCGTGCTCCCCGGGTAAGGCGAGAATTTATGCTCCTAATTCCGGAATGGTCACTCGCATTGGGGTCCTAACACCCGTAACATTAGCCACTCTGGTCTCAGAAGAAGCTCTCGGAAATACGTACAAAGTGGAGGTGTGTAGTGGCAGGCGGTGATGTTCGCCGGCTCGCAGTGTCGAGCAGTCCAAAATTGACCCCCGATGAGATCGCGTCGCGCTCATTCGCAAAGGCCGTGCGAGGAGTCTCTGAGGCAGAGGTGCGTTCGTTCCTCAGCCGCGTCGCTGAAGAGGTGGCTGTAATCGCGCAGCGCGAGGAGGCTCTGAAGTCTCGAATCGATTCCTTAGAGGAGCAACTGCGCAGCCCAAAGGCCCCCACGGATCAGGAGCTTCTCACAGCGTTAGGGGAGGAGACTGCGCGAGTTCTGCGCTCAGCTCAGAGCGCGGCTGAGGATATTCGTACACGCTCTGAGGAGCGCGCAGCCTCGATACTCAAAGATGCCGATGAGCAATCAGCTACCTTGCGCGATGCAGCCGAGGAGGCCGCAACCACTCAAATAAATTCCGCTAACGAGATCTCAAGTGCTCTCATAGCTGCGGCAGAGGAAGCTTCTGTCTCGATTCATTCTGAGGCCTCGGCTGCGGCTGGTGCAACTCTCGAGACTGCTGAACGCGATGCAGCCGAGGTACGCGAGCGCGCGCGCATCGAGAGTGAGGGCGAGATAGAACAAGCGCGCCAAACTGGGCGAGAGATGCTTGCAGAGGCAAAGGCTGTGCGTGAACGAGTCCTCGCTGACCTTGCGCGACGTCGCGAACTCTTAACGTCACAGATCGAGGAGCTGCGTGTAGGGCGCGACCGATTGCTCGAGGCTTATCGCGTAGTCAAGCAGACCCTCTCCGATGCCACTTCAGCACTTGGGCAGGTTGATTCTCGAGGGGCCAGTGCGTTGGCTACATCCGCCCCACTTGTAGACCTCGGTATCGACGATCACACAGAAGAAAATTTGAGCCTCACCACTGCAGATTCAGCAGAGGAGCCTTCTTTAGAAGCATCTATAACGGATCGCCCGAATACAGATCCGTTGGTAATTAACACTGCTCAAGCATCGACTCCGCAGGGAGAATCTGAATCAACAGACAACAATGCTCCGAGCTCTCCAGCCTCGGGGCGCGGTATTCGCAGGAGGGTGCGTGAGAGTCTCGGAATAGCAGAGGACTCCAAACCCGCAAAGGGCGCTCGCGCGGCAGAGGAGAAAACTGAGAAGCTCGCTAAATCTGTGACTGAGTCTGTGACTGTTGTCGTGGTCGATGATGGAGTCCAAGAAGTCACTATGCAAGAAGTAAGTGTCACAGAGACTCTCAATATTCGCGAAGTAACAATTCGTGACGAAACGACTCTTGACGAGGTCGGCAGTGCAGCCAAGGATGCGACCCAGGATTCGGTTGTGGACGCTCCAGAGGTCGAGTCTATTTTTGCAAGGCTTCGTGCCGATGGAGCAGGGTCAGCGTTGGGTAGTGAGAAAGAGGAGCCAATTGCTCTCAAAGTCGACCCAGACTCTGGTGGCATCGACTCTGCCCCTGAGACTGAACTCGTCGATAGTGCCGATGACGAGCGCAGTATGTGTGAAGCAGTCTTGCTTCCGCTAAGAAGAGACGCGATCAAGCGCGCCAAGCGGGCTCTGCAGGATGATCAAAATGCATTACTCGAGCGTCTCCGAACTCAGAAAGGCCGCATCGATTTAGAGGCAATCCTTGGCGATGGAGCGGAGCAGACCGCGACCTGGGTAGCGCTTCTCTCAGAGCCACTTGGCAAGGCATTTATCGGTGCGCATACAGGACTCACCACTGAGCCCGCTCCAAAGGTCCCCGAGGAACTCACATCAGGGCCGGTGGAAGAGATAGTTGGTGGGCTCAGGTCGCGTCTCAGTGCAGTGATTGCTGCGAATGACTCGCCTGACTCAGATGACTCGATATCAAGGGCGGTTGGTTCGTGCTTCCGTGATGCGAGAGGTCAGGGGTTGGAGGCTGCTCTCGGGGATGCTCTCAGCGCTGCGTGGTCTAGGGGCGTTTACGAAGCAGTAGCAACTGGAACTCTGCTCAGGTGGGTGCCGATTGAGGCGGGGAGATGCTCTGACTGCGACGACAATGCTCTAGAGCCCACGCCTAGAGGGCAAAATTTTCCAACAGGGCAGGCCTACCCCCCAGCTCACCCTGGATGCCGGTGCTTAATAACGCCTGATGCAAGCCTCGGTTGATTCGCCAAACCAACCAATTATCCAGCGCGTTATCTGGAGAACCATCTAGCGGAGATAATGCAACGCATCTTCATCAACTCCCCTCCAACATAGAGACGAGCAGTCGATCTCTTTATTGGGGGATGTGACCAAGGGCTCGCAATAATCTTGTCATCGCCCCGAGGGGCGCGAGCGCGTTGCGCCCTCTAGGCTGCAAATTGTGCGCCCAGTCTCAACAGGTCCCCGTCCCCCACGTTCGCGACGCGGAAGGACCCTTGCAATAGTTGCAGCCGTCCTCTTAGTTGTGCTCTTCATAAGTTTCCGCGGCATTGCGGTGTTCTACACGGATTACCTGTGGTTTAGGTCGGTTAATTTCTCCGGGACATGGAGAGCCCTGCTCTCAGCCAAGGTCGGCCTAGCGGCTGTATTCACGCTTGTTTTCTTTGTCTTGATGATCACGAGCCTCTCAATTGCTGACCGCTTAGCTCCGAAGGTAAAACAATTAAAGCCAAGTGACGACCTCGCTGCGCGCTATCAAGATGTTGCGGTGCGTTATGGAGGACGGATCCGGCTCCTCGTTTCAGGGTTCCTAGCATTTGTAATTGGAACAAGCGTTAGCAGCGAATGGAAGCAGTGGGTGCTCTTCACCCATCGAGTCGACTTCGGGCGCAATGATCCTCAGTTCGGTAAAGACATCGGATTCTTTGTCTTTCAACTTCCATTTATCAACTTCTTTTTTAACTGGCTTTTTGTAGCGCTGCTGGTTGTGCTTGTCTGCACCATCGCACTGCATTATTTAAACGGTGGAATCCGAGTCCAGGGCGATGGCGCGCGCGTAAGCCCGCACGTCAAGGCCCACGTGTCAGTGATTCTTGGAGTCATGGCGCTTATAAAGACCGGCCAGTACTGGTTCGCCCGCTTTAACCTGAATTTCTCACAGAGAGGAGTTGTCGCAGGGGCAAGCAAGACCGATATAGCCGCACAGCTACCGGCCTTGAATCTCCTTGTGGTGATCTCCGTAGTCGCTGCAGGTTTATTCATCTGGAATATTCGCCGCAAAGGATGGGTTCTGCCGGTCATTGCCGTTGGCCTATGGGCATTTGTAGCGGTCGTTGTCGGTACTATTTTTCCGGCTATTTACCAATCGCTTCGTGTCAATCCAAATGAGTTACAGAGTGAGAAGCCCTACATCGAGCGCAACATCAAGGCAACGCGCGACGCCTTTGGGGTATCAAAGGTTGATGTTCAGCCATTCCCATATCAGGAGAATCTCGATACCGCAAAGATCGTGGCGAACGCCAACACAATTGAGAATGCTCGACTCTGGGACCCGTACGAAGCCCTACGCAACTTTCAGTCTTTCCAGAGTCTTCAGACCTTCTACAACTTCAACGACGTAGATGTTGACCGCTATGAAGTTGGCGGCAAGTTGACTCAAGTAATGCTCTCGGCAAGAGAACTCAACCGCACTGACCTTCCAAGCCAGTCTTGGGTGAACCGCCAACTTGTATACACGCATGGTTTTGGTGCAGTTGCTTCAGCCGCGAATAAGGCCACCTCTGATGGAACCCCTCAATACCTGCTGCGAAATATCCCGCCGACAGGAGACATCGAGCTCAAGCAGCCGCGCGTTTACTTTGGTGAGAGCACGGGCGGCTATGTCTTAGTAAATGCAAAGACGGATGAGTTTGATTACCCACTTCAGGGCCAGAAGGATGCGTATAACCAGTACAAGGGCGGGGGCGGAGTGCCCCTCTCTAGCTTCTCAAAGCGTCTGGCGTTTGCAGTCAGGTTCAATGATTACAACTTGATGATCTCGGGGCAGGTGACCCCCAGAACGCAGATGGTATTTAATCGAGATATTCGTTCGCGCGTTGAGCAGGCTGCACCGTTCCTCACCTTCGATGCCGACCCATACCCGGTAATTGTCGATGGAAGAATTATTTGGATGCTCGATGGCTATACGACAAGCCAGTACTACCCGTACTCACAGCCGTTCTCTGGAGAGGGAGCGCTAAGCGGATCTTTTAACTACGTGCGCAACCCTGTTAAAGCCACCGTTGATGCGTATACAGGTAAAATTCACTACTACATCATCGATAAGTCAGACCCGGTGATTCAATCATGGCAATCTGCTTTTCCAGACCTTTTTGAGCCCATATCCTCAATGCCGGAGGCGCTTCGATCGCACCTTCGGTACCCACAGGATCTATTCAAGGCTCAGACGGATGTCTATCGCATCTACCACATGACCGATCCGACTACTTTCTACAATCGCACTGATACGTGGGCTGTCTCTCCTGACCCTGGGTCTGGGGTAGTGGGGGATGCAACTGCGTTAAACACGCCCGACACAACCTTCCTAGGTGCAGCCCCGAAGGCTGCAGCGTCTAGTGGGCGACGAATCGATCCGATCTACTTGTTGATTCGCCTACCCGAACAAGATGAGGTGCGCTTCCAACTCCTCCGCCCGTTCGTTCCCGTCTCAAGCGGCAATGCACTTACCAACTTGGTCTCGTTCATGGCAGCAGACTCTGATCTTGGCTCCTATGGACGACTCCGGTCCTTTGTAATGCCAGATGGTCGTTCTGTCTACGGGCCGCAGCAGGTGGACAGCACGATTAACACTACGCAGCAGATCTCTGAGCAGTACTCGCTACTTGGGCGAACGGGATCGCGCGTTATCCAAGGCTCCTTGCAGTTGCTGCCAATCGGGGACTCAATCCTCTATATCCGCCCTGTTTATGTTCAGGCGGATACTGGACAGCAGTTGCCTTCGTTCCGATTCGTAGTCGTCTTCTACGCAGGTAGGGCAGTAATCGATACCTCGTTGCAGGGGGCTCTTGCTCAACTCTTTGAGGGTAAATCCCCTGGAACAACTGGCGGAACTGGTGGGTCTGGTGGTTCTGATCCTGGCGCCACGGTCTCCGAGATTCTTGCTCAGGCCTCAGATAAATATGACAAGGCTCAGGCTGCACTTAAGGCCGGCGACCTCGGGCTCTATCAGCGCTTAACGGATGAGATCGGGGTCCTCCTAAAGGAGGCCACGACAGCTGCAGGCACACCTGAGGCTGCGCCCAAGTCGGCTCCATCTACACCCTCTCCTACTGGCCCGACTACGACCTCTACCACGAAGAAGAAGGCGGCGGGCTCAGCCCTAAAGCCATAGGTATTAGGCAGAGGTATGAGGCAGAGGTATTAGGGATAGGTAAAGGCTAGGTATTAGCCCTCGGTATAGCCCTAGGTATAGCCCTAGGTATTAGGAGATATATCGGGCCCCAAGAGGATCCCTCTGCTCAGTGTGGTAGCGGGCTCTGGCAATTGTTACTATCTGCGTAGTGGAAATGCCTCCAACTCCCCATGAGGGGCTATTGGGGGTTCTCCTGACCAGATTGGAGGTGGCGCCAGATGTCAGTCGAAGAGGTTGATCTTGGTAGCTACAAACTCGGATGGCACGATACCGAGCAGTACGTATTCAAGCCCAAGAAGGGTATTAACGCTGACATCGTGCGCGAGATTTCGTGGCACAAGAGCGAGCCCGAGTGGATGACCAATTTTCGCCTTGCAGCTCTTGAGCGCTTCGAGAAGAAGCCGATGCTTCCTTGGTTCGCCGAGAACATGCCAGATATCGACTTCAACGACATTTTCTATTACATCAAGCCCATCGAGAAACAAGTCTCCGAGTGGGACATGCTCCCGAAAGAGATGCAGACAACCTACGAGCGCTTAGGAATTCCTGAGGCGGAGGGAAAGTTCCTCGCCGGAGTAACTGCGCAGTATGAGTCCGAGGTCGTGTACCACAAGAATCGCGAAGACCTAGAAGAACTCGGTGTCATCTTTACTGACATGGATACCGCGCTGCGCGAGTACCCAGAGTTGCTTCGCGAGTACTTCGCTACGGTTATCCCTCCTGGAGACAATAAATTTGCTGCTCTTAACTCTGCAGTATGGAGCGGTGGCTCATTTATTTATGTCCCACCTGGAGTACATGTAGATATGCCTTTACAGGCTTATTTCAGGATCAACGCTGAGAACTCCGGGCAATTTGAGCGAACTCTAATTATCGCTGACGAGGGTTCGTCTGTTCACTACGTTGAGGGCTGCTCTGCCCCCGTCTACTCAACTGACTCTCTGCACTCTGCTGTAGTTGAGCTGATTGCGAAGCCGGGCGCGCATATTCGTTACTCAACAATTCAGAACTGGTCTCCGAACGTATACAACCTTGTTACAAAGCGTGCACGCGCTGAGACCGAGTCACGCGTTGAGTGGATTGATGGCAACCTTGGATCGAAGTTGACAATGAAGTACCCGGCCGTTGTATTGGTCGGGCCCAAGGCGCACGGCGAGGTTCTCTCTGTTGCCTATGCAGGGGCAGGTCAGCATCAAGACGCGGGTGCGAAGATGACCCACGCCGCACCGGAGACCACCTCAATCATTGACTCAAAGTCAATCTCGAAAGATGGCGGGCGTACTACCTATCGAGGCCTGGTAAAGGTCGAGGAGGGAGCGTACGGAGTTAAGAGCCACGTACGCTGTGATGCGCTTATCCTCGATGAAGACTCCCGCTCGGATACCTACCCATACATGGAGGTAGACGAGAAGGATGCGCGCATTGGGCATGAAGCAACCGTCTCGAAAGTCGGTGACGACCAGGTCTTCTATCTAATGAGCCGCGGACTCTCGGAGCAGCAAGCCACTGCAATGATCGTCAATGGTTTCATAGAGCCGATTACCAAGACTCTCCCGATGGAGTACGCAGTAGAGCTCTCTCGCCTTATTGAGCTCAACATGGAGGGCTCGGTCGGCTAGTAGTCGCCAGCAAAAACATTGAGTAATCGCTTTACCCCCGAAGCATCATTAGATCTTGGCGGCCCAGAGTGGCTTAGCCAGCGTCGCCTGCGCGCCATTGAATCCCTCAAAGATCTCGAGTGGCCAACAGCCGATGAAGAGATCTGGCGCTATAGCCGTGTCGGTGACCTTGATCTCACTAAATACCGGCCCATGTCTGGTGAAGAGTTGGGCCAGCCTGGGGTCGATGCTGTCCCTGGTGGTGGGCCTGTCGCTGCCGAACTTGGAGCACGATCAGCCCTCATAGTTGTGCGCGATGGTCGAGTTGTTCATCATGAGATTGACCCTGCTCTAGAGGCGCGCGGTGTGGTTGTCGGTGACCTAGCAATGCTCGATGCTGATACTGCGGTTGGGCGAGTTGGCTTGACATCTGATGCTTCCCCCGATGCTTTTACGCTTCTCCATGACGCCTTTTTAGCCGGAGGCGCGTATATTCATGTCCCTCGTGGCGTTGTTGTAGAGCAGCCGATCGTAGTGATCCACTGGTGTGACGGTGAGGGAGTCGCTTCGTTCCCGCACACAATTGTGATTGCAGAAGAGTTAAGCCAAGTCTCGGTTCTTGAGCGCTTCGGATCCCCAAACGTCGTGCATCTAGTCGACGGAGTAGTCGAGTTAATTCTTGGTGACGGAGCAAATGTTCGTTACCAATCTGTTCAAGAATACGGAGACAAGACAACAAGCATTGCGCTTCAGCGTGCGCACCTTGGGCGCGATGCGGTTCTCCACTCATCAGCGGTAGCGCTTGGCGGCTCATACGCGCGTCTTCGAAGCGAGTCGCTTCTTGAGGGCGTCGGTGCTGAGTCGGAGCAGGTTGCGGTCTACTACGGCGACAACGATCAGATGCTTGATTTCCGCACCCTTCAAGATCACGCTGCACCGAATACAACGAGCAACCTTCTGTTCAAAGGCGCAGTTGAAGATACTGCGCGTTCTGTCTACTCAGGCATGGTCCACATACGACCAGAGGCGCAGAAGTCGCGTGCGGTACAGAGCAATAGAAACCTTGTTCTAACAGAGGGTGCCGGCGCAGAGTCGATCCCAAACCTCGTGATTGAGGCCGATGACGTGCGCTGTGCTCACGCCTCTGCTGTTGGGCCGATCGACGAAGACCAGCGTTATTACCTCGCAACACGTGGAGTCCCACCCGAAGAGGCAGAGCGCCTAATTGTTCTCGGGTTCTTCGAGGATGTATTCGAGAGGCTTCCGGTGCCTGCGCTTGTCGCTCCTCTGCGCCGCTCAGTACAAGACAAAATCGGCAACTTGCATGCAGGTCTCGCCCATGCCTGAGATTCGAGTCTCCTCAATTAGCGAGATTGCAGACGGAGCATCCCTACGCGTCGATGTCGATGGGATGCGTGTAGTTGTCGTTCACATCGGGGATAACTGGTACGCCTTAGGCGATCGCTGCTCGCATGCAGAGGCTTCTCTCTCCGAGGGCCAAATTGATAGCGAAGCATGTGCGATTGAGTGCCCCAAGCACGGTGCAATGTTCTCGCTTGTCAGCGGAGAGCCAGCCTCTCTCCCCGCTACGCGCCCGGTACCAACATATGGAGTGCGCGTTGATGGGGACGATGTATTGGTGGTGGTTCCATGAGTAATTCATTCGTCATCAAGGGCCTGCGTGGAGGTGTAGCTGGAGGGGAGATACTCACCGGTGTCGACCTCGAGATTCTCCCCGGCGAGGTCCATGCGCTTATGGGGCCTAACGGCTCGGGTAAGTCGACCCTCTCTCACGTTCTAATGGGGCGCGAAGGTTATGAATCAACTGCAGGGTCTGTAACGGTCAACGGCGTCGAGTTGCTTGGACTCGAGACATGGCAGCGCGCAGCAGCAGGTTTATTCCTAGCGATGCAGTACCCCGTTGAGGTACCAGGGGTACGTGTTGAGGATCTGCTTGAGGCAGCGATGCGCGCCCGAGGATCTCAGGTTGATGGGCTCAATGACCGGCTTATCTCAGAGGCACAGCGCCTAGCCGTGCGCGATGAGTTCCTTACCAGAGGGGTAAACGTTGAGTTCTCTGGTGGAGAGCAGAAACGTGCTGAGACTCTTCAGTTGGCGATGCTTGCCCCTAGTTTCGCAGTCTTGGATGAGATCGACTCTGGCTTAGATGTAGATGCGCTTAGGGATGTAGCGCGAAGGGTTAAGGCGATGACTCAAGAGGACGGTCTCGGCGTTCTCGCTATTACTCACTACTCTCGGCTCCTCACTGAACTCAACCCAGATGTCGTGCATGTCTTCATGGGCGGTCGCATCGTTACAAGTGGTGGACCAGAACTCGCTGATGAGTTAGAGGTTGAGGGCTACGACGGTCTAGCTGCGCGCTTAGGGATTGAGATCCCCGAGCCGGTTGAGTTCAACCGAGCAGATCCCTTCTCGCACCGAACTTTTTAATCCCGTAACTACCCCCGCTCCACAGGAGCGGCGAAGGCTTATAGGGAAGATTTAGAGCGGTGGCGGCGGCGGTGGCTCTGTAGTGCTCGTGGTAGTTGAGGTGCTCGAAGACTCTGTCGGCGTGCTTGTAGAGGTTGACTCAACCGGCCCAAGAGTTGGAGCGCCGGTAGTAGTAGTCGTCTGACCAGCGACGCTCGGTACTCCACCAATAGTGCGCGTCCCTGGCAATGCACTCTGCTTAGGGTTTATGACATTCGGGGCAGAGACGGTGGTTGCTGTCTTCCCAATCACATATACGGCGTCGCCCTTGGTGACAAGCGTGCTCCAGTAATCAGCTATTCGCATTGGAACTCGCGTGCAGCCATGAGATGCAGGGCGGACTGGTACATCTGGGTAGCCGTGGACTGCGATTCCGCCATTGAAGTAGAAGGGTTTATAGAGCTGCCCAAGCGGGGACCTGTGCCATGCGTTTACGAAATACGTATAAGCAAATCGACCCTCAGGGGTATTCGCGTCCTCACAGACGCGAACCGTCTTATAGAAAGGCGTGTAGCAGTAGTTCTTCCCGGAGCCTGTTGAGATTGTTGTGATGAGGCGAACCTGTCGGTCTATGTAGAGAGTCATCACTTGCTTCGTAACGTCAATCTCTGTGCGGTTTGGCTCAGCATCAGGCTTTAGCGGTGCTGGGTATTGAAAGTTCATAAGCGCAAGGCGCTCCGGCTCGCCGAGACGACCGCTAACGGGCACGCCCATCATCTTCTGGAGAGCGTGTATCGCATATGTGGTGTCGCTTGTAAAGGTTCCGCTCTGTGTGCCCGGATCAAAGTGCAGTGATGCGAGGCGGGCTTGGTATGCAGCAACCTCTGTGCCAGTAGAACCCTCAGATACCTCGCCGGCCGGTACTGCAGGGAGATCGATAGCTGCGGGCTGTGCGAAGACTGGAATTGTCGTGGTAGTCGTCGGCGCAATAGTGGTTGTTGTTGTCGTGGAGGAGGCAACAGAGGCGCCGGCAGTGGGGCGGGAATCAGGTTGAGAGGTAAGAGCAAACGCGGTTGCTCCTATCGCCCCGACTGCAATTATTGCTGCGATCCCGATGAGGAGGACACGGGAGCGAGGGCCCTTGGAGTTCCGAGCGTGGCGACGTTCGCGCCTTGACGGAGCAGGTTGAAGCGATGGGTCGGGGATTAGATCGTCGATAAACCTGATTCTGCCACGCGTCGGAACCTGAGCATTGACGCTCTCGCAAAAAATTCTGCCGTAACTATTGGCAGAAGATTGATGGCCTCATTACTGCGACGCTATGCGCCGCATAAATCCTTAGCCGACTAGTGGCTGAGACTCTTCTTCGAGGAGCTGGGCCAGTGGGTCTGGCAGGTTGAGGATTGAGAGACGCAGGTCAAGTAGGAAGTCCATGACTTCAGTACCTGAGACGAGGTCGCGTGTGCCGAATCTTGTTAAGCCGGCGTCGATGAGTTGCACCATCTCGGTGTTCACCATTTGCTCCTCTCGGTCTTGCTCTTATAAGGGGGTAGTGCTTCTTGGTCTCTAACGTACTCCGAGAACTATTCATTCCCGACTCGCATAATCTTATTACTTCGTGGGAGTCCTAGGTGCCTTTTTTACTGGTCGAAAGTCTCATTTGTTCTGGGCTTGTTCTGAGCTTCTTCTCGCTTTATGGATATGGAGTTAAGCCGAGTCTGACTCATCAAGGATTTGAGTCAGCGTGTTCCATGCAAGGGTGGCGCATTTAATCCGCACAGGGAACTTAACTACCCCCTGGAGTGCCTCAAGGTCGCCTAGTCGAACCCCTGCGATTGCCTCTTCTGTGGCGGCAGTAGCGTCGCCGCCCTCGAGCTTGGATTCGTGGATAGACATCAACGCTTTGAAGGCCGTGATTAATTGTCGTGCCTCTGCGATGGATTTACCCTTTACTGCGGCGCCCATCATTGAGGTCGAGGCCTGACTAATGGAGCAGCCCTGCCCACCGGTCTTTATATCTGTGACATTGCCCTCGGCATCAACATTTAGGTACAGCACAACCTCGTCTCCACAGAGAGGATTGAACCCCTCGGCGCTTAGAGCGGGTGGCGTTGGTAACTCGCCGCGGTTACGTGGTGAGCGATAGTGATCAAGAATTATCTCGCGATAGAGGTCTTCGAGTCCGGGCACGTCTGCAATCCTACGTTCTCAGCGGGCAAAGAATGTTTTTGCTTTATGGAGGGCCTCCACAAGGGCGTCTACGTCTTCAAATGTGTTGTAGATGGCGAATGAGGCCCGGCTAGTAGCGGGGACCCCGAGAACCCTCATCAGGGGCTTGGCGCAGTGGTGGCCAGCCCTAACGCAGACCCCATCCTCATCTAGAACCTGAGAGATGTCATGCGCATGGATCTCATTGAATAGGAACGAGACTGCACTCCCGCGCCCCTCCGCTGTCTGGGGGCCATAGATCGTGATCTCGTCGCCGAACGCTGAGGTGAGCTGCTCGAGGGCATATTCGGTGAGTGCTCGCTCGTGCTCGGCGATGTTCTCCATGCCCACAGCGCTTAGCCAATCAACCGCTGCGCCGAGGCCGATTGCCTCTGCAATTGCCGGCGTGCCTGCCTCAAACTTCCAGGGGACGTCATTCATGGTGAAGCCGTCTTTGCGAACATCGCGAATCATCTCGCCACCACCGAGGAAGGGGGGCATCTCCTCAAGTAGTTCACGCCGCGCCCAGAGTGCGCCTATGCCTGTTGGCCCCATCATCTTGTGCCCTGAAAAGGCAACAAAATCTGCACCCCATGCAACTACATCAACTGGGTCGTGAGGGATTGATTGACATGCGTCGACCAATACCTTTGCACCTGCACTACGCGCTGCTGCAACGAGTTTCTCAAGGTCATTTACTGTGCCAAGCACGTTCGACATCGATGTAACTGCGAGTAGCGATGCACCATCGAGGAGCGCATCGATATCGCTTAGGTCGAGTCGGTAGTCAGAAGTGATTGGAATCCATCGGATGATGATGCCGCGCTCAGCGCTGAGCATCTGCCACGGAACAATATTTGCATGGTGCTCCATCTCGGTTAGGACTACAACATCTCCATCGCGAAGATTTTGATAGCCCCAAGTGCGTGCCACGAGATTGATTGACTCAGTTGCGTTCCGTGTGAATACGAGTTCGTGAGGATCTTGTGCGCCTATGAACTTTGCGGTGCGTGCGCGTGCTGACTCAAATGCAGATGTCGCTTCTTCGGCGAGGGTATAAACCCCACGATGCACATTTGCGTTCTGCGTCGTGTAGTAGTTATCCATCGCATCGAGAACCGACTGCGGTTTCTGTGAGGTGGCGGCGCTATCGACATAAACAAGCCTTTTGCCGTTTATTTTGCGCTTAAGGAGAGGAAACTCTGCTCGAATTGCCGCTAGGTCTATTGACACTTCAGGCTGCTTCGTCTCGGAATGACTCGAAGCCCTCGGCCTCAATACGTAGTGCGATCTCTGGGCCGCCGGTGCTCACGATTTTTCCGTCGAGAAGAACGTGCACGCGATCTGGAGTGAGGTGCTCAAGTATGCGTTGATAGTGAGTGATGATTAGCACCCCAAGATCGGGGCGAGAATTGCGTACCTCAATGATTCCATTGGCGACGTCGCGCAGTGCATCTATGTCTAGACCTGAGTCGGTCTCATCGAGAATCGCAAGGTCTGGATCCATGAGTGCCATCTGAAGAATCTCGTTACGCTTACGCTCGCCACCAGAGAAACCCTCGTTTAAGTAGCGCTGTGTAAAGCGTTGATCCATACCGAGTCGCTTGGTCCACTCAATTAGTGCCATACGAACCTCAAGAACGGATAGGTCGTTGATTCCTTTTCGAACGGCCATCGACTGTCGCAGGAAGTTCAAGACGCTGACGCCTGGAATCTCCTCTGGGTGTTGGAAGCCGAGGAAGAGGCCTCGAGCTGCACGCTCATCGGTTGGGAGCTGCGTTATGTCCTCGCCCTTGAACAAGATGCGCCCCTTGGTAATCGTGTACGCGGGGTTGGCGAGCAGTGCATTCGCGAGGGTGGACTTTCCGGAGCCATTGGGGCCCATGAGGGTATGAATCTCACCGGCGCCGATAGAGAGGCTTACCCCCCGCAGTATCTCGGATCCATCGGCCTCAACATGGAGGTCCTCGATCAATAGGACCGGGGCAGTGCGAACCTCGGCGGCTTCATCCTGGAGGGGGCTATTTGGGGATTCAGTAGAGGAGTTCATAGGGGCCACAGTAATACCCCTATGCGCGTAGTGGAAATTATGGCTACCAACCGCGTTCGACCCAATCTCCAATGCTGGGGCGCTCGGCCCCCACTGTCGTATCGAGCCCGTGCCCGGGCAGGACAATGGTCTCAGCCGGGAGTGTGAAGATTCGCCCCTCAATGGAGTCGATGATGGTCTCAAATGAGGCATCAGGGAACGATGTATTGCCTGGCCCGCCGGGGAATAGCGTGTCCCCAGTGAATAGAAGGCGCGTCCCCTCAAGGAGAAACGAGGTAGATCCAGGGGAATGGCCAGGCGTGTGCATCGCCTTGAAGCGAAGCGCCCCTACTTGGCAGATATCTCCGTCATGAATGATGAAGTCGTAGCCCGAGAGCTCAGCGGCGTCCTCAGCGGCGACCCCTACATCGATCCCAGCATCCCTTACTGCGGTTACAGCCTGAATATGGTCCCAATGCCCGTGAGTTGTGAGCACTCGCCTGACACCGGTGGCCTTGCAGAGGGGCACTAGGAGATCGTGCTCGTTGGCTGCATCAATGAGGATCGCCTCGCCTGAGCCCTTGTCTCGGATAATGAAGACATTGTTCTCAACGGGCCCCACTACAAATCGGTCAACCCGTACCAAGGTGTCCTCATAGTGGGCAGGTCCGGTGGGTGTGTAGTCCTTAGGCTCTGGCATGCCGCAAAGGGTAATGGCGATCGGCGAACGGCGCCGGAAGCCGGAGTTTGGAGTCTCCATTTAGCGGACCCCGCCGCGTTGGAATGGCGATGGCTTAGTCCGGTAGCGTCGCCCCCGTGGACTTCCGTGACACCTCGGCTGAGGCAGCATTTCGTGATGAGATTCGGGCATGGCTCTCCGAGAACCTCGTCGGCGAGTTCGCAGCGCTCGGTGGGCGTGGAGGCCCGGCAGATGAAAGAGGTTGGGACACCCGCATTGAATGGGAGCGCACTCTAGGGCGCGACCGATGGGTTGGAATGTCGTGGCCAGAGGAGTACGGCGGGCGCAATCTCAATTTCTCCCAGCAGGTCATCTTCAACGAGGAGTACGCGAAAGCAAACGCGCCGGCGCGTATCTCATTCTTCGGCGAGGGTCTTTTTGCACCCACGTTGATTGCATATGGAACCCACGAGCAGAAGAGCCGGTTTCTCCCGAAGATTCAGAGCGTCGATGAACTGTGGTGCCAGGGGTACTCAGAGCCCGATGCTGGCTCGGACCTCTCAAACGTTGCAACACGAGCAGTGCGCGATGGTGATGAGTGGGTAATCAATGGGCAGAAAGTCTGGACGACTCTTGCTCATCGCGCGCAGTGGTGCTTCGTAGTTGCACGTACTGAGGCTGGATCGACGGGCCATAAGGGTCTCTCATATTTACTCGTGCCGATGGATCAGCCTGGTGTTGAGATTCGACCCCTTCGCCAGATGACGGGTTCGGCTGAGTTCAACGAGGTTTATTTCAGCGATGCCCGAACCTCCGCAGACCTTGTACTCGGTGAGGTTGGGGATGGTTGGGCTGTGGCAATGGCGACCCTTGGATTCGAGCGTGGTACTGCGTTTATGAGCCAGCAGCTCGCCTTTCAGCGAGAGTTGCGTGAGGTCATCGAGGTGGCTCAGGGCAACGGCCGCAGTAAGGAAGCGACTACTCGTCAGGATCTTGCAGACTCCTATATTGGGGTTCAGGTCATGAAGTACAACGGAATGCGTATGCTTACTGATCTTGTGGCTCGAGGAGTTATCGGCCCCTCAAGCAGTATCGGCAAACTTTTCTGGAGCAACTGGCATCGCACACTTGGCGAGCGTGCAATGGATGTCTTAGGAACAGATGCACTCCTCGTCGCCAGCGAGGGAAATGGCGAGTATGAACTAGAAGATTTCCACCAAATATTCATGTCGAGTCGCGCAGAGACAATCTACGCAGGCGCGAGTGAGATCCAAAGAAATATCATCGGCGAGCGGGTGCTTGGGCTCCCGCGCGAACCCCGCTAAGAGAGGAAATACCAAATGAACTTTGCATTCTCAGAGGAGCAGGACCAACTCCGCGACGTAGTACGTCGATTCGTGGAGGAGAAGAGCTCAGAGGAAGAGGTACGTCGCCTCATGGACACTGAGGTTGGATACGACCCCAATGTATGGGCGCAGATGGCCAATGAGCTTGGGCTTCAGAGTCTTCACATCCCTGAGGAGTTTGGTGGACAGGGTTTCTCTTTCGTGGAGCTTGCCATTGTCTTTGAGGAGCAAGGCCGACGCCTACTCTGCTCTCCTTACTTTGCGACTGTTGCTCTCGCCACAAACGCGATCCTCAACGCGGGTACAACGGACGAGAAGGCAGCCCTTCTACCTGGTATCGCTTCTGGTGAGACCATCGCTACGCTTGCATTTACCGAGCCAAATGGTCGTTGGGATGCTGACGGCATCACGATGGTCGCACGCGAAGATGGCGGCGGTTGGGTTCTTGATGGCACGAAGATGTTCGTCATCGACGGAAACAACGCAGACCTCATAGTTGTTGCTGCTCGTACCGCCGGTACTAGCGGCGAGGCCGGCATCTCGTTCTTTACAGTTGCAGGTGATGCTCAAGGCCTCACCCGTACTGCTCTTGCGACAATGGACCAGACGCGTAAGCAGTCCAAGCTTGAGTTTGCTGGCGTAAAAGCGACTCCACTCGGTGCTGCCGGCCAGGGATGGTCTGCACTCTCCAAGACACTCGACCAGGCTGCGGTATGCCTTAGCAACGAGATGGCTGGTGGCGCTCAGTTCGTCCTCGACATGTCCGTTGAGTACGCGAAGGTACGAGTTCAGTTCGGGCGCCCGATTGGGTCCTTCCAGGCCATCAAGCACAAATGTGCGGACATGCTCCTCGAGGTCGAGTCGGCCAAGAGCGCTGCGTATTACTCCGCATGGGCAGCCGGCGAGGACAACGAAGAGTTGCCCGTAGTCGCGAGCCTCTCGAAGGCTTACTGCTCAGACGCGTATTTCCACGCAACCGCTGAGAACATCCAGATCCACGGTGGAATTGGATTCACATGGGAGCACCCTGCGCACCTTTACTTCAAGCGTGCGAAGAGCAGCGAGATTCTCCTCGGTGACGCGACCTACCACCGCGAGCTCCTAGCACAGCGAATCGGAATCTGAGTCGGGGCGTCGAGGTCTGCACCTAGCGAACCTCGACGCTCGCAGCCGATATGGCACTCCTCATAGCCGTTCTGATCCTCGGTGTAATTCTTTTAATCGCTGCGGTCTTAATTTTTCGCGAGGCCCAGCGGATGCAAGAGTTGCCTCCGCTCGCAGTAATCGACCCCGATGATGCCTATGAGTATGTAGTAGCGAACCTCGACTCGATAGTCGCCGCTACGCTCACCCATGACGATGTGCGAATCATCCTTGATGCAGCTCTCGAGTATCTCGTCTCCGTTGGTGTGGCTCGTTCTACGCCGTCGGGGGAGAGCAGCGATCCGCTCGTTGTAGACGCTCTTGACTTCGTGCTTGCCAAGACCTCAATCGCGGCGCCGAGTTCAACTCGGAGCGAAGATACAAGCGATGAAGGTAGCGAGAACGGAGAAGACGCTTTAGGAGCCGAGTCAGTAGAGGCGTTTCTCAGCGAGCAGGTCGAGGCAGTCTTAGATCTCCTAACCGCGTATATGAGCAGGGTCGGTGCTGTCGGGCGCCCGGCGACCGATGACGAAACAACGACCGGCGCCTAAGTGCAGGGCGAGTCGCGCCTTGCGCTGCTCCTCTCGCTAGGGTTCTATGCCATGAGCCGACCAATACGTTTTGAAGAGAATCAGTTTGTTGGAGATAAGCGTTCCCAGATTGTTTATGACCTTGATCTCCCTAGCCTTGATAAAGAAATCATCGATGAGCTGATGGAGTCAGAGAAATTCATTTGCTTTGGTCCCGATACCCTCAACGAAGCGCGCAACCGTGGGTACAAGCCGCATAAAAGTATTCGCGAATCCCAAGACGCAGAGAACGCCTAACTTCTCATAGGCACGACCAAGGGCTGTTGGTCGTGGTGCTAAGCGATACGAATTAAGTATGCTGAAGGGGCCGATTGAGTGGACGACCATATAGAGGTCACGAATGGCGATAGCGCTGCAGAGACAATTCGTCTTGCCGCTCATTGGGCTCACCCTGCCGGAGCGCGACGAGTCCCAGGAATCGTTTTGTCACACGGATTTCCACAACCACCACGCGGTCGTATCGCGTCGGGATTGACATTCCCTGGTCTCGCGGATCGGATTGCAAAGGAAGTGGGCTGCCACGTATTGACCTTTAATTTTCGTGGAACTGGAGGCTCGGATGGAGATTTTTCTATCTCTGGCTGGATGGCCGACTTGCGCGCTGCAATAGATCAAGTAGCAGCGCGCCCAGACGTGAGCGAGATATGGCTAATTGGTGCAGGGTTTGGGGGGTCCATCTCCATCTGCTGCGCGGCAGATGATTCGCGTGTGCGTGGAGTCGCGACTATTGCGGCGCACTCAAATCTGAACGACTGGCTACGCGATCCAGCACGCTTCCTTACTCACGCACGCCGTATGGGTGTTTTCCGAAGCGCAGATGCCCCGAGTGATGTAGCGAGTTGGACGAGAGAGATCAAAGAGTTCGCACCGTTGGCAGCGGCCTCAAAACTTGGAGACCGGCCACTGTTGATCCTTCATGGATCTGATGACACTGTCGTGGCCCCTACCGATGCTATTGAACTCTCTGAGGCGCATGGCTCGGCTGATATTCGGTTTGTCTTTCATGCTGGGCACAGACTCCGCCATGATCCTCGGGCAGTGGCAACCCTGCTCGGTTGGCTTGATCGTCAAGGAGGTCCACTCTTAGAAGCGGCTCCGATCGAACCCTCGGAACTAGTTACAGAGCAGCAGACCTTTTTGTAGCGAGAACATCACTAAGAGTCTCTGAGAGGGTGAACTCGGGCTCCCATCCGGTGTGCTCTTGAAGCAACTGAGAGTCACCAATAAGCGGTGGAGGTTCGATCGCGCGCACGAGTGCCGGGTCGGTAACGAAAGTGATTTCGCTCGTCGACGCAGCGGCGAGCATGTCTGCAATGGAGCCCACTGAGGTGCTTAACCCTGAGCAGACGTTATATGCGCGCCCACTCTCTCCTCTGAGCCCGAGCAGTCGGTAAGCGCGTACAACATCACGCACATCGGAGAGGTCGCGCATCGGATGACGCGAGCCCATAACGACCTCAGTGCCTCCATCGCGTTCGGCCTGCGCTATGCGAGCGGCGAGCGCTGGTACTAAGAATCGCTCAGTTTGGCCAGGCCCGGTATGGGGGAATGGACGCACGCAGACAACCTCGAGATCGGTTGCTCGCTCCATCTGCAGCGCCAGTATCTCTGCTGCAGCCTTAGCTGCGCCGTAAGGGGTTACCGGTCTAAGCGGGGTGGATTCATCTGTGAGCTGGGTCGACGCATCAACAGTTCCGTACTCCTCCGAGGAGCCAATGACAACAACTCTGCGCACCCCAAGTGACGCGCATGCGGCGAGAACGTTGAGGGTGCCCTCAGCGTTGACACGGAACTGCACCTCTGGCGCTGACCAAGATTCTCCGACATGGCTAAGTGCAGCTAAGTGGTAGACGATTTCAGGTGACGCGCTCATGAAGTGCTCGCTCACCATTGCAGCGTCAGTGATATCGAATGCCTCTGGGCCCGCTCTATCAAGACCGATTACTTCATCACCTGATGACGCAAGGTGAGATGTCAGGTAAGGGCCTACAAAGCCGAGTGATCCAGTTACTAATACCTTCATACCTATTTCCCCGCCTCTTTCCTTACTCGCTTAGGGGCCTGATCCATCGCGTCACGGTAGGCCAGGATGTGGTTGGTAGTCGCCCGATCCCAAGTAAATGTTGAGGCGCGCGCCGGGCCTGCTACGCGAAGGTGGTCTGCCGCTGATTCGTCGTCTATTAACCCTGCAATTGCGGCTGCTAATTCGGATGGTGCCGCTGGTGGAGTCAAGAGCGCAGCCTCCCCGCATACCTCTGCCATCGCCGTGCCACTAGTTGTTACAACTGGAGCGCCGCATGCGAGTGCCTCGAGGGCAGGTAATCCAAATCCCTCCTCCAATGATGGGTAGGCGACCACCGATGCTCTGCGTAGAAACGGCGCAAGTACCTCTGCAGGGAGATATCCGGGCCTAAGAATCCTTGTTGTGTATCCACTGCTCGCGACGCAGTCCCGCACTTCGGTAACCCCCCACCCGTCGGCCCCCGCAATAACTAACTGCAGGCTCGGCCGTTCATCGGCAATCTCTGCGAAGGCTTTTACTAGGGAGGGTATGTCTTTACGCGGCTCAATAGTTCCGACAAATGCTAAGTAAGGGGGACTAATGCCGTTATGTGAGAGGAGATTGAGATCGGCCTCAATCTCCTCGGGGCGGGTAAGTGGTTGAAACCGTGCGTGGTCTACGCCATGTGAAGCGACATAGATAGGAGTACTTGGATCCAGTACCGCAGTTAGGCGGTCCTTCGTGTGATGACTCACGCAGATAAGTGCAGATGCATTTCTCGCCGAGCTTCGGATCATTCGTCGAAAAAATAAGACCTTCGACTTCTCGTGCCACTCGGGGTGATCGAAGAATGTCAGATCATGAATCGTTACTACCGATGGAATATGAAGGCGTGCCGGCATCGTGTAATGCGGCCCATGCCATAGATCTGCGTTCATACGCTTCGCAAGCTTTGGAGCTTTAGTCTGCTCCCAAAGAATACGTTGAGGCCTGCGCGCGGGTACCTCCGCCGCTACCGCGGAGTGCGGGGCGATGACGCTCCAACGCTGCTCATCGTCGCTGCGCGCAGCCAACAGAAGATCAACCTCGGGGTGTGCATCTAGCGCTCGCGCTATCTGAATCGTATAGACACCCGCGCCGACAGGCCTGCTAGGAACAGCGGATACATCTAGTAGCACTCTCACATTCTTGAGTCTACGGGAGCAGGCCGCGTCGGCGATCCGAGTGCATCTCTATGGCATGTTGATAAGCCTTGAAGTGCCCTAAGGCCGATGCCTCCCAAGAGAACATCGCCGCTCGCTTTGGTCCCCGTGCACGGAGATCGTCGCTAAACGTGTTATCGGTCAGGACATCAAGTATTGCTTTACTCCAAGCCGCTGGGTAATCCGGTGGCACAAGAATCCCGGCATCCCCTACGACCTCGGGGAGGCTCGTTGCATCTGACGCTATAAGTGGCGATCCATGTGCGAGTGCCTCGAGTGCTGGGAGCCCGAAGCCCTCCGATCTCGATGCAACGGTAGTTACCGATGCGGTGCTGTAAAGGGCCTCAAGGAGCGAGTCGTCGACGAGTCCGAGCGATCTCACCCCCGGTGCGTTGAGGCCTGCGACCTCGCCCCAACCCACTGGGCCAGCCAGAACCAGGGTCAGGTTCGGGATCTCGCGTCGGGCGCGTTGTAGCGCAGCGATGAGCGTCTCAACGCCTTTACGCGGCTCAACTGTCCCGACCTGAAGAACGAATGGTTGAGAGATTCCAAGAGCATCTATCCGCCTCTCCGCCTCGCTCTGGTCGGCAGACGGGGAGAGAGTGACTCCATGGGGGATTACGTTGATGCTCTTCTCATCGAACCCAAGGTTAATTAGTTGCCGCGCTACAAAAGATGAGGCAGTGATAATCGCATCCGCCTCTCTCTCCGCTATTGCGAGTCCGGCTTTGTGAAAAGAGACGCCGCGTCGTGTGAAGAGTTCTGGGTGATTTAGGAATGCGACATCATGGACCGTGACAACGAGCGCTGAATCTGATCGCGGTGGTACTGCAAGGCTTGGAGCATGAAGCACATCAGCCGCGAATGGAAGGCGCGGCCTACGCAGGCGGTGCCAAAGTTCATACCTTGCACCGTCATGCGGTTGGCCAAGATCTGTGAGCCCTGGAAGGGTCACTCCCTCGCGCGCTGGAACTGAACCGGCGGCAAAAGTTAGAAGGTCAACACCAAACTCAGGTATCTCCCTGCATAACGCCTCTGTATAACGCCCTATCCCGCCTGGAACTCTTTGGCGCAACTGGCCAACGTGAAGAGCGACTCTCATGCGAGCGAACGATAGAGGCTAATCAGGGCATCAGCGGTTTTTGGCCATGAATAGCCTTCGGAAATAGCTAAGCCTCGCTGTATTAAACGCTCCCTCATCGCGCTGTCGGAGAGGAGCTGAGCGAGCGCGCTCGCGAGCGCTTCAGGGTCGTCTGCCTCTACAAAAAAAGCGCCGTCGCCTAGTACCTCGGGGAGTGAACCTACTGAAGTGGCGACGACTGGAACCCCAGTAGCCATGGCCTCTAAGGGCGGAAACCCGAAGCCTTCGTATAGGGATGGATAGGCGAAGACGCTCGCCCCCGCTAGGAGGTCGGCGCGAGTATCGGCGTCTACATAACCAAGAACGCGGATGCGATCTCTGCAAGGGGAGTTGCGAATAGATGATTCAAATGCGCCGTCATCCCAGCCTGAGGGCCCTGCGTGTACAAGGTAAACGCTCGCGTCATTAGACGCGAGGATATTGAACGCATCTACCAAGCCTGGAAGATTCTTGCGCGGGTCAATGCTCCCGAGCGTCAGGACGTAGCGCTCCGCTCGAGCGACTACGCGCCCTGCATCCAAATCACCACCGTAAACATGAGGTAGTCCAAGTGGAATTGTGACGACGCGATCAGCGGGAGCTCCCAGTTCGCTCATGAGCTCCTCAGCGATTGCGTGACTCGGTGCGTGGAGAATTGCTCCGCGCTGAAGTGCGCGCTTAAGTAGCGCCGGATATTGAAGCGTGTCTGGTCTGCAGAGTTCTGGAAAACGTAGGACTGTTAGGTCGTATACCGAGACAATTACAGGGGCCTTTGCTGGTGGCGCTACATAATTGGTTGCGTGTACTACGTCAATAGGTCCAGTCCATCGCTCGATGCTTGGCGAGTCACTGCGTAGCCACCGTCTCCTAACCCATCGAGCTGGAATGGGCCGTGTTGCAGACTCCACGTCGTTCGGGAGAGCTGCCTGCAAGTCGCGTCTTCCGCGCAACGTGAGAGCGTAAGCACTGATTGCCACTCCCTCTCGCGAGGCGAGCTCCTGAATAATTCCGCCTACGACCTCTCCGATGCCGGTTCGGTCTCCTAATAGAGGAGTGGCGTCTAGAGCGACTCGAATTTCGTTTCGGTTCGCTTCTTCGCTTGCTGGCACCTCAGAGCTCTAGGGGCTCGTGTTCGATTGCTTCAAGTAACGACTGGGCCGAGATAGCTAGGCCTGTGTGCATTACGCGTTGTAACTGCAGAAGCATTAAGGCGCAGGCAACAACAGCGCCTGCAAGAAAACCGAGCTCGACTCGCAGGAAAATATCGGTAAATAGAGAGCAGACCACAGCAAATCCTGCGACGCCGGCAACCCAGGAGAACGCGACTCTCGCGTATGCGTTGAGTGCAATCAAGGCCTGCGCAATTGTCAGCGCAATGATGAATGCTCCGGAGCCGGCAGCGAGTAGCCCCAAGTTGAGAGCGCTCATGTCAAAGTCTTTGAACAGGATGCGCCCTGCGATCGGGCCAACGGTAAACGCTGCGAGTGTTCCGAGCGCAGCGATGCCGCTTACTACTGCGAGTAGCCGCATGAGGCCATCGCGAAAATCTTGGGACTTGCCTGCCCCTGCAAGGCCAGCGAGTTTTGGTAGCAAGGTTCCCTGGACCGCTTGGAACAGCAATACGGGGATGCGCGCGATGAAGAAAGCGGAGGCGAAAGTTGCTCTGATGGCAATGTCTTTTTTCGGGTCGCCAGTGCCGAGGAGGCTTACTCCAAGAAGTGGCGTGTAACCAAGCACTTGCATGAAAACAGAGCCCATTAATAGCCAGCCGAGCGCTGTTGAGAGTTCGCTATACGGCGCTGGCGGGCCGTCTGTTAAAAGGCCCCGTTGGGAACGCATTGCTACAGCTACGGCGAGGAACGGCGAGATTGCGAGGCAGAGTCCGAACAGGCCTGCGACCTTTACCCCGATTATGGCTAAGACAATCGCTCCGGCGAGCCGGAATACTCCCTCTGCGCCCATCATCTCGCCGTACGGCCTGAATCTGCCATTCCCGGAGAGCACTCCACGGGTTAGGTGCATGCAGAAGAACCCAACCAAGGAGAGCTCTAGCCCCCAGACAAGACCTTGATTGCCATGGAAAAACTCATCGCTAATGATGTGATTTCCGAGTAGTTCAACGCTTGTAATTGTGACCAAGAGCAGGACAAGAAGACCAAAGGCGAGGCCAGCGGCGCGCTTTACAAGCGGCCCTGCTCCAAGGCCCTGAGCCCTACGCGCTGCAATTGCCCTGCTGACCTCTTGCTCGATAGGGAGAAAAAATCCCACTCCGGCAACAAATACAAGTGCCCAGAAGGCGCTGAATCCGGATTTCTGTTTCGCATTGAGTGCATTTAGCGTTACGATGACGAAGAGGTATGCAGTAATCGCAGCGACTATGAGCCCTGCCCCAACTGCGAAAGTCCCCTCGGGGAGGGCCTCCTTGATTCTGGCGACAATCCCAATAGGGGCGGCCTCTACCCCGAGACGGGCGCTGCTCTCCTCAGGGCTCATCCTGCCTCTCGGTTGATCAACCACGCGCCTAGCCCCTAATTTCGGGCCCGGGCATTTGGGGCTCCGGGCGACCTTTTGAGCATAGTGGCCGGGGGATTACTCGGAAGCGTTGTTCGCGGGTCGTCGCGGAGCACCAATTCGGGGGATGATAGGGGGGTGAAGACGCGCACCCTCCTAATCCTTGCTGTTATTACTGGGCTGGCGATCTTGATTGCCGGTGCTCTGCAGATCATGCAGGCAGGATCGTCGTGACAACCCGATTTGATCTTGTGATTTTGGGGGGAGGCCCCGGTGGGTATGCCTCAGCACTCTATGGAGCAGCGGCTGGGCTATCTGTCGCACTAGTCGAGGAGCAGCGCGTAGGGGGAACCTGTCTGCACCGAGGCTGTATTCCAGCCAAAGAACTTCTTCAGACCGCTGAGGTGCTCAGGACGGTAAAGGGGGCTAAGGCATTCGGTATCGGTATCGCTGCCGGTGTCGAGTCTCCAACACTCGATCTCAAGGTGAGTATTGAGCGCCAGCAGAAGATTGTCGACCGACTTACCAAGGGGCTCGAGACACTTCTTAGCGGGAGATCGGTCAATGTCTTCTCGGGGAGAGGCGAGGTTCTAGATGCAGGAGCGCATACGGTGCGAGTTGATGATGGAACGCTCCTAGAGGGCGGATCCCTGATAATTGCAACGGGGTCATCGCCGCGTGAGTTCCCCGGAATTCCATTCGATGGAGTGAAGGTTCTTTCATCTGACCATGTGCTTGCACTCACAACAGTGCCTGCCAGAACCGCCATCATCGGTGGCGGGGCTATTGGTTGCGAGTTTGCTTCTTATCTCGCTGACGTTGGAAGCTTGGTAACGGTGCTCGAGTCGATGCCCTCGATCCTCCCGGGAGTCGATACAGAGGTTGCGGAGATTGTCGGTCGGATGTTCAAACGCAGGCGAATAACAGTGCGCACTGGCGTCACAGTCGAGGGGGCAGAGGTCGGGATCGACTCAGTATCAGTTCGCCTCGCACAAGACAATGCTCAAGTTGCTCTCGAGGCAGATGTAGTTGTTGTGAGCATCGGCAGAACCCCTAATACTGCTAGCTGTGGACTCGAAAATTCAGGAATCGAGATCAACCCTCAGGGATATATTCAGGTCGACGCAGCGATGCAGTCCACTGTTGCAGGGGTCTATGCGGTTGGGGATGTTGTGGCGACTCCGCAGCTTGCCCACGTTGCTTTTGCAGAGGCCATCGTTGCCATAAAGTCGATTCTTGGAGAGAGCCCGCGCCCAATTGACTACAGCCGAGTTCCGTGGGGGATCTACTGCCATCCAGAGGTCGCGTTCTGCGGACCCACCGAGGCTGCGGCGCGCGCAGCCGGTCAAGATGTAGTGGTAAGCGTTCATCGTTTTGCAGGTAATGCTCGGGCACAGATCATGGATCAGGCAGATGGTCTTGTGAAAGTAATTGCGAATACCGATGGCGTGATTCTTGGGGTACACATAGTTGGGCCAATGGCTACTGAGCTCCTTGGGCCTGGTTATTTGGCGGTTAACTGGGAGGCGACTGTTGATGATCTCTCAATTCTCATCCAGCCTCATCCAACGCTCGGAGAACTATTTGGAGAGAGTGTTCTTGCTCTGACCGGTCGATCCCTTCATGCTTGAGGAGATTTAGTGGACATCACAATGCCCCAACTCGGCGAGACTGTTACCTCTGCAACGATCACGCGTTGGCTTAAGGCAGTCGGCGAGCATGTGAGGGCTGACGAGCCTTTATATGAAGTCACAACGGACAAAGTAGATACAGAGGTCCCATCCCCGATTGCAGGAGTCGTTACCGAGATTCTCGTTGTTGAGGGATTAACAGTCCCCGTTGGAGAACGGCTCGCTGTGGTCACAGAAGAGGCCGTCGCCACCGCTGCAACTAAAGGTGCTGCGCAGCCGAGTGCTGATAGCGCCACAAATGACGAAGGCTCGATAGAAGCCCCCACTCCAGTGCGAGGGCTTGTCACGTCTCCGGTAGTGCGTCGCTTAATTACACAGCGCGGTCTAGAAGTGAGCGAAATACTCGGAACGGGTGAGGGTGGCCGAATTACTAGGCACGATGTTGAGGCCGCATCACCAGCCCCTAAGAAGGCAGTGACCGAGCCTAAGCCGCGAATGGAGCGCGGAGATGAAGTAATCGCTCTCTCAAATGTTCGCCGGATTACCGCGGAGCACACGACTCGATCGAAAGCAACTAGTGCACATGTGTACACAAGTGTTGAGGTTGACTTCGAGCAGGTAGAGCGCACGCGCAAAGCCCACGGCGCGGAGTTTAGAGAGCAAGAGGGTTTTAGCCTTACCTATCTTCCTTTCATCGTTCGTGCAGTTGCAGATGCGCTCCATGAATTTCCAATAGTCAACTCTTCCCTTGATGCTGAGCAGATGGTTGTTCATCACGCCTTACATTTATCCGTTGCTGTGGATTTAGATTTCGCGGGGCTAGTAGCGCCGGTTGTGAGGGATGCCGATGGCAAACGACTCACGCAACTAGCTCGCGAGATTCGCGACTTGGGTTCGCGCGCTCGCTCTAAGCGTCTCAATCCAGATGAGCTTGTTGGAGGAACATTCACAATTACGAATATGGGTCCATTCGAGACTTATATGACTCTCCCCATAATCAACCAGCCTCAGGTCGCAATTCTTGCTACCGATGGCATTCGTAAACGGCCAGTTGTTGTCACAGATTCAGATGGCGGTGACGCAATAGCGATTCACCATGTGGGAATTCTCGCATTGACCTGGGATCACAGGGCATTTGATGGTGCGTACGCTGCTGCGTTTCTCCATGCGGTACGTACCAATATCGAGACGCGCGACTGGGATCCTGAACTCGCATGATTGAACGCCTCAATGTGCGTTGGTTAGGGCGAGTCTCTTATGACGAGGCGGATGCACTAGCACGTTCGCTTCACTCTCGATCAGGCAACTACCTCCTACTGTTAGAGCATCCCCATACCTACACTCTTGGCCGCCGTGGAGATGACCAGAATGTTCTGGTGGAGCCTGAATCGGTAGGTGCTGTGCTTCGCAGCGTCGACCGTGGTGGTGATGTGACCTATCACGGACCAGGGCAGTTAGTCATCTACCCAATTATCGACCTCCCGATTTGGCGAGGTGGGCTTGTTGATTCGGTGGCATACGTTCGTCAACTAGAGCAAGTAGTTCTGGATTCGCTTGCTTCTATCGGCTTTGATGCTTATACAGACCCTGAATACCCTGGCGTTTGGATCGGCGGAGCGAAGGTATGCGCAGTGGGGGTCAAGGTCGAGGGCCGACGTACTCGCCACGGAGTCGCCATTAATGTCGATACAGACCTCTCGATGTTTGACCACATAGTCCCGTGTGGAATTACAGATCGCGGGGTGACGTCACTATCCAAAGTTCTCTCCGATCTCGATGGCCCTGCTGGAGCTACTTCAGGTAGCACCGAGAGCACTAAGAGTCTTATGGAGATTGTCGCCGAGGCATTTGTATCTTCGTTTACTCAAGAGTTTGATGTGTATGAAGTCGATGACCAGAGCGTGGCTTGGCGCGAGCCGTTGGTATTGCAGAGCGATGAACGTCGAAGGAGCATTGAGGAGCAGTCGGCTGAGGCAGGGGTCCCGGTTCGATTAGTTAGTCGCCTCCAGGCTGCATCTGTAGAGGTACCAGTGGCGGATCCAACTTTTAGGCGCCCAGAGTGGATGAGAGTAAAAGCAGATCTAGGTGCCGAGTATCGAGGCTTGAAACGCTTGGTGCGTGAACTTGATCTACATACTGTCTGCGAGAGCGCCGGCTGCCCGAATATTTATGAGTGCTGGGCCGATGGAACAGCGACCTTCATGGTTCTCGGCGAACGCTGTACACGTGCCTGCGGTTTCTGTCTCATAGATACTCGGCTCCCGAGCGCCCCGGAGGCCGATGAGCCAGAGCGAGTCGCTAGTGCAGTGGTGCGTATGGGTCTCAAACATGCTGTCTTGACCATGGTTGCACGAGACGATCTCGATGATGGCGGCGCTGCACATGTTGCAGCAACTGTCAATGCAATTCGCTCAGCCTCGCCAGAGACGCGTACTGAGGTACTAATAAGCGATCTGCGGGGCGATTTGGATTCTTTAGATTTGATTTTGAATGAGAACCCCGATGTTGTGAATCACAACATTGAGACCGTTGCGCGACTGCAGCGCGCCGTTAGGCCATCCGCGGGTTATGCACGCTCGTTAGCGTTGCTTGCCCGCGCGAACGCGGCCGGGCACGTTACAAAGTCGGGGATAATGCTCGGTCTCGGTGAGACGCTCGACGAGGTAAGCGGTGCCCTCACTGATCTTGCTGCCGTCGGCGTGAAGATTGTTACGGTTGGGCAGTATCTTCGGCCCTCGGAGCAGCACCTACCCGTTGTGCGCTGGTGGAGCCCCGAGGAGTTCGCAGAGGTTGCTCGTATAGGCGAGGCAGCAGGGATAAACCATGTTGAGTCTGGGCCACTTGTGCGTTCTTCGTATCACGCGCGTAGTTCAGCTGAGGCGGCAGCATCTCCCGCATTGTTGGAGACGGGTCTAACTAGGTGAAACTTGATTTGGCGAGTGTCCTTATGGAGTGGGGGATTGGAATCCTCGCCCTTTTATGGATAACCACGCGAGGGCGTCTCGTGAGCCTTGGGTACGGATGGTTACTGCGTAGCCTCGGTGCAGCAATGCTTGGTGGAGCGATCTGGGCCAGTATCGCTAGTGGCGGGTCCGGTACAGCGCGCATAATCGCCCTCTCCGCATCGGCTCTAGCGATGCTTGCTGCGCTCTATGCACTCGCGTCGAGCATCGCTCATCGCGCAGCTGGGGTTAGCGTTGCAAAAGAGCGCAAGGTTGCTAAAACTGAGCGGGTAGACGCAATGCTTGGAGAGAGCCGGAAGGTTGCCCGAGCATCCGGTGCTGAGGGCCCAGAAGCAACCGGACTAAAGGAGGCGCGAGAGTTCAATCCGTTATTGGATTTGATCGCACCTGCATTTGGATTGATTGCCCTGGTTTCTGAGTCGGTGACTCTCGGGGGGCCAGCGATACAGAGCGCTTATCGACTCGTTATGGGGGCAGCATTCCTAGGCGCACTAACTGATGCGATGCTTCTCGGGCATTGGTATCTCACACAGCCCGGCTTACCGCGCGCCCCTATTGAGGAGCTAGTCAAAATAAGCGCCCCTATTTGGGTGCTAGAAGTAATCGGGCTGCTCTGGCCCATTGGGATGGTCTCCGTTCTCTCGGGATCGGTCGATGATGGGTATGGCGGAATACTCGCGTGGATGTGGGCACTCTCGGCAGCCTCAACCGGTGTATTGATTGGTGTTACATGGTTAGCCCTTCGCGAGAGGTCGTATTCAGCGGTTATGGCCGCTACCGGGCTCCTATATCTCGCCATCCTTACGGGCTTCGGCACGGATGTCCTCGCTCGGGCTTTACTCGGTTCATGAGACGCACCACTCTGCTCGCTCCGGTCGCTAACCTGACAAACCGATGAACCAGCTGCGCGAATATTACGAACGGCGTGAGCTGCTCTCAAACTTGGTCCTGAGGGAACTTAGGAGTCGTTATAAGCGCTCAGCCCTTGGGTGGACTTGGTCACTCCTCAACCCACTCTCCTCAGTACTTATTTATTGGGTTGTCTTTGGCGTATTTCTAAAAGTTAAGGCGCCCATCGGCGATCCAAGCGGCCAGGGAAACTTTGTCCTTTTCTTGCTATGTGCTCTAATCCCATGGAACTTCTTCTCCAACGGAGTTACACAATCAATTGAGAGTCTTGTCGTCAATGCTGGACTAATCCGCAAGGTTTACTTCCCAAGGGAGCTCTTAGTCGCCTCAACCATTGGAGGCCTGCTAGTTACCTTCTTGATCGAGCTCGGCGTTGTGATCACAGTCCTCCTGATCGCAGGCAACATGGTTCTTCCTTGGCTCCCGATTGTTGTGCTGCTAGTCATCTTGCAGACGCTGCTAGTACTTGGTATTGGGCTCTTACTTAGCGGTGCAAATGTTTATTTCCGCGATGTCCGCCACTTTGTGAATCTATTAATGCCGATGCTTTTCTACTCCACCCCTGTTGTGTATCCGATTAGCTATGTGCCAGTTAATTGGCAGGTTGCGGGGCGATCAATCCCGCTTCGAAGCATCTATGAGATGAATCCGTTAGTGCAGTTGGTTAGTGCATATCGGGCGCTGCTTTATGACCTGACGTTCCCGTCGATAGGTAGCCTCGCATATATAGCGGTTTGGTCTATCGGGCTCGTACTAGTAGGGCAGTTCGTATTTAATCGCCTCGACCATCGCCTAGCCGAGGAGGTATAGATGACCGCTGCTGTGATAGTTGACCATGTTTCTAAGCGTTATCGCCTTTATCATGAGCGCAACCAATCCTTGAAGGCTTCGCTGCTTCGCGGCAGGCGGGCACGCTACGAGGACTTCATGGCGCTTGATGACGTTTCGTTTGAGATTAAAGAAGGAACGACGTTTGGGCTCATCGGTGAGAATGGATCGGGTAAATCGACGATGCTTAAATGCATGGCCCGTATCCTCCGCCCCGACGGCGGGAGTATCACCACGCGAGGCAAAGTCTCAGCCCTACTTGAACTAGGTGCGGGCTTTCACCCCGAATTATCTGGGCGCGAGAACGTCTACCTAAACGGAGCAATCCTTGGCCTCTCAAGGCGCGAGATTGATGCGCTCTTTGATGAGATTGTCGATTTTTCGGGTATCGAGCAGTTCATCGATGCGCCGGTCAAGAATTACTCATCGGGCATGTATGTGCGCCTTGGATTCGCTGTGGCAATCAATGTTGACCCTGCCGTCCTTCTTATTGATGAGGTCCTGGCAGTAGGTGATCAGGAGTTCCAGAATAAGTGCACCGATAAAATAAATCAGTTTCGTAGCGAAGGGCGAACGATCGTCGTCGTCTCGCATTCGCTCTCGTCGGTGGGGGATCTCTGCGATGAGGCTGCGCTTATAGAGCATGGTCACCTAGTTAAGGTCGGTCCCGCTGCAGAGACGATTGATCACTACTTATCTGAGATCCTCTCCGTAGACCCAGCGACTCTCGGTATCGCGCGACGCTCGACTGGAGAGATCAAGTTGCAAGGGGTTGAGTTGCTTTCGATAAATGGGGGTGCCCCAGACGTTGTCGAGTTGGGTGAAACTGTTACTTTCCGTTTTCATTACGATGTCAAAGAATCTGTGGAAAGCCCTGTTTTTGGAATGTCGCTGACGAGCAGCGAAGGCACCCTTGTCACCGGCACGAACTCTAAGGAGCAGGGTCTCTCAACCAAGGTTTCTCCCGGGCGTGGATATGTAGACCTCGTGGTGCCGCGGTTACTCGTTGCTAAAGGGCGCTATCACGTCACGGGGACCATCTATGACTCCACCCAGAAGACTCCGATTCACGAGGTTGGGAATCTGCACACTTTTGAGGTGGTAGAGGGCGCTCTTCGGACCTCAGGGATTACCTCCCTCGGTGGAGTCTGGCGCGCCGGGGCGTGAGCATCATTGCGATTCTCACCGGTGAGGTTATCGGCGAGCGATTAGCAGGGCCTGCGATTAGAGCTATTGCAATGGCCAGGGCCCTTGCGAATGACCCAGGCTCTCAGCACGAGGTAATCCTTCTAGCGGCATCAGTGGATGATGGAGTAGTGGAGCAAGTCTCCAATGGAGCGTTCCGCTTAGGCATGCTCTCGAATGAGACTGCCGAGGCCGCTTCACATTCCGAGATCATTATCGTGCAGGGCGATCTCCTCGATCGGTACCCGGCACTAGCGACATCTGATGCCTGCGTTATTGCAGACCTATACGACCCGTATCACCTTGAGGTACTCGAGCAGAGCGCATCGCTAGCGCCGGAGCGACGTAGGGCGACTATCGCTGCATCGGTATCAGCCATCGGATCCTTGTTGGAGCGCGGTGATCTGTTCTTGGATGTTGGCGGGCGCCAACGCGATCTCTGGACCGGAGCGCTTGCCTCCGCAGGGAGAGTAAATGAGTTTACGTATGGCGATTCTCCAGACCTCTCGCGCTTAATGCTCACGGTTCCTTTTGGGTTAAATGCGCAGGCCCCTGAACCCGCTACTAGCGAAGTACTTAGAGGTCTGCGCGAGGGTGTTGGCAGAAAGGACATAATTCTTTGGTGGGGCGGTGGTATCTACCCTTGGTTCGACCCTGAGACTGTGATTAGCGCAACAGCCTCTCTAGCAGCTGAGGGCCATCCCGTGCATCTGGTCTTCGCAGGCTCTCGCCACCCGAACCCCGACGTAGGAGAGACCCCGGCAGCTCGCGCAGCGCGAGATTTTGTCAATGAAAACGCTCTGAATGAGATTGTTACATTCCTAGATTGGGTGCCGTTTGCAGACCTTGGCGGTTATCTGCTCGAGGCAGATGTGATGGTGAGCGCTCACCGAGACCATGTTGAGACGCGCTACTCATACCGCACGCGCCTTCTAGACGGATTATGGGCTGGGCGCCCGACAGTCGCTACTGGCGGCGATGACCTTATGTCCTCAATCGCTGCAGCTGGTGCTGGAATTGCGATTGCCCCTGGCGACGTCGATGGTTTCGCGAATGCACTTAGAGTTCTATTAGATG
This sequence comes from Actinobacteria bacterium IMCC26256, assembly GCA_001023575.1. Taxonomy (GTDB): domain Bacteria; phylum Actinomycetota; class Acidimicrobiia; order IMCC26256; family IMCC26256; genus IMCC26256. The sequence goes on along the minus strand of CP011489.1, from coordinate 2,053,305 downwards.
AATCGACTCGTGAACGTTTCTCATCTTGTGCGCTAGCTCAGGCCAAGGGGCATACATGGGAGGTCGCTTTGGCGCCCCTGGTCGAGTGGTGCCGTACTGCGCGTAGAGCCCCTGACCTTGTAAGTGGAGTGATGCTCGCTCCAAAGAACCCGAGTGCTCTGCGCAGATCCATTGGGTCATTGGCGCGCAGAATGGGCCTGCGAAATAAGGGTAAATCAGCGACCAGATAAGAAGGATGCTGCTGCACTTGAGAGTGCGCGCAGCCGAGCGGCGACATAAGCCGGTCTGGGCTTATCCCCATGAAGAAGAGGCGAGACGATGTCGCGCTTTGCAAAGCCCGCAGTCGCACTCGCCGTATTGATCCAGGCTTTTGTAGCGGCTACGAGACCCGAGTGTCTCCGGAGCACCACGAGGCGATTGCGTTCTTTGAGTTGCTCGCTCCTGCTCCAGTTGCGAGATGCGGTAGCAGCATGAATGTGGTGCACCACCGAAGCGGGTTCGTATACATATCGCCAGCCAAGCGTGCTCCCGCGCAGTGAGAGGTCTACGTCTTCGTAGTAAAGAAAGAGGGAGGAGTCGAATCTTCCAGATGTTCGCAGGTACTCGGATTTGAGTAGTACCGCTCCGCCGCACCACGCGGTTATCTCTCCGGGTAAATCGTGGAGACCATTATCAATCTGGAGGTAGCCGCGGTCGACCCCAAACCCATCAGAGATGATCTCAGTGCCGGTATTTTGGATTACCTCGATCGTCGGGCGCGTAGCTTGAATCGATACCCACTGCGGTTGAGAAGTGATCTTCGTGATTGCGCTATTTGTCTCCGCACCCGCCTCATCGACGAATACCTCAACTGGCCCCAAGGAAGATAGGAGCAACTCGCACTCCTCCGTGTCCTCCTCTGAGAATGGGATCAGAAGCTCGGCTAATCCATTGGTCCACACGCTCAATGATCCGTCACTCTGAAGCTCAGGCCCCCAGGTTCCGCTGATGTAACGAATATCGCTTGTTACATCCACCCCGCCGACACGCGCTGCGTCGATGCGGATCCCTAAAGTGCGCTTGTCTCCTCTTCCGTGAGTCGATACATCCGATCGGAGTCGGATTTTTCGGTATCTCGACGCCAGGATAATTTTTGGCGAGGATGCCCCGATCCGAGGGCCTTTATTAACTGCATCAACCAGAGGTGAAAGCCACTCAGGCTCGACAGTCATGTCATTGTTGATGAGCGCAACATAATCAACTCCAGTGAGATCCCCAATGCCTAGGTTGCATCCACCACCGAAACCGAGATTCTCACTGCTCTCGATGACTCGAATCCTTGGGAGTTCGCTTCGAACTAAACCTGTCACAGGTTTCTGTGAGGCGTTGTCAACTAGGACTATCTCAAGAGAATCCTCTGGCCATCTTGTGGCTGTTAAAGATCTCAGGCATGCAAGTGTTGTCTCCCCGCCGTCGTAGTCAACAACGACGACCCGAACAAGTGGCTTCGCTCCCTGCGACTGTATTGCGCTATCGAGCCCCTTGCTCATCGGCGCCCCTCGTCACTCGCCTAGTAGGCGTGCAACTAAGACCGAGAGAGACTCTCTGAAGTCGGGGAGTAGCTCAATACCGTCTCGCTTTAGGGCTGCATTCTCGAGCCTGGAGTTTGCCGGACGCTTCGCAGGGCGTGGAGGGGTAAGGCTTGCAGTTGTAATCGGCTCTACGCGTTCTGGGTCAAGGCCTGCAGCGATTAGTACTTCTCTAACAAAACCAAACCACGAAACCTCGCCCTGATTTGTAACGTGATATAGGCCTGATCGTTCTTGATCTACAAGTAGGCGGGTCATCGCCGCTGCATCGGCTGCGAAGGTTGGGTACCCAATTTGATCATCAACAAATCTGAGAACTGGGTTCTCCTCCGCTATTCGCAGAATCGTCTTGACCATGTTGGCTCCGTGAAATCCAGAGACCCATGAGACCCGCATTATTACAGCTTCGTCGTTGAAGGCTTCTTCTCCGCGCAGCTTGGATTCCCCGTAGACCGACTGAGGCGATGGAGAGTCCATCTCCGAGTAAGGGCGACTGAGTGCGCCATCGAAAACATAATCAGTCGAGTATGTAACCACCCGTGCGGAGCACTTCTCTGCTGCCTCGGCAATGTACTGAGGGCCGAGAGAGTTGATAGCAAAAGCCCTATCTGGGTCTGATTCACATGCGTCTACTGCAGTCCAAGCTGCGGCATGAAGGATTAATTCAGGCCTAATGGTGCTAACGGCATCGAGAACTGCATCTCTCTCCGAGACGTCAAGGTCGCGATGAGCGAGCCCAGTAACTTCATGATCCGAGAAGGCGGATACCAATTCGTTCCCGAGCATCCCGGCTGCGCCGGTAATAAGAACGCGCATTAACCCTGCTTCGTTCGGAGCGGCTCCCACCACCAGCGGTTATCGCTGTACCAAGCGACAGTCGCCTCTAGGGCTTCACGGAAATCGCGTTTTGGGGCCCATCCGAGAGAGCGAGCTTTAGTTGTGTCGATCGAGTACCTACGGTCGTGGCCAAGGCGATCCTCGACATACTCGATCATGGAGTCGTCGAAACCGAGAATCTCAAGGATGCTGTCCGTGAGGAACCTGTTGGGCTCCTCATTACCTGCACCTATGTTGTAGATCTCGCCAATTACGCCATTTCGTAGCACCGCATCAACACCACTGCAGTTGTCCTCTACGTAGCACCAGTCGCGAACATTGAGGCCGTCGCCGTAAAGCGGCACCTTATTGCCATCAAGCAGATTGGTGACGAAGAGCGGAATAACTTTCTCTGGGAATTGGTAAGGCCCAAAGTTATTCGAGGATCGTGTTACTACAACAGGGAGTCCGTAGGTCTCTTGGTAAGCAAGAGCTATGAGATCTGATCCGGCTTTGGATGCGGAGTACGGAGAGCGAGGACCGAGGGGATCGGTCTCGAAGAATGACCCCTCTTCAATTGATCCGTAGACCTCATCCGTCGAGATATGCAGGAAGCGATCAACCTCGACCCTTCTAGCTACATCGCACATCACATTTGTTCCGTCGCAGTTGGTCTTAACAAAGGCGTCAGGGTCAACAATTGATCTGTCTACGTGGCTCTCGGCAGCAAAGTGAACTACAGCATCGTGCCCGGGCATGGCGGCACTTACTGACTCTCGATCCGTAATGTCGCCTTTTACAAAGGAGAAACGAGGGTTATCTTCAAGACCCTTGAAATTATTTAGATTTCCTGCGTAAGTGAGTGCATCGAAGACCGTCACTGTGTCGTCGGTGTTTTCTAATACATATCGAACATAATTGGAGCCGATAAATCCGGCACCGCCAGTAACAAAGAGGCGCATTGGTTTCCTTATCTCAGGTGCGCATTGCCCAAGCTGGGCGCACACGGGGTTCAATCTCGCTACGAAGAGGGTTGGTTGCGTCGCGCTCAGAGAGGATGGGGTTAGCGAGCCCCCAATCCGCTGCAATTTCGGGGTCATCCCAGGCGACACCCAATTCGTCTTGGGCGTTGTAATAACCATCGACGAGGTAGGTAATCGTCATATCCGTTAGCGATGCGAATCCATGAGCAATGCCAGGTGGAATAAAGATCCCTCCGTGGTTATGCGTTCCATCTTCGCGCCTTCCCAAATCCAGGCAGAGAGTTGCGCCATCGGTTGGGCCACCAACGCGTAGATCGTGGAGAACTACTCGTGCTCTGCCATACGGGATGTACCAGTAATCGGCTTGATGTAAGTGGTAGTGCAGTCCGACTATGCAACCCTCTTGACGATCGCCGCGGTTTCCTTGGATCATCTCGCGACCTTGGGGGAACCACTGTCGACGGTAGGTCTCAATGAAGTAACCGCGCTCGTCGCCGTGGATCGCGGGGTCTACGAGATATACCCCTGCGATTACATCAGATTCAGTAACAGTTGCCATTTCAGTCAAGCTCTACTTTCGAGTCGTCGCCAAGCATTAGACGGAGTGCGCGAGGTTTTGTATCGGAGTGCAGCACCTGTACGTCACGCCCGATTAAGGAGTCAGTCATTCGATGAATACCTACAATTTGAGCAGATTCGAGCACTACGGAGTGGTCAAGCTCTGAGTCGATTATCTGACAATTCGATGATACAGAGGAGAAGGGTCCGATATAGGAGTTAACGACCCGCGTGCCTGCACCGATAATTGCTGGACCTCTAACTCTTGAGTTAATAATCACTGCGCCCGCTTCGACCACGACCCTGCCCTCAATAGTGGAGTCGGTATCGACGGTTCCAACGATTGAGGTAACAAGAGTCTCAAGCACGAGGCGGTTGCACTCAAGTAGCGGGTCTTTCTTGCCCGTATCAATCCACCAACCTTTGAGAACCTCATGGCTAACGCGCAGGCCCTGCTCAAGAAGCCACTGGATTGCATCAGTAATCTCGAGTTCACCGCGCTCCGATGGCTTAATTGAGCGAACTGCCTTATGAATGGTCTTGTCAAAGAGATAAATACCGACAAGCGCAAGATCGGATGGGGGATTCTCTGGCTTCTCGACGAGTGCGCGAATATCTCCGTCAGGGCCTACATCAGCAACCCCAAATTGGCGTGGGTCATCGACGTGCGCCAGCAGAATCTGTGCTGTAGGGGCATCGGCAGCCCCAGCTTTGCGTGCGGTGGTGAAGTTGGTAACAAAATCTGTGAGGTTCTGCTCAAGCATGTTGTCGCCTAGGTACATGACAAAGTCGTCGTCGCCTAGGTAATCGGAGGCAATAAGCACGCAGTGAGCGAGTCCGAGCGGGGCGTCCTGAGGAATATAGGTAACCCTCACTCCCCAGCGCGAGCCGTCACCTACTGCAGCCTCAATCTCGGGGGCAGTATCCCCAACAATGATGCCTATCTCTTTGATGCCAGCGGCGGCCATGTCCTCGATCCCATAGAAGAGGATTGGCTTATTGGCAATTGGTACCAATTGCTTAGCGCTCGTATGGGTTATGGGGCGCAGGCGTGTACCAGCGCCCCCGGAGAGAATTAGGCCCTTCATCACGCAGCAGGCTAGGCGACGTCTCGATGTGTGAGGCCCATAAATGGAGGATAGGTCAATTTTTTCGCCCTATTTGGGGTAGCCCGCGAGTTTTTTTCCCAAAAATCAGAGTAATAATCACGGTAATAAAGGAGTGGCCTCAGGTTGAGGAATTGCCCATTGCTGCCGATAAACAGCCGATAATCATCGGACGGAGACCAGATTGGCATGCATTTGGAGTCGCGGGGCCCTAGCCTCAACTATCAGATCATCTATAACACTGGCAACATAAGTTGACATAAGCAACATTGGCACTATGCGTGCCCCCTTACAGAAGAATCTAAATATGAATCCAGACGAGTATTCCTCAAGTATCTCCGTGACATCGCGAGAGAGCGCGCGTCGGGTTCCGGTGCTCGAGCGCTGCATAGCGATCGTCAGTGCGTTTGCTCTTCTTGCTGTTGGTTTTGTATCTGCCGGGCTGGTATCGCTCGCCGTTAACGCTGCTCCGGCCTCTGCGGATGCGATCACCGTTCCAGTAATCGGTCCGCCGGTCCTCAACTCCGCTCAACTAGCTGCTTGGTATCGCTCCACGGGGCGAACCCTCAATGTCCCCGGAGAGAATATTGATTCGATGGCGGCGTATTTCGTCGATGAGGGGGTATCAGAGAATCTGCGAGGCGACATCGCATTTATCCAATCCATTGTTGAGACCGGCTACTTCGGTTTTGTTGGCAGCATGGTCAAACCAACCGATTACAACTTCGCAGGGATGGGTGCCTGCGATACCTGTAACTCAGGTAGGCCGTTCCCTAACGCTCGAACTGGGGTACGCGCCCAGATTCAGCACCTAAAGAATTACGCGGATATCACCTCGCGTGCAAGCGGCCTACGCAACGCCCCGGTTGTCGAGTGGTACGGACGCCGCACTGTAAACGGCGTCTACACATACGACCCTGCGCTAGCGATTTATAACTTCGATACATTCTTTGCAAAAGGTCGTGCAGCTACCTGGAATCAAATGGGTAATGGCAACTGGGCTAGCTCAACGACTTATGCAGCAACCATTATCTCCTTGTATCAAAGGGTATTGGTATGGAACGGTATCCCTGCGCTCGCCGCTGCCGGAGCTGACCCTGCTGGGCGCACGGACATAGTCGAGCGTGTACCGGGCGGAGTGCATGTTGGAGGGTGGAGTTTTGATGTCTCAACCCCGGATGCAATATCAGTTCGCGTGACGCTAAACGACAATCCGATCGGCACGATTCTTGCGAATGGATATCGACCCGATGTTGCAGCGGTATTTAATTTTGGAGCGAACCATGGCTTCGATGGCGTGCTGCCAGTCACAACCGGCGGCACCGTATGCGTATACGGAGTCAATGTAGGGACCGGCTCTAGAGACACGCCCCTCGGCTGCGGAGTAATCGCTGGCCCGGATCCCGTTGGAGCGCTCGACTCAATAAGTCGCGCGCCGGGTGGCGTGCTGATACGCGGTTGGGGGCTTGACCCCGATCTTGGTACAGCGGCAACAATTCTGGTGACGCGAGACGGTTCGCTGGCCGCTGCGATTCCTGCGGGGGTTGCTCGCCCGGACATTGGCGCCGCGTACCCTCCCTATGGCGCTAATCATGGTTTTGATGCGGTGGCTCCAGTCTCTGGAGGAAACCTCTGTGTCTACGTTGTAAATGTTGGCCCGGGCGTAGCGGTGCGACAACTTGGTTGCAGCACTTTGATAGGGCCTACGCCGATTGGGAACGTTGAGTCTGTCTCGCGCGTCCCCGGTGGAGTTCGAGTTGTTGGCTGGGCGCTTGACCCAGACTCTGCAGATCCAGTCTCGGTTCATGTATACGCCGGCGGAGTGGGGGCTGCGATCTCAGCCAACCTCTCCCGACCGGGTTTCTCGAACTACTTCCCAGGTTACGGCGATTCCCACAGCTTTGATGCATTTGTGCCTCTGCAAGGCGGCGAGGTATGTCTCTATGCAATAAACATCGTAGATGGTGTAACCAATCCGCGACTCGGTACCTGCACGACTGTTCTTGGTGGAACGCCTCTCGGGAGTCTTGAGGTAGTTGGACGTGTAGCGGGTGGTGTGAGGCTGAGCGGTTGGGCCTTAGATGCCGATACTGCGGGCCCTGTGACTCTCCATGTATACGCAAACGGTCAACTTGTATCTGCGATTAGCGCAAATACTCCTCGAGCCGATGTTGGTTCGGTCTTTCCAGCATGGGGATCTAACCACGGATTCGACTCGATAATTCCTCCAACAACGACTGGTGCAACTACGTACTGTGTCTATGCGATCAATGTTGGCGTCGGAGTGAATCCCCTGATTGGGTGCAGAAGCGTCACAGTTAACACGCAGCCATTCGGCAGCATCGATAGCGTCAGTCGAACTCCTAGTGGAATTCGTGTAACGGGATGGGTAATAGACCCGGATAGTGCGAACCCAGTTACGCTCCATATTTATGTTGACGGCGTATTTAGGGCTGCAACTACCGCAAACCTCTCGCGCCCAGATGTCGGAGCCGTCTTCTCCTCGTACGGAGCGCTTCATGGTTTCGACACCACACTCTCTGGCGGAGGTAGCCAGGTCTGTGTCTACGCAATCGACATCGGCGGCGGAGCAAACCCGTTGCTCGGCTGTCGAAGTATTTAACGCGCGAACTCTCGCTGCTCATCTCAACTCAGCAAGATGCGCGATCAGACTACGAAGTACTTAGCCTCAGGGTGGGGGAGGATGATGGCAGAGGTGCTCTGCTCGGGAGTGAGCTGGAACTCCTCAGTGATCTGTACTCCGATTGAGCCAAGGTCAAGCAGTTCATTCAACTTTCCTTGCTCTTCTAAGTCGGGGCATGCCGGGTAACCCCATGAGTATCTTGACCCTCGGTATTGCTGCCTAAATAGACCGGCAAGGTTTGGTCCGTCCTGATCGGCGAAACCCCAATCTTCGCGAATGCGACGATGCCATAACTCTGCGAGGGCCTCTGTCATCTCAACGCTGAGTCCGTGGCAGCGTAGGTAATCGGCATAGCGATCATCTGCAAAGAGTTCTCGCTCCTTGATCGAGGCCTCCTCTCCTACCGTTACGACGTGGAAGGCCGCGTAATCGGCATCTCCAGACTCAGTTGAGCGGAAGAAATCTGAGATGCAGTGGAAGGGTGCTCGTCGCTGTCGTGGAAAGCTCATTCGCATGCGCTCTGTGCGACGTGTGTCATCAGTCCAGATGATTAAATCTCCGCCCTCACTGTTGACGGGGAAGTAGCCCCACGAGACAGTCGGTACGAGCCAGCCCTCTGCTTTTGCTTGATCGAGCTCAGCACGCAGTATCGGGCGAATTCGATTCTTAAACTCTTCGTCAGACTCAGAGCCGCCGCTGCCTTTCTCAGGTCTGAACTGCCACTGGTTTCTAAATAGTGCAGTCTCATTTATGTATGCGGCTATATCGTCGAGCGCGATGCCCTTAGCTACTCGATGCCCTAGGAACGGCGGCTTAAAGATCTCGACGTCAGTCGCGACATCTGAGCGTGATGGGATCTCGATTTCATCCTCAACCTGCTCACTTCGCCTCGGGGTGCTGCGCTTCGCTCCCTCGGCGCGCCCGAACTCGGGATCAAGGTTTCCATCTTTCTTGCCCTGCATGAGAGTATCCATCGTGCGAAGCCCCTCGAACGCGTCTTTTCCGTAGAAAACCCTACCTTCGTAGATCTTTCGAAGGTCTGACTCAACGTAACTACGTGTGAGTGCGGCGCCACCAAGCATCACAGGGGTCCCTGCAAACCCAAGCGAGTTCATCTCCTGTAGATACTCACGCATGATGATCGTGCTCTTTACGAGGAGACCGCTCATACCGATTGCGTCTGCGTTGACCTCGCGCGCTTTATCTAAGAAAACGTTGAGGGGTGCTTTGATGCCGATGTTGTGAACTTCATAGCCATTATTCGTAAGAATAATGTCGACAAGGTTCTTCCCAATGTCGTGAACGTCACCCTTAACGGTTCCGAGTACAACTATTCCTTTGCCGCCAGCATCTGCCTGCTCCATGTGCGGCTCTAGGTAAGCAACCGACTTCTTCATTGTCTCCGCGCTCTGAAGCACGAAAGGAAGTTGCATCTCGCCGGTAGCGAAGCGCTCCCCAACGATCTTCATTCCCTCTAGCAATACATCGTTGATAATTGAGAGAGCGGGTCGCCCACCGGAAAGGGCTTCATCTAGATCGACCTCAAGGCCATCACGCTCGCCGTCAATAATGCGATGACTCAGGCGCTGCTCAACACTCCAGCCGGAGCGATCCTCGCGTTCTACTTCGCCTGCGGTGACGTTCTCAAACATCTCCAAGAACTCCATGAGCGGGTCGTAGTCGTCGGTGCCGCGGTTCCAGATGAGATCGAGTGCTACCTCTATTGCCCTCGGATCAATTTTATGAAGAGGCATGATCCGTGCTGCATGCACAATCGCTGCATCAAGGCCCGCCTTGCGGCACTCGTCGAGGAAGACACTGTTCAACACGTGGCGCGCTGCAGGCTTGAGCCCGAATGACACGTTGGATAGACCCAGAACCGTTGAGGCGCCTGGAAGATCTGACTTAATGCGCCGGATCGCTTCGATGGTCTCAATCGCATCGCCACGCAGATCCTCGGTTCCAGCGCTTAGGGGAAACGTAAGCGGATCGAAGAAGAGGTCTGTTGGTGGTATTCCGTACTTATTGACCGCGAGGTCGTAGATGCGTTTGCAGACACGCATCTTCCACTCGAGATCGCGAGCCTGTCCTTCTTCGTCGATTGCAAGGCAGATAACCGCCGCTCCGTATTCGCTAGCTAGGCGTAGGACACGATCGAGTCGAGTGCCCGGGGCCTCGCCCTCCTCAAGGTTGGCTGAGTTGAGGATGCCTTTGCCACCAAATAACTGAAGGCCAGCCTCCATGACCTCGGGTTCAGTGGAGTCAAATACAAGCGGGAGCGCAGCCTGCGTGGCGAAGCGCCCTGCAATTTCACGCATATCAGCAACGCCGTCGCGGCCTACATAATCAACGCAAATGTCAAGCACATGTGCGCCCTCTTTGACCTGCTCACGCGCCATATTTACGCATGTATCCCAGTCTTCTTCGAGCATTGCATCGCGGAATTTCTTAGATCCATTAGCGTTAGTGCGCTCGCCTAGTGCAAGGTATGCAACCTCTTGGTCGAACGGAACCTGGCTATAGAGACTCGAGCATGATGGCTCAAGGGTTGGGGTGCGACCCATCGGTGCTTGACCGCCAACACGATCAACTACTGCAGCAATGTGCTCAGGGGTTGTGCCGCAGCACCCGCCCACGATGTTGACACCAAACTCAGTCACAAAGCGCTCGTGCGCATCGGCAAGTTGAACGGGAGTCAGGTCGTAGTGCGTGTGTCCATCAACGACGCTCGGAAGCCCGGCGTTAGGGAGGCACGAGATAAAGGTCTGGGAATGCTGCGCTAGGTAGCGCAGGTGTTCTGTCATCTCTTGTGGACCGGTAGCGCAGTTCATTCCGATTACATCTGGTCGCATGGCCTCAAGTGCTGTTAATGCGGCCCCAATCTCCGAGCCAACAAGCATGCGCCCGGTTGTCTCCATGGTTACCTGCACCATCAACGGGACCTCGCGCCCTGCTGCCTGCATAGCGCGTCGACATGCGATTAGCGCAGATTTGGCCTGAAGGAGGTCATAGACAGTCTCAACAAGAAGTACATCTGCTCCGCCGGCGAGCAATCCAGAGGCCTGAACCTCATAGTCATTTCGAAGGTCGACAAAGGAGATTACCCCAAGCGACGGGAGGCGTGTGCCCGGTCCGATGGAGCCCACTACCCAGCGAGGTCGATCCGGTGTTGAGAAGTCTGTTGCAACATCTTTAGCCAACTTGGCCGCTGCAACATTTAGGTCATAGGAACGGTCAGCGATGTCGTATTCGTTTAATACGAGACCAAAGGCTCCAAAGGTGGCTGTCTCAACCGCGTCGCAGCCGGTTGCTAGGTAATCGGAGTGCATGGCAGTGATGAGATCCGGCCTTGTTGCAACAAGGTTCTCATTGCAGCCCTCAAGCTCCTCACCGCCAAAGTCGTCAGGTCCTAGGTCATAGGCCTGCATCCACGTCCCAAAACCGCCATCAAGAACCAACACTCGCTCAGTTAGGGCTTTTAGAAAGTTACTCATCGGCGCAGAGTCTAAGGGCTGGGGGGTCCTATCTAGTCCTTGGGCATAGGGAAGCGCTCTTGCAAAGCCGGGAGCCGTGCCAAGGGGGGTCGTCGCCGTACACTAAGAGAGTGAAAATTTATACGCGCGGTGGAGACGACGGCACTACAGCACTCTTATACGGGGGGCGCGTCTCAAAAGACGATGCCGGTCCGCATGCCTATGGAACAACGGATGAAGCCGTCTCGGCGCTAGGTGTCGCACGGGCTGAGGCCGAGGCGGGCTCTGAGATTCTTGAGCTGCTTATTCGACTCCAGCGGGACCTCTTCGTAGTCGGAGCCGAACTCGCTACCGCTCCAGAGAACCGCTCGAAATTAACTGATGGAACGACCCGTGTAACTCTTGAGATGGTTACGCAGCTCGAGCCAATTATTGACGCAATTACGGAACGCTTTGAACAGCCCTCGGAGTTTGTACTCCCAGGCGAGAACCGAATCTCTGCCTTGCTTGATGTTGCTCGAACCGTTGTCCGCAGAGCAGAGCGCGACTGTGTTGGAGCGACTCGACTTGGATGGCTAGAGGCCGAGAGCCAAGTGGTGCCGTATCTCAACCGTCTTGCGGACCTCTGCTGGACCCTTGCTCGCTGGCAGGAAGGTGTCTTTAGACCTGCAAGGCGCGAAATAGTCGACTGATCTTCTGCTCTTCTGCAGATAAAAACCTCTAATAAAAATCTTCCATTCAAGAATCGTGTACTCGAAAGGAACATAAATGAGTATCGTGTTTCGTGTTAGCGCAACCTCAGCATCGCGAGCGAGGGTCGACCTTCTCGCCGTTCCGGTATTTAGTGGAAGGCTCTTAGGCCCAGGTGCAGAGTTGCTCGATGAGGCGCTCTCGGGTGGTCTCGTTGCGTTCCTAGCCTCGGCTGGTTTTGAGGGGAAGGTCGGGGAGACGCTGATGGTGCCCCTCGGCGACTCAGGTGCCGCTAAAGCCGCGATGGTTTTTGGTCTCGGCGCGGAGTCTTCGTTGAGTCTTGAGGTGCTGCGTAAGTGCGGCGCAGCAATTGCGAAGCGCGGATCAAAGGCCAAGTCCCTCGCGACAACGATTCTTGATGCAGCCCCTGAATCAATTGATCGAACCGCAGCCGCTCAGGCAGTTGCAGAGGGATGTGTACTCGGTGGTTACCGATACATCGAGCACAAGACCAAGTCAACCGCATCTCCGCTAGGTGTCATTACTCTGCTCGGTGGCGGAGGAGCACGTGTATTAGCTGGTGCAACACGCGGAGCCCTCATATCAGAGGCGACCTGCTGGGCGCGAGATCTCGCTAATACCCCAGCGGCGGATAAGTCGCCGGAGGTATTCGCAAAAGCTGCACAGGCGCTGCTTCGCGGTAAAGGAGTGAGAGTCCAAGTCCTCGGGCCTGAAGAGATTCGTCGCGCTCGCATGGGTGGCGTCATCGGAGTCGCCCAGGGATCGCCACGCAAGCCCCGCTTCGTAAAGATCACCTACGCACCAACTGGCGCCCGTGGGCCGGCTCTTGCGCTGGTGGGTAAGGGAGTTGTTTTCGACTCCGGCGGACTCTCCCTTAAGACTGCGAGCGGCATGGAGGCGATGAAGACTGATATGTCGGGCGCGGCAGCAGTCATAGCGACGATGTCGGTGCTTCGTGATCTTGGTGTAAAGCAGAAGGTGATTGGTTATGCGCCGTTGGTAGAGAACATGCCGAGTGGTACTGCGATTCGCCCAGGTGATGTTTTAAAGCACCGCAACGGTAAGACCGTCGAGGTGCTTAATACAGACGCTGAGGGGAGATTGATTCTCGCCGATGCGTTAGCGCTTGCTGCTGATGATGGTGCGGCAGCAATTGTTGATGTTGCAACATTGACAGGCGCCTGCATGGTTGCGCTTGGCGACAAGATCGCAGGGCTTATGGGTAATAACGACTCGTTGCGCGACCAGGTGCAGGCTGCGGCTGATCGTGTTGGGGAGTCTGTGTGGCCCCTTCCGCTGCCTGCAGAGTACAAGGCACTTATTGAGTCCGAGATCGCGGATCTTAAGAACACCGGCACCGGTGGGTATGGCGGGGCACTCACAGCAGGCTTATTTTTGGAGGCTTTTGTCGGGTCTACGCCCTGGGCGCATATCGACATAGCGGGTCCATCGCGTGCGAGTGCTGATAGTGGTTACACGCCAAGAGGTGGCACTGGATTTGCAACGCGCACGCTCATCGAGTTGGCGCGTTCTTTTAAAAATCCAAAGTAGGAAATCAACAAACGCTTCGCTATTGGTTCTGTAGTTGAGCTTCAATTCTTTATATATGAACATTTAATCGGGGGATTTAATGATGAAGAAAGATTTAGGTTCGAAGGCCCAGTACGGGATCCTGAGAGGATTCAACCTGAAGCGCCTACTGACGATTCTCGTCGCATCATCTGCGGGCCTTTCTGGGATAGTCGCAGTTGCGTCGCCTGCCTCGGCTGCCACGCGTAGCAGCGGCGCTGCTGTGCAGCAGTACATCGACGTAAATGTCACGATGAAAGACAACGTATTCTCGCCTCAGCGCGTCGCCATCGACCCAGGGGCAACGATCCATTGGTCCAACGAGGGCTACAACGAACACAACATCATCCCCGATAAGAAGAAAGCTCGATGGGGCGACAAGCTCATCGGTGTAGGTGAGGAGTACGAATTCAAATTTGAAAAACCTGGTGTGTACGCGTACTTCTGCTCATTCCATGGAGCGCCCGGGCGTGGAATGTTTGGATCAATCACCGTAAAGAATGCAGATGGAACTCTCCCTAAGGATTCAGAACAAGACGGAGATGGCCGCTCCGGGTCTCTATCTAGCAGCGGAGAATCTAAGACGATCCGTGTCCCTGGCGATGCGAAGACGATCCAAGGTGGGGTCGATAAGGCAAGCCCAGGAGATCTGGTTTTTGTATCCCCGGGCGTCTACCACGAGGCAGTTCTTGTAACAACCGACCGCATAGTCATTCGCGGGCTAGACCGGAACAAGACAATTCTCGATGGTCGGTATGAACTCGAGAACGGGATCAAGATCATCGGCGCCAATGGTGTTGCCGTTGAGAACATGACAGCGCGCCGCTATGAGCGCAACGGGTTTTTCTGGACTGGGGTAAAGGGCTATAGAGGCTCCTATCTCACCTCAACACGCACTGGTGACTACGGCATCTATGCATTCGACTCCGTAGAAGGCATTCTGGATCACGACTACGGCTCAGGATCCCCGGACGCAGGGTTCTACATAGGGCAGTGTTTCCCCTGCGACTCGATCATCCGAGACTCGATATCTGAGTACAACGGCCTCGGATACTCCGGTACTAATGCGAGCGAAAACCTCGTGGTTGCGAACTCAATCTGGCGCTACAACCGCGCTGGAATCGTGCCGAATAGTGGAGACGGAGAAGCTCTTGCTCCTCAGCGCAAGGCCACGGTGATTGGAAACCTTGTTTACTCAAACAACAATGGTGAGACACCAGCGATTGGCGCTGCAAAGTTGGCGCAGGGGAATGGGATCCTCATTGCGGGTGGTAACGACAACCTGGTCACAAAGAATCGAGTATGGGACCACGACATTGGCGGCATCGTCTCTGTTCTCAACCCAGACAAGACAGTATTCTTCGCCAATCGCAACCGTGTTATTAATAACATCGTGAGCGATTCGGGCGAGGGGGATCTCGCTACGTTCGGTGGAGAGGGCAACTGCTTCTCTAACAATGTATTTAAGACGAGTAAGCCTTCAAACATAGAGAACGTGCTGCCATGCCCAACGGGTGTGGGAGTTCCGGCAACGGACGTACTCGATCTACAGAAATACATCGACGCATCAAAGCCACCTTCGGTTGATTACAAAATTGCTAAGACACCTAAGCCACCTGTGCTCGCAGGTATGAAGAATCCGAAGGGCGCTAAGGCTGTACCCGCTGTCGGAATCAAGGCAGAGGTAAACAAGTGGAAGAAGGCCAATCTCAAGAGCATCCGTATGCCGAAGGCGATAACAAACATGAAGACGACTAAGACTCCGTAATTAATTACGAAACAAAGTTGAAGAAGTTATAAAGGGAGGCCCCGGCAAATGCCGGGGCCTCCCTCTTAATTGAACTGGTGGAACAGAAGGTCAACTAGTGGCCAGCGGTACTGCCATCTGCGAGTAGAGCGTGTGGCAAGCAGTGCTGGTCGTACTCTGCGATCACGATCTCTGGGGCGTCCTCGCCACAAGCAGGGCAGCGCGGATCGCGACGTACCTTAAAGGTGCGGAATGACTGCTCTAGAGCGTCGTATGCAAGGAGTCTTCCGCGTAACGGATCTCCAAGATCTAGGAGCAACTTGATTGCCTCAAGAGCCTGAATCGATCCGATGATCCCTGGCAGAACCCCAAGAACTCCGGCCTCTGCGCAGGAAGGCGCAAGCTCCGGTGGTGGGGGCTCAGGGAGCAAGCATCGGTAGCAGGGCCCAACATAAGGATCAAAGACAGTTACCTGACCCTCAAAACGGAAGATTGATCCGTGAACCACAGGGATTCGCTTGATCAATGCAGCGTCGTTCAAGAGGTACCGAGTTGGGAAGTTGTCAGTACCGTCGACAACCACGTCGTAGCCATCGAGGATGTCTAGAACATTCTCGGCACCAAAGCGCACGTCATAACCAACAACATTGATATCTGGGTTTAGAAGCGTGAGTGTCTTCTTTGCCGAGTCAACCTTGCGATCGCCTACACGGTCAATGTTGTGAAGAATCTGTCGCTGAAGATTTGAGTTATCTACAACATCCATATCAACAATGCCAAGGGTTCCAACGCCTGCTGCTGCGAGATACATCGCAGCGGGAGATCCGAGCCCACCTGCACCGAGCAACAACACCTTGCTCTCAAGTAAACGCTGCTGCCCAGCCTCGCCTACCTCAGGGAGAAGTAGGTGACGCTTATAACGATCGCGTTGCTCAGCGCTTAGGGAGACAGGAGTGATCCAGTTGCGGCCTTCGTTCTTCCACTGACCGAATCCGCCCTCCATCGAGACAACATTCGTGTAGCCCATCTCATTGAGAGTTACAGCCGCGAACGCGGAGCGCATGCCTCCTGCGCAATACAGAACTACCGGAGCGTCACGATCGGGGACTCGGCTCTCGACCTGACTCTCAAGGAAGCCGCGCAGGATGTGGACGGCGCCCGGAATAGTGCCGGCGTCGAACTCGTCCTGCTCGCGTACGTCAATAAATGTTGAGGTGCCGAGGCGTGTCTCGGCCTCCGCTGGGCTGATCTCTGTTATGCCGGCCTTGGCGCGGGCTAGGAGCTCTCTGAAGCTCGCCATGAAATACCCCTTGGGGAGAGAGTCTGGGAAGGGTCTGTGTTGAGTAGTGCTGGCTTACGGGGATAAATCCTACCCCAAAGGTCAGGTATTGCCAACCTGTGAGATATTCAGCCCGAATTGGCCCCCCATCTGCCGCATTAACGGTTGAGTTAGAGGAGCGCTACGAGAGCGGGGAGTACCTCGCCTATGGGGGCATGGGATACAGCATCTGCGAGATCGTCGTATGGCGTGGGCTCGCCGTTAATGATTATTAAGCGTGCGCCCGTGCTCAATGCGGTGCGCGGCAGATTCGCTACTGGAAAGACTCCGAGTGAAGTTCCGATGGCAATGAATAGATCTGAATTCTTGGCGCTGCGCATGGAGCGCGCGAGATCGGCACTGTTCAGCGACTCTCCGAATGAGACTGTGCCGCTCTTGAGCATTCCTCCGCACTCAAGGCACGGGGGGTCTTCTTCGCCAGCAGCTACACGATCGAGCGTCTCGCTCATCGGGCCGCGCCATCCACATGCAAGGCACTTAACCTCAAGGGTTGTTCCGTGTATCTCGATTACGCGCATCGGGTCTGAGCCTGCCTGGAGGTGAAGGCCATCGATGTTCTGCGTGACGAGTAGATCTAAGTTGGCGGCCTTCTCGAGGTCAACAAGTGCGCGATGCCCGGCGTTTGGGTCGGCCTCCCAGATTCCGTTGGTGCGTCGAGCGTGCCAGTTACGTTTACGCAACTCTGCATCGGTGGTGTAGTAGCGAATATCTGAGACCTTCTCGGCGTCTGGGTTCTTGGTCCAGACTCCGTTGGGTCCGCGAAAATCTGGGATCCCGGACTCTGTCGAGATACCTGCACCAGTAAGCACGCAGATCGACTTAGCGCTGCGAATCCAGCCCGCAACGGTCTCGATTGGAGTCTCCCCAAACGGAGAGGGGTCAATTTGGCTCACCCACTTAGGGTATCTGCGGCGGCGCCGGTAGTCTTGCCCACTATGGCTAAAGATGAGACCCGGCGCACTGATTCAGGGATCGAGATCAAATCGGTCTACACGCAGAATGACCTCGAGGGGTTCGACCCCGATGAGCGACTAGGCCTACCAGGTAGCGCCCCTTACACGCGCGGTGTCTATGAGCAGATGTACCGAACGCGACCTTGGACAATGCGTCAGTACTCTGGTTTTGGGACTGCAGACGAGACCAATAAGCGATTCCATTTTCTCCTTGGCGCAGGGCAGACCGGGCTCTCATGCGCCTTCGACCTCCCAACACAGATGGGCTACGACTCAGACCACCCGCGCTCTGAGGGCGAGGTCGGCAAGGTGGGCGTAGCGATCGACTCTCTTGACGATATGGAGATACTGCTTCGCGGTCTCCCTCTCGACAAGATCACCACCTCAATGACGATCAACTCAACGGCTGCGATTTTGATTCTCCTCTACCAATTGGTCGCCGAGGGCCAGGGTGTTCCCGCTACCGCGATCGGTGGGACAATTCAGAATGATCTCCTTAAAGAGTACGTAGCGCGCGGTACCTACATATATCCGCCGCGCCCGTCGATGCGGATCATCACCGATATTTTTGCGTACTGCAACGACAACATCCCCCGTTGGAACACGATCTCAATCTCGGGTTACCACATCCGTGAAGCCGGCTCTACCGCGGTGCAGGAGATTGCATTCACGCTCTCCAATGGAATTGCATATGTACAGGCTGCGATTGATGCAGGGCTAAATGTCGATGAGTTCGCCCCGCGGCTTTCGTTCTTCTGGAACGGGCACAACAACTTCTTCGAGGAGGTTGCCAAGTACCGAGCTGCACGGCGTATGTGGTACCGAATCATGACTGATCGTTTCGGGGCAAAGGACGAGCGATCCAAGATGCTCCGATTCCACACGCAGACCGCTGGATCAATGCTCACTGCCCAGCAGCCAGAGAACAATGTTGTGCGAGTCGCTGTTCAGTCGCTGGCTGCAGTGCTCGGTGGCACCCAGAGTCTTCATACCAATGGTTTCGATGAGGCTCTAGGTCTCCCAACAGAGGCCGCGGCCAAGGTGGCACTTCGAACTCAGCAGATAATTGCCTATGAGACCGGTGTGACCGAGACCGTTGACCCGCTCGCTGGTTCTTACTTTGTAGAGGCATTAACCGATGAGGTTGAGGCTGGAGCATGGGAGTACATCAAGCGTATTGACGAGATGGGTGGGGCAGTAGCTGCAATCGAATCCGGCTTCATGCAGGACGAGATTGAGCAGGCTGCATTTGAGTGGACCAAGTCTGTCGATGCGAAAGACAAATTTATTATCGGTGTCAATCACTTCGCGGAGGACTCACATGCTGAGCCTGTTGTCTTCCCAATTGATCCGCTGCTTGAGACTCAGCAGGCTGATCGTGTGCGAGCACTTCGTGCGCGACGGGATCAGGGTGCAGTTGATGCTGCTCTCGCCGAGTTAGCCATTGCGGCTCGAGGCACTCAGAACCTTCTCTACCCAATGAAGGATGCACTTAGGGCTTACGCGACTCTCGGCGAGGTAAGCGATGTGCTGCGCGGAGAGTTCGGCGTCTATACCCCTGCTCGCTGATCTGCATTCCTATTTGGTTCGCGCGCTTGGTAGAGCGTTCTCTCAGTGATAGTGCTTACTGAGTTAGGCCATGCTCTTTGTTAGCGCAACAAAATCATCCACCGAAATAACTGGTATTGCATAGTCACGCGCTTTGCGTGCTTTGCCAGAGGAGGATGACGGGTCAGCAGCTACAACCAAATCGCAGGCTGAGCGCGTAACGCTCTCAACTGGTATCAACTTGGCCGCAACAGCGGTTGCCTCAAGCCTCGATCTTGCCCATTCGTTGCCGCGGTCATCAACGACGGTGCCGGTGAAGCAGACGCGCATTCCGGGAGTAATTGCTGTAATCCCAGGGAGTTCGTCTGCGGGGGGCACGCGATGCATCGGAACCTCAAGGAGCGTTGCTAAGCGCTCAAGTGTTGCGTGCTCAAGCTCGGAGATGATTCCGTCGCGCTTGCTGGCTGCAACAAAGGCATCGAAGTAGCGGTCGTGTAGGTCGGAGACTTCACCGGCGCCGGCCTGTGCGTGTGTTGCAAGAACCTGCAGGGCTCCTCGCTCATCGCTATCGAGATGAAAATCATCGAGCATCCAATCGAGAGTCTCGAGATAAGAGCGATCGAATGAACCAGCGCGGGCCTCAGCCTCTGCGCAGACTCGTGCGAGTACTGCCGCTCCGTCAATTGAGAACGCATCTCTGCGCAGTGTGCGGAAAGACCTGTGTAGGTCGCCATCGAGACTCGCTGCGGTGACATTGGTCGGGGCATCTCTGTAGAGCTTCTTTAGGATCTCTGCCGAGGCGCGAGCATCTGCAATAGCACGGTGGTGATCGTCGAGAGTGATGCTGTGCTGCTTAACCGCCTTTGAGAGGCTGGTGCCGGAGAGTCTGTAGGTGCAGATACCCTCCCCCGGATTGAACTCTGCATCCAAGCGATCAATCTCGCTAGCGATCATTCGTAGGTCGAATGGAAGATTATGAGCGACGAGGACGTGACCGTGCAGGCGTTCCGCTAAATCTCCGGCGATCTCCGCAAAGGTTGGTGCTGCCTCGACCATTGAAGCAGTAATTCCATGAACATGCACAGGGCCGACATCGCGCTCGGGGTTAACGAGCGTGTCGTATTCGTCTACGACATCGAGCCCTGGAGTGCTGGGGTCAAGTACAACTACTGCAATCTCAATAATGCGATCTCGAGATGCGAGCCCTGTGGTTTCACAGTCGATTACAGCGAGAAGCGGCATGGGGGTGAGGCTAACGGCTCGGCTCTCGGAAGGCTGTGCGGCGCGCCCTAACAGCGATTGGCCTCGACCCATGACCGCTGCCCGACGGTATCTACCAAGAATGCTCACCCGGTGTGGGGGAGGCGTTGCTTGGTGCTCGGTGCCTGCTGAATGCGTGCGAGGGTTGCGCGTGCCTCTGCGACACCCTTGCGCCCTATCTGCCGGGTCTTGGCATCTAAGTGACGGCTTCTCTGGCCGCCTGGGAGGAGACGAAGTTGTGAACTCATCTCTTCATTAAACAATGACGGTGTGACAACCATGCCCACTCCGATCGTCGCTGCCGGTTCATTTGACCGGCCTCGTATTCGACCTCAGTTCCGCCCTCGGTCATTTTCAGTGCGATTACTAGCGATTAATAGCCATTTCTGCCCATTGCTAGCCCTTATTGCGGTATTTCTGTACTGCTGGTCTTGATTTCTTGCTTCTTGAAGTTCTCTATCGGTAACGAATATCGGGCACTTAAGGTTCCATTTTTCTTTGAGTTGGTTGCGATGTTTTCTTTTATCCTCCTGAGTGAAGTATTCAGGAACATCGCCGAATTCGCTAGAGCCGTAGGGCCCAGAGAGGGCTTTTAGGTTGCTACCGGTAAGATCCGAGCGGTGGAGACCCCCGACCGTTCGCGGCCCTACCTAGAGCGCGCATACCTAGATCATGCGGCGAGTGCACCCCTCTATCCAGAGGTTGTCTCGGTTATGCAGGAGGCATTACTTGAGCTCCACGCCAACCCCACAGGTATGCATTCCTCAGCGCGGGCTGCGAAGACGGCCCTCGAAGAGGCACGCGAGCGAATCGCAACTCTGCTTGGCTGCCTACCCCACGAGGTTGTATTTACCGGTGGAGGTACAGAGTCGGACAACCTTGCGGTCAAGGGAGTTATGCGCGGCGTTCTCGGTGATGCGATCGCACGCGGGGATTTATCTGGCGTAGTTGTCTCAGTGATAGAGCACAGGGCAATGATCGCTCCTGCTGCGCGTCTCGCATCCGAAGGGGCTCGCGTAGCGTTCGCTCCTGTTACCTCGGAAGGCATCATCGATCTTGACCGCCTTAGCGCGCTCCTCGATGAGCAGACCGCGTTCGTATCGGTAATGGCAGTCAATAACGAGATCGGAACTCGCCAACCTTTGGGTGAAGTCTTAAGCCTTGTTCGGGAGCGTTCACCGAGAGCAGCTCTACACACCGACGCGGTGCAGGCACCGATGTGGATGGACCCTAAGGAGTTCATGCTCTGCGATCTCGTAACCGTTACCGGCCACAAAGTCGGTGGCCCGCGAGGCATTGGAGTTTTGGTGGTTCGCGACGGGGTAAAGCTTGTTGCAGAGATTGAGGGTGGAGGGCAGGAGCGCGGAGTTCGTGCTGGTACACCTGATGTGGCCGCAGCGGTTGCATTAGCGCTTGCTCTCGAGATAACGGTTGCCCGACGAGATGAAACGGCGACGCGTGTGAGAGCACTGCGCGACCGCTTAATCTCAGGAGTAATAGCGAGTGTCCCCGATGTTGTTCTCGTCGGCTCGGATAGCGCGCGCGTCGATGGATTCGCCCCCTTCGCTCTGGCAGGGATTGAGTCAGAGTCACTGCTGGTGCTTCTCGACCGCGCTGGAGTCGATGCTGCTGCGGGATCGTCGTGTGCATCTGGTGCAACCGAACCTTCACACGTGCTAACTGCGTTGGGCGTAGACCCTAAATTTATAGGCGGAGCGCTCAGGTGCAGCCTTGGATGGTCAACAACCGCGGATGAGGTTGATCACATGATCAAAGTATTGCCAGAGGCAGTTAACAGACTTCGCGCTCTTCGGGTTGAGAGGCCTGCCGCAGAGGTGACGCTATGAATGTCTTGGTTGCAATGAGCGGAGGCGTTGATTCCTCGGTAGCGGCTGCGTTGTTGTTAGAGGCAGGGCACGAGGTAACCGGTGTAACTCTAAAACTCTGGGGCGGAGACTCAGACTCTGGATGCTGCTCGGTGGCCGATGTAGAGGACGCACGACGCGTCGCTGCTCAACTAGGCATACCTCACTATGTCTTCAACTTCACTGAGGCATTTGATGAAGCTGTTGTAGATCCCTATGTGGGTGCATATGCCTCGGGGAATACTCCAAATCCGTGTGTGGAATGTAATCGAACGATGAAGTGGGGTCTCCTTCTCGAGCGCAGCCGCTCTATGGGTTTCGATGCTCTCGCCACAGGGCATCATGCTCGTATTGAGCGTGACTCAAACGGAGATGCATGGGTTGCACGCGGCGAGGATGCCGCTAAGGATCAGTCGTATGTGCTCTCGGTGCTCGCCGGGGATGCGATCTCAGACACGCTGTTACCCGTAGGCGATCTCACTAAAGCAGAGGTTCGCGAGCACGCTGCGAGACTCGGAATGCGAACCGCCTCGAAGGCCGAGAGCATGGATGTGTGTTTTATAAAGCGCGGCGGGCGTGAAGATTTTCTCGCTGCACGTGTGGATGCATCGCCTGGAGCTGTCGTCGATTCAGAGGGCGTCGAGGTTGGGAGACACGATGGAGTCTCAGGCTTCACCATCGGTCAGCGCCGCGGCGTGGGAGTTGCAGCAGGGGAGCGTCGCTACGTTGTCGATATCGATGCAGCTACCTCAACAGTTGTTTTAGGGCGTAAAGAGGAGCTACACCGCGACACAATTGCGCTGAATAATCTGCATGGCGTCCACGGATCTGCGCCTGTTAGCGCCGAGCCAGGCGAGACCCCTCTGCTCATCCAGACAAGCGCGCATGGCGCGCCGGTGAAGGGTTATCTCATTGGAGACACGCTGCACCTCGAGGTGGAGCGCCCGAGGGTTGCTCCTGGGCAGGTAGTAGCGCTCTATGTCGGCGATCGCGTCGTCGGCTCCGGTATTGCGCGTTAGATCACTCGCTAGCGGGGGGCTTCTTCCCGGCCTTCTTGGCTGCCTTCATCGGCCAGCCACCGGTTCTCCATGCGTAGACGACCTCTTCTTCGCCGTCTAAAGCAACTGGTGCAAACCCACAGCGCTCAAGAAGATAACGAGCGGGATCGTTGTCGATCTCTACAACTGCTGCAACTAGACGCAGGCTGAGAGACGCAGTGATCTCCGTGCAGATCGCTTGGATGCTCTCAGTCATTACACCTAGCGAACGATGATCTGGCGCAAGCGTAAACACAATCTCTGCGACGTCATCGTCGGCTTGCCAAAGCACCCCGATGTCACCAATTAATCCTTCATGGCCGACGCGTTCGATTGCAAGGTGTGCCCATTCGCCACGCTCGAATAACGGATCGCGCATAGCCATCTCGGCAACGAACATCACCGTGTCGTCGTACTCCCAGGGCATTAGCCAAGATCGCTGCTTGCCGATCTCGGGGTGATTGCGATAGGCATGGAGTGTCTCGATATCGGCGGCGATGAAGCGCCTGATTGTGATCTGCTCGGTACTAACGAGAACTGAGAAACCGTCATCCATGCTCTATGCAACCCTTATTCGACGCTCGGCGCAGCGTGCAATAAGTGCCTCGCGATCTCTCGGCGAGAATAAGACTTGCTGGGCTGGGGTCTGAACCGCCGTGCCACGCTTGCGTGTTGTGAGAGGGGCTACGTCGTCGAGTCGAAGAAGAAGCGACGCCGATGCTGCACCGAGGCGAAGATCGAGCGCTCCCTCGACACGCGCTCCACTCGGCATCTGCTCTAACACAACTATGTGCTCGCGAACAAAGAGGATCGGGTCTGAGAGCGTCATCGGGTCGGAGATTACAAACCCTGCTGGTACAACAACTGCAAACCTTTTTGAGAGAAGGTGCAGCGAACGCACCGATGCATAGGTGAGGGGAGCTCCGAGCGCTAAGGCGAGAACCCCGGCTATCCAGTTGCGCTGTGCAATTAACACTGGCCCAACGAGAGTACCCGCAGCCGCAAACGCGATTGATAGCGGAACAAGTGTCACAAGCAGCGATGGTGGAGTCTTGAGCGGAAAGCGCGACTCGTCCCCATATGCGGAACCCTCCACGCACCAACTCGCAATCTCAGAAGAACTCGCTAATGCGAATGCTGCTGCCGTTGCGACCACTGCAATAATTGCGGGTGCTAGGTCGGGCTGATTTGTGAATATTGTCCAGATCGCTAGCGGTAGCACAATCGAAGAGGATGCTCTTATCCCAGTAAGCCCGATCGGTCTCGGTAGCGCGATAGAGGCCATACCGAGCAGCCAGATAGAGAGGGCCCAGATCGAAACGACAATCTTGACGGCCGGGGAATAACCAGATATTTGTGCTCCAAATGCCGGTCCAGACGTGATGGGGAGGGTTGCCCAGAGGATTCTTAGGAGTGTGATGCGTGCGGGCACGTCTCGTCGCTTTCGCAGTTTCGGTTAGATGATCCCTAGAGTACCGGCCATGTCACCGGGCCCCCACTCCGCGCTCCTGGTCCCCGGGCTCGCAACCGGAATTGGAAGCCTGCCCCACCTTGACCCCGAAGCGGCAGTCAGGGTCTCTCTCGCTGAGACCCCACGACTTCCATTTGCCCCACAGCTCCCAAATCGTTCTCCACGAGAGGGCATGATCGCTGAGTGGGTGGTGGCCCTTCCAGAGGTAGAGGTAGCCGATGATGGCTCGCTATCGATCGATCCAAGTCGTCTCGGTGAAGCCCCGATGCCGATTCTCAATCCTGATTCCCACTCCGGGCTTCTCGCCTTCTTCGAAGCACTGCGTGTCGCACCTGAGGCCCCGAAGCGCATCAAACTTCAGGTCACGGGTCCGCTGACTCTCGGCATTGCATTAGGGGCTGCAGGGCTCCCAAGTGATGTGGCGTTTAGGCGAGCGGGAGAGGTCTCACGCGCTTGGGTCCAGCATCTTGAGGCATTGGTGACTGCGCGATTCCCTGCCACTGGGCTGCTGCTATTTATAGATGAGCCAGCACTCGTGCGCTGGAGACGTGACGACGAGCCTATTGGTCGTGACGAGGCAATTGATTTGTTGTCAGGCACACTCGCAGCGGCTCACTGCATGACCGGTGTGCATGTGTGTAGCGATGGCGACGCCCGCTTGGCACATGCATCTGGCCCAGATGTTCTTGGAATAACTGCATCTGACTCAGCACTTGAGGATGCAGATGTATTGATGCGCCACCTAGAGGCCGATGGATGGATTGCTTGGGGGGCGGTCCCCACCGATCGCCCAATCGGGGACTCCACCGAGGGTCCATGGCGTCGACTCGTGGGGCTCTGGTGTGAATTAACTCGCCGCGGTTGTGATCCGGTTCGAGTGCGCACCCACGGTTTGGTTACTCCTTCCTGTGGTCTAGCCGGGCATGGAGATGCTCAAGCGGCGCATGCGCTACAAATTGCTAGCGAGATGGCGAATCGCATCGGGGACCAAGCGGTAGCGGCACGCCTGACTGTTGGGGCCTAAAATGTCGTCGGGGAATATGTCGTCCTGTTGGATCTCTGCATCAAACTCACTCCGTTAAGCGCTCTGTTGTCCTAGGGGATCTGTAACCTCGGGGATGTGAGTACCAATCCTCCAACGAGCCCTCCCAAAGGAGTCGAACCCTTAGCGGCACGTGCTTACGAGTTGCGCGCCTCAATTCGTCATCACAATGAGCGCTATTACGGCAACGACGAGCCTGAGATTTCTGACTCCGCTTACGACGCACTCGTTAGAGAGTTAATCGAGATTGAGACTGATCATCCGGAACTCCTAACGCAAGACTCACCAACCCAGACTCCTGGTGCTGCGGCTGGGCAGTCGCCGTTTAGCCCTGTTCGCCACATCCAGCCGATGCTCTCGTTGGACAACGCATTCGACAATGACGGAATTGCTGCGTGGGTAGTGCGCTTAGAGAAGCTGGTCGACACCCCGATTGCATATGTTGGAGAGCCCAAACTCGATGGGCTAGCCATCTCATTGCTATATGAGAATGGTCGCCTAGTGCGCTGCGCTACTCGCGGTGATGGCGAGACAGGTGAGGACGTCACGCAGAATGTGATGACAATCGCGGATATTCCACATGTGTTGACCGGCGAGGACATACCAACATCGATGGAGGTTCGCGGCGAAGCCTTTATGCCCCTCGAGGTATTTGAGGCGTTGAGAGCAGAACGTTTAGCTCGTATTGACGCAGGAGAGAAGGTCTCCGGACCAGAGTTTAAGAATCCGCGCAACACCGCCGCCGGATCGCTTCGCCAACTCGACTCAAAGGTAACTGCATCTCGCCGGCTCTCCTTCTACGCTTATCAAATTGGTGCTCAAGAGGGCGGCAAGGAGCATAAAACGCATCAGGCTCTTCTTGATTGGTTGCGTGGCGCAGGGCTACCGATCAACCCGCGCATCGAGCCACTAAAGGACCTCGCCGATATTCAGCGCTTCTGTGCCTCCGTGGAGGAGCATCGCCATGACCTTGGTTATGAGATTGATGGCGCTGTAATTAAAGTCGATGACTTAGCGCAGCGACTCGAGATGGGGTTCACCAGCCGTGCACCTCGGTGGGCGCTCGCAGTTAAATTCGCTCCAGAGGAACGACACACAAAACTTATCGACATCAAAGTAAGCATCGGTCGGACTGGTCGGGTTACTCCTTTCGCTGAATTGGAGCCTGTATTTGTAGGTGGCTCAACCGTTGCCGTCGCAACACTCCATAATGAAGACGACATCACGCGCAGAGATGTAAGGCCCGGTGACACCGTGATAGTCCGAAAGGCCGGCGATGTCATACCTGAGATTGTCGGTGCCGTACTCGCCGAGCGCGACCCGTCTTCTCTGCCCTGGAGTTTCCCGAGACTCTGCCCAACCTGCGCTGCTCCGCTGGTACGTCTCGAGGGTGAGGCGAATACCTACTGTGTGAATAGTGAGTGTGAGGCTCAGCGCCTGCAGCGCATTGCGCACTTCGCAAGCCGAGGCGCACTTGATCTTGAGGGGCTCGGCGAGGAGCGCGTGCAGTGGATCATCGATGCTGGCCTCCTCAAAGATGTAGCGGACATATTCACACTCACCGTCAATTCTCTCGCTCAGGTAACAGGTCCGCCTAAGGGGAAACGCAAGGGCATTCGCATCGGCGAGAAAGCAGCTACGAAGACGATGGTGTCGATCGATGCAGCGAAGCAGGCCCCGATTGCAAGAATCCTTACCGGTCTCGGAATACAGCATGTTGGCCCAACTGTTGCAGAGGCGCTAACCCGATCAATTCGCGATCTCGACGAGATTGCTAACGCCTCTGTTGATGTGCTGACAGAGATCGATGGCGTTGGCCCGATCATTGCTGAGAGCCTTGTTAGTTACTTCTCTGTAGATGGGAACCGTGATGTTCTCAACCGACTTCGGTCGGCAGGCGTAATACTGCGCGCACCCGAGGAGGATCAACGCGAGGTTCTGCCTCAGACGCTTGAGGGTGTCTCGGTGGTAGTAACTGGCACGATCGATGGATTTAGTCGTGAGAGTGCTGAGGACGCCATCACCTCTCGCGGCGGCAAGGCAGTGGGGAGTGTCTCAAAGAAGACATCCTTCGTTGTTGTTGGAGAGAACCCGGGGAGCAAGGCTGCCAAGGCCGAGTCCCTCGGGGTTCCGATCCTCGATGGAGAAGGATTCGTTCGACTCCTCGAAGAAGGTCCGGGAGCGTTTAGTGCGGATGCAGAGTGAAACTAGGGAGACAGAGTGATCGATAAAGACGCAATTGGTTCTACCGATGATGGTTATGTGATGCAGGTTGAGCTCGGAAAAATTCGAGAGTTTGCACGCTCTACTCAATCTGCAAACTCTGCATACCTAGAGTCTGCGAACCCAGTCATTCCGCCGACCTTCTTAACTACTCAGCAGTTTTGGTCTACGCCGGGGAGTGGGGTGTTCTCCAAAATCAAGATGGATCGACGCCGACTCCTGCATGGCGCTCAGGAGTACATATTTCATGGACCGCCACCAAAGGCTGGAACAACTCTGAGCGTGCAGACGCGCATTGACGATATTTATGAGAAAGAAGGGAGACGCGGCGGAACAATGACATTCGTAGTCTCCGTTACAGAGTTTCGTAATGCCGCCGGTGTTCTCGTCGCAGAGGCAAGGTCAACCGCTATTGAGACTGGTCGCGCCCCTGAGAAAGATGCATCATGAATCTGAAGTGGGAAGATCTATCCGTTGGTACGCAGCTGCCTGAGCGCGAGTATGGGCCGCTAACGATTACTGATTTTGTGCGCTATCAAGGTGCATCTGGTGACTTCAACCCGATCCATCACGATGATGCATTCGCCAAGTCGGCAGGGTTCCCTGAGCCGTTCTCCGTGGGGATGCTCCAGGCCGGAATCCTTGGTAGTTATGTGACTGATCTATTTGGTGCCGAGAATGTGCGGCGCTTCTCGGTGCAGTTTCGTGAGCAGGTATGGGCCGGCGACCGACTTATCTGCACGGGAGAGGTTGTGGCAATTAGCGACGGTGCCGATGCCGGTACGGGCGAGCGCAGTATCGACCTCAAGCTAAATGTTTCGCGCGTTGGTGGCGGGAGCGCTATCAAGGGCGAGGCAACTTTCGTGGTTGCCTGACGTCATCTCGCAGGGGCCTAGCTGCTCTCACGAGTAATTAGCTCTTAGAGGTAAAGGACCATTCATAGATGTCGATCTCGACCCCTGGGTCGGTTTGGCGCTCGATGTGGACGACCACAGTGTTGCTACCAGGCTGGTACCGCGTTATCTCCTTGCCGGTTCCAGGTTGGAATGTAAGTCGACCCAACGCCTTGACGCGAGAGAGTTGATCCTCGGGGATCGGCGTGCAGGTCTTAGTGGGCCCACAGACTTCGATAGTTCCAAAGAGGTCGTCGCGCAGATCCACAATGATTGCGGATTGCGGCGGCACAATCGTGTTTGGCTCTGGAGCAATATCAGTAACGTTTCCATTTGGGGTGCGCTGCGTTCGGGTCGTCGTATCTGCGCTGAAGCCGGCTATTAAGAAGATGCTCAATACGGCGACAATTCCACCAGCAACAATTGCAAAGCGTCCAGGGTGCTTAAATGCCTTCCGCTTTACCGGAGTAGTCGAGTTAGCGCCACTACCCGGATCGCCCACATTTGTCATGTGATTACGGTACCCCGCTGCGTTCGTGTCCCTGTTATCGCAATTGTTAGCGCAACTGCGGAATCGGTCACACTAAGTGCGGGCAATTTAAGTCGTCAGGGGCTAACGATCATCTATTCCACGCTTTAGGGTCAATTGCCCGATACCGTGGAGCGATGGCAGTAGGCGGCGGAGGAGACCTCGTCGGCGGCGTTTTGGCCGATCGATACCGACTCCTCAGCCCTATCGGGGCTGGGGGTAGCGGCCGCGTCTACATAGCCGATGACGTAAAACTGAAGCGCCGAGTAGCCGTCAAGGTTCTACACCCGGGTCTCGCTGAGGATGCAGGTTTCCTAAGGCGCTTTCGAAACGAAGCCCGACTATCGGCGCAGCTCCACCACCCCAACATCATGGCAGTGCACGACTGGGGCGATGAGGGTGAACCGTTCATGGTGGTCGAACTTCTAACAGGAGGATCGCTTCGCGGCATGCTCGATGCGGGCGCCACGCTTACCCCATCGCAGGCTGCACATGTTGGGGCTCAGGTTGCATCGGCGTTGGAGTATGCGCATGGCCATGGGTTTGTCCATCGAGATATCAAGCCAGCGAACCTGCTCTTCGATGAACACGGAATAGTTAGGGTCGCTGATTTTGGGTTAGCGCGTGCGCTTGCCGAGGCATCATGGACAGAGCCCTCGGGGACAATCCTCGGCACAGCTCGGTATGCATCCCCCGAGCAGGTCAGCGGGTCCCCGCTAGATCAGCGCTCTGACCTTTACGCGTTAGCTCTCGTGTTGGTAGAGGCAGTGACCGGGGATCTTCCATTCGCTACGGATACAACACTCGCAACTCTTGCTGCGCGCACGCAGTCTCCAGTAGCCGCGCCGGCGGCACTAGGGCCGCTCGTCGCAGTAGTTGAGCGTGCTGGTCGCGTAGACCCGAATGATCGTTATCCAGACGCTGCGACCATGAGAAGCGCATTAGAGGATGCAGTAAAAATGCTCCCTCCTCCAGGGCCGCTGCGCCTTGCGGGTCTTGATGAGGTTCTCAGTGATCCGAATCCAACACAGGTACCCGTCTCAAGAGGGCTCCTCTTTGACCAAGAACGCCCAGAGCAGCCGCCGCCGGTAACTGCGAGACGCCCGGCACCTCCGCGGCGTCGACCGACCGCTGCAATCGTGGTCGGTGCTGCAATCTCTGCAGCGGTTCTGACAGCAGCGGTTCTTCTTAGCAATGCAAATCTCGGAGCAGCAGTGGTTACCCCCAATGCGGTTGGAAGCACCCTCTCGAATGCGCGCGACTTGATAGCAAGCGGTGGATTGCTCGTCACTGAGAATGAGCGCTTCTCTGATGACCCAAGAGGCGTAGTGATTTCACAGTCACCTGCAGCAGGTCACGACATAACATCCGGAGGACGCGTTCAAATCGTTGTCTCGAGGGGACCGGCTCCGATCGCAATTCCAAGAGTGGCAGGTAAGACAGTCGCAGATGCGCGCTCCGAGCTCGCCGCGGCTGGGTTCGCTGTTATAGAGGATCACCGCTTCGACGAGACGGCGCCTAGCGGAACAGTGATTAGAACGAAGCCGGCGCAGCGAGCTCCTCGCGACTCCACTGTTGCGATAATGGTCTCCGATGGTAAGGCACCGGTGGCGATTCCTGCTCTCGCTAACAGCACTTATGACAACGCAGTCAACGCATTGACGAATGCTGGTTTTATCCCAGCGCGTAGTGAGGCGTTTAGTGACACTGTGGCAGCAGGGACCGTCATCAATACCGACCCCGCAGGCGGCGGGAAAGCTCAACCCGGGAGCACGGTCAAGATAATTGTGAGTAAGGGCCCAGATGTCGTCACCGTGCCGAATGTGAGGGGGCTCACGCTCGATGCTGCATCTGCACAGCTCCAAGCTGCCGGTCTCACATCAGCAGTCTCTGGCGTGTATAGGCCAGGGGCGAAGGTACGCGCACAAGACCCGCCAAATGGGGCAGTCGTCAAGCGTGGCGCCACGGTGACCCTCTTCTTCTAGGTAGTTCTTCGCGTGTTGCCTCCGCGTTGTGCGCTAACTGGGGTTCAAGGCCTAATCTCCGGAGGTTCAATGCGAGCCGCCAACAGAGGTGGCTCCGGTAATCGTTAGGGAGAATACAGATGGGTGCACTCGACGGGCGCGTTGCAATTATTACTGGTGCTGGCGGTGGCCTTGGGCGTGAGCACGCACTCCTCTTTGCATCTGAGGGAGCGAAGATAGTTGTAAACGATCTTGGTGGAAACGTAGATGGTTCCGGAGCGGATCGTGCTGCAGCCCAAGTCGTCGTGGACGAGATTCTTGCGATGGGCGGCGAGGCAGTAGCCAACGTCGACAACGTCGCCGATTGGGAGGGCGCGCAGCGCCTCGTGCAGACCGCAGTGGATACCTTTGGCGACCTCCACGTTCTCGTAAACAACGCAGGAATTCTTAGAGACCGCGTGCTCGTGAACATGAGCGAGCAGGAGTGGGACGCCGTAATCCATGTTCACCTTAAGGGCCACTTTGCTCCAACGCGTTTTGCTGCTGCCTACTGGCGTGAGCAGACCAAAGCAGGGAAGACCAATAAGGCAGCGATCATTAACACGTCCTCAACCTCTGGAATATTCGGTAACGCGGGGCAATCCAACTATGGCGCTGCGAAGAGCGGAATCGCATCCTTCTCGCAGATCGTGGCGATGGAGCTCGATCGCTATGGAGTGCGCTCCAACTCAATTGCACCTGCTGCGCGCACGCGCATGACCATCGCTACACCGGGGCTCTCAGAGGTTGTAAAAGCACCTACAGATGCTGCAAAGTTTGATGTTTGGGAAGCAGCAAATGTCTCCCCAATGGTGGCGTACCTCGCTACAGAGGACTGCCCGTTTACAGGCGAGACCTTCCTCGTTCAGGGTGACTACGTGCAGCGCTGTGCTCCGTGGAGTCTCGCTGAGAAGATCTCGAATGATCAGGAGCGTTGGACTGTTGCTCAACTTCAGGCGGCAGCACCGACTGGGCTAGCCAAGAAGTAACTATTAGAGAAGTAACTAGTAACGAGCCTGCGAAGTCGCCACCGTAGGCTGTGGGCACCCCCTACCGTTCGAGAGTCTCAGAGTGCCTGAACCAACAGAGTCTGAACCAACAGAGTTAGACGAAGTTAAGGGGCGACTGCGGCTCCACGATGGCCCCCACTACCGCTGGTGGGTCCTTGGCGCGGTCCTTGCTGGTGTATTCGTCTCTGGTGCACTCATCACAATCATCGGCGTCTCTCTTGCGACAGTCGCAGGAGACCTCGGCACAAGTACCGCATCCCTTACATGGGTAGTAACAGGTCCGCTCCTTGCCGTCGCGTTAACGATGCCGCTCTTCGGAAAACTTGGGGACGTTTGGGGGCTTCGGCGCGTCTACCTAATTGGGTTACTCGGCTTTACCATCGGATCAATCCTCACTGCGTTCGCCTGGAATGGCCCGTCACTAATTGCGTTCCGCATTCTTGGTGCAATCCCAGGGGCGGCAATGGGGCCAACGGCGATGGCCTTAGTGATGCGCGCATTCCCACCTAAGGAGCGCGTCAAAGCCATGGGTTGGTGGTCCCTTGTGGGGGCCGGCGCACCGGTGATCGGTGTAATTGCTGGAGGCCCACTTGTAGAGATATTTGGGTGGCGCTCACTCTTTATTGCCCAGGCCCCGTTCTCTATCGCTGCATTTGTACTTGGTTATGTAGTGCTTCGCGAAGCGCCGCGACGCGAGCGTCAGCCGATTGATATCGCGGGTGCCGCGTGGCTCGCAGTAGGGACAGTTAGTGCATTACTCGCCTTGACCATCGGGGGCCGCTCTGGATGGTCCCAGCCAATCGTTCCGCTACTCGCGATTACTGCAGTTATTGGCTACATATTCTTCATTCGCGTCGAGCGAGTTGCTCTCCACCCCTTGCTACCGCTCGAGTTCTTCAAAGAGCGCAGTTTCTCGGCATCACTCTCCGCTCAATTCGCCTCCAACTTCGCATACATGGGCGGATTTATTGTCACGCCCCTATTGCTTCAATACCGTTTTGGATACTCGGTATCTCAGACCGCAGGTGCCTCGATTCTACGCCCACTTACATTTAGTCTCTGCGCTGCAGCGGCTGGGTATGTCGCAGCACGCATCGGTGCGAGGAGAAGTGCTGTAATTGGCTTAAGCGCTCTCGTGATATCCATGGGAGTCTTCGCATCTGCTGCAGCATTCTCAATGATCGGGCTTGTATACGCAGGGCTGTTTCTCTCTGGTTTTGGAATGGGGACAGCATCGCCATCGCTTGTATCTAGCGCAGCGAATACCGTCTCGCATGACGACCAAGGAGTCGCGAACGCAGCTCAGCAAATGGTGGCTGCGATCGGCACTGTTGCAGGTATCCAGGTCCTCTCAACAATTCAAGGCGGAGGGCAGTCAGCGTCTTCGTTTAGTGAGGCGTATGTAATCGGCGGCGTGATAGCAGTCGTCGGTATTACTGCATCAGCATTTCTGCCGAAGCGAGTGCGACGCACATAAGACCTAATGGGTCCCTGTTCGCTGGGAACAGTTACGTAACGCTGTGTGCGCGGTGAGTATTCGCAAGGTCAGAGTAGTAAGCAAGACAGAGCGCTACGACTGCTCCATAGAGCATGACCGCGGTGATTCCAATCAAGTTCTCAATCCACCCGCCGAACAGAACGCCTATAGGCACGGTACCCCCAAAAGCCATGATCCATAGCGCCATAACTCTTCCGCGTACGGCGTTATCAAGATGCGACTGCAGAACCGTCGAGAGCGCTGTAATCACTGCAAAATAAGCGAATCCGAGAATGCAGACCGCAGGGAAAGCCCAGAACGGAGTGCGAATACACGCAAATATCGCGAGCAGTAGAGCAAAGGCAATCAATCCGAAGCGAACTATGCGTTCTTTGCTGCGGCCATGCAGAATTGTTCCTACGGAGATCGCCCCCATCGCCGCCCCGAACCCGAATACTGCATATAGAGCTCCATAGGCCGTGCTCTTGGGCCGGATCCCAAAGTTCTGTGCTGCGATTGCAGGCATTAGACCAACGAAAGTAAGAGAGAAGAATGAGAAGATCGTGAGCGTGATCAGAATGCGCTTTACGAGCGGGTCATTCCAGGCGATGCGAAACCCTGATGAGAGTCGCGCGAGGCCGCGTTCCGTTGGAGGGTGGGGAGAGAGCCTCGGGAACTTTGCCACCATCAAACTAACGATCGCGAAAAGATAAGTAGCGGCATTGATTGCGAATACCGGTGCTGCACCAAAGACTGCATAGAGAGGTGCCCCGATTGCAGGGCCGATTACCCGCGAGAGGTTCATCTGCACCGACTGCAGGGATACCGAGCCTGGAATATCTTCACGCGGTACGAGCGTCGGCATGATCGCGCCCATTGAGGGGGCGGCGAATGCATTCCCTATGCCAATCGCAAGGACGCAGAGAGCGATTCCGGACAGTGGCGGATTCTCTGACATTGCCAGGACAGCAAGCACAAGGGAGCCAACTAATTGCTCAAGTTGGGTGATTACAAGGAGGCGTCGCCTGTCAAGTACATCAGCGAGCACTCCACCGAATACGGAGAGGAGGAGCAGTGGCCCAAGTTGTGCGAAATAGAGGATTCCTACATACGTCGCCGAATGCGTGAGTTCCCATCCCCATGCTCCGAGGAGCACGTTCTGCATCCACGTTCCGATGTTCGAGGTAAATGTTCCTGCCCAGACGATTCGGAAATCTCGATGGCGTAATGCAGATCCTGCTGTACCCGGTCGCGGTGCGGATCGGCTTGCGCTGCGTGCCATTCGCTAAGGCTACGCAGTTGCGACGCTATAACGCGAAAACGGATGCCTCTCGGCCTCCGCTCTCAGGGAGTAATGCTCTATTTCATAAGGACCGATAGTCCTATGTAATTTGGAGGGAGAGAACTACTCGGTAATTCCCTGGATCGCCTCTGCAAGTGCTGGGCCTCCAGCAGGGGCGCCACCTTGCTGAGCCATTGACATGAGCTTGGACATATCGCCCTGAATCTTCAACTTGCCAGACATCATGGCCTGCATCCCAGCCTGTGGATCACCCGAGATAAAGATCTGCTTGGCTGTGTCGTAGTCAGTTGTGATGGTGATCTCGCCGGCGTCGTCGTGCCCGACGCCTACGCGTCCCTTGCCATCGCTAGCCCCCATGTGTAACTGACGCTCTGCGCCGAATGGAGTATCTGTAACGGTGAGGTTCATGACCATGTTGGCGTGTGCAGGTGCCTCATCGCCATGGTCTTGGATGAGCACTTCAACGGCTGCGAACCACTCATCGGACAGGAATGGATACTTAGACACAGTGTCTCCTAATTACGTTGAGGTTGGATGTCGAGAAGCGCTGGCACGAGGTCGTGGCAGCACGCGCTGATGTTAGCGAGGGGCAGCCCTGAGTGCCATCTACCGGGGCTGTTCCTTAAATGTCACACCCCTGTTTTATAATCGAACATATGTTCGACCAACTGGATCAACTCACCACAGAACTCGAGGCCTGCTTTGCCTCTATGGAGGTTGACTGCTTCGATTCTGCCGGTGCTCGCGGGTTGCGGAGATAGGCGCACGCTGTCCTACGATTTGGAGCATGGCATCTGAGGCTCGTGAAGAGCGGGTTGAGTCGAGGACTCGCAACCCGAAGTGGCAGCCTGCCCCGCTGCGCATCGATATGGAGACCTGCATCAACTGCGACGCCTGTCTGCGTGCCTGCCCACCTCAGTTTGGGGCGATCTTTAACCACGGTATGGATGTCATCATCATCCCGGAACTCTGCAGCGGATGCGGCAAGTGCCTGCCGCCAGTCTGCCCAGTAAACTGCATCATCGTTGATACCGAGTGGAGTCCGGCTGAGGAGTCTTGGTGGGTTCATCCGCTCGGGAGTAACGACCCCTATAAATAGTTCCAGTGAGTAGCTCCAGTAAGTAGTTCGAGGGCGTCCGGTCGGCCACCGAACTCCCGGCACGGCGATTGAGTGATGCGAAACCGTAGACTCAGGAGATGGCCAAGCAGTCAAATGAGCAAGTGAGCATTACGCGATCTGATGTTGAGCACGTTGCAATGCTTGCTCGCCTTGCGCTTACCCCTGATGAAGTAGGGGAGTTCGCTGAGCAACTTACTGCCATTCTCGGCCACGCCACAGATATTTCAAGCCTTGACTTAGATGGCGTACCCACTACCGCTCACCCGCTCCCCGTCACGAATGTGCTGCGTGAGGATGTCATAGGCCCAAGCCTTGATCGCGATGAAGTACTAGCAGCAGCGCCTTCCGCTGAAGAGGGGCGCTTTCGCGTGCCGCGGATCATGGGTGAGGCGTGATGCGCTCTGCAGTTGAGATCGCAGCAGCAGTCCGTAGCGGCGAACGCACCGCTCGCTCCGTCGCAGAGGAGCATCTTGCAACTATTGCTAGTCGCGAGGGCGAGATACATGCCTTTAACCATGTGACCGCCGATGCCGCTCTCGCACAAGCAGATGCAGTGGATGCCAAAGTCGCTCGCGGAGAAGACCCGGGGCCACTCGCAGGTGTCCCTGTTGCACTTAAAGACAACCTCTGCACGCGCGGAGTCCCCACTACATGCTCATCAAGAATCCTCGACGGCTGGTTGCCCCCCTATAACGCGACGGTTGTAGAGCGCGTGACGGCAGCGGGGGGAGTAGCCGTTGGTAAGACAAACCTCGACGAATTCGCAATGGGATCATCCACGGAGAACTCAGCCTTTGGGCCGACACTCAATCCGCTCGATCTCTCGCGCGTACCTGGCGGGTCGAGTGGTGGATCAGCAGCGGCAGTAGCAGCCCGCTTCGCACCACTCTCGCTTGGTTCGGATACCGGTGGCTCGATTCGCCAGCCAGCATCATTCTGCGGAGTAGTAGGTGTGAAGCCAACCTACGGAGTCGTATCTCGTTATGGACTCATCGCCTTTGCTTCAAGCCTCGATCAGATTGGGCCATTCGCAGCAACGGTCAACGATGCAGCCTTGCTCCTCGACGTGATCTCTGGCCACGACCGCATGGACTCCACCTCGATTGCTGCTTCACCCACAGCGCTGCTCAACGACGGCACAGATGTCGCGGGGCTTCGCGTTGGTTTGGTAACGGAGCTAACAGATGTGGAGGGGATCGACCCAGAGGTGCGCGCAGCGGTAGAGCGTGCTGCCTCGGCCCTTGAGGCCCAGGGTGCGATAGTCGAGCGCATCTCGGTCCCGAGCTGCATCTACGGCCTATCGGCGTATTACTTAATCGCTCCTGCTGAGGCATCGAGCAACCTTGCTCGCTACGACGGCGTGCGTTACGGCTTACGTGTTGACGGTGACGATGTTTACGAGATGAACTCCGCGACACGCGATGCAGGTTTTGGTGCAGAGGTAAAGCGGCGGATCATGCTCGGCACCTATGCATTATCGGCTGGGTTCTACGATGCGTATTACGCTCAAGCACAGCGAGTGCGAACGTTGATCATTCGCGACTTCGCCGCTGCATACGAGCGTTTTGACGTATTGCTCTCGCCGACTACGCCCACCACGGCATTCAAGTTCGGCGCAAAAACTGAGGACCCCTTCTCGATGTACCTCTCCGATATCTGCACGATTGCATCCAACCTTGCAGGCCACCCAGCGATGAGTATTCCGTTTGGATTGGGTAGCGACGCAATGCCAATCGGCGTCCAGGTCCTGGCCCCAGCCCTTGGCGAGTCAGTCATGTTCAGAGTTGCACGCGCTATTGAGGCAGCAGGCGGTGTGGCATGAGCAGCAACGAGGTACAGGCCGAGATCCAATACGAGACCGTAATTGGCCTAGAGGTCCATGTCGAGCTTGCAACAAAAACGAAACTGTTCTGCGCCTGCGCTAACGAGTTTGGTTCTGAGCCCAATACCAATATCTGCCCAGTCTGTTTAGGGCTCCCGGGCTCGCTCCCTGTCTTGAATGAGAGGGTCGTTGATTTTGCACTGCGTATCGGAGAGGCACTCAACTTCACGGTTCCTCAGCGATCGATATTTCACCGGAAGAATTATTTCTACCCGGATATGCCCAAGGATTTTCAGACGAGTCAATACGACGAACCGATCTGTGCCGAGGGATGGATCGAGGTTGATGGCGAGCGCATCGGTATTGAGCGTGCGCATATGGAGGAGGACACTGGTAAGTCCACTCACGTCGGCGGAGGTGGGCGCATCCATGATGCAGACCACTCGCTCGTTGATTACAACCGCGCTGGTGTTCCTCTCATGGAGATCGTAAGCCACCCGGCGATGCGCTCCTCAGAGCAGGCACGCGGTTATGTAAGCGAATTGCGAGCAGTCCTGCTTGCGATTGGTGTCTCCGATGTGAAGATGGAGGAGGGCTCGATGCGGGTAGACGCGAACGTATCTATTCGACCAGTCGGGACAACGCAGCTCGGCACAAAGGTTGAGATCAAGAACATGAACTCCATTCGTTCGCTTGGCCGCGCTATCGATTACGAAGTTGAGCGACAGACAATCGCAACAAATACCGGCGAGCGCATTGTTCAAGAGACGCGCCATTGGGACGAATCTGAGGGCATTACTCACGGCATGCGTAGCAAAGAGGGCTCATCGGATTACCGGTTCTTTCCAGAGCCCGACCTTGCGCCGGTAGCACCGACGGATGAAATGCGTGCGGCTGCGCGCGCTGCGATACCAGAGTTGCCTGCAGCGCTGCGGGAGCGAATAGTCGCCGAGTGGCAGGTCGCCGAGCATGATGCGCGAGTGCTTGTCGCTAATCCAGCGCTCTCTGATTATGCGCAGGAATCTGTAGCGGCGCTGGCCTCAGGCTCTGCTCGAGATGTCGTCAACTGGTGTACCGGAGAGCTGCTCGCGTATGGAAACGAGACTGGTAGCGAGCCGAATTCATGGGCGCTCTCGCCGATTGCTCTCGCTGAGTTGGTCGGCTTAGTCGGCGATGGAGCGATATCACGCTCGCAGGCAAAAGAGGTCTTAGCTGGTTGCCTCGCAGGGGAGGGTGCGCCTAGCGATGTTGCAAGTGCTCGCGGACTTGCACAGGTCTCAGACGAAGGAGCACTTGCTGCAATTATCGCTGGAGTTCTAGAGGCCAATCCTGATGCAGTAGCCGAGTACCGCACCGGAGACGAGAAGGCACAGAAGAAGAAGCGAGGATTCCTAATGGGCGAGGCAATGAAGGCAAGCAAAGGCCAGGGTAACCCTGCTCTCCTCAATCGTCTCCTCGATGCAGGTCTCGCATGAGCGATAACACTGATAGTCAGTACCGCATGAGTCTTGATGACGGCATTGAGAGAATCCTCGTTGTCTCTGCCCATCCAGATGATGTTGATTTTGGCGCTGCCGGATCCATAGCGACATGGACCGATGCTGGGATCGAGGTCTCCTACTGCTTGGTCACTGACGGCGATGCAGGGGGTTCTGATAACACGATTACCCGTGCAGAGATGGGTCAGATCCGCAGACGGGAGCAGACGGATGCAGCAGCGAAGGTCGGGGTAACCGATCTGCACTTCCTTGCTCACCCCGACGGACGCGTCTTGGCATCGATCGAACTGCGCCGGGACCTCTCTCGCGTTATTCGTAAGGTCAAGCCAAACCGAGTGCTCATCCAGTCGCCCGAGCGAAACTGGGATCGCATCTACGCAAGCCACCCGGATCATCTTGCAACCGGCGAAGCAGCGATGGCAGCGGTCTACCCAGATGCGCGTAACCCATTTGCTCACCCTGAGTTATTAGATGAGGGATTTGAGCCGTGGGCTGCACGCGAGGTCTATGTAATGGCGCACCCAAACTCAAATACAGCAGTTGATATTACGAACGCTATAGACCGAAAGATCGCTGCTCTCATGTGTCATGAGAGTCAGCACGCAGACCCCAAGATGATTGAGACGCTTGTTAGAGAGTGGGCTCGGGCCAACGCCGCGCTAGCAGGGCTTGATGACGAGCGACGCGCTGAGACTTTCCTGCGGGTCGATACTGCATAGCCGCGGAGTTCTCTAGAAAACTAGAAACCGCTCAAGAGAAATTACCCAAAAGAACCTTCAAATAGCCTTTTTTAGCGCTGCTAGAGAGTGGCTTTTATCTCGGAAACAACCTGTGACCATGCTCCAGGATCACTCTCGTATGGAGCATTGATCGATACGCGATCCACTACCCCGAGTGTGCGCTCTAGTAATCCGGGTGCGACCTTCTTGAGTTCGCCACGCACTGCAAATAGATCAAGCACTTCATCGTTGATCATTCCTGGCATATCCGCCCAGTTGCCCTCGCGTGTCATGCGGTGGAGCACGGTTTGAATCTCTCCTAGGCCGTGGTGCTCGAGCACTACGCGATACGCCGGGGTAGATGCATAGAAAGCGATTTGAGTTCGCACTATCAGCTCGGCTGTAGCGAAGGCTTCTTCTGTCTCTCCACTGATAACCATCACCGGCCACGTCAGTTCAAGGTCGCCTACTGAGCGACCTACACGAGCGGCTCCGCGAGAAAGGGCGGGGAGGGTTACATCTTTTACGAATTCGGGCGTACTAAATGGATGTATCAAGAACCCATCGGCTACCTCGCCCGCAACCTCTGTCATCGCAGGCCCAACCCCAGCGAGGTGCACCCGCGGTTTTCCAAACTCGCTTGGCCCAGGATCGAAGAAGGGAGTCATCAGCGTGTGTCGATAATGCTCGCCCTCGAATTGCAGCGGTGTGCGATCTTGCCATGCGCTCCAGATCGCTTGGAGCGCCAGAACAAACTCACGCATGCGCGCAGCGGGTTGCGACCAGGGCATGGAGAAGCGGCGCTCGATGTGTGGCTTCACCTGAGATCCAAGGCCGGTAATCATGCGCCCGCCTGATAGGTCATTTAGGTCTCTAGATATGTTCGCGATCGTCATCGGGTTGCGGGCAAAGGCAATCGCCACTGCGGTCATCAACTCGATATGTTCGGTGTGCTCGGCCGCCAGCGCAAGCGGGAAGAACGGATCATGCGGCCCCTCAAAGGTAAATGCGCCGTCATAACCAAGGGACTCAATCTTGCGGGCCATCTCGGGTACCGCATTGAGCCCAAGGGCAACGAGGGGAGCGTCTACCTTCATGGGGCGGAGCCTACGGCCCGGGCATAGGGCAGGGTGGAGTCGCCCTGTACGCTTGGGGCCATGACGACTGAAGACCAGACACCCGGCAACCAGACCCCCAACGTGAATACCCCCAACATGAAGCCCCGGAGCGGCGAAGTTACCGACGGCATGTCGCGCGCCCCGGCCCGGGCGATGCTGCGTGCTGTTGGGATGACCGACGACGACTGGGGCAAGTCTCAGGTAGGCGTTGCCTCATCTTGGAACGAGGTGACGCCTTGCAATATGCCTCTCGACCGGCTCGCTAAGCGGGCAAAGCAGGGTGTGCGAGATGCAGGGGGATTCCCTCTCGAGTTTGTAACAATCGCAGTCTCGGATGGAATCTCTATGGGGCACGAAGGCATGCGGGGCTCGCTAGTTAGTCGCGAGATTATTGCCGACTCGGTTGAGTGTGTGATGCACTCCGAACGCTTCGACGCTCTTGTGAGTTTTGCCGGCTGCGACAAGAGTCTCCCCGGAATGTTGATGGCCGCCGCTCGCATGGACCTCCCATCGGTCTTCGTATATGGAGGATCAATTCTTCCTGGCCACCTTGGAGATCAAACTCTCGACATCGTGAGTGTCTTCGAGGCTGTAGGCGCCTGCGCCGCTGGCACAATTACTGAGAATGAACTTGGCGAGATAGAGCGCCGCGCCTGCCCGAGCGAGGGATCATGCGCCGGAATGTTTACTGCCAACACCATGGCATCAGTTGGGGAGGCGATCGGAATGTCGCTCCCGGGGAGCGCGTCGCCGGCTGCGGTTGACTCTCGTAGAGATGATTTCGCGTTCGAGAGTGGACGCGCTGTTATGAACCTGATTGCCAACGATATCCACCCGCGCCAGATCATGACCAAGAAGGCATTTGAGAATGCAATCTCGGTTGTAATGGCATTGGGTGGTTCAACCAACGCAGTTCTTCACTTACTTGCAATTGCACACGAAGCACGCGTTGAGCTTGATCTTGATGACTTCAACCGCATTGCGGCACGGGTTCCTCATATCGCAGATACCAAGCCCCACGGCAAGTATCACATGACGGACATCGACCGTATCGGTGGAGTCCCTGTGGTCATGCGCGAACTACTTAATGCTGGGTTGCTCCATGGCGACTGCATGACCGTTACGGGAAAGACGATCGCTGAGAACCTTGAAGCCCTCGACCCGCCAAAGCCCGACGGAGATGTTGTCCACGGCCTCAACGACCCGATCAATGTGCACGGCGGTATCGCCATACTGCGCGGATCGCTTGCTCCCCAGGGTGGAGTCGTAAAGGTTGCGGGGCTAGATCACCCGCACTTCGATGGAACTGCGCGCGTCTTTGACGGAGAGGCACTCGCCATGGAGGCGATTCTCGCCGGCTCGATCAAGGCCGGTGACGTTGTTGTGATCCGTTACGAGGGTCCAAAGGGTGGACCCGGGATGCGCGAGATGCTCGCTGTGACCGGCGCCATGAAGGGTGCGGGGCGCGGAGGCGACTCGGCACTCATTACTGACGGCCGATTCTCGGGTGGAACGCACGGATTCTGTGTTGGGCATATCTCGCCCGAGGCAGTCGATGGTGGCCCAATAGCGTTTGTGAAAGACGGCGATCGCATAGTTATTGATGCGACCAACTACAGCATTGATCTTCTCGTTGATGAGGAGGAGCTTGAGCGCAGGCGCGCCGAGTGGGTTATCCCTGAGCCTCGCTACAAATCAGGTTTCTTGGCCAAGTACGCGCGACTTGCTCAGGGTGCTGAGCTCGGTGCGATTACAAATATCTAGTCCTGTGATCTCTCAGGAAGCAAGGCTCGCTCGCAGAAAGCGAAGATTTGCGCGTTTCCTTGGGCTAGTCGTCGTAATCGCCGGAGTTATAAACATCCTCTCCGCGTTTACCCCGTCTCTCCGCGATCGCTCATCGCTCATCACCTCTGCTTTTGGCGAGTCGTTTAGTGAACTAGCGGCTGGCGCAACAGCTCTCATTGGAATTGCGCTTGTTTTAGTTGGGCGTGGCCTTATGCGACGGCGGCGAGCATCATTCCTAATCGCTCTGGGTCTGCTTGGTATCTCGATTGTCACTCACCTGTTTAAGGGGCTTGATATCGAAGAGTCGATCGTGATGATGGCGGTCGCTCTTGTGCTGGTGCGTAGTCGCGGCATATTTAGCGAGCAGGTTCCGCGCGCTCGCGCCACGAGCGTTCTGCGCTGGGCTCCACGAATCCTTGCGATCACTTTTGTATACGGGTTGATCGGGCTCTTTCTGCGGCGGGCCTCAATTACGCCCGACCCTACGCCTTGGCTCGCGATTAGGGACGTCTCCGCCCGGATAGTTGGTCTCTCGGGTCCTCTGACGGTAAGCGGATCATTCGGGGTTTGGTTCCAAGCCTCTCTTACAGTTCTTGGAGTCCTATCGATCCTGAGCATCGTTATTCTTGCGCTTGCTCCGGTAGCAGACCGCTTTGTTGTCCATGAAGAGGACCGCGAGAAGGTTAGAGGGCTTGTCCAGCGATCCGACGGGGACACGCTCGATCCATTCGCTCTGCGCCACGATAAGCGATATGTATTCTCGGGCGACCATCGCGCTGCGGTTGCTTATCGCTATATAAATGGCGTAGGCCTAGCTGCGGGTGACCCTGTAGGCGACGAGGCGAGCACTGGCGACGCGATCCGTAGGTTTATTGCGCGCTGTGATGCTCACGGCTGGAGGCCTGCCGCCATAGCGGTGCGTGGTGACCGTCTTGATTATTGGATTGAGGAGGGAATGCGTACTCAGTACTTAGGCGACGAAGCAGTTATTAACGTTGCCGAATTCAAACTTGATGGTCGTCCGATGCGCCCAGTGCGTCAAGCAGTCTCACGTACGCGTCGGCATGGCATAACAACTGAGATACATCTCGAGGGCGGCCTAGACCCAACTCTGCGCCGAGCGCTAAGAGGCATATCCGCTAAACATCTAGACGGTAATCCTGAGCGCGGATTCTCAATGGCTCTCGATGGACTGCTCTCAGGTAGGGATGCAGACTGCGTCATTGTTGTAGCGCGCGATCCAAGTGGTGAGCCCTTCGCATTTCAACGCTATGTACCCTGCCGCGATGGTCGCGGTTTATCTCTCGATGCAATGCGTAGAGACCAGGTTGGCCCTAATGGTGTCAATGAACTAATGATCGTGGATGCCGTTGAGTGGGCAAGAGGCAAGGGCATCGAAGAGGTCTCTCTGAATTTTGCTGCGTTCAAAGGGCTGATCGAACCTGATGCGGATCGCGATCTTCGCGATGTTGTGACTGCATGGTTTGTACGTCGCCTTGACCCGTATTTCCAGATCGGCTCTCTGCTCTCATTCAATTCAAAGTTCCTGCCTAGATGGGTCCCTCGGTATCTTGTCTATCGAGCAGCGGGGGATTTTGCTCCTGTGAGCCTTGCGGCTGCCAGCGCCGAGGGGTTCGTGCCACTTGATCGTCGAAGTGATGAGGAGCTCGTTGGGGCCAGTAAGGGTTTGAGTGCTGCTGACTCAGATGAGTCTCCGGAGAGAGCTGCGCAGCCCCAATCCTGAGCGGGGGGCATCGAGCGAGGAGCCACCGGGTGGGGGTGACGCCTCGGAT
This sequence comes from Actinobacteria bacterium IMCC26256, assembly GCA_001023575.1. GTDB lineage: Bacteria > Actinomycetota > Acidimicrobiia > IMCC26256 > IMCC26256 > IMCC26256. The sequence goes on along the minus strand of CP011489.1, from coordinate 2,008,321 downwards.
TGCCGCTGAAAGGCAGAGCATTAAGCAGATCAAGCCCTGCTGAGCCTCAAATACTCTCTAATTGGTGCAAGAAATGTTTTGCTTGATTACGGCTTGCGGATTAGCCCTTGCTGTGGGCTAAGGTATGGGCCTTATGCGTTTACAGACCCGAGTACTTGTAGTTCCGTAGCGCCCGCGCCCTTCCGGCGCGTGTGCGCTACTTTCCCGCCCCTCGCAGATGCGAGGGGCGTCGTGTTTCCCGCCCCAAATATTTAAATCCCCAAAATAGAAGACTCAAAATAGAGCCCCCAAAATAGAGATAGAGAAGGAGTATCGATGAAACTCACCGGAGCCCAAGCCCTGATCAAGAGCCTTGAATTAGAGGGTACCGAGGTTGTATTCGGTCTGCCCGGCGGAGCGATTCTGCCTGTCTATGACCCGCTCATTGACTCATCGATTCGCCACATACTCGTTCGCCATGAACAAGGCGCGGGCCACATGGCGGAGGGCTATGCGCACGCCACTGGTCGCCCTGGTGTCGCGATTGTTACGAGTGGCCCTGCTGCGACGAACATCGTTACCCCGCTATGTGACGCCTATATGGACTCCATCCCTCTTGTTGTTATCACGGGTCAGGTTCCATACTCAGTTATTGGTACAGATGCATTTCAGGAGTGCGACACGGTCGGCATCACTATGCCCGTCACGAAGCACAACTGGTTGATCACCGACCCGGCTGATATCCCAGAGATTGTTCGTGAGGCCTTCCATGTGGCAACCACCGGTCGCCCTGGCCCTGTTCTCATTGATATTCCAAAAGACATTGCAATCGACTCAATGGATTGGTACTGGCCAGACGCGGTTGACCTCCCCGGCTACAAGCCCACTAACAAGATCAGCACCAAGCTCATCAAAGATGCAGCGCGTCTTATGGGGACCGCTAAGAAGCCGGTCATCTACGCAGGTGGAGGAATCCTGAAAGCACGTGCTGCTGAGGCGCTGCGTGAACTCGCAGAGATGACAGGTATCCCTGTCGTCACAACGTTGATGGCACGCGGAGCATTCCCAGACCGCCATGATCTATGCCTTGGTATGCCTGGTATGCACGGTAATTATACCGCTATTACTGCCCTCCAAGAGGCTGACCTACTAATCGCCCTCGGTTCTCGTTTTGATGACAGGGTTACCGGCAAGGTCGATGCATTCGCCCCCAACGCAAAGATCATCCACGTCGATATTGACCCAGCCGAGATCGGGAAGGTTCGTCGTCCAGATGTCCCGATCGTTGGAGACTGCCGTCGAGTTATTGAGGAGTTGGTCAAGGCGGTTCGCTCTGACCTAGAGAAGCGTCACTGGCCAGACCTAATTCCATGGTGGAGCGAGATCCGCACCTGGCAGAGGGACTTTCCGCTCTATTACGAGCAGGAAGAAGACGGCCCGCTCAAGCCACAGTTTGTTATCGAGAAACTCAGAGACCTCTCACCCGACGACACAATCGTGGCCTCCGGTGTTGGCCAGCACCAGATGTGGGCTAGTCAGCATTGGAAATTTGATTATCCGTATACATGGGTTAACTCAGGTGGGCTCGGAACTATGGGCTTCTCTGTCCCTGCGGCAATCGGTGCAAAAGTTGGGCGACCCGACCGCACAGTTTGGTCCATTGATGGTGACGGTTGTTTCCAGATGACCGCTCAAGAGTTGGTCACCGCTAGTGCTGAGCAGATCCCGATCAAGGTTGCGATTCTCAATAATGCATACCTTGGAATGGTTCGCCAGTGGCAGGAGATGTTCTACGAGGAGCGTTACAGCGAGGTCTACCTCTCTCCCGACCTCCCCGATTATGTCAAGTGGGCAGAGGCGATGGGCTGTGTTGCGTTCCGTGTTGATGCTCCAGAGGATGTTGCACCAACAATTGAGAAGGCGAATGCAATTACCGATCGTCCCGTAGTCATTGACTTCCGCACTGATTACCGTGAGAAGGTCTTCCCGATGGTCCCCGCCGGCGCATCTAATAGCGATGTGCTGCCCGGCCCGACCCCGAATGGAGCAAAGTGATGGAGCAGCATCATCACATTCTGAGTGTCCTCGTTGAGAACAAGGCTGGCGTCTTATCGCGAGTCGCTGGATTGTTTACCCGCCGTGGTTACAACATCTTCTCTTTGGCAGTTAGCCCGACCGAAGATGATCGATACTCGCGTATGACTGTTGTGGTTGATGGTGACTCCTCTCCAATTGAGCAGGTCACTAAGCAGCTCAACAAACTCATTCCAGTCATTGAGATTCGCGAGTTGGCGGCCGCGGATGCGGTTGAGCGCGAGCTGCTTATCGCTACGGTCAAGGCCGGCCCAGAGGAGCGATCACACCTCATCGATCTCGTCTCAATCTTCGATGGGCAGGTCATAGATGTAGGGGTTGCCTCGGTCACCGTCATGGTCGCTGGTACCCCTGACGGGCTCGATGCTGTCGCAGATCTCCTTGCTCCATACGGGATTTCGGAGCTCCAACGTACAGGCCGAGTGGCGCTGCCTCGCTTGATTAGAGGCTCTCGCCCGCTCAAGGCTGTTAAATCTAGTGAGCAATAAAGAGCAATAAATACGAATAAATAGGACTAAATACACGAGGCCGAGGGCTTGGAGGGGCGCATACCCCTACCGCTCGCCTAACGTCTCAACCGCTTAGTTGGCTTACTAGCTGACACTAATGAGGAGAGAAAGTTTAATGCCGGCAATTATTTATTACGACGCAGATGTAGATGCAAACCTTCTCGATAATCGAAAGATTGCGATTCTTGGTTACGGATCACAAGGCCACGCTCACGCGCTGAACCTCCGTGACTCTGGAGCCGATGTTCGCATTGGTCTCCGTGAGGGATCATCGAGCCGCGCTAAGGCTGAGGCCGCCGGACTTCGCGTCCTCTCCATCGCGGAGGCCGTAAAAGAGGCCGACATCATCATGGTGCTCCTTCCAGATACGGAGCAGGCACGAGTATTCCAAGAGGACATTCTCCCCAACCTAAGCGAGCGCGACTCTCTTGCTTTTGCACACGGGTTCAACATCCACTTCGACTGCATTAAGCCGCCGAAGGGTGTCGATGTATGGATGATCGCTCCCAAGGGCCCAGGCCACCTTGTACGCCGTACCTATGAAGAGGGCGGCGGCGTCCCTGGGCTTGTAGCGGTGCATGCTGATGAGACCGGCAAGGCAAAGCAGACTGCGCTTGCATATGCACGCGCAATCGGCGCAACCCGCGCTGGCGTTCTTGACACTACGTTCCAAGAGGAGACGGAGACTGACCTTTTCGGCGAGCAGGTTGTGCTCTGCGGTGGTCTTACCGAGCTAATCATGGCTGGTTTCGAGACACTTGTTGAGGCTGGATACCAGCCTGAGAGTGCCTACTTCGAGACTCTCCACGAAGTGAAACTCATCGTCGATCTCATCTACGAAGGGGGAATCGCGAATATGCGTTACTCGATCTCAGATACTGCTGAGTACGGAGACCTAACACGCGGACCTCGCATCGTTACAGAGGAGACTCGTGCAGAGATGCGCCGCGTGCTCGGAGAGATCCAGAGCGGTGCGTTTGCACGCGAGTGGATCCTTGAGAACCAGGCTGGTCGCCCGCACTTCAACGCGCTTGCGCGTCGCGGAGCTCAGCACCCGATTGAGGTAGTCGGTGCAGAACTGCGATCGATGATGCCCTGGATCGGTGCAGGCAAAGTGCGCCCTCAGGACATCTCTGGCGGATAAGAAGTACTCCCGATTTTTCTCGGGCAGTTAAAGGGTATGAGATGAGTCTCCCTGCCGAAGCGCTTGTGGTTTAGCGCCGGGCAGGGAGATCATCGCGTCTTAGGTTGTTAATACTGCAGTGGTTGTTAATACTGCAGTGCCCAATAACTAGCTAACGGAGCCTTCCCAGAACATCGTGTCGCCGACCGAGTTGGAGGTGCGGTGTAGGCGCTCCTGGAGGTGGGTTGAGACCCATACTGCTGCAGCGTTGACTGCATCCTCTGCCTCTTGATGTGTCTCCCAAGAGGAGATTGAGATGACCGTAACGGCATCGACCTCGAGGAGCGAGTATGCCTGGAATCCGGGTTGAGACTTGAAGATGTCACGCATCCCGCCAGGCATTAATACGGCCTCAGCAATCTCCTTCGACGTGCCTTTGGTGACATCGTATGCAGCGATTCGTAGATGGTTCAAGATTCTCCTTGGCATTGATGAGCAGTCTCGGTTGAGTCTGCCGAATCGAGACCTTAGCGCAGATTGTTGTCAAGATTCTAAGGAGGCCACGCACAACTATGGCATGCCGCTCCGGCGGCCGGGCTTGATCTTTAGGGTTTAATCAAGCGGCACGATCAAGCGGCACTATCAAGCGGCACTATCAAGCTGGGACTCGAGAGGGGGAGGCTAGTGGCGAAGGCAAATGTAGATTTGAGCGCCTCTACACGCGACCGACTTCTTGCGGCTGCAGTCTCGCAGCTCGCTCAGGGCGGAGCAGATTCTTTTAACGTTGAGGATATTCTCGCAGAGTCGATGACATCGAGGAGTTCGCTCTATCACTTCTTCGTGGGCAGGGATGAGTTGCTTCGTGCAGCTGAGGGGCGCCTATATCTCAATCTCTTAATTGGCGAGGGACGCGAGCCATTGAGAGATGCTGCCGCTTGCAAAACTCGGGGAGAGTTCCGCGAGTTCTTGATCGCCAATGTTGTCCGCTCGGCGACCGACCCTGAGACTGCAAAAGCGCGCCGTTCTCGCTTCGCAATACTTGCACGGAGCATCTCGAGAGGTCGATCAAACGCAGGGGTCATCGAATCGCAGCGCCTCTTACTTGATGCAATGACAAAGATTGTCTCGGATGCCAGAGATCGCGAACTAGTTCGTGGGGACCTCGACTGCGAGTCATATGCATGTTTCTTCCATGGGTTAACTATGGGGCGTACTGCTACTGAAGAGGTATTTCTCGATACCTTTCGGTGGCTCGACATGGTAGTAGCGGCGGCGTTAGCCCCTATAGATATAGATCCAAACACTCCTACTTTGAGTGCGTGAAGCCGTGCAACGCGGCGAACGCAGGCAACGCGGCTAAGGGAACGATCTAAGACTGAGGAAGGCTCGCCAAGTACGAACGCGCCCACCCAGTATCGGGATGGGATCTACGAGAGGCTGCAACTAAATCGTCGGGGGCCTCAATCTCTAGGCGAACAAGGGTGCACCCGAATGTTTTTCCTAGGTTGTCGGCGCGAAGCGTGCTCGGCCCGCCACCGCCGAGAGCATCACGAAGCACGAAGTTAAGTGCGAGGAGATTCTTGGCCTCATAACGGGTCACCTCTCCGCGTACAAGTGGTGCAAAGTGCTCGGCGACACGCTCCGCGGTAACAACCCTTTTAATTAGCTCGTAGACATCTTCGCTATATGCAAAGAGTGCAATATTGACAAGATTGCCTTTGTCTCCCGACCTATACCCGCATAGTTCACTCAGCGAAATGCGCATCTCAGACCTCCTGGATGGTCACGGTGACTCCGGGATCAACGAATGACTTCTCCACCAACGTGGGCCAGATCTCAAGTAACTCAGTTGATCCACTCGCAGCTCTCCCCATTGTGGTGTGCCCCGCTGGCGGTGCGGAGAGCATGAGAGGAACCATCTCGCGAGATATCGAAGCTGCTGTTTTCTCGTCATCGCAGCGCCAAGCGACGCGAAGCCCAACCTCTCTAGGCTCTGCTGCTCCGGCGGACTCCGGCATGGGTACGGCTCCACCTAATGCGTCGACACCCCAATATTCAAAGCGCCACTCCGCTACTTCATAGCCGGCATCGGAGACTCGTCGAGCAAAAATGGCGGCGGTTGCCTCTGCCTTCTCGAGCGCATACGGCCAGGCGAACCCTGCGCGTGCCTCGCCAGACCAACCAGAGTGGTGCGCTAGAACTGCTTTATATGTAGGGGTTGCTGGCTTTCCTCGCACTCCGGTTATGCGAACGCGATCCTCACTCAGGTCTTCAAATTGAGCGGTCGTGAAGTCTGCGACTACATCGGGGTTCATGTAACTACTCGGGTCCGCTACCTCGTATAGGAGTTGATGCCTCACAGTGTCGAAGTCGACGCGCCCACCAGATTTAACAGGCTTGGTGATTATTGCTGTGCCGTCTGCGTCGACCTCAGCGATTGGATAGGGGAGGCTCCACGGCTCTGGGATGCTTGACCAGTCGCCACTGAAGTTGCCACCTGCGGTCTGCCCCGAGCACTCGAGAAGGTGCCCGACTAGCGCGCCAGCGGCGAGTCGATCCCAGTCGTCCCAAGCCCACCCAAACTCATGAATGAGCGGGGCGAGGAAGAGCGCTGCATCTGCAACTCGTCCAGTGATGACGATGTCCGCACCTGCGTCGAGCGCCTCAACGATTGGGCGAGCACCTAGGTAGGCAGCAAAGAATCTTGGATCGCCCTGCGCGCTGTGAAACTCGGCCCCTGTATCTAAATGTTTTAGTTTCGAGGCAGTAGCGGCATGGAGTTCGTCGAGTCGACCAAATAAGTCATCCCCTAGAACAGTCGCTATTCGTAGGCCAGTAATCCCTAAATCGCGCGCAGTCTCGGCTGCCACGCGCGCTGCCGCTGCTGGGTTCATCCCACCCGCATTGGTAATTACTTTCACGCGACCTGCAGCAACCGCGGGCATCGCTGTCTTTAAGTAGACGGGGAGGTCTCTCGTATATCCGCGCGACTCATCGCGTGCTCGGTCCTTCTGGAGTATCGCGAGCGTTAGTTCGGCGAGTGCCTCAAGACAGAGGTAGTCAATACCGTCCTCTAGGAGGCCAGCGATCGAACTCGGCGTGTCTCCATAGAAGCCTTGGCCTCCAGCGATGCGAAGAACTTTATTGCTCACGTTTATTAGTCACGTTTTAGGCACCCGTCACGAGTTGATTTGTCCGCATCAGAGGGTAGTTCAGAGTTAAGTATTTAAGACTTGGTTAGAGAGAGGGGCGACGCTGCGCCCACGGCATTGCCTGCTCGAGTTGCCCGGCAACAGAGAGGAGTAGATCCTCGCGCCAAGCGCCACTCACAAGTTGAATCCCGATGGGCAGCCCGGAGGGCGAGATATTCGTAGGGACTGAAATTGCAGGCTGCCCTGTGACGTTGAATGGCGCACAGTAGGCAACGAATGGAGTCGCTCGGGCCGCTGCTGTTCCAGGGTCATCTGGTCGAGCAAGGTCCCCGAGTAGTGGTGGTGGTTCCGCGAGCGTCGGGGTTAGGAGGAGATCAAACTCATCCCACCATGAGAGCATTCGGCGAGTCCATGCATGTATTGATCGAAGCGATGCCTGTACCTGCACACCGGTAATTGCCCGACCCATCTCTGCGTAACTCCACGTAATTGCCTCGACATCAGCTGCGGTAACCGCGCGCCCTGCAATATCGGCAATTTCATCTAGGTCTGCAGCAACATTGGTCGAGAGAATTGTAAGGAAGTTTGTGAGCAGATCCTCCGCTAACGCATCCGGGGACGAGACCTCTACGCGATGTCCAAGCGACTCGAGCATCCGCCCTGCCTCCTCGGTAGCCGCAACGCAGTCTGGGTGTGTCTCGCACATGGCGCTTGGAGCGCTAGTCAAGATGCCGATGCGAAGACTCCCTGGATCGGTAGTAACTGCATTGGCATATGAACCATGTCGACTAGGCGCAGCGTATGGATCGCCTGGCACAGCTCCTGCGATCACATCAAGGAGCGCACCCGAGTCGCGCACACTGCGAGTGAGCACGCCACGCATAACAAAACCGTTCCAAGGCTCGCCCTCGTCTGGCCCAAGCGAGATACGACCTCGGCTCGCCTTAAGCCCAACTAACCCATTAGCGCTTGCCGGGATGCGAATAGATCCACCACCATCGCCAGCGTGGCCAACTGCGACCATCCCTGCAGCGACCGCTGCACCGGATCCACCCGATGATCCGCCCGGGCCATGCGCAAGGCTCCACGGGTTGTGGGTTGGGCCGTATGCCTCGGGCTCAGTAGTGGGCTGCAGACCAAACTCAGGTGTATTCGTCTTACCGATTGCGATCATGCCCGCAGCGCGCATCTTCGCTACGAGTGTGCTGTCGGTCGGGGCGATGTAGCCAAGTTCTTTTAGCAATTTATTTCCGTTGTGATACGGAGCCCCACCGAGTGGACCATCTAGGTCCTTGACTACAAACGGCACTCCTCTAAATGCTCCATCGGGGAGCGCCGGATCCGCGGCCTCCGCGCGTGCACGCTCGCGCAGGTCGTGGATAACAGCATTGAGAACTGGGTTCACCTCATCAATGCGGGCGATCGCTGCCTCGACTAACTCGGATGGGCTTGCGTCTCCGGAGCGCACAAGCTCAGCCTGAGCAACAGCATCTAATTCGTTGATTGCGCGGTTACTTACGGACGGGTTATTTGAGGACGAGTTATTTGAAGACGAGTTATTTGAAGACATGAGTAAAGACCGTAGCCCGATGCGAGCAGAAAGGCACGCTAAGAAAAGCCCTGAATCGCTAGTTGTAGATGGAGCTGGATTCGGTGGGTGTTACCAGCCGCGCAGGTCTACAGCCCAGGTCTCGATTATGGAGTCCCCACCGGCCTCGGTTAGGTGCATTTTGTCGTGATAAGCAACGGTTGGGTCGATGTGGGCAGGGGTAACCATCACCCGATCACCAACCTTGAGGGGCGATCCCTCGTGAGGAAGAATCGTTGTGTGCTCGTCGGAGCAGAAGAAAACATCCGCCCCATCAACCATCGGGTTGCCATGATCCATGCCAAGCGACTTGAGCCCAACATCGCAGACAGCCCACCCTTTAGGGGAGACCGAGACAACGGTCGCTATTACTTTGAGCGCCTGGACGAAGGGGAGTTCGAGAGCGGAGTACGCGGTATCCATGAGTGCGTAGGAGCCAGCCTGAATCTCATTGGCCCAAGTATTGATTGCGTAGGTCCCTGTCCCGCCGGCAGAGATGATCTCTCCTCCAACGTCTCCATGTGCTCTTAGAAGCAGCGCCATGGCCTCCTCGGTAAGTCGGGTGCGGTCATCGTGCGAGGCAAGACCCACAACATGGCCTTCGTAACCCATTACTCCGCGCACGGAGACTCCGCGAGTGCGTGCTGCGTCGGCTATCGCTCCAGCGCCCTCGGGTGGGACACCACAGCGTGGAAGCCCAACCTCGACATCAATTAGCGCCTCGCGCAGCCCAGCATCGGCGGCAGCATTAACGGTCTCAATCGAGTCGAGAGCAATTGTTATGCGCGCCTTCTCTTGCTCAACAAGAAGCGCCATTGCAGCGAGGCGAACAGGGTCAACAGATTCGTTGGCGAGGAGAAGGTCATGCCCGAGGCCTGCGTTGGCCATTCCGATTACCTCTAGCGGTGTCGCACAGGTAAATCCAAGATGGCCATGAGCGCTCTGCCTTCTAGCCAACGAAGTTGTTTTATGGGCCTTTACATGCGGCCTACAGCGTTCTCCAGGTAGGAGGGTGGCCATCGTCGCTAAGTTGGCCTCAAGGGCGCCGGAGTCGAGAATTAGGGCAGGGGTTTGAAGATCGTTCACATTTAGTGTCATGTATGCGCGAGCATGGCACGCATATGCCGATCCCCGCTGAAGAACGCCCACCAATTACCCATGATCTCCATACAGCTGAGTTGCCTCCGCTACCCCAGCGTGATTATTTGATCCCTGTCGAGCGATGGATTGAGGCCCCCGAGGAGTTAGTGAGTCTTGGGAGTGATTTCGGTGTCTCCCTGGTTGCCTTCAAGCGACGCATTGGGAGGTATCTCCTCTGGAGAGCGGGGCCAGCCGTAGGTGCAGACGCTTGTTACATGGCTCTCGATGCAGACGACCTATCTCGAAGATTTATTTTCCGCCTTCTCGCCGACTCGAAGGGCTCAGGGGGAGGTCCAGACGGAGTGATCCATGACAGATTCCGAACTTGGAAAGAATCACTCCGCGACGATATTTAGAGAGCTATTTAGAGAGCAATTTAGAGAGCTATTCAGACGGATTAACGCGAGGGGTTATTAGCGCGGGAGTAGACGTCGAAGAAGTTTGCCGCCGGGGGAGCGCGGAATCTCCTCTACCATTCGGATCTCGCGCGGTAACTCTGGGCCAGAAAGGCGAGACTGTGCGAATGCGCGCATATCCGCGAGGCTCGGCGGGAGCCCTTTGCGGACCGGAACAACGAACGCAACTACGCGCTCGCCCCACTCTGGATCGGGTAGCCCAACGACACAGACATCTCGGATCGCTGGGTGCAGTAACAAGACATGCTCGACAGCAGTCGGCGATACGTTTACGCCGCCACTGATGATTACGTCTTTGCGGCGGTCGCCGACCTGGAGGACTCCACCTGGAAGCATGCGCCCTAAATCGCCGGTGCGAAGAGCGCCATCAGGGGTAAAAGCCGCTTTAGTTGCAGGCTCATCTAGTCGGTAACCGCTCATCGTTATCTGGCCACGGATAAGTATTTCATCGGTTTTCGGATCGATAGTTACCTCAACCCCGATCATCGGGTGGCCGTTATGTACACAGCCTCCACCGGTCTCAGTTAGCCCATAGGTAGTAGTTACATGTGCGCCGCTAGCGCGAGCACGCGCTAGGAGCCCGGGCGGTGCAGGGGCTCCGCCTAAGAGGATGTGATGGAACTGATCTACAGGAGCACCAGCGTCGAGTAGTCGTGCGAGAGTTGTGGGAACAAGGGAGACGAGCGTGGCGCCTTGCTGGGGTGCTCTTGCTACGGCTGCTGTATCGAATCGGTCGTGCACAATTAGTGGAGAGCCGGTATGAAAGCTTCGGGCGAGTATTGCCAAGCCGGCTACACCTGTAAGGGGCACACACGCGAGCCACGTGTCGTCGATGGGGTCGACACCTAGAGCCGCATGTACTGCAAATGCGCTTGCCTCTAGAGCATTCTCGTCGAGTATTACCCAGCGTGGCTCGGAGGTAGTGCCACTCGTCGCAACTATCGCTGCTACCCCCGCGGCTACAGGCTCGCCCTCGCCATCACGATCGCTCCACACTCTTCGACCATTGGCATCCAGGACCTCGGTGGGGCGCAGTGTCGAGAGCCGCTCCTCTATCCGGAATGAAGGGTCACGCGGATCAATGACTGCGACTGCTTCACCGCTTGCCCATGCCTCTTGGACGGCAACGGCCGCTGCCGCTGGGGGCAGCACGATTGCTAAGAGGGAGGACTCGTTACCTAAATGCATTAACCGGTACGGTAACCCTCCTGCCGGGGTCGTTGGCGACCTGCGGTCGGAATAATCCGCCCCGTAGCGATCGCGGGCCATCTTTAACATGTTGAGGTAAATCTGTGGCTACAACTCAAGAGTGGATACAAGGGTCACGCCCGCGTACCCTCGGCGCAGCAATTGCGCCCGTAGCGGTCGGTACCGCAGCGGCCTCAACCCTTGGGCCAATTACTTGGTGGCGTGCCCTCGCCGCCTTAGTAGTGGCACTGGCGCTCCAAGTCGGAGTGAACTTCGCAAACGATTACTCCGACGGGGTACGCGGCACGGATGCGGATCGACGCGGGCCGGTACGCCTAACTGCATCCGGCTTAGCAACGCCTGGAGCGGTGCGTGCCGCGGCAGTAGCGAGCCTGCTAGTCGCTGCCACCGTCGGGGCGTTTTTGGCCATTGCAACGTATCCATGGTTGTTGCTAGTCGGCGCAGCGATGCTTCTCTCTGCAGCGCTATACACAGGCGGGCCGCGCCCATATGGTTATGCAGGTTTCGGCGAGTTGATGGTGCTCATCTGTTTTGGTTTCGTAGCAACTGTTGGTACAGCATTGGTTCAGCGCAATGGTGTGCCGGCGGCTGCATGGTGGGGGTCTCTTGTAACTGGTCTCCCAGCGTGCGCCGTGCTCCTCGCGAATAACGTGCGTGACATCGCTACAGACACCGTGGTTGGCAAACGGACACTCGCGGTTCGGATCGGAGACCGCAGCGCTCGCAGGCTATTCGTAGGCTGTTTATTGGCTTCTTTTATAGCGGTTATTCCGATCGTCATTCTAAATCCTTGGGCCGCTCTCGCGTTCTTAGCGATCCCTCTCGCAGTTGCTCCATCAAGGGCAATGCTTACGCGCACCGATGCTCCGGGGTTGATAGCGGCACTCGTGGGTACCGTACGCCTCGAGCTCGTAGCGGGGTCGCTTCTCGCTCTTGGTCTCGCTATCTCGTAGCCTCGTTAAGCGCTAGACGCTGAAAAGATGGCGTGCTACGAGGAGAGGTCAGCGATGAATGTCTCTAGAGCCTCGGCTACACCCGTCGGATTCGCTAGTGGGAGTGCATGCCCCCCGGGAATCTGGAGTCGTAGGCAGTCTGGAATCTCCTCGAACATCTGCTCTGCGATTTCATCGTACTTAGAGTCGCCATCGCCGGTGAGCAGCATCACTGGCATCTCTAGTGTGCAGAGTGAGTCCCAGAGTGAGGGCTGTGAGCCTTGACCAAGTTCTGCAAGCTGATGCGCAAGTCCATAGACAGTATTAGCGGCGACACGCTCGGCATACTGTGACTGCTCCGAGGTGAGAGATGCGAACATCGGTTGGGCTAACCACTCCGTGAGGAACTCCTCAACGCCAATCTCGTCGATGCGCGCAGCGAGGGCTTGATCCTTCTCGAGCCGTGCAGCACGCTCCTCGGCGTCGAGTATGCCCGGGGTGGAGCTAATGAGTACCAGACCGTCGAAGAGGTCGGGCTGGTCGATGGCTAACTGAAGGCATAGGCGCCCCCCCATTGAGTACCCGAGATAGATGCCAGACCCCCCGGCCTCCCCGATTGCCCTGCTGGTATCAGCGAAGGTTCGTTGTGTGGGCACATCGAGTGCGATTATGTCGAGGTCAGGGTTGGCGGTTTGAACCGGCTGCCATGCCAAAGCCGACTGGGTGAAGCCCGGTACTGCAACGATACGCATCGGGGCATCTTCGCATGACTTCAACAAATGATCCAGCCGGAACTCGGGGAGGCGAGGCGCGCGATGCCACGACTTCTTTCGCCCGTGTTCTCGTCGATGAATGGGCACGCGCTGGAGTCACAGATGCAGTTGTCTCGCCGGGTTCACGCTCGGCACCGATTGCCCTTGCCCTCGCTGCTGACGCTCGCATTCGCATTCATGTCCATCAAGACGAGCGATCGGCCGCGTTTATTGCTCTCGGTATCGGGCGCGCAACAAAGCGCCCAGCGGTTGTTCTATGTACATCGGGGACCGCAGCCGCAAACTTTCACCCCGCCGTACTAGAGGCGTTCCACGGTGGCGTGCCGTTGATAATCGCCACGGCCGATCGACCGCCAGCAAAACGCGGAACTGGTGCACCTCAGACGATTAACCAAGTTGGGCTTTACGGGGATGCTGTTCGGTGGTCAGTTGATTCTCCGCCTCCTGTCGATGTCGAGGGTGCTGAAGAATCTTGGCGCGAACTTGCTGCCACGAGTGTCATCGCATCGATCTCTCCAATCTCAGGGCCTGTCCACCTCAACCTCTGTTTCGAGGAGCCACTTGTGCCTACAGGCGCGCCTCTTATTGACGCAGCTGGGCGCCCTAACAATGAGCCATGGCGTAGAGCCGCTCCGGCGGCAGAGTCGCTTGGGGCTGATCAAGCTGAGAGATTGAGCGCGATCGCGAGAGAGATTTCTGCGCATCAAAGAGGGGTAATCATCGTTGGGTGGGGGAGCGAACTTCGGGCAGCGAGCCTTAACGCTCTTGCTCGTGCAACAGGCTGGCCAGTACTCGCAGACCCAATCTCTGATCTGCGTGGCACGGAGAACGAGGTTGTTGCATATGACGCTCTGCTACGCGATCAAATCTTCGCCTCGGCTTACCTACCGACATTCGCACTTCGCTTCGGGGCTCTCCCGAGCGGAAGGGTGCTCGGAGAGTGGCTAGCGCGTGTTGAGCGCGTACTCGCCGTGGACCCCGACGGGCGTTGGATTGATCCTGCGCGCACGAATACAGAGGTACTCGTCGCTAACGCAGAGGCAAGCACCGTGGCTATCACAACGCAGGTGGGCCAGCAGAGGCCTTCGGTGTCGTGGTTATCTCTCTGGAGAGAATCAGATGCGCTTGCAACGGCAGCTCTGAAATCTGCTCTCGACAGTACTGAGGTGTTATCTGATTCGCGCATTGCGCGCGATGTCGTATCAACTATGCCTCCGTCTTCATCGCTGCTGGTTGCCTCGAGTATGCCGGTGCGCGATGTGGAGTCTTTCTCCCCGGCTCGCAGCGATATATCTATCCTCGCAAATCGGGGCGTGAATGGAATCGATGGGTTTGTCTCCACTGCAATTGGGTACGCGATTGGATCTCAATCCCCAACAGTCGCTCTAGTTGGCGATCTCTGTTTTCTTCATGACACAAATGCACTATTAGGCGCAGCCCAGCGCGAGGTTGACCTAGTCATAGTGATTGTCGATAATCGCGGTGGAGCGATCTTCTCGTTCCTTCCGCAGGCGCAGAGTCCCGAGAGTTTCGAGACGCTCTTCGGTACCCCGCACTCTGTTGATATAGCGCTTCTCTGTGCTGCGCATGGGGTATCAGCGACTGAGGTTTGGCTACCGGAGGAGGTCGCACCGACTCTCGCCAGCGCAATCGCAGATGGGGGCCTAAGTGTTGTGCTTCTTCGCACAGATCGAGATGCCAATGTGACACACCATCGCGAAGCATGGTCTGCGGTCTCATCAGCGCTATCCGAGGGGATGCGCTAAGTACATTAGGGCGGCGTTCTAGCTCGTTGTCTCGCTCAGGGGCAGGTTTGATATCGCATCACCAATTTTGGTTTTAGTCATCCGCGGACTGAAGTAGTTTGAAGCCTCGCAGAGAATCTGGGAGTTGCGATGACTGTCTCCGCTGAGATCAAAAAGCCCCAAAATACCCCCACGCGTTACTACGGCTTCGATGCCGTGCGAATTTTTGCGGCCTTAGCAGTAGTACTCACCCACTCTTTTGCCCTTACGGGGTTTGAGGAAGATCGCCCGATTATCTCAGTTGGGAATTTAAATATTGCACCGGGCTACCTCGGGGTCTGCATATTTTTCGTGACGAGTGGTTTTCTTGTAGCCCAGAGTTGGGGAAGAACTAGCGGGGTTAGAGAGTTCATCCGCAATCGTTTTGCTCGAATCTGGCCGGCATTAACACTCCTTATTTTTGGTTCTGTATTCATTCTTGGTCCAATAGTGACCACCGTAAGTACAGGGGAATATTTTCGAGACAAGATGACACTTGAGTACTTAGTTAAGAACTCAACTCTCGTATTCGGAACCGCTTCTAAACTCCCAGGGGTCTTTGTTGGTCAGCCAGGATCCTCCGTTAACGGATCACTCTGGACCCTGCCTCAGGAGATTTACGCTTACATCATCCTTGCATCAGTAGGACTCACTGGATTGCTGAGGCGTTGGTGGGGTGGCCTTCTGGTATTTATCGGTTTCGTCTGTTTTTGGCGATTCGGTTTTTATGCCGGCTCGGGTCCGCGAGGTATTGGCTTTACTTTGAGCATCGTAAACGTCAGCTTTAGCACCGCTCTGGGGGCATGGTTTTTTGCTGGCGTTGCGCTCGTGAAGATTCCGCTCCGAGGCATAAAATTATTTATCCCAGGAGTACTCCTCACTGGTGTGGCCTTTGCTGTAGGTGAGCCTCTTCTATTTTTTATCGGGTTTCCTATGTTGGTCATTGGGTGCGGAGCATCATCCCCGAAAGCATTGAGAGGCCTTCACCAGATCGGCGATCCTTCATATGGAATCTATATCTACTCATTTCCGCTTCAGCAGGTGCTATTTAGATACGGAGTAGCGACTACTCCGGTTCCGATGTTTTTGCTGGCCGCTCCACTTGCAACGTTGCTCGGGTTTGCATCCTGGAGATTCTTGGAGCACCCCGCTCTTATAGCGCTCAAGAGAAGAAAACCGGCGGCGACAATTTCCTAGTGCTTCTTACCTTGCCCTGGAGAAGTTGTCTCAGACCTGCGCTAAACCGGCAGTCAAGACATCTCTAAAAATTAAGCCCTAAAGCCTTGAGAATCGGTGCGAGTTTGCGCTCCGTCTCTGCCCACTCTGCATCGGGTTCGCTCCCTGCAACGATCCCGGCTCCGGCAAAGCAACGTGCGGTGTCACCCTCTATCTCGGCGCTCCGCAGCGCAATAGCAAACTCGCCGTCGCCGTTCTGATCAACCCACCCAACAGGTCCTGCATAGCGACCACGAGCCATCTTTTCATTCTCGGCAATTAATTCTCGGGATTCGTTAACTGGCCATCCCCCTACCGCTGGGGTCGGGTGGAGAATCCGCGCAAGGTCTAAGGCCCCCGGGGCGTCGGGCGATAGGTCAACCTCGATAGCGGTTGCAAGGTGAACAACACCAGGAAGTGCAAGAATCTCTGGTCCGCGAACTCTCGCAGTTGAGAATGTGTACGGAGCGAGTGCCCCAACTACTGCCTCAACGACCACTTCATGTTCGCGTGCATCTTTTGGAGAATTTACGAGTGATGCGATAGCCGCCGCGTCGGTGCCATCAGCAGTGCCGGCCATCGGGGTAGACGTAGCCAAAGCGCCACGACGACGGAGCAGTAACTCAGGGCTTGCGCCAACGAGACCTCGGTGAGCGTAGATGAAGGACTCTCGTTGTTGCTCTGCCAATCTAGTAACGACCTGCCGCAGATCAATCGGGTTCTCGGCATGAACAACTAAATCTCGTGCGAGGACTACTTTCTCAACCCGTCCTTGATCAATTGCGGAGAGTACAGCGGATACCCCCTCGCTCCACTCAGAGCGTGTAGTGCCCCCAGTCCGAGACAACCCTGAATGCGTATCGTCATTAGTGCCAGAGCCAGTAGTGCCAGAGTCAGTAGTGCCAGAGTCAGTAGTGCCAGAGTTAGTAATTATGGACTCGCCCTCAGATGTAAGAACCGCTGGGATAGTCGCGGTCATCGCTTCATCGCAGCCTCGAATCTCCGTGATCCAGTAGCCGCCACCAGCGCTGCGCCCAATTACGAGTTGAGGAATCGTGAGCAGCGCAGGTTCGAAAGCGGAGAATGGGAGTGCCCCGACTGCGATGGCACCGCTTCCAGGCTGCGTTACTTGATCATCGATTTTGATCGCAGCGAGAGTCTCCTCAACATCGCCGGGTGCAATCTCGATAACCGACCCAATCGCAATGAACCCAACGCCATCCTTTAACCATATGAAGTCGTCTCGGCTGTAGATCGCTAGCAAGTCGATCTCACTATCAAAGGTGCGAGACCGCGCAACTAACTGCAGCTTGAAGGGAGAACTCATGAGCGAGTCCCCTCGATTAGTTGTACTGATCCGAGGGTCATGGTGGTTCTCTTCAAATCTTTAAAGCCTGCGCTGCGTGCCATGGCGAGTAACACCTCGGGCTCCGGTAAGTACGCAGTAGATGCAGGTAGGTATCTGTATGCCTCTGCGTCGCCAAGAGCGGCACCAATCAACGGGACAATTCTGTGGAACCAGATTTCATTCCCAATGCGAGCGATCGCCGAGTTGGGTTTTGCTGGGTCGAGAAATGCAGCACGCCCACCCGGTCGTAGGACCCTTGCACACTCTGCGAAGAATGGTTCGAGCCCTGTAAAATTGCGTAGAGCGAACCCGCATGTAATTCCATCTACCGTGGCACTTGGAATTGGGAGGCGCAGAGCGTCGGCTCGAACGAGGGGTGCGGTGGTCTTAGCGTTAGAGAGCATCCCCGCCGAGAAGTCGATGCCGATTGGAGTGAGACCAGCGCTCTGGAGGTCTCGGCAGAGGTCACCGGTTCCGCATGCAAGATCGAGAATCACCGAACCCTTAGGTAGTGCAAGTGCTCTTACGGTGCGGTCTCTCCAGCGCCGGTCCTGCCCAAAACTGATATAGCGATTTACTCTTTCGTAGCCTGGCGCGATCCTGTCGAACATCGCCTCGACCATTGCTGCCTTCTCCTCGGGAAGGGGGAGCGGGCTATTCACTCTGCAGACCGTCTCTATTTAAACCGTCTCTACTGAAACCGTCTCTACTCAAACGCTCTGAGCAGGCATAGGGGAGCTGCGTTTGGCTGATAGTTCTGTACGCTCCCACGCCCTTGATGGTACGAGTCATTGCCCTCGGGGATCGAAACTAAGCAAGGCATCAAAGGGCGCTACCCTCATGGCATGTCCACTACTCCCCCGACCGCTCCCGGGTGGCACCCCGACCCTTGGGGAACTGCCGATATGCGCTACTTCGATGGCTCAGCGTGGGGGATAGTTACGCGCCCCAACTCGAGCACTGACCGCTCAGCCCCGAACGAAAGTAGTGGAGTGGCGGATGTCACTCTCGTTGCGAGCGCCCCAAACCCGACCGATGGAGTTATCGCAGGGGCGAATAGTGACGCCCTTCCTCCTGCAGCGTGGTACTCCGACCCAAGTGGCTCCGGAGGACTGCGTTGGTGGGACGGAGAGCGCTGGACTGAGCATGTATCTATCCCTGCTGATACACGACCAGCCGTGACAAGCAAAGGTGCTCCGGTAGATCCAGCGTTAATGCATGCGAAAGCAGCATCAACTGGTCGCCTCGTGCGTACGCTGCTCATATTCGCTGGCCCAGCGTTAGCGGTCTCGATTATCTCGAGTGCATTTCAGATGCGCTGGTTGTATGACAATTTTGACTCTGTCTGGCGGGATGCAGAGGCTGGGAGAGCTATCACGATTCCGATCTCTGCTTCTGGGGGTTCGTTCCTTGCAGCTTTCTCTCAAGTAGGTGGGCTCGTCTGCCTAATTACGGGCGTATTCTTCCTAGTCTGGTTAGGGCAATCTGGGCGCGTTGCAGAGTCGCTTGGCTTCGCGCTGCGTCGCTCCCCATGGTTAGGAGCATGGTCGCTTGCAATCCCGATTGTGCAGTGGTGGTGGCCCTATCGGGCAACGCTGGACCTGCTGCCCGAGAGCGATGAGAACAAATCGTCTGTAATCCGATGGTGGCTGCCGTGGCTCGGTACCTCTATTGCGCAAGCCGGGGTTGTAGTTGCTGCTTTCGGAGCGATGCCTGATATTGCAATCTCAGTGATTGCTGCCGCTGGAGCAATCTGCGCCTTACTCGCTGCCGTTAAAGCGCGTTCAGTGATTGCTGCTGTCGAGACCGCCCATGCGGAGCTCGTTCGGCGACCAGTGCGCTGAGTCGCCTCGGCTATCCAATGTCTTAGCCGACGACTTACGCTTTTATTTAAGGTTAACTTGGCTCTCGTAGGGTTCGATAGGCGAATCTAGTGCCGCCTCTAACCCTGGCCTAATCAATCGGAGCATCGTGAGTGTTAGCAGCATGCTGACACCGGCAAGCAGGGTAATGGTGCGGAGCCCAAAGCGATCAGCAAGGGCGCCCTGCATAATTGCTCCCAGAGGGTAGAGGGCCCCAAGAGACATTGTGAGTAGAGACATGACGCGTCCGCGTACCTGTGCAGGAGCGCGCATCTGGCCGATACTCATGAACGAACTCAAGGCTCCAAGGTAGACAAGGCCTACTGCAAATATTGCGATAGCGGATACCCAGAGACTCGGCGCTAACGCGTATGCCATAAGCGTGAATGGAACAGCCCAGAGCACAGTCATGAGAGTCCTGCGCGATCCGAAACGACTAGCGAGTGCTCCGAGCGATAAGGCCATAACAACCGCACCCATCCCTTGAGCAGTCGTAAGAAGTGAAGTGGCCCCTACCCCTCCGTCGAACACCTTGATTGCCATTGCAGGAACGAGAGCGATAAACGGAGCGGCTAAGAAAGTGTTTACCACCATAAAGATGATGACTGATCGCAGCCCGGCATCTCTGCGCGTGTAGGCAATCCCCGTTTTTATTGACTCAATAATTGAGGAGCCATCATGGTGTGATGCCGGAAGGGTAAGTGCGGCAATTGCTACGAATACTGCCGCGAATGAGATCGTGTTGATTCCGAATGCCCACGCGTATCCTCCGAACCCGATGACGAGCCCCGCAATGGCTGGACCGATTACACGTCCGAGATTCCATTGAGCGGAGGAGAGAGCAATCGCACCCACAAGATCCTCCGAAGGCACTAGATCTGGCAGCACCGATTGGTAAGTAGGGAAGCCAATCGCCGATGCGCATCCGCTTGCAAACACGATCAGTGTGACAACTATGGGGGATGGAGATCCCGTAGCAGCCAAGACGGTTAGCAGTGCGGCAAGAGAGGTTTGAATAGTTGTGGTTATGAGCAGCAATTTCTTGCGCTCTAGACGGTCGGCTAGTGCCCCTCCAACAGGCCCAAGTACGGCCGCGGGGACGAACCCGGCAGCGGCAACGACGCCGGTCCAAGTTGCTTTACCAGTGGTCTCAGTAACGAGAATCCCTACGCCGACTGTCTCCATCCACGTCCCAATGTTCGAGACGAAGGCCCCGAACCACATAAGAGCGAATCGCCTATGGCGCAGCGGTGCGAGGGGTTTTGGGAGCTGCATTATGGGGAACGTAGCAGCGAAGCGGCTAAATCATTGCTCTCCGTGGCAGACTCTCACCCGTGAGGCAGGGATGGGGGACTCAAGGCAGACGCGTCAATTCCATAATTTGTTCTGCCCTAGTTCTGGCCTCGATTGCTGCAGGGTGTTCTGCGAGTAATTCTGAGACGCCTGCGACCTCCTCGACCTCAAGCGCCTCCGCTGACGGCTCGACCTCAACCTCCACAACCTCGCTTGCACCGCCGTCGAGTACATCGCTCGCCGCTGCGACTACAACATCAACGCAGGGAGCCACCCTCCCAGCCGGCGACGACGCGACTATCACCCGACATGTTGATGGCGACACGATCTATGTCTCTGGTCTAGGCAGCGTGCGGTTAATCGGAATAGATACGCCCGAGACCAAAGATCCACGGACAGTTGTTGAGTGCTTTGGTCGAGAGGCATCGAACCATCTTGCCGCTCTGCTGCCGATCGGAACGCCAGTGCGCGTTGTTTATGATGTGCAGCGCACTGATAGGTACAACCGAGCGCTCGCATATCTATATAGAAGCAGCGACGCTCTCTTTATTAATGCCGCGATGATTATCGAGGGCTACGCGGCTGCATACCGATATCCGCCCGATGTTGCGAATGCTGATTGGTTCTCCGCGTTAGATCGCCAAGCGCGTGAAGCAAATGTTGGCCTCTGGGCAGCGTGTGGAGGTATCAATACGCCCGCATCTGGTGCTGGTTCTGGATCAACAACTACGACTGCAGGCGGTACCTCTTCAGGCACAGACTGCTCTCCGTCTTACCCTGGAGTCTGTATTCCGCCTGCTCCGCCAGACCTCGACTGCGGGGATGTGACTTACAAGCGTTTTGTAGTTCTGCCTCCGGACCCGCATAATTTTGATGGCAATGGTGACGGTATCGGCTGTCTTTAACCGCTCATCGAGAGCGGCGGGTGGTTATTTACTCAACCAAGTCAGTTGAGCGAGGCGGCGCGAACATTCCGATCACCACTGACTCTGGTTCTGCGGAGCCTTGCCAATCCCACGAAGCAATCTGAGTCGTAGATCTGCGCCCAACGCCAGCTCGTATTATCTCAAAGCGGGTGGTGCGAAGAACCGCAGTTGCTTCGCCCTCGCCGACGACGCGCTCGCCGGCTTCGTGAATAATTCTCAGTGCACCTGCACCGCCACGCTGTCGTCCTATGCCAAAAGAGAGCTGATCGAATGAGTAGTCAACAGCGTCAGAGTCGCGAGCGCCCGCAGCATTGAGCGCACCGCGAAGATCGTGCTCATGTGTAGTGGCATCGACGATGAACATTCCCTGCATCCGCCTTGGGAATGAATCGATTAGAGGCTCCACTTGCGGGCTAAAGCGCCCCCACTCCTCCAACAGTTGCTCGGGAGAAGACGTTGACCGCAGATCCACCTGGGTCTGTGTCCATTCATTTGAAGCGACTCCTTCTAGGCGACCCTCAATGACATCTGCGGTGCTCCCGACCATGTGGGCGAGTACTCCGAGAGCGCTCCACTCTGGAGTAGCGGGTGCAACTCGCTCAAGGCTTTCGCTCGAGGCACCCAAAATAAGTTCGGTGACTCGAGTTCGTATTCCTCGATAAATCTCCGCGAGGTCGTACTCGATACGTTCAATCTTGCCTGAGTCAATGTTGGCCATTCGCTAAGCCTAATTCGTTATGCGAACAGACTTAGCAGCCTCTCTTGCCTTTGCAAGTACCTCGTCGGCGCCATCGATCATTCGGGCTCTCATCAATACTCGACCTGCAACGACTGCGGTGTCTACGCAGGATCCGGTGGCAGAGTAAATGAGCGCCTCGGCAAGTGGAGCAGGGGTAAGTTCGATGGAGTCGAGGTCGATTAGCAAGAAGTCGGCCTGCTCCCCAACAGCTAGCGGTGTTGCCCCGAGTTGAGGAGCTAATGCGCCCGATGCAAGAGAGAGTGCCTCACGGGCAGGAAGCACAGACGGGTCACCGTCTGAGTGTTTCTGAAGCAGTGAGAGGAGTTTGATGTCCTGAAATAGGTCGAGAGAGTTATTTGAGGATGCCCCATCGGTGCCTATACAGACGCTGCATCCGTGTCGGCGTGCATCGGAGTATCGAAAAGGCCCGCCGGAGGCGAGTTTCATATTCGACGCGGGGCAGGTAACCAAGGTCGCACCTCGCTCGGAGATCACAGCAAGCTCGGTCTCGTCCAAGAAAATTGAGTGAGCAAAGACGCTCCGTTCGTTGACAAGCCCTAGCGCATCTAAGTAGTGAACTGGCCTAACTTTATTTTGATCGATGCAGTTAGCGACCTCACCAGCGGTCTCCGATAGATGCATGTGAATCGCCACATTGTGTTTAGCCGATAGGGCCGAGATGTGTTCCAGGTCTTCCCTGCTCAATGTGTAAATCGAGTGAGGCCCAAGAGCGGGTGTAACCAAATCGGTTGACTCCATTAATGCGAGCAGGCCATCCTCCGCGGCCTCTGGCTTTGCCGTTGCAGGGGTGCCAGGCGCATTGATGACAACTTGACTAACGCATGCCCGCATCCCAGAGTCTGAAACAGCGCGCGCTACTTCAGTGGAGTCGAAATACATATCCCAGAAACGAAGAGTTCCACTTCGGATCATCTCAAGAGCGGCTAACCGCGTTCCCCAGTAGACATTCTCAGGAGTCAATCGAGACTCCGCCGGCCAAATCCGAGTCTCAAGCCACTCCATCAATGCGAGGTCGTCTCCGTATCCACGGAGCAGTGTCATTGCTGCATGAGTGTGCCCGTTTACAAGTGGCGCAATTAGCGATAGCCCGCCTGCGTCGATCTGCTCATCACCGGGCAGCGCTAGTACACCATCACCGAGTTGAGTGATTACTCCGTCAACGCAGCGAACTCCTCCTGATGCTCCATCAATTAGGGCACCAGTGATTGTTAACGGCTGCATCATCCCCCAGTGGGTGTAAACGCGCAGGGCATACGCTTAATGCCGTGAATAAAGCCTGATTGAAGCATCTCTGGGGGTCCCGTGATCTCTAGGTCTGGGAGTACGCGGAAGATCTCCTCAAACATCACGCGGATCTCACGGCGAGCAAGGTTGGCCCCAAGGCAGAAGTGTGGGCCGCCACCGCCATAACCAAAGTGTGGGTTAGGGGAGCGAGTGATGTCGAAGTTATATGGGTCCGCAAACTGGTCCTCGTCTCGGTTAGCGGAGTTGAAGTACATCACAACCTTCTCGCCCTCGTGGAAGGTATGGCCGGATAGCTCCACGTCGCTCACAACTGTGCGACGGAAGTTCACAACTGGTGTCGCCCAGCGCACGATCTCCTCGACTGCGTTTACAGCGTGTGCATCGAAGTCTGATACCCATAGTGCCTTCTGGTCTGGATTGTTCTGCAGTGCCAGCATGCCATGGCTTACAGCAGTGCGCGTTGTCTCATTGCCGGCAACTACAAGGAGAATGAAGAAGGATGCAAACTCTCCAATAGTTAGGCGCTCACCATCAACCTCAGCGTGCATAAGAATGCTTGCTACGTCGTCGGATGGGTTATCGAGACGATGCTGGCCGATCTCCATAGCCATTTGGTGGAGGGTAAGAAGCGCACCCATTAGATCCTCGAAAGACTGCACGTACTCGGGGTCGCCAACTCCAAGAATAATGTTGGACTGCTCAAATACGCTCTGCTCAAGGGATGGTGGTACCCCAACCATGTCGCAGACAATCTGTAGTGGTAACTCAGCAGCGATCTTTGATACGAAGTCACACTCGCCAAGGTGGGCAACACCCTCAGCAACATTGCGAGCGCGAACTTGAACCTGCTCGAGCAGATGATTTAGTGCCTTTGGCGTGAAGCCAGAGGAGATTAGGTTCCGAAGTTTTTTGTGGCGTGGGTCGTCCATGTTGATGATCGAACCAAGGAACTCCGCCATCTCCTGCGGTAGGTCCCCAACGTTCGTTCCGCCGCGGCCACTAACGAAGACGTCAGCGTGCCGACTGACGTACATCACATCGGAGTACTTCGATAATGCCCAGAACCCAATGCCCTGCCCGTAACCCTCGATCAGAGGCTCTTCATGAAACGAGATTGGGCGCTCCTCGCGCAGCATCTTGAAGACGGCCTCGCGCTCGGAGTCAGGGCGCCCCCAAAACTCAATGTCACCAAGGGCGACATCATCTAGGGCAAGCGGTGACTTCGGAAGGAGCATGCTCATTTGGGCCTTTCGCGAGGGTGGGATTTCTTAGGTTGGCACATTACGCTCATTGGGATGCGCTGGTCACTTGCTCTACCCACTGATCGTGCTGACCTGCCTCAAGAGTTCGTTAACGGCGGCGCTGTCGCTGCTGCTGCAATCTGCGCAGAGGAGTGTGGGTTCGACGCGGTCTATGTCACAGATCACCCGGCCCCAGACCAACGCTGGCTTGACGGTGGCGGGCATCATGCCCTCGAGCCTATGGTCGTACTCAGTTATGCAGCGGCCGTTACCCAGCAGTTAATGCTCCAGACCAATGTCTATATTGTGGCTTATCGGAATCCATTTTTCGCCGCCAAGTCAATCCTCTCCCTCGATCTGCTCTCAGGTGGCCGGGCCATCATTGGCGTAGCAGCGGGCTATCTGCGCCCCGAGTTTGGGGCGCTAGGTGTTGAGTTCGATGAGCGAAATGAATTACTCGGTGAGTGTATTGATGTGATGCGTAGGGTCTGGACCGAGGATGAGGTGGCTGTCGAGGGTGCACATTTTCGCTCGCGCGCTGTAACCATGAGGCCGCGGCCAATCGCTCAGCCGTACCCTCCGATATGGGTTGGTGGAAATAGCAAGGCAGCAATACGCAGGGCCGTTGAGAGCGGTGAGGGGTGGGTCCCCTTCCCGAACCCGCCTGAGGCGAGCGTCGCAGTTAAGTCTCCAGTCATCTCGAGCATCAGCGATTTAGAGAAACGAATTGAGTTTGCACGCGCACATTCGGAGATTGTTGGTCGATCTGCTCCACTCGATATCTGCTTCTCGCCGTTCTCACTCAGTTCTGAAACCGATGCCTCAACTTTGATGCGTGGGGATAGCGGAGCGCTGATTGATGAGGTCCATGCGCTCGAGGCCATTGGAGTTACATGGTTGACGGTCTCCTTCGGAGATGCCAAGAATCTCTCGGAGTGGAGAGGCCTCGTGGACAGGTTGGGGGCAGATGTGCTCGGATCAACTAAATGAATGAGAATCCCTCTGAACCAGGCGGCCCGATCGAGACAACCGGAGCCTTTGTGAAATGGGAGGAGACGATCGATGAAGTCCCTGGAATTACAGGTTTTATCGCACGGGCCTCCCGACTTGGCTTAGGTGTTGCTGGCCTTGCCTTGACCACTACCGTCAATGCAATCGACCGTTTAGGGCCAGGGCAGAGCCCGGGTGGATCCACCCTGAGGCGCTTACCAAGCGCTGCACTAGGCATCGGGCTTGCTGCTCAGGAAAAAATTCTTGGCATCTCTGCTCAGGTTGAGTCGAGCGCAGGTTTCGCAGTCTCGGCAGCGCGTTCTCTGCCTCTGGTAGGGAACGTTGTTACTGCAGGCGATCGGACTCTCGAACGCTGGAGCATCCGTGGTGAGGAGGAACAGGCTGGCAACGAAGTATTGCTATCCGCGTTCATTGCTCGCCTTGCTCCCGAGATTGCGATAGCGATGATGGAGAGACTCGATATCAACGCGATTCTTGAGTCACTCCCGATCGACTCAGTTCTCGAACGTGTTGATGTTGATGCGCTAATTGGGCGCGTCAACGTCGATAATATTCTTGAGCGCGTAGATATCGATGCGCTGATGACGCGCCTAGATATTGGACCGGTAGCGCAGAAGGTGCTCGACACAGTTGACATTGGTGCGATTGTTCGGGAGTCAACGGGGAGTGTTACTGGTGATGTCGTAGACATAGCGCGCGTTCAGACAATGCAACTCGACTCTATTGTGGAGCGCATCATCGATACGCTGCTTCTCCGTAATCGGCGAGGCTCAGCGCGTGGACGCGCCCATCTCGAAGATGAGGTGCCGAGCGATGAGGCTCCTGATGATGTGGATACCCAATGAGCCCACCAGCAATCCGCAATGATCGTGCACGTGCACTCCAAGGGGAGAAGGCCGGGATCGTCTCGCGGTCTCTGGCGGACCTCATTGATCTTGGTGTAGCAGAGGCAGCATTTGTAGGTCTACTGATCTTTGTGGGGATACTGCGCTTTGTCTTAGGCCTAGAGCGAAGCATCGTGTTGTGGCAGCCGTCTGCTTCGGTGGTTCTAGCCCTGCAGCTCGTCCTACTCACCGCCGTATTCACTCTTGGATGGGCAGGGGCCGGTCGCACCCTTGGGAAGGGAATCCTTGGGCTTAGGGTCTTAAGCGCCTCAGGGGAGGCACTTACGTTCCCGCGCGCACTGATTCGAGCGTCTCTTTGTGCTCTTATCCCCGGTATCCTCGTTTTTGTTGCCTTGAGCGGTAAGAATCGCGGCATCCACGACATCCTCCTTCGCACTCAAGTCACTTATGACTGGGGTCGCTAGAGAGTGCATGGAGCTGTAATTACACTCGCAAACAGGGGGAACGAATGACTAGTACTGGAAGTAATGAAGTAGTGGTTGGGGCAGTAGTCCCGCTAGAGGATGTCGCTAAGGCGGCTGCGCAGTACTGGTGGCTGATTCTTCTCGGTGGATTGATCTCTCTTGGGCTTGGATTCTTTCTTGTATTTCACCCAGTCAAGGGCGCTCACTCCATTGCAATTGTTATAGGTCTCTACCTCGTACTCGTTGGAGTGGTGGATCTCATCCATTCCCTAAGTGCAGAGCACAAAGCCCCAGCTATGGCTGCCGGTCTCATCGCACTTGTCCTAGGTCTGATCCTGATGTTTAAGTCTGGGCTCACAATTAACTTCATCGCAGTCCTCTGGGGAATCGGCTTCATTATCTCTGGGCTTGTCCGCATTGTCGTTGCAATTGCGGAGCGTGGATACGGATGGGGATGGCGCCTTGTTCTTGGGTTCTTGGGCCTTGGATTGGGTGCAGTTGTGGTCTCAAACCCAACTGCAACAGCAGGCGTAGTTGTCTTCATAGTTGGGCTCTCCTCGATCCTCACTGGAATTACTTGGACCGTCATGTCCTTCTCGCTTCGCAGTGCGCCTAAGCGCATCGCTGCTGCGGGCGGCGGCGATGTCGTCGTTATCTTCTAAGGCATTTCAAAGTTGACCGATAGAAAAACGCGTGGCCCAGAGGGTCGCGCTGCATCGCTTCTCGTTGTCCTAGTTGCCTACCTCGTTGCGGGTGCCGCTGCCTGGTGGGCAACAGGGGCAGTGGGGATTGAGAACCCCTACTGGGCTTTAGGGGCTGGCTACCTCGCAGCTACCGCAGTCATCTACGCGAGCGCATGCCTAACTAACAACGGCTCGATGTTCGATGCTTACTGGAGTGTCATCCCGCCCCTCGGTGCGGTATGGATGGCAGTTAACGCTCCGAATGGAATTGATCGCACTCGCACAATCCTTGTGCTTGTGGTCTTGATGGTCTGGGGAGTGCGTCTAACTCTGAACTGGGTACGTGGGTGGACCGGCCTTGGGCACGAAGACTGGCGCTACTTGGATATGTATGCGAAGAGTTCGTCACCTCCTTGGTTGATCAGCCTTTTTGGGGTTCACCTCTTCCCAACATTGATGCTGTGGCTCGGCAGCCTCGCATTCGTGGTAGCGCTTACTCGTTCTGGTAATGCACTTGGGGCCCTTGACTACCTTGCTGCGGTTGTAGGGATTAGTGCTGCAGTTATAGAGCTAATAGCTGATGAGCAGATGCGATCCTTTGGGCGAAAGAAGGCCCCAGGTGCGATCATGGAGAGCGGGCTCTGGAGATTCTCTCGTCACCCGAATTACTTCGGAGAGATCCTCCTGTGGTTATCGCTCTTTATTTTTGCGATAGCGGTTGGCTTAGGTTTTTGGTGGACATGCATCGGTGTTCTAGCAATGATCGCGATGTTCTTAGGAGCAAGTATTCCAATGCTCGATGGTCGCAGCGAAGAGCGCAGGCCAGCATTCGCTGATTACCGTCGCCGTACATCTGCACTGATTCCACTACCGCCGAAGAAATAGCGGCGCATGGCTGAGTCGACTAAGGCAGGATCATTAGATGGGGCCTCCTCGAAGTCGCTCTGGAGACGTTGGCTCTGGGTACTAGCGACAACCAACCCTCCCGAGGGGAAGATGGATCCGGTATCGCGTTGGTTATTTCTAACGCGCGCTGGTGTGCTCCCCATGACGCTCGTGGCTGCGGCCGAGGCAGGATTGCTCGCAGTATTTAGAGGCGATGCGGTCGACTGGTCGCTATTCGCGATTTCCTCAGTTGGGCTCATACTTGCCCATATGGCGAATAACTTGATGAACGATCTCTTTGATCTACAGGTTGGTACAGATACAGAGGATTATCCGCGCAACCTCTACTCACCTCATCCGGTGCTCTCGGGTGTAATTACGCGCAATGGGCTTGCAAGGCTTGCGTTGATTGTTAATGCGATATGCCTAGCGATCATGGTCTGGCTAACACTGCAGCGCGGGTGGGCAATAGTCGGCTTCGCCGTGGGTGGGTTTTTACTTTCTCTTGCTTACACTGCTCCGCCACTGAGGCTCAAGAAGCGCGGGCTTGGAGAGCCAACGGTTGTTGTTGTCTGGGGTCCGCTCATGGTTGGTGGCGTTTACTATGCCGCTACAGGGATGATCCCCGCAGCGATTATTGCTGCGTCCCTTCCTTACGCGATTCTCTGCACAACGGTCTTGATGGGTAAGCACATTGACAAGGCTCCATGGGATGAGCCAGAGGGCACGAGAACTCTTCCGGTCATCCTTGGTGAGCGAAAGGCTCGGAGCCTGACTCGAGCCATGTTCGTTTCTTTTTACGTTCTAACATCGGTTCTCGTCATTACCGGAGGATTCCCGGTAGGCACGCTTCTTGTCTTTCTTTCATTCCAGTTACTTGTTCGAGTCTGGCGCGTCTACGGGCGTGCCAAGCCAAAGGTCTCGCCGGTTCCAAACCCTGTCTGGCCACTCTGGTTTGCCCCGCACTCATTTTTATTGACGCGCAGAGCCGGCGGATTGCTGGTGCTCGGCTTCATGCTCGGGGCAATTATTAAGTTCTAGCCACGCAGATTCTCTAAGTCCGGCAGATATTTCTCCGGCATTTATATTGCATTGATCAGGTTGCTATCTGTACCTAATGGCTTCGAGCGGCTACGTTTTAAGTCTTGCCGGCCCACCTGGTCAGGCGCATGACGGGGGACACGATGCTCAGCACAATGCAGGATTTTCCGCTCACAATCGGAATGATTTTTCGCCATGGTCGCGCGGTCCATCCGGATGGCGAGATTATTACTTTCGAGGGCGAATCAAGTCGCAATGCAACCTTCGCCGAGGTTGCCGATAGAGCAGAGTTACTCGCATCGGCACTACAACGCCTAGGGGTCGGCGACGGCGACAGGGTTGCGACCCTCTGCTGGAACCACCAAGAGCATGTTGAGGCTTACTTTGCAATCCCTGCAATGGGCGCAGTGCTGCACACCCTTAACTTGAGGCTCTTCCCCGAGCAGCTGACCTACATCGTTAATCACGCCGAGGATCGAATCATTATCTTGGATGCAAGCCTGCTTGCGCTGATTGCACCGTTAGCTGACCAACTCTTGACTGTGGAGCATTACATCGTTATTGGTGATGCTGACGGCGATGCTCTGGCCCCGCTTATTGCCGGCGCTGCAACTGCAGGGAGAGGTGCCGATGTTCTGCATTATGAAGACCTCCTCTCCGCAGAGGAGCCAGGGTTCGATTGGCCTGAGGTAGACGAACGCTCCGCCGCAGCGATGTGTTACACGAGCGGCACTACCGGGCATCCAAAGGGAGTCGTGTATTCGCACCGATCAACGGTTCTTCACTCAATGGCTGCGTGCTTTAAACAGACCAACGCTATTGCTGAAGAGGAGAGAATTCTTCTGATTGTCCCTATGTTCCATGCAAATGCTTGGGGACTTCCCTATGCAGCATGGATGGTCGGTGCAGATCTAGCGATGCCCGCTCGTTTTCTCCAAGCCGAGCCTTTGTCGCGATTTATTCGTGATGCGCGCCCCACTTACTCTGCGGGTGTCCCAACAATTTGGTCTGACATCCTGCGCTACTCGCGCACCAATGACGTAGACCTCTCTTCGATACGCACAATTATCTGTGGAGGTTCTGCGGTTCCGCGTGCATTGATTGAGGCATTCGATAAAGAGTTTGGGATAACGCTATTTCAGGCTTGGGGTATGACTGAGACGAGTCCGCTCGCAGCGATTGCGCGCCCACCGCATGACTTTGAGAACAGTTTCTCGGGCCCAGGCGATGGTGGGTCGTTAGAGGAGACACAGGACGGAATGTGGTGGCGTGCGCATACTGGGCGCGTTGTCCCAGGCGTGGAGATGCGCGTTGTTGCAGATGACGGCTCGGTACTTCCATGGGACGGAGAGTCAGTCGGAGAGATTCAAGTTCGCGGAGCATGGATAACAGGTTCGTATTACTTAGACGATGCGAGCGACAAATTCGATGATGGATGGCTGCGCACAGGCGATGTCGCCCATGTGAATCGCCTCGGGTTTGTCCAGATTACTGACCGTTCAAAAGATGTAATTAAGAGCGGTGGAGAGTGGATCTCATCGGTAGAACTAGAGCACGCGATTATGGAGCATCCAGATGTAGTTGAGGCGGCTGTCATTGCCGTTCCAGATGCTCGATGGGACGAACGCCCGCTTGCCTGCGTAGTTCTAGAGGAGGGCGCGAGCACAGATGCTCGCGCATTATGTGACTTCCTGACTGGTGCTGTTGCAAAGTGGCAGCTCCCAGAGCGCTGGACGTTCATAGAGGTGGTCCCCAAGACGAGTGTTGGGAAGTTTGATAAGAAAGTTCTAAGGGCTCAATACGCTGATGGAGCGCTAGAGGTCATCACGCTTTAACGGGATGGTTGCGAGTAGCGAGAGAGGGTTTTACCTGTTTTTTGCCTGTTTTTAGGTCTGAAGATCTAGTAAAGAATCGGCAAGCTGTGTAAGCGAATTACCGTCCTTCTCGCGCGCAGCATCCATCGGAACCACTACGAGTTTTGAGAATCCAATCTCTATGAACTCCGAGCATCTCTTGCGAAGATTCGATAGCCCTGCCGGAACAAGGTCGTGTGGGTCAACACTTGGGTTGCGCTTCGAGATAATTTCGGCGACTGCATCGGGCATTGTGGAGTCTGTGTAGAAAACCATCGCCCCAAAGTGCTCTGGGTCTATTGCTCTTCCGAAGGCGCTTGCCTCTGCCTCAACTATCGGTCGCCCGGACGCGCAGTCATCGGGCATGGCAAAGGATGCCAGCCAACCATCTCCGAGTCGACCTACTCGCCGCAGCTCGCTTGGGGCTTTACCACCAAACCAGATCTCTAAAGGTTGCTGAACTGGCTGGGGGCGAACGCGCAAAGATTCATAGTGAAATCGTGGTCCGTCATGATCAACACTCTCTTCGCTCCATATCCGTTGGAGTAGCGGTATTACCTCGTCGAACCATGGCGCTCGTTCCTCGCGTGCGACCCCAAAGGCTTGCTGCTCGGCACGGTCAACTGCTCCAAGCCCAAAACCTGGCAAGAATCGTCCATTTGAAAGCACGTCTAGAGATGCAAGGCTCTGTGCGAGGAGTGCAGGATTCCGGCCCGGTAGAACCTGCACTCCGGTGCCTAACTTCATTCGCTTCGTTCGCCCCGCCGCTACAGAGAGCCCAATAATTGGGTCAGGAGCATCGCCAGATACGCGCTCGGATAGCCAGAGCGAGTCAAAGCCAAGGTCCTCAAGCCCATCGACCAATTCCAGAAAGCGTCCAGCATCTGCACCTGAGCGAGCCCCAGGGGCAAAACCAATGCGCACCTTCACAGCGTGCCTGTCATTAGTTGACCTGCATCATCATTCTCGGAAATATGTCTTCTCTACGGACGAAGTGACTCAAAGCGCGCTATCTCGCGTCGAGCAATCTGCATCTTGTGCACGTCATCTGGGCCATCAACTAAGTGCAGTGTACGTGCGTGTGCGTACATATCGGCGAGTGGCCAGTCGCTTGAGACGCCGGCACCACCAAATAACTGGATGGCTCGGTCAATGACATTGGTTGCAGTGCGAGCGGCAAGCACCTTGATGGCCGAGATCTCGATACGCGCTCCCTTTACGCCGACCGTATCCATGAGCCACGCAGCCTTGAGTGTGAGCAGGCGAGCCTGCTCAATCTCCATACGGCTCTCGGCGATTCGGTCACGAACTACACCTTGATCAGCGAGGGGTTTGCCAAATGCAACACGCATCTGCGCCCGCATGCACATGAGTTCAAGAGCCTTCTCGGCAAGCCCAATGGCGCGCATGCAGTGATGGATGCGCCCGGGTCCGAGTCGCGCCTGAGCGATAGCGAAGCCGTTGCCTTCGCCGCCGATAATGGCGGAGGCTGGGAGGCGGACATTCTCGAAGAGCGTCTCAGCATGACCAGCGCCTGCGTCATGCCCGAAGACCTTTAGGCCGCGCACAACGGTCACCCCTGGAGCATCCATCGGTACGAGTATTTGAGAATGGCGACGGTGCGGATCTGCATCGGGGTCTGATACACCCATCAAGATTGCCACTCTGCAGCGAGGAGAGAGAGCGCCACTGGTCCACCATTTGTGGGCATTAACTATGTAGTGATCACCGTCGCGCTCTATGCGGCTGGTGATGTTTGTTGCATCGCTCGATGCAACCCACGGTTCGGTCATTGCAAAACAAGACCTGATCTCGCCTTCGAGGAGCGGTACGAGCCACTGGTCCTGCTGCTCTGGGGTCCCAAACTCTGCGAGTACCTCCATGTTGCCAGTATCCGGTGCAGCGCAGTTCGTAGCCTCAGAGGATAGGTAGTTGCGCCCCATGATCTCGGCGAGTGGGGCGTACTCCACATTGGTTAAACCTGGTCCCCACTTATCATTTGGGAGAAAGAGATTCCAGAGACCGCGTGCACGAGCCTCTGCTTTTAGCTCCTCCATAATCGGCGGGTGAAAACGCTTGTCGCCAGACTCCTCGATCTGCTGAAAGTAGATCGGCGTTGCCGGCTCAACCTTCTCATCTACGAAGGCTTGAAGGCGTTCTTTTAAATCCTGAGCACGCGCACTCATTGAGAAATCCATTACTGCTCCTTATTGAGGGCTATTGAGGGCTATTTAGGGCTATTGAGGGCGATTTAGAGCTTGGCTGGTTCGTGGAGTTTTATGCTCTTCGGCGCCACTTGCTCAGGTGCCTCTGCGAAGAGCATCTCCAGTGCTTCAGCTCTGTCTACATCGGTAAATTCACGTGTCGATGTGCAGTACTCGACGAGAATGTAATTTGGATCCATCAGGTAAATGGAGGTACACCAGCCATGGTCAACCTCTAGGCATGCTTGACCTTTGGCTAGCCAATTGTCGCGACGCATCGCGAGATCATCGAGCGTCGGTGCATCGAAGGCAACATGGTTTGTCCATTCGGGTAGCCCGAGAGCACGACTAATTGAGGGGTCGAAGTCGGGGACGCTTTCGTCGTGAAGGTCCCAAAGTGCAAACATTCCGCCGCCCGGAATGTCATAGAAAACATGGCGGGCCCAACCCGTACCTCCCTCGTATGGGCCGACCTCAACCTTGGCAAGGGTAAAGCCCATTACCTCTGTGTAGAAGGTATGCGAGGCGGGTAGGTCACGGGTCACAATTGCGAGGTGATGAACAGGCATGCATGCAGCGTAGGCGCGTTGAACCCCAAGTGGTTAGTCAATGATGCGCCTATGAACTTACGGTGGCGGCTGCTCGGTGGATAAGTCGTAGCCTTTGCCTATGAGACCAGAGCTGGAGTTATTTGAGTCCGAGATCGGAGACGAACCAATCTCAGCCGTCCGGGCATGGTGGATGGCCGCTCGAGAGATCGATCCCTCCCCAGAGGGTTCGAGCGCTATGGCTGTCGCATCTGTCGGGGCCGACGGCTCCCCGTCTAACCGAATCGTTCTGCTCCGCGCACTCGATGAAAGAGGGTTTGTTTTCTATACAAACTACGAGGGGCGCAAAGGCTCTGAGTTGGTTCCGGGAAATCGCTCTGCCCTTGTAATCCATTGGGCTGAGCTTGGTTGTCAGGTTCGCGCTGAGGGAGCAGTCGAGCATGTCAGTTCAGAAGAGTCAGATGCTTACTTTGCTACGCGCCCTCGTGGTCATCAGATCGGAGCATGGGTCTCGCCGCAGAGCAGTGTGATTGATGATCGAGCTTTCCTAGTGAATCGCCTCGCTGAGATTGAGACGCGCTTCGAAGGAGCCGAAGAGATTCCGCGACCAGAGCATTGGGGCGGTATCAGGTTGATTCCGGGGCTAATTGAACTCTGGGGCAATCGAAGCGATCGACTCCACGACCGTCTCCGATTTACTCGCGATGGTGATAACTGGATTCGCGAGCGCTTGGCGCCTTAAGAAGTTTTATCTATTTTTGATTCCCTAACAGCGTCTCGACGCCTTAGGTGGTGATGAGGTCGTGGCACCAGAACCTTTATATCTACGGTTCCATGGGTGCGCTCCCAAATTATTACCTCCACCATTGCGGCAGTAACAAGCACGTAACCAATAACAAGCATCCAGATAAGTAAAGCGAAGAACACGCCGAGGGTGCCGTAAATAGCAGAGGAATCGCTTGCTATTAGGGGGAGCACTGTTGCTCCAGCAAATCGAGCACCGCTTAGACCGATGGATGTGACTATCACTGCTGGCAACATCCAACGCAGCGGAATATGGCGCGCCGGCAAAAGCACGGCCGTTAGTAACACAAGAATTAAGTCGGAAGTGATTCCGATAATTATCGCGATTATGGGGAGCGCATGATGGCTTGCAATCCAAGAGGTTGAGCCAACTGCTACGAGTATGCAGGCTCCACTACCGAGCATCCACAGGACTCCGCTAGCCCTTCCGCGCAATCCGCCTCCAGGGATGCCCCATGCTGAGTTCCATGCATAAGCAATCGCCATCGAGAGACCGGTTCCTGTCCAGACGAGTCCGAGAAGCCCAAAGATAGTGGTCGTCGCCCTGCTGCTCTGTGCTTGTTTAACTGCGTTAGATACGGATTTTGCGGCATCGCCGGAGAGACCGAGGTTGCGAATGATCGACTCGCTTACTGCACGCCCGCTTGCATTTAGATAACCGGCGATAGCGAAACTCAGGACAAGGCAGGCAAACAGACCTAGGAAAGCTCGAAAGGCAATCGCTGCAGCCAGGTTTGATCCGCGTTTCTCTGAGAATTTCTTTGCTACTGCGAGGATCAAGCTCCATATCTCAGAGAACATCATCTAGATGCTCTTCTCTCTAGACAGGAGAATCATGGGGACAAGGGTGAGCACGAAGTGAGAGGATAGACCCTTAGATAGCCCCTTAGATTCGGTCGTATGGTGTGGGGACGATCCGAGCAAGCAGAGAAGGCCTTTTCATGTCTAGATATTTGAGAATCTGTACCCCAATATTCAGGTCTGCCAAGTGACGCCTCTGGCGATCGCTCTGCTCCTCGCTTCGTGCGGCGCTGCCCTCGTCGATTGGTGGGCGGTGCTGCGCTCAAATAAGAGCGTCGAGTATGTCGCTAAGCCAGGCGTGCTCATTCTCTTGATCGGCGTAGCGCTTACTCTCGACCCCACTTACTCTTCAATGCGCTCCTGGTTTGTAGCGGCGCTTGTTCTATCGCTCATCGGTGACATCTTCTTGATGCTGCCATCAGATCGATTTGTGCCAGGCCTCTCAGCATTTCTACTTGCACATGTTGCGTACTCAGTTGGGTTTTTAATCCATTCCCCCGGCTCTCCCGCTCCGATTATTACGACGCTGCTAGTCGTTATTTTCTCTGCAAATTCTTGGAGAAGGCTCGCTGCTGGAATGAAGTCGGGAGGGCAGAGTGCATACCTGCCACCAGTTACCGCGTATGTGTTTGTAATAGGGGTCATGGGTGCGGCAGCGCTAGCAAGTGGCAACTTGGTTGCGGTTGCCGGTGCGCTCTTGTTTGTCCTATCCGACTCGATCATCGGTGAGACTCGTTTTGTGAGTGAACGATCTTGGGGCCCGATAGCAGTTATCACTACGTACCATCTTGGGCAGGCACTGCTCGTCCTGTCCCTGATTAACTAAAGGAGAATTTGATGCGAAGGTCTATCGATGATGCAAGTGACGATCACCCTATAGATGAAGAACGCCCTGCTGTTTCTTGGATGGTTGGTTTATCCGACGATCCGGACGCGAGCGATGATGGCTCGCCGCGTGTCAGCGTTACCCTTGAGGAAGCTGGGCGTGCAGGTTTCGGGGTAGTCGCTCAGCTCGCCCCGGATACTGCGCGGCGAATGCGTGCGGCGATTGCAGCAGCGCTACGCGAGATTGGCGAAGATCCCGGGCAATAGAGAAGATGCAGAGCGTTTGGAAGTCTCTAACTTGTTGAGGTGAGTGCTGCCTCTCGATACTCCGCGAGTTGCTCAACGCTGATGAGTAAAATCCCGTGCTCTGCAGCGAACTTCTCTAAGAAGGGTAGGCGTGCCGGCGAGCCGTCGTCATCGAGCACTTCACAGATAACTGCTACAGGTTGGAGCCCTGCGAGGCGAGCCAAATCTACCGACGCCTCAGTATGTCCGCGGCGCTCTAGCACTCCCTCGGGCTTTGCTCTAAGAGGGAAGACATGCCCTGGCCGGATGAAGTCGGCAGCGACTGATGCTGGGTCTAAGAAATTCTTCACTGTTCGAGCCCGATCGGCGGCGCCAATTCCGCTCCCCGAGTCGCGGTGATCAATGGAGACAGTGAAGGGCGTGTCGCAGCCTTCTTCTCCCGCAGGAATCATTGGCCCAATCGCGAGGCGCTCAAGATACTCCGGCGCAGAAGGCATGCATACGAGACCGCGTGCGAACCGGAGCATGAAGTTGATCGCTTCTGGGGTAACAAACTCCGCGGCCATTGTTAGGTCGCCTTCATTCTCACGATCTTCGTCATCGGCCACAAGAACCATCTCCCCCGCACGAATGCGGTCAATGGCTTCCTCGATGCTGGCGAATGTGCTCATTTTGCTCCTTGTTTATTTTCGTTGCCGTGATTATGCGGCATTGGGAAGGGTTACTACCATTCGGCACCCGTGAGGCTCTCTGCGCTCTGGGTGAATTTCTCCGCCATGCAGATCAACGATCCACTGTGCGATAGCAAGACCGAGTCCTGCGCCCCCGGCCTGGGACGAGCGTGCCGCATCTGCTCGATAGAAGCGCTCGAATATTCGCTCCTCGTCCGCAACTGCGATTCCTGGCCCCTCGTCAGAGATCTCGAAGACGACATTCCCCGCAGATCGCCTAGCGGTGACCTCAACCTTGCCTCCAGCAGGGGAGTGGCGCACGGCATTCTCTAGAAGGTTCGCAAGTACCTGATGTACTCGTTCAGGGTCTCCGGCTGCAGTCAGCGAGGGGTCGTCAAGCACGACGCTTACCTCTACATCCCCAACGTTGAGAGCCTGCTCTCGCACGGCATGATCGAGAAGAGGTGCAACCTGGAACTCTTGGCGGTCGAGTGGAATCGACCCAGACTCGAGCCGGGAGAGGTCGAGCAGTTGACTAACTAGGCGACCAAGACGCTCGGTCTGGCGAAGCATCGTAAGAAGCAACTCTGGCTCAGGTTCTTCAACGCCGTCAACGAGGTTCTCTAGGCGCGCCTGTAGTGCAGTAATAGGGGTGCGAAGTTCGTGGCTTACATTCGCCACAAGATCTCGCCGCACGCGGTCGGTCTCATCTAACTCCGATGCCATTCGATTAAATGCGCGCGCTAGACGGCCTACTTCATCAGTAGATGTAGCGCTAACACGACCTGAGTAATCTCCGCGCGCCATAGCGTCTGCAGCCTCTGACATTTCGCGCAGCGGTGACGTAACCCCACGCGCAAGAAATCTCACACATATGAGCGCAGCGGTTCCTGCAAGTACTGCGCTGATACTCGGCCAGATACCTAAATGATCTCCAGCCCAGAAAATTACAATCGTTACGCCTACTCCTGCAGATAGCAGAGTAGCGAACTTAAATTTAAGGGTAGGAAGGGGGCT
This sequence comes from Actinobacteria bacterium IMCC26256, assembly GCA_001023575.1. Taxonomy (GTDB): domain Bacteria; phylum Actinomycetota; class Acidimicrobiia; order IMCC26256; family IMCC26256; genus IMCC26256. The sequence goes on along the minus strand of CP011489.1, from coordinate 1,969,834 downwards.
AAGTGGTCGCTCCTGTACTTGCCGCAACGCCTCAGGAACTCCGGCCGGTAAACGCCTCTTCACGTCATATCCCCATGGCAGACAATGGTGTTTACATCTGAGGAGTTACGCACGGGCGTTTCGTCTGCCTTCATGTCATATCCCCATGGCAGGCGTAGCCGACTCCGTGGACCGTGCGTATCGAGTCGGCACCGAGTTTGCTTCGAAGCGAACGAATATGAGAATCCACTGTTCGCTCCCCGGCAGCCACGTCATATCCCCACACTGCACCTAGTAATTCTTCACGCGTAAAGACACGCTCGGGGTCTGAGGCGAATGTGAGTGCAAGATCAAACTCAGTTGGAGTTAGATGCACATTCTCCTGCCCAAGGGATGCTCGACGTGTTACGGCGTTCAGCGTCGCAGCGCCGATACTTAAAGCCTCAACTCCACCAGACCTCAACGCCTCAGCTTGCCTCTCAACCCGCCGAAGCATGGCGTGCACGCGCGCCACAAGTTCTCGAGTGCTAAACGGTTTGGTCATGTAATCGTCGGCACCAGTGGCTAATCCACGAAGCAGGTCTTCCTCAGAATCGCGTGCCGTGAGCATGATCACCGGTACCGCCCGATTGCTTTGAATCTGGCGACAGACCTCAAGCCCATCTATGCCTGGGAGCATCAAATCAAGAATCACGAGGTCAGGTTTTAGCCGCTCGCATGCTGCTACTCCTGCATGCCCATCTGAGGCGATCTCGACGGTTAGCCCCTCAGAGCGGAGGCGGGCGGCCACCGCAGCAGCGATCGGCGCCTCGTCCTCAATAATGAGAATCGTGTGAAGAGAAAGGGTTAGTTCTGCGGTCTCGTTCACAGTTCTTAGGCTAGAGAGATTTGCTGCCTTAGGGCGCTCTCAGCATGTGGAGATTCTGTGTAGATGTCTGTATTCGTAGGTGTCGGATAGGCGCCCTGCTGAGGAGAAAGTGGGTTACGGGCCATAGAGTCTCTGCCATGACTGAGCCAGCAATTGACCCAAGACAGATAAGCGATGCGCAATGGCGCGAGCGACTCACCCCTGAGCAGTATTCAGTTCTGCGTCAGCAAGGAACAGAGCGAGCATTCGCTGGCGAATATTGGAATAACCATGATGACGGTATGTACCGCTGCGCAGGGTGTGGTGCAGAACTATTTGCCTCTGATACGAAGTTTGAGTCTGGTTCTGGCTGGCCATCATTTGATGCGCCAATTGTTAATGCTGCAGTGACTCAGCACGTGGATAACTCCCACGGGATGCGTCGAATTGAGGTGCGCTGCGCTAGTTGTGATGGTCATCTCGGGCATCTCTTTGATGATGGACCGAGAGAGACAACAGGCCAGAGATTCTGTATCAACTCAGCATCGCTTCGCCTCGAGACCCACGACTCAGAGTAGAGACGCATTGAGTCAAGCGTCACGTAAGCATCAGAGCGCGTAGGCACGCACTTCATTGAGATTTAGCGCAAGAGTTAGGCGCTGATCCCGTGAAACCGACTCGCTAGAGATGCCCTCGACTCGGCCTGCTGCTGTCTCAAGCGAGAGTAAATAATGGCCGTGCCTAAATGAGGACTCCACAACAGTTCCGTCGACCCAGAGCAACGGCCTCCCCCTTTGATCCAAAGAAGCGCCAACCTCAATAGATCCATTTAGGGATCCTGCTCTGAGGGACTCTGCTCTTAGGGATTCTGCTCTTAAGGATTCGGGTCTTAAGGATTCTGGTCTCCATGTCACGCAGCATTCGGTATCGAATGACCCATCGGTAGGGGCGTTCTCGTATGGGATTGCAAAGTCTCCTAAGGCTGTAGCGAGATTGAGCACCGAACTTGAGCTACTTCCCTCCGCTCTAACTTTCTCGGCGCGAAGACTGCTTGTATGCCCAAGGAATCTTGCAGTTGCTAGGTCGCATGGGTGCCCCCAGACCTCGCTCGGAGTAGCGCATTGTGAGATCTCCCCAGCATTGAGGATCGCTACCTTGTCACCTAGAGCGAAGGCCTCGTCGTGGTCGTGGGTCACATGTATGACAGTGACTCCGGATTCGCGCAGGATCTCGCGAACATCGAGCATGAGGCGCTCACGAAGTTCGCGATCTAACGCTCCGTATGGCTCGTCTAGTAGCAGAACGCGAGGAGCCGGTGCGAGCGCTCGTGCGAGGGCAACTCGTTGTCTCTCTCCTCCGGATAGTTCGTGAGTCTGTCGCTCCTCAAAACCGGCTAGACCGACTCGGTCAAGTAGGGCGCTTGCTTTCTTCGCTGCATCTGTCCGGTTGTAACGAGGCGTCTCAAGCCCAAAGCGCACGTTCTCAAGAACATTGCGTTGGGGAAATAATGCGTGATCTTGAAATACGAAACCAACTCCGCGCCTATGTGTGGGGAGTCGGTGAAGTGCTTCATCGCCCCACAGGATCTCTCCCCGAGACGGCTCGAGTCCGGCGACTGCGCGAAGCAGGGTGGACTTGCCGCTTCCGGATGCTCCAAGGACGGCGAGGGTGGTTCCCTGCTTTATCTCAAGATCAACTCCGCTGATCGCAGCAAAGTCGCCGTAACTGAGACTCAGGTTGCGCAGGCGTAGCGTCATGACCGCGACCCCAATGAGTCGCGATCTAAGAGAATGAGAATCGCAGCAGTCACACTCATAAGTAGCACCGCTGATGCCATTGCCGCCCCGAAGTTCGTCTCTCCAGGGCGCCCGAGAAGTCGGTAGATAGCGATCGGGAGGGTAGTGGTCTCAGGCCGAACAATAAATGCTGTGGCCCCAAACTCTCCGAGAGAAATAGCAAACGCGAACCCGGCACCGGTAGCAACAGCACTTCTAATTACGGGGAGATCAACGCTGCGCCACACCCTCGAAGGCCTCGCTCCTAATAATGCAGCAGCATCTCGTAGCCGTTGATCTGTCGACGCAATAATTGGAACCGCAATTCGAACTACGAATGGAGTCGCTACGATCGCTTGCGCGATTGGGATTAGCCACCACGAGGTTCGAAGATCGAGCGGCGGAGTGTCGAGCGTCAGTAGATAGCCAAGCCCGAGAGTCACTGCTGATACCCCTAGTGGGAGCATCACAGCTCGCTCCATGACTCGAGCCGATCTAGTTTGCCCGCTCTTAACGGTTACGGCCAACGCGATTATTAGACCGAGTGGTACCGCTATAAAGGTCGCAACTGCGGCGAAGGTAAGAGAATTAGACAAGGCTTTTAAAGGTGTCTCTGCGAGTCCGGTTGACCCGAGTTGACCCAGTGACCTGTACCAGTTCAGGCCGAGCCCGCTTGAGGTTGTAAACGACCTCACTACCAGTACCCCGAGTGGCGCTCCCACGAGCATTGCAACAATAAAAAGGTTTGCAGTGAGAACAAGACTGCGCTTGCTATTTAACTTGAGAAGGCCTGAGCCTGAGGGTCGCCAACGTGGCGAGCGCCCATCGACGCGCCCAAAGCGCATCCCGCTGAGGATTACTCCCCCCACAACAAGAATTTGAAGAATTGAGAGTGCAGCAGCAGTGCGCAGATCTAGCGACTGCATAGTGGCACGGTAAATCTCAGTCTCAATCGTGGCGGTTCCTGGGCCCCCGAGAATCAATATCAACCCAAAACTCGTGAAACAGAATAGAAAGACGATCAGTGCACTACTTACGATCGAGGGCTTTATAGATGGGAGCGTGACGCGCAGCCACGTGCGCGCTGGTCCAGCCCCGAGTGTCCTAGATGCTTGAGCGGCGCTGTGGTCAATGTGGGCCCACTGGCTACCAACGCTTCGCACGACTACCGCATAGTTGAAGCAGATCTGAGCGAGCACTATCGCTGCGAGTGAGCCATTTAGATGCAGCCCTCCAAGGGGACCATTCTCACCGAGGAGCGCAACGAACGCTGAACCGACGACAACAGTTGGAAGCACAAATGGAAGCGTGAGCAGTGCCAAGACGGCTGCTCGCCCCCTAAAAGCAAGGCGTGAAAACGCGTAAGCACCGGGTATTCCGAGCACAAGTGCTCCGAGTGTGGAGACGGATGCTTGCAGAAACGTGAAAACAATAACTCTACGAAGCCCGGAGTTGGAGAGAAGTTTTGTTAGCGGGGAGAGGTCGAGCGTGCCGTCAACAAATACTCCGCGCGTGATCACGGTTGAAATCGGCCAGAGAAAGAAAACCGCAAAGAAGAATGCAGCGGCGCTTAGTAAGGCTCGTCTAAGGAGCGTTAGCGCAGGACTGTGTCTGTCCACTGCTCAATCCAACGATCTCTAGACGCGGCGATCTTCTTCGGCTCTAGGGAATAGGGATCCTTTGGTGTCGCTCCAAACTCGGCGAACTCAGGGGGGACCTCGGTCCCTAATCTCGCAGGTAGCACGAACATCTGCAGCGGTAGGTCACTCTGGAACCTCTTGCTAATCATGAAGTCAACCAAGAGTTTTGCGTTCGCCGGGTGCTTAGCGTTCTTAAGAACTCCAACCCCCTCAATCTGCCTGAAGCAGGTCTTAGTGAGGACACCAGTAGGGGCCGACGATGGTCTCGGATCGGCATAGATAACCTCCGCCGGTGGGCTAGTCGCATATGAAACCACGAGCGGCCGATCACCCTTCCCAGCGCTCCCACTGAACGAGGAGTTGTATGCCTGCTCCCATCCATCGACAACCTCAACCCCTCCAGTGCGAAGACTGCTCCAGTAGTTGCGCCATTCTCTCTCTCCAAACTCGGCAATTGTTGCGAGCATGAACGCGAGTCCGGTACTTGAGGTTGCGGGATTCTCGATGACCAAAAGGCGTGCATACTCAGGGAGCGCTAGGTCTATAAGCGTCTTGGGAATTGGCAGGTCATGGGATGCAAACCAAATACGGTCGTAGTTAACGCAGACATCGCCCACGTCCACCGGGGTCACGCGTGCTTGACTATCGAGCGTGAGCTTGGGGTCAATCTGGTCTATCCCTAAAGGCTTATATGGCGTGAAAATCCCAGCACGGAGTGCGCGAGTTAGCAGAGTGTTGTCGACGCCAAAAAATACATCCCCTAACGGGCGACTCTTAGTAAGAATGCTCTGATTGAGCGTTGCACCAGCGTCGCCGCCGCGCAGGATTCGGAGTTTTAGACCGCTAGAGCGTTCAAAGGACCGCTGCGCTGATTTTGAGATAGCGAATGAATCATTGGTAACGAGAGTCACCGTCTTAGAACCGCTAGACGCACTGCCCTCTGCGCCACCGCAGGCTGAGAGTAATAGGAGAGTCAATACGGACGAGGCGAGAAGTGCTCTTAGCGAAGTCGAACGTGTGAATCGAATCATTTGGATCAACGGATGCTTTCTATAGGGGCAGGCTGGATTGTGAGCAATACGCCGGACTCAATCTGGATAACAGCCTCGGCAGCGATCATCTCGTTACTCACTCCACGGCTTGAGCCTGGCTCTAACTGCTCAGAGTTGAGCTGCCAGCGAAGCCCAGAAGTAGTGACGCCACTGGCAGTACCGCCAACTGCAAGGAGTGTTACAAGATCTCCGGGTGCGCCAGTAAGGGTTGTTCGCGCTCGCACCACGGTAAGGAGGTCGGGACCAAATCGAGCATCAATTATTAAGTCGGCGTAAGTATCTTGAGCAAGTAGTAGAGCATTAGCGAAGAGGTGGTCAGTGCGCCCACCGCCTACCCCTAATACCGTTGCGTGGGTAACGCGCGCTGTACGTGCTGCGCGTAATGCGAGTGCTAAATCAGTCTCGTCCTTATCGGCAGAGTGCTCATCTATAACTGTCCCTTCGCTTCGAGCGCGCTCAATGGACTCTGTAGTCGCACTATCTAAATCTCCGATGAGTAACGCCGCTACTAGGCCAAGAGAGTGCAGATGCTCAATCCCAGAGTCAGCAGCAATAACGAGTGCGCCGCTGCGTGCGCGTTCTCGAATCTCTTTGTGCCACATGGGGTGTACGGGCTCTCCACCCGCAAATATCAGTGCCTCGCTCGCCATAAATCCTCACCGATCCTCTTGTTGCACGCGAGGAGGGTGACGGCCCTGCACTCCCTACACCGGCATGACCCGGATCAGGTTCTTACGGTCGACGGTTACTTAACCGCCCTCTCAGCCCAGTTCACTGGACTCCCGCGTGTTGTAGACAACCATACTGCTACTGCAGCCGTGCGGCGCTAATGGAGTTGTTACGCGCCTACAAGGCCAAGCAAGCGCTCTGCTGAACTGAGGTCGTATGGGTGGCCGAGCATGACGATTAAGTGGTCAGCGCCAGCCTCGATGTACTTCTCCCAGTCGTCTACCTCATGCGGGCTTATAGCCACAGTGCGCTCGACCTCGCGCGGGTTGCGCTCAAGGCGCTCGCACCAGGAGTCGAGAACTGCATTCTTGTGCGCAAAATTCTCGGGCGGGCCAAACGTGTTCCATGCATCTGCATACTGCGCAACGAGGCGAAGGGTTACCTTTTCTCCGCTTCCGCCGATCAGAATCGGCAGCGGACCTTTGGGGGCTGGGTTTAGTTTTGCAAGGCGCTCTTGAATCAACGGCAGCGCTACCTCAAGGTCGCGTAGGCGCGATGGTCCGGTGCCGAACTCGTAGCCGTACTCGGTGTAGTCACGCTCGAACCAGCCGGATCCGATACCGAGCACGAACCTGCCGTCGGAGAGAAGGTCGGTAGTGCGTGCAATATCTGCAAGCAGTTGAGGGTTGCGGTACGAGTTGCAGGTGACTAGCGCGCCGATTGTTGAGTGGCAGGTATCGACTGCCATCGCTGCGAGGAGCGTATGGGCCTCGTAGTGAGATGCATCAGGGTCGCCGTAGAGGGGATAGAAGTGGTCCCATATCCAGATTGAGTCGAGGCCGAGTGCGTCAGCGGCCTTCCACGCTCCCCGAAGATCCTCAATCGGCGTGGCCTGTGGGTGAAGCTGAACTCCAACCTTGCATGCTGGCATTTGGTCTCCTCGTGCGATCCATCTGATATTGACAGTTCTTGAAATATTGACGGTTCTTGAAATATTGACGGTTCTTGAAATATTGACAGTTCTTGAAATATTGACAGCTTTAGTAGGCCTCAGATTATCCACAAGCTCTTGAGAATCACCAAGAATGCTTCGAAGCGTGGCACGATAAGGGAATGCAGATCGGTGAGGCATTCGTCGGGGAAGGCGCTGAGGCGGCTCACGTCAATACGATTCTTGGGGATCGCTCAGGCCCGGTTGGAGCTGCATGGGCGACAGGCCTTGCAACCCCATCTAGTGGACACGCGGCCTTCGTCGCAGTTCTGCAACCTGGGGTTCCGGTGCAGCCAATGACGCTCTTTGTGAATAAGGCCGAGATTGCTCATGGCGATCACGGAACCCTCACTTGGGGGCCCGCGCAGGCAGGCGTTGCTGCCGGGGTTGCTGATGCAGTCGCCGATGGATTAATCGAGGCAACAAGCGTGGCGCTTCAATGCTTGATCGCTGCCGTCTGGGTCAACCCTGAGGCCAGTGATGCCGACCTAGTTTTTGCAAACAACCGCAAAGCAACACACGATGCAATTGCGAACGGACGGCGCAACGAGCCGGATCTTCGCACGGTCCTAGATGCGCGTGATGATGTGTTCAACCCTTACTACCGTGCACCCTCCAAGTAGCGAGAAGCAGTGCAGATTATGAAGCGCCTTTCTACTGCGATATGGAGCGCGATTTATATCGTGATACCCACCTTCGCTGCGACACTCGTGCTCGAGCCGGTGTAGAAAATACCTCCGTGGACCTTCATTTTTCTGCTGAGGACGAATCCTTTAGGCTTGAGGCGCGCTCCTGGTTAACCCAGCGACTCGAAGGCGAGTTCCTAGGGGTACGCGGACGCGGTGGTCCCGGAGATGAGCACGCATTATTCGAGGAGCGCTGGGCATGGGAGCGCGAGATGGGTGCGCATGGATGGACCTGCCTCTCTTGGCCGGTTGAGTATGGCGGTAGGGCAGCAACGCTTCTACAGCAGGTAATTTTCTATGAGGAGTACGCGCGTGCCGGAGGGCCGGGGCGCGTTGGCCTCGTTGGCGAGGGCTTGATTGGCCCAACGATTCTGCATTTCGGAACCGACGAGCAACGAGCACGGTTCTTGCCGCCCATAGCGCGAGGTGAAGAACTCTGGTGTCAGGGATACTCGGAGCCCAACGCTGGTTCTGACCTTGCGAACATCGCTACTCGCGCCGTACTTGATGGTGATGAATGGGTCATTCAAGGCCAGAAGGTCTGGACTTCACTTGCTCACTTGTCCCAGTGGTGTTTTGTCCTCTGTCGAACGGATAGCGACACGCAGCGCCATCGTGGAATCTCTTATTTGTTGGTGCCGATGGATCAACCTGGAATTGAGGTGCGACCAATCGTTCAGATCACAGGGACCTCAGAGTTCAATGAGGTGTTCTTTGATGGTGCGCGTACTGCTGCCTCCAATGTTGTCGGCGAGGTAGATGGCGGCTGGAAGGTAGCAATGGGGACGCTTGCGTTCGAGCGCGGTGCCCTAACCCTTGGGCAGCAACTCGGTTTTATGAACGAGTGGGATCATTTACTAGAGCAGGCCCGATTGCGCGGTCTAAATAGCGACCCAATAATGCGGCAGCGAATTGCGGCGATGTGGATTGACCTTCAGGTGATGCGGTATACCGCCATGAGATCACTCTCTTCGCTCGAGGCGGGGACCATCACTCGTGAAACCTCAATTTCAAAGCTTTATTGGGCGACTCTGCACCGGGATCTCGGCAACCTCGCACTCGATGTTCTAGGGCCAGACGGCGAGATAGCCGATGGTGAAAATTATGATTTATCGCTTACTCAGAGGATCTTCCTCTATACGCGGGCTGACACGATCTACGGTGGGTCTAACGAGATTCAGCGAAACGTGATCGGTGAGCGGGTATTAGGCCTGCCTCCAGAACCCAAGGTGGTCTAAACGTGTCAGCAACCCCTCCTTACCCATCAGCACATGGCCTTCTCTCCGGCAAAGTGGTGCTTGTAACTGCAGCCGCAGGAACCGGGATCGGTTTTGCTACCGCTAAGCGCGCTGTTGAGGAGGGTGCGACGGTTGTCATCTCCGATACGCATGAGCGCCGACTCGGCGAGGCTGCTGATCAACTAGCCGAGATCGCAGGTGATCGGCCACTTGCGATCATGTGTGATGTAACTGTCGAGGAGCAGGTTCAAAATCTCTTCGATACTGCAGCTCAGACGCATGGCGGAATCGATGTCGTTGTAAATAACGCAGGGCTCGGCGGTACGGCGAATGTCACGGAGATGACAGATGAACAATGGAGCAAGGTTCTAGACGTAACCCTCAATGGAACATTCCGCTGCACGCGAGCAGCAATGCGCCACATGCAGCCCCGCGGCAAGGGCGCAATTGTCAACAATGCATCGGTGCTTGCATGGCGTGCTCAAGAGGGTCAGGCGCACTATGCGGCGGCAAAGGCCGGGGTAATGGCATTAACACGATGTGCCGCGATAGAGGCAGCGCCGTTCGGAGTGCGTATCAATGCGGTAGCGCCGAGTATTGCTATGCATGCTTTCCTAGCGAAGGTTACGACCGATGAAGTTTTAGATGTCCTCACGTCGCGCGAAGCATTCGGGCGCGCAGCTGAGCCGTGGGAGATCGCTAACGTGATCGTGTTCTTGGCCTCTGAGTACTCGACATACATGACCGGTGAGGTTGTATCCGTCTCGAGTCAGCACCCGTAAAAAGCGCTAATAAAAGCCCCTAATAAATAGCGTTCTTAGGGGTAATCGCCGCGTTGGTAGTTAAGGCGTTGTGTTCTTAGCCGCGTCGAGGAAAGCGGGCTTCTCTCCTCCGCCGTGAACGAGAAGATTCGCACCGCTTACATATGAAGCAAGTTCGGAGGCTAGGAATAGACACGCGTTAGCGACATCGCGCGGCTCGCCTAGCCGGCCGAGCGGAACTGTTGCACCGACGGCTGCGATTCCTTCTTCGTCTCCGTAGAAGAGGTGGCTCTGCTCAGTGCGAATCATGCCAGCGGTTACAGCGTTTACGCGAACCTTTGGAGCGAACTCGACGGCCATTGTCTGCGTGAGGTTAAGTAGCCCAGCCTTTGCGGCGCCGTAGGCGGCGGTATCGGGGGATGGACGCGTAGCGCTCACACTCGCAATGTTGATGATGCAGCCACCCTCGGGTTGATCCTGCATAACAGCGTTGGCCTGCTGCGAGCAGATGAGCGGCGCAATGAGGTTGAGGCTGACAATCGCAGTTGAGAATTTTGGAGAGGCGGTAGCCGTATCCGCAGGGGGAGCGCCGCCAGCATTATTGACGAGAATGTCGAGCCGCCCATAGGCACCTATGACCTTCGCGATAATTGCGCTCACCTGCTCTGGGTCTCGAACATCGCCCTGCGCGAATACCGCAGTTCGCACTCCAGCTCCTCCGGCACCGGCGCCGGAACTAGTCGGGAGATCGTCTGGGGTACTTCGACCGCAGATCACGACCTCTGCCCCTGCATCGAGGAGGCACTCTGTGATTCCACGCCCAACGCCACGGGCTCCACCGGTGACTAGAGCAACACGTCCGGAGAGGTCAAGCGGATCAGGCATGGGGATAACGTAGCCCCTAGTCTGAACTGCATAGCATCTTGAGACGGCGACCCAGGGGGCGGCGAGCATTTATGGGAATCACCCAGAGCATTGACCAGGCGGGTATCGCTGAGGTCGTTATGAATAATCCGCCGGTAAACGCACTCAATGTCGCGGGTTGGTTCGAGCTCGCACGGATCATTCGTGAACTCGGCGAGAACCCAGAGGTCCGGGTCGTGATTCTGCGTGCAGAGGGGCGCGGATTCAACGCTGGAGTCGACATCAAAGAGATGCAGGCCACCGAGGGCTTCGATGCGCTCATAGCGGCGAACAAGGGATGCTTCGAGGCCTTCGCAGCCGTCTACGACTGCGCTGTTCCCGTAATCGCAGCGGTCAATGGCTACTGCCTTGGTGGTGGTATCGGGCTCGTTGGTAACGCCGATGTCATCGTTGCCTCGGATGATGCAACGTTTGCACTCCCAGAGGTGGACCGTGGTGCCCTCGGTGCTGCGACACACCTTGCCCGGCTAGTTCCCCAGCACCGGATGCGATCGATGGTCTATACGGCTAAGTCGATTACAGCCCAGGAACTCCTGCACTTTGGGAGCGTTCTTGCAGTTGTTCCGCTAGCCGATCTTCGTGAGGCAGCCTTCGAGGTTGCACGCGATATCGCAGCCAAGAGCCCGACCGTGATGCGCGCTGCAAAGGCCTCACTGAATGGCATCGACCCAATTGATGTCAAGCGTTCTTATCGGTATGAGCAGGGATTCACATTTGAACTAAATCTCTCCGGAGTTGCGGACGAGGCACGCGATGCCTTCGTTGAGAAGCGCGACGCCGAATTTACCGAGTAACTCAGAGCAAAGCGGAGTATTGCGTGGCAGATAAACGAATTACCGAAGAGGATGTAGTCGCGGAATTACGCGACGGCATGACAGTTGGAATCGGTGGCTGGGGGTCTAGGCGTAAACCGATGAGTATTGTGCGTGCGATTGCGCGCTCCTCCCTTAAAGACCTCACAATTGTCTCTTACGGAGGCCCGGATGTAGGTGTCCTCTGTGCAACGGGCAAGGTAGCGAAGGTTGTTTACGCGTTCTGCTCTCTCGACTCCATACCGCTCGAGCCACACTTTCGTAAGGCGCGTGAGGCGGGCAGTATCTCCACCCTTGAGATGGATGAGGGGATGTTCCTACTAGGACTCCAGGCTGCAGCGTGGCGTGTTCCGTTCTTGCCGACGCGAGTCGGCCTCGGCTCGAGTCTGATGGAGCAACCCGAGATACGAACCGTTAAGTCTCCATACGCCGACGCAGAGGAATTAGTCGCTGTACCTGCACTAAATCTCGATGCTGCGATTGTTCATATGAATCGTGGCGATGCTCGCGGTAACGGTCAGTACCTAGGTGTGGATCCATACTTCGATGACCTGTTCCTGATGGCAGCAGAGCGACGCTTTATGTCCGTTGAGAAAGTTGTAACGACCGATGAGTTGATCGCTGGCGGACCGCTCCAGAGCCTGCGCATTAATCGTCTAATGACAGATGGAGTTATTGAGGCCCCGTTCGGCGCACACTTCACTCAGTGCCCTCCGGATTACGAGCGCGATGAAGAGTTCCAGCGCGAGTATGCAGCCTCGGCAAAAGACCCAGACGCATGGGCTGCATTTCGCGCGAAGTACATCGATTGCGGCGATCATGCTGAGTACAGAAGGGTGGTCGGGCTATGAGCAACGTAACTCGGGCCGATTATTGCGTCATCGCTGTAGCGGAGACTTTTCGTGGCGATGGCGAGATCATGGCGAACCCAATTGGAACCATTCCGATGATTGGAGGGCGACTCGCTCGCTCAACCTTTGAGCCTGATCTTGTGATGACCGATGGCGAGGCGATGCTCGTTGCGAACGCATTGCCGGTGGGCGTTGAGGGTGTTGAGAAAGTTGTCGAGGCGTGGAACCCGTATCGCTCGATGTTCGACGTTGTCTTCTCTGGGCGTCGCCACGTAATGATGGGGGCGTCTCAGATGGATCGCTTCGGGAACCAAAACTTTGCATGCATTGGCCCAATGGATAAGCCCAAGGCTCAGCTACTCGGTTTCAGAGGCGCACCTGGAAACACGATTCAAAACAAGACCTCCTTCTGGATACCTATGCACTCTGTGAAGGTATTCGTCGAGCGTGTTGATGTCGTAACAGGGGTTGGGTATGACCGCGCTAAAGCGCTCGGCGCTGCGGGGAGATTCCATCGCCTTGGCCACGTAGTTACAAACCTAGGTGTGCTCGATTTCGAGACTCCCGATAACTCGCTGCGGATCAGGTCGCTGCACCCTGGAGTTAGCGCCGATGATTTGGTCGCAGCGACGGGGTTTGATCTTGTGGTGCCTGATGACATTCCAGATACTCGTGCGCCTACTGATGCCGAGATGGAGATCATCAACACTCTTGACCCGCGAGGGCTACGTGGGAAGGAAGTCCCTGAGTGATCGCTTTAGAGACTGATGCCTGCAGACTCTTTGGAGTTAAGTATCCAATTGTTCAGACCGGCATGGGTTGGGTCGCAGGGGCCCGCCTAACTGCGGCCACAAGCGCGGCAGGGGGGCTAGGGATTCTCGCCTCTGCAACGATGACTTACGACGAACTAGTCGCTGCAATTCATAATGTAAAAGAGCGTACGGATAAATCCTTTGGGGTCAATCTCCGCTCTGATCAATCAGACGTCGAAGATCGAATCGCCCTAATCGTGCGCGAGGGCGTCAAGGTTGCATCCTTTGCCCAGGCACCAGGGGAGCGACTTGTGAAGATGCTTAAAGATCAGGGTGTCGTTGTGATGCCGACGATTGGCGCACCGCGTCATGCTGAGAAAGTCGCGAAATGGGGAGTAGATGCGGTCATCGCACAGGGAGCAGAGGGTGGTGGGCACACCGGTACCGTCCCAACCTCGCTACTAATCCCCGCGGTCACACGCAGCGTTGATATCCCTGTCCTCGGAGCCGGTGGCTTCTCAGACGGGCGCGGCTTGGTAGCAGCCCTCGCTTGGGGTGCAGCAGGTATTGCCATGGGGACACGATTCTTGCTCAGCGCGGAGAGCACAGTCCCTGAGGATATAAAACGTCGTTACCTCGCAGCGGGCATTAATGACACCATCGTGACGAAGAGTGTTGATGGGTATCCGCAGCGAGTCATTCGTACTGAATTAGTAGACCACCTCACTGGTTCGGGGCGTCTTACTGCATTGCCTCGAGCCGGCCTCAATGCACTTCGATTCCGATCAATGACAGGCATGTCGGTTGGGGCCTTATTGCGCGAGGGGCTTGCGATGAAAAAGTCAGAGGGCTTGACCTACGCTCAAGTAGCCATGGCAGCCAATGCGCCAATGCTCACCAAGGCAGCGCTTGTCGATGGTCGTATTGATGCCGGAGTTCTCCCGACAGGGCAGGTTGTGGGCGTGATTGATTCACTCCCCACAGTCGCTGAGATCATTGCAAGTGTGGTCGCAGAGGCCGAAGAAACAATCGCTCGCTTGAGCGGCGCAGCTCCAGTAGATAGCGCTCTAGGAGGCCTAAGTGAGTAACGCAGAGTTGCAGAACAAGAGAGACAGCAAGACATCCAACAAGACGCAGTTAGCTGCGATTGAGGGTTGGATGACGACCGATGGCGAGGCGCGTTTAGTCGGTGGAAGGGGAGCGGAGACTGGCTCCTATTTCTTCCCTAAAAACATGGCCTTCTCTCGAAACCCCTCAGCCCCCTCTGAGGAGATCGCCGAGGTGCATCTCTCTGCTCGTGGCCGCGTTTGGTCGTGGACTACGAATCACTACCAGCCACCCGCGCCCTACATGCCAGCCGATCCGTTCGTTCCCTACACCGTCCTCGCAGTTGAACTCGACGAAGAGCGAATGGTTGTGCTCGGGCGACTCGCTCCAGACTGCGACCCATCAACCCTCACGTCGGGGGCAGAGGTTGAGGTTGAGCGTGGAGTGCTCTACGAAGACGACGATAACCAGTACATGGTCTGGCAGTGGCGACCAGTCGCTACGGAGGCTGCACGATGAGTGTTGGAGAGGTAGCAGTACTTGGTGTCGGTATGCACCCTTGGGGTAAGTGGGGACGCAACTTTGTTGAGTACGGAGTAGTCGCTGCGCGCGCTGCTCTTGCAGATGCCGAGGTTGATTGGCGAGACATTCAGTTTGTTGCCGGTGGAGAGACAGTACGAAATGGCTACCCTGGCTATGTAGCCGGCGCTACTTTCGCTCAGGCACTTGGGTGGCAGGGCGCTCCAGTCGTCTCTGCCTACGCGGCCTGCGCATCCGGCGCTACTGCACTAAATGCTGCGCGTGCGCAGATTCTTGCCGGGCTCTGCGATGTCGCACTCGTGGTTGGGGCCGATACAACCCCAAAGGGTTTCCTTGCTCCGAATGCGGGGGAGCGCGGAGACGACCCAGATTGGCTACGTTTTAGGCTTCTAGGAGCCACCAACCCGACGTACTTCGGACTCTACGCACGGCGACGCATGGAGCAGTACGGAGCAACACCTGATCACTTTGCAAAGGTAAAGGTTAAGAACGCGCGCCACGGACTAAACAATCCATACGCACGGTTTCGCAAAGAGGTAACGATCGAAGATGTAAACGTATCCCCGATGGTCTCCGATCCGCTCCGACTTCTTGAGATATGCGCAACCTCAGATGGCGCCGCAGCCTTGGTTATCTGCAGCCTCGACTATGCACGCTCGCGCGGTGTCTCAAACCCGGTTCGCATTGCTGCAGTCTCAACTGTCACACCTACGTACCCCAATACTGTCATTGAGATGCCCAACTTTGCCACGGACTCTGCCTACGGGGTTCCAGAGCCCGAGAGAACCTTTAGAGACTCCATTGCATACGCGGCGTATGAGCAGGCTGGGATCGGACCAGAGGATGTAAACCTCGCTGAGGTCTACGACCTCTCTACTTCTCTAGAGCTTGATTGGTATGAGAACATCGGGCTCTGCGCTCCAGGTGAGGCAGAGCAGCTCCTGGACTCGGGGGCCACTGCCCTCGGCGGGAGGGTTCCGGTCAACGTAAGCGGTGGGCTTGCGTCGTTTGGGGAGGCAGTTCCGGCTCAAGCTATCCAGCAGGTCTGCGAAATTACGTGGCAATTACGTGGCCAGGCGGAGGGTCGTCAGGTAGAGGGTGCGCGCGTTGGACTGACCGTGAACCAGGGCCTATTCGGGCACGGATCCTGCGTAATCGCGAAGCGTTAATTTCGCTTTAGTCCGCGTCAGCGGCGATAGCCCGATAACCTGCGCCGCCATGGCGATTCAATGGAACCTTGCAGACCTATTCGAAGCTGTATCCGATGCCGTGCCAGAGCGCACCGCTCTGATCTGCGGCGATTACCGCTCAACATTCGCAGCTCTTGACGAGCGAGCAACACGGCTAGCAAATCATCTCGCATCGCAGGGTATTGTTCGCGGCGACCACATTGGGCTCTACGTCTACAACGGCCCCGAGTACGTAGAGGGCACGTTTGCTGCCTACAAGTTGGGTGCTGTACCGATCAATGTTAATTACCGCTATGTCGAGGGCGAGCTCGCTTATCTATTCGACAACGCCGACCTAAAGGGCCTCGTCTTCGGACGCGAGTTTGCTCCGCGCATTTCGAACATTCTCAAGGACGCCCCGAAGCTGAAGGTCTTTGTTGCCGTTAACGACGGAACCGATGAAGACATCTCTGTGATTGGTGCAACTGAGTACGAGGCAGCGCTTGCTTCAGCGAGTGAGGTGCGTGCCTTTGCGCCGCGCTCCGAGGAGGATCTCTACATCCTCTACACAGGTGGTACAACGGGGATGCCTAAGGGTGTCATGTGGACCCAGCGCGACTTCTTTCTCTCAACAATCGGGCCCCTGCTCTCTCTCGGGCAGGCCACCCCCGATGAACCCTCTGAGTATGTGACGCGAGCAATTGAGAATGGCGGTAAATCTGTATCGATGCCGATTGCGCCACTCATGCACGGCGCCGCGCTGTGGGCCGCTCTGATGGCCATCTTCGGTGGTAATACCGTTGTTCTTACTTCTCAGCGCAAGCTCGACCCGCATGAGATCTGGCGAACAGTTGAGCGAGAGAAAGTGATGTCGGTGAGTCTTGTGGGGGACGCAATGGCTCGTCCGCTCATTGAGGCGCTAGATGAACCAGGGGCCGAGTACGACCTCTCTTCTTTATTCGTAATCGGTTCCGGTGGAGCAATCCTCTCCCCGGCAGTGAAGGCCAAGATCGTCGAGCGATTCCCGAACATGCTCGTAATCGACAGCCTTGGAGCATCGGAGACCGGGTATCAAGGAACTGTTGCCGGTACCGATGGGCAGGGTCGCCCGCGTTTTGCGATGGGCGCACACACAACTGTTCTCGACGATGAAGGTATTCCCCTTGAGCCTGGATCAGGAACAGTCGGTCGCTTAGCGCGCGGTGGCTACGTGCCGCTTGGTTACTACAAAGACCCTGTTAAAACCGCTGAAGTATTCGTCGAGGCCAATGGAAGCCGATGGGTACTCCCGGGGGATATGGCGATAGTCGAGGCCGATGGAACTATCACGCTTCTCGGGCGCGGATCGGTGAGCATCAACTCTGGCGGAGAGAAGATCTTCCCAGAGGAGGTTGAGTCTGCACTTAAGAGTCACCCCGATGTCTTCGATGTTGTTGTGGTTGGAGTGCCCGATGAGCGGTGGGGCGAGCATGTATGCGCTGTCATTAAGCCACGGCTTGGTGCCACCCCCGATGTTGAGTCGCTGGCAACTCATGTGCGTTCGCTGCTCGCTTCTTACAAAGCGCCGCGCGAGGTATTTCTCGTAGACGAGATTGTTAGATCTCCATCGGGTAAGGCCGACTACCGATGGGCAAAATCCATTGCACTTGGAAGCTCTAAGTAGAGGAGCTGAGTAGAACAGGGAAGTAGGGCGCGAGCCTTAGTCAGGTAAGCGCACCGAAAAGGTTGTACCACTGCCTTGAGTGCTCTCAACTGAGATCGTGCCTCTGTGTGCCTCAACAATGGCCTTAGTAATGGTCAGGCCAAGCCCTGTGCCGGGGGTGCGCTTGGGGTCTGCGTTTGATGCTCTGAAGAACTTCTCAAATAGGTGATCTAGGTCGGCTTGCGGTATCCCCATTCCAGTATCGCTGACCTTGAGTATCCAAGAGCCTTCCTCTCGGAAAGCCTCCACTGTTACCTCGCCTCCATCCGGAGTGAACTTCAACGCATTGTTCACAAGGTTATCGATTACCTGACGGAGTCTTCCGCGGTCGCCAACAAATAGAGGGCCATCTTCGGTAGCAATATTCAGTGTGACGCCGGCGGAGTCAGCCCCCGCTGAGAGTTCTAGTTGTGATTCATTAAGTAGTGCCGCAAGGTCAAGGGGCTCGACCTCAATTGTGATGCTGCGCGTCTCAAGACGCGAGAGGAGAAGTAGATCGTCAATGAGCCGAAGCATCCGTTGACTGCTTCGAGTGACGATCGCGAGGTACTCGCGCTGCTCCTCGTTAAGTTCGCCGCCCGCACCATCACTCAGAATCTCAGTGAACCCCATGATTGAGGTCAGGGGAGTGCGCAGTTCGTGGCTTACGTTGGCTACAAAATCAGATTTGAGTTGGTCGAGTTCGCGGAGGCGCTGGTTCTGCTCCTCCATAGCGATTCGCACGTCGTGCTCCGCCGCAATGAGGGATTCACGTTGAGTCTCCATCTCGCGTCGCCCCGTAATATCGCGATATATCCAGACATGGCCGTCGTAGTGCCCCCCAACAAAAACAGGGACGTAGTCGCGTTCTAATACTCTCCCGTCAGCCATTTGCAGCTCAAACTCCGCGACCTCAACGCGATTCTGTAAGCAGTTGACGGTGCTTTCAATGAAGGATTCCGGATCTGCGAATAGGTGCTTGCTCTGTTCAGCGGATTCTCTGCAATCGGCCCCGACGAGAGCACTAGGCGGCGCCGGTATCTGAAATAACTCAACGAAGCGTTCGTTGACGACAACGATGTGCCTATCTGCGTCCTCTACGAGAACACCCCCTGCGAGATTCTCAACGACTGCAGATAGGCGCTCTGCGTTCTCCAAGGCTTTTCGGTGAGATTCATGACTCTCGGTTACATCCCGAGAGTGAAGCACTACCGCCTCGACCGAAGGGTCATCAAGCATGTTGTGAGCGGTGGTCTCAAACCAGTGCCAAGATCCATCTGCTGCCCGGATGCGGAAGGTCGCGGGATCGAATGAGTCGCGAGCATTGCTAGTGACCTCTTCAAAAATTGCGACTGCATACTCAAGGTCATCTGGGTGGACCAGAGAGAATATGCCACCCTCCGGATCAATGCCTTTAGGCCACCCAAGCAGTTTCGTCCCTGCTTCGCCAGGAGACTCCCAGCTGCCGTCCCTTGATACGAGTGAGATTATTGACGGCGCATGCTCGACAATTGCGCGCAATCGCTGCTCTCCTAACTCGGCCTTCTCTTCGGCGATCCGAAGCGCGGTAACTTCGCGCATGAAGCCAACAAAGAACTCCGCGTTATCAGGGCCTCCACGCGCAGTGGTGATAGTCAGTTCCACTGCAATAGTGACACCATCAGATCGCAGAGCTGGCAGTTCGAGCCGCTCGCCGATTACTCGTTTCTCGCCAGTCTCAACATATCTACGTAACCCCTCAATGTGAGCAACTCGTAAATGTGGTGGAACGCAGAGGTCGACAAAAAGCGATCCAATTGCCACAGCTGCGCTCCACCCGAAAATCTTCTCGGCCGCCCCGTTCCACTGACGGATAACTCCATCGGATCCCATAACGACGACCGCATCTAAGAGAGCGTCTATCCATCCGAGGTTCCCGGTGATTCGCCGCTCTGGCAGAGGTGCGGGTGGGTTTGGCATTGAGAGTTGCCTCCGATGAGTCTCCAGGGACGTTGCCTGTCACTGGAGATTAGTGCTGGCAATCCGTACTGGAGATTAGTAAAGACGGTTAGCGACTTGTTTAGTCGGTCGCTGCGTCTGCTGATGGCTTTACAGGGTACATTCTCCCCGATCGCTAGTACTTAGGGAACCGCACGTAAGGAATGTCCATGGAACTTGCATTCAGTCCTTCAGAGGAGATCTTCCGCCAAGAGGTGCGGGCCTGGCTTCTTGAGAATGTCCCGTCAAATGCCATGCCATCGGGCGATACGCGCGAAGGATTTGAAGCGCATATCGATTGGGAGCGCCGACTCTTCGATGCACGACTCGCCGTGGTCTCATGGCCAAAAGAGTTCGGCGGACGAGATGCCTCTCTCTGGGAGTGGATCATTTTCGAGGAGGAGTACTACCGCGCCGGTGCTCCTCAGCGAGTGACGCAGAACGGTATTTTTCTTCTTGCCCCATCCATCTTTCAGTTTGGAACTCCCGAGCAGCAGGAGCGCTTTCTCCCCAAGATGGCCTCCGGAGAAGAGACTTGGTGCCAAGGTTGGTCAGAGCCCGATGCCGGTAGCGATCTTGCAGCGGTCTCGAGCAGGGCAGTGCGCGATGAGGCAGCAGGGGGTTGGCGCCTAAGTGGGCAGAAGACCTGGACAACGCGCGGCGCCTTCTGCACTCACCTTTTTGGATTATTTCGTACCGACCCAGATGCGCAGCGCCACCATGGGCTCACCTATCTCTTAGTGCCGCTCGATACGCCGGGAGTAACGGTGCGCGGGTTTGGGCGCCTTGATGGCGATGAAGGTTTCGCAGAGGTTTTCTTTGAGGATGCATTCGTCTCTGATGATTTTGTGCTCGGCGAGGTGAACTCGGGCTGGGGGGTTGCAATGGCGACCGCAGGATCCGAGCGCGGCCTAACCCTTAGAAGCCCAGGCCGATTTACAGCAACAGCAGACCGCCTCCTGGCGCTATGGCGCGAGCATGGCGACCCTAAGGACACGCAACTGCGCGACGCTGTGACTCAGGCATGGATTGATACTGAGGCGTACAGGCTTCAGACGCTTGGGGTTGTTACAACCTTAAGTAAGGGTGGCCACGCTGGCCCCGAGGCGAGCATGGTCAAGATTTTTTGGTCTGAGTTGGATGTGCGCCTTCACGAGTTAGCGATGCGAATTCTTGGGCCGCGCGCAGAGGTCGCCGAGACAGCGTGGGCAAAGGGCTGGCAGTTCGCTCTATCCGGGCCGATCTATGCCGGGACTAACGAAATTCAACGCAACGTGGTCGCTGAGCGCGTGCTCGGCCTACCTAGAAAATAGAGCGCAGGAAATAATTATGGATTTTGCATTCTCTGAGGATCAACTCTCGTTCCGTGATGCCGTTCGTGACTTACTCACGCGTGAGTGCACCGCATCTGTTGTGCGTGATGCGTGGAGCAACGCCGATGGGCGGAGTGGGCAGGTGTGGGATCTGCTCGCCGAGATGGGTGTTCTCGGGATACTTGCACCAGAGGTTGATGGTGGCCTGGGAATGACGATGATCGATCTTGTGCTACTCATAGAGGAGTGCGGACGCGTTGCGCTTCCGGAGCCAATCATTGAGCACGCAGTTGTATGCGCTCCAATAATCGGTGGGGTTGTTAGTGGGTCACGCACGGTTACTTCCTTCATCGGGGGTTCTCCCTTTGCGCTCTATGCAGACTCCTGCGAAGTTGCACTAGTGGAGCGTGATCGCAGGCTTTTTACCGTCGAGCGCGCTGCCCTGCGTTTGACGCCAGAGACGGCAGTAGATGGCTCGCGCAGGCTCTCAACCCTTGAGTGGTCTGACTCTGATGCAACTGAGGTAGGTGGGCCACTCGAGGCGGTGGCTGCATTTGACCGCGGGGCTTTAGGTGCTGCTGCGCTTCTCCTAGGCCTCTCGCACCGAATGCTCGAGATGAGTGTTGAGTATGCATCTGAGCGTCGCCAGTTTGGGGCACCGATTGGTTCATTCCAGGCGATCAAGCACCACTTAGCGAATGCTCGAATTGCACTCGAATTCGCGAGGCCGCTCGTTACGCGTGCTGCGTACTCGCTCTCCGTTGGTGACCCCGATGCATCTACTCACGTATCAATGGCAAAAGCGCAGGCCTCGGATGCTGCGATGCTCACGTCAGAGCATGCGCTTCAATGCCATGGTGCGATTGGATATTCATATGAGTACGACCTGCATATGTGGATGAAGCGAGTCTGGGCACTCTCGTCCTCATGGGGTGATGCAGGTCTCCATCGAGCGCGAGTGGCTAAAGCCGTTCTCTAGGGGCTTGGGCTTTCGTCTAATGAGCTCGCGGCCCAGCCTGTAACCTCTAAGAGTCAGCGCAACCGCAGCTGCGCAGTTCGGCCGGTTTTTCTCTGTAAGTAATTAGATCGACGTCGAGTACTTCTCTAATAATCCTCAAAATAATTAGGAGTCACAATGCCCGAGGCATACATCATCGATGCGGTGCGCACACCAGTAGGGCGTCGTGGCGGCGGGCTAGGACAGATCCACCCGGCTGATCTTGGTGCGCATGTGATCGCCGAGATTGTTGGGCGCAACGATTTTGACCCCGCTGCAGTAGATGATGTGATCTTCGGCTGTGTCGATGCGATTGGTCCCCAGGCCGGAGACATAGCGCGCACATGCTGGCTCGCTGCAGGGCTCCCGGAGGAGGTCCCCGGTACCACCATTGATCGCCAGTGCGGTTCTTCTCAGCAGGCTGTTCACTTCGCTGCCCAAGCAGTGATGAGTGGCACGCAAGACCTCATCGTCGCTGGTGGGGTTCAGAACATGACCATGATCCCGATCTCCTCTGCCATGACAGTCGCTCAACCAATGGGCTTCGACGATCCGTTTAGTGGATCTACCGGATGGGTATCACGTTATGGAACCCAAGAGGTGAGTCAATTCCGCGGCGCCGAGATGATCGCAGAGAAGTGGGGGATCTCACGCGACGACATGGAGGAATTTGCTGTTGCATCTCACCTAAAGGCGATCGCTGCACGAGCTGCCGGAAACTTCGAGCGCGAGATTGCGCCAATCAATGGAGTCAGTGCCGACGAAGGCCCGCGCGAACCAAACTGGGAGAAGATTCGTTCCCTCCCGACTCTCGTTGAGGGTGGGCGCATCACTGCAGCGATGGCGAGTCAGATCTCAGACGCAGCCACGGCGATGATCATCGCATCGGAGGATGCAGTACGCACACACGGACTCAAGCCGCGTGCCCGTATCCATCACCTATCCGTGCGTGGTGGCGACCCGATCATGATGCTCTCAGCACCTATCCCCGCTACTGCTTATGCCCTCGGCAAAGCGGGTATGTCCATCGATGAGATAGACGCGGTCGAGATAAACGAGGCCTTCGCATCTGTTGTACTCGCATGGCTTAAAGAGACAGGCGCCGACCCCGCACGCGTTAACCCAAATGGTGGCGCTATCGCGCTTGGGCACCCACTCGGCGCTACAGGGACACGGCTCATGACGACTCTTCTCAACGAACTCGAGCGCACAGGTGGGCGCTACGGACTCCAGACAATGTGTGAGGGCGGCGGTCAGGCCAACGTCACCATCATCGAGCGCCTCTAATACTTGCTCGTTATCTCGGGCTCAGGTCTACCCCGTGCGTTTGAGATCAGGCGGCGCTCGCCAAGCCCACCTGGTCTCGCTCCCACCTTCTCTCCCAACTGCGATCTTCACGAGTCTGAATCCGTCGTGCGTCTTTTGAAGATGATGACGTTTGCAGAGCCTCACGAGGTTCTCAAGGCTTGCAGGGCCACCCTCAGAGAAGGGTTTGATGTGATCAATCTCGAGGCCGATGCTCATATCGCATGTCGGTACCTGGCAGACACGGTCTCGTTCCTCAACAGCAGTGCGCAATTTGGCAGGAATAGCGCGCCCCATGTGAGCGATTGTTCGTATGTCTGTGCCATCCATCACGAGCAGCTTCAAGAATGCCTCTCCGAGATACTCAGTTGCAGTTGCGACTGGTATGGGCCCAACGCCAGCGATCTCGCAGACTTCTCCGTGCTCGGTATGCCCACGCTTGAGAGCTGCCATGTCGACGCGAATATTCATCACGGCATTTGCGCGGGCTGGTTTTGCCGCGCTCAGATCTTGAACACTCGCAGTCTTCGCCTCACAGAGCGCCACCAAAGCATCAGCTGCGTAAGCCTCAGGTGTCGCGTACTCGCCACTCTTAAGTGCAGCCTTAAATATCTCGTCTTGGAATGGCGTTAAAGCCGCCATGACAAGCGCACCATTAGCAACAGTCATCAGCGCCTTCAAATGAAAGGCACCGTCGGGGTCGATCCACGATTTTAGAGAACGGTTTTTGTGTATTCGTTTGTGGCGCTCTACCTCGTCGGTAGCGGCCGCTATTACCCTCGATGCTTCATCGCGCAGGGTCCGCACTGTCGAGGATTTAGCGAGGTTTAAGAGGCGCTCCTCGGAATGTGGCTCAGCAGTAGCACCGCGGGCTACCTCGACGGCCTGAGCTGTGGAGATCTTCCCAGCATTCATGGCTTCAACAGTCTGGGGGAGGTGACGAAGTTGGTCGGCGAGTATCACAACGGCTTGGGCTTCGTAGATTGGAGTACCAGTATGAAGCGCTACCCACTCTGCGGAATTTTTTGAGCCTCCAACTCGCCAGGCCTCTGTCGTGCCGACTCGCCCAATGGCCGAGGTGCGAAGACCCTCAATTACCCGACGTGCATCCTCTGAGATCCGAACCAACTCGGCCGCCGATTTCCCATCGATCACATCGACATCTATACGTGAGGCGATTTCTCGGAGGTTGGTGACTGCGGTTTTAAGTTCATCGAACATATGTTCGACTATAAAACAGGGGTGTGACATTTAAGAATCTCTCCTCGGAATCGCCAGGAATATGGATTCACCGTGCCCGGGCATAGGCATTCGGCCTAGCGTCAAGGTGTGGACCTTGACCTAATCATTCGCGGCGGCCTTGTAGTCGATGGAACTGGCAGTAAGTCGGTCCGTCAAGACATCGGGGTCTCCGGCGATCGCATTGTGGAGATCGGCAAAATCGAGGCGAAGGCGAAGCGCGTCATTGATGCAGCCGATCGAATCGTTACTCCAGGGTTTGTTGATCTCCATACTCATCTCGATGCACAGATCTCTTGGGACCCGATGCTGACCTCTTCGTGCTGGCATGGCGTCACAAGTGTTGTGATGGGTAACTGCGGTGTGACTTTCGCTCCTGTGCGGCCGAATGACCGTGAATACCTCGCAGAGATGATGGAGTCTGTCGAGGACATTCCCGCACGCAGCATCATGGATGGCCTCCCCTGGAGTTGGGAGACGTACGGAGATTATCTAGATGCGCTTGAGGTAATGCCCAAGGGAATCAACGTCGGCGGGATGGTCGGTCATTGTGCGTTGCGCTACTACGCAATGGGGGATCGCGGACTGAGCCTTGAGCCAGGTGAGGCGCCTACCGAGGCAGACCTAGCGCTCATGTGCAGTCTCATCGACGAAGCAATCGCAGCTGGTGCGCTTGGTGTATCCACCTCTCGCACACTTAGGCATCGCGTTCCAGACGGAAGGTTCGTACCCGGTACTTGGGCTGAGGCAGATGAGCTACTCGCGTTTGCCTCGGTTCTGTCGAAGCGTGGTCGCGGAGTCTTTGAGGTATCACCACGTTTCGATGGGGATGGTCCCTCGGAGCCGCGTGTTGAGTCTGAACTCGCGTGGATGGCGGAGGTAGCGCGCCAGAGTGGTCGCCCGGTTACCTTCAACCTCTCGCAGACCGATGCGCAGGGCGATCATTGGCGACTAGCCCTTGACCTTGCGCGGCGCTCTAGTGGGAGCACTAGAGGGATAGTTCGACCCCAGACAACGTCTAAGAGTGTTGGGGTGCTGTTCGCACTCGCTTCGCATACTCCTTTTGATCGATATCCGTCGTGGGCAGCGCTCGCGGGGCTGAGCCTCGCCGAGCGACTCGGGCGCTTGGCCGATCCATCAATTAGGCGCACCCTCATTGACGAGCCTGGGGCAGATGGGCGAGGAACGTTTGACCAGTTCTTTGTTGTGCGACACCCGGTTCGTTACGACAACAATCCAGATGCGTCATTAGGAGCGATAGCGCGTGCTCGCGGGGTCTCGCCGGCAGAGGCGTTCATTGATCTGAACATTGAGACTCGCGGCGAGATGGTGCTCGCGTGGCCGTTGCTTAATCAGCGCCTCGATGCAATTGCAGAGATGCTTACCGATCCGGTGGTGGTATTAGGGCTTGCAGATGCAGGTGCTCACGTTGGGCAGGTTATGGATGCGAGTCAGCCGAGTTACTTCTTGAGCTACTGGATTCGCGAGCGCGGATTGATGCCGATAGAGGAGGCTGTTCGCAGACTTACCTCCGATACAGCCAATTTCATGGGTATTCCAGAGCGGGGCACTCTCACCGAGGGGTCGTTCGCCGATATCAACATCATAAATTTTGACGAGTTATCGCTCGAGACTCCAGAGTTCGCACACGATTTTCCAAACGGGGCTGGGCGCTGGACGCAGCGCGGCAATGGTTACGATGCAACGATCGTAAACGGTGAGGTTGCCCTAGAGCATGGTGAGCATGTAGGTGGATTCGCTGGACGAGTAATACGCAGTGGGCCCGACCTTCGCTTTGGGAGAGGCTGACAACGCGGCCAACGCCCCGTTAAATTTCGAATTTTTGAAGAGAGCCTTCAGAGATGTCTATCGGAGAGATCAAGATGGCAGTAGAGCAGAATCCAGGACCAAACCAGATGACGCCAGCCGATGAGGCGCGTCACCCCGCAGGGCCAGAGGATCTCTGGGGTGAGTCTTGGTACATGGACTTCGCTGCGATGGATGCTTCTTATGGTGGCTATGTGCGCCTAGGTCTCTACCCGAATCTTGATCGCACATGGCTCTGGGTCCACCTCACTGGTGAAGACCGCCCGCTTGTCTTGATTCGCGATCACGACCTGCTCTGCCCAGATGGTGAAGCAGGGCTATCTCCTAGTCATGCAGGCCAGCCCAATGGCGTGAGCGCTTCAATCAAGGTTGAGGAAGAGTTCAAGCGTTTTAGAGTCCAGGCACAGGGCCCAGGGGTTCGACTCGTTGACCCCGCTGATGCATTCCATGGCGAAGAGGGCGAGGCTGTCTCAGTTGCAGTTGATCTAACTTGGGAGAGTCGCGGACCGGTGTTCCCATATGCGATGACAACGCGTTATGAAATCACATGTCATATCACCGGAACCATCACGATTGATGGCGAGGTGACCGTAGTGGATTGCCCAGGGCAGCGCGATCATTCGTGGGGCGTGCGCGACTGGTGGCAGTTCCCTTGGAACTGGACTGCTGGACACTTCGATGACGGAACCTCAATGCATGCAGCGCGATCGATTATTCCTAATCTCGAGTTGTTTGCAACCGGCTACACGATCTCCCCGGAGGGCGAGTTTCGCGAGGCGCAGGCCGATGAGATTCTCGTTGCAGATGTAGTGGTTGACAACGAGACTCTTCCAATCTCATCTCGCCAGCGAATCGGTGATGTTGAGTTCACATCAACCCCGGTTGGGCATGCACCAGTGCTTCTGATCGCCCCCGATGGGCGTGTCTCGAAGTTCCCACGAGCGATGTGCCGGTATGAGACCGCCGATGGGCGCAAGGGGACCGGTTGGACTGAGTACAACTGGCCTGAGGGATGGCCTGGTTACCTGTACCGCTAAACATCTCAATGGAGTGCTCGCTTTGGGGAGCATTCGCGCACTAATCCCAAAGAATCCCCTTTGCCATAAGGGTTTCTTAAATCCGACTTGCGGGGTCGGGTATTGGGGTTTACCCTTGGAATATGTCCGCAACTACCAGCACGGCAACCCCAAGTTCTGGGCCGTCAGGGTCGATCGGTGCTCCAGATAAGGCTCGGGGTCGGCTTCCAGCAATCTTGACCTTCCCGAACCCTGTGAACGAAGTATCAGCTCGGCTCGTGGCGACCGGTGTCGTACTCATGTCAGTCGCACTGTTGGCTACGCATGCTTGGTGGATTCTTATTCCTCTCTCCTTCGGTTTTGTCGCACGGGTTGCAAGTGGTCCACGCTTTAGTCCGCTTGGGATCTTCGTTACGAAGTTCCTTGTTCATCGACTTCCGTTTGAAGAGCGCATGGTGGCTGGCCCGCCCAAGAGATTCGCTCAGAGCATTGGTGCCACGTTTAGTCTGACCGCACTCGTTCTTCACTTTGGTTTCGCAGCGGATAGTGCAGCGCTTGTTGTTATCAGCCTGCTTACGATTGCCGCCTCACTCGAGGCCTTCGCTGGATTCTGCCTTGGGTGTTGGATGTTTGGATACTTGATTCGATGGGGATACGTGCCGGAGCCTGTATGCGTGGCCTGCGCGAATCCTGGCGCTAGAAGTACGATTCGTTAGTCAACTCGAGTGGGTAGCAAGAGTTTCCTAGTAGTAGCGAATTCAAGTGCATCACCTGAACGCGTCTGGGAATTACTAGCCGACGCAACTTCATGGCCACGTTGGTCGCGAGTCCCCGCTGCGCGCTACAAGAGAGAAGGCGAGCCGGCCCCACACGGCGTCGGTGCGATCCGTGATTTCGGTGCTGGGCCAGTTCACAGTTTTGAAGAGGTAATACTCTTCGACCCACCGAGGCATTTCGCGTATCAACTTCTAAGCGGTCTGCCTATCGATGGCTACTGCGCAGATGTGCAGCTCATACCGGTAGGCAGCGGAACGAGAATCGAGTGGGCGGGTACCTTCGATGCAAGGCCAGGTTTTCTAGGGTCATTCTGGAAGTTTGTTCTGGCGCGCATTTTGATACGAGGGTTAGCAAACTCGCTCTCAAAAGCAGCCGAATCTTCTGAGAGTTGAGATGCGGATCTGAGTATTCGCAAGCAAACAATGAGCGCCGGAACGCTCTTCTGCTTGATAACTAGATAACTACCAGAGAAATCTAGTTATTAGCGGTAACGGTGAGGCTCGAGACCATTCCTTTTTGATAATGACGCACAAGGTCAGTATCCGATCCGTGATCCATACCCATTCCTGGTTCATGCACGACGTTGCAGAAGATGGTGTATTCGCCTACGAGTTTAAGATCAAAAATTTTGCTCTTGGTTGAACCCGGCTTAATTTCGCTAATTTCGCCGACGATATTTGCCTCGGCAGCGTCTTCGTCGACCGACCCGTCGGATTTGAGAGGCAAATCAACTTTATTGCCTCTGTAAACCACTAGTTCGTGCTCATCGTTCCCAGCGTTATCGATGAAGATTTTTACCTGCCCCGCCTTAACCTCATTGGGTTTGGGTTGAACAATCCATTCAGAGACGAGCACGTCTACTGAAGGGATAGGTGATGGAGGATTGGTGGTGTCCTCAGTGCTGCGGCAAGCTGCGAGGCTGAGCCCACCTGTCAAGATCAAAAGAACTAGAACTGCAAAGGATTTTTTTCTCAGCATGCTCGAAGCCTACCGAGCGTCTCTTTTGAGAGTTGAAAGGCAGCTCAGATTCTTTACGCGTGAAGAGAGGTCCTCGTACGGCGCTTCGCTTAGGAAATTAGTACAGCGAGATCTAGTTATTAGCGCTAACGGTTAGGCTCGAGACCATTCCATTTTTGTAATGGCTAACGTAATCTGTATCTGAACCATCATCCATTCCCGTTACTGCTTCGTGCTCAATATTGCAGAAGATCGTGTATTCGCCTACAAGTTCAAGATCAAACGTCTTGCTCTTGGTTGAACCCGCTGCAATGCCACTGATTTCTCCGACAACATTCTCCTCGGCAGCGTCTTCGTCGACGGCCCCGTTAGGCTTTAGAGGCAAATCAGCTTTACTTCCTCTAAAAACCAAGAGTTCGTGCTCCTCGCTCCCAACGTTATCGGCGGTGATTTTTACCTGACCATTCTTGACCTCAGCAGGTTTCGGCTGAACAATCCACTCAGAGACCGTGACCGTCGATGCCGATGGAAGCCCATCGCTGCTGCTACTGCAGGCTGAGAGGCCCATGCTCACGAGAGCGGCGATTGTTACCCATATTGCAAGTTGTCGTTTCATTCTAAATTCTCCTTATGTCGGTGGTCGAAGTCATAAAAATTGGGGCCGGCGAATAGATCTGGTCATACGCCTACCCATGGCGTTGGAGATTCAGTTCCCTCTCACCTTATGCCTAGAGATATGCCTTGGGATGGTTCTTGAAGGGAATGCTTTTGAAAGAGAGTGGTTCTTTCAGACTGCTGTGTCAAGAGGCACGGTTGCTAGAGGCTATTACTCAAGGATATTGGCCTTTCTATGCTTTGAGCGCTCAGCGACTCCTCGTGTAGTATTCGGTTACCGACCGGTAACTTACGGGCCGAAGTGAGCGGATTACTCGGCACCTAAACAGAGCTAACCAAACAGAAATTATTAGGAGGCAACACCATGGCTGACTTCTCCCTCGATCTCAATGAGGATCAACTCACTATTCAGAAGTGGGTTCACGACTTCTCTGTTGATGTCATTCGCCCTGTAGCGGCGAAGTATGACGAGCTCGAGGAGACGCCGTGGGATGTCATCCAGGAGGCAGCAAACGTTGGCCTCTACTCACTTGATTTTGTCTCCAACGCATTCGCCGATCCAACAGGGCTCACCTTTGCGCTTATGAGCGAAGAGCTTGCATGGGGTGACGCAGGTATTGGCCTTGCGATTATGGGCACGACGCTAGGTGTCTCGGGAATCATCGGTAGCGGTACTCCCGAGCAGATCGGCGAATGGCTCCCCGAGTGCTTCGGTACCCCAGAGAAGATTCACATGGCAGCATTCGCAGTGAGCGAGGCAGATGCTGGTTCTGATGTGTCGTCGCTTCGCACACGCGCTGTCTACGACGCTGCAACAGATGAGTGGGTTATCAACGGAGCGAAGACATGGATTACTAACGGTGGAATCGAGAAGGTTCCGACCGTCCACGTAGTAGTTGCTTCGGTAGAGCCAGAGCTCAAGAGCCGTGGGCATGCATCCTTTGTTGTTCCCCCAGGCACCAAGGGGCTCTCGATGGGGCAGAAGTTCTCAAAGATGGGGATCCGCGCTAGCCACACTGCTGAGGTCATCTTCGATGATGTTCGCGTCCCCGGTCGTTGCCTACTAGGTGGCAAGGAGAAACTCGACGCTCGCATTGCACGTGCGCGTGAGGGGAAGAGCAGCAAGGTGCAGGCAGCAATGAGCACCTTTGAGGCGAGCCGTCCGTTGGTCGGTGCTCAAGCACTTGGAATCGCGCGAGCGGCTTACGAGTATGCGCTCGACTATGCGAAAGATCGCAAGGCCTTTGGGCGTGCAATCATCGAGAACCAGTCGATTGCGTTCAAGCTTGCTGACATGAAGATCAGTATCGATGCCGCTCGCTTGCTCGTATGGCGCGCCTGCTGGATGGGGCACAACGGCAAGCAGTTCACATCTGGCGAGGGTTCGATGTCCAAGCTTGTTGCCGGTGAAGTCGCTGTCAAGGTAACTGACGAAGCCATTCAGATTCTTGGTGGCGCTGGTTACGTGAAGGACCACCCAGTAGAGCAGTGGCACAGAGACTCGAAGATCTACACCATCTTCGAGGGCACCTCAGAGATCCAGCGCTTGGTAGTCGCACGCGCCATCTCAGGGATCCACATCTCCTAGGAAAACCCGCACAAACACTGGGCTTTTGGCTCGCCGAGGCCCATCTAGCACTGCTACCGCGCCGTGTGCTCCTAGTGGTCGAACCGTCACGTTCTGCCACCAGGGGACCGGCGCGGAGTCGCAGACATAAGTGCGCAGCCACTCGGAGACATCGCATCGCGACTAAGCCGAACGCGCCCTCTGAATGTGTCCCCGGGCTCGCTACTTGACCCACCCGGACGCGCTGCGCGTCGGTTGGATGTAAGTCTCGAGCGTGGTTGTGAGCGACTTGTGGCCCAAGCTGTGCTGGAGCTCGGCGTGCGACAAACCGAAGCCGCCCACGATCAGGAAGGAAGAGCGCGCTGGAACGCTTCCATGCTCGTCCGGAAGAAGAGTTCCGGCGTTGACATCGCCAGGTCCGCAAGCATCGTTCCGACTCTCTCACGGTCACTGACCGACCAATTCTCCAATGCTGTGACGCTCTGCTCAGCGAGCCGCCCGATGAGATGAAATGCGACGGACCTAGACGAGGCGCCGTCGCGGATCATTTCGAGGCCCAGCACGTTGCGGTCAATTAGTCCCGTTTCGTCGAGAAGTTCGGCGTACTTCAGCGCCTCCCACGCCTCGGCGCGCTGAGACTTCGTCCCAGCCATCTGACGCCGGATCACATATTGCACGTGCACATGATTCGAGAAGTCCGCCCCGTAACAGCGAGCGCATCCGCCGTCCACTCCGCTCCGCCCGGGCCAGATGTCAGCCGGCACGTAACGGTCACGGAGAGCAGGGAGCAGAAGTTCCGTTAGCGCTTCGCGGACGTCTTCAGCCATGAAGGTGTAACGGCCGCCGCCGCCAAAGATGTCGACGCGTACGTCATCTTCGAACCAGTCGTACTCCCGATCGTCGTCGAAGCATGCGAAGGAAACAGACGCGGCGTCAGCGATTTCGCGCGGGAGTTGGCCCGTCACCGCTTGCTTGAGATCGGACTCCGTGAAGATGAACTCGAACACGCTCTTCGACAGGATGGCCTCTCTAATCTCATCATCGTGCCCGCGCGCGGCAAGGGCTTTGTCGGGGTTGTTGGGAGTTTCGTCATTGTTGGTTTCGTCATTGGTCATGCTGCTTGAGTACTAGAAATGCCTCCCTGGTGACACGTTGGCACCTGTGTGGCGCCCTCGGACGAGCAGATGAGCGGGTAAGCAGTCATAGTGGTGGGAGACCGAGTGCGGCTCGCCGCTCGGCGACCGTGCACCCGAGATGCCGCAGGACGCGATCGAGTGTCCTGTGGTTTAGCCCGTAAGAGACGCGCACAGTTCGGGCGTTGCCCGCGAAGGTGCCGATCCGGGCTGCGTCGAGGAGTCGCAACAGACCTACCGCATCGAGTCCTAACTCGTGTGCTTGGCCGCTTACCTGGGCAATCTGTTCTTCGGTCCAATGGGTTCTTCCGCTCGATCTCGCTGCGCGCTCTAGGGCGTCGCCCAACGAGACTGTTGTGCCGTTCATCTCCGCGGCTCGACCAACGACACGAACGACGAGCTGATGGAAGTAGAGGATTCTCGGCGCATGGGCTGATAGTGCCCGACGCCGGTTCTTGGTGACAGCGCCGAGGTCTTGGTCGCAGAAAGCGCGCGCTGTGCAGATCGGGGCGACCTGTCACCAGAACGTCGCTCCGGTGTCTATTCGGATATGAGATACCTACACACCACCCAGATCCAGACTCCGGCCCCGGCCGGAGTGCCGACCAACAACCCGGTCCCGCTCCTGTGGGCACGGCGTGAGTACATCGAGGCCTCAGCATGCGGGTCACGAGTCACGACGAGCTCACTGCACATCAGGGGCACAAATGGGCAGGGATTCGACCGAGGGCCTGATGACGGCGATGGGGACTGACTGTCCTACGCGGTCCATGCGGTACCTAGGTGCGAAACAACCGACCGAGGAGGTGCAATGAGGGGCTATTAGATCGACCCCAGTTACCCGAGCCCGACGGGGCAGGCGTTAATCCGCCTGCCCCAGGGTTGCTCGGGCAACGAACTCACTACGAGAGGGGCATGACACCGGTATTCGCTTGGACCTGTCACTAGAACGCGATGAAAGGAACTCTCTAAGTATGACAAACAAAAAAACCACCCATCAGCCGCAGCGCTTAAGCGATGCGGTCAACCACAGCATCTTCACCGCCATGCCCAACGAGAACGAGTTGCCACGCACGCGAGTGCGCTCAGCCATTTTTCTTGATTTCGATAATGTTTTCGGGGGCCTCTGGTCAGTCGACTCCGCTGCAGCGCTGCGCTTCGCTGGCTCACCACAGGAGTGGCTAGAACGACTGGCGGTTTTCCACAACGGAAAAAACCGCGACTTCCTGATCCGCAAGATTTACCTAAACCCCAACGGCTCCATAGCTCGCGCCAGTGACGAAGGCGGGCGGATCTTGTTCCAGCGTTTTCGTACTGCCTTCACCAATGCAGGCTTCGAGGTCGTTGACTGCCCAGCGCTCACCTCCGCGCAGAAGAATGCGGCTGACATCCGCATCGTGCTTGATGTCATTGACGTTATGGCGAGTACAAACCTCGATGAAATCATCATCGCATCCTCCGACGCGGACTTCACTCCACTCATGTACCGGCTACGCGCATCGGATCAGTGCACGCTCATCCTCTCTACCAGTCGGGCATCGGCGGCCTACCGGAACACAGCCGATTCCGTTATCGACAACGGCATGATGCTCCAGCTCATAACTGGATCGCCCACCGCCAAGGGCGGCGACAAGGGCCACCTCGAGTCAGCACCCGATGCCTCTACCCGCGTGTCTGCCGAGGTCGGACCTGGGGACTCTGCAAGTCGAGAGGAGCCGGTTACCCAAGACCTACCAGTGAGCTCCTCGGCTGCAGGCTTGGCAAGGGTTAGTGAGTGGAGAAGCCGATTCCCTGCGGAGATCACAGCCCTCTGCGAAATCGCTGACCTGCCGGAGATCGCGACCGAATGCTGGCCACCGTTGTTGGCAGAGATCGCTTCTGTCAGCGCGGACCTCGGCACCTATTCGCCGGGCGATGCATCTCGGTTAGTGCGAGACCGCCTCGGTGAGCGTGGAGTGATAATCGGAAGGCGTGTGATCGGATTGGTTTATTGCTCACTCGCGAAGGCAGGTGTCGACACCGAGGCGAAGGAGGGTCACAACGTAGACGGCTACATCCACGCGCTGGTGGCTCTCCACAGTCAACGCGCCGCGGCAGTTGGCTGGATACTCAACGACGAGGAGATACAGATTCTCAGTACTTGGCTCGCGGGCGATGAGAAACCGCCAGTGGAGCGAATCGACCAAAGGGAAACTGGGACGCCCCTCGCCGCCATGTCAGAAGTCGCCGATGCGGAGGCGGCGTGAGTGCGACTTCCGCGAAGCGCCCGCCGCTCGCGGTACTACTGACGAACACTGAGGACGTACACGCCACGCCGGTAGAGCGCGAACTCAATCTGCTTGGCACCCCTTATCTTCGCTACGACACGGACGTTGCCTGGCCGACGTCAGGAGCATCGTTTCACCTCGACCGGAACGGCAGCGCACGGGCCACGTTCACTGGGAGTGGGATCACTGCCGAGTCCTCGGAGATCACCGCCGTCTGGAACCGGCGTCCGACTCGAGCCGCCGTTGCCCCGCAACTCGACGGCAACCCACGGGACTTCGCCATCGATGAGACCACCGCAGGGCTTCAAGGAACCCTCCGCAGTATCGACTCTGCGTGGCTGAGCCACCCCGACGCCGTGCGTGCCGCGTCGTTCCGGCCGGCGCAGCTTCGTGCTGCGGTCGCGGCCGGGTTCACAGTGCCCGAAACGCTTGTGAGTCAGGACCCGGCCCTTGTCTACGACTTCATGCGGGCTATCGGCGGACGCGCCATCGCGAAGCTCGTCTCCTCAGGACCGCCGCGTCTGCCGAGCAACGATCCCTACAACGTGTTCGCGGGCATCGTTGAGACTCGTGACCTGGACGACTCCCAGATCAGCCTGAGTCCCGTCCTCTACCAGCGGCCGGTTCCGAAGGCTTACGAACTGCGGGTCACGCTCGTCGGCGACAATCTGCTCGCTTGCGCGATGGACTCGCAGACTTCCATGGACGGGTTAGACGATTGGCGTCGCGCCGACCCCGAATCGATTGCGCATCGTCCTGTCACCCTCGACGATCCCACGGCGACTCGCTGCCGCCGGCTCGCCCGGGCACTCGGACTCGAGTTTGGCGCGTTCGACCTCGTCGTCACGCCTGAAGGCGAGACGGTATTCCTCGAGGTCAACCCTAATGGTCAATGGCTGTGGATCGAGGACTTCACCGGCCTGCCCATCGCGGCCGCGATCGCCCGTTGGCTCACCGACGGAACCGAGACGAGCCGACCTGTCACCAAGGTCAACGCGTCGGTGCTCTCTGAGGGAACCCCTAGATGACAACGACAAAAAGGAGATCACCTGATGGATTACGCCGACCGCGTTCGAACCCACCTCGGTCTGCCACGCAACGTCGCGAGCGGAGGATCCGTGCCTTCACCACTCACGTTGCGCGATGTGCTTGCGAAGTCAACACCAAAGTCGAGTGTGCGCCTGAGCTCGCTCGGGCCGCTCACCCGCAACAGCTGGATCTCACTCGCAATTGCCATCATCTGCGCGCCGATCCACTACCAGCTTGCACGCGCCACTGCTGGCGAAACCGGCATTGGGAGATCCGTTCACAGGCTTGTGAGCATCGGCGGCGCAGATCTTTGGGCGCCTTGGGCTCTCGGTGGGGTTGCTCTCGGCCTGGTCGTGCTCGCGATAATGACGAGGGGCTTCCGCACCGCGAACCATCGCGAACTCGTAACCCTGACAGCTCTCGACGTGACGGCTTGCGCACTTTCGATTCCCACACTGATTGTCACTGCATCGACTCTGGCGCTCGTCGCACTGTTTGTGGTCGCGCTCTGCATCGTCCTCGTAATGGTCCTCTCATGAGTATTGGCAGCATCGCTCGGGGCTGGGCCTCCTGATGGCACTGAAACCAACCGTGCTCGAAACTCGCGCAACCGAAACGCTGACCCGAGGTGCGGGCCTGCTTACCATGCTCGGAGTCACGAAGATCCCAGCTGGGCCAATCGGACTCTTGACTTCGGAGGCGGAATGGGTCGTGGTTGCGGCTGAGGATGACCCTCACCTCGCTGCGCGCACGTTTGTCGTACCTGGGCCGGTACTCGAGCGGCTAAAGAGCCTAAACGAACGGAAGGTAACGGTGGATCGGCTCTTCGTCGCGCACGAGCTCCCCGCTGGCTCCCTCAGCAAGGCTGGCAGCAAACTCGCCAAACACGACCTCGCCACGATCGTGCCCGCTGGCGCACCCGATCCCCGTCTCACAACGACGCTCGCGCGTTGCAATCGCATCGTTGGCATGGCAGCGAAGACCGTAGTCGCACCGTTCGCAGTTGCCGGAGCCGGCGCATCTGCAATTGCAGCTGGGCTTGACCCTGCGCTCATGGCAGTCGTGACCGCCTCGGGGCGAGCTGCCCCAGGGGAACTCGCCGTGTGGTTCCTCATCGCCGCTTGGACTTGAAGTGTCACCACATCGCGCCACTCACTCCTCACCAACCATGACAGCCACGCGTACGTCTAAGGAGAAGCCATGAAACCGACCTCGAACCCCGACGAACCGATCATCGAACTCGTTGAGGTCACATGCCCCGACGGAAGTTCTGTGTGGGTTCCCCAAGACGACCCACTCGCCTTCACAGCAAACACCGAACGAGCGAAGGCGGAAGAAGCAGTTGAGGAAAGCCCGACCTCGAGGATCCCGCGAGAGCGGTTCGCCGCGACTAACGATCCCGATGGTCTTGCCGCCATGATTCGACAGATCCGCGAAGCCGAGTCCGGCCGCAATGTGCCAGTGCCAGTTGTGCAGCCGGACGGCAAGATCCGCCCCACTGACGCGGGTCAGCATGAGCACGTCGCCTCCGTCGTCCCTCGCGAAAGGTTCGCAGCGGCTCCGAGCAACGACACTGCAGCGATCCATGCCCTAGATCCCCAAAATGACTGCGATTGGAT
The DNA here is from genome assembly GCA_001023575.1 of Actinobacteria bacterium IMCC26256. Lineage (GTDB taxonomy): Bacteria > Actinomycetota > Acidimicrobiia > IMCC26256 > IMCC26256 > IMCC26256. Next base: position 1,932,782 of record CP011489.1, on the reverse strand, counting down.
CTGGTTCGATGACGTCAGAGGTTGGACCTTCGCTCTGTTCCCCGATGTCTTCCTTGCCACCGAGTATCGATTCTTTGTCCGTCAGGACCCTGCCCGCCGCAACGAGTGGTTCGCCTACGTGATCGCACCAAACCTTGACGAGTTCGTCGGGCACCGACATCACCTGCAGGCACTCGACGGGCAGACCGTAGTCTGCTTGCGCCCGGGATTTCGGGGACACGAATCCCTCGCCGCGGTCCACGGCGCGCTTGCAAAGTGGTGCGTCTACATGGAGTTCATCCTCCGCGGTCTGCCCGCACCGTTCTCGGCATGATTATGAGATCGCGAACGCAACCCAACTTCAGCACGCTACGAAGCCGATCGATCGCCCCTGTTCACGCACTGATATCGCCGCGAGTCGTCGCTGTTACCGACACGGTCCTCAACGGCATCGACAAGCACCTCGCTGCACCCAACCCGGAACAGGGTGGAGCGCTCCTTCGCCCGGTCAGTTCCACCCTCATCACCCGATTCCTTTGGGACTGCGAGGCCGAGACGTCTGGCGTTTCGTACGTACCCTCCGAGCATCTGGTCCGGGAGGTCGAGGACACGGAGACACTCCTCGACATGACGTTGACCGGGGTGGTCCACAGCCACCCCGCGGGCATGAACCGGCTCAGCGGACCGGACCTAGACGTCACACGCCACCTCCTGCAACAGAACCGCCACCTCGGGACCGTCACGATGCCAATCGTCACTCAAACCCGGGACGAAGACAACGTCGAGTCGCACGAGACCAGTCTCACGAACGGGCGCATCACATGGTTCTTCGCGCGACTCGACTCCTCCGATCGGTTGATCATCAGCAAGCCCACCGCCGTTCGTGTCCTCCCCGTTGAGAGCGTCGCTCAAGCCGTCGTCGCGGCGACAGGCTGGAGATCCCAGACCGCCCAAGACCTCGTCGTCGCCGGCCACAGCGTCGTGGGCCTCCAGTTCATTGCGCATGACCTAGACACCACCGTCTGGGTGCTCCTCTCATCGGACTTCCCGATCGCCGCACCCCTCATCGCCGTGGACGATGGCGACGGAATGACCCCTACAAAGCTCGCCGCGCTTGCTCACCCTGATTCCGACACGGCGATCGCCGCACTCATCGCCTCGCTGGAGCAACTCCGGACCACCGTTACGAAGACGCCGCTTCAGGAGGTTGACCAGTGACCGACTCTGCGGCCAACAGCCGAACCGCACGCGTCGAAGCGCTAATCGCACCCCTGCGAAATCACCACGTGGTGGTGATCGGATGCGGCAGCGTCGGCTCGCACCTCGCGGACATTCTCGTCCGGCACGGGGTCGGTGCATTCACACTCGTTGATCCCGACACCGTCGAGGCACCGAACCTCTCGCGATCTGTCTTTCGCAATCATGACGTCGGTCAGTCCAAGGTCCAAGCTCTGTCCGAACACCTTCGCGCGATTGACCCGTCTGCAAACGTCTGCCAGATCGCCGCTCCCTTGCTCCAGCTTGACGAGGACACGATCACGGATGTCATCGTTCGCGCAGATTTGGTTATCGCAGCTACCGACGACCCGATAGCCCAGGCAGCCATTAACCATCGTTGCTATGCGCTCGGAGTGCCCGCAGTATTCGCATCACTCTACCGAGGTGCCGAAGCTGGAGAGATCGTTGCGACGGTTCCACCCGTGACTCCCTGTTTCCAGTGTGCAGTCGGGAACACAACGACGACCGATGCGGCGCGGACGAAGGATTACGGAACGGGGCGGATCGCCGCCGAGACAGCGCTCGGGGCAGACATTCTTACCGTCGTGAGCGTCGCAGCGAAGCACGCGATCGGGCTCCTCTCCGGAGCGAACACGCCAGCAGGAACCACCACGCTGACCGCGCTCGCTCGCCACAACCTCTGCATCGTTGCGACGTCACCGGAGTGGGGTTGGTTCGGGGCGCTATTCGCTGGTGCGGCGGGCCAGTTCGCCCCTCAAGCCGTATGGCACACCTCAACGCGTAACCCGCAGTGTCCCATCTGCGGCGAACACCCGGTCGCTCCGTTGCCTTCGTTCTCGCGGCATCAACTCGTAGCCCAACGCAGCGAAGCGACAAACGACAGTACGACGAGAGCGACGACGGACATACCTGTCACCGGAGGGAGTTTCCGGACGCTCTTAGGGGAGACGATGACAAAGGGGGGTGATGACATGGGGAAGAAACTCTGCCCGGCCTGCAACGGCTCTGGAGGGCTTTACCGCGAGGTGAAGGAACAGTCCACTGGCAAGTGGACGAAGATCCGGGAAACGTGCAAGCGGTGCAAGGGAGCTGGCGAGGTCGACTGACCGAGGCTTGCACTCGCATTGCGTGGTGGGGGGAGCGGCGCGCCGCTCCCCCCACCGGCGCGCGCGATGTGGTGCGCGCCGGCTGATGTGCGCACTTATGCGTCACTGCGCGGGCCTGTCACTACAACCCTGATATCACCGCTCTGAAGGCATGGCACATCACACAGTCAACGTCACCATCCCGCAACTATCCACGCCGCCCCGCAAGGTCACTGCAAGCGTCGGGCCGACCAACTCAGGAAAGACCGCCGCCAGCCTCGAGGAGCTCGCACAGCGCGGTCGCGGCGTTTACGCGAGCCCGCTACGCCTCTTGGCCCAGGAGGTGTATGCAAAACTCGCACGTCGGCTCGGACCCGATCGTGTCGGGCTTCTGACAGGCGAGCGCGTCATCAATGGTGATGCCGACATTATCTGTTGCACGGCCGAGATGGCACCGCTTCGCTCTGACTTCATTGTGGTCGACGAGGCTCACTGGGCTCTGGATCGCGACCGAGGTCCGGCATGGAGCCGCATCTTCACTCGTGGTGACTACGAATCAATGTCGCTCATCGCAGCAACGGAGACGTTGCCGCTGTTGCGTACGCTCTTCCCGGACGTCGAGGTCACCCACCACGCGCGGCTGGGAACCCTCGAATTCAACGGTCGAGTGGAACTCGATCAGGTCGGGCCACGCTCGGTCGTCGTCTGCTTCTCGCGGCGTTCTGTGCTCGGGCTTGCCCGGGTGCTCCAGGGCCGTGGTCTGCGCGTCGGTGCGCTCTATGGGCAGTTGCCACCTGAAGTGAAGTTGGCACAGATCGAGGCCTTCCATCGCGGCGACATCGACGTCGTGGTATCGACCGACGTCATCGGGCATGGATTGAACCTCCCATCAGACAGCATCATCTTCGCCGAAACGACCAAGTTCGACGGTTCCGAGAATCGCAGGCTCCACTCGTGGGAGGCCGCGCAGATTGCAGGCCGCGCGGGTCGCGGGCCGGGCTCCCACGGCGCAGTTTACGCACTCGCTGGGGTGAGAGGATGCGAGCCATCCGGCAAGCTCATCGAGCATGCCGTCAAGGTCGCCTCGGGGACGCTCGCGTCGGACCTGCGATCCGACGCGCTCAGTGTCACGCCAACCTTCGATGACCTCAAGTGTGATGAACCTCGCATGCTCAGTAGGGCGCTTGGGGCTTGGCGCTCCGCCGCTACGGACATCTTGGATGGACATCCATGGGCTCGACCTGCTGACCCGGCTGCTACTCAGCGTCGTTTCGATATCCTCAAGAGCCTCTGGGGCTCGTCGCCATGGCCAGTCGACGCTAGGACCGCGCACTTTCTCGCGACGACACCCCTCCCCAGGCCTTCGCACCTGATCCTTGTGGCGCGTGAGTACGCGGGGGAGCGATTCGACCTGACAGCAGAACTTGCCTTGGACCGCCAAGACCACACGATCGACCAACTCGAGACCATCAGCGGAGCGGGGAGAGCGCTGATCGTTGCGGCACACACCGCTGGCTCAATCGGGGGATATGACGTCCCAGCGCTCATCGAAGTCGTTCGAACAGCCGACGCTCGAATTGGTGACCTCCTCGCCGATGCCATTGCAGACAACACGATTGGTGCTTGTTCGAAATGCGAGGCTCCGACAGCGTTGCGCACGAGGCTCTGCAAGCAGTGTTCGTCGAAGGCGCGCCACGCTTGATGGCGATCTGCTGTCCAGACCTCTTACCAGGAACCGTTCGGTGAGGCTCAATTACCAGAGGGCAACGCACCAGGCCGAGCCCACTACCGGCGTCCTAAGGAAACGCCACTACAGCATCACCCGAGCATCGGGTGCGGGCCCGCAAGCCCGCCCCCAACCGCGTCCACACCCCTAGAGCAACCGTTCAACTGAGTCGGAGCCCACCGTGCAGGGGGACCGCAAGAGTCAAGAGACTGCGATCCCGTTTGGAAGCGGGCAAGGCGTCTAATCCGCGGCGATTAGGTCCGCGTATCCCCTGCAGAGCGCGGCCAGTCTCCGGGCTTCTCCCTCGAGATCTTTGTTTCCCCGAGGTTGGAACCAGGTATCTGCCGTCTGCTCGAAGCTTGAGGCTGCGTTCAAGTAGGCGTCCTTGGCGTTGCGCAGCATCTTCGCACCCGTGTAAGCCGGCTGCTCCCGCACCTCTGCAGCGTGCAGTTGGCGGTACCACGCCGCTCTCCACGCCCAGCGCCGCCCGACGGCGAGCGCTCGCTCGTCAGGGGTTTCTCCAACACCGATATCGTCTGACGGCCTGACGGCTACATACACGTCTCGGAGTGATGTTGTCTCCGGAAACTCAAGCACGGCGATCAGGTTGCCCTTGCACTCGTCCGGCGTCAGGAGGCCGAGGGGGTCTTGGAACAGCATCCCAGGACCCGACGCGAGCACGCTGCGATCGTTGGCGTCGAAGATCACCACTGTCCATTGGGTCATGTGCGCGTGATATGGAGCAGCCGTCTCGGGGGATTCAGGAAGCAATACTCCGGGCTGGACGAGCACCCACACTCGAACGACATTGTCATCACGCCGGGTTCGAATATCCTCCTCACCAAATCCGAAGAAGGGGCTGTAGTGGCCGAGGTGGACCTCCAGCGTGTCGACTCGCTCGTCATCACTGGCGGCAGCGAAGACGAGTTTGCGTGCCTTATCCTCTCCGATGTAGCTCTCGCCCGAAATAACCTCTCCACCATTACGAAATGTCGCTTCCCGAGCACTCCGGACCATGCCCTTGAGAGCGACCACATCCGGGGCGTCGGTCCCGACGTAACGCGCGACCGCCTCAATCGCGTCGTCAAGAACCTGCGGCACTCCGCTTGACGCTCGATCGCTTCGCAAGAAGGATGCCAGCGCCCGGATGGCGTCGCGCAGCATGAACCGCTCGACGATTCCATCAACAGGCGCACCGGCCTCGGCCAACGCATCAAAACGCACGAAGTGCTCGATTGCGTAGAGATCTGGGTCGAGCATGCTGGGGATAGTTGAGAACCGCTCAAACCATGCGAGGCCCAACGCAGCCGACAGTGCTGGTGTTGGAGAGGGGATCTCAGCCAAATCACCAGGGGAGCCTTCCGCAATAACTTTGGTCGCTGGCCAACCGATCAACTCTTCCACCGTGCGGAGCGCGAGCAAGTCGGCCGGCTCTTCGACGTCGACGCGAACCGGCGTCTCTTGGTGGATGTCAAACGCGACTGTTACCCCATGCCCACAGTGCACGCTGAAGACAGCGAGTCGTCCAGGGTCAGACTCAACCAATCCCCTACTACCAGTGCGTTCGTCTACAACGAGGACCATCTGCCTAGACGTCATTTGTGACCCCTGCTTCTTCGGGCTCGGGATTCTCCGGCGTGGTGCCCTGAGGGTTCGCCCGACCCGTGTACTGGGCGTACGTATTGCAGTAGTTCGTAGCCTTCCTTCTCCCGGCCGGTGTCGTGGGGTCGAAGTGTGGAAACTGAATGGCGATTTCATCGTAGACAATCTCCGTGAGTTCCACCGAAAGTCCGCCAGCACCCCTTACGTTGTCTCCTGCTGCATTATTCCTGCGATCGAACATTGCATCCGCTTCAAGCTCGGGTCCTTCACACGCAAGTGCTTCACGCGCGAGTACTGCGATCAGGACCTTCACCTTTATCTGTATGTCCTCACGGTTAGGGTTATTTTGCCGCATCTCGTTAAAGGCGTTGTAGGCGTTCGCATAGACGGGCCTCATAAGCTCAATCCGCTCTCTTCCTTCAATCGCATTCGTTGCATAAGTTGCCGTGTCATCCGGGCCCGCAAGCTTGTCTAGGAAACTTCGCGCTTCGTCATCCTCGTTATCGTCAGGGCCATTGCCGCTGACTAAACGTATGGCATTCCTGCCTTTGCCATTGCATGGTTCGCACTTCATCCTTCCACTCCAATTGCAACTGTCACAGCCAAGCTGCGAGCCCGGCCGGCAATCCGGGCAGTTATCGTCGCTGTGGCCTGTTCCGAGGCACGTATTGCACCGAGTGGATTTGCCTGTTAGTCCATCGGCTTCCTGCTGGTTTCCCCGTATGGCGTGTTTAAAATCAAGTCGACACATAGCGGTGACGTGCCAGCTTGCGAGCCCGGGTTCACGCGAATCAAGTTTGCTTTTTAACAACAGTTCGAGTGAGGGTAATTTGCCAATCATCCTAATGGTCGCCTCACCAGCAGCCTTTCTTCCGCTTTCTCCACTTTTTATGACTCTTTCGAAGTAGGAGGTAATTACACCGTTAACTTCTTCGATAGTCGCCAAGTACACCGGGGCCGACTTCTGGCCTAGCTCGTAGGCGAGCGCCGCTTCAACTTCGGTGCGTGTCGTCGGGAACGCCCACACTTGAGCGAGCACCCGAGCACAAGCACCATCAAGTGCAGTCTTTAGCTCCGCTTTTTGGCGCTTCCCGCCCCCCAGTTGCTTACTGGCGAAGTGCCGGTACAGTCCCGACTCGCCGAACGCGAGATCCGCAAGAAGCGCGGCGATCTCAGTTTTATCCGTAATCCTCACCCCTGCACCCCCATCTGCCCAGTTAAAGGTTGACGTTAGCGTATTTGAATGTAGCTTGGCTTTGACTGAGCGCTGGCTGACCGGCGCAGACTGATCGTTGATAGTTTGTGTCATGTTGTCTTAGCGCCAACTGCGCAATCTAGTGACAGGTCCAAGAGTGGAGGCGGCGAGTGGTCACAATCCCAGTCAGCTTAGAGTCAGGGACACTGGAGTCCGGTGAGCAGTACCTCGAGATCACGTACGAGGAGAAGACCGCAAGGCACCCTTGGCCCGAAGATGCGGTTCGGACCGCCCGAATCTTCACCAGCCCGAAGGGCGCGCAAGTTCTGAGCCCCGAGAGTGGGGGAGAATCTGCCCCACTGGCCGCCGCGAATCGGGAGTCCGGTCGACCCGAGCCGCGGACCGCCGAGTCGCCAGTGGACGGTCCGGAAAACGAGCGGACGCGAGACCTGCTGCGGGAGATCGAGAAGATTCCGGGACTTCTCGGAGACCTACTCGGGGCGCAGATCGAGAATGCCGTGCGTGCAGCGATTGAACGCAATGAGACCGTTCGCCTCGTGATCACTGCCGAGCCGACAGATCGAGCTTTGGCGATTCCGTGGGAGCTGGTGGCGTTCGATGACGGCGGCAAGACGGAGCGCCTCATCTTGTCGCTTGAGCCGGGATGCAGCGTCGTTCGCTCCTTCGCTCCGTTGCACTACTTCGGCGAAGATGTTGACGACCGTCCGGCTGACCTCAAGGCAGAGGTGCTTGATTGCCGGAAGGTGGACGATGGTGACCTCACTCCACTCATTCAATCCCTCCAACAGACGTTCGGAGGCGCTGCGATGTGGACGACAGACACCGAACCAACTAATAGGTCTGCACCTAACGTGCTGTTCGTTGTCGGTCATGGAGACGCTCCGCGTGGCGACATAGAACCCAGAATCGGGGATCTCATACCATCGCAACTCGTCACAAGATTCGGGGAAGATGGCTGGCCTGCATTGACTGTTCTCGTCGCCTGCCAGTCCGCCGACGGCTCGGCCGCTTCGCCCTCCTTCGCTAGCAGACTCATTGCCGGGGGAGCCCCAGCCGTCATTGGAATGGCCGGTGACGTCGAGGCGGTGAACGTCGCCCCACGCTTCGTCAAGGGCTTGTGGGACGCACTTGCATCTGGAGCCTCCGCCGAAGGTGCGCTCCAAACCGCCCGCGTCGCCGTTGCGGCTCAACCCGGGCAGATGGGGGCTTGGCAATGGGCGCTTCCGGTGCTGCACGCGTCGACGGGGGCACTCCTCCCAGCGACTTCCACGCCACCTGACGTCCGTGGACTTAGCGCCTTGAGGGACAAGTACATCACGATCCTCGTTGAGAACAATCACATCGGGGAGGATGCCAACATTGACCTGCAGGGTGGTACTGGAACTATCATCATGAAAGGGAATGTCATCGGCGGGACCCTGGACATCAAGGGGTAGTGAAGCCGTTCGTAACTGTGCTCAGTGTGAACGGGGCTTGCGTCTCGCCGCCTTGCAAGAGCACGGCGGCCGCTTCAAGGTTCGGCAAGTGGGTCAGGTCCTCCGCATCGAACGCGCCGGCGTAGAGCGGTGCGATCGCGGCCGCATCCTTGACGCCGACGCGAAACGTGAGACGGTTTCCACAGTTCCCTTCAACTGCGTCGCGAATCTTCTCATTCAGCTGGGATTGGAACTGATTTGCAAGCACTAGGCGCAGTCCGAACTTTCGAGCTTCGGAGAGCATCGCGCCGATAGAGGTTGCGGATGTAAACGATTGGAACTCGTCGATGAAGAGTGTGAACGGACGCCGCTCGTGCGCAGGTGCAGATGCGCGCCCGAGGGCGGCAGTCCAGATGCGGCTCGTGAGGAAGTATCCCAGTAGCGACGCGTTAACGCCGCCGATCAGCCCCTTCGGGAGCCTGACGATCAGGATCTTGCCTTCGTTCATCACGGCATGCAGGTTGAGGTCATTGCGACCAGTCCCGAGCATCTCGCGCATGATGCCGTTGCTGGAGAACCGGTCGAACTTCGACGCGAACCACCCGAGCATCTCGGAGCGATGGAAGTCTGAGGTTCGCCCCATCTCGTGAATCCAGAAGTCATGGATGTGGGGTGCGCGTACGTGCTTGAAGCGCTCCTTGAGGAACTCGTCGTCGGAGAAGAGCTTTGGAATATCGATGATCGAACCGGCCGGTCCACCGTGCTGCTTCGCATCGATCAGCGTGAGGGCGCCCATCCGGAGCCAAGCCTCGAAGCGAGGCCCGACGACGCCCTGACGTGACGGGTCAAAAAGGTCATAGAACATCTCCGACAAGTCCTGGACGATGAACTCCTGAGCGGCCTCTGAATCCGCCTCGAGCGGGTTGATTGCAAGGCGACCGGAGGGAGTTGACGGATCGAATACGACGACGTCGTCGATCCGCGAGCGCGGCATTCGCTCCATGATGCGGTCCGCTGAGTCGCCATGTGGATCGATGAACGCGAAACCCTCACCCGCCTGAGCCTGCTGGACCGCAAGCGACTCGAGCATGCGGCTCTTCCCTGTGCCGGTCTGACCGGTGACGACCAGATGCCTGTTGAGGTCTTCGAGGCGGAGCCGAACCTCGGTCGTGAGCACTCCACTGCGCGCGGTCCCAAGAAGCAGGCCCCCACCGGTAGAAGTGCGCACGGTTCGATCGCGCTGCCGGCTACGCCTAACCACCAAGCCGGGGAAGGTCGCTTCCGTTGCGAACGGTAGGGGGATGATGCAATCCAAGTCTCCGCTGCCGTACAGGCGATGCAGCCGGCTCGTCGAATGCGGCAGGGTCCCGAATCCGCTGCCCCAACCACCTCCATGACGCTCGACTGGCGTTGGGATTGCACGGACTGCGAACGATGGGCACACATCATCTTTGGTGCCAGCGTTACTGAGAGCAGCGGCCACCGCAGCAGCGATCACGCCAGAGTGCCCGCGCGGAGCCCCGACCACGATACTGACTTCGAAGGTCGGCAAGAGGCGAAAAAGTTGGTCCGTTCTGCTCCGCGCTCCCTCTGCACGTCGCATAAGGCGAGCGAAGTCTGTCGCTTCCGCATCCGGGTAGCTCGATACCACGGCTTCCTCTTCGTCGGGCGTCAGCTCGACTGCCGTTGCGACGAACCGCACGAACACCGGGTCTCGCTGCAGTTGGAGCACCGATGAGATATGTCGCGCCGCGGTTGCAACGGACTTCGACTGAGGCAAGTAGGTGGGGTGGTGGCTGGCGTTGGCATCCAAGACGAATCCATTCCGTTCGATCGTGGACAACTCGCAATCGATTCCTCTCGCAGGCTCGGCGGTTACCACGGCCCTGATTTCGTGGGTTCGATCTAGCGCCGCAGACATGCCATCGAGCGACACCCCAGACCCTTGGATCGCAACGGACAGTCCTGATTCCGGAGACCACAAGTACTCAACCGAGAACGAAGAACCCAGAACATGGGGAATCGAGGAAAGAGCGAGCCGGGAGGCTTCAAGCGCGCTCTCTTGCGAAGTCCTGCGGAGCGCGCCGATTTCGAGCGCAACCTTCAAGTCCTGAGGCGGCTGCGTCTCAACATTTTCGCTCCCGTCGTTCTTCTCGATACTGGCTCCTGGCTGCAATGTCGTAGTCATGACAGATGAGTGCCACAAAGCGTTCCTTGGTGACAGGATCTTTAGGGGTAAGTCCACTTCTCAGGCTCTCTGGGGCTGGGCCTGTGGACTTAGTCGGAGTCCCCGAGTACCGTTCTGAACGTGGAAGGGACACCGCTGCGCTTGGTGCAGCAACAGGCGTTCAACCGTTCTACGTTGGTTGAGTCAGCGCTCCGCTGGGTATCCAAGACTGACGCCCCTGGTATCTGCGTCATCGTCGGCGCACCGGGCACGGGCAAGTCGATTCTCGGCCGCCAGATTCTCGACGCCACCGAGGATGTCGTTCGGAGCGTCTACGGGACCGGCGTTCGCGAGACCGTCGCCCTCCTCATGGCGATTGTTCGGAAACTTGATTCGGATGCGGCCGCCAAAGCGCTCGAGAACCTTGGATTATTCGGGCCAGCGCCTTCCAACGACTATCCCGTCATCACGCTCCACAACACGACTGTCGGCGGCTCTGTGAACGCCACGTTTAAGCAGAACTACGAAGCAATCGAACCTGCGGAGCTCCTCCACGCTGTCGTCGAACCGATTCTTCTGCAAAAAAAGACCAACGTCGTCGCGTTCGTGGACGCAATCGATGAAGAGGCGACCGCATCGACACGCCGATTCATCGAGCCCGAGCACGGCGCTCGCTCGGTTCTCGAGCACCGCGTTCGCTGGCTAGTAACGACGCGGCCCGGAACGCTCACAGGCCTGACAACGCCAGAATCCCCCTATGAGGTCGTCGATCTTGACGCAGCAACCCAGAGTCTCGATGTTGACACCTATCTACACGACGTACTTACGAAGCGGGGTTTCAACGAGAGCGCGATCATCCCGTGGCAGGAAGTCTGTGCCGGCAACTTCCTCGTTGCTCACCACCTTCTCGAAGACCTGCTGGAAGATCCGAACCTCGATCCACGTGTCTGGATCGCTAACCCGGGACTCAGCGGCGTGTACGAACGATTCCTCAAACGTCTGACTAACGACGATATTAAAGTGCTGACGCTCATCGCCGCTGCAGGCCGCAATGGCGCCACGTTCGATGCAATCCAGCGACGGTGCGCCTCGGACGATAGCGACGTGATTCGCGACGCGATCCAAAGAGCCCGCCCGTTTCTCAGTATCGATAACCACCGTTACGCGACGTATCACCAATCATTCAGTGACCACCTGTTGACGCCATCAGATACCGACCCGACCAGCCAATCGCTGATCCGCGACGCTCATCGGGCGACGATCATAGATGATCTCAATCCAAGCAGATTCACGCACTTGGGGCCGATCGAGTACGGGCGGCTGCCGTGGCACATCAGCCGCATCATCGATCTGACCTCACCTGAAGATCGATCCTTCCTTGTACCTGATCCGAACGCACTCCTTTGGCGCATGTATCACGGGTGCGGCGTTGCCAACCGCACGATGGAGACGGAAGACGTACACGCGATGTACAACCCGTTCCACCACGCCATGCTCCTCTTCTTAGCTGCGAATCTTGAAGACGTTGATCCCGAACCGACGCCTGAGTCGCTTGCGTCGCGGCACAACATCGCTCACTGGCTCGGACGACTCAATCAACAGGCTGCAGCTATCAGCGTGCTCCAACGAGTCGTTGGTTTGCGCGCAGAGTTGCTCGGCGACACGGATCAAGCCACTCTGAACTCCTTAGAGAATCTCGCATATCGGGTCGGCCAGTCGGGACGCCCGGACGAAGCAGCAGCATTGTTTCGTGAAGCACTCTCCAAGCGGAACGGCATCACCGGATACCCGAATGATCCGGCCACACTCCAGACGCTGCACGATCTGGCTTATTGGACCGCGAAAGCCGGCGGCATCGGAGAGGCGGTAACTATCCTTCGCGATGTCTCAGACCGAAGGGCTGAGTTCCTCGGTCCGTTCGACCGTTCGACGCTGCAGGCCCGCCACAACCTTGCGTACTGGATGGGCAAGCTGAACAACGATGCTCAGAAGACTGAGGCATTGCAGATCCTCAAGGTAGTTCTGAGCGATCGATGCACGCACCTACCAGGCGGCCGCGTCCACCGTGACTCCATGGCGAGCCGCGCCCTCTACGCATACAGGCTCGGGGTACGCGCCTCAACCGCCGAGGAACTCACCGAAGCCATTGCTGAGTTGGAGAGCGTATTGTTCGATCGCGAAACACACCTAGGGAGCGAACATCCCGAAGTGGTGATTACACGCAAGAACCTCGCCTCCTTGATGCGTCGAAGGTAAGTCATCGCCAGCGGCTCAGAGTTCTTGTCTTGGCCGATGGCGTGCCACTGGTGCTCCCGCACCTTGCCTCAGGCCATTTCGCTACTGCGGAACATCCAGTCCGCACAAAGTAAGAACCTCATTCGCATCCTCCATGCTTAATCAGATTGCCATGCGCAAAGTTCTGAACCTTGACAACCAATTTGAGCGTCTCTAGATTACGGGCATGGGCGATGAGATTGGGTTTCTCCGTCCGGATAGTGCGAATGACCGGATTCGCCGAACTCGCGTGCTCGACCAAGTTCAAATGTGGCTCGACACGCCCCAGGGCCCGCCGGTACTTGCGCTAGTTGGCGCTCCTGGCACCGGGAAGTCGGAACTCCTCCTTCAGGTACAGGAGCACCTAGACGCGCTCAACTGGCCGGTAGGAGCCGCAGTACTTCGGCTTCCATCAAACTTAGGCACAACGACCGCAGCGATCCTCATCGATGAACTCATTGATTACTGCCGCACCGTGGATCAGGACGACACGGATGCACGACTAGCGGCGCTCCCCGATGCGGCTGTGAACCAGACGCTCAATATCGTGATCGAGCACAACACAGTCGATGACGTCATAATTCATCAAGAAGCCCATACCAAAGACCCGACCTGGGAGCTTTACGAGAGAGTTGTGTCCAAAGTTCTGGCGCCTGCGAAGCGTGACGACGGACGACCAACCATTGTCATTGCTGACGGTCTGGACGATGACGCGAGCGCCGGATCCGTCGCAGCATTTGTCACACGACTACTTCACGGCCGATCAGCTCTTGGACTTCGCTGGATTGTAGCGACGCGTCCCGAACACTGGACCGACGAGCCGGACTACGAAGCCGTGACAGTAATTGACCTGGCGAGAGAGGACACGCGCGAGAGCATCACCGCGTACCTCACGCTACAACTCGATAGAACTCCCGCTGCATCGATGATCTCGGCTGCCAGTGAGGTTGCTGACGGGTGCTTCTTGGTAGCGCGTTACCTCGCAACGGAACTTCGCGACGATCCGACGGCAGATCCGTACACGTTTGTTGACGGCGACGGCAGTCCGTTGGCCAACTACTACGTCAACGCTCTCAGCAGACTCACGAGGAGAGCGGACGCCGATGGTGAGGCAATCAATCTGCTCCTAACACAGGTCGCTGCCGCAGGGCCGCAGGGGGTGACGCAACCCGAGTTGCAAGCTCTCACTCAACTCGAGCGAAATGCGATCCCGAAATTACTCACCACCTCGCGTAGCCTGCTGAGGCTCCTTCCTGACGACCGGTGGGCCTGCTACCACCAGTCGCTCGCCGAATTCATGCTGTCGGAAGAGCGCTCCAGCATGCAGAAGAACCGTGCCAGTGATGCCCATCTCGCGGCCGCCCAATGGTCAGTATCAGCTGACGTGTTCAACGAACTCGACCCAGATCAACGCCTCCGCATTCCTTGGCACCTCAGCCGGTCGGTGGCCCTCGTGGCACCAGGCACCGCCAGAACCGCTCGGAGAAAAGTCGCAGCAGGTGTCGCTTGGCAGCTCTTCCATGACCGCGAGTGGGCGAGCAACGCTCGCCAACACGCCGTCAGTCAAGATGTTTGCGAAGCGGCACGGGGCGTGCTCAGCGATATTGAGCGGCTTGACCCGACACCGGGCCCACTGACGATCCAAACGCGTCTGCACTTGACGCGGATATTGATTGAATGCGCCGCGACTGAGGACGCATACCGCGAATGCAGGAATCTCCTCAAACTCGTCACCACAGTTTCTAACCCCGACAACCGGGCCACTCTCAGCACCCGTCACAACCTCGCGTTAGCGATCGGCGACAACGGAGACCGCGAACACGCGATCCAACTCTTCACCGAACTCCTCGAAGATAGTGCAAGGGTTCTCGGACCCGACGACCCGTACACCCTCAACACCCGCGACTGGCTCGCAATCCAACTCGTGCGGGCCGGCCGTAACGCGGAAGCGATCCCACACTTCGAGGCAGTCCTCGCCATCCGGATCGTCGATCCGGGACCCGACAACCGGGCCACTCTTACCACCCGTCACAACCTCGCGTTAGCGATCGGCGACAACGGAGACCGCGAACACGCGATCCAACTCTTCACCGAACTCCTCGAAGATAGTGCAAGGGTTCTCGGACCCGACGACCCGTACACCCTCAACACCCGCCACTCGCTCGCAACCCAACTCGTGCGGGCCGGCCGTAACGCGGAAGCGATCCCACACTTCGAGGCAGTCCTCGCCATCCGGATCGTCGATCCGGGACCCGACAACCGGGCCACTCTCAGCACCCGTCACAACCTCGCGTTAGCGATCGGCGACAACGGAGACCGCGAACACGCGATCCAACTCTTCACCGAACTCCTCGAAGATAGTGCAAGGGTTCTCGGACCCGACGACCCGTACACCCTCAACACCCGCTCCTCGCTCGCAACCCAGCTCAGGCGGGTCGGCCGACAAGAGGACGCGGACGCAGTCGAAGGCACTTAAGCCGCGTCCGTTGATGAGACTGCTTAACCAGTAGTTGCCACGACGCGGATCTCCACCCGTCGGTCTTCGGGGCCGGGTCCGGACGGTGGGAAGTCGCTAACTCCGCGTCCCTGACAGGTCAGGTGGGCTGCGCCCAATCGCGCTACTTCGCCGCATACCCAATCCGCGCGTCGCTGGGACAGTTCCAGATTGTGCTGTGGAGTACCTTCGGCCGATGCGTAACCGAACACTTCAACTCTTTGAGCTAAGCGCAGTTCGTACGGCCGGCCGGCCGCAGTAAGCGCACCTCGCAACAGCGTCACAGCCGCGGCTTCGTCAACCGGTCTCGCTTGATCCAAGCCGAACCCCAGCGCATCGAACTCCACCGTGACCACTGCCATATGGGTTCGTCCTTCAAGCATGAACTTGACTGTCGAACCAGGCGGAAGGCGGAACGTGTTCCCAGTCCCGCGAGGGAGCGAGAACGCCGTCCCGCTGGAATCACTGCCCGTCGAGTTGCCTGATGCGCTGTCTTCCGTCCTGGTCGCGCACGCCGTGGCGGCGCAGAGTGCTAGCGCGACAATCAACGTCGAACGCCACACCTCCCGCCGGGAACCGGCGAATCCCGCCAGGCGTCGCGCATTGGGAGAACTCATGCTTCTTCCTCCTCAGCCGATGACGTGATGGACACGACTGGGTTTGGGTGCTGACGTTGCGTGTCGAACTTGTCGAGCAGTTTTAGGCACTTTTGGTGGTCCTCTTCAATTTGGCTAGCGGTTGCGAAGACCCCCTTCCATGCTGGCATTTCCTCCTCAGTTGCGCCATTCCCCAGCCTCTCACCGATCTCTGCGATTGACGCGTGATAAACCGCCAGTGCTCTAGCAGCATCAACCGTTCGATTGACGAGAGGCCTCATCGCTCGGTCGGTCCTGCGCTCCGCCCTCCGCTGACGACTTTCCAGTAGTTCCAGGCGCTGAGCAACCGGATGGGACCGCATGGCCCAGTAGAGAGTCGCACAGAATCCTGCTAGTGCCACCGTCGACATCAGGACGTAAAGCCAGATTGAGGTATGAACCAGTTGCACGACTTTGGGCTGCGGGGCTGGAACTCCGTTACGCGCTGCCGTAACAGCGGAGAGGACGTCCTGAGTCCGAGCTCTAGCGAGCAGGGAGGCGTACGTAAGGTCCTCGGCTATTTTTCGGCTCGCGGATAATGCGGCTAGGATTCCGGCCGCAGCTGCCGACCCGAATAAAACGAGGGCCCAAGAAACCCACGTCCTTCCGGCCTCGCCCGCTCCTACCGAGACCGCATTCTCCTCGGCCGCAACACCGCCCACAGTCTCGACCTTGGGGCGGAAGGGTGAAAGATCAAGCCTTCTAAGTCCGATGCCTAGGATCTTCCCAGCGAAGAACTGGAACGTCGCAAGCGTGAGACTGAAGGCCAAGAGGTCAAGTGACCCCAAGTCCATGCCTCGGCTAATCACCACTCCGCACGCGTAATCCGCGACTAGCACAAGGGAGTATGTCGCGTAGCGCATCCATCGGTGGGCCGACGGGCGGAGATTGTCGTAATTAGCTCCTAGTCGCTCGACGGTGGCTTTAGCGTCATCTCGAATGTGCTGTTCGGCTCGAAGGCGTCTCTCTAGGACTGAACGCTTGCCGTCAGCACTTCTCACAGTGGAGGCCGCTCTCGCGAGGAGTGGCGAAGCTACCTGCGAGGCAAACCCGGCCGCGAGTAGGCGGGTGTTCGCCGCGTCTGGCTGGTTTCGGTCCGCTCTCCGTCGGATTGCAGTGCGCGCGCGACCGACAGGCAATCCACGCCCACTGCGACGGCGAACTGAGCTCACTAGGGCACCAACGCCCGTCGTCACCAGGAGGAGGATTAAAAGGCTCATCGGGTGGCCTCCGTCTCTAAAGATTTGCACGGCACTTGGGTGAGAGCGCATAGTCGAGCACCAAGCGCTGCTCTTGATGTTCGGTCAGAGCCTCCAGCACTACAGGCTCCGAGGCCGCCCATGACGAGCAGGCCCTTTCCCTGCATCCCGAGGAGGCCAGCCCCTGCGAACGCGTTGGCTGCAGTCTCGATTGCCTGCGGAGTGCTCAGATCGGCCCCTGTCAGGGTTTGGCCCGCGATGTCCAAGCAGCCAGTCGACAAAAGGACAACGCGCACCGGGTTCGGGTGAGCCTGGAAAGCTGAGCGGGCGCCAGCGAGCAGGTCCCCGTAACCCGTACCGTCGGGAATGTTGAGCAAAGCAAGATCTGCTACACCGGCACTTCGTTGCGCTTCCTCCACTGCTGGGTTCGTAGCACCGCCGTCGCCGAGATTTGCTGCGCCGATGGCGAGCGGAGAGCCTTCAGGACCAACCGCTATGACCTCTACGTTGGTTACGGATTTGTCGGCTCCGAAAAGGCCGGCGAGGTCGCCGCGCCAACCGGTGGGGACTACAACCACGGTTTGACCAGGTACTTCTGCGTCGATGAGTCGTCCTCCAGACTGTGCGGTTGTCGTAGAACCGCCGCACGCGCTGAGACCGATCGCGAGCAGCGTCACCGCGGCACGAGCTGCGAGGTTGCGGCTCCGACGGTCCTCGCGTTCGAGTGACTGTTCGAAGTTAGGTGACGCGTGTTGGGTGTTCCTGGGTGTGCTCTTTTTTATTCTCATGCCGATAAAGGCACGGGTCAGCCGACTTAGTGACAGGTCTCAGGGGGCGTTCACCCGAGGGGCTTCGTGCGTGGTGACCGATTGGCCGGTGAGATCCTCGAGGAGCTTGGCCTCCGCCGACGCGATCGACTTGCTGGTGCCGTCGATCGCAATCGATCGGATGCCTCGGCCCCAGACTCTCTGTGCCTTCGACCAGGTTCCATCTCCGTTCAAGCCGAAGACCCATACGTCGGCTCCACGGACGGCCCGGAGGGCCTCGGGGACGTGGTCACTGGCCCCATCGGTGATGAAGAGCACGACCCGCCGGCTTGTCGGCGGGGTCGCACCGAACGCCTGCCGAGCCACGCGTGCCGCCGGAAGCACGTCAGTGCCGTTCCCGGTTGCCACGTGCGGCCGGCTCTTTGCGAGACCTTCGGACGGGACGCTCAGCGACATCGGCGATGCGGTCGTCGTGAATGCGCTGACCCCGATGCGGTCTCCTCGGCCGTAGAGCGCGAGCCAGCGAACCAACTCGCTGAACTGGACCCATCTTGCACCACCCGGATCCGACGAATTCGTGCTCGCGGATTCGTCAACCAGCACCGCGAGGTCAAACGGACCGGTGAGCCGTTGCCCGACGGGCGGATCAAGCACCCACGGCGTTACAACCGGCCTAACAGGGGGTGCGCTGGACCCGCTGTGCTTAGTCATACCGAGCACCGCGGGCCACGACAGCAAAAGTGCTGCGACAGCTATCGGCAACAGCCAGCGCGCCCGATCCGAGTACGCGCCGGGTCGACCGCTGCGGCTCCGTCCGAATCGCTCGACGCCACTCATCGCTCAACCCTGCCCTCGGGGTTCGGAATACGCGCCCGAGATCGCTCGGAATCCTTGACCCGAACGGTGTCCTTCTGAATCTCTTTGAGTATGCACATGCGCGTTGAGCGCTGCCAAGCGACCCGCGGTGACAGGTCCGCGAGAACTCTACGAGCCGATCAGTTCCGGCGTATGGGGTCACTTTCATGACGCGAGCGCAAAAGGTCGCTAGTGCGTGAGGCTTTGCCAGCTCGTAGTTTCCAACAGGAAACGACGAGAGGACCCAACTCGATCAGGGCCAAGACGACGAACAGCATCGACTCGAGCGAGATCACGACGGGCCCGCCGAGAGCGATGATGAATAAGGCGACGGCTACCGCCAGACTGACGGCCGAAACGACGAGCGATCTCGTGCTGACGAGACCGATTGGGACGTTACCGATTGCACGCTGCAGGAGCCGGTACCCGTCGAGCGGTGGCAGCGGGAGGAGATTCCCGAACCCAAGAAGTATTGACATCACTGCTAGCCATTTGACCAAGACGACCCCTAACAGTGGAAGAAACGACAGCCAATCCGCTCGGACAACGCCTATGAGCATGAAACCAAAACACAGGTTCGCGAATGGTCCAGCCATGATCGCTGCGGACGAGAAGTCACCTTCTGTCTCGACGTAGCCAAAGCCAGCAGAGATTCGAATCACAACTTTCGCTCCCCGCCATGCAACGAAAAGGGCATGGCTGACCTCATGCAGGACAATGATCGCCGTCATACCGATCAGCGCGGCTAAGGCGATCGCGAATCGGTACACCCAGGGGTCTGCTGCGTACCACCACCAGAAGACCCTTGGCAGCAGGGTGACATCGACGACTAACGCCACAATGATCAGCGAGGCTGCGTTGGCGGCGATCCCCTCGGAGGAGAAGAGTCCGAAGTGTTTCACCGAAATGCGTCGTCGGAGTATGCAACCAGCTTGCAGCACTCGTCGCAGACGTTCCGTCACCGGGAAGTTTGGTTGATGCTCGCTATTAAATCGATTGTTTGGCACCTTCCGATAGTGCGCGACACGGACCACAAGTGACAGGTCCACGCCTCCGAACGTCAGACGATCCCCGTTCTGCAGGGGACTTGCAGGCAAGAGCATGGGCACTTTCGCACTCCCACCCAGGTCCGCCGAGCCGGGGGTCTCGTCGATCTAAATGCGCACCTCCACGTGATCATTCGTGGTCGCGGGCGCTAATGCACGAAGCGTGGGGCATCAGGCCACGTAACAGCAGGTTCATCGTCGCTCGCCTCGGTCTAAAATTGCTGAGATTGAGTCAGGTCGACGCCGGCACGGAGTCGCAGACATAAGTGCGCAGCCACTCGGCGACATCGCATCGCGACTAAGCCGAGCGCGCCCTCTGAATGTGTCCCCGGGCTCGCTACTTGACCCACCCGGACGCGCTACGCGTCGGCTGGATGTAAGTCTCGAGCGTCGTCGTGAGGGACTTGTGGCCCAAGCTGTGCTGGAGCTCGGCGTGCGACAAACCGAAACCGCCAACTTCTCGCGGGGCTACCGAGAACGAGCCGTAGTGGTGTCGCAGCCAGTGTGGCGGCCATCCCCATCCGATCGCTTCGCGGCTGGCGTGCAGCGTGCGCCCCCACGCGTCGGCCCACCATGCCTGTTGCGCGAACGGCGGGATCAGGATGCCGTCATCGCCGGCCGCGTCGATGAGGGCTTTGAGGTCCCGGCGCACCTTGTCCCATGCGAGGACCTGACGTCGCTTGTCATACTTCGGAGCCGCTGTCGGCATTTCGCCGCCTTTCCACTTTGTGTAGCGGTCGAGCTGACGGTCCACTGTGATGAGGCCGGTTGTCATGTCGACGCGCTCAGCGGTGAGAGCGAGGAGCTCACACTGGCGCAGACCGGTTCCCGCTGCGACTCGGATCGCACGGCCGTAGAGGATGCCGATCTCACGTGACTTGGTGATACCACCGACGCGATCGGCCACCGCGTCGGCGAAGCTCACGACTTCCTTCCACGTTGGGACCTGATGAAACTCGATGCCCTGATCGTCGTCGTCGTCGTCGGTGGAGGCGCGCTTCGATGGGTCGGCGAGTTTGCGGCGCAGTCGACGCAGTGCCCGCTTGCGGTCGCCGTCTGAACCGAACGGATCTGCTGGCAGCCAGTCGCGTTCGCGGGCCCAGTCCGCGATGACGGACATCGCTTGGGTGGTCGAGTCAAAGTTTGAACGCCCGGTACGCGCGCTCACGAGCGCGTCGCCTACGAGTAGCAGCGTCGAGAGGCTCGTGTCGCCGACGGTCACGGCCCCAGCGTTCGGGACTATCCACGCGTTGATTGCGGTGAGCCGCCGGCGCATGGTGCCCTCGACGATGAGACCGTCGTGCGCATCGGTCCATGCTTGACAAATGTCCGCCCACGTCACACCGGGACCGACTTGCAGTCCCGCTGTGCGCTCGGCGTTCTTAACGAGAGCAAGGGCCGCGACCTCGGCCTTCTCCGTATCTCCGCAACGCTTCTGGCGACGAGTACCGACTCCCTTTGCTCCGCCGTCATACCAAGAGACTCGACCGTCGGCCGAGATGCCAACCCAGTCGGGAACCCAATCAGGCTTCAAATATTTCATGGAGCACTCCCTCGCCGGACCATGCGAGCACCGCGGGGTACGGAGGCCCGCAGTACATGGGCGTCGACGTCGGTGCCCTCGGCCCAAGAGCGGACCTTGGCCGAGGACCAACGTCGGTTGTCGCCGAGCAGTGGGGGAGGGAAGCCGTCCGCGGTGACGATGCGGCGCGTCTGGCGCAGTGAGCGCCGGTAGTACGCGGCGATGTCCTCCATGGTCCATGTGGGCGATGGGCTGGGTGCGATGTGTATGGTCATAGCCACACGGTGCCCGTGTCATCGCGCCACGCAATCGCTGCCTCCGGCGGCCACGAGTGAACGAAAACTGTTACGCGCTGACACAGTTCCGGCGCGGTTCCCCGCATAGTTACAGGGGATTCCGGGCCTTCGCTGAAGATCTACACGATCTTCGAGGGGACCTCGGAAATCCAGTGCTTGGTAGTCGCACGCGCCATCTCAGGTATCCTCATGGCGTGATGGGAGACAAACGACCGATAGATGAGGTAGTAGCCGAGCATATTCAGGCCGAGATCGACTGTGATCTTGACCGCACAATGGAGACAATGGCAGACGAGCCTCATCTAACGGTTGCTCCAACCCTTGCAGGTGGGTTCGGGAGCGTTGCGGTACGAGAG
Organism: Actinobacteria bacterium IMCC26256; assembly: GCA_001023575.1. GTDB lineage: Bacteria > Actinomycetota > Acidimicrobiia > IMCC26256 > IMCC26256 > IMCC26256. The sequence continues at coordinate 1,910,909 of CP011489.1, read as the reverse complement.
TGGTATCAGAATCACTTCATAGGCAGGTTCCTCCCTCCCGATGGAGAGATCATCAACATCTCCCAGACTGTTGGTGAGACACAGGTCATTAATGAAGATGTTGTGCGCTTTACCCACACGGAGGTTCTTGATTGGATACTCCCAGGAGTAGAGCCGACGAACATGAAGGTTGAGATTGCGATGGTTGTAATCGTCGGCGTGGTAGATGGAAAGGTCACCCATGAGCACATCTACTGGGACCAAGCCTCGTTGCTTGCGCAGATCGGATTACTGGATCCGACTGGCCTGCCGATCGCTATGAACCACGCAGCGAAGATTCTCGACCCGAGCCTTCCGAACCTTATTTATAAAGGGTAACGGCTCACCAGAACTCGGGCGATGTATCGAGGTCTGTCATAAACGGGTGATCTCGTTCGTCCTCTAAAAATGAAAGCCACCGCGAACGCGAACGCTTCTCCTCTTCGGGAGTCATCCCCGTACCGATTTGGGCGTCAATCCAAGCAGGCCAACTCTCTTCGTCATTGACGACATCGGCTAGTTCCTGCATCTCTGCCCGCATAGAAGCGACCGCCTCTTCGGAGTAGCCGCTGCCTTCTTTATAAGGGTCCAGAAAACCCTCTGATTCCTTTATCTCCTCCATTATCTCGTCTCTCCATATAGTGAGGTAATAAATTTCTCTGCAACCTGATCTGGCGTTAGCTCATACGTTGGTTGCTCTTCCGTTTTGCTCAACGAGGATACGAGAGCGTTATATATCCTCTCGACATGTTCCTCACTTCCCCACTCGGGGCTTGAGGGCTGCAATCCGATTGGAATATAGGTACCCCCTACACTCCTCTCTTCTTGAAGACTCGCTGTTAATCGGAATCGTTCTTCCGCGACGCCGCTCCGGACGATCTCATAAGTGAAGCCGGGAATACTCAGATCTTCCTGCGAAGGGTATTTAGGCGGTCTTGCTCCGTTGCGCGATAACACGCGCCTCATTCCTTCGTAATGTTCTTCTGTGTAGTCGTACGAGCACAGTGCTCGAGGTTCATAAGTAGTCCAGAAATAAAAATGGCCAATGCGCAGCACATCCCTATCTAGTAGCGAAGCCTCCGGATGGTCTCCATAGTCGAGCGGGTACTCTCTATCAAGAGGGTTGCGATATGTGTGGAGTGCGCTGCTCATCCTCTTCGGATTGTGATTATGCAGGACCATTTCTCGTCCTCCGAGCCCAAGAACGACCCGCCCAGTATCGGTAATCTCAAGCACATCGCCGCGTTGCCCAGGGCCAGCCTTCAGAGCGCGATCAAGACGTTTCAACGAAACCCGATGCCCCGGAGCACATCCGCAATAAGGGGGGCCTATGCTCCCATCGCTCGGATAATACGATTCGGGGTCGGGAACCCATTGATGAGACTCCGAGCCAAGCCATGCAGGGTGCTGAGAGTTTTCACTCGCGTCAACCCCCCAGCACTGCGTCGGGATTTTTGTGACCGATAGGCATCCTTCACCGATTGCTAATAGCGAGTCTCCTAATAACGAGACGAGAGGGGTTTCCTCTGCGCCCCAGAGCGAGCGTGCTCGCTCGGGGTCGTGGTTCCAAACGGTTGTTATGGAACCATCACTGCTGCCTAATTCGATGGTGCCATCATCCGAGACTGAGAGGATGCGCGCCTGAATACTGCTGCCGCTCTTCAGTTCGGTGATCAGTTGATGCGGGTGCACTAGATGCCCAGGTGTAAACCCGCAGATAAAGGCGCGTCTGGGGGTGTGGGGCGTAAAAGCGTTGCTCATGCCTGTTCTCCTAATTCATCGTTCCCGGCATTGGCACCGTGGCCTCGCCCGAGGGCGGAGATCGGTTGCCAGCCCTTCACAGAGCCGGGTCTCTCAGGACTTCCTGATGGATTGGTTTTCAAGACTTGAACAAAAACGCTCTTGACCAAAAACGCTCTTGAATGGTCGCCTCTTGGAGCATGAAACGAAACAAGATCCTCAAGTATTCCCATTCATCGAAAGTTTTCTGGTTGGATATTCAAATAACTCTTCATAAGGGGCTTAGGTGACGACCACAGAACCCGAACCGATCTCGATCGAACCTACCGTTGAGGTAAGGCGACCGGTCATGCTCCAGGGTTGGTACAACCTCACCGCACTGCATTGGCGGTATGAGCCCTCAGTCATCCAAGCGTTCCTGCCTAGTGGTTTTACCGTTGACACGTTTGATGGCGCTGCATGGGTTGGCTTGATTCCATTTCACATGCGGCGTATTCGAGTACCGCATACACCCTCCTTTGGTCCACTATCGACCTTCCCTGAGACCAATGTGCGAACTTATATTCGCGACGAAAACGGCAGGAGGGGAGTGTGGTTCTTCAGTCTCGACGTATCGCGCATGCTGCCAGCTTTGGTGGCGAGAGTTACTTATGGTCTTCCGTACTGCTGGTCGTCAATGACGATGAGTGAGCAAGCCGATGGAGATGCGCAGATTCGTACCTATACATCGCGTCGCAAGTGGCCGCGTGGTGAAGCATCGAGTTCGGTAACGGTGCGCGTTGGGAGAGAACTCTTAACGAGTGAACTCACGGAGCTTGACCATTTTCTAACAGCACGGTGGGCACTTGGATCGGTATTTGGTTCGCGCAGACTCTGGGCGAATATCCACCATGACGCGTGGCCAATACATGAAGCCGAGGTGCTTCACTGTGACGAGTCTCTTCTGAGCGCCGCAGGATTGCCACTTCCGACCGGCACGCCGATTGCTCGGTGGTCCCCGGGTGTCGATGTTCGGATCGCTATGCCTCGAATTGTCGGCAAAATTAATCGCTGAGTTTTTTAACTTAAATACGCAATTAAGCCCAGTTGTCCGGGTCGTCTTCGGCCGGGTCGTCCTCGCGTCGAATTCCGTAGTACTTCTCGTTGAACGTCGGCTCCTCTATATAGGTGCACTCGGATGGCTCTTCGCCGAGTTGAAAGCCCCTGCTCATGCCATCGGGCCCCTGAACCATTAAAATTCGTGACTCGTACCACCACGATTCAGCTCCATTTGGCCCAACGCATTTACTCAGAAAAGTGGGGTCGTGGGACCAGAGAGTGAGGGTCTTGCGACCGATTTTCACGACCACGGTTCCGTCATCTGCGACTGAGAGCACCTTGCATGGCTTGCTCTTGTGGTGTCGAATATTGCCCATCACAACCATAAAATGAACGTTGTGTCCGTTGCGGTATCGCTGGCATGTGGTCGAGACGCGAGGGGGGAGTGGAACAAACCCCTCGTCACCGAGTTCCTTGCGCCGGCCCCTACTTGCTGCGGGCTTCTTTGTCGTGAAGCCGGTCTTCTTGACAGCAGCGCGCGCTGCACCGGTAGGTTTATTGAGCGGTTTAATAGCGGCCTTACTGGCGGGTTTACTCATTTGCCTCTCCTCATTCATCGTTCCCGGCATTGGCACCGTGGCCTCGCCCGAGGGCGGAGATCGGTTGCCAGCCCTTCACAGAGCCGGGTCTCTCAGGGTCTTCTGGATGCTGTCTTCTGGTTTTTTGGCGCATGACCAGGCCTCAATTATTTATGAGGCCGGGCCTGCACACGGTCTAACCGCTTGGAGCCCGTCTTTATTCCAGCCCTCACTAGACGGACGGATCAGACTCTCCCGAAACTCCCTTGTCTCTGGGCTCTTTGCCTCATTTTGAGCCCCTGAATTATCAAATATCGAGAGTATTAGGAGTTGAGTTACCTTTCTTTCCGTGGCAGAATGAACCCATTGAGTGGCCGCTTATGCTGCCATTTGTTAGAGAATTTATAGCGCCTAACGGTTCTGTGGATTGGAGTTCTGGACGAGTGCCGGTTCAGCCGAATCGCACTTGAATCCGCTAGGCGGTATCAGAGAAAAACTCCGAGAGGGCCAGACATAATGAGCAGATTTAATCGAGCACTAGCTACGACTGCTGTCGTATCGCTTCTTGGGCTTGTTGCCGCAGCGACTCCCGCAGAGTCGATCCCTGGTCCTGCGCAGAGATGGTCTGGGAAGTCTGCCATTAGCCACCTAGGTTCGAGGCTCCCAACTATTGCAGCGCGTAATGGAATGAGTGAGGCCAAACTGCGTGGCGAGTTCTCTAAAGACAAAGCTCTGCGCGTCGATGGGGACGATCGACTCCTATATCTAGATGCGGCTGTTCCCCAATCAGCAGTGCTGCCAACGAAGTCGAGCACGCTTGATCCAACTTACCCAGATGCCAATACCTTCTTGTTGCATAGCCTCCCTGGCGCGACCCGCCTTATTTATCTCGACTTCAACGGACACATGCTCTCGGGTACTGCATGGAACGCAAGTGCCGGCGGAGACTGTTATGCCGATCCATATTCGAGTGATGCCGACGGCACAACCTTCACATCGAGTGAGCTGGCAAATATCCAGAGCGTGTGGCGTCGAGTAGCTGAGGACTACGCCCCGTTCAACGTAGATGTAACGACTGAGGAGCCAACTGCGGCCAATCTCTCCCGTGACACAACGACTGATGTCAATTACGGAGCTCGGGCTGTAATTACCAAGAGCACCACAAACTGTGCGAACGGCACCACTCTCTATCAATCGACGTGCAGTAGCAACTGTGGTGGGATCGCATATGTAGGCGTTTATGGCCTCACCGGAACCAACCATGACTATTACCAGCCGGCATTGATTTTTCAGAACGGCGTAACCGATAACCCTAAGTATGTAGCCGAGGCGACTGCTCACGAAGTTGGGCACAACGTAGGGCTGAGTCATGATGGCACCGCTACCGCCGGCTACTACCAAGGCCAGGGGAGCTGGGCGCCGATCATGGGCGCTAGTTACTACGTTCCAATTACTCAGTGGAGCAAGGGCGAGTACACAGGCGCCAATAACACGGAGGACGATTTTACGGTGATGGGCGCTAATGGCTTGCCCCTCAAGACCGATGATTATGGGAACACAACTGCGACTGCTACCTATGTCTCAACAGCTCCGGCAACAGTTGATGGAGTTATAAGCACTGCTGCAGATGTTGACGTATTTAGTTTTAATGTTGCCGCGGGTACTGCAACCTTCGATGCAACCCCATCTGCGACTAGCCCCGATCTCGATATCAAGCTCACTCTAAAGAACAATGCCGGAACGGTTGTAGCGACAAATGATCCACTCTCGGGGACAACGAATGGTGATGTTGCATTTGGAATGTCTGCATCTATTACCCAGACACTTGTCGCAGGGCTCTACACGCTCACCGTCGATGGAGTCGGTGCGGGTACTGCAGCATCAACTGGTTACTCCGATTATGGAAGCGTTGGTAACTACAGGGTTACTGCTTCTTACTCGCAGACCGTCAACCTTGCACCTACTGCACGCGTAACCGCAACCCCCACATCTGGGCTTGCCTCGCTTGTCGTTGCTTTTGATGGCTCAACCTCTAGCGACCCTGAGTCCGGAGCAATTACATATGCCTGGACATTCGGTACCGGTACCACTGCATCAACCCTTGCGAAACCCTCATTTACATACACAACGGCCGGCACATTTACTGCGACGTTGACGGTAAAAGACCCGCTGGGCCAGAGCTCGGTTGCGACTATTCCGATAACGGTTACTGCAAATCTTGCGCCTACAGCACGCGTAACTGCAACCCCGACCGCTGGGACCTTCCCATTGGTAGTTGCTTTTGATGGATCAACCTCGACTGACCCTGAGGGTCAAACGATTACTTACGCCTGGACCTTCGGTACCGGTACCACTACCTCCACACTTGTGAACCCTTCGTTCACATATACCGCTGCGGGAACCTTTACAGCCACTCTCTATGTGACAGATTCTCGTGGACTCAAATCGGCTGCTGCGACGATCAAGATCGTCGTCACAACGCCGATGGATATATCTGCCTTTACGGTCACTGGCGTCAAGAGCACAACTACTAGCACTGCGACCGCCACGATCACAGTGAAGAGTGCAACCGGAGTTCTAATTTCCAGCGCATCAGTGGTTGGAAGTTGGTACAAGGGAGACGTCCTTCTCTCTACAAAGACGCAGAGCACATCAAGCAAAGGAATCGCAACCTCTACTTCGGGTTCGATCGCTACAGTTAGTGGAAACACTCTCAAGTTCTGTGTAACAGCAATCACCAAGACCGGTGCAACTTGGAACCCGGCGATCTACGCTCCAACCACTGCAACCGACTGCAAGTTTTGGACTGTCCCTTAAATAGAGCTGTCCCTTAAATAGAGCAGTCCCTTGTGGTGCCTAACCGCCTTCGGCCGCTCGTATCGCTTTTGCGGTTTCTTCGGAGGTATCGGCCTCTGCTACCTCAACCCCTTCGGGGATCTCAAGGTGTAGCTCGGTAGCGCCGTCTAGGCGTAGTCGTCCGCTGAGCATCGAGATACCGGTTACATGGCCGCCAATGCTTCGATCCTCTGAGATGAAATGAAGGTGGTACCCAGCCACCTCTATGCCCTGAGCCTCTGGTGGAAAACGAAAGCCGAGGAGCGTTCCATCGATGCTCGTGCCGGGCTCTGCAATGACCTGCCACTCGCTTTGGTGGTCAACAACTTCGCTTAGGGGTGGATACGGCTCACTCTGCCCTGGCACGCTGCGCAGATCGATCTCGCTGAAGCTTCCATCAACGCGCACCGCAAGTATGGGTGCTGGGCCTAGGTCCTGCGCATGCTCGGATGCGATTCGATCAATCTCAGAGACAAGAGAGGGGAGCGACCCAGACGCGCCTATTGGCTCAACGACGTGTGGAGCAAACATGCATACAACGGCGAATGGTGTACGCATAGAGCCTGCAGGCATGCGAACAACTCCATCGGAGGTCACTTGAAAGCATTTACCATCGAGGATTATCAACTCGCCGTCGAGGCCCTGCACAGTCCCAAGTCCGAAGTCTCCGTGTATGAGTAACTCATCGAGTGTGAGATCGCCAGCGAAGGAGCCCCTTAGGAGAGCGTCGATAGAGGAGGTCTGGAACGCTGCATGAGCGAGGAGGTCGTTTGCTGGATCGGTAGTCGATACAGGGCTGGCGACAAAATCATCATGCGTGTGCCGCGTTACATGCATCCGTGCTGCATGCGCTAAGTGGGCATCGATTATGTGGTGGGTATGGCCGCGATGATCTGACATTCCAGAGCAATTTAGCCGTTCTTTTTTCTTTATTCCTTAGCGTGCAGGGCTAAAAGATGCACAGCACCCCGGTCGGCCATAAACTCAAAAATCTTGCGCAATCTCCGTGACATCTCTATCCCACCCTTGCTTGCCGCCCTTGCCCAGGCGACAGGAGATCGTTCGCTCCTTCGGGCCGATCTAGCCCCTGACCCGGCCCGCAAACTCGAGCCGCATGGTGGCCTCAATAATCATCAGCAGGATGAGGCGGTCGCTTTGGCTGAGAAGGCGATTGCATATCTCGAGGCCGGGAATGCGCCGCTTGCCGAGGTAGATGAGGCGTTCCTTCGCGAGATTATGGAGTTCAGCCTAGGGACCGATATTGAGGATCAAACTTTTCGCATGCTGCGCGAGGAATTGGCACTCCCAGGCGAGGATATGCGTGCACCTGCATGGAGTGTGGAGAGCATTACGCCCGGGCGCATACTCCGAGCGTTGATTATTGGTGCTGGCATGTGGGGTATCGCCTCTGCTCATCGTCTATTGCAGGCGGGTATCGAGGTTGAGTTACTAGAGCGTGGTGCAGGGGTTGGTGGCACTTGGCGCGAGAATCGTTACCCGGGTTGTCGCGTCGACGTCCCGAATCATCTCTACTCGTACTCGTTCGCTGCACGTGCGGACTGGCGTCAGCAGTTTAGTGCCCAGCCGGTACTCCTAAAATACTTCGAGGATGTTGCGCGAGACCTTGAGGTCACGGAGCGGGTTTCGTTTGGTGTTGAGGTAATAGACGCAACTTGGGACGAAGCCCAATCTTGCTGGCATGTTCGAACACGCGATTCGTCTGGCGTTGAGCGGATACGCGACGCAGAGATTTTGGTGAGTGCGGTAGGACAATTGCATCGGCCAATGATCCCTGATTTTAAGGGTATTGAGAGATTCGCAGGCCCAAATTTCCACACAGCGGAGTGGGATGAGAGCGTTAATCTAGCCGGCAAAAAAGTCTTGGTGGTTGGTGCTGCAGCAAGCGCGGTTCAGTGTGTACCAGAGATTGCCAAGATCGCATCTTCACTATCTGTATTTCAACGCACCCCAAATTGGTTTCTACCTGCACCAAATTATTTAGACGATATTCCTACCGACGCGCGAAACGCATTTATGGAGTTGCCATACCTTCGTGCGTGGTATCGGCTCTGGCTCTTCTGGCGCCTCTCGGATGGATTGATGGCTGGGACAGTACCTGGGCCAGGTAACGACCTGTTTCGTGCGATGTTTACCGGTTATCTAATGGGCGAGTATGCCGGGCACTCTGATCTATATGACGCGGTGTTGCCTCAGTACCCACCATTTGCGAAGCGAGTGGTGCTTGATGATGGTTCGTGGGCTCGAGCACTTACCTCGGAGCATGTTGAGTTAGTTACCGCGAGTATCGAGTCAGTAGATGAAACCGGAATATTCACCTCTGATGGGCGCCACCATGAAGCCGACGTAATTATCTGGGCAACTGGTTTTGAGGCGTCACAGTTTCTTGCGCCTATGCAGATTTATGGTCGTGATGGTGCTGATCTACGTGCTCGATGGGGAGATGATGCTCGTGCCTATCTCGGAGTGACCGTCCCCGATTTTCCTAACCTCTTCTGCCTATACGGCCCTAATACCAACCTTGTTGCAAACGGGAGCATCATCTTCTTCTCAGAGTGCGAGGTAAATCACGTTCTTGATGCCGTGCGCGTAATGCTTGAGGCGGGGGCCTCCTCAATCGATTGCAAACCCGAGGTCTGCGCTGCTTATAACGACCGCATTGATGCGGAGAATGACGCAAGGGTCTGGGGTCAAGCGAGCGTCTCGAGCTGGTATCGAAATAAGGAGGGAAGGGTCACGCAGAACTGGCCTGGATCACTCCAGGAGTTCTGGAGCCTTACGCGCCAAGCTGATCCGGCAGATTACCGACTGCGTTAGAGCGGGCGCGCACGCGCGACATCCCCCAGAGGCCTGCACCGATTGCCGCCACCGCCCCAACTGCAATTCCCCAACGTGCTCCATACCGCTCGCATATCCACCCAAGTATTGGGCCACCTATTGGTGTGCTGCCTAAGAAGACCATCGCCTGCAGCGCAAGTACGCGACCTCGCATCTCGGGGGTCGAGTTGATCTGGAATATTCCGGTCGCAGCGGTTAGGAAAGCGATGCTGGCGAGCCCAATTAGAAAACTCACCGGATATGCAAGCCAAATATTTGGCGTGACCGACATAACCGCCATGCCGGCGCCGAATGCGATCGATGAGAGAGCGACTGTTCGAAGTGCAATGTGTCTGCGTCGAGCTGCAGCCAACGCCCCTACTAGAGCACCCATGCTCATCACGGAGAAGAGCAGTGTGAATGTAACTTTGGAGCCGCCAAGATCGCGGGTTGTAAAGAGTGGGAATACCACCTGAAAGTTGTAGGTAAGTGTGCCTACGACCGCCATCATTATTAGTGGCGTCCAGATATCTGGGACACTCCGTGCATACCTAAATCCAGCGCGGATTTGTCCACTCTCACGTTTTGCAGGGGTTGAGCGCTGAAGCTCAGAGGTGCGCATCATTGCGAATGCAACTATCACCGCAATGTATGAGACGCCATCGGCAATGAATGCCCAACCGAATCCAATTGTGGCGAGTGCAAGGCCAGCGAGTGCAGGGCCAACAATGCGCGAGCCCGTCATTAGGGCGCTGTTGAGACTCACCGCGTTGGGTACGTCCTGAATCTCGACCATCTCCACTACAAAGGCTCGGCGCGCAGGGTGGTCAAACGCGAGTGTGATGCCTCCAAATAGCGCTGCTAGGTAGAGGCCATAAAGCGGAGGGTGTGGCATGAAGGCGAGAGCGGCTAATACAAAAGATTGCAGCATCGCCATGCTCTGAACGGCCATCAAGAGGCGGCGCTTATCGGAGCGATCCGCAATCAACCCTGCCCATGGGCCTAGTAGCAGCACCGGACCATACTGCGAGACCATTAGGACGCCGAGTGCGATTCCGCTGTTCGTGATCTTGAGAACAAGGAGAGTCTGGACGACAAGGGTCATCCAGTTCCCTATTTGAGAGATTACCTGCCCCGTAAAGAAGAGGCGGAAGTTGCGCGTGCGTAGGGATCTAAAAGTCTCGTCGGTAAATGTGCTGAATGCGCTCACTGAGAGGCTTCAGCGAGAGCATCAGTGACGAGACTTGCAATTCGATCGCCGAGAGCCGGCCCAAATTTAAAGCCGTGACCGCCGAGCCCAACCCCAAGAATGAGCGACCCGGATCGCTCAATAAAGAAGTCGTCGGTCGGGGTCGACGCGTAGAGGCAGGTTGCGCTTCGAACAGCAGTTGGAGCGATTCCAGGCAGACAATCTCGTGCGTACTCCTCGAGGCGCTGAATCGTTGCAGCGTCTGGCTCGAAGGACCGCTCATCTGGGTGTGTCTCGGCTCCGGATCCATGCTCGGCAATCTTCACTAAGCCATCGGGGCTTGGAAGCCCATAGATCTCGGGCTCAAGGTGGTGACAGAAACTCGGCCACAGCGAAGCGTCGCGTCGCTCGAAATATGCGACGACCTCTGTAGTGACTTTTATCGGTGGGACCTCGAAGCGTTCATCAATCACTTCGCTGAGTAACTCGTGGGTCCACCCTGCGGTGGTCACCACTACTGCATCCGCCGCAAGCGTGTCGCCTTGCGTCTCTACACTCCATCCACCGCTACGAACCTTCGCAATGGAGAGCACAGGGGAGTGATAGTGAAACTCAGCGCCGCTGCGTTTAGCGGAGCTCGCGAATGCTTTGAGTGCTAAGTCGGCTGCGATCCATCCACCAACAGGCTGGAGAAGTACATCTGAATCAAATTTGATCCCGCCCCAACGCAGTGATGCATCGCGCTGTGAGATTCTTTCCAGCTCGACTCCGTTTGACGCGCATGATTCCTCAAGAGTCGCGAGTACGCCAGCATCTCCATAATCAAGCATGCCTACTTGGTGTAGTAGTGGAGCCCCAGTCTCCTCGGATAGGCGAGCCCATCCACTTAGAGCCTCTAGCCCAAGTTGAATGTATTTAGGATCGTCATATGTAAGTCGGAAGACGCGCTCGGTGCCGTGTGAAGAACCGCGCAGGTGAGACTCCTCGAATCTCTCAAGAACCGTGACCCGGTGGCCGAGTTGAGCGATAGATCTAGCGGCCGCGCTACCCGCAAGCCCTGACCCGATAACGATGACATGTCTTGACACGCCCCAAGTGTCTCACGCTCTTCAGGCGAGAGCCTCAATTAGCCCTGAGCCTCGCTCAGTAACTGTCTCAATTGCCTTAGTGAGGGCTGAAGCCGTGCAGATCAAGGTCACTGAGTTCTTAGCCCGAGTAACAGCGGTATACAGCAACTCACGCGTGAGGAGCGGGGAGCCATCGGGCGGTAGAACGACAATTACATGCTCATACTCAGAGCCTTGGCTCTTATGGATTGTGATTGCAAAGGAAGTCTCTACCGGTGGGAGTTGTACCTGCTCAAACTCCATTGGCTCAGACTCTGCTTGGCGCGGCGGGAACCAAGCCTGGGTCCTGCCGTCATGACTGACCATGATCCCTGTATCACCATTTACTAGACCGGTGACTGGATTGTTCTGCGTGACTATGAGTGGACGCCCCGCGTAGTTTGCACCTGCGCACCCAATTGAGCGCTCGAAGTATTCGTTCCAGTCGCTTACGCCTGCTGCCCCTGCTCTATGCCCACATAGAACGCGATGCGATACCGAGGCAGCATGAGCGGAGACTCCATCACCAGAGACTGCAGAGTCGCGTGCTGATTTTGATGCAGCCACCGCATTGGCAAGGTGCTCAGCAACATGAGTGGGGCCGCTCTTGCTGGTCTCAACGAGCACCAAGCGATCTGGAGAATTGGTAAATGCTCTACGAACTGCGGCGTCGTCACCATCGCGAATTGCCTGTGCTAGCCCTACGATCGCCTCGCCTGCTCTATGACCTGTCGAGAGCGTCGAGATACTCGCCCTGATTGAGGAGCCTTCTGCGTTAGCAATATCACCGAGTACTGATCCTGCCTCAACGCTTGAGAGTTGATCGGGGTCGCCGATTAGCACAATGCGAGCATTTGGATTGATTGCCTCGAGTGTGCGGGCTGTTAGTTGTAATGAGACCATCGACGCCTCGTCTATGACAACAACATCATGGCGAAGGGGGCGCGCAGCGTCATGGCTAAATCGCGTCGAGATGCCTCGCGCTCCGAGTAGCCCATGGATTGTGCGCGGCTTTAGAGCAGAGAGAGTCTCTGCGGTAACCCCAAAGTCTTCATCTATAGCCGCAGCGATTGACTCCTGCATGCGAGTTGCTGCTTTGCCGGTCGGTGCGCAGAGAGCGATCTCTAAATCTGGCTCAGCGGAGAGGAGGGCACCGAGGGCACGCGCAAGTGTGTAGGTCTTGCCCGTGCCTGGTCCTCCGGTGATAATCGTGAGGCGGCGTGATAGCACCATCTCGACAGCGTCACGCTGACTCTCATCAAGTTCCTTAGCCGCTTTATCAAGGAAAGCATCCGCTGCGGCTCGATTACTAATCGCTGCATCTACACAACGCGCCTGAATCTGCTCGGCGACGCTGCGCTCATCTACAAATTGGCGCTGCGTATATAAGCGATCTCTCCAGAGCACTAACGGTGAGAGGTTTGCTGCTGCTTCTGCATGTGTCCCCGGTGAGTCGGGTAGGTGGCGCACGATATCTAGCCGACTTGTCAGCGCTGCTCGTATTGCTTGAGCAGTCGGGAGCGGGGGTAACTGATCCTCCGCTTGAGTTTTGGAGCGGTTCGCTGGAGTGCTATTCCCCGGAGTGCGCCGTGCTTGGCCTAAGACGATCTCAATGCGCGAGAGATCGATGCCGACGTGGCCAGTGCGGTCGGCCCACACGGCAATCGCAGTTGCAAACGCTATAACGGGGTCGCTTACCTGCCAGCGGCGCTCTATTAGGTCGGCTGCGAGTCTCTCGGTAGAGGAGAGGATTCCGTAGTCGATCAAGCCTCTGACATAGCTGTAACCCTCTTGGCTTGTCTCTGTAATCATTTCTTCCGCTCTCATGATTGACCCCCGAGAAGATTGTCGAGGCCATTGATGAATGCAGCAGATGGAGTCCATGAACAGACGCCGTTGCGCTCTCCATCAGTGATTGGGGTATCCGCACCGAGCAGCCCTCTCATGAACCAGTAGGAGGCTCCCCCAAGGTGGAGTGCAGGGTCGTAGGAGTCTCCGATGCGTAGTCGTAGATAGCGCTGTAATGCCACAAGGTAGATAGCGGCCTGAAGCGGGTAGTTACCATGCTCCATCAATCCTCTAACCGCGCCAGGGTCATAGTGTCCTTGTCGCTGACGGTTGGTCTTGTAGTCGACAACGAAATAACGCTGCACGCCAGAGTCGTTCGGCGCCCGCACGACTAGGTCGATGCTTCCACTTAGGTAACCGGATACGACATCTGCACTAAGCATCCCCGGCCCGATACGAGCAAAGTAGGAGCGGAACGGATCATCGGCTGCTAACTGATTGCTCAGCGTTGCGATTAGAGCGAGGTCTGCAGAGCCGCCTCTCGTAGTTGCCCCTGGGCTGCTCCCTAGGTTGAAGGAGAAGTCGAGTTCTCTCAGGCTTCCATCTGCAATTACCTCGGCGATACTGCGATTATTGAAGCCTGCATCTAAGGGAGTGCGCACTGCATCTAGGAGACAGTCGCGCAGAGTCTCAGGCTTATCACTCGGACTGAGCCTGTATTTATGAACCATGACAGTCTCAATCAGGCTTGCCTTTGCCGCTGTGTCATCCTCCGCTGGGCGGAGTAAAGCAAAATCTGCCTCCTCGAGTATCCGATGAACTGCATCACCGAATCCGGTGCCTGCTGAGAGTGCATCCCACGGGTTGGGCTCGCTAGGGGACTGTGATTCGCTTAAGTGCTCGTTGGGCTCGTCGTCGCGTAGCGCCTCTGGTCCGTAGTTAGAGATAGCACTCTTGTCATCGGTGAGAGATGAGTATGACCACGCGCGCCAACCAGCTCGCAGTAGCACTCGCTCTGCATCAAGAATCTTGGTTGCCGGTGCGCCGCCCTGAGTACCAAGAATCTCGGCGCCGCTGCCAGGCGTCTGCATCCAAATCTGGCGCTGTGAAATTGATAAGGGGGCTAGCGCAGCGAGAGCCTCGTAGCAGGCTGTCGCTTCAATTGTGGTCGTAGGCTTTACGACTCCCGACTCAGGATCCTTAGCGAGAGGCGCGTGTGTGTCACTCGGTTTCGTTAGTGCACCGTCGACTCGCTCTCCCCAGAGAAGTCTCCCGAGTCCGCCCTTCTCTGAGCCGCGCGAGTGTCGAACCCAGATGACAAGGCGATGCTTGGCGCGGGTAAGAGCGACGTATGCAAGCCTGCGATCCTCTTCGTTGACCTCCGCCTCAGAGAGACTCTTGCGAATCGAGCGATCAGCCGGTGTCCCCTCACGCCCCGGCTCACTCCAACTAATACCAGGGCCAGCGTCTACAAGGCGTTCCCCTGCGTAACCAAATACAAATGGTTCTGGGTTTGTGTTGTTGGGCTGCTTCGTCACTAGAGGTAGTAACACAATCGGGTACTCAAGCCCTTTAGCGGAGTGAATAGTTGTGATCTGCACAGCGGCAGAGTCTGAGTCGATACGCCTGCGCCTCTCCTCGCTCTCGGATGCGTGACTCGCTAGGTCATCGAGGATATTGATGCAGAGATCGACTGAGCTAGGGCGCCCCTCCAAGCATCGGTTCAAGACCTCAATAAGGTGCTCTAGGTCTGTGTAGCCGCGATCGCCATCACCATGTGCTGCGATTGAGATTAAGGAGCCGGCTCTATGCCTAATGGTGGTCCATAAGTGGAATACGCCGAACTTTGTGAGTGCATCCGCCCAAGCTGCGAGTTGCTGCTGGATCTCGAGAATTGCAGTGCCCTCTAATGCCTCGGTAGGTGTAAGCCCGAAAAACCACCCGTTGGCTACTAGGCGCCCTCGGCGCGTATCGCTAGGGCGCTCCATGGCGTAGAGAAGCGCGCGTAGTTGTACGGCGGCAGGGGACTGCTCGACACTCCCGACGCCAGAGCGCACCGCAGGTATTCCGTGCTTTCGAAGAAGCAATGCAATCTTGTCGCCGTCTGTATTGCTCTTCACGAGTATCCCTATGTCTCCAGGCTCGACATCTCGTCTGCCAACCTCGCAGCGCTCTGCATCGAGGACGGGGAGAGTGGCACCTAAGTGCTCGCGCACAACATCAACGAGGTCGGCGAGGATTATGTCAGTTGAGGCGGAGGTCTCATCAGGGGAGACCCACCGAATCTCGATTGGCTTAACAGACTGGAGAGCGCTCTCTGGCGTCTCTCGAGCAGCGGGGAATGAGATCCCCATCTCTGATGCGCCGTCGCGTGCGGCGACGGTCTCATACTTGATGCGATCCGCCCCATCAAAAGTTGAGCCAGCAAAGAGTGCATTTAAGCCCTCTAGAAGGAGCGTGTCAGAGCGCTGATTGACCGCTAGGGCGTGGAGCGAGTTGGCCTGCGTATGCGCGGCTGAAATGTAGGTTGCTACATCTGCGCCGCGGAATCTATAGATGGCCTGCTTTGGATCGCCCACAATGATCAGGGTGCGTGGATTCGCAAGAGATGTATCGGCAAAGCCGCGATGGAAGATCTGCCACTGCATGCGGTCTGTATCTTGGAACTCGTCGACCATCACCACCGAGAAGCGGCTTCGAAGCGCTGCCGCAGCGGCATCGCCATTTATGCCAGATAACTGCTCGGCGAGATCGGATATCAGGGTGTCGAAGGTTGCTACCCCGGCACTGCGTCTTCGGTCCTTAATATCTGCGACGATGTCCTGAACCAGTGCGCCCCAATCTCCTGCGAGAGAAATAGCGGCATCAGGCTCTGCAATATTTACATCAGGGGAGAGTAGGAGACTGCCTTGATTTCCGAGAAAGCGATTGACAACTGTTATTACCGCCTCTTCAATTTTCCTCGGCGTCTCCTCTGACTTCGATGCACTTAGAGCGTCGTCGGCGCGTGAGAGATCATCAGGCTTCATGGCTAGTCGGCGAAGTAGGTGATCGCGTACTACCTCGCGAATCAATGCTTCATTTGCCTCATCGAATGTATCTTTACCGACGCGCCCAGACTGCACGCCTAGGGAACCCAGTGCAACCTGACAGAAGCCATGGATAGTTGTGATTGTGGCGGAGTCGAAGTTCGCAATAGCGTCCTCGAGGCGGTTGAGAGCGACCTCTCTCCCGACCGCAGGCTCAATTTTTCCTGATGCGATCTCATCTCGCCATGAGACGATGGCATCGCGTGTGCGAGTTCGCAGCTCAGCGGCAGCGGCACGCGTATACGTGACGATCAGGAAACGATCGATCTTCACATCCTGCTCAATAATCTGCCGAGCGACGATATGGGTAAGCGTGTAGGTCTTCCCGGTCCCTGCACTCGCCTCAAGCGCAGCGAGGCCTGCTGGTAGAGCATCATGTTTTACATCGAAGGTTGAGCTCATTGTGCTGCCTCCACTTGGGGCTTGAACTCTGTGATGCGTGCAGTACTCGTGAAGGCAGAGCGGAGGTTGACGACATAGGCAAGGGCCGCGCTAATTGAAGCGGCTTCTTGGTTTTCCAGGCCATCTTCTCCGTTGTTTGAATCGCTCCCGAATGTATTTATTAGGCCCGCTTCGTCACTTGTTAGAGACGTCTCCGCGAGAGTATCTAGGGTCGACCCAGCAAAGAACCACTGTGTTGATGCGCGGTCTAGATCATTCGTGAGCTCGTTCTCGAACTCAGTTCCTAGCGCATTCCCATCCGCTTTGCCCCAGCCTTTGACACCGGCCTTACCAAGCGCCGTTGCGGTACTCGCTCGAGGGAAGAGTGCTATCGGCATCACGCGGGCTGCAGAACGCAGACCTAGAGCGTGCTTAATCACAACGCCAGCTGTACCCGTCAGCAGTTTCATCTCTTTGCAGTGCGGGTAGAAGACTTTATTTTTGCTCTGCAGAATCTTCCCTGCAACCAGCGCAGACCAATTCCTCGAAGGATCATGAAGGTTGAGCAGCGCAAGAGTGATCCACGGCTCGATTAGGTGGCGTGCCTGCAACTTTGTGTTGTGAATTCGAAGCACGGAGTCTCCGATTACATCTATCTCGGCCTGGATGAGAGCGTCACCAACCTCGAGCGAGACCTCAATGCGCTCAGTTGGAGTCAAAATTCCTCCCGCTACGTTGATGAGCCCCAGAACATCGGTGATCAAGGCGTCAATAGCGGAATCACCTAGACGCCCAGGAGGGAGGCTCTCTCGTCTCTGAATTCCGATGCGCCAATCGAGGATCTCTCCGCCTGCAGCGATGTGATCTATGAGGTCACTTGCGAGGATGGATCCCTGAAGGTTGCTGATCTCAAGGTCTACCTCTTCGTCTCGACTCCCCACCTCGATGGGGAGTGCTGCATCTAGGCCATCGCGTAGGTATAAGTCATGAGGCGAACGGTATGGAGCGGTTAAGTCGCGGATCGTCAGCAGGTCTTTCTCAGCGCGCATGATTACGCTATTAGGTGTGGCTTGAGCTTGAGTTCGTGTTGCCTCAAACCACTGCTTGCCGCTTGGGTCATATGTCGAGTCATCTGCAAGGCGACGCCGATGAATAAATTTCGCACCGAGTGACGGATCAACCCCTGGGCCGCCCTCTACAAGAAGTGATGGGATTGCCTCACCTAACTCAACAATTACAACAGGCACTCCAAGATCTCTACTCGTCACTATGTCCCAGCCGCTCGTTGTGATGATGAGATCCCCAGGGGTAATTGTGACTTGCGATGGACCGGCTTCTTTTGATTCCTGAGTGACGCGATGCGTTGCGAGGATTGAATCCAGGATCGCTAGTCGCGTCTCCTCGGAGCGCTCTGCCTCCCAGTCGCGGTCTGCGCGAGTCGCAATGAGGATGTCGTCACCAGATGCAGCGGATGCGCGTGTCGTGTCATCATCGAGCCCGACAATTGCTGTGATCGCATGGGGAACTGCGCGTCTGGCGCGCAATCCACCAATCGTTATTGCATCGAAGCGATTGCGCGCTGATCCAGATTGTTCATCGAGGCTGCTAGCTACATAACCACGAAACTCAGATATAGCAATTGGGCGCTTGATCTGATCAGCCAATCCCTCTATCTGAGAGACCAATCTGCGCAGCGCATTGATAACAGGTCGAGTATCAGTACTGTCCTCAATAAAGACCTCAAGGATCGAGTTGAGGCTAGATGCCCACTCAGTAAGCGAGAGTGGTTTGTTGAGGCTCTCCGTAAGCTCTCTCAGCCGCTCCACGAATGAAGCAAGCGCTCCAACTACCTCGAACTCCGAACCGGCGATGTCGTCAAATGGAACAATGGGCTCATTCGGTAACCCCGGTAGGGCGGCTTCTATCCCCGTTGGGTTCTGGATCAGGATGCCTGCGAGGAGGCGGTCGATCGCAGGCCCCCATGTACCGACGTCAAGGCTCGAGTCGTATCGCCACTTTGATGAACGATGCTCTCCATCGAGGCCCCAGCGCACATCTAGACCATCAATTACCCAGTCGGAGCATCGATCTAGTGCATCCTCAGAGATCTGAAACTTGGCTGCGACCGGTGGGAGTCGGAGTACAGCGAGAACCTCTGATGCTCGACAGCGCCCAGCGCAGAGCCCCAGAATTCCGTCGATAGCACGGGCAGTATCAGAGGTCATGGCGGGGACTCGATCAGCTAATCGAACAGGGAGCGAGCGCTTATCGTGCTGAGCATTCCCGAGCAGCGGTGCGCCAAGTATCGGCGTAGCCAGAGATGCATTTCGATTGAGGGACGGAACAAGAACAGTTACATCGCGCGCATTGAGACCGATGTCGCTAGCGAGTTCGTCAAGAATGGCGTCTCGTGCAGCATCAAACTCGCGAGCAGCCCCGAAACAGATATGAAGTGAGGCATTCGGTAAGACGCATGGGGTAATAGGGCGAGTAGCGCTTGGATCAAAATGATGGAGTGCGGCGATAGCTGGAGCGGCCCATCGCTCAAGGGTTGCGGGTAGGGCCCCAGGGACAAGTAGAAACGCGTGAACCTCAATATCTTTAGCCAACGCGTGTACCAACTCGGCCTGTGCCCCAACAGGGGGACCAGCCCCAAATAGAGCGATGCGATTGGGGAGGTCGCGCTCTGTGCTCTCTTGAGTCTCTGCGAATTTCTGAGTCGCTCGAAAGATCTCGTACTGCCAAAGGAAGCGAGGGTCTAGCTCGGAGCCTGCTTCATCATCGAGGGCATCACAGTTATGCCACGCTCTAAGCATTCCGGGTCGGTAGGAGCCATATCGATCGAATAGATCCGCAATATGGCGCGCAACCGCTAGCGGGCGATCTCGTAGACGTTGGGCTAGGCCGCAGTGCTCTGCTAGTGCCTCATCATCGAGGGCTCTAAGTATCAGCCAAGTAGTTTCATCGAGACCCCACGGCATAGCGGTGCGGATGCCAGATCTCGCACGCAACTTTCCGGTAAACGCGAACTCGATATTCGCGCTGATGCCATGAGTGTCTCGGATAGCCGCATCGAGATACTCGGCCATACCAATATTTGGAACGATAACTAGTTGAGACTCGAAAGGATCCTCGGGGCGATGAGATACCCACTCGAGAAAAGCCGGGAGGAGTTCGTCAGGGGTTGAGCAGACTGAGGTAATCAGCGCCATGCGAAGACTCCACACGCGGCTCTAGATGAGGGGCTCTCATCCGCTAATTGATTCGTAATCGCCGCGTTATTCATAACCCCAAGATAGGTCAGGGGTGGGACATGCTGCATTTGGGGATTGAGTTCTCCCCCTCTAGGCGAGGTTATGAGACGTTACGGAGCAGAGCCTCATTTGGATTCTCAGGTAACGAGGTGAGTGGGGTTGCTATCTCTGCGACCGTTGGGCCGTGAACCTCGGCAAGGGGCGCAAGCGCTGCAAGGTCGAAGCCGTAGAGGGCGGCGGCATTCTCGCCCAATATCTGTCGCATGCGCTCTGGGCTCTCATCGGACCAGACCTGTCGCAGGTGCTCGCGAGTAAACGGCCCGGTCCCCTCGTCGTGTGGATAATCAGATCCCCACATAACGCGATCCATGCCGATTGACTTCATCGCAAGTGCATCCATGAGCTGCGGTGGGCTTACTGCAACCCAGCAGTTTTGGTTGAAGTACTCGGTAGCGGAGCGAGGAAGGATGCTCTCGGGTCCGTAGACCATCTCGCCGGTTCGCCCTGTCGCGCGAATCTGTGCAAGGAGCGAGTCGTAACGCTCAATCATCGGCTCGATCCAGGCGCACCCCATCTCAGCCATAACAAACTTGAGTCTTGGGAATCGCTCAAAGACTCCGGAGAGGAGAAGTTGAGAGAACGGACGCTGTGAGTAGAAGGAGACCTCAGTGATGAAGAGAAGCGCGCTCGCTGGGTAGCGACCAAAATCGGGGAGACCGGTACCGCCATGGGAGTTGACTGGAATTCCCAACTCTTCGCACTCTCGCCAGAACGGATCAAGTGCTGGATCGTAGAGCGGTGGAACGTACTTGCAGTCGGGTGGGGGTGATGCGATTAGGACTCCACCGCGTAGTCCATGCTCGGCAATCCATCGGACATCCTCAATCGCGTCGTCAACGTTATTTAGAAACACTTGACCAATGCCAGCGCGTTGATTTGGAAAGCGCGAGCAGAAATCTGCGAGCCAACGGTTGTGGGCCTGAAGGCCGGCACGACGGTGCTCGTACTCCTCGGGCTTCGGTGGCTTAGCAAATAGAACGAA
Source organism: Actinobacteria bacterium IMCC26256 (assembly GCA_001023575.1). Classification (GTDB taxonomy): domain Bacteria; phylum Actinomycetota; class Acidimicrobiia; order IMCC26256; family IMCC26256; genus IMCC26256. The sequence goes on along the minus strand of CP011489.1, from coordinate 1,890,016 downwards.
CGATGGGAAGAACGGCGGAACAGTGTTGGGGTAGATGACCTCTGCGACTTGACCATCTGCATAGAGGTCACTGTTGCGGCGATCATCATCCCAGTTCCGCACGCGCCCGCCATCTTGGAGGTCACGGAATGGGTTTTTGTATTTGTTGCGCCACGCATCAAAATCATCGAGGTATGCGGGGTCGAGATACTCACGGTACGTCTCATGGTTAGCGCCTGCATGGCAGTCGGCCGAGATGATCGTGTAGTGGTCTGTAGTGTCTGTGATGGCTGGCGTCATGTCTGTAAATGTAATGCAGAGCAGGGACTAAACGGTAAGCCGATAGGGCTGTAACTCTTGGGCACCACGATTTGAGTAGTTGGCCCCAAAATGCGCGCCGAGCACTAAGCCGAGCACTAATTGGCCTTGAGCTATCGACTAATTACGCGATAACCCCGTCACTGCGCAGAGCGTCAAGGGCCGCGTCATCAAGCCCAAGTATCTCTGAGAGGACCGAGTCTGTGTGCTGCCCTAATGAGGGCGGAGGGGTCTCCGGGCCCTCGCTTACTCTGCTCATCTTGACCGGGTTACCAGGTGTAATTACAGGCTGTGCAACTCCATCCGGGCGAGGGATCTCGACGAGCATTCCGCGTGCCGCTACATGGGGATCGTTTACGACCTCTTCGTCTGTGAAGCACGGCCCTGCGGCGACTCCAGCACTCCCTAAAGCAGAGCATGCCTCGGCCCGAGTGAGCGTCGATGCCCATCCCTCAATTGCCGGGCGCAGCCATTCGTCGAGGTGATCGATCCATCCTTGGCGTGTTGCAAACTTGGGGTCATCAATGAACTCTGGGTGGCCAATTGTCTCGACGAGTTTTGCAAAGTGAGCCTCGCGCCCAACCTGAATGATGAACCATCCATCGCTCGCTCTAAAGCCATGAATGATTAGCGGCCCAAGGTCTCCACCGCGCAGGCCCATTGACCAGAAGTTTGTAACTATGTCGGTCATCGCAACCATCGCGTCATACATCGCAATGTCTACATACTGACCCTTGCCGGTTGCATCGCGATGGCGCAGTGCCGCGAGTATTCCGATTGTTGCGAATAATGCAGCGCTTATATCGCCGAGAGCGCCTACTGGTGCAACGTTTGGGTGTGCATCTCCGTATTGCTTCATGTCATAGATGCCCGACATAGCCTCCACTACTGGTGCAAAGGCTGGCCAAGTTGAGTAGGGAGTCTCCTCGGTGTTGCCGAAGCCTGAGACTGATACGTAAATGGCCGCGGGGTTAACCGCTGCGATGTCTTCGTATCCGAGACCTAGTCGTGACATCGTCCCGGCTTTGGAGTTCTCTGCAATGATGTCGAAGTGCGGTGCAAGGGCGAGTACAAGGTCGCGCCCTCGCGGGTCTTTTAGATTGATGACGAGACTGCGCTTGTCGAGGTTGTTGCGCAGAAAGGTTGCTCCGGTCTTGGTCCCATCCTCGTTGGTCCAGGCTGGCATCGAGCCTCTGCCTGAGTCGCCTAAGCCTGGTGGCTCAACCTTGACCACATCGGCCCCGAGGCGGGCAAGTAACTGGGTGGCATAAGGCAGCGCCTGCATCTGTTCGAGGGCTAGAACCCTCACGCCATCAAGGGGCTTGCCGTTGCCTAGGGCATCTGCGTTGCGTATATCTCCAAGTTGCACGTTGGAGAGGATAGAGGGAGGGGAGAGTGCGGTACCGTTTCACCATGCGCGGAATTATTTCTTGGGGTACCTATCTACCATTTCGGCGGCTTGACCGGACCACAATTGCCTCAGTTGCCGGCTCAGGCGGCGGCAAGGGAACCCGATCGGTTGCTAGTTACGACGAAGACACGACCACCCTTGGCGTTGAGGCTGCGAGAGTAGCCCTGAGGGATTGCCCCGATGCCCACCCGCTCTCACTCTGGTTCGCAACCACAGAGCCTGCCTATCTTGACAAGACAAATGCCACGGCTATCCACGCAGCGCTTCGTCTGGATTCTGGCGTGCCGGCCTATGACGCTCTCGGCTCCATACGCTCCACTCTCGGAGCAATACGCGCTGCGCTGGATTCTTCCTCAACTTCATTGGTTGTGACAGCGGACCGTAGAGGGAGCCTCCCGGGTAGTCCAGATGAATCTGCTGGCGGCGATGGTGCATCTTCAGTCTTGATCGCTGACGATGCAAGCGATGCGCCGGTGCTCGCTGAGATTGTTGCGTGGGAGTCATTGACTGAAGAGTTTCTTGATCGTTGGCGTACCCCTGGAGATATGCGTTCGCGTCAATGGGAGGAGCGCTTTGGCGAGACTCGTTATACCGACTTAGGTGCTCGTGCGATCGCTGCGTTACTCAGCACTACGGGGCTCTCTGTTGACGCTATCGATCATCTAATTGTGGTTGGACCACACGATCGCGCTAATTCTGCAGTGGCTAAGAAGTCTGGAGTCGCGTCGGATCGCGTTGTAGATACCCTCGGTACCAATGTTGGCAACACGGGTGCAGCTGCGCCCCTACTTGTTCTTGCTTCGGTACTTGAACGTGCTCTGCCCGGGCAGCGAATCCTCTTACTTGTATTAGCGGATGGCGCCGATGCTGTGTTGCTTCGCACCACCCCTGCGATATCGCAGCACAAGGCTTCTCGGCCCGTATCCGAGCAGATCTCGGCCGGAGCGCCAGTTGCTTACGGCAAGTACCTCGCATGGAGGGGTCTTCTTCCCGTTGAGCCTCCGCGCCGCCCCGAGCCAGCGCGCCCGTCTTCAAGTGCCGCTGCTCGTAACACTAAGTGGAAGTTTGGATTCGTAGGCTCAGAGGACGAAGACGGAGTTGTGCACCTTCCGCCAGCTGATGGTGACTGGAGCATGCGCCCTATGTCTGAGGTGCTTGGGACCATCGTGACCTTTACGATCGACCGGCTCGCATATTCACAGAGTCCGCCGGTTGTATTCGCTGTTGTTGACTTCGATGGCGGCGGTCGATTGCCGGTCGAACTAACTGATGTTGACCCTGAGGACGTTGCAATTGGCGGAAGAGTTGAGATGACATTTAGAAAGCTCTTTACCGCTGATGGAATTCATAACTATTTCTGGAAAGCGCGACCAGTGCGCGTTAATGGCGTGGAGGGCTGAGATGGCATCGCATGGAATTCGTGATCGAGTAGCAATTGTCGGGATGGGCTGCACGCGTTTTGCAGAGCATTGGGACAAGAGTGCCGATGATCTACTTCGCGATGCGGCCTCAGCGGCTCTCGCAGATGCAGGTACATCGAGACAAGACATTGATGCATATTGGCTCGGTACCGCGCAATCAGGCATGAGCGGCATCATGCTCGCTAAAGCCCTTGGTTTAGAGGGTAAACCAGTGAGCCGCGTCGAGAACTACTGCGCAACCGGATCAGAGGCACTGCGTCAGGCCGCGTATGCGGTTGCGAGTGGTGCATATGACTCAGCTATGGCAATAGGGGTTGAGAAGGTTAAGGACTCCGGGTATCAAGGTCTGAATGCATTCCCGATCCCTACAGACGGTACGAACCGCACGCTCACTGCAGCGGCGATGTTCTCCATGGTTGCTCCTGCATATGCGCGCAAGTACGGAGTGCCCATGGATGAGATGAAGCGAGTGCTCGCACGAATCGCGTCCAAGAATCACGCTAATGGTGCGCGTAATCCGCGTGCACAGTTTCGACGCGAGATGTCTGTAGACCAGATATGCGCGATGCCTTCGGTTGCCGGGGACCTCTCGGTATTCGACTGTGCCGGTGTTGCAGATGGCGCCGCTGCAGCAATTGTTGTTCGGGCAGAGGATGCGCACCGCTATACCGATAAGCCTCTATATATAAAGGCGCTCTCTCTCGTTGCTGGAAATGGTTCAGGGCTCACCGACCCCGAGTACGACTACACCACATTCCCGGAGATCGTTGCGTGTGCGCAGGATGCATACGCACAAGCAGGGGTCACGGACCCGCGCACGCAGATTGCTATGGCCGAGGTCCACGATTGCTTTACCCCCACCGAGCTTGTGCTGATGGAGGACCTTGGTTTTGCCGAGCGCGGTGAAGCGTGGCGTGAGATCGAGGCCGGGGCTTTCGACATTGATGGTGTTCTTCCGGTTAACCCAGATGGTGGGCTCAAATCATTTGGGCACCCGATCGGTGCCTCCGGCCTTCGCATGATGTTTGAGGTGTGGCTCCAGCTGAGGGGAGAGGCTCCTGACGATCGGCGCATCTCAACATGGCCTGAGCGTCAATTGGCATTGACTCACAACCTCGGTGGCTACCCAGGAGAGATGGTCTCCTTCGTCTCAATACTTGGTTCGTCCCTAGGCTGATCCCGCCAAACCCCCTAACTTCGGGTAGTTGTTGTCGCTAAAGCGACGTTAAGTGCCCGAAGTTCGTACGGATCGGGCTCTTATTCGGTACGTACGCCCCTGAGGCCGAACCACGCCATCTCGGCGAGCCAAGAAGCGAGTAGGTCAGGGTCTTGCACCTCACCATCGTTTGCGAGGGTTCTGCTTGTTGCCTCGGCCATCCCCACCATTGCGTGCGCTAGGACTCTTCGCTGCGCCTCGGGAACATCAATCTCGATGAGGGCCGAGATCAGTATCGAGATGCGCTCTATTGCGCGGTCTGCAACCTCGGAGAACTCTTGGTCATTGCGAACCGATGCGCCAAATAAGAGTCGGAAGGCTGCAGAGCTATCAGCGGCGAACCGGAAATACTCTGCGAAGCCGCGCTCGACACGTTCGCGACCTGTAGTTGCCTCGGCGGTGGCGGAGAGAAGCCGGGCCGAGAGTTCATCATCAACGGCCCCAAGGAGCTCGAGGTAGAGCGCACGCTTCGATGAGAAGTGCTGATAAATAACCGGCTTCGTTACGCCAGCGGCCTCGGCAATCTCCTCCATGGAGGAGCCATGAAAACCTTGCTCCGCAAAAGTCTCGCACGCGATTCGGAGCAGTTGCTCCTTGCGGGCCTCGGCGGTAAGACGGCTCAGCGGCTTGCCTTGAGTTTCATCTCGTAGCGGTTAGTGACTCCGAAGTTCTGAGACCAGAGAGCCTCAACTGCATCAATCTCATCTGGAGTTAGAGGAAACTCTGTAGCCGCCGCGTATTCGTCAATCTCCTCGACGGTTACGCATGTTGGCAGCACATTAGTGAAGTTGGGGTTGCTCAGAATCGCAGCGATAGCAGCCTGGCCACGCGTGCGGCCGGTGCCTTCCCAGAGGAAGGCGAGAGTGTCAGCCTTATCGAAGTTGTCGAGCATGTTGTCGCGATTGCGGTGAGAGCGATGGTCGCTAGGGGGGAAGACTGTCTCGCGTGTAACCCGCCCGCTCAGTGCGTCTGATGCGTGAGGTACTCGCGAGATCATTCCGGCCTTTGAGCCATGACCAATCGACTCCTCGACAAAGGTGCGCCCAGGCTCCTGCTCGATGACGTTGTAGACGGTCTGCAGCGAGCAGATTGGTCGTCGGCGAATTGCCTCAAGACCCTCCTCGACCCAACCAATTGCTGGCCCGAGTGCAACACCAATCTCGCCGATCTTTCCATCGGTACGCAGATCTTCAAGCGCTGCCCAGAGGTCATCATCGAGGATTGGCTCAATGCGAGCGTTGTGGAGTTGGTACAGGTCGATGTACTCGATTCCAAGGCGTTTTAGTGACGATTCGCACTGCTCGCGGATCGACTCTGGTCGCCAATCGTGTGGGCGCTCAGACTGTCCCTTGGTCTTGCGATTCGCTGAGATGTCGTACCCACATTTTGTTGTAATCACAATCTCGTCACGATGCTTGGATAGAAAGTCTGCCATGAGCGACTCGCCTAGGCCATCGTCTCCATAGACAGGTGATGTATCGAAGAAGGTGATACCTGCGTTAAGAGCGGCATCGAGCATGCCGCGCTTGTCCTCAACGACTCCCCACCAATCGCTAGCGAGAGTCCAGGTCCCGAAGCCAACCTCCGAGACCTGAAGCTCACTAGTTCCAAACTTTCGGTATCGCATTCTTAGTAAACGATTACCGAACGAGCGATGTGGCCGCCGTGCATCTCGTCCATTGCGCTGTTTACCTCTTCAAGCTTGATCTCTCGTGAGATGAGCTCATCGAGTTTGAGCGAGCCGTTCTTGTACTGGCTGATGAGCATTGGCACGTCGCGGTGGACGTTTGCTCCTCCGTACCAGCAGCCCTTGAGAGTCTTCTCAGCGATAACGAAGTCCATACCTGGGTTGAACTCCATTGTCTGGTCGAGGCGAGGAACACCAACGATCACAGTCTCGCCACCCTTACGGGTCATGTCGAAGCTCTGACGGATTGTTGCGGGGAATCCGATTACCTCGAAGGCAACATCGGCGCCGCGTCCGTCGGTGAGGGCCATGACCTGCTCAATGGCATCGCCATTGGAGGCATTAATCGTGTGTGTTGCACCAACGCTGGCGGCTGTCTCAAGCTTGCCGTCAACCATGTCAACAGCGATGATCTTGCCAGCGCCCTTGTGCTTAGCTCCCTGAATGGTGTTGAGGCCTACGCCACCTGCTCCGACAACAACAACGTTGTCGCCCTCGCGGATGTTCGCAGTGTTTACTGCAGCGCCGAATCCGGTGAGAACTCCGCATCCGATCAATGCTGCAATCTGGAAGGGAACGTCATCTGGAATCTTTATGCAGGAGATTGCGGGTACGACTGTCTCCTCTGCGAAGGTGCCGGATGCAGACATCTGAGCAACCGCTGTTCCGTCTTTCATGGAGAAGCGAGATGTGTAGTCGAGCATGGTGCCGAACATCGAGGCAGTTGCGCCCGTCTCACATAGCTCGCCCTGATCGCGTGAGCACGTGTAGCAAGTTCCGCACTGCGGTACCCATGAGATAACGACGTGGTCGCCGACCTTGACGTTTGTTACGCCTAAGCCGACTGCAACGACTGTTCCTGCGCCCTCGTGGCCGAGGACTGCGGGTGGGGGGATCGGGAGCGTTCCGTTAATCACAGAGAGGTCGGAGTGGCAGACGCCAGATGCTCCGAGCGCAATTCGAACCTCGCCCACCTGTGGGTCCATGAGGTTAAGTTCCATAATCTCAAGTGGCTGATTGAGCGTGGCGTATACGGCTGCCTTGGTCACGATGTCTCCCCTTGTGTTGTTCGTAGTGGTGTTCGCAATTTTGATTTTGTTTCTCTTGCTTATTCTCTTGCTTGTTACTTCGGTAATTTACATCAGTCAGGTTTTTAGACCCGGTTGGTAGAGCAGCGCAACCTTAGACCTCGGCGCGGTCTTCTCGCTCAGCGGCGCGTATCCCATACCAAATAATTATTGGGATCGGCAGCACGACGACCGCTACAAGAAGCGAGACCACGCAGAGGGTCACCCAGAAACCCTCGAATCCAGTTACGAGGGCCACCCCAAATGAGACCATTGCAAGAAGCAGCGCGTAATACCCAAAACGCTTGGCCGCTTTTACCCATTTGGCGATTCGCCAGCGGCGCATACGTACCTGCTCCCGCTCAGTGAGTGGCTCGGGCTTGGGATCTTGGCCCGCTGGCGTCGCCTTACTCATGCTCATGTCGTTATCCTGCCCCCTCGTGACCCAATTTGAGGAGCCGGCCGGAATGGGCCCTGTATTTGCGCCCGATGTGACCCACGTAATGGCGGTGGTCAACCTCTCGCCCGAGTCTCGCGTTCGCCAGGCTGTCGTGGACTCACCCGCTGGCGCACTGGAGCGGTCGCGCTGGGCGCGAGACCTAGGCGCCTCGATCATCGACCTCGGTGCGCAGTCCAGCCACTTTGAGAACCGCGAACTAACACCCGCCGAGGAGTTGGAGCGTTTACTCCCAGCGCTTGACCTATTGGTAGCGGATGGCTTCATTGTCTCGGTCGATAGTTGGAAACCAGAGGTTGCTCGTGTAGCGCTAGAGCACGGTGCACAGATCGTGAACGACACCGGAGGCATGCAGAGGCCAGAGATGCGCTCCGTCGTTGCCCAGAACAATGTGTGGTGCGTAGTCATGCATATCGAGGGGGCTAGTCCGCTTGAGGTTTCGTCACGCGAATTAGATGGAGACAGACCGGCCGCTGTCGCTGCAGGTCTCGCGTCACTGGTTGCAGAGTTGTCAGATGTCGGAATCAATCGAGTGATCGTCGACCCAGGTTTGAGCATTAACTACAGCAGCGATTATGCACGCTATGGAGAGCTCCAATTAGAGACGATTCGTCGCCTAGATGAACTTCGCGTAGCGGGTGCACCCGTGATGATTCCGGTGCCTCGAAAATCTCAGGACCACCGCATGCACACATATCTTGCATTGGCTATTGAGTACGGGGCCGACGTAATAAGGGTCCACGACGTCGAGGCTGCGTGCGATCTAGTGACTCTTCTAGGCCGAAAACTAGGGGATTTATAGGCCTAGCCACTAGTAATCGTGCCTCGCATGGGGCACCTTCGCTTAGGCGCCCTTGACAATGAATCGGGGGGGGGTAGATACTTTAGGTGGTTTGAGGCTGCGGAGAGCGCCCCAGACCCTTGGTTAGTTTTTTAGCAAGACCGGTTGAGCAAGATTTGAACAGCAATGTTTCTGGCTAGAACTATCGGGTGGGGGATCTGATAATGATCGCAAGAATCTTCAAATCACGACTTTTTGTTGGGGTAGCGAGCGCTGCAACTGCTCTTGCGATGATTGGCGGGGTCGCATACGCGGTCACGATCGTCCAGCCTTCGTCTAATGATAAGTACTACGCGTGTTTCTCGAACACGGATTACTTAAAGGGCAAGATTTATCTAAATATGGCTCCACCAACGTGCCCGCTTGTCACGGACGTTGTGCGTTCTTGGGATGCGGTTAAAGGGGAAGTGGGAGCAACCGGTCCCTCTGGATCGAATGGAGTGGCCGGAGCGACAGGGCCATCTGGTGCGACTGGAAGCGGCGGCGATACTTACAGGCCTGTGAATCTCTGCTCGTCAATCCCTGGGCCCATGATGAACTTCAGCACCTGTAATTTGGAGAACTATCAATGGGGCGGAACCGACCTTCACGGGACTCTGTTTAGGAGCACAGTGTTGAAGACTGCGCACCTGGTCGGTGCCAACCTGACCGGCGCCGACCTGCGCTATGCGGACCTGGAAAGTGCCTTCCTGCGCGATGCGGACGTGACTAGTGCCAACCTGGCCAATGCCAAACTGTTGAGTACCTCCCTGGGCTGGTCCAACCTGACCAATGCCAACCTGACCAATGCCAACCTGACCAATGCCTTCGTGATCTATGCAAACCTCAGCAATGCCAACCTGTCCAGTACCAACCTCAGCACTGCAAACTTCAGCAATGCCAACCTGTCCAGTACCAACCTGTCCGGGGCCGACCTGGGCTGGTCCAACCTGACCAATGCCAACCTGACCGGCGCCACAGGGACTCCTCTCTCCCTTGTGAACGTCATTTACAGCAATACGATCTGCCCGACCGGTGTTGTTAGCAATAACAATAACGGTAGTTGCTCGAACCAATGGTTGTAACAACACCCTTGCTGAGAATCTAGCTACGGCGAGTTAGAGAACGATTGCAAGGCGGCGGTTAGTTGCGTCGAGTACTGCTCGTGCGATTGCAGCAGACTCATCGCGTCGGCGAACTACCGCTGAGCCGGAGAGGAGGTGCTCTGCAGAGGTGAGTACAAATGCGACGGTTACTACCGCTACATCCTCGGTGCCGACTCTAAGAATCTGTGCTGTATCAACGTCGCAGCACTCAGCGGCGGGGAGCAACTGACGTAGTGCATCGATTGTTGCAGCGGCGACAAGTCGATGGCGCGCACTCGATGCAACTGAGCCCTCTGCGAAGCCAATTGCTTCACGGTCTTGATTGACTAGTGTGACGCGTACGAGTGAACGCAGCCCATTCGCCTCTGCAGCGACATGGCGAAGCGTTGTGCGGTCGCTAAGGCGTACCGGGTTCTCGAGAGCCTCAGGTGAAACCGAAGAAACGCCACCTGAACGGCTTCCTCCAGCCTCTCCACCGAGTTGAACCACAGAGACGATGCGTCGATCTAACTCAATTCCGAATGACGCTAGGGCGACTGACTGAATGTCACGCACAACCTGCTTCGGGTGCTTTGCTCCTTGAGCCAGAATGTGGACCTCGGTGGGGCGACCTACACGGTCCGTGACAATCCGGGCAGCGGAGACCTCAGCGAGGCGGCATAGTTCGCGCTCAAGCTCGAGGATCTCGTCTTGGATTGGGTCCCCGGTCCCTGTCGTGTGGTCGGTCCCTGGTTCATCGTGGCTGGGCATAGCGGAAGTCTCCTCGGAGTAGTCATCTGCCCAATCATCCATATGGCGAGGATACGGCGACTCCGGGGTTGAGGCGTGTCAATCCCAGAGGTTGTGGGTCTTTCCCAGTAGAGGGCGGTGGCAGTATGCGTCAATATGTCGCGCTGAGTGGTGATAGATCAGAATTTCTCGCTCGAAGAACCGCGATTGCCATGGTATTCGCATGTTGCTGGTGTTACGGTTGTGGTTCCTGTTACTCATTGTGAGAATTGGGGCAGGAGGGTTTCGAGTCATTTGGAGGCCTCTCGGTCGGGAGGGTGCCAGCTGATTTGAGGCTGCGCTTGATCCAGTTTTGATGTCAAGTTGAAGTAATCGAAGGGAGCATTAGAGGGAGAGACAAATCCAAGACAGAGACGGCAGAGTCTCGGCACACGAAGCAGGACGTGAGAGTCCCGAGCGGAGCGTTTACCTCCAGGTCATTAGCGGAACCTGGAGAGATAAATCGTGAAGGGGGAATCTCCAAATGAAGAAGTCTTTCGTTCGAGTCACATTGCTCGTCTCGAGTGCGGCTGCTCTACTGCTTAGCGGTGGCGCAGGCATGGGTTGGAAGTAACCCGGGCTGAAAGTAAATCGCCGAGGCTTTGCCGCCTCTGTCTTGGAAGTAAGTAACGAACCCCCTAGCAATCCTTATGCAGATAATTCAAGGTCAGCCGCGCTCAGCCGATGCCGTAATCGGAGATCAGGTGAAGAGTCGAACCATCGACAGCCTGACTGTTTTCTGTCTCGGTCTCGGCGCGTTTACGATTGCAGTCGCGGCTGTACTCGCACGTAATTCGCCTCTCCCCGATGTTGCTCCGTTGCTCGTCTTTGCTGCCCTCTTTGCTCTCGCTGAGAATCAGGTTGCAGTTCTCCCGAATCGGGCTAGTGCAAGCGCCTCATTCATGCGTGCAATGGCTGCAATTGTTGCTTTCCAAGGACAGGGGCCGCTTCTTGGTGCGTTGATTGTTGGTCTCGCTGGAGGGCTCTACTGGCCACATCTACGCAGCGGCGACTGGCGCAAAATTCTCTTTAATAGCTCCAACTTCGCTCTCAGTTCATGCGCCGCTGCCGCTGCCTTTACACCGATTGTCCACGGCTCAGGCGAGCGAGCCTCTACCGTCTTGCTACTTGCTTCAGTGCCTGCAGCCCTGGCATTTAGCCTTGTGAACCTTCTTTTACTTGGTGCGGTTGTCTCAATCTCTACAGATACGAGCTACTCCGCAGTACTGCGCGAACTACGACCGCGCATTGTTCAGATACTTCCCTTCGCATTGCTCGGTGTATTCATGGGGCGTCTCTACCTTGATTACGGCGCTGTGATCATCCCGCTCTTCGTTGTTCCAATCCTTGTGGCGCGCCAAGCCTTTGCATCATTCCTTGCACTAAAGGATTCTCACCAGGCGACGGTTCGCATTCTCATTGGAGCACTCGAGGCAAAAGATCCATATACCGCAGGGCACGCCGAGCGCGTTGCCGGTTATGCAGTGATGATTGGTAGAGAGATGCGATTCAATACAGCGCGAATCGAGAGGCTTCGTTTTGCAGCTCTTATGCATGACGTGGGCAAACTTGTGGTGCCGAATCACCTATTAAATAAGCCTGGCAAACTCACAGCCGAGGAGTTTGACATCGTGCGCAGCCATGAGGCTGTCTCAGTTGAGATCCTTACTCGCATTGATTTCCTTGCGCCCGTTGCCCCGTCTGCAACTAGCGAGGCTCACTCAATGTCAGCGGGGGCAGATGACAGTGCGCGGCCAATCGAGCCATTCATTGTTGCAGTAGCCGACGCGTATGATGCGATGACTTCAACTCGCTCATACCGCAAGGCGCTTCCCCAGGAAGTTGCTTTCGAGGAACTCCGCAAGAACGCCGGAAAGCAGTTCAACGCCGAGGTCGTGGAGTCGCTCATCGGAGCACTGACACGATCTGGTGCTCAGCATGGTGCCGGATTCGAGGAGGAGCCGCATGAGTTTGCTGTAGAGCCTCCAACAGTGGGGACTGGTTCTGCAGGATTAGGCGACCTTGCAGATGCGCAGGCTGCTGACTCGCCTGCAATCGCTCAAGATCAAGCATTGATGGCCTCTAGCCGTATAAACGAGGCAGCCAAAGGTCGCGAATTGATGCGCGAGAACTCCACCGAAGGAGCATCGCTATGAGTGCTGTAACGACTGTCCACTCGGTAATCCAGATTGGCCGCCCGGAGTCAATGTCTAGGCGGACGCGAATCGCTATTCCACTCATGCTCGGAGCAGTAGCCGTAGGGGTAATTGAACTAGTTGACCCAAAGGGTCCGTGGCTTGTGCTCGTATTCTTAGGGAGCGCAATAGCCGCAGGAGAGATGCTAAATCTGCGCCCGGCCGGTCGTGTAGCGCTACCTCTCTCGTATGCATTCTTTCTAGTTGTGGTGCGTGCTGGTACCCCAGCAGAGGTCATCGTTACGATCGTCGTAGCTCTCGGGCTCGCATTTATTCTCAGCCCCGAGCCGACACTTTGGCGACGCATTTATACAACTGCCGTGAGGCTTGCAGCGATCTTGGCTGCACTCATTACTTATCGATTAATTCTTGATTATGGAGGCTTGGCTGATCAACGTTGGCTAGTGCTTCTTGCTCTTGTATTCGCAGGTGTAGCCGAGATCGTTGTCTCTGATGGGCTAATAGCGTTATCTGCTCGCCAAGCTAATTTTGCAACCCACGGGCGGACCGCCGATCTCGCGATCATCACAACTGGTGCTCTCATGGCAATCTCGTATAACGGGATTGAGGGTCACGCAGGGATGGGCCTCTGGGGCCCCGTTCTCTTTGCAATTCCGTTACTCGCAGCGTGGTTTGCATTCGAACAAGTTGTAGCGATTCGTAGAACCCATGATCAGACCATCGCTGCGCTCTCACTTGTCCCCGAGTTAGCTGGGATCGTTCGCCCAGGTCACGCGACTCGAGTGGCGGGCCTCTCCCAGCGTCTCGGATCTGAATTAGGGCTAGGCGGCGATCAACTCTCAGCCCTACAGAGCGCCGCTCTCTTGCACCACCTAGGGCATCTCTGTCTTGATTTCGGCGACCCGAGTGGCGCACCGGTTCACGAGGCCGATGTGGCTACAAAGGGTGCAGAGATTCTGCGTCAGACCGCTGAACTTACGCCATCGGCAGCGATCCTGGACGGTACAGACGGAACCATCGCGAGCGACATTCTTCGCGTCGCAAGCGCATACGACGAGATATCAAATGGAGACGAGACTCTAAGAGACTCGGCTATCGAGGAGCTCCATCGAGGCCCTGGTTACTCCTACGACGTAAGGGTTCTCGCTGCCCTCGAACGTATCTGACGCCTGCTCCCGCGGTAACAAGTCTCGACAAGGCCTACCGCGATGATTAGGTCGCCGAACGAAATTGATGTGCGAAGTGGCGGGATCACAATCTGGTCAGAGAGGATCGTCGCTATGTCATCGCTGCGTTCAGGGCGATGCTTAACGGTCTCCACTGCAGCATGCCCGACCGGCGCTTGGTACGGCATCCCAAGATTGAGCGAGATTACTAACGCGTTTAGCGCTATCCCCACTGCAATGACGAGCATTCCATCGATTCGCAGGTTGGCGGCACAGAATCCAAGCAGCATCACGTAAGAGAGGATCAGGAGCCCAGCACCTAAGTAGTCGCCGCGCCCAGACGGAAGAGTTATCCACTCGAGGCCAGCTTGAATTGCGACACCTAAAAATAGGAGAACGAGCCGCTGAAAGGGGAGTTCTGTGATGCGTGAGAGTTGTCCGCGTGTAGCAAAGGAGATGCCAAGAGCAAGGAGAAGCGTGATAGCGGTGAAGAGCACCCCCATACGTTACGGCCCACACCCTGCACCTGGGTGTCTTAAGCCTCTACGATGCTTAGGTGACTGATAATCCCGCTCTCGGCAACTCTGAGGTCTCCTACTCCGTAAGCAATGGCGTTGCTCGTATAACAATTGACCGCCCATGGCGGCGCAATGCAATGTCTTTTGCAGTGATGCAGGGGCTCAGAGATGCTCTCGCTCTTGCGAAGGGCGACGAAGCCGTGAGGGTCGTGGTGCTTACAGGCGCGGGGGATAGAGCATTCTGTGCAGGCGCAGACCTCGACGCGATCGCAGGCACCGGCGAGGAAGCACACGAGAAGCGAGGGGTTTTGGTTGGGCTATTCCAAGACCTTTGGGCTCTCGGTAAGCCCACAATCGCGCGAGTGCGCGGTTACGCATTAGCAGGCGGAATGGGGCTTGCGCTCTGCTGCGACTTTGTAATCGCTGCCGATGATGCGCAGTTTGGTACGCCGGAGGTAAATGTTGGGCTCTGGCCGTACATCGTTACTGTTCCGATGCTGCGCTCGATGCCTCCTCGCAAGGTCCTAGAGCTTCAGATGACTGGGCGGCGTGTCGGGGCAGTAGAGGCGCTTGCTATTGGGTTCGTTAACGAAGTCGTTACTGTCGCCAACCTCGATGAGCGGGTAGATGAACTAGCCGCTGAACTAGCCGCTAAATCGCCACTCGTTCTGCGATTGGGGCGCGATGCGTTTTATCAAGCGCTAGAGATGGATAGCGACCCGGCTCTTGAGTATCTGCATAACAAACTCAACGAGCACACGCAGATTGCAGATGCAGCAGAGGGAATCGCAGCATTCGCCGAGAAGCGCCCCCCAATGTGGAGAGGGATCTGACGCCGGACGCTGACTTGTAGGGCCGCGCTTTTTGCGCGTCCGGTACGAAGAGCCCAAAGTAGAGATGGGGATCTGACGCCGGACGCATTACTTGAGCGCCGGTTTCTGTAAAACGCGGCGCTAGGGTGCGGGTCCATGGCTGAGATTCGTGCTGAGATCACCGCAAGCGTATGGAAGGTCGTCGTAGATGAGGGCCAAGCCGTTGCAGAGGGCGACGAGATCGCAATTCTTGAGTCCATGAAGATGGAGATCCCTGTCATTACGGAGGTACCGGGAATCGTGCGAGAGATACATGTAGAGGCCGGACAGACGGTACGCGAAGGCGACCTCATAGCGATCATCTCAGAGACATGATGCGCTTCGAGATCATCGACAGGGTTGCGGTCCTAACCCTTGATCGCCAAGAGCGCCGCAATGCGTTGAATGCTGAGATCTGTGACGAGATACGCGCGCACTTCACGAGTGTTGCTGGCGTAGGCGGAGAGCGCGTCAATGGTGTTGGCGCAATTGTCATCGCTGCTGAGGGGAGTGCATTCTGCGCCGGAGCAGATCTAGTGCTTCGGGCCGCTGATGTCTCTGACGGTGGAGGTATTCAGCCTGGCGGAAATGACTCCTTCCGTCCGGCGTTCGAGCGACTTCTCTACTGCATCGTTGAGCATCCACTCCCAGTATTCGCAGCGATAAACGGCCCCTGCATGGGTGCAGGTATGCAGCTTGCGGTTGGGTGCGACTTCAGGGTTGCCTCGCCAAAAGCAATCTTCTCGATCCCTGCATCGAAACTTGGGATTGTGCTCTCAGCCGCCAACATTTCACGCCTGAGCCGCCTCGTTGGTCCCTCTATGTCACGAGACCTTTTGCTTGCTTCGCGATCACTAAACGTCGATGAGGCGGAGCGTGCTGGTTTAGTAAATCGTCGTGCTGATGATGTTCGCGATTTTACAATCGCATGGGCAGATGAGGTTGCACGCCTTGCTCCCATAACGGTTCACGGGCACAAGCGAGCACTACATCTAATCGAGACGGGGCTATCCCAGGATGGAATCGCAGAGCTAAAGGCCTTGGAGGAGACTGCCTTCATGAGCAGCGACCTTCAAGAGGGGCTCGAAGCGTTTGCACAGAAACGACCGCCTGAGTTTACAGGTAAATAGGCTAAATAAAGCCTTTTTTGCGTTGCGGTCAGTAATTTCCAGGTAACGCTCTGTCTAGATAGCCGAACCAAACAAAGCAGACGATTGCGAACGGGATAAACCCTCCAAAGCGCACTTGCCATACGCGGCGCTTCCTGAATGCTGCCCACCAGCCGAGGCCAACTGCAAGAGTCGCCAATCCCCAGATCACCGCGCCGCGATAATCGACCTTCCCATGTGCAGTATCAAGACTTGAAGTCACCGGTGCTGGTTGCGTAATAGAAGGATCCCTTACCGGCGCACTCGACGCGGGTACCAGGCTGGCACGCACAACCAATCGACTTGATGCCGAGAAACGCGGGTGGCATGTCGTGAGGGTAAGAGTCGCCGTTGGGGTAGCGTTAAGAACACTCAACTCTGTTGGCCTAACAATGATTGTCTCGGTAACGCTGTAGCGAAAATCGCCATCTGCGGTTCGAACCTCAATGAGATTTCCCGGTCTTAGTTCATCGAGTCGACCAAATGGTGCTCCATAGGTTGTGCGATGACCTGCAATTGCTGCGTTGCCTAACTCGCCAGGGAGCGGAGTATTGGGATAATGCCCAGGGCCCTTGCGAAGGTCCGCGCGCCTCACGCCCTGTACAACCGCGTGCTCTACTCCAATACTTGGAATGCTGATGATGGCAATCGCATCACCACTCGGGATCGGGAGTGGCTTTGATTCTGGAGCCGATGGGTCGCCGTTCGTGGTGGTTGTTGTCTTGAGGCCCTTAGCAAAGTCCTGTTTCAGAGAGTCTTGGGCTTTGGCTTCGTAGACTCCGGTGCCCCAGAGTTGATAGGCGGCGAAAGACAGGGTTAGTAGCCCAATGGTCACCAAGGCCCGGCCTATCCCTCCAATAACTCTCATCACATACTTGAGCCTAGGGGGAGACTTGGTTTAGCCGGTGGGTTCGCCTGTGACCACTACGCCTCCGTAGCCTTGAGGGCGGTGCCAAACCTTCTCCAACTCCGTGAAGCGGTCTGCCTACTTGGGCGGTTCCCTGCACTCGCCGGACTCGATTTAGATCTCGATGCCGGCGGGATAACTCTGCTGTCCGGCCCCAACGGCGCGGGTAAGACCACTCTCCTTCGCCTGCTTGCAGGGCTGGTGCCGCTGCACTCTGGAACCGGCACCGTATTGGGATTCGATCTAAATACTGATCGGGTTAGTCACCGTCGGCGTCTTGCACTCGTTGGGCATGACACATTCTGTTACGACGACCTAACCGTGCGCGAGAACCTCGTCTTCTCAGCTAAAGCGTCTGGGCATAAAGCAGCAATGGGGGAGAGCGCAATGGAGCGCTTAGGGCTCTCGCATGTAGCGGGGGTGCTGCACTCAAGGTTGTCGGCAGGGCAGCGCAGAAGACTCGCTCTCGCTGCTGCGTTTGGGCGTGACCCAGAGTTGCTTTTATTGGATGAGCCTCATGCTGGCTTGGATGCCGAGGGCCGCGAGATACTTGATGAGATTCTGCGTGAGACAGATGCCACTGGGCGAACAGTCATCATCGCGAGTCACGAGTTAGAGCGCACACGCGCACTCTCTAATAGGGAGTTCTCAATTCGCGGCGGGCGCGCGTACTTGGTCGAGCAAGCATGAACGCGTTCTCCGAGATAAAACTCATTGCTGGTAAGGATCTACGTATAGAGATGCGCTCTCGAATCTTGCTCTCTCAGGTGCTGCCATTCGGGGCGATTGTGGTCCTGCTATTTGCCTTCGCCCTTGACCCCGATCGCGGAATCCTCGCTCGGGTTGCTCCTGGATTGTTCTGGATTACGGTTCTCTTGGCTGCGCTATTGGCAATTGGGCGTGCCTTCTCGATTGAGCAGCAGCACGGCGCCCGCGACGGGCTCCGGCTCGCCGGGCTAGACGGGTCATCGGTATTTATCGGTAAGGCGATAGCGATTGCAGTTCAACTCGCGATTCTGGAGGCCGTGCTCGGGTTGACCGTCGTGGTTCTGTACGGGGTTGAGGTACATGGCGTGGTTGTATTGGTTGCCACAGCCGCTGCCGCCACTATGGGGCTCGCTGCTGCCGGTACGTTATATGGAGTACTCGCGGCTGGATTGCGAGCACGTGAGACCTTGCTGCCGTTGCTATTGCTCCCCGTATTAGCACCGGTGATGCTCGGCGCTACCCGCGCCTTCGAGGATGGACTCGAGGGTGTCCCCGGTGATGCTTGGCCATGGGTCGCATTGCTTACAGTCTTTGCACTTTTATATACAGGAGTCGGAATGCTTGCCTTTGGCCCATTGTGGGAGGACACATGAGCGAGAAGATAAATAATAGGGATGATCGCTCTGCGTTACTTCCGCGTGCCGTTGGGCGTGTTGTTGATTCCCTAACACTTGTCTCAATCGGGGCGTTGACCTTCTTCGGCCTCTGGGCGTCCCCGGCCGATGTTGTCCAGGGAGATGCGCAGCGCATTATGTACCTACATGTTCCGGCTGCATGGGCCGCATATGTTGCATTCGGCATCACAACACTCGCGTCGCTGCTCTGGTTATGGCCGCGCACTCGTTCTGCAGTCTGGGATCGCGTCGCTGGAGCCTCTGCCGAGATAGGGCTTATTTTTACTGGTCTTACGCTTCTGCTTGGCTCGCTCTGGGGTCGCCCAGTCTGGGGAGTTTGGTGGGCATGGGACGCTCGCCTCGTCTCCACTGCGGTTCTCTTCTTTCTCTACCTTGGTTACCTCGCAATTAGAGCAGTGCCGGCCGAGCCAATCGTGCGTGCTCGCCGCAGCGCAATTACGGCTGTGATTGTCTTTATTGATGTACCTATCGTGCATTTCTCTGTTAACTGGTGGCGAACACTCCACCAAAAGGCGACGGTCTTTAATCCAGAGTTGAATCCTGAGATCCATGGCGTTATGGCTCTAACACTTTGGATTGGGGTAGTTGCATTCACACTTCTCTACGTCTCGCTTCTTAACCGTAGATACCAACTCGCCTATCTTGAGGAAGGGCTTGAGGAGACTGCACTAGATTCCGCGATCCTTCAGAGATCTGGGGGTGTCAAATGACCGACGCAGGATTTGTGATTGCATCCTGGGTAATCACCGGGTTAGTGCTTGGCGGGTATGCGCTGCGCATCGCACTGCGCACGGCAGTTGCTCGCGGAGAGAAAACATTATTTAAGCCTGCTGCTCCAAAAGCAGAGAACGGTGTAGATCGGTGAAGGGGCGGCGCGCTTGGGTAGCAATCGGAATCTGCGCGGTGGCGGTTATCGCCATTATCGGGCTTGCCGTGCAACTATCTGGGAACGTCGTCTATTACCGAACTGTTTCCGAGGCTGTGAAGATTCGTAGTTCTCAGGCGCGTTTTAGGCTCGCGGGAGCTGTTGTCCCGGGGACAATTTCTGAGACGAGCACCGGTGTGAGCTTTGAGGTTACAGACGGTAAGAAGACCGTCACTATCAACCATCGGGGAGACCCGCCCCAACTCTTTAAGCCAGGTGCACCGGTTCTCTGCGAGGGCGCATGGGGTGCCGCAACAGCGAGTGGGGTTGCAGCCTTTAACTCTGACCGCATAATGATTAAGCATGGCGAGGAGTACACCCCGCCAAAGGTAAAGGTCACTACGACAACATCGCTTCCGCGGGGCTGATCTAGGTGGGTAACGCGTGAAGGCGACACTAGGAATTCTTGCACTTGCATTTGGAGGAGGTGCATGCGTTGTTGGCATAACAAGCCTTCTGCTTGGGCTGCAGCGAAAAAACGATGCACTGCTCGCTGTAGGGCGCAAATGTGTTGCGGTTCTTTTGGTATCCGCATTGGCAGCCGTGGGAATTATGGAGTGGGCGCTGGTTAGCCACGACTTTACGATTCGCTATGTCGCAGAGAACAACGCGCGCTCAACCCCTCTGCTATTTACTATTACCGGTCTCTGGTCGGCTCTGGCCGGATCGATACTCCTATGGGTTCTAATACTCTCGGGCTACATAGGGGTAACGGTTCGCCACTTCCGCAAGCGTGCATCAGAGCCGCTTGTTATTTGGGCAACGATTGTGATGCTCGGGGTTGCTCTCTTCTTCTTCTTGCTAGTGCTCGGCCCTGCGAACCCATTCCGCCTTGTTGCCGGTGGAGCGCCCCTCGATGGGCGTGGCCCAAACCCACTCCTTCAGAATCACCCGTTAATGGCGTTTCACCCACCGATGCTCTATCTCGGGTACGTGGGCTTCACAGTGCCGTTTGCCTTTGCTATGTCCTCACTAATTACTGGGAGCGTCGGTGAGGGGTGGCTCGCAGATACACGCCGAACGACTCTGATCGCTTGGGGCTTTCTATCTCTAGGGATTATCCTCGGAGCCTGGTGGTCTTACGAGGTACTCGGTTGGGGCGGTTACTGGGCTTGGGACCCGGTTGAGAACGCATCACTTCTCCCATGGCTCACTGCCACTGCGTTTATTCACTCAGTAATGGTTCAGGAGCGCCGCGCAATGCTGCGCGTCTGGAACCTCTCGTTAGTAATCGCAACCTTCTGCCTCACCATTCTTGGAACATTCCTTACGCGCTCCGGTGTCGTTAACTCCGTGCACGCTTTCTCAGAGTCATCTATTGGGCTTTGGCTTCTTGTGTTTCTAGGAGTCTGCGCTGGCGCAGGCCTAGCGTTGATTGCTTGGCGTGGAGATCGCCTTCGGGCTCCGGGGCGTATCGACTCGATGCTCTCTAGAGAGGCTGCATTTCTAGGTAATAACCTCCTCTTCGTTGCCTTTGCTTTCGTTGTACTTCTTGGGACGGTATTCCCTCTAATAGTTGAGGCGATTCAAGGAAAGCAGCTATCGGTCGGCGAGCCGTACTTCAACCGAATGACGATTCCACTCGGTCTCGCACTTCTTTTTCTGATGGCGGTCGCACCTGCGCTGCCGTGGCGCGCAGCAAGTGGGGATGTGCTCAAGCGCAGACTTCTACTCCCTGCCTGGGTCGGAACCGCAGTGATGGTCCTCACGCTGATCTTCCTCGATCGTTCGCTCCCAACAGCGCTTGCATTTGGGCTAGGCGCATTCGCCATTGCAGGGATTATGCGTGAGACCTTTATGGCAGTTAAGTCGCGTCGTAGCGCTGACAAGATTGGGTGGATGCGAGCGACTGGGCGCACCCTCGCCGGGAATCCTCGCCGTTATGGCGGACTCACTGTGCATCTCGGGGTAGTACTTATTGCTGTGGCAATCGCAGGGTCACACACCTTCGGAACAAAGCAAGAGATCCGCCTTGCTAAAGGCCAGTCTGCAGAGGTAGCGGGCTACACGTTTACATATGTAGGTAGCAGTAAATCGGTCACGGGGCAGAAGACAACACTCTCAACAGATATTCGAATTGAGCAGGGGGGTAAATCTCTAGGTACATACGCCCCCTCGGTCTCAACCTTCCCAAACTCAAACCAAGCAATCGGTACACCATCTGTTCGCACTGGTGTCCTGCGAGATATCTATCTAACGCTTGTTTCATCGCCGAACAAAACAGGGCGTGTCACCATAGGGGTAGGTATCAACCCAATGGTTGTCTGGATCTGGTTTGGTGGAGCGCTGCTTGCGATTGGAACAATTGGGGCACTGCTTCCATCAGTTAGGCGCAGACCAGGTTTTAGGGTCACAGGCGAGGCTGAGGTTGAGGCCCAATCCGTCTCAGTGTCATGAAGAGTCGAGTCCGAGTAGTCGCAATCATCACTGCAGTTGTAGTCGCTGCTTTGGCGGTAGTTCTCGCTATCAACGTAGGAAGAGACCCGCGTGCTGATGCCAACAGATCGCGCTTATTAGGGCGAGACGCTCCTGCATTCGATCTACCGCTACTAAACGGTGATCGAACCTCCTCGGAGGCACTTGCCGGCAAGACAATCGTCATAAATTTCTGGAACTCTTGGTGCATCCCATGTCGCCAGGAGCATCAAGCTCTTGTCGATTGGTGGAGTGCGAATAAAGACGACTCGGCGGTGACAATGCTTGGGATAGTGCGTGAAGATACGAAGAGCGCTACGCAGACTTATGTCGAGGCCGAGGGAGTTACATGGCCGATTGCTATGGACCCAGGAAGTAAGGCTGCACTTGCATTCGGCACAAGGGGACAGCCGGAGACGTATGTAATCTCGCCGAGTGGAGTAGTAGTTGCTTCCCAGTATGGGCCTGTAACAGTTGGC
The DNA here is from genome assembly GCA_001023575.1 of Actinobacteria bacterium IMCC26256. Taxonomy (GTDB): domain Bacteria; phylum Actinomycetota; class Acidimicrobiia; order IMCC26256; family IMCC26256; genus IMCC26256. The sequence goes on along the minus strand of CP011489.1, from coordinate 1,867,798 downwards.
AATATCAACGAGATGGTCGGCGCTGCGCGCCGGGTTGGCTGATTTTTATGGAGTCGAGATCAAGTGCACCTACTAATCGCACCCAGAGCAAATCACGAGTACGAATATCGTGGATAGTTCTCGCTGTAGTGGTCATTGGCGCTTTTACGTTCTCTCTTTGGCCGCGTTCCGGCCCTGAATCGATCGCTTCGCATACTGCGCGCCTCTCGCGCGAGTTTCGATGCGTCGACTGCGAAGGGCTATCCGTCGCCGAGAGTGCCACTGCATCGGCTCGTGCAGCTAGAGCAGACATCCGCTCTCGAATAACAGATGGCGAGTCGGATGCAGAGATTAGGGCTGTATTTATAGACCGCTATGGCGAGTCAGTATTATTGAAGCCTCGTGGAGACGGCATTGGAATCATTGTCTGGGCGCTCCCGATACTCCTAGTCATTCTTGGAGGCGCTGGTCTCGGATTCGCTTTCGCTAGATGGCGCCGCCAACCTCGCTTAGATGCGAGTGCCGAAGACGAATCTCTTGTAGCCAAAGAACGCGACGGCACCAATGGATAACGAGCAGTTTGCCCTAGCCAACGAACGAGATTTTCTCCTACGTTCTCTTAGGGACCTCGATGATGAGCGCGCTGCAGGAAACATTGATGAGGAGCAGTACGCGACCCTCCATGGTGATTACACGGCGCGATGTGCAGCCGTTCTGCGTAGCATCTCTGAATCCGAGTCTGGATCGCGGAGGATCACTCGCAGCCAAGGCGACTCAACTCAAGATGCATCATCACGTCGCCTCCGCCTAGTCGTATGGGTAGGTGTAGTGGCCTTCGCTTTAGTCACTGCTGTATCTCTCTCATTTGCAATGGGGGCGCGCCTCCCTGGGCAGTTCGTTACCGGCCCCGCACCGAGCGGTGTTGCAGGCGGGGCATCCTTGGCAGCGCTGGAGGCTGCTGTGGAGAAGAGCCCTGATGACATCGAGGCTCATCGCTCCCTTGCGCGTGCATATTTGTCTCAGCAGCGTTATGCCGACGGATTAAAAGAGTTTGATGAGGTGGTTCGAATCGCCCCAGAAGACACCGAGGCCCACGCATATGCGGGATGGATTCTTCGCCTAGCTGGCCTACCTGATGATGGATTGGTCCGAATTGAACGGGCCTTGGAGATCGACTCCTCCTACCCAGATGCCCGTTTCTTCAAGGGCATCATCTACCTACGCGACAAATCCAACCCCTCTGCCGCAATCCCGGAGTTTCAGCTATATCTAGCGGCTGTCCCCGATGGTGGGCAGTCCGCGGCGGTGCGCCAACTCCTTGCCCAAGCAGTCGCTGCTACGAGCGGTGGCGTATCCTCAACCACAAGGCCATAAACCGGCCGGAATTTCTCGACCACTAAACCTCCCCAACTAAACCTCCCCCCAACTAAACCCCTAGCAACCCAACAGGAGATACAAATGCCAGAGCGCCCAGAACACACCATCGACGAGTCCAAGATCTACCGAACCACAATCGTCACCAACAAGGGAACCATCGTGATGGATCTCGACCCAGCCTTGGCCCCCAAGACAGTCAACAACTTTGTCGGGCTTGCTCGCCTCGGTTACTACGACGGCCTTACGTGGCACCGCGTTGTCCCCGGCTTCGTGATCCAGGGTGGCTGCCCAGATGGCCGCGGCACTGGTGGCCCTGGCTACAAGTTTGAGGATGAGCCAGTTATTGCTGAGTACACACTCGGTGCAGTTGCAATGGCGAACTCCGGGCCCAATACCAACGGCTCTCAGTTCTTCATCACCATCGCCGACCAGACCAAGGGCCTCGCAAAGTCGTACAACCTTTTTGGTTACGTGATCGACGGAATGCCTGTTGCCCTAGCAATTACTCAGGGCGACACGATGGAGACCGTTGTAATCGAAGAACTAGATCGCTAGAAGAGGAACCCGATGACTGCAGCACCTGCTGGCCCTACAACACCAATCGAACTCGTAGAGGAGGTATACGGCCGTTTTGCTAGCCGTCTCCCTATTGCGCGCGAACGCTTGGGGAGGCCACTTACTTTCGGCGAGAAAGTCCTACTCGCCCATGCGGATGATGTAACAACGTTGGGTCTAAAGCGCGGCGTCGATTACGGAGACTTCCGACCGGACCGCGTCGCCATGCAGGATGCAACTGCGCAGATGGCGTTGCTGCAGTTCATGCTCGCAGAGTTGCCGCTCACTGCAGTCCCGAGCACTGTTCACTGTGACCACCTGATCCAGGCTCGTGTCGGAGCGAATGCAGACCTTGCGTTCGCTAATGACCAAAACGCAGAGGTCTATACCTTCCTGCGCACAGTCTGTGAGAAGTACGGGATCGGTTTCTGGAAGCCAGGGTCGGGGATCATTCACCAAGTCGTCTTAGAGAACTACGCGTTCCCCGGCGGGATGATGGTCGGTACTGATAGCCACACCCCGAACGCCGGTGGTTTAGGGATGGTTGCTATTGGTGTCGGCGGCGCTGACGCTGTCGATGTAATGGCTGGATGGCCCTTCAATACACGCCTACCCCAACACATTGGAGTGCGTCTTACCGGATCAATCTCAGGATGGGCATCGGCTAAGGACGTCATCCTTAAGGTCGCTGGAATCCTTACTGTTAAGGGCGGAACCGGCGCAATCGTCGAGTACTTCGGTCCAGGTGCGAGCAGTATCTCTGCAACAGGTAAGGCAACGATCTGCAACATGGGTGCTGAGATTGGCGCAACGTGTTCGCTATTTGAGTACGACGATCGGATCGCTGCATACCTTCGCGCCACAGGGCGAGATGCAATTGCAGCACTTGCAGATGCCAACGCTGAGATGCTTCGCAATGACCCCGAAGTAAATGCAAGCCCTGAAGATTTCTACGACCAAGTTATCGATATCAATCTTGATGAACTTGTTCCGCACCTAGTTGGCCCGCATACGCCTGATCTTGATCGTCCGATTAGCAAAGTCGCTGCGGCGGCGCGTGCCGAGGGGTACCCGCTAGAGATCTCAGCTGCTCTCGTTGGGTCCTGCACCAATTCATCATATGAAGACATTGGGCGTGCAGCCCACGTTGCGCGTCAAGCATCAGCGAAGGGACTGCGCGTAAAGTCTCCACTCCTGATTACCCCCGGCTCAGAGCAGGTGCGTGCCACCATCGAGCGTGATGGGCTCCTCGCAGACCTTGAGGCGATTGGTGCAACCGTGCTTGCAAATGCCTGTGGACCCTGCATCGGGCAGTGGCAGCGAGATGATATTGCTGCGGGAGAGGCCAACTCAATCGTCTCCTCCTTCAATCGAAACTTCCCGAAACGCAACGACGGCAACGCAGCGACACTCTCCTTTATTGGATCCCCTGAGACGGTTGTTGCAATGGCACTTACAGGGCGACTCGATGTCGACTTCACACGCGAGCCGATCATCGGCGACGATGGGGTAGAGGTGTTTCTCAGTGCGCCTAGTGCCGACGAACTCCCGAGCCGTGGTTTTGACTCAGGAGAGTCTGGATTCATAATGCCCGCGGTCGATGGCTCCAATGTCTCGGTATCAATTAAGCCGGGCTCGGATCGCCTTGAGGCCCTTGTGCCCTTTAGCGCTTGGGATGGCGAGGACTTCGCAGGCCTTCGTGTACTTATGAAGGCAACAGGCAAATGCACAACGGATCACATCTCGCCTGCAGGGCAGTGGTTGAAGTACCGAGGTCACCTAACAAATATCTCGCAGAATCTCTACATAGGTGCCAACAATGCCTTCTCGCTCAAGGAGTCTGGCCAAGGTATTGATGTGCGTGACGGATCAGTTGTTGCGCTCCCTGATCTAGCCAAGAAATACAAGGACGCGGGCATCGACTGGATCGCTATCGGTGATGAGAACTTCGGTGAGGGTTCATCGCGTGAGCACGCTGCGATGGAGCCGCGCTACATGGGTGGGCGTGCGATTCTTGTGCGTTCATTCGCTCGGATCCACGAGGCAAATCTCAAGAAGCAAGGCATGCTGCCGCTTACCTTCGTACACGCACGAGATTACGAGCGCATTCGCTTCGATGACTTTGTCGACGTAATTGGGCTTGCAGAGCTTGCTCCAGATCGCAACCTAAATGTGGTGCTTCACCACTCTGATGGTACCGAGGAGTCTTTCGAGGTCCGACACACAATGTCAGAGGAGCACATCGGTTGGTTCAGGGCAGGATCTGCTCTCAACCTCCTCGCAGCACAGCGCTCTTAGGTATTGATGGCTCTTAGGTATTGATGGCGGTGCTCGCCTTGCATCTACTTCGCTACTAGCCGCCTGTGCGCACACTCAAGAGGGTTACCTCTTTTGAGTACACAATCTGCGCCGTGGTCGGATTTATTGCGGGCCAGAATGGCGCTTGGTAGATACCTATTCGAGCGCTAGGAATGCAGTCCCCAGATGGGATGCATGTAATTTGGCCAGACATACCCGAGTAGTTGGCTACCTTGAGCAGTGCATCGCGCGCCGCTACGCGATTTATTACAGACGAGCCGCGTTCTCCGGAATGAATCGCCGTAGAGATTGAGGCGACCAAGAGGCTCGCTGCATCAAAGGCGTTTGCTTCGTATCCTGTAGTGGGGGCGACCCCGGTTCTACGGACAAATGCAGGTTGAAAATAGGTTCTGTAGAAATCATTTGACTGCAACACGCTCAAGTCGAGCCCCGTCGCAAAAAGATTGTTGGTATTTACACCGATACCTGCAAGGGTTGATACTTCTTGGCATCCGTCCCCGACGATTATCGGAATAGCGCGAGTGCGCGCATCGCTTCTTAGGGCAGCAGTGATGTTCGCGCACCCTGGGTTAATAGTGGGGATGAAGATTGCCTTCGGCGCTAATAGGGCAAGCTGTGCAACAAGTCCAGCAGCGTCTCCTCCTGACGAGGAGGAGAGTTTTGTAACTACTACACCATTCACCCGTAATTGCTTTCCAAGTGAGTCAGCTAACTCGTTGGAGTACGGGTCTCCAATATCCGAGATAGTCGCTACAGAACTCCAACCTGCCCTGTCTCTAATAAAGGCGGCTGTAACTGCTCGACTGATTAGGTCATTATTTACGAAACGGAAGTAGTAGGGAGGGCGAGTCCCTTCTCCGGTAAGCGCTGGGGCGGTATTGGATGGCGAGAGTAAAAGTACTTTGCTATCCGAGTACTTCTCCGCAGCGCCTTGAAAAGCGCTCCCAGAACAAGTGGTTCCGATTACCCCGATAAGGCGCTTCTCGGCCAAGAGTCCTCTTGCAGCGCTTGCACCATCGCTCGAGCCGCTGCATGTGTCTGGGGTGGAGAGCGCAATTACTTCGTGCCCGTCAATGGTGCCGGGCACACCATCGAAATGCCCATCCAAATAATCAATAGCTAACTCAACCCCAACTAGAGATTCTTTGCCTATCGCTAGATTTTCGGAGAGTTGTGTGCCAATAAATATTGGTTCTCCTATGCCCAAGGGGACGCAGTCGGCCTTCTTCGCGCAAGAGCTCTCTCTCGATGTTTCTCCGGCGGCTTTAGAGGTACTCGACGAGCACGCAGAGGCGGAGATAATTGTGACTGCAGATAGAACCGCGGCGCCTATGAATCTAGATCGAAGCCTCATCGCGCTATCCACGGTAAGAATGCCCCGCTTGATATCTCTTGAAGAATTTGTTCGATGGGAGTAGTGCTTGCCACGAAAGGCCCCCGAAATGGTGCGCTGATTGCAATTACCGCTGCGATGTCGAGTGCAACGAGTGCGATTATGCCTAGCGCGACGAAGCCATATTTTGGCCCAGCCCTTAGTGCAATTACCAGAGCGTTGATAATGAGTGCCAGCCCCGAAATGACACTCAAAGTGAGGAGAGGCATCGGCAGAGTCTGAGAGGCTACCGAGACTCGCTGTCTGCGGGCTTCAGTCATCGTCTCTAACGCACTCCCCATTGAGGCTATTGGCGCTTCTGGAGCGTAGGGCCTCGAGGATAGGTCTGCTATCTCTAACTGCAGATCTCCTAGAGCATCGAATGCGGTGGATTGAGTCTCGTCATCAATAGCGAGTGCCCTCCATTCGCTATCGATAAGAGCCTTATCGTATTTGCTTAGTAGTGCCTGAATTCGGTAAGTATCGGGTGGAGGCAGACTCGCACTTGCATAAGCAAGGACACTCTGGGCGGCGACCTCGGTGCTAATCGCTCGCTGCGTCTCGCGCAGTGTCAGGTATTCGCTGTTAATGAGAAAGCCGGTCAAGATTGCGAAGAGGCTCCCTAACGCGGTCATGTATGCGGCGGCGGTCATGCCGGCGATCTCAGAGCCTCCATGCTCCAGTTTGATTAGCAAAAGTAAAGAGATAGCGGAGATGAACAAAGTGCCGAGTATGCAGAGCGCAAGCACAGCCCCTGATGAAAGAGAGGTAAGCCAGGTCATTTGTTGGATTCTGCTTTCGCTACAGCCGATGCCCAAATTTGACGAACCTCTGCGGACTCAGCCTTTGTAGGGAGTATGCCCCCCGAGCGTTTGATGGCTGGTGTAGTACTCGGATCGAGCATTAGGTCCACGAATTCCTTGAGTGCAGGGGAGTCTGCAACTGCCTGTTGAGAGACGAACAATAACGAAGGTCGAGTAAGTGGGTAGAGCGCAGAGCGGACGTTGCGAGTGGAGGGCTCCACGCACCCATCCCCTGTATTTATAGATACCGGGCTAAGCGCACGCCCCTTGACATTCAAGTCTGCGAGGGTGAGGACCCCGAGAGAACCGGGAGTTCGAAGCGTTGAATCCCGGACAAGCGCCTCGCTCTCGAAGGCGGTGTAGTCGCCCCTTGAGCTCGCCTCAGTACCGCGCGTTGTTGCTTCCTGGCTGAGGCCTTGGTCCGAGATGACCTCCATGACTCCAGAGGAAGGAGGCGGGCCGAATATGGCTAAGGGGCCAGTTGGAAGAGATGCCTTCTCGGTCTCCGGGAGCAGCGGCGATCCGTCCCAAGTATTTACTCCGAATGACTCAATGCCTAAGAGCGCGTATAGAGCGGGGTATGAAAGACATCTAGCGGGACCATCGGCGGGGCGTGTAACTAGAACAACAGCACCTCGCGCTAGTAGGAGTCGCACTGGAGAGACGTTGCTCTCTCGACAGGATGTCTTCTCGGCCTCGGTTAAGTCCCTTGCTGCGGTTGCGATTGGTGCGAGACCATTGCATAGGAGAGCGATGCCATCGGAGCTCCCTGTTAGAGCCACATTGAAGCGAACTAATGGGTTCGCCTCTTCGAATCTGCCAGCCGTCTCAGAGACAACTTGGAGGAACGAGGGTGATCCTTGGATTTTGATTGATCCACTAAGTGGAGCGGGGGCTGCGCAGGCGGCGACGGCGATGCCTATGACTAATAGGGCTGCACCTACTCGAAGTAACGAGTTGGCTCTGCTCCTGATTACCTGCATGCCGCTTGCCGCGAGGTGCTCTGAGCGCTGAGTTGTAGTTCTAAGAATCGGTGACCGCATCATGTGAGTGGTGAGGATAGTGCCCACGGTCGAGATTGTCTGAGGCGAATTGTTGAGTCCGTGTGCCGATTAGGTGAATATTTGGGGATTCGCGCTCTTGACTCCTCAGGGGCGATTTCTCGAGTATCGCGGCGTTATTGCTCAGATACTCGGGTCTGTTACCGGCGCAGTTGGCGAAGGTCTCTTAAAACTGCTTCTAATGCAGGCCCAAATGCCGCCGCATCGGCGAGTGTTGTGCTCCAACCTACCGAGACTCTGAGCGATCGATCTGCCTCTGCCCCCATTGCTAAAAGCACAGGTGACGGCTCGAGTACTTCACTAGAGCATGCTGATCCAGAGTGCACTGCAATTCCGCGTGCGTCGAGTGCGAGTAATACTGGCTCTGCCTCAACATCGTTGATGGTTATGCAGAGAACATGTGGGAGACGCCTCGCCGGATCAAGAGGCCCAACTCGCGTAACGCCCTCAATCCCGTTGCAGTACTTCTCTATTAAATCGGTCTGCGCAAAATTTGCCGCTGATTCATTCTCAAGATTGGTTGCGACCTGTTGTGCTGCTACCCCAAAGCCAACCATCGCTGCAACATCTTCTAATCCTGCACGGCGCGCTCGTTCCTGTGCGCCGCCAAGCATGAGTGGAGGTATCCGCAGTCCGCGTCGCACAAACATCGCGCCTGCCCCCTTAGGTCCGCCGAATTTATGTGCACTAATGATCGCTAGGTCAACGTCGAGTGCTGCTAGATCAACCGGTATGTGCCCAACTCCAGATGCTGCATCGCAGAGAATGAGTGGAGTAGCGCCGCACTCCTTGGCTGCGGCTCGGATAGCGCGCACGGCTTCATGCACCGGCTGAACAGAGCCGACCTCATGGTTAGCGAGTTGCAGCGCAACGAGAGCAGTCTCAGGGCGGATCGCAGATGCGATCTCTTGCGGGTCGATCAACCCCTCAGCGTCGCACCCCACGATTGAGGAGGCCCCTCCTCTCTGGGCGACCACGCTCTCAATGGAGTCTCCGACGCATGAGTGCTCGATGGCGCTGGCGACAATATGTGTTGCACGCTCTGGGGATTGATCAACTGCGCGCGCAACCGCACCAAAAACCCCTGTATTTGCAGCCTCCGTGCCGCCAGAGGTGAAGACAATCTCCCTAGGGCGAACCCCTAGAAGACCAGCGACCTGCTCGCGTGCGACCTCGAGAGCGACTCGAGTCGTGAGGCCCTCAGCGTGGAGGCGCCCGGGGTCAGCGTAGTGATCGCGAAGATACGGCAGCATCGCCTCGAAGGCAGAGGGTCGGAGCGGAGATGCACTCGCATGATCTAGATAGTGGCGCGTCATCGAATTGGAGTGCCGCTCACCCGAGAAGAGTGACGCAGGTGTCGTCCCCCGAAGTGCGGCGCGCCTCTTGAGTCGATGCAGTCTCGCCATATAGACCAGCCATCAGGCCACGTATCATCCCATGGTCAACAGCGCAGATCACATGTGGATACTGCTGGGCTGCGATTCCGAATGGGCAAGAGTCCGCGACGATTGTCATCTCAGAGCCGCGCGCCTCCGCATGTGCAGCAAAGCCATGGGCAGTTAGCGCCTCGGCAACAGTTGCGACCGCTTCCTTTACAGAGCGTTGATGCTCAGCCGGCGCCATGCGTGATGCCAACTCGTGTCCGTATGCATAACCAACCTCACCTGCCATGACCTCGGCTTGTTCGGGGGGCAGCAGATCTAGAGCGCGCGCTAATAGAGTTCCGATTAAGTCATCACGCCCTGGCGGATTAGCGATGTTTGTCGCCGCCTCTGAGACTCGATAACGCTTCGAGGGCCTACCTGCGGAACGCGTGTCTTGGTCATTAGCTCGCGCCGTCTCTACAATCACATAGCCAGCGGTGGCTAGTTTCTCAAGATGGTGGCGCGCAACGTTTGAGTGGAGGTTGAAGCGCTCGGCAATCTCTCCGGCGGTCATCCCGGTTCGAGCATCGCGAATAAGTAGGTAGATCTCGCGTCGAGTGGGGTCTCCGAAGGCATTTGTGACCGCACTGACCGCAGCATTGAACTCAACGGGGTCGAAGTGGGGCAGATCAGGTATGGCTGTGGCAGTGACGCTGAGATGAGCCCTGCCTGAATCGGGGAGTCTTGATGACATCTGCGTATTCTACCTATGTCGGTAGTGGAAATACTCGGGAGTGAGAATGGCGAGTCAACTAGAGGCAAATACAGCGCTAGGGGAGGTCCAAGACCCTGAACTGCGCAGAAGTCTCGTCGACCTCGGGATTATTCGCTCAGTCGCTGTGGACGGCGATCTGGCGGTTATCGGGATAGTTCCGCCGCTCGAGGACCTTGGGTACCGAGGGGCCCTTCACGGAGTTATCACCGAGGCGCTAGTAGCCCTCGAAGGCATATCGCGCGTCGAATTCACAGTAACGGAGCCAACTGCTGCTGAGTTAAAGGCGGTTGCATCGCGCCTACGCCGTGAGCCTCCACCCAACCCGCTTGCTGTAACCGACGCCTCGAAGCCGCCACCGCCGCGTCAGCGCTCCAACCCGTTTGGGAGTTCGAATACACGAATACTCGCGATTGCATCGGGTAAAGGCGGGGTCGGTAAATCCTCGATCACGACCAACCTTGCAATCGCTCTCGCTCAGCGCGGGCACAGTGTCGCCGCAGTGGATGCAGATGTGTGGGGATTCTCAATGCCGCGCATGCTCGGCATACATCGCCCCCCCGAGACCATCGATGACCTCATCATTCCCCCCTCTGCGAACGGTATTCGCCTCATCTCAATGGGTTACTTCGCTCGTGAAGACCAGGCAGTTGTATGGCGTGGTCCGATGCTGCATAAGGCGCTTGAGCAATTTCTTACAGATGTATATTGGGACGAACCCGATTACTTGCTTGTAGACATGCCCCCAGGTACTGGGGATGTCTCGCTATCAATTGCGCAGTTCTTGCCTCGCGCTGAGGTAATCGTGGTCACGACTCCCCAGCCAGCGGCCCAGAAAGTTGCTCAGCGAGCAGCGGCCATGGCTGAGAAAGTTGATCTCAAGGTCATCGGCGTGATCGAGAACATGTCTTGGTTCCGTGGTGACGACGGGAAGTCATACGAGATCTTCGGGCAAGGCGGTGGCGACGAGTTAGCGACCACCCTTGGAGTGCCGCTACTAGCAAAGATTCCCCTAGTTCCAGTCCTCAGGCAGGGCGGTGACGACGGGAAGCCGATCATCATCTCCCACCCAGAGGATGAGGCCTCGGCCTGCTTCATGGCTGCAGCGGAGCGTATCGATACCGACCTAGCTCCTCGTCAAATCAGGCGACCCGAACTACTCATTAACTAAGCGGGCCTTTCGCGAACCCGAGGCAGAGCCCGCTACGATACGCAGGCACCAAGATTTAAGAACGTCAATATTCAAGAACGTCACAATGAGGGGTAAATCAATGGAAGTAAGAATCGGCGTCGTCTACTCGGCAAAGGAACTCAACTTAGACATTGAAGGCACCCCTGACGAAGTAGCTTCTCAGGTCAACGCAGGCCTCGCAGCCTCTGGAACCATCCTCTGGCTAACTGACAGCAAGGGCCGACGTGTAGGTGTACCCGCAGACAAGATTGCGTACATCGAGATCGTCGGCGAGGACGCTGCTAAGAGGGTCGGCTTCGGCCGCTAAGTAAATGCTGGGCGAGCCTGATGGTTCGGAGCACGATCTGCACCCCGAAGAGTTGTTGCGTGGCGACCACGAAACAGCCCAAGAACCGCTTCTCCCGGAACTTCTAAAGAAGCGCCTGCTTGTAATCACAGGCAAGGGCGGAGTCGGGAAGAGCACGGTTACTGCAGGGCTAGCGCTCCTTGCATCTGATCTCGGCAAACGCGTCCTAGTAGTTGAGGTAGACGCGAAGGGCGATATCGCCTCGAAGTTTGAGCACCCACCTGTTGGGTTCGTCCCCGTTGAGGTGCACCCCAATGTGAGCGTGCTCGCAATGGATACTGAGGCCTCTCTTCGTGAGTATCTAAGACTTAATCTGCGCATCCCAGTCGTTGGGCGCATCGGTCCGATTGCTCGTGTCTTTGACTTCGTTGCGACCGCAGCCCCTGGAGTTAAAGAGGTATTGACGATCGGGAAGATTGCTTGGGAGGTCCGCGAGTCGATAGCCGGGCGAGCACCGTGGGACCTTGTAATCGTTGATGCAGCCGCCACAGGACACGTCGTAGCGCAGTTGGGGGCACCCGATGCCATAAAGGACTTAGTGAGCGTTGGACCGATCCGTTCACAGACTGAATGGATGACAGATCTCCTCGCTGACCCAGCGATCACAGCTCTAAATGTTGTTACGACCCCAGAGGAGATGCCGGTTAGCGAGACGATTGATTTAGTTGCACGGGCTCGTAGTGAACTCGATGTTCCGCTCGGCGCTGTGTTCGTCAATCGTGTCCTGCCCGAATTATTTACACGCGCCGAGGAGTCGGCATTTGAGGCGTTATCTGGGGAGGCGGTTCGCAGCCAACTTGAGAGCGAACTCGGGCTCGACCTTAGCGATGGAGTCGAGTCTGTTCTCTCTGGAGCGCGCCTCGCCGTAACAATGCGCAGAAGCCGCGCCGAGCACCTTTCAGACCTACGCGCAGCAGTTGACCTACCGATGCTCTACCTGCCTTATCTATTCACTCGCAGCCACGGAGTACGCGAGACGCGCGTTGTAGCCGATGCATTGAGCGCGGAGTTTGGGCTATGACCGCGGGATCGCTCGATGGGGTGGTGGCATCAAAGGAGATTCTGATTGTCTGTGGCTCCGGAGGGGTCGGTAAAACAAGTATCGCTGCGGCGATAGCGCTCGGTGCTGCTAGCCGCGTCGGCGGAAAAGTATTGGTCATAACAATCGACCCTGCAAAGCAGCTAGCTAGCGCTCTCGGGCTTGAGGAGATCGGTAACTCAGAGTCGCGTGTGCCCGACTCTGCCTTTAAGGAGGCCGGCTTAACGCCACGTGGCGAATTATGGGTTGCGATGCTTGATATGAAGGAGTCCTGGGACTCATTAGTGCTTCGCCACGCACCTGATGCTGAGACAGCTTCGAAGATCCTCAATAACAGCCTCTACGACAACATCACATCGCGCTTTGTTCAGAGCCACGATTACATAGCAATGGAGAGACTCTTCGAGATCCATGCGACTGGAACTTACGACCTCATAGTTATCGACACTCCACCTACGCGCAATGCACTTGATTTCCTAGAGGCACCACATCGCATGGCGGAGTTCTTCGGGGGGCGCCTGCTTCGTTGGTTGACTGCCCCATATCGTGCTGGAGGCGGTAGGGGAGCGCGGCTTGTAAATTTCGCAAGTAAACCGTTCTACCAAGTAGCAGACCGAATTCTAGGCACGCAGTTCTTGCAGGATATTGCAGAGTTTTTTCTAAACTTCCAATCGATGTACGACGGCTTTGTAGCCCGTGCCCAAGTCGTTGAGCGTCTTCTCCATGACCGGCGCACGACTTTTCTTGTCGTTACGACTCTGGAGTCGGCACCACTACGTGAGGCTGAAATCTTCTGTGGAGAACTCACCAAGCGCGAGTTCCCATGTGGCGCATTAATTACCAACAAGACGCTCCCAGAGTCCTTTACCGCCGAAGCGGGGGCAGAGGCCGGAGCCGCTCTTATCGCTAACGCTCACCGATTGGCGGAGGTATTGGCAGAGACCGGTGTGGAGGCGCTCGCTGATTCCGCGATTGATGAGCGAGTTCTGCGAACCGTCGGCGAGTCGTTTGGAAATTTTAGTGTGGTTGCTGCTCGGGAGGCTGAGCTGCGAGTTGAGTTACAGGCATGGATCGAGGGCGAACTAGTAAATGTGCCGAGCCTCGATGCCGATATCCACGATCTGAGTGGCCTAGCGGAGATAGCAGACCACCTATTCACCTGATCCCCCCCCTAAACCCCCGAACTTCGCTGACACCGGTACGCTTCTCAACGTGTCCACACTTGAGGAGCTCGCCAGACTGCACAGTGATGTTGAGGGAGAGGCCCTCGAGCATCTCCAGCGGCTTTTATCAGCGTGGCGCCTGATCTCGGATCTCTCATTCTCTGACCTCATTCTGTTGGTGCCTATTGAGGGAGAGGAGGGCGCCAGGTTCGTCGTTGTTGGGCAGGTGCGCCCCACTACCGGCCAGACGCTCTATGCAGCAGATCTTGTTGGGCAGGTTGTCAGTGAAGCCGAGCGTCCAGCAGCCACACGCGCACTTCGACGCGGTGAGGTTGTCGAGTCTCAGGCAGCACACTTAGGTGACGGCTCTCCGCTAACTATTGAAGCAATCCCTGTTGTGTTTCGCCACAGGACGATCGCTGTTCTGTGTCGCGAGTTCGACACTCTCATGGGGCGACGTGTCGGCGAGCTTGAGCGTTGCTATACCGAGGTATACGACGATTTAGTGCAGATGATTGTTGATGGCACGTTTCCGTTCTCACGAGAAGACCTCGAGATCGAGGGTGCGCCCCGAGTGGGTGATGGTGTAATTGTCTTAGATGGAGATGCAAAAATTCGCTATGCAAGTCCAAACGCGGTTAGCGCTCTTCACCGTATTGGCATTCATGCATATATCTCTGGCACGGAGATCAAACAACTTGGGTTTGATGAAGGCTCAGTAGATAATGCGATGCGCGGCCGCCTGCCTGTTCTGCACGAGATTGAGCGCTCTGATTCTTCGGTCCTAATGCGGATTATCCCATTATTAGAGGAGCTTGAGCCTGTAGGTGCGCTGCTCTTGATGCGCGATGTTACGGACCTCCGGCGCAGAGACCGCATGCTCATGTCTAAGGATGCAACTATCCGCGAGGTGCACCATAGAGTAAAAAACAACCTCCAGACCATCGCTGCTTTGCTTCGTCTGCAGGGCAGGCGCCTCAAGTCTGAGGAGGCTCGCGAGGCAATCCAGGAGTCCGAACGCCGCATTAGGTCAATCGCAATTGTCCATGAGACGCTCTCACGCGAGGCAAGCGAGGAGGTCGACTTTACAAGCATCGTCAAACCTTTGGTACGAGTTGTTGAGGAGACAGTTGCGGATCGTGACGGCGGTCTGCAGTTTGATGTGACAGGTGAATCTGGTTATGTGCCGGGCGGGACTGCAACGCCGCTCGCAGTCGTCTTAAATGAGCTGCTTCAGAATGCGGTAGATCATGCATATCCGCGTGTTGGGGATGAGCCCATAGAGGGGACTGTGCATGTTCACCTCGAGCGAGAGGACAGTCTGCTCGAGGTAATCGTCACCGATGACGGAGTTGGGCTACCGGTTGGATTTGATCTCACTTCATCCCCAGGGCTTGGAACATCAATTGTGCATGCACTCGTGACTGGAGAGTTGGCAGGAACAATTGAGATGACGAACGCACGTGATGGTGACCGCCCTGGAACCCGAGTGCGTGTGCGTATTCCGGTGCCTGTAGCAGGTTGGACCGTAGAGCCCCCGGGCTAGAGCCAACGCTTGCGCCGGAAGTACCAGACCTGAAATACCGTGGTCGCCACAATAAGCAACCCGGCAAAGGAATATCCGAGTGCCCAATCTAACTCAGGCATGTGGGTGAAGTTCATTCCGTATAGGCCAACAATGAACGTAGGGAGCAGCATGATGGAGGCGATAGCTCCGATGAATCGCCCTGAGATGACCTCATCTGCGTCAGTTAGCTGCTTAATCGACTGAAACACGAACTGCAGTTTCTCGAGTTGCTCATCGTGCACGACAGATAGCCGACGCGATCGGAAATATGTGTCGCGTAAGTAAATCTCGGTCGAGTTGCTAAAGATCTCTTCGTGGGTCCCGTCGTCATTCGTGCGATAGAGATCTAGATCATCATTCACGATTGCTTCTAGAATGACAGCAAGTTCATCGATTACGGTGCCGAGGCTGGCGACCTCTCGGCGTACATCTTGTGCACGCTCGCGGATCTTGGGGATCTGATCTGAGAGCGCTCGACTGAGATCGCGCGTATCGAATCCGCTTAATCCCTCGGCACATTCGTTGATTGCTCCGCCAGTAATCACGATCACTTTCTCAAGTTCATTCACGACAATTGAGAAGAGCCTGCGGAGGAGGTCTCCGACAGTGGAGTCAGGCCCAATTCGTCCCTGCACATTCCGAATTAATCCCCTAAAATCATGTGCAATATCGCTCTCAATCGGGATGATCGAGGTGTTGTTGGTCGGGACCCTTAAGACCGTCCAGCATGCATCAAAGGTGGCGATGATAGTGAGCTCTGCAAACTCCGGTACCCCATCCTCAATCTCGGTTGGAATGTGGAGGTGCCCAAAAATGTATTGGTCGAAGTGCACCTCGAATCGAGGGAAGGCATGTGATGGGTCAGTTCGCCGCTCGCGCAGGTGCTTGCGCACAACCTCGTGGACCGGCTCACCTATCTCTTGCTCAATAGAGATAATTAAATCTTCGCAGGCCGGCGCGTCTGGCTCGTCGAGATGTATCCAAGGAGTATTCAAGATCGCCCCGTTTACTTAAGTGCTCGCGTTACGCGAATGCGATGCTTGCACCAGAGTCGCGTCGCAGCATGCGTCGCTCCTCCTCAGTGCGCCCGCCCCAGACACCGTTCTCCTGATTTGTAGCCATTGCGAACTCAAGGCACGGCGTAGCAGCCGGGCAGATGCCACAGATTTCTTTAGCCGCCTCAATCTGGTCCGCAGCGGATCCGGTTGCACCTATTGGGAAGAACAACTCAGGGTTTGAGTTGCGGCAGATGGCCTCAGTTCGCCAATCGGCAGCGTCCCAGTCGTGTGTGCGGATCCAAGTCAAAGTCACAAATATTCCAGTCTTTTTAAGTAGTTGTCTCCAGATCAGCCGTGTTGCCAGTGTGAAGCAAGTGGCTAATGGAGCGGGCGTCCCCTGAGTTGCCTCTCGGGGCTGGTGAGAAGAATAGAGGTCACTGCTTCCATTAGCAAGAGATTTTTTTGGGGCATTTATTCGCAGCATATTCCCACCAACTTCGGGCGATTAACGTCGCTATAGCGACAACAACCACCCGAAGTTCGAGAGATTTAGGGCCCAGGCATGGAGTCTTTGCCTACGCTCACTGGGATGAACCCTGACTCGAGCCTTGCCCCCCGAACCCCGCTGATCCTTGGGCATAGGGGAGCACCCAAGGCCGCACCTGAGAATACCCTCGCCTCGTTCGCTGCAGCGCTTGCTGAGGGCGCCGATGGAGTGGAGCTCGATGTGCACTCCACCGCTGACGGCGTGCTCGTGGTTCTCCATGATCCAGAGATCAATAACGTCGGTGTGATTCGCGATACGCAGTGGGGCACCATCGCTGCTGCGATGCCGAGCATTCCAACGCTTGAGCAGGTTCTCGATCTCTGTAAGGGGAGTCTCCTAAACATTGAGATTAAGAACTCTGAGGGCGACGCAGGTTATGACCCAACGCAGCGCACTGCAGATCTCGTGGTCGCTCTTCTAGTTTCGCGTGGCAAGAGCGACACAGTTGTGATCTCATCGTTCGAACTCGCTGCAATTGCGAGAGTTCGCGAAATTGATGCAGAGATCCCAACAGGGTTTCTATATGCGCCGAATGTTCCAAACGTCGAGGCACTTGCGACTGCAACCTCGGGTGGCCACTCCGCAGTCCATCCACACTGGGTATCGCTTGCTGGCGATGAGGGTGCGAAGTTTGTAGACGATTGTCATGCGAGTGGGGTCAAGGTAAACGTATGGACGGTCAATGACGAGCCGGTCCTTGTTGCCTTACTCGCTGCCGGTCTCGACTGCGTAATTACCGATACGCCAGCGATCCTGCGCGACTGGCTCTAAAAAACCACCGAACTTCGGGCATCTGTTGTCGCTATAGCGACATTAACTACCCGAAGTTCGAGAGAATGGGCATCTATAGCGTCGGCATCACGATGTTTAGAGCCTTCGGATGATGTGTAAAACGTAGCTTCGTGGCCTCGCCCAAGAACTCGCCATCGGCCTGATAGGGGACAGGGATATCAGCCTCGATCGTAAATTCGCTTAAGTCATCCTTAACAACGGCTGCATGCGTGCGACCGAGGCCATGCTGCCCGATGATGGCCCTGCTAACGAGCCCAATCATTGGGAGTGAGCGATGTGCCTGCACAACCGCAAGCGAGAAGCCGCTATCGAGGCTCGCATTCGGAGTCACGACAATTGGGCGCTTCCCGATGAACGTGTATGGGGTGCTAACCGCAGCAATCGCCATAGTGCCTCCGTCAATCTTGGTGCCGTCATCTAGCTCAACTGTAAA
Source organism: Actinobacteria bacterium IMCC26256 (assembly GCA_001023575.1). GTDB lineage: Bacteria > Actinomycetota > Acidimicrobiia > IMCC26256 > IMCC26256 > IMCC26256. Next base: position 1,850,119 of record CP011489.1, on the reverse strand, counting down.
GCGCGATTTTTTATGGTCATAGGTACGTAGCCACGCATCGAATGCATTCATGGCGAAGAACGGATGCGGCGCAATCTTTTTCAGGCCGCGACGCGCCTCCACTTTCTCTACAACTGCAGCATCAAAGCCGACTCCGCAGTGAAACAAAAAATAGCGCTCCTCAACGCGCCCGAGGCCAACACGCTTGAAGGACTCGCGCTCAAGAGATGCAAGCAACTGCCCGGTCGCCTCAACCGCGTCATTGGCAACGCCGATAGTTCGTGCGTAGACATTTGTAGATCCGCCCGGGAGGGGAGCGAGTGCAGTAGCGCTATCAACTAATCCGTTGGCGGCCTCGTTGAGTGTGCCGTCGCCACCGAGTACGGCAACTACATCCACACCGTCAGAGGCTGCAGTATGGGCAAGGCGAGTTGCATGCCCGCCTCGAACTGTCTCCACTACCTCAACCTCATGGTCAGAGCTGAGTGCCTTCTGGATCACAACACGTTTTCGGGCGGAGAACGACGAGGCCGCAGTGTTGACGATCAGGAGAATTCTCACGACGCTGAGGTTACCGTGCGTGGATCGATTTAGATCAAGCGCTTGGTCTAGTTGGAGCGCAGCAATGCGACGATCTCGCCTGTTGCATAGATAATCGATAAAACCCCGAGGCCAATCCCGACAACCTTACGGAGGACATCCTCGGCGCTCGTGATGGCAAGGTGCGCGCCGACTCGCGCCCCAGGGATGACTGCGATACATAACGGTGCTGCGTAGAGCCAGTTGATATGCCCAAGAAGTTGGTGGGTGATGAAACTTGGGATAGCCAAGATTGCAACGCAGGCAAGAGAGGTGCCGATGGCGTTCTTGATTGGCATGTGTAGCCATCCAACGAAGAGTGGAACCATGAGGAGTCCGCCGCCGATCCCAAGTAGCCCGGAGAGCAGGCCGGCGCTGAGGCCGATTATCGCTAGGCGCCACCAAGAGTCTCGACGAACATCATGTGCCTCTACATCGCGTGTCGCGTCCGAGCCGCGCGCCGTTCGAAAAGCGGTATATGCAACAAGCATTGAGGTGGCAAGCATCAGTGCATGCCCGCCTCCGGGTACATGGTCTGAGAGCAGCGCCCCACTGATCGCCGCAACGACTCCAGGCAGGGCGACCCAAGCCACAGAGTCGAGGTGTACAAACCCATCACGACGGTATCGGAGAGCGCCGCTTATTGCTGACGGGATGATCGAGGGGAGGGTAGATCCAACGGCCTCGATCGGGGTAGCGCCGAGGGCTCGAATGGCAGGGGTCGAGATGACGGCCCCGCCGACCCCGAATAGGCCAGATAGGACTCCTGTAGCGAAACCAATCCCGATTCCAAGGATAATTATCAGCGCGTCGGACACGGCGAGCAGGCTAGCCGTGGGGTTCGGGCGCTACGGTGAGGGGGTGCCTAGTGACCTCGACCTCCGCGGTGTTCATGTACCGCTAATTACCCCATTCGCCGCCGATGGATCGGTAGCGATTGAGGCCGTTGGGTCCCTTGGGCACGAGTATCTAAATGCCGGGGCCGCGGGGATCGTGGCCCTTGGAACCACAGGCGAGGCCAGCGCTCTAGATGCATCAGAGCAGCAGGCTGTGATTGATATCTGTTCGCAGGTATGTGCCGAGCATGATGCTCCGCTTACTGTTGGTATCGGTACGAACAACACCCGCACCACAATCGCCAAGGCCGAGGCGCTTAGCGGCACTCCCGCTCTCGCTGCAGTTCTTGTTGTTACCCCTTATTACGTTCGCCCCTCTGAGGACGGAATTGTTGCGCATATGCGCGCTGTCGCAGATGCGAGCCCCGTCCCGGTAATCATCTACAACATTCCATACCGAACAGGGCGCGGCCTCGGTGCAGACGCGGTTCTCGCACTCGCTGAACACTCCAACATCGCAGGGATCAAGCAGGCGGTGGGCTCTCTAGATGGCGACACGCTCCGGATCTTGAGCGAAGCACCTGAGGGTTTCTCCGTTCTAGGTGGAGAGGATCCCTACCTCTTCCCAACAATGCTCCTCGGTGGCAAGGGTGCAATTACTGCATCTGGGCATGTTCTTACCGAGCGATTTGTTGCCATGATCGATGATGGACTTAATGGTCGCGTCTCTGATGGACTCGCTCACCATGAAGCACTTTTACCTGTAATTACAGCCTGTTTTGTAGAGCCAAACCCAGCTGTCTTCAAGGGAGTGCTACACGCACAAGGGCGTATCCCAACTCCAAATGTTCGTATGCCGATGACCGATGCGAGCCCCGAGGCAGTTGCCCGGGCTCTTAGCACAATTGAGGCTGCAAGTTAATTAGCAATTTGAAATTCATCTAGAGACGAACTCTCCAACGAAGTGCCGCACCCCCCCCCGGGAGCATTAAATGAACGCCAGACAGACGCGAGCAGCAAGAGTACAAGAGCATGCCTATGCACGGCGTTGGTTGATCCTCGCTGTTCTCTGCTTCAGCTTGCTTGTAATCGTGCTCGATAACTCGATTCTCAATGTTGCTATCCCAACAATCGTTCGCGACCTTGGAGTAACTCAGAGTCAGATCCAGTGGATCATCGATTCGTATACGCTCGTCTTTGCCGGGCTCCTTCTAACTGCAGGATCGCTTGGTGATCGATTTGGTAGGCGTGGTGCGCTGCAGATTGGGCTCATCCTGTTTGGTCTGGGTTCGCTCGGTGCGACCTTTGTAGCGAGTGCAAATGGGCTCATCGGAATTCGTGCATTCATGGGTATTGGTGGCGCAGCGATCATGCCGGCCACGCTCTCGATCATTACCAACGTCTTCCCAGGGCATGAGCGAGGCAAAGCAATCGGAATCTGGGCTGGTACAGCCGGGATCGGTGGAGCACTCGGGCCGCTAGTAGGGGGGATCCTTCTCCAGCACTACTCATGGCAGTCGGTCTTCTACGTCAATCTTCCGATCGTGGCGATCGGCTTAACTGCTGGCGTCTTCCTGATCCCGACATCTAAGGACCCAAGCGCTCCTCGGCTTGATCCGGTCGGTGCTGCGTTATCGATCGCAGCGCTGTTCACGCTTCTCTGGTCTCTTATCCAAGCCCCTACAGAGGGATGGGGAAGCAGAAATACACTCGGTGGTCTAGCGGTTGGATCGTTGCTGATGCTGACTTTCGTAATGTGGGAGCTGCGCTCATCGCACCCCATGCTGGATATGAAACTCTTCCGTAATGCACGCTTCACGGCGGCCAACACCTCGATCACATTCGTATTCTTCGCCATGTTCGGGTCGATGTTCCTGATTACTCAGTACCTGCAGTTCGTCATTGGGTATACCCCGCTTCAGACCGGTATTCGCATGGTGCCATTCTCGCTAGCGATGATGGTCGTCGCGCCGAACAGCACACGCGTTGTTAAGAAATTTGGGACCAAGATTACGGTTGCTGCAGGGATGGGCGGTGTCACCACTGGCTTGATTCTCCTTTCATTCCTTCAGGCGGATAGTTCATATTTCTCTATTGCTTCACGAATGATGTGTCTCGCCGCCGGTATGGGCTTAGTAATGGCGCCGGCCACAGAGTCGGTAATGTCGTCGCTTCCACTTGCTAAGGCTGGTGTTGGATCTGCTGTTAATGACACCACGCGCCAGATGGGCGGAGCGCTCGGAGTCGCCGTTATTGGCTCGGTACTCGCATCGATCTACACAACAAAACTCGTAAGTTTCTTCAATACAGCGAAACTCTCAGGGTTGTTCCCGGGTGGAGTTGTACCGCCACAGTTCAAGACCTTTGCTCTTGGAGGAATTGGAACAGCGACTGGCGCTGCGGCGAATCTACGAGCGGACAACCCGTTCCCTGGTTCTGGAGTCGCAGCGGATTTGTTGGAGTCAGCATCGCGTGCAGCGTATGTAGACGGAATGCGTGTCGGCATGAGGGTTGCTGCCGGTGTTGCGGTTATAGGTGTTCTAGTAGCAGCGAAGTATCTACCAGCGCGAACATCGGCTGCAGATGAGAGCCGTCAAGCCGATGAACTAGCCGCTGAGTATGAGCGCTCTGGAATCAACAAAGCACTCGCAGATTAAGTAGACGCTTGCAGTTGGAGTAGAGAAGCAGTCGGGCTTAGGCCCGGAGTAACTCTGCAACCTGGAATGCAAGATCGAGTGATTGGCGAGCATTTAAGCGCGGGTCACACATTGATTCGTAGCGCTCCTCGAGTTGCTCCCCGAGGATCTCCTCAGAGCCGCCGAGGCACTCTGTTACATCCTCGCCGGTCAACTCAATGTGTACGCCGCCCGGCCAGACTCCACTCGCCTGGCATGCGCCAAAGAAGTTACGCAGCTCGGTCATCACAGTGGCGAAGTCCCTCGTTTTGTAGCCGCTTGCGTGCTGGTAGGTATTGGCATGCATCGGGTCACAGGTCCATACGACGGGCTGGCCGGAGTCTTTTACCGCATCTAGGAGTGGTGGGAGCACATCTGAGACTGTCTCCGCACCCATGCGACTAATAAAGGTGAGGCGACCTGGGATTGCATCAGGGTTGAGGGCATCGCATAGACCGAGAACATCATCACGCGTTGCCTTTGGCCCTACCTTTACTCCGAGGGGGTTGCCTACGCCACGCAAGAACTCAACGTGAGCGCCATCGAGTTGGCGTGTGCGCTCGCCGATCCAGAGCATGTGGGCCGAGGTGTCATAGAAGTCGCCGGTGAGAGAGTCCTCACGCGTAAGTGACTCCTCGTAACCGAGCAGAAGGGCTTCGTGCGAGGTGAATACATCTACTTCATGGAGGGCAAGCTCGCCGTTGAGGTCGATTCCACAGGCACGCATGAAAATAAGGGCGCGATCAATCTCTGCGGCCATCTCTTCATAGCGTTTTCCCGAGCCACTAGAGGCTGCGAACTCTTGGTTCCACTGGTGCACGCGAGAGAGGTCAGCGAATCCACCTTTAGAGAGTGCACGTACAAGGTTGAGGGTCGCTGCAGATTGGTAGTAGCCGCGAACTAGGCGCTGAGGGTCAGCAACACGCGACGTTGCATCGAAGGTGAGGTCGTTGACCATGTCGCCACGGAAGGATGGCAGAGATACTCCGTCGCGCTCCTCGGTATTCGATGAGCGAGGCTTTGCAAACTGGCCAGCCATGCGGGCCAACTTCACAACAGGTACGCCGGTTGAGTACATGAGAACTACCGACATTTGAAGGATTACTTGAAGCTTGTCGCGAATTGAGTTTGCACTAAATGCACTAAACGACTCGGCGCAATCCCCGGCCTGAAGCACGAATGCGCGCCCAGCAGCGGCCTCGCCGAGCATCGCTGTAAGTGTGCGGGCCTCGCCAGCGAAGACAAGTGGGGGGAGTCCGCGCAACTCTGTGAGTGCTGCGTCGAGCGCGCCCTTATCTGTGTACTCAGGCTGCTGTGCTGCAGAGCGTGATTGCCAAGAACTTGGGGACCAATCGGCCATTTGAGTGCGTGTCCTTTGTTGCTTAGAGGTAAGCGCCCGGTGGGTACGCTTCGTTTGGTTGGTTGCCAGGGCTAGGGCCAGAGCCGGGCTGCATCCCCATCTCAAGGCCGCGCGGGTTACGCATCTCCTCGAGTTGTTGCTGCGCCACTGCTTGCTGTGTAAAGAGGCTGGCTTGGATTCCGTGGAAGAGTCCCTCTAGCCACCCAACGAGTTGTGCCTGAGCGACGCGCAACTCTGACTCGCTCGGTGTCTCGGATGTGAATGGGAGAACCATCTTGGCGAGTTCTTCCTGTAGATCGGGGGAGAGAACGCCCTGGAGTTCGCGTAGTGAGCGTTCGTGTATCTCGCGAAGCGCACGTCTACCAGCATCATCGAGTGGGGCGCGGCGCACTTCGTCGAGCATTGTGCGAACCATTGTTGCGATGCGGATGAGCTTGGAGGGCTGGGTGACCTGCTCGGTGGCCTCGTCGTTGAGTACGACGGGGATCTCCTCGCCCATTACCTCAGGGACAACAGACCCCTCGGCATCGCCACTCGGTGAATCAGTTTTGGAGTTATCGCTCTTAGCCACGCCGGTAACGATACGGCAGAGAGGGGAGTCTGGAGCCATTGTTTAGGGGCTCAGCACCTAAGTATTTGGCTCGCTGACTCCAAAACGCCACCTAAATCGGGCCTCTAGCCGCGCCTATATATAGGTAAGGCTCTGTTTCCTTGAGGCTGCTCTAAGCGTTTGGTCCGCCGGTTGCCCACTTTGAGCTCGCCACTACTGGTGGAATCACACCTGTTGCGCCGCCTCTGGGCCCGGGGGCTGATCCGAATCGATAGGGCTCGGGGTCTCGTCCGGGCTGGCATACCCAGCACTCGCCATAATTGCCGGTCTCGATGATTGTGGCTACGGCCCCTGCAATGTGCTCGGCGGTCATGAGGGGGAAATCTGCAGCGCGAAACATCTCTTTGGTCTCTTCGTTCAAGATGTTGGTATCGGTCATGCCCGGGTTCACGCTGTTCATGAAGATGCCCTTGGCGGCGAGGGTCGGGGCGACACTGCGAACAAAGCCAACAACTGCATGCTTCGATGCGTCGTAGCAGGGGTCTGGTGCGAAGGGGACAATTCCAGCGAGTGATGCAGTGGCGACAATCGCACCGCCGCCGCGACGCGTGAGTGCACGCGCAGCTGCGCGGGTGCCGAATACGACTCCATCTACATTCACGCGCATCATGCGGAAGTAGCTCTCATCATCAAGGGTTGTGATGTCTGAGATGCCAATTGCGATGCCAGCGTTTAGGAAAGCAATATCTAATCCGCCGAGAGCCTCCTCGGCTGCGGTGAATACCTCGTCGATCTCTGTTGATGAGCCGCAGTCGGCTTGGAATGCAATCGAACCGATCTCGGCAGCGGTTGCTTCTGCGCCAGCGCCATCAAAGTCGACAACCGCCACGCGCACTCCCTCGGCGGCGAGGCGAATTGCGGTCGCCTTACCGATGCCCGATGCGCCACCGGTAATAAGTGCAGTCTTTCCACTGAGGTCCATCTATCTCTCCTGGGATTGGGGGTGCGTGCCAGGCCCGAACCCTAACGGCGGGGCTCTGTCCGCTGGCACTTTGGTCCCCGCCGACTTTATTAGGGCCTCAAGCGAGTATTTTCTCCCAGGGGAACACCAAATTTATAACAAAACAGGTGCTAAATACCCCGTTCTGTTATAAAGTTAGGCCATGTCCAGTTACCTCTTAGATATTGCCCACCGGGAGACAAGGGTTGTTCGGGCGGTTGACTTTCCTTCACCCAGTGCTGGCAAGGAGTTGAGGCGCCTTGCAGATGCGGGCGCGCTCCTGCGTCTTGCCCACGGTTATTACGCGCTGGTGCCTGAGGCGCGTAGAGGTGACGAAGGCGCGTGGAGGCCAGAGGTCGAGGCTGCGGCTCTCGCTATTGCAACTGCAGATTATGGAGTCGAGAAGGTTGCACTCATTGGTCCATCAGCAGCGAGGCTTCACGGTTGCTACCCGCGTGCGCTCTCAACTGCAGTGGTTGCAGTCCCAAGTCAGAGGCCCATTCGGGAGACCGTCGCAGGCAATGTGAAGTTTGTTGTGCGTGATGTCTCGAAACTTGACCTCGTTCGAGTTGATACTGAACTTACGCGCGGGTGGATGACGAGTATTGAGGAGACTTTGCTCGATCTCTCTGGCGACTGGCCACGCTGGCCAATTTCGGAGACTGCGCGTGCCGAGATGCTTGAGCTTCTGGCAGTGAAGGCATCGGATGAAACGTTGAACGAGATTGTCGGAAGGTCACGGAACGGCGCTGCATTTAGGCGTTTGAATGGAATTGTGGATGATTCGTTCGCGTGAAATTAGTGAAAACGCCGCTGCTTTCGGTGTCCCAGCCGCCCAAGTGGTGAGAGATCATTTAATCAGCCACGTAATTTTTGCACTTTCGGAAATACAAGAGCATGGAGTTGTCTTCTTCGGGGGAACAGCACTCTGTCGAACTTGGTGTGCAGATTCTCGACTCTCGGAGGACATTGATCTTCTGGTTGATGATTATGTACAAGCCTCGATCAAGGTTCCAGAGCACGTCACCCGTGTAATAAGGCGAGATTTTCCAAGTGCGGCATGGTCTGATTCCGGTCGCCGCCATGAAGTAGATACAAAGGTGTTGCAGGGGTCATCCGGAACGTCAGTGAATGTTCAATTCGTTGCCTGGCGCACTGGCTGGAGGGCTCTGCCGGTAACTCCTGCTGACGTAAGGCTTCGCTACTCGGACCTGCCTGAGACTGCGAGGCTCAATGTGCCTACGCCTGAAGCGTTCGTCGCGATGAAACTGATGTCTTGGGCCGATCGGAAAGCACCTCGTGACCTATTTGACCTCTACGAACTCGCTCGCCTCGGGCACTTCACGCAAGAGGTTCCTAGATTTGTAAAGGCAATAACAGGTGTGACCCCAACTCGCAGGATGTTCGAGGGACGCGTTCCCAAGAGGGTTCGGGAAGTCTGGGGAGCAGAGTTGGGGCATCAACGCAGCGATCTTCCGGAGCCAGATGACTGCTTTGAAATTATTCATGCAGCCTTTGATCTGGCTGAGCAACGTTGAAGAGCACTAGAGGTGCGCCAAGACGAAGACCGCCTAATTGCCTAGAGCTGGATGACGATCATTCGCTCTTCGGTCATCTCACGTACTGAGTAGTGAGGGCCTTCTTTGGTGTTGCCGCTGTCACGAACTCCTCCGTATGGCATTTGGTCGATGCGGAAGGTCGGCATCTCGTTCACCATCACGCCACCGAAGTCGAGGGTATGGGCTGCCTTCATCGCTACTCCAAGGTCGCGGGTGAAGATCGCGGCCTGGAGTCCGTAGCGCGAGTCATTTGCGCGAGCGAATGCGTCGTCTACAGAGTCGTAACTCTGCACGCCAACCACAGGTCCGAAGACCTCCTGCGAGCAGACCTTCATCTCTGCATCAACATCTGCGAGAAGTGTTGGGGCGAGCACGCCGTTGTTAACAACACCACCGGCTAGGAGTTTCGCCCCGCCCTGCGTAGCCTCGTCGATCCAACCGAGAATGCGGTCGCGCTCGCTCTCGTTGATGAGTGCGGTTACATCGGTCTTCGGATCTAACGGGTCACCAATAACAAGTTTCTCTACAAGGCTCGCGATTCGCGCCGTTAGGTCATCAGAGATCGAAGAGTGTGCGTAGACGCGCTGCACTGAGATGCAGGTCTGTCCGGAGTAGCCGTAACCGCCAGCGACAATCTTGGATGCGGCTAGATCAAGATCGGCATCAGCCTCGACAATTACAGGGGCGTTGTTGCCGAGTTCGAGGCCAACTTTCTTCTTGGGGGCGCGTGCTTTGATGCCCCATCCAACCTCTGGAGAGCCTGTGAATGTGATGAGGGAGATATCTGGGTGATCGACGATCGCGTTGCCGACAGTTCCACCGCCACCGGTGACCACACTGAGGCGCTCCATCGGAAGGCCGGCTGCGTGAATCACCTCTGCGAGGAGGATCGAGGTCAGTGGGGTCTGCGATGCGGGCTTGAGCACGACTGGGCAGTCGGCTGCAATCGCAGGTGCAAGTTTGTGAGCAACAAGGTTGAGGGGGAAGTTAAAGGGTGCAATCGCTCCAACAACACCGACGGGTACACGAAGCGTAAAACCAAACTTTGCAGTGCCGTATGGGTGAGCATCCATTGCAATGACGTCGCCGGTAAGTGTGCGAGCCTCAACTGCTGCGAATCTAAATGTCTCAACCCCGCGCATTACCTCTGCGAGTGCAGCCTTTAGTGGCTTTGCGGCCTCACCTGCGATGCATGTAGCGAACTCGTCCTGGCGTGCGGAGATTGCATCGGCGACAGCATCAAGAATGCGCGCACGCTCGTGGGCAGGAATTGGCGTGGCAAGAGATGCCTTGGCCGCTGCAACTGCGACATCAACCTCGGTCGGTCCACACGATGGAACAGTGCCGAGCAGGCTGTTGTCATAAGGAGAACGAACCTCAATCGCCTCAGCTGAGGTAAAGAGACTGCCGCCAATTGGTAAGGGTCGCATATTTGTCATGCGCCCCCGGCAGGACTCGAACCTGCGCACACGGCTTCGGAAGCCGATGCTCTATCCGCTGAGCTACGAGGGCTGGGAGCCCCGAGGGTATCAGGGTGCTGGTGCAGCGATCGGGGCGGGGGGAGTGGGGCGGTTTGGGGGTATGGTTCCCCATCGCATCGGGACAATTCAGGGGGAGCATCAATGGCTACAACAATGACTTGGGATGAGTGGATACGGCCTCGTCAGAAGGATCTAAAAGACGACTCTCACGGTCATGAACTTGATTTTGTAGAGAAGGTGCTCAGAAAGGTCATAGGGCTCTCGCCAGAGTCTGTTACTCACCAGGTCGCTTTCAAGGATGTACAGGGTGGCAACCGCCGTATTGACTTTGTGATTGCTGATGCCACGATGGCCAGGCAGATTGCTATCGAGGTAGATGGGCTCAACAAGACCGGTGAACCAACAACTCATCGAGATAATGACAACCGGAATTCTCGCCAGAATGCCCTAACTGCAGCGGGTTACACCCTTGTTCGCTACACGAACAACCAGGTTAATAACAAAGCAAACGATTTAATCGCTGAGATCGAGAATGCGATTGCAAAAGAGCGAGCTGAATTGCTGCGCCTGGAGCGCCTCTCATCAGATACTGCTCATGGTGTTGCATCTAAAGTCGCAGTTGATACAGCAGTAGTGCACGCAGCGACCCGAGTAGCTGGGGCAGAGGCCGCAAGAGTTGGCGAAGCTGTTGCGACGGAGGCGACGAAGCGTTACTTGGAGGAAAAAGGCCATCTGGCTACTCCGGCTGCATCAAGGCCAGCAACTGTTGCTCCTAAGTCGTCCTCCAATGGTGGCGTAATCGCCGCGGTGATAGCGGTGGCAGTGGTTGTGATTCTGATCATCGCCATCTCAAGTGGCGGTGGCGGTGGCGGTAGCAGTGGTGGTGGCGGTGGAAGTAACAACAACGACTCGCAACCGAACTCGTCCGAAGTCACCGATCCGCCAATTTCCTCGACCCCGAGCATCAATCCAGACGGTGTTGCACCCGCGAGTTACCAGAGCTGTCCATCGGATTACCCGTTGAAAGGTAACCAGACTGGGATCTACCACAGCCCGGGCCAGCAGTATTACGACCAGACGAGCCCTCAGCAATGCTTCGCAACTCCAGAGGACGCCGAGCGAGCTGGGTACCGAGCGTCGAAGGTCTAGTTCGTCGCAACCAATAGGTATTCCTGTAGGCAAACGCCCTGACCAGCCGCTCTCGCACCATGTCCCATTGGCCTACTACCCTGCAGAGGTTCGAGTGGGGGTGAAAGTTGGGTTGGGGGCGGGGTTGTTACTTCCTAGTTTCTGCTCTTCAAACTCCGATCGAGCAATTAGCCATCGCTATGGGATCCAAAGACGCTTTCCTCCAAAAGGGCAGACCTTGCATTTTCGAACCTCTGAGACTCCAGCCACGAGGACAGATCAGGCTCCATCGCGGAGTTGGGTTTACCTAGGCAATGGACAATGTGAACATCGCTCTGACTCTCGCGTGCTACCGACCGAAGAGCTGATGAGCGCTGGCGATAGCGAAGGCGGACGTAGTAGCAATGGCGCGTTGCCCCGCGCCGGCGATACCGCACCCTCGCGGTTGCAACCATCAAGGGCCGACCAATGAGTGCGACTCAAGCCCCTCCGCTACCCGAACCCGGACAGGTTGTTCAGGTCCGCGGCTCGACCTGGGCAGTCGCGAACGTGCAGGTGCAAGGGCTTCCGCGTAGCCCGGCTGACGAAGCCAATGCTCATCTCTCCCACGTAGTCGAACTTCAGGCCCTCGATGAGGACCGGCTCGGCGAGGCGCTGAGCGTTGTATGGGAGTTGGAGCTGGGCCAAACCGTTACTCCCGCCCAAGGACTCCCCGAGATCATCCGCCCCGAGGCATTCGACGAACCAGAGAGACTCGCGGGGTTCATCGATGCGATGCGATGGGGTGCCGTTACTTCTGCGGATCCAAACCGTTACCAGGCCCCGTTCTGGTCGGGGGTAAACGTTGAGGCGTATCAGCTCGAGCCTCTGCGGCGCGCTCTTGAGGCGCCGCGAACCAACCTTTTGTTGGCCGACGACGTAGGTCTTGGCAAGACGATCGAGGCTGGCCTAGTAATCCAGGAACTACTCCTGCGGCACCGTGCGCGCACTGCCGTTGTCGTCTGCCCACCGAGCCTTTCGCTGAAGTGGCAAGACGAGATGCGCGACAAGTTTGGCTTGGACTTCACAATCGTAAACAGCGATTTGATGGCGCAAGTTCGCCGCACCCATGGGTTGCATGCGAACCCGTTCCTGATGTTCCCGCGCGTAATTGTCTCGATGGCTTGGCTTCCTCAGGTGCGCGCTCAGCGGCTACTGCGCGATGTCTACGCTCAGGCGAGCAACCCCAAGTCAGGCAAGCAGTTCGCATTCGACATACTGGTGGTTGACGAGGCACATCACGTTGCGCCAGCGAGTCCGTCAGCCGCTGCAGGTGGCCGTGGTTATGCCGTAGATACGCAGCGCACAGTGGCGGTGCGGCAACTTGCCGACAAATGCGAGCATCGCCTCTTCTTGTCGGCCACACCCCACAACGGTCATCCTGAATCTTTCACCGCTCTCTTGGAGATGATCGACTCGCGCCGCTTCGCTCGCGGCGCTCTGCTCGATTCGAAAGCCCTCCAAGATGTAATTGTAAGGCGCTTGAAGCGAGACCTCCCCGGTAAGGGGTTCAAGAATCGAGTCGTCAACGCATTGACTTTTACGCCGCGCGACGACGAACAGGAGATGTTCTCCCTACTCGACGAGATCGTCACTAACAGCGCGAAACTCAACGGCGGCAAGTCGGGCGGCGACATCGTGACGATGCTGCTGAAAAAACGGTTCCTGTCGAGCCCGTTCGCGTTTGGCCAGACGCTCAGCCGCTATCTTGCCTCCCGCTCAGGACGCGGTCTTACCGAGGACGATTACGACGACATTTTCGGCGAGGGTCAATCCGATGATGAAGAGGGGCTGTGGGAGCAGGATGAAGCAGAACGCCTCAAAGCATCGAAGGGATCCGACCCTCTTACAGCGGCCAAGCCAGGCGAACTCGAGACCCTTACGGAGTGGGGTTTAAGTTACGAAAGCCGAGCCGACTCGCGTCTTGACGCTCTAATGTCGTTTCTCAACGAACTCTGCCGGCCCGACAGTAACGGCTGGACGAATGAACGCGTTGTGGTGTTCAGCGAGTACGCACACACAATCGACTGGCTCACCCGCGTGCTCACCCAAAACGGTTACGGCGATGTGCTCGCTGTCATCCAAGGAGCAACTCCGCCCGAAGAGCGCGAATACATTCGAGCGCAGTTCACCGAGGATCCCGACCACGAACCGGTCCGCGTGCTGCTCGCCACCGACGCGGCCGGTGAGGGAATCGACCTCCAGACATACTGCAATCGGCTCGTCAACTTCGACATCCCGTTCAACCCATCGCGGCTCGAGCAGCGCATCGGCCGTATCGATAGGTATGGCCAAACGCGGGAGCCACAGGTGTTCCATTTCGTCCCAGAAGACAGCGCGTCTACCTACGCTGCCGATGCCGAGTTCATGGCCCGAATAGCGAGAAAGATTGCCAACGTCGAACAGGATCTCGGTTCCGCTAACGAGGTGATCGGCAGTGAGATCCAAGAACACTTCGCGGGGCGCAAAACAAAACGAAGCAAAGCAAAGGGCGTCAACGCAAACGACGTGATCAACAACGCTCTAGCCGGTGGTATCGAGCTCAATGCTCGCCTGACCCAATTGGAACACGGTTTCGAGGCCTCGCGAACTGAGATGCACCTTGATCCGGCGAACCTTCGGCGCGTAGTCGACACAGCCCTGCTGCTCGATCATCAGGTTCCCCTTGTTCCGCTAAGCGATGACGGCCCAGATTCATCTCTATTCAGAGTGCGCGCATTCTCGACCCCATGGCAGGCAACCATCAAGAGCGTCTACACCAGACTGCAACCGGAGACTGCTCGTCCGATCACTTTTGATGCTGCGGTCGCCAACGATCGCTCCGACGTGGCGTACGTGCACCTAGGCCATCCGCTTGTTCAGAAAGCGCAAAGACTGCTTCGCAGCGCTCTATGGAGCACCTCCTCACCGCTCGAGCGTCTCACCGCTGTCGTCGTCGATGACCTCTCTGAGTCGTTCGTCGCCGCAGTTACGCGCATGGTTCTCGTTGGGCGCGGAGGGGTGCGACTCCATGAGGAGGTCTTTCTCGCTGGTGTTCGGATCCACGGTCGAAGAGCTATGGCGGAGGAGAAGGCCGAATTGGCACTCGACCAAGCGCTCGACGGTGACGTGCTGGAACTCGCCGACGAGCAAGTTCGCAGCCAACTCTGCGACCTTTGGAATGCCACTGACTCGCCATTGCGCGTTCGCCTCGAAGAATCGATCAAGGCGCGAGCAACACGCCGAGCCGAACTCGTCGAAGACCAGCTCAAACAACGACAGGGCGCCGACACGCAAAGAGCAAGCGAGATATTCGCGGCGTTCCGTATCAACCTTCGCGAGTCGCTCGATCTCCTTAAGAGCGCCGAGTCCGAGGCAGCAGCGCAGTTGTTCCCTGACGATCAGCAAAGACAACGCAGCCGCGACATCCAAGCTATGGAGCACCGGCTTGCTGAACTCAACGACGAGGAAGCACGCGAGATAAACGCGATCACCGAGCGGTACGCAGGTGTGAAGCCTCACACCACAGCGGCGGCCGTAGTCTTCGCCCTTACCCGTGCGGATGCCGAAGGGTGGGCGAACTAATGATGCGCCCAATGCAACGCGACACCAGAGCCACCCCGAGCCCCTCCGAGTTGCACCGCCGATGGTTGGAATTAGTAGATATCGAGGGACCGTTCCTGGCAATCCCGCCGCTCAAGCGGGTTTGGCCAAGCGGCATTCCCAACTTCCGCGCAAACCACCCCGAGCGTTTCGAAATTCTCTCGTCAGCTCGCAAGGAGTTCGAGACCGCATGGGAAGCATTTGACCGCGAACCTGAGAGTGCGTCGGGACTCGATGTCTACCGCATAGCGCGTGACACTTGGGTCGAGACCGTACTGCGCGATGTAATCGGCTGGGCCGGCTCGATGCAGTTGGGCACGGTCGCCGGGGTACAGGCGCAGTCACCCAACCGCGCAGTTACCATCACGGCGCAGGCAGTGCTCTCGGACTCCGACGGTATGGGAGCGTTGGTTCACGTTATTGATCCGACCGAGTCGCTGCGCCAAACCTCCAACGATCTTTGGGCCGCTCCTCCGGTAGACCGTCTCGAAGCACTACTCCGAGAAAATGGCGTTGAAATCGGCATCGTCACCGACGGCCGTTGGTGGGGCCTGGTCTCTGCAAGTAGTGGCCGGATGGCGGCTTCTGGAGTTTTCGACGCTCTCACGTGGATCGAAGAGCCGCGCACCCGCGATGCGTTCTTCGCTCTCGTCTCCATACAACACATCATTGGTGGCGATCCTGCTGAACGGCTTCCCGCGTTATTCGAGGAATCCGTCGCCGCCGCCGAGGAGATAACTGAAGCCCTCGGCGCGCAGGTACGCCGTGCGGTCGAGCTCATAATTCAATCGTTCTCTGAATCGGCCGCCGAGGCCGCGCGTCGCGGCCGGAGTAACCCGTTACCAGACCGCGCCCACGACATCTACGAGGCTGCCGTCACCATCATGATGCGCGCCGTGTTCCTTCTCTTTGCCGAGGAGCGAGGGCTCTTACCATCGGGCGAGTTGTTCGAGCAGGGCTATGGCATCTCGCGCGAGCTTGCCCGACTCACGGCACGCGAGACCGAAGAAAGCGAAGAAGCACTAGACGCCACGTCTCTCACATGGCATCGGCTCCTCGCCACCAGCCAGGCTCTATTTCGAGGAGCGTCCTTCGAGAGCCTTCGCATGCCCGCATACGGCGGGTCACTATTCGACCCGACACGCTTCCCGTTCCTCACCGCTACCGCAGAGGACGGCGCACTCTCTATAGACGTATCCGACCGCGTGATGCTCCACGTGTTGCGCTCTGTCCAGATCGCTACGGTCCGCGGCGAGGCGAGGCAGATCTCGTTCCGCGACGTTGATGTTGAGCAGATTGGCTACATCTACGAGGGCCTGCTCGGCTACACCTGCGCTGTCGTTGAGCAGACCTACCTAGGCATCCTCGGAAGCAGCGGCGTCGAACCCGAGATACCACTCGAGACTCTTGAAGAACTTGCCGCAGCCAACACTGATCCCAAGGAGCGCGCAGCAGCGATCCGAGAGTGGAGCGCCGCTAATCAGCCGTCGGCTAAAGCAGCCTCGGTCGCCGTGATAGCCAAAGCAATTGATGCAGATCCCGACCCTTCAGCGATCAGCGCTCTGACCCAAATAACTGGGGACGCCACCGAGCTGCGTGAGCGCATCGCACCGTTCCTCGGCCTTGTGCGTCGGGATCTGCGCAACCAACCCTTTGTCGTGCTCAATGGCGGACTGATTGTGAAAGAGACGCCCTCACGCAAGAACGCCGGTGCGCACTACACGCCAAAGTCACTCGCCGAGGAGGTTGTGCTCCACGCTCTCCAACCTCTGTGTTATTCACCGGGACCTCACCAAACCGCCGATGATGAATCGTGGAGGCTGAAAAGCTCGGATGAATTGCTCAACCTAAAAATTGCAGACATAGCCTGCGGCTCCGGGGCCTTCCTCGTCGCTGCAGCGCGGTACCTAGCTGAACGCGTCGTCGAGGCCTGGATTAGTGAAGACCAGGACAACACGCACCGCAAAGACCTATACAGACGGGCAATGCGTCAAGTTGTCGCCAACTGCCTCTACGGTGCTGACATCAACGACATGGCTGTTGAGATGTGCAAGCTCTCGCTCTGGCTGGTCTCCCTCGACCGCGACCTGCCCTTCTCGTTCGTCGACGACAAAGTGTTCTTAGGCAACTCGCTACTAGGCCTCACGAGTCTCGATCAGCTTCGTATGCTTCACATAGATCCGACACGCCTCTCGACCCGCGTCTCTACGCCCGTTCCAACGGCCGTATTTAAGATCTTTGACGTCGATACGGACGCGATCATCCGCAAAGCCGTCGACCTGCGCGAACGTCTGGCGACCGAGATAGACGAAGATGATCCAGCGCGCACCAACGTGGCGAAGCGTAGACAGCTCACTGAGCTTAGAGATCTGACGGCTTCGTTACGCCAGATCGCTGACGGGGTCGTAGCCGCGGGTTTGGAGTTGGGCGGCAAGCCCGGCACAGGGCTTGACGAGGCGTATGAGAACTTGCGTCTCGCTGTTGCGGAGGCGCACACGGCACCTTCTAGTGGCGACTCGAAAACTGCATGGCTCGAGAAGATTATTGCTAGGGGACTAACCCCTACTGTGCCGACGGACTACGACCGCTGGCAGCCATTGCACTGGATACTTGAGGCGCCTGATGTGATAGTCGACCACGGCGGCTTCGACGCAATAATTGGCAACCCGCCCTTTCTGGGCGGGAAGAAGCTCACCGGAGCGATGGGTACCCCGATGCGCGACTGGCTCGTCAACGCCATCGCAGCAGGCCGCCGAGGCAGTGCCGACCTCGTTGCCTATTTCTACTTACGTGCTACATCCCTTTTGCAGAGCAAGGGCTCTCTTGGCTTGATCGCCACAAACACGGTGGCACAGGGGGATACCCGCGAGGTTGGGCTCGACGCTATGGTTGCGGAGGGATTAACGATCACCCGTGCCATCCGGTCACGGGACTGGCCTTCTGCGAGCGCCAACCTTAAGTATGCGGCTGTGTGGGGAGCGCTCGGTGAGGTTGGCCCAGACGTTCCACGTTTGGCAGACGACGTTTCGGTCCGCGGCATTAGCAGTCTTCTGGAAGCAGCGGGTAGCGCCGGAGGAAACCCAATCCGAATGGCGGAGAAGGCCGGAATCAGCTTTATTGGTTGTTTTGTGCTCGGTATGGGGTTTGTTCTTGATGATGATGAAGCTCAAGAGTGGATTACCACGGATCCACGCAACGCCGAGGTGCTCTTCGGCTACCTCAACGGCGAAGACCTCAATTCACGCCCCGATAGTTCGCCATCCCGTTGGGTCATCGATTTCAACGACCGCTCGGAAGCCGAGGCGGCAAAGTATCTACTCCCGTTTAATCGACTCGCCGAGGCTGTAAAACCAGAGCGACAGCGCGTCAAACCGGATGGTTCCTTCGTGTTGCGGCGCCCTTTGCCTGAGCGCTGGTGGCACTACGCTGACAAGCGTCCGGCTCTGCGCAGAGCTATCGCAGCAATGTCTGAAGTGTTGGTCATCGCCGTTACAAGCAAGGCAGTAATGCCGATACGCGTTCCGACGGGAACGGTGTATAGCAACGCTCTTGGCGTGTTCGCAACTGATAGCTACGCAGATCAGGCGGTCTTGTCATCAAGCTTGCATCAGCTCTGGGCTATCACATACGGCTCCACGCTCGGGGCGACTCTGAGATACGCGCCATCGGACGTATTCGAGACCTTCCCTCTCCCTGCTTTAAATGATCGTCTTGACACGGTAGGGCGCTCTCTAGACGAGGAGCGTCGCGAGATGATGCTTCGCCTCGATCTCGGTCTTACGAAGCTCTACAACCTTGTCAACGACCCCGCCGTCCGTGGAGATAGGGATGTGGAGCGCCTGCGGGCGATTCATGTGGAGTTAGACGCGGCGGTGATGGACGCCTACGGATGGTCCGATATTTCGTTGGACCACGGCTTCCACACGTATCGCCAGATGGAGAGGTGGACCGTGAGTCCGGCTGCGCGCGTCGAGATTCTTGACCGGCTTCTGGAGGAGAACCATCGCCGTGCTGCGGCGGAGGTACTCCAGACTAAATCCTCGACGAAGGGCCGCAAGGCAAAGGCCATGCCAGATGAAACGGAGAGCCTGTTCTAATGAGTAACCCTGTGACCCCATCCGATAATCCCCAGTATGACCTGCACTACGAACTTGATGGTTCGTCTTTTGTAGTGCGTGAGAATCTCTTAGATATCTTGCAGCGCGAACTACTCGGACCTATCCACGGCCCCGAGGAATTGCTTCCATTGAGCCCGCGTTCGCAGTATTTGGTGGGCCTCATAGCGCCCGTCAAACTGACCTCCATGAGGTCAGCTACAGCGACCGTTGAAGAAGAAGAAGACGACGACTGGGGCGATCTCGCCGAGGAGCGCGTTGATGAAGACGGAATAGCCGAAGGGCGTGGGGTTCCTACCTACGCCGCCGACGACACCGAGGCCGATTCGCAGGACGATGATTCGGAGGACCGAGCTCCGAAGCAGGGTTTGATGATCCCCGCATCGATGGGGTTGCGGTTCCAGGTGCCGCTCGAGCTGGACTCTTTCACGGTCACCGCATCGTGGGGCACCTATGAGACCGTCGAGACGGATCAGGTGACCAAGGCAGGGCGGCCGATCCGTAATTACAAGCGCACGCAGCTCGAAGAGATTCGATCGATCAAGCTGGCTGATCTCAAGCCGGGCCGCACGGAAACCGTGCAGCTGAGCGAATCGACTTGCTTGCGTGTGGATCGCTACGACGATGACCGGTTTGGTCGCGTGCTCGTGGAGATCGCCTTATGTAACGACCGCGAAACGCCAACACCGATCCCATTGAGCATGTGGATGTTTCAGACCAAAGTGCGAGTTGACGCCGGCGGGGAGGAGGTCTTCTTGCCAGTGAGCGACATGCTCGAGCACGATTGGCCTGAGCATGACGAAGAGGTTCGGCGGCTTGACTTGCAGTATCGCCACCGACTTGAGTTTGCGATCGGTCGCACTTGCTCGGCGGATTGGGTCGTTCGTGATACCGCTAGACGCGCTACTGAAGTATCCACAACGTGGCTACCGATTGCAGAGACACCCCAGACACGCGCGGGATTGGTAGATGGAGCGTTGCTCTCTATGGAGGCTCTTGCGAAAGTCACTCCCGATGAGCTTAGAAGCGGCCTGACTCCGCTAGTGACGGGATATGACGCGTGGCTAGCCGAGCAGGAAGCAGGAGTCATCGAGCTTCCATCGCATCTTCGAGAGACGGCAAGCATTGCGCTCTGGGATGCACGCGAAGCCCACACGCGTTTGGTCGCAGGTCTAGAACACGTAGCCACTGATGCCGAGTCTCTGCGGTGCTTCCACTTTATGAACCGCGTAATGCGCGATCAGCGGGTGGCTTCACAGGTTGCCGCGGCGCGCGCCTCTGACCCCTCCATCACGATCGAGCAGGCTAGGGACAGCGTGGCCGCGATAGGAGATCTGGCAGCGACATGGTTTCCGTTTCAGTTGGCGTTCATCCTCATGCAGCTCGGCGCTCTGACCGACCCGGCGGCAGCGCTGCGCAGTGCAGATCATCTAGCACGCGTGGAGCTGTTGTTCTTCCCGACCGGTGGTGGTAAGACCGAGGCCTATCTCGGGCTTGCTGCTTACACGTTTGCTATCCGTCGCCGCCAAGGCATAGTCGAGTCGGCGGACGGACCACTTGACGGGCGGGATGGAGTAGCCGTTTTGATGCGCTACACACTGCGCTTGCTAACCGCTCAGCAGTTCCAGCGAGCCACGACGATGGTCTGCGCCGCAGAGATCGCACGGCGCGCGGAAGAGACTATTTGGGGATTGGAGCCGTTTCGAATCGGTTTATGGGTCGGAACCGACGTGAGCCCTAAGCGGTTTGAGGAGGCAGCCGAGCAGCTGGCCAAGGCAAGCGAGTATGGGTCACATCGTCTGACGGTGCTCCAGATTCAGCGCTGCCCTTGGTGCGGAACCCCGATCACCGCTGCCCAGGTGAAGGCCGACTCTACAGTGCGTCGGGTCTTCGTCTACTGCGGTGATGAGCTTGCTCGCTGTCCGTTTTCAAAGGGCGGAGCCGTCTCCGAAGGCTTGCCGGTGCTAACTATCGACGAGGAGATCTACCGGCTCACCCCGGCGTTCGTGATCGCTACTGTCGATAAGTTCGCACGGTTGGCACGGGAGGGCGAAGCAGCATCGTTGTTTGGTTACGTAAGTCGTCGTTGTGGCCGCCATGGATATGTTCACCCGGATTACCCAAAGTGTGCGATCGCCACTTCGCATTCAGCGAAGGACGGATACCCCAAGGCGACAGTGCAGCCAGTAGGCCGATTACGGCCCCCCGACCTGATCATCCAGGACGAGCTCCATCTCATCACTGGGGCACTCGGTACTTCGGTCGGGTTATTCGAGGTCGCTGTCGAGACATTGTCATCGTGGGAGACCCCCAACGGTTTGCCGGTGCGCCCTTTGATAGTTGCTTCGACAGCAACAGTTCGAAACGCGTACGAGCAAGTTCGTGGACTATACGGACGGCAGGTAGCAATCTTCCCGCCGCAGGTTCTTGATGTTGCAGATACCTACTTCTCGCGCGAGATGCCAATAGATCGCGAGAACCCAGGGCGGCGCTACGTCGGGATCAGCGCTCAGGGTGTGAGGCTCTCCAATGCAGAGATCCGCGTCTCAGAGGTCTTGCTCTCTGCGGGCCAGCTGCTATTCAACAGCGCGGGTGCCGCAGCTGATCCATATATGACTTTGGTCGGCTACTTCAACGCGACGCGCGAATTGGCTGGTATGGCGCGCTACATGGCAGACGATGTCACGAGCCGCGTAAAGAACCCACGCAGGGATTCGGGCTTTCCACCCCGCCATGGGACGGGTTTCGGCAGCCTGCACATGGCCGAGCTCACTTCTCGGATCGCCTCGGCTGCGATCGGTGAGACACTGGATCGACTAGGTCTGGAGTTCGACCCGGCCTTCGATACCACCGATGCTGTGCAGGGTCGGATCGCAGCCGTGCGCGCCAAGGAGGCGGTGCCGTCACGCAAGCTTGCGCCCTACGATGTGGTCTTAGCAACGTCGATGCTGCAAGTCGGTGTCGATGTGCAGCGTCTTGGACTGATGCTCGTCGTTGGCCAGCCGAAGAACACCGCGGAGTACATCCAGGCCTCATCGCGCGTCGGGCGAGATGCCTCCGAGCGCCCAGGCCTTGTCGTCTCACTGGGGAACTGGGCGCGACCGCGCGACCTTGCCCATTTTGAGCAATTCCGTCACTACCACGAGACCTTCTATGCGCAAGTGGAGGCGCTCTCGGTCACCCCATATTCGCCGACGTCGCTCGCTCGTGGCATCGATGGGTTGCTAGTGAGCGTCGCACGAGTTGCGCTCGCCGCCGAGCCCGAGGGACTGTCACCTGAGCATGTTGCCTGGCGGATCAAGACCCAGCGCTCAGCAGTCGAGGCGCTCGCTGAACGAATGAAGTCGCGCATCGCTGCGGCGGCCCAGAGCGAGGAAGTAACCAAACGTGCAAGCGACCTGCTAATCAACCGAATTGATCGGTGGACCGCACGTGCCAATAGCGCCGCAGGTATGCATAAGGTGCTCGTCTACGAAAAAACCGGCGATAGCGACAAGTACCTACCGCTTATCGTCAGCCCGGAGAATGCAACTACTCAGGCGGGCGGCGTGCTCGAAGCACCGTTCGTGATCGCTAACTCAATGCGCGAAGTGCAACCCGAGATAAACATGTTGGTAAGCCCACTCGCTGATCGTTTGTTTGTGCACGCCCCTGATGGCGCACCTGAGTGGACTCTTCCAGTTGGAGATGACGTCTGATGACTGACACAACTATTCCTGAAACGGCTGGGACACCAGACATGTTGCACGACGCCCAAGAGGTACTCGACCCGCTCGCGGACGCGGCGGCAGAAGTTGGGAAGAACAGGGCAAAGGTAGGCTCAGCACGGCCGTCGTCACTGCTCTACACCTATGGTCCAGGAGCGGTCATGGACCTCCCAGGTTTCTCGATTATGCCTGCCGGGCTAGATGATTGGGAGCCGATATGGAAGCGTCGCGAGTTCATCCCGGCGATTCTCGAACCGCGGCTGCTGAACGTGGTGCGACTCCACCTCGGCCCGCAGGTTGATTCTCTGCGCCCATATCCCTGGCAACCAAAGAAGGGTTACACAACCGAAGGTAGTGACCTAGGCGTACCTGCACGCGTGTTCCCTCAATGGTTTCGATGCACCGGTTGTGACTACCTGGGGCCGCTATCGCGTTTCTCGTACACCAACGCTCATCCATTTCGCCCGGATCTAGCACAGTTCACCCACAAGAGCTGCCCAGGTCGGGGCGCGAAACAAAACGAGCCGCCCAAGCGAAAGCGTGAGAGCCCAGCCGTTCCAGCCCAACACCTACTTACCTGCACGAACGGCCACCTAGACGAGTTTCCCTACACGTTGTGGGTTCACCGAGGTGGCACGTGCCCGACGGCCGCTCTGCCTGACCTCAAGATGCGCGAATCCAACTTTGGCGGCGTCGGCTCAACAATCAGTTGCGCTGCGTGTGGGGCAAAGCGCGGCATGAGTGAGGCCCAAGGATCAGTTGGTCGCGACAAGCTTCCCCAGCAATGCCGAGGTCGGCACCCTCACTTGAATGCATTTGACGCAACGTGCGAGGCGCGCCCGGCAACGATCATGATGGGAGCGTCGAACCTCTGGTTCCCTTCAACGCAATCGATCGTCGTGATGCCGCGCTCGGGAGATGAGGAGACAGAGGCGTTGGCAGACCGGCTTCGCTCCGAACTCGGAATCGATCAGATCAAACAATTCGGGGAGCGACTCGATGTCATTCGAGCTCTGGCGAACGCACGGAGTATTGATATGGCAATTATTACCGACGACGAACTTGCGGCGGCAGTAGCAGATGTGCTGGCTCCCGAGGACTCTGCCGAGGAGCGCCAGCAGAAGCTCACAGAGTGGGATCCGGTCGAACTGCTCATACCAGAGTGGCGATACCTGCAGAAGCCCGCTCTGTTCCCACAGCAGCAGAACGCGAGTGGTCTGATGGTCACAGAGATGCAACGCGGGACGAACCTCCATCCCCTCATAGAGCGAGTCGTGGCGGTCAACCAGATGAAAAAGGTCAACGCCGTAATGGGGTTCACGCGCATTGATGAGATGGATCGTGTCAATGATCTAGCGAGTCGCCTTGTCAAACTTACGCGCAATAGCAGGCCGACTTGGGTGCCTGCCACAGAGGATCGGGGCGAAGGGATCTTCCTGCAACTCGACCTCGAAGCAGTGGATTCGTGGGAGCAGGAGATCCTCGTGTCACCCTTGTGGGAAGCCCACCGAGAGGCGCACCGACGCAACTTTACGAGGCGATTCTCTGAGACTGCAAAGCTTGTCGACCCTGATACCCGTCTCCCTTCGCCGCGTTATTGGCTATTACACACTCTCTCGCATGCATTGATACGCGAGATGGCGATGTCGTGTGGATACGGAGCTGCCAGTCTTAGCGAGCGGATCTACGGATGGTCATCAACTCCACAACGGGATGCCGCGGCCGGGCTACTCATCTGTACCACTTCTTCCGATAGCGACGGAACTCTAGGAGGCCTCGTCTCGCTGTCAGAGCCCTCCCGATTGCAAGGATTAGTGCTATCTGCTCTTAGGCGCGCATCGCGGTGCTCGTCGGATCCGGTCTGCGCTATGCGAACTCCAAGCGACCCAGAGGACTTCCTGCATGGCGCTGCATGCCATTGCTGCTCTTTCGCCTCGGAGACATCGTGCGAGAAAGCCAATAGATTCCTCGATCGTCGTCTCCTTCTCTCACTGCCCACTGCCTCTGGCGATGGAGTGAATGGCTTCTTTGGGAATTTCGATGCCATCTGATCCCTTCGAAACACTCGGCGAGTTTCTCGCCGGGAGCGAGGCCGAAGGACTTGGTGCGCAGCTTTCCGCAGGACAACACATATCAGGCGCGCTAAAAGAAGTCAGCGCAGCCCGGCGCGATATGGCAAAGAAGCTGCTGAACGCGTGCGGACTCGACCACACCGACCCAGACAGGGCTGTAGCGGTTCTTCGAGCGATCGCCGGTGCGAAGAGCGTTCACAGAGATCTCACGCCGGTCTGGACAATGCCGGGGAACGAAGCAAACGTCGGTCGTCTAACGGGCGAATTTTATCGCTTGCTACAAACCGCCCGACAGTCTGTGACGTGCGCGACCTACAACTTCGAGCCCACATCGAAGATGTGGACCGCTCTCAAGGCACCATCCGAGCAGCCGGGTGTGGTTGTAACTGCCTATGTCGACGGAGACAAAGCCGACGCAGCCAAAGTCAAAACGCAGCTTCCACGCGCGAACATCTACGAGTCTGCTGTACTCCCGAACGGCAAGAAGATCGTGAGCCATGCCAAGTTCGTGATCATCGACCACGAAGTGCTCCTTTTGACGAGCGCGAACTTTTCGTTCATGGGAGAGAACCGAAACGTTGAGTTTGGGCTCCTGATACACGACGCTGCACTCGCTTCATCTGTTGAGGAGACGATGCGCAGCAAGCACGATGTGCTCTACACCTCGGTCGACCAGTGACCAGCCCAGACCAAGTCGATGCACCGCTTGACTCCGCTGAGGTTCTGACGGCTGTCCCTTACTGGACCGAGAGGATGTACAAGCCTGGAGGCGGGCAGGACCACCTTGGCCTCGGGTCTGTTGTAACCGACCGGATACTCCCGCGACTCTCTCCGGGTATCAATGTGTTGACGATCCATCCTCGATACTGGTCGTTTTACGCTTTCGTGCTCAGCGAGTTCTGGAAGCGTGACTTGCCACGCACAAAGGCGGCGCTTCGGGACTGGTATCGACCGCTTGAATGTATCTACTCAGTTGCGTGCAGTCTCTGCACGGGGCCTGATCATCGAGGTTCACCCATTGGAACCCGTCGGATCGCAAGCAAGGTTGCCGAAGCGCCGGAAGGATTCGATCCGCGTTTTGATTACATGGACTCGACGATGGGGGGCTACGGGCTTTATTACGCAACGGTGATGCAGTCGATTGGGCTGGTCGTGTTGGCGGACCCGCGCCTGGGGCTGCCGGTTGACGCAGTGACCCCAGCGGGGCAAGTCGTAGCCGATGCGTTTCGCTCAGCTATTGCCGGTACGGAGTACTACCTGAATTGGATCGACCGCCACGACGAGCTCGTACCGCACGCCGTCGTCGCCGAGTACGGCGATCACGGCTGCCTATGCAACATGAGACAAGACACTGCAGGCGACAGGCCGCTGCTCGCAGACGCTTTCCTGCATCAAGGGAATCCCACCGACGCTAAAGCCAGGCGCGAAACCCTGAGATTTATGTGTGAGCTCGCATCTCAGACCAAGGGAGCGCCAGTCAATCAAGCTTCGTTTCGCAGGCTGATCTACTTCGGGGCTGACTACGCCACCGATCAGCACACGGGCTCAACGTTCGTGCCCACCGAGTCCGTAAATCGCACCGCTAGGAAATGGCGCCTGTATCAGGCGCGCGAATACTTCAACGCTTCGATCAATGAGATGTGGAGACGACTCTCTTGTTGGGGGCTGCAACGAGACGGCGACCTATTCCCAATCCCGATGTCCGAGGTTCTGGAATCGATCGACGAGATCGACTTTTCCTCCATTGCCGCTGATATGGAAATAGATCTTCCGATCGGCGGTCTCTCATCGTCTTCACCTTTCGAGGAGCTCTTAGCTTGGGCGACTTCAGTCGGGGAGATCACTGGACAGCTTGACGACCGATGGGAGCTTGACGCCCCCCTCACGGAGGATTCGATTATCCAGTGGCTTGAGTACGGGAGCACGTCAAAGGATTCCGGACCCGAGATTCTTGCAGCAGCTCTAACCCTAATTACTTTCGTCGCCGCAAGACTCTGGGCTCCTGAGCTCGCGTTACTTGAGCCAGCAGACTGGTTCCCTGTTACCGAAGGAGGTCGCGACCGTCTCGGTATAGAGCGCTTCCTGATCGAACTCCGCTCCCGGGTCGGCGAGGGGGCAACAGTCGGGGACATCGCGAAGTGGCTCACGATCGACTATGTCATATCTCAACACGAACAAGTCTCTACGGCAAAGCTCGCCACTACGGGAGACACCTTCAGATTTCGACGGGAGGCCGGAAGACTGCGTTTCTTTGATAAGGATGCCCGTGTTGGAATGAACGATTCGCGATTCAACGCTCTGGCTACGTTTCTCTTTGAGATTGGTTGGAGTGGGTATCTCTACGAGGATGAACATTCTCTAAGTGAAGAGGGAGAGTTGATGCGATCGACCGGCGACCTTCCGCCAACGGGAGCATTTGATTTGTCCGAGAGTACGACTCCTTGACGACGCCGCGGATACATGTTCCATTGCTACTCGACGGCGATTGGGACAGCGTCATCATTTGCACCTATGGAGCGGACCTCGCGTTCTACGAGCGAGACCTATGGCGACAACTTGAGCGCGTGCGTAACAGGATCATCTTCGCTGATGCCAAGCAAATAGCGCGGAAGCTCGCCAATAGAGACGGCACGGTCAATCTGCGCCAGGTAAACCGGACTTATGTTCTCGCTCCAATGGAGATCGATCGGGCAGCACACGCCAAATTGATCTTGCTTCTGCGAAAAGATAGCGGCCTGCTTGCAGTTGGGTCAGGAAATCTTGGGATGAATGGGTACGCCTCGCAAGGGGAGTGTTTCACAACATATCGATGGACGGAAGAAGAGCCCGGGCAACTGAACGCGTTCGTCGGAGCGAAAGACTTCATAGGTGCAGTGCTTGACCAAGGGCTCGTCGACGAACTTGTCCGGCCGAGGGTGCAGAAGGCGTGGCAGGATGCGCCGTGGATCTATGGGTCTGTTGCCGAAGCATCCCCAGTGCGTCACAATCTTGATCGACCATTGCTTGATCAATTCATCGAGATGATCGACGATCGCACTGTGGAGGAGCTTGTAGTTCACGCTCCCTTCTACGACAGTCAATGCAGAGCGTTAAGAGAACTACTGAAACGAACTAATCCCAAGAGAGTTCAGGTTTTACTGCAGGAGAGAATCACTTCGGTAGATCCAAAACGCCTCAGTAGCGTCTTGACAGCAGCTGCATGCTCTGTCCATGTGCGCTCCGTAGAAGCAGAGGATCGGGGAACATTCCTGCACGCCAAGTTTATGATTGCTCGCTGTGGAGACCGCGATGTTTGCTTACAAGGTTCGCCGAACCTCTCGACCCCTGCGCTGCTGAACCCCTTCCCGCTAGGCAACATCGAACTAGCGAATCTATTAACCGGCGAGAGCGGGAAGTTTGATCACCTTGTTTCCGACTTAAGTCTGAGCCCTAAGCCGGTCGATGTAGCGGATCTCGGGCTCAGGCTTATGGCAGACGAGCTCGTCTCCGACTCCACTGCACCCACTAGATGCGTTAGCGAGCTTGTGTGGATGCCGCCTCACCTCACGGGTAAATTCGAACTCACCGTCATCGAGCCACCGACCTTGTTTATCGGCGACGAGGAAATTGATGAAGTTACATGGGAACTAGAGCCACCTTTGGAGAACAAGACCCGCTTCAAGGCCACAGTCGACGACCGCGCATCTTCCGTACTGAGCAGGGTTGAGACCGTCACCTTCGTTTTTGACCCCGACCAACCAACTGCACCCGTTTATCCGTATCACATGAACACTCTGTTGGCGCTCTCCTCCGGGCATGGGCGCACCGATCTTCTCCGACAAGCCGGGGACTTCGACCTTGGTGACGACGAGTTGGAGCAGCTCCTCGCTCAGCTCGATGATGCACTAGTCGTAGACGGGCGGAGCGTTTGGCGCATGCTCAACCGCAATCCCCCCGAACCGACAGAAGACGGGGAATCAAGTGAGCTGTCATATGGAGACCTCGATTGGGACGCAATTCAATCGCACCCGAAACTTGCCCAGTACAGGACCCTGGAACAACACGGCCACGCAGATCCGACTGCACTCGGCATTCTCCTCACTTCAATAGCAGAACGGTTCCGCACAGACTTGGAACGCCGTCGTTCCGGGGGCTCCATTATTGTCGACGACCCTCTAGGCGAAGTATTAGGCGACCTGTCTTCGACAAGTGATGCCGAGGACGAAGAAGCAGCGGAGCTCGAAGATGCAGAGAAGGAGAGCCGCCGAGTGAGCGAGCGCTCCCGCGCCAAACGTCAGTTCCAGAACTTCGTGAAGCGATTTAGGAAGGGGATTCAGGACGAAGAGTTTGTTCGGCTAGTTGGAACGAGCGTCATAATCCCAAGCTATGTCGTCTTCACCCATCTTTGTTGGAAGCTCATCCAGATCGACTTAGCGGACGCGTCAGCGATCGTCGAAGTGCAGACTGATCTTTGGCGTTTCTTTTGGGGTGTGCCAGATGAGTTTGGGGGCTACCTAGACGCCATGAGCACGCCAGAGCAGGAGGCCGCTCTCGCTGTGCTCGACCGGCATCATGCGGAGTCCGTTCTCCTTTGCTCCCTGTACCAGGCCTACGGAGTAGCGAAGAATGTGGGAACCTATCGGGACGTAGTCGCTATCCGGGATGTCTGGCGCTGCATTCTCAATCATCCGCTTTGGCAACCAACAGCGACCGCTCTCATGGACGCAGCAACCATCTTGGAGCAGCAACTCGACTCGGGGGAGGGGCTCGTCGCTGAACTCGACGGACTCGCCTCCTATGTGACCGAGGAAGAACCACTCCGTGCGATTGAAACAGCGCTTGGAGCGTCGTCAGGAAGCGTTAACCGCTCTCCAGCGCGTGTCCGTCGTGCGATGCGCGGCGAGCAAAGTGTCACAGAGTTCGTCATAGAGGACGCGTCTGCGAAGTTCACAAAGGATGTCGCCGAGCAACTTCTTGGAGTGTTGCACTCGATGCTGGAAGGTGGGGAGCGCGACTACATACGAATTGCGCATCCATCGGCCAACGTCGTCGCGTTCGCTGACTACGTCGCCGAGAAATACGTTTACGCCGACAAGAACTTCGACAACTTCGAGGAGTTCGAACGGCCAGAATCAGTTGCTCCGCCTTGGCGCTCTGGGATGGACGATCTTTACCGAATGGCAGGAGCATTGATCAATGGTTGAGGATGAGCTCGCCCTTGCGATTCGGCGACTATTAACTGGACACCCTGGTATGTCTGCTCGGGAGATCGCTCGCGAGCTTGGACTGGACAAAAGTTCTGTCAATTCTTACTTGTATAGGAACATCGGTCCCTATCTTCGGGTTGGCGAGCTTCCTCCCCGGTGGTCAGTCACGCAAACCGATGGGGGAGCGCCCGCGTCTCCGCCGCAGCCTCCATTAGCCGCAGGCGTCTTTGGTGACACTCCAGATCTTGGTGCGGTTATTCGCCGAACACTTTCTAATCGGCCAGGGCTCTCGGCTCGCGATATTGCTACCGATATTGGAAGCAAGAAGAAACGTGTTAAAGAATATGTCGTAGTCCGCCCACGTGAGTTTTATTCAATCGGAGCCTCGCCTCGCCTCTGGTTCCTGACATCAGTCAGCGAGACGGTTGGATCTCAGGCTCCAGAAGTGCCCCCAAGGCTGCCTTCGCGAACGTCGCAATCGAGTCCTCCTCCTGTTGCAGCCGCCCCGGTTCCGCAGAATATTCTGAGCAGTAGAGAGCCTGTTGTGATTGCTCAGCAATTGCAGGGCATAGGTTCGTCAGATATTGGTGCTGCTGTTTACAAAGCATTAGCAGGTAAGCCGGGCATGTCGGCTCGCGAAATTGCCCGCGAAACGATCTTCGACAAGCGCGCTATTAATTCTTATTTGTATCGAAATATTGGCCGCTTCATCAAGGTTGGCGAGCTCCCTCCTAGATGGTCGATTGGCCCCGATGATGGAGGATTGACAGGTTCTCCGCTACCGCCAGTGAGGCCCG
Organism: Actinobacteria bacterium IMCC26256; assembly: GCA_001023575.1. GTDB lineage: Bacteria > Actinomycetota > Acidimicrobiia > IMCC26256 > IMCC26256 > IMCC26256. Next base: position 1,819,474 of record CP011489.1, on the reverse strand, counting down.
CTGCGCCTCTAGAGCCGCAAGCAGTTCGACCCGTTCAGCCTGTTCAGGCTTTTCAATCTGTTCAACCTGTGGTCAAGCCCGCTATCGCCCCTCGACCTCAAGCTACGCCTCACGATGGCAAGTACGCGATGAAGTTATACGCATGGCAGGCAGAGGCAATGGCCGCATGGGAAGCGAACGGTCGTCAAGGAATCGTGGAGGCCGTAACTGCTGCGGGGAAGACGCGTCTTGGCCTGGTTGCAATTGCACAAGTACTCAAGGAAGGTGGCCGTGCTGTCGTATTGGTCCCCACAATAGAGTTGCTGCATCAGTGGAAAAAAGAGTTGGCAAACATAGGCATTTCTGAAATTGGTTTACTTGGGGACGGGAACAATGATTCCCTCTTCGGTTACCGAGTGCTTGTAGCAGTCGTGAACTCAACGCGAGACAAAGCACTTGGGCTACAGCATGGAATTGCCGGTCTGCTTGTAGCGGATGAGGTGCATAGGTTTGCCTCAGAGCACAATCGGCGCGGGCTTAAGGAAGGTTTTGCTCAGCGCCTTGGGCTTTCAGCCACGCTTGAACGGCCTGACGAACTTCACGAAGAAGTCCTTTTGCCTTACTTCAGAGACGTCGTTTATCAACTCGGCTATGAAAGAGCTACGCAGGACGGAGTGATTGCGCGAGTGCGGGTAGCCATGGTTGGTGTTGATCTATTACCAGAAGAGCGCGAGAGATATGACGAACTTGATAGCCAAGTTAGATTGCAACACGGCGTACTAATTAATAAGCACGGTGCACCATCTACCGGTCGTTACGCCAAATTCATGTCCTTTGTCGTTCGGCTATCCAAAAAGGGGAGCTTTCTCGAAAGGATAGCGGCTAACAAGTATCTAAAAGCTGTGGGAGAACGTAGAAAAATTTTAGCGGAGACTCCAAATAAGTTAGATGCCTTGGAATCGCTGGCAAGTGCGATAGCGCAATCAGACCGAGCGATTATGTTTACATCTACGATTGATAGTTGCGAGGCAATAGTCCAAGAACTTGCATCTCTTGGTTTCAGATCTGCATCGCACCACAGCAAAATTAAGAAGAAGGAGCGGTTTAAGCGCCTCAAAGATTTCGCAACAGGTTTATTGAAGGCGATCGTCACTGCCCACACTCTTGAGGAAGGGATTGATGTCCCTACTGCAGATCTGGGAATTATTTTTGGAGGGAGCAAACAGCGCAGGGAGATGGTCCAGCGTCTCGGACGTGTGCTCAGACTTAAGCCAGATGGAAGAGATGCCCGCTTTGTCGTGCTCTACGTAGAGGGAACTTCCGAGGATCCAAAGCGGGGCTATCAAGAGGAGTTTATTGAAGAGATGGTTGGCATTGCCCGAGAAGTTAAATACTTTAACTCTGGCGACTCTTTAGAAGCCATTACGAAATTCTTGGCACCATGACATTAAGAAATTTAGCAAATGGCTAGGGCTCTTGCGAAACGTGCTTTTTCACTAGTCGATGCCCGTCGCGCGATATATATAGATTTCGAAGGTCAGGCAGAGAAGCATCCGGTTCTTCTCGGATCGCTGTATGCAGAGGGGCGCAAGGCCGACGAAAATCGAATCGTGATGCACCATACTGTGCTCGATCGCGGATTCAAGGGAGTCCGAAATGCAGAGCCTCTAGATGGTTTTTACAAATATGAATTAAGTGCGCATTCGATTAAGAGATCGATCTTGGCTTTGGTGGAGCGTGCAGAAAAGCAAGGCAGGTTGATTGTTTCGTGGAGTGATCACGAGCTCGGTGTTGTGGAGAAATACGTTGAAGATGCTTCACTTATTGCACGCTTTCGAGAGCTATTTCGGGATGGCAAGGCATCGGGTAAGCGCTGGTTCAGGAGGGAATTAACTGCGGAGCGGCTACAGGAGCTCCGCAAAGGCGAGAGCCATACTCTCACTCGATATTTTGATTACCTTGGCTACCAATGCCCAGACAATTACGGGCTCGGAGAGACTGCAAGTCGAATTAAGAGGGTTCAGATAGGTCTTGAGAAGCGCTATGATTGGGATTCATTGTTAGAGAGTCAACGCGAGGCCTGGATGGGAGTGCTCATGCATAACGCAGCAGATTGCGAAGGGCTCCGTCATGTGGTGACCTCTTGTATCGCTGCTGGGGAGTGAGCAAAGAGTCATGACGTTTTGGGTGTATGAGAACTGGACGCATAAGTACTCGAAATTCCATAAAGCCGCCTGCAGTTATTGCAACCATGGAAAGGGTTTTCACCCTGGTAGCGCAAATGACAATGGGCAATGGCATGGACCATTCGAGAGTGCTGCCTCGGCACAACTGACGGCGGAGCGGGTCGCTGCCGGACATCCAAATAGGGCAAGTTGGACGGTAGGAGCGTGCAAAGGGTGTGCGCCTGGGTAAGGACTTTTCGAAAGCTGAGTACCTTTTCGCGATTACGGTTTGATTCCCAAGGCTTTATTTACGCAGGCCTTTAGTCCATCGAAAGAAGTGTGCTCGGCGACTCCATCGTATACTAATGTTCTAACTTCGGAGAGGCTAAGAGTCTTCTTCGGCTTCACGGTTTTCCATGGGTAACGTTCGTTCAGCACGCTTGTCGCAACGACGTAGAAGTCCCAAATGTCGAGATCTGCTGGCGCGAACTGCTGGGCAGGGTTCACTCCCATCCAGTGGCAGAAAACGTACGCGTGAGCGCTTCGGGTTGGCTCGGTTTCGTACGTATCAGACTCGGGCAACCACCCTTTTGAGGCACCGATTCCCCAGGCTGTGGAAAGCGTCTTTGGCGGCTTCCATGCTTGGGCATCGCCTGTTGTCTTTACCTCAATGTAAAAGCCTTCATATTCGAGGTCATATGCGGCCCAAGAGACCCGCGTGTTCTTTGCAATATTGAGCGCGTGGGCAACCAGGTACTCTCCAAAAACGCCTCTAACGTCATTAGAAACGAGATCGGAGTATGCCCAACTCCAGAAATCGGCAAGAGTTCGCTCCCCACTAAAGATCGGTGTTAGCGGGTCAGCCGGGTTGACCTCTCGGCTCCACGGGATTGGAATTTCCTCGCTCATTCGGTGTCGTCCTTACTTTGTAATTGGCCAGTAAATAATTGGGCTTTGGGATTTCGATTCGATGTCGACGCGTTTTCCGTGTTCTCCGACCCATGACTTGTGGAGCGCTCCGCTAGTTATTAGTTCCGCGTCGAATGCTCTACGGCCGTCTTCGCGCTGATGCCACTTGCTGATCGTCATGACTGCGCGCGTTATACCCTCGTGCACCGCAACAGCATGCTCAATGCCCTTACGCTGGACACTCGCCGGGCTCACGCGCCACCAACCGCGTGTTGAATCAAGGAGTTCGCGCTCAGTCATCCCGGTTCGAAAGCCGTGGCCTCTGCGCTTGTATCCGCGCTGCATGGTCATGCCCTGATCCGTCCATTCTCCGAGGCGCACGAGCAGAACAGGCGGGGCTTTCGGAGAGACAAGTCGTGCTCCGTAGCGCTGTGTGTATTCGTCTAACGGTTTTCTTCCGACTCCAGAACCATGCCCTGCGACTAGATTCGTCAGGTTTTCCAGTGAGTCGATAAGCGATGCTTCGACGAGGAGCGCCTCAGCCTCAGAGAGGCCGTGACGTATGACATCAATGCGCGGCTCGAGTCCCTTGGAGCGGATCTGTCGAATGAGTCTTTGCTTCGCAGTTTGGCCTGTACCAGGTGCTGTGAGGTCTGCGGCCTTACCGTGAGCCAAGAGGCGAGCACCTGTGCCCTTACCTACATAAAAGATCGTGTCATTCCGCGGGTCGATAAGGGCATAGACGTAATAGGGACCAAGTTGCCTAGCGACCTCACGAGGTAGATGGTTCCGTTCCATGGCATGAGTATTGCCGGTATTGGATCGAAATTGCTTGTTAGTTACTAGGCGCTTCTGTAGGTAATTTCCTCTGATTCCTACAGATAAGACGAGGTCGTACCTTCGCAGCCGGTCGCTGCCGGGGATCCAAAACGAGATGCTTAGACATTTCGTGCTTGCAAGAATTGCTCGCCTGCCTGAGACTTAGTCGTGGTTTTGGTAATAGTCCTTGTGACCAGACTTCGATCGCGAGAGTAGAAGCCTCTTGATATCGGTGTGGAGAGCGAAAATCAGTGAACAACCCTGCGGGTAGCGGTCTTGCGCGGGCTGTGGAGGATCAGATAGTTTTTGCGACGCACCGGGTCTGCGAGGGTCGCATTACCGCTGCTTCGTCTTATGGGCCTTCGACATTTCGTTTTATCGGAACACGCCGACGATGTAATGAGCGCGCAGGTTTCTAAGACTCCACTCTGTGAGTACGCGAGATGAGTGAGATCGAGTGCCCAGTTTGCGGGGCGGAGATGGTGATTAAGACCGCGCGCAAGGGGTTCAATGCGGGAGGTCAATTTTATGGGTGCTCTCAATGGCCCCACACTGGCTGTAATGGCAAACGGAACCTAGATCCAGCAGATCAGGTCGATGCCCCTGAGGGTGGAGTAGCAAAAAATCAGGGACGAGTGGCCTTCGAGAGGCGCATCGAGTGGCTCGACGGTTCCATGAACGCAGATGGGTGGGTATGTCGCTACACGCATGGTGGCGCGTCATTCCGAAGTATTGATTTTCCTCAAGCGGCATTGAACCGAGTATCAACCTGCTGGATCGCAACTGAAGACCTTGAGTCTTACGAGCCGAGTGATCCTGAAACCTCGCGAGTGGTTGACCTCTTGATGAAGATTCTCCAGAGAGGCTCAGCTCCGCCTTTGGATCCGGAGACGGAGAAGGCTCTATTGACGAAATTTGGGCTCGGCGAGCGAATTCGCGACTTAGGCGAAGAGGACCTTGCTATTCGCCTTCAGCCAAAGTTTGAGATCGATGAGGCGTTAGGTGAGGCCTCGTGGGGGGAGCAGGTTCACGAATTTACGAGTTGGCCATTCGATTCTAAAGAGGAACGGCAGTTTTACGATGATGTCCTGCCGGCTATCCTCGGCTCAGATTGGATGCCATGGGTCATTCCTCAAGCCTCGCTAGATCGTTTGCTACGTGCTAAGGGAGTTGAGACTGCAGGCGATCGTAGAGTTGATTTTCTTGTTTCGGCTCCGTGGATTGCGCCGTTTGTCATTGAGTTAGATGGCGCTCAGCATCAGGATGCCGGTCATGTTGATGATGAGCGAGACCAATCTCTTGCTGATGTAGGCATCCCCGTGTTTCGCGTTGCGACTCGCGAGTTAACAACCCAAGGGGAAGGGCTCGAAGCGATACGTCAACACTGTGATGTGGATATCCCGCATGCTGAGAGTATTCAAATTGACCTTCTTCAGACAGCAGCTGAGATTCCCAGATTGGCGATCGGCTTACTTGAGGCGATTCGACGTGGTTTCCTCGCCGGCGACAGATGGGTAGTTGAGGTTCGGTGTCGCACCGCTCTCCCCACTGAACTCGTAGCTCCCTACTTGAATATCTTGGCAGCCGCAGCTGCTCTATGGGGAGATCGGAGCCTCGCTCCGGCGAGAATTGAGTTTGTTGGACAAGTGTCAGTCGCGTATGACCTTAATGATGGGGTGTACGGAGTTTCTAGCGAAGCCGTAACTAACGCGGTAGATGTGGTGCTCCACCTTGAGGGCGAGAAGACTCCAGCAAGTGCTCTACCGAAGCGCGATGGGTACATCCCGCAGATAGTGATTCGTAGCACCTTATTGCCGATAAAAGTCCGAGACCCTCAGGGGCGGGCCGGCAATCGGATTTCAGTGCAGACAGACCGCGAGGCAACCACCAGCGCTCTAAAGACTTTGCTCCGTCATATATTTGCTAAAGCAGATTTTAGAGAAGGTCAGAGCGAGGGCATCTTAGAGATTCTTGGGGGAGGCGACTGCGTTGTTCTCCTCCCTACAGGCGCAGGAAAGAGCATCATCTATCAACTGGCGGGCCTATGCATGCCTGGGCGCACCCTTGTAATTGATCCACTAATAGCTTTAATAGAAGATCAGGTCCAAGGCCTTCAGCGGCAGGGCATAGACAGAATTGCGTGGGTTACTGGCGACGCAGTAGAGCGTTTCGGAGCAGCTGCGGTGTTGGACTCTGTCGAGAATGCAGACGCGCTATTTATGCTCGTCTCTCCCGAGAGGCTGCAGGACGATAAATTTCGAAGCGCATTGCAGAGACTAAGCGCTCTGGCATTGATAAACCTTGCCGTCATTGACGAGGCGCACTGTGTCTCTGAGTGGGGGCATGATTTCCGCACCGCATACCTAAATCTTGGTTCAACAATCGCAAGGACTTGCGTGAAGGACGCGCACTCTGGGCGACCGCCACTTCTCGCTCTTACTGGGACAGCGTCGAGAGCGGTGCTGCGGGACGTCCTTTTTCAACTATCGATCACAGAAAAATTCGGCACCGTTGTGAGGCCTCGCTCCTTTGACCGGAAGGAACTTAAATTCCGGATTGATTCATCAACGCCCAAGTCAGCTGAGGCCACATTAGAGGGAGCGCTGGCCGCACTGCCTGCAGACTTTGGAGCTACGCCTGCGAACTTCTATAAGCCAAGGGGCGAGAAAACCAACTCAGGTTTGATTTTTTGCAGAGTAGTAAACGGTAAAAAAGGTGTTATAGATGTTGCGGCTCTGGCATCTCGGGTGACTGGGGCGCGAGTCGGCGTTTACTCGGGGAGCGCGCCTAAGAAAGTTGACCCGAATACTTGGGCTGACCTAAAGGCTGAACATTCTCGAGATTTTAAGGCAAATAAAACGCCGATCTTGGTCTCGACCAGCGCGTTCGGAATGGGTATCGATAAACCAAATATTCGATGGGTGATCCATTATGGAATGCCTGGTTCAATTGAGGCTTATTATCAAGAAGTTGGGCGTGCCGGTAGAGACGGCAAGACTGCACAATGCGTTTTGGTCTACTCCGAGTTTGACGAGGCCCGTGACAGGGCTCTCCTAAGCGATGACCTAACTTTGGAGCAAGCGCGAAGTCGTTGCGACGAGATCGGAAGTTGGGCGCAGCGAGACGACATAACCTCAGCTTTGTATTTTCATTTTAACTCCTTTCCTGGAGTCGACCCTGAGGCCGAGACTCTGTCAAATGTCATACGACTTCTTGATCCAACCAAGGCGAAAATGGAGGTTGATCTTCCATTTAATAATGCCGGTAGGGACGAGGCTGGTACGCGTGAACGTGCGATTCACAGGCTTATTTTACTCGGCGTGATCGAGGACTACACCAAGTCATGGGGTGGGAAGAAGTTCAGTATCACTACACAGGCCTGCACCCCCTTGAACGTGCGTGATTCGCTTCTTCAGTTTGTTGAGAGAAGTCAGCCCGGTCGTCTTGATGCAATTCGTGCGCAGCTTGATACACACGAGTTTGAGAAACTGGCCCCGGCTATTGATATCTGTGGCCGCATATTAATTGAGTTTGTTTACGACACGATTGAGAAGTCGCGCCGACGCTCCCTACGCGAGATGTGGTTGGTCGTCAAGGAGTACACGGGAGATGAGAGCATCCGCAGGCGTGTCCTCGATTACCTTCAAGAGGGCGACATCGTCCCAGTCCTGGAAACACTTGCGGAGCAGGCTCACTTCGACTGGAACGCGTGGGCTGCAGCAATACTCGAAATGCAATCAGTCGCCGACGCAGGCGAGTGGCGGGGTGCATCAGCCCGCCTCCTTGCTTCGTACCCCGATCACCCAGGCCTCTTGATCGCACGGGCATGGTCAGAGCTCGTTGATCCCGAGGGTGATCTTCAGGAGAGTGTTTCAAATATCTTGAGCGCCTGTGTATCAGCTTCGCTCTATGGGATAGCAGGCGATGCGTTAGTTGAGATACATGACTGGTTACTCAAGACCTCTGCCGTTCGCAGTCCGCATGCTTTTACAGGAGTGCTTGCCGCGTTGAACTCAATACTCACTCACAAAGAAATAGATGAGTACATTGCTCTTGCTGGCGCAGAGGCAGCCGAGCGGGCAGACGTGGCTGCAATCTTGCTCAATTCTAAAATTAAATTCGAGCTTCAGAATCTCGAGGACATTGAAAGTCTCCTATTTGAAAGGTATATCTAATGGCTGATGGTGCAATAGAAATTACGAGTGTGATAAGTCAGTTCCGCGAGTCAGAGACACTTTTAGAGACCGTGCGGGAGAAACTCAAGTCGATTGCGCTGAGCGAAGAAGGTGCCGCAGGCGCTCGAGGCTCCCTCGAATCTGCTGCTGGATCGCTGGGCGAATCCGTGGCTTCACTCAGAGCGGTAGTCGAAGAGATTGCTGCGGTGCGGAGGGCTTCTGTCGGAGCACTTGAAGCGGCCCAGAAATTCCTCGAAGGGACGGATCTTTCTGCCCTGCGAACATCCGTTGAGTCGCTGCCCAAGAAACTCGAAACCTCAATTGGTGATCGCATGCAGCAAATGGATGTGAAGAATGCCTCTAATCAAAAGAGCATGATGGATGAAACTAAAAAACTCACCGAACGCTTTGATGATTTGGCCAAGACAGCAGTGTCGGTAAAAGAGGAACAAGGGAAGTACGCAGAGCTGCTGGAGAATTACAACAAGCTTTATGCGAATTACAACACCCTCTACTCGCGTATTCCGCAGCGCACGAAGACCAAAATGGGGATTTAAATCGCCCGACTTGAGTAATTCGGCTTTAGCTGCCCTAAGAAATAGCAAGGCATCTCTCGCTTACAGCTAAGTGGAACATCAGGCGAGCGGTTGCCCCAGAGCCGAACTGCCCCCAACTTTCGCCAGAGGAATTCCGCTAGGCACTTCTGTAGGCACTCGGCGTGATTCCTGTAGTTCAGACGGGGGCACGCCTTCACAGCGGGCAGCGTGGCTAGGCGCTACTCTTGGGCCGACTTCGATAGATGACTATCGAATTATTGCTCCCGTTGTTTTGAGCGGCGGGTTGGGGAGGGCAGGTTCTAATGAGTTGGTATTGCGGCGCATGTGGTTCAGCGGTCGGCAGCGATTCAAATTTTTGCGGGTCTTGTGGAAAGCCGCGCGTAGCCCAGCAGGGCGGGACACCGCCTCCTCCAGGAGCTCCGCCATTCCCTAATCCTGTAGGGCCACCCACTGGCCAACAGATTCAGTATGTGCAAGTAGCTCCGGCTAAGACGAATGGATACGCGATTGCGTCACTTGTTCTTTCACTTCTAGGCCTATGCGGTTTAGGTTCAATATTGGCGATCGTGTTTGGAAACATGGCGAAGAAAGAGATTGCGATTAGCGGCGAAGGCGGGGCCGGCCTCGCCAAGGCAGGAATAATCATTGGCTGGATCGGCGCCGGATTTGTTGGGATCTACGTCGCTGTGGTGATAATTGCGCTTATCTCCGCCTCCGGAAGTAACTACTGATGTACTGCGAGCAGTGCGGTGCGCTCCGACAAGAGGGCAATGCGTTCTGCGTCTCTTGCGGGGCTTCACTAGCGGCTGCAGATAGGCCGCAAGGAGGAGCGCAGCCAAGTTTCGGATACGGAGCTACGAGCGCCGTCGAATCTCAAGCCAATCCACAAGCGAATCCATTGGCGGTTCGATTAGCCACTTTTGCTTGTTGGCTCGCATTCGCGTCGGCTGCATTTTGGTTGGTTGGGGTGGGCGACCGTTTGGTCTACCGACACGGCGAAGAATTCGCTTGGTATCTCAAGAATCTTGACTGGTGGTACTGCATTCCGCTGCTGGTCACTGCAGGGATGCTGCTAGCGCGCCGAGGAACACCTCTAATCGGGACTGGATTTTTAGTCGGCACATCGGTGTTGCTTTATACAACTGTATTTGACTTAGGTATAAATCTTATTGAGCATTCCTCTACGCGTTACTTAACGGGACCAATGAGCTTAAATTTGATAGCGACTGCGCTTGCTGTAGGTGCACTCGGTTGTGTATCTGTAGCGGTGATTCAGGGTAAGCCCAAGGTCTCGCTGCCAAGTGCTGAATTGGTGATTGTTGCATCTCTAGCCGGAGCGTTTAGCGCTCTCAATGTGGTCCTCTGGGCATACGGGAATCATTTCTGGTCGTTTGATCTAATTTACTTTGATGGCCCCCCGATGTGGATTCAGATTCTCTGGACAGGACTCGCCGTCGCGATCCCTATCTCCCTAGCAATCGGATGCATGCTGGGCGGAAGGGCTGCTGCTTCGGTAGCGATAGCCGGCGCTACCTACTTTGGGCTCCTTACAATCCAATAATTTTCAGACGACCACCGTGGCCTTTCTTTAGGGTTCTATTTCGGAGTTCTCGCATGTGGAGCATTTATAGCGATGGCCGTCATCGCGTCGTCCATAGCGAATAGGGAGATACGGCCCGCGTCGCTAGACCCAAGTTTGCTCGCAAGATAGAACTGCTTTTGTTGCTCGGTAGCTGATACCTCCATAAACCAACGTACTGCGCGTAATTTGTTGGTTATGGATACGCCCGACATGTTTGCCTCGGAAGAACCGCGGGAGTTGCTCTCTCGGGCTAGTTCCGCTGTTCTGCACCACGCAATCCTCGAGCCAAGCCAAACCCGCGATGCATTCGAGAGTCTCCTTGCTCACACCCCATGGGAGCAGCGCGATGTAGTTGTCTTTGGCAGGAGTGTTGCTCAGCCACGTTTAGTCGCATGGTTCGCATCGCCCCCTATTGCATATCGATACGCGGGTCTGACCCTTGAGGCCCACTCTTTTACGCCGTTGCTGCTCGAGCTCAAGAAGCGCGTTGAAGTGATTGCAGGAGCGCAGTTCAACAGCGTTCTCTTGAATCTCTACCGCACAGGCGCAGACTCAAACGGTTGGCATGCAGATGATGAGTTCGAGTTTGGAGCTGATCCGGTTATTGCATCCTTAAGCCTTGGGGCGACGCGCAGGTTTGACCTACGTAATAGGGAGACAAAGGAAACGATCAAGACAAACTTGGCATCAGGGGATCTTGTGGTGATGTCGGGGGAGTGTCAGCGTGAGTGGATTCACCAAGTGCCGAAGCAGCTCAAGGTGCTGGAGCCTCGAATAAACTTGACCTTTCGAATGGTGCAGAAGCCCATCGCAGGCGAGTAGATCAACTGCCCGCTAGAGTCATCTCGACTTACTCATCAGCGAGCGCTCCCCGTCATAAGAAGGATTCCAAATGGCTGTTTTTACAGATGCAGAGATTGCTTATCTAGAGGCTCAACCGTTGATCCGAATCGGCAGCGTCTCTCCGAGCGGCCAGACAGATGTCTCGGTTGCAACCTTTGGGGTCGATGGCGACACGCTTGTCTCCGGAGGCTTTGCGATCGAGAAGACTGTTCGCTTCAAGAACGTCTTGAGCAACCCGCGTGTATCTGTGATCATCGACGACTTGCCGATCACCGATCCCTGGTCGCCACGAGGCTTCAAAGTGCGCGGAACGATGGTCGCCGAGGAGCACGATGGTGGAATGCAGTTTCGAATCACCCCCGAGGTGATCTGGAGCTGGGGTATCAACACCAAGACCGAGGGAATCCCGCCAATGGAGCGCAGAACAGTCCCTGCGGCGTGAGGTAACCAAGCCGCTCTCAACTTTGTCCCACCCTTCTAGAAGAGTGCTCACACCAGCCCAGCGGATCGAGCGCCGCTAGGCAACGAGCATTGATTGGGACGGATATGACGACAACTAACACCAAAGGCAGCGCAAATCCATCAGCAGGTGAGATGGTTACAGATATGAGCAATGGGGTAGCCACAGATGTAGAGGCATGGTCGGCACAAGCACTCGCCGCACTGCGTTCTCTAACCGGGCGACCCAACGACGAGTTTCGCGATGGCCAACTCGATGCAATTCAAGCGGTTGCATTTCGACGTGAGCGCGTGCTCGTTGTTCAGCGAACCGGTTGGGGAAAGAGTGCCGTTTATTTTGTAGCAACCAAGATGCTGCGCGACGCTGGCTCTGGACCAACCATCATCGTCTCTCCGCTACTCGCATTGATGCGCAACCAAATAGCTGCAGGGCGCGCTGCCGGTTTGAATATCGTCACCATCAACTCCACGAATAACGACGACTGGTTTCAAATTACAGAGGATCTCGCCGACGACAAGATCGACGCGCTCCTAGTTGCACCAGAGCGTTTTGCGAATCAAGAGTTCCTCGATGATGTCCTGCCGAACCTCGCACCGCGCGCCGGGCTCTTTGTTGTTGACGAGGTGCACTGCATCAGCGACTGGGGGCACGACTTCCGCCCCGACTACCGACGCATTGGCCGCCTGCTTGAGTTGCTCCCAAAGAACGTGCCAGTACTTGGAACAACTGCAACCGCTAACGACCGCGTTGTAAACGATGTGACGGCCCAACTCGGCGAGAACATCACAACAATTCGCGGGCCCCTAGACCGTGAGAGTCTGCGCCTTGACGCAATCTCAATGCCATCGCGCGCTCATCGCCTTGCCTGGCTCTCGGAGATAATCCCAACGCTTGAGGGCACCGGCATCGTCTACTGCCTCACCGTCAACGACGCCCATCGCCTTGCGGAGTGGCTCCGCAATGAGGGGATTGATGCAGAGTCCTATGCCGCAGACCTCTCGACAGACACCAAGACTCGCCTCGAAGATCGCCTGCTTCGCAACGACCTCAAGGTTCTCTGCGCTACCTCAGCACTCGGGATGGGTTACGACAAGCCTGATCTCGGTTTCGTTATTCACTACCAGTCTCCAGGCTCGCCGATCTCGTATTACCAGCAGGTTGGTAGAGCGGGGCGTGCAATCCCCAACGCTGTGGGAATCCTCCTGAGTGGTTCGGAGGATAGTGATATTCAAGAGTGGTTTATGCAGACTGCTTTCCCATCGCGCCCGGAGGCCGAGACGCTTATCGAGTTGTTAGAGAAGCGCGCCGACTGGACCTCGCTGCCTGCAATTGAGGAGCGAGTCAATCTTCGCCGCGGAAGACTCCAGCAGATGTTGAAGGTGCTCGAGGTTGAGGGGGTTGTCGAGCGCAATGGCATGAAGTATCGCCGCACCCTAAAGAAGTGGACATACCCCGAGGAGCGACTAGCCAAGATCAATGCAGCGCGCCGAATCGAGCAAGACGCAATGCTTAAGTACATCAGCTCCGATATATGTCTTATGCAGATACTGCGCGGGCTGCTCGACGATCCTGAGTCGCAATCATGTGGCCGCTGCACGCGCTGTGCTGAGCGCCCATACTCAGTTGATGCTGATAGAGGAACTGTTGGGCGTGCGCGCGATTTCTTGAGGGGTCGCCCGCTTACCTTTGAGCCTCGCAAGAAATATTCAGGTGGCTCGAAGATCCCTGAGAATCGGCGCGTTGAGCAGGGCCGAGCACTTGGTGTCTGGAATGACGGTGGCTGGGGTTCAGAGACTAGAGATGGCAAGGAGGCCGGGGAGTTCTCCGATGCGCTGGTTGCAGCTCTTGTGGAGACCGTAAAGGCCGCTCGCCTTAGCCCCAAGCCTGCGTGGGTTACCGATATCCCATCGCTGCGTGCACCAACCCTTGTGCTCTCGCTAGCGCAGCGCTTGGCTGATGGTCTTGGGATTCCCTACGTTGCGTCGCTTGTGAAGGTTCGTGAGGCCTCCCCGCAGAGCACTCGTGCGAATAGTGCTCAGCAGCACTCCAATATCGCAACATCATTCGAGGTCGCCGGGGAAGTACCGTCTGGGCCTGTGATCCTTATTGATGACCTCGTTGACTCGCGCTGGACGATGACTGTCGTAGGCGAGGCTCTGCTTGAAGCAGGGTCAGGTGCGGTGCATCCAGTTGTATTAGCGGTAACAACGCCAGGCTGATGAACGAAGGTAACCGCTCCGGGAAGGGCGATCTCTCTAACGCTCCCGGTCGAGCCAACGCTGCATCGCTTGCTGCATTAGCTCTAGCGACGCGCCTTGTTGATGCAGATGCGCGTTATCCGGCACTCTCGGCAGGGGAGTTTTGGGGATTACTGAGTGTCTGCCCAGACCCCTCGATATTGGTGGGCTTGGCAGCAGGCGAGGTTGAGGCACTGCTCGGAGAGTTGCTAGATGCAGAGCGCGTAGTCGCGTTATTGGAGCGTGGTGCGTCGGTGGGGTTAATGCTCCAGCGCTTAGAGCAGAGCGGTATCGAGGTGCTTACAACCTTCGATGGTGCCTACCCGGGGCGACTGCGCGACGAGTTGGGGAGTGGAGCACCTCCGATACTCCACGTTGTTGGTGAGGCTGTACTGCTCTCGTCTGAGTTGAGCTTGATTGTGATGCAGGGCGATGAGAACTCGGCTAGCAACGGTGATTCGCATGCAGAGTGGGGTGCAGCCGCAGAGTTCGAGGGCTCAAGAGCGGCAGAGGCCGGGAAGACTCTCATATCGCTGGCACGCTCGAACGTTGATCGTGCTGTAGTGAGCAGCGCTCTCGATGCGGGAGGGCGCGCAGTCGTGATCACAGCGGGGACTCTCAGCGCAGCAACATCGGACCCTGAGTGGCGACGTGCGATTATCGCCGGGCGCCTCTGTGTAGCAACGCCTTATGACCCGTTCACGGCCTTCACAGATGGGAAGGCATTGGGGTGCATGAAAATTATCAACGCACTCGCGCTCGAAACGATAAAGGTAGAGCGCGAAGGTGAGAGCTCCAATCCGCCCGAAGACACCGAGCAACTAACCCTCTAAGGGATCGGTCGCGCCACGGCCCAGGTGCTGTCGCAGGAGAGAACGATCTGCTGGGCTTCGGTTAGTTCGAAGATTGCGACTTGGCGATACTCCTCGCCGATCGCAATCGCAGTTGCTCGATCAACACCAGCGAACGCGAAACCGTCCTCTTGGTGAGGTGAGTCAGCATCGCGCCCAACAGCGAGCCAAATTTGATTCGTGTACTCCATAAGCGTCTCCTGAAGGAGCAGATTGTTTTGAGAGTTCACCAAATCTGTTGGCCGTTCGCCACCCGGGTTCCATGCGGTTACTAAGTGCAGTGGTGCACCTAAGCGCTTAACGGCCTGAGATGCAGAGAGTTGATCCCCTTCGACGGTGATTGTGATCTGCGTAGCTAGATAGATCCACGCATCGCCATCGGCACCTATCTGCGGTTCACCAAATAGCACTACTGCGCCGCCAGGCCTCTCGGGGAGGTGAGGGGTTGAGTCTTGAGACATGGGTGCAGAGTAGTTAGGCGCGCGGACGAAGGAGCGACTACTTAGTGGTCGCCATTCCGCCGTCTACTGCGAGGATGGTCCCGGTGATGTAGGAGCCGGCGCGTGATGAGAGGAAGATCGCGGTTCCGGCCATGTCTTCGTCACGCCCGATGCGCTTGAGCGTGGTGCCGGCTGCGATTGAGTCCCCGAAGGAGTTCAAGGTTGCCGCCATCATCTTCGATTGGAACGGCCCTGGAGCGATTGCGTTGACAGTGATGTTGGGGCCAAGGTGCCCAGCGAGGTGGCGCGTCATCTGGTGGACAGCGGCCTTGCTTGCTGCATAGGCGAAAGTCTCCATGATCGGAACATGGATGCCGTCGATAGATCCAATGTTGATCACACGTGATGGGTCACCCGGCTTCGATGCTGCATCGAGGAGCGGTCGGCAGAAACGCACTAGGTGGAATACGCCTTTGACGTTTAGGTCCAGGACACGGTCCCATGCCTTGTCGTCGTGATCGGCGAGTGGCGCTCCCCATGTTGCACCAGCGTTGTTGACGAGGATGTCGAGCTGCGGCTCGCGCTCCGCTATCCAATCCGCAAGCTCACGGCAACCATCCTCGGTTGCGAGGTTGGCTGGAGTGCCGTCACAGAATCCAAACTCGGAGAGCTCTGCAATTGTCGATGCAACTGCATCGGCCTTGCGGCTAGCTACATAGACGCGTGCACCTGCTCGCACGAATCCCTCAGCGATCATGCGCCCGATGCCGCTCGTGCCACCCGTAACTAGGGCTGACTTTCCCTTTAGCGAGAAGAGCTCATCCAAGACGTTCGACTCGGCCGAGTTGTTAGCAGTGTTATCTGACACAAGTATCTCCAAAAGTTAGGGTCGAAAAGTGATCGGCGGTCCTCAAGGTGGCTGACGTTACAGCGCCGGGCAACCCTATGCCCTGCAAAGGCCCGCGTCGCGGGTTCTAGATCCCTCTGCGAGACGGCTTAAGCCCTAAGGAAGTTCGGGTATCAGTGCCAACGCAGGTGCGATTGTGCGGTTGAGAGCGTGCAGGGTCGATCGTGCTGCAGCCTCAATTGGGCTAGCACCGGTAGCGAGTCCATGAAGTGTTTTATTGGCCGGGTCATTGAGCTCGGTTGCGACTAGGTATTGCTTGCGCCCATCGCCGTTCTCCATTGGCCGCGCCCAGATTGCTTCGTACTCAATGTCGGGGGCCCAAGTGCGAAGCGCCTCGATCGCTGCCTCTGATGCGCCGAGCACACCGCGACTCGCTGGAGCACGCCCGATACCGCGACGGCCCTTGTAGCTGAGGTGCACCTCTAGCTCGTCGGTGTCAGGGAAAGTAAGGACCGCTAGGAGGCGCGTGCGCGGTGCGCGCTCTAGCGACTCCGCCTTCTCCATCTGAGTGACATCTATAACGCTCACCGGCTCGGGCTCAGAGGTGGTCTCAGGCTCCTCATCGGAGTCATCGCCTTGCGCATCGTCAGAAGTGTCGCCGTAAAAAACCTCAGACGAGTGAGCATCGAGTAGTTCAGTCTCCGGGATGAGGAACGCACTCGTGTCGGGCTCGATACGTGTCTCTGCTCGCGAGTCTGGGCCTGAACGAGAACCAAAGTCATTAGCCTCTGCGACCTCGGGTGGAATGCCCCAGACTGAAGTCTGCGCTGGGGTCTCCGCAACGGTGTCGTGCTCTGTGGAGTTAGCAGTAGATCGATCTCCGCCGAGAGGGGCATCAGCATCTATAGAGAAAGAATCCGACCTGCGACGATTCTTCGATTCATCAGAAGTATCTGATGCCTCTGAGCGATTGCTCGGGCGGTCAGTGGTCCCGCTAGCGGTAACCACAACCGTCTCGACCTCGTCGAGAGCATCTCTTGGGTCTGGTGCATCGCCAATATGACCGCCACCAAACTTGTTGGAGACCGTGCCACTCTGCTCTTTAGAGACTCTTCGAGATCCCTGCCAGTGGTTTACCTCGAGTGCAACTGACCCCTCTGCGAACTGCAGCGCTAGACGAGTCGCTCGATCCGTAAGGGTCGGGTCTGAGGCGCCACCGCCAATGTGGAGCTGAATATGTAGGACGCCATTTCGATCATCGAATGCAACCGACATGACTCCAGGGAGTCTGCGCAGGTTTACCTCTAGTTCGTTGATGCTCGGGTTCGAGTTCGGGTTCACGGCCGAGCCCCCTTAGCTGCACGTAGGCGCTCGTCCGCTAGGGCGAATAGGGCCTCGCCGGTCTCACCCTCGGCTGGGCTCTCGGCCGCGCCGTACGAGAAACCTGGGCAGCGCGCTCCATCGATGTTTGTCTGTGCAACGCGCTCTAGAAGTGGTCCGACATCGGAGAGCTTTGTGTCAGGCATGATCAGTGCGAACTCATCGCCACCTATACGTGCAGCATTGTCCCCATGTCGAAGAGCGGTTCTTAAGCGATCCGCAATTGCAATAAGTGCCGCATCGCCGGATCGGTGTCCTTGGTTGTCGTTGATTGATTTTAGATAATCGAGGTCAAGAATCACGAGGGTAAATGGCCATCCATAACGCTCGCTTCGCGCTACCGCCATCTCGAGCAGTCTTTGAAAAGAGCGCCGGTCGTATAGACCGGTAAGCGAGTCATGCCAAGAATCGTGGCGCAGTAGATCCAGCCTGAGTGCAACTGTGCAGAGACTCGTGAGCAGCGTCGGGTCTACAGATGGATCATCGAGAGGCGGGTCGGTGTAGAGGCCAGGCTCAGCATCGAGGAGTGCGAGGTCGCCGCCATCTATACGTCGACGGCCGGAGCGAAATACCTGTCGCCCGAACCCAGGCTCCTCAAGCACCATCGCTGCATCGGAGAGGGAGAACTGTTCTACGAGTCCATCAAGCGCTTCGTAGACAACAGCGAGTCCAGAGTCGTTGCTAGCTAGATCGGCAACAAGGCGCGCACCAAACTCCGAGTTCATTGCGCGTCGATCATTAGTTGAGCCGCCCATGTGCGGGGGAACCTGCGCGCCTGCGTGCGAGCGCAGCACTTCTCCCAATGGTCGCCCGAGTCCACCTTGTCGCCCCACTTCTAACCCTGAAACCCTTCAATATTGCCCCCACCCGAGCCGAACTCTGCAGAAATATCTCTAATCGGATGTTGCTTCGCTGCGTGACTCTACCTGCCACGTAGCGTGGTAGTCACCCCCAATATTGATATGTAGGGGGTTGGGGTAGGCGAGTGTGCGATGCTTAAGAGCCCTCCAGCCCCTCAATCCCGCCTCGGCCGTGGGTTTTATGGCCATCAACGCTTTGATTATTGAGACCTTAACTACAGCAATTCTGGCATCTCTCGAGGCCTGCGGCCTACCCGCGCCCTCTGGGGACCTAACCCCCGAGCCCACCGCTAGGCGTGAGCATGGGGATTTTCAGACCAACGTGGCCCTGCGCTTGGCGAAGATCGTCGGGCGTGCTCCGCGCGATGTGGCGGTTGAGATCGCCGCTGCACTCGAGGCATCTAATACTCCGCACCTTGACCACTGTGAAGTTGCCGGCCCAGGGTTTGTCAACATTTTCCTTCGACCAACTTGGCTCCATGATGTTCTCATAGATGTTGTGACTTCACAGAGTGCGTATGGTCGCAGCGACGCGCTCGCTAACCAGCGCATCAACCTTGAGTTTGTATCCGCCAACCCGACTGGTCCGTTACATGCTGGTGGTGGGCGTTGGGTGGCGGTTGGTGACGCGCTTGCAAATGTGCTCGCGTCGCAGGGTGCAACCGTGCATCGCGAGTACTACCTAAACGATGCAGGTAATCAACTCGATACGTTTGCACGTTCTTTGCTTGCGCGTTATAGAGGCGAGGAGCCTCCAGAGGATGGATACCACGGCGAGTATCTCATTGAGATGGCGCAGCTTCTACGTAGTGAACTCGGCGACGATGTAGACGAGCTAACAGCGCGCGAGTGGGGCTACGAGCAGAATGTTAAGTCGCTGCGCGAGGACCTTGCGCGCATTGGTGTCTACTTCGATACGTGGTTTAGTGAACGACTTTTACACGAGCGCGGCAACGTAGTCGAGGTTCTCTCAACGCTGGAGTCGGCCGGGCATACCTATGTCAAGGACGATGCGACATGGCTCAATAGCGAGGCGCTCGGCGACCAGCGCGATCGAGTGTTGGTAAAGCGCGACGGGTCGACCACATATTTGGCCAATGACCTCGCTTACCACCTCGATAAGTCGCGCCGCGGTTGGGACTACCTCATTGATATTTGGGGAGCAGACCATCATGGGCAGGTGAAGAGTCTGCAGGCCGGCATGGAGGCTTTAGGAATAGGTACTTCTGAGGCTCCTCAGCCAGAGATCATTCTTGGGCAATTAGTGAAGCTAGAGCGCGGGGGAGAGTTAGTTCGCCTCTCAAAGCGTGCAGGCAATGTGGTGACCCTCTCAGACATTCTTGATGAGGTTGACCCAGATGTTGCACGCCTCACCTTCCTACTCCAAGGTATCGATACTGCACTGACATTCGATCTTGATGTCGTTACTTCACAGTCAATGGAGAACCCGGTTTTCTATGTTCAGTACGCGCATGCGCGCGTCTGCTCAATTGGGCGGCGCGCAGATGAGCAAGGGGTCCCGAGGGTTGCACTAGAAGATGCAGACCTCTCCGTGCTTTTCCATGAGCGTGAGCTCGACTTGCTGCGTGCACTCTCTGAGTATCCAGGAGTTTTGGCGACGAGCGCTGAGCTGCGTGCGCCTCATCGAGTCGCAACTTGGGTGCGCGACTTTGCATCGCGCGTCCATGGCTTCTATCGCGACTGTCGGGTTATCACCAACGATGCAGCGCTCACGCAAGCACGCCTGTGGCTTGCTGAGGCATCTCGTATTGGATTGGCCGACGCTCTTGGAATACTTGGCGTAGGTGCACCCGCTGTGATGGAGCGACTCGATGAAGACGAAGATGAGGCCGAGGGTGCTTTAGGCCAGGGACAGAACCAAGGGAGTCTCGGATGACAGCAGCACCATTCGATAAGAGCATTGCATCGCCGGCCGTTCTCAGCGCCGATCTCGAGGCACTCGCAGCGGAGTTCGGAACTCCACTCTTTATCTATGACGAAGGTGCAATGCGCGATCGCTGTAGAGAATACGTAGATGCATTTGGGGCTGAGAACGTTGCATTTGCAGGCAAATCGTTCCTCTGTACCGCGATGGTTCGCCTTGTAATGGAGGAGGGTCTGCACCTCGACTGCGCTACTGGTGGAGAGATGCACGTCGCCTTGATCGCAGGTTTTCCTGCGGAGCGAATTGTGCTGCATGGCAATAACAAGTCAGACGAAGAACTAAACGCTGCTCTAAGCGCTGGAGTCGGGCGCATCGTTGCCGACTCTAACGACGAGTTGGATCGGCTTGAGAGATTAGGTGCAGAGCTTGGTGTCGTACCGCGAGTGCTTGTGCGCGTTACCCCTGGCGTCGAGGCACATACTCACGAGTTCATCGAGACCGGTACCGAAGAGTCGAAGTTTGGATTCACGGTTAGCAGCGGAGTTGCACTTGCAGCCGCGCAGCGTGTTGTCGCCTCGACCTCTCTCGAGTTCGCGGGACTTCACTGCCACATCGGATCTCAGATCTGGGTACTCGAGTCTTATGCACGAGCAGTCGAGGTAGTGCTCGATCTGGTCGCCGCTATTACCGCTACAACTGGAGCGGTAGTGGAGGAGACGGTTATGGGTGGAGGCCTAGGTGTTAGATACCTCGCAGAGGACCCCCCAACCGATATCGCCGCATACGCACTGACGCTCCGAGATGCGATTACGACAGGTTCGCAGTCTCGTGGCCTCATGGCCCCAAGAGTGATGGTGGAGCCTGGGCGCTCAATCGTCGCCGCTGCTGGGGCGACGCTCTATCGAGTCGGGACCATCAAGGAGATTCCAGGTGTTGCTACCTACGTATCGGTCGATGGTGGAATGTCAGATAATCCGAGGCCAGCCCTCTACGGAGCCGGTTATGAGGCATACCTTCCCGCACAGATCGATGCAGAGCGCCCGCTAGAGGTAAGGGTCGCTGGTAAGCACTGCGAGCAGGGCGATTTGATAGTGCCGGATGCCTATCTACCAGCCAATGTAACGGTTGGGGACCTGCTTGTAACCCCCGTGACCGGCGCTTATGGCTACTCGATGGCCTCTAACTACAACAAGGTCCCTCGCCCGGCGGTTGTCTTTATATCCGGTGGAGCGCCTCGGGTAGTGGTGAGGCGTGAGACGAATGACGACCTGACTCGCCTCGATCAATAGCGCAAAACAATGTGTGCGTTGAGCAGTCTTAGGAGCCCCGAGATTGGGGTACTAGGAGAGAAAATCCTAACGGGTCGCCTTGGGGGCACTCCATCGGCGAGACTAAGCACATCATGAGTTCATTAGTGGTTCGCGTAGGTCTTCTTGGTTGCGGCAATGTCGGGGCGTCTCTCGCTCAGATGATCGCGAGTAATGGCGATGCCATTGCGGAACGCGCCGGGGTGAGGCTCGAGATTACCCAGATCGCTGTGCGCGACGTCGCAAAAGATCGTGGGCTGCCGGCGAACTCTGCATCAATAACCGACGACCCATCCTCTTTAGTCGCAGCGAGCGATGTTGATCTTGTCGTCGAGGTGATGGGCGGCATCGAGCCAGCGCGCACTTTGATCCTTGCTGCGCTCGCTGCTGGCAAGCCCGTGGTGACCGCCAACAAGGCGCTACTCGCAGCGGCAGGGGCAGAGTTGTTTGCCGCCGCGGAGGCTGGCGGAGTTGACCTCCTATTTGAGGCCTCAGTCTGTGGCGGTATCCCGTTGATGCGCCCGCTTCGCGAGAGCCTTGCCGGTGATCGAATCCTTCGTGTTACGGGGATTGTAAACGGCACGACAAACTACATACTGACCCGCATGACCGAGGCCGGTCAGTCTTTCGCCGATGCCCTTGCAGAGGCACAGGCCCTTGGATTCGCAGAGGCTGACCCGACCGCTGATGTTGAGGCGCACGACGCAGCGGCGAAGGCGGCAATCATCGCCTCGATCGCATTCGGGGCGGAGGTGACCGACTCTGACGTATATCGCGAGGGGATCACCTCAATCACTGCTGCCGATATAGAGGCAGCGCGCGAGCTCGGTTACGTAGTGAAGTTGCTCGCGGTTGCAGAGGAGCGTGACGGCAAGGTCGGGGCGCGTGTGCACCCCGCTATGGTCCCAGTCCAGCACCCGCTTGCCTCAGTGCGCGAAGCGTTCAACGCTGTATTTATAGAGGGAGAAGCGACCGGAGAGGTAATGCTCTACGGTCGCGGTGCTGGAGGATTCCCAACCGCTTCAGCCGTCCTCGGAGATGTGATCGATGCCGCCAAGAACCTTGCGAGCGGAGGGCGTGGTGCCACGATCGGCAAGTTAGTAAGGCGCGAGATGCTCCCGATGGAGGGGGTCGTATCGCAGTACTACCTTGAGGTGGAGGCCGCTGACCGCCCCGGCGTGCTCGCTGTCGTCGCTGATGTATTCGGGCGCCATGAGGTGAGCATTGAGTCAATGCAGCAGCGTGGCATAGGCGAGGATGCCCGTCTTATTTTTGTTACGCACTCTGCTCGCGAGTCTGATCTGCGTTCAACTGTTGAGGAACTGCGCGAGACCGATGCGGTGCATCGTGTTGGATCGGTGCTGCGTGTTCTAGGGAGCGGAGAATGAGTAACGCCCCGATCGCCCGATCAGGGTGGCCTGGGATCATTGAGGCATACCGCGATCACCTTCCTGTAACGGCAACTACTCCGGTTATCAGCCTCTATGAGGGGAATACACCCCTTCTCCCAGCCATACGCCTCTCCGAGAGACTTGGTTTAAACGTACGACTCAAGATCGAGGGTGCGAATCCAACTGGTTCATTCAAGGACCGCGGAATGACCATGGCGATCACGAAGGCCGTTGAGGATGGTGCCTCTGCTGTGATCTGTGCATCTACCGGAAACACATCGGCATCTGCTGCTGCGTATTCGGCACGAGCAGGGCTCACATGCGGGGTTGTAATCCCTGCAGGGAATATTGCGCTCGGGAAGTTGGCTCAGGCACTTATTCATGGTGCAAAGGTTGTAGCTATCGAGGGCAACTTCGATGACGCACTCAACATTGTGCGCGCACTCGGAGAGACTGGTCGCGTAACTGTTGTTAACTCAGTAAACCCATACCGAATTCAGGGTCAGAAGACAGCAGCGTTTGAGATTGTGGATGCGCTGGGCGATGCCCCAGATGTTCACTGCATCCCTGTAGGTAATGCCGGAAACATCACTGCGTACTGGATGGGTTATAAAGAGTATTCAGGCATGGGTAGATCACAGCGACTCCCTCGCATGCTTGGGTGGCAAGCCGCGGGAGCGGCACCGCTAGTAATCGGCCATCCGATTAGTAAACCGGAGACGATCGCGACCGCTATTCGGATCGGCGATCCAGCATCTTGGGATGGAGCGATCGGAGCAAGAGACGAATCAGGCGGGCACATCGGAATGGTCACCGACGAGGAGATTCTCAGCGCCTATCGACTCTTGGCGGAGACTGAGGGAGTATTCGTCGAGCCTGCTAGCGCTGCCTCGGTAGCAGGGCTACTAAAGGCTGTGGAGGAAGGGCTCGTTACACGTGGAGAGTCTGTGGTCTGCACTGTTACAGGGCACGGCCTCAAGGACCCTGAGCGCGCTATCAAGCAGGTCGTTGTGAGCGATCCGGTAGCTGCAACTACTGAGGCAGTAGCGCGCGAACTCGGGCTCTAAAGGATTATCTCTATTCGGTATCTGCGCGAAGCGTAGACACTAAGACCGCTAATTCGCTAAATAAATATTTTACTAAAGCAACAAGGGGAGCACGAATGCCTAAGTCTCGACCCGTCGCACTGATTACTGGAGCCTCAGCAGGTATAGGGCGCGCGTTTGCAGAGGCACTAGCGGATCGTGGTTACGACCTAGTTGTTGTCGCTAGAGACGCTGCTCGCCTTGAGGAACTTGGCGAGATGTTGAAGACGAAGCACTCGACATCAGTCGAGGTCCTACCCGCCGACCTAACCGCAGATGAAGGCTTGATGCTCGTTGAGGATCGCCTTAAGCGCGAGGACGCCCCGATTGACCTGCTTGTCAACAACGCTGGATTCGGTACCGCCGGGCGCTTCCATGAGATCTCGATCGATAAAGAGATTCGCATGGTTGATTTAAATATCAGCGCGTTGGTGCGCTTGACTCATGCGGCACTTGATCGCATGGTTGCAAGAGGCTCTGGTGGGATCATCAACGTCTCATCCGTTGCCGCTTTCCAGCCTGCACCAGGCAACGCCACCTACTCCGCTACCAAGGCGTTCGTCTCGTCATTTACGCAGGCTGTTCACGAAGAGGTACGCGCTAGAGGAGTGCGGATCATGGCTGTGAATCCTGGATTTACAAGAACCGAGTTTCAGCAGCGCGCTGGAATGGAGGCAGAGAAGGTCCCAGGTTTTATGTGGCAGCAGCCTGAGGACGTAGTGGCGGTAGCCCTAAAGGCTTTTGATAATCGACGTGCAGTAATCATCCCTGGAATCATCAACAAGATGACCGCAACCTTCTCCTCGGTTGCGCCAGGAGTAGTAACTCGCAAGATCGCTGGGCGAATCATGAAGGACCCTGGCGCAGCAAGATTGCCTCGCAAGTAATTACGCGCAGACGCCTAAGGGAACTGTCTCTACTTTGGAGCGATTCTGTAGATAGTGCCGCCTTGTGATGCAACAAGTACCGCACCGCTGGCGTCGACACCAAATGTTGTGGGCTGATCGACGCGAATACCAAGTGAGACTGATTTAACCCGCCTTTGATTATCAAAGATCAGAGTATTGAGATCTCCACCGCAAGCATCAGAGAATAAATATTTGCCGTTTAAGGCCTTAAATTGAGGGTCATGTGCGACGACGCCGCCGATGATTGCGCAGTTATTCCCTGCGTGTGGATAGTCAAAGATAGGGGCGACTGCATCTACACGGCGGCCAGAGCGATGAGTCGAGTTGCCTTCATAGATATTCCAGCCAAAATTTGAGCCTGCACCAGATGACGTCTCCACCCTGTCAATCTCCTCGCGATTGCTCTGCCCGACATCTCCAATCCAGAGCATCCCTTCGTCGAGATCAAAGCGCCACGGATTACGCAACCCGTAGGCCCAAATCTCAGGTAGAGCATCGCTGCGACCTACAAATGGATTATCCGAAGGAATTGCGTATGGTTTAACTCCGTTAGGAGTGGGGTTGATGCGAATAATTTTCCCCAGAAGCGTCTTGAGACTCTGCGCATTGCCACCCTCGGCGTGCCCGTACCCCTCGTCGCCGGCGCTTCCTCCATCTCCAAAACTCATCCAGAGATTTGAGGCAGAGTCGAAGTGGATATCTCCTCCGTTGTGATTGGACTGCGGGTCAGGGATTGCGATGATGGTTCGCCAGCCTGAGTCAGGCGTACCTCGCCCCTCCCAGGGAAGTGCGTCCAAGACAATGCGGCCATCTATGTGCGTGTACGCAACATAGAGAAAGTCTCTATCCGGAGAGAAGGCCATGCCCAGTAGCCCCTGCTCGTAGGAGTCAGAGATCACGCGCTTTGAGATATCTAGTACGAGCGGATTTCTGCTGGCTTCGTCAAGGCGGCGTATGCGCCCTGACTTCTCGCCAATATACGTATCAGCGCCAACTGTTGCTATCGCTATTGGTTCATTGAGATTCGTTGCAACCGAGACCAAGCGAGCCTCGAGTGATTCCGAGCCTTGCTGGGGGAGAGTGGTCGATGGATTACTACTGGTCGTACTGCCAGTAGCACCACTGGGGCTTGGTCCGAGTGTGCCAGCCCGAGAGTTGTTATCGCCACAGGCGGTCAGGAGAAAGACTGAGATGACGAGTGCGGCGAGTACGCGCAGGGCTCGGTGTCGTTGGCGCGCTGTGGGTCTGAGCACCCCCTAACCCTAACGAATCACTAGCGGGGTGTGGCATCGCGTAGCATTAAGGCAATGAAATATGTAGTGCTTGTCCCAGATGGCTGTGCAGATGAAGCCTGCGATGAACTTGGGGGGAAAACCCCACTAGAGGTTGCGCGCATGCCTGCTCTCGCCGCACTAGCAGCGCGCTCTGAGGTTGGGCGCGCTGCAGTTATTCCGGAGGGGATGCCACCGGGCTCCGATGTTGGCAACCTTGCGATTCTTGGCTACGACCCCAAAGAGTTCCACACAGGGCGCGCACCGATAGAGGCTGCGGCTATGGGTATTGAACTGAAGCCAGGTGAGGTTGCTTACCGTTGCAACTTGGTAACCCTTGGCGAGGCTGGAGAGTCAAGCGGCACGATGATTGATTTCGCGGCCGGGCATATATCGAGCGAGCAGAGTCACCCGATAATTGCTGCTCTCAACGCGCAACTCGGCGACGGGCGCGACGGTGTGCGTTTCTACCCAGGCGTTGAGTATCGCCATATCCTCGTCGTGCCAGGGGAGTGGGCTGTCTCCGATTGTGTTCCACCGCATGATCTAACCGGCAAACCAAGCATCTGGCCGACGGGACCTGCTGCCGAGAAGCTGCACGCGCTCATGAATGCATCCCAGGCTGTAGTCGCTGAAGCAGCTTCGCGCGTTGGCTCTGTTGCGACGCAGATTTGGTTATGGGGGCAAGGCACGAGTCCGACGCTTCCATCATTCGCTGATCGTTATGGTGTAACCGGTCGACTTACATCTGCAGTAGATCTTGTGCGCGGGCTAGGTGTACTCGCTGGGATTGAAGTTCTAGATGTGCCTGGAGCCTCGGCGGGTTTTGAGAACGACTATGTCGCGCAGAGAGATGCATGCCTAACGTCGCTTGAGACCCAAGACTTTTTCATGCTCCATGTAGAGGCGACCGATGAGGCCGGGCATCAGCAACTTCCGCTCACGAAGGTTGAGGCCCTCGAGCGATGGGACTCTGAGATAATCGGTCCACTAGTGGAGGCACTGCCTCGTTTTGGGGCATACCGGATTCTTCTGATGCCCGACCACGCAACGCCTTGCCGCCTCGGAACCCATACCTCAGATGCTGTCCCCTACATGCTCTACGACTCCGAGAACGAAGGATCAGGAGGGGTCTATAGCGAGTCCGGGACCGAGGGATTAGCGCCGGTTGTAGCCCATGAGCTCATGGGGAGACTGGTCTCTCAGGCCTAGACCTAACGCAGCGCTGCACTTCATTTTGGTGAGGTTTTGAGCTCTTCAAGGCAGCCGGTATGCGTTGGGGTCCGCGATGTGAGTATGCTTCCCTCTGAACCGCCGCTCCCTCCGGATGCGGCACCCCTCTCCGACTAGATCATCCGATCACAGGATCATCCGGCACCGGCGAGGCGGATAGTCGAAGAGGTTCGCAGTACTTCTTGGAATTCCTTCCACGAAAAAAACACACGCCTCAACACACGGAATCGCTGCGGTTCGTCCCTTTCTATTTATTCTCTTCACAGTTCAGGCTGCATAAGTCGAGGCCTCGGTCTAGACGGGTAGCCCGCTGTGACCCCACACGTAACCAAAGGTTGCGTTAGTTCCCTTAGGAGCCATATTGAGTGCAAAGCAGGGTATTGAGCGTTCGATGCTTGACGGCAAGGATCGTGAAGAACTCCACTCCATCGCTGGTGCGATTGGTTTGAAGGGCGTCACGCGCCTCAAGAAGGCCGATCTTGTAGCAGCGATCCTCTCTGCTGCAGGGGGAGACGGCGATGCAAAAGCGCCTAAGGCTCCCCGATCTGCGAAGGCAAGCGCGGGTAAGGAAGCCTCTGCTGCGACTGATTCTGGAAAGAATTCAGCGAGCGCTACTTCGGCGACTCCTCGCAAAGCCATCCGTTCAAAGCGCGCCTCTGAACTAGAGGCCGGGTCCATTGAATCCCTAGCCGCGGAGCAGGATGCGATTGCATCTAGTTCCGGTCTGGGCAGCAACACAGACCCAGAGATCGCACCGCGGCCACGCCGCAATGCCACACCTACGTCATCGGCGACGACTAACGAGCCGCAGACGAGTGGAGTAAGCGGAGTAAGTGGGGGTACTGACTCAGGCTCAGAGTCTCGCGTCGCTAGCCAGGGAGGGACCGGGAGTGGCTCAGAGGATGGCGACGAGCAGGGTTCTTACTCAGACGCCAATCGCACACGGCGACGTCGACGCCGCGGCCGTGACCGCGTAGGCGGGCCAGGGGAAGAGGGCGCTCAGAGCAGCCAGAGCAATCAGGGCGGTCAGGGCAGCCAGAGCAATCAAGGTCGTCAAGGTCGCCAAGGTGGCCAGGGTGGACAGAACCGTCAAGGTGGTCAACGCCCCGAGCGCGGTAACTCGCGTGGTTACGACCGAGGTGGCGAGCGCGAGCAGGCAGAGCCGCGCGGCGAGTTTACTGGAGAGCCAATCGAGATCGCAGGGTTACTAGATCTTCGCGACGAGGGCTACGGATTTCTCCGCTCTACTGGCTACTTGCCGGGGCGCAATGACTCCTATGTATCTGCAACACAGGTTCGCCGTTTCTCACTGCGAAAAGGTGACTATATAAAGGGTGCAACACGGCCTGCCGCGAGTAATGAGAAGTATCCAGCATTGCTTCGCGTTGACGAGATCAACGGCATGTCTCCTGAGGATGCCAAAGAACGCCCACGCTTTGAGGACCTAACTCCACTCTTCCCAGATGAGCGACTAACCCTTGAGATTAAGGATGAACCAGCACTTCTGACTGGTCGCATCATCGACCTTCTCTCGCCGATTGGTAAGGGTCAGCGTGGTTTGGTTGTCTCTCCACCTAAGGCTGGTAAGACGACAATCCTTAAGCAACTTGTCTACTCAATCGAGCGCAACAACCCCGAGGTTCACCTAATGGTGCTCCTCGTAGATGAGCGCCCCGAAGAAGTGACCGATATGAAGCGCCACGTCCTTCGTGGTGAAGTAATTGCAAGCACATTCGACCGACCCTCTGATGAGCACACACATGTTGCAGAGGTAGCAATCGAGCGCGCTAAGCGACTTGTAGAGCTCGGCAAGGACGTAGTAATCGTCCTCGACGGAATCACCCGCCTAGCGCGCGCTTATAACCTTGCAGCACCTGCATCAGGGCGCGTGCTCTCGGGTGGAGTCGACTCAACCGCTCTCTACCCACCGAAGCGGTTCTTTGGTGCGGCACGAAATGTTGAGGAGGGTGGATCGCTCACAATTATTGCGACCGCGCTTATTGAGACGGGTAGTCGCATGGATGAGGTCATCTTCGAGGAGTTCAAGGGGACCGGCAACATGGAGCTTCGTCTCGATCGCAAGTTGGCGGAGCGTCGCCTCTACCCAGCCATCGATGTAAACGCATCGAGCACACGCCATGAGGAGTTGCTCTTCGAGAGGGACCAGCTCAACCAGGTCTGGAAACTCCGCCGAGTCCTCAATGCCCTCGCTGGTGACGGATCTGCCGCCCCTGGGCTTGAACTGCTCCTCGACAAGCTGCGCTCCACCAAGAGTAACGACGAGTTCCTCTCTGATATCGCCAAGGCCCCATCTGGCGGCGGTTGATCCCCAAAGAACGCGACGATTATGCGCCCGGCAAGACCGCAGGGCGCTCCACCGGTTAGATTGGAAAACTATGCAGACTGACATCCACCCCAAGTACGGCGATTGCAAAGTGCACTGCTCGTGCGGCAATGAGTTTGTGACCCGTTCAGTGGTCGACTCCATGCGTGTTGAACTATGCGCCGAGTGCCACCCCTTCTACACCGGCAAGCAGAAACTTGTAGACACCGGCGGACGCGTTGAGAGATTCCAGAAGCGTTATGCCGCTGCAGCTAAGAAGCCCAAGAAGTAGGACTCCGTTACGCATGCGAGTGTCTCGATGACTGCTCCTGCGCAACCAGTGCGCTACATGGGTGGTCAGGCCGTCATGGATGGCGTGATGATGCGCGGTGAAGATATCTGGGCGGTTGCAGTTCGTCGTCTCGATGGAGGCATTGAGCTTAAAACTGGCGAGTGCGCCAATTGGTCTCAGGCTTGGGGGCGTATTCCCCTCGCACGCGGTGTAGCGAATCTCATTGAGTCGCTCTCGCTTGGGATGAAGTCCCTCACCTGGTCCGCTGAGGTGAATACCCCCGAGGAGGACCGCTTATCCAAGGGCGGAACGACTGTATCGATGGTAATAGCGCTGGCATTCTTTGTCGGCATATTTCTCTTGATACCGATGCTCGGCGCTCGCGGGCTTACTTCATTGTTTGGTCTATCTCCACTCGCTTTCCACGCGATTGAGGGGCTCTGCAGCCTTGGATTCTTTCTCGGCTACCTAACTCTTATCGGCAAGGTCCCTGATATCAATCGAGTATTTCAATATCACGGCGCTGAGCACAAGGCAATCGCAGCGTATGAGAATGGCGTCGAGCTCACTGCAGAAGAGGCGCAGAAATTTACAACGCAGCATGTGCGATGCGGCACGAACTTCTTGCTTACAGTCTTTGTTATAGCTATTTTGTTGTACAGCCTTGTTGGTCGACCTTCGGTACTTGTACTCATTGCATCGCGAGTGGTACTCGTGCCGGTTATCGCTGGGCTCGCATACGAAGTGATTCGTTTCGCCGCACGCAACATGCAGCGCCGTTGGGTGAGAGCATTAATGATCCCTGGACTCATGCTCCAGCGCCTCACAACTCGCGAGCCAAGCCTCGAACAAGTTGAGATCGCCATCGCCGCTCTTAACGCGGTATTTACTCCAGCACAGACCGCCGAAGTTGAGTCGCGCGTAAGCGCTTAGGTACCGCCTCGGCGGGTACTCTCAACATGCCTGCACCCGCCCAGGCTTGGAGGTTCGCAAGATGAAGTTTGGGATTTTCTATGAGCACCAATTGCCGCGCCCTTGGGAAGAAGGCTCGGAGCAGCGACTATTCCAAGAGGCCCTAGATCAGATCGAGTACGCCGACTCAATCGGTATTGATTATGTCTGGGAGGTTGAGCACCACTTCCTCGAGGAGTACAGCCACTCGAGCGCTCCTGAGGTCTTCCTCGCTGCAGCCTCGCAACGCACAAAGCGCATGCGCCTTGGGCACGGAGTAATTCAGACCTCTCCTGCTTATAACCACCCTGCGCGCATTGCCGAACGCCTATCAACTCTCGACCTTGTCTCTAATGGACGTGTTGATTTTGGCTCAGGAGAATCTAGTAGCGAAGCAGAGCTCGGCGGTTTTGGTATCGACCCTGAAGTGAAGCGTGCAATGTGGGAAGAGGGGCTGCGTGTTGCGGTTCGCTGTATGACAGAGGCGCCCTTCACTGGGCACGCTGGAGAGTTTGTAACTATGCCGCCGCGCAATGTTGTGCCGAAGCCCGTCCAGAAGCCCCACCCTCCGTTGTGGCTCGCGTGTAGCCGTAAGGACACGATTCACTTCGCAGCCCAGCACGGCATGGGGGCACTTGCGTTTGCATTCGCCGATCCCGAAGAGGCGAAGCACTGGGTCGATGACTACTACGCGACCCTTGCATCGGAGGGGGTGCCCATCGGCGATGCGGTTAATCCAAACCTTGCATGTGTCACAACATTTATGTGCCACGAGGATGAGCAGGTAGCACTCGAGCGCGGACTTGAGGGTGCAAACTTCTTCGGTTACTCGCTTGCTCATTACTACATCTTCGGTCGTCACCAGCCAGGCGTAACTGATGTCTGGAGCGAGTACGGCGATCGTCGACGCGAGCACGGATTCGACCCCGATGCTGTATCAATTGCAGAGGCAAATGCTGAGCGCCTTGGGGCAAAAGTTGTCTCAGGCGATCAGAGCGGCTTACGCGGTGCGATCGGCACGCCAGATCAAGTGCGTGAGTACTTGCGACGCTACGAAGAGTGCGGAATCGATCAGGTAATCCTTTGTTTTCAGGCGGGGAAGAACCGTCATGAGCACATCATGGAGAGCCTC
This sequence comes from Actinobacteria bacterium IMCC26256, assembly GCA_001023575.1. Lineage (GTDB taxonomy): Bacteria > Actinomycetota > Acidimicrobiia > IMCC26256 > IMCC26256 > IMCC26256. The sequence continues at coordinate 1,787,592 of CP011489.1, read as the reverse complement.
GAGTTGCTAGCACGCGATGTGCTGCCTGAGTTTGCGGAGCGCGATATAGAGGCGCAGTCAAAGAAAGATTTACGGCTTGCTCCTATCATCGAGGCTGTAATGGCGCGCAAACCTGCATCCGATCATCCACCGTTGCCGTCGCCAGATTATGAATTCCCAGCAATCCCACGTCTCATGGCGGATCGCATGAACTCTGATGAGTTTCATGCTTGGCTCGACAACGTTGCTGAGGCCTCAGCATCCGGAAACTCAGATGATGTAAGAGGTTTACTCGAATGAGCATGTTTGATCGTCTCGCCGATTTTGAGGCTGAACTCGATCGCTTGGAGTCGACACTCGCAGACCTATACGCAGCGGGCGATCAGCGTGCTGCAGCTGATGCAGGGCGGCGCGCCTCGGACCTGCGCCCAGTGGTCGAGGCATATAGGGCTTATCGCGTTCGCGAGCAGAGTCTTGTGGATGCGAGAGAGATGCTCGAGTCTGAGAAGGATCCAGAGATGCGCGACTTCTTGCGTGAAGAGGTTGGCGCTTCTGAGAAGGCGATTGACATACTCGAGCAGGACCTCAAGGAGTTGCTGATCCCCAAGGATCCAAATGACGGAAAGAATGTCATTGTCGAGATTCGTGGCGGAGAGGGTGGCGACGAAGGAAACATCTGGGCCGGGGATCTCTACAGCATGTACCTGCACTATGCGGAGGCACGTCGCTGGAAGATCGAACTGCTCTCCAGTCAGGCCTCCGATATGGGTGGATTTCGAGAGGTGACATTTATGGTTAAGGGAGCAGATGCTTGGTCGCGCCTTAAGCATGAAGCGGGTCCGCATCGTGTTCAGCGAGTACCCGCTACTGAGAGTCAGGGGCGCATACATACCAGTGCCGCCACAGTCGCGATCCTCCCGGAGGCCGAGGAGGTTGATGTACATGTCGACCCGAATGATCTAATCGTCGACGTCTACCGATCATCTGGCCCGGGTGGTCAATCAGTAAATACAACTGACTCAGCGGTTCGATTAACTCACAAACCTACTGGGCTAGTCGTTACCTGCCAAGACGAGAAGAGTCAGCTGCAGAACAAAGACAAGGCGATGAGGATCCTGAGAGCGCGTCTTCTGCAGATAGAGGAGGAGAAGCGCGAAGCAGAGCTATCCACCGTGCGACGCAGTCAATTAAAGGGCGGTGGGCGCTCTGAGAAGATCCGCACCTATAACTTCAAAGAGAATCGCGTTACTGATCACAGAGTCGGCCTCACGCTTCACTCGTTAGACGCAGTGCTTGCAGGCGATCTTGATGCTTTAGTAGATGCGCTTGCTAGCGCCGAGCGCGCGGAGCAACTTGCGCACGGGACTCCGTGAGCGATGCTGCTCCTAAATCGTGGAGCGCTCTTCATCAACTAGCGCTGTCATCACTCAAGAATGGGGGAGTGGAGTCGCCTGCCTCAGAGGCGCGATGGATTCTTGAGTCTGTCTCGGGTCTTGGTTTTGATGCTCTACTAATTGAAGAAGCGCCCGCCACAATCCGCGCCGAGCGCAAGGTAAAAGCCCTAATTGAGCGACGCTTAACCGGCGAACCGCTTCAGTACGTGCTCGGCGAGTGGTCATTTAGAGACCTTGATTTACTAGTCGACCCCCGAGTCTTAATTCCGCGACCCGAGACGGAGATTCTTGTCGAGATTGCCTTGCTTGAGGCTGTGCTTCTAGGTATGCGTCTTGGGAGTGCAGATCCTTGGGCTGAGTCCGGTCGTGACCATGTTGTTGTAGATCTCGGCACTGGGAGTGGAGCAATTGCTATTGCACTTGAGCGATCGCTCCCTGAGGCTCAAGTCTGGGCAACTGATGTAAGTAGCGACGCTCTAGCCGTTGCACGCGCCAATATTGCGGGTACAGGGGCAACGAGAGTGATGGTTAGCGAGGGTGCTTGGTTCGATGCACTCCCATTAGAACTCAAGGGCAATTTGATGCTCGTCGTATCAAACCCTCCTTATATTGCAGAGCATGAGAAGAGCGATCTGTCAGCCGAGGTAATTGATTGGGAGCCCTATGGAGCGCTGATTAGCGGACCTAATGGCCTCGAAGCCATCGAGGAGATTTTGATGACAACCGTGGAGTGGTTAGCCCCAGGTGGAGTAATCGTTATCGAGCATGCTCCTCACCAGGCCGAGGCTGTGGTCACGCTCGCAGAGGCCGCCGGCTTGAGTGATGCGAGAGTTCATCCTGACCTAACTGGTCGCCCGAGAGTGCTAGTCGCACGCAACCCTCGCTAAAAAGTAGAGGGGTTACAAGCCGCCGAGTCGGTCGAGAACGCTTGCGCTCCCGCGCTTAGCGGTGCGAGTCATCACCATCGAGTAGGTACCAGCAGCCTCGACTAGACCAGCATCACGAATGAGCGCCTCCAAAGCCGCATCAATCGCCTCGGGTGCTAGGTCAGGAATAAGCGCAGAGATCTCGTCTCGAGTCGCTGGCCCATTGCGAAGAATGGCTGTAACAATTCTGCGCTCGTCGGGCTCGCGGTCAAGTGCTCCAGACATTCCTGCAGCGAGTGCCTCGCGGCTCAGGGCTCTAACAATGCAACTCTCTAGTGCAGTCGCGGTCTCGGCTCGTTTCTCTCCTTGGGAGAGGCGAAGGTCTCCACAGTGGTTCCCGGGGCCAAGCACTGCAACTCTTCGCTGCTTCCCCTCCGAGTCAGTTGTAGAGATCTCGATGCGCCCTGAAATTGCGAAGAGTACGCGGTCGGCTTCATCGCCCTCTCGATAAATTGTGTCGCCTGCTTCGTAGTGCTCAGTAACGAGGCGAGTTAGTAGCGAGCCAAATGCATCATCTGGAATTCCAAGTGCGGAGAGGTCTACCTCTCCACCGGTAAGGCGCTGCTCCCATAGAGCTGAGTAGGAGGGCTGGCTTACTAACAACTCGTGGTGCGTTCCAAAGAACAGGTGACCGCCGGAGGAGAAAATCATGTCGTCAACTGCGTTAGCCAGCTCAGGACTCTTTACACCGAGGATTATGGTCTCGATCCCACAAGCGCGCAGACGGGAGAGAAGGGGGAGAGCGGTATCTGGCTCAGCGAATGCAAGGAGCGAGCCAAGTAGTAGAACGCGGGGCTTCTGTGCGAGAGCGATAGCAAGGGTAAACCTCTGGCGCTCACTAAGTGTAAGTCGCGAACCGCTATGCCCGAGCGGCGCCGTGAGGCCACCGGCAAGCTCGGCAATATGGGCTAGGCCGACAACCTCGAGTAGCTCCAGTGCTCCCTCCTCAGTTAGGCCAGGTTCTACTGCGCGCAGTTGATTGAGCGCTGAGTCGTCGAACGCGATCGCGTCTGAGGGCACGTGCGCCAAATGGTTGCTTATGCCAGGCATGCGAACATCTTGGCCATCGAGCTCGACACGCCCGTTCTCGGGGTTGTCTTCTCCCGAGAGAAGCGTTAGGAAATCGTCGGGCTCGCTACCGACCGGCATAACTACGCCGATCACGGAGTTTGTTGGTAGTGAGATCGAGACGTCATCAATTAGGAGGCCTGAATCAAATTTTTTAGTCAAACTCCGTATGGCTAGACCAGCGCTTGGAGCAGATCTTCGCGACCCTTCTGCTTCTCCTTCCATTGCGTCAGGGACCTTGATGGAGTCTTCTAACAACAGAATCTCATCGATTTCGCGTCGACTCACGCTCGCAAGTTGCACTGCTCTAAGCCACGGAGGCAGGTCCTCGAGTCCGCTAACAATCTCGTTTACATAGAGGATGGCAGCGGCCACTCCTGCTAGCGCAGCGCCGCCAATCAGGAGTGCGAAGAGCACGACGATCATTAGGCCACTTAACCCTGTTAGCTCCGCTCCGGTAAATAGACGCGTGGCCGTCGTTCCCTGTAGATAGCTCGCCTCCTCCACATCCTCGGCGAACCTGTTGAAGCGGGCTCGGTGCCAATTTTGCAGTCTCAAACCGCGAATGACCTGAGCTCCGGAGATCGTCTCGTCTACCGCTGAGGCTAGGTCTTCGTTGGTGTCGTTAACGAGTTGATCGGCGCCCCGCATTCGCTTGCCAACTAACTTCCGGTAAAGCAGAAATATGAGTGTGGCAACAATCATCATTACTCCAGCACGCCACTGGATCCAGGTGAGCAGAATCAGCGACTGGATGATCCGTACAACCGCTGGTGCCCCTTCAGCCGCTGAGGTCTCAAAAGCCCCGCTAATGGCGTCTATATCACTTGAGTGTCTAAGCACCACCGACGAGCGCACCAATGCCCCTTGAGTTAAAGCGTCAGTAGTGAGCGATTTGGCGAAGACCTTTAATCGGAGTGTGTGAGCTGACGCTATGGATAGCCTGTGGGCCCAAAGATGAGCCTTGTGCGAAGCCGCAATCTGGAGAACCACGAGTGTGACCATCAGCAGAATGAACGAAGTGCTCGTTACCCCTTTTTCCTCGCGCAATTTCAGGAGGTGTTCAATCACCAGAGGGAGTGTGCCCGCTGCGCCCAGCATGATTATCAGCGATATAACAAGACCGGTTGTGAGCAGCGCATGGCCCTTTAGGTAAGGGGCGTACCACCGCAACAATGCAGTTACAGAGCCCGACTTTGAGGCTTCTCTCTCCGAATGCTCGGATGAGTCTGCGGGCTCGACTCTATTGGTGTTCATGCTCGGCCCTCTTTATGCGTAAATGACAATATGGGAGCATACAACGGGCCCGCTTTTGGAGGCTTTTGAGGGACGCTAAAGCGCATTGGCCCAGCAAGAAATCCGTGCGATGGCTCATCCTGAAGTGCCGCCATCCCTTACAGCGCAACGAATTGAAGCAACTGGCTCTTGATTAGTTATGAGGTCTCTGGCGGGTCCCCGTCATCAATTCTCTGCTGGCGCATCTGGGCTCCGCGGCTTTGGATGTCGCTGAAGAAGTCGGACTCCGTTAGCTCTGTTACCTCTTCTTTGCGGCGCTCAGCGTTGATCTCAATAGTCATGCGCCTGACCTGTGCTTGAAGTCTGCTCTCTCGAAGGGCTGTCTCTCGCGCGGCATCAGCGAGGCGAGCAGCGAGGGCCCCTAGATCGTCACCTCGCGACGCTATCTTGTTGAGAGATGAGTCATTTACCGGAGTCCCGTCCTCGAGTGCCGACGCAGCAATGGTGAGTTCTCTGAGCGGTCGACTTAGGGCGCGAGCCACAATTATGGCGAGAAAAATGGAGGCAAATGAAACGAGTAATGCAACCTTGACTGCTAGTTCTCGAGCCTGATTGGCCGATTTATCAAATACGGCGATTGGCTCGATAACCACCGCTTTCCAACTCACTTGTCTAAGCGGTCTCCATGCTACGGCAACCTTGTTGCCATTAATCGAGCCAATAGAGAAACCAGGTTTCTCGGTCTTCAAAAGCTTGAGAACTGATGCTGAGGTTTTAAGGGTCGGCACCTTCTCTGTAAAGCGCTGCGTATCGGTGGCCTCTTTCTGGGCTTCTGGCGTAAATGGAGCCAGAGTCGATAAGCGATAGATGTCCCTAGTGTCGGACGAGATGAGTCCCGTGTCCTCAACAATTAGTGCTGCTCGGCCATTCGCTGTCACAAGAGACTTCGAGACGCTTAGGGCATAACTTCTAATCGCTGCAACGCCTATGACTACATTTTGATAACGGATTGGATATGCGAACGCTGTACCAGGGATTGGTGCTGTGAGTGGAATGTAAATGTCGCTTACGTTCGGCGTTCCACTCATGGCACGCTTAAAGTATCTCCTAAATGAATAGTTTTTTCCTAGCTGCGCTCGGTCTGATGCTGCAATTGCAGTGCCCTCAGCGTCGAGGATAAAGAATGATCCAGTCGTGGTGTGGGCTGCTTTAAGCGTATCGAGTCTTTCGTCGATTGAGTTCTGCAGAGCACCGCGAGCGTTTGGATTAGCAGTAAATGCAACCGTGAGCGAGTCATTGGCTACGGAGCCAGCAATCTCAAGGTTGGCTGCGATCTCGGTATCAAGACCGATGGTAACCGCAGCGGCAATGCTCTTAAGGTCCCTCTCCCCATCCGCTGCGCTTTGATCGCGCAGCCTCATCGACCCCAGCTGCGCAAGCAGAAGAATTGGAAAGAGCGCTACAAGTACAAGGGCCCAGCCAATCTTTGTGCTCACATTCCAGCGGCGTGGATTAAATTTCACCTGAGGCCTTCCCCCGAAGTCTCGTGCTCACCTTAAATCGATGCGCTGGTTAAACAGTGGCTTAACTCTTGCGTGGCCCACCTTAGTAAAATCTAATTGAGGTCGTTTCGTTCATTTGGGTCGAGTCTCTGAAGCAGCACCCTGTCTACCGCTACCCAAAGCGTCTTCGAGTGCGGATAGAAGACGATTGGCCCTAGAGCCATGATCGGGATGGTGATTGCGAGAAGCGGGATTACCGGGATCTCTGGAACCGTCAAGATGAGTGCAGTGACGAAGACAATTGCAAAGAGTCCGCCGGTTGCGATCATGTTGAATGCGAGGGCCCCTGCCCAGTATCCTTGCTCTCGCTCAAAATGCAGCCCACATTTTGGGCAGTCGTCAAGAATCTTGAAATAGCCCTTGAATAGATGCCCAGAGCCACAGCGTGCACATCGCTTGGTAAGCCCGAGCCAGAGCGCACCGGCTCGGCTAGGGGTCTTCGATTCAAACGACATAGGCGCTGACCTTAGTGGTGCGCCATGTGCTTGCTACGCCTCAAGAAGATTCGAGTGCTTGCCAGCGACAACATGAATCTCTCGGCCTTCCCATGCCTCTTCGGTCATGGATGTCAGTATCTGTTTGTCGCTTGTATTGAGAAGTGCGCGCCTTCCGTCTGGCGAGATGGCAGCGATAATTCCCTGAGCAGGCGAGCCATCGCGCTCCATTACTACTGCCGTAGCCTCAACCTCGGCTGCACCCGTATACGCGCCTGCTGGATTGCGCGATGGAAGCGAGTCAACTAACGGTTGCGTCTCTGATTTCGGAACGAAAGCGGCTGTGTTGTTGGGCGTAGTCGGTGGCGTAGTGGAGTAGATACCTGCTGCATGTTTTGTTGCATACCAACCAAGAGCGGTGACGAGACCGATTGATCCGGGGGTTTCTCGTGACGCATTGACCATTGCTGCGATAGAGCGAACAACGTATGCATTCCCCGGTCCACCAGCGAACCCGAGGCCTCCGGTGAGAGTTAGTGGGCGAGGATCATGAAGTGGACCCTTCAAATCGAGTGCACGCATCGCAAGTTGAACCGCTGATGGGAAGCATGAATACAGATCCATGTGAGCGATGTCGTCTATGCCTATCCCGGCGGCAGCGAGGGCCGTGGAGACGGCGGTGGCAATTGCGGGGGAGTCGGCTAACGACCAGCGCTCAGTGAAGAAGTAGTGGTCGTTGGCCTCAGCGCCGGACCATGGAAAGACCATCTCATCGCTAGGCACTCCCGCTTCAACTGCTGCACCGTAGGAGCACATGACAATGGCTGCGGCCTGGTCCACATCGATATTCGCGCACATGAGTTTTGTATAAGGGAATACAACCATTCGATTACTGGGGGAGACGAGAGTGATCTCGTCTGCAGAATAAGCAGTCTGAGACCATGCGCGTGGATTCTTTGCGGCTTGGGATGAAAAGTGCTCCCAGAGTGCGCCGACTTCGCGTCGATGTTCTTCGATACTCCTGCCAGTTGCGTGGCGGATCGCAGTCTCGAAAAGCGGATAGACACTTGTCGGAGCGAAAGCAGCGTGAGAGTTCTCGTAGTCGCTCGTGCCCGGTCGCGGGTCTCCCATTACATCTGGGCATGGGGGGTCCGCGTCCGTAGACCAGTCAAGGACTTCAGGCGGGTCGATCTTGCGCGCTCTCCATCGAGTATTCACACACTCAACCCCTCCGATGATCGCAATCTCGGTTGCCCCGGATTGAATCTCGCGCGCAAGATGGTTGAGGACCATCTGGGGAGAGTTCCCCCCGGTTGACGTTGCGATTGTCCGACGCGGGTCGGCATGAATACGCCGGGCTAGAGACTTCGCTGGGTCCGCATAGTCCCAAGACATCATGTCGATTACACATACGGTGTCTGCTCTAGCCGTGAGGTGCTTAATCGATTTGTGCTTGCCCGCGTCGTGGACTGCCTCGGCGAGGAGGTCGATTGGCTCAAGCGAGTCAAACGGATTTGCGAAGCGTTGTTCGCTCTGGCCGACTGCAACGATAACTGGAGTACGAGGATCAATAGCCACGAAGGGCGAGCCTAGTGACACCCCGCCAAACCCCCGAACTTCGGGTAGTTGTTGTCGCTATAGCGACACTTATCACCCGAAGTTCGAGATAAGGGTCAGGTTGAGTCTTCTTCTGGGGGCTCTGGCCAGGTGGGTACCCCGGGGGTTGCGCTATCAGGGCAGATAGATCTGTAGTCGCAGCGCTGGCATATCGCCGCGTCGGCGACACCGGGGAATCCTCCTGTGGAGATGGCCTGCCCGGCTACTCGAATAGCGGCGACTGTTGCGCAGAGCTCCTCCTGTATCTCTTCAAGCTCCTCGGGTCCAGGCTCGAATACATCCGGCTCGTCATCAATCTCCGCTGCTAAATGCTCGTAACGAACCCTAAGAGAGAGGTTGAGCCGAGATGCGATTGGTGCTGCTAGCCAGGCCTGCAGACGAGCGCGCTCATCATCGGCGACGCGTTCGGTTGCTTTACCGCCCGTCTTGTAATCGCGAACCTCGAGCACTCCATCAAGCCTCCAGATTGCATCGAGGCGCCCAGATGCGATGAAGCGTGGAGCGCCCGGATAGAAACGCGCTAGTTGGTGCTCATGCCTTCCCATTAGGGCGTTCTCCGACGGGCAGCGCTCCGCGTGGCGTTCGATCATGCTCGGAACTACACCGGTATCTGCCCCGTATCCCTCCAGTACATCACGCACATGCTCGGAGTCATGGCACGAGCCGGTTGTGTGTATCTGATGCATCAGAGCATGGACAAATGTTCCAAAATCGGGCGAGCCACTCGAGTCGCTTCGTGGTGTCCCTAGTACATAGGAATTGAGATAGAGGCGCGGGCATCGACTCCACGCGCTTAGCGACGTTGCACTTATACCTAGAATTTCGGGGAGAACCCGGTCTTTGCTCATTTCATCACTGCATCGCACGAAGAAATAAACCCACACCAGGCGCAGTCGGTACCCATAGATGGCTTCGGGTCTATGACTCTCTCGCGAATTCTCTCCACACAAGTAGTGAGCCAGTCGTTGCAGGCCGTTAGTAGCGTCTCCGGCGAGATGCTCTGCACAAATGCCTCTCCTCGAATCAAGTCTGCAACCGTAACGAGTAACGGCGAATCCATTGAACAAATCCACGCTTCGTTTCGAAGCATTGAGAAACGTACCTCGGGTGAGTCAAAGAGTGTCTCTGGAATAGCTGAGCGCCCCGCGTACTGCAGAATGCGAATCTCTGGAAGCCCTTCATCTGTAATAAAACGCAGCCCCGCTCCTCCAACCAAATTTATGCCTAGCTCGCTTCTAGGGGTGCTGAAGTCGTACGTCCCCGCGCTAGTTGCTTGACGGTCGCCAAATATCTCGACGTACCAACGAGCAGCGGCATCAAAAACATCTCTCTCTTCGGGTAAGAAATCACGTGGAGTTGGGAAGTGAACAAGCCGAGGGGAGTCCAGAGAGGTCTGGGCCAACGAGGCAGCCTCCTCAAGGCGCCCGGATAAGCGAAAGCGAATGTTGGCGCTCGTTGAAGCACGCTCGTTGTTGAACTCTTTTGAGAGGCGCAGCGCACACCTGCCGTCGGGGTCACGCAGGTGGGCGAGGGTGACCTTGGAGAGTTCGTCGGTGCGCTGCACAGAATCAGGGTAGGCCACGGAACCCTAAGATCAGGTTTATCCGCGACCTGCTCCTATGGGCGATCGGGCCTACGATCACCGAGTGCCCGATTCTGAAGACTTACCGCCAGACTCAAAGGTGAGGCGGCGGAGGCCTCGACGTCGCAGGTCTAGTGGTCGCCGGCGCCTCGTAGTTTTGATGGTGCTCGTCTTCATGCTGTGCTGGATTGCCGGAGCCGCGGCCAACCTCCTATCGGCACGCTCAAAAGCGCAGGCTGGAATCACGCGTCTTGAGAGCGCTCAGGGCTCGCTCTCAGCGGCCGACGTTCTGCGTGGTGAGGGCCTCGTCGAGATCAGAGCGGCCAACCGGGACTTCACCTCTGCTGCTCATTCATCTGGTTCTTTTTTTCTCGCTCCGTTTGAGGTGCTTCCGATTATTGGGAGGCAACTCCATTCTGTTCAAGCATTGGCCGCAGCCGCTGCATCTATTACCCAAATCGGCGCTGGTGTCACTGAGTCAGCGCAGAGAGCAGTGGCAGTACCTGCAGTCGGAGGCCCTGAACGAGTCGCCCTAGTCGAGAGCCTCGGAAAGATTGCTGAGCGCGCGAGTACGGATCTAAACCGAGTAGATCTTGGCCCAGGCAACGCTCTCGTCTCACCGCTAGCAAAGGCGCGCACACGCTTTGTGACACAGGTAGATCGAATCCGCCAAGCCACATCCGACCTACAGGTGGCGTCAGGTGGCCTAGCAGCAATTATGAAAGGGCCAACGCGTTACTTAGTATTCGCGGCGAGTAATGCAGAGATGCGATCGGGGTCTGGGGCTTGGCTGACGGCTGGGGTCTTGACCTTCGATGGAGGGAGATTCTCCCTAAGTGAAATGCGATCAAGCGTTGTTTACAATCCGAGTACGCAGCAGTCGCCAGTGCCGGCTGATTTCGCGAAGCAGTGGGGCTGGGCTGAGATCGGAACCGACTTCCGGAATCTCTCGCTGACTCCAAATTTTCCCGATAGCGCTGCGGTGGCAGTCTCTATGTGGCGCCAGAGCACGGGCCAGGAAGTCGATGGAGTAATCGTGCTGGACCCGATTGCGCTTCGGTCACTTCTAGAGGCCTCCGGGCCAGTTGATGTTGATGGGAGGCAAATTTCCAGAGAGAATGTTGCGCAGTATCTCCTCATAGAGCAGTACAGAGGGCTTGATTATGACCTTAAGAACCCCGAGCGAACTGAGGAGATGAATGCTGCTCGCCGCGCTGGGCTGTCACGCGTCGCCAACGCAATCGTCGAGCGACTAGACGCGCAAGGCTGGGACGCGCCTGACCTCGTCGAGTCGCTACGGGTCGCTGCCGCTGGAAGGCATGTGTTGGCCTGGGCTGGTAACGCCGAACAAGAGCGCGCTTGGATCGCATCTGGAATAGATGGCCGCGTTCCCTCTGATGCGTTATCGATATCTGTCATCAACGTCGGTGCGAACAAACTCGACGTCTACCTAGATACGAAGGCAAAGGTTCGTTCTGTCTCTGTGCTTGCAAAAGGCACTTCTCAAAACAAGCGAGTAAAGGTTGCTATTTCTATTAGCAATAACACGCCAACAGGTTTAGGCCGCTACGCTGCGGGGCCGTTTCCAGGGAAGCCTTACGCGGAAGGGGAGTATGCGGGGATACTCGCACTAAATGTTCCGCGAAACGCATCGCGTATTCGACTCAGTGGTGTCGATGCCCCGGTTGCGCGCGGGCCTGAGGGCGCAGCCACTGTTGTCGCCGGGTCGTTTCGAGTTCTGCGCGACTCCTCACGAGATTTTGTGTTGTCTTTCGAGGTGCCAGATGCTTCAAGCAAGATCTCTGTTAGGCCCTCGGCTCGCGTGCCAGCAACGCTCTGGAGCTACAGAGGCGTTGAGTGGCGTGACGAAGAATCACAATCAATCGCTCCTTAGCCTTCGGATAGCGCCGGTTTACCCACATGCCCTGCCACAATTAGTAGTACTTAGTGCCTAAAAGAGGCTGATTTGTTGGTCATGTTGCCGATGTGGCTGAGGTTTTGAGGTTTATTTACCCAATTTTGCGGAGAGTTTCCCACTAGCGCGCGAGCCACTATCCGTGGCATTGTGGAGACCTAGCGCCTAGCCCCTCATAGGCGCTCAATTGGGAGGAACACTTCATGAATCGAATTAAAGCGATCGGCTTCTCCGCATTAGTAGCGAGTGCCGGTATCTCCGTAAGCCTGGTAGGTGCTATCCCTGCCCACGCTGCTTACCCGCCTGACCCATCTTGCCTTGCGGTAATGGATGGTTGTGTTGACACCACCACCACGACTATCCCCACCGATGTTCTTGGCGAAGACGTAACTCGGGTTAAGACAGTCGCTGTTGACTCAAATGGTCTCCCGGTTACCGGTGGCGATCTTGTAGGGCTCCTAGCCCTTGGTGGAGCAGCCGCAATCGGTGGTGGAGCGATGGTTCGACTCTCTCGTCGCAACCGAAACGCGTAATTCTCTTTAGCGACGCTAATTAGAAGAGAAGATAATTATGGCTCAAGTAGAGGCATCGTCACGACGATCAGGCAGCATGATTCATTCCGATGCTGCTGATCCGATCTCCTCTCGGCATCTAGTCCTTGCTGGTGAGGTCGCGGAAGTTGAGTTGCAGGACGGTATCTATATTCGCTTCGTAAAGCCGGCTTGCGACCGCATTTTCGCAGCAGTAATTCTGGTGGTTCTCTCTCCAGTTCTCCTCTTCACCTCAATTGCGCTTCGTTTAACGCTCGGCAAAGGCGTTCTCTTTCGCCAGGAGCGCATCGGAAAAGGTGGGGTTCCTTTCACCGTATTGAAGTTCAGGACAATGAAGGCCGACCGCAGAGAAGAGCATGTTGTCGTGGATAGCGACAGGCGACGGACCCATAAATCGACCTCTGACCCACGCCACACGCGACTCGGAAAGTTGCTTCGCGCTACTGCGATCGATGAGTTACCCCAATTCGTCAATGTTCTGCGAGGCGATATGAGCATCATCGGCCCACGCCCAGAGCTCCCAATCGTCGTAGAGAAGTATCAGCCATGGCAGCACCTGCGCCACGACGTGCGCCCTGGACTGACAGGCCTATGGCAGGTAAGCGAGCGCGGTAATGGCGAGGCTATGCATGCCCGCGTAGATGTTGATTTGAGCTACTGCGACTCAGTTGGATTCTTGACCGATCTCCGGATACTCCTTGCTACGCCTTTCGCACTTCTCTGCGCTCGCGGGGAGTAACAAAGGAAGCCGAGACTTCTTGCGTCTCGGTAGACGCAATTCTCGGTAGAACTAGTCTCGATAGAACCAGTCTCGGCCCTGCAGCGATGCGGGGCCTTTTCTTCTCTAGGTACTCGGCGAGAGGGATCGACATTAATGGCGATCACTGCTGGGGCTCTTTATCTCACGATCTCTAAATACACGAACCAAGCCTAAAGGCCTACTCCGTTTCAGCCGAGAAACCCTACGTGATTAACAGGCTTGAAGGTTTCCAGAATAAGAGCAGAGCGCGGCGACTAATTGCTGCACTCTCTGTAACAGCAGTTGCAGCAGCAGGGCTAGTGGCATCTAATGCCCCTACCGCTACGGCCGTAGGGCTCGCACCTGTCATGGGGATCGCGAGCGGGTCGGGGATTCTCTGGGAGTCGAACGCTGATTTCAGTCGCGACATGGATGCAATCGCTGCAACAGGAGCAGCATGGATCCGCGTTGACTTTGATTGGAGCTCAATTCAATACGAGTCGCCAACAACCTGGCGATGGGATCGATCGACGGACCGCATTGTCGCTGGTGCACAGGCACGAGGGCTCAAGGTCTTGGGGCAACTCGGCTACTCCCCTCCGTGGGCTCGCCCGTCTGACTGCCCTGCCGGAAGCAACAAGTGCATCCCTACTGATGTAGCCGCATATGGCAACTTTGTACGTGCGGCAGCGGAGCGTTACGGAGCGCGCTCCTCAAACGCCACGCTTCGCGGGAGTGTCACAGCATGGGAGATATGGAACGAACCAAACCATGGACCCTTCGCTCAGCCCAAGCCAAGCATTGATCGTTATAGCGCGCTGCTAATTGCTGCTTACCCAGCCATCAAAGCTGCCGACCCTGGCGCGACAGTTGTAACCGGTGGGCTCTCGCCTGCGCCTGATGCTGCTGATGGCACAGAGATTGCACCGACGACATTCCTCGCAGGGCTATATGAAAGAGGATCTCGCGGCTACTTCGATGCCGTTGGGCACCACCCTTACTCGTATCCATATAACCCGCTTGGTGGTCAGTCATGGAATGCTTTTACGCAGACTGCCTCGCTCTACCAGATCATGACGAACAACTCTGATAGCGCTAAGAAGATTTGGGGGACCGAGGCCGGTGCACCGACAGGAACAGATGTCGGGCGCTCAGTATCTGAGGCCCAGCAAGCAGAGTTTGTCTCGGACTATTACCGCGGCTGGAGCACAAACTATGGAGCGTTTACTGGTCCATTATTCTGGCACCAGCATCGGGACTCTGGCTCGAATACCGGCTTCTATGACGACAACTTTGGATTGTTGCGAAGAGACTTCAGTCAGAAGCCCGCATACGCGGCCTACCAAGCAGTAGCCAACGGCGCGCCTGTAACTACTACGAGTACGAGTACGAGTACTACTACGAGTACGACGACTACTACAACAACGCTGCCTCAGACGACGAGTACTACAACGCCGCCTTCTACGACTACCACTACAACAACAACGCTGCCTCCGACGACGAGTACTACAACGCCGCCTTCTACGACTACAACCACTACCCCTGCGCCTACAGGCACTGAGAGAATTGCGGGTAGTAACCCGATCGGGTGGGTAGAGAGCCTCTCGGTGACCCCGTCAGGTATTCGAGTTCAGGGGTGGACAATCGATCCTGATCGTGCGGGTTCAATTGATGTGTTGATCTGGATGGAGGGTTTCCAACTCTTAGGAAGAGTCAGCGCAGATGACGCGCGCCTCCCTTTAGATGCAGTCTTCCCGGCCTATGGCCCGAACCATGGTTTTGATACGACGGTCGCGATCCCTGACGGCGTGCACAACGTCTGCGCACTTGCGGTTGGTGTCGGCGTGGGAACCAACACAATGCTTTCATGCAGAGACGTTTGGGTCACCTCGTCGCCATTTGGGTTTGTTGAGACTGCCACGAGTGGTGTCGGTGGACTCAACGTCACCGGTTGGAGCATCGATGGCGACTCGTTTGCTTCCCCCGCAATCCACATTTGGATGGACGGAACTACGTTCGTTGGAGCAACAAACTCGGATCAGAGACGTGCAGATTTGGGCGCAATCTTCCCTGCATACGGAGATGGTCACGGCTTCTCTGCTTCTTTCACCGCAGCGCCGGGACTCCACAGTTTCTGCATGTATGCATTGAACGCTGCGGGCCGAGGCACCACGACCCCGCTTGGATGCCGCGATGTATTTATTAACACCGCTCCTATTGGGTCACTCGACACAGTCGTTCGCGTGCCCGGTGGGGTACGTGTCGGTGGATGGGCTATTGACCCGGAGACTGTCGATCCTATTTTCGTCCATATATATGTTGATTCTGACGGAGTAGCCGCGACTGCTAATGCTCGCCGCCAGGATGTCGGCAACGTCTTCCCGGCATACGGCAATAACCATGGATTTGATCAAGTAGTTAAGACGCCACTTGAGGGCCCAACACGCATATGCGCCTGGGGTATTAACGCCGGCCCTGGAGCGCAGACTCTGTTGGGTTGTCGCGTTGTTAACATTCTCCACACGCCTATTGGATCTCTGGATGCAATTGTGCGTACGCCCTCTGGACTCAGCGTGAATGGATGGGCGATCGATCCTGATACCGCGTCGGCGTTAACCATTCATGTCTATGTAGACGGGGTGGCCACGGTTGAGATAGCCGGATTAAGTCGCCCCGACCTAGCACCAATTTTCCCTTCTTATGGGAAGGAGCATGGATTTAGTATCGATGTGTCAACTTATTTGGGTCCGCACACTGTATGTGTTTATGCAATCAATCAGTACGAAGGTGTGCACTCGCTCTTAGGCTGCAGAAGCATTTGAGATTCCTAAGTGCCTAGCGATGGCACTCTTCGCTGCGCATGGGCTGGCTTCTTATTTCAGCGAGCCGTTCCTTGGGCGATCTAGGCCTCGTAGTAAGCGGATCGGTTAACAACCTCGGTTCGGTTCACTACGACGCCGACAACATTTGCACCGGCTCTCTGAAGCTCCTCTAATGCCTGACGAACTTGCTGCTGCTTGCTGTTCTTAAGGTCAAGCACAAAGATCGTGGCATCACACTGAGATGCTACCGCGAGCGCATCGGAGAAGAGCCCTGAAGGTGGAGTGTCAACAACAACAAGGCGCACCGCGCGAAGCGTGTCAAGCACTACGCGAAATGCGCGAGCACCAAGAATGGCGGAGGGGTCCTCGACGGGTGGTCCGCTAGAGAGAACTCTAAGAAACGGGCTCTCAGCTACCTTGCGCAGTGCCTCTGAGAGGTCGCTTCCGAGCAAAACCGAGGTGAGCCCAGGGGTGCGGGGCACGCTAAGTTGTTCGTGGATTGTCGGGCGGCGAAGGTCGGCGTCAATGAGTACGACCTTGTCGTCAAGCGCGGATGCAGACTGCGCAAGGTTGATAGAGATAAAAGACTTGCCTGCGTCTTGTGTGTTGCTTACTACCGCTACCGTGCGCGGCCTCCCTGCAGCCTCTAGGACCATGAGGTTGGTGCGCAAGACCCTGAATGCCTCAACGGTCTCAAAGCCTTCACCCTTAGGTATGCGCCCAAGGACAGGTAGGCCCGTGATTCGTGCAACGTCTGCGTCGTCGTCGCCGGTGCGGCCAATACGATCCCCGATTGCTCTGCTAGCAACAATGAGTTCTCCAACGAGTATGCACGTCAGTAGAAACGCAACTACGGCCGAGCGCGTCGGGTGTGGTGAGATTGGTGTTGAGGAAGCATGGGCGCTCGCTGCAACATTCACCCGATTAGCTGGCTGCGCACGCCTCTCCGCCTCGACTTTATTCAGAGCATCGATATTCGCTTGAATACTTGCTGCCTGAGGGTCGAACGCTGGAAGATTGCTCAGTTGCTTCTGCAGGATCACGCGCTGTGCCTGGATAGGAGCAATGTCTTGGGCGAGAGATGCTGTTTGCTGTGCCCGTACTGCGTCTATGAGCGCTACGGTCGCCGCGCTGGAAAGCTGCTCCGCCTCGGAGACAGATGGACCCTTTGCGTATACCTCCAAGAAACCAAGGTCTCCAACAGCAGATGCAGAGATCAGCGAAGCGGCATCGTTGGCTGTGATATCGAGCCCTGAAGACTTCGCCGCCGCTGCGGTGACGCGGGGGGTCTCTGCGTATAGGGCGTAACTCTTTGCTAAGAAGGTTGCTTGGTCAGCGTTAATTCCGAGCCCGGTATCGCTCGGGGTGACCGCTAAAAGCGCAGTTGCTTCGTAGACCCTCTCTGCCCTGTTTGACCAGAAGAACATCGCCACCGCAACCAATACCCCAGCGATAAGAATCTGCTTCCATGCTCTGGCGATTATTCGAAAATGTGCTGCAAGATCCATATACCGACATGATACGCGCCGTTCAAGTCCCTCCGTACCACGGGTAGTATCAGGACTCATGGTTGGTCTGCTCCAAAACCCTCGACTTCGCGGTTTTAGTCTCGCAAGTCTCGACCTCCCTACCGCTTTGGCTATAGCCGTGGGGGTGGTGGTTGCATCCCTAGGTGTCATTACAGGGCTCTGGCCATACCTTATTTTCTTGGCCGTTTTGATCCCGCTAGGGCTAACAGTTGTGAAGCGTCCTCAGACAGGGATCCTGATTTTTGCTGCTTTGATCCCTTTTGATGGGCTCCACTACATAGTTCCAATCCCGGTATGGGCTCAGGGGTGGAAAGAGGCTTTCGTGTTAGGCCTCCTAATCGCAACATTCCTCTGCCCATCTGATGTACGTGGTGCCCGTGGGCGACGTCTACCGGGTTGGGTGCCTGCAGTTGCAGCGCTGTTTGCAATTGCAGTCGTCACGGTACCTATGGCCGGAATGGGAACAGCTCTAGTTGGTTTGAGAATTTCGTACTTCAATATCTTGATTGCTGTCGTGGTATGGAGATGCCCTCTCAACCGAGATGATCGAGATCGGTTGATAAATATATTTATCGGTATCGCCATCATCTCGTCTATTTACGGTATCTATCAGCAAGTAGTTGGGCATGCTCAACTCGCTGCATGGGGATACCCCTACAACGAGGTCATTAGGTTCGCGAGTGGTTTTCGCTTGCGATCATTCTCGACGTTTAACCAGCCGTTTCCGTTCGCGTTCTATTTAATGCTCACTGTCCTTATAGCGCTTCCCCGCGCCATTGCAGATCCAAAGCGCCTCCGCAATCGCATATTCCTATTCTCTCTTCCCCTTATTGGTGTAGCGATCGTGTTGGCTTATGTGCGTGGCGCTTGGCTCGGGCTAGGAATCGGCCTTCTCTACCTTGCGTTTCATCGCTACAAAATCCTCGTTGCGTTTATTCCGCTTGCGTTCGCGGCGCTTCTATTTCTGCCCGGTGGGAGTTCATTTACGAGTGCGGCGTTGCAGTCCAACAGTCTCAATGTGCGAACAACATCTTGGGCAGATCGTGGTGGTGCGCTGTGGAGCAACCCGATTGGCGACGGGATCGGAACTACGGGAGCAGCAGCCGCAAAGGTGGCAACGACTGCGGCCCCCACCGCTCTGGGAGTAAACACATTCCAGGCGGATAATGCCTATCTCAAGGTCGGCTTGGAGATAGGGCTTGTTGGTCTCTGGCTTTTCATCTCACTCCTTGTCTCTGCTTTTCTGACTGGCAGATATGTAGAGAAGCGCGTAGAGGAAGAGGATAAACATTTTGCTGCTGGGTGGTCTGCTCAGGTTCTCGGCATCATGGGGGCATGTTTTGTTGCGTCATATTTTGAGATGATCCCAATGGATGCCCTCTTCTGGCTCATGCTCGCGATTGTCTCAACGATGGCTCCTCGAATGAGAGGGGTCAGCGATAGTGAGTCGGCACTCGTAGTTGATGCAGCCCCGAAACGCGGGGTCGAGACTATTGGTGAGGAATCCTCGGGCCCCGCTCTCGAGCGGCAGCGAGTTACGCCTTGACACTTCGCGTTGGATTAGTCGCGGAGACATTTGATAGGTATGACGGCATAGCGAGATTCGGTCGCCAGTTGATAACTCTTATGGGGACTCGAACCGATGCTGAGTTAGTGCTTGCTCTGCCGGAGGCTGCGGTAAAAAACCGAGACCTTGGCCTCCCAACCAATGTTGCAGATGTGATCTCGATACCTAATAGCGGACAGATATCGCAGGCGGCTTGGGTGCGCTGGCGTCTTGGTGGCGAGTTTGCGAAGCGAGGGGTTGAGATCATCCACGCGAGCAAGCATGTGCTCCCGGTGTCCCGTTTGGCTGGGGTGCTTACAGTTCACGACCTCACCCTTCTTCATAATGCGAGGCAGTTCCGTCTAGCGAAACGCGTACTACTTCCGCGGCAATATATTGACTCTATTGAGCGTGCAGATGGGATTTTGACGCATACAGAGGCGGTAGTTTCCTCTGTTGCCTCATACAACGTGAAATGGGGCTCGAAGTCGAGAAAAGTTGGTCTGCCATTTGGGGGAGAACTCTTCGCCGCTCCCGCAGAGGCGGTTGACGAGTTAGTGGATACCAAATTCTGTCTTGCTGTAGGGGATCTCTCTCCTAGGAAGAACCTTAATGCGCTCATCGGCGTATGGCCCAGCGTCTTTAAGCAGACGGGGATGCTCCTAGTAGTAGTCGGGAGTGGTGGCTGGAAGAGCGAAGAGACGCTTCGAGCGATTGACTCGTTGATAAGCCAAGGCTCAGCTCGTCGAGTGGTCGGCGCAAGCGACGCATCTTTGAGGTGGATGTACGAGCACGCCACCGCGCTCCTCTACCCGTCGCGCGAAGAGGGTTATGGCCTGCCGATTGTTGAGGCCCTTGCGGTGGGGACGCAGGTGATTGCATCTACTGACCCCGCGCTCGTCGAGGTTGCTAATGGAAGTGCTCTGCACTTAGACCCTGACGACTCGCAGGGCTGGCATGATGCAATTATCGCGGCAGCACGCTCCACCAAGGAGCACCATTCTCCGGTTGTTCCTAATTGGATTCCTACTGTGGCAATGGTCGCCCAAATTACCGTTGAGAGTTACAGAGATGCGCTCTCCGCCTCGACGAGTAGGTCCTAGACGAGCAGGTAAGGCCGAAAAACTCTAAGTACTTTTAATCTCACCACCGGCTGTTTCAACAAGTTCCCTTAGACGTTTAGCGAATGCGGCCTCTGAGAATAAGTCAGCACGCGCCAGGAGGGTTTGGGTAACCCATGATTCTCGTAATACGCGATCAATGGCTGTTGCTACTTCCTCAGGGGTGGGGGTCTGGAAAGTAAAACCTGTTTCACCGTCAACCACAGTGTCTAAAAATCCTCCCGATGCGAGTACGGCACAAGGTTTACCGAAAGCAGCAGCCTCAATTGGTGTGAGGCCGAAATCCTCATGCGCTGCAGCGACCAATGCAGTGCAGTCCCGATAGAGGGATCTGAGTTGGGCGTCAGTGACACCCTCTAAGAATAAGGTGTTTTTGGGTGCCAAAGAATGGAGCCGATCGGCCTCTGGGCCCCGGCCAACGATGACGAGGCGGAGGTGCGGAGTTCTCCTAATCGCCTCAATTACAACATCAACATTCTTATATGGGAGGAGTCGGGAAACGCAGAGAACAAAGCCTGGTTCAATCTTTAGTGATTCATCTAACGGGCCATCTACACGGAATGTTAAAGGCGGCGCAAGGAGCTCGACCTCTACGTCGTACAGCTCGGATACCCGTCGTTGAATCAGAGTTGAGTTTGCAACGTGGCGATCAATGGTCGCTGCGGCGTGCCTATCCCAAGGGCCAAGCAGTGGAGCCATGGCCCTCGCTGCGTAGCGAATGGCCCGACGTTTGCCGGCGTACTCGTCAAGTTGATAGAGCCAGCGGGCGGGTGCGTGCCAATAGGTAATCTTGGAGCCAGTTGTTCGCACTCCATGGGACCAACCAGCGCTAGAGCAAAGAGTTACGTCTGCGTCTATTTTGGTTGCGCTAAAAGACGGTGCGAGTAGCGGAAATGCCAGCCTGTGATGGGAGCGCAGCGCCTTGATTCGGTTTATGGGCATCGGATTTATCTTCAGGCCATGCATCTCTGGATACGTCGCTGTGGGCTCGTAAAAGGAGGTGTAGATCTCGCTTCCTGGTAGTGCGCGGGCGAATGCAAGCAGGACCCGCTCTGCGCCGCCGGTCTGCACTAAGTGGTCGTGGACGATTGCGGTTTTGATAGCGCCCTGCTTGGATCGATACCCGCCACGAACCTCGCGACGCCGCTGTAGCCTACCCAATATCGTGCGCGTTTTACTTCTCTCTAGTCTTTGGCCGCCTGCTGTGCTCGGCGGAGCCGAACTCCATGCTGCCCAACTAGCAGAGCGCCTTGTTGATGCTGGTCATGAGGTTGGGGTCGTTACATATGGTTCTCCGGGGGAGCGTGTAATAGCGCAGGTTCCATCCAAGCCGTATCCGTTGCAGGAGTTTGCTAACCAGCCCGCTTCAAAACGCGCATTGATGCATCTGCGCGATGTTTGGAATCCCGATACAGGCTCCATTCTTGAGAATGCAATCACGGAGTTCGCTCCTGATGTGGTGCATTCGCACACGGTTCAAGGTATGTCGGCTGTGGCGCTAACTAGACCAGGAAAAATGCAGATTCCCCACGTGCATACCCTCCATGATTACTGGTTGCTCTGCCAACGCACCTCAATGGTGCAGCGAGACGGCACAGCCTGCACGACTTCGTGTAGGGGATGCGCTGCGATTACAGCGGTACGCGAGCGCCAGGTTCGAGGGAACGCTCCTGATGTAGTGCTAGGAGTCTCAAAGGCCGTTGCAGCAGAGCATGAGCGACTTGAGTGGGCATCGGGTCGCGTGCGCGTTCTATATAACCCAGTAGAGAGCCCTCCGGAGCCGCGCCCGGTTCGCAGCCCAGGTAAGGATGTCGGTGCACCGGTCTTTGGTTATCTAGGCCAGCTCGCTGCTTACAAAGGAGTCGGCACGCTTCTGAGCGCATTCAAGGCTGCAGATATTCGCGGTTCACGCTTACTTGTCGGGGGTCGCGGGCCACTTCTTGGAGAGGTGCAGGCCGCTGGTGCTGCTCCTAGTGGTGGCGTAGAGGCACTTGGCTGGGTTGGGGGCGATACGAAGGAGCAGTTCTTCAATGAGATCGACTGCCTCGTAGTGCCATCGGAGTGGAGCGACCCTGCACCGATTGTGCTGAATGAGGCTCGTGCGCGTGGGATCCCTGTAATTGGTGCTGATACTGGTGGAATTCCCGAGTTAATTAGCCATGCCGCAACTCCACTGCTTTTTCCATCGAAAGACGCAGCAGCGCTTGCCGATCGCCTAAGAATTTTTGCCGCCAATGCATCTGCCTACACCTCGCCACCTGAATTAGCCCCAGTCGATTGGGCGGGCCACCTTGAGGGCTTAATGGCTGCATATCGAGATGCCGGTTCGGGCTAACGGCACGAATGCTCAGGTGGTGCGGCGTTAGAGTGAAGTTATGCCTTCTAGAGGAGAGATGCTCGAGCTCCACCTGACTCAAGGTCGCGACCTTTCATGAGGGTCGTATTCGGTTCAGACCACGCAGGTTTTGCACTCAAACAGCACCTAGTGGCACTCGCAGAGGCAGATGGCTTTGAAGTAACTGACCTAGGTACTAACTCCTCAGAGTCAGTTGACTACCCCGATCTTGGCGCTTTGGTTGGGCGAGCCGTCTCCAATGGGGAGGCTGATCGCGGAGTCTTGATCTGCGGAAGTGGCAACGGTATTGCGATTGCAGCGAACAAGATCAATGGAGTTCGCTGCGCCGTGGCACACGATGCAACCTCGGCTCGCCTAGCGGTCGAGCACAACGATGCAAACATCTGCTCATTCGGGGCTCGCTTCATTGGGGAGCAGACCGCCGAGGACGCTATGCGCGCTTTCTTGACTGCGAGTTTCGCAGGCGGACGTCATGCTGCACGCGTTGCGAAAATTACCGAACTCGAATCGAACTAAAGGTTTTGCTTAAATACTGTTCTATCTAATAGCTGTTCTATCTAAATAAATCTCAACTTCATAAGGACTACGAAATGACCGACCCAGCCTTCTCCGCTCTACAAGCATCCGACCCCGCTCTCGCTGCGATTCTCAAGCGCGAAGTGCATCGGCAGAATTCAACACTCCAGATGATTGCCTCCGAGAACTTCACCTCTCCTGCGGTGATGGCAATGCAGGGATCGCCGCTCACTAACAAGTACTCCGAGGGGTATCCTGGTAAGCGTTATTACGGTGGAAATGCAGTGGTTGATGAGGCCGAGGAGTTGGCGCGCGAGCGTGTAAAAGCACTGTTCGGTGCAGAGCATGCCAATGTGCAGCCCCACTCCGGGGCAAACGCAAATATGGCGGTGTATTTTGCACTACTCAACCCTGGCGACAAGGTGATGGGTCTACGCCTTGATCAGGGTGGGCACTTAACCCATGGTTCTCCGGTCAACTTCAGTGGACACCTCTATAACTTCGTGGCTTACGGCGTTGATCCGGAGACTGAGCGCATTGACTACGCAGCTGTCCGCGCTCTCGCGGTGGCAGAGCAGCCCAAGTTGATCATTGCGGGGGCTACTGCCTATCCGCGCTCAATCGATTTCGCTGAGTTCAGGTCGATAGCGGACGAGGTCGGGGCGCTACTTATGGTTGATGCAGCCCACATCGCTGGACTCATCGCAGGTGGAGCGCATCCCTCCCCAGTTCCGTATGCAGATGTCGTTACCTTTACTACTCACAAAACTCTGCGCGGACCGCGAGCAGGCTGCATCTTGAGTCGCGCAGAGCACGCCGCGGCTATAGACAAGGCAATATTCCCCGGTCTGCAGGGAGGCCCGCTTATGCACGCAGTCGCTGCAAAGGCTGTTGCCTTCGCAGAGGCTCAGCGCCCAGAATTCAGGGAGTATGCAGCGCAGATCGTGCGTAATGCTCGCGCTCTCTCAGATGGCCTAATCGCAGAGGGGTTCAGAATCGTCTCCGGTGGTACAGATAATCACATGGTGCTCGTTGACCTACGTCCTTTTGGAGTCAATGGCAAGGTTGCTCAGAACGCTCTCGACTCCGCCGGAATTGTCTGCAACAAGAACGCAATCCCGAACGATCCAGAGAAGCCATTCGTCACGAGTGGAATACGGCTCGGAACCGCGTCAGTCACAACTACAGGTATGACTGAGTCTGAGATGGCCGTGATCGCTGCGATGATCGGAGAGGTACTTAGGTCTCCAGAGGACGAGCAGGTATGCGCCTCTGTTCTGTTACGTGTGAATTCACTCTGTGCCAACTTCGTGCCGTACCCCGGCCTCTACGACTGACGAGGAACAGTGGGGGGTTACGCGGTCGCGTTTCTCGTAGCACTTGGAGTAACGCTCGCGGTTATGCCGTTCGTGCGTCGCCTCGCCATTCGTGCTGGTGCAGTAGTACCCCCCAATCCGCACGGCATCCATACGCGCCCGATGGTCTCCCTCGGAGGAGCGGGAATGTTCATGGGATTTGTAGTCGCTATGGCGGTTGCATCCCAGATTCCCCAGTTCCACGAGATGTTCAACGGGTCATCTGAACCCTTAGGTGTAATGCTTGCAGCGGCAGTGATGTTCGCTGTTGGGGCGCTCGACGACCTGCGGGATGTATCGCCTCCAGCCAAGATCGCTGGGATGGTTTTAGCCGGGGGAGTGCTATCTCTATTCGGCGTTCAGATGCTCTTCTTTCGCGTCCCCTTCTTGCTCAACGACACCGTGGTGCTCTCCGCTGATCTTGCTCCCGTGGTTACCGTCTTGATGGTGGTCTTATTCGCAAATGCAATCAACCTCATCGATGGGCTTGATGGTCTAGCCGGCGGGATATGCGCTATCGCAGGAACGGCACTCTTTCTTTATAGCGATCGGTTGTTTAAGAATGGGTTTCTTGAGGGATCAAACCTTGCTCCTTTAATCGCAGTCATAGCTGTGGGTGTCTGCCTAGGGTTCTTGCCTTACAACTGGCACCCTGCGCGAATAATGATGGGGGATGCGGGGGCTCTTTTTCTTGGGCTTCTTATGGCTGTAACGACCATCACAATTGGTGGTCGAGCCGATTACCAATACAGCGGCGTTACGTACTTCTTCTTTGCGCCACTCTTTATCCCGTTTGTAATTCTTGGGGTCCCGATTATCGATACGGCTTTTTCTTTTCTAAGACGGTTGATAAAACGCAGATCCTTTGCCGTTGCAGATAAAGAGCACCTGCATCACCGCCTGATGCGATTAGGGCATGGTCCGAGGCGAACCGTTGCGATTCTCTGGCTCTGGACGGCGCTCCTCTCGGGGGTTGCCCTAATACCGACCTACACAGACCAAGGCAATGCGCTAGTACCGCTCGTGATATTCGCCCTTGCGCTTCTGCTCTACGGTTTCTTCTTCCCTCGCCGAGGGGATTGGGAGGACGAGCTTGAGCTGACAAGCCCTGTTGGGGTGGGGTCCGAGCAGAAGGAGCTGTAATTGCTGCTCCCTAGGGATTTGAACTCCTAGAAATTGCTCATTTGGTTTCGGCGAATAGGCACCAAATCGGGTACCTTTCGGCCGTTCGCAATGGTTCGCTAAAGGTTTATGAGCGCTATTCACGCGCCTGATGGGGGAGGAGAATTATGGCGACACGTACAAGATCGTTTCTCCCAAAATCGTTGCGCCCTAAGTCATTCGTGCCCAAACCCAAACCTGGCTACACCGATGCTCTATCAACCTCCCTCACCTTCGTCCTAGGGCCTTTGATGTTCGGGCTTCTCGGGGCATTTTTAGACGGGATTCTTGGGACGGGTCGGGTCTTTACAGTGCTGCTCGCAGTAATCGGGCTTATCGCTGTGGTGACCACCATTTATTACAGGTACCAAGCGGCCTCCGCCGCTGAGGACGCAGGTAAGCCCTGGGAGAAGCGCCCGAATGCTGACTCTCGGATAGAGCCCCTAGAGAAAGCGCCGGAGATCCGATGACCTCTCCAGGAGAGGGATTTAGAGATGACGCTCTTCGGAGTAACGGCCTCCGCGCCATTCTCCCCGAGGATCATGAGAGTCGAATAGCCGACCATATTGTCCGACGAGCGCTCCTGATCGCCCCTCTTGTGATCGTTATCTCCGCCCTCTTAGGTGGCAAAAAGTCTGCAATTGGAGCCTTTTTGGGGGTCTTAGTGGTCTGCGCAAACTTCTTACTCTCGTCGCGCCTCATCACATGGTCAGCGCGCATCTCCCCCGAGGCAGTATCAGTGGCTGCCATCGGTGGGTACGTGCTGCGCATCGCCCTGATCCTTCTCGCAGTCGTCGCAATCTCAGGGCTCCCGAGTGTGAGCATCGCTGCTTTTGTGATTACGGTTGCAGGAATGCACCTTGGACTCCTGTTTTGGGAGATGCCATCGCTTAGTCTGACCCTCGGCGCTCCGGGCCTCAAGCCCGATGCACCGCTACCAATTTCGCAACGCGTAAGCAAGGAGGAAGGGTGACCGTCGTCGCCGAGTTGTTCCCTAACGGGATCACAGAGTTATTCCAGTGGGACCCGGTGCTATTCAAAGGTACCGATTTTGGGCTTAATAAAACAGGGATCATGGTTCTTGTATCCATGGTTATCTGCTTAACGATCTTTCTTATCGGAGGGCGTAAGCGCGCGCTTGTTCCTACCGGTCTGCAGAACGTAGCGGAGTCCGGCTACCTAGCAATTGAGTCGCAGATCGCTGTCGAGGTCATGGGCACCGAAGAGGGTAAGAAGTGGACGCCGTTTCTAGCGTCGTTGTTCTTCTACATTCTCTTCATCAACATCTGGTCCATTATCCCTGGGATCCAGTTCCCGGCGACAGCCCGAATCGCTCTCCCGGGATTGCTTGCGATCATCGTCTGGGTTGTCTTCATTGGCGCTGGCTTTAAGACGCAGGGACCCCTTTACATCTTTAAGAACATCACTCCTCCGGGAGTACCCAAGCCGCTCTACATCTTGGTTATCCCGATCGAGTTCATCTCCAAGTACCTCGTGCGACCCTTCTCGCTCGCTGTACGACTCTTCGCAAATATGGTCGCCGGACACGTCCTGCTGACAGTCTTTGCCGTCATGTGCATAGAGCTTTGGAAACACCAGAGCGGCGCATACCAAATCGCCTTTATTCCGCTTCCCTTCTTTGGGCTGCTATTTATGACGGCGTTCGAGGTCCTCGTAGCATTGCTACAGGCCTACATCTTTACGATCCTTACTGCCGTATACATCGGCGAGTCTGTACACCCTGAGCACTAATAACAGCCCTAAATAACAGCCCTAAATAACAGCCCTAAATAATAAGGAGAACACCTGACATGAGCACTCTCATGAACCTGGCCGCAACTGGCCTTACTGACGACGGCTTTAAGAACGGCCTCAGCGCTGTTGGTTATGGTCTCGCCGCAATTGGCCCCGGAATCGGTATCGGCTACCTAGTCGGTCAGTCGGTTCAGGCAATGGCACGCCAGCCAGAGATGGCCGGAAACGTCCGCACCACAATGTTCTTGGGTATTGCCTTCGCTGAGGCACTTGCCCTCATCGGTTTCGTTATCAAGTTCATCTGATTTATCTCGTCATCTAAGCCATCTAATTTATTTAGTCATCTAGGCGCCACGGCGCACGAAGGGAAGGGACGCGCAATGCGCATCCAGAGACTGCTAGCGGTAGCAATGCTCTCATCCAGCATGGTCATAGCGATGCCTGTCACCGCTCACGCAAGTGAGAAGACAGGAGAGATCGCAGAGTGCATGGTGAAGGCTGCTGAGAAGTATGAAACGGCTAAGGAAGAGGGCAAGGGAGACGCTGCCCTCTTCGACGAGGAGGCCAAGGCTTGCTACTCAGCACCTAGCCCGATCCTGCCTGAGACAGGTGAGCTCTTCTGGGGCTTCCTATCCTTTGCAATCGTCGCCTTCGGACTCATCAAGTTTGGCTTCCCTGCACTCCGCAAGGGGCTAGCGGATCGTGAAGACAAGATACGTGGAGACCTCGAGGCAGCCGAGCAGGCTAAGAGCGCAGCGCAGGCCGCTGACTCCGATCACGAGAAGATCCTCTCAGAGGCTCGTGCGGAGGGTGCAGGTCTAGTGGACGAAGCACGCAAGGCTGCAGAGCAGGTGCGACTCGACCTGATCGCGCGAGCAGAGGCGGATGCCGCTGATGTACGTGCACGCGCTAACGCTGATGCAGCTCTCGCAACGGAGCGCGCTATGGCAGATCTACAGACCCAAGTGGCAGCGATGTCCATTGGGCTTGCGGAGCGCATTGTTCAGCACAATCTCGATGCTGCGACTCAGACGGCTCTCGTCGAGTCCTTCATCAATGAGGTTGGGGGCAGCCGGGCATGAGTGCGGAGCGTGTCGAGGCTTACGCAGAGGCGTTCCTCGTAATCGCGCGTGCCGAGGGGCACGTCGACGAGATCGAGGACGAGCTATTTCGTTTTGCCCGAACATTCGAGGCCAACGACTCTCTACGTTCAGCGCTTGTTGACCCTTCACTCCCAGCAGAGCGTCGAGTTGCAGTGGTTGCAGAGTTGATGGGGGCTAAGGCTCTTAGTTCTTCAACTGCGCTTGCATCGCTCGTGGTTGCTGCGGGCAGAGGTAGTGATCTTCCAGCGATTATCGATCTCTTTGTCAAGAAATCAACAGAGGGTCGTGAGCACGAAGTCGCCGAGGTACGCAGCGCAATTGAGCTTGACGCAGGGCAGCAAGAGCGCCTTGCTATTGCAATTGGTCGCGCTGTGGGTAAGAAAGTTGAAGTAAAAGTCGTCGTTGATCCGAAGGTTCTCGGGGGTCTAGTGGCCCGCGTCGGCGACACTGTTATTGACGGGACCGTCCGTCACAGGATCGAGCAACTCAAGGAGCAGATCTGACATGGCTGAGCTGACAATTAACGCAGCCGATATTGCCGCAGCGCTGCGCAAGCACGTTGATTCATTCTCACCAACTCTCGCTGCAGAGCAGGTTGGGCAGGTACTGAGCGTTGGCGATGGTGTCGCACGCGTTGCGGGCCTCCCCAATACTGCAGTCAATGAGCTTCTCGAGTTTGAGGGTGGCCTTCTTGGTCTTGCCCTCAACCTTGACGAGGACGCCATTGGTGCAGTTGTGCTTGGCCGCGCTGAGGGCGTTGAAGAAGGTAAGGCAGTGCGAGCAACCGGCCGTATCCTCGCCGTGCCCGTAGGCGACGCCCTCCTAGGTCGCGTAGTAAACGCATTGGCCCAGCCAATCGACGGTAAGGGTCCGCTCGGTACCGACAAGACTCGTCGTCTTGAGGTCCAGGCCCCTGGAATCGTCGGGCGCAAGCCTGTACACGAGCCACTGCAGACCGGCATCAAGGCTGTAGACGGCATGGTTCCGATCGGCCGCGGACAACGCGAGTTGATCATTGGTGACCGTAAGACCGGAAAGACCACGATCGCTATTGACACAATTCTTAATCAGCGCGGTTCAGGTGTGAAGTGCATCTATGTCGCTGTTGGTCAGAAGGCGTCATCGGTTGCACAGACTGTTGCGACTCTTGAGCGTTACGGCGCAATGGAGTACACAGTTGTTGTAAACGCCCCTGCGGGTGACGAGGCAGTATTCAAGTACCTCGCTCCTTACACCGGTTCTGCCATTGGGCAGGAGTGGATGGAGAACGGCGACCACGCACTCGTTGTATACGACGACCTCTCCAAGCAGGCTGAGGCCTATCGTCAACTCTCATTGTTGCTCCGTCGTCCACCAGGTCGCGAGGCTTACCCGGGTGACGTCTTCTACCTCCACAGCCGCCTCCTCGAGCGTGCAGCGAAGCTCTCCGATGATCTAGGTGCTGGTTCGCTTACAGCACTCCCAATCATTGAGACCAAAGCAGGCGATGTATCTGCGTATATCCCAACCAACGTGATCTCCATCACCGATGGTCAGATCTACCTGCAGGACGACCTCTTCAAGTCTGGTGTGCGCCCCGCTGTAGACGTAGGTATCTCGGTATCGCGAGTCGGTAGCGCTGCACAGATCAAGGCAATGAAGGGTGTAGCTGGAACGCTCAAGCTCGACCTCGCGCAGTTCCGTGACCTCGAGGCATTCGCAACATTTGGTTCAGACCTTGACGCTGTCTCCAAGGAGCAGCTTGAGAGTGGTTACCGCCTTGTTGAGTTGCTCAAGCAGCCGCTTAACTCTCCAATGCCAGTAGAGGATCAGGTAGTAGTCATCTTCTCCGGTACAGCGCGTAAAGATCGCGTTGGTGGAGGTAAAGAGCGACTCCTCCTCGACATCGAGGTATCCCAGATTAAGGCATTCGAGACGGCACTTCTTGATGCATTCCACTCTCGTTACGCAGATCTTCTCGCACACATTCGCGATACTGGAACCCTGCCAGACGAAGCACGCATGCTCGCAGCTATTGAGGATGTCAAGGTTGCTTTCCGTGCCGCTAATGCTGCAGAGGCCGCTGCCGGAACCGGCACGCCTGATGCAGATGCTGAGGCACTCGGCGATGCCGAGTCAACCAAGACGCTCCCAACCGAGTAGTAGTAGGGGATAAGGACAGATGGCCGGCGGCCAAGAACGCATCCTCAAGCGACGGATCTCCTCCGTACGCTCAACCAAGAAGATCACGCGCGCTATGGAGCTCATAGCGGGTAGTCGGATCGTCAAGGCTCAGGCTGCAGTAAAAGGCGCGCATCCGTATAGCGAGCTCATCAGCAAGGTAGTTGCAGATCTCGCCGCCGGTGGTGGCAGCATCAACAGCCCAATCCTTAAGCCTCGCGAGAGGGTCAAGCGTTCGGCGCACATTGTTATCGCTGCAGACCGTGGGCTATGTGGAGCGTATAACTCCTCTGTTGTTCGTGCAGCCGAGGGGTCGATTCTCGAGGACGAAGAAATCGGAGCCGAGTACGCGTTAATCCTTGTCGGGCGTAAGGCTGAGGGCTACTTCCGATACCGTGATTTTAGAATCGACAACGCGTTTACTGGATTCTCGGATCAGCCTTCTTACGAGGATGCACGCGCAATCGGGCAGCTGGTTAGCGAGCGATTCATCAACGAGGAGTACGACAAGGTCGAACTCATCTATACGCGATTCATCTCCGCCGGTAAGCAAGAGGTTGTACGTAGACCGCTGCTCCCTCTAGAGCGTGAAGTGATCAGCGGCGGCGATGGGAAGCCCGGAGACGAGTCCTCAAACTCGGCTACCGCTTCGTACGAATTTGAGAGCTCCCCAGAGGCGCTTCTCGCAGAGATTCTCCCTAAGTACATTGAGGCCCGCATCTTCGCAGCGCTCCTAAACGCCGGAGCCTCAGAGCACGCTGCACGCCAGCGAGCCATGAAGGCAGCGACAGATAATGCTGAAGAACTAATTAAAGAGCTGTCTCGAGTTATGAACCGCGCTCGTCAGGACGCGATCACGACCGAGATTATGGAGATCGTTGGTGGAGCAGAGGCACTCTCCTCTAGCGACGCCGACGCAGATGAAGACTCTGCAGCACGCGCAATAGCGTTTGAACGTGACTACCTCGAGCATCAGGGCGCAGGGCCCGACAACTAGGCCCAGGCCATAAGAAGGAGCATCAAACAAGATGACAATGACCGCTGATTCAAACAAGGTTCTAAAGGACGGGCGAGTAATCGCTATCGCCGGACCCGTCGTGGACGTCGAGTTCCCAACGGGTTCGCTGCCTGAGATCAACTCACTTCTCGAGATGGATATTGTCCTCGAGGGAGAGACGATTACTGTCCCGGCAGAGGTTGCTCAGCAAGTAGGCGCCGGGCGAGTGCGCGTTATCTGCATGAAGCCCACCGATGGTCTCAAGCGCGGAACTCTTGTGCGCAATACCGGCCATGGCATCTCAATGCCCGTTGGAGACGGCGTACTCGGTCACGTCTTCAATGTTCTTGGCGAGCCTCTCGACATCACAGCAGAGGAGCTCACGAACATTGATGACCGCTGGGAGATTCACCGCCCGCCACCCGCATTCGACCAACTAGAGCCACGAGCCCTCATGTTCGAGACCGGCATCAAGGTCATCGACCTCCTTGAGCCATATGTACAGGGTGGAAAGATCGGACTCTTCGGTGGAGCCGGTGTAGGCAAGACCGTTCTAATTCAAGAGATGATCAACCGTGTTGCAACACAACACGGTGGAGTCTCCGTATTCGCCGGTGTAGGCGAGCGCACACGTGAAGGTACCGACCTCTGGATCGAGATGCAGGAGTCCGGGGTTATCGAGAAGGCTGCACTCGTATACGGCCAGATGGATGAGCCGCCAGGTGTGCGTCTGCGTGTTGCGCTTAGTGCACTCACAATCGCTGAGTACTTCCGCGATGTTAAGAACCAAGATGTTCTTCTCTTCGTGGACAACATTTTCCGCTTCGTGCAGGCTGGATCTGAGGTATCGACCCTTCTAGGACGTATGCCATCAGCTGTGGGTTACCAGCCCACTCTCGCTGACGAGATGGGTGAACTACAGGAGCGCATCACCTCAACCAAGGGTCACTCGATTACATCGCTTCAGGCCGTTTATGTGCCTGCTGACGACTACACAGACCCTGCTCCGTTTACGACATTCACCCACCTTGACGCCACGACTGAGCTATCCCGCCAGATCGCAGCGCTCGGTATCTACCCGGCCGTTGACCCGCTTGCGTCTACCTCCAACATCCTCACCCCTGAGATTGTTGGTGCACGCCACTACAACGTTGCACGCCGCGTTCAAGAGATCCTCCAGCGCTACAAAGAGCTTCAAGACATCATCGCGATTCTTGGTCTCGATGAGCTCTCAGAGGAGGACAAGATCACGGTTAACCGTGCGCGCAAGATTCAGCGCTTCTTGTCTCAACCGTTCTTCGTTGGTGAGGTATTCACCGGACTCCCCGGTATCTTCGTCCCGATTGACGAGACCATTGAGTCCTTCGAGATGCTTGCAAACGGCGACTTGGATGATGTCCCCGAGCAGGCGTTCTTCAACGTCGGCAACGTAGAGAGCGTCAAAGCCAAGCAGCGCGATCTAGAGAAGAACGCCTAATGGCATTTCTCGTTGAGCTCGTCTCTCCGGAGCGCATTCTCTTCGAGGGCGATGCTGTAATGGTCGTTGCCCGAACCACGGGTGGAGACATTGCGTTTCTACCTGGGCATGTTCCATATCTCGGGGCACTCGCAATCTCGAAGTTGCGGATCATGCAAGAGGTAGATGGTGGTCCACGCTTTGAGACAGCAGTAGCGGTTCACGGAGGTTTCGTCGAGGTATCAGGCGAGGGCGTAAAGATTCTCTCGGATATTGCCGAGTTGGGTACTGACGTAGACGTAGTACGTGCGCGTACGGCGATGGAGGCCGCTGAGGCCGCACTTCGCACTGACCCTGAGAACGTTGAGGCTAAGAAAGCTCTACAGCGTGCAGAGGTGCGCCTAGACGCAGCCGGAGCAAACGCTTAAATCGCTAAGAACTTGCTGGTCTAGAAATCTATAGCTGAGATCTTGGCGAGCTTCGTCCAGCGGTGCTGCGAGCGAATCTTTCGGATTGTGCCGCTGCGAGAGCGCATAACCAGTGTCTCACTCGTGCCGTGGTCTCCGAAGTAGCGCACGCCACGCACTAGGTCGCCGTCAGAGACCCCAGAGGCTGCGAAGAAGACGTCATCGCCTGATACGAGGTCATCGGCTGTAAGTACTTGGCTTAGGTCATATCCGGCGTCTAGAGCCGCTCTGCGCTCTGCTTCATTACGTGGCCATAGACGACCAAGGATCTGGCCCCCAAGACACTTCACTGCACAAGCCGCGATTACCCCCTCTGGTGTTCCGCCAATCCCGAAGAGGATGTCGGTACCAGACTCGGGCCAAGCTGCCGAGATTGCCCCCGCTACGTCGCCGTCTTGAATGATGCGAACTCGAGCACCGGCTTCGCGGCACTCTTTGATGATGTCGGCATGGCGTTCGCGGTCGAGAATTACCGCTGTTACGTCGCGCACGCTCTCGCCCTTGGCTTTAGCCACGGCTTTAAGGTTGTCTGCGACCGATGCGTCGAGATTGATGACATCTCGTGCCTCTGGTCCGACAGCGATTTTGTCCATGTATACGCAGGGTCCTGGGTCAAACATCGTTCCGCGCTCTGAGAGAGCAATTACAGATATGGCGTTGTCGCGCCCAAGAGCGGTAAGCGTTGTTCCATCAATGGGGTCTACAGCGATGTCACACGCTGGCCCGCCAGAACCGATCTCCTCGCCGTTGTAGAGCATGGGGGCTTCGTCTTTCTCGCCCTCTCCGATGACCACAACCCCCTCCATCGGGACTGTGTTGAGCACAAGACGCATGGCATCGACTGCAGCGCCGTCGGCTCCGTTTTTGTCGCCACGCCCGAGCCACCGGCCGGCCGCGAGGGCAGCTGCTTCTGTGGCGCGAGCGAGGTCCATTGCGAGGTTGCGGTCTGGTGCTTCGGGCTGTTGATCCATGAGGCGAGAATCTACTCTGCCATGAGAGTTCCCCGTAAGGTGGGGGGAGCAGATATCGCCACGAGGCGTATTTTGAGATAAATCGTGATGGGGGTTCTTAAATGGGGCGATTAGATGCTCGTATAGCGGTAGTCACAGGTGGGGCCTCAGGTATTGGGCGAGCCACGGTCGAGAGATTCCTAGCCGAGGGTGCCACGGTTGAGTCGTGGGACATCGCTGCCTCTCCTGCTGTGCCACTCCCCGCGGAGGTTGTTTATAGGCAGATAGATGTAACCGACGAGGATACTGTCAAGGCTGGATTCGCCGCCGTGGTCGAGGCCAATGGCCGAGTCGACTGTGTTGTTCACGCCGCGGGCATCGCAAGTGGCGGGCCAGTAAACATGCTTGAGACCGCTGAGTGGGACCGGGTCATCAACATCAATCTAAAGGGAACGTTCCTAGTAGATAAATACGCGGCCATAGCGATGCTCGAACAGGAGCCGCTCTTTGGGGTCGATGGCGCACAACGCGGATCGATTGTGAATCTCGCGAGCGTTGAGGGCCTTATCGGTACTGAGGGTGGGAGTGCGTACAACGCGTCTAAGGGTGGGGTAGTGATTCTCACCAAGAATCTCGCGATTGATTACGGAAGGCGCGGTATCCGAGTCAATGCGATCTGCCCCGGGTTTATTGATACTCCGCTGCTATCTGGAGTATTTGGAATGCCCGGGATGGAGGAAGTGATGAAAGACATCGCATCCTCACATCAACTCGGCCGCTTGGGCCGCGCTGAGGAGATCGCATCGGTTGCGCTCTTTCTTTGCTCTGACGATGCTTCTTTCGTTACAGGTGTTGCACTCCCCGTTGATGGCGGATATACAGCGGGGCATCGCCACGGAATATCGGAGTTATTAGGGCTTGCGTAGGGGATAATGGGGCTCTGCGCCTAGAGCGTGTAACTATGTGGCCTAGATCGACAAATGCATCGCCAAGCGGAGTCTCCAATGGGAGCAAGGGGTAATGGGTATGGACGAACGCAGAGCAGATTTCACGACGTACTCAGGCCTTGAGGTCGACCCCGTATACGGACCGGAGGATGCAGAGCGCCCCGGTGAGTTTCCCTATACGCGTGGGCCCCACGCCTCGATGTACCGATCCAAGTTATGGACAATGCGACTCTTCGCAGGATTCGGAACTGCACCAGATACGAACATTCGTTTTAAGGAGTTACTCGCAGCGGGCGGGTCGGGGCTCTCAACCGCCTACGACCTCCCGACGCTCATGGGGCGTGACTCAGATGATCCCCTTTGCATCGGCGAGGTCGGGAAGTGTGGTGTAGCGGTAGATACCCTCGCTGACGTCGAGGACTTATATCGCGATATTGATCTCTCGAAGGTCACGACATCAATGACGATCAACTCTCCTGCCCCGATTCTTTTTGCCATGTATGTGGTGGCCGCCGAGAATGGAGGTACGCCGCGCTCTCGACTCGGCGGCACGCTCCAGAACGACATGTTCAAGGAGTACCAGGCTCAGAAGGAGTACTACTTTCCACCGCGCCCAAGCATGCGCCTCGTTACTGATGTTGTGGAGTTCTGCGCAAAAGAGATGCCGCGGTGGCACCCAATATCAATCTCTGGGTATCACATCCGAGAGGCCGGCTCTACAGCAGTGCAGGAGTTGGCGTTTACGCTTGCAAATGGATTTGCTTATGTCGAGGCTGCGATTGCTCGTGGCTTAAGTGTCGATGAGTTTGCACCGCGCCTCTCATTCTTCTTTAATGCTCACGTAGATTTCTTTGAAGAGATCGCAAAGTTCAGGGCAGCAAGGCGAATCTGGGCTCATTGGATGCGCGATCGCTACGGAGCTACCACCGAGCGAGCGATGCAGCTTCGGTTCCATACGCAGACCGCCGGGGTGTCACTCACTGCGCAGCAGCCAGAGATCAACTTGGTGCGTACCGCTATTGAGGCGCTTGCCGGCGTGCTTGGTGGGACACAGAGCCTCCACACAAACTCCTTCGACGAAGCATTGGCGCTTCCATCGGAGAAATCATCGCGACTTGCACTCCGTACTCAACAGGTAATCGCCCACGAAACGCGCGTGGCAAATGTTGCAGATCCACTCGGTGGCTCT
Organism: Actinobacteria bacterium IMCC26256; assembly: GCA_001023575.1. Classification (GTDB taxonomy): domain Bacteria; phylum Actinomycetota; class Acidimicrobiia; order IMCC26256; family IMCC26256; genus IMCC26256. Next base: position 1,751,159 of record CP011489.1, on the reverse strand, counting down.
TGGTATGTAGAGGCGCTTACTGATGAGACGGAGCACCTCGCCGAAGAGGTCTTTTCTTATCTTGATGATTTGGGCAACGGATCTATTCTTGAGGGTGTATTCGCTGGTATCGATAGCGGTTACTTCATGGGGGAGATAGCGCAGGCCTCTTATGACCTTGAGCGAAAACTCAACGACGGCCGCCATATCGTGGTCGGAGTAAATGATTTTCTCGAGGGCAATGAGGACGCTGCACCCGAGACGCTTCAGATTGGTCCTCAGTTTGAGGAGAAGCAACTCGCTCGCCTAGCAGAGGTAAAGCGACTTAGAGACGGCGAGGCGGTTGCGCGTTCGTTAGCAGAGATTAAGCGCGTTGCTTCCGAGCCAGGGATAAACACAATGCCAGCGATCATTGAGGCTGTGCGCGTATATGCGACCGTTGGCGAGATCATGAATACATTCGCGGATGAGTTTGGGCGCTACCGAGAGACTCCGGTTATCTGATGCTCACTGACTCTGAACTAGCAGTTGCAAAACGCGTGAAGGGGTTCATGCCCGACGACGAAGGGCTTGCGCTCCACGAGGCAGGTTTGCTCGGTGGCCTTGTAGGCCCGCTGCTTGAGATCGGTTCCTACTGCGGGAAGTCTGGCGTGTATCTCGGTGCTGCTGCGCGCGATTGCTCGACTGTGCTCTTCACAATTGATCACCACCGAGGCTCTGAGGAGAATCAGGCAGGTTGGGAGCACCACGATACCGATGTAGTTGATCCTCTAACAGGACGCATGGACACGCTCCCATACTTTCGTCGAACGATTGAGTCTGCAGGTTTAGAGGCGAGCGTTATCGCTGTTATCGGAGACTCCCCGACGGTGGGTGCCGCATGGCAAACGCCAGTTGGTTTTCTCTTTATTGATGGTGGGCACGCTGAAGAGGTTGCGATGGCTGACTATGAAATATGGGCCAAGCACCTTCTTCCAGGAGGAGTGTTAGCGATACATGACTGCTTCGAAGATCCAGCCGATGGCGGGCAGGCGCCATTCTTGGTCTGGCAGCGTGCAGTAAAAGATGGATACGTTCCCTTAGGTACAACAGGGAGTCTGCGAACGTTGAGGAAGCCCAGTTAAGCGTCACAAACCATTGCGCTGCATTGAAAGAGGAGATAGTCGTGACGTTTGAACCAACTTGGGATTCAGTATCTAGTCACGAGCTTCCGAGTTGGTACGACGACGCGAAGCTCGGAGTCTTCATTCACTGGGGGCTCTACTCGGTGCCCGGTTGGGCAGAGCAGGTACCCGATATCCAAGAGATGTTGATTACTCAGGGCCCCAAACGCATGCTTAGCCATAATCCATATGCAGAGTGGTACCGCAACACGATGCAGATTAAAGGGAGCCCTACTTGGCAACATCACCGCGATACATACGGTGTTGATTTTGAGTATGACGACTTCATCCCAGCATTCAATGCAGGTACGAGAGACTGTGACCTCGACGCTATTGCAGCGGTCGCCGAGTCGGCCGGGGCGCGCTATCTCGTGATGACGACAAAGCACCATGAAGGCTTTGCGCTTTGGCCATCGATTACTCCTCACCCGACCAAGGGCGAGTATCACGCCGATCGGGATTTGGTTGGAGGTTTGAGTGAAGCCGTAAAGGCCCGCGGGATGCGCATGGGGCTCTACTACTCGGGTGGCTACGACTGGCCGGTTAACGATGCAGTGATGGTTCAAGGCGCAGATGCTGTGCTCGCCGCTCCAAGTGAGCCTGAGTATGTACCTTATGTAACAAGCCATGTCAGCGAACTAATTGAGCGCTACAAGCCTTCGTTACTCTGGAACGATATCGGCTGGCCAAAGGGCGGCGATTTACCGGCGCTATTTGCTCAGTATTACAACTCGGTACCTGACGGCGTGATCAACGACAGGTGGATCGTCTCGAGCATGCAGCGCTCTCCGATGAGAGACGGTCTCCTTCGCCTTGCAGGGCGGTTACTTCAGGCAGTCTGGAGATTTCTACCTGCCGATAAGAAACGACTTACCTTCCCTGGTGCGCAGTGGTTTGACTTCACAACGCCTGAGTACGAAGTGCTTGAGGAGATTCGAGAGAAGAAGTGGGAATCAACTCGCGGAGTTGGGCACTCGTTCGGAGCGAATCGAAATGAGAGACCAGAGGACATTGTTACCACTACCGAACTCATTCGTTCATTCTGTGACATCGTCTCCAAGAATGGAAATCTCTTAATTGGAATCGGCCCGAATGAGTATGGAGCGATTCCGGAGGAGCAGGCGATCCCGCTTCGGGGCCTCGGCGATTGGCTGAACCGTAATGGTGAGGCTATCTACGCGACTCGTCCGTGGGATCGCGCCTCAACAGTTACCGGCGATGGAACTCAGGTGCGCTTTACCACGCGCGAAGGCGTGCTCTACGCGTTGATTCTTGATCGCCCCGAGGCCTCTACCTTTTTAGTTGAGGGTATCGACGCAGAGTCTGTAACAGAGGCGCGCCTGCTCGGTACGGGCGATGAATTGGTGCGTACCTCACGCGATGGGGTGCTTGAGCTAACACTCCCTGAGAGTGTTCCGGAGGAGGATGCATACGCTGTGCGCCTCGGTACAGGAGTTCGGTGGATTAGTTGAGCAGGTATTCGAACTCCGGTACTTAGCGAGACTCGCGCTCGGCCTCGATCTCAGATCCTGCATCGATTAGTTCGCTCGCAGTTAGGCCAGATGGGAGGCCCTCGCCTCGGAACAAGCCAGCGGTCGGGCCGGTTCCAGTAAGTGCATGTGCAGCGAGCACGATTGATGCAGAGTTCCAAGTGGGTTGCTCAACAGGGAAGAGTTGACCCTCACCGCTCCATTGGGAGTTGTTGAAATTCATCCCGGTCCAGTATCCGCCACCATCGGCACGCAGAAACTGAACCCATGTGAATAACTCGAGGGCTTTATCTGTTGCGCCGATTGCATCGAGTGCCATCACGAACTCGCAGGTCTCGGCCGCGGTCACCCATGGTTGATCTGAGACACAGCGCACGCCGCGGCCCTCGGCAACAAAACTATCCCAATGCGCAGCAACGCGAGCATGCGCAGCCTCGCCGCGAAGTACACCACCGAGGATCGGGTAGTACCAATCCATTGCCCATCGTGATTTATCTAAGAAACTCTCAGGGCGGTGCGCGATCGCAATGGCAAGGGAGCCGAGAGACAGCTCCCAGTCTGGGCGCTCATGTCCTAGTCGCTCGGCGATTGCGATTGCATTACGGAGGCTGGCGTGGATGCTTGAAGAGCCTGTCAATAAAGCGCCATCCGCGGGTATATCTCCGCGCCAAGCAATCTCTCCGGACTCACTCTGGAACGAGAGAGCGTAATCAATGGCCCCCTCTACGCATACCCAGAACCGCTCAAGGAAAGCGGTATCACCGGTGCATAGATAGTGGTGCCAAACTCCATTTGCAATGTAACTGGTGACGTTGGTGTCGAGGGTCTCATCCTTAACCTCGTCTCCAACGTAGTAAGAGTGCCATGCTCCGGATAGGAGTTGCTTCGAGCGCAGCCATTCGTATGCACTAGCGGCTTCATGGTGCATGCCCCCGAGGTCTAAGGCCATCGCAGCCTCGACGAGGTTCCACGGGTCGGTGTGCTCGCCTGGAGTCCAAGGGATATTTCCGTCGGGGAGTTGAATCGCAGCGATCGCAGTAACCGTCTCTGTCAATTGCTCGGCAGTGATGATGCCTGGAACGTCGCGCAGGATATTCATGCAGCTGCTTTTCGCGAATAGAGAATGACGCTCTTGCCGAGCACAGGGTTAAGTGCGTTGTCGATGCTGTTCAGCCACTTGGGTTGTTTCATCAACTGATAGACGAGGATGTCGTGGTACTTGCGTGCAAAGAAACGCTCTGATTCCTGCACTCCGCCGGCACAACGAATCCACCAGTAAGGGGAGTGCAGTGCGTGGGCGAAGCCGTGCCCTTCAAGGGTAAGACCAGTGCGACGGAGTTTGGCCTCTAGGTCAGCGCGTCGGTAGATGCGCACGTGCCCACCTGGAGTGTCGTGGTACTTGTCGTCTAGAGCCCAGCAGATGCGCTCAGGGAAGCGATTCGGCACGGTTACTGCCATGCGGCCACCCGGCTTAAGGACACGTGTTAACTCTGCAATTGCCCTGTCATCGGCCCACAGGTGCTCAAGGACCTCGGAGGCAATAACGATGTCGAAAGAGTTATCAGGGAACGGCAAGTTGAGCGCATCGCCGTTGCAGACGCCCCCTGCTGCCTCCATGGGATTGCCGGGTATCTCGCCCGCAGCGATCATGCCACCGATGATTCCACGCACGTCTTTTAACTCTGGCTCGGAGTAGTCAAGTGCAACAACTGTTGCTCCGCGGCGCCATGCCTCAAATGCGTGGCGCCCACCGCCACAACCCATGTCGAGGATTCGGTCGCCGGTGCGTAGACCAATGCGGTCAAAATCAACTGTAAGCATTAGAGAGTCACGCCCTGCTCCTCGAGCTGCGCGTACCAGTGCTCAAGCATTCCCTCGGCAGTTCGTCGCCATGTAAAGCGATTGAGAACACGATCGCGCCCGGCAGCGCCGAGACGCTCGCGCAGTTCGGCATCGCCAAGCATGCGACCGATCGCCTGAGCGAGTGCATCTGCATTCCCCGGCTCAACTGTGAGAGCAGCAATGCCGTCAGGGCCTACAACCTCGGGGAGTGCGCCACCGGTAGTTGCAACTAGTGGAACGCCACAGGCCATAGCCTCAATAGCGGGTAGCGAGAAGCCTTCATAGAGCGAGGGGACAACTGCGACCTCTGCCTCTGCGTACAACTCAACAATGCGCTCCTGGGCAACGCCGGATACAAACTCAACTACACCAGAGAGACCAAGGCGCTCGATGAGTGCAGGGGTCGCGCTCTTCTCTTTTGTGCGACCAATGATGACCAAATGGGCATCTGGGTTCTCGGTGCGGAGCTTCGCTAAGCCTTCAAGTAAAGGTGTGAGGCCCTTCATGGGTACATCCGCACTAGCTGTGGTCATGATGCGACCCTTAACGCGTTTTACCTCAGGCATCGGCTTGAAGGAGTCTTGGTCTACCCCAACCGGAACGATATGCAGGCGATCTTCCTTCACGCCCATTTGAGCGATGATGTCACGCTTGGATGACTCAGAGACGGTGACAAGTCGAGGCATCTCGCGTGCAACCTTCATCTGCATGCCAAGGAATGCGTACCAGCGACGAAGGTTGAAGCGTCGCCACCTGCCAGAGGCATGCTCGAGCTCGAGGTCGCGGTCAACAGTGATGGGGTGGTGCAGGGTTGCAACTACCGGCCATCCGTCGTTCATCATCCCGAGGAGCCCTGTGCCGAAGCACTGGTTGTCGTGGATTAGATCGAAGTCTCCGCGGCGGGTCTCAAGATATTTGCGTGCTCTCATACTGAATGCCCAAGGCTCCGGGAATCCGGCGCCGCACATGATTGCAAACTCCGCGAGGTCTACACGGTCGCGGAACTCCCACGGCCACGGCACGCGAAATGGATTGCTGGCGCGATAGAGATCAAGCCCTGGCATCTTCACTAACTGTGAAGGATCATCAAGCTCGGGGTAGGGCTCACCTGAGATGACCTCAATGTGGTGCCCCATGGCTGCGATCTCGCGTGCCACGTAACGGGAGTAGACGCCCTGGCCGCCGCAGTGTGGGTTACCGCGATAGATAAGCCAAGCGATGCGAAGCGGTCGAGCATTAGAGCTATCGCTGGTCCGATCGCTAGATCGGTCGCGCGTAATTGGCGCGACGGCGGTGTTAGGCGTGCTTTGAGAGGCATCTTGGGAAGGCATGAGTAGTTGATTCTCCCGGGGATTGGGTCTTCAGGGCAAACCCCCGGGCGGTAAGAGCCTTGATTTAGTGGCCTAGTGGAGCAGTTCGTGGCCTTACCCGGGTACCCTCATGGCTGTGAATCCTGATGCTATGAGCCCCTCCTCGGGCGACGAAGAGGGGCCAAAACTCGCTCAGGCGTTGGATTTTCGCGCCGTCTCCGAGCCTCGATGGAGCCCTGAGGGCACTCGCTTGGGGTGGCTCGAGGTGGTTGAGGGCTCAACTCGATTCTTTTTTCTAAATATGGACGCAGATCAGCTCATCGGCGCCCCGCAGAGTCTCGGCACGCGGGTGCGCAGGACGCCCCCGACCTATGGGGGCACGTGGGCTTGGCGTGATGATGCCAGTGTTGTAGTTGTTGCCTCTGATGCTCGCGTGGTTTTACTCGAGCTGGAGAGCGGCCTTGAGAACAGCGCCGAGAACGGTCTCAAGAACAGCGCCGAGAACAGTCTCGAGCGAGTGCTAATTGATGATGCGCTTGGTGGCGTCGCGTCGCGATATTTAGCGCCATCGGTATCTAACGATGGCGAGTGGCTAGCCGTTACACGCGAACGTAGTGACGCTATGGAGATCGTGGTCCTCTCGATAGGCGCGGCGCTTAATGCGCGAAACAATCGCGAGCGCTCGGTGGAGCCACTAGCGATTTCAAGTGCCGACTTCGCATGGGACCCGTCATGGTCGCCCGATGGAACGCTTCTTGCTTGGCATGAGTGGAGCAACCCCGAGATGCCTTGGGATTCATCGCGAATTGTCGTGGCCGATTTTCGTAATGGAGTAGTGAGCAATCAGCGCGTAGTCGCTGGCGGGTCGGATACACAGGTAGGTCAGCCGCGTTTCTCTCCAGACGGAACGCGCCTCGCATGGCTGACGGATAGAGATGGTTGGCTGCGTATATGCGTAGGCGATATAGACGGCTCTAACGCAGTGTTGTTAAATCACGAACTCTTTGAGGCCGGTGAGGCCCCATGGGGAGCAGGGCAACGCAGTTACGCATGGAGCCCTGATAGCAAGCACATTGCATGGTGCCGTAACGAGGGTGGGTTTGGCCGCCTTGTTAGCGCAGAGGTTGGCTCCGATATATCTAGAGAGCCAGAAGTAGTAGAGCCAGAAGTAGTAGAGATCGCAAAGGCTTGGCACCACGGAGTCTCGTGGGGGCCGCAAGGCATCGCTGCGATTCGATCGGGTGCGCGTACCCCGCCGCGGGTCGTGTTGTATCCAGCCGCGCTCTATCCAAATACTTCTGAGGCGAGCAGTGGTGGCATTGAATTTGGCGAGCGCATCGAGATCGCAGATGGAGACCCAAACGGATTCGATAAGTCGACCTTCGCTCAGGGTTGCTTTGTGGAGCCCAAGGTAGTCAGTTGGATGAGCGGCGACCTTGAGATAACAGGCCTGCTCTACCTCCCGCCTGGGGTTGAGAATCCTCCGTTGATATTCGATCTACATGGTGGGCCAACAGGTGCAGCGACTGCACGATGGAGCCCAAATGTGGCAGCACTTCTATCCCATGGTTGGGGGGTGCTGCGCCCAAATCCGCGCGGTTCCTACGGGAGCGGGCGTGCTCACCTGCGCGCTCTAGATGGCGGTTGGGGTGCGTTGGATCTAGATGATGTAATCGCAGGGATAGAGGCGGTATCTCGAGTAGCAGTATCTAGCGCTGCCGATGTTGACGCCATGAATCTCAACCCCCCTCGCATCGCCATCACCGGTGGAAGCGCTGGAGGGATGCTCGCTCTACTCGTTGCACTTCTTCGCCCGGACCTTGTGAAGGCCTGCATCAGCGTCTACGGAGTTACTGATCTCTTCTCGCTTGCGGAGACTGATTACAGATTCGAGAAGCACTATGCGCAGAGGCTCGTGGGGGAGTTGCCAGAGGCGCGCGATCTATATGTTGCGCGCTCGCCGATCACACATGCGCATCGCTTGAGCGTCCCAACCCTGATGCTCCACGGAGATGCTGATGAAGTGGTGCCAGTGGCACAGATGCGAGACTTCGTTGAGGCAGCGCGCGCAGGTGGTGCAGATATTGAGTCGCACGAATACGCGGGCGAGGGGCACGGTTGGTCGAGGCCCGAGACCATTCGAGATGATTTCGATCGCAGTGTCGCGTTCCTCGATAAGTGGCTGTCGCAATGACGAGATTCACATCTCTCAAATACACAAACAGATTCGCTTCCCCAAAGCGCGCGAAGGATCAAGTCGATCGGGCAGTGCTCCTTGCACACGGTGCAGGTTCAGACCTAGACGCACCTGCGCTTATCGCAGTGGCAGATGCGCTTACTGCACTCGGTATCCCATCTCTTCGTTTTAATTATCCATACCGAGATGCGGGGAGGCGTGCGCCCGATCGCCACAACGTTCTCCTCGACGCAACTCGCACAGCCGCCGCCGACCTCTCGCTCCTCACTGGCCTCGCCCCCAAGCGCATCGTCGTCGGGGGACGATCAATGGGCGGAAGGTACTGCTCGCTTGCTGTTGGGGATGAGCAGGATCCACTTCAGGCACTAGGGCTCCTTCTCCTCGGTTACCCGCTCCACCCTGCCGGCAAGCCAGAGAAACTGCGAGTTGAGCATCTAAAGCGCATCAGCATCCCAACGCTCTTCGTAAGCGGAACCAGAGATGCTCTCGGGGCTCAGCCGGAGCTGCGAAAGGCTGCTCGCCGCGTCAAGGGTCGAGTCGCTTGGCACTGGATCGAGTCTGGCGATCACGGGTTCAAGCCGCTGCGATCTAGCGGGCAAAGTACCGAGGGTGTTCTCGCTGAGATGGCGGCGGCCTCTGCGGCTTGGGTGGCCTCGCTCTGACGGCATAGTCGCGCAGCGGGTAACGTCAGTGCCCGTGAATACTCTCAAGCTTGAAACTCATGGACACATAGCCCGACTCATCATGAACCGCCCAGAGAAGCTCAATGCTTTTAGTGTTGAGATGTGGGATGAGATGCGAGCGCTCGGTGCAGAGTTGGTTGCTAACCCCGGTGACATTCGTGTCTTGATCCTCAGCGGAGAGGGTCGCGCCTTCTCAAGCGGCATCGACACCACAGTCTTCAGCGAGGGTATTGGGCTCACCGCTCCAAGCAAAGATGAGTCCAAGCATGAAGACCCAACCGTTGACTCAATTCTTCGTACCCAGGATGCATACAACTGGCTCGAGGAGGCACCCTTCGCAACTATCGCTGCAGTGCGCGGTTATGCGTTGGGCGCCGGATTACAGGCAGCACTCGCATGTGACATTCGCGTCTTTACTCACGGAGTGAGCGTCGGGTTGCTAGAGCTTAAGTACGGCATCATGCCTGACCTCGGTGGAACGCAGCGCCTAACGCGCCTTGTCGGCCCAGGTAAAGCCAAGGAGATGATCTTCACCTCTGCACGCCTCGATGGTGAGGCCGCGTTTGCTCTTGGAATCTGTGAGCAGCTCGTCTCCGATGAAGAGTTGGAGCCAACTGTTGATGCTCTAGCGAAGCGCATCGCCTCGCAGCCACCGCTCGCTATTAAGAACTCCAAGCGTGCGGTCGCAGCCGCTGGGCACCTGCCGCTTCGCGAGGGGTTACTCGTCGAGGCAGTTGGGCAGGCCGAGTGCCTTCGCTCTGCTGACATGGGCGAGGCTATCGGCGCATTTATTGAGCAGCGCCCGCCGGTTTTCCGCAACGCCTAAGTAAAAATCCCCGGAATCCTCTCTCCTTGATGGTGAGGGCCAGTTTCGGTGGCTACCCTCGTTGCTATGTCGCAGGTACGTATTCGCCCAGGTGATCCGCTTAGTGGAACTCTGCGCGTCCCGGGTGCCTCCAAGAACTCTGGTTGTAAGCAACTAGCGGCTGCCCTCCTCGCTCGCGGCACTACAACCGTAACGAACGCCCCAACGGTTGCAGACCTTGAGGTGATGCTTGATGTGCTCACCGCTATTGGTGTGAAGGTTGAGCGCATCAATGCTGACACCCTGAGTATCGACACGACTGCGCACCTAAACCCAGAGGCACCATACGAACTCGTCTCTCTCATGCGCGCATCAATCAATGTTTTGGGGCCACTCCTTGCGAGATGCGGCGAGGCGCGAGTCGCGATGCCGGGGGGCGACAACATTGGTCAGCGCAAGCTCGATATGCACTTCCGTGGCCTAGAGGCAATGGGCGCGACCCTTCAAGTAAGTCACGGCTTTATCGAGGCCAAGTGCAAGAAGTTAATCGGCGCACGCATCGCTCTCGATTTTCCAAGCGTTGGAGCAACCGAGAATCTCATCAGCGCAGCGGTAACCGCTGATGGAGTAACGGTAATTGAGAACGCTGCGCGGGAGCCTGAGATTCGTGACCTCGCCGCGTTTCTCAATCAAATGGGTGCGCGCATTGAAGGCGCTGGCACATCAACGATCGAGATAACGGGTGTCGACGAACTCTCGAGCGTGAACACCGAACTCTGTGGTGACCGTATTGATGCTGGGACTTTCCTCATGGCCTGCGGTGTCGCCGGTGGAGATATAACGCTAGAGGGAATTCGTTTCGACCAACTCGAGATGGTGATTGTGAAACTTCGCCAGATGGGTATGGAGATCACAGTCACCGATAGCGGCCTTCGCGCACAAGCCGATAAGCGCCTGAAGTCAGTCGATGTAGCGACCCTTCCATTCCCAGGGTTTGCCACCGATTTCATGCCGATGACCGTCGCTCTTCTCTCGGTTGCTGATGGCACCTCAATAGTGAGCGAGAACATTTTTGATAGTCGGTTCTCGTTCATTGATGAGTTGAACCGCATGGGCTCAGATATTCGCACCGAGGATCGCCACGCTGTAGTTAGGGGAGTGGAGCGCCTCTCTGGTGCTCCGGTGAGGGCATTCGATGTGAGGGCCGGTGCAGCGTTGGCCATTGCAGGGCTGCGCGCTGAGGGCGAGACAATTGTGCACGACTGGCACCACGTAGATCGAGGATACGTAGACCTGCCGGGGCGCCTCGCCTCCATAGGGGCAGATGTAATTCGCCTCTGATTGTTATCACAGGAGGCATGCGTCCCAATTAAGACCCAACTGAGACCTGAAACCGCTGAGGCGGTCCGGGGTGGGGTTGCTAGGCGTGGCAGACTAGGGAGAGTACGTAAGAAGTAACGCCAAAGATTGAAGTGGCCACATTAGGGCCAGCCAATACCAAAGACCGAGAGGTTGGATGCGATGAGCAGCACCATGGAGACCGACATACTCGAAGCGATCGACGTAATCCGCCCCGCGCTTCAGGCCGATGGAGGCGACATTGTCTTCAACAGCATCGACGACGCCGGTGTTGTGCATGTGAGCCTCGTCGGCGCTTGCGGTACCTGCCCGGTCTCTGCGATGACTCTAAAGGCCGGCGTCGAGCGCATCATCAAGGATCGCGTCCCTGGTGTCACTGAGGTAGTCGCGGACGCTTGATCTCGAGTCAAGAGACCCGCGACAATCGACCCGATCCAAGTAAAGCGATTTAAGAAATGCAACTCGATCCTGCTGAGTTAGTTAAGCGATGTGTTGCGGGGGATCGCGGAGCGGTTGCGAAGTTGATCTCCATTGTTGAGGCCGGTGGCCCTCGCGCCTTTGAGGTAGCAGCACTCCTGCATCCGAGTACGGGGAGCGCGTACACGATCGGGCTTACCGGTGCACCAGGTGCCGGTAAATCAAGCCTCACTGATGCACTGATTAAACGCATCCGTAGCGACGGTGACGAAGTAGCGATTCTCGCTATTGACCCAACGAGCCCGTTTACTGGTGGTGCAATTCTTGGAGACCGTGTGCGTATGCAGGAGCACGCCCTCGATCGCGGTGTCTACATCCGATCTATGGCGACACGCGGACATCTCGGTGGCCTTGCCCTTGCCGCACCTCAGGCCGTAAGGGTTTTAGACGCATCAGGTAAGCCGTGGATCATCATCGAGACTGTCGGCGTTGGCCAGGTAGAGGTAGAGATCGCAGGCGCTGCTGATACAACGGTTGTAGTCGTTAATCCAGGTTGGGGCGATGGCGTACAGGCCAACAAAGCCGGGTTGATGGAGATTGCAGATGTATTCGTGGTCAACAAATCCGATCGACCTGGAACGCCTGAGACAATTCGCGACCTGGAGATGATGCTCGACCTCTCCGGGCACCCAGATTGGCGTGCGCCGATCGTGCAGACAGTCGCAACGAACGCCACGGGTATAGAGGAGTTTTGGCAGGCGATATTGGCTCATCGCGCGTTTATCCTTGATGAAGGCCGCCTCGAGGCACGTCGCGAGGCGCGTGCACGCGAGGAGCTGCGAAACATCGTGCTTGCTCGGCTTGCATCCGCCGTTGAGGAGCGATGCGCCGGGGATCTCTTCGAGAAGATGGTTGATGCGGTATCCAATCGCAGGATCGACCCCTATACGGCAGCGGCGGAGATCCTTGGCGTGTAGGGTCCGCCGCACCATCCGGGGTCACCAAGCTTGATAGGTGCAAAAACATGGAACCAATCTCGAGAGACGATTCACCAGCGGCCGGAAAATCTGGGCGAGCGAAGAAGGCAACTCGACGCAAGATCTTGATAGCTGCAGCAGTTGTCATTGTGATCGCGATTGGTATTGCGGCAGTCCCAAAATCTGGTGGCGATAATTCCGCTCGTTCTGGCTCTTATAGCAGTGACACTATAACGGCGTCTTGTGGTGACAGTAATGACATGGTCGGCTCGACCGGGAGGGTCAAATGGACTGTTGGTTTAAATACTGACATCGCCAGGGTGCAATTTCGTTTCGTCGACCCAGATGGCGTAGCGACCTTCTCCGGAGTCGCGACAACCCTGGATGGAAACCGAGTCTTCTACGCCACCTATGAATTAGGAGCTCAATCTGTAAATGTGGATTTGTACGCCTCAAACAACGCGCTTCTCGGCACAAAATCAGCTAAGTGCTGACAAACGATCACGTACCTGAATCGCGAGCGGTCAGCAGGCTGAGCGGTCACGTGACGAGACCTGCCAACTAAGGGCCTTGCCGCTAACCTGCGTTGCCATGTCACAAGATGCGCTAGTCCTTACCGAGATCCACGACAACGGTGTTGCAGTAATTCGCCTCAACCGCCCTCCTATGAACCCACTCTCCCAGGCATTGCTCCTCGAGCTTGCTGAGGCGGCCGAGCAACTCGCAGCGAATACTTCGGTGCGTGCAGTACTCGTGCTTGGTTCAGATCGGGCTCTAGCCGCGGGTGCTGATATCACGGAGTTCGGCGGACCAGAGGAGGGTGCAGTTATCGGTGCAGCGTTTAGGCGTGCCTTCGATGCGATTGCTGCGATCCCTTGCCCGGTAGTGGCTGGTGTTAGAGGCTTTGCACTCGGTGGGGGAATGGAGTTGGCACTTGCATGCGATCTTCGTGTCTGTGCTCCTAACGCTCGCTTTGGTCAGCCTGAGATTCTTCTCGGCATCATCCCCGGTGCAGGCGGCACCCAGCGTTTACCGCGACTCATTGGCCCCGCACGCGCTAAAGACTTGATCTGGACTGCACGCCACGTGAAGGCTCAAGAGGCATTAGAGATTGGTCTAGCGGATCGAATCTTTGATGGCGACGACTTTGAGGCAGAGGCTCTTAAATTTGTTGGGCAGCTCGCGAGCGGAGCCACAGTGGCGATCTCCCTTGCGAAGAAGGCCGTGGACTCTGGCCTTGATGTAACCCTCGCCGAGGGGCTCGACATCGAGGCGGCGGCATTTACCGATCTTTTCTCAACAGAGGATGCGCAGCATGGTGTCGCATCGTTCTTGGAGAACGGACCAGGTAAGGCGAAGTTCGTAGGTAGATAATCCCCGCCAAATCTAGCTTTTTGGCGAGTTTTTAGGCTGTTTTTGATCTACTCCGTTTAGTTGTCACACCCCTGTTTTAGAGTCGAACATATGTTCGACCGACTGGATCAACTCACAACAGAGCTCGAGGCCTGCTTTGCCTCAATGGAGGTTGACTGCTTCGATGGTGCCCGGGCTGCAAGGTTGGTGAGCTGCGGGGAGCGAGTCCGGCGTCTCGGGGATGCGATCCGCACTATCGGTGTTGGGCAGGTAGAGCGCACGAATGGCTGGAAGGGCCAGGGCGCTAAGACCATTTCAGAGTGGTTCGCTATTGAGGCAGATTGTCCACAGCATGAAGCTCAGTCGGTAGTGGTCCTCGCTGGTCAACTGCAGCACTTGCCTGTTACTCAGGCTGCTCTGCGCTCTGGTGAGCTCTCTGGCGCACAGGCTGTGGAGGTTGCGCGTGGTGCGATCGTTGCACCTAATACGGAGACTCAACTCTTGAACCTCTCCAAGCATGTGACGGTGCGCGATCTGCGAGATGCATCTTCACGGGTAGTCGCAGCAGCCACAGATGAGGCAGCACGCCACAGACAGGTTCATAAGTCGCGTTTCTTAAAATCGTGGACAGATATTGATGGTTCGTTCAATCTAAGAGCTCGCATGACTGTTGCGAACGGTGCGCTTGTAATGGCAGCACTCAAACCACTACAGGATGAGATATTTAAGGTGGCTCGCAAGAGTGGTGCGCATGAAAGACCGGAGGCCTACTCTGCAGACGCGCTCTTGGCGCTCTGTGGGAAGGCGACCAATAATAAGTCGGGCGAGAGTCGCACAAAATCGAGCCTCCCTAACGCTGTGATGCATATTCGTGTCGACATAGATGCACTTAAGCGTGGGCATACCGAACACGGCGAGATATGTGAGATCGCTGGTGTTGGGCCAATACCAGTGACGGCTGCTACTGAGTATTTGGGCGAGGCATTCTTAAAGCTTCTTGTTGTCGATGGGGTAGATATCAAGACGGTTGCGCATATGGGCCGGCACATCCCTGCACCACTTCGAACAGCGGTTGAGGAGCGAGATCGTGTCTGCCAAGTACCAACCTGTGACGTAACGCTTGGTCTAGAGATGGATCACATCAAACCCTTCGCTGAGGGTGGGGCTGCAAGCTTGGAGAACCTCGTAAGGCTCTGCAAGCGACATCATCTCCAAAAAACACATGACGGTTACAGGCTCATCAAGATCGAGGCAAGCGCGGGCGAGATTGGTGCGACGGAGGATGCGAGGTGGGATTGGCGAGCACCACCCGACCTAAAGCGCACGGGGTAGGCGCTCTTGTGAACTGGCTCAACGTGCTGCTTGAAGTAACGAGAGTTAGGCGAGTCTCTCAGCTCTAGCTTTGAGGCGGCGGAGATTTGCGCGCCATACATACTTAAGTACAGGGCGTCCGAAGAACTCTCCGATTACTCCAGCCATCCACCAAGGGAAGTGCAGGGTCTCTTCCCAGCAGAAGATGGTGCGACCGCGCTCGTCGGCGCTCAGCATGAAGTCGCCGCCACCAGTAACCATCCCGCGATGCTCAATGCCCATACGTTTGCCGGGCTCCCATGCGGTCACAGTCATCACATCAACAGTCTTCAGCGGCCCAACCTTGGTGAGGCACTCAAACTGCGCCCCAACCCCACTTGTTTGATCGGAGGTAAAAGTGATCGACTCGGCATCGGCCATCCACTCAATATGTGTCGAAATGTCCTCAACTGCCGCCCAAGTCTCCTCGGGGGTGCAGTTAATTACTGTGCATAGGTGGATTCTCATGGCCGGATTTTAATGGTAACTAGACCTTTTCTATGAAACGAGCAGGTCTCGGGACTCTACGCTGCAGATTATGAGACTTCGCTTCCTAGTTATCGGTGGTGGCCCCGCAGGCCACACGGCTGCGAGTACTGCAGCTGGGCTAGGTGCTGACGTAACCATCATCGAGCGTGATGTGCTCGGTGGTGCGGCGCATCTCTGGGACTGCGTCCCGTCGAAGGCGATGATCGCTACAGGTGGCGAACTCGCCGCACTCGACCGTGCTGAGGGTATGGGGCTCGAGGCCACTGGGAGGATTGACCCTGCGGCGCTTCGAGTCCGCAATCTCTCGATCCAGACTCACCTGAGCGACGATGTAAAACAACTCTTAGAGAGCCAGGGTGTGCGAATTCTGAGCGGCGTTGGAAGGTTGGTCTCTCCCAACGAGGCGATCCTTGCCCATGATGGGATCGAGGAGCGCGTGACCTTTGATGCAGCGTTACTCTCAACCGGTTCATGCCCGAGGATTCCAGATTGGGCTGCGGTTGATGGCGATCGGATTCTCACCACGCGCCAGGCATACCCGCCGCCTGTGATCCCCGAGCACTTAGTTGTGATCGGCTCTGGTGTAACCGGTGTTGAGTTTGCGCACATGTTTAGGGCATTCGGTTCGAGGGTAAGCCTTGTTGTATCGCGCCAGCATGTACTGCCGAGTAAAGACCCTGAGGTTGCAGCGGTACTCGAGGAGTCATTTGTATCTCGCGGCGTTGAGTTACATAAGGGAGCGCGAGCCGAGGCAATTCAGCGGATTGAGAATGCAGATTTTGACGGCATTGAGGTGCAGTGTGCTGACGGACGAAAGGTTCGAGGCTCTCATGCGCTGCTTGCGATCGGATCGATCCCAAACTCCGACGGGCTTGGTCTCGCCGAGGCCGGGATCACCGCAACGGAGTGGGGGACTGTGCCTGTCGACCACAACTGCCTCTCAAGTGCGCCCAACATCTACGCAGCCGGTGACTTGGCTGGCAAACTTCCACTCTCGAGTGTCGCTGCGATGCAGGGGCGCAAGATTGCTGAGCACGCAATGGGTTTACATGCTCTTGCGCATCGCCACCTTGATTACGACAAGGCCGCCTCAGCAATCTTTACCGAGCCTGAGATTGCAGATGTAGGGCTCGCAGAGGCAGATGCATTTGCAGTCGGGCGCAAGATTCGTGTCACCAAGGTGCCGTTTGCCGGTAATGCAAAGGCACTAATCTCCGGCGATGCACGCGGCTTCGTGAAGGTGATCTCCGACCCGGTAACAGGGGTTGTCTTGGGAGGATCCATTGTTGGTGCGAATGCCGCGGAGTTAATCAGCGTGCTCGCCATTGCAGTTACCAACGGCCTTCGCACTCAGGACATTGTTGAGAGTCTTCTGGTGCACCCATCCCTCGCCGAGGCAATCGTTGAGGCCTGCTCTTAAAGAGGTTTACTCGGCGTTTAATTGCTGATGATGAGTATGTCGCCGGCGCTGACGTCAATATTGTCAGCTTCGGCTGGTTTGGATGCGGTCTCTACTCGATGATTATGAGTATGTCGCCGGCGCTGACGGTCTTCCCGGCCTCGACGCGGAGCTCTTTGATTTTTCCACTCTGCTCTGCGTTGATGTGATTCTCCATCTTCATCGCCTCAAGCACGAGTAGTGAATCGCCGGCAGCAACCTCTTGGCCAACCTCAACAAGCACTTTTACAATTGTCCCCTGCATCGGTGCGGTAATTGTTCCGTTCCCACCAGCGCCACCCGATCCCGCTGCTGCAGGCTTGGGCTTGGATGATTTCTTGGCTGATACGCCAGCGACCGGAGCCTCTGGGAGCCAGACCTTTACAGCGAAGAGTCGACCGTCTACCTCAACTGGCACATCGCGAGCCATCAGCGATGAGTCGCCGTCAGCAGGCGCACTTGATCCAGCGCTACTCGTTAAACCGCTGAGGTCTACCTTCTCCTCAAGCCAGCGCGTGGAGTGCTGGTTCGCAGCAAACTCTGGGTGCTCTAGAACAAGTTTTTGGGCGGGGATTGTTGTGTGCAGTCCGTCAATCTCGAACTCCGAGAGGGCACGCAGCATGCGCAGGCGTGCACGATCGCGATCCGGTGCCCAGACGATCAACTTGCCGACAAGGTTGTCGTAGTACTGGCTAACAGTATCGCCGCGCTCGTAGCCACCATCCCAGCGAACCCCAGGGCCCGAGGGAATATGAAGGTCGTGGATCGTTCCGGGTGAAGGCAAGAATCCTTTTGCTGAGTTCTCCGCATTGATGCGGCACTCAATTGCGTGACCGGTGCGCACAATCTCGTCCTGCGTAAACGAGAGGGGCAGGCCGGATGCAATGCGAATCTGCTCAGCGACTAGATCGAGAGATGTAACCAACTCGGTTACACAGTGCTCGACCTGGAGGCGAGTATTCATCTCAAGGAAGTAGAACTCGCCATCTTGGTAGAGCATCTCAATTGTTCCGGCGTTTACATAACCCGTCGCCTTGGCAACCTTTACAGCGGCCTCGCCCATTGCGGTGCGCGTCTCTTCGGATAGGTCTGCTGCCGGGCTCTCTTCAATAAGTTTCTGGTGGCGACGCTGCACTGAGCAGTCGCGCTCGCCGAGCCAGACCACATTTCCATGTGTATCGGCCATGATCTGAATCTCAATGTGGCGAGGTGAGGTTAGGTATTTCTCTAGGTAAGCCTCGCTGCGACCAAAGTATGCAAGGGCTTCACGCCCAGCAGACTCAAGGGCCTCTGCGGCTTCATCAGGAGCGTTGACGACCTTCATTCCGCGTCCGCCACCACCGTAGGCAGCCTTGATCGTGATCGGCCATCCGTAAGCCTCGCCGAATTCAATTACCTCTTGCGCATTCTGAACAGGCTTGGTTGTACCTGGAACGCTCTCGACATCTCCGCGCGCTGCTGCTTTTCGAGCACTAATTTTGTCGCCCATGTCTTCGATTGCCTCGGGCGGTGGGCCGATCCATGCAACACCCATTGCTGTAACAGCGCGAGCGAAATCTGCATTCTCAGAGTAGAAGCCGTAACCAGGGTGCACGCCATCTGCGCCAGATCGCGTAATGACCTCAATAATGCGATCTTGGTTTAGGTATGACTCCGCGGCTGTCTGTCCACCGATTGAGTAGGCCTCATCTGCATATCGAACATGAAAGGCATCACGGTCGACGTCTGAGTAGACGGCAACAGTCGCTATCCCCATCTCTCGGCAGGTCCGCATAACGCGTACGGCGATCTCTCCCCGGTTGGCGATAAGAATTTTCTTCAGCACTTTTGCGTTTCTCCCGGGAAGTTGGTCTTGGGTCGTCGTATCCTACGGGGCGTGAACCAACCTTCTGCCACTCCGCCCCCCGAGAACCCAAATCCCTCGCCGGGGGAGTCACGTCTGGGGCCGATAATTCGACTCGCTGAGGTGGATTCAACCAATCGATATCTCCTCGATGCGGCCAGAGCAGGGGAGGCCTCGGGGACGGTCGTGGTGGCCGATCACCAGAGCGCAGGCCGCGGAAGGTTGGGGCGTACATGGGAGGCGCCGGTAGGGGCATCGCTGCTCATGTCGGTATTGCTGCGGCCCGAGATCGCCCCCGAGATCACTATCGCTTCTGTTCACTTACTTACGATGGCAGCAGGGCTTGCAATGGCGGATGCAGTTGAAGCCGTCGCCGGTTTTGCACCAATCCTTAAGTGGCCAAATGATCTGTTGGCCAGTGATCCCCTAGTAGGGAATCGCAAACTCTGCGGCATGCTCACTGAGTCCGAGATATCGGATGGTTCGTTGCGCTGTGTAGTGGTTGGTATCGGGGTAAATGTGCAGTGGAGCGATTTTCCTGCCGAGCTAGTTGAGACTGCCACAGCCTGCAATCTCGTCTCGGGTAGAGATATCAGTCGTGATGAATTGCTCAATGAGTTTCTCGATAGGTACTCCGTGTTGCTCAATGATTTAAACAGCGTGCTTAGCGATTACCGAGAGCGACTCGGCACATTGAATACACGTGTGCGTATCGAGCTAGCCGGTGAGGCATTCGAGGGTATTGCTGAGGGTGTGACAGATGACGGGAGTCTCGAGGTACGCACCGATGGGGGAGCCCTGCGCTGCATTACTGCGGGGGATGTCGTGCACCTCAGGCCGGTTTGAGCGTTAAGGCTCGAGCGATGTGCTCAGCAGCTCGCGCCAAGCGCTCTGTAATTGAAGCGTTATTGGCCCAGGGGCCGAGGCGAGACTCATTCCGTCGACATTGCCAATCGCCTGTATTTCACGAGTGCTTGATGTTAGGAACGCCTCGCTAGCACCTGCTAGCGCCGCTAGTGGCATCTCTCGCTCCTCGCACGTGATGCCGATTCTGTTAGCAAGTTCAATAGTGATCGCTCGCGTGACACCAGCGAGGCAACCACTGCTCAATGGTGGCGTACACAGCACCCCATCTTGCAGGACAAAGACGTTCGATCCAGTGCCTTCGCATAGTTCGCCACGTGTATTAGCGAATATCGCCTCTTCGGCACCCTGTGATTTTGCAGAGGCCAGTGCACGCACATTCTCGGCGTAGGAGGTCGTCTTGAGCCCGGCAGTTGCGCCGCGTTCATTGCGAGTCCATTGCACGGTCACTACCGATGCTTTTAACGGCCACTCAGTCAAGTGGCCTACTGCGATGACTGCGGTCGGTGCCGAGGAGCTTTGATCAGAGCCGAGGGAGGATTCACCTCCGGTGATAGTGACGCGCAAGCGACAATCAGGTAGTGCATTCATCGCGATGACATCATTCGCTGCGCTGCGGAGTATCTCATCTCTCGGTAGGGTGAGGTTAAGCGCCGCTGCAGAGTGCTCAAGGCGCAGTCGATGGCGATCCCATGCAAAAGGAACTCCTGAGTAGACCCTGAGAGTCTCAAATACTCCGTCGCCCACGAGGAAGCCATGGTCTGAAGGAGCGATGCGCGCCTCAGAATCGGAGACCATCGCTCCGTTTAGCCAGAGAATCATCGCGTAATCAATCTGTTCGTATTGAGTCTGTTCGCACGCGTGATCGCCGCGCGGTGCCGACGGAGGAAGCGAGCAAACGAGCAGCCTTTAGCTCAGTCTCCTCCCATTCATCTCGAGGATTAGACCCGACAGTGATCCCGGCCCCTACGCCGAGAGTCGTCTCGCCGGAGGCGATTGTAAATGTGCGAATTGCCACCGCTAGGTCGGCTCGATTATTCGCCGTGTCGATCCACCCCACTGCACCGCAGTAATAACCGCGAGGAACTGGTTCGAACTCCTCAATCGCTGAGAGAACCCGAGGCTTGGGTGCACCGGTGACGGAGGCAGGGGGGAGCGTGGCGCGAAGCAACTGCGTTAGATCTCCTCCCGGAGCGAGTGTGCCGGTGACGGTACTTACTAGGTGGTGGAGCCCGGGGTGCGGCTCTAATGCGCAGAGAACTGGTACGGAGACGGATCCAAACGTGCAGACTCGCCCGAGGTCATTGCGGGCGAGGTCAACGATCATGATGTTCTCAGCGCGATCCTTCGCGCTCTCGAGTAGATCGGCTGCATCGCGCGCAGTCCCTTTGATGGGGCGTGTCTCGACCCTGCGCCCTTCAATGCTTAAGAATCTCTCGGGTGACGCGGAGACAATGGAGATATTTCCCGTTCGAATTAGGGCAGCGTGTGGGGCAGGATTGTTTCGATCTAATGCATCGAATAACTCGACATCGTTTGCCTCGGCATCACACGTAAGTCGTCGAGTGAGATTTACCTGGTAACACTCGCCCGCCTGCTCGAGCCCGATAATCGCCTCGACTCCGGCCTCGAATGCATGGCGGTCAAGGCTGCTTCTCCACTCACCGACTAGATGGGTATCTCCGACTCCGGGTCGAGCGTTCTCAAGGGCTCGTCGTAGAAGCGCAACCCCTAAGCCCTCCCCCTCAATCTTGGGTGCTCTATCTGGCGCGAGGGTGAGGCGTGCTGCGAAGCGTGTGAGGAGAAGGTCGGGAAGGTTCGTTGCAGGGCGAGGAGAATCGAGCTTCTCTATCTCGCGCCCCAACTCGTAGGCAATTGCCCCTGCCCACCAACCGTCTGTGAGTGAACTCAGAGAATCGAGAGCTTGGGGCCCAGAGACGTGGCGCGTCTCTTGAGCATCTATAGCAATAATGGTATTCGCGCCGTCACGAACAACGGCTAGGTCCTCGTATGGGTCGAGAAGACGCAGTATTGAACCGGCGAGCACGCCTTCGACGTTATCCGAGCGCACGAATCAGCGCCCAAAAGGAGTCAGAAGTCCCCCAAAGTTCTGTGAGCGCGAGGGAATACCGGCCTTCCTTAACTACACTCAGAGCCATCGTGGCTCCCCCTAATAGACCGACTTCCCCAAATTCAGATAGCGCTAAGGCGGATTCTCAGAGGAATCCCCGAGCAAGCGCCAGAGGCGCCGCCCACACGAGGACTAGTTCTCCTCGAGGTGGCGGAAAGGGTCGCTCCCTCCCTCGAGTATCGCCGCGTGCCCGCCAAGTATTTCTGCGCAGGTACGTAACAGCATTGGCTGTGACTCTCTGTGTAGTCGTTACCGGTGTATTCGCAGTCAATATCGCGGTGAGCGCCAAGATTGCAGATATCGGACGCGTCAGGGGACTCGACCTTCCATCTAGCCCGGGCAAAGCGGGTAACTACTTGGTACTTGGCTCCGACTCTCGAGCCTTCGTTGAGAATGAGACACAGGCCAACGCTTTCGGGACAACAGCGGAGGCCGGAGGGACCCGATCTGACACTCTCATGGTTGTCCACGTTGACCCTGAGGCGAAGACCTCCCTGCTTGTCTCGTTCCCGCGAGATCTTCTCGTGGATATACCCGGGCGCGGTAAATCAAAGATCAACGCCGCGTTCAACGATGGGCCTCAGAAAGTTATCGACACGATCGAGCAGAATTTTCAGATCGACATCAATCACTATGTCGAGTTGAACTTCGAGGCGTTCATGGGTGTTGTCAATGCGATCGGCAGCGTCCCTGTTTATTTCCCTGCCCCTGCGCGCGATGCCTTCTCTGGGCTAAATGTTGCCCTAGCTCCCGCTTGCGTGCCCCTAGATGGGAACGCAGCGCTCGCCTACGTTCGCTCTCGGCATCTTGAGTACTACGACGCGAGTACAAAGCGCTGGAACTCTGTAGATGCGATACCTGATATTGGGCGCATAGGTCGCCAGCAGAGTTTTATCCGGCGCCTAGCGCAGGTTGCTGCTCAGAAAGCAGGCAGAAACCCCTTTACTGCTAATCGCATGGCGAATGCAGTGATCCCTCAGCTGACTGTTGATGAGAGCCTAGGTAAGACTGAGATATTCCAGTTGGTCAATACATTCCGGCAGGTAAATCCAAGTGACACGAGCAGCATTGAGATGGTCACCGTACCCAATAAGGGCGGACCAAATTATCAAGGTCAGCAGGTTCTTTATCTAGATCAACCTGCAGCAGAGGGAGTAATCGCTCGCCTGCGCACCTTTGGGGGAGCGGTGAAGACCTCAACCGAGAAGCCAATCAAGATTGTCCCATCGCAGGTAAGTCTGCGTGTATTAAACGGCTCGTCTACCTCTGGTCTCGCAGGATCAACGCTTACCTCTATGCAGAAGTACTCATTCGTTCCATCCGGGATGGGGAATGCAGGGAGTGTCAGCGAGACTCAGATCCGCTACCAGCGTGGGCAACGTGAAGCAGCGCGCTTGGTAGCAACGTACCTAGGCGGGGTCGGGAGACTGATTGAGGATAAGTCGCTTATAGATGCAGATGTGTCGTTAGTAATCGGCCCCGATTTTGTCGGGGTGCGTGCTCCTGGTTCGACCGGGGCTAGTGGCTCCTCAGGATCGAAGCCGGCGCCGAGCACGACTGCTCCGAGTGGCTCGACAAAACCTGGGGCCCCTGCGACACCTGCTTGTTAGGGGCTCTTGTTAGGGGCTCTTGTTAGGGGCTCTCTGCAATTAGAAGTTCAAATGAGTTGCGTTCAAGGTTTGGTCAAGCCAAGGGTGCCGTGGGTTTAGACTCTCGCCCTGTGAGTGATGTAGCTGTTATCGGAGCTGGGTATGTGGGGATCACTACTGCAGCATGCCTAGCCCACTTGGGCCACTCCGTAGTTGCGGGGGATATCGACCCTGCGAGGGTAGATGCGCTGAACCGTGGAGAGATCCCTATCCACGAGGATGGGCTCTCCGAACTAGTTGCGGAGGGTCTTGAGTCAGGGAGGCTGAGGTTCGTCCTAGGGGCGAGCGTCGCCGTAGCGGATGCAGAGTTCATCTTCTTGTGTGTCCCGACCCCTCAAGGAGCGGATGGCTCAGCAGATCTTTCATTTATTGACGCCGTAGTGCTTGAGATTGCCGGGTCACTTAGGTCCGGTTCGGTCGTTATTAACAAATCGACTGTGCCTGTTGGCACTACCCGTCGAGTTCAACGGCTGCTCGGCGAAGCAGGTGGATCTATCGACGAGATCGGGGTTGCATCCAATCCTGAGTTCCTTCGCGAAGGTACCTCCGTGCGAGATTTTCTACATGCCTCACGCGTTGTTGTTGGTTGCGACAACTCTGCAACTGCTGTTCGTGTGAGCGAGCTCTACGCCGGAGTACATGCTCCAATTGTTGTTACTGACCCTGCCTCGGCAGAGATGATTAAGTACGCGTCGAATGCATTTCTCGCTACCAAGATCTCATTTATGAACGCGATCGCAAACCTCTGTGAATCCCTCGACGCCGATGTGAGCGAAGTCGCGCTCGGAATGGGGTACGACACTCGCATCGGTTTTGAGTTTCTACAGCCTGGCCCAGGGTATGGCGGATCCTGTTTCCCTAAAGACACCTCAGCACTCATGCATGCTGCCCATGCAGCAGGGGCAGAGTTCCCTCTGCTTCAAGGGGTAATAGACGGAAACTTTGCGCAACACGAACGAATGATCAATAAAGCAAGGCGACTCGTTGGCGGAGATCTGCGCGGAGTCGAGGTAGCAATTTTGGGGCTTGCGTTCAAAGCCAATTCAGATGACGTTCGCGACTCGCCGGCGGTATACGTTGCTCGCCGGCTCTCTGAGGAGGGAGCGACCTTACGCGCATACGACCCCAAGGCTGCTGCTAACTCCGTTTTGATTGACTCAATGACGCGTGTTGACTCTGTTATTGAGGCTGCAAAGGGCGCATCGCTAATGGTTGTTCTCACCGAATGGGACGAGTTTCGATGGCTTAATTTTGACGAGATCGGCGAGGCGTTAGAGAAGCGAGTCGTCTTAGATACTCGCAACATCCTTGATCCAGTTGCTCTCCGCAGACGTGGATGGATATATGAGGGTGTTGGGCGCTAATGCCTAGAGCGGTTGTAACTGGTGGATCCGGTTTTCTTGGTTCACACCTATGCGAGTATCTGCTCAATCGTGGTTACGAGGTTGTAGCAGTCGACAATCTCCTCACTGGTCGCCGCTCAAATATCTCTAGCCTTGAAGGCAGGGATGGATTTACTTTCTTGCAGCATGATGTGATTCAAGGAATACCGGTTGAGGGCAAGGTCGATTGTGTTCTGCATTTTGCAAGCCCGGCAAGCCCCCCTGAGTATTTAAATCTCCCATTTGAGACACTCGATGTTGGCTCAATAGGTACGCGTCACGCCCTCGAACTCGCGCATCAGAACAAAGCACGCTTTTTAATGGCCTCAACGAGTGAGATCTATGGCGATCCCCTTGTGCATCCTCAGACTGAGGGCTATTGGGGCAATGTCAACACGCTTGGGCCGCGCTCGGTATACGACGAAGCGAAGCGATTCTCAGAGGCACTAACAATGGCCTATCACCGCTATCACGGGCTCGATACAAAGATTGCGCGCATCTTCAACACGATGGGTCCGCGCATGAAACCCTCTGATGGGCGCGTTGTCTCTAACTTCCTTGTTCAGGCGATAGAGGGAAATCCTCTTACGATTTATGGCGACGGCACGCAGACTCGGTCGTTCTGTTTTGTTGAGGATGAAGTACGAGGCCTAGTAGCATTAATGGAGTCAGACCATATTGGGGCTATGAATATAGGTAATCCTAATGAGTTCACGATCCTCGAATTGGCTGAGAAAGTTCGTGATGTCTGTGGTTCTGACGCTGGAATTGTCTTTGAGTCCCTCCCAGAGGATGACCCGGTTCGTAGGCGACCCGATATCACGCTTGCTAAATCTGTACTTGGTTGGAGTCCAGAGATCAACCTAACTGAGGCATTAGAGCGCACCTGCAAGTGGTATCGCGAAGAACTAGCTCAGGCGGAGGCTAAGTGACACGAGAATGGGCAGCGGTAGTAGTTGCTTATGACTCTGGCCCGCTACTCCTTGACTGCGTTCGCTCGCTTCTTAGCGATGACTCTGCCGGGGCAGCTCCAGAGGTAGTCGTTGTAGATAATTTTGTATCTAGTAAACCAGCAGATTCCGTTGCTCAAATTGAGGCAGAGTTCCCCCAAGTGAGCGTCATCAGGCCTGGCGCAAACCTCGGCTATGCACGCGCTGCAAATCTCGGCATTGCCGCTACTAAGGCTGAGATTGTGGCGGTTATAAATCCTGATGCGATACTCGTTTCTGGCAGTGCCGCAGGCGTGATGGATCGGTTTGGGTCCGAGCCAACTCTTGGGGCGCTGGGGCCCAAGATTCGAGAGGCAAATGGAGAGATATACCCTTCAGCTAGAAGCGTGCCCTCAAATTTTGATGCACTTGGGCATGCGTTATTTGGTTCGATACGGCCAAATAATAAGGCGACTCGTCGCTACCGCGAGCTTGAGCGCGACCCTGAAGTAGCGCGCCGTGTCGATTGGGTATCAGGTGCTGCCGTTTGGCTTCGGCGAGAGGCTCTCAACCAGATCGGCGGTTGGGATGAGGCTTACTTCATGTATGTCGAGGACGTCGATCTTTGCTGGCGGCTTAAGGGAG
Source organism: Actinobacteria bacterium IMCC26256 (assembly GCA_001023575.1). Classification (GTDB taxonomy): domain Bacteria; phylum Actinomycetota; class Acidimicrobiia; order IMCC26256; family IMCC26256; genus IMCC26256. The sequence goes on along the minus strand of CP011489.1, from coordinate 1,724,864 downwards.
CAGGGTGGGGCGTCGAGTACGCCCCAAATGCCGAGGTGACACATGTGCAGGGAGTCAGCACAGGGAGAACCCCTTTTAGGATGATTGCAGCGCATCATCGCTCGGCATTTCGATTTGCCAATAAGCGATGGAGTGGTGCCAAGCGGGTGCTCCTCGCCCCCACCGCCTTGCTGCTCTCCCTTCGCTGTGGGGTAGCGATGCTCAGCCAGCTAGTGCGTCATCCGCGGGCCTCGGTGCGAGTACCCTAAGACCTATATGACGAAAGCAACCTCAAAATACAAGCGTGCCAAGATACGTTCAAAGGCCCGTAGCCCAAAGCGTGCGAAGTCGAGCAGAACCTGGAATCTCTCGATTGTTGCGATACTTGTTGTTGGAGCGCTACTAATTGCATTTACGGTTAAGGACAATAAGTCTGCATCTGCCGTCAGCCCGAAAGTTGGGGAGCACTGGCACGCATTCTTAGGTGTAGATATCTGTGGAACATGGTTATCCGATGCCCCTGAGTTTGAGAATCAGGCCGGTTCTGACACGCTGCGCGCAGGAATCCACTCCCACGGCGACGGCATAATGCATACCCACCCATTTGCAAATGGTGAGTCCGGAAACAACGCGGTTGTAGGAACTTTCCTTGAGTATGGAGGATGGAGCGCGGATACCAACGCTCTCTCGCTCTGGGATTCGGTGAAGCACACCAATGAAGATAAGTGCAGTGCTCTCGGCGACAAGAAGGCCATTGTGCAGTGGACTACCGGTTACCCGAATAAGGAGTGGAGTGGTAAGCCGCTCTCTGGTAGCCCGGCTGACTATAAGTATCATGACGGCGAGATTGTTGCTATCTATTTCTTGCCGAAAGGCGCAGACCTTCCTAAGCCGCCGAATGCCGACGCCGCGCTCGCCAACATCAGTGACATCGGTGGAGCAGCCCCAGGTGCAGGGGCGTCTGGCTCAAGTGGTGTGAGCGGAGCCTCTGGTGCGACGGGTACTACTGGTACGACTGGTGCATCGGGCGCTAGCGGAGCGACCACCACGCCGTGAAGGCTGTTGTCCTTGTCGGGGGTGAAGGGACACGGCTCCGGCCGCTGACTCTCCATACCCCAAAACCGCTGTTGCCGATTGCGAACGTTGCTTTTATTGAGCGACAGCTCGACTGGCTAGGGCGCTACGGGGTTACCGAGGTGATCCTCTCTATTGGGTATTTGCCGGACGCTTTTATCCGTCACTTCAATGGAGATAGTTATGGCGAGATACATCTGCGTTATGCGGTAGAGGATGAGCCACTCGGTACAGCTGGAGCAATCCGCTTCGCCGCTGATGGCATCGAGGAGCGATTCATTGTCTGCAATGGCGATGTTCTAACTGATTTAGACCTCGGTGAGATGATGGAGTTTCATGCGGCTCGTAAGGCTGAGGCATCCATTGCTTTGACCCGTGTGCTCGACCCCTCTGCATTCGGTGTCGTACCAACTCGCGAAGACGGCGAGGTAATCGCCTTCGTTGAGAAGCCGCCGGCGGGCCAGGCTCCGACCGATTGGATCAATGCTGGTACTTATATTCTCGAGCCGTCAGTCTTGAAGCGCATCCCAGTTCGCTTAAATGTGAGTGTTGAGCGCGAGACATTCCCTCGCATGCTTGAGGAGACGGGCAGGCTCTACGCACTCCAGAGTGAAGGTTACTGGCTCGATATCGGTACCCCTGAGAAGTATGAACAAGCCCAGCACGATGTGTTACTCGGCTGCGTTGGTTTCCCGCCTGCCCCAGGGGCTGTCGAGCGCTCGCTCGGTGTCTGGGTCCAAGGCTCACCCGAGATTGCAGCGGATGCGCTACTAGAGCCTCCCTGCTTAATCGGGGATGGCGCTGTAATCGGAGAGCGAGCCCAAATTGCGAACTCAGTAGTTGGCAAGGGAGTCAAAGTTGGGGCCGACGCGGCAGTTAGAGACGCAATTCTCTTGGAGGGTGCATCGGTATCAGCTGGTGCAGATGTAAAACGCCTCGCAGTAACTGGCGAGTGCGAACTCTCCGTCGTTTAGAGCAGAGCGCTTCTGCTCGGAGAAGTTCGATGACAGAGGAGGGCCTTAGATGAAGCGTCGCAGCGATTCGAGAGGCACCTCAGGTCGCGGGCGACCTATGTAATTTGGGTCGGCGCGCCCGAGCGTGACCAAAGCGTGGGGAAGCCAATCGCTCGGCAGCTTCAGAGAGTCTCTAGCCTCCTCTGGGCAGAACATCGGTGCAGCAACCCAGCACGATGACCACCCTGAGTCCGCCGCCGCAAGCATGAGATTCTCTACCGCTGCACCTAACGAGAGGAGTGCAAGACCCCACTCGGCGATGCGACGCTGATCATCTGGATAAGCATCTAACCCTTCGTTCGTGAGGCACCCAAGAACCAATGCCGGTGCACTAGTAATTGTGCGGTACGACTTCTCGATAAGGGAGTCAATTAGATCTAAATCAACGCCATCTGCTGTTAGGTCTCGGCGCCAACGCTCACCCATCCCGTTGGCTAGGTCCGCCTTGGTTGCATCGCTATCGATAGCGACAAAGCGCCAAGGCCGCGAGTGGTGGGGTGCGGGGGCTATGCAAGCAGCCTCAATCCAGGTATCTATTAAGTCGCGCGGAACACTCTCCGGCAGATAGGAGCGTATTGATCGTCGTGCCTCTAAGAACGCGGGGAGCGAGCTCAACGAAATAGATCCTCTTGAGGGTTACGCACAAGTTCCTTGACGCTCGACTCTCTGAAGAAATCAGGGTTGAGCCCGCGCACGATCGCAACTGCAACACCCGTTGCTTTACCCATGACGAGCTCAGCTGCAGAGGCAATCTCGTCTGCGACGGCAACCTCAGTTACCTCGAGCTCTCTACCATTGCCGTCTTGCGTTCCGCGGAGGTCGAGGATTGCAGCAATGCCGGCAATGCCGATGGCTACATCGGTGAGGCCATTTCGCCATGCTCTCCCAAAGGTGTCGGAGATGATTACCCCGACATCGATTTTCTCGACGCCACTAAGGCCGTCTCGAATGCGGCGCGCAGAACGATCAGAGTCAATTGGCAAGAGTGCTGCGACGCCTTCATCAACATTTGAGAGATCAATACCTGCATTTGCGCAGATAAAGCCGTGAGTGGTCTCAGAGATAATTAGATCGCCGCGCCTACGAACGATGCGAACCGACTCAGACTCAACGAGAGCTCGTTTTGCCTCTCGGTCACCGTGATCGAGCTCAACCAAACGCCCCTCTGACTTGGAGACAATCTTCTGAGTTACTACGAGGCAGTCTCCATCGTGCAGTGGAGTACCGGACTCCCATGCCGTGCGAGCAATTAATTCGGCAAGGTTGTCCCCCTCTTTGATCTCGGGGAGTCCAGCGAGCGGAATAATCGATAGTGGCTGCATCGGCATTTACTCCATTGCCTCAAGAACACTGCGAGCAAGCGATGCTGCTACATCGGGGTCTGACATGAGGGTCTGCGCCACTACTGCGCGCACTCCATGGGCCTCAACATCATCGCATCGTGACGCGTCGCGCTCGTCGATTATGAGGGTGGAGCAGTACTCGGCGTAGGTCTTAGCGACTCCGACACAGGAGACCTCGATGCCAAGCGACTGCATCAGGCGATCTGCAGGGCCTTTTACCGTCTCACCAGCAATTATTGGGCTCACGCCTACGACGCGAGACCGACGCGCTACCAGTGCCTCGCGTATTCCGGGTATAGCCAGAATTGGACCGATTGAGATAACCGGATTGGATGGACAGATGATGATTGTCTCGGCCTCAGAGATGGCATCTAATACGCCAGGGGCAGGTACCGAATTCTGCGCGCCATCAAACTCGACATTTCGAACGGTCGGTGCTGTGCGCTCTTTGACAAACCACTCCTGCATTCGAAGTACTTCGGTCTTGGCATCCTCGCGCTCCACCGTAAGGCGCGTGCCTACAGCGTCATCGGTCATAGGGATTAGGAGCGTTGTAATTCCCCACGACGCGGTTATCTCGCGCGTTACCTCACTGAGTGTTGCTCCGTCGCGTAGGCGCTCCGTTCGGAAAAGGTGTGTTGCGATATCAAGGTCGCCGAGCCTGAACCATGGAGAGACTCCGAAGCGGCTTAGGGCTCCAATTGTGCGGAAGGACTCGCCCTCGAGACCCCATCCTTGTTCGGGGTGCTCTGCTCCAGCGAGGGTATAGGTAACAGTGTCGAGATCTGGCGAGACGCTTAAGCCATGAAAGATGTCATCGTCTGCTGTGTTGACGATGACTGTGATCTCTTCTGGAGGGGCGACGCGAACGAGGCCGCGCAAGAAGCGAGCGGCACCGACTCCTCCTGCGAGCGCAACAATCATGGGTGCAAGGGTAACCGGCGCGAAGAGACCCCCCGTTAGACGAGGGGCCTCATTCTGCTCGAACTGCGTCAGAGGGGGGAGTCTGGCGCAGTCTTCGAGATAATTATCTAAGGGCTAAACCGCCCTGAGATGTTGACTTTTCTTAGATGTTGACAGTCCTTAAATATTGAGAGTTCTTAGATGTTGATAGTTCCGCGTACTTTCTCGACACCTTTACTGAGGGTTGAAGAGATTGATGCCGGGACTGACTTGACGGAGTCTGGGATCGAGCCAGCAACCTGAGAAGGAATGCCCTTGATCTGCTCAAGAGTTGGCTCGACACGAGAAGAGACTGCATCGAAGGCAGGTGTGACTGCATCTCGAGCCTGTCCTGTTACAGATTTAGCGAGTGCCCCCGGGCTGCTCACTTGGGAGACGACGTAGGAGCTGGCCTCGCTCGCTTTGCTGCGCAGGGCGCTCGACTGCTCGGTGAACCTGGCCTGTGCACTGCGGCGGCGCTGCTGGAGGGATTGGAACCCAAGAACGCCTGCTCCAACCGCTACGTATCCAGCCTCTGTGGCGGACTTGCGGATGTCGAGGTTGCGAGGGTCAAGTTTGTTGAGCTCGAGAGCGCCTAGGTGAATATCACTGAGATCGATCTTGCGGGGGTCGAGCTTGGAGAGATCTATGTTGCTGAGTCCGATCGCCATGTTGGCTCCTTTGATGTCTTTTACTTGGTATTTAGGGGTATTAGGGTTTCGCCGGCGAGGTTTGATCAAGCGGGCAGTGCGAGCAGGATATCGCAGTTGATAAACAATAGCAAGCAGTGTGAAAACCCCCGACTCCGAGCGGGTTTTCCTAGCGTCGCCTGCCAAGTTAAGGCCTCCGGCTAGGTTCAGGGGGTGGACTCAGAAGCACCGGAGACGCCCGGTGGCCCGGACCAGGGGCATGAGCCGAGCAGTGAAGTCGAGATAAGTGGCTCCGATCACTGGTTTGCCGACGGGTTTGAGGACCTCCTAGAGGAGACAGCGCATAGGCCACCAGTGGTTGCTGTGGTTGTCATCCGCGATGCAGGGGAGTGGCTTGAGGAGACGCTCCTCGCTCTTGATTCTCTCGATTACCCCGACGTGACCACCCTCGTGATTGACGACGGGTCTCGCTATGACCCGACGCCTCGGATAGCGGAGGTTGCACCTCGTGCGTTTGTTAGGCGCCGTGAGAGTGCCTCTGGTTTTGCTACTGCAGCCAATGAAGTTATTGCCAGCGTCCAGGGTGCAGCGTTCTTGCTTTTCTGCCACGGCGATGCAGTGCTCGATAGGTATGCCCTCAAAATCATGGTTGATGAGGCTGTGCGATCCAATGCGGGAATCGTCGGGCCGAAGGTAGTGCGCTCCTCTGACCGTTCGCACCTACTCGAGGTAGGGATGACCGTCGACCGGCTCGGTGCTCCGCACACAGAGATCGAGCCCGACGAGATCGATCAAGAGCAGCACGATGCTGTGCGCGATGTCTTCTTTGTCTCCGGGGTAGCGATGCTTGTGCGCTCAGACCTCTTCGCGGAGATTGGTGGCTTCGACCCGGATGCTGCTCCCGCGGCTGAGGACGTTGATTTTGGTTGGCGCGCGCGCATTGCAGGTGCGCGGGTGATGGTTGCTCCCGATGCGGTAGTGACGCACAGTATTAGCGACATTTTTCGCGACTGCCTAGATGCGAATCCTTCACAGTTAGAGGGGGCGCGCCACCGCGCAATGCTTACCTCGGCTGGGGCTCTCTCGCTTCTATGGATGGTGCCGGCTGCGATTGGTTTATCCCTCATTGAGGCTTCACTTTCGCTTGTTGGTGGGCATCGAGGGCGTGCTACTGCAATTGTTAAAGGTTGGTGGATCGCCCTAACTGGCATTCGTAGTGGTCGCCCGGCTCGCCTTGCAGCGCAGTCACATCGCAGGGTCTCGGATGGGGAGATCAGATACCTACAGAGTCATGGGAGTTCACGCGTCCGCAGGTTCTTAAACGGAACCCTCCACGCAGATGATCGATTGCGAGACATAACTGAGCGAAGCCGCACGCTTACCGATACCGCTGGAGCGCGAGTACGCGAGCCAGTTGGCATCGCCGTATGTATTTTTGTAGCGCTTGTTGCTATCGGTTCACGCGACCTGCTTCTTGGTTCTCTTCCTCAAATTGGTCAGATGCGAATTTGGCCCAGTGTCGGTGGAGGTTGGGGCGCATTTACCTCTGTCTGGCGTGACTCACTCTTGGGCGCACGTACTCTTGAACCTCCACTCCTTTTGGTTACATCGGGAATTGGTTCGATCTTTTTTGGTGCAACCGGCCTAGCTCGCACACTCCTAGTAGTAGTTGCGATGCCGGTTGGAGTTATCGGGGCGTGGCGCTTAGGTCGCTCGGTGGCCGGCCCAGGCATTGCTGCAGTCGTGACGGGGGTTGCCTATGGAGTTATCCCACTTCCCCGTAACGCAATCGCAGCGGGGCGCATGGGCCCACTACTTGCGTACGCAATCGCACCGTTACTTGTACTTGGAATTGCGCGCCTCTGTGGCCTATTAGAGGCAGAGAGTCGTCCGCGCAGACGCATTGTTTCGCTCTGCGTTTTGCTCGCTATCTGCTCGGCGTGGTGGATGCCCGCTATCGCGCTCCCGCTCGCAATCGCCGCTGCATTTACAATCGCCGCTCCGTTTACTCGTGGTGCAGGAGTAGCCCTCGGTTGGCGCCCTGCAACAAAGATCACACTCGGCGCACTTGCGCTATTGCTTCCATGGCCAATCACGTTGATCGGACTTCACAATGGAGCAACACTCGGGTTTTCGTACTCTGGTAGCGCCAAGATGCTCGACCTTCTCCGATTCCACACCGGGCCGGCAGGCGCAGGCGCAGCCGGATGGGTTCTGCTCGCAGTTGCGTTGGTGGTGCTTTTAATCGCATCGGGTCCACGATTTGAGTGGGCGGTGCGGGCATGGGGGTTGATGATCGTTGGCTTCGCAGCGGCTTGGATACCACAGCAAATCTCCTCGACGATCCCGATGCCAGTTCGAGAGGGGCTACTTGTGCCGGCTGCAGTTGGGCTTGCACTAGCGGTTGGATTAGGGGCGGCTTCGCTCTTGACCGATGTTGGGCGGCGGCGTTTTGGTTGGAGGCAAGTCTCCGCGGTACTAGCGACTCTCGCTCTCCTTCTGCCTGCTCTTGCATTCGCCGCGGATACCCTCGGCGGGCGTTGGAGGATGCCTCGCGAGTCTTGGGCCGACTCGCTCTCGTGGATGGAGTCGCGTTCTTCTGCGGGAGATTTCAGGGTCCTCTGGCTTGGAGACCCCTCTGTGCTACCGCTCGACCCGGGTCGCAGCGGTTCGGTTGGCTACGGAGTGACATCTAATGGATTAAGCGATGCGCGTGTATTGATTCCCATACCTGAGCGTGGTGAACAACGACTAGTGCGCCAGGCAGTCGAGACGCTTCGTAGAGGCGGCAGCAACCGAATTGGAGCCCAACTCGGAGCGCTTGGCGTGAGATTTATCTTGGTACCAGAGACGCCTGGGCCAGATCAGCGCCCATTTATCGCAGCCCCTGATGGCATCACATCGACGCTCGCTGACCAACTCGACCTGCTACGGCTTGAGGCCTCACCCGGTCTCTCGCTCTACGAAGTAGTTCCATGGCAACCAGTTAGGGCTCTCATAACTACAGAGGCGGGTGCGAATGTTGTAGTACCTCTGCAGAGCGGTAAGAAGAATCCTGCAGGGATAGTTCGTTTCGCTACCCCCAAAGACTCGATGATCAAGGCGAAGAGCAACGGTGAATCGCTCAAGTCTGAGGGGGATTCAAACTGGGATAACTCTTGGGTGCTCCCTAAGGCAGGCCCTGTCTCGATAGTGAATAGCGCTGCTTGGCTGCGAATATTTGCAGTACTTCTACAGGGTGCAATTTTCTTGCTAGCAATTCGCATGTGGAGATCTGACTCGCAGCGTGCCCCGAAGAAGACGCAGCGTAGGAGAGTAGCGGGATCTACTCTCCCACCGCGAGAGGCTGTGGCGAGCGACTCGCTAGTTCTTGGGTCTTCTGTCGTGCTCGATAGTGCTGTCTCTATTGATAGTGAAGTCGCGCTTGATAGTTCTGTCTCTATTGATAGTTCTGTCTCTATTGATAGTGCATTACCTATAACGCCGTCTGCTGATTCATCTTCGACCGAGACGGAGCCGGGAACATGAGTCGAGAGAATTCAGTTCCTAAGAGCGAGGCAAGAGCAGATCGGTTGGCAAAACGCAGCCGACGGAGTAGGCGCAGTGCCGTCGTCGCGGTTGCGTTTTTAGCGTTAGTCGTTGGGGTCTCCGAGTGGCTCGCCCCTGCTGAGACTTCAAGCAACGACGCCGGTAGTGCAGGCATTGCGGTCAGCAGATCTCAAGCGGTGGTCGATCCAGAGGAGACGCGCTCCACTTGGTTCTGCGCTGGTGGAACATCGCAGCCAGGGGGAAGAGCAGACGAGACTCTCACCATCGCCAACGTAGGTGGCAGCAGTTCATTTGTCGCTTACATAAAGGTGAGCGTCATGACTGGCGTCGGTGTCGTTACCGGGAGGCTCGATTTCCAACTTGCTCCTGCAGGGAGTGCTCTCTCCTCAGCGTCAGGGCTCCCTAGCGTGCGCTCGATTCCAGTCAGCTCGATATTGGCAAACCCCGAGCCGGGCGTAGTGGTGGAGGCGAGTGGTGCCCCAGTTGTCGTGACTCACTCTGTCTCTGGAGCCGGAGATGTCGGTGTTGCTCCATGCGCACGCGGTGGGTCTGATACTTGGTACTTCGCTGGCGGTACAACGGTTCTAGGAGCCGAGCAGTGGTTAACGCTCTTCAATCCATTCCCTGGAGACGCTGTAGTAGATATCAGCTTCTTCACTAATACTGGAGTGGAGGCGCCAGGGGAGGCTCAAGGTGTTGTGGTACCGGGTACCTCGCGGCTAAGTATTCCGGTACACGATTTAGTTCCTCGCAGAGATTCAGTAGCGACACGAGTGACTACACGCAGAGGGCGTGTCATCGCCGAGCAGGTGCAGATTCTCGACGGCAGAGACGGGCGTAAGGGCATCACTCTGGCGGCGGGTGCCCCTGAACTAGCTAAGAAGTGGTGGTTCTCAGGAGCAACCGCGCAAGAGGGGAGAGCTACGACTGTGAGTATCCTCAACCCTGGTGCGACGAGAGTAAATGTTCGAATTGATACAGCGCTTGTGGGGGCTGTCACCCTCGCTCCGATTGATGTTGAGATACCACCGCGTAGTGTCTCGGTGACAGATGTCTCCTCAAGAGTCCCGGTGGGCACTCCCTTCTCGTGGAGCTTGAGCATGCGCGGTAACGCAGCCGGGAAAGGCGAATTATCTGCTGGCATAGCGGCCTCCGCTCTAATCGCCCAGAGCGGAATCGGCTCAGGGATCGCGGCAGATGCAGGGTCACCATTCGCTACGAGTTCGTGGTACTTGTCCTCCCCAGGCCTGGTTGAAGGCGCCACTCGAGAGATTGCGATCTTCAATGCATCGAATAAGCGTGTGACATGGCGCATCAGAACCCTTGGTGCGCCGGCTGGTTCGAAGACGCCGCAAGGCACACTCGAACCAAGAGGAGTATCTCGCCAGAGCATCGCAGCATCTGGAGTTATGCAGGTATCAGCGAATGGCCTCGTAACGATCTCCGAGGTATCACAGGGGCCGCGAGGATTGTTCCTCTCGGGAGGCTTACCGCTCTGCCCGTCACCACTTTTGAGTAGTACTTCAGGCGTAATTCAATGTTGATCTACCTCGCGATTGCAATTATTGGAGCGGTTGGTGGAGTTGTATTCGCATTAGTCGCGCAGCGAGGAGCGCAGCCGAGCCCGGTTACAGACTCCTACCCCGTGCCGCGCCAACTTCACAGGGCAGATTTTCCAAATCCTGATGCGCCTTGGCTCGTAGCGCTCTTTACCTCAGCGTCCTGCGATGGATGCGCACCGATGCGTTCAAAGGTTGAGGTCCTTGCATCCAGAGAGGTCTCCGTCTGTGAGCTCTCATTCCCCCAGGCGCGAGAACTACACGATCGCTATGCGATTAGTGGAGTACCGATGGTATTGATCGCTGATGCTGAGGGGGTAGTAATGCGTGCATTCGTTGGGCCGACTAGTGCAACAGACTTATGGGCCGCCGTTGCGAGTGCGCGCGACATAAACGCCGATGTAGACCCAGGGCTAGGGGCGCTACCGTAAATACTGCAGCCGCTTAAGGAGAACAGGTCTTAAATGGAACTGCTCTTTATAGGTTCCCGGGCTCCTCTGTAAAACGCCCAATTACTGGAGCGGTGACTTCACCGTCACTATTAAGAGCGTCACTATTAAGAGCGTCACCAACAAGCTCCGGTGCGATTACCTCTCCATCAATTGTGAAGGATCGACGCGGGCCGCCAGCGCGATAACCCATTGCTTCATCGACAAGGCGCTCTACTTCAATTCCGTCAAGAGTCTCATGCTGGAGAAGGGCTTTCGTGACCGCATCTAGGCCCGGGCGAAATTTGGTTAGCAACTCAACGGTTCGCTTCTCTTGCCCACGCAGAATTGTCTCAACCTCTTCGTCAATTACACGTGCAGTCTCGTCTGAGTAGTCGCGCGTGTGCACAAGATCTTCGCCGAGGAAAACAGCGCCCTGCGCGCCCCAAGCCATAGGCCCGATGCGGTCGGACATTCCCCACTCGCGCACCATGCGCCGCGCAATCTCGGTACCTCGAACCAAGTCGTTCTGGGCGCCTGTTGATTGACTGTCATAGACGTTCATCTCGGCTACGCGTCCTCCAAGGAGCACGCAGAGCATGTCTTGTAAGAAGTTCTTGTCGTGGGAGTAGCGCTCCTCCTCGGGGAGTTGCTGTGTCATACCGAGCGCCATACCCGTCGGGAGAATCGTCACCTTATGGACCGGGTCTGCGTGCTCGAGTACATAGGCCGCTAATGCATGCCCTGCCTCATGAACAGCAGTGTGTTCTTTCTCTAGGTCGTTCATTACGACCGTGGGGCGCTTGAGGCCCATGAGCACTCGGTCTCGAGCATCCTCGAAGTCGATTGCATGGACTGATTTCTCGCCCCTTCGCACAGCGAAGAGGGCTGCCTCATTGACAAGATTTGCTAGGTCGGCACCAGACATTCCTGGCGTCCCTCTCCCTACTACCGCAATATCGACATCACTCGAAATTTTCTTGGAGCGGAAGTGGACCTTGAGAATATCGATGCGCTCGCCGAGTGTGGGGAGAGGCACCATGATCTGGCGATCGAAGCGTCCCGGGCGAAGAAGAGCGGGGTCAAGTACATCAGGGCGGTTGGTTGCCGCCATCATGACAATCCCCTCGGATGCCTCGAACCCATCCATCTCAGCAAGCATTTGGTTAAGCGTCTGCTCGCGCTCGTCATGACCACCGCCGACACCCGCGCCGCGCTTGCGACCTATTGAGTCGATCTCGTCTACGAAGATAATGGCAGGGGCTTGCTTGCGCGCTGTCTGGAATAGATCGCGAACGCGCGCTGCACCTACACCGACAAACATCTCCATGAAGTCCGAACCTGTGATCGCTATAAATGGAACACCAGCCTCGCCGGCCACTGCACGCGCTATTAGGGTTTTACCGGTTCCGGGAGGGCCGACAAGTAGGACGCCGCGAGGAATGCGCGCCCCAATCTCAGTAAATTTAGCTGGGTGCTTTAGAAAGTCGACGACCTCTGAAATCTCTTGTTTTACAGGGTCGTACCCTGCTACATCAGCGAAGGTGGTAGTCGGATTATCAGAGTCGTAGACCTTGGCTCGGCTACGCCCGATACTCATCATTGAGCCCATCTGTCCTTGAGCGCGACGGTTCATCCAGACGAAGAATCCGATAATTAGGAGAACGGGGAGCAGGTAGATAATTGCCTGAAAGAAGGCGTTGGAGGACTCACGCTTGTAGGTGTAGTCAACTCCTTCTTTTTTCATCTCGCGCACTACAGAGTCGGGGAACGCATCATTTGGTCCACTGCTTGTAAACACCTCGGCGCCGTCTTGCTTAGCGCTCCCGGACTTTGTGAACTCTCCATTCATTGAACCCGTTGCGGGATCAAGGGAGACAGATTTAATGCGCCCCTGGCCTACGTAGTCTGAGAACTGGGAGTAGGTGATGGTTGCACTCGGCTTGGCATTACTGTCACCGAGATTGAGAGCGAGGAACGCAGTGATGACAATGCCGATTAGAAGGAAGGGCAGCCAGCGTGGGCGCGCCTTCGTTGACGATGGCTTGCCGGAGCTCTTGCCTGCGCCTTTGTTCTGGTTCTTATCGGTCTTCTTATCGCTCTCGCCGGATTTAGGGGTCTTGCGGCTTAGAGATGGGGGCTTCATAGCCATGGGTGGGCTCCGCGCTATTAATGATGCTCTGCATCGGATTCGTGACTGGAGCCCTATCGTAGGCACCGACAGGGACTTAATTGTCCTCGGGCCTACGATCAGGGAGATATGAGCGCCATCGCACCTAACTCAAAGCCAGCCTCCGGCATAGGCAACTCACCGAGTGTTCGATGGGGATTAGGCGATGCCATCTGGGTCTGGTTGGCGGCACTCGCCGTAACCCTCTTTGCCGGAGCCGCGTTCGCTGCTCTTAGAGGTGCTTTGGGTGGCGGTGGGTCAAGTGGTGATCCTATTGCCGATATCTGGGACCTTGTATTTAGTTCTTTGATTCAGAATGCCGCGATAATTGGTTTCATCATCGTCGTATCCCATTTGAAGGGCGTCGGTTCCCTGCGTAGAGATTTTGGGCTGCGCCTGCGGATTCGAGACTGGTGGTGGCTACCCGTTGGCGCCGTAATCTCGGTGGGCTCGGCCATTTTATTGGACCCCATCCTTCATTTCATGGGTAAACCGCCGACTCAGGCCGTAGTGACGATCATCGACAAGAGCAGCGGCGCCGGTGCACTAGCAGCTGCTCTATCGGTCGCTATCGCCGCGCCCATCGCCGAGGAGTTGCTCTTCAGAGGGCTTGTTCTGCGCTCCCTCCAACGGCGATACCGACCGGCAGTGGCGATCGCTGTTACCTCCGTCATATTCGCAGTCGTTCATCCGTTGCTAGATCCGAAGGCCATTCTTGCTGTGGTGCCTCTGCTCATACTCTCTGTGGTCTCTGGGATACAGGCAGCACGCAGCGGCAACCTCTCGCGATCAATCTGGCTTCACATGGGTTTCAACGCGATTACTGCCGCCGGGCTTCTCCTCAATTAGCGACGCTGTTGAAAGCGTTCGGCCTTCCTTGGTGGCCAGATAGGTGCCACAGCTAGGGCTTAGGGCCCCTCAAAGTCCCCATTTAGCGCCATTTTACGGCTTCTAGAATTTTTTCAGGTGGTGACTACAGGTATTAGGGCCTAGATGCCGATACCTGAACTGCTCATATAGAGCACAACTCGAATCGCCTAAAAGGAGAACCAAATGCTCTGCACTAACTGCAATAAAAAGAACGTAATTGAGATCCGCATGACTGTTGGCGGAGAGAGTCTCGCCTTCCACCGCTGCGGAAGTTGCGACGCCAAGGTATGGACCTCTGGAGAGGCAACTATTGAACTCGGGCGAGTCTTAGACCTTGCACGCCCGGCACGCGTCTAGCCCCAGGGGTTTTAGACCCACATGCTCTGGTCACTAGCGCTCTATCCATTTAGGTATTCCTTTAGAGTTCACGCGCACAGCACGGCTTAAATGAGTGAGATAATGCCGCCCTTGAGTAACTCCGTAATTCCTACCGTTCCTGAGTCCCGGGCTCGACGTGTCTCGGCGGCGTCTTCAATTGATGACTCAAGCAGGAGTACTCAGACCCGCGACTGGGGATCCATCCTCTCGACATTGGTTGTCGTCGCTAGTTGCCTGACGGTCCTCGCGGCGCTCCATCCAGAGTTGCTTCTAAAATCAACGACTTCCGCTGGTGGCGACATGGGTGCCCACGTCTGGTTCCCGGCATACCTGCGCGACCACCTCCTTGGTCAATTCCGCGTAGCGGGTTGGGCGCCTGATTGGTTCGCTGGATTCCCTGCCGGGCAGTTCTATTTTCCGCTCCCTGCATTAGCGGTTGTGCTCTTAGATCTAGCGTTGCCTTATAACGTTGCTTTTAAATTTGTAACTGTTATCGGTGTTGTGATGATGCCGGCCGCCGCCTACGCGTTCGGGCGTGGGCTCCGAGCCCCGCGGCCGACCCCCACGCTCTTCTCGCTAGCCACCGTGCTCTTCTTGTTCTTTAAAGGTGCAAGCGGACCAGGCCCGAATATTCAGACTATTGCTTTCAATCAAGGCATCATGGGCGGGACGCTGCGAAGCACGCTCGCCGGAGAGTTCTCTTTCTCAATTGCAATCGCTCTCGCATTGGTATTTCTTGGGGCCTTTGCATCAGCGCTCGATCGAAGAACTCGTGCATGGATTCCAGCGCTACTTCTGGCAGCGACTGTCATGAGTCACATTGTTGTTGCAATATTTGCAGTCGTCGCAGCTTTGGTCATCTGGGTAACTGCGAAGCGCCCGCTTAAATCATTCGGGCTAGCCGCAGCAATTGGTGGGGTAGGCGCACTCCTTACGGCCTTCTGGAGTCTCCCGCTGCTTGCGACCTTTGGATATACCGCAAACATGCGCTACGAGAAGCTCACCGATTATTGGGTGTACCTATTCCCGCGTGAAGGCTCTTGGGTAGGCCCGTTCCCGCCGTTCGCTTGGTGCCTGCTCTCTCTCGCAGCGATTGGTGCTATCTCTGGAGCCGTCCTACGTAGACGCTCAACTATCGCAATTACCGTAATCACAGTCATCTTCGGGTTTGTGTTCATACTCTGGCCAGAGCTCCACGCATGGAACCTTCGTTTTCTGCCGTTCTGGTACTTCGGGCTTGGACTCTTAGCGGCGTGTGCAGTCGGCGAGGGAGTAAGAGCGTTAGCGGAGGCTGCCCCGAGGTTCGTTCCTTCACATCAGGACGCGAAGTTTGTGACAGCGGTTGTCATGTCGTCGGTTCTAATAGCCATATGGAACCTTCGTTTTCTGCCGTTCTGGTACTTCGGGCTTGGACTCTTAGCGGCGTGTGCAGTCGGCGAGGGAGTAAGAGCGTTAGCGGAGGCTGCCCCGAGGTTCGTTCCTTCACATCAGGACGCGAAGTTTGTGACAGCGGTTGTCATGTCGTCGGTTCTAATAGCCATCTCGGTATTTACACTCGCGCGCGCTTTTAGTACGCGCGGTTTTCTTGATTTTTGGGCCGAGTGGAATTTCTCGGGGTACGAGGACACGCGCGCCGATGCAACGCGCGCAAAGGCATGGCCAGAGTTCGAGGCCCTCATCAATGAGATGAAGACCCTCCCTGCCGGGCGCGCTGTATGGGAGGGCGGTGGTTCGCTCGATAATTACGGGACTCCGCTTGCGCTTGAGTTGCTCCCGTACTTCACCAAAGGTCGCATCCAATCCGTAGAGGGCCTCTACTTTGAGTCCGCTGCGACAACTCCGTACCACTTCATGGGTGTGAGCCCTATCTCTGGCCCATCCAACGCATCTAACCCAGTTCGAGGGCTTGATTACCGCCACATTGAAGACTTCAGTCTCGGCGTGCGATGGATGCAGGTGATGGGGGAGGATTATTACCTCGCCTACTCGGATGCAGCGCTCGCTGCAGCAGCGGCCGATGAGCGATTGACTCTCATAGGAACAACAAAAGACACCGACGGCCAGGATCCAAAAGGATGGAGTATTTATCGCGTCTCTGGAAGCCGACTCGTCGAGGGGTTGAGTGCCGAGCCAGTTGTCACTGAGGCTCACGCTGCTAAGCAGAGTGACTGCTTTGACCGTGAGCGAGTAGAGGGGATCCGTTCACCACGGCTTGAGGCTTGGGAGTGCATGAGCGTTGGCTGGTTCAACGAACCGAGTGCCCTTGACCGGCCGTTAGTGGTAGATGGCCCTGAGTCCTGGGTGCGTGAAGAAGACCCGGTTGTCGCTCGTTTATTGGAGCGCAAGGCATTACCAAAAGTTGAGGTAACAAAACTTAAGCGGACTGATCATTCAATCTCGTTCCACGTCTCGCGTGTTGGGGTGCCTGTCATAGTTCGCGAGTCGTATTACCCGAACTGGAGAGCCAGCGGTGCTGATGGCCCTTATCGCACTACGCCGAACTTCATGGTTGTGATCCCGACTTCAAAGGATGTGACACTCTCCTACGCGCGTTCAGGTCCAGAGTGGATCGGATTTCTTCTGAGCCTCTTGGGCATTGCTGGCGTAGTGCTAATTGCTCGACGCTGGCCCGTGCTTGAGGAGCCAGATTCGATGGATGCATACGGAGAAATAGAACCAGCGGCAGATGCACCGGAGATGTATGACCCATTTCTGCATGGGGGAGAGGAGGTTGACGACGTGCTCGCTCTTGTCTCGGCTCTTCGCACCGCTGGCTATTCGTCAGAGGCCTCTCTCCTCTCACGCTCGCGGCGCGGCCCTAGGGCAGATGCAGGTGTGGCTCTGGCGGCTGCCCTTGAGAGAATTCTTCGGATTGAAGGCTTAGATCCTGAGATTAGGGCGAGGTCCGAGGCGCTCGCTCTAATTTTTGACGGAGGGTGACAACCCTTAGTTAGCCCCAATATGGCGCACCCAATGAGCGGTTAGCGCTTCCCCGATTAGTATCCAACGTCCCGCCCACAGGGGCGGTTGAGGACCAGAGGCCCCCAGTGCCGGATTCGCTTGACACAATCTTTAAGGCCTACGACGTCCGCGGTGTTTATCCGACGGAGATTGATGAGGCTATTGCTCATCGCATAGGGAATGCATTCGTGGCATTTACCGGCGCCTCGACAGTTGTAGTTGGCCACGATATGCGCCCGTCTTCAATTCCGTTGAGCCGCGCATTTATTGAAGGAGCAATCCTTGCAGGCGCGGATGTTGTTGACATCGGGCTCGCCTCTACTGACATGGTTTATTTCGCCTCGGGACTCCTTGATGCTCCGGCCGCACAATTTACGGCGAGTCACAACCCCGCGCAGTACAACGGCATCAAGATGTGTCGAGCCTCAGCGGGTCCTATTGGTGAAGATACAGGGCTTGTTCAAATTAAAGAAGCGGTTGCGGGAGGACTCGTAGAGCGCGCAGAAGAGCCGGGAACAGTCTCGCAGCGCGGGCTACTAGATGAGTTTGCCGATCACGTTCGATCGTTTATCCAAGAGCCTGAGAAACTGCGCCCGCTGGTAGTAGTTGCAGATACCGCAAACGGAATGGGCGGCCTAGTTGTACCGGCCGTATTTGAGAAACTGCCGTTTGATCTAACAATTCTTTACGTGGAGCTGGACGGAACCTTTCCGAATCATCCTGCGGACCCAATTCAGCCAGAGAATCTTGTAGACCTCCAGCGAGCAGTGCTGAAACACGGAGCCGATATCGGACTCGCTTTCGATGGTGATGCAGATCGCGTATTTGTCGTGGATAACAACGCCAACCCAGTCTCCGGATCTCTGACCACCGCGATGGTTGCAAAGTCGATACTTCAGGCCTCGGGCCCAGGCGAGAAGGTCGTACACAACCTCATCTGCTCCAAATCTGTTGCAGAGATTGTGACAGAGATGGGCTGCGAGCCAATTAGGTCGCGCGTCGGGCATTCATTTATCAAGCAAGTTATGTCTGAGACTGGCGCAATATTTGGTGGAGAGCACTCGGGTCACTATTACTTCCGAGATAACTGGCGCGCCGACTCTGGGCTAATCGCTGCAGTAGTGATCCTTGAGGAACTCAGTCGGGCAAATGCGCCTCTCTCTGAGCTCCGCACTCCATTCGAGAGATACGCAGCCTCAGGGGAGATCAACTCAACTGTCCCGGATCCAAAGGCTGTTATCGAACGTGTCTCTGAATTATTTGCCGAACAGTTTGTGGATGCCAAACAAGATCGTCTCGACGGGCTTACCGTTGACCTCGGCGACTGGTGGTTCAATCTGCGCGCAAGTAATACGGAGCCTTTACTGCGTCTCAACCTTGAGGCTGCCGATGACTCGGCCTGCGAAGAGCGCACAGGTCAGGTCTTGGCCATAATCCGAGAGCAGACCTAGTTATAAAACGAAGCGAAGAGGGCACAGGCCTTACTGAGCCGAGGTAGTTTTACCCACAGAAACCAATACTCGAGGAGCAATACGATGGCACTAGACCCACAATTACTAGAGATTCTCGCCTGCCCTGAGGATAAAGGTCCGCTTCTTTACTTCGCGGATGAGTCTTCGCTCATTAATCCTCGTCTCAGCAGGAGATACACGGTGCGCGAGGACATCCCCATCATGCTTGTAGAGGAGAGCGAGACGATTAGCGACTCTGAGCTTGCTCGCCTCTTTGCCAAGGCCGAGTCTGAGGGTATTAGCCCAACATTTGGAGCCTGAAAATAGTGGGGCTCGATTCGCTCAATTTCTTGGAGGCTGTGCGCGGACTGCCTGAGCAGATCGCAGATGCGCACGTAGCCGCTCGCGACGCACTTCGAGGCGCCTCGCTTCCTGCGCCCGTTGACCTGACGAGCATCGCTGTGCTTGGTATGGGTGGGAGTGGTATCTCGGGCGATGTTCTTGCCTCCGTAGGTAGCAACGAACTCTCGCTCCCCGTGTTAGTCCATAAGCAAATCCGAACGCCTGCCTACATTGGCGAGCGAACCCTAGTTTTCGCTGTTTCCTACTCAGGAGAGACAGAGGAGACCGTGGCCATGACGCGCGGTGCAATCGCAGCAGGGGCAAGAGTCGTAGTGGTGTCGAGTGGAGGCGAACTCGTCCGTATGGCCAAAGAGTCGGGCGCGCTTCACCTCTCTTGCCCATCTGGTTTTATGCCGCGTGCTGCAATCGGTGCCCTAGTGGCACCGATACTCAGCACGCTCGGAGCAATTGGATTGCTCACAAATGTGGATGACGACCTGATCTCAGCGCGCGACCAACTTGGAGTTCGCCGTGACGCTTGCGCTCCGGAGGTTGCAGCTCCAGAGAATATTGCAAGAGAACTAGCGCGCAATATCGGCGGAACCTTCCCTGTCATATATGGCGGTGGGGCTATTGGTTCTGTAGCTGCTATGAGATGGAAATGCGACATCAATGAGAACGCAAAGGCACCTGCCTTCTGGGCTGCGTACCCCGAGCTCGATCACAATGAGATATGCGCATGGGGGCAGCACGGAGACGTCACCCGGCAGGTCATCTCGATGATCGAACTGCGCCATGAGTTCGAGCACGATCGCCTCTCCCAGCGAATAGAAGTGACGCGCGACATAGTTAGCGAGGCCGTGCACCAGGTGCTCGAGGTGCGCGCTAGCGGCAACAGTCGCCTTGCACAGCTGCTCGACCTTATGTACCTAGGGGATTGGGTATCTGTCTATATGGCGATGAACGCCGGAGTTGACCCAGGCCCTATAGAGGCGATTGCGACCTTGAAGGGAATACTGGGCTCCACGGCGCAGTAGTATCACGGTTCTGGTCGGGCCCAAAAGCGGCTGTCACCCGGTGATCTGGGCCGACTCCATCCGAGTAGCGCGAACCCGTCTCTCTCTAACCTATTTGCTCGTATTTTTACTGTTAGTTGTATTGATACCTGTAAATAGATTCTTGATAGATGAAGTAGCGCCCTTCAACATGGAGACGAAATGACAGCCATTAAAGAAACAAATGCTGCAACAAACAGAACTGCTCGTGTTCTCTCTCCTGAAGACTTCAGGGTTGCAGACCTGAGCCTCGCTGTATTCGGCCGCAAAGAGATTGACCTCGCCGAGCACGAGATGCCTGGCCTTGTCTCTCTGCGTGCTCGTTACGCAGAGTCGCAGCCACTTAAGGGTGCACGCATTACCGGTTCACTCCACATGACGATTCAGACCGCAGTCCTAATCGAGACCCTCGTAGACCTTGGTGCAGAGGTTCGATGGGCTTCCTGCAACATCTTCTCTACCCAGGACCACGCCGCAGCCGCCATTGCAGTCGGGCGCGGTGGCTCTCCTGAGAAGCCAATCGGTGTTCCAGTATTCGCATGGAAGGGCGAGAGCCTCGAGGAGTACTGGTGGTGCACAGACCGAGCACTCTCATGGGGTGAGGGCGCCGGACCCAACATGCTTCTCGATGACGGCGGAGATGCAACCCTTCTAATTCACAAAGGCGTCGAGTTTGAGAAGGCCGGCGTAGTTCCGGATCCTTCTACCGCTGACAACGAAGAATTTGCAGTGATCCTTGGGTTGCTTGCAAAGATCTTGGTTGAGACACCGAACCGTTGGCACGAAGTTGCAGCCGAGATGATCGGTGTAACCGAGGAGACAACTACCGGAGTGCACCGCCTGTATCAGATGGAGGAGACGAACCGCCTCCTCTTCCCTGCTATCAACGTAAATGACTCTGTTACAAAGTCCAAGTTCGACAACCTATACGGATGCCGTCACTCTCTTATTGACGGAATCGCACGCGCTACCGACGTAATGATCGCCGGGAAGGTCTGTGTAGTTGCTGGTTACGGAGACGTCGGCAAAGGCTCCGCCCAGTCATTGAAGGGCCAAGGAGCGCGAGTTGTAATTACTGAGGTGGACCCAATCTGTGCGCTGCAGGCAGCGATGGAGGGCTATCAGGTAGTGACAATGGAGGACGTGATCGAGACAGCCGATGTTTTCATTACCGCAACTGGGAACATGAACGTCATCACCGCTGCTCACATGGCGAGCATGAAGCACAACGCTATTGTCGGAAACATCGGTCACTTTGATACCGAGATCGACATGGCTGGCCTTGCGAAGCTCCCAGGGATCAAGCGTATTGAGATCAAGCCTCAGGTCGACGAGTGGGTATTCGCTGATGGGCATTCGATAATCGTGCTCGCCGAGGGTCGCCTTCTGAATCTTGGTTGCGCCACTGGCCACCCGAGTTTCGTAATGTCGAACTCATTTACCAATCAGGTAATTGCGCAGATTGAACTCTTTGGTCACTCTGACTTCTATGAGAACAAGGTATACGTACTGCCCAAGCACCTCGATGAGGAGGTCGCAAGACTCCACCTCGAGAAACTTGGAGTGCATCTCACAGTTCTCACAGAGGACCAGGCTGATTACCTAGGCATACCTGTATCGGGTCCTTACAAGCCTGAGCGTTATCGCTACTAATTTCTGAAATTAGTAAAGCATTGTTAGCGACGACCGGGGGCTGTCACAGGCCCCCGGTATCGTCGCCAACATGTTCGATCTGGCCCTAACTCGAGTCTTCGGTGCAGTCTGCCCAGGCTGCCGATCGCGGGGCTCCTGGCTCTGCACCAACTGCGCGCAGGGCGCGGCGCCTCCAGAGTCTTGCCCCCCTCCCCGCTCTCTCGATCGACTCTTCGTAGGTCGTTCGTATACAGGCGTTACGCGTGAGGCAACCGCTCGCCTCAAGTACCACAACGAGCGTGTGGTGATCTATTGGCTTATTGATCCCGTGGTCTTGAAAATTAAGGAAGCATTGGCCGCTCGAGATTGCGGTACGTCTCACCGTCTCCTTGATCCTGTCACAATTACTTGGGCGCCAACCACCAAAATGCATAGGCGTTGTCGCGGATTTGATCAAGCCGAACTACTGGCTGCTGCAGTTGCTCGGGAGTTGAAGTTAGGCCTAAGCCGCAAGCTAATTCGACTCGATAATTCGCCTCAGACTGGCAAGGGCCGCGGCCTCCGACGAGTCGGGCCTCAGGTGCTCTCACTTAGACCCGTAGAGGGTCTAGTGATAGTGGTCGATGACGTCGTCACCACAGGTAGCACTCTCACTGCAGCGGCATCGGCACTCCGCGACGCGGGCGCCAGCGAGATTTGGGGAGCCGTAGCGGCACGCACCGAGTGGGGCAAGACTCGCGGGCCAGCACGTCAGATGTGACATTGGGAGATCAGGTATCGATGTGCTTGCCTTTAGGTCATGCATCAGAATGCCGATGAACTATGCAGAACTTAAGAACTGGCACTATTTAAGAACTGGCAGGGCTAAAGATGCACTGCGATATTTTGAGCGAGAGGAGTGAGCATGACTAACGAAGTAAATGGGTACGCTCTCTACGCTCGCTCAAATCACCGATCAATATCGGGACTCAGTTCTCGGCATACTCAGCTCGCCGAAGCTGTCAGAAGTGGCTCTTATAACCCGCCCGTTGAGGCCGTGGTGGAGTCGGTTATGGCTTGGTTATGCGATTTGAGCCAAACCTCGGCGCCCCGAGCAGGCCAAGGCGTGCGCGAACCCTAGACTCTGAAACTTCATGAGCCTTTTCCAGAAACTCCTAAATGCCGGCGATGGCCGCAAACTCAAGTTGGTCAGATCAATCGTCCCTCTGGTGGCAGCCTTCGAGCCTGAGATGGAGCGACGCAGCGACGATGAACTCCTTGGCCTCACTGCGATCTACAAGCAACGCCTTGCAAATGGCGAGGACCTCGACGATCTGATGCCAGAGGCCTTCGCTACCGTCCGAGAGGCAGCACGCCGGGTTCTAGGGCAGCGCCACTTTGATGTTCAGGTAATGGGTGGCGCCGGGCTCCACTTCGGGTGGGTCGCCGAGATGAAGACCGGAGAGGGAAAGACACTCGTCTCAACCCTTCCTTCGTATCTAAATGCGCTCGCTGGTAATGGAGTCCACGTCGTGAGCGTTAACGACTACCTAATTAAGCGTGACTCCGCATGGATGGGTCAGGTTCACCACTCTCTCGGCCTTGAGGTCGGGATGGTTGTTGCAGACGTAGATGACTACGGTGCGAAGCGGCGTGCCTATGCGGCAGATATCACCTACGGAACCAACAACGAGTTTGGGTTCGATTACCTCCGAGACAACATGTCCGACACTCGTGATGGACAGGTTCAGCGGGGTCACTTCTTCGCGATTGTTGATGAGGTCGACTCAATTCTTATTGACGAGGCGCGTACTCCGCTCATTATCTCCGGTCGTGCAGATGACGCCCAGGCTCTCTATTACCAATTCGCACGTGTTGTAAAGGGTTTAACGCGCGATCGTGACTACGAGGTTGATGAGCCTAAGAAGACAGTGGTTCCGACCGAAGAGGGAATTGCTCGCGTAGAGGAAGCGCTTGGAGTCAACAATCTTTACGAGCACGTAAATCAAAACTTTGTTCACCAATTGCAGGCAGCGCTGCGCGCTCGAGAGTTGTTCAAACGCGACGTTGATTATGTGGTAGCCGACGGTGAGGTAAAGATCGTCGATGAGTTCACGGGGCGCATCCTCGAGGGTCGTCGCTGGAGCGAGGGACTTCACCAAGCTGTGGAGGCCAAGGAAGGTGTGCGGATCAAAGAGGAGAACCACACTCTTGCAACCGTCACACTCCAGAACTACTTCCGCCTCTATGAGAAGTTGGCAGGCATGACCGGTACCGCCTCAACCGAGGCCGGTGAATTTGCACACACTTACGGACTCGAGGTTGTGAGCATCCCAACAAACCGCGAGCCAAAGCGCGCCGATGAGGCCGACTTTATTTACAAGACAGAGGACGCCAAGTTCGCTGCTGCTGCCGATGACATCGCTGAGAGAAACGCTCTTGGCCAGCCTGTTCTTGTCGGAACAATCTCTGTCGAGAAGTCTGAGAAGTTGAGCCGGCTCTTGGATAAACGCGGTATCCGCCATGCAGTCTTGAACGCCAAGCAGCACGAGCGAGAGGCGCATGTTGTTACTCAGGCCGGGCGTATAGGTGCGGTCACAGTGGCTACGAACATGGCCGGTCGTGGAGTCGACATTCTCCTAGGTGGTAACCCAGAAGGCCTTGTTGAGCATGAAATGCTCGCTAAGGGCATCACCGAGGCCGAGAATCCAGATGAATACGCCAAACTTGTGGCAGATACGAAGGCGTCCTGCATAGCCGAGGGTGCGATGGTCCGCGAGGCTGGCGGCCTTTATGTTCTCGGGACCGAGCGGCATGAATCTCGACGTATTGATGATCAGTTGCGTGGTCGAGCCGGCCGACAGGGGGACCCAGGGGAGAGCCGTTTTTACCTCTCTCTTGAAGATGATCTAATGCGCCTCTTCGCCTCCGGTGCGATGAGTTGGGTCATGGGTCGAACCTTCCCAGATGATGTTCCGCTAGAAGCGAAGATGGTCTCAAAGGCGATTGAGCGTGCGCAGCGCACCGTTGAGGATCGCAACTTCGAGATACGTAAAGACGTTCTTAAGTATGACGAAGTGCTTAACGAACAGCGCAAGATCATCTACCGCAGGCGCCAGCAGATTCTTGATGGCGGAGACCTACGCGACGAGACAGCGAAAGCAATTAATGATGCAGTTGACTCCATCATCGACCTCTTGTGTACTGGGAATTACTCCGAAGACTGGGATGTCGACGAGTTAGTCCTTGCGATGCAGGCCCTATATGCCTCGAGTATCACGGCGGATCACGTTAAAGAATTACACGATGTACGCGCTGCTAGAGCAGCTTTTGTAGAGGATGCACTAAGCGTTTATACATCGAAAGAAGACTCAATCGGTACCGAGCAACTGCGTGAGATTGAGCGCAGGGTAATGCTCTCCGTGATTGACCAGCATTGGCGCGATCACCTTTACGAGATGGATTATCTACGCGAGGGAATCAATCTTCGGGCTATGGGCCAGCAGGACCCACTCGCCGAGTGGCAGCGCGAGGGCTACGACATGTTCGAGGCCATGATGGGCTCGATTAGGGACACCTTTGTTCAATACGTTTTCCGTCTTGAGGTTGTCTCGGAGTCAGATGTTGCACAACCAGAACGTGAATTGACCTATAGCGCAGCGGATGACCCTGTTCAGGGTGCCTCGGCATTAGCGGCGGCAGCCGTCGGCTTCGATGACGGCACCGGGGCAATGGGCCCAGCCCCAGAGGCTGAGATACCGGTGCAGGCTCCAGTGAAAGTTGAGCGTGCGCCAGGGCGCAACGAGCCCTGCTGGTGTGGAAGCGGCAAGAAGTTCAAGACCTGCCACGGGGCTTGATCGGCGTTGCGAGACTTCTCCGATGAATTATCAGATCTGTCTCGACGCGTAGCCGAGGCGCGCGGTTACCTCCAGATCGGAGTCGCTGAGGCGCGTGTCCTGGTACTAGAGGAAGACGCGAGCCGTCCAGACCTATGGGACGACCCCGATGCAGCACGCCGCGTTACTACTGAGCTGGCTCAGACTCGAGACGACATCAATCTTGTTGAGCGTCTTGAGGTAGTCGTCAGTGACTTGGAGACGCTCGCTGAGTTAGCGAGAGAAGAAGGCGACGAGACAATAGAGCCCGAGATTTCTCAGGGCGCTCTGGCTCTGCGCGAGGAGTTGGATCGGCTCGAGCTGCGAGCGCTATTTACCGGTGAGCATGATGAGCGTGATGCGATCTGCGATGTGCACTCTGGTGCCGGTGGTACAGATGCCCAAGACTGGGCACAGATGATGCTTCGCATGTATACGCGCTGGGCTGAGAGGCAGGGTTTTACAGTCTCAATCGATGATGTCTCGCTAGGGGATGAGGCCGGTATCTCGTCAGCCACTTTCACAGTTCGAGGCCGGTTTGCGTACGCAATGCTCACTGGCGAGCGTGGAGTGCATCGCTTGGTGCGCATCTCTCCCTTTGACGGACAGGCCCGTCGACACACTGCATTCTCATCTTTCGATGTAGTCCCGGCGATTGAAGAGGCCGAGGTGCCCGAGATAGAACCAGGTGATCTTCGTGTCGATACATTCCGGTCATCCGGCGCAGGAGGGCAGCACGTAAACGTCACTGACTCTGCGGTGCGCCTTACGCATCTACCTACCGGGGTTGTTGTTTCTTGCCAGAACGAGCGCTCCCAACTTCAGAACAAGGCGCGCGCTATGGAGATCCTTGGAGCTCGCCTAGCTCAGCGCCAACGCGAGGAGAGACGGCGTGAACTCGACGCCATTTCGGGGGAGAAGCGTGACGTTGCTTGGGGGAGTCAGATCCGCTCCTATGTGCTAGCTCCCTACCAAATGGTTAAGGACCTGCGCACCGCCTATGAGACCGGAAACGTCGCTGCGGTCTTGGATGGCGATATTCAGGGATTCGTTGAGGCATTTCTCCAGTGGCGAAGAGCCGGTATGCCCGAGCGTGGTGCATCCTCCTAGCAAGGACGTATTTGGCGGGTCAAAGCCCCTTATATTCGGCTTGTAATGGCGTTTTTTGCTCTTGAGTGCCACTGATTTGGTCTCCCGCGCTGGTAACTTGGGGTCCTCCCATGATCCGCTTCGAGAACGTCTCTAAGACCTACAAAGGCGAGATCTCCGCTCTGCGTGAGGTCTCCCTAGACATCCCAAAGGGGGAGTTTGTCTTCCTCGTGGGACCCTCTGGTTCAGGAAAATCAACTTTCCTACGCCTGCTCCTTCGCGATGAGGTCGCCTCCGAGGGGCGCATAATTGTTGCCGGTAGAGATATAGCGACCTTGAGTTCTTGGAAGGTCCCACAGTTGCGCCGCAATATCGGGACCATCTTTCAAGACTTTAAGTTGCTCCCCTCAAAGACTGTCTATGAGAATGTCGCGTTTGCTGCCGAGGTAATAGGGAGGCCTAGATCCGCAATTAGGTCACAGGTTCCCCAGATTCTTGAGCTCGTAGGCTTGGCAGAGAAGGCGGAGCGTTTTCCCCTTGAGTTATCTGGTGGTGAGCAGCAGAGAGTCTCCATAGCTCGAGCATTTGTAAATCGTCCCTTGATACTTCTCGCAGATGAGCCCACCGGAAACCTTGACCCTGACACGACCGACGGCATCATGCGCCTTCTTGACAGCATCAACCGCACAGGGACCACAGTTGTTATGGCTACCCATGATCAGCAGATGGTCGACCGGATGCGGCGCCGAGTAATTGAACTCTCGCATGGACGTGTAGAGCGCGACCAGGCTCGCGGTGTCTACGGCGTTGGTACCTGAGGCCGCTGATGATCACTCGACTCTCTTATTTTGCGCGCGAGACGCTTGTATCGCTTAAGCGGAACCTCTTGATGACGATTGCAGGAGTAATTACGGTAACTGTTTCGTTGTGTGTCTTAGGCGGCGCATGGATGCTAAATACGCTTGTAAATCACGGTACAGAGCGATGGAAGAATGGCGTCGAGCTCGAAGTATTCATGAACGTAGATGCCACCGATGCTCAGATTGCTGCCGTCCAGCGCCAATTAGTGAACGACCCTGAGGTAAGAGATTTTAGGTACCTAACCAAGGATGACGCGCTTACTGAGTTCCGACGTTTGTTCAAAGATCAGCCCGATCTTGTCAACAGCGTTGATGCGGCAGCGTTGCCTTCCTCATTCCGAGTTGCGCCGATCAAAGCTGAGTTAACCAAGACGGTTGCTGATCGGTTCCAGAGTCAACCTGGTGTAGACGAGGTTAAGACCGCAGAGAAACAGGTGCGCCAACTCCTCTCGGCGACTGCATGGATTAGAACCGCATTTATCGTCATCTTCGCCCTGCTGCTCTTTGCATCATTGTTCTTAATTGTAAATACGATCAGGCTCGCTACGTTTGCGCGTAGGCGCGAGATTGAGGTTATGAAACTTGTTGGAGCCTCCAACTGGTTTGTTCGTATCCCATTCATGCTCGAGGGATTGGTGCAAGGCGTCGTGGGGGCACTTGTTGCCTTTATGGCGATGCTTGGGCTTCAGAACGTCTTAACAAATGCCATCTCTCGCAACTCTGATTTCTCTCGTGGGTTCTACGTAACAACCGGGGATGCCATCACGATCGGTTTGATGCTCGTTGCGATTGGCGCTGGAATAGGTGTGCTTGGGGCAATAATCGGTCTTCGGCGCTTTATCGAGGCCTAGGCCTCATCGGCCTTTTGCTATGAAACGAGTCTTAGGGGCGTTACTTGTCTGCTCCATCGGTCTTATCGCCCCTGGGTCTGCGCTAGCGCAAGCGGCTACTTCCCCAGCCCCTACGAAGCAGAGCCTTCTGCGCAATATCGGTGATGCTTCGGCCGAGGAGTCCGCTGCCCTTCGTGAACTCTCCTCCATTCGTGCGAAGCGTGAAGCGGCTCAGGCTCGGCTCGCTGAGGTAGACGCGCAGTTGTCTGCGGCGGTGGCGAAGCGGCGCGAAGTAGGTGCACGAATCGACGCTCTCGCTCTGCAGATTAAAGAGAATCGTCGAGAGCTTAGATCTGCACGCGACGATCTTCAGCGCTCAGCAGCACGCATGTATCGCGGTGGCTCATCAGAGGGGGGGTTCGCTGCTCTCGCTGGAGCAGCAAAGGGCTTCCATGATCTGGTGGTAGGTACGAAGTATTTATCTGCATCTTCGGAGTACTCAAACATCTTGATCCGCACATTTACCGGCGCACGTCGGGCCCTCTCGGAGAGGGAGGCGGAACTTTCAGCCGAACGCTCTGTTGTAGATCTGGAGACTCAAGCTGTCTCCGCTCTTCGCATACAGCAGGCAACTGCAGCCGCCTCGGCATCTGAGGAGGAGCGAGCAGAGGCGGCGTCATTGGCAAAGATACGTTCGCGAAAGGCAGAGTTCACTCGGCAACTTGCAGTTCTTCAGGCGGAGTCTGACCGAATCGCTGCCAGCCTTAGAGGCCGCAACACTGGGTCTCGCCCTGGGCGTATGGTGCGCCCCGCTGATGGGGCGATTAGTTCAACCTTCGGCACCCGGGTTCATCCGATATTTGGCGATACAAGAATGCACTCCGGAGTCGACTTTGCATCTGGGATGGGTGCACCAGTGCGAGCCGCTGCTTCAGGTGTAGTGGTCAGTGCTAGCTACCAGACCGGCTACGGAAACGCGGTGTTGATTAATCATGGCGGGGGCGTTGCAACTCTCTATGCTCACTTATCGGCATTCAATGTGCAGGTCGGCCAGACCGTAACCGCCTCCATGCGAATCGCATCCGTTGGGTCAACCGGTTATGCCACTGGTCCTCACCTGCATTTCGAGGTGAGGGTAAATGGAGTACCGGTCGACCCTCTCGGATGGCTCTAATTCCTTAATTCGAAGAAATTACTTGTTGGGCTGTGGAAGAACCCGCAGGTAAGGCTTGATTGTCTTCCATCCACCTGGGAATTTGACTTTCGCATCCTCGTCGCTTACTGAGGCTCCGATGATTACGTCGTCACCGTCTTCCCAGTTAACTGGAGTTGCAACCGAGAACTTGGCGGTCAACTGCAGGGAGTCGATCACTCGGATGATCTCGTCGATGTTGCGACCAGTGCTTGCCGGGTAGGTCAGTGTGAGTTTGATTTTCTTGTCTGGCCCAACCACAAATACTGAACGCACTGTGAGTGTGTCATTGGCGTTCGGGTGGATCATGTCGTAGAGACCCGCTACTACGCGTTCTGGGTCTGCGATAAGCGGGTAGTTGAGAGCAGTACCTTGCGTCTCAGCGATGTCACCGATCCACGCGTTGTGAGATGCGAGATCATCTACGCTCACGCCGATTAGCTTCACATTGCGCGAGTCGAAATCAGCCTTGCGGTTCGCAAAGGCTCCGAGCTCTGTTGTGCAGACTGGGGTGAAGTCTTTGGGGTGAGAGAAGAGGATCCCCCAAGAGTCTCCGAGGTACTCATGGAAATTGATGGTTCCCTCGGTAGTCTCGACTGTAAAATTGGGTGCTTCGTCACCTAGACGGATCGGCATTTGTTGCTCCTAGACTGTTTCTTGAGGCGGCATATTTGCGGCGTGGTTACGCTGCTGGGCCCAAGGATAGCGAGGCCCTGCTCTAAATGCCAGCGCAGAGGTCGGATTTTGATTGAGGTGCCGGGTGGCTGAGAACAATGCGACATCCGAGACCCCTGAGCGCGGTCGATTCGCTCGTTTAATGATCGATACTCGTCCGCTTAGAAGGCGAGAGTTTCGACTCCTCTGGCTAGGCGAGCTCGTCTCGGAGACCGGCTCCAACATCGCAGTAGTGGCCCTCTACGTGCAGGTCTATCGGATTACTGGATCGGCGCTTGCCGTCGGCGGAATCGGGTTGGTGCAGTTTGTCCCGATACTGCTATCTGCATTATTCGGAGCGCCCCTTGTTGATCGCCATGACCGCCGCAGCATTCTTCTAATTGCTCACTGGTGTGAGGCTGGGGCTGCTCTGTTGCTCCTCGTCGGGGTCTGGATTGGATCGCCTCCGCTTCTGCTCGTCTATTTGGCTGCAGCCTTGGTCGCTGGCTCGGGGAGCTTGGCATTGGCCGCTAGATCCGCAATGACCCCAAATCTTGTACCCCACGATGAACTCCCTGCAGCCTTGGCTCTCAACCAGGCCATGTGGAATACCTGCTTGATCGTTGGGCCTGCGCTCGGAGGACTATTGATCGCTCGCTTCGGGCTTGGGATCGCATACGGACTTGATCTCGTCACATTCGCAGCTGCATTGATCAGCGTGCGTCTAATGCGCCCTCATCCGCCGGTGAGTGCCTCTAGCACCACCGCTCCGAGTCGCGAGGGGGCGCTGATGGAAGGACCCGCTGAGAGCGAGGCCGAGTCCTTTATTGAGGACGAGGAGGGGTGGGCGCGAGTCACGGCTGGTTTCCGTTACCTCAAGGGGCGCAGGGTGCTGCAGGCCACATTCATCGTTGACCTCATAGCAATGGTATTTGGTATGCCTAGAGCGCTCTTCCCGGTTCTTGCGCAGGTGCAGTTTCACGCTGGCCCTGAGTTGGTTGGGTTGCTCTTCTCAGCGGTTGCGGTAGGGGCCCTGATTGGCGCCCTTACCTCCGGATGGGTCCACAGGATCAATAGGCAAGGACGCGCTGTTCTGATCGCTGTTGCCCTCTGGGGGGCGGGAATCGTGGCATTTGGCTTGAGTGGCTCAAGTATTGGCTTGGCTCTCGGGTGTCTAGCCGTTGCCGGTGGGGCTGATGTGATCTCTGCGGTATTTCGGAACACGATTCTTCAGAGGTCTGTCCCAGATGATCTGCGCGGAAGGCTCTCCGGCATACACATTTTGGTAGTAACGGGTGGTCCACGCCTCGGCGATATGGAGGCCGGCTTGGTGGCGACACTTGCATCGCCAACAGTCTCGGTTGTCTCAGGGGGAGTCATATGCATTCTTGCCGTCGGAGCACTCGCAATTTTGGTGCCCGCGTTTACGAACTATCGCGCACCTGAGTAGCGAATACGTCTCTTGGGATTTATCCTCCATTTGACGCGGGCCCGAAATTTAGGTGGAATGCACATCCCATGCCTGAAGCCAAGAGTCAATCGACATCGTCTCTCCCGAAAAAATTAGGGATCAAAGATGATGCAGTGGTTGCGTTGATCTCCTGCCCGCCTGGATTCCATCGGGAGTTAGGGAAGCTCCCCGCGAGCGTTGAGGTGCGATCAAATGCACGTGGACGCGCGGATGTAATTGTTTTCTTTGCAACACGGCGCGCTGAACTTGCGCGACGCATGCCGGGGTTTAGACGCTCCCTTGCTGATGGTGGAAGTCTCTGGGTCGCATGGCCCAAGCGCACATCCGGCGTAGCAACCGATCTCACCTTTGAGCCGGTTCAAGAGATTGGTCTTGAGGCTGGACTCTCCGATGGGCGCGTCTGTGCGATTAACGGACATTGGTCAAGTGTCCGTTTTGTAGACCCGGATCAATCTTCAAACCGCACCTAAACTCAGTCACGTGTGTGGAAGGTTCGTCCAAGCATCTTCGCCAGCACTACTCCTCGCGCAGTTTGGGGCTTTTGAGGCAGTAGCCGATCTCGCCGATCCGGACTACAACGTAACGCCGCGCAGAGAGGTGACCGTTGTACTCAACGCCCCCGCAGGCGAGCGAGTAATTGATCGCCTGCGATGGGGATTGGTTCCGAGGTGGGCTAAAGACAAGGCAATCGGAGATCGCCTCATCAATGCACGGAGCGAGACGGTAAAAGAGAAACCTTCATTCAAGAGTGCATATGCATCGCGCAGATGCATTATTCCAGTCGATGGTTTCTATGAATGGAGAGCCGTCGATGGGAAGCGAAGTAAGCAGCCTGTCTTCATCCACGCGAATACAGGGCAGCCAATTGCAGTCGCCGGTATTTGGGAGTCGTGGTTGGATCCATCTGATCAGAGTGAGGCAAATACTCCGTTACGTACTTGCGCGATTCTTACCACCCAAGCGAACTCCATAATTGAGCCAATACACAATCGAATGCCTGTGATTCTCGACGAGAGGAACTGGGCTTCATGGTTGGATAGATCAACACTTCAGGAGCAGCTCGACAGTCTCCTCGCTCCAGCCCCTGACGATGTAGTGGCATGGCATGAAGTGAGTACGGCTGTGAACAACACGCGCAATAACGACTCAACCTTGATGCTTGCGATGGCCCCCAACGAAGAGGCTTCTGAGACATTATTTTGAAGCCTGCATCCAAAGGATAAGGTTGGGTTCTATGAGTAACTTGAGTCACGTTGAGTACATAGATTCATTTACTGCGGATGCAGCAGCGATTCGCGATGTATTTGCGAATGCGGGCCCCGAACTGCCGGTCCCGGCAACTCCAGAGTGGGATCTGGGGCGGCTCGTCAAGCACATCGGCACAGTATTCGTCTGGGGCAGTGGAGTCGTAGAGCAGCGGCCGGAGCGTGTTGATCCGAGGAGCCTCGATATCGGCTTACCCCAAGAGCGCGACGATTATGGAGATTGGTTGGTTCAGAAGGCTGGTGAAGCGGCGGCGGTGATGGCGGAGGCAGATCCAACGGATAACTGCTGGTCGTGGGGTGCTGATAGTCACGCTCTATTTTGGTCTCGGCGCCTAGCCCATGAAATTAGTGTTCATCGATGGGATGTTCAGAGCGCTGTTGGGTCCCCAGAGCCTATAAATGCAGCCTTAGCCTGCGATGGTCTGGATGAAATTCTTGAGAACCTAGCCTTTCGACCCGATACAGATATTCGGGGTGTGGGTGAGCGCCTTCATCTGCACGCAACCGACTGCGAGGGAGAATGGCTGATCACTGTTGGTGTTGAGGGCGTCGAGTTTAAGCATGAGCATGACAAGGGGGACGTTGCAGCGCGTGCGACAGCCTCAGATCTCCTTCTACTTATTCTCGGGAGAGTCGTACCGTCATCTATTGAGATTTTTGGAGATGTCGACCAAATCGATAAGTGGCAGGAGCGCCTGAAGTTCTAGAGCGCTATTGATTCGGCTCCTGCTTCTCCTGCTAGTTCTCCTGTGACTGGTACTCAGGGTCGAGTGCACCGCGCAGGAGATCGAGTACATGCCTGCGGCGCGCAGCGAGAGCCTCAGGGGATAGCGGATCGATCCCGAGCAGCTTTGCCGCCAGAGGCGCGTCGGAGAGGTACGAGAGGACTGCGCCGTAGCCGGTTAGCAAGAACTGTGCAGCGTCGTAGCGGCGGAAGCGCCCGGCATCCATCTCGCGCTCTAGAAAATCTACGGCGTTATCGAACATTGGGCGTAGGACCTCCCCAAGTTCTTCGGAGAGCATCGGTCCGCTACCTAGGGCTTCGCGTCTTGTGAGACGAATAAACGCAGGGTGTGCCTCGAAGTACTCGAATGCTGCAACCAAGACGCGTTCGGCTTTCTCCCATCCGCCACTTCCACCGACGATGGCTACGTTCACGAGCGAGGTCCAGTCGACTAGTTCGGCGATCAAAACCTCTCGGTACAGTGCTTCCTTCGAGGGGAAGTGATGAAGCAAGCTCGGGCGCTTAATCCCAACATCGGATGCAATATCAGTGAGGCTCGCAGAGGCAAAGCCCTCGTCGGCGAATCTCTGGAGTGCCGCAGCAAGAATCAATGCACGTGTCGTACCGGGCTGTCTCTGTGGAGCCATAAGGAGTCAGACTATGCGATTAGAGCGATGAAGTATCTGCGCTGCTTTATGCACTTGGGGCAAGGGCACGAAGAACCTTCATGGTGTCATCGGGGGAGGCGAGCATCATCGGCATTGGGGTGGTAATCCCGTTGGCTGCATATTTCTTTACGTGCTCCGCACATTCTTCTGGAGATCCGTTGACGATTAGGGCATCGAGTACCTCATCTGGGATCGACTCCGTTGCCTTCTTGCGGTCTCCTGCTTTCCATGCATCCCACATGTCGCGGAAGGCCTCGCCGCGCCCGATCCACTCGTGGAACGCTGCGTAGACGGGGACGTTCATGTACTCGGCAATCAGGCGGGTACCCATTGCACGAACTGCTGCTCGATCCTCGCTAGGCATAACGAAGATACGCGCCGCAACCTCTTTATCCACCCCAACTAGTGGCGCAACAACTTTGACGTCTTCGGCAGAGAGCCAGTTGACGATTGCCCCGTCACCCTCCGTGCCGGCAAGTTTTAACATCCCTGGGCGAAGTGCCCCAACGAGTATTTGAGGCTGCTGCGTGACTCGCAAGCCGAGGCGGAAGCCATCCACTTTAAATGTCTCATACTCTTCGGTGACTTTCTCCCCGGCGAGCGCAGAGCGCAGGAAGCGGATCATGTCGCGTGTGCGTTGGTAGGGCTTATCGAATGGAATGTTGTTCCATCGTGAGACGATTACATTCGATGAGGTGCCGAGACCGACCGCTACGCGGCCAGGTGCCGCTTCACATAGCGATGCAATCGACTGAGCAAGTAGCGCTGGACCGCGCGTGTAAACAGGTATGACTGCGCTGCCGAGTCGTAACGAAGGGGTCCATGATGCTGCCAATGCGAGTGGTGTGAAGGCATCGTGTGCGCCAGCCTCGCTTGACCAAACATCTGTAAAACCAAGCTCAGCAATCTCCTCAATATATTTGCGGTGATCGGCGAGTGTGACTCCCATTAAAGGGATGGTTACTCCCCAGCGTTGCTCGATCATTTCTGTTTCTCCTGAATCATGTCTTCCCGAAACTTGCGAACAATTGCTGACTGGCTTGCCGAGGCTAAGAGGGTTCCATCCTCCCCCCAGAGGTGTACTAATCCATGCCCAAATCCATGCCCGACTGCGTGGATCCTAACGTCTGCGAGTATCCACTCTGTTGGAGTACGAGAGCAGATCCTTAGGGTGTTGTCGAGGCTGTTGCCCCCTGCGCGCTGCCCGAGTGCCTGCGATATCCCAAAGGGAACGTAGTCGCCAACGATTGCGAGAGCAGCCGCCGACATCTCTAAGAACTCAGGGAGGCGCACCCAAAGCGAGCACCGACCAGACCCTTCAATGCCATCGAGTTCGGAGAAGTCGCGAGCATCCGCGAGGCGCATATCCATTCGCTCGCTAATCGTGCCTCGCATGTGGGGCGGAATCTCGCGCCCAACGCAATCTTCAGGTGGTGGAACATTTGGGCGCTCCGCCCACTCGCCCAAGAAAGGCACATCTCTCTCACCCAATGCAGCCTGGACCGTAAAAATCTCTCTGCCATCTACTCGCCCGACAGCGCGTGCTTGACTCACTTGATGCCCTCGCACCATCTCCTCAACAGTTATCTCTAACTCTGCTGGGGGGAGAGCGAACTCCAAGAACTGGGCCGTCGCCCAGACAGTTGGTCGATGCGTGTAGTGCTCGAGCGCAGTGATTGCAGCTCCAAGGCCTGCCCCCCCGAAGAGCGCTCCAATACCCGAGCAGAGTCTGCGCTCCACATCGAAACTCCAGACGGTGGGGTCTTCGTGATCTCGTAGGCCAAAAAACGTGATGTCATCCATTGCGCCTCAGCCTACGGCACAGGTTGTCTGGGGCTTCTCTCGCTCTCTATTGCTTGTCTCAGATGTTGAGCGGGGTACCGTGAAGCGAGATAAATGAGGAGAAATTAATGACTACTCCAAGAACCGGCGCAGACTTAATCCACTCAATGCATGCAACTGAGGGTGCAGGGTTTGAGGTGCGTCGTCCATTCCCGACTTCGCAACTCTCGATGGTTGATCCGTTCCTGCTGCTAGACCATATGGGTCCACAAGACTGGGCGCCGGGCGAGGCACAGGGTGCACCTGACCATCCGCATCGTGGGTTCGA
Organism: Actinobacteria bacterium IMCC26256; assembly: GCA_001023575.1. GTDB lineage: Bacteria > Actinomycetota > Acidimicrobiia > IMCC26256 > IMCC26256 > IMCC26256. Next base: position 1,688,751 of record CP011489.1, on the reverse strand, counting down.
GACGGTCTCCTACATTCTTCAAGGCGCTTTCGAGCATAAAGACTCAGCCGGGAACGCTGGGCGAATCGGGCCAGGTGCAGTCCAATGGATGACAGCCGGTGCCGGAGTCGTGCACTCTGAGATGCCTGCGAAAGAGATACAGACCGATGGCGGCATCATGGAGGGTTTCCAAATCTGGGTAAATCTCCCTGCCGCCGAGAAGATGAAGCCACCGCAGTATCAAGAGATACTTGCCTCAAAGATTCCAGAGGTAACAGTCGATGACGGACGAACATTGGTGCGCGTCATCGCTGGATCTTTCAATGGAAATGAGCCAGCAGTATCGACCCATACCCCGATTGCTTATTGGCATGTATTACTCGGTACCGATGGTTCGTTCTCTGGGGACCTTCCACATGACTGGAACGCAATGGTCTACGTAATCCATGGCGCAGTTACCGCTGGGGGAGTAGATGCCGACGAGTCAGACCTTGTGATACTCGCCCCGGATGGCGAATCAGTCGAGATAGTTGCGCGCGGCTCTCAACCTGCAGACGTGTTAGTACTTGCAGGGCTACCGATTCGCGAACAGGTCGCTAGGTATGGCCCGTTCGTAATGAATACGCGCGAGGAGATCATCGAGGCTTTCGAGGATTATCAATCCGGGAAGATGGGTCAGATCGCCTTTTAAGAGAGAGGGTGGGTCGTCTTGTTTAGTTATTTAGTGCGGCCGTAGTCAGTGTCATCGAACAACTCGGTCATCACTGGAAGCGTTCCGCCATCAATCTCGTCGATGCGTGCATGAGCGAGACGAGGACCCATCCCATCGGGGAAGACCCAGAAGCGACCTTCGTTTACTGCAGCGAATACAGCGTCTGCGGCTACTGATGGGCTGATTCCAGCGGAGAGGAGCCCTCTACTGATCTCTCTCATATCATCTCCACCCTCTGGAGGGGTCTGCGGCTCCCCGAGGTGTGTTGGCCAGTTGCGGTCAGAGTCTGCGATTTTTGTATCTACCCAACCTGGGCAGAGAACTGATACCCCAAGCCCGGGTGCGAACATTCCAAGCTCTATGCAGAGCGCCTCGCTAATTGCAACGACCGCATGTTTTGTTGCCGCGTAGGGAGCAACAAACGGAAGCGTCTTGAGACCTGCAGAGGATGCAGTGTTGACAATGTGCCCCTCGCCCTGCTCAATCATGCGCGGTATGAAAGCGCGTAGTGCGTAGACGATGCTCCAGAGGTTTACGCCGAAGGTCCACTGCCACGCGTTGTCTGGAATCTCCCAGCTAGGGCCACCCCCGCCTGAGACACCAGCGTTGTTACAGAGCATGTGAACCGCCCCAAACTCCTCAAAGGCTCGATCAGCAAGTGCCTGAATGGAGGCTTCGTTCGCAACGTCAGTAACGACCCCAATGGCGTTCGCACCTGTTGCCTGCATCTCGGCAACGGCGTCTGCGAGTGCTGGCGCCTCTATATCGGCCATCACGACGCGCATACCTTCTGCTGCGGCGTGCTTGGCCAGAGCAAGTCCGATGCCGCTTGCCGCTCCTGTAATTACTGAAACTTTGTTGGATAGTTCTTGCATTCTGATCTCCCTGGTTAGGTCGTGCGGCCGTAGCGGATTGTTTTTAGAAGTTCACTGCCATGCTGCTCAGGGAGACGGTCATATCCGAGGAGGGCTACATGGCGAGCAACCGGTCCGCTGATCTTATTGACTCTATGAAGCGAGTTGCGCCCCTCGAAGAGCATGAGGCTCCCAGGCTCAAACGGAACAACGATTATTGGTGCGCCGTCGTCATCATTGAGGCATGACGCGACCAATTCATAGTTCTCATTATCTGGGCTGCGGACGAGTGGAGCACAGACAAACTCGCCGCCAATATGCGGTCGCTGAAGTGCAAGTGAGACTACAAAGTCGGTCTGATCAAAATGCCAAGCCAGCTCGTCTCCGTCGTGCATGGCAGCAACATTGAGAGCGCTGAGTGGGTCCGCGTAGCGGTAGAGCGCATCTAGACCGAGAGCGGCTTGAATAAACCTGAGTAGCGGGTCCCACTCGTAGAGAGCACGGAGCGCAGAGCTCTCGGGGAATACGTCGTAAGGAATAGCTGTTAGTGCGCTTCGCCCAGACGCAAGGCGCGGGTGATCTATTGGCCAATGCTCGCCGGGAACCTCTAGGTATGGAGTGCCGACTAGGTCTTGATGGTAGGAACCAGTGCTTAGTTTCTCGGCCTCAGCTGCCATCGCCGGGAGCATCTCGTGGTGCACGAACCTAGGTAGAACCGCCATGCCATTGCGTTGTATATCGGATCTGCACTGACTAATTAGCTCGGCCGCTCTGCTCGAGCTGAGGTCGAGAATCGGGTAGCGATCAAGTGCTACTAGTGATGAGGGGTCAGGACTCACATGGGGGATGTTAGATGTGGCAACCTCTTTGGTATGGCAGATACAGAGTCTTCATTGGTTAATCGACGAATTGTTCTCACGGAGCGCCCTAATGGCCTGGTAGGCGACTACTGCCTGAAGACCGTCGAGGGGCCTATCCCCGAGGCTGGAGAGGGCGAGGCGATTGTTCGCATGGCATACCTATCGGTTGATCCAACTAACCGAGTCTGGATGCGCGAGGAGGACTCCTACATGCCAGCCGTGCCGATAGGAGATGTTGTACGTGCTGCAGGGCTCGGTGTTGTGGTGGATACTCGCTGTGAGTTATATGCAATCGGAGATCTAGTGCTCGGCCTCCTCGGCTGGCAGGACTATGCAGTAATTGACGCTGGCGAGCATGCTGCAAACGTGATCCCTCCGGGGCTGCCCGCAACCGATGTGCTTAGCATTTTTGGATCTACCGGCCTCACGGCTTGGTTCGGCGTGCACGATGTAGCAAAGCTCGAAGCTGGAGAGACGTTCGTAATCTCTGGAGCGGCAGGAGGCGTTGGTTCAGTTGCAGGTCAGTTGGCGCGCATCGCTGGTGCACGTGTTATTGGAATAGCAGGAACCGATGAGAAGTGTCGCTGGGTAGTCGAGGATCTAGGTTTCGATGCCTGCATAAATTACAAGACTGAGAATGTTGAGGAGCGGGTATCAGCACTCTGCCCGGATGGTGTTGATGTTTATTTTGACAACGTGGGCGGAGAAATACTTGACGCAGTCTTAGCGAACCTCGCAATTGGTGCTCGAGTTGCAGTATGCGGAGCGATCTCGCATTACACCGCTGAATCTCTCCCGCCAGTCTTTAACACCTTCGAACTTGTGAACAAGCGCGCACGTATGGAGGGGTTCTTGCTCCTTGATTACCTAGACCGCTTTATCGAGGCAATAGGAGCACTCCTGCCCCTCGTGCTTGACGGTTCTCTCGTTTATGCAGTGGAGGTTGTAGAAGGCTTAGAGAATGCTCCTGCGACACTAAACAGACTCTTCACTGGTGAGCACACAGGAAAACTTCTAGTGAAGGTCTCAGACGCAGCTGACTGAGAGAAGTGAGCGTTCGTTGTTCTTGCGCTTGTCTGGGGCGCCGCCTTTGGTTAGGAACCTCAACTCAGAAAGTCAGCGCTATCCGCATAGAACTTAATTTCGATGATATTCCCGCTGGGGTCTGCAAGTTTACCTCCAAGTTTTCCGTTTAACTCGGCGTCGCTATGTATCTCAGGTTTTGAGATCCAAGGATGCCCGGATACCGCAACACGTTCTACAACTTCATCAAACTCTGTCAATGAGGGAAGGACGACTCCAAAATGCCGAACATCTTGTTGGCTGACAGTCATTACTTCAAGCGGTCTCAACTGCAGCGTTAGCTGTAGACCGTAGAACCAGGCATCGAACCAATCTTCTCGCTCGCGTCCAATACGACACCCGAGTGTGTTTTCGTAGAAATCCCTTGCGGCGTGAAGATCATCCACTGGCAAGGAGAGGTGAAGGACTGGTCTATCGGTCATGTGTGAAGGATAACTTCAATGATCCCTTCGGAATGGGTGATTTATGCGCCCTTCAGGTCGGTGAGTACTCCACGGGCGACACGCACGATCTCATTCGGGTTTACGCCACAGTTGTCGTTCCATGTTCCAGCAGCAGGGCACACCTCGTCGTGCTGCAACAAGCCAGGATTAACGAACACGTGCAACTGCGTGCTGTGACCAAACGGGGTCGCGCCGTCGTTGGTTAAGGCAACCTGTGGGGATGAAGTCAGGTGGCAACGCGACGCGGACGTCTGGCAAGTTCTCCTCCGCAGTTCGGACAGCGATGCTCCATTAGTTGTCCGCAGTCCACACAAAAGGTGCATTCAAAACTGCAAATCACGGCTTCGCCAGATTCCGCTAAGTGAGCAGAACGCTTCTCGCATACATCGCGCATCTCTAACATTTGTTCATTCTTCCTTAGACCACATGGAGTCAATAAAGCGCTGGTCTTCATCAAAGAGCCAGCATTCGCGCAACTTCTCATCTTGCACTCTGTACAACAAAACGCGACGCACTCGCTTGGCGGTGTCACCGAGCTCTTCAACAGCAATCAAAGCACCAAGAGAATCCCCCACGAGAACATCTTCAACATCGATCAACTTGCGAGCCGTACTCGTTGATGCCTTTGCAAGAACGGCGAATGCGGCATCAAGTCCGCGATGAGTTCCAGCGAGCGGACTCTCCCCCATGTAATGCAGTTCGATGTTTTCGTGGTACGAGGCCAAGACTTTCTCAAGATCCGATGCGAGCCATGCCTTCGCATAGGCGTGAAGGACTCGGCTTGTTTCGTTGCTATTTGCCATGTCACTACTTTATTTCGCAGGTCAGCACTTTTCTAGGAGCGCTTTAGGGAGGTGACCACTCCACCGGCAAGACCCGCAATGTCTGCCGGAGCAGCGCCGAACACGTAGTTCGACGTGCCCGCAGCCGCCCACACCTCGTCGTACTGCAACAAATCTGGATCAACTAACACACGTAGTTGAGTGCTGTGACCAAAGGGAGGCACGCCGCCATTGGTTGAAGCAACCCCTTACGAATCGGCCAACCAACGATGCAGCAATTGATTTCGTAAACAACTGACTAAGGCGAGCATCGCTGATGCGTTATTCTTCGCAATAATGGATTCAGCAAACTCTTTCCTCAGTGTGGTACTCGCTGTTCTCTGTACCGCATCGGCGATGGGAGACTTTCTCAAACTACCGAGCGTGATGAGAGCGGCTGAAACAGTTCATTGTCCGCCCAACCTCTGCACTGTTCTCGGCCTGATCAAGATCGCAGCAGCGGCTGGATTGATTGTCGGTCTCACTGTCGACAAAATCGGAGTTGCTGCCGCGTTGGGCTTGTCGATCTACTTTGTCCTTGCCGTTGGGGCTCACATCCGAGTAAAGGATCGCCTGAAGGGAACCCTTCCAGCCATCGGCATGCTCGCAGTCAGCGCTGCAACTCTTGCAACTTCCCTCTGAGCCACTTGATTTGTGTCGCTCGCGATTTGTTCTTGCCGTTGTATGGGACGCCGCCGCTACGGATGCGCCAATACTGCATCCTTGGCGTTAGTTGTTCTTGCCCTTGTATGGGACGCCGCCGCTACGGATGCGGTGCCACACTAGGAGGCCGCCGATGGGGCCGGTTAATACTCCGGCTGCAGCGAATCCCCATGACCACCCAATATCGGGAGTGATCATCAACGTCATGGCAACAAAGGCCATCCAGATGAGTCCATGGAAGAAGCCGGTAATCGCCTTGCCTGATGCACTCGGCGAGATAATCCAGAAGTAGAAGAGGATTACGTATGTAATCGTCTCTAGCAGCGCTATCCACTTTAGAGCAGCGGCTTTGCGCTCAAGTTCGGTCGAGGTCTCATCGGCGAAGTCAGGCATGTTTATGAGCGTAGGCCCTTAACTCTGCTCTCCCCGTGTTGGCCGCCGAGCGCCCCTCATATGTGACAACATTCGCGGCATGGATACCGTCCTAAGCGCCCGCGGGCTCGTAAAAGAATTTAAACGAGCTATCGCTGTTGACGGCGTAGATATTGAGGTCAAGGCAGGGGAGCGTGTTGCGTTACTCGGCCCAAATGGAGCGGGTAAAACCACCACGCTCCTGATGATTCTCGGTGCGATCTCCCCCGATAAGGGCGAGGTCGAGATCTGCGGAGTTGCTCAGCAAGGAAATCGCAGCAAGGCCGCAGAGAATGTTGGCTTCGCTGCCGGATACCTCCCGCTTGCAGGGGAGATGAAGGTGCGTGAGTATCTAACGATGTTCGGAGAAATTTATGGAATTCCGGACCCATCCAAGGCGATAGCGGAGGGGTTAGAGCGGTTCCGGATTCAGCACCTTAGTGAGGCGAAAGGAACACAACTCTCCTCAGGGCAGCGCACTTTGGTGGGTATCGTGCGCGCCGTTCTCCATAAGCCACGCCTCCTTGTGCTGGACGAACCCACGGCCTCGCTCGACCCTGATGTAGCGGGGCGTGTGCGTAGCGGGATACTCGATCTCTGCGCTGATAACGGGACAGCGCTGCTCGTAACAAGTCACGACATGCTCGAGGTCGAGCGACTCTGTGAGCGTGTGCTGTTCTTGTCAGCGGGGCGCGTTGTCGCCGATGGCGCTCCAAGTGAAATCGCCGAACGATTCGGGAGAGAAGATTTAGAGGGTGTGTTCCTCCATCTCGCCGATGAGAATTATCAGCACTCAGATTTCCCAACATCCCAGCACACGGACCACATCCTGTGAAGACCCAACACGACCCAACGACTCCACTTCCACCGGGGGCAGCACGTTCATGGCTGCGCATGCGCGCTGTCTCTAGAAGGCATGCGTATGTTCTCGTGCGTAGCCCGCATCGACTCTTCGATGTCACGCTGTGGCCACTAGTCGATGTGTTGATGTTTGGTTCGCTTGCATCATTTGTCGGTACGGGGAACGCGAGCGGAGGCAAACAGGCCGCTGGTTATCTTCTTGCAGGGATAATTCTCTGGCATATCGTCTATCAATCTCAGATCGCAGTAAGCACGGGATTCTTGGAGGAGACCTGGTCTCGCAACCTCCTAAACCTAATGATTACTCCGATACGCGAGATTGAGTATGTAGGCGGTGTAGCCCTCTTTGGTATGGCGAAGCTCGTCATCGGTGTCGGCTTAATGATGATCGGAGGCTTTGTATTCTTCTCCTTCAACATCACTTCTCTTGGGTTCGCAGTCGTCCCAATCGCCGCAGTGCTATTACTCGTTGGCTGGGCAATCTCGCTTTTTGTGATTGGCGTAGTACTCAGATACGGGCCAGGTGCAGAGGCTCTCGCATGGGGTGTGATGTTCGTAGTGCTTCCGCTATCAGGCGTGTTCTACCCAATCGATGCACTACCCGCGGCTGTGCGCCCAATCGCATTTGCTCTCCCAACCACCTATGCCTTCGCCGCTCTCAGGGGCGTTGTCGATGGAGAAGCATTGGACTGGTCATACGTAGGCATCGCAGCGGGAGGGGCGTTGGTTCTTAGCCTGCTCGCGTTCTGGTATCTCGTGAGCATGCTTAAGTTATTTAGACGCCGCGGGTATGTAACGCGTTACGCGTAGGCGTTATCGCTAGCAACTAGCCCTCGACGTGTGCCTTGAGTGTGTCGAGAGCGCCTTTATAGATCCCGGCGATTCCCTCGGCGAAGTCATCAGGCTCCATCTCGAGCGTCCATGTTGCGCGCGACCCATCGCCCTGTGCCTCTACAGCAACTGTGGAGAGCCATTTGTCGACGGGGAGGCCGTGTCCATTTACTGTGTAGGAGTAAGTGCGGTTTGCCTCGTCGCGCGCAACCTCATCCTCTGAGACTTTCATCCCACCAGCAATCTCAATCTCGCGAGTCTTTCCATTTACGACGCATGACTCGACGCCATCCATCCAAGTATCTAGGCCACCAAATTCTCCGAGTACTGCCCAGACTTCATCTGGGGTGCGGTTGATGCTGATCTCGTGCTGGACGATTGCCATTTTTTCTCCTAGGTCGGGTCGGGGAAGATTAGACCAACTCATGCATTGACGAGAGATTTAGGTTGGGATTTGGGGTATCCGGGTGAGCAGTGGGAGGATGGGGAGATGGATAACCGTCAACGCGCCATTTATCTCTGCCGTACCCGTGTCGGAATCGGAATTGTGATGATGCTCGCCCCCCGCACCGGCTCGAGACTTGGCTTTGGTTCAGGCAACGACTCTCAGGGAGCCGCTGTCCTTGGCCGCGCGTTTGGTGCTCGTGAGGCGGTGCTCGGGACTGGTGCAGCGATTGCTCTCTCCGAGCGTGAAGGTGGAGAGAACTGGCTCTCAATGAGTGCTGTGGCCGATGCGATAGATGCTGCTGCACTGTTGCTTACACCGCGCCTGCCGCTGCGGGCGCGCTTGCTCGGGATCATCGCAGCCGCCTCTGCCGTTGCGCAGTTTGCAGTCGCCAAAGAGATCTCTGAAGAAGCCGATCAAAGCGTTTAGTAAAAGAACTAACGCGCACCTAATTGCTCAGAAGCATTGAGGCTTTGAAGTCGCTCTACCTCGGCTATCACACGGTCCCGACTGAGGCGTGCAGCAATTAATCCCTCGGGCCGCTTAGCCCAGCCCGATGCTCGAACGGACCTGCGCAGTTCGTCCAAGGATGCTGTCCATGCGATTGCGCAGAGGCCGGTCACTGGAGCGAGAAGCAGAACGACTAATGCGCCCATTCGCCCCCAGCGTTTATGTGCAAGCCATGCCTCTGCGCCCCAAGTAACAGGGAGTGTGACTAGAGCACTCCCGCCTTTTGCCGTTGCTTGCCAAGCAGGGTGTTTTACACGCATCCCTAATCCAAATGAGACGGAGGCAGGGAGAGCATTTAGGGCATATCCGAGGATTCCGCCAGGAGTAAGAGCAATAGCCGTGGCTCCTAGCAGAGTGATTCTGCGCCGTGCTCTGTGAGGGTCAAGATGCACGACATCGGCTGGGGTGTGCGCCCCAAGAGCATTGAGGCGCTCTCGCAGATCATCGACTCTTGCCTCTAGCCCTTTGAATGCTGGGCCTTGGTCTCCGCCGTTGCGAGCAACTGCATCTCCAATGATTCTCTGAAGAGCGGCCTGCTGGAGAAATGAATCATCTGCGTCCGGATTCTTTGTCAATATGGTTATCTCTGCAGCCGCATGCACGACCTCGGCCTCAAGCCAAGATGAATGACTACGCGTAACCGCCGCAAGAGATTCACCGAGCGTCTCGGTTAGTGATCGAACTGCAGTAGGCCCATCTTGCAAATATGACCCTAGAAATTTGTTTACCTCAACCGCTTCACCGATCTGAAGTGCAACCTGAGAGCGAAACCGCCCTCGTTCTTCATATGTAATTCCGAGAGGAACTATCACTAGATCATCAACTGCCCCAGACTCAAGGGCCTCAAGTGCAATTCGCGCTGCCCCAGTCTTTAATGGCAATGCAAGACGTGGATTATCGTGCACACCGCCTTCAGGGAAAATACAGACGTTCCCACCGCTTCGAAGGACGTCATGGCAAGTCTCGAAAGCGGATGCATTTGTCGCCTCGTTATTTTGTCCCTCGTGCTCTTCACCTCGTCGTGCAACAGGTACACACATTGCAAATTTAAGGAGAAGGTTGAGGCCGCGAATTCTCCACATGCTCTGGGCTACTAAGAATCGCGGAAAAGTGCCGAGTTGCGCTATCAGGACTACTGGGTCGGCTAATCCGTTCGCATGATTTGAGATGAAGATAGTTGGGCGATCCGGGGGAATATGTGAACGCCCTGTTACATCAACTCTGCGCATAAAGACATGAACAACTGTCTCGCAGAGCCGCACTAGAAAGCGTGCGCGCATATTCGGACGGGGAGTACCTTGCTGCCCTCTCACGGCTAACCCTCTCATGCTTGAGACCGTAGCGGATCCGACTCACGAAAGCGCCGGAGGGTCACAACCGCCTCTGCTGCCACTCTGTCATCGGACCCCGAGTCCCTAATAGTTACCTCTACGCATGCACCGTCGATGCGCTCGCCGACGAGTCGAGCTACGCCAATTAGTGGTCCAACCCTGCCTGGGCGGAGGAATCGCAGAACTGTGTCCTGAGCGTAGAAAGGGGTCTCCGTACTTGATTCCCCTGCGGTGCTGCTAGGGAGACTGAGGCCAAAATGCTCAGCGGTTGCTGCTACAAGCGTTGCGATGGTGCCTCCATGAACAATGCCCCATGGATTACGCAGATCGTCGTTGATATCGATGCTCACAGTGTCATGCGCCTCGACGGTGACTCTGAAGAATTCAAGGACTCGAAGGTCGGGCAGTGACTCCGGGTCCGAAGCAGCGAATCTAAATGGACGCTCTCTCTCGGGCATCCCATCTGGTGGTGCAAGTAGTGCCGATGAGACCATAGCGTTGGCAATTAGCGCGTTTTCTGAGCCGGTGTCTGTGAGCGTAACGCCTGCAACCGCTGATGATTTCCCGACTCTGAGTATCTGCGTGTTGAGTTCAAGCGGCCCTTTAATAGCGGACCGAAACCTTGAGATATTTAGGTCGGTCGAGACAATCCAGAGGGGGAGTGCGGCGAGTCCACAAGTGAAGCCGCCGATGATGTCCGCAAGTGTCGTGAGGATTCCGGAGTGAAGTACCCGATGCTCATCGAGGAAAATCTCAGGTATGTCAACTGTCCCGCGCAGCGTTACGGGACCCTCTGGGAGGGTCGTCTCGAGAATGTCGATGCGGCTGTACTGCGCCACCAAGCGACCAAAATGAGGGTTATGGAAATCTGGCTTCATAGCGATCCGTCAGTATTCGGCGATGACTCTACGCGCACTGCTGTAGCGGCGACTACCGCCATCAAGCGGTTCTCGGATCCGGAGTCGCGAATCTCTACTCGCGCTGTACCCCAGTCGCCATTGATTTGAGTAACGACGGCGCTCGCGCGTATTGGGCCGGCCTTGCCTAGTGATAGGTAAGTAATAACTAAGTCCACACACTCAAAAAGCTCATTGCTCTGTGTTGCGGCTTGTAGGGCAGAGGACGCTGATGCTGCTCCTAGCGTTGCGACTGCCCCTCCCTGCATCGCACCGAGAGTGTTGACTACATACTCGGTCATGTCAGACTCCACTCCACCAATGACATCTGTAATAGTTCTGACTCCGATTGCTTCGTGGATGTGCTCCTCTACTGAACCGTTATCCAGTTGACCATCAGAGGGTAAGAACGAGTGGGTTGTTACTTCGGAGGATGAAGACATGATGGGGTTTCCATCTCGCCTTGGAAGCACAGAGAAACTCATAGTCGCAATACCGAGAGACGCTCCCGCCTCTGATTCAAGATCAACTGCTAAAACAATTTTAGAGTTCCCTCGACGCAGCACGCGACCGTGTGCGAGTACGCGCTCGGCGTTTACTGCTCCAGCAAGGTGAAGCGTTAGGTCGGAGGTTGCTATCCAGCCTGGGCTTGCAGCGAGAGCAGCTAAGCCACCGGCCGTTGCATCGGCGAGGGTTGCGAGCGCCCCTATCTCGACATGCCCAGAGGTAGTGCGGAGATTGGGGCCAGCCTCCATTGAAGCAGTACTTGTGAAATCAGGGCGATGCTCTACCTCGTAGCGCAGACTTCTGAGGATGTGCTTCGCAGGGGGATATGAGATAGGGAGTTGCGTCATCTGGCCTTATCAAGAATTTTTGTTGCGACATCTGGAACAAAGTTCTGCTTTGACTCGTCCGGGCGCTTGTAACCATCGCTCTTTTGCCGCTTTGGAAGCACTAACTCTTCTTCGAATACATCGTGATACGGCACCTGAGATAGGAGGTGGGTCATGCAGTTGATGCGCGCTTTTTTCTTATCATCGCCCTCTACGACCCACCAAGGATTGGCATCAGTATCTGTGTACTCAAACATGGTGTCCTTGGCCTTCGAGTAATCGACCCAGTGCGCACGTGATGGAAGGTCAACGGGGCTTAGTTTCCATCTCTTTAATGGATCATCCATTCGAGCTTGGAAGCGCTTCTCTTGTTCGTCATCGCTAACCGAGAACCAATACTTCACAAGGATGATGCCGTCATCGATTAGAAGGCGCTCGAAGACTGGGCACTGCTTCAAGAATTGTCTGTGTTGCTCTGTAGTGCAGAAACCAAAAACAAGTTCTACGCCCGCACGGTTGTACCAACTGCGATCGAAAATCACAATCTCACCGCCAGCCGGTAAGTGGCTTATGTAGCGCTGGAAATACCACTCCGTTTTCTCTCGTTCGGTTGGCTTCGGTAACGCTGCTATCCGCACAACTCTAGAGTTGAGGTTCGCCGTGATGCGGGCGATGGTGCCACCCTTGCCTGCAGCATCGCGTCCCTCAAATATGACTGCAACCCTTGCTCCGGTCGCTCGCACCCACTCCTGCATCTTCACTAATTCAACTTGAAGTCGATAGATCTCATCGTCGTAGGAAGATGCGTTGGGGGGAGCATCGGACTTCTCTGACTTTTTGTCACGAGGCTTTGATGGCGACTTGACTGGTTTGTCTTTAGGCATGCCATGGAAACTACTTCGGTCTCTCGTGGTTCTGGAGGGTCTGGGGGCGTGGGAGAATTTCTAGGTGCCGATACCGTCTCTGCAAGGCCAACTCCTCGTTGCCTCGCCCGACCTCGATGACCCAAATTTCAGGCGCAGTGTGATTTTGATTCTCGAGCACACCTCTGAGGGGGCGCTCGGAGTAATGCTCAATCGGCCCCTTGGAGTCTCCCTCGACGAGGCCGCTACAGGCTGGGGTATCCATGGATCCGAACCGAGAGTTGTATTCGACGGGGGTCCCGTCCAGCGCGATGCGACTATTGCGCTAGGTCGGCTTCACCATCCATGCGTTGACGCGGACGCCTTCGCTAGTCCGATTTTGGGGGATCTCGTCTCAATTGACCTAGATACTCAGCCAGATTTAGTAGACGGACTACTTGTGGATCTGCGTGTATTTTTTGGATACGCAGGTTGGTCTGCCGGTCAACTCGATGCCGAGATCAAAGACGGCGGATGGATAGTTATAGAGGCCGAGCCATCAGATCCTTGGACCGACGACCCCGACGTGCTCTGGAGGTCGGTGCTTTCACGACAAGGATGGCCGGTAGCGGCCTTTGCTGGTTTTCCGGAGGATCCAGGTCTTAACTGACACAATGTCGGGTATGACAATCAACGCATCGCCCCACAGCGTCAATGGCAACTCAACTGTCGGTCCGTTCCCAGATGGGTTCGAGAAGGCAATTTTCGGTATGGGTTGCTTCTGGGGGGCCGAGCGAATTTTCTGGAGCCTTCCAGGTGTGTGGGTAACCGCAGTCGGGTACGCGGGCGGAGATATTGAGAACCCAAGTTACGAGTTGGTCTGCAGCGGTCGCACTGGGCATAACGAGGTTGTACAAGTTGTCTTCGACTCGAAGATCATTTCGTACGAATCGCTGCTGGCGATCTTCTGGGAGTCTCACGACCCAACGCAGGGAATGCGCCAAGGCAACGATCGAGGTACGCAGTATCGCTCGGGTGTTTATTGTTTCGATGAAAGACAGCGTGAACTAGCAGAGGCCTCGCGCTCTGCGTATCAAGTGCCGCTCACGGCTGCTGGTTACGGCGCTATAACAACTGAGATTATTGCTGGACCAACGCCGGTGTTCTATTTCGCTGAGGATTACCACCAGCAATACTTAGCAAAGAATCCAAATGGGTACTGCGGAATAGGCGGCACTGGCGTTGCTTGTCAGGTCGGGCTTTTCGCACACGATGAGATCTAGGGCTAATTAGCGCGCACAGGTAGGTGCAACCTGTGCAATGAGAGCGGCGTATGCGGCTCGACCGGCTGGCCTTAGGTGAAATCCATCGTTGTAGAACCAATCCCCATGTGCGTTACCGGTTCCATTCCAGTCAATGAGGGTCGTGTTTGGAAATCTTGGAGTGACGTCAGCGATGATCGCGTTATTGCTCGATTCCCATCGCCTAGGTACTTTAAGATTTAGTACCACCACGCACCGAACGTTTGCAAGCGATGCAAGCATCTGCCCGAACCTTGTCGGGTTCATGTCGCCATTTGTTCCAGTATGAATGATTGTGAGGTCACGCCCAGCCCCCGTTGCGTGAATCTGCTCAACAATGTCGGCGAGTGTCGATGTCTGTCGACTCACGGCTGCATTGACAAGTATCCCGGGGAATACTTGACCCAACTCCGCAACAGTCCCAAGCATTACTGAGTCACCAACTGCTAGGCGACTAGGAACATTTGGATCGAGCGGTGGGTAGCGCACTCCATCCGGACCGGTTACGCCTTGGGCACCAGAGACTCCGGATGCTCCTGGTACACCCGTCACTCCAGAGACCGAGGTTGCCCCGATTACTCCCGAGACACCGGTGATGCCTCTGAACTCCTTAGGCGGCAGTGGCTCCTGCGCCCCTGCGAACCCAACTCCAACTACGACCAACACGACCAAAGAAGTTGTAACAATCGCTGTTGTTCGTTGAATAAGGACTGCACGATGATCTGAGGTGCTGTCGCGCAGTGAGTGCCAGGTTCGAGAGAGTGCTCCCTTACGAATCGGGGTCTCAACAAAACGGAACGACAACTCGGCGAGGATCATTGTCAGGGTAAGGCGCAACCCGAGCAGTGCGTAACCGTGTAACGGGACATCGAGATCCGGGCGTGTGATCTGATAGATCGGCCAATGCCAGATGTACAAGGAATATGAACGTAGACCGATCCACACGAGAGGTTTAAAACCAAGGACGCGTCGAATATCGGCTCCAGGGTGAACGGTCGTTGCGATCACAAGCAGAGTTCCAATACCAAGGATTAGAAATCCGCCTCGATAGACCCAAGCGGCAGAGTCTGAAATGCCGAATAGATACCAGCCAACTATCGCCAGACCAACAGTGCCCGCCGTATTCAGGACTACTCGCCCAACAACTGTGACCTTTGGCGTGAGTCGCCAAGGTGGCCAAGCAACTGCGAGTGCTGCGCCGAGTAGTAGGCCCGAGGCTCGAGTATCAGTGCCGTAATAAACGCGGCTTGCATTGAGCGCATCGCCGGGGAACATGACCCACATCAATATCGTTGAGAAGAGCGCTCCACCCGCAATTATTGCGAAGAGCCTTGCAGGGCGGTCTCCGAAGAACTTAAAGAGGACTGCGCAAATTAATGGCCAGAGTAAGTAAAACTGCTCCTCGACCGCTAGCGACCAAAGATGTTTTAGTAGCGGTGGTCTTCCAGCTTCCGCGAAATACGATCTTCCCGCAAAAATCTGCCACCAATTCTGAATGTAAGCGATTGAACCGAATGTGTCTCCGCGCAGCGTGTGCACTTCGTCCGGTAGAAAGAGGACAGAGTAGAGCCCGACGACACCGAGCATGAGGAAAAGTGCTGGAAGAAGTCGCCTGGCTCTGCGAATGTAAAAAGCACCCAGGGCTATCCGGTGCCCATTTCGCCATTCTGCGACGAGCAATGCGGTGATTAGATACCCGCTGATTACAAAGAAGACCTCAACGCCGAAGAACCCTCCGGGGACCCAAGGCACATCGGAGTGGTACAGCAGCACAGAGGTAACTGCAATCGCCCGCAGTCCGTCAATGCCAGGCTCATAGGGAACTTTTAGCCGAGGCCTACCCCGACGCGGGGCTGCTCTCTCATCGGCGGTTGGCATTGAGGGCATAGTCGCTTATTCTCACGCACGGAGAGGGCCTAGTGGTGTCAGTAATCGGGCAATAATCAGGTCAACAGAGAATACGCAGAGAATAAGAAACGATCTGGGAGTTCCAATTGAGTCTCGTCACCCTTGATTACCCACAGGACCGAACCGCTGTCATAACTCTCAATCGCCCCGAGCGACTCAATGCGATGTCCATTGATTTAGTGATTGAGCTCAACGACGCCTTAAACGCTATCGCAGCGAACAACGAGGTAAGCGTGGTGGTGCTAACTGGTTCCGGGCGTGGATTCTGCTCCGGGCTCGACCTGAAGGATTACGGGATTATCCCGAATATTGATGGACTCTCGGTCGGTCGGATCGCCCAGCGCTCGATGCGTTACTACTCGCGTTTGATCCCAACAATGAGGCAGATGCCTCAGCCAATTATCTGTGCTGTGAACGGCCCGGCATTTGGTGGGGGCATGTGCTTGACGCTCGGCGCAGAGTTACGGATCGCTTCTGAGTCAGCGGAGTTCAACGCCACTGGGATCGTAAATGGTCTGACTAGTACCGAGCTCGGAGTGAGCTGGCTTCTTCCCCGTTTAATAGGTGCAGCGCATTCAAGCGACTTGCTGCTGACCGGTAGACGTATTGATGCTCAGGAAGCACTTCGCATGGGGCTTGTCTCGCGCGTCGTATCGGATGAAGACCTGCTGCCCGCCGCACTAGAGATAGCCGCTGGCATGGCGAAGTTCAGTCCGTATGGTCTCCAGATGACTAAAGAGATCATCTGGGTAAACCTTGAGAACCCCAGCCTCACCGCCGCAATTGAGATTGAGGATCGCAACCAATTAATGCTTGGGTTTACAGAGAATCTCCCCGAGGCCATTCGTGCGTTTGATCAGAATCGAGAGCCGATCTACACCGATAATCCTCGCAGGGATCTCTTCAGTTAGAACCCGCAGCCTGCAAGAAGCCTGGTCACTCTCGCCGCGCTCGCCCAAGCCCTTCCTGTGCAACCGTCGCAACATGGAGCCCGTCGGCAGTGAATACTCGTGCTAACGCGTGGCCGCGAGCATTTGCGATGCCGCTTCCCTCTAAGTCAAAGAGAAGCCACTGGTCTGCGCGTACTGGGCGGTGAAACCAAACCGCATGATCGAGGCTTGCGTTCATCATGGAGTCCCAATCTCCAGCGAGGGAGTGTGGGAGTAGTGCAACGCCGAGGAGATCTTCATCGGAGAGATAGGCGAGTGCGCATGCGTGGACCATCGGGTCGTCACCGAGGTCGCCTATTACCTTCAGCCATGACGTAGCACGCGGTGACGGATCGTTGCCGTGGCGAACGAAGCGGTGGTCAAAGAAAAGATCAGTAGGCATGGACTCAAGACGGTCAGGGGATGGAGTGGCGTGGGGGAAGAGTCTTGACTGCACATCCTCGCCTTCTTCGTCGGCTTGGAAGGACGCGATGAGGTTAAGGACTGCACCTCCCGCTTGATATGCCACTACCTGTCGTGTTGTGAACGACTTTCCATCACGCACGCGCTCTACTTCATAGAGGACCGTCTCGGTCTCTACACCAGCACGTACAAAGTATGCGTGGAAGGAATGCACTCGATGTGAGGCGCTTACGGTTAGCCCTGCTGCGCGCAGGGCCTGTGAGACGACCTGGCCTCCATAGATGCGGCCCCAACCAAGATTCGGGCCAGCACCGAGAAATGCATCTGGCTTTACCTGCTCCAACTCAAGGAGAGTACGCAGGGAGTCAACAGAATGGATACTTACGCTCATATTTAGAGCCTCCCACGCGCCGGGCCTCGTCCCCGAATGCTCAGATATTCGTGAGAGGATGCCGCCATGGTGCGCCGGTCATTATGAATACTCAAAGAGTGAGTGCTCTTCCTGATAAGCGCCAGGCGGTAGCGGTTGTGACCGCTTCAGTGAGTCGACACCTAGATGCCGACATCGAGCCAACGGTGTCAGCTTTAAATAAGTTGTCAATCACTGCTGAGTTGGTTGAGTGGGATGACCCAAGTGTGCAGTGGGGCGAGTTTGCCCTTGTGTTGGTGCGTTCGCCTTGGGACTATTCAACGCGCTTGCCTGATTATCTCGCGTGGATTGATCGCGTTGATGCGCTCTCGGTACTTGTCAATTCAGCTGCCGTGCTTCGGTGGAGTTCAGATAAGCACTACTTGATTGACCTTGAGCATGCAGGTGTGCCGATTATTCCGAGCACGTTCCTCCACACAGGTGACGCTGTGACGCTTCCCAGCGTTGGCGAGTTCGTCGTTAAGCCCGCCGTCTCAGCTGGTTCGCGCGACACGCAGCGCTATCGCTCTAATGAGAGCGAGAAGGGAGCACTCCATGCAAAGAGGCTCCTTGCACAGGGGAGAGATGTACTTATCCAACCTTATATAAGAAGCGTGGATGAGAGAGGCGAGACTGCCCTTGTCTGTTTCGACGGGGTAGTGAGTCACGCTCTGCGCAAGGGCCCAATCCTCTCGCATGGTTCCGCTATGCGAACCGTCGACGGACTTTATGCAGTTGAGGACATCTCGGTGCGGGCCCCCACAAGCGAGGAGATCGACGTTGCTGCACTCGTAACAGCAGCGATTCCATCCTCCGGCCCCCCAACGTATGTGCGAATAGATCTTGTTGAGGGCGATGGGGGAGAGGTGCTTGTGCTTGAGGTCGAGGCGAATGAGCCCTCGCTCTTCCTTGATCTAGTACCGGGATCGGCCGAGAAATATGCGGCAGCAATTGCGCGCCATCTCCTCAAGTAGAGCGAGTCATTGTCGGGGAGCAGAACCGCTTCAGGGCTAGCGTGCCTATATGTCAGCAATCTCCAAAGGCGCTCTGCCTAATCTCCTCCTTGCGGGCTTTCCTAAAACCGGTACCACTTCATTATTCTCACTCCTTGCGCGCCACCCTGAGATTGGCGGGTCAAGAGTAAAGGAGACTGAGTACTTCTTGCCTGCGCGCTACGGCCAGAGCATGAGCCCAGTGAGCGATTACCGAGGACTCTTTGCTGGGACAGAGCAGTCGCTTCTGCGCATGGAGGCAACGCCGGCCTATGCCTATGGTGGCCCACCATTACTTGATGCGGTGGAGTCTCTCCTAGGAAAACCAAAGGTGCTATTTACCATTCGTGAACCAATCGCTCGCCTGCGCTCCTACTACCGAGCACAGCAGGCGCGTCTGCGAATCCCTGTTGAGATGACCTTGGCTGAGTACGTCTCGCTAAGCGCGCCACTAGGCCGTGAAGCATTGGGTGACCAATCCCAGGATCCATACATCGGTGTGATTGGGGGCATGTACTCCGAGTTCATTCCGGAATGGTCCAACAGATTTGATGTCCGTGTCGTTGCATTTGAGGAGCTGACATCGAATACTTCAGAGGTACTAGCCGCACTAGCGCAGTGGCTCGGAGTGGATCCGGAGCCTTTCGTTGGGCTCGCGTTGCCTCATGACAATCCCTCTGTGCTCTACAGGCGCAAAAGGCTTCAGAGGGTCGCTCTCGCGATTAACTCGAGTCTTGAGCCGATACTTCGAAAGCACCCCTCAATAAAGACCAAAGCTCGTGCTGCGTATTACCGCGTAAATGGTCGACCGATGCCGAAAGCGGAGGGGGAGATTGATTCGGAGGTGTTGGTTCGCTTCAAGGAATCGAACATCTTGCTTGCCGAGCAACTCTCTGAATTAGTGGCCTATAAAATGCCACCTTGGTTGAATCAGTAGTTAGTAATTTACGAGCAGAGAACACCGAATACAGTGCGAGGATACAGCGCAAGGATACAGGGCAAGGATACAGCGCAATAGGAGCCTGATGACTACTACCTCTGAACCTCTCGACTCTAAGCAAGGCTCTAATCAACTCGGTGGCAGAGGTCTGCGTTTCTGGCTTCCTATCTGCGTCTTAGCCTTCGCGCAGTTTGTGATGGTGCTTGACAGCACGGTGATGGCCGTCTCGATCAGTGCAGTAGTAAAAGACCTCGGCACCACAGTCTCAAAGATGCAGCTAGCAATTGCATGCTTCAGTCTCGTGATGGCGGCCTTCATGCTTGCAGGGGCAGGGCTGGGGAATCGTTTAGGGCGAAAGCGTGCGTTTGTAATTGGTTTAGTTATCTACGCCTGCGGCTCATTCACAACTGCGCTCGCTCCAACGTTTGGTGCGCTCTTTATCGGCTGGTCTGTACTCGAAGGCTTAGGAGCAGTGCTCGTCATCCCTGCTATTGCTGCGCTTACTGCGGCGAATTACAGCGGTAAACAGCGGGCACTCGCCTTTGGAATTATTGGGGGCATCTCGGGTGCAGCGGCTGCAGCCGGGCCTGTTATCGGCGGTTGGGTCACCTCGGCATACTCCTGGCGCTACATATTTGCCTCGGAGGTTGTGATCTGTCTTGCGGTGGTCGCCTTATCGAGATTCATAAAAGAAGGGGAGCGCCCCACTGTAGGAAAGGGCTTTGATTTCCTCGGGGTTGCACTCTCCGCACTCGGGTTCGGTCTAATCGTCATCTCCCTAGTGCAGGCAGGAATCTGGGGATGGGTAATGCCTCGCGAAGCGCCCTTCACAGTTCTGGGTTTTTCTCCGACAATTCCAATGGTTGTTTTAGGGATCTTCGTGGTCTGGATATTCCTTGCGAGCCAGGCGCGCCTGAAGGAGAGCGGAGGCACTCCGCTGCTCGACCCTGAGTTGCTCCGTATACCCTCGCTATCAGGAGGTCTCGCAACACTTGGGGTTCAGCAGTTCGTAATTGCTGGTCTCTTCTTCGTTCTGCCCCTATACCTTCAGTATGTTTTGGGATTAGATGCCCTTGAGTCTGGACTCCGCATTCTTCCGCTCTCTGTCTCGCTACTCGTCGCATCATTCTTGGGGGCTGCTCTCTCATCTCGATTCGCGGCTCGCAGACTTGTGCGCGTTGGCCTATCAATAACGATCCTTGGAGTGGTCTTCTGTATCGCTGCTGTGGATGTACATCTCCGGTCGAATCTGTTTGCACTTGCGATGTCAATTACTGGCGCAGGTATCGGCATCGTGGCTTCGCAACTTGGAAACGTTACGCAGTCATCAGTGAACGTCACGCGGAGTAATGAAGTAGGCGGCCTTCAGGGGACTGCGCAGAATCTCGGAGCGTCACTCGGGACAGCGCTGATAGGAGCAATACTCTTGTCAGGTCTGAACTCTGCTTTCGTGCGCACTGTCGGTGCTAATCCAAAGGTGGAGCCACAGACCAAGGTAGCTGTAGAGGCTGCTTCGAAGCAGGGGATTGCATTCGTCTCGGAGGATCAGGCGCGTGCGGCAGCCGAGGCGAGCGGGCTCTCGAGTAGCGAGGTGGATACCGTGGTAAACGACTACGTCACCTCTCAGATAGATGGTCTAAAAGCAGCCCTCGGTGCGGTCGCTATTCTTGGTTTATTAGGATTGGTAGCATCTCGGCGGATCCAGAATCACCCGCTTGCGGGTGACGATCCTGAAGAGTTAGACGAATTAGAGAATGAAGAGATAGTTAAGAACCAATAGGAGCAGAGATGACACAGGCGAGCCTCCAACACCCCTTCATTCATGGTGAGTTTGCCCCTGTAGTTGCTGAAGAAACACGATTTGATCTGAGTATCGAAGGCGCTCTGCCTATCGAGCTAAGTGGGCGTTATCTGCGCAACGGACCCAACCCGATTGGGGCCGTTGACGAGCAACGTCACCATTGGTTTCTTGGTCACGGCATGGTGCATGGTGTTCGCCTGAATGATGGCCGTGCAGAGTGGTACCGCAATCGTTACGTGCGTAGCGCTGACGTGAGCGACCTCTTAGGAGAATCGCATATCCCTAACCCATGGGCATCAAACCATGTAACTGCATCGGCGAATACAAATGTCATCTCCTTTGCAGGTAAGACGCTTGCTCTAATTGAGGCCGGATTCCCGCCCATTGAACTCTCAGAGGAGCTAGAGACTCTCTCTATCTCAAATTTGGGCGGCACTCTTGATGGGTCCTTTAGTGCACACCCAAAACTGGATCCAATTACGGGTGAGCTGCACGTGATGACCTATCACTGGGAGCGAGGCAACTCGGCTCAGTATGTAGTGATCGGTCGAGATGGGCGTGTACGCAAGACCCTCGATATTCCATTGCCGGGTGGTCCAATGATCCACGACACTGCAATTACCGATCGTTTTGTCGTCGTGTTTGATCTGCCTTGCGTCTTTAATCTTGATGCAGCGGTGGAGGGTTCTCGGTTTCCATATCTCTGGGACGCTAATTACAAAGCACGCGTTGGGCTTCTCCCTCGCGACGGGGATGCAAGTGAGATCAAATGGTGCGAGGTTCCCTCTTGCTACGTTTTTCATCCAATGAATGCTTACGATCGGGCCGACGGCAGCGTTGTTCTCGATGTGGTTAGGCATCCGAGCATGTTCGATGTAGAGCGTCGCGGGCCGTCAGAGGGCGACTCTGTACTAGAGCGATGGGTCCTCTCGCCGGAGACAGGTAACTGTGCATTTGAGCGACTCGATGACAGAGTGATCGAGTTTCCACGCGTCAACGAATCCCGAGTAGGGGCGGAGAATCGATATGGGTATGCATCCGCTCTGAAGGACCAGTTTCACCAGGGAGGGATTCTGAAATATGACCTATTGAATCGCACCTCAGAGGTGCGCGATGAGGGCGATGGCTTTGGTTTTGGTGAGGCAGTCTTTGTCGCTCGCGAGGGAGCGACCGCTGAGGACGATGGATGGCTCATGGGCTTTCGCCTCAATAAGGCTGAGGGAAATAGCGATCTAGTCGTGCTAAATGCTCAAGACATCGCCGGGGATCCGGTCGCAGTCGTGCACCTTCCTGCAAGAGTCCCCGCAGGGTTTCACGGAAATTGGTGCCCAGACCTATAGGTCCAGACGTAGGGGTCCTGAACCATTAGTGCTCCTCTAGCGATCGATGGATCGAGCGCCCATTACCTCTAGTTCTGCTCGATGCTCCATGCGCGCTATTGCCATCAACGAAACAAGCACTATTGCCGCACCTATAAAGGCAGTTGTGGTCGTCTCCTCCCCGAGAATAAATACGGCTCCTAGGAACCCTGTAACAGGGATCAGCGCCAAGAACTGAGCGGTAGTTCCGGGGCTCACGTGTCGTAATGAGGTTAAGTAGAGCCAGAATGTTAGCGACGAACTTGTTACTCCAATAACCGGAATCGCCAGCCACGTAATGAGAGACGAGGCAGATCCAACTCCGTTCGTAAAGGTGATGAGAATGAGGGGTGGCGCAATAATGGCGAACGCAAAAACCTGTTGGATCCAAGCGACTGTTAGCGGCTTCATATCCTCAACAACGCGGCTGCTCCCAACTGCATAGAGCGATGCAGAGACGAATCCGAGTGCGACTAGAACATCTCCGAACCAGTCTGCCCCGCTACCTGTCGCATTTGCGGTTACTACCAATACCGTTCCGATGAGTGCTGTACCCATCGGCAATAGGAGGCGCCTCGGTAATTTCGAGCCAATCAGGAACCAAGCCAGAAGTGCAATGAGTGCTGGCTCAGTGGCCCCAAGTAGTGCAGCGTGCGTAACGGATGTGCGGGCGAGGCCAAAGTTCATGAGCACGTATGCAAGCCCGGGTTCAAGAATCCCAAGTGCACCGACTCGAGCGTTTTTCCTAAGCGAAGGAAGTCGGGAGCCGAGAACGAGCGACATAACCGTTAAGAACACGATGCTCGAGCCGATCTCGATGATCGTGAAGATCGAGGTTGAGACACCGGCATCTAGGACAGCGAAAGTTGCTACGGTTCCAGTTCCCCAAAGAATCGCTGCCCCCGCAGCGGTGAATACTCCAACTAGCGCTGAGCGCTGACTCTCTGGGATGGCGTGAATGAGGGGATCGGTTGGCACTCAGTGAGGGTACATTGCCCACAGAGGATTTAGCGCTCTAAGTGTTGATCTTGCACTCTGCTGTGCCTCCAGGCAGGCGATGCCTGTTGGCCGCAAGAAGCCTGTAAAAAAATGGTGCGATCCAGTGCGCTGGAGGGGCGTTGATTACTCGCCCTGCCAAGCGCGTCCATCCCGAAGTCGCGAGAAGCGCAAGCCCGATTGCTCTCGCCCCAGCATGGGCCTTGGAGTCAGAGTCAATCCACTGCACGGCGGACTCGACGCTTAAGCGTGTCAGCCCAAAGGCGGCTAGTTGGTTGTCATCCAAATCTCGCGATGCAACTAGAGATACCTCGCTTGATAGCCAACGCTCCTCAATCCAGTGGGCGCTCACGGTGCAGAAACCACAATCAGCGTCGTAGATCAGTTTGCTGGGCATAATCCAAACCTAGCGCTCATGAATCACCGATTTCCCACCGCAGTAGTTATGCTCATTTCATGATTATTTCTATTGCAATCTCAGCCCTTGCTGTTGTGGCAGTTATGGCAGTGGCCTTTACAGTCGGGCGCATTCTTGGCCGTTATCGAGACATTGATGTCTTCTGGCCACTTGGATTTGTGGCTGTAGCTGTAGTTGGATTTTTCGCATCCGCCGGCACCTCTGGAAGCGACTCTACTCAGCGATTACTTCTCCTCATAATGGTCTCAGTATGGGGACTGCGCCTCGCGTGGCATCTTGCATGGAGAAGCAGAGGAGAGGGTGAAGATCCGCGGTATACCCAAATTATGCGTGGGGCTAAGGGTGGAAGCGAGATCGCTTATGCGATTCGTGTTGTCTACGGATTGCAGGCAGGGCTCCTTATATTTATCTCCCTACCGGTCACAGTTGGTATGAACGCCGGCTCTCCTATAATCCCGCTTGAAATAATCGGAGCAGCTATCTGGGCAGTGGGTTTTGCATTTGAGTCAATCGGTGATTGGCAACTCTCTAAATTTGGTGCAGACCCAGCCAATAAATCTCGTGTGATGGATCAAGGCCTGTGGGCATGGACTCGACACCCCAATTATTTTGGCGACGCACTTGTCTGGTGGGGTATCTTCATCGTCGCAGCATCGGGTGGGTGGGCTTTACTCACGATTCTCTCGCCGCTAGTCATGACACGGTTGCTTACAAGTGTCTCGGGTAAGCCTCTATTAGAGAAGCGGATGGCGAGCACGCGTGAGGGCTTCGCTGATTATGTAGAGAAGACCTCTGGTTTTATTCCTAGGCCACCAAAGCGCTGAGCGCATGAAGGTTGAGAAACAATGAGCATGATTACTCGCAGACTCGGTGACTTAGAGGTATCAGCACTTGGATTTGGCTGCATGTCTCTCTCTAGTACTTACGGTGCATCCGATGATGATGAGAGCCGCCTTACGCTTCAAGCTGCACTCGACTCTGGGATCACATTCTTTGACACGGCCGATGTCTACGGACTTGGCCACAATGAGACTCTCGTCGGGGCTGCCCTTGCCTCGGTACGCGATGAGGTGACGATCGCCACAAAGTTTGGTTTTACTGCACTCCCGGGTGCTCCTGCTCCCTCGATCCGCGGCGATGCTGCCTATGTACATGAGGCGTGTGATGCATCGCTACTGCGGCTCGGTGTTGACGTCATTGACCTTTACTATGCGCACCGCGTCGATACATCTGTTCCAATTGAAGAGACCGTCGGTGCCATGTCGGAGTTGGTCGCATTAGGGAAGATCCGATACTTAGGTCTATCCGAGGCGGCACCCGCAACCATCAGGCGCGCCCACGCGGTGCATCCAATCTCCGCTATCCAGAGCGAGTACTCGTTAGTGACGCGTTGGCCAGAGGATGAACTTCTCGGCACCCTCGACGAACTCGGGATTGGGTTCGTGCCGTTTAGTCCTCTCGGGCGTGGATTGCTCGCCGCGTCAAAAGATCCACTAGGCGATGGAGACTTTAGAAAATCAATGCCGAGATTTAGTGAGGAGAATTTCGAGGCGAACCGAGTACTAGCGGATCGTTTCGCGGGTTTGGCCTCAGCAAAAGGCTGTACCGCCGGCCAACTCGCTCTTGCATGGGTTCTCGCACAGGGCCCGCATCTGGTGCCGATCCCAGGGACCCGACGCGTCTCTCGCCTCATTGAGAATGCTGAGTCGCTCTCTGTTGAGTTAAGTGAGCAGGACCTCGCAGATATTGAGGAGTTAGACCTCGCAGGATCAATCGGTGGCGCTCGATTCTCCGAGGCCCTCGAGAAATTGGTCGGCAACTAACCGCAACTCAACGTGTCCCACCCACTCTGTAGTCTCTTGATTGTCGGAGGGGTCCCTCTCCGATTCACAGTGCAGCGTTTGGTCTGTCGAAGCGATGCACCAATCAGGAGGTATTACTACGAACAATTCATTTGAGACCGATCGCCAAACTAAAGCTGAAGCTGAAGCTCGCGACCTCTTCGATGGGGACTTCACAAAGGGCCTCCGGCCAGTTCCGTATATTGAGCACCTAGAGGGTGTCGCTGCCTCGGTTGCAGTTCATGGCGGATCCGATGAGCAGGTTGCTGCGGCTTGGCTCCATGATGCTGTCGAGGATAAGGGCGGGGCTGTGCGGCTTGACCTCATCGTAACTGAGTACGGATCGACGGTTGCGGCGATCGTTGAGGCATGCACAGATTCATGGGTGGAGGACAGCAAAGATAAAGAAAATTGGCTCACGCGCAAGGTGAGGTACATCAATCACATTGCATCGGCACCATCTGAGTATGTAATTGTCTGCGCTGCAGACAAACTCGACAACGTGAATCGCTGCCGCGAAGATTATCTAATCGACGGAGAGGCGCTCTTTAACGCCTTCAATCGAGATTCTGGGCGCGGTGGTCAGCTCTGGTACTACCGCAGAGTCACTGAAGAGTTGGTCAAGCGTGGTGTCGATACCGGCGGTTTGCTTGAGAGACTAGAGAGCTCTCTCTCGGAGTGGCTCGACGCGGTTCAGGCAAAGAACGCTGGTATTGATCTCGAGTCTGAGTTCGATGGCTGGTGCAAGACGGAGCGTGACACGGTACCGACCGTCGGCGAAGCTCCTGAGCGGCTCTAGTACTTGGTGCAGGGCTGTTAAGCGCTCGGTGCCTCTACCTCTGCTTTGATGCGCTCAAGTGTCTGGAGCATTCCGCGTTCATTCGTCTTGCCTCTTGCCCAACCGAGTAACGCCCAGTAGACGCGCATGGCCGCGGTTTGAGTCAGTTGAAAAGACTCTGTTACCTCTGAGCCTGCATCGGTGGGTGTGATCTCGTAGCGCCAGGTGTTGAGGGCTTTACCGGGCTCGCCTACGCCAAACTCAAAGATGCTTCCCGGCTCGCACTCTGTGATGTAGCAGTTGGCCCAGTAGGTGGGGCCGCGTCCATTGCGTTTGACGTGCCCGCGAAAGCGCACATCTACAGCGGGCCCTGTTGCTCCATCGAGCCACTCGGCCTCGAAGGTCTCAGGGCTGTATAGGCCAATCTTGGTGACATCTGAGACGAGTGCCCAGATTTGATCGGGTGTGGCCTTCATTTGAATTCTTACTGATCCCTGCATATCTGCGCAGGCTAACGCGCGCGGGGTGATTCTGCGCCAATAGCTTTCTCTGGCTATATCGAGCTATCCGCTCTGAACGCTTCCGGGGCAAGGTATAGGTAGTGCCGAGGTCATCACTTGGCGTAACTAGATATTGACGTAGCTAGATGCCGTAATCGCTTAACTGCGTATCAGCCTTGCCAAGATCCGAGAAATTATCGTATGCCCGCGCCGCCATGTGATCGCGCCACGCAAACTCTCCATACCGTGCTCCGCCAATGGAGAGCTCGGGGAGAGGAGAGACCATGGCATCTCTATGCGGATTAGCAAAGTACGGGATGCTGAAGCGCCGCTTCGTGGTCATTGGCAGTACTCGATGTACTGCGGCGCGATATCGGTCGTTGGTCCAGGCCTGCATGCAGTCACCGAGATTCACAACAACGGTTCCCGTAGTCGGTGGAACATCAATCCACCCATCATCTAACGACTCGGCCTGCAACCCGCCGGTCTCGTCCTGAAGTAGCAGGGTAATCGCCCCAGGGTCGGTGTGATACCCAAGAGCGGTCTTGCCGAGTACTGCTAGGCCATCACGCTCGCTCTCGGGTACAGGGTCACCAAGCGTGTAATGGTTTAGTCGAACAGTGCTGCTATTTCTATCGAAGGAAGTTAGCGCTCGCGACTCTGCAGAGAGAGCGAGTGCGTCATGGAGAAGACTGATTGTCTCTGCGGTGAGATCGCTAAACGCATCGAAGTAATGATTGAGTGTTGAACGGAATCCCTCGAGGTCTTCCGGCCACCGATTGCGTGCGTCGAGGCGCTCAACTGACGGGTCTATGAAGTCGAATACCTCTTTATGGTCACGCTCTCGTTTTGTAAGCTCGCGATCAAAGTAACCGAGCGGATTCTCAAGTGACCGCTCTACGGACTTGCGTAGTGAGCGATCTGCATCAAAGAATCGAGTCGTCTGTGCCCATGTCTCAGCGATTATCTCGTCTAGGCCATGGCCAGCGAGGAGAAAGAAGCCATGGTCTCTACAAGCCGAGTCGATCGCTCCTAGATCGGTCGAACTTGGATTTGATATGTCGACTACCGGGACTCTCTGCACGCCTCATCGTCGCACAGAAGACGGTCTGCGTTCTCGATCCGACCCGAGGCGGCTCGAGGCGGGGCTGGTGGCCGGCCGAATCTCTTATGTAGGGACTCCGCCCCTGAGGATGAGAGGGAATTTTGCGTCATCATCGAGTGAGAGCCCCTCGGCCGGGTCGTCATTCCCGAACCGAGTGGCACCTAACCCCACAAACTGAATTATGTATGCCTTGCGAATTTCGTTCGAGAGATTGGGCCCGGTTAGATGAGGAGTAATGCTCGAGAAGACGACTGCATCCCCGGCCTTGATCGGTGCGGCTACAGGATCTAAAGGCGGATCATCGAAGCACTGCCAGCCGAGGGGCTCGATGTAGGTGTGGAGCAGCGTTCCATTGCGATGCATCCCGGGAGCAACCCACACACAACCTGACTCAACCGTAGCGTCACTAAGCGCTATCCAGATTGTTAAATAACTCTCTGGGCTAACGAATGAATACCCGTTGTCTTGGTGCCAAGGAAAGCGACGTGGTTTCTCGTGGCCTTTGTATACAAACTGGTCGTGATAGAGGCGAGCATCCGGGCCGAGCATGTCAAAGACGACGTCAGTAACACTTCTCGACGATACAAACTCGCGTATTGGCTCAAACTGTGCTGCTGCATGCGGGGCAAAAGTAATAGCACCGCGCTCGGCAATAAATAGTCGTTCATCAGGTACTGACTTCAGCAGGGAATCAATAGAGTCGCAGTATTCATCGGCAACGGACAGGACTGCTGTTAGGGATTCTGGAGAGATTAAATCTTCAATGATGAAGTAGCCATCACGATTGAACTGCTCAACTTGAGCGTCGGTAATCCGTCGCCGCGAATCGGATAGCGCTAGATCCGTCCAGACGAAATCCAAGGACCTCGGGTCTCGGTTTGGTTGTTGATTCGCCATCAGAATCTCCTGTAACCGTTAACTGCGAGGGACTAAACGCCAAGGCTGGCCCTTGAATGCATCAGGCTCTCGCGGAAGTCCAAGAACGCGCTCCCCAATAATGTTTCGCTGGATCTCTGAGGTGCCTCCTTCGATGGAGTTGGCCCGCGTCCTCAAGAACTGTGCAATCCACTCTGGGGTCTCTAGGTCATCGGGCATCCAGGCCATCGCGTCGGCACCAAGTAGTTCGATCGCCACTTCTTGTAGATGCTGATTCGATGCTGCCTTTGATATCTTTGTTAATGACCCCTCAGGCCCGGGTGCATATCCAGCGGCTGCACGGTCACGCGCTCTCTGGAGGTTCATGGTGAGCACGCGCCCTGCGATGTACTCATTCATCAAGCGTTGACGCGCAACCGGATCGCCCCCAATCCCGCGAAGCACCGCCATCTGCTCGACCTCTGCGTACGGTTTTCCACCGAGGATCTCATCCGATGCTCTGCGCTTCTTCTTTCCGGAGCCAGATAGTGCATGGCGCTCTGCTCCGAGAGTTGTCATGGCCGCAGCCCAGCCCTCGCCGACTGGCCCGATGCGATCAATATCGGGGACTCTCACATCGGTTAAGAAAACTTCATTGAACTCGAGTTGCCCTGCAATATTTATGAGAGGCCGTATCTCAACTCCGGGAGCCTTCATATCTAGGCCGAAGTATGTGATGCCCTTGTGCTTCGGCAGGTCAGGGTCGGTGCGAGCAATCAACATTGCTCGTTCCGAGTGATGACCAAAAGTGGTCCAGACCTTCTGTCCGTTGACGACCCACTCATCGCCATCGCGAACCGCTGTTGTTGCAAGCGAAGCCATATCAGAGCCTGCGCCAGGCTCCGAGAAGAGTTGGCACCAACGCTGCGCACCGCTCACAAGCGGGGGCAAGAGGTGTCGCTTTGTATCGTCGTCGGCCCACTGCTCGATCGTTGGAGCAGCGAGTGGGAGACCAGATCCACCGGGCACATGGGGCACATCCCAGACATTAAGAAGCGTGAGCGCAGCTACTGCATCATCACGCGAGAGGCCGCGTCCTCCATGCTCTACCGCATAGTGAGGCGCTACCCAGCCTGCCTCGCCAAGTGTGCGCACCACAACAGGTTTGTTGAGGCCCTCTTTAAGTAACTCGACGGCTTCTTCATCGCCTGAGCGCACTGCCTCCACCCAAGATTCGGGTAGAAGCGTTAGGAGGAGCGACTCGAGCTCCGCGCGGCCCGGGAAATCTTTGAGCGAAAGCGTTGGATCAACCACCGGCGAGTCTCTCAGCCATGTCCTCAGGTAAACCGTGGGGGAGTGTTCGTTCGTGGAGTAAAGCGTCAATGCGAGTTCGCTCGGAGCGATCGGCGATGAGGAGTTTTACTCGTCTATTCGTGCCGGGGGAGTTCATAAGAATCTCCGCCGCCATCCGTGCAACCTCGGAGTCGAGCTCGTCCTCTGGTACTGCAAAATCCACAAGACCGATCTCGTGTGCAGTCGCTCCGCTAATACGTCGACTCGTAAACATCAACTGCTTTGCCATGGAGTTACCGACGCGCTCTGGTAGGCGAACCGACATTCCCCAGATCGGCACTAGCCCCCACTGGCCGTGAGTGTCTCCAAGTTTTGTATTCGTCGCTGCAATGAGAACGTCACATGCGAGAGCGAGTTCGAGACCTCCTGTAAAACAATGCCCATGTAGCCGTGCAATTGTCGGCTGGGGGAGTTGCTCAAGGAGATCAACCGTCTCAGGCTCAAAGTGTTTGCTAGGTGCGCGCTCGCCGGTGGAGATTGCAGCGAGGTCGTGGCCCGCACA
Source organism: Actinobacteria bacterium IMCC26256 (assembly GCA_001023575.1). GTDB lineage: Bacteria > Actinomycetota > Acidimicrobiia > IMCC26256 > IMCC26256 > IMCC26256. The sequence continues at coordinate 1,657,967 of CP011489.1, read as the reverse complement.
GAACGAACGCCCTGCACCTTGGAGCACGACGCAGTTAACAGTTACATCAACCGCGATCGCCTCGAGGTGATCACGAAGTGCGACGAATACTCCAGGGGTAAGAGAGTTGAGTTTGTCCGGTCGATTAAGAGTGAGGGTAGAGAGGCCGTCGCGGTCGTGCCGCAGTACTAGTAGTTCATCATCTGCCACTGGGGCATCATCGCACCAACCCGCACATCCACATCGAACTTCGGGTAGTTATTGTCGCTATAGCGACAATAACTACCCGAAGTTCGGAGCCTTGAGGCTTAGGAGGTGCGCCCTGTGAGTTGGGCCTCTAGCTCGTGGGGCACGAAGTTGGATTCGTTGGTGGTCTCAGCCTCAGTTAACTCGACCATGCGCTGAACTACCTCGGCGGGGTCCATCTGCCCTGTGGTCACAAATCCGCTGATCATCTTGAATACATCGGTTGCGGGGGCGTTGACAGACTCTGCGCCGAACCACTCCCACATTGAATCGGCCATTCTGTCGTTGAACCCTGTCTGGTATGGGCCTGGGTTGAGAAGGGTCACATCAATTCCAAGTGGAGCGAGCTCGGCGCGCATTGCCTTGCCCATTGCTTGAAGCGCGTGCTTCGTCATTGCATAGGGGCCAAATGTTGGCGCAACTGCGACTCCCGCTATCGAGGAGACGATGATGATCCGCCCAGAGCCACGTGTCGCCATTCCTTTAACGACAGCCTGAGTAACGGCGAGTGTCCCAAAGACATTGACCTCAAAGGTGCGTCGAACTCGCTCCATCGGAACATCAGCAAGCGGCCCTGTCTGCCCGACTCCAGCGTTATTAATCAGTACGTCAACCTCCCAAGCAGCGACCTTCTCGATGTCTTGGGCGTTGGTTATATCGATTCGCTCCACTTGAAGTTCGGGTGCCTCGGCACGAAGCTCCTCAACATGGGCATCGGTCTCAGTAGTAGCGATCACATGGTGGCCTCGCTCGGCAAGAGCGATACTTGCTGCCTTCCCAAATCCGGAACCTGCGCCAGTAATCATCACAGTCTTGCTCATTGAGTCCTCAGTCATTTCTTATTTAGGGGTCAAAACATCGAGAGAAGATTCTACGCCACGACGTGCAATCGCTATTTCATTCGTATGGGAGCGAGGGCTGCTGGTATTGCGATTGCAAGCCAGTCCTCAACCTCGGTGAGGTTTCGATTTATCAATGCGAGGCTCAATGTCAATCCGTGAAAGAAAGCTGCATATGCGAATGGATCAAAGTCTGGGTTGGCAATTCCGCGCTCCTGTCCAGAGCGCAGCACCTCTGAGGTCGCCTCTATCAGGGCTCGCTGAGGGCGTGCGAGGCCAGATGGAATGTTTGCATTACCAAAAGCTGATGCCGCAGCGATAACTCGAGCCTCGCGCACAGGGATGTTTGCGGGGTCTGTTGCTGCCCGCCTCAATTGAAGGGTTATAAAGGCTAAGAACTCTTCGTGTGTAGAGAGGTTCTTGCCGATCTCAAGTATCCCAGCATCCTCATTGAGATTGTCCTCGCGCGCGATCTGTAATTGCGCTGCGACGACTAGCTCTTCCTTGCTTCCAAAGTGGTGATAAAGCGAACTAGGGGAGACGTTTACCTCGCTGAGTACAGCTGAGACTCGAGCGTTCGCAACCCCAACTCTCCTAATCTCATCGGCCATTGCACGGAGAAGTGCGAGATCGGTCTCGTCACTATTTGGTGCGCGTTTGGCCATAGGGAGACCATACCTGCCCAATTCGGAGGTGATGCCCGTCCCCATCCGGCTACTTACCCCAAAGACCACCTACGGTTCCTTGATCAGAGCCAATTAAGACCCGTTCGAACTTTTACCGTAGGAGCAAGAATGCCCGATGCATCGCCAGTTCACTTCATCGCTCATTTCACAGTGAATGACCGCGATGGGTATCGCAAGTACGAGAGTGGATTCTTCCCAATACTTAAAGCCCACGGTGGCCGCTTCATTACCTACGACGACGCTCCCATGATGCTCGAAGGAGAACGCGAGGCTGGGCGCACTGTGATAATCGGTTTCGACTCTGAGGAAGCCTGCCTAGCGTGGTGGAACTCTCCCGAGTATCGCGAGTTGGCTGTATTTCGCCATGCATCAACCACGACCCACTCAGTCTCGATTATCCACGCACCCCCAGGGCGCTAGATCAGAGTCGGCACTAGACGCCGTTCGCACTAGTACTGCCCGCCTCGGGCTCAACCGATCAGAAGCGAGAGTTAGCTATGAGCACTGCACTAATTATCTTCGGAGCATTTACTGGTCTGGCCGCGACGCTGTCTGGCATCGGGAAACTCACTCGTCAACCAAAGGTGATCGCAACACTTACAGGCGTAGGTGTACCTGAGAATCGAATCCCGTTGCTGGCAGCTCTCGAGATTCTTGGGGCCTTGGGTTTGGTAATCGGCATTTGGGTTCCGCCGCTCGGTGCCGCAGCTGCAATTGGTCTCGCTCTTTATTTCCTCTGCGCAGTTGCTGCGCATGTTCGAATCAAAGAACCAATCAAGGAGTCGCTGCCGGCGATTTTCCTATTTTTAATGGCTGCAGTAACTGCTGCGCTTCAACTCTCTCGATAGTTATTAGGCGAACCGTTTCATCGCCGCCCGGCAAGGACGCCGCGTCTTAGATCCGAATAGTTTTGACTTGAGCTAATTCTCCCTCAAAGTTATTCTTGTGGCATGCCTGAAGCATCGAGCGATCGCTCTTCTTATTTCCCGGCAATCGAGAAGAAATATGGCAAGCCCGTAAAGTTTTATCTAGAGGCGCTTGGCAAGTTAGGAGATGCGAAATACGCCGAGCAGATCTCCCTGCTGCGCGAGAAATTCGGATTCAGTCAGACACATGCGAACGCTCTAGTCATGTATGCGCGTGGGTCAACGAGTAGTAGACGAGTCGCGACACCGGAGGATTACTTCCTAAGCCTCGGTGGGGAGCGGGAGAAGACTGCGCGAGCGGTCTTCGCTGCAATCCTCTCGAAGTACCCGGACCTCGAGTTGGTAATAGCGTGGAACCAGCCGATGCTGCGCCACGGTAAGGACTACATCTTCGGCCTGATGGGAGCGAAGAATCACCTTCTTCTTGCCCCGTGGGGTGGGATCTCCGAGACAGTCCTCACCCGACTCAAAGGTCTGAAGGTAAACAAGAAGACCGTGCAGATTCCAGTGGATTGGAAGATCGATGCGCCCTTGCTGCGACTCATGGTAAAGGAACGGCTCGCGCAGTTAGGCGACTGATCGACATTCGCGAAATAGACGAGGTGGGGGGCTCGCTTTTTCTCCTTTCCGTGAGTCGCTAGCGAAGACCCCATGCATGAACTGGATACTGCATAGGAAGACAGGTGGTAGCGTATAGCAATTACTTCCGCTTCCCCATCCAGCGGGAGCTCTGGCGTGCGCTCCATTTTGTTAAAGAGTTTTCTGCATTTGATTGCTAAAGTATTTCGATTCCAAACCATCGTGGTTGGTCTTTAGGAGGTCTTGTTGTGGGCGGGAGTCGTCGAATGCGTCGCGGTTTGCTTCTGGGAGTGGTTGCGCTAGCAATCCTGCTGGTGGTTGGTGTCGCTGCGAGGGTCGCTGTGGACAGGAACCATTCCACCGACAAGGCCAGCCGCAGGGGCTTGTTGGTTGAGACGGTCTCCGAATACAAGAATGTCGAGACCGTGGCGGGGGGAAGTGGTCGCGGCTCCGTTGCGACGAAACTCGATTACCCGCGTGGCGTGGCGGTTGATGCTGACGACAAGGTTTATGTCGCGGACACCGCGAATAACCGGGTTCAGCTCTGGGTGCCCGGTGCGACTGAGGGTGTGACGGTCGCCGGTGGCAACGGGAAGGGATCGGAACCGAACCAACTCGACTCCCCGCGCGATGTAGCAGTGGATGCCTCGGGCAACATCTACATCGCGGACTGGAACAACCATAGGGTCCAGAAGTGGGTAGCGAGATGCTCTAGTGCGTGCTCCGGAGTGACGGTGGCGGGGGGCACGGTCCCTGGGTCGGCGGCGAACCTGCTCCAATACCCGACCGGTGTGGCGCTGGATGCTGCGCGCAACCTCTACGTCGCGGATACTGCGAACAACCGAGTTCAGAAGTGGGTGCCGAATGCGACTTCAGGCGTGACGGTCGCGGGTGGTAACGGGCAGGGCGCTGCGGCGAACCAGCTAAACACCCCGTCTGGTGTGGCGCTAGATATCGCCGGAAATATCTACGTAGCGGACGCCGCGAACTATCGGGTCCAGAAATGGGCGCTGAATGCGACTTCAGGTGTGACGGTTGCAGGCGGCAATGGCTACGGCTCTAACGCGAACCAGCTCAGCGCCGCCAATGGGGTGGCGGTAGATGAGGCGCAAAATGTGTACGTCGCGGACTACAACAACAATAGGGTTCAGCGTTGGGCGCCGAATACAACTTCCGGTGTCCAGGTCGCGGGTGGTACGGCATACGGCTCGGCAGCGAACCAGCTGAACTTCCCCTCGAAGGTAGCGGTGTCAATACTGGACAAAAATCTCTACGTCGCGGACTACGGAAACCATCGGGTGCAGAAGTGGTCCCCGTGATGCTTGCGATTCTCGATGAGGAGACTCGCTAGCGAGCCTCTGCAAATACGTATGCACGCGAAAGGGCTACCGCCCACTCCCGTTTGCTAAGCGGTTCCTAAGAATTGCCTGAGATGTTTTACGCGGAGCGCGCCGTTGGGTTGCCAGAGGGGTACCGTCACCACCATGGCCTCATTAACCCGACCCCGTAACGTTGCCGCCGTCGCTTTTGTGATGCTCGCGCTCGTAGCTTGCAGCTCCTCGACGTCGTCAAACAACACCTCGAAGCCAACAAGCAATACCGGTCTGCCCACCTCAACCAGCGCATCGGGCGCGCCGACAAAATTTGTTGCTGACATCTGGGGCGATAATTGGTTTGCTCTATACGTCAACGGCAAGCTTGTGGGTGAAGATTCAGTGCCGATTACAACGCAGCGCTCTTTCAACAAGGAGCGCATCACCTTCACGGCCACCTACCCACTCACTGTCGCAGTCCTCGCCAAGGACTACATCCAGGATGCGTCAGGCCTGGAGTACATCGGCACCCCACAGCAACAGATCGGCGACGGAGGACTAATCGCGCAGATTAGCGACGAAGCCACAGGGCGAATCGTTGCCGCCACGAACGCGAAATGGAGGACTCTCGTAGTTCAGCGCGCGCCGCTCAACCCGTCGTGTGTGACATCCGCCAATCCGATCACCGATTGCGAGCACGAGTCGATTGCGACGCCGGACGAATGGGCGGCACCGTCCTTCGATGACGCGTCGTGGCCGAACGTCAACGTGTACACAGCTGAGGAGGTCGGAGCCCACGGCGACTACACGATGGTGACATGGGATCCCTCGGCTTCGTTGATATGGGGGAGCGATCTAAAGATGGACAATGTCTTGCTAATGCGTGCCCCAACCATCGCGCGCCGATAGTTCTGAGTCGCTCTAACTGAAAGGCTCGGACTACTACCGGGCAAGCCCCTGCTGCGTTACGGGGCTAGGAGACGTGCTCGGGTACAGAGGCAACTTCAGGTATCGGCTCTCACTCCGTGTTTTGGTTCTGCATACGTCTTTGATTCCCAACGCTCGTTGCTCGGGAGACGAGAAGTCCTCCGGCGACGAGAAGCAGACCGGCAGCCGCGAGTAACGCAGTGCTGGAACCAGTAGCTGGAAGCCTTGGTTCGGAGGCGGTTGTGATCTGTGGGGGCTGGGTGACAGAAGGTGGAGTCGGGGAGACGGCCTCGGCCAAGACTCCTCTAACTGCGTCGTAGGCGGGTTTCGGTGCGAAGGCATTGTCGAACAGCAAGGGTCGAGTCGGAGTGGCGAAGATCCCGGCGGAATCTAGCCAAGTTGAACCGTCTGTGAGTCCCCAAAGGGTTACTTCGACGCAACCATCAACCATCAGACACGCGCTCACGACTCGTGCGTACTCCAAAGCCTGTGACTGGAGGGCGCCGGGATCATCGGGGGAGATGGGGATGTCTAGTTCGGTGACTGCGACGTTGAGGCCGAGCGCTGTGAAGTCGCGCATCTGCGACGCGAACTTCTCCGTGTCGAGTACCGCTCCCGGCAGGCGGTGCATCTGAAGTCCGACGCCATTGATGGGGACTCCCGCGTCGACGAGGTCAGAGACAAGCGCCACTAGGGCCTCATGCTTGCCCGGCACCCAGTCGGTTCCGTACTCGTTCAGCCAGAGTTCAGCGCTTGGGTCGAGAGTGTGAGCAAGACGGAACGCATCGGCGATCCACTCGGGGCCGAGGCTCCAGAACACGCTGGTTGAGGGAAGCGTTCCGACACTGGCCAAGGGTTCGTTTACTACATCCCAGCGGTGGATCTTGCCCGCAAAGTGGTTCATCGTGGCTGTGATGTGGTTCTCGACGACAGTCTTCAGCGCGACGGGGTCCGTGATGCTCTTTACCCAAGCCAGCGTATAGGCGTCCTGTGCCCACACAAGGGTGTGTCCCCTGATGGTCATGTCGTGATCATCGGCGAAGCTCAGGATTTCGTCGGCGCCGGAAAAATCCCAAGTGCCTTCGCTCGGTTGGGTGGCATACCACTTCAGTGCGTTCTCGGGTGTTACTGAATTGAACTCACGGGCGAGCACCGATGCGTAGACAGGGTCTGTGATCTCGTAGGGCTCCGCTATTGAACCAATGCGGATGCCCGCGAGATCTGCGAGTTGTCGGAGCGAGCAGGTTGCCGGTGCGGACGGGTCGCAGGTGGGTAAGGCGGCTGCGCCATCAATCCGAACGAGGAACAGTGGAATGGCCGCGAGCATGACGATCGCAACACTTGTCAATCGTCGCCATGATGCTCGCTGAGCACGGAGTGCCATAAACATCTCTCTCCCTGTCGTCGAAGGGAATGAGTATGGCACGGGTTACTCCGGCGCTACGTCAATGCGGTGAGCGTTTTCTCTAGGGCGAGACTTGAGTCGGGACCCAGTTCTGGCGTGCGACATTGCTGACGACACTCTCTAGCGATCGTCTGAAATGACCTATGCACGCGACAGTGCCCCGACCATTTGGTCGGGGCACTGTCGCACAAGGGGTGGGTAGAGGGTCTCGAGTAACCGTTATCTCGGTAATCGAATAACCGTTATCTACCCCCGGTGGAGGTGGCGGGGGTCGAACCCGCGTCTCCCGAGCTGTTGGTGGGGCTTCTCCGAGCGGAGCCGGTGATTGATCTCGGGCCACCACCGCTCACCGGCGGCACTGCAGTAACCCCAGCCTCATTAGATGTTCCGTCCAGCCCTGAGGCGCAACTAGACGGTAAGCCACTCAAGATGACGTCCCAAGGCGGCCGAATGGCGGGGCCGTTAGAGACGAGCTAACTAATTTCTTAGGCAGCTAGTGCGAGGTTGTCCTCGGCATGTGTTTATTTTTGCCAGCTCTTTAACGAGGATCTGACGACCTCGGCTCGCTTCACCCACCTCGATCCTCGAGATCGAAGCCACGCACCCCCTTGTCAAGTGGGCCCCGGGTGCGCCGGGGGCCACGAAGGGATACTACGCCTAACCGGGGACTTCTATTCCCACGGCGCAGAATTGGCGAAATTACAGGGAGGCCGGAGCCTCCCGACTCAATTAGTGGGGGCGAGAGTTCCGGCGAATATCTGCCAAGCAAGCGCAGACTTCGCTACAAGGCTGAGAACAATGTAGATCTTCTCGCCGCGCAGGTAATTGCTCCATTTACCCTTCGCCTTGTACTGCCTCCACTGAACAATCGCGAAGCAGTTGAAGAGAAGAAAGAGCGAAATGACGATGCCGTAGACAAATCCTGGAGCGGTCGCCCCGGGTGGTCCCTTCGGCGATGCGAGGCTTAGGCCAACCGCTATCCACGGAATGATCCCAGCGATACAACCAAAGATGAATGGCAAGAAATCGCCATCGCCCGGTGTCGTGTACTTCTCCTGGAGCCAACCGAACAAGATCATTGAGAGGTTCACTCCAAAGATCGCAAGCAGCGCTATGTAATCGGTAGTGCCATTTAGTTGAAGAATCACAACGATCATGATTGAGGAGGAGAGCGAATACTCAACCCATCTGAATACATTGATGTTCTTCTTTAATCCGGCCTCGTAACGCGCAAACATCGCAGGTGTACTGATTAGAAAGTGGAAAAAGGCTGAGAGCGCCAAGAAGGCCACGATCATGTACGCAAGGTTTACGTTGAAGAGATTCACCGGCGCCGCAAAGTTGCCGGTCCCGGGAGCATCAGTCATATACGTGGCGTTGACCGGTAGAGAGAATGAAGTAGAGAGCAGCAGAATCCCTATAAGCGAAGCAAGATGTAGGAATCCAGCACCGATATTTAGTCTTCGAAGTTTTGCTATTTCTGTATCCATTTTAGTCTCCAATCTCTTTCTATTAGTTGTCGCGTTGGCGTTCTTTAAGTGCTCGTGCCGTGTCTCTGTTTGCATCGCGCTCGGCAATTGCATGGCGCTTGTCGTATGAGCGCTTACCGCGCGCTAACCCAAGCTCGATCTTTGCGCGTCCGTCCTTGAAGTAGACACGCATCGGCACAAGCGTGAGCCCCTTCTCCTGTGTGCGTAGCGAGATCTCAATTATCTCTTTCGCGTTCAGTAGGAGTTTGCGTCGTCGGACCGGATCGTGCTCGCCCTGTGAGAATGAATACTGCTGGACATGCATCCCATACATCCAGACCTCGCCGTTCTCAACCCGTGCGTAGGCATCTAAGAGATTGGCGCGGCTCTCACGAATCGACTTGACCTCGCTACCGAGCAGGACAATCCCGCACTCCCATACATCGAGTATCAGGTAGTCGTGGCGTGCTTTTCGATTCGTAATGACGACCTGGTCGCCCCTTCGAGACATAGGGGCGACGTTACCGGACTCCGCAACAAAAACCTGCGAGCAGCATCTCGGGCCGTGCTAGAGGGGGGTTCGGGTGACAGGGGATTGGGGTGAAAGGGATTCGGGTGACGGATTCGGTCTCTGCCGTAGGTAGCGCTCCAGAGAGGCTGTCATTAGGGCTACCTTTGAGGCCGTGGCATTCACCGGAACCCCAACACTGCGCCTCACGAGGTCACAGCACGAGCGAATCATCGCCAGCTGCTACGACGGCCTACCAAATGAAGCATGCGGACTCCTTGGAGGCCCTGCCTTGGGGGCACTTGAGGAACCTACTGGCGTCGTAACGCAAGTATTCCCAACTAGCAACGTCGATGCTTCATCACTTACCTACACCGTTGATGGCAAAGAGATGCTGCGAGCCATGCGCTCCATGGACGAGGTTGGGGAGGTCTTGGTTGGCTGCTGGCACTCGCATACTCACACTGAGGCCTACCCATCGCCAACCGATGTGCGCACTGCGGCGGCCAACCCAAATTGGATCTATGTAATCGTCTCGCTCAAGCCAGAGCACGGGCAACCGGTACTGCGCGCATACCGAATGCGCGACGGGGTAATAGCAGAGGTCGCAGTCGACGTAGTCGGTTAGTGCAACGATCTGGCTCGGCGTGATGTCAGAAATAATTTGGCGAGAATAGGGATTAGAGAAGGTCTCACGTGGCTAAACGAGAATGGCCTGATGACTTCGCTTGGGGGACAGGCGCATCGTCTACTCAGAGTGAGGGCGCCTCGGAGTTTTCAGATTGGTATGCATGGGAGCGCAACGGCAATGCGCCGCTCTCACGAGATGGAAACGATTTCGCCACGCGTTACGCAGAGGACTTTCGCCTTCTATCGAGTCTGGGCCTAACCCATCATCGCCTCTCAATCGAATGGGCTCGAGTCGAACCATCCGAGGGAGTGCATGATCGATCTGCAATTGCCCATTATCGAGATGTACTCGAGGCAGCCCGTGATGCAGGGATCAGCGCATGGGTGTGCCTGCATCACTTCACCCTCCCGATCTGGTTCGCCGAGAAGGGTGGTTTCTTAGTTGATAGCAATCGAACCAAATATTGGGCACGACATGTTGAGTTCATAGCCGAGACATTTGGAGACCTTGTTGCAGGTTGGCAACCTATAAACGAAACCAATTACTACCCAACCGCTGCATATCTCGGGCGCGGTTGGCCCCCTGGGCACACTGATCTTGATGAGTGGAGCACTGCAAGCGAGCAGACTCAACTTGCAACTGCGGAGGCCGCAGTCCTCTTAAAGAATACGGGTGCTCCCGTTGCTTCAATCTTTGGACTCTCGACACTTGAGTTGTTGGATGACAAACCTGAGTCGATGGCATTCGCTGAGCGTTTCTATAGCGCTAATTGGTCTGCTGGGCTCGGGCTATTCAGAGATGGTGTTCTACGTATTGGGGATCGTCCCCCGATTGAGCGGCCTGACCTTGCTGGTTCGTTTGATCTAATTGGCTTCTCGTATTACTGCGCTATGGGTGTGCGCGATGGTGGGCTCGCGTTGTACCCAGAATCCGATACGCGATCACCATTGGGGTACTCAATCTGGCCTGATGGACTAGCGCTAGTTCTAGACCGTCTGCATAAGGAGGTTCCAGAGACTCCATTGCTTATAGCGGAGTATGGAATCGGAACTGCCGACGATGAAGCACGCTCCGCGTATTTGGCAGCAGGGCTCGATATCGCTCACGCCGCTTTGGAGAGAGGGATCGATATCCGTGGATTCTTTCACTGGACGGCGGTTGATAACTACGAGTGGCTGCATGGCTTCGACCTTGAGTTTGGAATCATTACTAAGGACAGAATCGTCAAACCCAGTGCCAAGATACTTAGTCGGGAAATTCTTTAGAAAATCTTCAAAAATCCTAAAAATCCCTAAAAATCCCTTGTAACTGTCACACCCCTAGTTTATAATCGAACATATGTTCGATAGATTGGATCAACTCACCACAGAGCTCGAGGCCTGCTTTGCCTCGATGGAGGTTGATTGCTTCGATGCTGCCCGGGCTGCCCGGTTGGTCGGTTCCGGGGAGCGCGTCCGGCGTCTTGGGGATGCGATCCGCACTATCGGTGTTGGCCAGGTTGAGCGCACCAATGGCTGGAAAGGTCAGGGCGCTAAGAGCGTTGCGGAGTGGCTCTCCATTGAGACTGATTGTGCTCACTACGAGGCCCAGTCGGTTGTAATGCTCGCTGGTCAGCTCCAGCACTTACCTGTTACTCAGGCTGCACTGCGCTCAGGGACACTCTCTGGCACTCAGGCTGTCGAGGTAGCACGTGGGGCGATTGTTGCACCTAATACGGAGACGCAACTCTTGAACCTCTCAAAGCATGTGACGGTGCGCGATCTGCGAGATGCATCTTCACGGGTAGTCGCAGCAGCCACCGATGAGGCACAACGCCACAAGCAGGTGCACAAGAGTCGTTTCTTAAAATCGTGGCGAGACCCTGATGGTGCCTTCATTGTTAAAGGGCGCATGACTGTTGCTAACGGTGCTCTAGTAATGGCAGCACTCAAGCCAATACAGGACGAGATCTTCAAGGCAGCGCGCAAGAGCGGCGCACATGAAAGACCTGAGGCATACGCCGCTGACGCTCTCATGGCACTCTGTGAGAAGGCAACCAACAAGCAGTCGAGCGAAAGCCCCACAAAAACGACTCGCCCTCAGGCAGTGATCAATATTCGTGTCGACATAGATGCACTCAAGCGTGGACATACCGAGCACGGCGAGGTCTGTGAGATCGCCGGAGTTGGTCCGATACCAGTCTCTACCGCTACAGAGTATTTGGGCGAGGCATTCTTGAAACTTCTCGTAGTCGATGGCACCGACATAAGAACCATTGCGCATATGGGGCGAGCTTTGCCAGCAAAACTGCGGACTGGTGTTGAGGAACGTGATCGCGTCTGTCAAGTACCAACATGCGACGTGACTCTTGGCCTAGAGATAGATCACATCGTGCCCTTCGCTGAGGGCGGGCCAACAACATTTGAGAACCTCGTTCGGCTCTGCAAGCGACATCACCTTCAAAAAACTCACGACGGATATCGACTCATCAAGATCGCAGCCAATAAGGGCGAGATTGGCGTGGAGAAGGAGGCCAGGTGGGATTGGAGAGCACCACCGGATTTAAGGAACACGGGGTAGAGGGGTGAGGGCCTCGCTTCTGCCCGAATTCCGACCTTTGGGGTCGGGGTTGTAGTCTCTTCCACATGTCAGTAGATGTTCGCCTCCCAACCCTTCTGCGCCAATACACCGATGGCACAGCCTCTATCTCGGTTGAGGGAGGCACAATTGGCGAGGTATTCACAGCCATAGTTGGGCAGTACCCCGGGCTCGGTGGACAACTAGTCGACGACTCTGGCGCGCTTCATAAGTTTGTAAATGTCTATGTAAATGATGAAGACATCCGTTACCTCGATTCATTGGCCACCCCGGTTGTAGCAGGCGACGTGGTCTCGATCCTCCCCGCCGTTGCGGGCGGCTGAACCGATAAGCGGCAGTAATGGCTAGGTACGAGAGCATCCTCGACCTCATAGGTAATACGTCGCTTGTAAACATTGACCCGCTCTCGCCGAATCCAAACGTGCGCATGTTCGCCAAGTTGGAGGGGCAGAACCCGGGCGGCTCGTCTAAGGATCGCATCGCCAAGAAGATGATTGAGATGGCTGAGGCTGACGGCACCCTGAAGCCTGGAGCAACAATCCTCGAGCCATCCTCCGGTAATACCGGTATCGGCCTTGCATTAATTGCACGCGTTAAGGGATACAAACTTCGTGTCGTGATGCCCGAGAACGTCAGCCCAGAGCGTCGACAACTTCTTGAGATCTTCGGTGCAGAGATCACGAATAGCCCAGGCGAAGAGGGAAGCAACGGCGCAATACGTCGAGCACAAGAGATTGCAGCGGATGACCCGAGCTACGTGTTCCTCTACCAGTACGGCAACCCAGCGAATCCTCTCGCTCACTACGAGGGTACAGGCCCAGAGATCTGGCGTGACTGCCCCGAGGTCGATACTTTTGTAGCCGGCCTCGGAACAAGTGGAACGCTTATGGGAGTGGGCAAGTACCTCAAAGAGCAGAATCCAGCGATTCAAGTAGTCGCTGTAGAGCCGCCCGCAGGCGAGCAGGTCCAGGGCCTTCGTTCGCTCGATGACGGTTTTGTGCCCCCCATTTTTGACTCCTCCCTAATAGACCGCCGAATGATTGTGCGCCCGCGAGAATCAGTTGAGTGGTTAAGGATCCTTCTTAACAAGACTGGAATCTTCTCCGGCATATCCTGCGGTGCCGCAGTTGCAGGTGCAGTGAAGGCAGCTGAGCGCATGGATAGCGGCACAATTGTTGTTGTCCTCCCGGATGGCGGCTGGAAGTACCTATCCTCAGGTGCATGGACCGACGACCTTGATGTGGTCGTCGATCGCGCAACGCGCATCAACTACTGGTGAGTCGCCCAATGCCCGCCGATGCAGAGTCGGTAACCCTTGCAGCAAAAGCACTTAGAGCAGGCGAGATCGTCGCATTCGCAACGGAGACTGTTTATGGACTCGGTGCTGATGCATCTAACGACGAAGCAGTTGCAAAGGTATTCAAGGTAAAGGGTCGCCCCGGCGATCATCCGCTAATCGTTCATCTTCTAACAGTTGATGAGATCGACGAATGGGCGGTCGAGATATCCGAGGAAGCACGTGATCTTGCTTATGCGTTCTGGCCCGGACCACTAACGATTGTCTTCAAGCGTTCTGCAAAGGCGAGCGACTCGGTGACCGGTGGCCTCGATACCGTGGCTCTTCGCGTCCCATCGCACCCTGTTGCTCGTGCTCTGCTTACTGAGTTTGGCGGAGCAATAGCGGCTCCAAGCGCTAATCGATTTGGGAGAGTAAGCCCAACATCAGCAGAGGCGGTATGCGAAGACCTCGGAGATGATATTGAGATCGTCCTCGACGGTGGGCCATCACGCGTAGGGCTCGAGTCGACAATCATCGACTGCTCAGGCGATGAGATCACAGTCTTGCGGCCAGGGGGAGTCACTCTTGATCGCATCGATGAGGTACTCGGCTACGCAGTATCGGTAGGCGGCGAGACACGCGCACCAGGGACCCTCGAGGCCCACTACGCACCTAACGCTCGCGTGGAGATTGTCACAGCGCGCGATGCTCCACAGATCGCACGCGATCACTTAGAGAACGGGCGCAAGGTAGCGCTTCTTGCCCCGCCTCCGGTCCCTATCGGATTACCTACCGCCGTCGGTGTTCTCGAGCCCCCTGAGACCGATGAGGAGTACGCGCGTGTTCTCTACGACCGCCTCCGTGCTGCGGATCATCACGGGATTGATGTTGTCCTTGCAGTGCTACCTGTGGGTTCTGGCATCGGAGTTGCAGTTGTAGACCGCTTGACCCGCGCCGCTGCCACAAAGTGACTCTGTAGCGCCGCGACTCGCTGCTTTATAAGCACTACCGTTTAGCCCAATGACCAAAGCAGCGCCGCTAGATACTCGCCCTATCGGCGTATTCGACTCCGGGCTCGGTGGCCTCACGGTTCTGCGCTCGCTCATTGATCTAGTTCCCGGCGAGTCGCTTGTTTACTTCGGCGATACCGGTCGCTTTCCTTATGGCCCGAAGCCTGCTGAAGAGGTTCGCGGGTACGCACTAGAGATCTCGGACCTACTTGTCGAGCGTGGAGTCAAGATGCTCGTGGTGGCTTGTAATAGTGCCGCCTCTGCAGCGTTAGAGGACCTGAAAGCGCGCTACGACATTCCGGTAATCGGAGTCGTGAGCCCTGGAGTGCGCGCTGCTGCGAAGGTGACCGAGACGCGACGTGTTGGTGTAATCGGCACTGTGGGCACGATTAACTCGGGCGCATATCAACGTGCGGCGGAGACATCAGGGCTCGATTTAACCTGCCAAGCCTGCCCCGGATTCGTTGAGTTTGTAGAGGCCGGGGATGTTGACTCAGATGAGGTGATCAAACTTGCAGAGAGACTCTTGGAGCCGGTGCGCTCTGCGAACGTTGATACGTTAATTCTTGGCTGCACTCACTACCCACTCCTCGCTCGGAGTATTGCCAGCGTTATGGGTCGGGGTGTGACGCTCATCTCAAGTGCTGATGAGACTGCATTCGAGGTAATGGGGCGTCTAGAGGTTGGCGACTCCATTGTGGGCCAAGAGCCGAGGTCGGGCGCTGTACCTGAGGCCCGCGGTTCGCATGTGTTTATTACATCTGGCGATACGGCTACCTTTATGGAACTAGGGGCACGGTTCTTAGGCCCAGAGGTTGCAGATGTTGAGGCGCATAAATGGAGTTAGTAGTTCTTGGTGTATCGGGTTCCTACCCAAGCGCAAGAGGCGCGTGTAGTGGATATTTGGTGCGTACCGCCGAGGCCAATCTCTGGCTCGACTGCGGCAATGGCACTCTTGCAACCCTTCATGAGTACTGCGATCCGGGGGATATTGATGCCGTCGTCATCACTCATGAGCATCCAGATCACTGCGCAGATATTTACGGGCTGCACGTTGCTTGGCGTTACGGACTTGAACGCTCTGGCCTCCCCGTATTCGCACCGAGTGGCGCAGAGCAGCGTTTAGGTGCACTCGTCTCTGGTTGGGGAGGGGTATTCGACTGGCGTGTAATTGAGGAAGCAGCCCCGGTTGAGGTAAAGGATGCTCGCCTGGACTTTCGACGCACGGATCACCCAATCCCGACTTTCGCAGTTGAGGTCTCATCCGATGCGACCCGCCTTATTTACACTGCTGATACTGGACCGGGGTGGAGTGTTGATTCCTTTCCTCATGGTGCTGACCTTGTACTCGCGGAGGCCAGTTATCTCCACTCTGATAGGCGAACCAATATGCATTTGAGCGCGCATGAGGCGGGGGAGATGGCAAGAAACTCCAGCGCCGGAGCGCTAATGCTTACTCATCTGTGGCCCACAGTGGACTCGACGGAATCTCTACATGAGGGATCCGAGGCATTTGGGGCACCAGCCACTCTTGCTACGCCGCGTCTCGTGACTAACGTCTGACGAACTAACCACCTCGAAAGGACCCCAATGGGTATTCGCCACGATGGCCGCGAGCCGGATCAACTCCGTGATGTCACCTTCACCCGTGACTTTACTGAGCTTGCACTTGGCTCAGTATTAGTTGAGTTTGGTCGCACGCGGATTCTCTGCACAGCCTCAGTAGAGGACCGCGTACCGCCGTGGCTCCGTGGCAAAGGACGCGGCTGGGTAACCGCCGAGTACTCAATGCTCCCAGGCTCAACACCAGAGCGCGTCTCTCGCGAGGCCGCAAAGGGAAAACAGTCTGGCCGCACACAGGAGATTCAGCGCTTAATCGGGAGATCGCTTCGCGCTGTTACTGATCTAGTGGCGCTTGGTGAGTTCCAGATCACAGTGGACTGCGATGCGCTTCAGGCAGATGGGGGCACACGTACCGCCGCTATCTGCGGTGGCTACCTTGCGCTACATGATGCGTGCGAGCGCATGGTGCAGCAAGGTCGACTACGTATCAATCCGGTAGGCGAGTTATGTGCAGCAGTCTCTGTCGGGATCGTCGGTGCGCTTCCGTCCCTTGACCTTGATTATGTAGAGGACTCATCGGCTGAGGTCGATATGAATGTTGTGATGACCGGTGATGGAAAGTTCATCGAGGTTCAGGGCACCGCAGAGGGAGCAGCATTCTCGCGCGGTGAACTCGATTCTCTACTTGGTCTCGCTGAGGGTGGAATCGCAGAATTATTCGCAATGCAGCGTGAGATGCTCAGCGTTCCACCGAGCCCCCGTAGCGCGTGACGCTTAGCGACCATGATTCATTGAGTTTTGCTCCGCTGCGTTTAGTTGTAGCGACTGCTAACCCTGATAAAGCACGTGAGATTGTTGCGGTTCTAACTGATTCTGGATTATCCGTAGAACTAGTCGCACGACCTGGCGATATTCCTGAGGTAGTGGAGGACGGTGAGACGCTCCTAGACAACGCGCGCCTCAAGGCGCGTGCACTGTGTTCTGCAACCGGTATAGCTGCAATAGCGGATGACACAGGGCTCGAGGTAGACGCATTAGACGGAGCCCCCGGAGTATTCAGCGCACGCTATGCAGGGGAGCATGCAACATATGAGGACAACTGCAACCACCTGCTCGCCGAACTTCTTTCGCGCACAGATGCATCGCGAACCGCACGCTTCGCTACGGCGGTCGTCGTAGCCTTTCCAGACGGTTCGGAGTTAACCGCTAGAGGAGAAGTGGAGGGGCGAATAACTGCCTCGCCAAGGGGATTAGGCGGATTTGGCTACGACTCCATATTCATGCCCGAGGGCGAGTCGCGTACTTTTGCTGAGATGACCCCGGAAGAAAAGCATGCAATCTCACACAGAGGGCGCGCTCTGCGATCCGTGGCCCCCCTAGTGTGGCGGAGTATGCAAACACTCGGGAACTCCACATTGCATAAGGAGCAGAACTGAAATGACCCTTCACCCCCAGGCCAAGGCGCTTCTTGACGTACTGAATCTCGCCCCAGAGGTGCCCACGGAGGATTTAGTTCACCATGACCTTCGTTCTCAGTACGCGGCACTCTCAATGCCGGCGACTGCCGAGGGTGTAATCACCGAGGATCGCATAATCCCCGGGCCGCTTGGAGATATTCCTATTCGGATCTATCGCCCTGAGGGCGCGGGGATCACACCTGTTGTTGTTTACTTCCACGGCGGTGGATGGGTAATCGGTGACATCGATACGCATGATGGAGGCTGCGCGAGTATCACAGCGGCATCGAAGTGCACTCTTGTCTCGGTTGATTATCGACTTGCCCCTGAATTCCCATTTCCGGCGGCCATCGAGGATGCATTTGCCGCCGCAGTTTGGGTGCAGGAGAACGCTGGAGAACTAGGTGTTGATGGCAGGCGACTCGCTGTATCTGGAGACTCCGCCGGCGGCAATATCGCAACGGTGATAACCCACATCGCTCGTGATGTTGGTGGACTCGAGATTGCCTTTCAACTCCTTGTCTACCCGACAACGGACTACGAATTCACGAGCGATTCGATGATCGATAACTCTGAGGGTTATTTACTGACTACAGAGATGATGCGTTGGTTCTACGGGCACTACCTCAACGGCGACGTCGATGCAGTGACGGATCCGCGCGTCTCTCCGCTGCGCGCAGATGACCTATCAGATCTTCCACCTGCCTACATAATCACTGCCGGCTACGACCCTCTGCGCGATCAAGGCAATGCATACGCTGAGGCGATGGCAGCAGCCGGTGTAAAGGTTGAGCTGGTTCATTATGAGGGAATGTTCCACGGCTTCTTCGGGCTTGAGAGCATCCTTGATACTGCGGGCGAAGCAATTGCACACGCCTCGGCAGCACTGCGTGTTGCACTAGCTGTCGAGTAACCAATGGCAGTTATTGACCTCCCAGGCTTTGTCGCTGATCTAAAGGATCATGCAGTTGATCATGGTTTTCACGTCCATGATGAGCGACACTTTGTTGAGTCATATTCGTTGCGCCAAAATTGGGAGGTAGACCTTCACCCAGAGGAGGGTTGCGAGGGACCCGTAGACCTATACCTATCGCTTGCCGTAAACCCTCGCGTCATTCTTGGTTTCGAGGATGCAGTATTGGCCCGAGATGATGAAGAAGATCCACCCGACGAGTTCCACGTATCGCTCTCATTTACGTGGGCCCTACCACCACTGCATCGGGCCCCTGATCTGCTTGTACTAGCAACCGAGCTTGCTGGGGTAGGCGGGCCAGACCTTCCACTCGAGGTCTCAGCGATTGATTCTTACCCAGCTGCGACAGATGCGCCGGAGACGAGTCTGCGCGTTGTGGCAAGCCTCTCGCTATCGCTTCTAAACATCCGGGCCGGCAACGAAGTTACGTGCGAACTCCTTGACCGCTGCCTCGGCGTAAGCCGCTTCTTACTCGGCAAAGCACCAGATTGGCTAGACGCGTAAAACCCGTTCTCTTCTACGTATTGGAGAGAAATGTAGGGCGTAATATTCAGAGCGGAATATCTGCTGCGACCACTCGGTTTCGGCCCTGCTCCTTGGCCTGCCCTGCGGCTCGATCCGCGCTGCGGAGCAACTCCGCCGGCGATTCTTGGGAAGAGGCGATCGCTACTCCAAGACTTGCACCGATCGTTACCTCCCCTGAGGTCAGAAGATAAGGGCGAGACAGAGATGTGCGAATTCGATCAGCTAGCTCCATAGCAATGTGTGGTGAATCAACTTTTTGACACACGACAACAAACTCGTCGCCTCCGTATCGGCAGACTCCGTCACCGCCGCGCACCACAGCGCGCAATCTGCGTGCAACAATGCCGAGGAGCTCATCGCCAGCATCGTGATCGCGCTCGTCGTTTACCGCCTTAAAGTGATCTAGGTCAACAAAGAGGACTGCAAGGTAGCTGTCTTCTGCGCGATCCCTCCACGCTGACTCGAGCAGGTCGCCAAGACGGGCACGATTAGGTAAGCCAGTAAGCGAGTCATGGAATGCCTGGTGCTCCAATCGTGCTTCAAGTCTTTTGCGATCAGTTATATCTGCAACTAGCGCAATGTGATAAGCCGGGCTTCCATCTGGGTGCTCAATCACAGATGTATCGGTTAGCGCCCAGACCGTGTGCCCATCTTCATGCACGAGGCGGATCGTCTCAGAGGCTCGCATGAGTGCACCTGTCTGCTGGTTCGCTCGATGCTCGGAGAGGAGAATGCGGTCGCTTGGGTGCACTATGCCATCGACATCTTGACCCACTAATGCGTCTTGCTCTCGCCCTACCATCCGACAGAGTGCGTCATTAGCCTCGATTACGTGGCCATCTAATCCAATCATTGCAATGCCGAGTGGGCTTCTCTCAAATGTTGCGCGGTAGCGAGCCTCAACATCCGCTCGCTCGTCCTCTGCTCGCTGCTCGCCGGTTACGTCTCTCGCCACGATGACAATTCCGCCAACATCTGGGTCATGAGTTAGGTCTTGGCCAGAGCAGTCGAAATGCATGTAATCGCCATCAGCCGAGCGGACTCTCACTCGCACCGCTTCGCGTTGGGTTCTGACACCGCCAGCGACTTCGCTAAGCGCAACGACAGCGCGCTCGAGATCGTCAGGATGTACCAGAGATAGGAGACCGCCCTCTGGCTCGTAGCCAGGTTGGTGGCCAAGGATGCGGGTCCCTGCTGGGCTGGCGTTCCAGTCGCCATTGGGCATAAGAACTGTGATGATGTCTGTGGAGGCGAGAAACAGTTTCTCTAGTTGAGCCGAGGTATACGCAGTTCGGCTAGGTGCAACAAATGTTGATAGGCCTCGAAGAGAGACAATTATTGAACCTTTGATCGGATCCCCAGCGTCGTATGAGACGCGAAGCTCTGCTACTTGAGATCCGAGGCCCTGATCTATCAACCGAACTACTCGCGCACCGTGTTGCTGTGGAGTTGTTAACAACGATGCAACGATCCGGCGGTCCGTCGGGTGTAGATGCTCGAGTAACGGCGTCCCGATGAGGTTGGGGCGCCCTAATAGGCGCTCGGCAGACTCGTCTGCCTCCCTTATTTTTCCGGATGGCTCAACGACGAGTCTTGCATCATCTGCTCTCTCCTCTTCGTTATCCATCTCACCCCTCAATTTCTTGGTGCCCAGTCGGTGGGCTCTTAGGGGGTTCTTTCGTCAGGTAGGGGAGACGCCTTAAGGAGAGTTTTGGGGGGAATGTCCTCTTTCCCTAAGTTTCGGGGCCCCTGGTCACTCAATCTTGTGTGTAACTGGAATAATGGGGAAATGGGAATGCGTACCGAATGCAAGCACTACGAGAGCCGCTCTTATGAGAATGGGGAGGTAGTGCGCAAATGCCGCATTGACATGGCCCCAGGCGCTCCCTGGGAGTGCCCAGCGGATTGCGATGGTTTCATTCTGCGCAGAGCAGATGTTGGGTGGGACTACGGGAGTTTGAGTGCTGCGCAGGTCCCCGTGGCAGAGCATGTAACTATGGATGACGATATAGCAGCGTTGCTTGATTCGGCAGAGGACATTGTTAACTCCGCCGCTCCAGAAATTTTGGCAGAGATGGAGAAGCTCGATAAATCACGCGGCCTGTTTAACTCGCGTCGCTTAGGAAAATCACCGAGCAAGAAGAAGAAAAAGAAGAAGAAGAAGTAAATCTTCTCGTCGCTCCTTGCTCCACGCTTGTTATTTGGTGCGAGCGGGGGGACTTGAACCCCCAAGCCCTTGCGGGCACCGGGACCTAAACCCGGCGCGTCTGCCTATTCCGCCACGCTCGCATTGCTGAATTGCTGTTTTTTATTTCCTTCGTCTTGCTTATGGACTCCGCCAGGATCTGGAGGCCAGTATTGCTGTGGCGAGACTAATGCCTCACACTTCGGGTGCTTGGACGCGAGTGGGTTAGACCGCGGTCCAGCCTCCGTCGACTGCTAGTACCGATCCGGTGACAAATGATGAAGCCTCCGAGGCCAGGTATAGGAGCGCACCGTCGAGCTCGCCTTCATTACCGGTGCGACCGAGCGGAGTATTACGAGTTACCCACTTGTTGACCTTGGCGTCGCTAAAGACTTTCTCGGTCATCTCACTTGGAAAGTAGCCAGGCGCTATCGCGTTTACCCGCACGCCAGTATGTGCCCACTCGGCTGCTAGGTGGCGTGTGAGGTTCACTAACCCACCCTTTGATGCCGAATAAGCGCTCAGGGCGGCGCGCGCTCCGACGCTTCCAAACTGCGAAGCAATGTTGATGATTGAACCTGAGCCAGCCGCGGTCATTAGACGTCCAGCGGCCTGAGCAACAGCGAAGGGTGAGACGAGATTCATCTCCACTACCCTGCGAAATTCTTCAACAGATATATCAAGAGCGGCAGACTCTGAAGAAGTGCCGGCATTGTTGACAAGTATGTCGAGCCGTCCAAATCGCTCGGAGGCGAAGGTAACTAACTCACCTGCAGAGTCTGGATCGGATAGGTCGAGAGCAATCGGTGAGACCACAACATGTTCGCTGCTCAATTGTTCTGCAAGAGTTTTGAGGCGATCGGTTCTGCGCGCAGTAATGACGACGTGCGCACCTGCGCCGGCAAGGACGCTAGCGAAACGCTGCCCCAACCCGGAGGAAGCACCCGTGACTATTGCGACTCTTCCATCTAGTCGAAAGGTATTTGTTGAATCAATTGGGGACACGGCTCGAGAGTTTAGGGGTAGTGGCGCGGATACAGGGAGGCTTCCCCCGGTATGCTCGGCGAGTGACCCTAAAGCCGCCTGTGCCGCTAATTCGGGCGCTCCTGATCGACTCCAATCTTGATCAGCGTGACGCTCTCGAGTCGGAGTTAACGCGCCAAGGGCTAGTTGTCTCCTCCGCCGGCGATATCCGCAGCGCAAAGGACTCCCTAGTTGCCTCGCCGCCAGACATTGTCGTTCTCGACGTTGACCTCGAGGACCTAGGCGGATTTGGGCTTCTCTCTACGATCGTCACTGAGACTGAGTTCCCGGTAATTGTTCTGACGGAGCGATCAGAGGAGGCTCTTCGCCTTCTTGGCTTTGAACTCGGCGCAGATGACTATGTGGTCAAACCATGCTCTGGGCTAGAGCTCACTTCACGGATGCGCAGTGTCCTTAGGCGTATGGATGGACGTCGTGTTGACCAAACAGGCATCGACTCTGGTGATCTCAGCCTTGACAATGACTCTCGACAGGCAACCCTCGCGGGGGAGGTACTTGCCCTCACGGCACGCGAGTTTGATCTTCTTAATTATCTAGTAGGGCACAAAGGTCAGGTCGTTGACCGAGATCGAATTCTTCGCGACGTCTGGCGCTCAACCTCGGAGTGGCAGGATCCCTCAACAGTGACAGAGCATGTTCGAAGACTCCGGCACCAGATTGAGGTTGACCCGACCAAGCCCCTGCGAATCGCCACCGTGAGGGGCAAGGGCTACCGCTGGGAGGGCTAGCAAATATGGTTAGGGAATCCCCGTAACAAACCTCACGAGCGGATTACCTACTATGTGAAGTACCTACTATGTCAAGTACCTGTTATCCGTTTACAAGATTGGTACGCCGCCTGGGACTCGAACCCAGAACCTACAGATTAAGAGTCTGTTGCTCTAACCAGTTGAGCTAGCGGCGCGTGCGGGCAGACTAGCCCGAGGAAGTGCCTCGGGTTTAAGCCGAGGCACCATAGAACATTTAAGTAGACCAAGAATATTGAGGGAGCACCCAATGGAGATAGCGGTAACCGGAGC
Organism: Actinobacteria bacterium IMCC26256; assembly: GCA_001023575.1. Classification (GTDB taxonomy): domain Bacteria; phylum Actinomycetota; class Acidimicrobiia; order IMCC26256; family IMCC26256; genus IMCC26256. The sequence continues at coordinate 1,634,827 of CP011489.1, read as the reverse complement.
AAGTGGCTTAATCGGATCGGCCCTAATCGCGGCCCTAGAGGCGGATGGGCATCGGGTCCGTAGGTTTGTGCGCGGCGGGGTAGCGGTGCCTGGGAGTGTCGTTTGGGATCCAATAGGTGGCACGATTGAGCCGGGTGCACTTGATGGCGTTGAGGCTGTCGTGCACCTTGCCGGAGAGGGCATCGGCGAGAAGCGATGGAGTCCCGAGCAGAAGGAGCGGATCCGCAGCAGCCGGAGCCTTGGTACCGCCCTGGTTGCTCGCTCAGTGGCCGAAATGGCGCAGGCCCCAAGAGTATTGCTCTCGGCCTCTGCGATCGGCTGGTACGGCAGCCGAGGCGATGAAGTCCTTACCGAAGCCTCTGCTCTCCCTGAGCCCGCGGATTTTCTCTCCGAGGTCTGTGTTGATTGGGAGGCCGCAGCCGCCCCTGCAGTCGATGCAGGAATTAGGACAGTTCTCCTGCGAACCGGAATTGTCCTAACCCCCAAAGGAGGGGCACTCGGGCGGATGATCACGCCGTTCCGTCTCGGCCTAGGTGGGAAGATCGCATCTGGCAAGCAATGGATGTCTTGGATCTCATTAGAGGACGAGGTACAAGCGATCCTTCACCTGCTGCGAGATGATTCGGTCTCGGGCCCAGTTAATCTCACGGCCCCAGCGCCGGTAACCAACTTGGAGTTCACAAAGGCGCTCGGTAAAGCGGTCCATCGCCCAACCATTCTGCCTACGCCACTCGCGCCCCTCAAGCTCGCACTCGGCGCTGAGCTGATAACGGCATTATTGGTAAATGGTCAGAGGGTCCTCCCCTCCGCTCTCGAGGAGAGCGGATACAGATTTAGGCACCCAGATATTGCCAGCGCGTTCGCCTCGGTACTTTAAAAAATCAAAATAGGAATCGGTTGAGAGCGCCACTTCAAGTAAATCTTGGAGCGCGTAAACGCCCCCTCTAAAGAGGGGGCGCTACTTGGGGTGACCGAGGGGTTTCGAACCCCCGGCCTCCGGGATCACAACCCGGCGCTCTCGCCTGCTGAGCTACGGCCACCATGTGTTTGTGTTTGTGTCTTGCTGTAATGCTGTGTTGCAGTTTCTATATTTTTTCTTCATACGGAGCTGTGATTATCCTGCGCGCCCGGGAGGACTCGAACCTCCGGCCGACCGCTTAGAAGGCGGTTGCTCTATCCACTGAGCTACGGGCGCCTAGTCCATCCGGGCATGCATACTCTACCGGGTAAAGGTACCGCTAAGGCCAGCCGCGCGTGAAGTGAATTAGCGCGAGATAGCGGGCTCGCTCGAGGTGACCGAGATGCGGTCTCCCTCGGCTGGGGCAGTCAATAACCCCTGCTCAGCGAGTGCCTTGACTGCAATCTCCGCGAGTTGGTTGACGTTGGTTCCGTTCTCATCTGTCCAGGTTGGGTAGGAGTTGACGAGTGCATCGGCTACAACTAGTTCTGCCAAGGTGAATTGCATATGACAAACATGCCAGATTTGGCCAACAAATTGGGGGATATATGGGGATACTTAGCGTGGCATCCGGCACAGAGTCACTAATTGTGGCTTCAAATTGAGATTTCGGCGGCTAATGCAGCGAAGGGTGGTGCTACTCGGGGGTCAAGGGAGCTTTTGAGCCGAGCGGCGGAGCGATCGACGTTCGTACATCTGCGCATCGGCGAGGTGGATGAGCGCAGATGTGCTTACGGCTTCTCCTTTGAGAGTGGCGAGGCCGGCACTAATCGATCCATCGATCTGTGAGTTCTGCAGTGCGAGAGTTAGGTCGGCTCGAATAACTGCCTCGACTCGATCTGGATCCGGACCATCACCGACCCCAATTATTACTAACTCGTCTCCTCCCCAACGCGCTACCAAATCCGCAGCACGAACAAGGCGAGTAGTTGCAACTGCTATCTCGCTTATGACGAGGTCTCCAGCGAGATGTCCATGGACGTTGTTGATCTCCGAGAGGCCATCGATATCTATGAAAATTGCAAAGACTCTGCGCTTCTCTCTCTGCGCAAGAGCGAGCAGCGCGCTGCTTTTGTTCTCGAGCCCATTGCGATTCAGGAGACCAGTTAGGGGATCGTGCCCTGCGAGGAACGAGAGTCTCGACTCAGCATCTGCATACCTGCGTACCGCTGACCTCTGCGAAATGAATAGTGCGCACGCCAATCCGATTCCGATAAAGAGCGCCGCAATCCAGTCGCCCTTATCCTCTGTAGATGCATCGAGAAGGCCAATTGAGACTCCAAAGAAGAGAACAGATACTGCGATCATTGTTAAGAAGGGTCGCATTCGGAAAATGAGCGCTCCTCCAGCCGCCATAATCAGAAGGAAGTAGAGGAGGTCGATCTCATATTTTGAGTGAATAATCGTAGCGAGTGGGGCACACTGACCAATGATTCCAGCGCATGCTGCAAGGCCAGGTGCATTTTGGTAGGTCACAAATCGCGTGCGGGCAATGAGGCCTACCGCAAGTAACGCCAAAGCGGGTATAAGGGAGACCCCGAGCCGCCAAGCAATCTCTTCAGACGAGTGCGTGAGAACATCGAAGATAGCGAAGCCCGCGAATAGTGCTGATGCGAGAAATGAGATGGATGGGAGACCCCGCGCGGCTGCGTCTCCGTACTCGTCTGCGTAACCGCTCTCGCGGCCTATTCGTTCACGATGGTCGGACACTCGGGCGTACATTGCTCGGAGAAACTACCCGCCACCCCATTGGTCCGCCATTCTTTTAGCTCGCCACGCTTTAAACGCTCTATGAATTAACCAGGGATCAAGCGAGTGCCGGCTTTCAGTATCCGCAGTGCCCCTTGGCGTGCGCTGCTCCGGTGATGAGATTTAGGACCAGTTGATGCGTCTGCCCTATGGGCTAAGAACCAGTCGTATGAGTCGATCATCGCCTCAGCATTTGAGTACTTCGGGCTCCAGCCAAGGTCTTTCTTGGCGTGCTCGATATCGAACCAAAGCGATTTGGAGTACATGATCCAGTGATATGGCGCAAAGGGTGCAAGGTGAAGCGCTGATGCCGCATGCATAGCGAGTGACGCTGGGCGCGCTGGCAACGACTTGACCCGGCTACCAGTACCAGCATGGGCGCATACTGCCTCAAGCGTGTTGCGCATCGTGTCGAAGCGGTCGGTACCCGCATTGACGATCATCGGTCCTGGGCTTTGAGACGCGAGAAGGCAGACCTCCGCAAGATCATCGGCGTGAACGAACTGATATGTGTTATCGCCACTCCCGAGCACGAATACGTCTGCTCCGTCTGCGATCCAATCAAAAAGGATCCCGAAGATCCCAAGCCTTCCGTGCCCCAAAATTGTGCGGGGTCGAACGATTGTTACGTCTAGCCCCTGGGCAATAAACGCTTGGCATAGCCCCTCGGCCTCAGTCTTCGCGCGGCCATAGGCCTCAACCGGGGTAGGTGAGGTATTCGGCATAACTGGATTCGAGGCGGGGATACCAAATACAGCGCTCGATGATGTGTGGACTACCTTGCGCACACCGTGCTCAAGGGCCGCCGCTAAGAGATTGCGTGTTCCATCGATGTTTACAGTCGATAAGAGTTCTGGGTCTTTGGCGAGGGGTACCTGCGCAACGTTGTGAAATATGAGGTCGACTCCCGATACCGCTGCGTGCACGGCTTCAGGGTCGCGAATGTCGCCCTGAAAAAACTCAACACTCGGGTCGCGTTCGTCTACGTCTATTAGGTCAAGGACTCGAACAGAGTGCCCGGCCTTACGGAGGCGCTCAACCATAAGGACACCGAAGTATCCGCTGCCGCCAGTAACTAGCGAGACTGTCAAAGCTCTATCCCTTGTTCGCGGCACCATGCAATGCTCCGACGCATTCCGCCATATAACTCAAACTCGGGTTCGTATCCGAGCTCGGCTTTTGCCGCACTAATCTCGCAGGCAATCGTGTGCCCCATCTCGCCGAGTACGTGTACCTGTTGCTGGTATTGACCTAAGCGTTGAAGAGTGCGATCGGCAGCCTCTGCGATGTTCGCGATGATTACGGGGAGGCTGCGTGGCTTTCCCGTTACTTCATAGCCTTCATCGGTAAGCGCTCGCCTGACAGTCTCAACAATCTCACGCACCTCGTATGGGCGCTCGTCCGCAATCCAGTAACCGCGCCCGCTTACCCCGATCGTTAGCTCTGCGGCTATTACCCCTTGGATGAGATTCTCTACGTACACCATGGATCTGCGCTGTGTGCCACCACCAAACATTGGAAACTTCCCCGTACGAACCATTGTGAAGAAGGTGGTCTGGCGCGCCGGTTGGTACGGACCGTAGAACCAAGGAGGGCGCACGATCACTGCGTCTAGCCCCGCATCGACTCCATCGAGTACCGCTAGTTCGCCCTGCATTTTAGAGGCGCCATACCCGAGATAAGGGTTGTAAGGCTCTTGGTTGCGAAACGTCTCACTCTCGACTGGGTTGGTTCCAAATGGACTATTCGAGGAGACATGCACCATGCGTCGAATAGATGCAGACTGCGCAACCTCAACGATGTAGCGAGTGCCGTTTGCGTTTACTTTGGTGAACTCTGATAGCGACTTTGGGTGGATAACTCCGGCCGTATGGATTACGTCAGCGCCAGAGGGGATGCCATCAAAGAGTCTTACTACAGAGCGCTTATCGGAGATGTCGCCCTTCACTACCTCAACGCCGCGCTCCTCAAGGCGAGAGGCGTCTTCTCCATCGCGTAGGAGGGCTCTTAGGCCTTTGCGTTCGCTGGCTAGGAGATGCTCGATGAGGGCACTTCCAAGCCAGCCCGTTGCGCCGGTGATGACCGTCGCTGGAGGGGTACTCCATCTCTGTACTTCCTCAGGCATGCACGTTCTCCTCAATAAATCTGCGGACATTGCGAACAACGAGTGCCATCACAGTCGCCTGCGGGTTGACTCCGGGAGCTGATGGAAGAAGCGAGGCATCATTTACCCGCACGTTTGTGGTGCCGTGGACTCGCCCGAAAGAATCTGCGCCACAGAGCCGCGGATCTTCGCCCATTGGCACAGTCGAGCAGAGGTGAACGCTCATTACAGATGCTTTCGTTGCGCTGAACCCAGCCTCTAGACGCGCGACATCTGCGGGGCGCCTTACCACCGGTGCGCCACGAAAGGATGGATATACAGCCTCCGCTCCGGCTGCGAGCATCGCAAGTGCAAGGCGCCCAAGGCTGATCGCAAGAAGCGTCCGATCATTCTTTGTCAAACGGTAAGTGACGACTGGGTCGCGCATTCCGGGAACGGATATCACGCGGCCGCGACCCTCGCTTGTAATCGCCGCGTAATACACGCTCATGCGACGCCAGTCTGTGATCTGTCCGCGAAACGCGCGCCAGTTGTCATTAAGCGCAAGTGCGAGTAGCCCCGCCTGGCTCGCCGAACCACCGAATGAAGAGTGCGGAAAGAACTCGGTTACCTGATGAACAGGTACATCATTGTCAACATTTATTTCTTCGCTGAACTTCGCCGAGAGTTTTACGGTTGGGTGCACAGCAAGGCTCTTGCCGATGTTTCCTTTGATTCCAGAGCGCTGAAGCAGAGCAGGGGTATGGATCGCTCCACAGCACACGAAGACATGGCGAAACGATATGCGCCCCGCCTTACCGTCTCGACGCTCAACTACCGCTGCACCCGCAGTCGCATCTGTCATCTCAAGACGCTCGACACGAACGCCAGTTGAGAGAATCGCCCCGGCATTAATGGCGCGTGGCAGGTACGTCTCAGTCATGCTTTGTCGTTTGCCGCTTAATGCATCACCACGCTCTGGGTATGACATCCAGCGAGGGATTTCTCCGTTTTGCCAACCTAGACTTGTCGCACCGCGTGCTAGTGCTTGACTCGCAAGGGTTGACTCTCCTGGAACATAAGAGACACTGAGGTCCCTCTCGATCTCGTCAGCAATATCATCAATATCATCAAGCTCTAGGTTCTGAATCTGGTAGCCATCGCGCCACTTCGTGAGCATCGAGTGAGGAGGGCGTTTGTAGAGTCCGCTATTGACCTCCGTTCCGCCACCCGCGCAGCGCCCCTCCGTGTAGGCAATCGAGGGGCGACCGAGGGCAACAGTTACTCCGCCAGATCGGTATTGCTTCTCCATCTGATCGAGTGAGAACGGTTTGATCGAACCCTGGTCGTACCACTCGCCCTCTTCAACAATGAGGACATCAAATCCAGCCTCAGCAAGTAGCGCTGCAGTGGGGGACCCGCCGGCGCCGCTCCCAATGATGAGTACCTCAACCTCTATGTGGTCACCCGCTCCGAATGCGTCCTTGGAGAGGTTCATGCCTCCACCTGTGCTCGCCCGCCGTCCGGTCTGGTATCAGGCCACTTCTCCCACACGTAAGCAAATGCCAGAGAACGGATAAGGCGCGGATACTCACTAACGAAGGGGATTGGCAATCTTGAGGAGACTGATATGTAGGTGCGCCGCGACCCAAGGCTAAGCCCAAGATCAAAGACGACAGCGAGAATTCCTACCGCTAGCTTCATAGGAGCAGGAAGGTCTGCGACTCGGATCGCTACAAACTCAACTGCTTCGCCGCGTCGCTGTGGGTCAAGTGCCGGGAGGTCGCGGGCTAATAGCGCATCTGCGTAAGGAGTGACTCGAGAGGCTGAGGACCGACTGGGCATAGAGATGGCAGGTTACTAGCGAAAACGGACCACTTTGACAGCAAATCCAACATAGCGGCGATCTCCAATGTGGGCTCTCAACCAATTCGCTCAGGCCCGAACTTTATGGCCGTATTTATGGGCCTATTTTTGGGCGTATTTATTGCCATATTTATGGCCTCGCACATGCTCGACTGAAGCGAGGTCTTAGAATCCCTTGCTGCTGCCCATCATCTAAGCGATTGGCCCGTTTATTAATTGAGGGGAGGAGATATGAGAGCCAATCAAGACGCGCATGGGTCTCTATCTCCCTCTCGCTACCGAATAGATGGCGCACGCTCTTGGTATATGCAGCACCCCGTGCTCTCGTGGTCTGTGTTGTTCTCGGCAGTTTTCCTTGTGGCGGGAGTATTCATATCTCGTCATGCTTGGTATCCAGTTCTTGATTTAGCAATGACTGAATTTCGAGTCAGAGATGTTGGGACTTCGCATACTCCGCTGATTGGCCTTCCCGGACGCATAGGTAATTTCCCGGACCAAGGGAGTCATCCGGGACCGCTCTCTTTCTACGCATTGGCGATCGTCTATAAGTTGAGCGGATCAAGTGCTCATGGTCTCGAGTACGCAACTATTATCCTCTCGATCGCCACAGTAATAACTGCACTTTGGTTGGCGGAGCGACGCGGTGGCCCTGCGATGGCATCAGCGGTTGCTGCGGCTCTAGCTGTTGTGCTGTTTCGCTATGGCCCGCTACTTGTAACGCAGCCTTGGAATCCTTATCTGCCATTGCTCCCATGGTTCGTAGTCTTATTAGCAGCATGGTCTGTTTTAGATCGTGACCCAGTCGGGTGGCTTCCGTTCGCATTCTTCGGGGCACTATGCGCGCAGACACATATTCCGTATGTCGGATTGGTCGGGGGAGTCGGCCTTCTGATGATCTCTGTAACAGCCGCTCGAACCCTGCGCGAGTCTGGACCCCACCTCAAAGAGTTGCGATGGCTTTGCGGCGCATCTCTGTTTTTCGTGGTGCTTTGGATTCCTCCAATAGTCGACCAGATCTCAGGTCATCAAAATATCTCGATGATCATCAACTACTTCCGTACCCCTCCAGAGGCGGCGGTTGGGGTTGGCTCGGGATTGCGGGTCCTGCTCGGAGACTTTGATCTCCTGCATTGGGCTCGGCAGGGTAGTTACTCATATCTTGTTACCGCAGGAACAGATTCCTCGAAGGGCTCGGCGTTAATAGGCTTTATCGTCTTCTCCGGTTGGGCTGCATCCGCGATTGTCGCCTTGCGCCTGCGTCTTACTCGCGTGTTGCCGCTGCATGCCGTAGTGGGATCAGCGATAGTTCTTGGAGCAATATCCTTGAGTCGCGTATTCGGCGTGCTCTGGTATTACCTAAGCCTCTGGATGGTGAGCATTGTCGTGCTCGCAGTCTTTGTCGGACTCTGGACTCTCTACGCCGTGCTCATCGAACGCAGGGTAGGTGGCGATGCCCTCATTAGTTGGCGCAGCAGAGCAGTCCTACTTACTGCATTCGTCTCGTTACTCTTATTCACCATCGCCTCGACGCAAGTGGAGCCGCCTGAAGCAACCCTCTCGGACCCGCTTGGGGTCGTTGTCAATCGCGTCGACAAATCACTGAAGGATGGCGTAGCCGGGGTAAATAGATCAGATCGTTTTGTTGTGACTTGGAACGATGCTCACTACATCGGCTCGCAGGGCTACGGCCTGGTGAATGAGCTTGAGCGTCGCGGGTGGGATGTAGGGGTGCCGGATACTTGGCGCATACCGGTGACTCGCCAACGCGTGGTCCCTATTGACTCTGCTACGCGCGAGCTCAGGTTTGCAAGCGGTGTTTATCTGAGAGATTTGCTTTCCTCTGATGAATCAGGTGTGGAGCTCATTGCTCGCTATGACCCAAGGTCACCAGCGCGGAGAGCGACCTATCGAAGTGACCGCTCAGAGTTGCTCGCCTCGCTGCAGAGTCGTGGCGCGGTTGAGATAGCCGAGCAGGTTGATTCAAGCCTATTTACAGCTTCTCTTGCACCGTCACTTACACAGCGCGAGAAAGTTTTGGTAGCAGAGATGCTCCATCTGGGGCAGCCTCTTGGCGTTCTGCTGGTTCCGATCGAATACAGACGCTGATGGCGAGGTCTTCTAGTGAGTCTCAGAGAGAGGTTTCTTCGGCGGCCCTTCTTGATGGGGAAGCGACCCCAGGCTTCACTGAGAGGCCTGCCCGGAGGTTTCTGACTTGGCTCTCCGTGCACCGCTTCGAGATTCTTATTGCAGCGGTTGCGATACTGCCGTTCGTTGTCGCAGTAGTGCGCTCCATAGTTAACGGTTACACGCCTATTGGAGATGACGGCCTGCTACTGCTGCGGAGCCGCGATGTATTCACAGAGTTCAATCCGCTACTCGGTACATGGTCATCCTCGTCGATTGGATTCGGGGTCGAGATAAATAACCCTGGCCCGCTGCTCTTTGACCTAATGGCGCTTCCCGTAAAACTCTTTGGCTCGGGTCCCGGGATTGCAATCGGAGTAGCAGCGTTGAATGCTGCATGCCTACTTGCTGCAGCGGTAATCGCTCATCGAGTCGGCGGGCGTATCGCCTTCCTACTTATCCTGCTCGTAGGTGCATCGTTTGCTTGGAGCATGGGTAGCGAGTTGATCTACGACGTATGGCAGCCGCACTCGCTGTTATTTCCGTTCTTTCTCTTGATTGTTCTTGCTTGGTCTATTGCCGAAGGAAGACTAAAAGCGCTCGCCTGGTCTATTGCCGTGGCCTCACTATTGATTCAAACCCACTTATCGTTTGCATACCTCGCCCCTTTAATAATCCTTGTAGGGGTTGCCCTTTACCTATGGAGTCAGCGCGCAGGGTTCGCGGCGGCTCTCAGATCACTAAATAAGCCGGTCCTCTGGTCAGTTGGTGTCGGCGTGGTTCTATGGGCTCAGCCGCTCTGGCAGCAACTCCACGGCCCGGGTGAGAGCAACCTGGATCGTCTCATTGATGCTGCGTCCGGCAGATACGGATCGATGCCGGGATTTGGTGCGTCGCTAGCGGTCAGGTTTGTGGGGGCGGTGATCGCACTGCCACCTTGGATCCTGCGCTCGTCATTCGCTGAATCAATCCCACCGGTGCGGATACTTGATTCGTCCGGTAATTTTTTACCGGTAGCCGGGCTCCCAAGCCTCTTCGTCTCAACGCTTGCAGTTCTCCTTATGATGGCTCTCTTGCTCGGCTCCGCAATCTCTCTGCGGAGACTCCCCAAGAGTGGCGTCCTCACTAGCGCTATCTTGTCGGCTTCCCTCTTACTGTTCTCCGTTTTTACGATCAAGATCATGCCGGTCGGTCCAGTTGATCCCGCGCATCAAATGCGTTGGCTATGGCCGGTCGGTGCATTTGTCATTTTTTCGCTTCTATTAAGAGTATTTACACTCCCGACTATCTTGCGCTCTGCTCCTTGGCTAGTGGCCGCATTGGTCGCGATAGTTAGCCTCGCCAACCTGCCGATGCATCTTGTCGCAGAGGGGCCGGTTGCATATCGTGATGCAACCCCAAGCGTGCGCTCAATGATTAGCCAAGTGGAGAAACTCGATAATCGGGGGGTGCTCCTCTTCGATCCGTCAACACTGCGATTTGCCGAGCCGTATAGCGGTCCTCTTCTCGCTGCGCTTGCAGATAAGGGCATCAGTTTCGTCACTGCTAACGAACCATATGTACATCAACTCGGGGAAGGGCGCAGATATAGGTGCGTTGCGCAGTGGGGCCTTCCGGACAATCCATCAGCCTGCGGAGTGAGTAATACCCTGAGTGTTGTTAGCGGTATCGAGGCGTATGCAATTCCAGATGGTTCAGAGCGAGTGATATTTATTCCAGGCCTCACTCCTCAAGAGTCGCTCCGATTTGCCAATTCGCTGAAGCGTCTCGAGGAGGCAGGAGTTGAGTTCGATGGTTATGGCCAGCCGCTAAGTGTCGCCAAAGGCTTAAGCGAAGTTGAGCTCCGGTATAGAGAGTTACAGATTCAGAGGGACAGGGACTCTGTCGCAGTATTTCTGCGCCCAGCGCTATGAGCAGCGAAGTTAGCGAAGTCGACGCGTTGACGCGTTTACGGGTGTGGGTAGGCCTGTATCGATTCGAGATTGGAGTGGCTCTAATTGCAGTGCTGCCGATCATCGTTGCCATGATCCGTGCAGTCTTGTCGGGATATATCCCTGTAAACGATGATGCCCTAGTGCTGTTGCGTAGCCGCGACGTGCTTACCGTCAATCACCCATTTCTCGGGCTTCCCTCATCGTCTTCTCTCTCATTTGGCGTGACTGTAAGTAATCCTGGACCTTTACTTTTTGATCTAATGGCCGGCCCCGTAAAGCTATTTGGGGGAGGCCCGGGTCTGGCTTTAGCCGTTGGCGCTCTCAACATTGCTTGCGTCATCGGAGCGGCTTGCATGTCCTATCGGATACGCGGCAGGTCGGCGTTCCTATCTTTTCTTGTCGTTGCTTCGATTCTCGCGTGGGGGATGGGGAGCGAACTGCTCTTTGATGTTTGGCAGCCTCACTCGCTCATCTTCCCCTTCCTTAGTTTCCTCGTGTTGGTGTGGGCGCTCGCTTGCGGAAGAGTTCTTGCACTTCCATGGGCTGTCGGCATCGGTTGCTACCTTTTGCAGACACACCTCTCATATGTTTATTTGGTACCAGCACTTCTAGGCGCAGGAATCACAATCGGGTTAGCGGCTAGACCTCGTGATCGCAGCGTTATTCTCCGCTCAATTTTCTGGACTGGCGGAGTCGCTGCACTTGCTTGGGCCCAGCCCCTGTGGGAGCAGTTCTTCGGCTCAGGACCTGGAAACCTGACTCGACTCTTCAACGCGGCGAGCGGGCAATACGGATCAGTATCTGCGTACGGGTCGAGACTTGCTGTGAGAGTTAGTGCAGCGGTATTCGCAATTCTGCCTTGGAGGCAGCGCTCAGGTTTCGCGGAGAGGCTATTGATTGATCCGATCCCAAGTTTTTTGACGGCAGCGCTATTCCTTGGCGCACTCGTTGTATTGCTCGTTCTAACTCTTTTGAGGCGTAAAACCCTCCAGTGCCGACCAGACCGGATGGCTACGTATCTATCGCTGCTGTTAATCGCGATCGCATTGTTCTCGCTTAAATATCAGCCGGTCTCCACAGTGGGGCTGCTCGCTCCGCACCAGGTTCGATGGTTATGGCCAATAGCAAGTTTCATTCTCTTCACGTTTCTTCTGCGATTTAGTTCTGGAGTCGAGAATCCGCAAATAGTTGCAGGAATATTCACGTCACTTATTATCGTGACCGCCGCTCTGAATCTCCCTATGTGGCGGTCTGAGAACCTCACGCCAGGAGTCGGGGAGTCGACTCCCGCTGCGGCGATGATGATAAACCAGGTCGATAATCTGCGCGGTCGCGGCACGCTGCATTTTGTTGTCAATCCGGTCTCATTCGGAGAGCCTTTTAGTAGTCCATTGCTTGCAGCGCTCGCAGAGCGGGGGATTCCATTCCTAGTAGCGGACCCAATCTTGGGCGGGGAGGTTGGAGAGCGCCGACGCCCCGCATACTGTCGCCCTAGTTGCGAGCAGGGAGCATCACTCTCGGTCGCTAATGGGTATGGCGCTTTTGAAATTCCAAAAGGGGCGGAGCGCGCGATATTTGTACAGGGAATCTCAACGGGGGAGCTGCGTACCCTAAAGAGAATTGAGAAGGAGCTCCTTGCGAGTGGAGCTAAGCGCGACTTTCAGGGGATGTTGATTGCTAAAGACTCTCATGACAGAGCTAAAGCCACCAGATATGCAGAGTTGAAGAGAGCCCTTGTATACGGGTCAGTAGCGGTTTTTCTAACTCCCTCTCCGTAGGGGTTGCAAAATCTGCGTTCCAGCTGTTTCATCGGTGGATCCATCATCGACAAATAAATGAGTGGTCTCTAGCTCTACAGTCTTGAGTCAATGCATCAAGCGTTTAACTAAAAGTAAGTCGAGGCGATCAAAGTCGTTGTAACAGGGAATTGACAACGCTAGCTTCATGCTTCTCCGGCGCCACGTTCGCTGAGATCCATGCGCAGACTTTAGCGACGATTCTTAACTCAGAAGACCGTATGCAAGCCCGGTCACTGCTAGCGAAACTGCAATCCAAATTAGGAAGACTCGTCGTGGAGATGCCGGGAACCTGTTCATAAATGGCCGCTCCACCCCGAAGTGGAGAAGCGCCGCCAAGCCGAGTGCAACAACGAGTCGTAATGCCGCCAGCGGTGCGCCGTCGAGCCCCCCCACATTCTCTGGGACGATCGCGACACGTACTGGCCAATGGACCAAGTAGATGGCATAAGACATTGTTCCAAGGAAAGCCAAGGGTCTCCAGCCGAGGAAGCGAGATAGCGAGCCGCCTGCGAGCAAGCCGACCAATACACCAACAGAGACGACAGAGACAAGAGCGAAACCACCGTGGAATAACCACCACTGGGTCTTATCGGCCAATACAAACAGTGTGAGGAGAGTTACAAATGCTCCCCATCCCAAGAGGTCGGCTGCTCGGCCAATCGGTTGGCGCTTCGCAAGAAAGAGCACACACGCGAGGATCACGCCTGCAGCAATCTCTGGAGCGCGAACGTGCGTGCCCCACTCGGCCATTGTTGTGGAGAGATTCCCAAAGAGCGCAGTAGCTGCCCCGCCAACCCATGCGCATGCGGTAATAGCGAGCATTGCGTATGCGGGTCGCCTGAGATGACGAACGCCTAAATAGATCACACCGATAATTGCGTAGAATTGCTCCTCTACTGCGAGAGACCAATAAGGCGAGAGCGGGTGAACAATGCGCAGCCCGGCAGTGGGGGCGATGCTTATTTGGTGCCAGTTCATATAGGACCAAACAGCAGCGATCGGATCGCTTACTCGAAGAGCATTGCTCCAACCCCATGGTTCCCATGATGCGAGGAGTAGGACGACCAATGTTGTGACGATGGCGGCTGGTGCGAGTCTGCGGATACGCCTTGCCCAGAACGCGCCGAGATCAGCGGTGCCGGTTCGATCGCTCTCGAGTAATAGCAGAGTCGTAATGAGGTACCCGCTAAGGGTGAAGAAGACTGAGACCCCTAGAAGCCCGCCGGTCCAAGTCTCTGGGGCAAAGTGGTAAGCCACGACGGCGAAGACACAGACTGCGCGCAGTCCATCGAGCGCAGGGCTATATGGCAAGAAACGATGCCTCCCGGCAAGTAATTCGGTCTGCCTTGCCTCGCTAGAGACTGGACCCTCTGCGCTAACGGACGGGTTGTTAGTTGAAGGGGTTGTCTCCACGGGGCAGACGTTAGGGCGCGGGCACCCCCAAGCGGTCGCATCCCTAGGCGATCGGGATCGCCTATCGTCAGCACTTCACTCATGATCGGAGAACAAGGTTGAGCACCCCATACGAGCTAGCACGTAATCGAGTCGCTACCGGTGGTGACTCACTGTCTGAGGCCAGAGCCTTAGTCGAGTCGATGACTCTCGATGAGCGCCTTGGGTTGTTAGATGGCGGCTCGCCGTTCTGGGCAGGCATTACCGACATCGGGAACCTTGGCCACCACAAGAGACCCTTCCCGGCGATGGTGCTAGAGCGCCTCGGTATCCCCGGTTTCTATTTCAGTGACGGTCCGCGAGGAGCTGTAATCGGAGGGGCCACTGCGTATCCGGTGAGCATGGCGCGAGGAGCATCCTTTGATCTTGATCTCGAGGAGCGCATAGGAGCGGCCATCGGCAGGGAGATGCGCGCGACAGGAGCGGACCTCGGTGGATCGGTCTGCGTCAATCTGCTTCGCCATCCGGCATGGGGTCGCGCTCAGGAGACCTATGGCGAGGACCCGCACCACGTAGGGGAGATGGGTGCGGCTCTCACGCGTGGGCTCCAGACGCGAGTTATGGCAAACGTAAAGCATTTTGCGATGAACTCGATAGAGAACTCGCGCTTCAAAGTGGATATCACCTGCGATGAGCGGACCCTTCATGAGGTCTACCTTCCGCATTTTCTTAGGATCATTGACGAGGGTATTGCTTCAGTGATGACTGCGTATAACTCGGTCAACGGTGAATGGTGTGGCGAGAACCATGCGCTCATCACGGAGATTCTTCGTGGCGAGTGGGGTTTTGAAGGCTTCGTCGTCTCGGACTGGATTTTTGGATTACGTGATGGAGTCAAGTCTGTAAAAGCTGGTCTCGATGTAGAGATGCCATACAGAATGATTCGGCATGCTCCGGTAGTTGCTGCCGTAGCGGATGGGAGTCTCGGTGTTGAGTCTGTAGATGCCGCCGTAGCGCGAACCCTCTCAACAATGCTGCGCTTTGGGGTGGGGGCAATGCCGGTTGAACCGATTGAGGTGCTTGCATGCGACGAGCATCGAGGCCTCTCTCTTGAGTCAGCGCGAAAGTCGGCTGTACTCCTGCGCAATGAATTAATTGAGGGAGGCCCTCTCCTGCCACTGGACCCGGGAACGCTCGCTCGCCTCTGCGTATTGGGGCGATTCGCTGATGTGCGCAACCTCGGCGATGGGGGCTCTAGCGATGTGATGTCGCCAACCGTCGTCACTCCGTTCGCGGGACTCTCCGCAGCGCTTGGGCACGTAGATGTGCGCACTGCTCCTGCCGACGATTTAGCAGCATCGGTAGCACTCGCAGCAAAATCTGATGTAGCAGTCGTCATTGTTGGGTACGACAGACTCGACGAGGGAGAGTTCATCGGAGGTCCAAACGACAACGCCAATCTCGGTCACCTCATCCCGAAGCACGATGATCCAGAGCTGCTCGCAAAGTTTTCGGAGTTCGTTGCGGAGCACGAGTGGGAGATCCCCGAGGCGTTAGTAAAGAAGCCAGGGGCGGTGATGTTCTCAGTCGGAGGCGATCGGGTTTCGCTTCGACTCCCAGATGCAGATGTTGAACTACTTAGGTCTGTTCTCGCTGTTAACCCGCGTACGATTGCCGTAATCATCTCTGGTAGCGCGGTGCTTACTAGTGAGTGGGACCAAGAGGTTCCGGCGATTCTTCAGCAGTGGTACTCGGGTATGGAGGGAGGCCATGCGCTAGCCGACATTCTCCTCGGCGCTGCCAACCCGAGTGGCCGGCTTCCATTCGCTGTACCCGCATCAGAGTCGGATCTCCCTCTCTTTGATATTGAGGCGACCTCAGTTACATACGACGGCCTCCATGGTCAATGGTTGCTCGATCGCCGTGAAGTTAGAGCGGCGTACCCCTTTGGATTTGGGCTTTCATATACGCACTTTGATCATGTTGGAGTAGCGGCGGAGGTTCGCGGTGAGGTGGTTGAGGTTAGGGCTACAACCTTCAACGCGGGGGTGCGCGATGGCGCAGATGTGGTGCAGGTATATGTGACCCCTCCAGACCCAGGGATTGACCGTGCGATGCGTCGCCTTGCTGGTTTTGCGCGTGTCGAGGTTCCCGCCGGGGAGGCTGCTGAGGCGACCTTAGTAATTAGTCTGCGCAGTATCGCTTGGAGAGATGTGGATACGCACTCTTGGTACCTACCCGCCGGTGAGTACCGCTTTGAGGTTGCACACAACGCAGGAGAGCAACGCCCACCTGGGGTCTCTATCACGCTCCCAGAGATGCGTTGGAGCCGTTAAGAAGAAGAAATTAACTTTTACGATCGCTCAGTATTGTGAAGTTCTCTAATCAAATAGCCCTCTAATTTAATAGTGAATCTCAAGGAGAGAAAAATGGGAAACCCTGTCTCAGTTACGCGTGATATCTCTGCAAGCCCGGAGAAGGTTTGGGGGCTCATCGTTGATCTTCCTCGCATGGGGGAGTGGTCGCCTGAGAACAAAGGTGGAGAGTGGGCTAAAGGAGTTACGGGTCCGGCTCTGGGTGCTTGCTTTAAAGGTCGCAACAAAAACGGCAAGAAGTCTTGGTCTACAAAGGTTGAGATAAACGGCTTCGATGCTCCCAAGAAGTTCTCTTTTGGACTCATGGTCAGCGGCAAGGATTGGTGCGACTGGGTATACGAGATTGAGCCCACCTCTACTGGGTGCAGCGTGACCCACAGTTGGGTTGATCACAGAGGATCGATTGCAGCTGGGCTCGGCAAGGTAATCAGCGGAGTCGCAGATCGTGCTGCTCATAACAAGGCAAATATGGAGATAACTCTC
This sequence comes from Actinobacteria bacterium IMCC26256, assembly GCA_001023575.1. Lineage (GTDB taxonomy): Bacteria > Actinomycetota > Acidimicrobiia > IMCC26256 > IMCC26256 > IMCC26256. The sequence goes on along the minus strand of CP011489.1, from coordinate 1,618,064 downwards.
GAGAATCTCGCGAAGACCGCAGAGGCTTCCTAACTTTTAGGCAAGAGATTCTGTGTAACGCGAACGCAGTTGGTTAGCGTGGGCTTCGTCGTTAAACCTAAGGAGGCTGCGCACGTGGAGCACTTTGACGTAATCATTGTCGGCGCTGGTATCTCTGGGATTGGTGCAGCGTGGCACCTTCAGCATCGAAGCCCGCATCGTAGTGTTGCGATCCTTGAAGGGCGCGAAGATTTGGGTGGTACTTGGGACCTATTCAGGTACCCAGGTATTCGTTCGGATAGCGATATGCATACTCTGGGTTTTGAGTTTCGTCCGTGGGTTGCAGAGAAATCAATCGCCGACGGCCCGTCAATCTTGCAGTACCTGAGAGACACTGCAACAGAGTCAGGTATAGATAAGAAGATTCGCTACTCGATTCACGTTGATAGCGCCGACTGGTCAAGCGAGACTGCCCGATGGACTGTGACAGCAACGCACCTTAAGACTGGTGAGGAGACTCGCTTTACCTGCGGATACCTCTTCATGTGCTCCGGTTACTACTCGTACTCACGCGGGCATGAGCCAGTGTTTGAGGGCCGTGAACGCTTTAGGGGGGAGGTTATTCATCCCCAGGCGTGGCCAGAGAATATCGAGCTTGCCGGTAAGCGAATTGTTGTAGTCGGTTCGGGTGCAACCGCTATCACGCTGGTGCCTTCACTAGCCAAGACAGCGGCGCATGTAACGATGCTGCAGCGCTCTCCTACATTTTTGATATCACGACCAGATGTTGACCGAATCGCCAATCGCCTCAACAAAATGCTCCCTGCAATGCTCGCGTATCGGTTAACTCGCGCCAAGAACACAAACATGCAGCGATTCTTCTATCGCAGGTCTCGAAAGAAGCCAGAGGACGTTAAGAAGTTCTTGATCGAGTCTGTGCGCAAGCAACTAGGTGAAGGATTCGACGTCGAGAAGCACTTCACGCCTTCCTATAATCCTTGGGACCAGCGCGTCTGTTTGGTTGTCAACGGCGACCTCTTCTCCGATATGCGCGAGGGCCGTGCATCTGTGGTCACAGACACTGTCGCCAACTTCAATGAGACCGGGATTGAGACTGGTTCTGGTGAGCAACTTGATTGCGACATAATCATCACTGCTACCGGCCTATCGATGCTGACGCTCGGCGGGGTCGAGTTCTCAATGGATGGCGCGCCGATTAATTTTGCAGATACATGGTCTTACAAGGGTCTTGCTTACTCTGGGGTTCCAAACCTCTCGTCTTCATTCGGCTATATAAATGCTTCGTGGACGCTTAGAACCGACCTCATCTGCGAGTACGTATGCAGACTCCTCAACCACATGGAGTCAATAGGTGCGGTTGAGTGCACGCCTCGCCTCCGCCCTGAGGATGCCGATATGCCTGAGCGCGCGTGGGTTGAGGGTTTTACTCCCGGGTACATGCAGCGACACATGGACCTCATGCCCCATCAAGGCGATCGTGCACCCTGGATCAATCCGCAGGACTATGCCCACGACCGCAAGCTCTTCCGCAAGAGCCACGTCGATGATGGTGTGATGCAGTTCCGCTAGGGAGCTCTGCTGCGTGGGTTCGCCGGCGCCGATGGCCTCTCTACGTGCAGTATTTACTCAGCATTTTTCCCCAATTTAATGCTGGTGGCTCTTGTTTATGAGTCCATCCTCTTTATTGGAGCGTCTTGTTTATGGGGACCATGTAGTCGCAGTAGCAGCGATGGGTGTATTGACCCCGGATCGGTACGCCAGAGCGGTACCGGCATCTCCTCCCGGGGCGTCGTAATAGATAATGCGCTGATTACTTAACGTTGCGCTGCAACCCGTACCTGGATCTGTGCAGGGTATGGCGGATGTGATGTAACTGCCACTAGACCCGTAGGCAAAAGCATCGCCGGTGCATTGGGTATCAGATGGAGTTGAGTCATCGAGGTAGTAGTGCGTATTCGTGCGCGCAAAACTTGTGGCGAGGTTGTTCACATGAGTAATTGTTCCCTGTGATCCAGCTAATTGTTCCCATGTTGTCTCACCGGTATTGAGAGAATCGGGGACCCCGTCAACGGTGACTCCGCCTTGGTTCTGCGAGTCGCGATATGTCATTCCTGATGCAGCAGGGGAGTAGTCGAAGAAGTCCATGATCGATGCAATTGAGTGCACTCTAAGATTGGTGACAATGTCTTCGCGCCTGTCGTAGAAGAGGTGTGTGCGCTGCGTGTTAGGGCCACTATTAGCCCCGACATACGACCGAATAGAACGCACAGGTCCGTTCTTGTTGACGATAAACGCCCCCTCTGCCGACCCGTAAACGCCTGTTGCATTGAAGGTATTCTCACTCCGCCCGCACGTATTTGGAGCAAATAAAGCCTTCTGGCGATCGAGAATATCTACACCGCTTGCACCTGGCGCGGTGATCTTGATTTGGTCGTTGAGCCATCGATCCGAGAAATGGCGTGTGTACGTAGAACTTCTGAAGAGTGTGTCTTCTGGGTTAGCCGCACCAAAGCGCGAGTATGTCGACTTGTACGAGCCGGATAGAAGCGTAAATTTGTAAGACCCGTAGCGCGGCCCAGACCCGCCTGGAAGTATCCCGGTGGTTCCTTTTTCGAAGAGATAAAGGTATGACTCGCTTCCCGGTACCAGAGGGTCGGTGATGCGTACCTCAACACCTGAGCCGGCAGCAGTTCCACTCGGTTGGGGTGCACCGGTAGCGATTAGTCCACCGTCGCGCGCCATGAAAGCAATCTCATCGTTCGCGTCGATTAACCGATCTGGATCGTTGCCTGTCCACGTTGACCCAGATGTATAGACAAGTTCGTTTACAAGCCCGGGCTGGCTTCCGTAGAAAGAAGTAGTAGGGGCATTTAGAAGCCCATAGATCCGAGCAAAGTTCACAACAGCGCGTTCGTCGATTTGAATGTGGCGGCGCTGCCAAGCACTTCCCGTCCAGCGAAGACCGATAATGCGTGTTGGCGGCCTCCCAATCAAACTCGGGGCATCGGCCCCAGTTAGGACCACAGGGTCCGATGGGCGTGTCACAGCCGGGGTAGCACTCGCCGAAATTATTGGCGAGAATCCAGATAGGGCGAGAGTTGAAGCCAGTGCAGCGATGATGAAGGAACGGCTTTTCACGTGATTACCTTACCTGCCTCTTTTCAGATACTTCAATGGTTTCTAATTAGGCCGCATCATGGCAATAGCACTGATATTTCTCTGTATATCCGCCTCCGAAACCTCGTAGTTGTCACACCCATACTTTATAATCGAACATATGTTCGATGAACTTAAAAGCGCAGTCACTTACCTAAAAGAGGTCACTTCACGTATCAATGTTGATGTGATTGATGGCAAAGCTGCTGCCGAGTTGGTTCGCATCTCTGAGGATGCTCGTCGCACAATTGATTCACTCCGCACTGTTGCTGTGGGCCAGGTAGAGCGGACGAATTCCTGGAAGGGTGAGGGAGCCAAGAGTATTTCAGAGTGGCTCTCTATTGAGACAGATTGCCCCCAGTATGAAGCTCAGTCGGTAGTAATTCTCGCTAATCAACTCCAGCACCTGCCGGTCACTCAAGCAGCATTGCGCTCCGGCTCCCTCTCTAATGCTCAGGCTGTTGAGGTTGCACGTGGGGCCATCGTCTCGCCGAATAGTGAGACGCAGCTCTTGAACCTTGCTCGCCACGCAACGGTTCGCGACCTACGCGATGCAGCAGGTCGAGTAGTCGCAGCAGCCACCGATGAGGCAGAGCGACACCGCCAGATCCATAAGTCGCGATTCTTAAAATCATGGACCGATCCAGATGGTGCCTTCATCGTAAAAGGGCGCATGACAGTTGCCAATGGTGCGCTAGTTATGGCAGCCCTAAAACCGATACAGGATGAGATCTTTAGGGCAGCGCGTAAGAGCGGCAGCCACGAATCAACAGAGGCTTACGCGGCTGACGCACTAATGGCACTCTGTGAGAAGGCGAACGCAAAGCAGTCGAGCGAGAGCGGTGGGAAAGCGACTCGACCTAACGTCGTGATGAATATTCGTATCGACATAGATGCCCTCAAGCGCGGGCATACCGAGCACGGTGAGATATGCGAGATCGCTGGCGTCGGGCCAATCCCTGTTGCGACCGCCACGGAGTATCTAGGCGAGGCCTTTCTAAAGCTTCTTGTTCTCGATGGCACCGACATAAAAACAATTGCGCATATGGGTCGGGCGATTCCGGCCAAGGTGCGCACCGGTGTTGAGGAGCGCGACCGTGTCTGTCGGGTACCAACATGCGATATGACGCTCGGTCTAGAGATAGATCACATCGTGCCCTTCGCTGAGGGCGGCGCTACATACTTTGAGAACCTTGTGAGGCTCTGTAGGCGCCATCACCTTCAAAAAACGCATGATGGCTACCGGCTCGTGGAGACGAAGGTGGAGTCACTTGAGATAGACGGCGCTAGCGAGACCAGATGGGCATGGCGAGCACCACCAGATTTAAGAAACGCGGATTAGGGGCCAAGCGTTAGTAACTAAGGATTGGGTCGAGAACGATCACGAACGATGACGTCAGCGTTATGGACGCGCCATGGAATCAGATGATGAGCGTGACGTGGTCGGCGAGGTATTCGTCGTGCGCGGCGTGCGGGTACGCCTCGTAGAATGCCAGTACTGCGTCATCTACTGTGCCGAATGAGCAATGCGGCCAGATTGCTTCGATGTCCTCGGTGTCGGTGGCGCGAGACGCAAAGAGTTTCATGAGAAATAGTTGATTCCAGGGAATGCCAAGTACGAGGAGACTTGGATGTTCGAGCAGTATCTCGCACTCATCGGGTTTGAAAGTGGCCGGTATGAACGCCGCAGCTGAGTCATTGAGCCATTTCGGGGCGAGGTCATAACGCTGGGCGACACGCATAACGGCATTTTTCAGCACTGTGTCGAGTCGCTTGATTGAATCGACGTCATGAGTCGACTCGCGTAGCCCGTGCCATGCGAGTAGTGCGCCTCCAACGATGATCACGGTCCGTTGTTGATCATCGTGGAGCGTGTCGGCGAGTTCGGCCAGGTATCGCTTGATTTGAGCGGCGTCGAGGGGGGCGTCAAACACCGACGGTCCTGCCGGGACGCCAAAGGCTGGCGGTGTCGATCATGAGTCCGCGCTCTGCTAACTGTTGGGGGATGTTTGTCTCGGCGAGATTGCGTGCCGTTGCAGGTCGGTATGGCGTCGCGAGCTTCTCAACGTTTTTGGTCCACGATGGTCGCGGCAGGTTCGCGTCGTCCGCGAGTTTTTCTGCAGTGGCCGCAAGGAGATTGTCGATGATTTGGTCTCCGGATGGCGGTGGCGAGGTGTAGATCGCTTCTGGCAGGTTCTCGGCGTGCAGGGCGAGGCGGTCGAGGAACGTTCGCCAACGACTCCATTCCAGGCGAATCGTGGAGTCGCGATATGACCAAGCGTCGATGAGATCGGCCAGCCGCGGGTGCTTGCGTGCACCGTGGGGCGTTGCGACTATTTCAATGTCGTAGCCCGCGGCGTTCAGAATGCGCGCCAGCGTGCTAACAGAGGGGTCGACAGAGCCGGCCTGGATGCGAGTGATCGTGCTGCCGGCGACCCCAGCGTCGGCAGCAAGTTTGCGGATTGGTATGTTCGCCGATTCTTTAGCGTTGGTGACGAGCTGACCAATGTCCATGCCGTAAGCATAAATGCATACGCATCGGTGCGTCAACAACTATTAGTAGATCAGCGTGGTTTGAGGAACCCGCACAAAGTGGGCGCTGAAGGGAGGTTGGTTGGCAGGTGACTGTGTCAACCTTTGGGATGAAGACCTTGCTAAGCCTGAGAATTCCCTCTGGCCTGCGGTGATGCGTGGAGCGGATGACCAGGATCGAACTGGCATGGCCAGCTTGGAAGGCTCTCCAATAGCGAATTGCTGCGATTTTGTGCGATTCATTACGTACGCTGCTTCAGGGTTTTTTGAGTTGGCTGAACCTCTGCGAACCCAGCCGAAACGGAGCGGCCGCGGGATATTCGCGGGATAGAACGGGAGCATCAATGAGGGAGAGTCAATGATGCTCGGGCGTAAGCTGCAGATAATTGACCATAGGTGTGCCTATTGTGTTTTCTCTGAGCATGAAGGAGGATTCGGAAATGCATTCGGGCAGAGATTTGCGGCGTTTACAAAGCACATGGGCTCGGTCGAGGGCAGCACTGCTAACTACGTTTCTGTTATTGGTATCGCTTGGCGGTCTAACCGTGGGTGTCGCCTCTGAACCAGCTAGCAGCCTCGAGGTAGTTGCATCTCCTGAGCCGCATCCGCTTTCTGCAGATCTGGGGCGTTTGGAAGGTCTGAAATTGAACTCGGCAGGCCAAGTTGCAGGCATGACTGATGAAGGCAACGGGTGGGAACCGGTGTATCCGGTGTTCATGGATATCCGCACCGGTGAGCGGATCATTGGCCCTCCACTTGAAAGGCTCCCCGGCGGCACTGCGACCAGTGCGATTTCGGAGTCTGGTGACGTTTTCGGCGTTCATGACCAGCGTGGTTTTGTTTGGAATCCGCGCACCGCAGAGTTCGCCTACCTTCCTCTGCCGCTTGGTTATAGCGGTTCCAACTTATGGGTCGTCAATGATGCCGGGGACAAGGCATTCGGCAAGGTATCCCCAGATCCGAGCAACAGTGGAGAGTTTGCAGAGTGGACGCGTGCGGATGGGTCATGGACTGTCACGATTGACGCTCCATGGAAGCTGCCAGCCGGGGGTCCGTCTGTTGCGCCCATGGCAGTTAACGATGCCGGGTTCATAGTTGGCTATCTGGGTTACGCCACCGGCGGTCCCACAGCTTTTGAGGGCTGGTGCACGAAGGCTGCTGTTTGGAGTCCGGTGACCGGTGAATGGTCTGACTTGGGACTCGGCTGCGGTTCACTTGCATGGGACATTAATGACCTCGGCCAAGTCTCCGCCGAGAGTTTCGTATCGGCCCCTGCGGGCGGTGCTTATGAAGTTAATAAGGCATGGTTCGTAGACATAAATACGGGGGTGCATCGTGACATTGGTCGGTTTCCCGGAATAGTCGTAATGTCTCCGACCTCAATCAATAATTTGGGCCAAATTGCCGGGACAGCATTCTCGATAGATGGACGTATCGACGGATTTTATTGGGACCCAACGACCGGAAAACTCACCAAATTGAAGGCGGGGAACTCGCTTGTTCCTTCAGCGAAAGCACGGCAAACCTATATTACGGAGATCAACGATTCGGGGCTCATAGTTGGCAAGGCGTGGCGTGACACTTGGGCTGAGGACGGTGCGCCGCTGGAGTGGGGAGCCTATTTCTGGGATCTGAACGAAGCGCAGCCGCTGCCAGTTCTCTCCATCGGCGATGTCGAAATTGTCGAAGGGGATTCTGGAAGATGTAGGTATGCGTCATTCCCGGTGACGCTTTCGTCTCCGGCGCACTCCGCCGTTACAGCAAAATTCTCGGTCATCTCTGGGCAGGGAGCAACTGGGGCGGCTGCTGGAACTGACTTCACCTCCTTGTCCGGCACCATCCGATTTACACCGAGATCAAACGGTGAGACGGCCACGCAGCAGAAAATAAATATTTGTATAAAATCCGATTCCGTCGCCGAAGGAGACCAAGAGTTTACTGTCGAACTGGCCGATGTGTTCGGAGGAGCGGTCCCGGGAAGCATCATCGGCACGGGCACGATCATCGACGATGACGATAACCCCAGCGCCCTACCTTCATTCTCGGTAGGCGATGTAACGGTCGAAGAGGGTGACCTCTCCCTCGGAAAGAGCAGAGTGCTGCGAGTTCCTGTCACTCTGTCCCGCCCCGCTGCTACGCGCATCTCTGTTGAGGTTGCGATTGTGAGTTCAAGCGCAGAGGCGCTAGTCGATTTCACGCTGCCGCGAATAACGATGGTTGTTACCTTCGAACCTAACCAGGTCTCTAAATTTGTTTCAATTGCTGTCTTGCCCGACTTCTTCGCCGAAGGCGACGAGAGCTTCTTGGTCAGGTTGTCGAATGCTTCTGCGGTCGCCGCAATTGATCGGGAACAAGGAGCAGTCACAATTCAGAACGATGATTAGGCCGGGTATTGGAAGAGCGACCCTGCTTCTGAGGCACAATCCGCGCCTTCTCGAATTTGCATAAGGTTGCTTCATGACAAAAGTGGTGAAGACGACGAAGAACCAGAACTTTGTGTACCTCTACAAGACGCTGGCGGGAGTTCCTGTCTATGTGGGTTATGGACACACCGTTTCGCGTGCTCTAACCCACACAAGTGGGAGCCATAACAAAGAGTTGAAAGCCTGGTTGGCGAAGAACAAGTTCGACCTCTCGATCGCTGGTCCATATGCGAGCGAGTCAGAAGCAAAGGCTGTTGAAGCAGCCCTGATTTCGTCGATGAAGCCAAAGTTCAATAAGGCGCCAGGAGATGGCCCCAAGTTCTCTCCGGTTGGAGTTCCCCCAGACCTCTGGGAGCGGCCCCAGCTAAAGCCTCTGACGTTGAGCGCAATCGGACGCGAAACAGGTGGCGCATTATTGGTTTATCTCGCGGCAGGAGATTTTCTTATTGATGGTCGCAAGAAGTTTGATGCAGCGCTGCCCTTGGATTCGGATGCTGTCTCAAACATGGAGAAGAACTGGGACCTCACTCGCCTGATTGAGAAGTGGCGTGAGAAACCTTCGTCAGCTCCGAAGGTTCTCATCGGTGTTCACGGCAAAGTCGATCACCGCTTCATCGTGGGTGCCGTAGCGATTCACCGCGATCTTCTAGGGAAGCCAAAATACATTCGCAGGTCGAAACGGTGGTCTCACTATCGATGGCAGGTACCGCTCCTCGACAAAACTGAACTAGATGTAGAAAGTCTGCGCGGCCGACGCGTCAAGGACATCAAGTTCGGGCAGTTCAGCCATCAATTACATATTTGGGTAGATGGCAAGGGAAAGCAGCAGCACCCAACTCTCCGGTAGGGTCATCCCGCAATCCACTCAATGAGTCACTGGATATCTCCTGAAGGGAAAACAACTTTAATGAAGCGTTATTTCTTGGTGAGGCTCGGCAAACAAGGTGTTCATTCACAGTTGTGTGCCGCAGAGGGATTTATTGGTACGGACTTTGATATTCACGAGGACCTCAGCCGAAAGTTGCCAGAAGAGTGGCGAGATTTCAACAAGGAGTTCATCCCGGTCCTTATCACACAGAAACCCGATCGCAGCAAGATCAGCGCCGGTCTCGCGTGCGGGGGGCTATGGCAGGTGTCTAAGGGCATCAAACAAGGTGACATTGTTCTCAGCCCGAACGGGCAGGGCTCTTACCTTGTTGGCGAAGTTAAGAGCGACTACTACTACGCAGAGGGGCAGGTCTTGCCTCATCGGCGAAAAGTGAACTGGCTTGATGTTGTGATCGACAGAACCGACATGAGTGATGCTCTTAAAAATTCAACCGGCTCCCTCTCTACAGTCTCCTGGATCGACAATCACATCACCGAACTTGAAGTTCTAATTGGTGCCGGGCCTCACAGTGGTCCCGGTGACCCACACGAAACAGATATTGAAGACATGGCTGCATTCGCTATGGAGAAACACCTCGAGGACTTCTTGGTCAAGAACTGGAACTCGACAGAGCTCAGCAAAGACTTCATTATCTATGAAGAGGACGGAGAAGCAGTAGGGCAGCAGTTCCAGACCGATGCAGGAACAATGGATATCTTGGCAATTAGCAAAGATAAGAAACGTCTTCTTGTAATAGAGCTGAAGCGCGGCAGAACGAGTGACGCTGTAGTTGGGCAGGTGTTGCGCTATATGGGTTACGTCAAGGAGCAGATGGCCGACGTAGACCAGACAGTCGAGGGGGTAATCATCGCCTTAGAGGATGACCAGAAACTCCGCTGGGCGATCTCGTCTGTCCCTGCAATCTCGTTCTACAGGTATCAGATCAGTTTCAAACTGCTACCAGCCTGAAGAATGGCAATAACCCGTATGGGGAATCGTTAGCGGGCAACACGTTCCATAACGAAGTGGCCAATTAGGTAATTGGGTGGGTTGCGACGGAATGCAGCAGCACCGGTTTGGCCGGTAGTGTTTAGGGACCGTTAGCCGCAACTGTGGTTGGGTAAGTCGATTGAACTGCCAAAGGTGGCAGGATCTTTTTCTTGAGTGCCGAATTGGGTGGGGGCGTAGCTTGCAAAACGTAGTGGGGGACTTGTTGAACGGGCTACGGCTTGCCTCCGGGCCAAGGGTTTGACATGACGCTATTTGAAGTCGAACGGCCTGAAAACGACGGCACCCTCAACTTAAAGACTGCCGCTGGTTTACAAGAGCTTCTTAATCTTCGAGGCGTCGGGCCCAAAAAGGCGGTAGATCTTGCAAGTGCATTCGGTACTTGGGGCCGATTGGTGCATGCAACGGAAGCTGAACTAGTTGCGGTCCTCGGCAACTCGAAAGATAAAGAAAACGGGTGGAATGTTCCGACGGAACCGGGGGGCACCCCAGGGGATCTCCCACACGGCGTGCGTTTGATCGGATTTTTCGACGATGACTTCCCGGACCGCCTTCGGACTATTCCCTCACCTCCGGCTCTGCTTTGGGTTAGGGGAACTCTGCCCCAAGGGTTAACTCTTGCTGTAGTCGGAACTAGGAATCCAACACGATATGGCAGGGTTGTTGTCGACGAGGTTTGCAAGTGGGCCGGTGAGACCGGTGTAGGTATTGTTTCCGGCTTAGCACTCGGCATAGATGCTGCCGCCCACGAGAAGGCGCTCGAGTGGGGATGTAAAACATGGGCCATCCTCGGCTCCGGCGTAGATGTTCCTTCGCCTCCTGCCAACGTGGGGCTAGCCGAACGAATTCTCGAAGCGGGCGGTGGTCTAATTGCAGAGGTTAAATGCGGGACTGCCCCCGAACCACGGCACCTAGTCGCGCGAGATCGCCTCCAATCGGGGATCGCTAACGCCACTGTCATCGCACAGGCGGGCGTCCCCTCTGGAACACTTCACACAGCGCGTTTCACACTCGAGCAAGGGCGCCCGCTGATCGTTGGCCGACCGAGACCGTCGAACGAATTCGAGGTACAGAGTGAAGCGAATTACGCCCTCACTGACCCAAAGGGTTTATCGCTCCCCAATGAGACGAATGAGGGTAGTGAAGTTGCGAAGAGCAAGAAGGGCTCTAAGGAAAAGGAAACGAACATACTCGGAGCCAAGGGAGCGCTCGCAGCGAAAATCCTTGCGAGGAAACCTGTCGCCGACCTAGTACTCAAGGACAGAAGCGACATCCCAAAAATTTGGGATCTAATCAATAATGGCTGAATTACTAGCGTGGGCCTTTGATCTTGATGGCACGCTTGCTGATACTGCCGCCCTAACAGATGGACGGCGCTCCCCGGCTCTAATACTTGAGGACAGTCGCGCAGGCGCAAGTATGAAGAAACTGAAATTCTCGGATGCTGTTCGACTATTCCCGGCGCGGTTGATGGCAAGTGGCTACAGAGTTGGAGTAATCACTCGCTCCCCACTCCCATATGCGTCGACCCTTCTCGGGTTGCTGCGAATTAACTATGAAGTGCTCCTCCCCGCAGACAGGACTATGACCACTGCTGCGAAACTCCTCGTGCTCTGCGAGAGGTTCCAGATTGAGCCAGAGAACCTTGTATATATGGGGGATACCGAAGCGGACAAGGAAGCGGCTGACAAGGCAGGGTGCCGGTACACGCTCCCACCCTGGATCGAGAATCCAACTTGGGCAAACAAAGATGTGAAATTCAAACAACGCCTCCGTGGCAGAATGGTTGAAGCAAACCTTGGAGTCGAATCCTTAGAGGAGTACCAGTCCGCAGCAGGTGTTCGGCTCAGTGAAATCAGGGCTCGCATCCGTCTAGGCGAGAGCCTGGATGATCAAGCAGTGGCGGCAATAAGAGACTCCACCAGCATCCCCGTTCGAAACATCAGTGCAAAAATTGCGGCTGCTGCCCTATTGGCAGGAGGCCCGCAGACGGAGCGTGCCGCACTCCAACGCCACCTCCTAGAGAACGTTGGCCCCGAGGCCCGCCTGTGCCTCGTCGACAGGAATCCTGATCAGGGGCTTTGGGGCTTTCCTGGGACCCTGCTCTCGGGAGCAGACCTCTTTCGTGCCGGGCCGACAGGGCACTTAAAGCCTGTGAGGAATAGAGCGTTGGTCTCCATGTTCCCCGTCGTTGAAATTCCCGGGTTCGAGGTTCCTGTTTACACCTGCACCTATTACTCAAGGTCAATCTGGGGCGAGGGCCTCTGGAAATTTGCGAAGAATTGGACCTCAAAGTCAATTGGCTCTGGGCCCGAGCCGAGACTGTCGCTAATTGAGTTTCCTGCCACTGTTATTGGTGCCCACGTAGCTGCTCTTTTCCCTCAAGCAGTAATTACTTCGGTCCCATCGAGCCCCTTCTCCGCTAGCAAGCCAGCTCAGGTCTCTGAAAGATTGGCGATTCGCGCTGCCGCTGCTGCTGGTGTTACATACTCCCCACTCCTAATGAAGGCTAATGGCGGAATCGTGATGGATCCCTCAGCAGCTCGTGAGACGCGGCCAGTTGTGCTTGTGGAGGATCAAATTACGACTGGAGATAGCGTCACAAGCTCGCTTGCTGCGCTTCGCGGCGCAGGCATAAACGTTGTCGGGGTAGTTTCTTGGTCTGCTTCAAAGAGGTTAGTTTCGGCGTCACAGTTTTTTGTTGACAACCATGAGAACTGTTGGTTGGACGAGGGGTTCGCTGCTCTTGGCATTTGGGTCGAGTGTCAAGCACACCCATTGATGGATCCGTCGACGAGGCTTAGCGGCGTGGGAGCCGAGATCCACCGCGCCGTGCTCATCAATGAACTAGAGCGGCGAGGGGTCCCGTTCGAAGCTGATGCCCCTACTGAGCCAGTTATAGCTGTAAACACCTCTGCGTCCTCTGCGTTGCCACTCGATGCGTTGGATCTGTTCGACGAGCCAGTTGCAGCTGTAAACAATTCTGTGCCCATGCCTGGTGCAGACCTGACAGACGCGAACCTGCGTGGGGCCAACTTAGAGAACAGGGATTTGGCCGGAATTCGATTGGACGGAGCAAAACTCCTCGGCGCTAACTTAAAAGGGGCGAACCTCGAGGGAGCGAAGCTATTTAATGCCGATCTAACACGTGCGGATTTGTCCGGGGCAAACCTCCGAAACGCCTACTTGGTGGGCGTCAATTTCACTGACGCTGATCTATCGGAGGCAGTTTTCTCTGGCGCAGTATTGAGAGGCGCAGAATTAACTGGCGCCGACCTACGCATCGCAGACTTGAGGCGACTAGATCTCCCGCTACATAATTTGCAAGGACTCATGCTCTTAGGGGCAAATCTGTCTCGTGCAAATGTGAAAGGCTCGAACTTAAGGGAAGCGAACCTAGAGAGCGCCAATCTCCGCCATGCCAACCTCGCGGGCTGTAATCTAGAGGTGACAAAGATGGCGAAAGTCACGGCGGGTTTCGCTAACTTTGAGAATGCCAACATGCATAAGGCGAATCTGGTTGAGGCTGACCTAGCTTCTACGAACCTGAGGTGTGCGAACTTGGTGGATGCCAATCTGCTGAATGCCAATCTGAGTAATGCTGATCTGGCAGAGGCGAACCTTCAGAACGCAAAATTGGAGGGGGCAAATCTCACGAATGCAACCATGACGGATGCGAACTTGGTGGATGCCAATCTGCTGAATGCCAATCTGAGTAACGCTGATCTGGCAGAGGCGAACCTTCAGAACGCAAAATTGGAAGGGGCGAACCTCACGAATGCAACCATGACGGATGCGAACTTGGTGGATGCCAATCTGCTGAATGCCAATCTGAGTAACGCTGATCTGGCAGAGGCGAACCTTCAGAACGCAAAATTGGAAGGGGCGAACCTCACGAATGCAACCATGACGGATGCGGACCTGTTTAATGCGAACCTTTGGAAAGTCAATCTCTCAGGAGCGGACCTCAGGGGCGCACGCTTGACCTTTTCGGTACTTGACAGTGCTGATATGCGCCGGAGCAATCTGGGGGGTGCCATGATGGGGCACATAGACATGTCCGACGCTGACCTCTCGGGAGCGAACTTGGAAGATTGCGTGATGTGGGATCCAGAGGTCGAGAACGTGGGTTCCCTTATGCAAGGTGTGAATTTGAGTGGAGCCAACTTAAGAGGTGCGGACTTGGAGGGCTCGAATCTCTGGCTAGCGGACCTGACAGATGCCAATTTAGAGGATGCGGACTTAACCAACGTTGATCTGACGGAAGCCGACCTGACTAATGCCAACTTGTCCGGCACGATCCTCACGGGAGTGTTGTGGGACGAGACGACAATTTGGCCGGTGGGATTTACTCCTCCGCCGAGTCGATAGGTCCTCCCCGCCGCCACCGTAGGAAGCAGTTCTTGCAACGCTATAAACCCACCGCGGGATAGTCGCGGATAGAGGGTGATTACACCTCTGGCTTCGATCGCTATAACTACCTGTACAAACCTCTGGCCTGCGGTGATGCGTGGAGCGGATGACCAGGATCGAACTGGCATGGCCAGCTTGGAAGGCTGGGGCTCTACCATTGAGCTACATCCGCGTGTTCTTAATACTGTTCTTGGTGCTGTCCTAAATACCGTCTCTAATACTGTCCTAAATGCTGTCTTTCCTAAAGGTAAAATCTAGCGATTTCAGACGCTAAGCGTCGGGAGGACGGGATTCGAACCCGCGACCCCCACGTCCCAAACGTGGTGCGCTACCTGGCTGCGCCACCTCCCGGTTTGGAGACGCTAGTGGAGTCTGACCCCCTACTCCGTTACCGTGACCCCGACAACATTCGATTCAGAGGTGCATATGACTGACAATTCCGTCCCAGAGCTCGGCTTCTACGGCCTCGCTGGCCACACGGAGAACCCGGGCGACCTGCTCGACGAGTGTCGCGATGCTGAGACCCTTGGCCTGGGCTCTGTATTTATATCGGAGCGCTTCAACGTCAAAGAGGCGGCGGCTCTCACGGGCGCAGCAGCAGCGGTCACCACTCGATTAGGCATCGCTACCGGGGTGACCAATCACAACACCCGACACCCCCTAGTCACTGCAACCTGGGGTGCAACTGTCCATCGCCTCTCTGGTGGGCGCTTTGCTCTCGGCATCGGCCGCGGCTTTGATTTTCTATTCGACGCCATCGGAGCGAAGCGTGTCACCTTCGATCAGATGGAGGACTTCGTGGGCTTGATGCGTCGCCTCTGGCATGGCGAGACCATCTTTGGTCACGACGGCCCAGCCGGTGCATATCCATATCTAGGGCTCGACCCAACATTCGATGAGAACATCCCGATCTTGATGGCAGCACTCGGGCCCAAGGCAATGCAATTCGGCGGGCGTGTTATGGACGGAGTGATCCTCCATACTTTCTTCTCCGATGAGGCACTTGGCCGTTGCGTTAGCGAGATCCGTAGTGCCGCAGAGCAGGCCGGCAGAGACCCAGAATCGGTAAAGATTTGGTCTGTGCTAGCGGTCGCCTGTGATCTTCCCGAGGAGCGACGACTTCGAGCGTTGGTTGGTCGCATGGCTACATATATGCAGGCCTACGGAGATCTGTTAGTAAACGTAAACGGTTGGGACCCAGCAGTGCTCACGCGATTTAAAGCAGATGAGACTGTGGCGAGTATCGGGGGAGCGATCGATGCAAAAGCAACGCGCGAGCAACTTGAGCACATCGCATCCCTCATTCCTGGCGAATGGTTAGCTGCTAGTGCTCAGGGTGATGCGGCAACCTGCGCTTCGCGTATTAAGGATCAATTTGCCCAGGGTGCTGACGGAGTAATTCTCCACGCGGCAACGCCCAAACAACTTGACCCTGTGCTCGCTGAGTACTCGAAGGTACGCGACAACAATCGCTTTGCGAATCGGAGCAACAACCCAGGTCTGTAACGCCTTGCTTAGTGGCCGCGGTGCTCCCATGCATCCTTGATCATGCGCTCTAATTCGGGATAGAGCGGCACCCACCCGAGTTCGCTTCGTATCAAGTCGCTAGCGGAGATGAGTTGTGCAGGATCACCAGCACGCCGCTCAGACTCAACGACGGGAATCGAGCAGCCTGTTACGCGCTCGGCGGTCTCGATTACCTCGCGCACACTAAATCCAGCACCATTGCCAAGGTTGTAGATGCGTCGCCCCGGGGTAGATGTGGCCTCGATCGCAAGGATGTGCGCGGTCGCAAGATCTAGGACGTGGATGTAGTCGCGAACTGCGGTTCCATCTGGCGTTGGGTAGTCGGTGCCGAATATCTCAACATGGGAGCGCGTGCCTGCCGCGGCGTCAAGCACGATCGGGATGATGTGCGTCTCTGGCTCATGATGCTCGCCAAGCCCGTGAGCGGCTCCAGCAACATTGAAGTAGCGCAGGCTCACCGCAGATGAATTACGCGCTGTAGTCCAAGCGGTTAGCAAGTGATCAACAGCCAACTTCGATGCTCCATAGGAGTTAGTCGGGTTGTTTGGGAATTGCTCAGTAATCGGCACACTCGCCGGCTCGCCATAGACAGCACACGTAGAGGAGAAGACAATGCGCTTTATGTCATGAGCGTTCATCGCCTCTAGGAGATTGAGCGTGCCACCTACATTGACTCGAAAGTAGAGCTCTGGCTCGGCAACAGACTCGGGGACAAGCGCAAGCGCTGCAAAGTGGAGGACAACATCAAACCCGTTTGCGAGCACGCCATCAAGCGACTCAGGGTCTAGGAGGCTCGCCTCGTAGAAGGTAGTTCCCTCAACCTGGGCCGTTCCCCGCGAAAGGTCGTCGAGAACGCTCACATCGTGGCCGGCCTCAACCAACTCGGAGGCAACGATGCTCCCGATATAACCAGCACCGCCTACAACGAGGGTCTTCATGGCCTGCCATCCACTATTTCTAGGGGGTATATCCCGAAATTGGGTTTAATAAGCAGAATGCCCATTTCTTTGAACCAATAGTTTGTCACCCCTCCAAACTAACCGGCCAGGATTGCCAAGATTGCAGAAACTGTTGATCCGGAATCGAAAACAATCGGTCAAGTCACAGCGCCAGCATTCCCTTAGGAATGGAATTTGATGCCTCAGCGCCCTGATCGGCAATCAGAATGAGCCCTTCTGCCCTGACCCATGATCGGGTAAGTGTCACACCGGGCCGGTAGAGTCAGTGACCTTATGCAGACCTCCCTAGAGCCATTAGAAGGCAACAAGGTTCGACTCCTCGTAACAATCTCCGAGGAAGAGTTCGAAAAATCCATTGATTTGGCATACAGCCGTTTCGCTCAGCAGATGCGCATCCCTGGCTTCAGGCCGGGTAAGGCACCGCGCAGGATTATTGAGCAGAGCATCCCGGTCTCTGAGGCACGCGCACAGGCCATTAAGGACTCGCTCGCCGATTACTACGTTGATGCAGTGGGAGAGCATGTGATCGATGTCATTGCTGCCCCAACTATTGACATCACATCAGGCGAGGAATCAGGCGACATCGTCTTCACAGCAGAGGTAGAGGTTCGCCCCGAGGTGCGCCTGACCGGCTACGACGAGCTGACAGTTGTGCTTGATATCGAGACCGCAACGCCGGAGCGTATTGAGGAGCAGATCGACTCAATGCGCCAGCGCTTCGCAACCCTCGAAGATACCGAAGACGCCCTCACAATTGGTGGGTTCGCCCGTCTTGACATCGCAGCGACAATCGATGGAGAAGCAGTTCCAGCCCTCAGTGCTCAAGACTTCGTATACGAGGTTGGCTCCGGCATACTCGTGGACGAACTCGATGAAGCAGTGCGCGGATCGCGTCCTGGAGCTGAGCTCTCGTTCTCTTCTACCCTCACCGATCGCTTCGGCGACCGAGAAGGCCAGGTTGCTCTCTTCACGGGTTCAGTTAAGGCTGCACAGGTCAAGGTTCTGCCTGAGCTCACTGATGAGTGGGCCGATGAAAATACAGAGTCTGCAACTGTCGACGCTCTACGCACTGACATGGCGCTCCGTATCGATTTGGTAGCGAAGATGCAGGCTCAGATGTCTCTGCGGGATCGCGTTCTTGAAGAGCTTGTGAGCATTGTGCCGATCGAGGCACCGCTTCCCTTGGTTGAGCGCGAGATGGAGCGCCGTCTTCACGACCTCGCACACCGACTTGAACAGCAGGGGATGACAATCCCGATGTATTTAGAGGCGATTGGTCAGAGCCAAGAAATTTTTGTCGCTGAGGTGCGAGAGGGATCAACCAAAGCGGTGCTTGTGGATCTAGGTCTTAGGTCCATAATTGCCGCCGAGGAGTTTGAGGCCAGTGAAGAGGAGTTCGAGGCTGAGATAGAACGCATCCTCGAGCAGGTCAAGGGCTCCCCCAAGAAAGCTCGTCGTCAACTAGAGCAGCAAGGCGTCTTCGAGGCGGTACGCTTTGATATTGAGAGAGGCAAGGCACTCCAGTTCCTTGTCGATAACTCGAAGGTCGTTGATGCAGCGGGGAACACCGTTGATCTCAGCATGCCGGAGCCTTCAGAACTAAGTCAGACAGAAATAACAGAAGAGCAAGACACCCCCCAAATAGAAACCCAGACCCCTGAGGAGACGGCATGAACGAAGCCGCTAGCAACATGTATATGCCATACGTAACAGAGGACAGCCCGCGTGGTCGAGAGACTCGTGACATCTTCTCCCGTCTGCTCAAGGATCGCATTATTTTCCTTGGGACTCCGATCGACGACACAGTCGCGAACCTGCTCGTAGCGCAGTTGCTTCACCTCGAGTCTGAGGACCCTGACAAAGACATCTCGATCTACATCAACTCGCCAGGTGGAGAGATCACAGGGCTATTTGCTATCTACGACACAATGCAGTTCATCAAATGCGATATCAACACGATCTGTGTTGGCCAGGCCGCGTCTGCCGCTGCTGTTCTGCTCTCCGCAGGTACCCCAGGCAAGCGTTTTGCACTACCTCACGCTCGCGTATTGATCCACCAGCCAAATGGTGGCGCCTCTGGGCAGGCCTCTGATATTCAGATTCAGGCTGCAGAGATCATGCGCATGCGTTCACTTCTAGATGAGATTCTTGCTCACCACACTGGGCAGACCATCGCCAAGATCTCCTCTGATACAGACCGCGACTTCATCATGAGCGCACCCGAGGCAAAGATCTACGGAATCATTGATGAGGTATTGACCAACCGTGACCTTGCGGCCATTAGCGTTCCACCAGGCGTGGGTTGATCAACCCCTTGCTAGAGATGATCGTGTGCGTGCAGTTATCGGGGTGGAGGCGTCATGGCTAAGTTCGGTGAAGGTGGCGAGCTTCTTAAGTGTTCTTTCTGTGGGAAGAGTCAGAAGCAGGTCAAGAAACTAATTGCGGGCCCTGGCGTTTACATCTGTGACGAGTGCATAGACCTCTGCAACGAGATCATCGAGGAAGAGCTAGCCCAGAATGCTGAGGTTCACTTCGATGATCTCCCGAAGCCACGAGAGATTCTTGATTACTTAGATGGCTATGTCATTGGGCAAGAACAGGCTAAGAAGACCCTCTCCGTAGCGGTCTACAACCACTACAAGCGCGTTCAGGCCGGTTCATTCGGCGACCCTGATGTTGAGCTTCAGAAGTCAAACATCATGCTCGTCGGCCCGACTGGTTGTGGCAAAACACTGCTAGCTCAGACGCTTGCTCGCCTCCTAAAGGTGCCATTTGCGATCGCAGATGCAACTGCTCTTACAGAGGCTGGATATGTTGGAGAGGATGTCGAGAACATCCTTCTAAAGCTGATTCAGGCCGCTGACTACGACGTAAAGAAGGCCGAGACGGGGATCATCTACATCGACGAGATCGACAAGATCGCGCGAAAAGCAGAGAACCCATCGATCACCCGCGATGTTTCTGGCGAGGGAGTGCAGCAGGCGCTACTCAAGATTCTCGAGGGCACTACCGCATCCGTGCCGCCGCAGGGTGGGCGTAAGCATCCACACCAAGAGTTCATTCAGATCGATACAACCAACATCCTCTTCATCTGTGGTGGTGCATTTGCGGGAATCGACAAGATCGTTGAGGCCCGCATGGGTAACCGCGGTGTTGGGTTCCGCTCTGAGGTCAGCAGTGTTAACGCTGTTGAGAATGCTGCCGCGCGAATTCTCCCAGAAGATCTACTCAAATTTGGTTTGATCCCTGAGTTCATTGGTCGACTCCCTGTGCTCGCAGCAGTCGAGAGCCTCGATAAGGATGCGCTAATTCGTATTCTTGTAGAGCCAAAGAACGCTCTGCTTCGTCAGTTCAAGAAGTTCTTCCACTTCGACGGCGTGGAGCTCGTGCTCACCGACGACGCTCTGGATGCTGTGGCTGATATGGCTCTTATCCGAGGTACCGGAGCACGTGGACTTCGTGCGATTCTCGAGGAGTGCCTCCTTGATGTGATGTACGAACTCCCGTCACGCTCGGATGTAACTCAGTGTGTTGTCGATGCAGGCGTTGTGAAGCAGCAGATTGCTCCTACGCTCATCACTGGACCCCAGGGTGAGCGCCGCAGCGCCTAAGTGGTTTATTTAGAGAGACGCCTCCATTTATAGGGCTGCTCCATTTAGAGGTAAGTCTCTATTTTACCCGGAAGCCATTTCTCGCCGCATGGTTCCGTAGACTCAGCCCCCATGCCGATCCCTGAGAAGCCAAGCGTTGAAGGTCTTGAGAAGCGCTGGTCCGAGGTGTGGGAGGCCGAGGGCACCTACGCCTTCGACCGCACACGTACGAGGGACGAGGTCTACTCAATCGACACTCCGCCGCCAACGGTCAGCGGATCTCTCCATGTAGGGCATGTATTCTCCTATACCCACACCGACACTATTGCGCGTTATCGGCGTATGCGCGGTGCAGAGGTTTTTTACCCAATGGGGTGGGACGACAATGGTCTCCCAACAGAGCGTCGTGTACAGAACTACTTCGGAGTGCGCTGCGACCCGAGTCTTGCCTACGACCCAGATTTCACTCCGCCAGAGAAGCCTGCCGATAAAGCCATAGTTATATCTCGTCGTAATTTCGTTGACCTCTGTGACCAGTTGGTTCTTGAGGATGAGAAGAAGTTTGAGGAGCTCTGGAGATACGTAGGTCTATCTGTTGACTGGTCGCTTACGTACTCAACAATTGGGCGCGCATCGCAGCGCGCTTCACAGCGAGGTTTTATGCGCATGCTGGCGCGCGGTGAGGCGTACCAGTCTGAGGCGCCAACACTCTGGGATGTTGATTTCCGTACTGCAGTTGCGCAGGCTGAGCTCGAGGATCGACCGATGCCGGGCGCCTATCACGCACTCGCCTTTCACCGCGCAGATGGTGGGGGAGACGTAGTAATTGAGACCACTCGCCCTGAGCTCCTGCCCGCTTGTGTAGCGCTGGTCGCTCACCCAGATGATGAGCGTTATCAGCCCCTTTTCAACACCATGGTCGCCACGCCAATCTTCGGCGTTGAGGTCCCGGTGCTTGCCCATACTCTGGCCGACCCTGAGAAAGGCTCAGGAATCGCGATGGTCTGCACCTTTGGTGACACTACGGACGTTATTTGGTGGCGCGAACTGCAGCTTCCAGTTCGACCAATGATCGGATGGGATGGGCGTCTGCTCGCAGATGCACCGGTTGAGTTCCCTGCTTCAGGCGCAGGTGAAGTGTGGGGAGAGATCACTGGTAAGACCGTGAAGCAAGCGCAGAAGCGTTTGGTTGAGCTGTTGAACGAGTCTGGCGAACTTTTAGGTGAGCCAAAACCTATTGAGCATCAGGTGAAGTTCTTTGAGAAGGGTGATCGCCCTCTCGAGATCGTGACAACGCGCCAGTGGTACTTCCGAAACGGAGGACGCGACGCCGAGTTACGCGCTGCGCTGGTAACGCGCGGTAAAGAGTTGAAGTGGCACCCCGAGTACATGCGTGCACGCTATGAATCTTGGGTCGAGGGATTAAACGGTGACTGGCTAGTTAGTCGCCAGAGATTCTTTGGTGTGCCGATCCCGGTTTGGTATCCGGTGCGCTCCGATGGAAGCCCAGATCACGACAACCCAATTGTCCCCCTTGAGGCAGATCTCCCTGTAGACCCTTCGGCTGAGACGGCACCCGGATATACCGAGGACCAGCGAGGCGTTATCGGTGGCTTCGTTGCTGACCCTGACGTGATGGATACGTGGGCGACTTCATCGCTAACCCCGCAGCTAGCCGCTGGCTGGGAGGATGACCCTGACCTATTTGAGCGTGTATTCCCGATGGACCTACGCCCCCAGGCCCACGAGATTATTCGCACATGGCTCTTCTCGACCGTTGTGCGGTCGCACTCCGAGTTCGACTCGCTCCCATTCAGTGATGCTCTGATCTCGGGATGGGTGCTTGACCCGGATCGCAAGAAGATGTCTAAATCTAAAGGCAATGTCGTGACTCCTATGGGTCTATTAGAGGAGCACGGATCCGACGCTGTTCGTTACTGGGCGGCGAGTGCGCGACCTGGAGTTGATACTGCGTTTGATGTAGGTCAGATGAAGGTAGGCCGACGCTTAACGATCAAACTTCTCAATGCATCGCGCTTTGCACTTGGTGATGTCGCTGATGGTATTGCAGCGGATCGGATTACAGAGCCGCTAGATGCCTCGATGATGCTCGCACTCGCAGACCTTGTAGATGAGTGCACCAAAGCATTCGATGGTTATGACTACGCGCGCAGCCTTGAGCGCTCGGAGCGATTCTTCTGGGCCTTTACAGACGACTACCTAGAGCTCGTGAAGCACCGCGCATATGGCGGACTTGGAGAGGGGCCCGCTTCATCGGCTCGTCGCGCGCTTTTCGTTGCACTCTCGACTCTTCTTCGCTTATTCGCTCCGCATCTCCCATTTGTGACAGAGGAGGTTTGGTCTTGGTGGCAGGAGGGATCAATCCATCGAGCCGATTGGCCTGAGTCCGCCCCACTGCGCGAAGAGGCCCTTGCTGCTGGGGGAGACCTAACTGTTTATCCCATAGCGGCGGAGGTGCTTGGCTTTATACGTAGGGCTAAATCCGAGGCAAAGGTCTCGATGAAGGCTGATGTCTCGAGGGTAATCGTCACTGATTCCCCGAAGCGTTTGGCTGCCTTACTTGCAGTCGCCGATGACGTTAAGGGCGCCGGTCGCTGCGTTGAGGTAACCGCATCTGAGGGTCCAGAGTTCGAGGTCGCGGTAACACTTGCCCCTATAGAGGCTTAAGCGATCTCGTGGATTACTCGACGGCGATTAAATGGCTTGATTCGCATGTGAATCTTGAGACTGGGCTAGGTATTCCAGCCGGAGTTGACCGGAGACTCACTGCCCCGACTCTCGAGCGCATCACCGCACTCACCACTCTTCTCGGCTCACCTCAACTTGAGTTCCCCTCAATTCATTTAACTGGAACCAACGGCAAGACCAGTACTGCACGAATCCTCACAGCGCTGCTTGTCGCAGAGGGACTCAACGTCGGATCATTTACGAGCCCGCACCTCGAGACCGTTCGAGAGCGCATCAACCTAAACGGAGATGTCATCGGAGAGAGCGAGTTGGCTGCATTGCTAACTCGCGTCGCCACGGTCGAGACATTTCTCGATGACGCTCCTTCGTATTTTGAGATTCTTGTTGCAGCGGCCTTCGATTGGTTCGCTGAGGTCGCGGTTGATGTAGCAGTGGTTGAAGTAGGGCTCGGCGGAAGGTGGGATGCAACCAATGTGCTCTCCGCGCCGATTTCGGTCATCACTAATGTTGGGCTCGATCACACCGAGTATCTCGGGGAGACTGTCGAGGAGATCGCCACGGAGAAAGCCGGGATTATTGAGGTGGGGTCTACTCTTGTGCTCGGCTCTGACCAACCAAACCTCGCGCAGATTTTTATCGAACGCGACCCGCTCCGGACCTTTACCGCAGGGCGAGAGTTCTCAGTCCTCTCTGATCGACTAGCGATGGGCGGGCGTCTCGTCGATATCGCAACGCATCTCTTCACATATCGCGATATTTTCCTATCTCTCAATGGTCCGCATCAAGCCTTAAATGCTGCAACCGCTCTCTGCTCGGCCGAACTGTTCCTCGGCTCGCCACTCTCCACCGAGACTGTGGAAGAAGCCTTTGGATCCGTGCGCTCTCCCGGGAGACTCGAGGTAGTTGGGCGCTCTCCTCTAGTGATTCTTGATGGGGCACATAATCCCGATGGGCTCCGTTCGCTAAGGGCTGCACTCGAAGAAGGCTTCTCCTCTAGGGCGCGTACCTATGTTGTTGGTGCAATGCGCGGCAGAGACGTAGATGATTTCTTTGCTGCGCTTGCGCCTAACCCAGAGACAGATCGAGTGATCTGCACGAAAGCACAGACGAACCGTGCTCTTGATCCAGAGGCACTCGCAGAGGCTGCGTTGCGTTATGGGCTCGGGGCAGAATCGGTTTTAGTGATCCCAGATGTTGGGGACGCCCTCGGTCGAGCGATTAAGGATGCCGGAGTAGACGACCAAATAGTTGTTACCGGATCGTTGTACGTAGTGGGGGCAGCCCGCTCATCGCTCCCGAAGGCTCGCTAAATCGCTGTAGAGGAGTCCAATCCCTATTGGCATTAACCGGATAGGCAGTGGAGGGGGAACCCGGGCTAGTTTTGTAACATGACTAATCGCACACTTATCCTCTGCAAGCCCGACGCCGTTGAGCGCTCCTTAGTTGGGGAGATCATTGGGCGAATCGAGTCCAAGAACCTTCGCATTACTGCTCTTGAGATGCGCACTCTCGATGCAGAGACCGCAGGCCGCCACTATGCCGAGCATGCTGAGCGACCATTCTTCGGAGAGTTGGTCTCCTTCATCACTCGCTCGCCACTAGTTGCGATGGTCGTTGAGGGCCCCGAGGCCTTCAAGGTAATGCGCACACTTATCGGCGCAACTAACCCACGTGAGGCCGCCCCAGGAACCATTCGAGGCGACCTCGCTATTGAAATGGGCGAGAATCTTGTCCACGGATCAGACTCAGACGAGTCTGCTGACCGTGAGATCGCAATCTTCTTCCCAGGGCGAGCCTGAGTGCAATAGCCGCTCCAGGCCTACGATTATTCGTTAATTCAACGGGTAATTCTCTGTATTTGGAGACCCAATTTTAGGCTCCCTAGCCTCGCGGCTGGCCTCATTTTTCTCTAGGCCGTAGCCTTAGGTCAGAACGCGAGCGCTCTCGGCAAGTAATCAATGCCTTGCTTGCTAAGAAATCTTTTATCTCTGCTCCAATTATGTCGCCTAGGAGGCATCTCCAAGTGTCAGACCCGTGGTTCTCTTCCATAGTTGGTCGCGACATGGCGGTCGACCTTGGTACCGCTAATACCCTTGTATATGTGCGAGGGCGCGGCATAGTCCTGAACGAGCCTTCGGTGGTGGCGATCAATGTGCGAGATGGACGCCCGCTAGCTGTCGGTATCGAGGCAAAGCGAATGATCGGTCGAACCCCGGCGCATATCCAAGCTATTCGTCCACTTAAGGATGGGGTTATCGCCGATTTTGATATCTGCGAGAAGATGCTTCGATACTTCATACAGAAGGTTCATCAGCGCCGCTGGGCCAAGCCTCGCATGGTCATATGTGTCCCGAGTGGAATTACTGGTGTTGAGCAGCGCGCAGTTCAAGAGGCTGCGGAGTATGCAGGGGCGCGCAAGCCGGCTTTTATAATTGAAGAGCCGATGGCCGCAGCGATTGGTGCCGGACTCCCGGTGCACGAGCCCGCAGGCAACATGGTCGTCGATATTGGTGGAGGCACTACCGAGGTTGCGGTCATTTCACTCGGTGGAATCGTCACTAGTGAATCAATTCGCATAGCGGGCGATGAACTAGACGAGGCCATCGTTGCGTTCGTCAAGAAGGAGTACTCGCTAGCGATTGGTGAGCGCACTGCGGAGCAGATCAAGGTTGATTTAGCGAGCGCTTTCCCTCTAGAGGAGGAGCTCTACGCAGAGATTCGTGGGCGAGACCTAGTGACCGGGCTTCCAAAGACGATTGTTGTGAGCACTGGTGAGGTTCGAGAGGCGATTGAGGAGCCTGTATCAGCGATCGTTGATGCAGTGAAGGTAACGCTTGACACGACTCCTCCCGAACTGGCTGCCGATATTATGGAGAGAGGCATTGTGCTCACCGGTGGCGGCGCATTGCTTCGTGGACTCGACCAGCGTTTGGCGGCCGAGACAGGTATGCCGATCATCGTCGCGAATAATCCACTCCACTCTGTTGCCCTTGGTTCTGGGATGTGCCTCGAAGAGTTTGAGGCACTCAAGCAGGTACTGATCTCATCTCGGCACGGATAACGTCTAGTTTGTAGCGGTGATGGTGGCATATCGAAAAGGCGGACGGCGCCGCGTTGTTCTAATCCTTCTCCTCGTTACTTCGCTAGCCCTCATCACTCTCGACTCGCGAGGCGGTGGTGGCGGTCTAGTCGGGTCGATTAGAGGCATCTCGCGCGATGCGCTCTCGCCCGCTCAGAACGCTGTTGAGGATATAACCAAACCTGTCTCGGAGTGGTGGAGCGGCACTACCTCGGCAGGGCGCATTGAGCGAGAGAATAAACGCCTTAAACGGGAGTTAGGTGTCGCGCGCGGTGGGCTTGCAGCCGGTAGAGCCGCGAGGAGAGAGAACCGCCTTCTCCGCGAGAATCAAAGTCTCACATTTGCCCCAGGTATCCCGAGTGTTGCAGCCGAGGTCATTGCTGCGTCTCCTGGCAACTTCGAGGACACCATCGCAATCAATCGTGGCACTAAAGATGGTGTAGCGATTGGAATGCCGGTTGTATCGGGCAAGGGAGTAATTGGTCGCATTAGTGGGGTCGCTAGCTCGCGATCAACAATCCAATTGATTACAGACCCAGACTCCGGGATCGGGGTGCGCTTCTCGATTACAAATACTTTTGCAGTAGCGCAGGGCAGGTCTGGTTCGAACCTCATGCGTGTTGATTTTGTTGCACCAGATACAACGGTAAAAAAAGGTGAACTAATTGTCACATCTGGTCTTCAGAATGCCGCATATCCATCTGGACTACCGGTTGGAAAAGTTGCATCTATAAACCGGTTGGCCGCTAGTCTCGATCAGACGATTTATGCGGTTCCTCTAGTGGATATGAGGCAAATCGAGTTCGTTCGCGTGCTGCTATGGACTGGAACGGGGTCGGCAGGGTGATCCGCATAATTCGGTTGGCCTTAATTCTTGTTGCTGTCGTGCTGCTACAGACCGCTGTATTTCCACACGCTCGGATATTTGGGGTGGCCCCAGAGATCGGGCTCGTTGCAACAGTGGCCGTTGCTTTCATAGCCGGGCCTGGAGCTGGCTCGGTATTCGGCTTCGCAGCCGGTTTCTCTCTTGATCTATTCCTTCAGACTCCACTCGGATTGTCTTCCTTCGTCTGGACAATTGTTGGGTATGCCGTGGGCGTGCTCCAAGGTGCGGTGCTTCGCAGCGCATGGTGGTTCGCATCAGCGCTGACTTTTGTTGCGGGTCTCGTCGGCGGAACGCTTTTTGTTCTCCTTGGAGCAATAGTTGGCCAGGGTCAACTCTGGGGGTGGAGCAGCGTACGAACAGTGCTCATCGCTGCCTGTTACGACGCTCTACTCGCCCCGCTCGTGTTTCCAGTGGTGCGCTTTGCCTTGAGGGATGAGAGGCCGCGCCCCGCATCCCTCTCGAGTGGGCAAGGATGGTGAGCCACACTCGCCATGAATCAGATACGTATATGAACCAACTGCTCCCATGAAAACCATCTGCCCATGAACCAGACGAGACTGCGCTTAAGCATCATTGGAGTGGTTGTAATTGCCATTTTCTCGGCGATGTTTGCGCGCCTGTGGTACCTGCAGATTGCGCAGGGATCAGAGTATGTGGCTCAGGCCGAGAGCAACAGTTACCGCACCCTTCAGGAAGCCCCTCTGCGCGGCCGCATACTTGATGTCAAGGGAAAGGTCCTTGCAGATAGTCGTATAGCCAATGTGATTACGATCGATAGAGGGATTGACCCGGAGCAACAGAAGATAGTTGTCGGTCGACTCTCAGAATTATTGGCAGTCCCATCGAAGACGCTTGAGTCCCGCCTTGCAGATCAACGCGTCTCTCCATACGCCCCTGTCCCTGTCGCAGTAGATGTACCGATTGAGGCACTGACATTTGTCAGCGAGCACTCAGAAGATTTCCCTGGCGTGAACGCGGAGCCAATGGCGATTCGAAGGTATCCAAATGGTTCGCTCGCATCGCATCTCCTTGGATACACAGGCGAGATCAATGAAGATGAACTCGCAGCACGACCAACCTCTGCCAAGTATGGACTCGGCGAGGACATAGGCAAAGAGGGGATTGAACTCACCTACGAGTCGACGCTTCGAGGCACCCCTGGGAAAGAAGAGTTCCAGGTTGATGCCGCTGGCAACGTGCTTAGAAGCGTTCGACGCGTCGCCCCCAAAGTTGGCCACGATGTCCAACTAACTATTGATTTAGATATTCAGCGCGTAGCGGAGACTGCACTTGCTGATGGCATGGCGAGCGCTAGAACGCGCAGAGACATCACACGTACAGACAAGTTCATCAACTTAAAGGCTGGTGCTGGTTCCGTCGTAGTTATTGACGTGACTGATGGATCGGTAGTTGCGCTCGCCTCGAACCCAACATTCGACCCCAACGAATTCATCAATGGAATTCCTACCGTGCGCTGGAAGGCTCTAAACGATCCAGTGAACAACTACCCGTTACTTGATCGCGCGATTGCAGGTCAATATGCGCCTGGATCTACTTTTAAGCTTGTGACCGCTGTAGCGGGACTTCGCTCCGGGATGATCACCCCTAACTCAACCGTCGAGGACACAGGTAAATACAAAATCTCTGAGCAGACCTTTACCAACTCAAACTCTGAGCCATTCGGGAGGATAAGTCTCCAGCGTGCTCTCACTGTCTCTAGTGACGTCTACTTCTACACAATTGGTGGTTCTCTCTGGTCTAAGCAGCGACGCAATGAGAGTGGGGGAGACGTGATTCAGGAGACTGCTCGCCTATACGGCTTCGGGCGCGCCACAGGTATTGCTCTTCCGAATGAAGCGGCCGGGCGTGTCCCCGACTCCGCATGGAAGCAGCGGATACACGATGCAAGGCCTGATGCGTTTCCATACCCAGATTGGCTACCAGGAGACAATGTTCAGTTAGCCGTTGGACAGGGCGACTCGCTTGCGACCCCGCTGCAGATTGCTATGGCCTACCAAGCGTTCGCCTCCGGAGGCCGACTCTCTACTCCACGTCTCGTCTCGCGCGTTCTTGACTCCAAGGGTCGCCTAAATCGAGAGAATCCCGCCGTCGAAGTGGGCAGGGTTCCAGTGCCAGGGCGCGACACGATGCTTGCTGGTTTTGGAGGAGTGGTGGGATCAAGCACGGGTACAGCTTTTGGAGCCTTCGTTCCATATCCGCAGACGCCTCCGTCGGTAGGCGGGAAGACTGGAACAGCTCAGGTCTCTGGAAAGCAGAACACCTCTCTCTTCGTAGGTTTTACGCCCATTCAGAACCCCCGTTACGTAGTCGCAGTGGTGGTAGAGGAGGGCGGATATGGCGCCGAGACAGCCGCCCCAATTGCACGCGCTATTTTTGAGGCCTTGAATGGATTACCAGTTGGCCCCGTAGCGTCGCTTGCCTATGAAGGTGGTAACTAGTGGCGACCATCGCTCCAGTCTCCACGGTGATGAGCAACCGTAAAGCGCGTTTTCAATCGTCTCCGTTTCCCCACCTAGATCCGTTTCTTATTCTCCCGGTTCTAATAATGAATGTCTTGAGCCTGGTTATGATCTACTCATCAACTAAGGGCAAGGCAACACTGCGTGGCGAGGCTGCTTTTGGCGATCCCTTCTATTACGTCAAGCGACAGGCCCTATTCGTAATTCTTGGGCTCATCATCATGGCAGTAACGATCCTCATTGATTATCGCCGCTTGCGAGAGTGGGCACTCGGTATCTACCTGCTCACCGTTGCAATGCTTGCCTTCGTACTTACTCCGTTGGGCTCGAGCGTAAATGGGAGCCAGGCGCGTTTTGCTCTAGGCCCGTTCGCTATCCAGCCATCGGAGTTCGCAAAGTTCTCAGTAATTCTCATGGCCGCTGCCTACGCCGCTGTGCACCGTGGAGACATGGATGTACGACGCGTGCTCGTAGTGCTTGGAATCGCAGCGATTCCTCTAGGCCTCGTGATGCTCCAGCCTGATCTTGGGACGGCTCTAGTCATTGGGACAATCATCATCGCGATTCTCGGTGTAGCCGGAGTGAAGGCTCGACACTTAGCGGTACTTGCGCTCATCGGCGTCACCGGAGCGGTCGTTGCTATCAATGTTGGGGTGCTTGAGCAGTATCAAGTAGATCGGCTTACTGCGTTCCTTGATCAAAACGGCGACACGCAGAGATCGACCTACAATCTTGAGCAATCTAAGACTGCGATTGGAAACGGCGGTCTAACCGGCCAAGGGCTATTCAAAGGTACGCAGACAAGTCTCGGCCACGTTCCAGAGCAGCACACTGACTTCATCTTTACCGCGGTAGGAGAGGAGCTCGGCTTTTTAGGGGCTGCGTTGCTCCTCTCGCTCTTCGGATTGGTGGTCTGGAGGTCATGGCGAACGGCGGCGGTCTCGAATGATTTCTTCGGGGCACTCTTATGCGTAGGAGTGGTCGCAATGTTCTCTTTCCAAGTATTTGAGAACGTAGGAATGACAATGGGGATTATGCCGATTACCGGGATTCCGCTTCCCTTTATGTCCTACGGAGGGTCGTCGGCTTTTGTATCATTCGCATGTGTCGGACTCGTCGCCAATGTCTCAATGAGGAGATTCTCTTGAGACCTAATCGCCTAATTGTGTTTCTTGCCGTTGTACCGCTACTTGGGATTGCCTGCTCATCTAATGCGTCGAGGCAGGGATCGCTTGTAACCCCCACGACCCGTGAACGCCGAACAACGACAACTACTGAAGCAACTACAACTACCACGACCATTCCCGTCACAACCACAACCAAGGCGCCGCTCCTTGGGCTTGGTCAGGGCTCAAGCGGCACCGCTGTTTTGGCCCTGCAGCAGCGACTTGTCGCTCTTCACTATGACCTGCCAGAGGCGAACGGCAACTTCGGGGCAGCGACGCAGCAAGCGGTCTACGCATTTCAGAAAGTAAATGGCATGGCCAGGAGCGGTCGCGCAACCGATGATGTACTGGCCCGCCTGGCGACTGCGGAGATCCCCACCACAATGGTCCCCGCTGCAGGTGGAACCCATGTCGAGGTTGATGTTGCGCGACAGATCCTCTTCTATGTTCAGGGCGGAGTAGTGGGCAAGGTCGTTGCTGTCTCTACTGGTTCGGGCAACCGATTCTGTAACAAGGGCCGCTGCGACGTAGCAGTCACACCTGGTGGGGCTTTTAGAGTTCGCGGCAAGGTACGCGGCTGGCAGGTGGGGGAGCTGGGGCGCCTCTATTCACCCTCATACTTCAACGGAAATATTGCGGTCCACGGCTCTCTCTCGATACCCCCAACCCCGGCTTCGCATGGTTGTGTGCGGGTTCCGATGACCTCCGCCGACTGGCTCTTCGCTGCAATGCCCAATGGGATGGCGGTATACGTCCTTAATGGCCCGAATGTGCCTCCACCATTCGCTGATGAGGCCCCAACGACTACGTCCCAGGCCCCATCGACTACC
Organism: Actinobacteria bacterium IMCC26256; assembly: GCA_001023575.1. GTDB lineage: Bacteria > Actinomycetota > Acidimicrobiia > IMCC26256 > IMCC26256 > IMCC26256. The sequence goes on along the minus strand of CP011489.1, from coordinate 1,586,438 downwards.
ACAACGACCCCTAGCGGATCGTCGTCAACCTCAACGAGCAGCAGTTCGACCACTACGAGTACCACCGAGCCCGCCACAACCTCCACAACGGGGATACCCGCTCCTCTCTAGTAGGGTGTAACGGATATGACTGCCCTATGGCCGCGGATCGAACCGCTCCTGGACAGGGTTGAGAAGCCTGCTCGTTACATCGGTATGGAGCGCGGTGCGCAAGTACCGATCCACCGCCCAGATGCAGTGTCCTGGCTTCTCGTATACCCCGACACTTACGAAGTTGGGCTGCCCAACCAGGGACTTCAGATCCTCTACGAAATCCTAAATGAACGCCACGACGCTGCCGCGGAACGCGGATACGCGCCGTGGACCGACCTCGAGGCGCTTATGCGCTCCCGGTCTGTTCCGTTCTTCTCCCTCGATACCCATAAACCTGCCGGCGAGTTTGATGTAATCGCATTTGGGCTCGCAGCCGAGCTCGTCTACACAAATGTTCTCAACTGCCTAGACCTAAGCGGAGTCCCCGTGCGTGCTGAGGCCCGCAGAGATGAGGACCCGATTGTGGTTGCCGGAGGTCATGCAACCTTCAACCCAGAGCCAATGGCCGACTTCATCGATGCCTTCGTAATTGGTGATGGCGAAGAGGTAGTAGGCGACATGACCGAGGTCATCGGTGCTTGGAAGCGCTCAGGGCGAGTCGGTGGGCGTGAGGCGGTGCTTCACGATCTCTCCCTAATCATGGGCGTATACGTGCCCTCGATGTACGAAGTTGAGTATGACGGTATGGCGATTCGCGAGGTTCGCCCTCGCTATCCGGATGTTCCCTCTACCGTCGATAAGCGAACCATCGCGGATCTCGGTGAGTGGCCTTACCCTAAGAATCAGTTGGTCCCGCTCATTGAGGTAGTCCACGACCGCCTAAACGTAGAGATTTTCCGTGGCTGTACTCGAGGTTGTCGTTTCTGTCAGGCAGGGATGATCACGAGGCCAGTGCGCGAGCGTCCACTCGAGCAGGCACGCACGATGGTTGCAGAGGGGCTCAAGCGAACGGGGTATGACGAGGTTGCGCTTACATCTCTCTCGAGTGCTGATTTCTCAGGCATTGGCGAGTTAGTCAGCGGAATTATCGATGGGCAGGAAGAGGCATGCGGCAACGTCGGTGTATCGCTTCCATCGTTGCGTGTAGATGCTTTTACAGTCGGTATTGCTAGTGAGATTCAGCGCATTCGACGTACTGGCCTTACGTTTGCCCCTGAGGCAGGGTCATGGCGTCTTCGGCAGGTCATCAACAAACTGATCACCGAGGAAGACCTCTATGCCGCGGTCGACGGTGCGTTCTCGCAGGGCTGGCGTCGCATGAAGCTTTATTTCCTCATCGGGTTACCGACTGAGATGGATGATGACACTCTCGGTATTGCTGAGTTGGCTAAGAACGTTGTCGAGATCGGTAAGCGCTATACAAAGGCCGCATCCTGTACTGCATCTGTCGGCGGATTTGTTCCAAAGCCGCACACTCCATTTCAGTGGTTTGGGCAGAACTCAAGTGAGGAACTGCAGCGCAAGGTTGGGATGCTTCGTGACGCAACTCGTAAGGGTGGCGTAAAGCTCTCTTGGCATGACCCGAAGGCCACCATGGTTGAGGGAATCAATAGTCGCGGCGACAGGCGTATCGGCAAAGTTATTGAGCGCGTCTGGCGCAGTGGTGGAGTGTTCCAAGAGTGGAGTGAGCACTTCAAAGTGGATCGTTGGATTGAGGCGATGGCCGCTGAGGGGCTCGACATTGATTGGTATACAACTCGCCACCGAACAGGCGAAGAGATCCAGCCATGGGACCACATCACCGCCGGACTCCACAAAGATTTCCTATGGCAGGACTGGCAATCAGCCCTCGCTGAGCATGGGCTCCCCGATTGTCGCTGGACTCCGTGCTACGACTGCGGAGTGTGTACTGACTACGCAATTGAGCATGTAGTGGCGTCTCCATTCGCTCCAGCCGGCGGGAGTCAGGGCACTGGCCAAGATTTAAGTATCGGCGGAGCAGTGCCGGTTCGATTCTTAAGCAAGCCAGGAGTCGGCGTTGCGCGGTGAAGGGGCATTCCCAGTTCGCCTGCGTTTTGCAGAGCGCGGAAAGGTGCGGTTCATCTCGCATCGCGATGCTGCGCGCGCATTTGATCGAGCATTTCGTATTGAGGCACTACCGCTCGCTCTTTCTGAGGGGTTCTCTCCTCGGCCAAAGGTGAGTTTTGGGCTTGCCTTGTCAGTTGGGCATGAAAGCATCGCTGAGTACATGGATGTGCGATTCTCAGAGCCCGTTGATCTTGAGGCACTACCTGCACGCCTGACCGCAGCGCTGCCTGAGGGAATAGAAGTCACCGGGGTGGCTCTGCTTGCAGACCGAGCCCCGGCACTCCAGGAGTCAGTTACCGCGGTGGAGTGGGAGTTAGAGGTCGCGAAAATCGATGAATCTGAAGTAAGTGCCGAGGAGATCTCTCTTCGGATTGAGGCGTTATTTGAGACGAAATCACTACCGGTTAACCGGATCCGCAAGGGTCGGGAAGACATCGTGGATATCCGCCCGGCACTCACGCGCATGAGCGTTATTGAGTCTGGATCGGTGGGCATTGTGCTCACTGCGGAGATTGCAACGCAGCCGGCGGCGCGCCCGTCGGAGGTCGTCACTGTTCTTGGTGAAGATCTCCGAGCGGTACGTGTGCTCCGGACAGCCCAATGGATTGAGCGCGACGGTAATCGGCAAGAGCCGCTTATCGCCGACGCCGCGCGCGTAAGCGAGGCACGCGCGTCATGAGAAGAGGACCCAATGTCAGAAGAAAACTCAACACCGAACACGAATACACCCAACTCGAATACACCAGAGAATAAAACGCCGAGTAGCGCAGGTAATTCGCAAGGAAATAACGCTAGCGAGACTCCACGCTCTAATACTCCTGCCGACGCTCCTGCATCGGGTGATTCTTCTGGTGGATCTAGCAGTGACTCCCCAACAGGTGCAGCGCGCCCGAGTGGTCCGTCATTGAACCCAGATGGAACTCCACGACCGCGACGCCGCAGAGGATCGCGCGGCGGAAAGAATCGCAAGCGCACACCTGGAACTGGTCAGGGCGGCCAGGGTTCTCAGGGTCAGGGTGCTCAGGGTGCTCAGGGCGCAGCGGAACTCCGAGACTCTGATGAGCCCAGCGGCGGAGACGACTACAAAGATGCAGCGGCCGATCGCGGACTCACGACTGAAGACGTAGCGGCGAAGGCAGCGAGCGAGGCGGGTATAGCCCTTGGATCCGATGGAGGCATCGCTCCGGCTAAGGCCCCAATAGTGACGGCGCCTTTAATGGAGGAACTCAGCCAGCCTGCTGCAGAGGAAGCGCCAGAAGTGACACCGGTAGTCGTGCCAGAAGTCGTGCCAGTAACGACTCCGTCCCAAGTCGAGCAGGCAGTACCGAGCGAGCCTGTTCGTCCAAAAATTGGTGACTCGCGCCCTGCTCCGGTAATGCCCGCATCTACTTCGCAGGGCGCTCCCTCAAGTAACGTGCCCTCTAATAACGCTCCCTCTAGTAACGCGCCCTCAAATAAGAGCAACTCAAATGGGCAGGGGGCTTCAGCGCAGTCTGGTGCTCAAAGTGATGGCACTACCCCGAGCGGCGCTGCAAAGAAGCGTCGCAAGCGCGGTGGCCGCGGGCGCAGTCGCACCGGTGGAGCCGGAGGGGCTCAGGGAGTGGGTGCCGCCGCAGGTGCAGTAAACGCTGACCTCGGCCCTGCGAGCGACCTTGATGATCTAGATGAGGCAGTACGCGAGAGGCGTCGAGGGCGCAGCCGTCAAGGCCGCGCAACTGGTCGTTACACGATGGGCGTGCACAAGGCCGCAGATGGCGGAGTGCACCTTGCCGTCTTAGAGGGGCGAGTGCTGACTGAGCACTATGTGAGCCGTGAGACAGATGACGACACCTCTATCGACGGCAATATCTACCTTGGTCGTGTTCAGAATGTTCTCCCAGGTATGGAGGCTGCATTTATCGATATAAGTACTCCAAAAAACGGAGTCCTGTATCGCGGGGACGTCTCGTTCGATGCCGGTGAGGTTGAGAACCAAGAGCCGCGCATTGAGAGTCTTCTAAAGAACGGTCAGATGGTGATCGTGCAGGTCACGAAGAACCCAATCGGGGCGAAGGGTGCGCGCCTTACTCAAGAAGTCAGCCTTGCAGGGCGCTTTGTTGTCATGGTCCCAGGGCAGCCGCAGACCTACGGAATATCTAAGCGCCTACCGGACGAGGAGCGCAGGCGTCTGAGGAAAGTTCTAGATGCGATTCGCCCCGACGATGCTGGACTCATTGTGCGTACCGCGGCAGCGGGTGCATCGGCCGAGGAACTCGAGCGCGACCTAAACCGCCTTAAAGCAGAGTGGCAAGTAATCGCCGCCGCTGCGAAGCGTTCCGGGAAGCCCTGCCTCCTGCATCGTGAGCCGGCACTTGTCGTGCGCGTTATCCGCGAGGAGTTCAACACCGAGTATCGCTCCATCGTCATTGATGACGAGGTGCTCTACAACGAGGTGCGCTCTTATGTCGAGGCAATCGCTCCTGAGTTAGCAGAGCGAGTCGAGTTGCATGTTGATGCGCCAGGGGAGCTTCCACTCTTCGAGCGTCTCCACATTCATGAGCAACTCCACAAGGCTCTTGAGCGCAAGGTCTGGCTGCCGTCTGGTGGTTCGTTGATTATTGAGCGCACTGAGGCTTTGACCGTCATCGATGTAAACACCGGCAAGAACGTTGGCCGGTCGAATCTCGAGGAGACGGTGTTCCAGAACAATCTCGAGGCGGCTGCCGAGGTGGCTCACCAGCTGCGCCTTCGAGATATTGGTGGAATTATCGTCATCGACTTCATCGATATGGAGGTCAAGCGCAACCGAGATGAGGTTGTGAGGGTCCTCAGGGACGCCCTTGCGAGAGATAAGACCCGAACACAGGTATTTGAGATATCAGAGCTTGGCCTTGTCGAGATGACCAGAAAGCGCATATCTGAAGGCCTAGTAGAGTCATTCTCAGAGGTTTGCCCGACCTGTGCTGGGCGCGGTTTCACCGTTGACCAGTCCATGCTGTAACCTCTCCAAGTTCCCAAAAAAGTTCTGGAAAGTTCTGGAAGGTCTTTTATTCTCATGTACGCAGTAATCAGCACCGGCGGTAAGCAGTACCGCGTTAAAGAGGGCCAGACCCTTGATGTCGAGCGCCTCGGCGTGGATGAGGGCGGCGAGGTATCACTACGCGCCATTCTTCTCGTTGATGGCGAGGCAGTTCTCTCCACCCCTAGTGCACTCGGTGGAGCATCGGTGACAGCGAAGGTTGTCGGCGAGGCACGCGGTCCGAAGATTGATGGTTTTACATACAAGTCAAAGTCGAACCAGCGCAAGCGTTGGGGACACCGACAGAAATACACAACCATTGAGATCACAAAAATCTCAAAGGGCTGATCTCTAAACACTGATTAAATCTCTTGTACGACTGATCTGCGCACGCAGATCAGGAATGGCTTCGAAAGGCTTAGAAATGTCGAAGAAAAAGGGTGCTGCATCCTCTCGTAACGGGCGTGACTCAAACGCTCAACGCCTAGGGGTAAAGGTCTACAGCGGAACCGTTGTTACTGCAGGTTCAATCATTGTGCGCCAGCGCGGAACACAGTTCCACCCAGGGCTCAATGTTGGCCGCGGTGGAGACGACACTCTCTTCGCTAAGGCAGACGGAACGGTTGCTTTCGGTCGCCGCAAGGGCCGTCGCCTCGTAGACATTCAGCCTCTCGAGTCCGTTTAACCCAGATAGGCGAATAGACGCTCTGCAGTTCGCAGGCTTATTTACCGCCCAACCCTCTGTCAGTCTCTCTATCCTTAGGCCCTAATGAGTGGTTTTGTAGACGAAGCGCAAGTCAATGTGCGCGGTGGCGACGGCGGTGCAGGCTGTGTCGCTTTCAGGCGTGAAGCCCACGTACCCGAGGGCGGCCCTGATGGTGGCGACGGCGGCAAGGGCGGCGACATCTGGCTTCAAGCCGATCGCAACGCCGCATCGCTCCTCGCATTCCGAGATCACCCGCACCGTAAGGCCGATAGCGGTGTGCATGGATCCGGGGCAAAGCGCCATGGAGCTCGTGGAGTTGATCTCATTGTCTCGGTTCCAGAGGCCACAACTATTCGCGATCATGTAACCGGCGAAGTCGTCGCTGATCTTGTCAACCATGGCGACATGTGGCTCGCAGCGCACGGCGGGCGAGGGGGTCGCGGTAATGCTCGCTTCCTCTCCAACTCGCGTCGCGCCCCATCCTTTGCTGAGCAGGGCGAGTTCGGTGAAGACCGTTGGCTCGATCTTGAACTGCGCCTCATGGCAGATGCTGCTCTTGTTGGATTCCCTAACTCTGGCAAGTCGACACTCATCGCATCGGTGAGCGCTGCTAAACCCAAGATCGCTAACTATCCGTTCACGACTCTTGAGCCGAACCTCGGTGTCGTGCGTTTTCATGAGCACGAGTTTGTGCTCGCCGATATTCCAGGATTAATCGAGGGCGCAGCCGAGGGTCGCGGATTGGGGCATCGTTTCCTGCGCCATATTGAGAGAGCGAGAGTGCTCGTAGTTCTCCTTGACCTCGCCCCGGTAGATGGCAGGAGCCCTGAAGAGCAAGAGGCCATTTTGCTTGACGAACTGGAGCGGTATCGCCCAGATCTCCTCGAGCGCCCGCGGATATCAATCGGGACCAAAGCAGATGTCGCGTTATTCGCCCTTGAGGGTGACAACCCAATGGAGATCTCTGCCGTTACAAGGCAGGGTCTCGATAAGTTCTTGGGCAGGCTCGGTGACCTGATTAAAGAGACTCGCCAAGTCGCTGTAGAGCATGAGGCTTTCGTTGTTCACCGCCCAACCGACGAAGGTTTTGAGGTTGTGAGCGAAGGACCTGGACTCTGGCGAATTACTGGGCGCTCTGCAGAGCGCGTTGTAGCCATGGCTGACCTTACGAATCTCGAGGCACTTGAGTATGTGCATGACAGATTTAGGAGAATGGGTGTCGAGCGTGCTCTAGCGCGCGCTGGTGCGCGCGAAGGTGATTTTGTGCGCATCTCCGAACTCGAACTTGAGTACGTCGAGGGGATGTAATGAAGGGGCGTGTGGTTGTCAAGGTTGGAACCTCGTCAGTAACCGCTGAGCAAGGGGAGCTAGACCTAGTCGCGCTATCCAAACTCGCCCAAGAATTATCCGAGGCTAAGACTGCTGGATACGAAGTGGTCCTAGTTCTCTCAGGTGCAATTGCCGCTGGCTTGCCTGCTCTTGGTTTTACCGAACGTCCATCAGATATCCGAACGCTTCAGGCGATTGCTGCAGTAGGCCAGCCGATGCTCATGGAGGAACTGCGCACCCTTCTAGCGGTCCATTCGATAGTCCCCGGACAGGTGCTCTTAGACCCCTACGACTTCGGTCAGCGCTCCCAGTATCTCCATGCTCGCGAGACCCTCGTGCGCCTACTTGAACTCGGCGTTATACCAATAGTCAACGAAAACGACACCGTTGCCGATGATGAGATTCGTTATGGCGACAATGATCGAATTGCAGCACTAGTGGCGAACATGATTGGCGCGGAGACACTTGTTCTCCTAACAGACACAGATGGTCTCTACACCGCGGACCCCCGACTCGATGCAGACGCATCTCTCATTGAAGAGATTGTCTCTGTAGATGCCGAGCTCGAGGCAGTAGCCGGTGGTGCTGGGTCGCAGAGAGGAAGCGGTGGAATGGCGAGCAAGTTGGCTGCTGCGAAGATTGCTTCTTGGTCTGGAGTGCGCACTGTCATCGCCGCTACGTCAACCCCCGGAGTAATCGCTGCAGCGCTTAGCGGGTCAGGTATTGGAACCACTGTTCTCCCACGCGAGGAGCGCCTCTCGGGGCGAAAACTTTGGATTGCATTTGCTCGTGCCGCCTCTGGTCGAATAATTGTTGATGCTGGCGCGGTTACCGCTCTCTCCGTTGGAGGGCGATCCCTCCTAGCCGCTGGGGTGCGGGATGTAATTGGCGACTTTGAGGTTGAGGCCGCTGTAGAGATTGCTGGCCCAGATGGGAGAATCTTCGCGAAGGGCCTTACACGGCTCTCAGCTGCCAACGTGAGGGCATATGCGGGGATGCAGAGCAGCGAACTCCCTGCCGGAGCGCCCGGGGAGGTCATCCACTGTGATGACCTTGTGGTAATTCCAGACTCTTGAGCAGACCCTGACTTGTAAGTAGGCGTGTCTAGGGTCACAATGTCCCTAGCTCGCTCGCCCATTGGTACGGGGGGAGGGTCTGGTAACAACCGGACCCACAATGGGAAGAGCGCTGAGTAGGGGCCGTGGCGATCTCGCCCGGCCCCTTCTCGCGGCCTAAATAGCCTGAATCCATAGCGAGATTCGCTGCTCGATGCCGGATTGCGGTCTAGATCCTGATCCCGGGTTCATCAATCCCTATCAATCCGGATTAATCCGTGGAGGGCATTGGGTGCTGCACCGCTACAATCCCAAGCCATGCCAGCGGAGCGAGCGAGCACAGTCTCAATAGAGGAACTAGGGCGTCGTGCTCGCGCTGCTGCCCGCATTCTGGCCAACGCCTCGACCTCTCAAAAGAACGATGCATTGCTCAAGGCCGCCGATGCGCTTCTTGCCCACGCAGCAGAGATCCAGGAGCAGAACTCCCTTGATTTAGCTGCCGCTGAGGCCGCCGGTATGGAGCCGGGGCCCCTCGATCGACTGCGCCTCTCTGATGCGCGTATCGAGGCTATGGCGCAAGGTCTCAGGCAGGTTGCAACGCTCCCAGACCCGATAGGCGAGGTTCTAGACGGATGGCGACGCCCGAATGGCCTTGAGATCTCTCGTACGCGTGTCCCTCTTGGCGTCGTAGCGATCATCTATGAGAACCGCCCGAACGTAACCTCAGACGCTGCGGGTCTCTGCCTGAAGTCCGGGAATGCAGCGCTGCTGCGCGGCTCCGGAAGCGCACTTCGCTCGAATCTTGCAATCGCTAAGGCCCTTCGTAAGGGATTCGCAGCAGCGGGCCTCCCTGAGGATTGCTTAGTCCTCGTCGATGACGCAACGCATGAGACTGCGGTCGGAGTAATGCGCCTAACCGAGTATGTCGATTGTCTCATCCCGCGTGGTGGGCCCGCTTTGATTAAGAGTGTGCGCGAGAACGCAACGGTTCCAGTAATTATTGATGGTGACGGTAACTGCCACGTATATGTAGATGCATCTGCAGATGAAGACATGGCGCGCAGCATTGTGATGAACGCCAAAACGCAGCGAACGAGTGTCTGTAATGCAGCAGAGTCGCTAGTCATACATGCCGACCTAGCCGAGACCCTCCTCCCAGTCATCTGCGCGGATCTAGAGGCAGCAGGGGTTGTGTTGGTTGGCGATGAGGCTTCTCGGATTCGTGTGGCGAGCATTCAGCCTGCAACCGATGATGATTTTGGGCGCGAGTTTCTTGAACTCAAAATGAGTGTTGCTGTGGTCTCCTCGTTGGATGAGGCAATAAAGCACATCAACCGTTACGGCACTGGGCATAGCGAGGCAATTATCACTACCGACCTCGACGCTGCTCGCCGCTTTACTCGCGAGGTTGATGCAGCGGCTGTTTTGGTAAACGCTTCAACGCGCTTCACCGATGGCGAAGAGTTCGGGTTCGGTGCCGAGATCGGAATATCTACTCAAAAACTCCATGCACGTGGCCCAATGGGGTTACGTGAACTAACTACATACAAGTACGTCGTCTGGGGCGACGGACAGGTAAGGACCTGAAATGGCGATGCGTTTTAAATCCGTAGCCGATGTCACCGAGAGATTGGCAGCAGTTGACTATCTGGCTGATGCAAATATTGCTGGGGTCATTTACTTGGCAGATCGCCTTGAGAAGCCGGTCCTCATTGAGGGTCCTGCTGGAGTCGGCAAGACCGAACTTGCTAAGGCCGTAGCCCTCATCACTGACTCGCGCTTAATCCGCCTCCAGTGCTACGAAGGATTAGATGAGGGTAAGGCCATCTATGAATGGAACTACAAAAAGCAGCTACTTCGTATCCAGGCCGACCGCGAGCATGAGCGCGATTGGGAGACGGTTGAGAGCGATATTTTCTCCGAGCAGTTCCTATTAGAGCGCCCACTTCTTGAGGCGATTCGCTCCGAGGAGCCGGTTGTGCTTCTCATCGACGAGGTAGACCGCGTGGAGGTCGAGACCGAGGCGCTCTTGCTAGAGGTTCTCTCAGACTTTCAGGTATCTATCCCTGAACTAGGCACGGTAACTGGGAAGCAACGCCCAATTGTCATGCTCACATCGAACAACACTCGCGAGTTGTCTGAGGCACTTAAGCGCCGCTGCCTCTTCCTACATATCGACTACCCAGACCTCGACCGTGAGCGCGAGATTGTTCGCGTCAGGGTCCCAGAGATCGATGATGCACTAGCCGAACAAGTCTCTCAGGTTGTTCGCTCCATTCGTGCACTTGACATAAAGAAGGCGCCTTCAATCTCTGAGACGATCGACTGGGCGCGCACGCTTCTCTACCTTGGCCACACGCAGATAGATCCTCAGGTCATCACTGACACTCTGCATGTTCTGTTGAAGTACCAATCTGACATTATGAAGGCCAGAAAAGAGATTGGGGTCGACAGCCCGCTGCCGATTGGCCCGAAGCGATCTTGAGGTGGCCTTCAACTCCGCAAAGGTATTCAATGTGATGAGCCGCAACACATTTGAGATGCCGCCTGGAGTTGTAACAACTGGAAACTTGCTCGATGTTCTTCAGGGATTTGTACATGAACTGCGCGCTGCGGGGTTGCCTGTCTCAATGACTGAGAACCTCGATGCGATGCGTGCTGTTGAGTACATCTCTATGGAGGACCGCGAGTCATTCAAGGCAGTACTCGCCGCGACTCTCGTTAAGCATCACCAGCATTGGCCAGCCTTCGAGACTGTTTTTGAGGTCTATTTCGCACGCTGGAGCCCGGGTGTAGACGGAGACGAGGGCTCTGAGTCTTCAAACGACGACCGCGAAGCCCCCGAGGGCGGCGGAGCCGGTAAGCAACCAGGAGGCGGCGGTGGGGGTGAAGGCGTAAGTAACGAAGACCTCGCCAAGATGTTGATGCAGGCCCTCATGAAGTCTGATGACGAGATGCTGCGCAATATCGCTGCGATGGCTGTATCGCGTTTTGCTGGCATGGAGCCGGGCAGGCCGGTCGGGGGTACTTACTACCTCTATCGCACGCTGCGTCAACTTGATCTCGACGGTGTAGCAGAGAAGATGATGTCCAACGCGCGTGAAGAGCGTGATGCGCCTGACGACTCTCTCGCCGACCGCCTTGCCTCTGATGACCACAAGATCAAGATCAAGAAATTTAAAGAGATGGTTGAGGAGGAGATCCGCAGGCGCCTTATTGCGGATCGCGGTGTTGAGGCAATGGCGCGCACTCTCCGCAAGCCTCTCCCAGAGGATGTTGAGTTCATGCATGCATCTCGAGAAGAGATGCTTCAACTGCAGCGTGCCATTGAACCGCTAACGCGTGCGCTTGCAGCACGCCTTGCTCAGCGGCGCAAGCGTCGCCGCCGAGGTCAACTTGATTTTCGCAAGACAGTTCGCCACTCGCTCTCCTACGGAGGAGTGCCGCTTGAGCCGAAGTTTCGTAACCCGAGGCCTTCCAAGCCTGAGATCATGGTTATTGCAGATATCTCAGGATCTGTAGCGTCTTTTGCTCGCTTTACGCTCCAGTTTGTCTACGCCATGGCCGGGCAGTTCTCAAAGGTTCGCTCTTGGGTCTTTATCGACGGAATAGATGAAGTAACCCGCTTCTTCGAGGAATCAGATGAGATTACTGAGGCGGTTCAGAGAGTCAATAGCGAGGCTGACGTGATATGGGTAGACGGTCACTCCGATTACGGCCACGCATTTGAGATATTTGCCCAGCGCCACATGCGCGAGATTACGAAGAAGACAACGGTGATCATCCTCGGTGACGCGCGCAATAATTACCACGCAACTCAAGCAACGGTGCTCAAGGAGATTCGTGAGCGATCTCGCAAGTTGTTCTGGCTAAACCCCGAGCCGCGCGGGTATTGGAATACCGGAGACTCTGTAGTCGGTGATTACGGCATTTACTGTGACGGAGTATTCGAGTGCCGCAACCTGCGTCAACTCGAGACATTTGTATCCTCGAGTTTTGAGGTTTAACTAGTAAGGCCTTATGCGTTTCGTGTCATTGCCCAGATGGGTGGGGCGTTTGGGGTCGGGATGAACTCCTCAGTAACCTCGAAGCCGTACCGACCGTAGAAGGGGAGATTGCGAATCTTCTCGGTCTCTAAGTAGCAAGGCATGCCCTCCTCCTCAGCGCTAACGATGACAGGTTGTAGAAGTAGGCCTCCAATGCCGCGTCCTTGAAACGCTGGCTCAACCCCAAGGTTGGCGAGATACCAGTGCTCGTCTTTTAAGTGCTTGCGCGCAACACCGTTTTGATACTTAAGGGCCCTTGATAGCGCGAGCGGGGCAATAGGTGCGAGGCGAAGTATGGGGAGCAGCGTTGCTCTCTCGCGTTTAGGCGTAAGGGGATACTTGCGAGGCGGCAGCCAAACTGATCCGCCGACTACCTTGTCGTCGTCAATCGCGACCCAGACCTCGCCGTGTCGGTGAGCGTCATGCGCAGCCGCCCCAAAAAAAGCGCGAAGAGCGATCGGGCGAAGTCGGTCTCTGGGCATAATCCACTGAGTAACCGGCGAGTCGTCAAATGCGCGAGCCATCATTGCGGCTACGGACTTAATCTCAGTGGAGTGAGCCTCGCGAATCTCAACCATCGCTAGAGAATAGAGCGAAGTTTCACGCGACGCGCACTCGTCGCCGCTACTAATACAGAGAGATTAAAGCCTCTAAATATCTAAGAGTCTTTAGGCTCTGCGTAATCGATACTCGGCTATGGCTTCGTGGTGGTCCACTATCGGTTCGGGGTACCCAAGCGCAGCACGCTCTAACGGTCCGAGAGTATGTAGCGAACCATCCGGGATGCTTGCTAGTTCTTTTACGTAGCGCCTTACGTACTCTCCCTTTGGATCGAAGCGCTGACCCTGAACCGTAGGGTTAAATATGCGATTCGGGTTTGTATCGGTTCCGGTGCCTGCCGTCCACTGCCAGTTGAGATTGTTGTTTGCGATGTCTCCATCGGTCAGCCACTCGAGGAAGTGGCGTGCACCGTGGCGCCAGTCGATGCCTAGGTCTTTGGTTAAGAATGAAGCGACAATCATGCGAGTGCGGTTATGCATGAATCCTTCATCTAGGAGTTGGCGCATACCGGCATCAACGACAGGGAACCCTGTGCGCCCTTCCTTCCAAGCCTGGAGTGCAGCGGGGTCGTCGATCCAGTGATCACCGCGATGCTTGAAATCTGCCCACGAAGCATCAGGGCGTGCAGCGAGAACTTGATGGTAGAAGTCTCGCCAACAGAGTTGTCGAACCCAGGCCTCTGCTCCATCGCGCCCCAATGATGACGCAGCAAGTTCGAGAGGGGAGAGGCATCCAAAATGTATGTAAGGCGCTAGATGCGAGGTTGAGTTACCCGGCAGATCGTTATGGATCGATTCGTACTCGTGTAGGTGGCTCTCTCTCCAGTTCGCGAACAATCGGCGAGCGATACTCTCCCCGCCGTTTACGCGATTTGGCGATAGAGAACCAGAAGAGAGCTCCTCTATTTTTGGAATGGTTAGCGAATCAAGGCGCTTAACGGAGAGTATTTCTTTGGGCGCCGCTATCGGAGTTCGCCAAGGAAGCGCGAGCCATTTTCGATAGTAAGGCGTGAAAACTTTGAAGTGATCGCCGCCTGTGGGGAGAACATCCCCAGGCGAGATGACCATTACACCGGGATGAGCCTGCACTCGGATCTCTGAGGCCTTAGCGCGCTCCGTTAGTTGAGTAATCCTGCGTGTTGAGAACCCGCTTACATCCTCTGAGAGGTGAATCGCAGATGCATTTACCTCCTCTGCGAGCGCCAATACTTCCTCTGCCCAGTCTCCGTGGCGATATATGAGTGTTGCCCCCCGACTCTGCAGCGAAGAATCGAGGTCGGCGAGCGACTCAAGCATGAATGCGGTTCTGTTGGCAGGGCGAAAATCAGCGCGCGCTACCGCGTCATCAAATACAAAGAGTGGAACAATGCTCTTGTGCTCTCGAATAGCGGCAGCGAGTGCAGGGTGGTCATGAACCCTTAGGTCTCTTGTGAATACAACTACGCCTGTTGTCATGGCAATGAGGGTACCGTTATGACTCCATTTCTACAGAAATGGCACCGCCGCTCTGCACACAAATTATCGAAGCAGTGGCACCATGCTCGCTGCGATGCGAGCAAGAGCTAATAACTGCAGCCGCTCTCGTTGGCGGAAGGTGTGCCCATCGCGCCCGAGAAGTAGGACGACACTCGAGTTAGGCAATACGGCTATAGCGAGATCCGAGGGCCCCGCAGCACCTGCAGTAACAAGCTGCGATGATCGGATCCCTGCAACATACGCATCTAGGACGGCATGAGCGGGCGAGTCTCCGCATGATGCGAGTATCTCTTGATCATCAATAACTACCGACCAGTCAGCCGAGAACTCCTTCATTGTGTGCGTTGCTAGTCGTAGCCAGAGATCCGGTATCGAGGTAGCTTCACAGATTGTTGCGGCAGAATTAAGAGCATCGACTCTTGGGTCTGGGAATACTCCAACACTGCGCACCTCCTCGACCGATACGCCATCGACCTCTTCGATCTCGCGGATCAAAATTGGAATCATCTCTGCGTCAGGAATGTTCACAGCAAATTCGTCTACTGCAACGCCCTCACCGGTCTCTAAGACATCGATGCCGACAATGTCTCCTCGCATCGCACCGATTCTTGAGGCCACGAGTCCAAGTGCTCCAGGGCGGTCTGGCAGCCAGACCCGTATCAATACATGTTCAGCTGAGGAGTTTGAAGACTCTGCTGGATTCGGTACTGGTTCTGCGTGGGTGCTCTCTGCGCTGCTCACGCACTTATCGTAGGCCGCGTTCTGGGTCGGGAGTGTTTCGAGAATATGAAGCGACGCCATATGAAGGGATGTCACTGCGAGGATCGCGCAGATTTATGCAGCCCCGCATGAGAGGCTGCCGGCGTGAACCTAGATCGCCCGGTAGCCTCCCAAGTGTGAGCGAACGAGTTGGTATTTTTGGTGGGACATTTGACCCGATTCACTCTGCGCATATTGCCGCAGCAAAAGCCGTGCGCAATACCCTCGAACTCGATCGTGTGCTGCTGATCCCCGCAGGAGACCCTTGGCAAAAGAGCGGCAGAGTAGTGGCAGATGCGCAAGCGCGACTTGCCATGGCGAGACTCGCTGTAAGCGGCATGGCGGGTCTTGAAGTTAGCGACATCGAGGTTCTCTCCTCAGAGCCATCGATAACAGCAGATACTCTCGAGGCCCTCGCAGAAGAAGGTCGAGATTTATTCTTGATTCTCGGTGCAGACGCAGTTGCGAATATGCCTTCATGGCGCAGGCTTGATGAGACACGCGAACTCGCCACAATTGTTGTTGTGGAGCGCGAGGGAGAGTCATGCGTCCCCCCGGGCGATGGGTGGAGCGTCGAACATATAAAAATGGAGCGCTTCGATGTCTCCTCGTCGTTGATTCGTGAGCGTCTTAGGCAAGGCCTCCCGATAGATGGGCTAGTACCCGCCCCGACTGCCCACTACATACAGGAGCATGGCCTCTACACTCAACCCCAATGATCGAGCCAGATACAGATGCAGGGCCAGCGCCAGATACAGGGCCAGCAAGCCCCCAAGGCGCGCCCAGTGCGGGTAGGCGTCAGGCGGGGCGTGAGCGGCGGGCGTTAGAGCGTGAGCGTCGTCGTTTTTGGTTAATTGTTATGCCATTGATAGCGATCGCTCTCGGTATAGCAGTCATGATCGGTTTTGTACTGCGCGGCTCTTCGGAGATAACCAATGACGTGGGTTCTAAATCGCGTCTGCCTGGTCTTGCCACTGAGGCCGCTCTCATCGCACATGTTGGGCCTAGTAATGAAGCAGATCTAATTCTCCTGCTCGGTAGATCTGGCGACGCGGGATCCGTCTTGATGCTGCCTTCGTCTACTCAAGTCGAGGTTCCGTCACTTGGTATCCAGACTCTCGCGCAGGTCCCATCCGTTGGTGACGACGATCTCCTGCAGACGACGGTACAGAATCTCACTGGAGTCAATGCTGGCGCTCCGTCAATAGTTGATGATGCAACGCTTCTTGCTGCGATTACGCCGGCTGCACCGTTCGAGGTTGATCTACGAAGTGCTGTTCGATTTGCTGCAGATAAGCGCGACGCTTTCCCGGGCGGGCTCCAGCGTCTAACAGCCGCAGAGATCGCTCGCTTGTTAACAGAGGCTCAGGTTGGTAGCGAAGTGGATCGCTTAGTAACTGTGCAGGCTGTCTTAGAGGGATGGATGAAGCGCCTGAAGAACCCTGCTGTGGCGAGTGCAACGATCGCCGCTGTACCTATCGCTGCTCCGATCGCGAGCGTTGGAGGTTTGAAGCCTGCGTCCTATGACACGCTGCCTGTTGACTCCATCGGTACAAGTGGAGACGAGAGATTGAGTGTTCGGAGCTCTGCGCTTCCAGGTGTCGTTAAGAGGCTCTTTCCAGATGCTCGCCTTGGAATTGATGGCAGACGCCCGCGGATTGAGATTCTCAACGGAGTAGGCACCGTAGGGCTAGCGCAGGGAGTAGCGAGGCTGGTGGTGCCAATTGGGGGGGATGTTCGCCTCACGGGGAATGTTCCAGACTTCGGTGTAACTGAGACGCAGGTCATCTACTACCGTGACGCAGACCGTCGTGCTGCTGAGAAGTTTCTCAAAGCGATCGGCGTCGGTTCTCTTCGTCGGGCTGATCGTGCGATCGGTATCGCAGACGTGACCATCATCGTCGGCCCAGACTTCAATCCGAAAGGCTCCACCAAGTGACAACGAAACCCAAAGGCGCAACGCTCGAGAGCCATGAGCGCGCGATAGTTGCGGCTGTTGCTGCCTCGGAGAAGAAGGGCACCGACATTCTTGTGCTCGATGTTGGAGCGATCATTGGGATCACAGAGGCGTTTGTAATCGCTAGTGCATCTAACCCGCGTCTGGTTCGCGCAATCGTTGATGAGATCGAGGAGAAGATCCGACTCCACGACGGAACCTCTCCGATTCGCACCGAGGGACTAGACGATCTCGGTTGGGTCCTAATGGATTACGGCGACTTCGTTGCACACATCTTCCTCGATGAGGTGCGCGACTTCTACGCACTAGAGCGACTCTGGTCGGATGCTTCACAACTGTGGAGCGAGCCAGTAGTAGCGCCCGCAGTACCCGTCGCTTAAGCGAACTACTCTGCTCGGCTGGTCGGCGTCCTCAGGCCGGAGTTAGCAACCTCTGACTCAATCAACCCAGGGGCGCATCTGTACGCCTAGAGCCCCTAGCGCATCTTTTAACTCGCGCACTGTTGCATTGCGCTCAACGCGCGGTGAGTAGAGCATTGAAGAGATGATTGCGGCCTGAGCTGCACCTGCGGTGAGTCCATCTGCAATGTGCTGCGCTGTTCCTGCGCCTCCAGATGCAATTACGGGCACGTTTACGCTGTCGGCAACAGCACGTGTGATCTCGATCTCGTAACCCTCGCCGGTGCCATCACGATCAATGCTGTTAACCACGATCTCGCCTGCGCCTAGGTCCTCAGCCCTGCGGACCCAGTCGAGGGCGTCGAGGCCTGTAGCGAGCCGAGCGCCATCGATAAATACCTCGTAGCCACTTGGAATCCCGTCGCGAATACCTACGTGCTTTACCTGCGTTGAGAGCACTATGCATTGGCGACCAAACTCGGTGGCACCATTTCGAATGATCTCTGGGTCACGCACCGCCATGGAGTCGATACTGATCTTCTCGGCCCCGGCTTTAAGCACCTCGAACATGTCCTCAACATTGCGGATCCCGCCGCCGACTGTGAAGGGTACAAATATGTGCTCAGCGACTCTGCGCACAGTCTCAAGGTCAATCTTGCGTTTCTCGCTACTCGCCGTGATGTCGTAGAAGACAATCTCGTCGATCTGGTCTTGATAAAGGCTCTGTGCGAGATCCTCTGCGGCTGCTACATCGATGTTGTCCTGGAAACGTACGGCCTTCGTTACGCGTCCGTTGATGACGTCGAAGCAAGCAATCAAGCGTTTAGTGAGCATTAAAAAGCGTCCATACTAAAAAGCGTCTGCATTAAATACCGTCCACATTAAAAACCGCTCCAAGTCGCAAAGTTTGTGAGGATTCTCAACCCAACCTCGCCGCTCTTCTCTGCGTGGAACTGCGTTGCAGCAATATTTTTGTGTGCAACTACAGAGCAGAATTCACCTGCATAATCAGTTACCCCAAGTACGTCGTCTGCATCTGCGGGCACAGCATGGAACGAGTTCACAAAGTAGAGGTATGGATCTTCCGGTAAGCCTTTAGTAAGAGCGTGATCGCGCACGAAGCGCACAGAGTTCCAACCTATCTGGGGCACACGAACAGATGCTGGAAAACTCTGTACCTTGCCAGGGAGCCAGCCGAGGCAATCGGTATCGCCCTCTTCAGAGTGCTCAAAGAGGATCTGGAGCCCAACACAGATTCCTAAGAATGGGATTGCCTCATTGAGCACACGCTCGGTCAATGCATCCACTAGGCCAGACTCGGTGAGTGAGGCAACGGTTGCCCCTGCAGCGCCTACGCCCGGGAGAATTATGCGGTCTACCTCTCTGACCGCATCGGCATCCGAGACAAGGCGAGCGTCAATGCCGAGGCGCGCGAGTGCATACATCACACTCGGGGCATTCCCAGCTCGATAATCCACTACACCAATCACAGGTTCGTGAGTCTAGAGATAGGCGCTGAATGAGGGACTAAGCCAAGCTCCCGCGTATTCTCTTAATGTAAACTTGAGCCGGTGTTAGAGGCTTGAGTAGCCAATGAGTCAACCACCCCAAGTCGCAGAGCGAGGAAGGTAGGCCGAGATGCCCGA
This sequence comes from Actinobacteria bacterium IMCC26256, assembly GCA_001023575.1. GTDB lineage: Bacteria > Actinomycetota > Acidimicrobiia > IMCC26256 > IMCC26256 > IMCC26256. The sequence continues at coordinate 1,567,387 of CP011489.1, read as the reverse complement.
GATGCCAGAGACCGGTACTAATACTGAGAATCCTGCGAATCCGACTCCCGGGCCGGCAAGCCTTCGCCCACGTACGGTCCAAGACTGGTGGCCCGACCATCTCGACCTGAGGACACTCCATTCGCAATCACCTCAAGGTGACCCGATGGGTGATGAAGATTTCGACTACCCGAGTGAATTCGAGACGCTTGACCTAGCTGCGGTCAAACGCGACATCGTGGAGTTGATGACCACGTCGCAGGATTGGTGGCCCGCCGATTATGGCCATTACGGCCCCCTGTTCATACGCATGGCGTGGCACAGCGCTGGCACATATCGCATCGCTGATGGGCGTGGCGGCGCAGGTAGTGGCACACAGCGGTTCGCTCCACTTAACAGCTGGCCCGATAATGCCAACCTCGATAAGGCGCGTCGACTCCTGTGGCCGGTGAAGAAGAAGTACGGGCGAAAGCTTTCGTGGGCTGACCTGATCGTGCTCGCAGGTAATTGCGCAATCGAGTCGATGGGGCTTCCGACATTTGGTTTCGGCGGTGGCCGGCCCGATGTCTACGAGCCCGAGGATATCTTCTGGGGACCGGAGGACACGTGGCTTGGCGACGAGCGTTACAGCGGCGATCGCGAACTAGCCGCACCTCTCGGCGCAGTACAGATGGGGCTCATCTACGTCAATCCACAAGGCCCTAATGGCAACTCCGACCCACTCGGTTCGGCTCGCGATATACGGGAAACTTTCGCCCGCATGGCGATGGACGACGACGAGACTGTCGCTCTCATAGTTGGAGGCCACACCTTTGGAAAGGCTCACGGTGCCGCGTCCGAGGATCATGTGGGCGCCGAGCCTGAGGGTTGCCCGCTGCATGCAATGGGGTTGGGGTGGAGTAACTCCTACGCCAGCGGCAAGGGCTCAGACACGATCACGAGCGGGCTTGAAGGAGCCTGGACGGCCAGGCCTACGCAGTGGGACAACGGCTACCTCGAGAACCTCTTTGGTTACGAGTGGGAACTCACCGAGAGCCCTGCCGGCGCAAAGCAGTGGAGGCCGAGTGACGGTGCCGGCGTAGACACAGTGCCCGACGCTCAAGACGCTACGAAGCGGCATGCTCCGATGATGCTGACAAGCGATATCGCCCTGCGCGTAGATCAGATTTATGAGCGAATAGCGCGACGGTTCTACGAGCACCCTGACGAACTCGCAGATGCGTTTGCACGTGCGTGGTTCAAGTTGACTCATAGAGACATGGGCCCAATCTCGCGTTACAAGGGCGCCGAGGTTCCTGCGGAGCCATTGATTTGGCAGGACCCAGTACCCGCCGTCGACCATCTGCTCATCGGCGACGCTGACATTGCTTCGCTGAAGGCAAAAATCCAGGGCTCCGGCTTGTCTGTTGCTCAACTCGCATTTACGGCGTGGGCATCAGCTACGACTTTCCGTGGCACTGACAAGCGTGGGGGTGCCAACGGTGCACGCATCCGGCTGAGCCCGCAACGCGAATGGGAGGCAAACGATCCGTCGATTGTCGGCCCGGTGCTCGAGCAACTCGAGGCGATTCAGCGAGAGTTTAATGAGTCGTCTGCGAGTGGCGGCGCGCGCGTATCGCTTGCTGACCTGATTGTTCTTGGCGGATCAGTCGCTGTAGAGCAGGCTGCAAAGCAGGGAGGCATTGACGTCACCGTTGCGTTCGCTCCTGGTCGCACCGACGCAACGCAGGAGATGACAGACATTGATTCGTTTGCGTTGCTAGAGCCGATGTCCGATGGCTTCCGCAATTTCTTAGGGCATGCTGGCAACCAGCGACCCGAGGTGCGCCTGATCGAAAAAGCAAACTTGCTTACGTTGAGCGCACCGGAGATGACAGTGTTGGTCGGCGGAATGCGCGCACTAGGCGCGAACCACAGTGGTTCTAACCTCGGCGTGCTCACGGACCGGCCTGGGTGCCTGACGAATGACTTCTTTGTCAACCTGCTCGACGCAGCCGTTGAGTGGAGTCCATCGGATTCGATCGCGGAGGTCTACGAAGGGTGTGATCGCGTGAGTGGTGCTCCAAGATGGACCGCCACCGCAGCCGACCTCGTATTTGGCTCGAACTCACAACTAAGAGCAATCGCCGAGGTATACGGCGCCGACGATGCGAGTGAGAAACTTGCTAAGGACTTCGTCTCTGCATGGGTAAAGGTAATGAACCTGGATCGCTTCGACCTGCGCTGAACCGCGCTGGTGAATGAGGTCTTAGGGAGAGGGCGAGTAGCGAACCCGCTGCGTCTTGACCCGCAGCAGTAATTGTCACACCCCTGTTTTATAGTCGAACATATGTTCGACCGACTGGATCAACTCACCACAGAGCTCGAGGCCTGCTTTGCCTCAATGGAGGTTGAGTGCTTCGATGCTGCCCGGGCTGCGAGGTTGGTGAGCTCCGGTGAGCGCGTCCGGCGTCTCGGGGATGCGATCCGCACTATCGGTGTTGGGCAGGTAGAGCGCACGAATGGCTGGAAAGGCCAGGGAGCGAAGAGTATTTCAGAGTGGCTAGCTACTGAAACTGATTGTGCTCGTTACGAAGCGCAATCAGTAGTGGTGCTCGCTAATCAGTTACAGCACCTTCCGGTCACTCAGGCTGCTCTGCGTTCAGGCACTCTCTCTGGTGCTCAGGCTGTAGAGGTAGCACGCGGTGTGATTGTTGCGCCGAATACTGAGACGCAGCTCTTGAACCTCGCAAAACATGCGACGGTGCGCGATCTACGAGATGCGTCATCACGCGTAGTCGCAGCCGCCACTGATGAGGCGGAGCGCCACAGACAGGTGCACAAGAGTCGCTACTTCAAATCGTGGACAGACCTTGATGGCTCGTTCAATGTTAAAGGTCGTATGACGGTTGCTAACGGTGCGCGCGTAATGGCAGCACTCAAACCACTACAGGATGAGATCTTCAAACAAGCTCGCAAGAGTGGTGCGCATGAGAGACCAGAGGCCTACGCAGCTGATGCACTGATGTTGCTCTGTGCGAAAGCGAGTGCCTCTGATTCCGCCGCAGGGGCGAGCGTAACGAAGACGTCTCGCCCTAACGCAGTGATCAATATTCATGTCGATATAGATGCCCTCAAGCGTGGGCGCACTGAGCATGGCGAAATCTGCGAGATTGCTGGCGTTGGGCCAATACCTGTCGCTACCGCTACTGAGTATTTAGGTGAAGCATTCTTAAAACTCTTGGTAATGGACGGCACAGAGATCAGGACGATTGCGCATATGGGTCGAGCAATACCCGCAAAACTGCGAACAGCGGTTGAGGAGCGCGATCGTGTCTGTCAGGTACCAACATGCGATATGACAATGGGTCTAGAGATAGATCACATCGTTCCGTTCGCTGAGGGTGGCCCTGCATCTCTTGAGAACCTCGTGCGCCTCTGCAAACGACACCACCTTCAAAAAACGCACGATGGATACCGACTCATCAAGATCGAAGCCAGCGAGGGCGAGATCGGTGTGGCGAAGGAGACCAGGTGGGATTGGAGAGCACCACCGGATCTAAAGAAAACGGGGTAGTGGGGAGAACGCGCGGTGGAGCTGAGGGGAATTGAACCCCTGACCTCTTCCATGCCATTTCACGCGGCTCCTGCGCAGAGCTGCGAATGTATCTATCGCCGGCTACTTGTATCCGGGGACCAGCCTTGGATCGTCGATGAAGCGGAAGAGGCCAGATCCGTTAGAGACGCTCGATGACGAGGCGGTGGTCGGGCTCAGCCGCTTGGCCGAGCGTTCCTGGGCCAACAGGCTCTGCAGTTGCGCAACGATTCCCGAGACCCGCGCTGTTGCCATGAGCCGTCGGTCGGCAGCGATGTTCTTCAGCTCCAGCGGATCGAGCGAGGTGTTGTAGATCTCGAGTTGGTCGGGGAGTGCAGTGGTCTTCACCGTCGTCACGGCGTTCTTGCGTGCTCCGGCTAATTGAGTGTTTCCGCTGACGATGGTCACCACATCGCGCGAGCCCGGCGAGCTCCAGAACTGCGAGTTGTCGAAGTAGCGCGTGTACTTCCAGCGCTCCATTGTCCCCGAAGGCCCTGTGGCCAGGTTGGCGACGACTGTCTCGAGATGACAAGGCTGAACAACCGAGGTGTACATCTGCTGATTCCAGCCGACCTGCTGTACCCCGCGTGTGGGCTCATCGTCGGTCATGAAGTACTGCGGGTCATTGGCTACGGTCGACTCGGCTTTGAGGCCGAGCAGGAAGTCGGAGAGGTCGCGCCCCGGCAACGGGAACGTCTGCGAATGTGTGGTCGATAGATCTGCGATCAGCGTGGCCTGATCAAGCCCAGCGAGACCCAACATTGTCGGAAGAAGATCGGCGTGGCTAGTGAGCACATCGGTAGAGGACGCGGTCGGGAACAGATCAGGATTGTGAAAGACCATCGGCACCTTTACGACCTCGTCGTAGGCGTTGTGCCACTTTTGGTGCATGCCCCCGTGCGAACCCAGGAGATCGCCGTGGTCTGATAAATAGATGACCACCGTGTCGCGATATGTGGAGTCGTTAGCTGTGAGCGCATCAATAACCGTCTTGATCTGCGCGTCGACTGTCTGCTGCAGCTGGTAGTAGAACCGAAGGTAGTCGGAGTTATTAATGATCGGCTGCAACGCCTTCGGGTAGGTCTCTCGATAACTCGCCTGCGCCGAGGGTTTCGAAGACAGGTCCTCATTAAAGGTCTTCGCCCACTTCGCTCGGTCGAATAGATCGGTGGGCACACTCGAACCCGACAACTGTCCCTGCAGGTAGAGGGCCGTGGACGGACTGAGGCGCCCCATCAACAGCGCGAGTTCGCCCCAGAGTGAGATGTCGTGAGGATTCACGAATGAAGTCACAGCGAGCCAGGGGCGCGACGAACTGCGCAGTGTCTCCATCAACTCGACGCCCTGGCCTGCGAACATCGTGTCGCGCCCACCTGCCCCTCCAGCTGCCGAAGAGCCCGACTGCATCGGGTTGGAGCCGTGTGGTTCGGGGCCAATCCAACCAGTGAAGCCGAAGTTGTCGAGCATGTCGGCGTCGAGGTAGACCGCCTCCGCCTCCGGATCACGCTTACTGTCGGAGGTGAACGACGCGTAGGGCTTATGCGTACCTGAGTCGTAGAGGTCGGCGTCGGAGACGTGCCACTTGCCCTTCCAGTATGTGTCGTAACCGCCAGCGCGGAACCAGTCGCCCATGGTCGGCACTGTGGTGGGGTCGAGCCAATACAGATCCTGCTCAAGCGAAGACTTCGCCATACCCGAGGTCTGGGTCACGCCGTGCAGTGATGGGTACTGACCCGTGATGAAAGAGGTGCGGCTCGGGGCACAGGCGCTGGACATGATGTGGTGATTCCGGAACTCGAGACCGTTGGCCCTCAACTGGTTCTGCGCATGAAGATTGGCGGAGCGCCATGATGCGAGCGACGCAGACTCGTAGACGGGAGCGAGACGCTGTTCGTCAACGATGATGACGAGGAAGTTGGGCTGGCTCGTAAGCGCACCTCGGGGGACAAATGCCTGCGACGCCACCGGACTATCGGACTCAGTTGCACCGGTGGGAGTCACGCCAGCGGAGACCGCTGCGGCAGCGACTCCGGCTGCGCCGACACCCTTAAGTACCTGACGTCGGGTGATCATGCCCTTCGACGTGTCTTTCCCATTTCCGTTCATCGCCTAGACCCCTTTTGTTCCCCATTGCGAGCGGCGCGAAACCTACATCGCCTCTGGATAAGGTAGAACCACAGGAGCGAACCGAGAACGGTTTGTGGAGCTGAGGGGAATTGAACCCCTGACCTCTTCCATGCCCTAAAACCCAGTCCCGTTCACAGGGCGGTGAATCCATCGACCCGGGGCAATCAAGGGCTGGAATTACCTCGCCGACCTGCCGATGAGCACCATGGCAGGACCAGATCGAAAGCGTTGGGTCTGCGGGGGCTCGACCTGCACGTCGCGGGCCGATAGGTCAGTACGGAGCTCTGCGACCCACTCTGCATAGGGCACGTCGTCCGGCATGGCCCACGTGTGCAAGAGCACTACCAATACGCCTCCGGGAGCGAGGACGCGAACACATTCATCAAGACCTATTGACCGGTCGCTCCAGAGTTGGATGTTGTTGACGCTGACGACGGCATCTTGCGAACGATCTGGCAATGGGAGCGACTCTGCCGCAGCGCGTTCAACCCTCGTGAGGTGCTCGACTCGCTCCCGGCGACACCGCGTGCGGGTTCGCTCGACCATCACCGCCGATGGGTCGAGACCAATCACCATGCCGTTAGGCGCGCGACGCGCGCCTGCAACCACACCGACGCCGGGTCCGCAACCGATCATCGCAACATTGCTGTCAGGTCTCGGGTCCACCAGCTCGACCGCCGCTAACTCCATGTCCGCGTTGCCACTTGCCATCACCGTCGCCATGATGCGTCCGCCCCAACCGTCCCACGGCAGTATTCGATTCAAGATGTCCACAACAAGATGGTATGACAGCAAACTCGTTTGAGGTCAAGGCATGCGGACGAATGCAGGCGAAAGAATCTGTACGGGCGGAGTTGATGGATGTCCTCAGGGCCACAGCCGCGGCGGGCTAAACGGACGCCATCTGAGCTATCACGAGGAAGGAGGTTTGATCATGGGCGCCGGCCAAATAGGTCTTCCTCTGCGGTACCGGCCAAACTTCCTGCGGTAAATGCACTTACGGACCCAAGGGCCGAAAAACCTGCCGTGAGCAGGAGCGAACCGAGAATGGTTTGTGGAGCTGAGGGGAATTGAACCCCTGACCTCTTCCATGCCATGGAAGCGCTCTGCCAACTGAGCTACAGCCCCGGAACGATCCCCGAACGAGTCAGGGAACTAGCCCGGGAACGAGCCCCGGAACGGAGGCAGGCTAGCAGGGGAGCGAGTGCTACCTCCTCTTATGCCTTAGGCGGGGTGAAGGCGAGGCGGCCCGGTACGATCAACTTCCGATGACTCCTAACCCTCCTGAGAAACCTCCTCTCGACTCAAAGCCACGCCTCCGCTACGACGCGCAGCTCGCCACCTCAATTGAGGCGGAGTGGCAGGACCGTTGGGATCGTGAGCACACCTTCTGGGCTCCGAACCCATCCGGCTCGCTTGGGGATGGCTTCGAGGCCCTCAAAGATCGTCGCTCCGTCTACGTGCTCGACATGTTCCCCTACCCAAGTGGTGCAGGGCTCCACGTAGGGCACCCTCTCGGATATATCGGCACAGATGTATACGCACGATTCCAGCGCATGACCGGAGCGAACGTGCTCCATGCAATGGGGTACGACGCGTTTGGTCTGCCAGCAGAGCAGTACGCGGTGCAGACCGGACAACACCCGCGTGTAACTACCGAGGCGAATATTGCAAACATGCGCAGGCAGTTACGCGCACTCGGCCTCGGCCACGATTCTCGCCGCGGTGTTGCAACTACCGATGTTGATTACTACCGCTGGACCCAGTGGATCTTCCTGCAGATTTTCAATTCGTACTATGACGACGCTCTCGATCGCGCACGCCCGATTACAGATTTAGTCGCAGAGTTTGAGTCGGGGGAGCGCGATGCTCGCTCGCTTACAGATGGCCTTGCTTGGGCCGACCTCGATGACCTAAAGCGACGGATCCTTGTTGATTCGTTCCGCCTTGCCTACGTTGGTGAGGCACCGGTCAATTGGTGCCCAGGGCTCGGAACAGTTCTCGCAAATGAAGAAGTAACTGCTGATGGCCGCTCAGAGCGTGGCAACTTCCCGGTAATTCGCCGACCGCTCAAGCAGTGGATGATGCGCATTACCTCCTATGCAGACCGTCTAATCGACGACCTTGATCTCCTCGACTGGACCGACTCCATCAAGTTGATGCAGCGCAACTGGATCGGTAAGAGCATCGGCGCCGAGGTCACCTTTGGGGTTGAGCTCCACGAGAGTCTTGAGATCAAGGTATTTACAACACGCCCGGACACGCTCTTCGGTGCGACCTATATGGTCCTCGCCCCTGAGCATGAACTCGTCGACGCGCTTGTCCCGAGCGAGTGGCCTGGATCGCAGTTAGATGATGCTCACTCCGAGATTCCGCTCGCATGGCGCGGAGTATTTGGAGCGGAGGTATCACCACCCGAGGCAGTTCGTCGTTACCGAGCATTTGCATCATCGAAGAGTGAGCTCGAGCGCCAGGCAGAAGGCACTGTCAAGACCGGAGTCTTTACAGGTGCGTTTGCCGTCAACCCTGTCAACGACGAGCGAATCCCTATCTTCATTGCTGATTATGTTCTTGCAGGTTACGGAACCGGCGCGATCATGGCTGTGCCCGCACACGATGATCGCGACTTCGCCTTTGCGCGCGAGTTTGATCTTGCAATTACTCCAGTAGTTGAGCCCGATGAGAAGTGGCTAAGCGAGAACGGTGTTTCCTCGAGCGATGCATCAAATTGGATCGAGGCATTTACCGGTGTCGGCGTTGCAATGGCATCTGCTAACTCGGAGATATCTCTAGATGGTCTAGATACCCCAAATGCGAAGGCCGCTATAACAGCGTGGCTTGAGGCTGAGGGTCTTGGGCATGCGACTACTACCTACAAACTCCGTGACTGGTTATTCAGTCGACAGCGATATTGGGGAGAGCCATTCCCGATTGTCTATGACGAGACAGGGCTGCCGATCGCACTCCCAGCGGAGCAACTCCCCGTTGAGTTGCCAGAGGTCTCAGACTTTGCGCCGCGAATCTCCGAGGACCCTGAGGCACTCCCCGAGCCGCCTTTATCTCGCGCCGGTGATTGGCTTGAGGTTGAGCTCGATCTTGCTGGCCCTGCTTGGGCTGGGCTCGGCGGTGGACCGAAGCGCTACCGCCGCGAGGTCAACACAATGCCTCAGTGGGCCGGATCGTGCTGGTACTACCTGCGTTATCTCGATCCACAGAACGTTGACGCATTGGTAGACGCAGGGGTCGAGCGTTATTGGATGGACTCCGCTCGCGGTGATGGCGTTCACGCAGCGGGTGGAGTTGATCTCTATGTCGGTGGCGTTGAGCATGCTGTGCTTCATCTTCTATATGCACGCTTCTGGCACAAGGTGCTCTTTGACCTCGGGCATGTGAGCACGGTTGAGCCATTCCAGCGACTCTTCAACCAGGGATACATACAGGCCTATGCGTTTACTGATGAGCGCGGCGTATACGTAGAGGCCTCTGAGGTAGTTGAGCGCGATGGCGTTTGGTACCTCGGTGATGAGGTTGTAAATCGCGAGTACGGCAAGATGGGCAAGAGCCTCAAGAACGTAGTTACACCCGATGACATCTATAACGACTACGGCGCTGACACGCTTCGCCTCTACGAGATGTTCATGGGGCCACTCGACGCGAGTCGTCCGTGGAGCACTACCGACATTGTTGGTGTGCATAGATTCTTGCAGCGCCTATGGCGAAACGTGATCAACGAGGAGACAGGTGAGGTAAATGTCTCCGAGACTCCAGCCGACGACGAGTCCCTGCGCCTAATGAATAGAACGATTCTCGCGGTGAGATCGGATATGGAGTCGATGTCGTTTAACACGGCGATTGCTCGACTCTTTGAGCTCAATAACCATCTCACTACAGTCGTCGCTGCGAACGGGAGTGCCCCACGCGAGATCGCTGAGGGGATCACCTTGATGGTTGCTCCGCTCGCTCCCCATATTGCGGAGGAGCTCTGGTCGCGCCTTGGTCACCCGGAGACCTTGACTTATGAGCCTTTCCCTGTCGCAGATGAGACCTTATTGGTCGTCGACTCGATTGAGGTCCCGATTCAGGTAAATGGAAAACTTCGATCGCGCGTAACAGTCTCAGTAAGCGCAGATGCCGCAACCCTTGAGGCTGCAGCACGAGCCGATGAGAAGGTCGCCGAGCTCATAGAGGGTGCAACAGTTCGCAAAGTGATAGCCGTTCCAGGGCGTCTAGTTAATTTTGTCCTTGGCTGAGGTCCTACCTCTCAGATAGTCTCGCTCCATACCTCCCCGATCCTCCTAGATCGATTCGCTCCACAACCTTCCACCCCAACTTTCTCCCGAAACTTCCCCGCAGGTCTATTTGGATAGCGCGCCCTTCTGCGTCGGCGCGAGTACGCGGTCTTGGGATGGTTGCTCAAATGCAAGAAACTTCTTCAGCGTTAAGTTCAGGATCGGCCCCGCATCCTTCGCAACTCAAGGATGCAGAATCTGACGACTCTAGGAATGAGACCCAAACTCTCGCGGAGCCTCGGACCCTCAACCGCCCCGCCCTAATCGAGGTGGGAGGGGGCTTATTCGACGGGGAAGCGTTCTTTGGAAAGTTTCGCGCATGGAGACAAGACCCGCGCGTCGTGCTTGGTGCGTTAGTGACGCTCGCAATAATTGGTGGGTATGCATGGCTTCAGCTCGGAACGCCCCATGGTGTCCCGAGTTCCCTAACTCCACCCTCCAGCATTGCTCGCCCCGAAACCTCAGCGCGGGGTGATTCGGCGCAATCTTCAACGACTGGGTCCGGTGCGACCTCCGTCAAGGTGGTCGCACATGTTGCCGGGGCAGTAGTTACACCAGGCATTGTCACGCTTAAAGAAGGCCAACGCGTTGTTGATGCAATTGGAGCGGCTGGTGGTGCTCGCCCCGATGCGGATGTTGATCAGTTGAATCTCGCAGCTCGTGTTGCGGATGGCGAGCGAATTTTCGTACCAGTTCGCGGCGCCCCGATAATTGCTGCTGCTAGTTCCGGGGGCTCTGTTCTCGGCTCAAGTAATTCTCCGAGCGGGCCTATTCATCTCAACTCTGCGACGAGTGCAGAGTTAGAGACGCTGCCCGGCATTGGGCCATCGCTTGCGAGTGCAATCATGAAACTGCGCGCTGATCGTGGAGGGTTCCGGTCAGTGGGGGACCTTCGAGATGTCCCTGGCATTGGGGATGCACGTTTCTCACAACTCGAGTCGCAGGTGGCGTTGTGAAAGGTGCCGAGCGGAGAATCCCTCTCGGTCCATTCGTAATTCTTGGAGCGGTAGTTATTGGAGTATTCCTTGGGACCTCTAGCCCAAGCAATGGAGTAGGGGCAATAATCGCCACGGGCTGCCTCGTTCTCGGAGTGCTTATCTCCCCAAGGTGGCTCCACATGCCGATCGCCGTAGTCGCGTTCATAGCGCTCTCGTTTGCTCTAACAGCAAGATCCATGAACGGCATTGAGTTCTCACCGCTATCCGAACCAGTTCGGAACCGGTCATCAGGAACCTTGGTCGGAGCGGTAGTAGGTGACCCTGATGTCTCTCTCTTCTCGACGCAAGTGGTCGTGAGGGCTGAGGGCTGGCTTGAGAACCCAGAGCGCCAAGTTGATGACGCTGTGACCTCGAGTGAATTTGGAGCGCACTTTCGCGTCACGCCTATAAATACAGGCAATCGATCAGTATTGGTTCGTGCTAGCGCCGATGATGCAGTGCGCCTCCGGTCTCTAGATGCAGGTGACCGCGTGGCGCTTAGCGGCCACTTGTCTCCCCTTGACGGGTATGACAAACGGTGGAGGTGGAGACATGTGGCTGCTCAACTCGATGATGCTCGCCTCACGGATCTCGCAAGAGGGCACTCCCCGCTGCTCTCAACTGCGAATTGGGTACGCGCAATAGTCGCGAGGGGAGGTGCGGGGATGCCAGCGCGCGAGCGCGGAGTTCTTGCTGGATTTCTCCTTGGGGATAAGAGAGCAATCCCAAAAGAGACGCTCGATACATTTCGAGCAGCCGGTATGAGTCATCTGCTCGTTGTGAGTGGCGCCAATGTCGCTGCGGTGCTTGCACTCGTAAGGCCGCTGTTGCGCAGAGCACCTATAGCGTCGCGACTATTGATCGGCGCTTTTGCATTAGTCATTTTTGGAGCAGCGACGCGCTGGGAACCGTCAGTTCTGCGCGCAATCATGATGGCGGTGATTGTTCTCGCGGGTGAGACACTTGGGAGACCTATCGGGGGAGTGCGCGTGCTCTGTATAGCGGCGATCGCTCTGCTGCTGCTCGACCCGATGCTTCTCCACTCCGTCGGGTTTCTCTTATCCGCTGGTGCGACAGCGGGGATCGCATTGTTCGCCGCTCCGCTATCACGCATAATGCCCGGTCCGCGCCCTATTCGAGACTCCCTTGCAGTGACCGCTGCAGCTCAAATAGGGGTGGCCCCGGTATTGCTCCCTGTCTTTGGGAGTATTCCTTTAGTGGCGCTACCAGCGAATCTTCTTGCCGCCCCGCTAGTTGTCCCAGTCACAATATGGGGGCTAGTCGCTGGAGCGCTCGGAGCCTTACTTGTTCCGGGGGCATCACGCGTGCTACAGACCCCAACCTCGCTTGCTCTCCAAACCATTGAGCGAATCGCTGAGACTGCTGCCCGCACCCCTGGAGCAGTTGGGGGCCGCGGAGTTCTTGGGCTCGGGGTGCTTCTCTGTGCTGGGTTCGCTATTCGAACCCTCTGGAGGCTCAAGAAGAGTTACCTGCCCTCTGAGAATGTCCTTGGTTCTCGGTAGGATCGCTGACGTGGACCAAATGGCCGAGATGAGTCTCGCAGACGCGGATACTAAGACAGGGCTACCAGTGATCATCTCTGGACTTGTCGAGCCGAGCAGCATCGCTCTCGACCCTGTAGCGATTGACCTAGCCCCGCTCGACGCATCAGAGCCCGCGACTCTTGCGTTGAGGCTTGATGCCATAGCCGCTCTATCGGCCGCTGGTGAGCATGTAGTCGCCACGATTCTTGGGAACAGCGACGCCGAGGTAGCAGTGATCGCGTCGCTAGCCGTAAGTAGAGGTGCACGGACTCTGCGCAGCGTTAGGGTCACCCCCGCCATCAGGGCAGCGTTGGTAACTGCAGCGATAGTAGATGCCGACTGATGCCTACCTACCTAGTTGCTGGAACCGACCCAATTCTGCGGAGTCGCGCACTTCAAGAGTTAGTGGACGAACTTTTAAAAGGCGAGGACCGCTCTCTTGCAGTGGAGACATTGACGCTCCCGGGAAAAGCCGATGAAGGATCGAGCGAGGGGAGAGAGGCAGTAATCGAGGCTGCTCTCACTGCAGCCCAGAGCCCTCCTTTCATGACCGCGTGCCGCATAGTCATCCTGCGCGACTACGAACACATGACTGCCGATGATGCTGCTCCACTCATCACCTACCTTGGCAACCCTTTAGATACAACTGAGCTTGTATTTGTCGCGGGTGGAGGCGGAAGGGTAACGAAGGCGCTCGCAGATGCTCTAAAGAGCGCGCAGAAGGTTGGCCCAGACTCTGAGAAGACCCTCGACGTGCTTGAGGCTGCTCGCAGGGAGGCCGGGATCTCTTTCAAGGGAGGGGCCGCGAAACTCGTCGTTGATCATCTAGGGGAGGATGCAGGGCGCGTCGGTGCGTTGGTTGAGGTACTCGCTGCAACCTTCGGCTCCGGAGCAGTCCTAGAAGTATCCGATGTGGAGCCTTACCTAGGTGGTGCGGGTTCGGTACCGGCCTACACGCTTACCAACTCGATCGAGGGCGGCGATGTTGCGGGCGCTCTTGAGATACTCAATCGACTCTTGAACGTCACAAGCCCTCGCCAGCCAAAGCCGATGCACCCACTACAGATTCTTGGAATGGTCACGGCACGTTTTCGAAAATTGTTAATACTCGATGACCCAAAGATCAGCACCGAGAAGCAGGCCCATGAGGCCCTAGGTGGCAAGGGATCTTCATATCCAGCCAAGAAGGGCCTAGAGGTAGTTCAGGCGCTCGGCTCCGATGGGCTGCGTAAAGCCTTTGACCTGCTCCACCAAGCCGACCTCGATCTAAAGGGAGCGAGCGCACTAGGGCCGGAGGGCGTTATCGAGATTCTTGTGGCCCGACTCGCAGGGTTGTGCTCTCGAGGCCGCGGCGGCGCGACTCGACGCTCCACAAGTAGTTCAGGGGCGCGCAGATAAGAGGCGGAGTTGGTGAATCAGATTACGAGTGTCTCATCTAAATGATGAGCAGCAGCCTGTACTAACTAAATTTTGCTGGTTACTCAGCGGGGGCTGCTGCAGCCTTGTTGGCTGCCTTCATGAGGCGAGAGTTGCGGCGTGCAGCGGTGTTCTTGTGGATTACACCTTTGCGGCCGGCCTTGTCGATGCGCTTCTGAGCCGCACGAAGCGACTCTGTGGCGTCAACGGTCTCATCGGTAAGTGCAGCGCGTGCGTTCTTGATGCGAGTACGCATCTCAGATCGAACACCCTTATTACGGACGCGACGGACCTCGTTCTGGAGGTTTCTCTTTTTTTGACTCGCGATATTCGCCATGGGCGTGTATTCGCTCTCCTGGTTGATCTTGGCTGGGCCGGTGAAGGGTAGCAGGGCCGAGAGCGGAAGCGCCCGTTCGGGGCAAAATCCTTCTGAGTCGCTCCAAGTTCGAGTGCTCTAGGACCCGACTCGCCTCGCTATTAAATCTGAAGTTCCCCGGTTGGGGCCATTTCGGGCGAGACTGCCCGGGTGACCTCCCTAGACCGTCTGCGATGCCTCAGCATCATTGCCCATATCGATCATGGCAAGAGCACGCTCGCTGACCGTTTCCTCGAGATCACTGGGGCTGTGAGTGCACGTGAAATGCGCGCTCAGTATCTCGACTCAATGGATATCGAACGTGAGCGCGGAATCACGATCAAGGCGCAGAATGTTCGACTCAACTGGCGAGACCATGTCATCAACCTGATCGACACACCAGGCCACGTCGATTTCGGTTACGAAGTCTCACGAAGTCTCGCGGCTTGTGAAGGTGTAATTCTTCTCGTCGATGCTTCGCAAGGAATCGAGGCACAGACACTCGCTAACTGCTACCTCGCTCTCGAGAACGATTTAACAATTGTTGCAGCACTTAACAAGATCGATCTCCCGGGTGCCGAGCCTGAGCGCGTCGCGCAGGAGATTGAACGCGTACTCGGAATTCCAGCCTCAGAGTTGCTGCACATCTCTGCGAAGACTGGCCAGGGTATCCCCGAGTTGCTTGATGCCGTTGTCGACCGCATTCCGCCCCCCACCGGAGACATAGATGCTCCGCTCCAAGGATTGATATTCGATTCTTACTACGACCCTTATCGCGGTGTCGTCTCCTCAGTTCGCGTCTTCAATGGGTCCCTCCACACCGGAGCGCGACTTCGATATGTGCAGGCCAACGCAACTCATGATGTTGAGGAGGTCGGTGTAAAGCTGCCCGTCCCGACCCCAGTCGCGATGCTCGGCCCCGGAGAGGTCGGCTATGTCATCTCGGGGATTAAAGACGTCGGCCAGGCGCGAGTTGGGGAGACTGTTACAACTGCTATTCACCCAGCTGAGGCACTACCTGGTTATCTAGACCCCAAGCCCATGGTTTTCTGCGGGTTGTATCCAGTCGATGGCGACGAGTACTTGGAGTTGCGCGAGTCGCTAGAGCGCCTAAGGCTCAATGACTCATCGTTTACCTATGAGCCCGAGACCTCTGGTGCGCTTGGTTTCGGCTTCCGCTGCGGGTTTCTTGGGCTCCTTCACATGGAGATTGTCCGTGAGCGCCTAGAGCGTGAGTACGGATTGTCGCTCGTAGCGACTGCACCGAATGTTGAGTACCGCGCAATCATGGCCGACGGGACTATCCGCATCATTGACAACCCCTCCGCTATGCCTACGAGCAACGAAGTGCAGACAATCGAGGAGCCGTTTGTAGGAACAACGATCCTCACTCCAGTCGAGTTTGTCGGGACCATCATGGAGCTCTGTCAGCAGCGTCGCGGAGAGTTGAAGAAGATGGAGTACCTCTCGGAGGAGAGAGTAGAGATTGAGTATGACCTCCCTCTTGGTGAGGTTGTAATGGATTTCTTTGACCAACTCAAGTCGCGCACTAAAGGGTATGCAAGCCTTGACTACGAGCAGCGCGGCTATCGCGCCTCGCACCTCGCGAAGGTAGATATTCTCCTGAACGGAACTGCGGTAGACGCGTTCTCATCGATTGTGCATCGCGACAGAGCATTTAACTATGGAAAGCGAATGGTCTCGAAGCTGCGCGAACTTATTCCTCGCCAACTCTTCGATGTGCCGATTCAAGCCGCTGTCGGCGGACGGGTTATTGCACGTGAGACTGTCAAGGCCAAGCGCAAGGATGTTCTTGCTAAGTGCTACGGCGGAGACATCACCCGCAAGCGCAAACTTCTTGATCGACAAAAAGAAGGAAAGAAACGCATGAAGCAGATTGGGCGTGTCGAGGTGCCACAAGAGGCCTTCGTCGCAGCCCTTAGCCTCGACGACTAAGACTGTTTACGGCTCGCGCGGAAGCCCGAGCACGCGTTCTCCGAGAATGGTTCGCTGGACCTCGCTAGTCCCTCCCCCAATTGTGAGGGCCGGCGAATAGAGAAATCCGTAATGCCAAACGGGGTCCGAGACTCCGCAGGGGCCTGCCCATGAGAGCATTCCATTGGTGCCTGCTAATTCGAGAGCAAGCCCCATGATGTGCTGGCCGTGCTCATCCGCTATCGCCTTACGAACACTCGCCTCGGGCCCAGGCTCTAGGCCTCGCAGTACAGCAGCGACGCTGCGAAGTCTTATGAAACGCAGTACCTCGCTCTCGATGTGCAGCGCCGCTATGCGTTGACGCATTTGAGGATCACTGCTTCCTCCACTCTTTCGTACGATCTCAATGAGATCCCCCGCAGTCGGGCCGCGCCCCCAGAGTGCGCCTTCTCCTGAGAGTGAGACCCTCTCGTTGCCGAGCGTTACCTTGGCTAATCGCCAGCCGTCGTTTATGTCGCCGACAACATTGGCGACTGGAATGCGAACATCCGTGAAGAAGACCTCGTTGAACTCATGCGTGCCCGTCATCTGAACAAGGGGTCGCACCTCAACGCCGGGTGACTGCATATCGAGAATGAAGTATGTAATACCGCTCTGATTGCTCGCCTCGGGGTCGGTGCGCGCCAAGAGAATTCCCCAGCGGGCAACGTGCCCAAGCGTCGTCCATACCTTCTGTCCGTTTACGACGAACTCGTCGCCATCGCGTGTCGCGGTTGTGCTCAGTGATGCAAGGTCGCTTCCAGCACCGGGCTCACTAAAAAGTTGGCACCAGAGTTCGGAGCCATCAAGGATCCCGGGTAGCCACTTCTCGTGCTGCTCAGGCGTACCTGCAACAAGGAGTGTGGGGCCAGCCCAACCAATCCCAATCGGGTTCATGGGCCTTGGAGCATCTCGAGATCGCAGAGCCTCGTCGATCTGAATCTGCTCTGCAGCGGAGGCCTCTAGTCCCCACGGTCTCGGCCAGTGAGGGGCTGCAAATCCGCTCGCAGCAAATCGGCGCAGCCACTCCTTTGGGAACTCGCCATCAGGTGCTAGCTCATCCATGAGTGCTGTTATCGCATCGCCTGCACTCTTCTCGCCATGTGGCGCCGCAATACCGGACTCGCTCATAACCACCTCCGACGAATCTGCGCTGCGGCTGCTTGATCCGTCAGTCATTTCCCCGAGTTTACGCGCTAGAGCCCTGCGGAGTGCGACGATGGAGCCATGGAGCCGGACGCAGATAAGGATTTAGGCGTGCCTCAGGCGCCCGTCGATGATTGGTTCGCACCCCTAGATCTGACCCCTGATGCTTTCGGTACGTATGTGCATATCCCGTTCTGTTCACACCGATGCGATTACTGCGACTTTGCAACATGGGCTGATCGCTCCCACCTCATTGATGACTACGTAGATGCCTGTGTCAAAGATATTTACAGGCAGCGCAGCGAAGGCCTTCGTGATGCGACGAGCATCTTCTTTGGCGGAGGTACACCCTCACTGCTAAGCGGAGACCAACTAGCTCGAATACTCTCCGCAATTCCGCGTACGGCTAGTGCTGAGATAACAGTTGAGTGCAATCCGGATGCCGCGGATGCGCAGCGTTTGGATGCATATGCGCAAGCAGGGGTTAATCGCTTGTCATTTGGAGTGCAGTCCCTCGAGCCGCGTGTACTCGCAGCCCTGGGGCGAACCCATAACCCTGAGAATGTCCTCCTTGCAGTTACTAATGCGCGCGCTGCTGGTATTAAGCGCTTAAACCTTGACCTCATCTATGGAACGCCTGGAGAGTCGATAGATGATTGGCGAGCCACTCTTGAGGGAGTGATCGCCCTTGCTCCGGAGCACATCAGTGCATATGCATTGACCGTTGAGCCAGCCACCCCATTTGGGCAACGCGTTGCAAGCGGCGAAGAAGGCCCTGATGACGATCGCCAGGCCGATGCGTACCTTCTGGCCGAGGGTTTACTCAAGGCTGCGGGTTACAACTGGTATGAGATCTCTAACTGGTCGTTAGCAGGAGAGGAGTGCCGCCATAATCTTGTCTACTGGCTAGGCGGAGATTTCGCGACAGTTGGATGCGCTGCTCACGGTCACAGCGGTGGGCGAAGGTGGTGGAACGTGCGTACCCCCGAGAGATTTATCGAGCGCGTTGAGGCGGGTCGAGATGCCATCTCAGGATCTGAAGAGATTGAGGCGGGTCTGCGATTGGAGGAGGCATTCTCGCTTCGACTCCGGACGCGTGCCGGAGTTACCCCAAGTGAGGCAGCGGACTCAGTGGTGAGAGACCTCATCGATGGTGGTCTCGCCAAGTGGGTTCCGAGCGCAGCGGGGGCCGCGGGACCAAGAGAGTCGGAGGCTAGGAGGGCGCTAGTGCTCACCCCGCAGGGTCGCTTGGTGGCTACAGATGTAACCGCAAGGTTGCTTCTTGCCGGTGCAGCAGTTAGATGAGCATTAGCAGTCGGTAGACTCGACTGCTAGTAGTCCCCGTCTCTTCGTCGGGTTTTGTGCATTTGGTTTGTTTAATTAATTGGGTTATCTAACTAATTCAGTCGGGAGGTGTTGGAGATGGGTGTTGATGAGCGCAGGGGAGCAGTACTAAGAGCGATCGTTGAGGAGCACATTCAGACTGCCGCACCGGTAAGCAGCCAAGCGGTGGCGCGTGCTAGCGGGCTCAGCGTCTCAAGCGCAACGGTGCGTAACGACATGACTGCTCTCGAGCGCGATGGTTATGTAAGCCAGCCGCATACTTCAGCGGGGCGCGTGCCTACCGATCGCGGTTACAGATACTTCGTCGACCGCTTCGCAGAACCCTCGGCGATTGAGGGTCTCGGCATTAATCACCAACGAGCAGTCTCAGAGTTTTTTGGTGGAACGCATAATGCACTAGAGGAACTACTGCATGAGACGAGTGGGCTCCTCGCTCGCATTACTCAGCACGCTGCCGTTGTTGTTGGGCCACCCCCGGAGAGTGCGCGAGTTCGGCGTGTCGATCTAGTGCCGCTTCAGCAGGGGCAGGTGCTAGCGATTGCAGTTCTCTCAAACGGTGCAGTAGAGCGAGAGTTGCTTGCCGTGGAGACAGACCTATCTATTGAAAGCATTCTGGCTGCTGAGCGCGTCTTGGCAAGCCTCCTTAGTGACTCAACTCTCCACTCCCCGCTGACGCCTAGCCCAACCGGCGATGCCGCTATTGACATGCTTGTAAATGCTGCGCATACAGCGCTTCACCGTCGCGCTGAGCACGCTGACCCCCTCTATGTAGGTGGAGCTAGCCGTATTGCGCAGGAGCAGGATGCTTTCTCCACTACCCGAACTGCAGCGACACTCATTGAGCTACTTGAGCAGCAGGTTGTTGTGGTCTCTCTCGTCCGCGATCTTCTCGAATCTGGTGTAACGGTAAGTATTGGTGCCGAGCACAGCATCGACCAACTACGCGATTGCTCGCTTGTGCTAGCCCCTTATCGAATAGAGGGTGAGGTCGCAGGCACTGTCGGAGTTCTAGGCCCAACCCGCATGGATTATCAACATGCGCTCGCGGCCGTAGCGACGGTCTCGCAGCAACTCGGTTCGCTTCTTTCAAAGTGAGTATCTGATGGACCCTTATGCACTTCTCGGGGTGTCGCGCGACGCGACACAGGACGAGATCAAACGCGCCTACCGCAAACGTGCGCGCCAACTACACCCAGATGCCAACCCTGGGGACAGCGCGGCTGAGGAGCAGTTCAAGCAAGTAACCCATGCATATGAATTGGTCGGCGACCCGGAGCGGCGAAGACGTTTTGATCAGTTTGGCGATGGTGGATCAAACTCTGGAGGCGGCGGGCAGGACCCATTTGGCTTCGGGGATATTTTCGGTGCCTTCTTCGGTGGCGACTCATTCGGAGGGCGACGAGGTGGGCCGCAGCGAGCCCCAGATGCAGAGGCGATACTTGATTTAGATCTATCCGAGGCTGCCTTCGGCATTACAAGGCGAGTCGAGATTGAGCTGATGACCGCCTGTGCTGACTGCGAAGGCTCGGGTTGTGCGCCGGGGACACATCCGTCTACCTGCAGCGATTGTGGAGGAGCCGGAGAGGTGCGCCAGGTTCGGCGATCAATACTCGGGCAGATAGTTACTGCAGCCCCATGTCAGCGATGCTCGGGTCTCGGAAACATTGTGCCGAGCCCGTGTACACATTGCAGCGGAGTTGGGGTAGTGCGCGGCACGCGTACGTTAGAGGTTGAGGTTCCACCGGGAATTGATAGTGGTCAGCGACTGCGCCTTACAGGTCGGGGACCATCGGCGCCGCGCGGTGGACCTAACGGTGACCTATACGTGACGATTCGCGTGCGGTCGCACGCGACACTGAGGCGTGACGGCTACGACCTCATCCAAGTCTGCAGGATTCCGATGACTAGCGCGGCGCTCGGTACTCACCTGACAATTACGACTCTCGATGGAGATATTGAGATAGAGGTTCCACCAGGGACTCAGCACGGATCTGTTTTTAGAGAGCGTGGGCGAGGTATCCCTGTTCTGCAGGGGAGAGGGCGCGGGGACTTATTGGTACAGGTTGACGTAGCGATTCCACAGCGACTCAGCGACGAGGAGTCAGATGTGCTGCGTCGCTTCGCTGAGATGCGCGGCGAGGAAGTAACGAGCGTTGATGAGCACGGGTTCTTCTCAAGGCTTCGCTCGGCATTTCAGTAGCGTGCGCGCGTAAACGACGGGGTGGGCATGTTGAGTCTTTGGTGTGCATCTATTGAGGCAGCCGCGCATGTCTTCGTCTCTAGCGACGCACTCGCCGGAGATGGAGCCGGAGATGGAGCCGGAGATGGAGCCGGAGAGCTGATCGAGATCTCAGGGGAGGATGGGCGACACCTATCGCGTGTTCGCCGCATCGGGGTCGGCGAGGTAATTACCGTCGCCGATGGTGCAGGGTTGTGGCGCGTTACAGAGGTTGCGTCAGTAACCAATTCCTCTGTCATGCTCTCGCCGACGACTGAGATTTATTTAGAGCCACTTGCCACCCCGCGCTTCACAGTTGCCTTCGCTCCGGCCAAAGGTGATCAACCTGAGTCTGTCGTGGCGTCTCTTTCCGAACTCGGTGTGGATGTGATCATCCCTGTGATCACAAAGAGAACAGTGCTCAAGTGGACAGGGGAGAGAGCAGAGAAGGCAGGGGAGCGCCTTAGGCGGGTTGCGCGCTCAGCGAGCGAGCAGTCTCGAAGGGCCCGACTCCCCGAGGTGATGGATCCTCAGCCGGTAGCCCGCCTCGTAGGGTGGAGTGGGCTAGTAGTTGCGAGCAGGGACGGCGGCTCCATTGAGTCCTTAAAGGACCCAGGCCCGGATGGATGGGTACTCCTAATCGGCCCTGAGGGCGGCCTCGAGGCTGAGGAGATCACGAGCCTTGGAGAGCTTGAGAGCCTCCGCGTTGGCCCACATATTTTGAGGTCTGCCACCGCTCCGATAGCAGCGGCCGGGATGCTCTGGGCTCGCAGGGCGTAGGACTCAAGAATATTTTGCATTTCAACAAAATTAGGTAGTATTCCCACCGTGAGTGGCGACGTGGGTCTAGTCTCCATGGTAATTAGATGCAATCGAAAAATTCATTGAGGGGTGGATACATTGATCGAGGCAGGGGTAGGGGCGCGACTGCGTGCTATCAGGCGTCAAAAGGGAATGTCCCTTCACGATGTTGAGGATCGATCTTCCCAGGAGTTCAAGGCCTCAGTCCTCGGTGCTTATGAGCGCGGCGAACGCGCCATCTCGGTACCTCGCCTGATGCGCCTTGCAGAGATCTACGATGTCCCTGCTGACACTCTCCTTCCCCGAGATGCTGAGACGGTCATTGATCTCACTGAGACCGAGGCCATTAATCAGGGATTTACTATTGACCTAACTCAGTTGGGTGATAGTGAAGACCCTGAGGCAGCCGTACTCGCTAGATACGCAGCAACGATTCAGCTCCAGCGTCAAGATTTCAACGGCCGTCTGCTTACTATTCGCCGTGACGACATGCGAGTCCTCGCAGCCGTACTAGGGCGTCGCACTGAGGACCTGCCGACACGTTTAGAGCAGTTAGGTCTTCGCGCCTCAGCCTGACCCGCAATGCGCTAGCCGATCGGGCTACCCTCAGCACACCGTGACTCTCTCTAATACCCACATCAAAGTGCTCGTTCCGGGTAATCATTTGATGCTCGATCTCCTTGGGGAGCGAGATGAACTCCTCAGGCTCATCGAGGGAGCATTCAGCGTCTCTATTCTTGTACGCGGAAATGAAATTAATGTCACAGGCGATGAGACCGAGGCCGCCAGAGTCGCACTTCTCTTCGAAGAGTTGGTGCTTCTACTTGAGAGAGGGCACCAAATTGATAGCGAGAGTCTCGGGCGGACCGTGCAGATGTTGAAGGCCGATCAGAGACCGACGGATGTGTTCTCCACCGAGGTTGTAAAGGGGCGGCGCACCGTACGCCCTAAGACCGCAGGGCAGATGCGTTATGTCGAGGCGGTTCGAGACAATACGATTACATTCGCTATTGGCCCTGCAGGTACAGGCAAGTCTTATTTAGCAGTAGCTCTAGGCGTGCAGGCTCTACTCGCTAAAGAAGTGACTCGAATCATCTTGACCCGCCCTGCTGTTGAGGCAGGGGAGAGGCTCGGTTTTCTTCCAGGGGACATGATGGCCAAGGTCGACCCTTACCTCCGGCCGCTCTACGACGCTCTATACGACATGCTCGAGCCAGAGACTGTGAGTCGCTTCATTGAGAAGGGCGTGATTGAAGTAGCTCCGCTTGCGTACATGCGGGGGCGCACGCTCAATGACTCCTACATAATTCTCGACGAGGCGCAGAACACAACCCCTGAGCAGATGAAGATGTTCTTAACTCGCCTTGGGTTCGGCTCCAAGATCGTGATCACCGGCGATGTAACGCAGATTGACTTGCCCGGTGGATCGCAGCGATCAGGCCTTCAGAGTGTTCGCCCATTTCTTGATGGTATAGACGGACTCGCTTTTGTTGATCTAGAGAGCGCCGACGTTGTGCGCCACCGCATAGTTGCGGACATTGTTGATGCCTACGAACGGAACTCGAAATGATTGAGGTCTTCGCAGCAGATGAGCAGAGCGAAGTAGAGGTAGATGTCCTGCGGTGGACGCGTCTTGCGCGCCTAGTTATCGCCGAGGAGCACGTACCAGGCGATGCTGAACTCTCGTTGATATTCGTTGATATCCAGTCGATGACGGACCTCAACGTGCGCTTCCATGAGGGTACGGGACCCACTGATGTGCTGGCTTTCCCGATGGATGACGACATCGTCATTGGTGGGCGCCAACCCGATCAGGGAGGGCGAGGCCCAGGTGCACCGGCTGAGGCGAGTGAGCCTCCTGCGCTCATCGGCGATGTTGTTGTCTGCCCCCGAATTGCTCAGGCTCAGGCCCCCGAGCATGGATTTACGACCGACGAGGAGATTGCGCTCCTAGTCGTGCATGGAGTGCTCCACCTCCTCGAGTACAACCACGAAGAGCCCGAGGAGGCTGCAGTTATGCAGCAGCGAGAGCGTGAACTTCTAGCGCGTTTTAGTGAGACAGAGCGCTTTAGCCCCGATGAAGAGAAACTTTCATAGGTAGGATGTACCTCAAATGAATCATCTCGCTAACTACAGAACGCCTCGGGCAGACATTGCGCTAGGCCTCTCACCATTTTTCACGAATAACCTGGAGTCGAATTTTGGTGAGTCCAGTTGACCAATGTTGAGTGGCTGATGCTCGGAGGAATAGTTCTCCTGTTCCTTTTCTCAACGCTGTTGGCGCTCTCTGAGACGGCTTTTACGCGCACTAACAGAATTCGCGCTATCGCACTAGAGGAAGAGGGCAAGCCGGGTGCCGCTCGGCTTGTGGTGATGCTCCAACACCCGGAGCGCACACTTAATTCGCTGCTCTTTCTGCTTCTCCTCTCACAACTTACTAGCGCATCTTTGCTCGGTGTCGTCCTCGAGCGACAGGCGGGTAGCTGGGGATTAGCGATTGGTATCACTCTACAAATTCTTGTTTATTACGTACTTGGTGAGGTTGCACCTAAGACGTACGCGATCCAGCACCCAGAACGAGCGGCCCTGCGTGTATCGGGTTTCTTGTACGCCATAACAAATTTCTGGCCACTTCGAAAGATGTCAAGAGGGCTAATCGGGCTCGCCAATGTTCTGCTCCCCGGCAAGGGATTAAAAGAGGGCCCCTTCGTCACGGAGCAAGACCTGCGCATGATGGCCGACGTAGCCGCCGATGACTCCGAGATTGAGCATGACGAGCGCGAGTTGATTCACTCCATTTTTGAGTTTGGCGACACTGTCGTTCGCGAAGTTATGACTCCTCGCCCAGACATGATCGGGATCGAGGTTGAGTCAACTCTCGAGGCAGCACTAAATACGGCGATAAATGAAGGACTCTCAAGACTCCCTGTATATGAGGGAACTACTGACGAGGTTGTCGGCATTATTTACCTGAAGGACCTAATTCGTCGGTCGAGGTCCTCGGAGAGTCCTGCAACGATTCGCGAGATGCTTCGTCCCGCCAAATTCGTGCCTGAACAACAGAAAGTCGCCAAGCTTCTAAAGGACATGCGGACTGAGCGCTTTCATATGGCGATGGTTGTGGATGAGCACGGCGGTACTGCTGGGCTAGTGACCCTTGAGGATCTTGTTGAGGAGATTGTCGGAGACATAACCGATGAGTACGACGCCGTTGAGCCGAGCCTCGAGAGACTAGAGGGGGGCGGGATCCGCGCCCCTGGGAATACGCCTATCGATGAGGTTGGTGAGGC
Source organism: Actinobacteria bacterium IMCC26256 (assembly GCA_001023575.1). Classification (GTDB taxonomy): domain Bacteria; phylum Actinomycetota; class Acidimicrobiia; order IMCC26256; family IMCC26256; genus IMCC26256. The sequence goes on along the minus strand of CP011489.1, from coordinate 1,542,353 downwards.
GCTCGGAATGGACCTCCCCGATGAAGAGTCGGACACTCTTGGCGGATTTGTTTTTAATGTTCTAGGGCGTGTCCCAGAGCAGGGCGAGGAATTCCCTTACCAGAACTTCAAGTTCCGGGTCGAGCGCATTGAGCGCAGACGAATCAAGAGCGTTGTCATCGTCCCCATTCTTCCCTTTGTTGCTGCTGATGAGACTAATTAGTGAGCGATTCGAGCCGCCAAGGTGAGGTAAGCGAACCTCTCGAGCCAATCTTTCGCAGTGGATTTGTCAGCCTTGTTGGGCGACCCAATGTTGGAAAATCAACACTCGTAAACAATGTGGTTGGCCGCAAGGTATCCATAGTCTCTGACAAGCCCCAGACAACCCGCACAAAGATCCGTGGGGTACACACGACATCTTCTAGTCAGATTGTTCTGCTCGATACCCCCGGTATTCATAGGCCTCGAACTCTCTTAGGGGAGCGGTGTAATGAGCGCTCCGTGCAGACTCTGCGCGAGGTCGATGTTGTCTGCCTGCTTGTGGAGGCCGACTCGCCGATCGGTCCGGGAGACAGATTTATTGCCAACCTCGTCAAGGAGTCGCGTACTCCTGCGATCCTTGTCGTCAACAAGGTTGATCTAGCTGATGCCGCGGCGGTTGCTAAGAGGCTCAGCGACTCATCGGGTCTCGCAGATTTTGCCGCATTTGTGCCTATCTCGGCGCTCACCGGAGACGGCGTAGACCTACTCGTAGCTGAGATCAATGCCAGGCTCCCTGAGGGCCCTGAGTACTACCCAGGGGGTGTCGTGACCGATCAGCCTGAGGCTGTCCTGGTCGCCGAGCTCGTGAGGGAGAAGTTGCTTGCAATTGCCCGTGAGGAGTTGCCGCACTCAATCATGGTTACAGCGGAGGCCTTCGAGGAGGACGAGCAAGCCTCTTACCGAAGGCCTGATTTATCGGTAGATGGCGAAGACGCCGAGGAGAATCTCGCCCCCGAGAAGGAAGAAGTCCTCAGGTTTAGGGTCACAATCCGCGTTGAGAGGGATTCTCAGAAGGGGATTGTGATCGGCCACAGAGGGTCGGTGCTGCGCGATGCGGGCACCGCCGCACGCCTTGAGGCCGAGCAACTCCTTGGGGCTCGGGTCTATATAGAGAACAAGGTCAAGGTTGACCCGAACTGGCAACGCAGAGGGCATGCACTCGACAGGCTCGGCCTGTAAACAGATACCCGCGCTGCCTTAGCAGAAATCGTTCTGCATTGGTGCTATTCGCGCCACGATCTTTTAGGTTCTTTCTGCACCTAATTGGCTCTCCTACAAGTTGCCGAATTGGTGCTGCGCGCCACTAGAGTCGTGAAGGCGTAAGGGAAGTATGACCCGGGGATTAGAGCGTCACCGGCTACCAAACGCGTGAGGATGACGGAATGAGTCGAATGCTCGGTTTGAAGAACGTGCGCCGAGGCGCACTTATTCTTGCTACCCCATTATTGCTCGCGGCCTGCTCAAACGATAATGGCCAGAACCCAATGAACCCTGCCGGTGAAACGGCGAAGAAAATTGACAATCTGATTAACCCAATTTTTATTATCGCTATCGCTGTCGGAATTGCCGTCGTCGGAATGACACTCTTCATTGCGCTTCGTTTTCGCGATAACGAAGGCAAGCGCAATCCCAAACAGATCCATGGAAACTCTGTACTCGAGATCGGGTGGACAATCCTTCCCGCGATAATTCTCGCAGTAATTGCAGTACCGACAGTCGCAACGATCTTTGAGCTCTCCAAGACGCCACCGAAGGCCGAGACACTGCAGGTCACTGTGGTCGCTAAGCAGTGGTGGTGGGAGTTTCAATACCCGAAGGGCCAAGAGAAATTTGGCATCGATACTCCAGTTGTTACATCAACAATGATGCACGCTCCGGTTGGGGCCAAGATCACAGTGAGGGAGCAGTCAGACAACGTTCTTCACTCCTTCTGGGTCCCTGAGCTCTCTGGTAAACGAGATGTAGTCCCCGGGCGAACGAATGTCCTCTCCTTCTCGGCCTCAGATAAGCCTGGGGTATACCGCGGAGCCTGCGCTGAGTTCTGCGGTTTGTCTCACGCAAACATGAAGTTCTGGGTAGTAGTTGACTCCAAGGCTGATTTTGCAGAATGGATGGCTAACCAGCAGCAGGGTGCAGCGCAGGAGTATGCAGGCCAGATAGAAGAGCTCACTGCCAAGAAATACCAGTGCGTTAACTGCCACGTATTTGATGCAACATCAACACCGAACTACGGCCCCAACTTGACCCACCTTGCTAGCCGCCAGTACTTCGCCGGCGGTATGTACAAGACCAATCGAGCCAACCTGCTTCGCTGGGTCAAGAACGCTCCTTCAATGATCCCGATGCAGTCTCAGAAGTGTCGACTACCGGCACCTGCAACCTGCGTTGGTATGCCTTCGTTCGTAACCCCGATCAAGCAAAACGGAAAAGCGCTTCCTCTAATGACAGACGCAGAGGCGAACACAATCGTCACATACCTGTTGGGTCAAAAATAGTGCGTAAACAAGCCCTGAAAATTTCCCTAAAAATAGCCCTAGAAATTATGGAGGTACGACCGTGACGGCCGTTCCCGAAGTCATTCCAGAAGTTTCCCCAGAAGTTATTGTCGAGACCCAATCGACTGAGGTAATGAAGGCGCGCGTTGACCCTCTCCGCAGGCCAGTCGCCACCTCCGGATTCTGGAGCTGGTTCACGACGATCGACCACAAGAAGATCGGAATCCTCTACGGGTCTTCTGCGCTTCTCTTCTTTGTAATCGCTGGCATTGAGGCTCTTCTGATCCGTCTCCAGCTGATGGCCCCTAACGGCCAGGTACTCACCGCAGGCCAATACAACGCAATGTTCACGATGCACGGAACCACGATGGTCTTCCTTGTCGGAATGCCGATGGCGGTTGCATTCGGTAACTACCTAATACCGCTCATGATCGGTGCGAGAGACGTCGCCTTTCCTCGTATGAACATGTTCGGTTATTGGGTGTATCTATTCGGAGGACTATTCGTCTACTCGAGCATCTTTACTGGCATCGCAAATATGCCAAACGGTGGATGGTTCGGATACACGCCGCTTACCTCGACTCCGTTGAGCGCTGGTTACCTGCCTGGCCATGGCCCTGACTTCTGGGTAATCGGGCTAATCATGCTCGGCATCGGCTCCACGACCTCGGCGCTCAACTTTGTAGTCACCATCCTCAACATGCGTGCACCTGGAATGACGCTTATGCGCATGCCGGTCTTCGTGTGGATGATGTTGATCGTTGCTTTCCTAACAGTATTTGCACTTCCAGTAGTCACAGCAGCGTTGATCATGGTCTTCTTCGACCGCAACTACATGACCAACTTCTTCGTTGCGCAGAACGGTGGAGACCCGCTTCTCTATCAACACTTGTTCTGGATTTTCGGTCACCCTGAGGTCTATATCCTCATCCTTCCTGGGATGGGAATTGTCTCCGAGATCCTTCCAGTAATGTCCCGAAAGCCGCTTTTTGGCTACTCCGTCGTTGTCTTCTCTGGTATCGCCATTGGATTCATGGGGTGGGGGGTGTGGGCCCACCACATGTTCGCTACCGGTCTTGGCCCCGTTGCGGTATCAGCGTTTGCCCTCTCGACGATGCTCATTGCGGTGCCTACCGGAGTGAAGATCTTCAACTGGCTGGGAACAGTCTGGGGAGGCTCTCTTCGAATCAACACGCCGATGCTCTTCTCGCTCGGCTTCATAGCGATGTTCACCCTCGGTGGACTCTCAGGAGTTACTCACTCAATCGTGCCAGCTGATACTCAGCAGACTGATACTTATTACGTCGTTGCTCACTTCCACTACGTGCTCTTCGGCGGACTCATCTTCGCCATTCTCGGTGGAATTGTCTTCTGGTTCCCGAAGATGTTCGGGCGCATGATGAACGAGAAGCTTGGAAAGACTTCGTTCTGGGTCATATTTGTTGGCTTTAATCTCACCTTCTTCCCGATGCACTTCCTGGGTTTGACTGGAATGCCACGACGTACCTATAGGTACTCCGAGGGTCTTGGTTGGGAGACTCTGAACAAGTTAGTCACTGCGGGATCATTCTTGATCGCGTTTGCAGTACTGCTATTCATCACTAACGTGATCTGGTCGTGGAAGCGTGGGCCGCTCTCCGGCCCAGATCCATGGGATGCGCGTACCCTTGAGTGGAGCATTCCGTCGCCAGCACCTGCATACAACTTTGCGGTTGTTCCTCAGGTCGAGGCAAGAGACGACTTCTGGCACCGCAAATATACAGAGGATGACGAAGGCCGCTTGGTGCGTCTTCCAGATGTTGAGGTTGATCCTGCATCGAGTGTTGATGTCTCAAAGATCCACATGCCGTCACCTTCATATTTCCCGCTATTACTTGCAGCGGGATTGCCGGTAATCGGTTATGCCGCAGTATTCAAGAGCCCGTGGTTAGCCGTTCCAGGAGTATTGCTTCTGCTATTTGGAATGTACGGCTGGGCCATCGAACCCGGAACAGAGGAGGGCTAAGTAATGGCACAGGTAGCGCTTCCTGTAACGCATGACACCGATGTGCACATGGACGAGCATGATCATCACGCCCCGAGCGCTGGGGTTAGTAATACGAAACTTGCGATGTGGGTATTTCTCTCCTCGGACTGCCTATTCTTCGGTGCGTTTATAACGACATACTTGCTTTATCGCAACCGAAACTTGGCAGGGCCTACGCCTAGGTCGCTCTACAACATTCCCTTCACATCCGTTACCTCTTTCATTCTTCTGATGTCGAGCCTCACAATGGTGCTCGCACTCGCTGCGATTCAACGCGGGGATCACAGGCTGTTTCGTGTGTGGGTAATTGCAACTGCCGCATTTGGAATGCTCTTTATCGGTGGTCAGGTATTTGAGTTCACGGAGTTTTATCGCGAGGGGCTCACTCTAAGCACCAATGTCTCAGGGTCAATTTTCTTTGTTGCGACTGGTATACACGGACTCCATGTAACGATAGGAATCATCTGGCTGCTCTCACTCTGGGGGATGTCAGCGCAGGGCAAGTTAGGAAAAGAGAACTCCGAGGCTGTTGAGATTTCAGGTCTCTACTGGCACTTTGTTGATGTTGTCTGGATTGTTATATTCGCCGTCGTCTACCTGATCCCGACATAGGAGTAGATCATGAGTGATACAACAACAGCCCCAGAATTAACTGCAGAGATTGAGCCTGCAAAGCATCACATGCTTGAGGGAGCCAGCGATCTAGAGATGCTCCCCGGCGAGCTTCATCCGCACCCTTCCCCGTTCCAGTACGTGATGATCGCGGTAATTCTCTGCGTAATAACCGCAGCGGAGGTCGGTGCCTATTACCTAGACGAGGCTGTCTCGAAGGGAGCTATTACGGCGATTCTGATCTTCGGCGCTCTCGCTAAGTTCTTTATCGTTACCGGTTGGTATATGCACCTCAAGACCGATGCAAAGATATTTAGGCGCTTCTTCATTCTCGGCGTCACAGGGGCTTTCATGCTCTTTACGATTCTGCTCTTAACCCTCTCGGGCCTGGCTGACGTTTGACCCCCATGGCGGAGGCGATCCCGGCTTGGGAACCCCACCCGGAGGTTTGGTTACTCATTGCGGCTCTTGTCGCGACCTACGCGATACTCGTGGTGCGTAGTGGACCATCGCGTGTTCCCTCGGGAGAGGTAGTTGTCTCTAGGCTCCAAATAGCATCTTTTTCTTTAGGTGCATTCACGCTTCTCTTCGCATCTACTTGGCCGATCCATGATGTCGCAGAGGGCTATATGTATAGCGCTCACATGGTTCAGCACCTGCTCTACACGCTCGTCGCTGCTCCTCTGATCTTGATGGGGACACCAGCATGGATGATGCGGATTTTGCTCCCGGGGCGTCTACTAAAGACAATGGCGTGGTGGTCGCGGTTCTTGCCGGCTTTGATTCTCTTCAACACAATGATCGTGCTCACACATTGGCCTGCCGTCGTTGACCTTGCCCTACAGTCGGCGATCCTCCACTTCTTGGTTCATGCAGCGCTCTTGATCTCTGCGTTTGTTATCTGGATGCCGATTTTGAGCCCACTCCCGGAGATCCCACGCCTCGTTGCTCCGATGAAGGTTGCCTATCTCTTTCTGCAGTCAATTGTGCCAACAGTCCCCGCAACATTTCTTACTTTTGGCTCGCACCCGCTGTATCGTCGCTATGAAACACTCCCGAAATTGTGGGGGGCCACTGCGCTTGATGATCAATTAATAGCGGGGCTCATCATGAAGATCGGGGCAGGGCTTCTAATCTGGGGAGTAATTGCCGTAATCTTTTTCCGATGGGCAGCATCGGAGGAGTCGCGCAACCGCCCCGATAAGGCATTGCGTGAGATGGATCGTGAGTTAATCGAGATGGGACTGAGGAAGTAGATGACCGAGCAAGCGACAAACACAACTGAGTCCCCTGGAAGCGTTGCGGTCGCCGAACGCTCAGAGACCCCTTCGGTAAGCAGCGCTCGCGAGAAGCAGAGATTAAAAGCAGAGCGACGTGACCGCCTCTGGCTGCCGTTGCTGCTTCCAGTCGGCTCGATTCTTCTTATTGCATTTGTGGTCCTGAATATCTCTCGACTCCTGCTCTCTACTGGCGGAGACGGGTCCGTATTGGTGGGAACACTGCTAACCATCGCTATCTTGGTTGTTGCCGTGACAATCGCTGCATCCCCTCGAATCCGTACTACGCCTCTATGGGCGATGTCGGCTGGCATATTGATAATTGTCCTAGCTATCGGGACCCTTGCCCTCGGGCCCGCTGGTGAGAAGAAGGAAGAGGCTGCTGGATTTGTCGAGCCGACAGGCCCTGCGGTCGCGAGTATCTCTGTAACCGCACTCTCGTCGCTGAAGTTTGATCAGAGTGAGTACACGTCAAGTGCGGGGATTCTCGATATTAAATACCTAGATGGCGGAGGACAGCACACCTTCGTCTTCACCGATGCGAAGCTTGCAGGTTTTGAGTTAAAGGTCGGACCCCCTGAGGCGGATTCCGGCAAGGTCGAGTTAGCGGAGGGTACGTATACGTTCTTCTGCTCAATTCCAGGGCATAGAGCCGCTGGTATGCAAGCAGACATTGTTGTAACAGCAGCGGCACCTGGGGCTGCTACTGGCTCTACTGGTTCGACTGGTTCTACTGGCTCAACCGAGATGACGGAGACCACAGGATGAAACTGAGATTATTTCTTGCCCCTATTGTGGCTCTAGGGATTGGCCTAGGCGCATGCGGTGGTTCATCTGCCGGCGAGGGTGGTTATGTGCAGCCGACAGGGCCGTCTACTGCCTCTATTGAGATTGAGTCAGGGAACCTATTTTACAGCCCAAATAAGGTTGAGGCACCCATAGGAATCTCAAAGATTTGGCTCAAGAATACTGAGTCCGGTGCACATAATCTTGTGATATCAGGGGTTCCAGGCTTTATTCTTGAGGTCAACGGCGAAGGCGATCAAAACGCTAAGAAGGTTGAACTAAAAGCCGGCTCATATGATTTTTACTGCACGCTACCGGGGCATCGAGCGGGCGGCATGGCGGGCAAACTTATTGTTAAGTAAGTCTGCTTCGCGGAGAATGGATTATCTATTTTCCTAACGCCGCAGAATACTTATTTGAGGGTTTAGTTTTCTCGACCTCACTAAAGGTATAGACGTCACTAAAGGTATAGACGTATTTAAAGGGATAGACGTGATGCAGGATATCGACCCAAAGCGTATTCCCCCGCACGTTGCACTCGTTATGGATGGCAACGGACGCTGGGCTCAGAGGCGTGGCCTCAAGCGCACTGAGGGCCACGCTGCTGGCGAGGAGGCACTCTTCGACGCCGTAGAGGCCGCACTCGAGTTGGGGATTAAGTGGATGACCGTCTACGCCTTCTCAACTGAGAACTGGCGTAGGCCTCTCGATGAGGTGCGATTTTTAATGCGCTTCAATGAATCTCTTCTGCTTCGGCGCAGAGACGATCTCCATGAACGCGGAGTGAGGGTGCGTTTTATTGGCCGACGTAATGGTCGTGTACCGAAGCGAGTGGTTCAGCGCATCGAAGAGACCGAGCAACAAACGGCTCGTAATCGCCGGATGACCCTGACGTTTGCCTTTAACTACGGCGGGCGTGCTGAGATTGCAGATGCAGTGCGCGAGATTGCTCGGGGAGTTGCCGCTGGCGATATTGACCCAAATCGCGTCGACGAGAAGATGATTGCTCGTCACCTGTATGCGCCAGATATGCCTGATCCCGACCTTGTTATCCGGACGTCAGGGGAGTACCGAGTCTCTAACTATCTCCTCTGGGAATCCGCCTACTCCGAGTTTGTATTCACCGACGTGCTCTGGCCGGATTTTCGCGGCAAGGATCTCGTCGCCGCAGTCGCAGAGTTCCAGCGGCGTGAGCGACGTTTCGGCGGAGTAGAAGAGACCTAAGAATTTCGAAGGTGTTAATGGTGAGGATGCGTAGAGCCGCCGCCTCCATCTGCGTTCGCTTAGGCTGAGAAGATGCCTGGGCTTTATCGCGACGAAGGAATTGTCCTTCGCACCATCAAACTCGGTGAGGCTGATCGCATCATTACCTTCTTTACGGCAGAGACCGGCAAGGTCCGTGCTGTTGCTAAAGGGGTCCGCAAGAGCGGGAGTCGTTTCGGTGCACGCCTCGACCCGGGGAGCCACGTGGCACTTCAGTGCTATCGCGGTAGGGACCTAGATGTTGTGACACAGGTTGAGACCATCGATGCTTTCCGTTCTGTGCGTGAGGATTACGACAGCCTTGTCCACGCTGCTGCGATGTTTGAGGTAGTGGATCAGTTCTCCCCAGATCGCGAGCCAAACCCCTCGCTGTTTCGCATGCTCCTCGGTGCTCTAAAGACTCTCAACTCAACTCCTTCACCCGTTATAGCCCCAGCATTTTTCTGGAAGGTGCTCGCCCTTGAGGGCCTAGCGCCGCTCCTCGATGCCTGCGTGCGCTGCGGGGAATCCGATGGCCCATTCCCGGCACTTGATTTAACGGAGGGCGGGGTCCTCTGTGTGGAGTGTGGAGCGCTCGGCGGCCGACGCATCTCGCCGGAGGGTCTTGCCCTTCTAGTCATGCTCCTTGGGGGCGGACTCCACATTGTGATGGCCGAACCACCTGCCTCAGTAGTGATCAATGAGATCGAGATTCTTGGGGTGCATGCCGTCGAGCATCACATAGAGCGCCGTATGCGTAGCGCTGCACTTCTCTAAGTGGAGAGGTGCCTCTCCCTTTAAAAAAGAATCTGATGAATCTGACCCTAAGAAATGCTCCATTGATGCCGAAGGGTCGGTAGCCTGTCGCACTCATGGCAAAGACTGATTTGATGGACCGCATCGTTAATCTCGCTAAGCGTCGAGGACTGGTATTCCCGTCCTCTGACATCTACGGCGGGTTCCGCTCTACATGGGACTACGGACCCCTTGGCGTGCTCTTAAAGCGCAACGTCAAAGAGGCGTGGTGGAGATCCATGGTTCAGATGCGAGAGGACATTGTCGGGCTCGACGCAGCAATCCTCATGGCGCCTCGCGTCTGGGAGGCCAGCGGACACATAGATACGTTTACCGACCCTCTCGTTGATTGCAAGCAATGCCAAGAGCGTTTCCGTGCAGACCAACTCCCAGAATCGGGGGCCTGCCCAAAATGCGGAACCAAGGGTTCGTTTACTGAGGCACGACAGTTTAATTTGATGTTCAAGACATTCGTGGGGCCAGTCGAGGATGCTGCATCGATTGCATACCTCCGCCCCGAGACTGCTCAGGGAATTTTTGTTAACTACGCAAATGTCCAGACGACTATGCGACGCAAACCTCCATTTGGAATTGCGCAGGTTGGTAAGTCGTTTAGAAACGAGATCACACCAGGAAACTTTGTCTATAGAACTCGCGAGTTTGAGCAGATGGAGATGGAGTTCTTTGTCCCGCCTGAGGATGGAGAGAAGTGGTTTAAGTACTGGTGCGATGAGCGCATGAGTTGGTATACCGATCTTGGGATCGCTCCTGACACTCTGCGTCTACGTCAGCATGAGACAAGCGAGCTATCGCACTATTCGAGTGGTACTGCTGATGTTGAGTTCATGTATCCATGGGGTTGGGGAGAGCTCGAGGGTGTAGCCAACCGAGGCGACTACGACCTGCGTAAGCACGCAGAGTTCTCAGGGCAAGACCTCTCTTACTTCGATCAAGAGAAGGACCTTCGTTACGTGCCGCATGTAATTGAGCCTGCAGCAGGTGCCGATAGAGCCACGCTCGCCTTTCTCCTCTCCGCGTACTCAGAGGAAGAGGTTGAGACCGCGGCCGGGAAGACTGAGACGAGAACGGTTCTGCGACTTGACCCACGCCTTGCTCCCATCAAAGTTGCGGTACTCCCGCTATCTAAGAACGAGCAGCTTGTACCAGTCTCTGCTGAGATCGCATCGGCTCTCCGGCCGCACTGGATGATCGATGTCGATGTCTCAGGCTCAATCGGTCGCCGGTACCGTCGTCAAGACGAGGTTGGAACCCCGCTCTGTGTCACTGTCGACTTTGAGACGCTTGAGGATCGCTGCGTAACAATTCGTGAGCGCGACTCAATGTCTCAAGAGCGCGTTGCTATTGCCGACCTCGTTGCATGGTTGCGCGATCGCCTTCCTCTGTAATGGATTACTACTCAATACTTGGCGTCAGCAATGCGGCGTCCAAGACAGAGATCAAGACTGCTTACCGTGAGCGCAAAGAGGCTCTAGCTGCGAAGGACGAGAGTTCGGCTAAGAACGAAGCCGCACGAACCGCAAATCGGTTAGAGGGCGCGGCGTTAAACGAGGCATGGAATGTGCTCTCAGACCAGAGCCAGCGCGATCGTTACGACGCTGAGATCGCATCGCGTGACTCTGAGGTCATTGAAGGTAGCGCTATTGAACTCTCAGCCTCTGTAGGTGGGGAGCCACTTAAGATTTCAGCCAAGTTTGCAGGGCAGACTCCAGCCCCACCTAACTCGCCGCCTCCCAATGTTGGTGGCGGCCCCCTATCTCAACGCTCGCGGCGAGCACGTCTAGCGCTTCCAGTAGGAGTAGAGCTAGCCGATACTCGCCCACGCATACTCGCGATGGTCTTCGATATCACAGTAATAATTCTCCTTGTTATCTGCACTCAGATTGCGGGGGCCAAGATCATCTCGGAGCGGTACCCCGTGCAGAAAGAAGCCAACGCGACTGCAGGAGAGGCGCGTACCGCTGCCGCCGAAGATTTATCGGCAGCCTCGAAGTCCCTCAAAGCAGCCGAGGATAAGGCGAGCAAGGCGACGGGGGATGAGAAGGCGTCAGCGCAGGCCGAGGTTGATAAGCGTGAAGAGGCTGAGAAGTCAGCAAAGAAGGCTGATCAGAGTGCTGCAGAGGAGCTGAAGAAGACCCAAGAGGACCTTCGCGGCCCAACGACGGCTGTCCTTGTGGCTAGCTCGATTTTGGCGCTGCTCTATCTAGTCCCGTCGACTGCACTCACGGGCCGCACCCTCGGTAAGAGAATGCGTGGTGTAAAAGTGCTTCGCAGTAATGGCGAGCCGCTCACCTGGTGGGCAGCATTCTCTAGGTACCTGCTCCCAGTGGCGATTGCGACTGCGACTGCGACTGCCCTCTTCTACTCCCCTCCGGGGCTCCTACTCGCACTTGGATCGGTACTCTGGTGGCTCTGGGACCCGAATCGCCAAGGCTCCCATGACCGAATCTCGAAGACCATCGTGGTATCCGCACCAGTTCCAAGGCTCAGCCTCGGGCGTCGCTGAGGGCATCCTGCTCTCTAGGCTTCTCGGCGCTAAACCAGTAAATCTGTAACGATCCGGATAACGAAGCGGCTCTGAGGCTGCCCGTCTTCTAGGATTCCCCGAACTATCCATACCCCAAGGCCATCCCCGTAGGGCTATCCCCGTAAGGAACCCATAATTCCATGAAATATGTATACGCGTTCTCAGAAGGCTCCAAGGAGCAGAAGTTTCTCCTCGGCGGCAAGGGAGCAAATCTTGGTGAGATGACCAAGCTCGGACTCCCAGTGCCTCCAGGCTTCACGGTATCTACCGACGCTTGCAAGGCATACATGGCTAGTGGCGACGTAATTCCTGCAGGTCTCATGGATGAAGTAGCCGCGTCCCTTAGCGCCCTCGAGGCTGCAATGGGTAAGCGCCTCGGTGATGCAGATGACCCTCTGCTCGTCTCGGTTCGTTCTGGTGCAGCGTTCTCGATGCCGGGCATGATGGATACCGTTCTCAACCTTGGGATGAACGATGCCTCGGTCGTTGGGCTCGCGAAGCAGACAGGTAATGAGCGTTTCGCGTATGACTCGTACCGTCGCTTCGTTCAGATGTTTGGAAAGATTGTTCTTGACGTAAGCGCGTCAAGCTTTGAAGAGGCGCTCCACGATCTAATGGAGGAGCGCAAGGTCGCTGTCGACACGGCGCTTACCTCTGAGGATTTGAAAGGCCTAGTCACAACGTTCAAGGCAATTGTCCAGAGTGAGGCTGGGGTTGATTTCCCAGATACTCCCCAAGAGCAGCTCTCGTACGCTATTGAGGCAGTCTTTAAGTCTTGGAACGGCAGGCGCGCTAAGGATTACCGCAAGATGGAGGGGATCGCCGACGACCTCGGTACCGCTGTAAACGTGCAGACAATGGTCTTTGGAAACAAGGGTGACGACTCTGGTACCGGTGTGGCGTTTACGCGTAACCCGTCAAGCGGCGAGAACGCTCCTTATGGAGACTTCTTGGTCAACGCACAGGGCGAGGATGTTGTTGCCGGTATCCGCATGACCGAACCCCTATCAGCGATGGGTAACGAGTTCCCCGAGTGCCACGTCGAGTTAATCAGTGTGATGTCTCAACTTGAGAAGCACTACCGCGACATGTGCGACATTGAGTTCACGATTGAGCAGGGTCGTCTATTTATTCTCCAGACACGCGTCGGCAAGCGCACCGCAGCAGCAGCACTTCGCATGGCCGTTGAGATGCAGTCTGAGGGCATGATTGATAAGAGCGAGGCGGTACTACGCGTGCAGCCCACACAGCTCGATCAACTTCTCCACCCACAGTTCGACCCAACCGCTGATTACGACGCCATCGCCAAAGGCTTAAACGCATCTCCGGGTGCAGCCGTCGGCAAGGTCTACTTCACTGCTGACGAGGCAGAGGCTGCATTCGAGGCCGGTGAGCGTGTAATCCTTGTTCGCCCTGAGACCTCCCCAGATGACCTGCATGGCATGATCGCAGCTGAGGGGATACTCACCTCGCGAGGCGGCCTAGTTAGCCACGCCGCGGTAGTTGCACGCGGAATGGGTAAGCCAGCAATCTGCGGTGCGGATGAATTGAACATCGATCTAGGGCGCAGGTGCTTCAGCGTCGAGCGTCTTCAGGCAGACGGAACCACTCTCACCACAACTGTTCTAGAGGGCGAGGTCATCTCCATCAACGGCAGCACGGGCGAGGTTGTCGTCGGCGAGGTTGCCGTTGTTGAGCCAGAGCCAGGAGAGTATTTCGGGATTGTTCTTGGCTGGGCCGATGAATTCCGCACTCTGAAAGTGCGCACCAACGCAGACCTCCCTGAGGACTGCGAGAAGGCGCTCGAGTTCGGTGCCGAAGGGGTTGGCCTCTGCCGCACGGAGCACATGTTCTTAGGCGATCGCCTTCCCATCGTTCAAGCAATGATCCTTGCTGATACTCCCGAGGCTGAGGAGGCCGCTCTCGCTGCCCTCCTTGTGCAGCAGCGTATTGACTTTGAGGGCATCCTCAAGACAATGGATGGGCTCCCCGTAACGGTGCGCCTTCTTGACCCGCCGCTACATGAGTTCCTACCGAACCACGACGAGCTTCAGGCTCGCCGCACCGCGGCGTTTATCCGGGGCTCGGCAGACCCTGAGGCCGAACACCTCTGGGCAGCGGTTAAGCGATGGGAAGAGTCCAACCCGATGCTCGGGATTCGTGGATGTCGCCTCGGAATTTTGAAGCCAGCGCTCTATCGTCTTCAAGTTCGTGCGTTGATTGAGGCAGCAGTAACACGCAAGCGCGCGGGGGGCGACCCGCAGGTAGAGATCATGGTCCCGCTCACCGTTATTCGTACAGAGATGGAGCTCATCGACGGATGGATTCGCGCAGAGGCTGAGGCAGTATTTGCTGAGCAGGGCGAGCGCGTGGAGTATCTCGTCGGCACGATGGTTGAGACGCCTCGTGCTGCAATTACGGCTGGCGAGATCGCTGAGACTGCAGAGTTCTTCTCATTCGGTACAAACGACCTAACGCAGATGACATTCGGTTTCAGCCGTGATGATGTTGAGGGACGCATGATGCCGATCTACCTTGAGCAGAAGATTCTGAACGTCAGCCCCTTCGAGCAGTTAGACCGCTCCGGAGTCGGCGAGTTAATTCGCTGGGCCAAGGAGAAGGGGAGGGCGGTTCGCCCCGATATCAAACTCGGTATCTGCGGTGAGCACGGTGGAGACCCAACCTCGGTTCACTTCTGCCACGAGATTGGGCTGGACTACGTCTCTGCATCCCCATATCGGGTTCCTCTTGCTCGCCTCGCTGCTGCGCACGCCGCACTTGGAGCGGGTGGTCCGGGCACCACTGCCTGATGTCCCACCCCCTCGCTACCATTTGTTCCTGTGAGTAAGAGCGATGAGGCCATCAACCCAGTTCTTAGTGAGCGCGCCATTGCATGGGCAGCCACAATGGAGGGGAACACCGCTGGCGGCTCGGTAGTTCGCGCCCACTCAGACTCGCGCGCAAGCATTAGCGCAAGCGAGATAGTGGGTCGCGAGGCACGCGAGGATGCTGAGCAGGCATGGCTCGCCGATGGCGCAACGCTCTCTCGTGGTGCAGGTAATCGCTCCATCGAAGAGGAGCCAGACTCAGATCGCACATGCTTTGAGCGGGATCGGGATCGTATTCTCCACGAGGCAACGGCATTTCGTCGGCTCTCAGGTAAGACGCAGGTATTTATTTTTCCAGAGGACCATCAGCGCACTCGCCTCACCCACGCTCTCGAGGTAGCCCAGGTAGCCACGAGTATTTCTCGCGCATGTCGTTTAAATGTCGCGCTCACTGAGGCGATTGCGCTCGGGCACGACTGCGGTCACGGTCCATTTGGGCATGCCAGTGAGGATGCGTTCGCTCCATACCTTGAGGGCGGCTACGACCATGCTGTATGGGGCGCCGATGTTGTTCTCGCTCCTCTAAACCTCTGTATCGAGACGCTTGATGGAGTCCGTAACCACTCATGGTCCCGCCCCGCCCCGATGACCCCTGAAGGGGAGGTTGTCTCTTGGGCAGATCGCATCGCATATGTATGCCACGACTTTGAGGATGCTGTAGAGGCGGGAATTGTCTCACCCTCGATGCTCCCCGAGTTAGTGCGCTCCAAATGCGGGGATACTCGCTCGAGTCAGCTCCACACATTTATTAACGCTGTCACCTCAGCTATCCGCTCAACAGGCCAGATCGGAATGGCCCAGCCCATCGCCGAGGCGCTCTCTGCGTTCCGGGCGTTTAACTATCAAAACATATATATGCGCCCCGCCTCGGTAGCCCAGGGGGAGTCCGTATCTCGCCTCCTGAGGGCTCTAGTTGAGTTTTACGCCGATCGCCCTAATCGTCTGCCTTTCGAGGAACTTGGCCACGCAGGGCATGAAGGGGTATCCGCGGGGAGTGATTATGCGCTGCGTGAGGCGGTTACCTACGTGGCTGGAATGACCGACCGCTTTGCTTTCGCTCAGGCCCGATCTCACCTCGGCTGGGACCTTGCATCTACACCTGCCGGTGTCGACCTAGGAAGATGAAAATAGAGACCCAATTCAGGCGGGGCTCTGAGTTCAGTCTCTCTGCGTTCAGTTCTCCACTCACCTCGTCTAGGGGTGCCGGGGCACTGCCGACCCTCGCGGCGTAACCTCTAGAGCAATGGGAATTGTTGCTGAGGACATTGTGCGCGTGCGAGAGGCGACAGATATCGTCGCCCTCATCAGTGAACGTATTGCACTGAAACGCGCAGGGCGTCGCTACACGGGTCTATGCCCATTCCATAATGAGAAGAGCTCATCATTCTCGGTCAACCCTGAACTCGGGGTTTACCACTGTTTTGGTTGTCAGGTAAGTGGCGATGCAATTACTTTCTTGCGTGAGCTTGACCACATTGACTTCATAGATGCAGTTGAGCGCCTCGCTACTCGCGCTGGTATCACTCTTAGATATGACGACGCTAAGGCGAGCCAGGATAGGCAGAAGCGGAGCCGCCTTATAGAGGCGTGTGGTGCTGCTGTTGAGTTTTATCATGAACGGCTGCTCACCTCGGCCGACGCAGGGGGAGCGCGCGCGTACTTGAGGTCGCGAGGCTTCGATGGAGAGGCTGCTCGAAGATTTCAGCTCGGGTGGGCCCCCGATGGTTACGACGCACTCTCGCGATCACTACAGGATAAAAAATTCTCACGCGAGGATCTAGCCTCCGTTGGGCTCTCTTTCATAAACCGATCCAACAAACTGCAGGACCAGTTTCGTGGAAGGCTTATGTTCCCGATCTTTGACCGTCAAGGTGACGCCGTTGGATTTGGAGGCCGCACGCTTACCGGTGACGGGCCGAAGTATAAAAACTCCCCTGAGACCCCTCTCTACAGCAAGAGCCGCGTGCTTTATGGCCTTAACTGGGCGAAGGCGGAGGTGGCAGCACGCGACGCAGTGGTGATCTGCGAGGGCTACACGGACGTAATGGCTTTCGCTCTCGCTGGGGTCCCTAATGCTGTCGCTACATGCGGTACCGCACTGACTGAAGATCATGTTCAGATACTTAAAAACTTTACGCGCAACATTGTGCTCGCTTATGACGCTGACAGCGCGGGGCAGAGCGCAGCTGAGAAGTGGTACACGTGGGAGCAGCGCTTCGATATAAATGTTCGTGTCGCTGCTCTCCCAACGAGCGGAGACCCAGCCGACCTCTGGAAATCCGATCCAGACGCTCTACTGCGTTCCGTATCCGATGCGCGTTCGTTCATGGATTTCAAACTTGATCGAGTCTTCGCAGCATCCGATCTTGAGACTCCAGAGGGGCGTGCTCGATGCGCTGAGTCGGCGGTAAATATCCTGCGGGAGCACTCTAATGAGTTGGTGAGAGAGGGATATATCCAGAAGGTTGCGGGTGTAACTGGGTTTGACCACGCATGGTTTAAGCAAGCAATCGCCAAACCTGCCACCCGCACCGCTGCAACTTCTCGTGACGCCGAGACGCGTGATGCGTTGGAGCCGGTCGCTCGGCCGAACCCAACGGAGCGAATTGATCGTCGCGAACTCGAGGCCCTGCGATGGGCAATCCATGACCCAACGATGGTCGTTAACTGGATCGATACCGCTCTCTTCTCAGACCCTCTAGCCATCGAGGTATTCGAACTGCTTGCCTCGACAGACTCCTTCCATGAGGCGACTGCTGCTGCGACCGGGCCTGTTCTTGCATTGCTAGAGCAGCTAGGGGTCGAGGAGCCGGTCGGCGATGGAGAGACCGAGACACTGCACGCTCGTTTAGTGGTGAGCCTTGTAGAGCCCGCTGGGGAGAGGTGGCTTAGGGATCTAGTGAGGGCAGGGGACGACCGGGCGATGGTGGTTAAGCCGGTATTGGACAAGATTGCGACCGCTAGAAACTCAGATTGGCATATGGGGGAGAAAGCAGCACTTCAGTTGGTGGCCATGCTGTCCGATGCGTATGCGTCGCACTCCTCGGGTGCCTCTGAGACCCCTCACATCTCAGACGAATCTGAGGATGCTTCGCCAATGGAGTCCGATGCAGTGGGAGCACCTGAAGCATGACAAGTCGCCAAAGTAAACAGCCTACGAGTACACCCTCGTCGACTAAACCCGACGCGCAGAAGACGCGCTCAAGATCGCGTTCGCAGTTAAACGCGTCAGGCGTCGATGAAGCGCTAGGAGCGTTGAGCACAGAATCAGGCCCTGAGGGAATGGGCTCTGAGGATATGGCGCCTGAGGGAATGGGCCCAGAGGAAATGTCTGGAGCGGTAGAGGCGCTGCTGTTTCGAGTCGGTGATCGCGACTTTGTGACTACCGGCGAGATATTTGCGGCGCTGCCGAATCTCGAGCCTTCAACAGATTTGCTTGCCTCCATTCATCGTGAGTTTGAAGCGCGAAATGTCACTGTCGTCGAGGAGATCTCAGATGAGTTAAAGGCAGAGGATGCTCTGCTGAGAAACGAAATCAAGCCAGAGTCTGCTGCCCCACCAACTGAGATTGCTGCGCGACGAGCGAGCCGCGAGAAGCGCGATTCAGGCAGGTCGGAGCTCGCTTCATTCGACCCAGTTCGCATATATCTACGAGAGATTGGTCGCGTTCCGCTTCTGACTGGAGCGCAGGAAGTAACCCTCGCTCAACGCCTTGAGGCAGGCGAGCAAGCGCGTGAGCGCCTTTCATTCGTTGAGGAATCAGGCATCGCAGGGGTCCTCGAGAATGAGGAGGAGGAGAGTCTCTCCGCGGTTGTAGCTGACGGCGATCTTGCGAGGGCTCAGCTCATTGAGGCCAATCTGCGTTTAGTGGTCTCAATCGCTAAACGCTACGTAGGTAGAGGAATGGTCCTTCTTGACCTTGTCCAAGAAGGCAACATTGGCTTAATGCGCGCTGTTGGCAAGTTCGATTACTCGAAGGGTTTTAAGTTCTCAACCTATGCAACTTGGTGGATCCGCCAGGCAATTACTAGATCGATAGCGGATCAAGGAAGAACTATTCGAATCCCTGTTCACATGGTTGAGACAATGCAGAAGGTCTCACAGTCTCAGAGGCGCTTGCTCTCTGAACTCAATCGGGAACCCACGATTGATGAGATCGCTAAAGATGTTGAGATAACCCCTGATCGTGTAATCGAGATTATGGGGCTTGGGCAAGAGCCAATCTCGCTAGAGGCCCCAGTCGGAGATGATGGTGGATCTTCAGTAGGCGATTACGTGGCTGACCCAAATGCCATCGCCCCTGCCATCGCCGCCGATCTCGCTCAACTTCAGCAAGATATTCGCGATGCGTTAGGAGAGTTAGGGGAGCGTGAGCGTGAGGTTGTGATCATGCGCTTCGGCCTCGTTGATGGCGAGATGCGCACACTCGATGAGGTCGGGAGAGCATTCGGCGTTACTCGAGAGCGAATCCGTCAGATTGAGTCCAAGACACTTGCCAAGCTTCGTCACCCAACGCGCAGGAGCGCTCGTCTCCGCGAGTACCTACCTGAGCTCTAGATACATTGCTCGGGTAGAGGGCTGGTGTCTCTAACTACTTAACCGGTGCTGCTACGTCTTCGTCGAGAACTATGACGCGCAGGTGCGGTCCGTCGTCCTGGCGCATACGCTCTACGCCCAACTCGACAACAGCCTGAAGCCGATCAAAAATCCGGCTATCACGTAGGTGCTCGAGGCCGTTTCGGAGTTGGTCGTACCCAGTGGTACCTGCTCGTGAGCCCGCGTAGTAGCCGGCGGCGAATCCAATGATGAGGCTGTAGCGAAATTTCATGCCCCTTTGCTACTAGAAAAAACTCTCCGGCGCACCTCAGGGGTTATGGGCATCCTTGGAGCTCGCAGATTTTCAGGCATATCGCGGATTAATGCCCCGCTCTTGTTTCGGATCGTCGGTTGGTATAGGGCTGCCATTGGGCTGGTAATGTCACGCCTTCATGCCCATTGGGTGTGGATTCCGGGGTAGCTCAATTGGCAGAGCGAGCGGCTGTTAACCGCTAGGTTGAGAGTTCGAGTCTCTCCCCCGGAGCTTTGTGCGCCCGACCCATAAGGGTCGGGCGTTCTCGCGCCTCGCACCCGTTATTCTGTGCTCCTCTGCTCTACGATGCAGTGTGCGGGGCCGTAGCTCAGTGGTTAGAGCAGGGGACTCATAATCCCTCGGTCGAAGGTTCGATCCCTTCCGGCCCCACGACAAGATGGCAGGGCAGAGCGGCCCGCCGGCTGACTTAGGAGCACCAGTTGGGGAGGCGTTATGGCTCGTGTCATAGGGTGTCGTCCTCCTTGTTAGCGCTTATCGTTCCGGCTGATGGTCCACAACAATCAACCTATTGACCAAGCGCACCCAACCTCGGTAATCGGCGCCTGATCAGCAGAAATTATCCGAACAGACTCTACGAGAAAACAACGCGTCATTAATCCTGACGAAGGTCAACTGTTTAGGGGAAGCGGAGATACAGATCATCGCTCAATGTTAAAACGTCGCCATCTGGGTCTCAGTCATCACTTTCGAGGACGATCCCGCAGAGCGGATTCCACAAAACCCACCAGATCCTCAACTGTTATCAGCGAGGACACAAGATCCTCGGGTGGGAGTCTAAGTCCCAGATCTTCGAGTACTACTGCGAACTCGAGAAACGAGAGGGAGTCTAAAGAGAGATCTTCACGCAGCCTAAGATTGCCCGCCGCGTCGACCATTGAGCCTCTTCCGACTTCCGTTAAGAAGGTTGCAACAATATCGTCCGGACTGCGGTCGGTTGTAGTTGCTATATCGGCTCGGTGCGAGAATGCAGCGAAGCGTCCAGAAGTCTTTGACCATCGTTCCCT
The DNA here is from genome assembly GCA_001023575.1 of Actinobacteria bacterium IMCC26256. Classification (GTDB taxonomy): domain Bacteria; phylum Actinomycetota; class Acidimicrobiia; order IMCC26256; family IMCC26256; genus IMCC26256. Next base: position 1,521,792 of record CP011489.1, on the reverse strand, counting down.
GGTCAGTACGAGAATCACTTTGTCCCAATATTTTCCTCGGAAGAATGCGTACTCCTTAAGTCTTCCTTGCTCCTCAAAAATGTTCTGGGCCGCCGACTCGAACTGACCAATATTGAATCCGAAGGTCTCCGCCATGACCTGCCGGAGAGGCCAGGACTCGAAGAGATAGTCGATAAGAATCGCCGCGCCCTCAACGCAGAGACCCGTTCCGAGATAATTTGGGTTGCTCATGAATGCGACAAAGCAATGGCCATTCCCGAAATCTGGGTTATAGGCTGATACAAGTCCAACGCCTTTGTTCGTCTCAAGGTCGACAACGAGGAATTGTGCGAGGACTCCGTCCCACAGCGTTCGGACTTGGGTCTCTGGGTTCGGAATCCGTCCGCGGTGCCGCCACCGATGCAAATTGGCCGGATGCAGTTCAAGCTCACAGATAAATGGTACGTCGTCCGCAGCAAGCGGCTTCAAGACCACCCGACGCCCATAAAGACTTGGCCCGGAGTCGGCGAATTCCTCGCGTCTCATTCAGAAATCGGCGAAATCATGAGATGAGGTTGTCGTGACTGGCATTCAAGGTGCAAGCGGCACGCCGTGGGCAGAAAGAAACTCAGCGACCGCGTTGCGGCCTTCAGAGTCGAAAAGCGAGTTTCCCGACCAGGCAACCTGAACCACAATCAGGATCTCTGCTCGGCACGCATCGGAGGACCGATCGAGCTGCTCCTCCGAGTCTTTGGTGGGCTTGAAGTCTGCTGCCGGTGCGATCCCCAAACTCTGCTGTGGGGTCCCCGACGAATCGAAATAGAGGTCGCCGATCGTGACCGAGTAACCGAGGGCCTTGGCTCGTGCTTGAATGCACAAGTTGGTATCGATGGTCGCCTTGTGCACTTCGTCGACAGTGACGGTCCCATCCTTTAAGGCCGATCGCTGCACGTTATTTGCAGGCAGCCGAGCCCCCAACTTTGCCGCCTCTGTTGGGATTGTTCGCGAAGCGGTTTGAGCGTCGACGGTCTGAATCGGTGCACCGATTCCCCCCCAGACACTAACCGCCGCGACTACGGCACTTAACGCCAGAACGATGTACGCTGACTTCCTGAAAGCACGTTTAGAAGTTATTATGGTTGATCCCTTTCTGGAAATCTCCATTAGTTGTATAGCCGTCCTTCCAATAAATCCAGAAGTCCGTAGTGTGCGCGTCATAGTGATTGTGGTTCGAAGGCGAATCCCCATATCCTGGGAAGGTAAAGTAGATCCCAACAGGGTTCGAATTCGAGCTACAGCCGCCATTGAACGAGCTGTCATTATGCGTTTGAAATACACCGTTTGAGTACCGGTCAATTCGAGCCTGGTAGTTACAGGAGTTTGTACCTGGTATGCCGAAGTAGCGATCGACGCGTATATTCCACCAGCCGCGGCGCTCGACATTACGTCCTGCCTCAGGGTGCGCGGCGTCCTGCCAGAAGGTTAACTGCAGATAGCCGGGATTTAAAGGCGAAGGACTAGCGAAGTTGTTCGCAACCTGGGAGGCGGCGAACGCCGACGCCGGCGTTAATATGACTGCTCCGACGGCCACGCCGCCCAGAAGAGCGCCCCCTCGTAAAACTGCACCTCGTTTACCCATGCTCGCTGCCCCGCATTTCGATTGTTCTCGCGGTACAACACTAGGCCGCAGGGGATTAATCGTCAATGATAATGCATATCTGTCCGAGCTATGTCGGCTGAACCGTGCGCCGAGGCTCTCGAGTGAAAGCCACATGACGTGCGCTCCAGCCTCGATCGTCGGCCCAAGTCTCTCGGCAATACTGCCTCGAATCGCCGGTGGGATGCATTGGTTGGCTCGTCATTCCCTTCGATCAGCAGTTCACGGCCGAACGTGCGCAAACACACCGTGCAGACAGACCTCGACCGACTCATAATCCCTCGGTCGAAGGTTCGATCCCTTCCGGCCCCACTCATTTTCTTCGCAACCGCCCTCTGGCTCGCTCTATGGTGAATTCTCTTCGTAGGTAATCGCAGGAGGCTCAGAGAATTGCTGCTCCGCTGGGTGCATGGGCATCGTCCTTAGGTCGGCCAGCAACAAATTGTGCGCATCGGGAATGGGCGTATCGGGAATGGGCTGATCTGCCATGGGCGTATTGAGTCGGTGCAGGTCTCGATGGGGCAGATGGCCCAGAAAGCCCAGATTGAGGGTTCAGTAGATCGGTTCGAGGGCCGATAACCCCAGCAATGATTTGCCGAGAGCCTCCGCACTTAAAACAACCGCACCTATACCAACCGCATTTATACCTACCCCGCTAATACCAGCCCCACCTATACCAACAGCGCAGTTAGCGAAACCCGAAATGAGCGCACCGTCACAAAGCTCGGAGTGATTTGAAAATGAATCGAGTGAGACCACTGATGGGCATTACTGCTCATCGGCTACCGGTTATTGCTGCCTCGGTTCTCGGCGCGCTTATTGCCTTTACCTGTGTAACTCCAATCTTCGCTACTGCAAGTTTTGCGAGTACATCTGCGGCCGCTCCGAGCGCGGCTCTCGAGGCTCGAGTCTCGAGTCAGCTCGACACGCTCGAACGCCGTGCGCAACGAGATGGGTCGGTGCCGGTCATCGTGCGCGTAGCAACCAGCGAAGCGAATCCGACGATCCATGACGCGCAAGGCGAGGTTCTCCAGAGCCTGGAGGGGAGTAGCGCTGATGTTGAGCGAAGATATACATCGATTCCAGCGCTCGCTTTGACCCTTGGAGTAGACGGCCTAAAGCAACTCCGCTCGAGCAATAGTGTCGTCGGAGTAACGCTCGACCGTCCGGCAACCTCTGACCTACTTAATTCTGTGCCCTCTATTGGCGGTGTTGCCTCTCGTGATGCAGGGGCAGTGGGGCGCGGTGCAACGGTTGCAATTCTTGATACTGGTGTTGATGGAGCGCACCCAATGCTTGCGGGCAAAGTCGTCGGGGAGGCGTGTTTTTCGCGCGGTGGTAACTGCCCTAATAACTCGACAGTCATGTATGGAGCTGGTTCAGGTTCACCGTGCACGTTCGCCAACCAATGCTCCCACGGAACCCATGTCGCTGGTATTGCAGCCGGTGATTCTGCTTCCAGGAAAGGCGTTGCGCCGTCTGCGACATTACTAGCTGTGCAGATTTTCTCTTCCTACAACGGATCAATTGTCTCGTGGACCTCTGATCAGATGGCAGGACTCGATTGGGTATACGCGCAGCGTGAAAACTTCACTATCGCTGCTGCAAATCTGAGCCTCGGGTTCTCGCTTTACTCGGACCGAGCAACGTGTGACTCCGACGCCACGAACTCTGGGTACATGGCAGCGGTCAATCGTCTTCGATCGGTCGGCATTGCAACTGTTGCGGCTGCGGGTAACGACGGTAACTCTGGGAGCATGGCGTTCCCTGCGTGCATGACCGGCGTTTACGGGGTAGGGAGTGTTAGCAACTCGAATGTTGTTTCCTCCTTCTCAAATCGCAACTCCATGACGTCATATTTTGCTCCTGGAGAGTCGATCATCTCGTCTGTCCCGGGGGGCGGTTACGCAAGCTCTACTGGTACGTCTATGGCGACTCCACATGTTGTTGGAGCATTCGCTCTTCTGCGAGTTGCCTATCCAAACGCCACCCTCAGCGAGACTGCAGCGCGCCTCTCTGCCACAGGTTCTGTTCCATCCGGCGACTCCTATGGAAAGCCTAGAATCGATATCTGGGCAGCGATCGGTTTGGATGCATTCGCTCGCGCACTACCGCTATCACCAGCGTTGTCGTCTCCTGTCAGTGCCTCCACAGTTAATGCGACTCGCGAGGTGGGCGAGCCTCTCCACGGAGGTGTAACTAGCGCAGGGTCACTTTGGTGGTTCTTCACCGCTCCTAGCGCAGGAACGCTCGGGTTAGCGACCATCGGATCATCGATCGACACCGTATTGGGTGTCTACACAGGCGAAACGGTAAGTGCTCTCGCGGAAGTTGCTTCGTCGGACAATATTTCTGGCGGTACATCGAGTGCCGTCTCCTTCACAGCGCTTGCAGGGGAGAGGTATCTGATAGCGGTCGCAGGAAAAGGCGCAGCTGCAGGGAGAGTCTCCCTTGCTTTAACTTGGCTACCGTCCGGCGGGTACCACCCAATATCCCCAGTGCGGGTTCTCGACACACGTGTTTCGGGCGGTGCTATCGGCCAAGGCGAGACGAGAGCCCTAGGGATGCTCAGTACTGCAGGTATTCCAGCTGCGGGGGTGAGTGCCGTTGCAGCAAACATAACGATCACAGGTGGAACTGCCTCATCCTTTCTAACAGTCTCACCCACCGGATTCTCTCGCCCAACTGCCTCGACTCTTAACTGGCTCCCGAACCAGACGCGCTCCAATCTTGCTCAGACAGCGCTTGGGATTTATGGCGCGGTTAGTTTCTTTAACGCTGTAGGTTCAGTCGACCTTGTGGTCGATGTCGTCGGTTGGTACGACGACGGTGGGGTGCAGCGCGCGGGTGGAAGTGAGTTCCACGCTCTTTCTCCAGCTCGAATACTCGACACACGTAGCGCAGTCGGCTCAGTAGACGCACCACTCGGGTCGGGTGAGACGCGTTCGCTAACAGTTGCTGGGCATGGTGGGGTCCCTGCTAGCGGAGCAACGGCTGCAGTGATCAACGTCACTGTTACCGACTCCACCGCACCCTCGTTCCTTACTGTTTGGCCATCTGGAGAGGTGCGCCCTGAAGCCTCAAGCCTTAACTGGCCTGAGGGGGCAACACGCCCAAATTTGGTAATCGCTGCGTTGAGCGCTGATGGCAAGGTTGAGTTATTCAATCTCACCGGCAATGTCGAGGTAGTCGCAGATGTAGTCGGGTGGTACGGCTCTGATCCAGGTGACAGTTTCGTTGCTCAGGCACCTGTGCGTGTGCTTGATACTCGTGACAGCAACGCACCGATTACCCAGGGCGAGTCTCGCTCTCTCACAATTGGAGGGGTCGCCGGGGTACCAACATGGGCGACAGCCGTCGTATTCAATCTGACCGCCACACGCTCAGATGCCCCTACTTTTCTAACTGCTTCACCTGCCGGGGTGCTGCGACCCTTAGCCTCAAATCTCAATATATTCACGGGAGAGACGGCCCCTAATCTCGTAGTTGTACCAATCGGCTCTGCAGGTGCGATATCGCTCTATAACAACACTGGCAGTGTCCATGTGATTGTGGACATAGTCGGTTGGTTCGGCTGATCCTGGGTTTGAGTCTGCCTCTCTGCATACCTTTACCCCATACCTTTATCCCATAGTTGGCGCGCGACGCGCGTTGGGCAGAGAATGGGGATATGCCGAGACCGATTGCACTAACCGAAGCCGAGATAGCAGAAGGAGTTGCGCTCCTCCCCGAGTGGAACAGGGACGGGTTGTTTCTGCGACGCACCATCGAGACTAAATCCTTCGCAGATGCGGTCTCTCTAATCGTCCGTATTGGTTTTCTTGCAGAGGCAGCGGACCACCACCCCGATATCGATCTGCGCTGGCGCAATGTAAGTGTCACGCTCACTACTCATGACGCTGGCGGAATCTCAGTACTTGATCTTGATCTTGCCAAATTGATTGACCATGCAGCAGCGAGCGCTGCATGACCGAGCTGGTTGTCGTCCTGCTAATTGCGTCTCTTATTGCTTCGATGATACTTATCCTTGCTTTAGAGCCGGGGCCGTCTCCATCGGATCTTGCGATTGCATATGAACTCGCTTGGGATCGACTCGACTTCGCTACGATTTGGGCACTCTCCGGACCCGCTATGCGAGACGGACGAACCAAGCGCGAGTTTGTAGCAGATAAGAAGACCGTTTACGCGCAAGGCTTACACCCGACCAATCTTGTCTCAGAGGCGAAAGTAGATGAGGTTGCAGTATCCGGAGAAGTAGCGGTTGCTGTTACTTCTCTGACTCTGCTGCAGGCAATGGATGCTCCTAGCTCTTCGATTGGGCAGATACATAACGAAGTGAGAATGGCTCGTCGCATGGGCAGGTGGGAAGTCGCTAGTTACCTCCTGCACGCTCCACAGGCTTAAACCGGAGTCATTTCTCCACTAACCTCGGAGTGTGTCGATTCCAGCGCTCCTCTTAACCGGCGGCGCGAGTAGTCGTATGGGTAGCCCTAAAGCATTGATTGAGATCGATGGAGTAGTAATCGCACAGAGGACTGCAGAATTACTTAAGCGCTGCTGCTCACGGGTGATAGAGGTTGGGCCCGGTTACACAGACCTTGAGTGCGCACTCGAGGATCAGCCCGGCGCTGGTCCGCTTGCTGCGTTTATTGCGGGTAGTGCAATGCTTGATGAAGGGACTCCGCTCATTCTTATGGCCTGCGATATGCCCGGGATCGGTGAGGGCCTAATAGGAGCACTTGTGAATCACCAGAGCGAGCAATCGGTTGTCCCGTTTGCAGATGGGGAGCTCCAGACTCTCTGCGCGAGATATAGCGCTGAGGCTCGAGGCCTGGCTCCGGCGGTGTGGGAGAGCGGCGGGAGATCCATGAGGTCGCTTCTGGATAACTGCGTTTTTGAGATACTCAATGAAGCAGAGTGGGGACGCTCTTCTGAGAAGTTCGCGTTTAACGATCTCGACACGCCCGAGGACCTGCAGGCGTACCGAGACCGAGGACCCCGCTCATGACATCTCGGCGCATCGTCGCACCAGCCCTGGTCACTGTCATTGAGAACGGCGAGTTACGAGAGACCCGTGATCGATTAGTGATCGAGGAGCCACTAGAGATTCGTGCTCACGGACCCGGCCAGGTAGGGCAAGCAGTAGCGATAACGATGCGTACCCCAGGGAACGACTTCGCTTTAGCCGTTGGTTTTCTCTCCTCTGAAGGTCTGCTTGCATCTTCTGGGGGCCTCGAGAGCGTGGCCTACTGCACCGAGGGTAGCGAGGAGCAGCAGTACAACATCGTTACTGTTCGTACCCGTCTAGATTTCGTTCCACCGCAGCGGGAGCGGGTGTTCCTCTCATCCTCTAGTTGCGGGATCTGCGGCAAAGCAGCGCTAGAGGACGTGGTCGTCTCAGCAGATCGCCTCGCTGATGGTCCAACTATTACTGCGGCGACCGTGCTTTCTCTTCCGGCACTTCTACGTGGCGCCCAGCCCATATTTGATGAGACTGGTGCACTACACGCTGCAGCCTTATTTAGTGCTGATGGCGAACTGCTCGTGAGTAGAGAAGATGTTGGTCGACACAACGCTGTCGACAAAGTCATAGGCGAGCGGATTCTTGACGCATCTATCTCCTTGCCATCAATTCTCGCCGTCAGTGGGCGAGTAAGTTTCGAGATTATGCAGAAAGCCGCTGTCGCTGGGATACCTGTCGTGGTCGCCATATCAGCGCCGACGAGCCTTGCGGTTGAGGTGGCGCGCGAGATGGGGCAGACCCTTATTGGGTTTGTCCGCGACGAACGCGCGACGGTATACGCCGGGGCCGAGCGAATAGTTGGGGGGCTCTGAGATGGCCTGGAGCGGCTCCGCCAAAATACGCACGGGGAGAGGCCTTCGGAGCAGTCTCTGGGTTGGCTTTGCTCCTAATGGAGTGGGGAGGCAGAAGCCAAAGCACTTTAGTGACATGGCGCGCATCTTCTGGAGCCATCGTCGAAATCTTCCCTACGCTTGGCGGCTGCTCTCTAAAGGAGTATGCGACGGATGTGCTCTCGGTGTTGCAGGGTTTCATGACTGGACGATTGAGGGTGTGCACCTCTGCACAACACGTCTAGAGCTTCTTCAGATCAACACGATGCGGGCGCTTGATCCAAAGCTGCTCGCAGATGTTCCTGCTCTGCGCAAACTTGATGGCGCTGAGTTGCGAAACCTGGGGCGACTTCCTTACCCGATGCTTAGGCGCCGCGGGGAGGACGGATTCACTCGAATCACTTGGGATGAGGCGCTCGATCTAGTTGCGGACCGCATGCGATCGGCCCCTCCGTCCCGATCGGCGCTCTATTTAACAGCGCGTGGAATTACAAACGAGGTCTATTACGTAGCGCAGAAATTTATGCGCTTTGTGGGTACTAACAATGTTGATAATGCTGCGCGCGTCTGTCATGCACCCTCGACGGTTGCGCTAAAAGCCACGATCGGTCTTGGGGCTACTACGTGTTCGTACACAGATGTCATCAACAGCAAGCTCATTGTGCTCTTTGGAGCGAATGTCGCTAATGCTCAGCCAGTCTTCATGAAATACCTCTACTTAGCCCGCAGGCGCGGAGCAAAGGTGCTCGTTGTAAATCCGTTTCGCGAGCCGGGGCTAGAGCACTACTGGGTTCCAAGCAATCTTGAGAGCGCTGCATTCGGTACGAAGATCGCTGATGATTTCTTTGAGGTTCATACCGGCGGAGATGGTGCATTTATTAATGGAGTCCTCAAGGTACTGCTTGCCAACGGTGGAATTGATCGCGATTTTGTACGTGAGCACACCGAAGGTTTCGCCGAGCTGCTTGCCGAACTAGAGAATCAGTCATTCGATGATCTAGTCGAGGCATCCGGGGCAAGCCGTGCCGAGATGGAGAGATTCGCGAGTTATTACTCGGATGCTGCGAGCGCCGTGCTGGTCTGGTCGATGGGGATTACTCAACACAAACACGGTGTTGAGAATGTTGAGTCGATTGTAAATCTTGCGTTAGCTCGTGGAAACGTGGGGCGGTCTGGATCTGGGCTCATGCCTATTCGAGGCCACTCAGGCGTGCAGGGTGGGGCCGAGATGGGGGCCTACGCAACAGCGTTTCCTGGTGGTGTGGCGATCTCCCAAGCATCCGCTGCTGCGCTATCGGAGACCTACGGATTTGCTGTCTCCCCAACTGACGGTTTGAGCGCGGAGCAGATGCTGATCGCTGCGCAGCGAGGACAGCTTGATGTCCTCTACTCGAGCGGCGGAAACTTCTTAGATGTTTTACCTGACCCTGTATTGACACTCCATGCTCTTGAGCAAGTGCCGCTTCGAGTGCATCAGGACATAATTATTACTACTCAGATGCTTGTTGAGCCGGGCGAAGAGGTACTGCTCCTGCCTGCATGTACGCGCTACGAGCAGCCGGGTGGAGGTACGGAGACCACTACCGAGCGACGCATTGTGTATGGCCCAGAGGTGCGAGGTCCGCGCATCGGAGAGGCCCGAACCGAGTGGATGATTTTTAGAGACCTCGCGCAGAGAATTGATCCGTCGCGCGCTCACCTAATGGATTTCCCAGATGCACAGTCGGTCAGGGACGAGATAGCGCGCGTTGTTCCGTTGTATGCAGGGATTGAGAATCTCGAGAACCTCGGCGACTCAGTGCAGTGGGGCGGGCCGATGCTCGCTGCAGACGGGGTCTTCCCAACGCCGGGCGGGCGGGCGAAGTTCACTCCCGTGACTCCATCGATAGTGCTGCCTCCAGAGGGAAAGTTTTTACTCTCTACGCGTCGAGGCAAGCAGTTCAACTCGATGATCTTTAAGGATAAGGACGCTCTAACCGGCGCCACTCGAGGCTCTGTGCTGTTGGCGGCCTCCGATATTGAGATGCTCGGTTTAGCCGATGGTGACCAAGTTGAGGTGCGCTCACGCCACGGTCGAATGGTCGGGAACCTAAGGGAGTCGGTAATGCGCGCTGGGAATGCCCAGGTCTTCTTCCCCGAGGGCAATGTCTTATTCGCTGCGGGTGATGGGGCTCGGGAGTCCGGGATGCCGGTTTACACCGAAGTCGTTGAGATTCTCGCTATTTAGCAGCCATTGTTTCTGACAATACGAGAAGATGCGGAGTCGCTAATCGGGACTCTTCGTTATCGCAGACGCGAAGAATCTTGAGGGCGTACCGATTCAGCGTTCTATCTCTGCGAGACTCTCGAGGATGGATACAAAACTTCTCATAGAGGCTTTTGACGAAGCAGGGGCTGCTGTGAATGCTTCGCTGCGCAATGTACGCGGTTCAGGTCGCAGGGCGCGCACCACAAAGCCAGGGCAGTATGCGATTGACCTAATCGCCGATGAGGCTGCGCTCGGGGTTCTCTCCAAACTCCCCGTAGCAATAATGAGTGAAGAGTCTGGGCTGAGTGGAGATCGCTCCTCGCCGATCATTGTCGTAATCGACCCGGTCGATGGCTCGAGCAATGCAGCACGAGATATTCCTTACTGGGCAACATCAATCTGCGCTATGGATGCGGGAGGTCTGCTCGCTGCAGTAGTTGTGAACCAAGAGACAGGTGTTCACTTCCGTGCCGTTAGGGGTGAGGGTGCCACGCGAAATGGCGAGCGTATTCAGTCAAGTGATGTAGAGCGAGTCGAGGATTCTGTGATTGCCCTCTCTGGCCTTCCGGGACTTGTCCTCCCATGGAAGCAATTCCGTGTACTTGGATCTGCGGCCCTTGCTCTCTGCGATGTGGCATGCGGTTCAGTAGATGGCTTTTTGGATGTCGCCTCATGGCACGCGCCGTGGGATTACCTCGGCGGCGTTCTGATGTGCTCTGAGGCAGGCGCAATTACCCTTGATGCAAAGGGTAGAGCGCTAGATACCGCTGACCCGATGGCTCGGCGCCAGGTATTAGCAGCCGGTACGCAAGGTCTGTTAGAGAGCTTGAGAAACGCAACCTCATGAGCATTCTTGATCTTGATGCTCTACTTAGTGCTGCAACATCCGCTGCGCTCGCTGGTGGCGAACTCGTGCTCGCTTCGTTTCAGTCTCCAGTAAATGTGCGCGAGAAGTCGCCGGGTGACTGGGTAACCGATACCGATATGCAGAGTGAACGCATGGTGCGCAGAGTCCTCGAGGAGCTTGCCCCAGGGATACCGGTACACGGCGAGGAAGAGGGAGGGGAGCGCGCTCACGATATGCATTGGCTCGTTGACCCACTTGACGGTACCGCGAACTTTCTCCACGGCCACCCAGCGGTTGGGGTCTCGATCGGTCTTGTTGCTGAGGGTCGGCCAGTTGTAGGAGTCGTGCATGCTCCAATGCTCGGCAATACCTACTCTGCTCGACTCGGTGGGGGAGCAACCTGTAACGGTCTCAAGATCACGGTTAGTTCTCGTGAAATATCTCGAGCAGTCATTGGAGTGGGCTTCCCGTTTCGTCGCAAAGATCTGCGTTCTCGTTACCTAGAGGCGTTTACAAGCGTTCAGAGCGAGGTTGAGGACCTTCGCAGAGTCGGTGCTGCGAGCCTTGATCTCTGCTGGACGGCAGCGGGGGTATACGACGGATACTTCGAGCTCGGACTCGGCCCTTGGGATGTCGCTGCAGGTGGAGTAATTGTTCGTGAAGCTGGTGGTGTTGTCACCGATTGGCACGGAGACGACTCGGATTGGCTTCAAACTGGGGACATAGTTGTCGCCCCTCCCGCTATACACCCAGAGCTGCGTCGGCTCATCGGTCGGGCGAGCTCCTAAAGCGGCATACCTGCATTGCCGTAGTTTTTAATACTCGCGTCTTGAGAACGCGTGTTTCAACATCTCCTGAATCAAGACCCTGCTGAATCAAGACCGTGTTGAATCAAGACCCTGTGTTTTGCTTATCTGGTGGGCCGCGCCACTCCCATTTAGGTGGCGAGTTTTTTGACGGTGGCCCAGTGCCGCACCCCATCGCGAGCTTCACGAGCCGGTATCCGTCGTGTGTTTTTTGGAGATGATGTCGCTTGCAGAGCCTTACAAGGTTCTCCAGGCTGGCGGGGCCGCCCTCAGCGAAGGGTTTGATGTGGTCTATCTCTAGACCAAGCGTTACGTCACACGTCGGTACCTGGCAGACACGGTCGCGCTCCTCGACAGCGGTGCGCAATGGTGCAGGGATGTGTCGCCCCAAATGCGCAACCGTCTTGATGTCCACTCCATCGAGAACAAGAAGTTTTAAGAATGCCTCGCCCAAATACTCGGTAGCGGTAGCGACAGGTATAGGGCCGACACCTGCGATCTCGCAGATCTCGCCCTCTTTGGTATGCCCATTCTTGAGAGCCGCGTAATCGATGCGAATGTTCATTACAGCGTTAGGGCGGGTTGGTTTTGCCGCGCTCAGACCTTGAGCACCCACAGTCTTCGCCTCACAGAGTGCCAGTAGCGCATCGGCTGCGTAAGCCTCAGGCTTTTCATGTTTGCCACTCGTGCGTGCTGTCTTGAAGATCTCATCCTGTATTGGCTTGAGTGCTGCCATTACTAGCGCACCATTAGCAACCGTCATGCGCCCTTTGATGATGAACGCACCATCGGGGTCTCTCCACGACTTTAAGAAACGACTGTTATGTATTCGTTTGTGGCGTGCGGCCTCATCTGTGGCCCCTGCTATTACGCGTGCGGTTGCATCGCGTAGATCGCGCACTGTGACATGTTTCGCGAGATTCAAGAGCTGAGACTCCGTATTAGGTGCAACTATCGCTCCTCGTGCGACCTCTACCGCCTGCGTGTTGGAGAGTGCGCCGGAAAGCAAGGCAGCCTGGGTAATGGGTAGATGCTGGAGCTGGTTGGCGAGGACCACCACAGACTGGGCCTCATATTGGGCACAATTAGTCTCAGCGGCTAGCCACTCGGAGATATTCTTAGCGCCCTCACCCTTCCAAGCGCCAACATAATCAACGCGCCCAACCGCGATAGTGCGCAGGGCGTCTCCACTACGGCGCACGTCATCGGCTAGTGCAACTAACTCGCGCGCACCGGCAGCATCAATTACTTCTAGATCTATTGCGGTCATCGCGGATCGGAGTTCTGTGTGGGCATCTCTAAGTCTGTCGAACATATGTTCGAGAGTAACAGGGGGGTGTGACAAGCAAACGAAATGGCTAAGCCCCTCTCTGATAACCCCTCTATTCCTCTAGATATAGGCACTAATAATCAAAGAATTTAAATAGGTTGCATTGGGTGCCCTCAGTCTGCTTTCCTTAGGGGGCAACAAAGGGCACACAGCAACCGCTAGTGGTCCAGCCGTAAAGGAAAGCACTCGAATGATTAGCAGCATGCAGCACACCGGTATAGCGGCATCAGCCGTAGCACCGCGCGCCTGCGCGCTGAAGCTTATTTCGCGAGTGCATGTCTCGGCAGGCACCTGGACAAATGCATATGCCACACCGGCGTATGGCTTTAACCAGAAGCCTGCCCGACCCCGACGGCACCGGTTGAGCTCCTAAGTAGGAGCCAACATCTAGGCAACTTTCGCCTAAGCCGTCGGGGATCTCCCCGGCGGCTTTTTCGCGTTTGCCTCCGTACCGCAATCTCTGCATCACCCGATGCCAGTAGAGAGCAAATTAAAAAACCAGACCTACCCAAAACAAAAGACAGATAAGGAGAACAACATGCAGGCAGTAACTATTCGAGGGCTCGAGTCGTTAGCGAGTTCTCACATCTTTGACCCTGAGGCGTGGAGGTCTGATGCTAAGTGCGCATCTGGATCGAGTGAGACGGTGCAACTCTTCTTCTCTGAGCAGTTAGATGACATTGCGCGCGCGCGTTCTTTCTGTCAGGACTGTCGAGTGCGCGAGTCCTGTCTCGAATCGGCGTTAACTCGTCGAGAACCAACTGGCGTCTGGGGAGGTGAACTATTCGCAAATGGAAAGGTCCTGGCGCAGAAAAGAAATCGAGGGAGGCCGCCAAAGATTCGGCCGCCCGAGTTTCTCTCCTCGGAGATACGCCCTCAGGACGTATTGCTAGAGGCAAGAAGCGCATAACGAGTTAGCGCATAAGGAGAGTGTACGCAAGGAATAGCAATAAATCCCCCGCCGCGGGAGTGGTGGGTCGGAGGTGACGGTACGGCAGCGGGGCACCTTCCCCCCGAGGTGCCCCAAGCCGAGCCACCGACCCACCAGCGGTCCATCGGGGCTTCGCGTGATTGATTGTTGAGCCCTCGCCTATTCACCCAAAGGTGGCTCAGTCCTTGGTTGGTTGCGAATAAGCAGCCTCTGCCGTCTACGGTATAGGCCTCGGGGCGCTTAGCTCAGTTGGTAGAGCGCTGCGCTTACATCGCAGTGGTCGGGGGTTCGAGTCCCTCAGCGCCCACTCCGAATGTTGTCGTCTTCCCACGATCGAAAGTCAATGCTGCAAGACAATGCGATTACTCAAGCAGTTCGCGTTCGAGCATCGCTGCTGACCTAAGTACGTTCCCTGCAACAAATGATTTCTCGCCGGCTGCAATGCCGTCAAGGAGCTCAGCCTTTCTGAGGCGACCATCTGCAACGCGATCCCCGTCAGCGAGAATTACAAAATCCACGAGATGCAAAGCGAGTTGTTTATCGGCTTTATCCCCTGCGGATAGTTCGTCAACGCGCGCAATAATGGCGTCTGCGCCTCCCGAAAGGTTAAGAACCTCCAGTGCGATGGCTGCCTTGCGTGATGGGAATAGCATCGACGGGTTTCCGTCGTACCAACCCATATACCTGCGCAGTAAGTCTCTTACCGCAAAGGATGTATGCCCATAGAGAGGCTGTAGGTAACGACTCGCTGCCATCTCTGGCGGGAGTTCAACCTCAGCAAGTATCTGCTCTTGCCACTGCCCATCATTAATCCTGCGAACTACCTCTGCGTCTAGCCAGCGGAGCGCCTCAGCAGTTGTCTCAAGCATCTCGGTTGAGTCGTCGGTAAATACGTCACCATGACCGCTTACGACGAATAGAGGCTCAACTGCAGCCATCTCCTCTAGGGTCTCGGCCCACTCAAGGATGTACCTCTGGACGCGAAATGGAGTCCCGGCATTTGGAAGAGAGGAGACGATGAAGTCTCCTCCAACGATCACTCTGCTATCCGGGGCCCATACCCAGGTGTGATCGTCTGTCTCGCCGAGGCCGTGTCGTAGTTCGAGGGGGAGTCCGCCGAGTCCGTCGAGAGTGATGCGGTCTTCATAGGCGATTGTTGGTGGGCAGTAGCGCGCCATCCGAACAACATCGCCACCCCCGGGACCCCAACTAGCGAACTGCATATCGAAAGTTTTTGCTAGGTGGCCAGATGTCTTCGCATATCTCTCGAACCGGCGTGCGACATTTACATGCCCAACGATGTCCGGGGCAGCGTGCCCACGCTCCTCAGCGTCGTCGAGGATTGCAGGCGTCCCAAAAGCATGGTCGTAGTGGCCGTGGGTATAGATCACATAGCGAACAGGGAGATCAGTAATTGCTCGGAGCTCGGAGACTACGCGCGGGCCATTTACATATAGGCCCGGGTCTACAACTGCGACACCTTCAGATCCAATGAAGAATGTTGCGTTGCCGAAGCCTCCAAGGAAATAGACGCCGGTAGCGATCTCCAGCGCTCCATGTAAGCGTGCAGAGAATGTAAGTGCATCGCTAGCTTTTTTGCTATCTCCCATTGTGGGGTTCCTATTCTGATTGGTTGTGTGCCTGAATCCAAGATAGTGGCGAATTCATAACCGACCGCGAAGCATTATGGTCGCTTATTGGGCAATCGCCTAGGAACGGGCTTTATGTGAGGCCCAAGTTTGAATTCTGCTACCAGATAACTGGGCCTGTGGCTCCGAGGGCGCGGCCCTCCGAGCGCACGCCTTTCGGGACCATCTCCTCAGCAAGGTCAGCCCATAGCGCGCGCAGTCGATAGTGAGGAACGCGTGGGAATAGGTGGTGCATTGCGTGGTGGTCATGGCCGCGAATAAGGAAGCGGGAGCCGCGGAAAACAGCGACGCGAGTATCGACGTACCTCCCGGCTTTATTAGCTGGGTGGTGTGGGTACCAAGCGAAGATAAATGTGAGCCAGAACGACTGTATTTTCCCTGGGAGGTACCAGAGAAGAAGGGCTGGCCATCCGAACCCGAGAAGGAATGCGATTAGCAGAACTGCATGAGTGAAAATCCAGAAGCGGAGTTGCTGGAGTCCTGCAGATTTTGAGCCTGAGTCGGCTCGCAAAGCGCCCCTAATGCGAGAGGGGATTAGGCGGCGGCTCGAGGGGACAAAAGCAAGTAGCGGAAGAATCTCAGATACAAATTGAATGCTCAGCCAATTGAGAGGGAGTTCTCGGAGCGGCCCATCTGTGTAGTGGTCTGGATCGCGCGCAGGTTGATTCGTATACGCATGGTGGCGCATATGAGATGCGCGGTGTGGTTTGTAAGAGAAGCCAAGTGGAATCGAGCAGAGCATTCCAATTAGGTCTTCGCTCCACCGCGACTTCGGGCTCTTGCCAAGGATGTTTCCGTGTGCCGCCTCATGCATCGGCATGTAAAAAGTTGAAGCGAGAATTGAGTTGAGAATCAATCCAGCCCATAGCGGGAGAATGCCGGCTAGGCCGAGCCAAAGAACTGCAGTCCATGCCACTAGTACGAGAAGAAATGTGAGGATGATGCGTGGTTGGGCTGCCCCCCAATAACGCGCTGCTACAGCGCGCTCTGAGCGATGGGTAAGCCGGCGCTTCTCATCTGAGTCATCAACCTCGTCGCCTACTTGATATAGGTCATCGCCAGAGGATGCAAGTGTCTCAGCCAGAGCACGCGTCTCTGAAGATATTCCGCTTTGTGCGGGCTCAGTATCCATTGGGCAGAGTCTGCTGTCAGATTGAGAGCAGAGTCAAACCGCCTTCATTCTCCTGAGGGCAGAGGTATCGTGTGTCTCAAGAGCATTCTTGCTAGACAAAGCGAGAAGTTTAAAATCCATCAATAGTTTTATGAGAAGAGAGCCTTAGATGCTGATCGCCAAGATCATCGCGACGTTGGTGCCCCTTCTCTGTCTATTCGGCGTCGCGACGCTCGGGCGCGGCGGACGCAAGACCGCTCCGCTAATCGTCATTGCACTTCTCTGGGGAGTTGCGTCTACGTTCTTAGTTCTTCCTTTCAATGACAGGTGGTATGCAAAACACGGCTTGCAATCTCTAATCATTTATGGTGCACCCTTTGCAGAAGAAATCTGCAAGGCATTAATTCTTCCCTTCCTTACTCTCTCCAAACGCTGTTTCTGGTTCGTTGACGGAGCCATTCTTGGGCTCGCTGCTGGTACAGGCTTTGCAATTCGCGAGAATTGGATATACCTAGATCGCGATTATTCAGGGCAGCAGATTGGCCTTGCAATCGCGCGAGTATCCTCGACAAATCTCATGCACGCTGGTACTACTGCGATCGTGGGGGCCGCGATAGTGCTATCCATGAAGCGTGGGCTACTCCAGAGAGTTCTAACTCCACTGGGTGGTTTAGTAATTGCGATGACACTTCACTCAACATTTAATCGAATGACCACATGGCCCGGTGAATCTGCAGCGATGATTACTGCGGTCGGAGTAGGAGTATTCGCTATTGCCACAGGGATTGTCGCCTTAGGCTTCCCAATCTCGCGCAGGTGGGTTCGCAACGACCTGAAGCTAAGTGCGATGACGCAGAGCGAGCAACTAGCCCTAAGTGGTGGGCACACCGTCGATGCACTTCTAGACGAGTTTGAAGTGCGCTACGGCTCCAAAGCAGTTAAGAACGCTGAAGAACTAATCAAGGTTCAGCGACGCATCAGCATCGCTCAACATGGCGGCCATATAAACGCAAAGGATGCCCAGCTTCTTGAGGTGCAGGCAGATGACCTACGACGCGAGATCGGAGTCTTTGCAATGATGTGGCTGCGCACCCACCTGCCCGTTGACCCATCGTCAGCAGGGCTGTGGGGAAACCTTGCTGAGACAGGGGAGAAAGAAGGCCCTGCTGGCGCTTTATCAGGATTGGCTGCCGGCTTGGCCGATGATGCTCCAAACTCCTCACCGGGCGGGCTCTGGGCGAGTCTCGGTGATAGCTCCGATACGCTGCCATAATCGGATAACTTGAGCAGTCTTAAGTCCCATAGAAAAGTAACGAGACTCAGGAATGCATTTAGTTAGGCCAGTTCTAGGCAGGTAAGTTCAAATAGAGGGTGAGACCAATGCTCTGCGCACAGTGTGATGATTCGGCACGGGGAATATGTAAGTTCTGCGGGCGCGGAGTATGTGGAGAGCACCACTCCAATCTTCCATTCGTTGTGACCCTCTTTGGGGTTGATCCTCCAAAGGCAATAGTCGTTGGAGGAACCCTTTGGTGCGGAGTCTGTAGACCTCAGCCAGATCCGATAGCGATGCCGGAGCTGGCATGAGCGGCGGCGGAATCTTCGATCGGGTCGCAACGCACTTAGATGCTGCTGCCGATCCTGAGGCGCACTTCTCTATGGCGGCACTCTTAAGTCTCTCCGATGAGGAGCGGGCTGTGGTTCGAGACATTATGCGCGCCGATTCTCCACAGAGCGTCGCCCAGGTAGCAGAGACTTTGAAGGTATCTGTAAACGATGTCGCCTCTACAGTCGGTTCACTGAGCATGCGCGGAGTAATCGAAATACGCAAAGGATCGCTGTATTTGACCCCGATTGAGCGGCCTCATCACTCTCACCCAGGTGGGTTCTGGAACAACCTGAACGATTTCTAGGCCAGTAGGGAGTAATCCATCAGCGTCTGGCGTAGCAAGCAGAGCAGTTGAGCACTCTGGGAGCAACGATTAGGCGATCGGCTGATCCCAACCGAGTTGCGCCTCTAAAGAACGCAAGGATTTCTGTAGTTCACTCATAACCGTTATGCAGTCTTCGAAGGTCTGCTGATTATTGAGTGTATGGGTCTGTGAAAAAATTGAGTATCCCTCGAGTACGAATGTAACAATCTCAGCCCAAGCAGTCCCCATACGCTCGTCAACGCCAGCGAGTCGCTGCTGACGCTCCATCCCTATTCGTGACCATGCCGATGGGTCGGGCCTAAATAGTGAAGGGTCCGCTCCCTGCCCAATGCTCCATGCAATGAGGCGTGTGCGGAGTATCAAATCTGGGTTCGTCAGCGCATCTAGAGGGCCGTACTCACTGAACTGATCCGTAAAGCGCTTCACGAGCTCATGTGCTACCGCGTCGAATAGGCCTGGGAGCGACCCGAAATTACGAGAGAGGGCAGCGAGTGGGAGACCTGACTCGCGAGTAATGCGCCGGGTCGTGACTTCGTAGAAAGGCTCAGTTCGCAGAAGGGAGATAGTTGTGGCTACCAGGCGCTCCTTGGCGACCGCAGCGGGCACCCTGCTCTTACGTTTCGTCTGCTCGTTATCTACATTCGGGTCCTTGTTTGAAGCCACTTTCCAAACCTAGCCCTTTGCTGGGGTGCTTGCAGAATAGGGTAACGACCCTATTTGGTATCGGTATCCACTAATAAATGATCGGCGCTCACTAGTTTGTGGGGACTCGGATTAGGTGCCCATGCCGGGCACAAGGCCTTTAAGGAGTCAAGACATGACCGCAGCAACACAGAACCTGAGTGGCGTAGATACTTCGCCGCACCCAATCCATGTTTCATACGCATCCCTAGGTCTCGGAGCATTAGGACTGCTTGCCTCGGGTATCGGCAGACTCCTCTTCTGGAGTTCAGGTTTTGAGGTGCGCTCCTCGTGGGCACTCGTCGTACTCGGCCCGATCTTGATGGCCATAGCAATCACGCTCCACATTGAGCACCTTGGGAAGCGAATCGGGCGAGCCCCAGTTGTGCTGGGAATTATCGGACTCGTCATTTGGTCCCTGACGTCCCTTCCATTCTTGCTCAACCCAGAGCTCTATTCGCTAGAGAATCATGCCAACTGGCTGCGCATTAACTGGGCTGGCTTTGCAGCGGCACGCGTCTTGTTCTCGCTTAGTTTCTTCCTCGTACTTGCTCGCAAGGAATCTCTGCTCGAGCATGGCGAGATGGATGCAGCGCGCAAAATTCATGCCTCCTTCGCTACCCTGACCTACGCAGCGGTCGGAATGCTTCTCTATGGATTGGCTGGTTTCAGTTCGCTAAGCGGATCCGGTCAATATGGCTCGAGATTCACGTATGGACTCTTGGTAGTAGGCCCGGCGCTTATTGCCATTGCAATTATCAATCACATCGACCATCTCTCTCGCGTGATTGGGAAGCCGGCGGTTGTATGCGGAGTCTTAGGGTCTGCGCTCTGGGCGGTAAGTGTGCTCCCCATAGCTATCAAGCCATCCCTCGGCGAGTTTGCGGGGAATTGGGACAAAATTACGCTCTACGGCTTTAACGGTTGCGGCCTAATCCTTGGCGGCATAAGCATTGGCTTGGTGCTGATGCGCAAACGCTCTCAGGACGCCTCGGCTGCCTAGTCCCACAGAGGGGCTCCCCACTAACAGGTAAATCCTGTACAAAGATTCCAATCATTTGGGTACAGGTGGCGATTACTCTCGGGCCTATGCCCATCGCGAGCACCGCGCCAAGAGATGTAGTTGTTGTTCTTCTTGACAGCCTGAATAGGCACATGATTGGCGCCTATGGGGGAGAAGAGTTCGAGACTCCAAATCTGGACAGGCTCGCGAAGCGATCAGTTCGTTTTACGAACCATCACAGTGGGTCCTTGCCGTGTATGCCCGCACGGCATGATCTCCTAGTAGGTGCGCTCGACTTCCCTTGGAGACCATGGGGATCAATCGAAGTTTGGGAAGATGCACTCACGAGGCAGTTGCGTCGGGATGCAGGTATCTCAACGATGCTTGTTTCAGATCATCCGCATCTCTTTGAGGCAGGTGGGGAGAATTATCACCACGACTTCGGAGCATGGGACTACTTGCGCGGCGGAGAGGATGATCCGTGGCGCACTCGTGCTGATACTTCGCAGATTGGTGCCCCAACCCTTCCTCCATTTCGCGAGTCTGGATGGCGTAATTACGATTTAAGCCGCACATACTTTCGCGAGGAGGCGGATTTTCCTGGGCCGCGCACTATGACCGCCGCTGCTAAATGGCTTGATCAGGAACTAGGTGCGCAGCGTCGCCCCGAGGAGCGTGTTTTTCTGTTCGTCGACGAGTTCGATCCCCACGAACCCTTCGATGCTCCCGAAAAATGGACAAGCCTCTACGACGATGACTGGGAAGGGGAGCGAATCATCTGGCCGCCGTATACCAGTGGCATAAAGAGCGAAGATGCTTTCGCGTCGCCCGAATTGAGCGCACGAGAAGCTCGCCATCTGCGCTCGCAATACGGGGCAAAGTTATCCATGATTGATCATTGGCTAGGCCTCATGATCGATACGGTTGAGCGCCATGACGCGTGGGACACCACAGCCTTTATCCTCTGCACTGATCACGGCATTTACCTAGGTGAGCGCGGCATGTGGGGGAAGCCTGCAGTCTCTGTATTCCCAGAACTTGGGCATATTCCTTTGATGATCTCCTGGCCAGGAGTTGAGGCAGGCACATGCGATGCGCTTACAACTACGGTAGATATTCATGCAACAATCTGTGATGTGTTTGGAGTAAACCCAAAGCATGCAACTCACGGATACTCGCTTGTTCCCTTAATTGAGGGGCGATCCACGAGTATCAGGGAGTGGGCACTCTCAGGCGTATGGGGACGCGAAGTACACATAGCGAATGCAACTAGCACGTTTGCGAAGGCGCCAGTTGCGGCGAATAGACCGCTCTCGATGTACTCAAATAGATGGTCGACGATGCCAGTACGCATTGCCCCCAATCTGCATCGCATCAAGCCAGACATGCGAGCCACCCTCGTAAAAGCAGCGGGTACTGAGGTGCCTGTCATCCGACAACCATTCGACCCGAGTGACGACCTTCCGTTCTGGGGTCGAGGTGCTTTTAGCGGAGACTTGCTCTATAACCGTTTTGATCAAGCGCATGGCGATGGAGTGCGCAACCTTGCTCACACCCCTGAGGCAATTCAAATGACCGAACTGCTTGTTGAGGCACTTAGGGCTGTGGATGCTCCGGTTGAGCAACTTGCTCGGCTCGGTATCGCTTAGTTTCAGTTAGCCTTAGGGCTTTGGGCTCCACCTAAGAAAGTGACAGGATAAATAGGCCCCGCTGACCACCTGAGTCTCGATGCAAGTGCGAGAATATGGAACTTATGGGCCGCCGTTACCGAAGCATTATTCTCCCGCTGCTGGCTGGAGGAACGGCCCTCGCGGTTTGTTTGTTGGCGCTCCCTCCAGCCTTCTCGATCTTCGCTAACGGCGTTCGGTTCAATGGAGTTGTAGGCAATGAGATGTCACAACTCTCAGAGCGAACCGTTATCTATGACAGCAGGGGCCAAGTAATTGGGAGACTCGGCTTAGAGGACAGATCATCAGTGGCGCTCTCAGATGTTGCGCCGGTGATGGTAGAGGCGCTTCTCACGACAGAGGATCGTGACTTCTATGGAAACGCTGGCGTCGATCTTCATGCTGTAGCTCGTGCATTTTTTAAGAATGTCAACTCAGGTTCGGTTAAGGAGGGAGGGTCGACTCTCACTCAGCAACTAGTCAAGAATCGATTCTTTACCGCACCGCAGCGCACACTCTCGCGCAAAGTTCGAGAAGCAATGCTTTCACTACGGCTTGACTCTGAGTGGCCAAAGAACCGGATACTCAGCGAGTACCTAAATACTGTTTATTTTGGTCAAGGGTCATACGGCATTCAGGCTGCATCGGAGCGTTTCTTTCAGACGATTCCTCAGGATCTCAATCTTGCTCAGGCCGCCCTGTTAGCTGGATCAATTCGCGATCCGGAGGGGAATAATCCGTTTACTAACCCTAAAGGAGCCTTAGCGCGGCGTTCAGAGGTACTAGGACAGATGTATGAAGTTGGGGCGATTAGTAACAACGAGAGAACCTTTGCTGAGGCCTCGCCACTACCTGATCAGAGGCCACAGAGCGACCTTCGCCCAGATAATTATTACGTGGAGGAGGTACAGCGCCGACTCCTCAATGATCCGCGCTTGGCGGATACTCGCGAGGAGCGCTACAACCTTGTATTTCGCGGTGGGCTCCAAGTCGAGACTCCATATGACCAGAGCATGCAGGCGAAGGCTCAGAGCGCTGTAAATAAGACAATTCCAACCTCCCAATTCACTGCCGCTATGGCAGTTATGGATCCCTCAAACGGCGAGGTAAAAGCGTTAGTAGCCGGACCTGGTTTTGAACGATCGCAGTTCAATCTGGCAACACAGGGTGCACGCCAGCCTGGATCGACCTTCAAAGCGATCACGCTGGCTGCTGCGCTTGAGAACGGGTATTCGGTGAACGACTCGATCAGTGGTTCTAGCCCGTGCATTATAAAAATAGATGGTTTTGCGCCGTGGACAACTCGAAACGCCGAGGGCGGCGGAGGAGTATTCAACCTCCGCTCTGCTACAGAGGAGTCGGTTAACTGCGCTTACGCTCGATTGATAGCTGCGTTAGGCCCGAAGAAAGTCTCGGAGATGGCGAGACGCCTCGGCGTCACGCATGAGGTACCTCCTTACCCATCGATCACTCTTGGCACCATCGGTGTAAGCCCGTTGGAGATGGCGACTGTCTACTCAACTCTGGCCGCTGAGGGCATCAAGCACGATCCTGTCTTTATCACCAAGTTGAAAGATCGTAACGGTCGTGTGATATTCGAGGATCGTGAACCCGGAAAGCGAGTTCTCTCCGCCGAGGTGGCCCGCACGGAGACCTCGATTCTTCAGGGTGTCATTCGTGCAGGCACTGGTACAAGGGCACGATTGGCCCCCGGAGACCGCGCGGTAGGCAAGGGCAAGATCGAGAGATTCTCTGCAGGCAAGACCGGAACCACCGATGACAAGACCAACGCTTGGTTTGTTGGCTATACCCCAGAGCTAGTTGCAGCAGTTTGGATGGGTGACCCCGCTGCGTATACGCCCATGACGAATGTTGGGAGCATCGGCGCTGTCTATGGTGGAACCTACCCAGCGATGATCTGGAAGGTATTCATGGATGCTGCATTAAGAGGCAAGGTGGTTAGGGAGTTCACGAAACCAAACGAGAAATTGTGGCCAGCCGCCTCCTCTATTACAGAGGCCGGGCGTGGGGCACGCCTCCAGTTTGACCCTTCGGGGGCGACAGGGCCTAGCGGACCTAGTGGACCGGAGGGGCCTACCGATCCTCTCGTGCCGAGTACTTCTACGACCTTGAGCCCAACTACAAGCTCTAATCCGCCGACCACCTCGACAATTCCCCCGCCCCTATGAGGAGCCGAACGAATAGAGCCAATCCATATTGGAACCCCATGCCGGTAGGCTCGTGCTCGTGACTGATCTCGACCATCTTGTAGTTGTCCAGGAACACGATTTATCTCTTGACCGTCTGCGAAGGCAGCGCGCAACCCTTCCAGCGCGTAGTGACTTAGCAAACGCTGAGTCGGCCATAGCCGCTATTACGCCAGGCCTTAGTGATCTCGCGGCGCAGCGAGATGTTGTAGCACGCGATGCGCATAGGCTCGATGACGAAGTTGCATCAGTTCGCGAGAAGTCAGTTGCAGCAGATAAGTCCCTCTACTCGGGAAAAGTCACTGCGATCAAAGAGCTTCAGGCCCTTCAGACGGAGATCGATCAACTTGTGGCGCGTCAAGGAGTCCTAGAAGACCGGGAACTCGAGTTAATGCAGGCGCTCGAGACTCTTGAGGCGGAGGTAGCGGCTCTTGATGCGCAGGTTCAAGTGCATACTGCGGCTGCAGCGCTCGCTCGTCTTGAGATCTCATCGGGAGAGGCAGATTTAGATGCGCAGATTGCTGTTGTCGTCGAGGCGCGTAACTCAGAGGCGTATGGGCTGCCCAGTGCGCTTCTTGCTACGTATGAACTTGTTCGAGGACGCGCTAACGGGGTAGGTGTAGCAAGGCTGGTAGGTAACACCTGTCAGGGTTGTCGTTTGAGCATCCCCGCTAACGAGATAGACCGGATCAAACGCGGAATTCCCGGTGAGTCGTGCTGTGACAATTGTGGAGCAATTCTCGTCCCGTGAGCAGCGATCCATCTCTCTTCGACGCCCCCGAATTGCACGTACCCAGTGTGACCGTGTTCTGCGACGGCGGATCTCGCGGTAACCCCGGACCTGCTGCCATCGGTGCAGTGGTCCTCGATACTCGTAGTGATCCTGCTCAATTGCTCGACTCGGTAAGTGAGTGCATTGGAGTCGCTACAAACAACGTCGCTGAGTACAAAGCACTTATAGCGGGGCTGCGTGCTGCGCAGAAATTCTCTCCCATCGAGGTAAAGGTACGCGCAGACTCAGAGCTCCTGATCCGCCAGTTAGAGGGTCGCTACCGAGTAAAGAACGCTGGGCTTCAGCCGCTGCACCGTGAAGCAGCGTCGCTCCTCTCTACCTTTCCAAAATTCGAACTTCAGCATGTCCGGCGCGAGTTCAATACCGAGGCAGATGCTCTTGTAAATGCTGCACTCGATGCACCATTGAAGGCAATGGAGTAGAAGGTGTTTTTTTGGTATGTTGGGGTATCCGTAGTCGTTACCTATCGGGTATTTACCTCAAGTGGACTCGATTATCGACTTGTGGGAGGGGGTGCGCTGCTCCCGCTATTAATAGATGCGCCATTTGGGCACATGGCCTATGGGCACGCGTTCATCATCGGAATCTCTCTTCTGACATTAGTAATGCTCGGTACGATCGGTAGGCCACGCTTACTGCGGCGCCAACTTCTGTGCTTGCCTATAGGCGTGCTCTGCGGCCTTGTTCTATCTGGTGCATTTCTCCATGACCAAGTATTTCTTTGGCCGTTAGTAGGGGGAGGTTTCGGCGATATTGCGCTAGTCCCGCCGCTCACACTCCTTGTCCTCTCCGAGGGCATCGGTATTGCTTGTCTTGGGTGGATGTGGGGGCGGTTCGGACTCCGAGACCCTGAACGAAGATCATCGTTTCTCCGCTCCGGGCGCCTTAGTGAGGTCTCGCATTGATTCTGCTCATCCGCCACGGTCAGACTGCTTCGAATCGTGATGGATTACTTGTAGGTCGCATAGATCCTCCACTTACCGAACTCGGCGAGGCTCAGGCGCAGCGCTTAGGGGCGAGACTTCAGGGGAGCAATCCCGCTTTTATCCTCAGTAGTCCGCTCTCTAGGGCTCGCCAAACTGCCGACGCGATCGCAGCCTCAACCGGTTCGACAGTCGAGATAGAGGACCGTCTGGTCGAGATGAATTATGGAGAGTGGGATGGCACGCCGATAGCCGATGTCCCTATCGAAGTTTGGAGGCAGTGGCGTTCAGACCCGGAGTTCAAACCCCCGGGCGGCGAGAGTCTCCATGATGTGTCAAGGCGAGTCGGATTGCTCATGGGGGAGTTGTTGCTAAGCGACGACCTCGCGATCGTGGTGTCACATGTCTCGCCAATCAAAGCAGCGCTTACGTGGGCTCTCGGTGCTCCTGATCAAATGGTTTGGCGCATGTTCATTGACGTGGCATCGATATCAAGCATCGGTATGCGCCAAGGCGCGCCCTGCATGCTCGGCTTCAACGAGACCGCGCATCTTCTGTAAAACGGCAAAAGCTAATTAGCAGTTACTGGAATGTTCGTGCGCTGCGGCTTGGCAGGCAACGCGTGTGCACCAGTTGCGTCAATCACGAAACGCCCCTCGCCAGGTCCGTCAGCTACCGGCATACCTAATGCCTCGAGAAGTGCGTGGTCTTCTTCAGGAGACCGACCGCCAGTGGTTAGGTAGTTACCAACGATGAGAGCGTTAGCCCCTGCGAGAAGCCCCATGCCCTGAAGCTCACCAAGGACTCGTTCGCGACCACCAGCAAGACGCAGCCATGCAGAAGGCAGAACTAAGCGGAATAACGCAATTGCCTGTAGTGCCTCACGCGGAGAGAGCATTGTGTAATCGGCGAGTGGAGTACCTGGGCGAGGGTCAAGAAGGTTGATGGGTACCTCACATGGGTCGAGCTCCGCTAGCTCGAAAGCAAACTCGACTCGCTCTTCAAGTGTCTCACCCATCCCGAGGATGCCTCCACAACAAAGCTCCATGCCGGCAGCAATTGCGCGCTTGGCGGTATCGACGCGATCGTCGTATGAGTGCGTAGTGCAGACCTCGGGGAATCTTGATCTTGGTGCCTCAAGATTGTGGTTATAACGGCGCACTCCAGCATCGGCGAGACGCTTCGCCTGCTCATCTGTAAGTAGCCCAAGTGAGCATGCAACCTCAAGGCCAGTCTGCTCATTTACAGCGTTAACCGCAGCAATCACCTTGTCTAGAAGACGCTCTGATGGCCCGCGCACTGCAACAACTATGCAGAACTGCGTAGCCCCTGCTGCCTTAGTGGCGTGGGCTGCCTCTAGTACCTCGCCTAAATCAAGGAAGGCGTAGACATCAACTCCAGTATCGAACTTGACAGATTGTGAGCAGAACGCGCAGTCCTCTGGGCATGCTCCAGATTTGGCGTTGATGAGGCTCTCTAACTCAACAGTGTCGCCGCAGTACTGGAGCCTCACGCGATGGGCGAGGCCAACAAGGTCGGGGACTAGTTCAAGTGGTTCGTTTGCCACCGCCATTACCTCCGCACGTGTGAGCGGGCGACGCTCCACAAGAAGTGCGTGCTCGGCTACTGCAAGGGCTTGGGAAGGCAAGTTATTGCTCCTAGTCTGGGTTCAAATGCCCCTGTGCGCTGAGAACCACAAGGCATGATTCATAATCTTAGTCCTTGAGTTGATTCAGAATCTGACACTACGTCACTCAGCATCTTTATGGATTGGGCGAAATTTTAGTAATTTGTCCGCCATTATTCTTGGAGTTAGCGGCATAATAAGACCCTGTGAAAAAAAATAAGAGAATTATTACTCAGGGACAGTCAGCCCAAACATCTCAGCAGAGACTGCGGATTGCTGCGCTACTTGTTCTAGGCGGCGGCTTATTCATAGGAGCAATTTTTGGGCTCTTGCTTCCAGCCCAAGTTACTAATCAGGATCTAGCGTTCGTTGGGGGTAAAGGAACGTTGAGTGTTGTGAGTTATTTGATCCAACCGCTAAAAGTAGCGGGAGGGGTTCAGACCACTTTCAACTGGTTCTTCTTTCTTCTTGTTTTCGCCCCTTGTCTAATCTCGAGTGCAATCCTCTTCTCTGGCGCTGAGGTCTGTGGTGCTGTTGCACGTCGAACTCGCACGCGTACCTCATCGAGCTCCGCTGAGTCAGGTGGTGGGTCGGAGCTTTAAGATGCGTTCTCTCAACGCAGAGGCAATCCGCCTCTGGTCAAAAAATCTGCTGACAAATTATCGCCACTAAAGATTTAGTCGAAAAACGGGCATGAGCATTACACAATTTTTAATAATTGGATACGTCATCGGCATCCCGATTGGCGCTTTGACTATCTACGATATTGCTCGCCTTAAGCGCAGAGCTTTTCGCATGTCAGGGCACCACAAGCTGAGATGGCTTGGATGTGCGATTGCTGGGCTAATTACTGGGTGGGGAACTTTAATAGTAGGAGTCGTCTGGCTTCTAGGCAATGCGCGCCACGATGCAATCGACGTGCTTGATAAGCAACGCCGCGCATAGCGCGCCCTTCGTTCGAGCTGGTTACCGCTCGTTAGATGCAGGCATTTTGGCTACTGAGCTAAACGAATCGAGCTCCTGCCAAGAATCAAGCAGTCTGTTAGCTGCTGCGGTCAGTAATGAAATGATCCCGGAGTCCCGTAGTTGCTTCATGCCTGCCTATCGGCTGGAGGACTGCCCTGCTGTAGAGAAAAAACTGCCCCAACCCACTAGCGAATCGCTAGTGCGGTCGGGGCAGTTGGATATCTTTGCGCAGTCTCGTAAGACTGATTTAAATTACTTGGACATGACGCCTTCCCAGAAGAGGGAGTCGCCGATTTCGTTGGAGGTGCGGTGAATACGACCCTCGAGGTGAGTGGCTACCCACTCTGCCGCAGCGCGTGTTGCCGCCTCTGCCTCCTCGTGCGTCTCCCATGCTGTGATGCCCATGACGGTAATAGCGTCAATCTCAAGGAGCGAGTAGGCCTGAAAGCCAGGCATAGAGCGGTAGATGTCGAGAATTCCGCCGGGTCCTACGGCGACCTCTGCAACCTCCTTGGAGGTTCCCTTCAAGACGTCATACTTTGCAATTCGCAGGTGATTCATGTTTTTCCTCTAATTCCTTGTTGACTAGTAGTGGATAGAGACCCTACTTCGGAGGCGAACTCCCCGTCAGATCGTCTATTGGTTGGGGGGACTCACGTTAGCGAGACCCACCGAAGCCACGCCGCACAACAGCGGCCCCCTCCGCTATCCTCGGGGGCTGGCTCAAAATCTTGATAACGGAGAAATTATGGAATTTGATGGCTTGAAAATCACTCCCAAGGCAAATGAGACTCCTTTCTGGAACGCTACCCGGGGCCTCTAAATGCCTAATCCGTTAACACTCGTCGGCACATACGGTTCGCCCTACTCCCTCAAGATGCGTGCGGTCCTGCGGTATCGCCAGATTCCTTTTCGATGGGCGATTCAGGGGACAGCCGATGAGCAGGGAATTCCGAGGCCCAAGGTAGCGATCATCCCGGTGCTTGGATTCCCCGACGTCTCCGGCGAGGTCACCGAGGTAATGGTCGACTCGACCCCTCAGATCGCTCGCCTAGAGACGATGTTTAGGGAGCGCAGTCTCAAGCCAACAGATGCAGCCCTTCACTTCTTGGACCTACTCATCGAGGACTATGCCGACGAGTGGGTAACCAAGATGATGTATCACTATCGCTGGGCGCCGCGAGAATCCGTAGAGCGGGCGCGCAGGTTGCTTCCGGTATGGCCTGGTCTGCACGCTACCGACGAACGCCTCGAGCGCATGGGTGATTACATCGTTGATCGTCAGGTCGGTAGGCGCGCTCTCGTTGGAAGTACAGATACCAATGCTCCAATTATTGAGTCGAGTTATATGCGCCTCCTTGAGATTCTCCATCGGCACCTTGAGGGCAATGACTTTCTTCTTGGCAATCGCCCCGGGAGTTCAGACTTTGGCCTCTATGGACAATTAAGCCAATTAGCAATTATTGAGCCCCCATCGACTGACCTCTGCATATCGCATGGGCCGCGCGTGTACTCGTGGATCAATCGTGTTGACGACCTCTCGTGGTGGCGAGTGGATGGCGATTCTGGTTGGTACGGCCGCGACGATCTCCCTCTGGAGACGCTTACTCCGCTCTTCAACGAGATCGGATCGACTTACGCTCCATTTATGCTCGCGAATGAGGCAGCCCTCAAATCTGGAGAGGCTGAGGTCGTCTGCAAGATACGAGGAGCGGAGTATCGCCAAGGGGCATTTGCGTATCAAGGCAAGACCATTGGGTGGATACGAGATGCGTACACGGCTCTGAGTTCGGCCGATCGAGAGTGGGTTGACGGAGTACTTGCCGGTACCGGCTGCGAGTCACTTTTCGTATGAACGGCGGCGTGCTTGTCTCAAGTGAAGGCCAGTCGAGTCAATCACCTGAGACATCCCCTGAAATGCCGCTTCAGTTAGAAGAGCCAGTTACGTTATTTGGGCATTGGATATGCCCGTTCTCGGTGCGCGTTGAGTTCGCACTCGCTCAACTTGGAATCTCCTACGAAGTTGTAGATGTCCCACCCACTGCAGTACGCCCGAAGGACTTCGTTGTTCCCGCAGAGTTTGTAGCGAACTCTCCACGCGCTGAGATCCCGATGATCCGAGAGGGCGGTCGTTACCTCGCTGACTCAATTCCGATTCTTGAACGCCTCTACTTGTCGGTCGGCGCGCTCTCAGGCGATTCCCTCAAAGCAGCAAGATGGGTAGATAAAAATATCTTTCCCCCGATGATCGCTATTTATTACGGGGTCAATCCGGAGAGCATCAGGCGCGCTAGCGACCGGCTTGTGGATTCCCTAACCGAATTAGCAACAAAGCTGGAACCAACTGGATGGCTGGTAGGGGATGGAGCCTCAATAGCTGAGGCCGCACTGATTCCCTTCTACGTGAGGTTGGATGGATTGCGCTCCCTTGGTTTTGAGGGAGAGCTGCCGCGGTTGGTGCAGGATCATGCGGCTCGCTGTCTGGCTCTTCCTGGTGGGGAAGCGGTTCGGTGGAGTGATGAGCAGCAGAGTGAATTCTCTGGAAGGTTTCATAAATATCGCGAGTTGAAGAACGATGCTGATTAGAACACTGCTCATTAGAACACTGCTCATTAGAACAGGCGTGCGTCATGTTGGTTAATGGTCGCGAGTTAAGAGCTTGGGCGAGTCTCCCTGGAGCAGATTTAACAGGCGCCTCCCTCTCTGGCATGAACCTCACTCGAATCGACCTAGAGGGCGCTCAATTGTCGGGGGCAGCCCTAAGTGGCTCGGATCTAACTGCTGCAACACTGCGGGGTGCGCATATGGATAATGCGAACCTAAGTGGAGCGGTATTGAAGGCTGCGAGCTTGAAGTCCGCATCGCTGCGCGGAGCATCACTAGTCGGTGGCGACCTCTCAGATGCCCACCTCTGCAACTCTGATTGCAGCGGTGCAGATTTTACGAATGCTCTGTTGGTTGAGGCCGATCTCAATTCGGTCGACCTAACCGATGCAGACCTAACTGGTGCCGATCTGAGAGCTGCATTTCTCGTGAATGCGATACTCGAAGGGGCGAATCTGAACGGTGTGCTCTGGGATGACGCAACGAGATGGCCAGAGGGGTTTGCTCCACCTAAAAGCCTTTGATTGAGGCGCCAAGTAGGGAATCCGTAGCCCCGCCTGGGCCTTCATCTCCTTGGTCCTCTGAAATTGTAGTTTCGTTACATTGTCAAGGATTAAGTGAACACGTATTCTCTCGTTGTCATTAGTTCTAGGAATGGAGTGAGATGTGAACGACGGTACAGAGAAGCAAACGCCGGGGCTGTCTCGAAGGCGCAAGCGTGTGCTGTTATCAAGCTTGGCTGCGCTCCTCTTGTTACTAGGTGCGGGCGGATGGCTTGTAATAAACCAAGGGAGCAATAAAGCCGACCTCTCTGGCGCAAGTAGTAACGGCAATTACGGATCAACGTTCAACCTAACGAATGATTATCTCTGTACTCATTCACCGAACGGGCAACCCCCCGAGTCGAACCTCTCTTCGGCGAAAATTTTAAACGCCTATCCGTATCGAGCTTGGTTTGGCGAATGCTTCATCAAAATCGATTATTCAGAGTCAAAGACTGGAGTATCCGGGACTCTGGCTCACTGCACAAAA
This sequence comes from Actinobacteria bacterium IMCC26256, assembly GCA_001023575.1. Classification (GTDB taxonomy): domain Bacteria; phylum Actinomycetota; class Acidimicrobiia; order IMCC26256; family IMCC26256; genus IMCC26256. The sequence continues at coordinate 1,489,944 of CP011489.1, read as the reverse complement.
CCGAGTATTGCCTTAGGAACGGCGCTTGGATCTTTCGGAAGGTATAAAACAATCGATTCCAGCGAACCAGACCCTAATAATTGCAGGACGACTCTGAGCAGGGCAGTCAAATGGCAGCCCTTAGATCTTGAACTCACCATAAGATTCTGCCAGCGTGGTTGGTATGCCCCGGATCCGAACAACCCTTATCCGGATGGCCTTCGAGAGGACGCCGAGGTATGCCTAATACAAGAGCATGTAATCAGAGCAAGATCTTCTGACCTAGGTGTGCATAGTTTTGTTGTTGACGGAGATCAGATTTGGGATAATCCAAATACTGTCGGGAGTGTTTGGGAGACGCCGCTTAGAGCATCTCGCGTGAATGGTGATCCGCTCTGCGTTCCGACCGATGCCGCTTCATGTAGATTTCCTCACTTGCGCGTGACCTATCAAGGTAAACCCACGAGCAGGGGTCGTCACAATTACCAAATACAATTTGTGGCTCCGAAATGCGCTATCGGCGTCTACCGCGTTCCCCCGGCTTATGCACCACAGGTTAACTTTTATCAGATATGCAATCTAGGCTAACTCTTATCAGGTATGTGATATCTAGAACGATTTAGAGTGCGTCAGTTCCACCCTTCTAACTCTGTATGCGCATTTCAGCGCGCTGGATAGGGCCCCTAGACGAGACTCTTAAATGCTCTGACTGTCACTAAACGCTGAAAGAGACTTGGTGCAGACCAGTTGCGCCGTTTGGTGCTGGAGCCTGATTCGCTGTCACTTGGGCGTTGCCGTTTTGATCAGTCGCACGCACTCTTGCGGTGTGGCGCCCGGCCGTCGCGCTCCAGACGTAACGCCACTGCACCCAGGTATGTTCGCTCGCAACATTTCCTAACTCTGCTGCCTGCCATGGGCCATTGTCTATAGAGACCTCAACGGATGCGACTCCTATTGATGGTGACCATGCAACACCACCGAGAGCAAACATGCCTTCTTTGACACGTGAACCGGAGCGCGGGACATCAATTCGCGAACTCAGTTTTACGGGGCCTTCTTTAGACCAGCCACGAGGCACCCAGAAACCGTTGGCGCCTTGCCAAGTCGTAAGTTCAATACTCTCGAGCCACTTGGTTGCAGAGACGTAGCCGTAGAGTCCGGAGACCACTAGTCGCGCAGGGAATCCGTGGGCGGTTGGGAGGCGAGCTCCGTTCATTGCATAGGCGACCATGGCGACGCGTCCATCTGCTGCTGCCTCAATCGGGAAGCCGCATGTCCAGCCATCTACAGAGCGGGAGAAGAGTTGCTCAGCCTCTGCTTGTACTCCAGCACGCTCTAGGAGAGCTGATAACGGCACTCCTTGCCATACTGCATTTCCAACTAGGTCGCCTCCGACCTCGTTCGATACACAACTAAGCGTTACGACCTCTTCAATGCTCGGCATTGCGAGTAGCTCGGCGTAGGTGACCTCGAACGGGGTATCGACCAAGCCTCTTATCTTGAGGCGCCATGTAGATGCGTCGACGTTTGGTGTGCGCAGGGATGTATCGATCCTATAAAACTCAGATGTTGGAGTTACATACTCTGCGACACCGCTTACCTTGAAGGGTTGGAGGGCGGGGAGTGCTCGTCTGCGAAACGGACGAGGAATGCGAATGTTCTTTACCGCGGCTATCACGTCCTCGCCTGCTAACGCTCCGGCTACTTTCACTCCCGCGTAGGCCAGGACGATTAACCCTCCTGCTGTACCTAAGAAGTGTCGGCGCGATGGGAGTGAGACGTCTTGTCTCTCCTCCCGGTCTGGTTGTGCTGGTAGCGCTGGTGAGATTTGTGAGGTCGATCCCGAGAGATTCGTTCGAGGTCTCGGCGTTGCTAGGCGGAGCAGTAAATGAGTACAGGCGAGACCGATCGCCACTGCGTAGATAGCGGTTAGGCAGGCATCGAGTATCCCTACGTCTGCGCGCACGGTCTGTGCCCAGGCGCCGAATACTCCAAAGGCGCTAAAGGCCAACAAAGGAAGCCACTGCCGACGGCGTGCGCCGAGTCCGATTAATGCTCCGATGCAGAGCGAGATGATGACCGTTCCAACAATTAGTGCGGTCTTGTCGTTCTTGCCGAATAGCTGTATCGCAATATCTTTGAGGCTCCCGGCAAAGCGATCAATAAATGCACCGCCGACGGCGTAGAGAGGGGATGGGTCAGCATTAAGAGCCTTGGAGGCTATTTCTCCAACAGCAATTGCGACCCCAACTCCGACGGCTCCACTTAAAGCAGCAGCAGGCTTAGATGGAAGCAGATCGGCAGTCAAGTTAGAAGGCATGTGTATTACAGACTAGGAGTAAAAGTCCCGAGCGCTCTCAACCTGTATCACTTAGGTCAATATCTCGGTCTGGTGCAGGATCGTTGCATCTCGGTGGTCGCCATTCCCACCGTGGTTCTGAGGCGAGTTCACCCACTCCGCTACTTGCTCCGGGTACCCGTTCTAGGAGTCTGTACCCGTCATGTGTTTTTTGGAGGTGATGACGTTTGCAGAGGCGTACAAGGTTCTCAAAAGTGGTTGGCCCACCCTCAGCGAAGGGCACGATGTGGTCTATCTCCAGGCCAAGCGTGACGTCGCATGTTGGTACTTGGCAGAGACGGTCTCGCTCCTCGATGGCGGTGCGCAGTTTTGCTGGTAATGCGCGCCCCATGTGAGCGATTGTCTTTATCTCCGTGCCATCGAGAATGAGGAGCTTTAAGAATGCTTCTCCTAAATACGCTGTCGCAGTCGCGACTGGTATCGGACCAACGCCTGCGATCTCACATACCTCGCCACCTACCGTGCGCCCACGCTTGAGGGCATCTATGTCGATGCGAATATTCATCACGGCGTTAGGTCGAGTCGCTTTCCCGCCACTCTCGCTCGAGTGCTTCGTGCTCGCCTTCTCACAGAGCACCATGAGTGCGTCAGCAGCGTAAGCCTCTGGTCGTTCATGCACACCACTCTTACGCGCCACCTTGAAAATCTCGTCCTGTATTGGTTTGAGTGCTGCCATTACGAGAGCGCCGTTAGCAGCAGTCATTCGACCTCTTACGTTGAATGAGCCATCGAAATCTGTCCAGGACCTGAAGTAGCGACTCTTATGGACCTGACGGTGGCGCTCTGCCTCATCGGTTGCACCGGCTACGACACGCGAGGTTGCGTCGCGTAGATCGCGCACTGTCACGTGTTTTGCGAGGTTTAAGAGCTGTGTCTCAGTATTCGGCGCGACGATCGCACCGCGTGCTACCTCGACAGCCTGAGCATTGGAGAGCACCCCGGAGCGCAGTGCTGCTTGGGTAACAGGCAGGTGCTGGAGTTGGGCGGCGAGAAGTACTACTGCTTGGGCTTCGTACTGCGGGCAATCTGTCTCAATAGCGAGCCACTCGGTGATGCTCTTCGCGCCCTCACCTCTCCAACTATTCGTACGCTCTACCTGTCCAACAGCCACAGTGCGCAGCGAATCGCCGGCTCTGCGAATCTCATCGGCGATACCAACGAGCTCGGCCGCGTCCTTACCGGCGACTACATCGATTTCAATACGTGAGGAGACCTCTCGCAAGTGGGTGACTGCGTTTTTAAGTTTATCGAACATATGTTCGACTCTAATACAGGGGTGTGACAACTACAAGAGATTTCTTCCTGGTTCGAAAGATTGTCTTTGATTGATCGAGAGTTTGATCTCCTCCGTGGGCATCATGCCTGGCTCCATGACTAGGCGAGGTACCCCGAAAGAGCTCTCGATTGCGCTGCCACTATTCACGTTGTCCCACCCCTCCACTAGTACTGCTCTGCTGAGACATTTATAGCGCTCACTCGGAAGGAGGTTTTCGTGGCGAAAGTTTCGTTACCAAAGGGGGGCTCGATCACCATACAAAAGGGTGGCTTGATAAGAGTTGAGTTCCCAAACGGGCCGCGCGTCTCGATCCGCTCAGACGGCACTACCGCCGTTGAGTTCCCAGATGGACGCCGAGCTGGTATCGCTAAGGACGGCACAACCACGGTCAACTTCCCGGATGGTAGGAAAACGACGGTCAATGGAGGCGAGACGAGCCTTGTTTTTTTCAGTCCTAGGGCGACGCTGAAGACGACGGATAGCTCCGCTACAAGTGTTGAGTTCCCAGATGGACGCATCGCACGGGTAGGTGAGGACGGCACGACGACTATCGACTTTGGAGACGGACGCCGAGTCTGGATTGCCGGCAACGCATACGAGAGTATTCGCGACTCCTACGGGACCGAAGCATGGATGTGCGTAGACGGGACCGTGAGTGTTGATTCTCCAAACGGACGCAGGTCATGGATACACGAGGATGGAAAAATTTCTCTCGATCGATGGGATTCTCCGATCGAATCCTTAGATGACAGACTTTACGAGGCCAGTCTCGAGGAGTGGTAGCCCACTAGGCGCCGGAGGGATAGAGGCTTTCCGTCGCCTGGCCGTTTAAGGAATCACTGAAATTCTGCTGCAGGGTTAGGTAATTGACCAAGTAATGGGATCGTGGTCGCTTTTATTCGCATGTTCCTGAACTGTTGAATTCAAAAGGTGGCTACGTAGATCTTCAGTTGCGAGGATGTGATCGAGTTGAGCGTCACCATGGGTTGGGACCTCCTTGCTCCACTCGCTCCATGTGACGTCGAATAGCCCAAGCTCGGACTCTGCGTTCTCAAAATATTGGGTTCCCCAAATCTCCCATTCAGGATTAAGCAAGTTCGGGCCGCGAGCTTCGTTGAAATCGCCTGCAACGATTATCCGATCCTTGTTTGAGTCCTTTACGCTTCGAATCGTCTCAAGCACATAATCGGAGTCCCAGAGCACGCCCTTAGCAATCGGACGATCTGTTGGGGATTTGCCACTCCAGTCTTCTCGGTAGGGCGAGTCTTCCGGTATCTCCCGTGGGCTTGCGTGGATGCTGAGCAAGATGGTCTCGCCGATTTCAGGAAGGTCAACCCGAGCTCCTGCAACATAAGAGCGGTGGTAAGTAGCGGTCGGCACCTCGAGGGGAATTGGGCGGAGACGCGTCTCTCTGCGGACTGCAATGAGTGTTCGGCAGCGATATGCCGGGTGGGCAGCAGTCTCGTTGTACTTACAGATGTCATACGCATCAGCAAATTCTTTCGGGAGTTCATGAGGTGCCTCCTGTAAGAACGCGATGTCGATCTTTTCGGAGGCGAGCTCTCTGAGCCAATCATCTTGACCGCCCTGGAGATTCGCGGTGATGCACTTAATGGTCATGAAACCTGCCCTATTTGTTTTGTTATCTAAGTATCTGGTGAGGTCTAGCAGGTTGGTGAGACTGCTACCCCTTTACCATGTCCTACCTGCTCATTAATCTTCAACAGGTAAGGCAATTCGCGCGTTGGATTGAACCATCAGCTTTTATTTAAGGATCACTCGAGGGCAGGGGGTAGGAATGAGTAGCGGCCGTAGAGAGGGCGGAGAGATGATGTGCGAAGTATGTGGAGAGACTCTTTTTGGAACCGACTTCTGTCAGGGTTGTGGTGCGCCAGTATCGAACGATGGTGACACGACAGCGAATGGTGACACCGACGATGACAGCGACGATGACACTGAGTTCGAGCTTGACGATGAAATGCAAGAGGAGATGACTGAGCGGCCCTAATGAGGAGCAAACGCAGACCTTCTGCGGCACATTGGGATGCATTGTGGCAACCGCTAAGGTAAAGAGTCTGTGATCAATCGAGTCTCCGTGAATGCTCGTCAGGGCTGGTTGTTCTGCGGGTTCGCTGCAGTCTGTTTTGGTTTAGCGACGCCAACGACGAAGCTCCTCGTTGATAATGCCGGGCCCTTCATTCTTGCCGGACTCTTGTATCTCGGGGCTGCGATAGCGGTTGCGCCACTGCGCGCTCGTGAGCAACGCCGCACGACGACCCGAAAGCAAAGAACCCTCCTTTTCTTTACCGTTCTGGTAGGTGGTGGTATCGCTCCGGTCTTACTGATGATGGGGTTGGAACGAACCTCGGCATCCACAGTCTCGTTGCTCCTGAATTTCGAGTTGATAGCAACAGCATGCGTGGGAGGGCTTTTCCTCCGCGAACAGATCGGTCGTCGTGCCTGGATCGGGATCTCGATTGTGTGCGCGGGTGGCCTCGTATTGACCGGGATAGCAGGAGCGGGTATCGAGATCGGTGCGCTATTCGTTATAGCGGCATGCGTGTGTTGGGGTGTCGACAACGCTATTACCGCAAGCCTTGATGCGTATAGTCCCGTCTCGGTGACGTTCGCGAAAGGACTCTTCGCTGGTACGGCCAACTTGGCGATTGGCCTGCTGTTTGAAAACGCCCCGAGTCTTAAAACGATCATCGTCGTATTGTTGATCGGCTCTATTGGCTACGGAGTCTCGATCACGTTGTGGATATCTGGTGCGCGCTTAGTTGGTGCAGCGCGCGGCCAAGTGATATTCGCACTCGCGCCGTTCATCGGAGCGCTCGCTGCATGGCCACTCGTGGGTGAGCAACCCACTACACGCATTGCGATCGCTTTTGTGGTTACGTTGGCTGGTGTCGTGGTGGTAACGACGGCGAAACACGGCCATGAACACATGCATGGGGGAATAGAGCACGTGCATCCGATTCAAGCCGACGACATTCACCATCGCGCTGATGTCATCGAGGTGCTAGATGGCGGAGGACACCGACATTTAAGTTTCAGTCACGAGCACGAACATCTGCCCGACATTCATCATCGGCATACGCACTAAGTCAGTGCCTAGATCTTGAAGCGGATTTCATTCGAGAGGTACTGCTGAAGTGACAAGCGAGTCTCCATGGGCCCATCAGCGCGCACGATAAACGTCGGATCGGTGTTCGATTCGAAGGACGCGAACCACGTGAGCATCCTCGTCGAGGCGGTAGACGATGCGGTAAGCACCTCGTCGAGCGGATCGATACCCAGCAAGTTCGCGTTGTAACGGTTTACCGACCCGAACAGGTTCTGCGCACAACGGCCCGGTCATGAACTCAACAATCGCAGCCGCGACACCTTCTGGCAACCGAGAAAGCGATCGTGCAGCAGAGGCAGCCACCCGAAGATCCCACGTCATCGTTTGAGGTACTTGGCCCGGAGATCCTCAGCGTTAAACGATTTGCCTTTGTCAATCTCCGTCTCGGCTTTACGGATAGCGCGCACCGCTACCGGATTCGAGAGTATCTCCACCGTCTCTTCGAGCGACTCCAGATCATCTGGTGAGAGAATTACCGCGGCCGGCCGGCCATTGCGTGTGAGCACTACGCGATCATGGTGCGTCTCAACACCGTCAATTATCTCCGACAGACGCTTCTTGATTTCGGCGAGCGGCAACGTGGAATCAGACATGACCATAATTATAGTCATATTGGGCAGTGGGTCAACCCCGCGACAGCCTCGCTAGTTCGCGCTGTTTCGCATTGAAACTTGATGTTACGGGCCCCAGAATGGTCCTTAGCGCAGTCTAAGGGGAGGGAGTGAAGCCTCCGTCTGACGGTGGCGGAGCACTCGGCAGCTCGACGAAAGAAGACCGAGGTCTATGACTTGGGCCTTCGTTCTGGCCAAATCCGGAGAGGGGAGTTCAGCGTCCTGTAGCGTTCGGTACGTGTTCAGACACTCAACACCATCCCTCAGGGCTACGCAACCACGGTCGGTCCGATTCGGCGCCGCTGTCGCCGCAGTAACGGCTCTGCTGATTGCAGGAGGATGCTCGAGTGCCAGCACAGGGAGCACAACGAGCACGACCCACTCGAGGAGCAACACCCAGCGCGTCGCACTCGTCGCCTCGTCCACCCCGCCAACATCTACGGAAGTCTTTACCGCTAAGCCCGGAAACGTCACCATTGCCTTCACCAATGACACCGGTGCGGCATACGGCCTTGAGGTCGACGCGCCGTCAGGCGAAGTGGTCGGCCAGATTCCGGCCTTCAACGGCGGCACCAAGTCGCTGACCATCTCCGTGACCTCGGGTTCTTACACGATGTGGTGCCTGACAAACGGACAGAAAGTTGGACTCCCGCACACGCGACTAAACGTCCAGTAGCCCTCAACGCGGGAGTTGGCTGGATCTCCGTCTCAAGGCCGGTCGGGGTAGGACGACTTCTCAGGTTGAGTAGACTCAAAACCCAGCATCTACAACCCCGTCGAGGGTTCGCGATAGCAAGACGGCCTGTACGCCGGATTCTGTCCAAGCGTTTGCACGCCTGGGGCGACCATCCATCTCGGCTGACTGTTACCAGCCAACTCTTGCGGTCTACCCGGGATTATGAACCAAAGTTCGTCGGGCGAGCAGCCCTCTCCCTGTATGACCTTGCTCCCGGTGGGGTTTGCCTAGCCGCTCGGGTCACCCCGAGCGCTGGTGCGCTCTTACCGCACCGTTGCACCCTTACCTGTTCGAGGTTGCCCCCGTCATCGGCGGTTTAATCTCTGTGGCACTTTCCTGCGGGTTCCCCCGACTGGGTGTTACCCAGCACCTTGCTCTATGGAGTCCGGACGTTCCTCGGTCGGATCTAGGTCCGCACGCGGCCGCCCGGCCGTCTTGCTATCGCGAGCCCGCATCTTCGCACCTATCGCTGCGCCAAGTAAACCGCAGGCGCCAGCAACTATTAGGTAAGCCAGAAAAGAGAGGGCGACCTCGCCGCCGGAGTGCTCGCCTGTTGAGGTTCCAATGGCTTTTCTCACGACCCAGATACATGCATATAGGAGCGACCAGAGGACAAAAGATCCTGCCCCGGCTACTAATCCGTTACTCAACGGCGCGCCTTTGGACTCCTTTGCCGAGACGAAACCGGCAGCGGCGAAGGCAATAATTGCGACAAGAAATACCCATACACCGAGTGAATCTGGCTCCACTCCAGCACGCTCAAGTATCAGCACCAAGGCTGCTAGCGGTATGAGAATCCCGGTACCTACAAGGATTCCACGCCCGAAGGCCTCTTTCTTTAGTAACTGCATGCCCCCACGGTATCGGCCCCGAGCGCTCTTGGCTGCCTGTTCTCCGAAGAGTTTTGATGACAGACTTCTGAGATTCCCAAATTTCCCCTTAGGTCGCGCAGATTTGGGGCCGAACAATCTCTCGTAGGAATAGTTATTAGAGAAATAGATACCTGGGGGTCAAGAGATCATGAGTATTTCAATGCGACGAGTAGTAATAGCAACCAAGCCCGAGTCGAGCTGGTGGCTCGATGCCGAGTGCCGCGGGGTAGACCCAGAGGTATTCCATCCTGACCCCGAGATCGAGGGCTCAGATGCTGAGGCCAAGGCAATCTGCCAGGGATGTGTGGCCCAAGAGCCGTGCCTTGAGTATGCCCTCGCAGTTCGTGAGAAGCAGGGTGTCTGGGGCGGGCTTACAGAGATTGAGCGTCGCCGTATGGTGCGCCGCCGTCGACGTGCCGCTCAGCGCGTATAACGCCCGGTAGGCTCGCTGGTATGCGAGCCAATAGTGAAGTGTTTAAACCGCTCTCCCGAGTCTTGGGCTGCGAACTAACTGGCGGCCTTGGATCTGTTCCCTCGATTGACCTATCGGCGCGGCTCACATGACTTTTGTTTGGGCTGACGCCTTAGGGCCATTGCTGCATCGAGAAGACCTTGACCCCGGCGTACTTACTCAGGCCATGGAGACGATCCTCGCCGGCAACGCAACCGATGCACAGATTTCCGCACTCGCTGTACTTCTGCGAGCCAAGGGGGAGACCCCAGAGGAGATCGCTGCACTAGTTGGCACGATGCTTAGGTTTACAACGCCCGTTGACCTTGACCCCGAGGGAGCGGATGGTGTCATGGTTGATACATGTGGAACCGGTGGCGACCGTTCGCATACTTATAACGTCTCAACGCTCGCAGCGCTCGTAGTAGCAGGGGCTGGCGTGAAGGTTGCAAAGCATGGCAACCGCGCTGCGTCATCGGCATGCGGCTCTGCTGATCTCCTCGAAGCACTAGGGGTCACTCTCGATCTTGGCCCAGAAGGAGTCTCGCGTTGCGTGCGAGAGGCAGGTATTGGCTTCTTCTTTGCACCTAGGTATCACCCCGCTCTTAGATTCGCTGCCGCCCCGCGGCGCGAACTTGGCATCCCAACAACATTTAACTTCCTAGGGCCGCTCGCAAACCCTGCACGCGTGAAGCGCCAAGTTGTAGGTGTCTCTGACCCTGCGATGGCGAACAGAATTGTGCGTGGGTTAGCTGCTCTCGGCGCAAAGCACGCCATGGTTTTCTTTGGGCACGACGGACTCGACGAACTCACGACCACTGATGTCGCGACCGTTCACCAATACCGCAATGGCGAGCACACAACTTTTCTCCTTGACCCAACTGAGTTTGGGGTAGCGCGTTCGACGCATGATCAACTCGTTGGCGGCGATCCGGCGCATAATGCAGATATGTCTCGCAGAGTCCTTGCGGGAGAGTCCGGAGCGGTGCGCGACATCGTTGTACTTAATGCAGCGGCAGCGCTTGTAGTTGCAGATTCAGTCACTGATATCCCTGAAGGATTAGTCGTTGCAGCAGCGAGTATCGATAGCGGCGCAGCGGCAACGGCCCTCAGTCGGCTCGTCTCAATAAGTACAGAGGCCGCGGCTGGAGAGTCTGCATAGTGGCTCGCGGTCTGCAATGCCCCGCGTGCGGAGAACGCCATCGTATTGATGGAGCTGCCCCTGGTAGCACCTTTAAGTGTGGGGGGTGCGCTCGGACTCTGCGGGTACCCGGTTCTCCCGTAACCTCGGTAGAGCATGGTGGAGCGAGTGCCCCATCTGCATCCATCTCAGCGCCGCCTGAGACTCAGCGTCAGCCCTCTGAGGGTTCTAATCGCATTCATCTACCGCCTTATGAGGGAGACCTTCCGTTGGCGGCTCGCATTGTTTCATGGGTCATCGCGATACCAGTTGCCGGATTTATCTCGTTGAAGATCGCAGTGCTTATCGGCCTCCTCTCAACCAATGACTTAATTGATTTGATCACTGGCTCTGGTGGCGGGCGTTACCTCCGCATGGTGATTTTCATTCCCCTATGGGCGCTTGTTACCGCTGGGGTTGTCTCGCTGATCCTTGAGGTAGGGGAGCGACTGCTGGCTAACTACGGGAAGACCTTGAGCTCCGCTAATCCGGAGCGCTCAACTTCAACACGCGCGCGAAATCTCCCTAAAGATGTAGCCAGCGCTTCCAATGCTTCTCCCCCTCAAGGGCAAGACCGAACTCGCGTGAATGCATCTGTGATACCCGATCGACCTGCTCCTACTCCAACAGCCGATGAAGCTGATCCTCAGCGCCCTCGGCGTATTCCGCCGCGCTGAACCTCGTTACGGCTCCGGTCAGATTTATAACGCTCCTCCGAGATAACAGTTGGGCTCTGCGCTGGTTTGTACGCGGGGAGTGGCCCGGAGCACGCAGTAGCAGCACACCCAGTTGCATTTAGAAGTCGAACCCGACCCGCAGTGAGCGCATGCTCTAGCCAACGTGCAACTACTAGGAGTTCGTCTATCTCCTCGCGTGCTGGAGGCTGCCCTAGCGGAAGCACCTGCACGGATGCTCTCTCGAATCTCGGATCAAAATCGGCGAGACTTGGAGTACTGCTAGTTACTAAATGCCCACCCTCGAATTCTCTTACGCCATCCTGGGTAGCGAATCGTAGGTTCCCCGAGGCCCTTAGCCATTCGACGGAGCGAAGTCGACCAAGGGCTTTTGATAGCGCCGCAAGGCGATCTCTTTGCTGTGTCGCCTCCTCAAATCGTTCTTGATCTGCGAAGGAGACCATGCGTGCCTCAATGGGCTCGAGTAGCGCAGTGTGGTCTGAGGACAGCGCGAGAACTGCACGCTCAACAATTGCTCGGTAATCGTCTTCCGAAGTCTCGGCTGTGCAAGGGCATGCAGCAACCCCCAACTGCGCGGGCGAGCATGGCGTGTCAGCTGATATCACAGCATTTCGCGGAATACGTTGCGTGCATCGCCGCAACGGAACCGACGACTCAATTGCTTCCTTAATCTCAGTCGCAATCGCACGCGATCTAAATGGCCCGAGGTAGACCGAGCCGTCAGGGGTTGCCTCAGCTGCCACGACGAGACGCGCAAAGCGCTCGTTGACTGTGAGCTTTACATATGCGTAACGCCTCCACCCTCTACCGACGCGGTTGTAGTGAGGGTCGTGGCGGCGAATGAGTCGGAGTTCGTGTATCTCTGCCTCTAACGGATCCGCGCAGACGATGTGGTCTATTCGCTCAAGTTCCTTCAACAGCTGTGGAACCTTAGATCGAGTATCGCCTCCGAAATATGATCGAACTCTTGAGCGCAGGTTTGTTGCTTTCCCTACGTAAAGCACCTCGTTCTTGCGGTTGCGAAATATATAAACACCGGGTTGCCTAGGCAATTTTGCAGTTAATTTGAGCTTCGAGGCCGATGGATGAGCACGAATCTTTGGAAGTTCTATGAGGTCGTCTAGCCCTAAGACCCCAAGAGTTGCTGCACGCTCAAGGAGCGAATGGAGTACCTCCGCAGTTGCTTGAGCATCTGCGAGCGCACGGTGATTAGGAGTCTCTTCTACGCGCAGGTGACGCGCAAGGGTTCCGAGTTTCATATCAGGCACTTCATCGCGTAGTAAGCGTCGCGCTAACCCGAGAGTATCGACGCGCCTGTTTGGGAGGCGCTCTCGTCCGTCGGCAAGCAGCGCCGCATCTATGAACGAAGTATCGAAGCGCAGATTGTGCCCAACTATTACTGCTCCGCCAATAAACTCGAGAAGCGCTGGGATGACCTCATTGATAGGTGGTGCCGGGTAGACCATTGCCTCGGTGATTCCAGTCAGCACGGTTATGAAAGGAGGAATCGGCAAACCTGGGTTGATGAAAGTCTGAAACGTTGCGGTGCGCTCGCCTCCGCAGTAGCGCACTGCACCAATCTCGGTAATGGCGCAACTATCCGGCGATGTCCCCGTGGTCTCTAGGTCTAAGACGACAAAGGTGACCTCGGAGAGCGGGGTTCCTAGGTGGTCGAATGAGCGCTGCTGAGCAATGGGTAAGCGTGCAAGTGGATCACTCGTTGAGTGGCTCTCGATCTGCAGTGGGGGAGGAGGCTTCATCGAGATGCAGCCTAGCGAACGTGTGTTCGTTGCGGGTGGAGGGTTGAGACCTCCCCAGAACTGCATTGTTTTGCGGCTAAGTAAACCTAGAACTGCAGCGAGTATCGGTAGTATCGCTTTCGTTATGACAACCACTAGATATAGATGCGACGGATGCGGGAACCTCACACGCTTTGATCTCGCTATTTCACGCCGAACTCGCGAGTTCCACCACTTCACTGTGGGCGGAGATCTAGAGATCGAGTCGATCGAGGTTGTTGAAGAGGAGATCGAGTCGGTTCAATGTCGTTGGTGTGGCGCTCAGGGCGATCGCATTCAGGTCATCGCTCCCGAAGTTGCTGCTGAGGGAAGTCTGTAAGGGATGCAGATTGATCCTCCGATCACCGCAAAGACAGAGCCGTCGCTTCCTCATGTTCCAGAGCATTTGCTGGCTCCACTCCTTGAAGTTGCAGGATGCTCTCTAGAGACGCTCATCAGCGATATGGAGATTCGCCGCACCGCGGGCCAGGAGTTCTTGGAGAGTGACGCCGCTAAGAGTGCACTTGCTGGTTGGAGTGTGGAGCGAGCGCTTGATCGAATTAATCAGGCTGACGCGCGGGGCGAACTTCCAACTTTGGTATCGGCACTATACGCACAGAGACCGACTGGTTGGGGCTACGGACTAGGAGCGGCCTGCGCTCTTGATCTAGCAGGCAGGCGAGCGCCAGTTGAGGCTGCAGTAGTGCCCCAGGTTCGCGACGAGTCGGTAGATGAAGAGATTCGTGCAGCACTCGAACTAGCGGAGCAGGCTGAAGAGACAGCGCGTCGTGCTACCGCTGCTCGTGATGATTTTGAGCGTCGACTCCACGCTGCGGAGCATGCAAGTCGGGCTGATAAGGCCGAGGCGCTTCTGCGCGCAGCCGGCCCAGCCCGCGAGATCGAGGAGGCTCATGCGCGCATCGATGAACTCGCAACTGATGTAGCGGCTCTGGAGAGGCGGCTCGCTCAAGCAGATGGCGAGCGGGCAGTGGCTGTCGACCGAGCACGCGCAGCAGAGTTTGAGGTAGAGGGAATCAAACGTGGCCGGGCACCCGCGCCTGAGCGTATTGCTCTTGCAGACGCAGCGTCTTTAGCGCGTAGGTTGAGTGCACGCTTAGATGAACTAACAGCACCGGAACTTGCGCCGAATCGCCCAACACGAGCCACCGAACAGTCTCAGACTCCGACTGCAGATCGCGCCTCGGATCGCGTCGGTGAGCGCGGAGGACAGAAGGTATCCGGAGCGAGCATCGGCGAGGGCGGCGCGACTGCTCAACGCCCGGCACCGCGAATCCCTGTTGGGCTCCGTGCGGATACGTCAGAGGGAGTAGATGCACTTCTGCGCACTCCAAGACTTGTAGTTGTGGTCGATGGAACCGATATCGCCTCACGAGCGTGGCCAGATGAGCGCGTTAGCGACCAGCGCGGACATTTAGTGGCTTCGCTTCGGTCGCTCCACTCGCGTTTTCGCTGCGACATCACCGTTGTATTTGCAGGCGACGACCTTGAGCCTCCCGGAAAAATCGGTCGACCTGGCGTTAGAGCGGTTTTCTCCGCAGTTGGCGAGCCAGTCGGGACTGCGATCGTTCGCGAGGTTTCATCGGTATCCGCCTCGCTACCGGTGTTGCTTATCTCCTCGGACGGTGTAGTAGCCGGGCAGGCCGAACGCGAGGGAGCGACTGTGGTTGCAGTCGACCCCTTCCTATCCGCACTGCGTTCGTAGACCTAATTCCTGATTAAAGAAGCCCTTCAGTAGTTTGCGGTAGCAGTCCATATCAATATAGATTTATGCGATGCCTGTACGCCTAGCTCTCGCTAAATACGAAGTTCCCGACACACTGCGCGCCATTGCTGAGCCAATGAGGTGGAGGATCATCAATGCCCTTACCCAAGAAATGCTCTGCGTATGCCACCTTGTTGACGATCTAGGTGCTTCACAGCCTTTAGTTAGTCATCACATCCGCGTCTTAAAAGACGCAGGGCTAATAATTGGAACGAGGGAGGGTCCCTGGACCTATTACTCACTGGCTCCGGGAGCCTTAGATCGTGTGGGCCACGAGATCGCCCGACTCGAGTCAGTTTCAGGTGTCTCTAAACGAGCGAGGCGAGCATGCTGTTAAGACGGCGTTTAGCTGCTGAAGGAATTGGCACCGGCATGCTTGTTGCCGCAGTAATCGGCTCCGGGATCATGGCTCAGCGACTTAGTCCAGATGATGTTGGGCTCCAGTTGCTCGAGAACACGATCGCTACAGCGGGTGCGCTAGTAGCGATCATCCTCGCGTTCGGGCATGTATCAGGTGCACATCTCAACCCAGTAGTCACGATTGTTGACCGCATATTTGGTGGGCTTAGGTCTACAAAAGAAGCAGTTGGATACGTTATTGCCCAGATCGTTGGGGGTGTGCTCGGTGCGATTATTGCCAACCTGATGTTTGGGCTTGATGCAGTAAATCTCTCGACACATGTTCGCTCTGGTGGAGGTATCTGGCTAGGTGAGATTGTGGCGACATTTGGTCTTCTAATGATTGTCTTTGGTGTCGCTACATCGGGGCGGCACGTGATGGCACCCTTTGCTGTTGCCGGTTACATCACTGCCGCATACTTCGCTACATCGTCGACTTCTTTTGCGAACCCTGCAGTAACAATCGCGCGAACGCTCTCCGATTCATTCGCTGGAATTGCACCGGAGTCCGCACCTGGTTTTGTGATTGCGCAAGTAGTCGGTGGAGCAGTTGGGGCGTTGGCAGTCTTCCTTGTATTTATGGATAGCCGGAAGGCGGAGTCAGAGGATGCCTGAAATGAATGTGCCTGAAGTTTTATTTGTCTGTGTCCATAATGCCGGGCGAAGCCAGATGGCAGCCGCTCTCTTAGCCCACCACGCAGGGGATCGGGTGCGGGTTCGATCGGCCGGCTCTGCTCCGGCTGATCAGATCAATCCGGCGGTCCGAAGCGTGATGGCAGAGATGGGGATTGATCTCGTCGATGCGGAGCCCAAGAAGCTCACCGAGGCAGCGGTTAAAGCCAGCGATGTTGTGATCACGATGGGGTGTGGAGATGCATGCCCAATCTTCCCGGGGAAGCGCTACCTCGATTGGGTCCTTGATGACCCCGCTGGTCGCCCTCCCGAGGAGGTACGCCTGATTCGGGATGAGATTGATAGGCGGGTTCAGGCTTTGCTCTCTGAGATTGCCTGATTAGCAACGGTTTCTTGTGGGTCAGTAAGAGCGGCCCTCGGATGACTGTCACACCCCCCTGTAAGGGTGCTCTCTGGGCGGAGGAGATGGGCCAATAGGCCCTTAACCAGACCGGGAGAGATTCATGAGTGATGAGACCACCAACGGGCGACCAGTAATTAGCGATGTATTAGATGGGTCAGTGGCTTACTTAGGGCCGCGATTGATTGAGGGTGGAGGCGATGCCGAGCGCGCTCGTTATCGACACCCTTCTAGATCAGGCGATGATCAAGCATTTAGTATCGACTGCGACGAGTGTGTAATGCAGCACACAGAAGTATGTGGAGACTGCGTTGTGTCTTTCGTGGTTAATAGAAGCCCAGGCGATGCTCTCGTCGTGGATGTCGCAGAGGCAAGAGCGGTTCGTCTCCTGACCAATGCGGGGCTACTCCCTAGTCTTCGCCACGTGAAGCGCTTAGCAGGGGAGTGAGCGTTAGTCGTCTTTTACAGCGACTGCGTTGGGGGTGACATTCATCTTGGGCTCGTATGCCTCGGCCTCAACAGCGCGCCCCTCGCCGGGGAATTTTAAGTACAGAGCCTCGGTGCACGCGGGGCAGCAACCATAGAAGCGCATCTCCGTCGCAGTTCCGCATCGCATGCATTCGCGGCTCTGGGCAACTACATCACTAGGAACTATGGCGGCGATGATGGGGTTGGCGGCGTTCATGGCACCGACCGTAGGCGCGAGCCGTGGGTATCGCGTGGATTAGGGAGGGAGATCGGTAAAAGCCCGCTTTTGGTATGCCGAGCCGGTAGCGTGCTCGCTCATAGCGCTTAGGTCGTGGAGTAGTTGAGCAGGGCATTGCTCAGTACCGAGTAATTCGTGGAGGAATAAATGCTTACATTTGAGAATGCATCGACTGGTACGAATGGCGGTGTGGATGCTGCTTTGTTAATTATTCGTATCGCCCTTGGAGTCGTGATGATCGCTCACGGGTATAACCACATCTTCCGAGGTGGAAAGATCAAAGGGACCGCCGGTTGGTTCGAGAGTCTTGGTATGAAGCCGGGCATTCTCCATGCGTGGACCGCGAGTATCACTGAGTTGGCGGCAGGTGCAATGCTGATCCTCGGGATCGCAACTCCGCTAGCCGCTGCTGGGGTCGTCGGCGTAATGCTCGTGGCCTTCATAACGAACCACCGCAAGAACGGCTTCTTTATCTTTCGCCCAGGAGAAGGCTATGAGTACGTCCTCACTCTTCTGCTGGTAGGGATTGCTATCGGCGGACTAGGGGCGGGGAACTGGTCCATTGACCATGCGCTTGGCATCGCTGACGAGATGCTTGGATGGCGCGGTCTTGCGATCTCTGCAGGACTAGGAGGCGGTGGCGCCCTGGCGCTTCTCGCAGTGTTCTACAGGGTGCCAGTTAAAGACTGAACGCGATCGCCTCGAGTATGAGGGATGCGTTAGGTGCCCGCCCCACGACTCCATCTATTAATGCGTTTAGTCCGACTCCACATGGGGTCTGAGTGCCTCGACGAGTAACGGCACAACCTCGCGCCAGTCTCCAACGATGCCAATGTCTGCATAGTCAAAGATTGCGGCACTTGGGTCAGAGTTAATAGCAAGTACGGTCCCAGCCCCGCGAAAACCTACCGAGTGATTTAGTTTTCCTTGGGCACCTATAGATATAAATAGTCGCGGAGTAACTGCGCTTCCCGTGATACCGATCTGGCGCCCACGCGGCTGCCACCCAGCGTCCGTTACCTTTCTTGTGGCGCCGATAGGGGCACCGAGTAGCGAAGTAAGCGCATCGAGTTGGGGGTACTCGTCCGGCGCAACTCCTTGCCCAATCCCGACTATGCGATGGGATGTCGCAAGCAGGTCGATTGACTCATCGCGGGAGCGACTCAGAATCTTCATACGATGGCGCGCTGCGACGCCGATATGAACATTTCGAGGCGGTGAGAAGAGTGGTCGAGGCGAGGCGCTTGGAAGCAGGCCAGCACGAACCGTCGCAATCTGAATATCCGATCGGCACCCGATAGGCACAACGAATGCCCCTCCGAGAGCTGACTTGGTAGCTATCAAGCGACCTTCGTCCGAGACCGCTAGGGAGACGGCATCGCCGATCATTCCAGCATTTAGTGCTGCACCGGCGCGTGCTCCAACCTCGCGCCCCCAAGATGTAGATAAAGCCAGAATTGCCCATGGCTGCGCATCTAACGCCCATGCGATTACCGCGGCTGCGGCGTCCTCTTCTACTAGAGCATTACTCACCTCGATGCTCTGCCCGACTCCCCAGCGACCTAGCGCCTGGCCGAGACCAAAAGGAGTTCCGTCGAAGGTAATCGCTGTGCAGTATCCGTCAATCTGATCAGCGAGGTTGGCAGCTTTCGCTATGAGATTGCGGCACTGCGCCTCAAACCCTGGCTCCACGAGCACGGCTATCGACGGTCCATCAAGCGCTACCGGCCCTGAGACTGTCTGGGGCTTCTGAATCGAGGCTTCATCGCTGAGAGCGTTGCTCTGCAGCAGGAACTCAAGAGCGCGTAATACTTGTGCCTCCAGAGGTGCCTCGGGGTTCTTCTCGCCCTTGCGTGTCAGGTCAATTGCCAAGGGCTCGCCTACCCAAGTCAGCGATCCGGCATCACCCCACGGACCAGCACCAATCTGGGAAGCGTTTAACTCTGTTATTAAATGCTCCGGTACTTCCGCACGCCCGACCGGATCGACCTTTGCTGGCTCAATAAGTCGCTCCGCTGTGGTGATAAATGCAGGTAATTCAACTACCACCTCAACTAACGACTCGCCGTGCTCAAGGTGCGCATGCAACTCGTCATTCTTAATCGACCACCGTCGAACTCCGGCGAGGAGTGGGAGGTCTAGTAACTCTGCGACTGCTGGTGGAACCTGCCCAGTATCTGAGTCAACTGAGTTTTTGCCGGCAATAACAATGTCAAACGCCATGCTGGATCTAGCGGCACCATTCGCAGAAGCAGCACTTCGAAGTACCGTATCCATTGATGCAACGAGAGCTCGCGCTGTAGCAAGAGTGTCAGAACCTGCGAACTCGGGGCCAACAATATGAATACCGGAGATCTCTACGCCCCTCTGCATTCCCCATGCGATCGCCTCACGAAGCACGTCTGCAGCGCTAGGGGGCCCAAGGGTGATGACAGTTACAGAGCCTCCATGCTCACGAACTGCTTCAACAGAAGCGGAGACTGCTCGTCTGCAGTACGGATTCATCTCAAGGGCACAGTTTGATCGGTCTAGGCGGCCATCTGGCCCGATACGCATCTCCTCAAGTGCGGGTATCTGCTTGACGAGGGTCGCAATGCGGAGCGTCACAGCTAGACCATACCGGGCAATTGCCTTAGAGGGCCAAATAAATGTGACTCACGAATTTTTTGGCAGAATGTTCTTCGAAGTTCACTTCAATCACCACGCCGGTGCTGCTCCTCGCGGTTAGTCTCCGCGTCAAGCCTTAGGAGGCAACCCAGATGGCACGAGTTGTTCTCGATCATGTAACCAAGCGGTACGGCGATGTTGTGGCTGTGAACGACCTCAGCCTTGAGATTCGAGACCGCGAATTCCTAGTACTCCTAGGCCCCTCGGGATGCGGCAAATCTACTGCCCTGAGGATGATCGCAGGGCTCGAGGATCTGAGTGGCGGGCAAATTGCTATTGGCGATCGCGTCGTAAACGATGTGGAGCCAAAAGATAGAGATATTGCAATGGTGTTCCAGTCGTATGCGCTCTATCCGCATATGACGGTTGCGCGCAATATTGAGTTCCCACTTCGATCTCGCAAAGTTCCAGAGAATGAGCGCGGACCACTTGTTGAGGAGGCAGCACGAGCTCTAGGGCTGAGCGACCTACTAGACAGGAAGCCTGCCCAATTATCCGGAGGACAGCGTCAACGTGTTGCTCTAGCTCGAGCCATCGTTCGTAAGCCTTCGGTATTTCTAATGGATGAGCCATTGAGCAATCTCGACGCCAAATTGAGGGTTCAGACACGTGCCGAGTTGATTGAGTTACAAAGGCGCCTCGATGCGACTGTTGTCTACGTAACGCATGACCAGGTTGAGGCCATGACGATGGGGCATCGAATCGCAATTATGAGTGATGGTGTGCTCCAGCAAGTTGGGCCTCCGCAGGACGTATACGAGCGCCCGGCGAATCTATTCGTTGCACGTTTTATCGGTGCTCCGCCAATGAACACAATTACCGGCACAATCGCCTCAGAGGGTGGGTCGCATATATTGGTTACCGCCGGGGGAGCGATTGCACTCCCGAGCGAGGTATCGGGGGCAGCGCGTAATGCAACCGGCCTAGAGGTTGTCCTTGGAGTTCGCCCTGAGCACGTACGAATTCTCCCTCACGATAGCGAGACTCAATTTGCTCTTGACGCAACTGTTGCGGTGATTGAGTCGCTTGGGCATGAACGCCATGTTGTATGCAGGCTCGCTGATGAGCAGATGGTAATAGTGCGCCAGACGGTAGAGACGCAGCGCCCGTTAGAGGGAACGGCTGTGAGGCTCAGCGCCGACCCCGTAGGACTGCATCTTTTTGACGCAGCCACCGGTCTGCGCCTTGATGCACCTGACCCTCAATTAGTTGGGGACGGCGAGTGACATCGGATACTGCGACGACGGACTTAATGGGGGATGTAGGGCAGAGTAAGCGTTTTCTAAACCGCCGACGCCGAGAGACTGGTCTCGGCTATCTCATGCTCGCTCCGTCTTTGCTGATCTTCTCAGTCTTCGTCTTCTATCCGTTTTTCAAGAACTTCTACCTCGGATTCTTCAGAACTCCTCCTTTCCCGGGCCTACCAGCGCGTTACGTAGGGCTCGATCAATTTCGTGAGGTATTGACCTCTGACTACTTCACGAACAGTTTCCGCGTCACCATTGTTTTCGCTCTCTTAACAGTGCCTGCAGGAATAATCCTTGGGTTACTCCTCGCAATGGTTGCTAATCAACGCCTAAGAGGAATAGGTGCATATAGAACAATCTTCTCGTCGACAGTCGCAACCTCAGTAGCGGTTGCATCTGTAATTTTTGGGACGCTCTTAAATCCGCAGGTCGGGTTACTTCCATGGCTTGGTTTAACTACCAACCCCGCAATTCTTGAGAACCCGAAGTACGCGTTATTTGCGGTGGCGGTTACGACTATCTGGCAGAACCTTGGCCTTTCATTCATTGTCATGTCGTCAGGGCTTCAAGCAATACCTGATGAGATCATTGAGGCAACCGAGGTAGACGGAGCACGCCCGTGGACTCGCTTCTGGCGCGTCACGCTTCCGCTGCTCTCGCCTACCGTTTTCTTTGCGTTCGTGGTCGGATCGATTGTCGCATTCCAAACTTTCGGGCAGATTGATTTACTGACTCAGGGTGGACCGATCGATAAGACAAATGTATTGACTTATGCGATATATAAAGCTCTTCGTGACCAAAATGAGGGCAAGGCTGCGGTACTCGCTGTCGCCTTGTTTGGCGTAACACTTTTATTGACGACTGCTCAGATGCGCATCCTCGAGAGGAGAGTTCACTATGGCAACTGAGTTCGTTGGCAGTATCTCAAAGCCTGCTGTTCCAATAATCGATCTCGTCGTGAGTGAGGAAGACAGGGTCGCTATTGCAAAACGGCACAGGAGGCGCCGAACCTCTATCGCTATTCGTTATGTATTCCTTACATTCCTAGCGGCGATCATTCTCTTTCCGATTTACATCACAATCGTGAACTCATTGCTAACGCCACTCCAAATCGCAGCACGACCGCCGTTCTTCTTCCCCACAAAGCCAACTTGGGGTGCATACTCCGATGCATGGAACGCCGGGCATATGTCGCTCTATCTAATGAACTCAGTCATCGTGACTGTCTTGATCGTGACCGGCCAGATCGTGACAGCGACCTGCGCTGCGTATGCATTTGCTTTTCTAGAGTTTCCATTAAAGAGGACGCTCTTCATTATTTTCCTCGCCACGCTGATGGTGCCATTTGAAGTGACAGTAATTACGAACCTCACCACCGTCGTGAACCTCGGTTGGTATAACTCATACGCCGGGTTAGCTGCTCCATTTATGGCCACCGGATTCGGTGCATTCCTTCTGCGTCAGGCCTTTTTGGGCGTACCTCGAGACCTAAGGGACGCAGCTGCGCTTGATGGGTATGGTCACTGGAGATTTATGGTGCGAGTCGCTGTACCTCTAGCGAGACCCGCAATGGCTGCATTGGCGGTCTTCTCATTCCTAGGGGCATGGAATCAGTATCTTTGGCCATTAATCGTCACCAAAGACTCGCGATACCGCACTCTCCAGATTGGGCTTCGTCAACTGCGTGCCACGAGCCTCGATCAGGTAAATGTGACGTTTGCCGGTGTTGTCATAGCCGCTCTGCCACTAATAATTCTCTTAGTTATCTTCCAGAAGCAGTTAGTGCGCGGTCTAACCGCCGGTGCTGTGAAAGGCTAACCATGTACCCCCAAAACTCAGGAGCAAGAGTGCGCTATTCATCAAAGAGATATTCACTTAGGACCTCAATTGCATTAGCAACAGGACTCGTGCTCGCCATCAGCCTTGCGGCTTGCGGTGGCGGGTCGAGTGGTGGTGATGGAGGAGGAGGCTCTAGCGCATCCTGCCCGACTACTGCTCTAGACAAGGTAACCGCTCCGGTCAAGATAACGATGTGGCATGCGATGAACAGGGCCAACGAAGAGGCCTTGGTGCGATTGACGAAGCAGTACAACGAGTCTCAGTCAAAAGTTGAGGTGACCCTCATCAATCAGACCGGCTATCGCGAGTCTCTTGAGAAGTTCCGAGCAGGACTCACCAGTGGTGACCTGCCCAACCTCGTCCAGATTGAAGACTCTGGTACGCAACAGATGATCGATACTCAGGCAATTCTCCCTGCTCAGGTATGTATCGATGCGACCAAGTACGACACCTCTGATTTTATTCCGCGCGTGCTCGGCTATTACTCCGTCAAGGACGAGTTGCAGCCGATGCCCTTCAACGTCTCTAATCCAGTTCTGTACTTTGACAAGAATGGTTTTCGTCAAGCAGGGCTAGACCCGGAAAACCCGCCTAAGACTCTCGAAGAGGTGCGTGCTGTGGCGGTCAAACTTCAGGCTGTTGGATATAAGTACGGATGGGGGCAGAAACTTGACCCTTGGTATCTAGAGCAGTGGTCTGCTAAGGCTGGCGTGCTCTATGCGAATAACGACAACGGTCGCGCATCGCGAGCATCAGCGGTTACCTTCGATAACTCAACGGGACTAGAGATTTTCACCTGGATGCAGGCGATGGTTAAAGACGGATTGGCTGTTACAAACTCTGCCAGCGGCACCGCTGGTTTTAACAACCTTCTAGGTATTCGCAGCAAGGATGTAGGTATGACGATTGATACCTCTGCGGCTCTTGGAACAATCCAGCAGGTAATCGAGTCGGGTGAGTCCGGCGGCGCTGAGGTAGGCGTTGGGCCAATGCCTGGGCCCTCTGGCAAGGGTGGAGTGCTTGTCGGTGGTGGTGCTCTCTACATAGTGAAGAAGGGGAGCACTCCGGCGCAGCAACTCGCATCGTTTGAGTTCGCAAAGTGGTTGAACTCACCCGAGATTCAGGCCGACTGGTCTGCATCTACGGGCTACGTTCCTACACGTAAATCCGCAATAAACGTAGCGATCTTGAAGAACAAGTGGATTGCAGACCCTGAGTTCAAAGTTGCATACGACCAACTCATCAGCGGTGCTAATAACTCTGCTACTGCTGGACCTGTAATCGGTGCCTATCAAGCAGTGCGAGATGCGGTACTCAAAGCGCAGGAGAGACTATTTCTAGAGGGGCTCTCCCCGGCCAAGGCACTGAAAGAAGCTAAGTCTGGTGCCGATGCAGCGATCGAGGAATACAACCTGCGAATCGGTGGATAAGTAGAGCGAATCAAATGGCGATGCCTCGGGGTGATCCCCGAGGCATCGCCATTTGCATACACCTCTATTTTGAAAAAGCAGTCTCTGCTCGCCCGTTTGAGACCACTCCTAAATTACGGCATTATCAGCGTAAATGAAGCCTTCTTCGCCAGGTTTGTTCCAAGTGCGGGTTCGCCAGGAATCTGCGACAACTGCGTATCTTTTGAGCCGGTCGCCTGAATCTTGGTGGAGGATCCAGCAGGCACATTGCACCCTGAGGCGTAGTTGCTAATGGTGAGGTCGAAATCTCCGACGTCATTAGCGGGCCCAACCTCTGAGGATGTGTAGATCCTATTGAGGGCGGGGCATGGTAGGGCAGTCCCGGTGAGTTTTGCCTTTGAGTTCTTTACCTGCAGTTTGGTGATTACATCGCCATTAGCAAACTCATCTCCACTGATTGCAATGTCAGCCCCGGAGATACTTCCCGAGATCGCTGCTGCCCACGTTATGGGGAGGGAGTAGTAGTTATAAGGCCTGCCGGTGAGTGAGCTCTGGCCTGCATTTAGAGCAACAAAATTAACTGCGCAGTAATCGACTCCTCCGGCATTAGGTATTCGTCGATCGAGGTCATCTGGCCTGCATTCTCGAGCAATCGCTCCGGCAGTCGCGCTGGGCACTGCCCATGGGGCAAGGGGGAGTGGGCCGGCGCCGTCGGGGTCGTAGTACTTCGCCCAAATGGTCCCCGGGCTTACAATGGCAAATGTGGAGTTAGAGTCCGGTTGGCCTTCTTTGAGGGTGAAACCAGCGGCGGGGAAGCCTCCATCCGCAGAGGCAGCCTGGAGCGCCATGGTGCTGAAAAATGAGAGATAGTTCGAGTTGTATGGGCATACAGACCCCGCCCAGAGAGTACCTAGGCAGAGGCCGCTAGTCACAGGTGTTGATACATCCAACAGATATGCCAGCCCGCCAAGTCCCTCAACGACTGCAACTACCGCTGCAGCCGGGGCGACTATGTAGAGGCCGCCGGTACCAGAGTTAATTGCGGCAATAGTGAGCGTTGCAGTGACCCCATCTAACGAGACGGCTTTTATTTTAGAGAGGCCTTGGCGCGGGTATACGGGGATTAGCGCATTCATCTCTGTAACGGAGACTCCATCGCTTACGATCCCGCCGATACCATCATCAACAAAAGAGCCGATAGAGGTGTTCGAAAAGGTTCCGGGGGCAGAGGTAATTTTGGTGCTTCCAGCAACCCCTGCAATAGTGGCGCCAGTCCAACCTGATGAGGCTGGGCTCGGCACCTGTGGAAAAGCACCCTTACTCGCTGAGATAAACGACGAGTATGTTCCGGCCCCCCGAGCGAGATTGGAGGACGGCGAGATTTTTGGCCCCGCTGCTCCGGCTGCGGCTGGTGAAGCTGCTGCGATCAAAAGACTGATAGTGGTAACGATTAGTACTTTTTGAAGGCGCATCGGTTCCCCCCGATTATTCTGCACCAAATAAATCTGAATGCAGATGACTCCCATAACGACCGATGGACTCATTGGTCTACTGGGATGATGCCACAGTCCCTATTCTCGTTACAAGCAGAAATGCTGAACTTCGCTTAGGGCTTGGAGAGAGCACCGGAGATGTTGAAGCCGGAGATGTTTAAGTAGGTACTTATACCTAGTAACTGGTGAATTTATGCCCTACAACCACGCACTGTAACGCTTACCGGCTCTTGACTTACCTCAGGGTCAGCGGTCAGATATAGCGATGTAGGGGCGCTCAGTGGCGCCGGTGTAGATCTGGCGAGGGCGCCCAATTTTGGTCCGTGGGCTCTCCATCATCTCTTTCCAGTGGGCGATCCAGCCCGGGAGTCGACCCATTGCGAAGAGCACTGGGAACATCGGTGTTGGGAAGCCCATCGCTCGATAAATGAGGCCCGAGTAAAAATCGACATTTGGGTAGAGCTTCTTATCGATGAAGTACGAGTCGGTAAGTGCGACCTCCTCAAGCCTCATTGCGAGATCCAGCAAGGGGTCGTGGCGCCCTAGTTCTGAGAGCACACCCTCGGCCGCAGTCTTGAGGATGCGCGCACGCGGGTCGTAATTTTTGTAGACGCGATGCCCAAAACCTGAGAGTCGGAAGGAGTCATTGGGGTCCTTGGCGCGTTTTACGGCAGAGGTGATGTCCCCGCCATTGGCCTGAATTCCCTCGAGCATCTCGATTACGGCCTGGTTAGCCCCGCCGTGTAGCGGCCCCCAGAGAGCATTGATTCCCGCAGTGATCGACGCAAAGAGATTGGCATCGCTCGAACCGACCATGCGCACTGTTGACGTTGAGCAGTTTTGCTCATGGTCGGCGTGCAGGATAAGTAGTTGCTTCAGAGCGTGAACCACAGTCGGGCTGGCGTGATACGGCTCGGAGGGAACCGCAAACATCATCGTGAGGAAGTTCTCTACGAGATCCAGTCTGTTATCTGGGTATAGGAATGGCTGTCCTATCGATTTCTTATAGGAATATGCTGCAATTGTAGGCATTTTTGCCATTAAGCGCATGATGGAGACTTGAACCTGCTCAGGGTCGTGAGGATCGTCTGAGTCTTGGTAGAAGGCCGAGAGCGAGCTCACAACGCTAGAGAGAATCGCCATCGGGTGGGCATCACGAGGGAAACCATCAAAGAATCGCTTTGCATCCTCGTGGAGCAGGGTGTGCCGGCGGATGCCGAAACGAAAATCTTCTAGCTCTGAGGACGAAGGAAGTTCGCCATATATAAGAAGGTATGCGGTCTCTAGGAAACTTGGGGATGGGCGCTCAACGAGCTGCTCAATCGGGATGCCGCGGTAACGCAGGATCCCGGCATCTCCATCGATGTAGGTAATCGCAGACTCAGTGGCTCCGGTGTTCACGAACCCATAATCGAGAGTTATGAGCCCGGTCTCTGCTCGCAATTTTGCGATGTCGATTCCGAGTTCGTTCTCGCTACCTCGAACGATCGGGAGTTTTACTTCTTTATCGCCGAAGCGAAGGATGGCAAACTGTTCGGCATCGGTCACGATGCGCTCCTCTTTTGGGTTTATCTCGGACTATTGAGGGTCTCGTGATTTACTACTCATTCTTAGACCTATAAGTGAATCTACCGAAAATGGCCCTGAAGTGTGGGACTCTGCCTCGGTTGTTCACGCACGCGCAACAAAAATTTAGGCTCCTACATCCCTTCTCCGTTTCCGCTCAACAGTTCCGAGCATCCGCTAGGTGCGGGCAAAGCAGCCGAGTATCTGATACGCAAGGGGCATGGATAGCGGCTCAAATAAATCAATTGCAGAGATTGTCGCCGGAAATGATCTCAATGAGTTACTCCGAGCAATCAATGCGGCCTGTGCTCGCTCTGACTGGGATGCGCTCGTCGAGATCGGTGAGAGGTGTGAGCGAGCAATTGAGCGCGGGTTTCAACTCTGGCCTGCTGCTCACCATGCGGCTTACCGGCTTGCTCTCGAGGCGCCGAGTGAGTGGGCAGGTGAGGTTGTTATAGACGGTGCGGCGAAGTTCGCCCCAGGCCCGCTCTCTGAGGTCGTTGCTCAGTTCCATGAATGGGCTGAACTAGCACCCTTTATTCCAGAGGGGCCCGCAGGTGCTTTCGCAATGTACGAGCGAGTTTTGAGGGGAGAGGATCTCACCGAATACGTGCTCGATGAGCCGGACCCACTCGAACTGCCGCGGGTGCTCCAGCATTGGGAGCCTAGGTACGCGCTAGCTGAGTACAAGTCCGACGGAGCGAGTTTTCCCTCGCCTCCACCCCCAAATTTTCGGAGCCAACCAATAGCGGCACCCTCTAAGACTTTCGAGGATCCGGAGTCAACAGGTGCATTGCTCGCTCTTGTGCAGGGTTGGCGGAACAGTTCGCGAACGGTGGCACAGGCAGTTGCGGTTGATGGAGACGCAGCATCCTGCGTCGCTGTGATTGATCCAGAAGTTACTCGCATGGCCCAAATAGCGGGTTCTGATGCAATGGCATGGATGGCGTGGGCGGCATCCTCTGGCGGTGCTACTGGTCGCAGGCGGGGTGGCGCAATCGGGCGCCTCGATGCATGGGTTGCAGTCGCTGCACTGGCCGGTTTTGAGGAGTGGCCGGTGGAGCCTGACGAGATTGGGGCGGCCCTCAGCGGATTCGACTGGTGGTGCTGGGAGCCGAGTCAGCCAGTATCGGGCTGGTCTCTCTATCTCGCAGTCGATGACCCCGATACGGGCGAGGCATGGGCTATCGGCGCGAATGACCCAGGTGAGGTGGGCGATGAAGCCGCATCAAATGGCACCGGCGAGGAAGCTCAATTCTGAATGCTCTAGGGGATCAGCCGGCTGGGCAAATGAGTGCGCTGAGTATTACGATGGCACGAGGCAAGCAGATCTAAGTAATGAATCCAATAATTTTCCAACCTCGGGGGTAACAATGCGCGTCTACGACAAGATCTATATCAATGGTTCATGGGTGTCATCCTCGAGCAGCGAGACACACGACGTTATTAACTCCTCAACTGAGGAGGTCATGGCGACTATCCCTGAGGGAACTGCCGCTGATGTTGATAAGGCCGTGGCTGCCGCTAAGGCTGCGTTCCCGGCCTGGGCTGCGACGTCACGGGATGAGCGCGCAAAGTATCTGCAGCGCCTCTCCGAGGGACTCAACGCCCGCCTTGAAGAGATTGCGGCTTCGGTTACCGACGAGGTTGGAACGATTAAATTTATGAGCCAGATCGCTCAAGCAGGGCTCCCTGCCGCGATGGCTCACTCCTTTGTTGAGATTGCCCAGACCTACGCGTTTGAGGAGCAGGTCGGCTCGTCACTCGTGGTGCATGAGCCGATCGGGGTAGTCGCTTGCATTACCCCTTGGAACTACCCGCTGCATCAAGTAGTTGCAAAGATCGCACCCGCATTTGCTGCAGGTTGCACGGTGGTATTGAAGCCCAGCGAGGTTGCACCTATTACGGCATTTATTCTCGCTGAGATTCTTGACGAGATTGACCTGCCTGCTGGCGTCTTCAACCTCGTGTCAGGGCATGGAACAACTGTTGGTGAGGCTCTCGTTACCCATCCTGATGTCGCAAAGGTCTCGTTCACAGGCTCAACGCGTGCAGGTAAGCGCATCATGGCGCTTGCCTCTGAGCACGTTAAGAAGGTCACACTTGAACTCGGTGGAAAGTCACCGTTCATTATTCTTGATGACTCGCCGGTGGACGAGGCGGTTAATGCCGGTTTCCAGTCTGCATACATGAACGGCGGGCAGACCTGCATTGCATGGACCCGCATGCTTGTACCCGCAAGTCGTAAGGACGAGTTCGTAGCCAAGGCAAAAGAGGTAGCAGAGTCTTACGCCCCTTGTGATCCGACCGGCGACACTTTTGTTGGAGTTGGGCCGATGGCATCCAAAGTGCAGCAGGAGCGTGTGCGTGCTTACATTCAGAAGGGAATTGATGAGGGGGCAACCCTTGTTACCGGTGGAGTTGAGCAGCCCGAGGAGTTCGAGAAGGGCTTCTACATCAAGCCGACTGTCTTCGCTGATGTAACCAATGACATGACCATTGCCCGCGAAGAGATCTTTGGTCCGGTTCTCTCCATCATCACCTATGAGGATGAGGACGATGCCGTTCGCATTGCCAATGACACTCTTTACGGACTTAGTGCAGGCGTTTACTCCGCAGACAAGGATCGCGCACTTCGCGTCGCTAGACGGATTGATTCTGGGCTTGTTGATATCAATGGGCCCCAGTTCAACCTTGCTGCTCCCTTTGGTGGTTACAAGGAGTCTGGGCTTGGCCGGGAGTATGGAACATTTGGACTTGCCGAGTTCCTCGAGACAAAGTCAATACAAATCCCTGGCTAGAACTCGGGGGCGCCGCGCTCCTCGTCAGCGACATCCTCGGCAGTTACCTCTAGATCGAAACGATCCATGCATTCCTCACATCGGTATGCCGCATAGTCGCCCTCAACATATGGAGACTCAGGGTCAGGAATGTAGAGAAGATGGGCGCGGCCACCGCACTCGACACAGACAATGATCTCTACAGGTTGCATAGATACACCTTATGCCGAGATGCTCCCCAGAGTGAGAGGTATTGGGCTACTGCGGCACAGCTGCGCGCGGGTAGCGATCAGGAGAGAGTGGTCGCTACGACGGGCTGCCGGGTGCGGTTAGTGGCCACGGGCGAGCGCGTTCGAATGCGAGCGCCATATCGAGGAGCCACTGCTCGCGATGGTGCGGTGAGAGAACTTGTAGACCAACTGGTAGCCCTCTTACGAGGCCAGTCGGGATGCTCACTGCGGGGTTTCCATAGATGTTGGCTGGGATAGTAAGCGCACCGTTGTTGCCTAGACCGACGGGCTTGCCGTCAACAATCTCGGGTAGCGGGCCGTGAGACCCGAATGCAACATCTGGGTTTGTCGAGGCGAATACAAAATCGACTTGATCAAATACATCGGCCATGCATTCGTTCATCCGGACCCGCTGCGACTCAATGCGCCCGCGTGTCTCGATGTTGTACATCGACTTACCCATTTCGAGACCAAAGGCAATCTGCGGTGTTAGATCTTCGGCGCATGCAGGGTATTTATCCCCTAGGCGCATTAGAAGCTCGCCCATTCCTGAGAGCGCCCATTCGTATGAGAGTTCTGGGACCCTAAAATCAATATCAACAATCTCAAGGCCAATTTCGGAGGCGAGCCACTCTGCTGCTTCCTGAACTTGATCCGAGACATCGCTAGCGACGCTGGCGCGGCCTAGATCGATGGAGATTGCACACTTCTTGCCGCGAAGAGACTCAAGGTGTGAACCTAGACCTGACTCCCATCCCTCGACACGTAAAAGACTGTACGGGTCACGCGAATCAAAGCCATTTGTAACGTCGAAGAACCTCGCTATGTCGCGCACGGAGCGCGAGAGGCATCCGCTAACTGCAGTCAACGAAGCCATAACCATGTTCGGGCCTTTGGGGATACGCCCGTAGGTTCCCTTGAGCCCGGGGAGACCAGTAAATCCTGCAGGGATTCGAATCGAACCGCCGCCGTCTCCGCCTGTCGCCATCGTGACTATTCCCCCTGCAACCGCTGCAGCGGATCCACCTGAGGATCCTCCAGGAGTGTGATCTGTATTCCATGGGTTATTTGTAGCGCCATTAAGTTTTGTGTAGGTGAGGTTCACGCCACCAAACTCACTGGAGGTTGTGAGCCCGAATGGAATTGCTCCTGCGTCACGAAGTCTCGCGACCTTCGTCGAGTCGTAATCGGCCACTTCATCTCGCAGCGGCACGCTTGCCTCTGTCATTGGCCAGCCCTTAACGGCGTCCAACTCTTTGACGCCGATCGGTACGCCACCAAAGGGGAGAGACACGTCAGCATCTGATGCTGCGGCGCGAGCGGCGTCAGCATCTAAGAATGAGAATGCATTGAGAGACGATGCTGCAACTGCAGCGAGCGTCGACTCGAGCTCAGCACTAGGGGAGTGATCCCCCGAGCGGAATGCATCAACTAGCGAACATGTATCTCCGGACCACGGTGCATCTGTCATGCGGCGGATGTTATTCCGAAACCTCAACCTGATGCTTAAGGCCAGATAATTAGAGTCCAGATAAGTAGAGGCCAGATAATTAGAGGGGCTCAGCCGCCGAACATTGTTCGCCACTGTTCGAGCGTTGGGAGCCGAAATACGTAATTTGAGCCTCGGGTCTGCCCCATGGTGGCGTAAGAATCGGATGAGTACATGTGGCCCGGGTATAGAACGGTCTCATCTGGGAGTTTGGCGAGGCGCTGTGTGAGGCTTTCGTAGAGAGCATCGGAGTCTCCTCCGGGAAGATCGGTGCGCCCACAGCCATCTAGAAAGAGAGTGTCGCCGGCGAGTAAGCAGCCATCAACTAGGAAGCACTGACTCCCTGGAGTGTGGCCTGGGGTATGCAGAAGAGATACCTCGATTGCTCCGATGGTGACCACGTCGCCGCCATCATGCTCGATTAGATCTGAGTCGGATAGCCCGGTCATTCGCTTGACTCCCCATGCTTCTTCTCGCTGGACATGGAGCTTCGCCTCGACTCCATCCAATGCTAAAAGTTGCGCTGCTCCTTCGATCTCCCAACCCATCATCGATCCGCCGACATGATCCGGGTGGTAGTGGGTTGCGAGGGCTCCTGTGATCTTCATGCCATCTATACCGGCAATCTCGACCAGTTCCTGAACTCCATACGCTGGGTCAATGATCATCGCCTCGCCGGTCTCCCGATCGCCGACTAAGTAGACGAAGTTGACCATCTGGCGTGCGATCTCGTTATCTACCGCAAAGTCACGCCCGGCTAGGAGCTGTCGAAAATAAAGGCGATTCTGAGTCATAGACACGAGCGTACCGGCGCGAGGCCTGCAAGTTGCCTAACCTGAGGGGAGAGGTTTTAGATCGAGCCTCCACAACCTTCTTCAGACAAGCCGATGGAGCCAGAAATATGCGTCAGATTGAGTACCGCACCTGTCCGTTGTGTGAGGCCACATGTGGACTTGAACTCCACATGGAGGGGCGTGATATCGCCCTGGTGCGTGGAGATAAAGAGGACGTCTTCTCGAACGGATACATCTGCCCCAAGGGCGCGGCCATAAAGGATCTCAATAGCGACCCCGATCGCCTCACCCGCCCGATCGTGCGACGCGGAAGTGAGTGGCATGAGGTCTCGTGGGATGAGGCTTTCGCAGTTATCGCAGAGGGATTCAAGGGTGTAATTGACCGTCACGGTAGGCAGTCGATTGGTGCTTATCTCGGTAACCCATGCGCCCATAACTTGGCACCGATTATCTACAACAGAGTCTTGCTTCAAGCAATCGGCTCGACGAACGTATTCTCCGCGAGCACGGTCGACCAGATGCCAAAGCACGTCTCCTCGGGGTTGATGTTTGGTACTCCAATCTCAGTGCCGATCCCAGATATTGATCACACTGATTATTTGTTAATGCTCGGAGCTAATCCATTTGCCTCCAACGGCAGTCTCATGACAGCACCAGATATGCCAGGGCGTCTTAGGGCCATGAAGGATCGTGGGGCTCGCTTTGTAGTCGTGGATCCAAGGCGTTCGAAGAGCGCGGAGGAGGCAGATGAGCATCTCTTTATCCGACCGGGTACGGACGCTCACTTTCTATTTGGAATCGTTAACACAATTTTTGCAAGTGGACGCGAGAACCTCGGTCGTGCCGACGGCCTGACTGACGGTATTGAAGACCTGAGGCGCCTCGCCGAGAGTTTTACTCCAGAGGCAGTTGCCCCGATCTGTGGCATCTCAGCAGAGACAATTCTGCGCATAACTAATGAGCTGCTAGATGCACCGACAGCAGCTGTCTACGGCCGGATCGGTACCTGTACTCAGGAGTATGGAACTGTTGCGTCTTGGCTCGTTGATGTCGTCAACATTTTGACTGGAAATCTAGATAAGCCAGGCGGCGCGCTCTTCAACAAGCCAGCCGCAGGTAGCGCTAATACTGGCGGTGCCCCAGGAAAGGGTCGTGGATTCCGCACAGGGCGTCGCACGAGTCGCGTCGAAGGCCTTCCGGAGGTGCTCGGAGAGTTCCCGGTATCGACGCTTGGTCCTGAGATTGACACACCAGGCGATGGGCAGATTCGCGCGATGCTGACAGTCGCTGGTAACCCGGTCGTCTCGACTCCAGACTCTGGTCGGCTTGACGCCTCGTTCGCCTCGCTTGAGTTCATGGTCTCTGTAGACATCTATCGTAATGAGACAACGCGACATGCTGATGTGATTCTTCCCCCGGGGGGTCTGCTCACCAAGGGCCATTACGACCTTGCGCTCTACTCGTTAGCAATTAGGAACGTTGCGAACTACTCACCACCGTTGCTTGACCTTCAGCCTCACGAGATGCATGAGTGGGAGATTCTGCTTCGCTTGGCCGTAATCGCAGGCGGGGGAGCCGGAACCGCTGAAGAGGCATCTGCTCTCGACGACTTCGTGATTAGAACACTCGTAGAGAAGGCCGCAGGACGCGATGACGACCTCCCAGATGCAGAGGGGATGCTCTCGGAGCTCTCTATACGCAGGGGCTCCGAGCGGGTTCTTGATTTCATGCTGCGTACTGGTCCATACGGTGATCGCTTTGGAGCGAAACCTGATGGGATCAGCCTCGATTACCTAATTGCGCATCCGCACGGAGTTGACCTAGGACCACTATCTCCACGCCTTCCTGAGGTGCTTCGTACTCCAACAGGGAGGATCGATATCGCCCCAGAGGCGATTGTCGCTGATGTCGAGTCTCGACTCATTCCATCGCTCTCCAAGAAGCGCGACGGCTACGTACTAGTCGGGCGTCGTGATCTTCGATCAAATAATTCATGGATGCACAACATCAAGGTTCTCGTGAAGGGCAAGCCGCGCTGCACTCTTCATGTACACCCAGACGATGCGACGACTCTCGGGCTTCTAGATGGTTCAAATGCGATCGTGAAGTCTCGTGTAGGCGAGGTAGTGATACCCGTTGAGGTGACTGATGGAATTATGCCCGGGGTTGTGAGCATTCCTCACGGCTGGGGCCATGGGGTGGAGGGAACCTCTATGTCGATCGCTGCTGCTTACGCTGGGGTTAATACGAACATCCTCACTGACGCCAAGCAGATTGACCCACTCTCGGGTAACGCAGTGCTCAATGGGGTGCCAGTCACAGTCACCGCTGCCTAATTTTTGGGCCTGTTTTTCGCTTAAGTAGGCCTGATAACGGGCCGATGAACTCCTCAGTTGCTGGCGCCCTGCCGGCATTCTCGGGAGGTCATCTGTATGACAGAGGTTGTATCCACTAGCCATGGGAAGCTTCGCGCTCAAACTCAGAGCCGTGAAACTGCCACCTCTAGCGCAGAGATGGCTACATCGAACCTTGAGATTCTTGGGCGAATTCCAGAGAGCCTCTCAGGGCGACTTATACGAAACGGCCCCGAGCCGTTAGGAGACTCCCTGTCTCAGGACGGGGTGCAGCGCAGCAGTAGCGCAATGCTCCACCAGATCTCTATCGCTTCGGGGCGCGCCGATTATCGAAGCCGACGCATATTGGCTAATGCGGCCTTTGGTAATGGCGCGGAATCTGGAGTTGGGATTCAGAGTCTTCGTGGCGGACCTAATAGTGGATTAGTACTCCATGGCGGCCATGTTCGTGCCTTGGGTGCGCTCTCGAACCCTGTCATTATAAATTCCGGCTTAGAGGTCGAATCCATAGACGATTTAGCCGGGTCGATGCCGTTTGGTATCGGTGCTCATGCTCATGTTGACCCGGTGTGGGACGAGATGTTCGTGATTGGAGCATCTCCGAGATCATCTACGTTCCACGTAGGAACGTTGGATGTCAAGGGGCGCATGCGGCGCGTCGTGGAGATCGCGACCGATACTCCGATCTTCATTCATGACTTTTCGTTTACTGATACCGAGATCGTGATCCTTGCATCAGGCGCCGAGATGACCGACGGAGGGGTTTCTTGGAATCCGACAGCACCTGCCTACTTTGGGGTGTTGCCAAGAGATGGCGAGGCCTCCGATATTCGTTGGCATGAGGTCTCTCCGAGAGTTGTCTGGCACTTCATGAACTCCTATCGAGACGGTGTGCAGATTGTTGTTGATCACGTTGCCCATCGTGCCCCTATCGCAACGGCCGGGAAATCGGCTTTGTTACCTGGTGTAACAGCGCCGCAACTTAGGCGCACGCAGATCAACACTCTTACCGGTGAGACTACCGATGAGATACTTGATGATCGAGCAGTGGAGTATCCAGCGATAGATAACCGGCGACAGGGTCTACGCCACAGGTTTGCGTACGCAGCCCTCGCGTCATCTCGATTCAATGATCACATAGGTGAGTTCGATGCGCTGGTTCGATATGACTTCAGGTCAGATCAGGCGATTGATCACTCGTTTGAGGAAGGGATCATTGTCGGTGAACCAGTAGTTGTCCCTCGTCGAGGTAGCACCGGCGAGGATGATGCTTGGATTCTTGCGATAACTACAGACACGAAAAATGCTAAGAGCAGCGTTGTTGTGCTTGACCCCCAGGCTTTTGGGGAGGCGCCGGTCGCCGAGATCAAGCTCCCGCAGATGCTGCCAATCGGTCATCATCTTCTCTGGGTCCCCAGTCTGTGATTATCTCTATTTAGCCTTTTATTTTAATGATTTCACCGTTCTTAACGCGGTGAGGGTGGTCGGATCGCTCTAGTAGTTCGTCGTCGCCTGAAGAGTCTCCGTATGCCCAAATTTCGCTCTGGTCGCCACTAAGCCATTGATCGAGTCTCTGGACTTTGTTGGCTGCGCGCACATTGCCTCCACGGAGTCTCCCGGTCAAGAGCCCAGCCTCAACCTCAATCTCGGTTCCGAATGCCTTTGTTGCTCCGAGGGCTGCTGCAATGCTCTGGATGTAGACGTCGAGAGAAGCGCTAATCACAACTATTTCGTGGCCCTCTGCTCTATGCCAAGCGATCCTCTGAATTACTGCAGCGTTGAACCTCTCCTCGCGCAGAACCAACTCCGCATACTCAATGCCAGCAACAATAAGGTTGCTTTCAGCTCTCCCTCCGATGAGAGAGATGAGGTATTTCTCTTTCGCCGCATCACGATCACCGACTCCAATTGCAGCGCTTACCATCCCTGGTGCGTGGCGTAGTGCCGAAGTAAGCGAGCGAGTCAATCCACCGAACTTTAGGAGGAATGGAGCAAGGGTGTCGCGTTTCGTAATCGTTCCATCGAAGTCAAAGACAGCGATATTTCTCTTACCGTCCTCACTCATCCTCAGTCATCCTCGGGATCGTTAGGTGCCACCAAGCGCCGCTAGATCGGGAGGCGGCGAAACAAGGGGCGGGGAACGTGGCGTAGCCCGGACATCACTCCGCGCAGTGCAGCGGGTACCCATACGATCTCTCGGCCTTTTGCTATGCCATCAAAGATTGCCTCTGCAACAGCCTCTGGAGTCGTGGAGAGTGGTGCTGCATCTAAGCCTTCGGTCATCTTGGTGTGAACAAACCCAGGCCTAACGATGAGTACATGCACACCGGTTCCGATCAACGAATCTCCAAGTCCTTGGGAGAATGCGTCAAGCCCTGCTTTACTCGCACCGTAAACGAAATTAGATCTGCGAGAGCGCTCTCCTGCGACTGACGAGAGCACCACAATTGAGCCGTGGCCCTGCGCCTTGAGTCTCTCAGCTGAGCCGATGAGAAGTGAGACCGCTCCAGTAAAATTGGAGTCAATAATTCGCAATGCTTCCTTAGAATCATGCTCCGCTACATCTTGATCTCCCAGTACTCCGAATGCGAAGAGCACTAGGTCGATGTCTCCGACTGTGCTCCAGCACTCGTCAATAAAGCTCTGGTGCGAGTCACGATTAAGCGCATCAAATTGCATTACCTCAACGCGTGTCGCTCCGAGTCTGCGCAACTCATCTGCTCCACTCCGGAGAGCCTCCGTGTCGCGACCTGCGAGAATGACGGTTCGTGTGCGATCCGCTACAAGTCTCCTTGCGGTTGCGAGACCAATCTCGGATCCGCCTCCGAGTACAAGGACAGTCTGCACGCCCCCTAGTGAGTCCTTCATCTAAAGCCTTTCGATCTGGCCGACCGCGGTCGGGGTTAGAGCCCTAAGCGTCGGGCAAGGTCGGATTGAATAACTCCGTCCGGGTTCATCGTTGCGACTGTCTCTCGCCATTCGTTCAGGCGAGGGTACATCCCCTCGAGGTGGCCTCTCCGAACTCGTCCATCCTTCGCGAGATATACGCTGCCCCCATTATCAAGGACTAGATCATCTAGCCCGTCTAGCAACCCCGAGAGTCCAGGGTCTCCAACCGGGATATCTAGAGCGAGGGTCCATCCTGGCTGTGGGAATGAGAGCGGCCCAGGGTTTGCTGGTCCAAATCGCTTTAGAACTGCAAGGAATGATGCTGCACCGGAGAGGCTTAGGCGCTCTACCGCAGTCTGAACCGCTCGCTCAGCACCGAAAGGCACACAGAACTGGTACTGAACAAATCCTCTTGACCCATAAAGGCGGTTCCAGTCGGTTACTAAATCGAGCGGGTGAAAGAACTGTCCGATGGAGTGGATAGCACCTTGATGGTCGCTCCTTGTTTTTCTAAACCAGAGTTCATTAAATGCGCGTACAGTCCAGCGATTCACGAGCCCGGACGGGAATATCGGGGGCGCTGTGACGACCGCATGGGATGAGAAAGCGAGGGGATTTCGACGCTTATTCGCGGGCAGGTCTGAGAGTAGGGCGTGTTCGCCGCGGTCAAGAATTCCTCGCCCCATTGATTTCCCAGTGGCGAGGCAGTCGATCCACGCGACGGAGTATCGGTACTCGTCGTCGCGATCAGACATTCGCGCCATTAGATCATCGAGGTTGCTGGCTCGCTCTGTATCGACGCGCATGAATGATGTCTCTACTGGAATAAGCCTAAATGTTGCCTCGGTGATTACTCCGGTGAGACCCATCCCGCCGGTAGTTGCCCAGAATTCTTTGGGGGTATCAGCGGGGGAGAGGTGGCGCGTTGTGCCGGTTCCGTCAATGAGGGTCATCGAGAGAACGTGGTTACCAAAAGTGCCGTCAGCGTGGTGGTTCTTGCCATGGATGTCTGACGCTATTGCGCCGCCGACGGTTACCACTCGAGTGCCCGGCGTAACGGGAACAAACCAGCCCGCAGGTAGGAGCCAGCGCATTAGATCTTCAAGGCTCGTCCCTGCTGCAACTGTGACTACGCCGTTCTCTTCGTCGAGGTTGCGCACCCCACTCAAAGCAGTTGCATCCAGGACAATCCCGCCTGAGTTTAAGGCTGCATCTCCATATGCGCGGCCGAGGCCTCGTGCTATAACTCCGCGCTCGGGTCGCTGCTTAAGAATCTCAGCGATTCCCATCTCTGAGAGCGGATGAACAACCTCGGCTCGGGTTGCCCCAGTGCCGCCCCAACCTGCGAGTAGCGAGTCAGCGCCGCGCTTAAATTTAGCCACCTAGAAGTACTCCTATGCCGATTGTCGCACCCCAGAGTAATCCAAATCCCTGAAGGGCCCTGTCGTGGAGAATGACCTCCTCGGGGGCTCCCGCCTTACCTAAGTCGATAATAAATGCATAGCGGAGTAGGACAAGAACAAACGGAATAATTGAGATTTCGTACCAAGGGAAACCGCCGTTGTCTCCAACTTTCTCGAACGCCCAGAGCGCATATGCGACCAAAGTAACTGCGGTTGAGACCGAGCGAACATATGCAAGATATGAAGCGGTATACACACCGAGCGTGCTGCGAACGGTCTCGCTCTCGTCGCCGAGTTCAACCATCTCGGAGTAGCGCTTACCGGCTACTACAAACAGAGATCCAAAGGAAGCAACGATGAAGAACCAAACCGAGATCG
This sequence comes from Actinobacteria bacterium IMCC26256, assembly GCA_001023575.1. Classification (GTDB taxonomy): domain Bacteria; phylum Actinomycetota; class Acidimicrobiia; order IMCC26256; family IMCC26256; genus IMCC26256. The sequence goes on along the minus strand of CP011489.1, from coordinate 1,450,421 downwards.
GTACATCGACCGCTACAGCGCCAGCGACTGTTCTAAGTACAAAGCCTGCAGCGACCATTGCAAGGTCAAGCACTGCAACTCGCTTTCCCCAGAGCGAGTACGAAGTCGTGAGAATCACATAAGCGGCTACAACAACCGGTAACCGCCAACCTGTGAGGCCCCCAAACGCAACCCCACCAACAAGGAGGAGTGCTCCGGCGATCTTCGCTGGTATTACGCCGATCTCCCCTGCAGCGATGGGGCGCCTGCGCTTGGTTGGGTGCAATCGGTCTGACTCCACGTCGGAGGCATCATTTAATAAGTAGGTGCCGGAGGCCGCAAGACAGAAGGCAATGAACGCTATGAGCGCCTCTTGAAGATCTCTGCGATTAGCGAGTACCCCTGCGGCGCCTGGAGCTGCAAAGACGAGGAGGTTCTTGATCCACTGCTTTGGGCGCACGGCCCTAAGCCAAGCCGATGCTTTAGACCTCTCTGGGCTACCGCTGTTAACGGCGGCGTTCTGAGCGTTCCCTAGGTTGCTGTCTTGCTTATCGGCAATGGCCATGTGTTTGAGAATCCCCCAAAAAGCGGATGGAGCCTTGGAATCGTACCGTGAATTGACGTTGCCTTAGCCCAACTGCAGGGGCGAGGCGGCTCGGTGCTCCCTTGAGGTCCTCATCCTCGGCTCCGCTACTCCACAAAGCGGAGAACGTGTTCTACAGTCTGCCCCATGAATTTTAACTTTGCAGACATGCTCGAGGCCGTCGTTGATGTAGTTCCAGATCGGACTGCGCTTATTTTTGAGGAGACGCGCCTCACCTTTGGCGAGCTAGAGGCTCGCTCTAACCAGATGGCCCACCACTTCCAGGCTGCCGGCATCAACTACGGAGAGCACGTAGGTATCTACGCATATAACGGTGTGGAGTGGGTTGAGTCAATGGCGGCTCTCTACAAAATGCGATCTGTTCCGGTCAACATTAACTTTCGTTATGTTGAGAACGAACTTCGATACCTATTCGACAACGCAGACCTAAAAGCGCTTGTTGTGCAGCGTGAATTTGTGCCGCGAGTTGCAGCAATTATTAAAGAGCTTCCACTCTTGAAGCATATTGTTATTGCTGAAGACGGCAGCGGTGCCGCTATTGATGGCCTCGAGGGTCTTGATGGTGTCGTTGTCGTTGACTACCTATCCGCACGAAACGCGCAGTCGCCTACACGCGATTTTGGTGCTCGCAGCGGTGATGACATACACATGATCTACACCGGCGGCACAACGGGAATGCCTAAGGGCGTCATGTGGCGCCAAGAGGACATCTTCTACTCGCTCTGTGGGGGAATCGACGCCTACACGAATGAGAAGGTTGAGAGGCCTGAGGAACTAAGCGAGAAGTGCGCTGCTGGGGCCGGGCCAATCGTCTTCTTCCCGATAGCGCCACTCATGCATGGTGCCGGGCAAGTCAGCACGATCCGCGGTTTTATTCATGGGGACACAACCGTGTTGGTTCGCAAGTTTGACGCGGACGAGGCGTGGAGCATTGTGGATCGTGAACGCGTAAATGTTCTAGGCATTACAGGCGACGCGATGGCGCGTCCGCTCGCAGACTCGCTTCAAGAGAGCATTAGCAAATACGACCTCACCTCCCTCTTCTCGATCGGATCCAGCGCGGCCATTTTCTCGCAGTCCATCAAGGAGCAGATCATGGCGCTGCTGCCTAATCTCCTTGTTGTCGACTCCGTTGGGGCTACCGAGACCGGCATGAACGGAATCAAGATCGCTGTCCCCGGCGAGGAGGCTCATGGTGGGCCAGCTACGGTGAAGGCCTCTCGCGACTCGATCGTCATTGATGAGGATTACAACGAGGTAGTGCCTGGATCTGGGGATGTTGGGCGCATTGCTCGTACCGGAAATATCCCTCTCGGGTACTACAAGGATCCTGAGCGCACGGCACTCGTATTCCCAGTTGTTAATGGTCGTCGATACTCGGTCCCGGGTGATTTCGCGAAGGTTGAAGAGGACGGCCAGATCACACTCCTCGGTCGCGGCTCAATCATGATTAATACTGGCGGGGAGAAGGTCTACCCCGAGGAGGTTGAGGGCGCGCTCAAGGCTCACCCTTCCGTGTTTGATTGCCTTGTTGTCGGTGTCCCCGATGAGCGATGGGGAGAGGCAGTCGCAGCGGTAGTTCAGTTCCGAACAGGTACTAGCGCCACCCTTGAGGAGTTGGCTGCTCACGCTAGAGAACATGTCGCTGGGTACAAGATTCCCAAGCGCCTCTATCTCACAGATGCAATTGTGCGCGCTCCTAGTGGCAAGCCTGATTATCCGTGGGCTAAGCAGTTCGCGCTTAAGGCAGCCGAGGGCGATAAGGCGTAGGGTCAAGGATCGTGGATCCTGCTGAGTTCGTGGCCGCTGGCCTATACGACCCAACGTCGCCTGATGCTAAAGAGCGATTAGCCCTGCTTCGGTGGCTCACCGACAGAGGATTCACCGCCGTAGAGATCGCTGAGGCAGATGCAGACCCTGGTTTGCCTCTGGAGGCATTGGCGAGTCAGCAGGCGGTTCGCCAAGGACAAATACATTCGCGAAGAGAGAGCGCCCGCTTGTTGGGGCTAAGTGATCCTGCTCTTGAGCGCATGCTTTTAGCCTCGGGATATCCAAATGGAGATTTGGATGAAGCAGCCCTTACAGATATGGACATCACTGCACTTCGTTCATTTGTTACGGCAAATGAGATTTTCGGTGAGGAACCAATTGAGCAGTTCGCCCGTGTTATCTCTGCGGCTGCAGCAAAGGTAGCGGAGGCGGCTACGTCGCTTTTTCTTGCAGAGGTAGAGCAGCCATTAATTGACGACGAAGCATCGCCGGTTGTATTGGCACAGGCAAATCTCGCAGCTGTTTACTCTTTGGACACACTTCCAATCGTTATGGAGGCGCTTCTGCGTAGTCAGGTAGAGATTGCCAATCGACGTGCTCGCCTTGCCCGCCAGGACTCCGACGACACAATGGTGGCCATTGGATTTATCGACCTTGTTGGATTTACGCCGCTATCGCGTCGGCTCGACGATGCGGAGCTCTCTAAGGTGCTGGATGGTTTTGAGAGCCGTGCCTCAGATATCGCCACTGCGCATGATGGACGCGTTGTTAAACACATCGGTGATGAGGTCATGTTCGTTGTAGTGGACCCAAATGCCGCGTGCGAGATTGCTCTTGAGATAGTCGACGCGGTTCGAGGGCTGGGTAGGGGAGTGCGACCAAGCGGATCGGTTACCTATGGCCCAGTGTTGTCCCGCGCCGGCGACTATTACGGTTCAGTCGTCAATCTCGCCTCACGCGTTGCTGACATGGCAGTGCCTTACGAGATTCTTGTCACCGAAGAATTGGTTAATGCCGCCGAGAAGTGGTCAATGAGCTTCGTCCCCGCCGGTCGCCGAATGCTTAAGGGTTTTGAAGAGCCTGTAAGTCTCTGGGAACTGCATCGCGCCGAGTGACCCTCGAACGCCTTCAAAACAGACCCTCAAAACTACGCGAGAGTCCCGTTCGTTAGGAGGCGTATCACCTCATCGGTAGGTAGACCCCACTTCGTAAGCACCTCCCGCGTGTCCTTTCCGGGAACTACAGGGGTGCGAAGTATCTCGCCAGGTGTGCGGCTAAAGCGCGGTGCCGGTGCAGGCTGCGGAGCGCCTTCTACCTCCACAAAGGTTGAGCGAGCCACATTGTGGGGGTGCTTGCGAGCCTCGTTCATAGTGAGCACGGGAGCAAAGCAGACCTCGTGCCCTGCGAAGAACTCGCCCCATGCATCGCGCGAGCGGGTCGCAAAGATCTCAGCCAGCGACGCCTTCCACTCAGGCCAGCGCCCCTGCTCCATCTGCGTAGATACATCAAGGTCGATCCCTAGAGGTGTCATCAAGGAGACGAACTCTGCATAGAACTTAGGTTCGTAGGCTGCAATCGATATCCAAGCTTTATCAGCGGTTTCGTAGACGCCGTAGAAATGTGCGCCACCGTCGAGCATGTTGGTTCCACGCTCATCTGACCAGAACCCCATTGCAGACATCCCCACAAATGTGCTCATGAGCATCGCTGAGCCGTCGACCATCGCTGCATCTACAACTTGGCCGATTCCCGATGTAGCGCGCTCAAGTAGCGCTGCGAGAACACCGAACGCGAGTAGTAGTCCGCCGCCTCCAAAGTCGCCGATGAGGTTGATCGGTGGAACTGGAGGTCCGCCCTCGGTGCCGATATGCGCGAGTACTCCAGCGAGAGCGATGTAGTTGATGTCGTGCCCAGGCTCCTGCGACATCGGGCCATCCTGGCCCCATCCAGTCATGCGTCCGTATACGACGCGAGGGTTTCTTTTTGCCACATCATCTGGCCCAACACCTAGGCGCTCTGCAACGCCAGGCCTAAATCCCTCGAGGATCACATCGGCGTGCTCGCATAGGCGTAGAACCGTCTCGGCCGCCTCTGGGTGTTTGAGATCTATCCCGGCCGAGAGGCGGTTTCGGTCAAGGCTGGCGAATGGGGAGGCTGGGAAGGTTCCGGAGCCTCTAGCTACGTCCGTTGCGCGGTCGAGGCGAAGTACCTCGGCGCCCAGATCTGCGAGGGCCATTCCAGCGAATTGAAGTGGACCAATGTTGGGTAACTCAATTACGCGAATTCCAGATAGCGGGCCCATAGAGCACTCTCCTTGGTTCTTCTAAATCAAATTAGATATCTAGGTTAAATACGCGTGCAGCATTCTCTCTGAGGAACTTGGGCCAGACGTGGTCACGAAATGGCACGTCTGGTAATTCACTAAAGATTCGTTGGTAGGAGAGCCCGGCTGGGAAGTAGCCGCTCCAGATAATTTTCTCGGCACCGCGCGTATTCGCGTAGTCAATAATTTCTCTGGGGTAGTACTTAGGGGCGAATGCAGTAGTCGAGTAGTAGAGGTTTGGCCACTTAAGCATCAACTTCACTGCGAGGTCGGCCCAAGGCTCGGCTCCATGACGCATGACAAATGTGAGTTCTGGGAAGAACCAGCAGATCTCGTCTATTAGGGCTACATCTTGCACGCCAAATGGGATTCGCGGCCCTGGTACTCCAACTGTTGAGCAGAAAGGAATCCCTAACTCAACACACTTTGCATAGATCGGGTAGAACTTTTTGTCGTTGAGTGGTACCTGTGGGGTTAGTCCAGCGGGGAATGCACCTACCGCCTTGAGGCCAAACTCGTCGTTGAATCGAACAATCCTCCGAACTGCATCCATGCCTTCGTTCGGGTCAACATTGATCTGTGCAGAGAATCGCCCAGGGTGTTGGCGCACTGCTGCGGCAGCGGCCTCGTCGTCGACATTTACTATTGCGTGGTGAATTCCAACGGCCTCTAACTCGGCGCAGAGCATGTCCACTGGGTCAGCCATGTCATCTGCCTCCCACTTTGGGGCCTCTTTGAACATGTAACCGGCTGGGAACTCGAGCCCGCCGCTGCCCTCTTTACTCTCAGAGTCATGGGTTCCTCTGCGAATGAATTCGTAGAAGGCGAACATCTCTTCACGAGATTTCGGGACGCCAACCGCAGTATCTACAACACCACCAGCGAGTGCTGCGGCAAACGCTTCATTTACCGCTTTAGGGTTCTCGACGCCGCTAGCCATCTCAGAGATCTATTCCTAGAACTCGCAGTGCATTCTCCCTCAGGAACTTTGGCCATACGTGGTCACGAAAGGGGACATCGGGCATCTCAGCGAAGATGCGCTCGAGGCTGAGCCCCATTGGGTAATAACCCGCGTAGATGATCTTGTCGGCACCGCGTGTATTCGCGTAGTCAATGATCTCTCTCGGGTAGTGCTTGGGGGCAAATGCGCTAGTGGAGTAGTAGAGGTTCGGCCACTTGAGCATCAATTTCACAGCGAGATCTACCCACGGCTCTGCGCCATGGCGCATGACGAGTTTTAGTTCGGGGAAGAACCAGCAGACCTCATCGACATGGGCAACGTCTTGGCATGCCATTGGCACGCGAGGGCCAGGTACTCCTACGTTTACAAAGATAGGGATGTCTAACTCAACGCACTTCGCATAGAGCGGGTACATCTTTTTGTCGTTGATGGCGACCTGCGGAACGAGACCTGCTGGAAATACCTGAGCCGAGCGCGCACCGAACTCGTGATACGCGCGCTCAAGGTGACGCACTCCGTCCATGCCAGAGTTCGGGTCGATTGAGCAACCGCCAACAAAGCGGTCTGGGTGGTCTGCTACTGCTTGGCGAGCAACCGGATTGGAGCCAACGTTTAGGAGCCCCCACTTAACGTGGAATAGATCCATCTCGGCAACAAGGAGCGCCACGGGGTCCTCAATCGAATCAAAATCTGGAACGTCTTTGAACATGTACTGCGCCGGAAAGGTGAACTGTTCGCGCGCCTCTTTGTCGAGGATCTGACTAGCGAACTTGTCGTAGTGATCCCGCTTGCGATCGGCGGCTGTTGCTGGGATGCCGATCATTGTGTCGACGACACCACCGCGCCATGCCTCAAAATATGCATCACTCATCGAGTTTAAAGACCTTCCGTGCGTTCTCGTGGAGAAACTTTGGCCAGACGTGGTCGCGGAAACCGACGCCAGGCAACTCCTCGAAGATGCGATCAAGGCTTAGCCCCATCGGGAAGTAACCGGCATACATAATTTTGTCGGCTCCTCGCGTGTTGGCGTAATCGATGATCTCTCTCGGGTAGAACTTAGGCGCAAATGCGCTAGTGGAGTAGTAGAGGTTCGGCCACTTGAGCATCAACTTCACCGCAAGGTCAGCCCATGGTTCGCATCCATGGCGTGTAACGAATTTAAGGTCAGGGAAGAACCAGCAGACCTCATCAATGAGAGCAACGTCTTGAACAGCGAATGGAACCCGCGGGCCGGGAATACCAGCGCATACGCAGATTGGGATATCGAGCTCAACGCACTTGGCGTATATCGGGTAGAACTTCTTGTCGTTGATAGGAACTTGGGGATTTAGTCCGGCTGGGAAAGCAGTCGCTGCTTTGACGCCGAGAGTCTTCACTGCATACTCGAGTTCGCGCACGCCCTCCATGCCCTTATTCGGGTCAACCTCGAAGGACCCGAAGAAGCGATCTGGGTGCAGGCGCAGAGCCTCTAGCGAGTCTTCTGCATCCGCCGATACTCCGAGCATTCCCTTTGCAATCCTGTGATGGTCCATCTGCTCGATGAGGTAACCAATCGGATCCTCAACGACCCCTAGATGCGGGACGTGCTTGAACATGTACTGGGCCGGGAACTCAAACTCCTCGAGGCTCTCGTGATCGTGGAGTTGACTGCGCAGGAAGTCGTACCAGTGCTTTGGGTCACCCTTGGGGGGTAACGCAATCATGAGGTCGATAGCGCTAGGGGAGGATGGCATTGGCATAAGAGTGTGACGGTATCGCGCGCAGCCCCTATTTCCACGATGCCTCTGCCCGATTACGCAAGCACCCGGCTCGCAAGAAAGAAGCCCTCGCCTATAGCCTGCCCCCTGACCGTGTTGGCCTGTCGTTATGGGACCAGCCACCTTTGCCCTGAGAGGACCCAAATGTACGAGTGGAGCGAAGAGCACAAGATGATCCGCGATGCGGTTCGCCAGTTCATCGAGGCAGAGGTTCGCCCTCTTCGTGACGAGCTTGAGTTTGGAGATACCCCTCCATACGACGTGATTCGATCTTTCTACCGCACGTTTGGAATGGATCAGATGGCGCGCGACTCCTTCTCTCGCCGCATTAAACGAGACAAAGAGGTAGAGGCGGGAACAGCAGCACCGCTTGAGGGCAGAGAGGCTGCCGGGAACAACGCGGGTATGACCCTCATCCCGATAATTGAACTCTGCAGATGCTCGCCAGGTCTTGTCACTGCAATGGGCGTTAGCACCGGGCTTGGTGCTGGCACAATCATGAGTCGCGGAACAGTGCGACAGAAAGAGCGTTGGGCGCTAGATCTCCTCACCTTTGAGAAGGTCGGTGCATGGGCAATCACTGAGCCCGACTCAGGCTCTGATGCCTTTGGCAGAATGCAGTCGACGGCGCGTCGTGATGGCGATGAGTACCTGCTCAATGGGTCGAAGACATTTATTACTAATGGCCCATACGCGGATACCACAGTATTTATCTGCAAACTCGATGAAGGGAACCCGCCTTCTGAGCGCAAGATCCTCTCCTTCGTACTCGATAAAGGTATGGATGGTTTCGAGCAGACCAAGCCAATGCGCAAGATGGGGATGCACTCCTCACCAACGGGAATGCTCTTTCTCTCGGATGTACGCGTAGGCAAGGATCGCCTCCTCGGTGAGACTGAGGATGTTCCTTACCGTGAGGGAGCCAAGCAGGCGTTCTCCATTGAGCGTGTCGGTGTTGCGGCAATGGCACTTGGAATTGTTGATCGCTGCCTCGAGCTAAGCATCGCCTACGCCAAGGAGTGTGTGCGCTTCGGTAAGCCGATCGGGGAGCACCAGCTCATTCAGGACAAGTTGGCCCGAATGGAGATGGCGAGATTCAACCTGGAGAATATGGTCTTCCGTAGCATCGAGAAAGCTGCAGTCGGAGTTGGTCTTGAACTCGCTGAGGCATCTGTTATGAAGCTCTACTCTGCCCGAGCTGCCATGGAGGTAGCCCTAGAGGCGGTGCAGTTGCACGGAGGTAACGGGTATATGGCTGAGTACGAGGTAGAGCAGCTGGCGCGTGACGCCAAGGTGCTGCAGATCTACGCCGGTACCGATGAGATTCAAATCTCCCAGATTGCACGATCTTTGCTGAGTTAATTCGGGCTCAGCCCTCTAATTTTTGGGATTAGAGGGGCCCATCGTGTATCTTGTGGGCACCAAGCGGGCCAATGTCGTCCCGTCGGTGAATCCAATACCTGAGGTAACTGCTATCTAGGGCTCGAGAGAGTCTTGCGGTATCTCAGACCCGACGAACGACGAAAGCGAAACCAGCTCCATGGCTCCTCAATATCCAGCACGTCAGAACCCTGCACGTCAGAACCCTGCTCGTCAAGGTCTCTATGACCCCGCATTTGAGCACGACGCATGCGGTGTTGCATTTGTAGTCGATATGCATGGTCGCCGAACTCACGGCCTCGTCGAGAAGGGCATCAATGCTCTCTGCAACCTTGAGCACCGCGGAGCCTCAGGGAGCGAGACAAATACCGGTGATGGTGCCGGGATATTGATTCAGGTACCCGATTCTTACTACCGCGCCGTTGTTGAGTTTGAACTCCCGGAGCCCGGTGCATACGCGACCGGTATCGGCTTCCTACCTTCATCCTCCGCCGAGGCTGACCTTGCGGAGAAAGCAATTAACGCGATCGTCGCAGATGAAGGTCTTGCCGTAATTGGCTGGAGAGAAGTACTAACTAATTCGTCGATGATCGGAGCGTCTGCCCGCGCAGCGATGCCATCATTTCGCCAGGTATTTATCACCGGCTCTGCGCTTAGCGAGACAAGTGGCCTGAGCGGTATTGACCTAGATCGCAGAGTATTTATCGCTCGTAAGCGTGTTGAGCGTGAGGTGCTGTCAGCCACTGGCGAGAAGGTCTACTTCTCGAGCCTCTCGGCGCGAACAATTGTCTACAAGGGAATGCTCACCACTCCGCAACTCAGAGAGTTCTTCCCGGAACTCAGCGACGAGCGAATAGAGAGCTCACTCGCTCTAGTGCACTCGCGTTTCTCAACGAACACATTTCCATCTTGGCCCCTTGCGCACCCATATCGATTCGTTGCACATAACGGAGAGATCAACACACTTAAAGGCAATAGAAACTGGATGCGTGCACGCGAGGCGCTTCTCGCCTCAGAGCTCCTTCCAGGCGACCTAGATCGCATCTTCCCAATCTGTGATCCCAACGGCTCAGACTCTGCATCGTTCGATGAAGTTCTAGAACTGCTACATCTCGGCGGCAGGTCGCTTCCACATGCAGTGTTGATGATGATCCCAGAGGCATGGGAGAACCACGAGTCGATGAGCGCAGAGAAGCGAGCCTTCTATCGTTTCCACTCCTCGGTAATGGAGCCATGGGACGGACCGGCTGATATTGCATTTACCGACGGAACTGTGATTGGTGCTGTGCTTGATCGCAATGGCCTGCGACCGTCTCGTATCTGGGTAACGGATGATGGGCTAGTCATAATGGCCTCCGAGGTAGGGGTGCTTGATATAGACCCAGCGCGTATTGTGATGAAGCGACGCCTTGAGCCCGGGCGCATGTTCCTCGTCGACACCGCTCAGGGTCGCATCATTGAGGATGAAGAAATCAAGGCTGGACTCGCGAGTGATCAGCCCTACGCGGACTGGCTCGATGCAGGCCTTGTTCACCTAGATGACGTTCCTTCACGAGCGGCGCTCAGCCCCGTGCATTCGACTGCGATACAGCAGCAGAGACTGTTTGGCTATACGCAAGAAGAGATGCGAGTTCTCGTTGCCCCAATGGCGCGCACCGGTGCCGAGGCACTTGGCTCAATGGGAACCGACACGCCGATAGCAGTTCTCTCCAATCGTGCTCGGCCCCTATACGACTACTTCCAGCAACTATTCGCACAGGTAACGAATCCGCCGCTTGATGCAATACGCGAGGAGTTGGTTACCTCTATCGGTTCAACAGTCGGCCCGGAGTCAAACCTGCTTTCTCCCGGCCCTGAGTCGTGTCGACAGATTGTGCTTCCACACCCGATCATCGACAACGATGATCTAGCGAAACTCCGATACATCGACGAGGAGGGGGGAGTCGAGGGGTTCAAGCCCGTCACTATCGAGATCCTTTATCCGGTTGCCGGGGGAGGAGCTGCTCTCGGCGAAGCAATTGAGAATGTTCGCCGAATGGCGAGTGACGCTATTGCAGGTGGAGCGAACCTCGTAATCCTTTCAGACCGATACGCAGATAAAGACCAGGCTCCGATTCCCGCTCTCCTTGCAACCTCTGCGGTCCATCACCATCTCATTCGAGAGAAGACGCGAACGCGAGTGGGCCTAATCGTTGAGACGGGCGACGCGCGTGAAGTGCATCACCTTGCGCTCCTAATTGGGTTTGGTGCTGCAGCAGTAAACCCCTACCTCGTCTTTGATGCGCTACGCGACCTCATTGCAGATGGGCATCTCGACCTCACTCCCCGAAAGGCCTCTAAGCAGTATGTGAAGGCTGCGGGGAAGGGAATTCTTAAGATCATGTCCAAGATGGGCATCTCCACTGTCGCGTCGTATACAGGGGCTCAGGTCTTTGAGGCGATCGGCATTAGCGACTCGGTGATTGATGAATACTTCACCGGGACAACTAGTCGTTTAGGTGGAATCGATCTTGATGTAATCGCTGCGGAGGTGGCTCAGCGCCATGCCTCGGCATACCCAGCGCGCCCCCAAGAGCGTGCACACCGAACACTTGAGGTTGGCGGCGACTACCAGTGGCGCCGTGAGGGCGAGTACCACCTCTTCAATCCAGAGACGGTCTTCAAACTTCAGCACGCGACTCGAACAGGGCGTTTCGATGTATTTAAGGAGTACACGCGCCTTGTTGATGATCAGTCTGAGCGTTTGGCGACACTGCGGGGACTCTTTAGTTTTAAGGATGGAGTCCGACCACCCATCTCGATCGATGAGGTAGAGCCGGTCTCAGAGATAGTGAAGCGTTTCTCCACAGGTGCAATGTCTTACGGATCGATCTCAGCTGAGGCCCATGAGACGATGGCGATTGCTATGAATCGACTTGGAGCGAAGTCCAATACCGGTGAAGGTGGTGAAGACGCTGAGCGCTATACGCCCGATGCGAATGGCGATCTGCGCCGCTCCGCTATTAAGCAGGTTGCGTCGGGTCGATTCGGTGTCACGAGTGAGTACTTAGTTAACGCTGATGACATTCAGATCAAGATGGCTCAAGGTGCAAAACCAGGGGAGGGCGGTCAGCTCCCAGGCCACAAGGTCTACCCATGGATCGCCAAGACCCGTCACTCAACTGCCGGTGTGGGCCTAATCTCCCCACCCCCGCACCACGACATCTATTCAATTGAGGATCTAGCGCAGTTAATTCACGACTTAAAGAACGCGAACCCAGTAGCGCGTGTTCATGTAAAACTTGTTGCTGAGGTTGGCGTGGGTACGGTCGCTGCTGGTGTAGCAAAAGCTCATGCCGATGTTGTTCTGATCTCGGGTCACGACGGTGGGACTGGTGCTTCACCGCTTACCTCAGTGAAACACGCAGGCGGCCCGTGGGAGCTTGGACTTGCAGAGACACAGCAGACGCTCCTGCTTAATGGTCTACGAGATCGAATCGTTGTACAGACAGATGGGCAGCTAAAGACGGGGCGTGACGTCATTGTTGCCGCCCTTCTAGGTGCCGAGGAGTTCGGATTTGCAACAGCACCACTAGTGGTTAGCGGTTGCGTAATGATGCGTGTCTGTCATCTCGATACCTGCCCTGTTGGCGTTGCAACCCAGAACCCCGAACTGCGCAAGAAGTACACCGGGAAACCAGAGTTTGTTGTCAATTTCTTCGAGTTCATAGCGGAGGAGGTTCGCTCGCTCCTAGCAGAGCTTGGATTCGCCAGTATTGCCGAGGCCGTAGGCCATGCCGAGATGCTCGACACTCAGAAGGCTGTAGACCATTGGAAGGCTGCGGGCCTAGACCTATCGCCAATCCTCTACGTTCCAGAGTTTGATGAATCAACGCAGGATCGACTCTGTACTAAATCGCAGGACCACGGACTTGATAGGGCACTAGACGTCTCGCTTATTCAGCAAGCATCTAGTGCATTAGATACGGGTCAGCCAATACGCTTCCCCTCAGCAGTTCGCAATATCAACCGTACGGTTGGGACAATGCTCGGATCAGAGTTAACTCGTCGTCACGGTGGAGCGGGCCTTCCAGATGGAACGATCAGCATCGACTTCACGGGCTCTGCCGGCCAATCCTTCGGTGCATTCGTGCCTAGAGGAATAACGCTTCGCTTAGAGGGCGACGCGAATGACTACGTCGGCAAGGGACTCTCTGGCGGGAGAATCGTTGTGAGGCCTTCTTCGGAGAGTGTGTTCCTCGCAGAGGAGAACATCATCGCCGGCAACGTAATCCTCTATGGAGCAACAGGCGGAGAGGCTTACCTGCGTGGTGTAGTAGGTGAGCGCTTCTGTGTGCGCAACTCAGGTGCTACTGCTGTGGTTGAGGGTGTCGGCGATCATGCATGTGAGTACATGACCGGCGGAAGAGTCGTGGTGCTCGGTAAGACTGGCCGTAACTTCGGAGCTGGAATGTCCGGCGGAGTCGCTTTTGTATATGACCCTGAAGGCAACTTCTACACGCGGCTGAACCGAGAGATGGTTGACCTTGACGCCCTCGATGAAGATGATCGAGAGTGGCTACGCGACGCAATTGCAATGCACCTAGAGGAGACTGGATCTGCGGTCGGGGAGCGGATTCTTGCTGATTGGCACTCTGAGGTTGAGTGCTTTGTGAAGGTAATGCCTCAGGATTACAAACGAGTGCTCGATGCGGCTAGAACCGCAGAAGAGCGTGGACTCACGGTCGAGGAAGCCATTATGGCTGCCTCGCGCGTATGAGCGGACGGAACTGATATGGGTGAAGCAACAGGTTTTATGAAGTACGACCGAGAGGGCCCTAAGCGGCGCCCTGTCGAACTGCGTCTAAAGGACTGGCGCGAGGTCTATGAGCCTTTTGCCGTCTCAGACCTAAAGGAACAGGCAGCACGATGCATGGACTGCGGTATTCCGTTCTGCCATAACGGCTGCCCGCTAGGCAATCTCATCCCCGAGTGGAATGATCTTGTATATCGCGATGACTGGCGTGAGGCAATCGATCGCCTCCATGCCACAAATAATTTCCCTGAGTTCACGGGGCGCCTCTGCCCAGCACCTTGTGAATCTGCTTGCGTGCTCGGAATCAACGAAGATGCGGTGAGCATCAAACAGGTTGAGGTGACAATTATTGAGCGCGCCTGGAGCGAAGGCTGGATAGAGCCAGTTGTCGCAACTACTAAGACAGGCAAGAAGGTCTGTGTAGTTGGTTCTGGTCCAGCCGGACTTGCCGTGGCTCAGCAACTCACGCGCGCAGGGCACAGCGTCGTGGTATTCGAGCGTGCGGATCGCATCGGTGGCCTTATGCGCTATGGCATACCTGAGTTCAAGATGGAGAAGCGCTTCCTAGACCGTCGCTTGGAGCAGATGGATGCCGAGGGCACAGAGTTTCGGGTGAATTCAAATGTCGGTGAGAACATCTCGGTTGAGTCACTGAAATCTGATTTTGACGCCATAGTGCTTGCGGGTGGATCAACTATCGCACGTGACCTCCCAGTTCCAGGGCGCGAGCTAAACGGAGTAATGCAGGCAATGGAGTTCTTGCCTCCGGCGAATAGCGTTCAGGCTGGCGACATCTCAGAGCACCCAACCTCTGCCAAGGGCAAGCATGTGGTCATCATCGGTGGTGGCGATACCGGTGCAGACTGCCTAGGCACTGCACATCGACACGGCGCTGCCTCCGTGCATCAGTTCGAGATCATGCCGAGACCGCCAGAGGAGCGCGCTGAGAGCACTCCATGGCCTCAATGGCCACTAATGATGCGTACCTCCTCTGCCCATGAAGAGGGTGGGGAGCGCGTCTTCTCCGTCAACACTGAGTGCTTTATCGGCGACGACAACGGCAACGTAAAAGCACTGCGCGCACACGAGGTTGAGCAGAAGTTTACCGATGGCCGGATGTCTTTCGAGAAGGTTGATGGGAGCGACTTTGATTTGCCCTGCGATCTTGCACTCTTAGCTCTAGGTTTTACCGGCCCGCAGGGTACTGGGATGCTTGAGCAGTTTGGCGTCTCTCTCGACCCACGCGGAAACGTTGCTAGGAATAGCGACTGGGCCACAAATGTTGATGGAGTATTTGTCTGCGGAGACATGGGGAGAGGGCAGAGTCTTATTGTCTGGGCTATCGCTGAGGGGCGTTCTTGCGCAGCATCTGTAGATACTTGGTTGGTGGGCGAGAGCGACCTGCCTGCCCCGCTGAGCATCTAACGCAGAATGTCGCAGCGGGTTCCTATCGAGCCTGAACCATCAAGGTGGACGATGCCTGATCCGCGCTCGCCCGCCCTCGACGAGATTGTTGGTTACGGCGCTGATCTTGATGCTGGGACTCTGCTTGATGCGTATCGCTCAGGGTTATTCCCGATGCGTGTGGGCCCCGACAAAGTTCTCGCATGGTTCTCTCCGGATCCTCGCTCAGTCATCCCGCTCGGCGGACTGCATATAAGCCGCACTTTGAAGCGATCTCTTCGTGATTTTGAGATAAGGATCGATACTGATTTCACCGGGGTAATGCGAGCATGTGCGGAGAATAGAGACGACGGCAACTGGATCGATGACGATTTTGTATCCGCTTACGAACGCCTCTTCGAACTGGGATGGGCTCACTCTATTGAGGTTTGGCAGGGGAGCGATCTTGTTGGTGGCCTCTATGGAGTCTCGATCGGCGGGCTATTCGCCGGGGAGTCAATGTTTCATCGCGTCACAGACGCGTCAAAGGCTGCAATGGTCGCTACTGAGGAGCGGCTAAGGGCAGGTGGAGGCAGCCTCTTTGATGTTCAATGGAGTACTCCCCATCTCGAGTCGATGGGGGTAGTGGAGATGGATAGAGATCATTACTTGCGGAGCCTTGAGACCGCTATCGCCTCTCCAGTTGTCTACTGGGAGTAGTAAACCTACGAAGCGTTTGCCCGATCTCTGGCAAGTTCATCGAGGAGTTCGTACTCTTCGCCCGTGTCTGTGAAGTCCTCAAACTGGATCACGCCAATCTCAGTAAACTTCTCTCTAAGCCAACCATCCCCAGCATCGAGCAGGCCAAGCTTCTTGCAGTTCGGGACAATCTTTGAGAAGAGGCCTGCTTGGAATGGATTTGTTCCCTGCGCCCGTACTTTGAAGAGCATCTCGGTATACGCACGTTTACTTACACCCATCTTCTCCCAGACTGCGTGCATCATGAGACGGTCGCGCATGCGGATTGCAGCTTCAAATGCAAACTCTTGGCGCTCACGAATCTCGCTACCATCTAGGCCTTGGTAGTACTCCTGAAGTGACAGGACTCCGAATGCAACGTGTCTTGCTTCATCAGACATGACGTATCGAAGGAGTTTTTTAAGCAGAGGCTCTTGGGTTATCTGGTGCATGAAACCAAACGCAGTCAGGGCTAGGCCCTCGATCATTATCTGCATGCCCATGTAGGTCATGTCCCAGCGAGGGTCACCGAGGACATCGTCGATGAGCATCTGGAGGTTTGCATTTACAGGGTACGCCCCCCCGAGTTTTGTATCGAGATATTTGGCGAAGACCTCAACGTGTCGGGCCTCATCCATAACCTGCGCTGCTGCGTAGTATTTGGCGTCGATCCACGGAGTAGTGACGACAATTTTTGCGGTGCAGACGAGTGCGCCCTGCTCGCCATGAAGAAACTGACTCATGCGCCAGTTGAATGCCTCTATCTCAAACTCGGTCCACTCCTTGGGTCCCCAGAGTCGAACAGGTGAGTCGTCGAGCGCGATCATCATGTTACGAAATTGCTCGACTGCCCCAGACATCTCATTAGCAACTTTCTCGACATCAACATCTGTTGACCAGTCAAGATCGGTCTCGCCATTCCACATTGAAACTTTTGCTTTTTCGTAGAGCTTTGAGAGTCCAGGTCGGGTGCGCTCGTAATCCCATGTGAATAGAGCATCGCCACGAGTGGCAGTCGAGTGTGAGATATCGCCAAAGTCGGTCTCGTCATCGCGCAGAATCGACTCAATGTCGTTTACATCGTCGCGCCCCAAGAATCGTCGCTCTGGAATGAGTTCACTGGAGGTCTGAGTTCTGGTCTCGCCGCTGGTCGTGGTCACGTTCCGCTCCTCTGTATGTGAGAACCAAAGATTAGCCACTCCGTGGGTACTCCCTGCCGAGCGAACCTAGTGACTAGAGGCACAAGAATCCCATTTAACGCTCAGACTCACGCGAATTAACTTGGGGATTCTCTTCTTGATTCTTAGCTTCTAGGCCATGCCAGAAGTCTCGTCAATACTCTCGTCAATAGTTGGCCCTGACATGGCCGGTCATGGTCTAGAAACGGTAGCGTCTTACCCTGTGGCTAAGACAGAGGTTCTCCATAATCCAGCGTGTGGTACCTCTCGCCGCCTCCTCACTGATTTAGCCGAACGGGGAGTTGAGGTGGAGGTCATTGAGTACCTGAAGACCCCTCTCGATGCTCCTCAGATCAAGGCGCTCCTTTCCCAGCTCGATGGCGATATATCTGAGGTCGTTCGAAAAGACAAACGCTTCGGTGAACTTGGGCTTGATAAGAACGACTACGTCACGGTGGCGTCGATCTCGAGACTATTGGTTCAGCACCCCGAACTGATGCAGCGACCCATCCTACGAATAGGGAGTAAGGCAGTAATAGCGCGTCCAATCGAGCGCGGAGTTGAGTTGCTAGGCCTATAAACCTATTTGGTAAATCGAATTGGGAATCCTTGCGAAACTTGATTCACTAAATTTTTACGATTTCACAAATTCAATGCAGCACCAATTAAAAATACCGATAACAAATTAGGAGATTTACAGATGAGCGCACCTACAGCAGATTCAGTACGCAGCGAAGTTCGCGCTTGGCTTGCTGATAACTGGGATGAAACTTTGAGCGTCTCCGAGTGGTGGAGCCGGCTAGCGCTCTCTGGCTACGCAGCCCCGACATTCGCTGTTGAGGATTTTGGCAAGGGCTATCACCGCGGCCTTGCCAATATCGTCAGCGAAGAACTCGCCAACGCTGGAGCCATCGGACCCCCTGCTGGTCTCGGCTACCTCTTGACCGCCCCAACCATCGTCTCCCACGGAACTCGTGAGCAGAAGGACGATTGGTTGCTGCGCATTCTCGATGGACGAGACGCTTGGTGTCAGCTATTCAGTGAGCCTGGGGCTGGCTCAGACCTTGCCGGCATGCAATGCAAAGCAACAAAGGACGGGGACGAGTGGATTATTGAGGGTCAGAAGGTATGGACCTCGACAGCACAGTTAACCAACCTCGGGATGCTGATTGCTCGGACCGATCCAGATGCGCCTAAGCACGCGGGTATCACGTATTTCCGATTTGAGATGGATCAGCCCGGTGTAACGATCCGGCCCCTTCGAGAGATGACTGGCCGTGCACTCTTCAACGAGGTCTTTATTGATGGAGCGCGCGTTCGTGATGCGGACATCCTTGGTGGCCTCAATAATGGTTGGGCGGTTGCGAACACAACTCTTGCCGCAGAGCGTGCAGGTCTCGGTAGCGGTGGGAGCGGCGCAGCGGGCGGAGCATTCCCCGGCCCGATCGCAGGGAATCTTGATACTCCGGTAACTAATCACATTGGTAATAGGCGTGGTGGTGGATCCGGCGGGGGTGGCGGTAAAGGTGGACTCGCTGGGCAATTGATTGGGATTGCAAAGGAGAAAGAAAAGAATGCTGACCCGGTCCTGCGCCAGGGGTTGGCCCAGCTCTGGATCCTTCAGCAGATCGGTAGGTATACATCGCTTCGGATGCGCGGGCGCGGTGTATCGATTGGCCTTCCCAACGTCGCAAAGTTGATGATGTCTGACATGCTCAGGCTGCACCGCGATGTAGCAACGAGCATCATGGGGCCAGACATGATGCTCTACGGAGATGATGCGCCCACAGACGGAGTGGTTCAGGAGCAGGTCATATTCTCTCCAGGGCCTGCTATCTACGGAGGCACTGATCAAGTGCAGCGCAACATTATTGGCGAGCGTGCACTTGGGCTCCCCAAAGAGCCTGACCCGTTTAAGGGCAAGCCCTTCAAAGAGACCCCAAAGAACGCTTAGAGACGACCCCTTGAGAGTGATGGATCTTAAATAGTGATGGATCTTGCCCTTACCCTTCCATCCTTTGTTGCAGGGACTGATCGAGAAACAACACTCGAGTGGTGTCGTCGAATTGATGACGGTCCTTTCTCAAGCATTGCTGTAGGGGAGCGCACCGCCTTTCATAGTCATGAGATGGTCGCCACACTCGCGTTCGCTGCAGCTGCGACGGAACGCGTTCGAATCATCGCGACAATTGCAGTATTGCCAACACACGACACCGTGCGTATCGCTAAGCAGGCTGCAACTATTGATGTGCTCTCAGACGGAAGGTTTACTCTCGGGGTTGGAGTAGGTGGGCGCGAGCAGGATTACGAAGCCCTGAGCACACCGTTCCGTCGACGCTTTGAGCGACTCGATGAGCAGGTTGAGCAGATGAAGCGAATCTGGCTAGGCGAGGAAGTTATTGATGGAGTCCCGTCTATAGGCCCCGCTCCTGTGCAAGAGGGAGGGCCGCCGCTGTGGACTGCATCGATGGGGCCAAAGTCGCTTGCACGCAGTGCAAGATGGGCAGATGGCCTAGCGGGGTTCAGCCTTGGCCCCGATGCAGATGAGGTCGCTACGACCTTTGCAGCAGTGCGTGCAGCTTGGAGCGATGCAGGGCGAGAGACCAAGCCTTTCCTCACCACGTCTTCGTGGTTTGCTCTTGGCCCGGGCGCACCTCAGCGTCTCCATACATATGCCTCTGAGTACCTATCTACTTTCGGCCCCAAGGCTGCCGCTGCAATGGCTGACCTCTGCATACTCTCTGACCCTGGCGTTCTTAAGGATCGCATGGCAGCGCTCGAAGAGGCTGGGTGTCAGGAATTCATATTGGTTCCCACTACTAATGATCCATCTGAGATAGACCGACTACTCGATGCCATCGCCTAATAATATTTTTGTATCGATCGCTCTCTATAACTAAAATTCCCCCGAACCCCCACTATCCATGACTACTCGCCCAACGAATGAAGAGGCCTGAATAATGTCTAAGCAACTCAAACTCGGATTCATGATTGGGTACTGGGGAGCAGGTCCGCCCACAGGAGTACCGGAGCTTCTCGCGTTGGCGGAGGACCTTGGCTACGAGAGTGCTTGGACCGCTGAGGCATACGGCTCGGATGCGCTTACCCCGCTCGCATGGTGGGGTGCTGGTACTAAACGCCTTCAACTAGGTACATCAATCGCTCAAATTTCTGCGCGCACACCTACCGCTATGGCTATGGCCGCCATCACGATGGATCACTTAACAAATGGACGCTTCATTCTTGGTCTCGGTGCATCGGGCCCGCAGGTAGTTGAGGGTTGGTATGGGCAGGAGTATGCAAAGCCTCTTGCGCGAACTCGTGAGTATGTAGAGATAATCCGAAAGATTCTCAAGCGCGATGAGCCCCTTGTGTACGACGGTGAGCACTACAAACTGCCTGTGGAGGGTGGTACTGGTTATGGCAAAGCAGTGCGCTCTATTACACACCCACTTCGCGAGGACCTACCGATCTACCTTGCATCTGAGGGGCCAAAGAATGTTGCGCTAACCGCTGAGATCGCAGATGGTTGGCTCTCGATCTACTTCTCGCCAAAGGCAGATGACTTCTATCGCGCAGCGCTGAACGAAGGGTTTAGTCGACCCGGGGCACGACGCAGCATCGATAATTTTGAGGTTGCCGCGACAGTCCCCATAATTATTCACGACAATGTTGAGGAGGCGGCGTCGTTCCTTCGGCCAGTTCTTGCTCTCTACATCGGCGGCATGGGTGCGCGCGACATGAACTTCCACGCCAATGTCTTTGGGCGTATGGGCTACGAGGGTGAAGCGAAGAAGATTCAGGAGCTCTACCTTGAGGGTAAGAAGGACGAGGCTGCAGCCATGGTCCCGCTCTCGCTTATTGAGGAGACTGCACTAATCGGCCCCAAAGAGAAGATTCGCGACGACCTTGAGATGTGGCGAGAATCATGCGTCACTCAGATTCTTCTATACGGAGACGAGAACACGCTCCGCACTATGGCAGAACTCTGCCTTTAACTAGCCACGTCGGTCAAGGATTACTTCCTCGGCATCGGTCAATAGCCAGATGAGGTTGTCGCGTGCCAAGAACTTCAACTCGTCGGGGTTTATGCGCTCTGCATAGATCGGGTCGAGCGCCATTGCGTAGAAGTCGCGAGCACTCGCGAAGGTCTGGATTGTTACTCCATCTACATCGCAGTCCTTACGCGCGTAATCGGAGCGCATGCGGTGGTTCTGCTCATATGCCAGAAAGAACTTACGAATATCAGCGTCGTCACGATTGAGCGGACCGTGCTGCTCAAGCCAGTAAGTATGAAACTCCTCGATCTCCATACCAGGCTTGCGCCGCACTGCGCAGCAGAGGCGCGTATACGGCGCAGTTAGACCAGCGGGGCGTTCCACGATGACATCCTCTACCTCGGTAAAGACAGCTACGAGCGCCTGCTGATCGAAGAGGTCGTTCTCGTCTGCGCCGACCGTCGCTTGGTACTCGGTATCTGAGTACATATCAATGAAGGCATCCCAGGATTCGTACCACTGTGTCGCCATCCCATCAAAGGGGCAGTCCTCTCGCTCATAATCCCGAAGTGAGCGGTGACTCTGCTCATATCGAACCAGACCCTTGGCTGCTGGGCTTGCTGCGATTAGTTCGGCATGGCGGCCGCGCCAGCGCTCGTGAAACTCCTCAATCTCAAGACCGTCGGCACGTTTTACAAAGGCAATGACCTTAAACATCTATAACTCCCTATCTAACGACTGCGATTTTGAGATGACTTTAGGTAAAAGGCGCTCAATATTTTACGGGCAAAGTTGGCACTGACCCTCTGCGCCTGACACCCTGACAGATACCGGAGCCCCAACGCTATGTTTGTGGCCTAAATGTTTGGTGATTTTCTTTGAGGCACTTCTCGAAGAGAGGCCATCTAGGGATAAGGATTTAGATAATGGGTTTATTAGACGGCAAGGTAGCAGTCATCTCTGGAGTAGGCCCAGGGCTCGGGCGAGCAACGGCCCTAGCTTTCGCCCGCGAGGGAGCATCCCTAGCTTTGGCTGCACGCAACGAGGAGAGACTCAGCGAGATCGTCGCAGAGGTAGAGGCCCTTGGAGTTAAAGCAATCGGAGTACCAACCGATGTGGTTGATGTTGAGGCCTGCGAAAAAATCTGCGCTGAGGCTAAGAGCGTTTTGGGCGGCATCGATATCGTGGTTAACAGCGCATTCCGTGGGGATACATTCACGCGCTTTGAGGATGCCAACATGAATACCTGGCACAAAATTTTTGAGGTTAATTTCTTTGGTGCGATGAACCTCACCAAGTCTGCACTTCCGTACATGCGTGAACGCGGTGCTGGCTCGGTTGTAATGGTTGCCTCGATGAGCGCAAGGAAGATTCGCGATGCAGAGGCCGGTTATGCAGCATCTAAGGGCGCGCTTCTGGTTGCTACTAAGTCCCTCGCATCAGAGTTCGCCGTGGACAAGATTCGTGTAAATGCAGTGGTACCCGGTTGGATCTGGGGACCAAACGTGCAGATGTATGTTGACTGGCAGAGCCAGTCCCGATCTATCTCTAAAGAAGAGGTAATCGCAGAGATAACTCGCGAGATTCCCCTCGGTGAGGTTCCGCCACAGGAGGACATAGCAGAGGCGATTCTCTTCTTTGCCTCCGGGATGTCTCGGATGATTACTGGACAATCACTAGATGTAAACGGTGGGGAGTACTTCGGATGAGCAGCGATGGAATGGCCAGTGAGTTCTCTAGCCGTGCTGGAGTAATTACCGGGTCCTCCTCGGGGCTAGGGCGCGCAGCAGCAATTGCATTCGCGGAGTTAGGTGCAAGCCTTGTGCTTGCAGATATCGATGAGGAGGCAGGCGAAGAGACTGCAGAGTTGGTTCGATCAGTCGGGGGCCAGGCACTATTTCTAAAAACGGACGTCACTAACCCCGAGCAAGTAGGCGCAATGGTCTCAGGGTGTGTGGCTGCTTTTGGGTCGCTTGATTTCGCAGTCAATAATGCTGGAACTACAGGCAAGGGTGGCCGCACAGGGGAGTACGACATAGCGGATTGGCATAAGACTGTCGGGATAAACCTCGACGGCGTGTTCCACTGTCTACGTGCGGAGTTGCCGATCATGGAAGCTGCGGGTAAAGGCGCAATCGTTAACGTTGCATCCGGTGCAGGCCTAGTTGGATTCCCTGGTCTCCCTGCCTATGTCGCTAGCAAGCATGGAGTTGTAGGACTAACCAAAGCATCTGCTCTCGAGTACGCCCCTGTTGGGGTTCGCGTCAATGCCGTATGCCCGGGTAGCACGCGAACTGCGATGCTCGAGTCTTATATGAAGGGCAGCCCGAAGATTGAGAAGATGATGGTGGCAGGGGTTCCGCTAGGGCGCTTAGGGCTCCCTGAGGAGATTGCTGCTGCGATTCTCTGGCTCTGCAGTGATGCTTCTTCTTTTGTAGTTGGGCATGCACTGGCAGTAGATGGTGGATCAGTAGTCCAGTAGTCCGGTAGTGCAGTAGCTATTTAGGAAGTATCCGGTGGTGGCCTCCATCTCCAGGGCGCGCCCTTTGAGGCGTCGATTGCCTCTAAGCGATAACCATCATGCGTTTTTTGGAGGTGATGCCGTTTACAGAGGCGCACGAGGTTCTCAAAGCTTGTAGCACCACCCTCCGCGAAGGGGATGATGTGATCGATCTCGAGGCCGATGTTCATGTCGCATGTCGGGACTTGACAGACTCGGTCGCGCTCCTCGAGTCCGGTGCGGAGTTTTGCTGGTATTGAGCGCCCCATGTGAGCGATTGTTCGTATGTCTGTGCCATCCATCACGAGCAGCTTTAAGAATGCCTCGCCTAAGTGCGCAGTAGCGGTAGCGACAGGTATTGGCCCAACGCCGGCGATCTCGCAGACTTCTCCGTTCTCGGTATGTCCACGCTTGAGAGATGCCATGTCGATGCGAATATTCATCACGGCATTTGCGCGGGCTGGTTTTGCCGCAATCGCGCTTTCTGCAGTGCAGAGTTCGAGTAGCGCGTCTGCGGCATAGGCCTCTGGCCTTTCATGATTACCACTCTTGCGTGCTGCGTTAAAGATCTCGTCTTGGAGTGGTTTGAGTGCAGCCATCACAATTGCGCCATTAGCAACCGTCATGCGCCCTTTGATGATGAAGGCACCATCAGGGTCTCTCCACGATTTTAAGAAACGTGTTTTATGTATCTGCTTGTGGCGTGCGGCCTCATCGGTGGCCCCTGCAATTACGCGCGCTGTTGCATCGCGCAGATCGCGCACCGTTACATGTTTTGCGAGATTTAAGAGCTGAGACTCCGTATTCGGGGCCACTATCGCACCTCGTGCGACCTCGACTGCCTGCGCGTTGGAGAGCACGCCAGAGAGCAAGGCTGCCTGAGTAGTCGGCAAATGCTGGAGCTGGTTAGCGAGGATCACTACAGACTGGGCTTCATATTGGGCACAGTCTGTCTCGGTGGCTAGCCACTCGGAGATGCTCCTAGCGCCTTCACCTTTCCAACCATTCGTGCGCTCTACCTGGCCAACCGCAACAGTGCGGAGCGAGTCTCCACAGCGGCGGATCCCGTCAGCAATACCAACTAGGCGAGCCGCGCCCTTGCCATCAATCGTCTCAACATCAACGCGAGTAACGCAATCGATTAGGTGAGAAAAGGCTTCGTTGAGTTTATCGAACATATGTTCGACTCTAACAGGGGGGTGTGACAGGGAAGAAGGAGCGGAATGAAATCCCTAGCTCAGCTAGTTTGCCGCTACTAGTAGCCCTACGCGCGCCCGGCCCACATCTCGCGCTCGCTGCTGTGTGGGTCGTTTATGACTCCAGCATCAGTTGAGTCGAACCGCATTGTGGAGCGAGTCTCCTCCGTGTAGGAGTCCCATCCAGGGTTGCCCTCGTGAGCAAAGCGAACCCATGCCGCCTGCATCAAATCCGCAAGGCCTTGACGGTCGTCTCCGGTTCCGATCAACATCTCGAAGGCATCGAGATTGTCGAACACGAACGGAATCTCGAGCGCATGGCAAGACTTGAGAATTCCACCGAACGCAGGGCTCGACCATGTGAACCAGTACATCCATGCCTCGCGTCCCTGTGCTGCCTGTGCTTCTGCCATACGAATGACCGGTAGACGAAACATTTGATCGGTCATGTAAGCGATCAAGATGTCAGTCGTAGTTGCTTCTGGGCGCGCAGCCTCATATGCGGAGAGCATCGCTTCGGCGTTACTCCCCACTGTCTTTGAGGCTTCCTCTAACACTTCTTCGCGCGTAATGGTTGCTATTCGTGGGTCCATGAGAGCGAATAGGGCGAACTCTTCGCGCGTGGATCCAGTGAGGAGTTTTACATCTCCAAGGCCTTTTCGAACTCCAACAAGAGGAGCATCGGGGAGCATGTCGTTGTCGATTACCGGAGTGAATGGCATATCTAGTCGACCGCCAGACATAAGCAACATCTGGGCATCAAGCAGCGACTGAACCGGGAGAGCTTGGAGCTCCTCAACCGTTGTGACTCCAGCATGCTCCATGATCAGCTTGGCATTGAGTGTTGCGTCCTCGGCTGAGGTGCAGAAGTTTGCTCCACCACTCTGTGTTATTGCCTTTTGGAATAGGCCCTGCGCAGCTGGTAGCCCAAGAAGCGTGCAGATACTCATTGCACCTGCAGACTCACCGAAGACCGTTACGTTTGATGGGTCGCCGCCGAAGTTAGCGATGTTGTCGCGAACCCATGCAAGAGCAGCAACCTGATCAAGGCTGCCAGCAAGACCCGATCCCCTAAAGGCCTCTCCGCCAAGATCAGCAAGATGCAGAAATCCGAAGACCGCGAGGCGGTAGTTGATGGTGACAACAACCACGTCGCCCTGCTCTGCGAGTTTCGTGCCGTCATAAACAGGTAGCGATCCTGCCCCGTTGAGGAATGCGCCTCCATGGATCCAAACCATGACGGGTCGTGAACCATCAAGGTGAGGTGTCCACACATTTAGCGTGAGGCTTGTTGCTTCATCTTGAACGGAGCTCGGCGCACCGGGAGCGAGCGCTGCATCCATCATCGAAGGCATCTGGGGCACGATCGGTCCTAGGTGCTCTGCGTTGAGAACCTCGGACCACGGGGCAACCGGTGCAGGGGGCATGAAGCGAAGCGCTCCAACAGGGGGTGCTGCGAAGGGGATCCCCGCGAATCGGCTATGCCCATCGTGGGTGGTCCCGCGAATAGGGCCGTTAGCGGTCTCAACTATCGGGTGGCTCATGGAGTTCTCCTTCAGCGCGCAATATGGATACCCCCAAAGAATAGAGGGTGATCGCAGATGGCGCCTGTCGATCGACTTACCCGCTACCGTCAATCCATAATTGAGGTTTAAACCAAGCAAATTAGGTGGAGAGAATCGTGGCGGCTGCGAGAACAACAATGAGAGCGACGTGAGCGGCATCTCGGGTCGGGCCTCAATTGTTGGGGTTGGAGAGACCGAGTATCTGCGTGGATCTACGCGTCTTCCAGTAGAGATGATGCTTGAGGTATCAATTAAGGCCATTGCTGATGCAGGCCTCACCCCTAGTGACATTGACGGGATACTTCCTCCGCCTGGATATACGACCGTTGAGGAGCTGGCCGTCAATCTTGGGATCGAGGACCTTGCGTTTTCATCAACGGTTCATATGGGGGGCGCATCCTCTACGGCAGCGATTCAGAACGCGGCGATGGCGGTTGCAACTGGTGTGGCTAAGAATGTTCTAGTTGTGGTTGGTTGGAACGGCTACTCAGCCTTTCGGCCGCGTGATGGTGTGCCGGTTCCAAAGCGCGGGTTCGATGCGAACGCTGTTGGAGACACGGTGCTTGATTTTTACCTTCCTTACGGAGCGCGTTCCGCTGCTCAGTTTTACGGTTGGATTGCAACGCGCCACCGAGAGATATACGGAACGCTTGAGACAGACACGGGCGAGGTAGCGCTCGCGTGCCGTGCCCATGCTCAGACGAGCGAGCTGGCGCTCATGCGCGGTAGACCTCTTACGATGGAGGATTACTTAGCGTCGCCATGGGTATCAGAGCCGTTTCGCCTTCTCGATTGCTGTCTAGAGACCGACTGCGCCGTTGCAGTAATCGTGTCGTCCACCGAGCGCGCGCGAGATCTTCCCCACGAGCCTGTAGTCGTGCTTGGAGTAGGCGAGGGTCATCCGTACCCAGCGGATGACATAGCGGGGCGCCCCGATCCGTTCCACATTGGTTTAAGCGATGCTGCTCCACGCGCGTTTGCAATGGCTGGCGTCTCTCCTCACGATATGGATTTCCTGCAGATATACGACTGCTTTACCTATGTAGTGCTCCTACAGCTAGAGGCCCTAGGTCTCTGTGAGCGGGGTGGCGCGGGGGAGTTTGTTCGCGATGGGCGTATCAAACTCGGTGGCGAGTTCCCACTCAACACGCATGGAGGTCTGCTGTCACAGGGGCACATGTGGGGAATGAATCATGTAGTGGAGGCAGTAAGGCAGCTTCGCCACGAGGGCGGCGAGGGCCAAGTAATGGATGCAGAACTCGGGCTCGTAACAGGGTGGGGAGATTTTGGCGATGGTTCAATCGCAATTCTTGGGAGGGATCGATGAATCCACGTGAAGGGCGCTCTCTACCACCGACAGACCGGATGCTTCCAAACCCCTCTGGGCTGAACGCAGACTTTTATCGGATCGCAGGAGAGACTGAAACCCTAAATGTTCAGCGGTGTATCGACTGCAGCGTCTATAGGCACCCTCCGCGTTTTAGCTGCGCGCATTGCGGCTCTGGTGCATGGAGCTGGAGCCCTACAACAATGCGCGGTGTGGTTTGGTCTTGGACCATTACTCATCGGGCAATTGATCCGGCCTTTACAGAACAGCTTCCCTATGCGGTGGTTGTAGTGGAGCTCGAAGAAGGCGTGCGGGTCGTCGGTAATCTTAGATCTATTGAAGTTTCAGAACTGCGAATTGGGCTAGAGGTCAATATCTCACTCGATAAACGCAACGACAACATCGCGCTTATCGACTTCACCCCTCGGTGATCCCAATCTCTCGAAGAAGGTCCGGCTCTAGGTAGATCAATCGCGCTGTTGGCACGACAGCGCGAATGCGTGCCTCTGCAGCATCAATCGCAGCGGCAATAGTGGGTAAATCACCTGGAACAAATGCAATTTTTGCTGCTACTAATAGGTCTTCTGGTCCGAGGTGAAGTGTGCGCATGTGAATGACGCTCTGCACGTCAGAGCCTGCAAGCATCGCCTCGCGAACTGCCTGCTGTGTCTCTGGGTCTGCGGCCTCTCCAAGTAAAAGGCTATGCATCTCTATTGCAAGCACGATGGCAATAACGCCAAGCAGTACTCCGATCAAGATGCTGGCGATTGAGTCGAAGCGAGGCTCGCCTGTAGACCAACTAAGCCCGACTCCAGCGAGTGCGATGAAGAGCCCGGTCAGCGCTCCAACATCCTCAAGAAGCACTACTGGCAACTCAGGGTTACGTGTCGAGCGTATGAACTGCCACCAAGTCTTGCTCCCCTTCGATGGGCGAGCTTCCTTTATGGCAGTGCGGAGAGAATATGACTCCAGACCGATTGCAACAACCAATACTGAGACTGCAATTAGTGGTGATTCGAGCTCGGCGGGGTGAGAGAGTTTGTGGATACCTTCATATACAGCAAATACTGCTCCGAGGGTAAAGAGAACAAGGGCGACTACGAATGCCCAGAAATACCGCTCGGTGCCGTAACCAAATTGATGAGTCTGCGACTCCTTGCGCTCTGAGCGGCGTCCGCCAAAAATTAGTAGCGCCTGATTGCCTGTATCCGCCACCGAGTGGATCGCCTCTGCAAGCAGTGCAGACGATCCAGTTATTAGAAAGGCGATCCCTTTGGCGATTGCAATGCCCAGGTTGGCGAATAGTGCGGCGATGATTGCCCGGCGGCTTCCTTCATGCATGAAGTAACAGTACCGGAGTCGCTGCGGGTAGCCTGATTACATGGCTATTTACGCGTTAGGCAAGTACACGCCGAAGATCGACCCAACGGCGTTTGTTCACCCCGATGCAACTGTCATCGGCAATGTCACGCTTGGGGCAGAGTCCTCAGTGTGGCCGAGAGCGGTTCTTAGAGGCGATTATGGACCCATCATTATCGGCGCTCGAACCAATATCCAAGACGGTTCCGTTATACATGCAACGCATGAGATGCCGACTGTCATCGGTGATGACTGCGTGATTGGGCACCTCGTCCACATGGAGTGCTGCACCGTTGAGAGCGGCTCGCTAATCGGCTCCGGCTCAATCGTTCTTCATCGGGCTCTAATCAGAAGCGGAGCCCTTGTGGCCGCTGCAGCGCTCGTTCCAAATGGCATGGAGGTGCCGTCGGGTGCAATGGCTCTCGGCGTACCAGCGACTCTGCGCCATAATGCCGTTAGGCCCGAGATGATCTCGCTCAACGCTGCTTCCTACGTCGCCAACGCCAAGTACCACGCCAGCGAGTTGCGGCGAATCGAATGACCCCACTGACGGGGTTCTTCTCTCCCGGAGGCGACGACTCGCCCTAAGGGGGAGGCAAGCGCCTATTGTCGCGGCTTCACAACACATGATCCAGGAGCCGATATGCCAGAAGCAGTAATTGTCGCAGCCGCACGTACCCCTATCGGTCGTGCATTTAAGGGTTCGTTCAAAGACGAGCGTGCTGACAACATGGCGGCATTTATTGTCGACACTGTTCTCAACAAGGTTCCTCAGCTCGACCGTCAGTCCATTGACGATCTCATTCTTGGGTGTGGGCTCCCCGGTGGAGAGCAGGGCTTCAACATGGGGCGCGTTGTAGCAATCCTCGCCGGAATGCCTGCCGTCCCCGGGTGCACAATTACTCGCTACTGCTCATCCTCACTTCAGAGCATCAGAATGGCAGCGCACGCGGTACGCGCAGGCGAGGGAGATGCTTTTATCGCCGCAGGCGTTGAGGGTGTTAGCCGTTTTGCAGTTGGTGGATCATCTGACCACACTCCTGGAACTCAGAACCCGATATTCCAAGACTCTGCACTCCGCACGCTTGCTCGCATGAACGGCGATCAAGGAACATGGACCCCACCACAGGGTCTTGCAGATGTCTACATTGCAATGGGCGAGACCGCCGAGAACGTCGCCGAGATTGAGAACGTGACTCGCGACGAGATGGATGACTATGCGTTCCGTTCGCAGCAGCGCACCGGAGCAGCGATTGATCGCGGGTTCTACGAGCGTGAAATCACTCCTTATACGCTCGCCGATGGAACGGTTGTCTCTGCAGACGACTGCCCCCGTCCATCAACAGAGCGCGAGAAGTTAGGTTCCCTCTCGCCTGTATTCCGCCCAACCGGCCGAGTCACTGCCGGTAATGCATGCCCACTCAATGACGGCGCTGCTGCAGTAATTGTTATGAGCGACACGAAGGCTAAGGCCCTTGGGATCAAGCCACTTGCGCGCATCGTTTCATCTGGGGTTAGTGGTCTTGACCCTGAGATCATGGGGCTCGGCCCGATCGCTGCTAGCCAGCAGGCACTTGCTCGTGCAGGAATGACTATTAATGACATCGACCTTGTCGAGATCAACGAGGCGTTTGCTGCACAGGTAATCGCCTCTGCTCGTGGTCTAGGTATCGACGAGAGCCGTCTGAACGTAAATGGTGGTGCAATTGCACTTGGTCACCCGTTCGGTATGACCGGTGCCCGCATCATGGGGACACTCATCAACGGTCTTGAGGACTCCGACAAGACGATCGGCCTCGAGACGATGTGCGTCGGTGGCGGCCAGGGTATGGCGATGATTATTGAGCGCCTCTAACTCTCCATATAGACCCGAGCGGGATCGAGAGATGTCGCTCATCATCCAACTGCTTGTCCTGTAGAAGAAGTGTGATCTGCTTCTTCGTCGCGCGAACTATTACTCCGGAGACAGGACTCTCAGACTCGATAAGGTCAATGACAAGCAATCTGTCGCGCCCTAGGCGTATACGTTCATCGTTTCCATAACGGTAGATACCGTCCGGCCCGAGTACAGCTTCAGCCCCGATGTGCACCTTGTGCTCGGCATACGCGGCGGCAAGCAATTCGCGCGCCGCCGGGCCGCAGAACTCGGCAGTGAGATCCATGAATACTCGCGTGAAGGTATATCCGTGGTTTGGTAGGTCGTGATCCGCATGCATTGTCCAGTGAGCGAGCTCATGGAGGATGACGTTTACTGTCCGATAGCGGCGGGGGAGAGTAATCGTGGGGTGCCCTGGATCCTCGCGGTAAAAGGCCTGACGTGCCCCGCGCCCATCTCGGAGGTGCGGGATCCTCTCAAGGCCGAGTTCAGGGAACCTGTTGAGCCACCAGAGCGTCCCTACGACGCTTTCGCAGAAATCCTCGCACTGCTCGATTGTCTTGAGCTCTCGGCCCTTCAGGGGCGTCTCAGCTCGGTAGACGCGTACGCGTTGAGAATCTCGCGGCTGGGGTTTGGCGGGGGGCTGTGATCTGGGGGAGACAACCCCAATATCGGTGCGCGGGGAGGGCTCGGAACTCGGCTGAAGCAGCCCTAACCGGGGCATCCCGAGCCGCCAAGCTCGAAGCGCTGCTAGACCGCGCGGAGATTCTTCACTGCTCGCTTTTTGGTCTGCAGATTGGTGACTGTCTCTCTCTGTCATCAAGGCTCCTGTTCTTCCCGAATCTATATAGATAGCTATTTAAAGGTTGAGCGCGTGTACTCAACGATGGCCTTAATGTCAGCCTCAGAGAGAGAAGCAGAGAACCTCGGCATTCCTCCTCCACCGTTCGAGACAAAGGCGATCTCTCCATCTTCTTCAGGGAAGGTCTGGGTAATGCCTGCGAGCGATGGGCCAATTATGCCCTCACCCTGGGACCCGTGGCAGCGTGCACAGTTAGCTGCGTATAGGACAGAGCCACTTGCAGAGGGAGTCTCGCCTCCGCCGCTACTGCAGGCGCTTAGGACGACCCCAAGACTCACAGCCAAGATTGCTAGGGAAGTTAGGGGTCTCAGATATGGGGTTTTGGAGAGAGTCACAGGGTGCATCGTGGCCGCTGCAGAGGCGAACTGCAAGGACCCCCCACTACGATGCTTCGCCATGCCCGATGCGAGATACCCACACAAGCCCTCAAGACGTGCCAGCGATGTAATTGGCTCACTCTGGGAGCGCATCTGCCGCCTCGGGACAATCGGGACTGCGAGTCGCAGAGCGGCACGTTTTGGTCATTTCGGTGAAGCAAGTGCGATTCTCTTTCCACTCATTGCCCTCTACGGTGAGAAATATATGCATCTCGGTGATCGCGTCATCATTGGGCCCCATTGCTCGATCTCCTGTGGCGTTGCACCAGATCAAGTGCTTGCCCATGATGTAATTCTGCGAATCGAAGATGGGGTTTTGATTGGGCGCGGCAGTGGCATCGTGGCGCATGAATCAATCACGATTGGTGAGAATGTTTTCACAGGGCACAACGTCTACATCACTGATGCGAATCATGGTTATGAGAGTCTCGATGCGGCTATTGGTCATCAATTTGCCGCACCGCGAGCGGTATCGATCGGAGCAGGCTCATGGCTCGGCCACGGGACAATTGTTCTTCCAGGTGCGCACATTGGAGAGCACGTTGTGATCGGTGCCGGTTCAGTCGTTACCGGTGTAATTCCAGATAGATGCGTTGCGGTAGGGAACCCTGCTCGAGTAATCAGGCAATGGGAGCCGGACTCAGGCTGGGTTGCCGTGAGCCCGGGCTCCTAACGCACTAGTTCTCTAAATATTTCCGCTAACTATTTCTTGGCAGCGGGTGATGGGTAACTCGGCGGCTGTAGGTCTGCCGGAATCGTCGTGTAGATAGTTACAGACTTACTGGAATCAAATAATCCCGGATCAACCGTCGGCCATGTTCCAGGAAGGTAGCGCTTGCCGCCTGTTACATATTCGTAGAGTCCAGTACCAGCGTTCGCGATCTCGTCCTCGCCCTTGGCGGTTGAGTTCCACCATACGAGGGTTACATCGTCCGACCCACCGAGGTCCTCGCCAGTGCCACTCCAAATGCCGTGGCGTCCTCGAGAGTTGGTCGGCGCTAGCGAATTGCCTCCCTGCACTCCTGCTCTAAACAATCCATCTCTAAATGTTAATGGCGTGAGATTTGGCCCGGCAAGGTTTACACCTGCAAAGAACATTCCTGGAGGCCCAGAGATCACAGCAACATTGTTGCTAGGTGGGGGAGTTCCAAACTGCCATACCCATAGCGCGTACCAACCGGCGATCTCTTTAGTTGTGCGGGCTGGAATAAGTGAGATACCGAATGCGTGCTTCCATTGTTCTTGGTCATAGATGCGACCAAATACTGCCGTATCTGCGTAGACAGTCGGACCAAGAATCCACTCTGGGTGGTAGTCCTGAGCGGTTGCTTCCTTAGTTAAATAAAGAGGAGTAAGCGGGTCACCATAGAAAATTACGGATGTGACCTTGGCTGCTTTGAGCTTCGCAATCGTTGTGCGTGCATTCTCTTGCGCACGCGGAAGGTCTAAGTAGTACTGAATGTCTGAGGCGATCTTCACGCCGTTCTTCTTCATCTCAGATCTAAACGTTGCCCATGCCGAGCGTTGCTGCCCTGCTGGAGTGTCGTAGTGCACAGCGCCGAATACGCGTGTTTTAGAGCGTGTGGCAGCATCGCCAGCCCACTTCGCCTTCTTCCCGTTGAGGAGACTTCCAACCATCTGCGCCGTTAGGAGGCTCGCTTGCTCGGGCATTGGCCCGGTAGTCCAGAGGTATGGAGAGCGCTCTGCGGTGAACTTGATGCCGGCTGCAGTTGCGCAACCGAGGCAGACAATCTTTGCTGCGGTTAACTCATCTGCAAATGCATCGGTCTGGTTTGGTCCACCGAATACAGCAAATGGCTTCTTATCGATGATGGCTTTTGCGTCTGCCTTGGCTGCAACTGGATCGCTCGGAGCGCCTGTTCCAATATAGAAATCAAGAGATACCTTGCGTCCGCTCATCTCTGCATACTTCTCGAACATCTCTACCCAGCCGTTATACGTCTGCTTCGTCAAGCTGATGTCAACGTCGGATCCAGCACCTTTGACGAGGGCTGCCTGCAGGGCGTCTTTCGCCGGGTCGCCGATGTAGGCGACTACCTTGATTGTCTCGCCTGTAACACCAGGTGACGTGGCCCCGCCATTGTCGCCGGTAAATGCCTCAACGCACATAGGCGCGTACTCTGTGGGCATCTTGACATTGCCCGTTGAGGTATCACACTTCGCTCCGAAGTCGACTGTCTTGCCGAGCAGTTCGGCCTTATCTGGGGTCATTGGCCCTGCTTTTATCAAGTCTTCGTTAGAAGCTGCGCCTTGATCTGCCGGCTGGCTCGGTTTTGGGTCGCTTGAATTATTTTTCCCGACCACAAATACGGCTAGCGCAATTACTACGACAGCCGCAATAAAAGGTGCATAGCGACGAAGACCGCTCTTCTTAGGCTGGCTTGGCGTTGCTTCCATGGTTCCCCCCGGATTGGTTAGCAAACATTTAAATTCTCAACTGAGTATTCGTTGGAGCAATTTGGAGCGTACCTAATTCTCGCCTTCGGTGTATCAGACTTTTACTTTGAGGGCGAGAATACTGGGAGGTTTACTCTCTCAAACTATGAAGTTGGTGTATTCCCTGAGCCAGATCTAGCGATCGCTGCCTCAGAGGTCCCGAGATAACTCTCAACGACCACAGGATGGCTAACCACGTCGGCCGGTAGCCCCACGGTGACAATCTCCCCTAGGTGCATTGCTACGAGCCGGTCAGCAACCGAGGTTAAAAGAGGTAGGTCATGCTCGATCAGGAGGATCGTGGCCCCAAGAGTGTCCCTGATCTTTAATAGCAGGGGACCTAGGGCCTCGGCCTCTCGCTGCGCAATGCCGCTCGAGGGCTCGTCTAGGAGGAGTGCGGTGGGGTGGTGGGCGAGTAGGCAGGCCATGTCGACAATTCGGCGGCTTCCAGTAGAGAGTTCTCTGCAGAACTTGTCCCTAAAAGCCCCGAGCCCCATTAGGTCAATCAACTCGTCGACACGAAGGCGCACCTGAGACTCCGAGTCTGAGACTGCTGGTAGGTGGAGGGCTGCGGCGATTGGATCACGCACAGCTACGTGGCGCTCAAGAGCCACTGCGATTGTCTCGCTAACCGTAAGGCCTGGAAACAGACGTCCGTCTTGGAATGATCGGCCGATGCCGTGACGCGCCCTCTGCTCGGCCTTCTCATTTGTCAGGTCGATAGGACCATTCTCTCCGGTGAGAATTACGCGTCCACCCTCAACGCGAATGAATCCCGAGATCGCGTCAAAGAGCGTCGTCTTACCAGCGCCGTTCGGGCCTATGAATCCGAGAATCTCTCCCGCTCCGGCAGTGAAGCTGACGTCGCGTAGAGCGTGAATGCCCCCAAAGCGTTTAGAGATGCTCTGCACCTCGATGCGTGTCGGTCTCTCAACCAGAGCAGCCGTCTCCGAATCGTATGTTCGTGACGCAGCAAGTTCCGCTCCACGGCTTGCAGCACCCTCAAGATAAACCGAGCGAAGAATGTCAGGTCGTTCAAGTAACTCAGCGGTTGGGCCCTCGAAACGGATCTCTCCCTTCTCCATAAAATACGCGCGCTCGGCAATCGTTAGAGCAACGTTTACCGATTGCTCCACGACGATGATTGTTGTACCTGCCTCTCGAATGCGTTCAACGATCTGTAGCAGTTGCCCGACGACAACCGGCGCTAATCCAAGCGATAGCTCATCAATCATCAGGAGGCGCGGTCGCTCGATGAACGCCATCCCGAGGGTGAGCATCTGCTGTTGTCCTCCGGAGAGATTTCCTGCCGGCTCCTCGAGGCGCTCTCTTAATATGGGAAAGAGCTCGAGGACCTCTTCGGTCGCCACCTTTACGCGATTTTTATCCTTGCGGTGGAGCCAGCCTGCGAGATGCAGGTTCTCTTTAACAGTGAGTGTGGGGAATACGCCTTGGCCCCCCGGAACCTGTGTGATTCCGAGCCCTGCCACCTCATGCGGCGGCGCGTAGGTCATGTCGCGGCCATCGAAGATGACTGCCCCAGCGCTCGCCTCAACGAGTCCAGAGATGGCTTTGAGGAGTGTTGATTTTCCAGATCCGTTGGTACCTAGGAGCGCAACAATCTCTCCTTCGTCGACCTCAAAATCGACTTTGAAGAGAACCTGAACGCCGTCGTAGCCAACATCGAGGCCACGCACGAGGAGCATCTTTACAAGGCCTTGACGGCGTTGATACAGCACTTCAGACTGCGCCGCTGCAGAGGTCCATACCTGTGTTACATCTGCCGCCACCTGAGTGCTTGCTGATGCTATTAGCACTGATCCAATTAGGAAAACTGGCACTAGTAGCAGCAATCCTGTTCTGATTCCGTACGTATCAGCAACGCCACCAATGACTGGGAGCACAATTAATCCGGGAAGAATCCAGAGAGCGGCTACTGCGTAACCAAAAGAGCGCACTTTTGGAGGCGTCGCTATTGAGAGAGCGGCAGCCAAACCTGGACCAATCAACGAGACAAGCGCTGCGGTGAGCATGCTGATGCCGACTGCTACGTAAACATTGGGTGCCAATGCAAAACCGACCCAGCAAAGAGCGAGCCCAGCGTTGACGAGCCCTATGAATTTAAGAATCAATCCAGGGTCACGCTTCATTAATCGAGTTGCTATGGGGATGCCTGCAAAGAGCCCTATGAGTTGGACTGGCTCAACAATTGATGCGACAAACCCACGTGCCCGCTCGTCTAGACCAAATGTCTGCGCATACTGGAGGGATGAGAGTGTCGCTAGCCCAATGATTGCAACTGCTAAGAAGGGGAGCGAGTAGAAGATTCGGCGTAGCGTCCCGACCTGCCAAACAATGCGCCAAGACTCTGCAAAAGATGGAGGAATATCCTCCGTGTCGATTGCTTCCTCTGCTGCGCCAGCGGCGCGACGCTCCCATGTTCCGCGTAGTGGCTCAAGTAAACGACGCCCGAGAATCACGAAGATAAGCGTCGGGATCATGAAGATAATGAATGGTGCTCTCCAGCCAAGCCAATATGCGAGAAGTCCGGCGGCTAGAGGCCCAACAGTCAGGCCAACCACGCTTCCGGCACGATGGAAGGAGAAGACGCGAGGCCTGACGGGAATGTCGTAGTAATCGGAGAGAAGGGAGTTGTGAGTGGGGTCTACAACCGCCTTTCCTAGGCCTGACCCGGCGCGCGCAATCGAGAGCATGATGACTCCAAATGCAAGGCCCGTCATCCCCGTAAAGAACATCCAGACAACTGCACCTGCCACTGCGATCTTCGTGCGAGGCAGTCGGTCAGCGTAGAAGGCGATCGGAACCTGAATTAATAATGCAACAAGTGACGCGAGTGCAACGACACTTAGAACCGCTTGCAGGTTAAGCCCGAATGCAGCACGAATCTCTGGCAAGAGAATTCCGAACGCGGCACGATCGAGTTCGTCAACGGCCAGCAAACCGGTCAGGATGACTAGCGGATAGACAGGTGCTCCACCTGTGAGACTGAGGAGGAAGCCGTGGATTTTGTTAAGTGGCTTGCTTGTCTCGGCTGGCATGGGTGCTGCTGTCATGCCGAATCCCCAATGCCTTCTATTGCGCTCGCATCAACATTGATCGGGACTAACTCTTCAACGCGTCTATCGGCAAGCAGGCTTGGGACAATGATGTTGCGGCGGCGAGCAATGGCTCTAAGTACACCGTCTCTAATATCGGCAAGGGCTGCGCCGAGTCCTCCGGGGAGAATTAGAAGAACGAGAAGTAGCCCTGCGCCGGTTGCAAGGAACTGCCACTCGGCGGGCAAGAGCCAGGCTGCACCCCGAACATAGATGGCACCGAGAATGGCGCCCGAGATAGAGCCAAGCCCTCCGATGACAACCATGGAGAACGCCTGGATGCTCTCCGAAGGGGCGAAGTTGGTTACGTCAAGACCGTGCTGCTGATGAACGAGAAGCACACCAGCGACTGCTGCGAGAAAACCAGAGACGGCGAATCCAGCCAGGGTTGTGCGGACTGCAGAGACGCCATATGAGCGAACAGCGCGGTCATTCTCTCGAATAGCAATTAGCACGCGCCCCGTTCTGCTCGCGCGTATCCCGCGCACTGCGAGTAGAGCAAGAGCTAGTACACCGACGCAGAGGTAGAAGAGGCGAGTATCTGTAGAGATGTCGACTGCTCCCCAGAGGAATTGAGGGGTCTCTATCCGACCTGATGGAAGCCAATCGCCAAGGAACTCCTGGTTCAGCACGAACGACCAGGTCGCCAATGCGAATGCAAGTGTGCTGACCGCAAGAGTAAGTCCACCTCGGCGAATGGCCGGATAACCGATGATCACAGCGATAATTGCGCCAGCGACTCCACCTCCAAGCAGGGCGAGGAGCAAGTCGAGTCCATGAACTGCAGTCATTGCCCCTCCGACAGCAGCGCCGATTCCGGCGAGCGCCATCTGCCCAAGACTTACCTGTCCTGCCCACCCTGTGAGCACAACGAGCGATAGAGCGACAATGGCAGATATCACAATGACTGTTGCAAGGTCTAGGCGGCTCACGCTTAACCAAACCGGGAGGCTTAGGACGAAGCCAATTAGGCCGAGGCCAAGAACCCATCTTCCGATTCGAATCTCAGGGAGGTTTACGAGTTCGCGCGGAATCGGGCGCACCTCACGCGCTGCCTGCCAAGTAGATGCCTCGGACCCAGCGCGGCCCTTCGCTGAGCGACCAGTTAGTAGCAGCCCTACTAATACGACTCCGAAGAGCATCAGATCGTTGTAGGCAGGTCTATTCCCTGGTTGAAATGTCATTGCTTGATCAACCACGCCGAGTGCAATCGCTGCGAGTGCAATAGTTGGAAAGCGCTCGAAGCGCCCGATTACGGCAGCAGCGAGTGCCTGTAAGAAGAAAGTTGGACCTAGTACTGAGCCGATCGGCAGTCCAACTGCTCCGGCCCTCAGGAACATCGCAAGAAAGGCAAGGAGCGATGCAAGTGCCCAGACAATTGTGCTGAGGCGCTTGACTGGAATGCCGAGCATTGAAGCCCGATCAGCTCTTTCAGCGGCCCCTCGAATCGCTATACCCGAACTTGAGCGCTGGAGGAATAAGGCGAGGGATATAAACGCAATCGGCACGATGATCATCGTCAGAAGATCATTTGCGTTGAATATCACGCCGCCAAAATCAATATGGACTTTAAATGGAGGTTCAATTCTTGATGCCAACGCGCTCGTGTTGAACAGGCCCGGGATGAAGAGAGCTAGGCCGGTCAGGACCTGCGCTAATCCAATAGTTGCGACCGTAAGTATCAGGCGAGGGGCTCGGAAGAATCTCCGAATGATCAATACCTCGACTAGCCCACCAAGCGCCAACGAGGCAACGACTCCAATGCCAAGAGCGAGCCAGTAGGACCATCCTGCTGATATCACTAGCAGTACAACGAGAGTCGCTGGAACCTGCCCGAGGTCACCCTGGGCAAAGTTGACGACTCGGCTTGCTCGATAGACGAGCGCAAACCCGAGAGCAATTAGTGCGATGCGGCCACCGACAAGCATGCCGCCGAGGACTACTCCGAGCGGGGAGGGGAAGGGCCAGACGATTACCGCAAAGAAAACAACAACTAGAGCAACTAACCCTAGGGCGCGTTCGGATAGGGCCTTCTCAAACCATTCGCGCCGATTGGCTGTGCTCACCCCGATGACCCCCCTCTCCAGCACCGAGTAACGCTCCGATAGAGACTAGGCGCATCTGGGTAGGGCGCGCTAAAGCCCTTGACCCCTATTGTGGGGAAGCTATCCACAGCGTTCCGGCCATGAGTATGGGTTGCCTCAAACTTGCTCCGACCGCATACGTGTTTGATCGAAGTATTTATTGCAGAGTGAAAGAAGAGAATCGTATGCACGAGTTTCGAATTGATGACGACGCTATTGCTCACGTCTACTTAGACGATGGCAAGGCCAATGTCTTGAACGATGCATCCTGTGCCGCTCTGCGTGACGGTATTGACGCAGCCGGCGAGGCCTCAGCGCGAGCTCTTGTAATCCATGGCAAGGCGAAGACCTTCTCGGCTGGGATTGACCTCACCATGGTGAGAGAACCAGACCCCGTCAAGCGCTCAGCAACTCTCTCGAATGTCGCACACACAATGCTCGCAGTCTGGACGGCACCAATACCGACCATCGCAGCCGTAACAGGGCACGCAATCGCCGGTGGTGCAATTCTGGCGATGGCCTGTGACCGGCGAATCGGAGTCAAGGGAGAATTTAAACTCGGCATCAACGAGACCCGCCTCAAGATGGTCTTCCCGACTTGGGCAATAGTGATCGCCAAGGCAGGGCTTCGTCCATCGGCATGGAACCAAGTGATTCTCGAGGGCAACCTATATAGCCCCGAGGATGCTGTGAAGTTTGGGATTCTCGACGAGGCTGTTGAGATTGAGGATCACGCTCAGACTGTAAGTGCGCTCGCCGCCGAGCTTGCTCAGATCCCAACTGGTGCGTATTCAGGCAACAAGGACCTTCTCAGAGGAGCCGAGGCAAGGCGGGCCAGTGCGTTGGTTGCGCAAGAGATGGGCGCAGGCTTTGCCTCAGACCAAATTGGCACGTAACGGGCTTAATCGCAGGTAAATCGTTAGGGCTGCAATCCGCTAGCAACTATCTCGCGGCCGCGTTCTCGCAGCTCAAACTTAAGCACCTTGCCTGTTGCATTGAGTGGCAACTCCTCAACTATCACCACATAGCGCGGGGCTTTGAAGTTCGCCATCTCCGCTCTGCACCATGAGAGCAACTCGTCTGGGTCAGGGCTTGCGTTCGGTCGGCTAACCACAAATGCCATCCCGACTTCGCCGAGGCGTCCATCGGGCACCCCAACTACTGCGACCTGAGCAATTTGATCATTTCGCAGCATGAGGTTCTCAATCTCAGCGGGATACGCATTGAATCCGCCCACAATAAACATGTCTTTTGTTCGATCAGTGATTCGAAGGTACCCGCGCTCATCCATGATGCCGATGTCGCCTGTGTGGAGCCAGCCATCGCCATCGATGGTGGCTGCCGTCTCCTCGGGGTCGTCGAAGTAGCCGACCATCAGGTTGTAACCGCGCACAACTATCTCTCCAGGTTCGCCGCGAGGTACTTCTTTACCGGCTTCGTCGAAGACCAACACCTCTACGTCTGGAATAGCGCGCCCAGATGTAGTGGCGATCGTCTCAGGGTCATCATCGAAGCGGCACATGGTCGCTATTCCACAGGTCTCCGTGAGCCCATAACCGGTGATGACAGTCTCAAAAGTAAGTTCGTCACGAAGACGAGTAATTAGTTCAACGGGGATTGCCGCCGCACCTGTAACCGTTAGACGTAGTGATGTGAGGTCATAAGAGTTGCGCTCGGGATGGTTGAGTATGCCTTGCAGAAGAGTCGGCGGCCCAGGGAGAACCGTTACCCTGTCGCGACCAATACGCGCCATTACTTCATCTGAGTCAAAGACGGCCTGCGGAAGAATCGTCGCGCCCACCATTAGCGAAGAAAGCCAACCGGCTTTGTAACCAAAGGCATGGAAGAACGGATTGACTATTAGATAACGGTCGCCCGCTCTTAAACCCACCACGCTGCTCCACGCGTAGAACGCGCGCAGTGTCGCAGAGTGGGTCTGCATCACGCCTTTTGGGTTGCCGGTCGTGCCAGAGGTGAAGAGGAGGTCAGATAGATCGTCGGGGCGCACCGCTGCGGCTCGCTCCTCGACTTGATCTATTCCTATGTTCTCTCCGATGGCTAGGAATTGGCCCCAGCCGAGTGTTCCTTCTGGTGGGTTCTCATCTCTTAGAACAACAGTGGTCTCAAGCAAGGGGAGAGTGTTCTCGTCATCGAGGGCATCTCTGAGCAGCGAGACGTAATCATTGCCTAGGAAGCCAGCCATGGTGACGAGAGCACGCGCCCCGCTTCGCCGCAGGATGTATGAGGCCTCCCTGCCCTTGTAACGAGTATTCAGCGGTACAAGTACTGCGCCAACAGATTGAAGTCCAAGCGCTACAGGAATCCACTCCCAGAGATTTGGTGCCCAAACTGCGACTCTGTCTCCGGGGTTAATTCCTAGGTTGATGAAGGAGGCTGAGACAGCTTGAGTTGAAGCGAGAATGTCTGAGTAGGAGAGCGACCTTGGGCCATCGCTGATGGCCTCGGTGCCGCCGAATTTTGCTGCCGCGTAGCGGATAAGGCCACCGGTAGTTCCCCACTCAATCTCGGGTCGAAAATCAGCCGTGTCAGTCATAAATCTGTCTCTCTGTAGCGAAAATTTTGCTTAAGTACTCTTCTAACCGGGCGCATCATAAACAGTTATGCGCCCACATTGTCTAGCCTGCGGAGATCGGTAGAGAATGATGCCTCGCCGGTGTGGCGGAGAATGTCTATAGGGGGCCGAATGCTCGACATCGTAATTCGTGGTGGTTTGGTAGTGGACGGCACCGGGACTCCGGGCCGCGTGATCGATGTAGGGATACGCGATGGTCTGATTGTCGCTATGGGCGCAATAGATGAAGAAGCGCGCGAGAGTCTCGACGCCACCGGACTCGTGCTCTGTCCAGGTTTTGTAGACCTGCATACTCACTACGATGCCCAACTCTTCTGGGACCCGATGGCGACGCCCTCAAACGTGCATGGTGTGACGTCAATTATCGGCGGTAACTGTGGGTTTACGCTTGCACCTATTCGTGCTGTTGATGGTGATTACACGCGTCGAATGATGGCTCAGGTCGAGGGGATGCCGCTCGCTGCCCTTGAGTCTGGTGTGCCGTGGAACTGGGAGTCCTTCGGGGACTATCTGGATCGCCTAGATGGTGGAGTTGCGGTAAATGCCGCGTTCATGGTCGGTCACTGTGCGCTTAGACGATATGTGATGGGCGAGGAGGCGATCGGTCGAGCTGCAACACCTGAGGAGATTGCAGCAATGGTCGCAGAGTTGCATCGATCCCTTGATGCAGGGGGATTTGGTTTCTCCACAACACTTTCACGTACGCATTCCGATGGCGATGGTCAGCCTGTGGCCTCTCGGTGGGCTAACAACGAGGAGTTGCTTGCGCTATGCGCAGCGACTGGCGAGCACGAGGGCACTCAACTAGAGGCGATTGTTGATGGATGCCTAGACCGCTTTGCTGACGAAGAAATAGATCTTTTGATCGCGATGAGCGCGGCTGCTGGGCGCCCATTGAATTGGAATGTTCTAACGGTAGATGCCTCTGTGGTCGATCGCGTGCCGCGTCAACTAGAGGCCTCGACGCGCGCTGAAGCCAATGGTGCGCGAATCGTTGCTCTCACAATGCCCGTTCTTGTTCCCATGAACATGTCCTTCGCTAATCACTGCGCGCTTTTCTTGATGCCAGGATGGAAGGATGTCCTTGGTCTGCCGTTAGCAGAGAGCATGGCAAAGCTTGCAGATCCTGAGACTCGTAAATGGATGCACGAACGCGCGACAAGTGAGGAGGCCGGAGTATTCCGACGCCTTACCGGCTGGGGCGGCTACGTAATCGGCGACACCTTCTCCTCCGATAACGATGGGTTAAAAGGTAAGCGCGTATCCGAGGTCGCCGAGCAGCGCGGTATCTCTGACTTCGACGCGCTAGTCGAGATTGTGATCGCAGACGATCTGCAGACAGTGCTCTGGCCAAGCGCAACAGATAACGATGAGGCTTCCTGGGCCCTTCGTCATGAGGTATGGGAAGACCCTCGGGCAATGATCGGTGGCTCTGATGCTGGTGCCCATCTCGACCGTATGTGTGGCGCTCCCTATACGACGCGCTTTATGGGCGACATGCTGCGCGGTCGAAAGCTCGTAGGGCTTGAGCGCGCCGTTCAGATGCTTACGGACGATCCCGCTCGCTTGATGGGGCTCAAAGGGCGTGGACAGATCGCCCTCGGATGGGTCGCTGACGTTGTGGTATTCGATCCAACGCGTATTGGTTCAGCCGCGGCGACGCTAGTTAAGGACTTGCCAGGAGACTC
The DNA here is from genome assembly GCA_001023575.1 of Actinobacteria bacterium IMCC26256. Taxonomy (GTDB): domain Bacteria; phylum Actinomycetota; class Acidimicrobiia; order IMCC26256; family IMCC26256; genus IMCC26256. The sequence goes on along the minus strand of CP011489.1, from coordinate 1,406,555 downwards.
CGCTCGCCTTACAGCGGATGCCGAGGGAATGGTTCGTGTCTATGTGAACGGCGTCGAGACTGTGCGCGATAACACAGCGACCGGCGCAATCCCAGGTGCAATCCTGCGTTCAGGTCGTGATACCGAGACAGTGAGTACGCGCTGACAAACTCGGGATCTAGTTTGGCCCCCAGGACAATCCTCTTTGGGTTCGTGGGTTACAGAAGTCCGTGTCGATCACCCGAAGGGAAAGCTAAGTGGCTCAGATAGGAGTATCCGAGAGTCTCGCCACCATTGAGGCGGACCTGCTCAAACCGGGCGGCATTTTTGCGCTCGAGAGCGTTGAGGTTCTCGGCGAATCAATGTCTGCAATGGCTAATCGTCTTAAATCGCTTCGAGACGTAGTTGCAAACTCGGTCGGGCATGGCGACGGTGACTACTTGGTCTTCAGTGATGGAGTCACAGAGCGAAGAATTACATTCCGAGAGCATGAGCGTTTGGTTGCCTCAGTCGCCTCTGCATTACGCGATCAGTATGGAGTGACGCCAGGTGATCGTGTAGCGATTCTTGGTGCAAACTCTCCCGAGTGGATCATTGCATTCTGGGCAACGGTGAGTCTTGGGGCGGTAGCGGTAGGCCTAAACGGTTGGTGGGTTGCGCCTGAGATTCTCTATGGCCTTGAGGACTGCTCTCCTAAGGTTCTCATTGTTGATCGCAAGCGCCTTGACCGCTTGGAGGGGCAAGACCCAGGCGTTCCTGTAATTGTCATGGAGGATGATTTTTCAGCGCTTGAGGCGTACGCCCCTGATGCAGAGTTGCCCAACCCTCCGATAGCCGAGGACGACCCGGCCATCATCCTCTACACGAGTGGCACAACAGGGCGCCCGAAGGGTGCAGTACATTCGCACCGTAATGTCGGAGCATTAATCGGGCTCACCTTTTTCCATGGGCTCCGCAACATTCTCAACGATCCACCTCCGGCTGGGCTTCCCCCAACGTGTCAACTGGTCTCGAGTCCGCTGTTCCACGTATCAGGGCTGCACACCGGAGCGATCGCGTATTTAGTCGGTGGGGTGAAGAGCGTCTGGACTGTTGGGCGCTTTGACCCAGCAGTAGTTATGCGCCTCATCGAGACGGAGCAAGTCACTCACTGGTCGTTTACCCCGACAATGCTCCACAGACTTCTGCTGCACCCCGAGTTTGGTTCATACAACCTCTCGTCGCTGCGCAGCGGTGGGGGTGGCGGATCAACATTCTCGCCTGCACTTATTAGCAGCGCCAAAGAATCTCTTCCCCAACTGCGTACAACGTTTGGAGTTGGTTATGGCCTCACAGAGTGCACTGCTCTAGCGACGCTAAACAGCGGAGCAGAGCTCGACCTCTTCCCAACAGCAGTAGGGAGACCGCTCCCGACGGTAGAGATCGAGATTCGCGATGAGAGTGGCCTCGCAGTAGCCGATGGGGTAGAGGGGGATATCCACTTACGCGGCCCTAACATAATGCTTGGTTACTGGAACAAACCCGATGAGACTGCTGCGGCGATCCTTGAGGGGCGCTGGTTGCGAACTGGAGACGTCGGCAGATTTGAAGGGGGCCGCCTCTACTTGGCATCACGCAGGCATGACCTCATTCTGCGCGGTGGTGAGAATATTTACCCGGCTGAGATTGAGCAGAGAATTGAGGCGCACCCAGCGATCATGGAGGTCTGCGTGGTGGGGGTCGCCGATAATGAACTCGGTCAAATAGTTAAAGCTGTATGCGTGCTCAAAGATGAAGCCAATGTTGATGCAGCAGAACTCACACTCTGGTGTGCTGAGGCACTCGCGTACTTTAAGGTTCCGGCACTGTGGGAAATTGGGCGAGAGCCCCTCCCGCGCAATGCAACCGGCAAAGTTGTTAAAGCAGTCCTTACACAACAGGCCGATCTGCACTTCATAGAAGAAGACTAAGAATCCTAAAGGAGTACAAGTGGCTCTTGATCTAGCGAGTCTCGTTGCACCAGTGCATACTGCACTCGTCTTGCAGGAGGTGCAGAACGGTGTTGTCGGAACCCCATCAGCGCTGCCGGCACTTGCAGATTCGTGTCGCTCTGTGGGCCTTGTCCCAAACTGCGCGCTACTCGCTAAGCAGGCTCGACTCTCGGGTATACCGGTGATTCACTGCACCGCGGAGACCCGTGAAGACCTGAGAGGCGCAAACCGCAATGCACGACTCTTCATGGGGGTATTAAAGGCGCCGGTACGTCTGCTCCCCGGCTCCTCTGCGGTAGAGGTGCCCGATGAGATTGGAGTTGACCCGAGTGACATTGTGCTCCCGCGCTATCACGGGCTAGGGCCGATGACTGGAACCCAGCTCGACAGCATTCTTCGCAATCTCGGGGTAACAACCATTGTTGGGGTAGGGGTGAGCCTCAACATTGGAATGACTGATTTTGCCTTCTCCGCTGTAAATCGTGGCTACCAGTTCGTGATGCCGAGAGATGCAGTTGCAGGGGTGCCGAGAGAGTACGGGGAGTCAGTGATCGAGAACTCGCTCGCCTTCGTAGCGACCCTGACCACCACAGATGCATTGATTAAGGCATGGACCTGAGCCAGGCGAACCTCAATAAACGCCATTTCGCACCTTGCCTTTCTGAATCTGACGGTGTGTCAGTTGTAGGGTGAGGAGCAACAATGCTTGACATCCGGTAAGGCGATAGCCAGAGCATCTCCGATTGGCGATGCGTGATAGGAGCTCAATATGTACGACGAGAAAACTTTTCCCAAGATCATCTCGGTAGATGACCACATTATTGAACCCGCGACAGTCTGGTCAGACCGTCTGCCTGCGAAGTATCAAGCTATCGGTCCGCGCATAGTGCGCGAGAAAGTCGCCGATATGAAGTTTGTCGGTGGAGTATTTTCTTACAACGCTGTCGCCCCTCATGAGGAGGGCGACTGGTGCGACTGGTGGCTCGTTGAGGACCTGCGCTATCCGCTCACGCGCGTTATGGCAGCATCTGGTTACCCGCGTGATGAAATTACGATTGGTCCGATCACGATGGAGGACATGCGCCCTGGTTGCTGGGAGCAGTCCGCTCGCCTTGAGGACATGGACCTAAACCACGTTGAGGCCTCTCTCTGCTTCCCAACTTTTCCTCGCTTCTGTGGACAGACCTTCAAAGAGCGCGAAGACAAGGTTCTCGCAGACCTATGTGTAAAGGCCTATAACGACTGGATGTTTGAGGAGTGGTGTGCCGGAACGAATGGCCGCCTAATTCCGCTCCCGATAATTCAACTATGGGACCCAGTATTAGCGGCAGCGGAGGTGCGACGAAATGCTGCTCGCGGAGGACATGCAGTTGCCTTCAGTGAGATTCCCGCATTCTTGGGCCTTCCATCTCTCCATGACCCGAGTAACCATTGGGATCCATTCTTTGATGCCTGCGCTGAGACCGACACCGTCGTCTGCATGCATATTGGATCCTCCTCGAAGATGCCATCTACGAGCCTTGATGCCCCGGCCGCCGTTGGCTCAACGCTTACCTACATGAACGCTGCGATGTCTATGACTGATTTCCTCATGTCTGGGCTATTTGAGAAGTTTCCTCGCCTCAAAATTGCCTACTCGGAGGGTCAGATCGGATGGATACCTTACGTTCTTGAGCGGGCCGACAAGGTCTGGGAGGACAACCGTGGTTGGGGCGGTGTCGAGGACAAGGTTCTACGCCCGCCGTCGGAGTACTACTACGAGCATGTCTATGGTTGCTTCTTCGACGATCCACACGGTGTGAAGAACATCGAAGCAATCGGTATCGACAACGTTACTTTCGAGACGGACTATCCACACTCAGACTCCACGTGGCCGCATTCCTTGAAGATCGCGATGGATATCATGAAAGATCTTGATGATGAAACCATCTACAAGATTGTGCGCGGCAACGCCATCAAGATGCTCCACTTACCTCTCGATCGCTGATAGCGGCGGAATTTAGATAGGTAAGTGGCAGGCAAGTAATCAGACAAGTGGTAGCCAAGCGGGTTGGAGTCTGTACCCTTCGCAGGGTGCCTTTAGAAGGGAATTCGTGTGACTAAGACGCTCTCAGGGGACGACTCTTATCGCTTGCTTATAGGTGACGAGTGGCAATTGGGCGGGGATGGCACTTACCCAATCATCAATCCTGCAACGGAGGAGATTGTTGGCGAGGCCCCTGAAGGTTCGGTGGATCAGGCACTAGCCGCAGCCGCATCAGCGAGATCTGCGTTTGATTCGTGGTCTCAGACAACCCCCAAGGAGCGCGCGGCGCTTCTTCAGGCCGCTGCTGATGCATTGCGTAGTCGCGTTAAAGAATTTGTTCCGCTGGTGATCTCGGAGACTGGCTGCACAGCAACGGTGGGGCGCACAATGCAGGTTCCTCAGGCTGCGACGCGTTTTGAGCGTTATGCACAGGGAGCACTCGAGCCCAGTGTGATTCCGCTACCTCCTCAAGAGATGCCCTCAACGGCCCTTGCTCCGGGTGGGGTTATTGGAGCTCTGGCGCGACGCGCGCCGGTCGGAGTCGTTGCGTGCATCACTTCTTATAACTTTCCAATTGTAAATATGGTTGGGAAGATTGCCCCGGCGCTGGCAATGGGTAACACAGTCGTCGTACGCCCCGCTGGCCAAGACCCGCTCGCTGTGATTGAGCTCGTCAAGCTCCTAAACGATGTCGGTTTCCCTGCCGGCGTAGTAAATGTCGTCACAGGTTCTACGCCTGCAACTGGTGAGGCACTAATCGCATCCCCGGATGTAGATATGGTCTCGTTTACTGGGAGCACCGGCGTGGGAATGCGCATTGGGGAGGTTGCTGGCCGCACTATGAAACGCCAACTCCTCGAGCTCGGCGGTAAGGGTGGGGCATTAGTACTCGATGATGCTGACCCGAAGACTGCAATTGGAATGATCTCATCGGTCTGGGCTTTCCACTCTGGTCAGATATGTACCGCACCGACGCGCGCGATCGTCCACCGCTCAATTTACGAGCAGGTTGTAGAGGGGTTAGCCGCAGCGGCTGGGCGCTTAACCGTTGGGGACCCGCTAGAGAAGACAACCGTTGTTGGGCCAGTCATCACTGAGGCTCATAGGGCTCGAGTCGAGTCGTATATCAAGATAGGGCGCGACGAAGGCGGCGAGATCCTCGCTGGTGGAGGCCGCCCCGAGCATATGGAGAAGGGCTGGTACGTGGAGCCAACCTTGATCGCCGGCTGCCGCCCTGATATGCGTGTAGTCAAAGAAGAGATCTTTGGGCCCGTAATTGTTGTGGTTCCCTTCGACGACGAGGACGAAGGCATAGCGATTGCTAATGGCACTGAGTTTGGCCTCTACGACTACGTCTTCTCAAAAGACTCTGCACGCGCGATGCGCGTTAGCCGACGAATGCGCGCTGGGAATATCGGTATAAATACCGTTCAGCGCAACCATGAGACACCGTTCGGTGGAACGAAATACTCAGGAGTTGGGCGTGATGGGGGTTCTTTCGGACTCCATGCGTATACAGACCTGCAGTCTGTTGTTTGGCCTGGGTGATTTAGATGAGCCACGAGACCGTCTCCGTTATCCCAGCCGGTCAACTTGCATACGGAATGCAGCTGCCGACCGTTGCCTTGAGCAGCGTCGTTGCGGCGCCTTGGGAGAAAGACGCTGGAACGGCTGAGTTACTGCTCGCTGCACAGGCTGCAGACCGGTCCGGCTTTTTTTACGTAGCAGTCTGCGATCACATTGTGATTCCTCGCGATAAAGCCGAGACAATGTCAACTACGTGGTTCCACCCCGTTGCGACTCTTTCGTGGATCGCCGGGCAGACAACGAATGTCAATCTCCTTACGAACGTATACATACCTGCGTATAGGCATCCCCTCGATACCGCCAAAGCTTTTGCAACACTCGATGCACTCTCCGGCGGTCGGGTCATCCTTGGGGTTGGTGCCGGACACGTCGAGGGCGAGTTCGATGCCCTCGGCCTTGACTTCTCCAATCGCGGACCAGCCACCAATGACGCAATCGATGCGATCGTAGAGGCTTGGCTCAATGAATTTGTTGGCGATGTAGGTGCGGCTCCGCGCCCAGTTCGCCAGCCTCGGCCACCAATCTGGGTAGGTGGCTCTAGTGCCCCCGCAATGAGGCGCGTCGCTGAGCGCGGAGATGGGTGGATCCCGCAGGGCACGCCGCGCAAGAAGATGCCGGAGTCGATTGCCTACATACTTGAGCATCGTGATCGTCTGCGCCCTGAAGCGCCTCTCGAACTCGGCGTGATTACAGAGGCGATCTATGTTGGTGAGACCGATCAGGATCTCCCTCGCTGGGTGGTTAAGGGTTCTGCGGATTCAATAGCCGAGTCTCTAAATGAATACGGAGCCATGGGGGTATCACATCTTCAGATTCGTTTTATGGCGCGCGACTGCGCTGAACTCTGTGATCAGATGGAGAAGTTTGGTGCCGAGGTCGGCCCAAACCTGACTAGGTAAAATAGGACAACATGACGCTCTTTACGATACGACAAGATTTCCGGGCGCCGTCATTTGGACCTACGTCTCAGGCAGAGATTTACTCTGAGGCCATGGCTCAGTACCGCTGGGCTGACGAAATCGGTTTTGATTTTGCAGTGATCTCAGAGCACCATGGTTTAGAGGATGGCTGGATTCCCTCGCCAATAGTTGCAGCGGCAGCCGTGGCTGGAGCAACGAAGCGAATCCCGATCATGCTCTCAGCCATAATTGTTCCCCTCCACGACCCCATTCGACTCGCCGAGCAGTTGAGCGTGCTTGATCACTTGAGCGAGGGGAGAGTGTGGAGCGTCGCAGGTGCCGGATATCGCGCTGTCGAGTTTGAGATGGCTGGCGTTGATATGAAGCGTCGCGGTGCGCTCTTGGAGTCGCATCTGCGAACAATGATTCAAGCGTGGACGGGTGAGCCGTTTGAGTATGAGGGTCGAACGGTGCGTGTTACACCGAAACCCTTTAGCGATCCCCACCCTCGAGTTCTTGTCGGGGGAGGAGTCGAGGTTGCGGCTCGGCGTGCGGCGAGGCTTCACCTCCCCATGATGCCGATGAATACCGAACCAAAGCTTCAAGAGTGGTACCACGACGAGGCAGAGAAGGTTGGCTATACCGGCGGATTCGTCATGGTTCCTCAGGGGCCTACCTTTATTCACGTAACTAATGATCCTGAGAAGGCATGGGCCGAGATCGGCGAGTATCTGCTCTATGAGACTCAGACCTACGCTTCATTCCAAACGCCAGGCCAGTGGTCAACGCCGAAAGTTGATGCGAGCAATGTCGAGGACTTGAAGAAGAGTGCTCAGATAGTGGTGGGTACGCCCGAGCAGGTAATTGAGGCAGCGCGATCAATTCCACAATTTGGTGCGATGACCTTCAACCCTCTTGCAGGCGGATTGCCGCCGAAGTTGGCGTGGGAGAGTCTTGAACTCTTTGCAGCAGAGGTATTGCCGCAGATACGCGTTGATGGCTAGTGCGGTTGTGCTTGACGAGAGCGCACTTTTGACGATGATGTTAAGTGCATGAGAGAGCAGTCGACCTTACCCCCGCACCTCGCCACACCTGCGGCGTCTCGACTGAGCCCTGATAACTACGATTATGAGGCGATCTGCGCCGCACATTCAGCAGCGCTTGAGCATGCACAGAGCGGCTACATAGACCCGGTCTCAGGTTTATTTGTGATGACTGCGGGATACCTCTGGTCTCAAGGTTCTTGCTGCGAGAAGGGCTGCAGGCACTGCCCGTATATTGAGAGGTAGTAATTCCTGCTTTGGTGGCCTGAGGAATTGAAGGTCTACTGCGAAGTTAATGTGATTCTTTAGATCGAGATCAGTAACGCTGCTACTGCGATTGCAATGCTTCCAATGGTTACTGCGGTAAGCAGGTGCATCTCGGCTGTGTGTCTACCCGTTGCTGTACTGCGAGAAATGCGGTGTGCCCCGCGTAGCCCAAACGCCCAGGTAAGGGTCCCTAAGAATACGACAATTAAAGAGGCAATCTCGAGCGCCCCGGGCGCGGTCAAGGCCCGTCTGCCGATGCCTCCGATGATGACGATCATCGCAAGCCCGGTGCGGCTCCATGCAAGGTCGGTTCGCTCCCCGGCTAAACCGCCCTCTGGGTCGTGTGCCTTAGGTGACACGGTCAGGCGCCGTGCTGGAACGCCGCGAGAACAGCAGCGATTAGAGCAACGACTACCACTCCTATCGTGAGAATACGAGGTAGCGACGAGCGCGGTAGCGGAAGTTCATGTCGCATTGCATTTTCATTTGCATTCCATTCGCGCAGCGATGCAAACGACATGAATGCACCGAGGAGAATCATGGGGATTGCAAGCACCCGCCGACCGAAGTCAATCTGAAATTTGGGTAGGACACCCACCACGACTACTCCTGTAGCGATGAGAGCGAGCGCTGTTCTATTCCATGCGAGAAATGTTCGCTCGTTGGCATAGGTAAAGCGAACATCGGGCTCTATCTCGCCGCCCGACTCACTCGGGCTAGGCGTGGCCTCTTGATTACGTTCGGGTTCGCTGCTCATTGAGATTGAAACTACTCGCCAGCCTTATGTATCTAGTGGTTATGTGTGAATCGTCCTCTCTGTTGCCACTAGGTCCGGATCAGATTGCCCGGTCCTCTACGACGGTCGGCTCGCCTATCGCGGCCATGAGATTGAGAAAGGGCACTGCGTCAAAAGCCTCGGGGCCTAGAACTCCTGCCCCGGACCAGACCCCTGTAGCGATGAGCTCCATTGCGACTACCGGGTTAATCGCTGTCTGCCAAACAACTGCTTGTGCTCCATGCAGACGCATTGTCTCCTCATTATCTGAGACGTGATACATGTAGGTTGCTCGTGGGTTCCCATCTTTGCCTATCCCGGTCACGTAGGTACCAGCACAGGTTTTACCGCTCATGCGGTCGCCGAGCATTGCTGGGTTGGGGAGAGAGGCTGCAACTAAATCTCGTGGAGATACGAGATTTCCTTTAACGAGCACCGGCTCCACACGATCAAGTCCAAGTTTGTTGAGTGTCTTTAGAACATCAATAAACTCGTCCCCGAGTCCGTACTTAAAAGTTACGCGCTTTGCTTTTATCCACCTCGGGATCAGAGCAACCTCTTCGTGCTCGACATTGACGCACTCAACAGCGCCAATGCCCGCCGGAAAAGTAAAGACCTCTGGCTCAGAGAATGGCTCGGTTGTGAACCAACCACGGTCGCGTTCCCAAATCAAGGGCGGGTTGAGGCACTCCTCGATAGTGGTCCAGATAGAGAACGTAGGGGCGAAGTCGTATCCCTCCACTACAAGATTTCCTCCATCACGCACCCCAATTTCATCTATCTCCGAGAAGAGGTGATCTTGGGCATAACGAGCAAATACATCTGATAATCCAGGCTCCACACCCATCCCGCAGAGTGCGAGCAGCCCGCGCTCTTCCCATGCAGTCGATCTTGAGAACTGCTCGTCGCCGAGCATTACTCCGGTCTTGGAGTATGGAGACTCCGGGTGGCGTTTAGAGAGGCTCATTGCCATATCTATGTAATTAGCGCCGGCCTCGAATGCCGCATCAAATATCGGCATTACGAATCTAGGGTCCGCAGCGTTCATGATTACATCAGCATTGATCTCACGTGCAAGTGCAAGTATCGAGGCTGAATCACTCGCATCTACTTGAGCAGAGGCGAAGCGTGAATCCTGCGTCTTAATAGCGACCTCGCGAGCGCGCTCTTTATCTATGTCGGCGATAGTCATATGCTCGAAGAAATCTCTACGAGACGCGGCTGTTGCTATCGCACCGCCTACCCCGCCTGCACCGATTACGAGAATACGCATTTGATCTACCAGAGCTGATCTGTGTAGGTGTCCGTGCCCGGTACGGTTGCTCTAAATGGCGATGCGAATACAACTTTTCCAAGGCCGGCAGCTGCGAACTCGTCCCCAAGTGCTGCGAAGTTTGAGTCCCATGCATCTACCGGATCCCCTTCTAAGAAGAAGAGTTGGAGGACACGATCGCGAGACTCGTCTCGCGGAACATCCGATGGAGCGTCAGCGAGTATCGGAATCGGGGTAAATCGAACCATCTGATCGGCCGATAACGGTCGAGACTCGGACCATGTATTTACCTGATCGAGCGTGACTCCCTCAGCGAGTTCAAACATGAACATCGCAAGCCCTGGATATCTGCGGTCAAGTGCTAATTCGGTGGGGACGCCATCCTCGGTTGCATGCTGCTCGCCGGCCACCTTGTACATGAGCGTGTGCACGTGGTCGCGATGGGGGAACATTCGATCATTCTCATGGAGCCAATTGACCTGATCCGTACCCCATTGAATCCACTCACCAAACTTGCCAGCGAGTATCCAGTACAGCGCTAGGTAGGAACCCTTGCTGGTATCAGGAGCAAATGAAGAGTTGGCTGGATAGCGCTTCGCTTTGCAGTCGCTCGTCGCAACAAAACGCGTGCCAGCGATTGTCCATGCACCAATCATGCACCCCGAGTAGTAGTGGTCGCGCTCGTACCAGCGGTTGTACTCGACCTCATGCCCGCGGTGAGGCTCAACGAGAGTAACGAGCGCCCCACCAAGTTTGATGGGCTTCTTGCGTGTATCGCCACTCCCGACTTCTTGGATTGCCATTATTCCTCTTTCGCTTTCGCTAGTTCAGTAAGGGTTTTCTTATCGACTTTCAGCATGCTCGTAAGCGGCAATTCGTTCATGATAACTATGCGCTCAGGGGCTTTGTAATCTGCGAGCTTGTTCTTCAGCCATGACCGTAGCGCCTCAAGTGTTGGAGGGTTGGCAGCATCACTAGGGACAATGAATGCAACTCCGATCTCGCCGAGCACTGCAGCTGGAGCAGGCACAATCGCCACTCTCCCTATCTGCGGGTGCTTGCTCAAGACATTCTCAATCTCTGCCGGGTAGACGTTATAGCCCCCGCGGATGTACATCTCCTTTAATCGCCCCACTATCCGTAGGTTGCCAGATTCATCGCGCCGAGCTAGGTCTCCGGTCCTTAGCCAGCCATCTGCTTCGAGCACGCTTGAAGTTAGGGACGGGTCTTGCCAGTAGCCGATCATGACCATTGGGGAGCGCAGAAGAATCTCACCTACCGCTCCTGGCTCGACATCATCGCCATCCCCGTCAACCAAACGCAGTTCGACTTCGCTCGCCGGCTTTCCTACTGTCTCGGCAACGACCTCGTCGGGATCCCCAATCTCGGTGCCGGTACTGACTCCTGCCTCGGTACTCGTATATCGATTCATGACTGGGCATGCGAGGGCAAACCTCATGCGCCTGATCAAGTCAGGCGAGACAGCCGATCCACCGATGCCACATAGTCGAAGGTGTGAGCAGTCAGTTAATGCAAGGTCCGGATGGGCAAGCACCAACTCCCACTGTGTCGGGACCCCTGTTCCAACCGTGATCGATTCATCGCGTAGGAGGCGAAGCGTCTCGCTGGGCGACCAAGGCTCGCCGGTCATGACGAGAGTTGTTCCGTGTGCAATCTCATCCCAGACTCGGGTCATGTACCCGACGTGTGCGAATGGGAGGGATACAAGCCGTCGATCGGCATCTGCAGTTAGATCCCCAATGTTGCGCGAGATCGCCTCAAGGCGCGCGTGGTCATAAACAGCGCCTTTAGGTTCACCGGTTGTTCCGCTTGTCCAAACGATGCATGCAACCGTGCTCTCATTGATGGTCGGCTCCTCTGCGAGTGGGCGCAAATATGCGGACTCGAATGCCTCAGAGGTAATCAAATGGCCACACTCGAGACCAAATGGCGCGTCGTTAGGCTCCATGACGATGCTGACTCTTGGCATTGTTCTCGAGATGATGCTGCGCTGCTCTGGCTCCGCGAGGCGACGATTTACTCCAGTCGCTATCGCTCCGATTCGTAGGCAGGCCAAGTACCAAATTGCGTAATCGACTCCGCTAGGCAGCAGGATCGCCACTACATCGCCAACCTTGACGCCGGACTCCATTAGGAGCGAACCCGCCCCTTTGCTCGCCGCCTCAAGTTGGGCATAGTTGATGCGACGCTCTCCGTGGACGTAGGCCTCTCTCTGTGGATGGCGTAGGGCAGCAGCCCGGAGTGCGTCTCTGGTTGTGAAGCCAGTATCGATGCCTAGTGAGTGAGGCTCTGAGGTAGGTATTTCATTGCTTTGATCCACGCAGTTATGGAGGTTACGTGGGCAGAGTCTCCATTGGCGTCTCCGGCAGTACGGTGAGGGCTGCGCCAGGCCCTCTGCCTCGCACGGACCTCTCGCCGCTTGTTAGATTCGACGGCTCTAACCTTAATTCATTCTCCATACCCGTCTAATCCTCCATAAGGGAGTTCCATGCCCCGCTTTACAGACCGCACTGCAATCGTTACTGGAGCGGGCTCAGGCCTAGGGAAAGCCACGGCTGAACTATTCGCCGCTGAGGGCGCAAAGGTCGCGGTGTTGGATATAGCGGAGGAGGCAGCCGAACGAGTCGCTGCCGAGATCGTCTCCAACGGAGGCAAAGCAACAGCCTTCCGCTCCGATGTCTCTGATTTTGATGGATGTATCTCCACGGTGGAGGCCGTCTCGTCCGCCCTCGGTCGCCCTCAGATACTCGTCAACTCTGCAGGCATTCTTGGCTCTGCGCGATCTGAGGAGGAGACTGCAGAGCAGTGGAGAAGGATCATCGCTGTAAACCTCGATGGGACATTCTTCATGTGCCGCGCAACCCTTCCTTATCTTCTTGACGGTGGGGGCACAATCGTGAATATCGCGTCGAATGCGGGCTTCATGGGTCAGCCGTTTAGTGCCGCGTACTGCGCATCAAAGGGCGGAGTCGTGAATCTCACGCGTGCTCTCGCGGTTGAGTACGTAGCGCGTGGAGTCAGAGTCAACGCTGTCGCTCCAGGCGGAATGCGCACGCCTCTTACCAAGTCATTCAAACTCCCCGAGGGTGCCTCTGTTGATGATCTTCGTACGATTATCTCGAAGATCGGCGTATCTCAGGCAGAGGAGGTCGCAACCTGCGTTGCATATGTAGCCTCAGACGATGCTCGCTACATGGTGGGTTCGATCGTTAACTTCGATGGTGGTCTTGTTAGCTATGGCGGAGGATTCCCCGAATGACACAAGCGAGCGGAGCTAATGGCTGGTTAACCGAGTGGAGCTCACTCTGGGATTTGATCAATCAACGCGCCGAGGCAACGCCGGATGCTCGTTTCGCTATAGATGAAGACGGTCGCTCGCTGACGTTTGCCGAATACCGTGATGCCGGACTGCGCTGTGCAGCAGGCTTTGCTGCGCTAGGCATCGGTGAGGGCGATGTCGTTGCATGGCAGTTGCCGACGTGGCTTGAGTCCATGGTCCTTGTAGGCGGCCTCTCCCGCCTCGGTGCAGTGCAGAATCCAATCCTTCCGATCTACCGTGATCGTGAGGTTGGTTTCGTTGTGCGTGAATCTGGTGCAAAGGTATTGGTCGTAACCGGCGAGTGGCGCGGCTTTGACTACGCGGCAATGGCGAATTCAATCGCGATCGAGACGCCCGGGCTCAAGGTGGTCGTTGTTGAGCGCAGCAATCTTCCAGAGGGCGATCCAAAATCTCTTGGCGCAGAGCCGACTGGAGCGTTGGGCACTTTTAGTCCAGGCATGCAGATAGAGGCGCCGCTCCGCTGGCTCTTCTATACATCTGGTACTACTGCTGACCCAAAGGGAGCACGCCATACCGATATGACGGTTGCTCACTCCGGCTACGCAATGGTCGATGCCTTTAAACTCACCGCTGCCGATCGCAACGCGTTGATATTTCCCTTTACTCATATCGGTGGAGCGGGCTGGCTTTTTGCAGGACTGATCGCAGGCACACCCCAGGTAATTGTTGAGGCGTTTCTCCCTGCAACAACAATCCCTGTGCTTGAACGTGAGCGGGTAACTGTCGCAGGCGCTGGCACCTTCTTTCACCTTGCATACCTAGAGGCGCAGCAGCACGCGGACCACCCACTCTTCCCAGAGACACGACTCTTTGTCGGCGGGGGAGCAGCGAAACCGCCTCAGCTTCACTACGACGTAAAAGAACAACTCGGGGGCGCTGGCATTCTCTCTGGTTATGGGCTTACCGAGTGTCCGATTCTCTCGATGGCGCGCACGACCGACACCGATGAACAGCTTGCAAAGACCGAGGGCCCGCTCACCGCAGGTGTCGTGGTCAAGGTTGTGACAATTGAGGGCGAGGTAGTCGGACGCGGGGTAGAGGGAGAGATACGCGTTCGAGGCCCGCAGATGTGTCTTGGGTATACAGAACCTGCTTTGAACTCAACTGGGTTCGATGATGAGGGTTACTTCCGAACAGGCGATCTCGGCATTGTTGATGCTGACGGTTACGTCACAATCACGGGGCGCCTTAAGGATGTAATTATCCGCAAGGGTGAGAACATCTCCGCTAAGGAAGTTGAGGACCTGCTCTTTACTCACCCGTCTATTGCAGATGTTGCTGTGGTTGGCCTTCCGGATGTTTCATCTGGTGAGAGGGCATGCGCGGTAATAGTTGTCGCGGAGAACGCAGCTGCGCCTGAGCTTGCTGAACTCTTTACTTTCTGTAAGGACGCAGGCCTAATGATTCAAAAGATTCCCGAGCAGCTTGAGATTCTTCCCGCGCTACCTCGCAATCCAACAGGCAAGGTATTGAAGCACGAACTGCGCAAGAAGTACTCGGAGGTTTGACCCCCCGTGCCACTTGACGAGAATCAGCGCGCCCTGGCTGCGAGGGTATCTAATTGGGGGCGATGGGGAGCCGAGGATCAACGCGGCACCCTCAATCTCCTTGATGCGGCCTCCACAATGCGAGGGGCCTCCGCTGTACGCCGCGGAGTCTCTTTCCCGTTAGCGATTCCTGTAGATGCAGATGGTCCCCAGACGGGCCGCATTCCTGGCCGGTCGAATCCTCTGCACACAATGACATCAGTCTCGTATGCCTTTACGGGAGATTCAGGAGATTTTGCAACTAGCGACGACAAAATTGAGACTGGGCTTCAATCGACAACGCATTGGGATGCACTTGCACATGCGGGGTACGACGGCCTGCTCTTCAACGGATTGCCGGCATCGGTAATCTCGCAGGACGCCGGAGCGACTCGCCTCGGAGTTCAGAATTTTGGGCCTGTGGTTACGCGTGGCCTTCTCTGCGATGTTGCACGCCTTAAAGGTGTCGATTGGTTCGAGGATTCGTACTCAATTACCGGTGCAGATCTAGAGGAGTGCCTCTCCACGGCTGGGTTAACTGTGATGCCCGGTGATGCAGTGCTGGTGAGGACCGGCCAGATGCATTTCTTTAAAATTGGTGACAAGCAGCGCTACGCAGATATCTCCCCCGGGATAGGTCTCGATGCAGTCGAATGGCTACACGACAACAATGTCGCCTGCGTTGCAAACGACACGCACGTTTTTGAGCCATACCCTTGCCCGGGAGCCAATCCGTATCTCTTTCCTGTTCACATGATCATGCTTAGAGATGTTGGAATGCCGCAGGGTCAGCAGTGGGATCTAGATGAGTTAGCGCAAGACTGCGCAGCCGACGGTGTCTACGAATTTCTCCTGAGTGCAACCCCGATTCCAGTTACTAATGGATGTGGTGGGCTACTTGCTCCGGTCGCGACTAAATGACTCAGCGAACATTTGCTGTATCGGGTGTCTCATCTGGCCTCGGCGCTGCACTGCGTGCACGCCTTGAGGGTCAAGGAGATCGCGTCATCGGCATTGATCTGCACGGCGCAGAGGTAAATGCTGACCTATCAAAAGTCGATGGAAGACTTGCTGCAATAGCGGGGGTTGAGAAACTCCTCGATGGGGCTCTTGATGGCGTTGCCTCTATCGCTGGAGTAGGGCCACATCTGGAGTCGCCATTAGTTGTGGCTGTGAACTTCTTTGGAGCGTTTGCTCTAATTGACGGTCTGTTTCCATTGCTAAGAATGAGAGAGGGAGCAGCCTGTGTAGCCGTTTCCTCAAACTCCATCACTCTTGACCCAACAGTTCGCGCAGACCTTGTCGAAGCATGTGTCGCAGGAGACGAAGTGCTAGCGCTATCAATCGCTGGCGGTGTCCCAGGGAATACTGCCTATGCCTCATCGAAGTTGGCAGTGGCAAGGGCGATCAGGCGGCGTACAACTCTCTGGGGAGAGGCCGGTGTGCGCTTAAACGCTATAGCTCCAGGTCCTTTTGCAAGCGCACTTCTTGACGCATCGCGTGCCGATGAAACACTCGGCCCGCTAGTCGACCTTGTACCTATCCCATTGGGGCGTCAGGGGAGCGCCGATGAAGTCGCTGCACCAATCGCTTGGTTATTAAGCGAAGAAGCCTCATGGGTGCACGGCAGTCTTCTCTTTGTAGACGGCGGTACCGACGCACTAATTCGCCCGAACGCTATTTAGGTTCCTTCAGGTTCTCTCGAGTCAGAGGCTTATAGGCGTCCGTAAACAATGAGGTGGCGGTCGCCTACCTCCTCAACCGTGAGCGTTAGACCAGCTTTAGTTAGTTGCTCGCGTACCTCGGCTGCGGTATAGGAAGCCCGAAGCGAGTTATGAAAATCCGTTATCAGTTCGTGAGCAAAATCCTCTGTGTGCGTCTCGACGAGTGCCTCAAGCATTTGACGGTTATAAGGGCGCCGAAGGTCCTGCACGAATACGGGGGCTCCAGGTGCCGAGTATTTGAGGCTCTCCCAGAGCGCTGACGGATCCGCTAGGTGGTGGAGGAGCGAGTTGCTTATAAATGCATCGAATGCCCCCAACTCCTCGAGTCTGGGGCTTGGGATGTGGAGCTCCTCAAGAGTGACACGGCTCGATAATCCAAGTCTCTCTATGTGGGCGACTCCAACTCTCAACATCTCAGGGCCCGCATCGATACCGAGTATCCGAGCCTCTGGGTACCGAAGAGCGAAGCGCGCAGTTACATCAGCAGCCCCGCAGCCGATGTCGAGTACAAGCCCAGACCCAAAGTCAGGGAAAAGCTCGGCGAACTTAGAGACCAGCGCTTCATGAGGGACCGAGAAATCTGCGGCTACGTAGGCAGATACTTGCTCGGGAGTATCCATTAACTCCGGCTCAGGGAGACGTGTGAGTTCGCTCACCTGCATGCCTCTATAAATGCATCGAATAGTCGCTGTTGATTTGGATCACTTACAGCGGTGTCCTCGGGGTGCCACTGCACCGCTATGCAGAAATGATCGTCGGTAGATTCGATTGCCTCAATGATGCCGTCCGGTGCATTTGCACTTTGACGAAGCCCGCTCGGAATCGTTGCAACTGCTTGATGGTGGTGGCATGAGGCCATCACGGTTTCAACCCCAAGAATTGCGGAGATCTTTGTCTCTGGGGTAATCGAGAGTTCGTGAAGGTGCGCACCCGACTCAACCCCGGGCTTGCCGTGGTTTTCTATTCCGGGATTATCGGTGATGTGCTGCAGCAGGGTTCCGCCGCGCGCAACGGCTAATAACTGCGCTCCACGGCAGATACCGAAGACGGGCATTCCTCGGCGGGTTGCTGCTTCAAGGAGAGCGATCTCAAACTCGTCGCGCAGTCCGATTACTCCATAGGTTCGATCGCTCCTCTCCTCGCCGTACTGTGCTGGATCTACATCTCCGCCACCTAGGAGAATGAGTCCAGCGAAGAGCGAAATGATCTCGTCTGCCTCCGTGGCAGTTATTCGGCGTGGGAGTAGTACAGCGCCCTCTCCGCCTGCACGCAGAATCGCCTCGAGGTAAGGCCGCGGAACTGCAACTCCTTTAGTGACCCAGCCATCTACTCGCCCCGTGCGCAATGGGTAAGCAGGTACTGCGATTAATGGTCGCGATTTAGTCTGCAATTTAGATTTGCTCGAAGTTCCGGCGACGTTCCCAGTCAGTGACGACTTTGTTGAACGAGTTCCACTCTTGCTGGGCTGTGTTTAGCAGGTGGTGATGCACGTCTTCACCGAATGCATCCTTGGCTACCTGACTGGTCGCAAAGGCATTAATCGCATCAACAAGCGTATGGGGCACGCGCTCGAGCGATTCGTCTGCATATGCATTCCCGGAGAAGGCATCGCCCGGGTCGAGACCCTTCTCGATACCGTGGAGCCCAGCGGCGATTGTCGCTGCATATGCAAGGTACGGATTGCAATCTGCGCCAGGTATGCGCGACTCCATTCGGTAGGCCGATCCGTGCCCGACAACGCGGTATCCGCATGTGCGGTTGTCCTTGCCCCATGCGAGTGCAGTTGGGGCCCAAGACTCTGGCTGATAACGCTTATAAGAGTTGACATATGGAGCGAACATCCAAGCGAACTCCTGCCCCATTGCAATCATCCCGCCTAGCCATCCACGAAAAGCCGGCGTCATATTCTCAGGGGCATTCTCGTCCCACATCTGTGACTCGCCGGTAGTGCTCCAGAGGCTTGAGTGGAGATGGCAGGAGGAGCCAACCTCCTCCATCGAGTATTTAGCCATGAATGTGATCGAGCGACCCGCGTTCGCAGCGATCTCCTTTGTTCCATTTTTGTAGATTGCATGCCGGTCTGCCATTACGAGTGCGTCGGCATACTTAAGGTTGATCTCGTGCTGGCCCTTCCCTGCCTCGCCCTTTGAGAACTCGACCTTGATCCCAGCATTATTCATGCTGTTTCGGATCTCACGAATGAGGTACTCATCGCGTGTTGTTTGAAAGATGTGGTAATCCTCTATGACATCGGAGTGGGGTACTAGGTCGCGGTAACCCTTGGCTGCCGCCTCCTCGTAGGTATCGCGAAATAAGAAGAACTCGAGCTCCGCTCCAATGTTGACGGTGTATCCAAGCTTGGCTGCTCGCTCAATCTGGCGCCTGAGTATCTGCCTCGGAGAGACCTCAACAGGAGCCCCTGTAGTCTCGTCCTCTAGGTCGCACATAACTAACGCTGTGCGCTCGATCCATGGAATTCTGCGCATTGTTGAGAGGTCGGGGCGCAGTCGAAAGTCTCCGTAGCCTTGCTCCCAGTTCGCGTAGCGGTAACCGGGCATCGGAGTCATATCTATGTCGAGAGCAAGTAGGTAGTTGCATGCCTCTAGCGCTCCTCCGTCAAGAACCTCCTCAACGAAGTAATCACCAACAACGCGTTTGCCCATGAGCCGTCCCTGTAGGTCTGGGAAAACGACGAGCACCGTATCGATGCTTCCATCCTTGATCTCATCTCTTATTTCATCGGGCGTGAGCATTCCTCGAAGCATTTATACCCCTTAATTCAACTAGTTATTCAGGCGTTACATACGCTGCGGTAATTCCGCCGTCTACTACTAACTGTGCACCGGTCATGAAGGAAGAGTCGTCGCATGCCAGGAATAGGGCTGCCTTTGCGAGTTCCTCCGCTAGTCCGAGCCTGCCCATCGGAACGTGAACCATTCGGCGCGCCTTGCGCTCTGGGTCTGATAGGAGTTCGGCGAGTAACGGGGTATCTATAGGGCCGGGGCAGAGGGAGTTAGCTCGTATTCCTTGACGTGCGTACTCGACCGCGATCTCGCGTGTCATTGAGAGCACCCCGCCCTTGCTAGCTGTATATGCGATCTGCGATGTAGCAGCACCCATGAGAGCGACGAACGAAGCAACATTGACGATAGAGCCGCCACCCGAGCGCAGCATTAGCGGGATGCCGTATTTGCACCCAAGCCATACCCCTTTAAGGTTGACCTCCATGACGCGATCCCATGTCGGCTCCGGGGTGTCGGTCGGGCCTCCATCGTCGGATGGGAAAATTCCGGCGTTGTTGTACATGACGTGAAGAGCCCCAAACTCGTCGTCGGTCGCAGAAATCATGGCCTCAACCTGGGTTGCGTTAGAGACATCTACCTTGACGGCAAGGCCTTCTCCGCCAGAGGACTCGATAACGCTCACAGTCTCTATGGCGGATGCGTGGTCCCAATCTGCTGCTACGACCTTCGCTCCCTCACTGGCGAAGAGGATCGCCGCAGCTCGGCCCATGCCGTTCCCTGCGCCCGTAATTAGAGCAACTTTGTTCTCGAGTCTCCCCATTATCTTCTCCTCCTAGGATCGTCGGCAGACGCTACGCCAAAGTTATGAGTCCAGACGTGTTGCTCTATGTGGCAATGTTGGAGTTGGCAGCCTATTTCGAATTAGTTCCATCACGAATCCCCTAATTGGAGGGCATGTTGAAGGTCGCAGTCACAATCTCGGGTCTTGGGCGCCTATTCGCTGGCGAGTTAACAGGGGTCCTTGAAGCGGCTCGAGTCGCTGACGGAGCGGGGATACATCAAGTCGTCCTTCCTGACCATCTCGCTATTGGACCAAGACTCGATAGGTATCCATTTGCTGAGAAGTTTCCGTATCCGCCTGAGGAACCTTGGCTCGAACCGATAACCACCCTCGCTGCCATCGCCGCCGTGACTAAGCGGGTGAGGCTTGCGACGGGTGTTTTGATCTCTCCGGTTCGCCCTGCATTGCTAACCGCTAAGTCAGTAGCGACACTTGATGTTCTCTCAAACGGACGTGTGGACCTCGGCGTTGGGAGCGGATGGCAGCGCGAAGAATTTGTAGATGCAGGCCTGGGCTTTGTTGGGCGCACCTCTCGAATGGTGGATACGGTTAGCGCGTGTCGCGCGCTGTGGGAGCAGGAACCCCCAGTCTCGTTCGCTAGTGAGAGCGTGACATTTACTGACTTGTGGTGTGAGCCGCGACCTGTGCAGAGCAGAATTCCGATTGGTTTCGGGGGTCCAGCATCCACCGTCACTGCGACGCGCATCGCTGAACTCGGTGATGGATGGCTTCCTATCGGTGTCATGCCTGATGAAGAAATAGTTGAGGGGCTCTCTGCAATTCGCGCTGCTTATGCGGAGCAGGGGAGAGACCCGGCAACAATTGAGGTTCGAGTTGGCCTACCTGGAATGACTGACGCGAAGGGAAGGGTCGACTTCTCGGAGATGAAGCGACGAGCGGGAGTTCTTGAGACGATGGGAGTAACAACCATCTCTGTTGCGTTAGGGCGCTTTCTCGCAGGGCCAGAGGATGTCGCGCCATTCATTCAGGGGCTTGGAGAAGCGTTCTCTTAATTCTTAACCGCTACTCCGAAGAGAAGAAGACGTTCTTTACCTCTGTGTAGTGGTTAAGTGCCTGCATCCCGAGTTCTCGACCCAATCCACTTTGTTTGTAGCCACCAAATGGGGTCTCAGTGCGCACACTCTTATTCGTGTTTACGCTGAGTACGCCTGTACGTATACCTCGAGCGACCCGCATCGACCGACCCAGGTTCTCTGTCCATATCGATCCCGATAATCCATATGGACTGTCGTTAGCGATCTCTATTGCATCGGCTTCATCCTTGAATGGAATCAAGCAGGCAAGTGGTCCGAAGACTTCTTCTTGAGCGACGGTCATGCTGTTATCGACATTCGCTAGAACAATCGGGTCTAGGTAGAAGCCATTTACATCGGGAGTGCTCGAGTCGCTCCGCACGGAGAGTTGCTCTGCACCCGCAGCGAGGCCGCTATCTAGATACTCGAGGGTAATGGCTCGCTGGCGCTCTGATGTGAGAGGACCCATCTCTGTAGATTCATCGAGAGGATCACCGACCTTGATTGATCGCGTCGCCTCCGCAAAACGATTGACATAGTCGTCATAAATTTTCGACTCAATTAGGATTCGACTACGGGCGCAGCAGTCTTGCCCTGCATTCCCAAAGACTGCCATGAGAGTTTCATCAGCACTCCGTTGCCAGTCGCTATCTGCAAAGACGATGCTTGCACTCTTCCCGCCTAGCTCCAGCGAGACACGTGAAATGTTTGGAGCGCTGCGTTGAAGGATATGGGCTCCGGTCGCAGTCTCTCCTGTAAATGAAATTTTGGAGACGCGAGGATCGCCTACGAGCGCATCTCCGAGGCTCCGACCTGGCCCTGGGATTACAGAGACGGCCTCTGCTGGAACTCCGGCATCAACGAGAACCTCGCCAAGAAGCAATGCGGTAAGGGGAGTCAACGATGCCGGCTTAATGATTACTGGATTACCCGCTGCAAGTGCCGGCGCTACTTTCCATGAAGTAATTAGAAGAGGAAAATTCCATGGAACGATTAGTGCGCAGACCCCGATCGGTTCACGCAGAACAACATTTAGCCCCGGTTCGGTAACCGGTATTACTTCTCCAAGGTGTTTGTTGGCCGCCCCTGCGAAATACTCAAATGTGCTTGCAGCTGCCTCTACCTCCCAATGAGCATCACCGATCGGCTTTCCTGTGTTGTTTGACTCGAGCAGTGCGAACTCCTCAGCCCTTGCCCTAATCCCAGATGCAACGGCATAAAGGACCCGTCCGCGTGTAGTTGCGGAGGTCCGTGGCCATGCTCCGCTAAACGCTTTGGTGGCTGCGCTCAATGCGAGTTCGAGATCGGAGGTGCCCGCCTGCGATACCTCTGCGAGCTCTCTGCCTGTAGCTGGATTAATTACCGTGAAGGTGGCCCCATCTATCGAAGCCCTCCGCTCGCCTGCAATAAATAGATTCTCAGTCATATCGCAACCGTACCGTGGTGAGGGTAGAAGAGGCGATTGAGGGTGCCTGCGTAATGATTTTTACCAGGAGCGAACCCGAGTGACCCTTGAGTTGTGCGATTGTTTACCGATGCAGGTTCTAAGAAATCAAGACTCTCGGGGGCCTCGCTCTTATCGCTCCTTTAGAACTATCAAGCAAACTCGATCAACTATCTGGACGAGTGCACTAATCGTCTTTGCTCTCGTTGCTTCAGGATGCAGCGCAAGTAGCGGAGCAGGCTCGGAGCCCAGCCCCTCTAAATCCAGCGCGTCGAAGATTTCGTGGCGCAGATGCTCTGGTGGCGAGTGTGGCTCTATGAAGGTTGGCCTACGCGCATCAGATAATCCTCGAGCGAAGGGTGCGAAGGTAATCAACCTTGAACTCTTTCGAGCAAAGGCAGCGGAGTCCTCTAAAAGAATTGGCGTGCTCCTGATTAATCCTGGAGGCCCAGGTGGATCGGGTTTCGATGCAGCACGATCATTGGCGACTGCTCTTCCTGCGACGATAAGGAATCATTTCGACATCGTCGGATGGGACCCCCGCGGAACCGGTAGGTCTACGCACATTCAGTGTGGAGACCGACTTGATTATCTCTTCAATGTTGACACTGCCCCTGATAGTGCGACTGAGCGTCGCGCATTGGAGCGCGTTTCTAAGCGTTTTGCAGAGACATGTGCAAAAAAGAGTGGAGACTTGCTATCCAACGTCTCTTCTTTTGACACTGTTCGCGACATGGAGAGCATTAGATCTGCGCTACATGAGAAGAAAATAAACTTCTTGGGATATTCCTATGGAACTTTTCTAGGTGCTTTATATGCACGCGATTACCCAAAGCGCGTCCGCTCAATGGTGCTTGATGGAGCTGTAGATCCGTCGCTATCGCCCGAGGCTTCGCTGATTGAGCAGGCTCAGGGATTAGGGAGATCGCTAAAACTTTTCTTCAACTGGTGCGACTCATCCAATAATTGCGCAATTGGTGCACGCCGGGCGTCGAGAGGATATGAAGCCCTGCGCCTTGCGATTGATAAGCGACCTCTGCGATTGAAGAACCGAGTATTCGGACCCACCCAGTTTGATCTTGCCGTTAGTTCTTTTCTGTATTCAGGAGAGGCAGGTTATGAATACCTTGCAGCGGGATTAGAGGAATTGTTAAACGGAGACCCGGCGACTCTTCTTGAGTCTGCGGATGCCTATGTCGGGCGTTCAAGCTCAGGAAACTACGACGGTAGTTGGTCTGCATTTCTCGCTGTGAACTGCCTTGATGGTCCAAGTTTGGGTAATGAAGTAGAACTAGCTGCCGCCTCCAATCGTGCCGGCATTGCGGCTAAAGATTTTGGAGCGGCGAGCGTTGGGCTGGGTTATCCATGCGCAGCTTGGGGTGCCAAAGCGCTACTCGGAGATGCTCAACCCATATCGGCAAAGAATGCTCCGCCGATTGTGATTATCGGGACGCGCGATGACCCCATTACGCCGGTCACTTGGGCAGAGGGCCTCGCCGCTCAACTCGGTAACGGGCACCTTGTAGTCGCCCCTGGGGCCCAGCACACTTCATACCCCTCACGGGATGGCTGCTTAGACCCGATCATTAATTCGTATTTCGTGCGCCTTAGGGTTCCACCGGATCAAGCGTCATGCCCTGCTCCTCAAGTCGTTATTGCAAAAGGTTTTCCTGTAATCTGACGGGGCGTCAGATTGGTGATAAGAAACCTATATGGCACGTCAGGAAAGAGAGCATTTCTCCGCCTGGCTTCGATAAACCGTCTATCTAGGAGGACCTAAATGACTTCGACCGATCAAAGCCCGAAGGACGGGCAGGTTTCCGACTTTCCCCGCATCGTCAGTGTCGATGACCACGTCGTTGAGCCTCCCCACCTCTGGAAGACATGGCTCCCTGCAAAGTTCAAGGAGCGAGGTCCGCGCATTGAGCGACATGGTCTAGCTGGTCTTAAATATCTAGGCGGGACACAGTACGAGTACCAACTCGACGATGATGCTCCCCCCTGCGACATCTGGTTCTATGAGGACGGGATGTTCCCGCACAAGCGTCATGTGGCCGCTGTTGGATTTCCGCGCGACGACATGGGCCTCTTGCCTATTACCTACGATGAGATGCGCCCCGGTTGCTACGACCCGAAGGCGCGCGTCGTTGATAACACGATGAACTGGGTTGATGTCTCGCTCTCGTTCCCATCGTTCCCGCGTTTCTGTGGCCAGACTTTTTTAGAGGCCAAGGATCGTGAGCTTGCAGAGGCCTGTGTCTATGCCTATAACGACTGGATGGTTGAGGAGTGGTGTGGAGATAGCGGCGGTGCTCTGGTACCGCTGCCGCTTATTCCGCTATGGGATGCAGATCTCGCTGCTGCTGAGGTGCGTAGAAATGCGGCTCGCGGTGCGCGCGCCGTTTGCTTCAGCGAGATTCCGCCTCACCTGGGGCTACCGAGTATCCACTCGGGATACTGGGATCCATTCTTTATTGCATGCCAGGAGACGCAGACTGTGGTCTGCATGCATATCGGTTCCTCCTCCAAGATGCCTTCTACATCCTCGGATGCTCCAGCAGCAGTGCAGGCAACTCTGTCCTTCGGCAACGCGATGTCTTCGATGACCGACTTCTTGTTCTCCGGAGTTCTCGTGCGCTTCCCGGAGCTGAAGCTTGCATACTCAGAGGGACAGATTGGTTGGGTGCCCTACATTCTTGAGCGTGCCGATGATGTCTGGAACGAGCACCGTGCATGGGCAGGTGTCAAGGACCTCATCCCAGAGGCGCCTTCGTCCTATTACTACAAGCAGATATATACCTGTTTCTTCCGCGACCGGCACGGTATTGATTCGCTCGACAAAGTTGGTATCGACAACGTCACATTCGAGACCGATTATCCCCATACAGACTCGACCTGGCCAAATACTCTTGAGGTAGCAATCGACTTGATGGGGCACTTAACCCCCGAGCAGCAGTACAAGATTGTGCGGGGCAACGCAATCAAAATGCTTGGCTTGGACATCGTCTAGCGGTCAATTCTGTTAGTAGCGAGAGTCTTTAATTTAAGCCTGTGGAGGAGTCCGCTTTGGCCTCATCGAGTGTGAATCAAAATGGCAGCAGCGAAGGGCGTTGGGTCGATTTAGAGGGCCCTGCGAATTTTCGCGATCTTGGTGGATTGCCTATCGCCGCTGGCGGTGCAGTCCGCATGGGGGTTCTCTTCCGAAGCGACTCGCTCAAGATGCTCACAGATGGAGACCTTGAGTTCTTGGTGACCACTGTTGGGCTGCGTCGGGTCGTGGATCTTCGATCAGGTCCTGAGATAGAGCGCCACGGGCAATCGGATCTCGAGGCTTGCGGTGTAGAGATCATCCACCAACCAATTGTCGATGAGACGCGTGGCCCTAAATCCAAAGACAACCCCGAGGGCCAGAGGCCAGAGGTTGCGCTTAGAGAGGCCCCGCTCTCACTTGATCTCATCTACCTCTACATGCTCGAGACATTCCCGCAGAGATTCGCTGCTGCCGTCGAGGCGCTATCAGACCCAGAGCGACAGCCAGTTGTTTTTCACTGTGCAGCGGGCAAAGACCGCACCGGATTAATCGGAGCCCTAGTACTTGAGTTATGCGGAGTGGAGAGGGATTTGATCATTCATGATTTTCTCCTAACTAATGACCGCATGGAATTAATGATTGAGAGGCATCGGGAATCAGCCGAGGCTTCGGGCCGAGAGCCTGAGATTGAGGCTCAAACGCTTTTCCCAACTGAGGAGATTTTGATCAATCTTTTTAGAGAGTTCGATGTTCGCCATGGAGGCGCTGAGGCATATCTGCTAGCCGCAGGGATAGACCCCAAGGTAATTGCCAGTCTCCGGAGCGCACTCGTCGAGCCGAGACCGGCTTAATACCCACCGTAGGATGAATTCTTAATGGACCTTAGATACTCAGATGTAGACGAAGCCTTTCGAGCCAGACTCCGTGAATGGCTATCGAGTGAGCTGCCAAAGCTTCCTGTGCAGCCAGCTCGTGATGACTGGAGCGCTCGGCGTGGATGGGATACAGACTGGCAGCGCCGCTTATTCGACGCGGGTTACGCCGGGATCAATTGGCCAAAGGAGTTCGGTGGTCAAGGTGCGACACCTAGCCAGCACTTAGTTTTTCTTGAAGAGACAACGCGTGCGCGTGCTCCGTATGTTGGGGTCAACTTTGTTGGGCTACTCCACGCAGGGCCCACAATTATTGCTGAAGGAACCGATGCTCAGAAGACGGATCACCTCGCCAATATCCTTCGCGGCGATGAAGTCTGGTGTCAAGGATTTAGTGAGCCTCAAGCAGGTTCAGACTTAGCTGCAGTTCGCACCAAGGCAGTATTAGACGGAGACCACTACATAGTTACTGGGCAGAAGATCTGGTGTTCATATGGGCAGATAGGGGACTACGGCGAGTTGCTTGTGCGTACAGACCCGGATGCTCCTAAGCACAAGGGGATTACATGGTTAATGCTTCCAATGGACCTACCAGGTATTGAGATTCGTCCGCTAAAGACTGTTCTCGGGTCTAGCGAATTCGCAGAGTTATTTCTCGACGAGGTCAGGGTTCCAGTCTCCTGTCGAATAGGGGCCGAGAACGATGGCTGGCGCGTAACGAATGTGACCCTCGCGTTCGAGCGCGGAACTGCATTTGTGAGCGAGATGGTCGATGCTCTTCGGCTCATCGATGACCTATCTCCTTACGTCACTGACCCTGCCTACCGTCGCGAGCTTGGGCATCTCGCCGCAGAGATGGATGGGATCTGGGCTCTCACGAAACGTAACGTCACCCAAGCCGCCCGCACGGGGGTCATGGGCCCAGGTTCGATGATGATCAAGTATGCATACTCGGAACTCCGTCAGCGTCTCGGAGAGTTGTCTATGAAGGTATTAGAACGCGATGTATTGGCGATCGATGCTGTAGGTGAATTTGTCGAGGAGAGGCTGCGTACATTGGCGCTGACGATCGCTGCGGGTACATCCCAGATTCAGAAGAACATTATTGGTGAACGCGTGCTTGGACTACCGAAGGAGCCGCGCCCATGAACTTTGATTTAACTGATGATCAGGTAGCGCTGCGCGATGGCATCAGGAGTCTCCTAATAGGGCGATTCTCCATGGAGCGAGTGCGCGAAGGCTTTGATCGTTCGATGTTCGACGAACTTACAGAGGCTGGGGTCTTCTCTCTTCGGGCTGATGGTTTCTCCTGGGCAGATTCAGTCGTCGTATACGAGGAGCTTGGGCGTGCCTGTGTTCCTGGTCCGCTCGTCGGCTCGGCTGGTGCAGATGCGGTAGTTGATGTAATTGAGGGTCGCAGTGGCGATGCAGTATGGGTTGAGCACCTCGCTTCATTGGATCGTCTTTTAACACTTGGTCATGACGGAATTAGAGAGATTCCAGCGGCGAGTCTTATGGGAGCGGAGGCCGATTGGCCACTAGATCCGCTAACCCCTGCTCATCGAGTCGAGTCCCTTCCTGCCGGCGAGTTAGTTGGGAGTGCGAGCGAGGCTTCGCAACTGCTTAACGAGTCGACGCTGCTAACCGCTGCCCAACAGGTTGGGCTCGCATCCGCACTAGTTGATATGTCGGTTGGATATGCAATAGCACGAGAGCAATTTGGTCGCCCGATTGGTTCATTCCAAGCTGTTAAGCACATGTGCGCGGAGATGGCTGTAAAGGCGGAGGTAGCGCGCGCTGCAGTACAGGCGGCGGCATGCATCATGGATGATCCAGATACGGGAGACATGATGCGTTCACTACATGGAGCGAAGATTGTTGCGGGGGAGTCTGCGATTATGAACGGCCGGACTGCAACACAGGTTTATGGCGGTATGGGGTTCACGTGGGAAGTCGATGTTCACCTTTATTTGAAGCGTGCATGGGTATTAGAGACCCGTTTTGGCTCAGCAGATACACATGCTGACGCAGTCGCTGAGATGCTTCCTCAGCCAGAGCGTTCGCAGCGCTAGCAAGTGGAGATGCCTCGGACCTCACAGGGCGAAGAGTGGGAATCTCTGATTAGTGATCTAGAGACCCGCAGAGGCCTTGTGCTGCAGATGGGCGGGGAGCAGCGTGTTCTTGCCCAGCACGCCAAAGGGAGACTCACTGCTCGGGAGCGCCTTGAGATGCTCCTTGATGAAGATTCGTTCTGCGAAATAGGTGCTTTTGTGGGGTCAATTCAGCGCGGTGCACTGCCCGTGGCTCCCGCAGATGCTTTCGTGATGGGGCATGGAACCATTAACGGGCGCGTTATCTTCGTTGGCGCTGAGGATGCAACCGTGATGGGCGGAACCATCGGAGTCGGGACACAGGCTAAAAGATTGAGGCTCTTTGACCTAGCCAAAAAAACTGCGTTACCCCTGGTTCTGTTACTAGACGGAGCAGGGATGCGCACGCGCCACCCAAACGATCGGGCTCTCTTAATGCCAGGCGATTTAAAGGCTCTCGCTGCGGTAAAGGGTTCATCCCCGATAATCGTGGGAGTAATGGGTACCTGCGCGGGTCACGGTGCGCTTACCTCTACCTTTGCCGACCATCTAGTTATGGTGGATGGGGCGGCACTATTCGGAGCGGGCCCACCGGTCGTCTCCGCTGTCACTGGAGTGGATATCAGTTCTGTCGAACTTGGCGGCGTTCAGGTTCATAGTCGCGAAGTCCGAGAATCTGAGACGAGCAACAAGAGCTCTAGCGATGCTGAGGAATATTTGGGGATCGTCGACTTTGTTGCAAGCGATGACCAATCAGCGATAGCAGAGATAAGAAAGAGGTTTATCTCCTTGGCTCCGCGAGGAGAGCGCATTGACGATCCCTCACGTGGTGCTGTGCGCTCAGGTCAGCGGGATCTCCTCGAGAAGCGCCCCAAACAATTTGAGTCCAACATACAAGAGATCATCCCGGCTGATCTGGTGACCCCATGGGATGTTCTGAGCTTGATTGAGGAGATTGCTGATGATGACAGCCTCGAGATTCTCTCGAGCGTTGGCTCTGTCGTCACAGCTCGACTTAGTTTTTTTGGATACCAATTCGTAGTTATTGCTAATCAGCCAGCGTGGTTTGATGGCAGGCTCGATAGCGATGGGGCTTTTGCAGCGGCTAAGGCACTATCGATGGCCGTTCAGACCAATACTCATGTTCTCGTGCTCGCTGATTCGCCCGGGCTTGCGATGGGGTTAGAGGCTGAGACCTCCGGGGTGCTTAGGGCTGCACAGGCTCTACTCTCAGAGCAGCGCCGATTCAAAGGTTGCATGATTCATGTAACGCTTCGTCGATCGTACGGCGTCATCTCGGCTTTGATGGGGCTTGACCCACTTGGTGGTCAAATCTGCACCCTTGCGTTAGCAGGAGCGCGTGTTGGTGAACTCCCGGCAGAGACGGCGAGCGAGGCAGTTCAGAACTCTGGAGACTCCTTGGCAGTCCTTGCACATACAGAGTTTGGTGGAGCAATAGACGGAGCCGAACACCTTCTCTTTGACAGCGTAATAGCCCCCAACGAGCTCATTCCTGCGATCAAATCTACGCTGCGTCTGCTCTAAGAAGTTTAAGAACTCTAAGAATGTGAGCGAATGAGTTCTAGAGGCTCATCAAGAAGTTGAGTGATGACGGATGCATCCGCTGGCTTCGCAAGAAGATACCCGCTTGCACTCTCGCAGCCCATTGCGCGCAGCGCCTGGAGTTGATCTTGGGTCTCGACCCCTTCAGCCACAACTCGAAGCTCGAGCATCGCAGCGAGGCCCCTAAGCGAAGAGACGATTGCAGTGTCATCTCTACTGACGCCAAGGCCAGATACGAATGCACGATCAATTTTTAAGGTATCGGCCGAGTATCTACGCAGGTACAACAAAGATGAGTAGCCGGTTCCAAAATCGTCAATCGCTATCGAGTAACCAAGATATCTCAAAATGCGGAGTCTTGTATCTATCTCTGGCTGTGCATCTATTAGTGCCGTCTCTGTAATCTCGATTCCTATTGCACGGGAGGGAATCGCGAATCTAGAGAGTAGTTCGGTTATCTCATCGACAATTTGAATGCGCTCGAGCTGAAGCGCAGAGAAATTGATCCACATCTTGGCCTGCCTCGCTGTGCCAAATCCCCAAACGTTGGCCTGACGCATAGCGCTCTCAATGACCCATGATCCGAGGGCAACTATCAGCCCTGATTCCTCGGCCACCGGAATAAAGTCCCCTGGATAGAGCAGTCCGCGAACAGGGTGCTGCCATCGGACGAGGGCCTCCGTCCCTAGTAGGGCTCCGGAAGTAAGGTCATAGATGGGCTGGTAATGAAGCACGAGTTGGTCGTTCTCAATAGCACCACGTATTTCGTCTCGAATGGCTAATTCCGAGAGTTCGCGTGAGCGAACCTCCTCATTGTAAAAAGCAATTCGGTCTCGCCCGCCCTTCTTCGCAACAAACATCGCAGCATCGGCGTTCTCAAGCAGATCGCTCGCTGAGTATGGATTGTCTTTAGAGGAGATCGCTATTCCGATGGTTGTTGTTAGGTGTATCTCTCTGCCGTCGTGAATGAATGGCTTTGCAAGATCACGGCGCAGGCGATTGGCGAGTATTTGAGCCTCCTCCCATGAATCAATCTCCTCAGCGCAGACAACAAATTCGTCGCCGTGGAGTCGTGCCAATGAGTCTCCCGCACGTATCGCTACCTCCATACGACGAGCAACCTCGCAGAGGAGGAGGTCTGCTCCACCATGCCCGATGGTGTCGTTTACATTCTTAAAGCGGTCGAGGTCGCAGTAGAGGAGCGCGACTAGCCCACCGGATCGCTGACTTCTATTGAGTGCTGACTCCAGCCTATCCACGAACAGGACCCTGTTCGGAAGAGCAGTGAGGCTGTCGTGAAGGGAGCGCCGCGCTAGTTCTTGCTCTGCCAAATGCCTTGGAGTTACATCATGAAAATGGAGAATTATTCCTTCTATTAGCGGATCTTCGAATCGATTCAAGATAGATGCGTCTAGCCATCTCCATGTTCCGTCTTTATGTAGCCCCTTTAACTCTATTTGGCGTCTACCCTCGGGGTCCTCGGCGACGCTGGTGACAGCATCGATCCAGCGTTGTAGATGATCAGGATGGATGACTTGTCGCCATGTGAGTTCACTAGCCAATTCGGTGCTCCAACCCATGACGCGTTCGATTGACGGGCTGACGTAACTAAGTTGCTGTCCGTCTTTGCCAATAACCATAACTACATCTGAGGCCTCTAAAAGTAGAGCTCCTAGCCTCGCTTCACTGCGGGCTGCCTCTGCTCGTGCTCGTTCTCGCTGTGAAACATCGCGGAAGTGCAGGATCGTTCCGTCTGCGAAATTGGAGTCGTCCGGGCGCCACCATTCAGCCTCGAAATATCGCCAAGTGTGGTCTTCGTGAAGCCCGCGAATAATGATGGGGCCTGCATGGCCAGATTGCTCGGCAGCCGAGCGATGCTCGAGCATTGACGCTACGTCATCAGAGTGAATCCATTCGGCGGCCATTCGTCCAAGGAAGGCATCCGGAGAGATGCCGAGGACATCCGCTATCGCCGGGCTTGCATAGGTAACACCGTATTTCGGATGTACCACAATCGCAGCGTCTGAGGAGTGGCGCAGAAGTTGCTCAAGAAATGAACTGGAACTGCTGTCGATGATCTGAGGCGTGCCTTCACTCAAGTTCTCCACGCTGTTACCTCCCCAGCCACTGCAATCAGCGACTCTGTTACCGAGAGGTCAATGTCTTTTGGTCCCCACTCCTCGATCTTAAGGGGTGCCTCAAGGTCTGCGCCGATCTCTTGTATCGCAGCAGAGACCTCATCCATACGAGAACTGGTGATGACGGTTGCATGATGCCCATAAATTGCGCTGATTAAACCAATGGCAGCGGCTGCTCCCGGCTTACTCCATGCCGGAACAATAATTGTCCCAGGAGCCTCGGTTGGGAAGGTTCGAGCGAACCAAAGCCCTAGAGGTCCAGGCTCCACGACGACAATTCCTCCTGGGGGAACGGAGCGCTTTACGTCCATTACGCATCGAGCCGGATGGCGCGGAGATTGATTACTCAAGTACCCAGGCTGTGCGATATCTGCAATAGCGGTGAAGAGCGGTGGCTTCGTTAGAGAGTCGATTCCCGTTGTTGTTTGTGGGATAGACAACTTCTCAATTTGGAGTGGGTGTATGTGGAGCACCTCACACCCAATGGCATCATCGGGCGATTCGAGGGGATCCGCACCAAATGCGATGACAAGATCTAGTTCATGAAAATTTAAGAGCCTGAAGTCGCCCGCTTGAAGACCGACGGTCCCCATGTGGTGCGGGTCAGCCCAGTTGAAAACGCCCTTTGCCCCCCATGTATTTGCGACCATCATCCCGGCGCTCTTCGCCAGACTCTGTAGAGGGGCGATCGCATCGAATCGAAGAACCTCTGGCCCAGCGAGCAGTCCAAGTCTGGCCCCTTCGGGAATTATGAGGGCGTCTTCGGGGTCCCACGCTGGTGGATCGAGGTTTATTGCAAATGCAAGACCTGCAGGTATCGGGGCGTCATCGAATAAATCAGCTAACTCGGCCGAGACTGGGCGCAGCAGGTCTCCAACGCTTCGAATCGCCCGGCCCGAATTACTTTGGATTAACGGTGCCGACCTCATAACAGCGTAATTCTAGCCATCTAAACTCCCCACTATGACCCCTGGTGAATTGCTCCACAGAATGCCTCCGACCCAAGACGGGGCTAGGGATCCCCTCAAGGTTCAAGACCTCGCTCTCGACGGACGGGCTATCGGAGAACGCGGGTCGCGGACCCGCAGCCG
Source organism: Actinobacteria bacterium IMCC26256 (assembly GCA_001023575.1). Classification (GTDB taxonomy): domain Bacteria; phylum Actinomycetota; class Acidimicrobiia; order IMCC26256; family IMCC26256; genus IMCC26256. Next base: position 1,373,277 of record CP011489.1, on the reverse strand, counting down.
AATACTGACCAGCACGGCAACAATTCTCGAGGCGGTAGGTATCAACGATCTACGAGTCGTTGATATTGCGCGCTCCGTAGGTTGTTCTCCTGCAACGTTTTATCAGTATTTTCGCGACTCGTCGGATGCAGTGCTCGCACTTGCTGAGCAGGTTGGCGAGGAGACGATTCCGTTAGGCGCTGAGATGCGGATTGATTGGCGTGGACCTGATGGAGCAGCCGCGGCTAGACGAATGGTAGACGGATTCGTTCGTTATTGGGACGCGCATCGCGCTGTACTACGTACTCGCAATCTCGCGGCGCAAGAGGGTGACCAACGTTTTCGAGAGGTGAGGAACCGTGCGCTGCGCCCACTGACTGAAGGCCTTGCTCTAATGATTAGCGAGTCGCCTGGGGAGGGGTCGAAGGAACTTACGCCATACGCGGCTGCAGCGGCGTTGGTTGCGATGCTCGAGCGCATGGCAGAGTTCCACTCTGACCTTGAGGGATACGGGGCCTCGCGCGACGATGTTGTCACGACGACTGCGTTAATTATTCACTCAACTGTTACGCGTTGAGAGAATAATTAAGTAGATAACTAATTTAAGACGCTGCTTCACGTCGAGCAGGGTGGGCGGTGAACTCAACATCTCTTCCAAGTGTGGCCTCAAGAACTCCGCGCTTGCGCCTCGCTCCCCAGATTTCGAGTTCCGGATCGAGTCTCGTGCTCAATCGAAAAAGAATAAGAGATGGGTTAGAGCTCACCTGAATATCTGTAACTATTTGGTGACGACTGCGATCGAGGCCATCTGCGATTCTAAGGAGTCCAGTAAGAATTCTGCATTTCTGCAGTGCATAACGGTCGAGGTCGCCGGTTCTAGAGTCGGAGCGGACCTCGCCTCGTCTATGCCATCTAACTAGGGCGACGAGCATCGTGATCTCGGCCGGAGAGAAGCCGCGCAGTTCTCCGTATCTGACAAGGTATGCAGCATGTTTCTCGTGCCCCTCATGTGCGACATGCTCTCCTATGTCATGGAGTATCGCGGCGTACTCGAGCAGCTCGCGGTCTAACAGATCTAGGCCGTGAATGTTGCGAGTTGCGTCGAAGCACTGCAGCGCAAGCTTAGAGACGTGTAGTGAGTGTGCCTCGGGCCAGGAGCAGCGCCTAGCGAGCCCAAGCACGGAGCCTCTTCGTATCGACTGAAGTTCGCCTGTCCACTCCTCGGGTTCATGCTGTGCAATTGCGTTGAGAACGATGCCTTCTCGTAGCGCCCAGTCAGAGATGGTCATTGATTTGAGATCGAATACCTCAAAAATCGAACGCATCACTACGGCTCCGGCAGCGATTAGGTCAACGCGTTTTGAATCCATGCCTGGAATCGCTCGCCGCTCAGATTGCGATGATCGCGTGATGGTTCGATATAACGGGAGAAAATCCTCGTAGGTAAATGAATATTGATTGAGGCTGCTCGGCGCCCCTCCGCCTCTGGTGACAGCAACCATCGCGGCAATCGCCTCGAAGGATCCACTAGACCCAACCGCTAAGAGTGCCCCTATCTCCTTGACCTGCTCTGCAATCGGTGAGAGAAGCGAGACGCAGTGCTCCCTCATTGATCTTCGAGAGGCATCGCTGAGCGGATCTTGCTCTGCATACATTGCTGTCAAGCGCCCCACCCCTAGTCGCTCGCTCGCCGCAAATTGGAGGCCGTTCTTGTCGCCAACTGCTATCTCCAGGCTCCCGCCGCCAAGGTCGAAGCAGATCGCCGGCCCTGGGTCAAGGACGACGGCAGCGCGTATGGCTGTAAATATGAGACGCGCCTCCTCGAGGCCGTCAATTACATCTACAACTACCCCTGCCTCAGCCTCGATGCGGTCTACAAGTGCCGGGCCATTAGCGGCGCTGCGTATTGCACTCGTTGCTTTAGCGTGAATCTCGTCGGCGCCCGCGGCCTCGGCGAGCTTCCTAAATCTTCTGATAGCAGCGACTGCAGCATCAGCAGATGCTTTCGGGATCTCTCCGAGACGGGTGACATCCTCGCCTAAGTGGAGCATTTCTTTCTCTCTAATCGTCGGCGCAAAGGTTCCGTCTGGGCGCACATCTGCCACCACTAGATGAAAAGAGTTGGAGCCGAGGTCCATTGCCGCTATCCGCACCCCCTGACCGTACCGCTACTCGCTACAAGAACCTTGGACCGGGGGTCTGCGATCTAGGCTGCTGAGTATGTCGACGCTCATACTTCTTCGCCATGGACAGAGTGTTTGGAATCTTGAGAACCGTTTTACTGGTTGGGTGGATTGCGATCTCACTGAGCAGGGTGAGGCTGAGGCCCAACGCTCGGGAGCGGCGCTGCGCGAGCATGGAGTTCTGCCTGACATTCTCCACACCTCACTTCAGAAGCGCGCTATTCGCACCGCCGAGATTGCACTTCGTGCGGCCGACCTTCTGTGGATACCGGTACAGCGTTCATGGCGACTCAACGAGCGGCACTATGGGGCTCTGCAGGGCAAAGACAAGAAGCAGACGACCGAAGAGTTTGGAGCCGAACAAGTCAAGCTCTGGCGTCGCGCTTACGACATCGCACCCCCGCCTCTTGACTTCGACGATCCTGGGCACCCTCGCTTCGATCCTCGGTACGCCTCCCTCCCCGCTGACGTGTTGCCGAGCTCTGAGTGTCTTGCCGATGTGCTCGAGAGAATGCTTCCGTATTGGTATGACGCGATAGTGCCTGACCTCGCCGAGGGGAAGAAAACGCTAGTGACCGCACACGGCAATTCGCTGAGGGCACTTGTAAAACACCTTGATGGAGTCTCGGATGCAGAGATTGTTGAACTTAATATCCCGACCGGTCAGCCACTTGTTTACGAGCTCGACGAGCACTTAAATGTTCTGACACGTGGTTACCTCGACCCTGAGGCTGCGGAGGCCGCTGCCGAGGGAGTAAAGAAACAAGCCGGTTAGTTCTGCCGTTAGTTTTTTGGCGGTCGCACATTTACGACAAGGGTAAATGTGGATTTCACTACTGGTTCGCCGCTCTCCACGTCGCGCCAGTCTGTCTCGGTGACGTAGAAATCGAGGCTGCCGCCATTCGATTTTGTCTTCTCATATACGTCTGTGATGGTTGTAGTTCCCTTAAGCACATCCCCTACACGCGGCCAACGCGTGTAAGTGAAGCCTTGCTCTCCGTGGAGTATCGCTCTACCTGCTCCTCTAAGCCTCTCAATTGGAAGCCCTGGCGTTCCCTCCTGGTCCACGGTTCCCCAAAAATGCATGACAAATGGATAGGTAGGCGGGACGGGAGCGGAGTCAGAGTCGTAGATTGAATCGTTGTCTAGTAAGGCCTGAGCAAATACCTTGACCGGGCCCCGCTCAATACGGACCGTCTGAGTGCCGGTCTCTTGGCCAATTAACTCAATCAACGCCATAGCGTTCTCCTCTGGGGCAAATATTTTGGTGGAGATATCTTGGTGGGCATATATCCGTACTGGGCCATCTGCTGCTTGCAAAGACTTAGCGAGGATAACCCTGCGGGGGTGGGGGATCCTAACTTGGTGGGCTGAGTCCAACCTTGGAGCCCCTCTCTCTGTAAGGCTCAGAGGGTGCGCGTAACATTTCTTGGACATGTAGGTATGTATGTTGAGACTGAGGGCGGGTCGGTCCTATGCGACCCATGGTTCACCCCTGCATACTTCGCTTCGTGGTTCGTTTTTCCTCGTAACGATGGCCTTGATGTCTCTCAGTTCCTGAAACCAGATTTTCTCTACATCTCTCACCTCCATCACGATCACTACGACCCTGAGTGGTTGATTGAGAACGTCGATAAATCCACCACGGTCTTGCTCCCAGAGTTTCGAGTAAACCATCTCGAGGAGGCTCTCCGAGAGTGCGGGTTCACCAAGTTTCTTCAGACCAAGCATGGGGACAAGCTCGACCTCGGCGGTCTAGAGGTAGCTATTCTTGCAATGACGGCGCCTGCCGATGGACCTGCAGGAGACTCTGCGATTGTCATTGCTGACTCCACTGCTCGAATCCTGAATCAGAACGATTCACGACCGCGTGATGCAGATGAAGTCAGAGACCTTGGTCCGTATGACGGACATTTCACACAGTTCTCTGGCGCAATCTGGTATCCAATGGTCTACGACTTTGATGCCGCTGAGAAGGAACAACTGGGAAGGCGTAAGAGAGCGGATCAAGAGACGCGGGCGCTTGCATATATTCGAGACGCTGATGCGGCATTTGTCTTCCCATGTGCAGGCCCCCCGTGTTTTCTGGACGACTCCTTATTCAATTTAAATGATTTGGACTCCGTTCCATCGAATATTTTTCCGGATCAACCGTCGTTTCTTGAGTACTTGAGGCAGAACGGGATCGAGGGCGGAAGGCTTGTTGTCCCAGGTAGCGTCGTCACTCTCGAGGGAGGGAACTGCAGTGTTCTGCACCCTGATGGGGAGGCCTCGCCCGAGGCGATTTTCTCTGATAAACGTTCTTACTTAAGAAAATATCGCGCTGATCAAGAATCTTTTCTGCTCACGACGCTTAGTTCTCTCCCTAGAAATCGTTACGACATTCTCGAGGAGTTGAGTACTTGGTGGGGACCAGTTCTGGAGGCTGCACCGCTTACGCGTGCTGGAGTTGGGTCGGCAATCTTGCTCCGCCTGGCGGACGGAATCGACTCATCGGGTCCTCCTCAAGATGTAGTTATTGACTTCCCTGCCGGAGTGGTGAGAGAGGCTCTGCCCGGGGATGTTTTTTCTTACACGCTGACTATGGATCGGGGACTAGTCGAGTGGTGTATCGAGAATCACGCTGAGGATTGGGTCAACGAGATTTTTCTCTCGTGTCGATTTACGGCCCACCGAGAGGGTTCGTATAACGAGTACGTCTATACCTTCTTTAAGTGTTTATCTCTTGAGCGAATGTCATTCTGTGAGGGTTATTACGCCTCGCGGAGCAACGATGACGAGAGATTCATTTGTGGAGATTATGAGGTACAGCGTAGATGCCCTCACCTACGTGCAGATCTAACGAGATTTGGAACGCTTCGTGATGGGAATGTGCTTCATTGCCAGGTTCATGGCTGGGAGTTTGATCTCAATACCGGGAAGTGCTTGAACGCCGATTCGCTGGAGAACGAGATCAAGTCTCGTCGCATCTCTTGAGATGCTGGTTCTCTTAAAATGTTGATGCTCTTAAAATGTTGATAGATCTGCACGCCCACACAACTCCACGCTCAAACTGCTCGAGCGCAACCCTCGAAGAACTTGTCGAGAGTGCTCGGAGTCGCGGGCTAGATGCTCTCTGTATTACGGAGCACGATGTTCGCTGGCCAGAGGGCGAGCTTGAAGATGCTTCTCGGTTACTAAAATTTCCATTGATACCAGGGGTCGAGCTCTCAACCGATGTTGGTCATGTCTTGGTATTCGGCCCGCTTGAGCGACCGCTTTGGCTCGGGTACCGCTTTGAGCAACTCGTAGAGGAGGTCGCTAGAACGGGGACCGCTATCGTCCTTCCGCATCCAGTTCGCAACGTTGCCGGCGCGAGGGCAAAGGCAGCCCGCCATGTTGAACCTTCACCTGAGACCGTTGCAGGATGGGAGCATTGGTCGCTGGTTCACGCTATTGAGGCCATGAGTACTCAAACCATTAGTGCTGAGCACGAATTGACCGCGGCAGCCCTTCGGGTTGCTCCGATGCCGAGTGTGGGTGCAAGCGATGCGCATGGGCCAGGTTTGGCGGGAATCTTTGCCACCGACTTCTCAGCAAGCATCGTTGATGTAGAAGGGTTGGCGGCTGAGATTAGGGCAGGGCATGTCCGGCCCGTGAGATTTGAGGGTTGAGTTGTTCTAAGACCTAAACCGAGAGGTCTACAGCATCGATCGGGGAGTACCATCCAAACGTTATTAACTCCGCGAAAGGAATTATAAAATGGGTGAAGCAGTAATTGTCTCGACCGCAAGAACCGCAATAGGTACGGCACGTAAGGGAACTCTTGCCGATTTGAGTGCCGCCGACCTCGCCGTCGTAGCTGTCGGTGGACTCCTCGAGCGTGCAGGCGTTCCGTCTGAGTACATCGACGATCTACAGATGGGGGAGTCTCTGCAAGGTGGGGGAGACCTTGCTCGTTACACGGCTGTCGAACTAGGCCTGCTCAACGTTCCTGGAGTTGCTCTTCAACGTCACTGCGCCTCTGGGATGGCCGCCGTACAGGGCGCCGCCGGAAGTGTCATGGAGGGGATGGACAAGGTTGTAATTGCTGCTGGGACAGAGTCAATCTCTACGACGCCAGGGAGCATGAAACGGCGGCTACCGGGCGACGAGATGGGGCCGTGGATGTCTGCGAGCCACCGTGAGACGCCTGATGCGCCTGCATGGGATATGTCAATCACCGTCGGATGGAATACGGCTCAACGCGCCGACGTGAGTCGTCTGCAGATGGACGAGTGGTCGTACGAATCTCACCGGCGTGCAATTAGCGCTATCGATGATGGGCGCTTTGAGGAAGAGATCGTTCCCTTCGAGGTAACACGTCGTGACGGAACAACGACGATGTTCCAAGTCGATGAGCACCCGAGGCGAGAGACGACCCTCGAGAGACTTGCTGCCTTGAAACCAATTCACCCAGAGATCGAGGGATTCAGCATTACTGCCGGTAATTCCTCTGGGCTCAACGACGCTGCTGCAGCAATCATGATCTGTGACTCTGAGTTCGCCAAGGCTCATGGGCTGGTGCCCCTTGCCGTAATTAAGTCTTGGGCAAATGCAGCACTAGCCCCTCGTGACACCGGGCTTGGCCCGGTATACGCGATTCCGAAAGCCCTTGAGCGAGCGGGCCTAAGCGTCGAGGATATGGATCTCGTCGAGATTAATGAGGCATTTGCATCGATGGCCGTTGCGAGTACACGCATGCTTGGCTTTGACCATGACATTGTGAATGTCAACGGGTCTGGATGCAGTCTCGGGCACCCAATCGCCGCTACCGGAGCGCGCATGGTCGTCACGCTTATAAATGAGTTGCGCCGTCGCGGCGGTGGCCTTGGTGTTGCAAGCATGTGCGCCGCTGGGGGTATGGGAAGCGCAACTGTCCTTGAGGTAATGCCCGGTTAAGCCGGTAAAACCATGGACCCCGATCTCGTATTCGCACTCAAACTCGCAGACCTTGCAGATCAAGTAACTCTTGCGCGGTTTCTCTCTGATGATTTAAAGATTGAGCGCAAGCCCGATACGACACATGTAACAGATGCTGACCATGCAGCTGAACTAGTTATTCGCTCAGCGATTCTTGAGCGTTTCCCAAGCGATGCGATTCTTGGTGAGGAGTTTGGGGCGGAGGGAGACTCTGGGCGCCGCTGGATAATCGATCCGATAGATGGAACTGCGAATTTCATGAGAGGGATCCCAATCTGGGCAACCTTGATAGGACTAGAGCGAGACGGTGTAGTGGATATCGGGGTCGTCTCTGCTCCTGCGATGCCTCGACGTTGGTGGGCGGCGCGTGGAGAAGGTGCTTTCTGCGATGGCCGGAAGCTCAGCGTCTCAGGGGTTGCAGATATATCTGATGCGCAGCTCTGCTATGCAGACCTTCCGTGGTGGGAGGCCTTCGGGCTTGGTGAGCAGTTCCTTGCGCTAGTAAACGCCGTATGGAGGACCCGTGGATTTGGAGACTTCTGGCAGCACATGCTCGTGGCCGAGGGGGCCGCAGATATTGCTGTAGAGCCAATAGTGAATCTCTGGGATCTCGCTGCGATACAACCGATCATTGAGGAGGCCGGAGGGCGCTTCTCTGACCACTCAGGGGCTCCAACACCTGCGGGTGGAAACGCGGTTAGTTCGAATGGGCTTCTGCACGAAGCCGTGCTTGCGATCCTAAAGAAGCCATAGAAAAATCCAATAGAGAATAAGGTACGAATCCAAAAACGCAAAGCGCGCAGCTGCGCCACTGAAAGGCATTGAAATTCATGGCACTAGAGATAAAGATTAATCGTGAAATCTGCATGGGCTCGGGGAACTGTTCGTTCTGGGCCCCTGATGTATTTGACCTTGATGACGATGGGGTAGCGATCGTCACGAGCATTGATGGTTCTCCCGAGGAGAAAGTCATTCTCGCTGCGCAGGGCTGCCCGACACAGGCAATCTCGATTATCCGAGACGGGGAAGTAATCGTTCAGGGTGCGCCTAGCTAAGGGAGAGAGCAGTCAGGTCTGAGGGTGTATTCCCTTAACCGGGGGATTGGCAGCGCTTAATGACTTGCTATCTCCACATACAGGCGGCATCGGGCTCAGCCCCGCATGCCTTGCAGCGGTCTCCGTCGCCCGATGCGGCTTTGATACACCCCTCTACAGTTGCGGCAAGAACCTCGCTCATAAGGGAATGTAGGCCGATTGGAGCGGTCACAAGCCACTCGATTCCTGGATGGCGTGTCGCAGCCTCTTGCGTTAGGGCTGGGATATCGACTCGCCAGTGGTTTCCCGGGAGTAGGAAGAATGGGCAGACTACGACCTTTGTTGCACCACGCTCGATGCACGCATCAAATGCAACGCCGATGCCGGGTTCAGCCAACTCCATATGTGCGGTCTCGACTATTTCATATTTATGTTGTTCAGCAAAGCTCACGGCGAAACCGTCTAAGAACGTATTCGATTCAGCGCGACGAGATCCGTGATCAACAATCAATAGTGCTGTAGGCATCTGCGCATTCTCTCCCAGTTCAGGTTAAATAATCGAAATGAAGTTATCGAGCTCCACGTACTAAAGCGCCAGGGCGAGCGCCGGTCTCCTCGCCATTACGTAGCGTTACCTGCCCGGCCAAGATTGTGGCTACATAACCAGTTGATCTCTGTATGAAACGACGAGCGTCGCCGGGTAGGTCATGGACCATGACTGGAGCATGGAGAGTTAGCCCGGCATGGTCAATCAGGTTTATGTCTGCCCGCATCCCTGGAGCAAGCACGCCGCGATCGCCGAGCCCAAAGAGTCCGGCAGTCTGTGAAGTCATCTTCTTGATAACGGTCTCAAGTGGTATTCCGGCCTCGCGGTCGCGAGCCCAGTGAGTGAGCATATAAGTGGGTGTTGAGGCATCACAGGTAGTGCCGCAGTGTGCTCCGCCATCGCCGAGTCCCCAGACTGTCGTCGGATGCATGAGCATCTCTCGAACTGCGTCAAGGTTTCCATCGGTGTAGTTGAGGAGAGGGCGCATCACAAATGCATGCCCATTATCTGCCATCAATGCATCGTAGAAAACACTCCAGACATCAGCTCCGGCGCGCTGTGCAATTTGAGCGATTGATGTCGAAGGGTGCGGTTCGTAATCGGGGGGGTCGCCGAGTGGGAACGATTTATCTGGATCAAAGAACTGACGCATTGTGGGGTCGGGGTTGGATGCCTCGGCTAGAAGCCGGCGCCTGATCTCGGGGTCTGCCATCCGTGCAACTCGTTCATCCAAGGGAAGAATGCCGACCGGGCCCCAAGATGGACAGTAGGCGAAGGGGTGAAAGGTCTTGAGTCCAAGGAGGAGTGTTACTGGTCGGCCTGCAACTTGGGGTCGTACATTGGAGCCTTTGCTCGCAGCCTCAGCGCATAGATCAAGCATGCGCCTCCAAGACTCTGAGTCGTGATCGTTCTGAGTGAGTGCGAATGAAACCGGTCGTCCGCATATCGCTGCCAATCGACGCATCCAATCCATCTCGCGCTCCGGTGCAGCGAGGTCCTCGCCAAGAGCGCCGGCCGGTGCGAGTTCGAATACTCCGCCGCCCGCATCTTTGAGTGCATTTCCGAGACCAAATAACTCGTCCTCGGCAGCGAACGTGCCTGGTACTGGTTCACCGTCTATGGCCATATGAGCAATCGTGCGCGATGTTGAGAAACCAAGTGCTCCAGCCGCTATTGCATCTCTCACGATAGCGGCCATTGCTGCAATATCCTCTGAGGTCGCCGGCTCATTACGCGCACCGCGCTCACCCATGACATATGCGCGCACCGCTCCGTGCGGTATCTGCGCAGCTACATCAAGCATCTTTGGTGCTCTATCAACTGCATCGAGGTACTCACTAAAAGTCTCCCATTCCCAGCGGATGCCTTCGCTAAGAGCGGCACCTGGAATATCCTCCACACCCTCCATGAGCCCGATCAACCAGTCGCGACGATCCGGGGATACAGGTGCAAAGCCGACGCCGCAGTTCCCCATCACCACAGAGGTCACCCCATGCCAACATGTAGGAGTTAGGAGGGGGTCCCATGTGACCTGGCCGTCGAAGTGCGTGTGAATATCTACGAAGCCTGGTGTAACGAGTAGCCCTGTCGCATCAATCGTCTCCGTAAGCGACCCAGCAAGGCTCCCCGGCTCCGCAACCTCGGTAATTATTCCATTGCTCACTGCAATGTCCGCTAGACGCTGTGGGTCTCCGGTTCCGTCTACGACGATGCCGCCGGTGATAACAAGATCAGACATATTCGCTCCGATTGTTGAGTATCGGTGAAGCCTATTCGCGCAGAATTAGCCGAGCGCCATCTTCGCGTTTACTTGGAGCCGCGTTACGCCTCGGGCCGGGTAGCCTCACGGAGTATGGCCCAAGAATCCTCTCGACGTTTTTGGCGCATCCTGATGCTCCTCTTGGTCCTCGCCACTGGGGTCAGGGTCGCCTACGTCTTAGGAGTGGCGGATGGCTTTAACAGTGACAAGTTTTATGACGCTGCCTATTACGAGTTAGAGGCCCGTACGGTTGCAAACGGTGACGGTTTTGCCGATCCCTTTAGGCTGCTCCCCGGTGCTGATCAGGCCATAGTCCCCGATGCTTCGCATCCTCCGCTAACAGTGCTGGTACTAGCTCCAATAGTTAAGGTGTTTGACGGTCAGTTAATTCTTCGGTTTGCGAGTGCGCTTGCTGGGCTTGGAGTTGTCTTCCTTAGTGCATTGCTTGCCCGAGAGGTAGCGGGGGATAGAGCAGGGCTAATCGCTGCTTTCATCGCAGCGGTTTACCCTTTTCTGTGGGTCAACGATGGCTTGATTATGAGCGAGTCATTTACCGGAGTGGCCGTTGTAGGAACCGTGTTAGCTACCTATAAAGCTGCACGATCGCCCGAACAGTGGTGGCGTTGGCTACTGGTCGGGTCATTAGGGGGAATAAGCGCGTTAGGGCGTGCTGAGCTTGTGCTGCTTGTCCCCGTTATCGCCGCTGGCGTGCTGCTCGCTCGGCACATCGGAGTTATTCGGGTGCGTTTGATGGCTTCAGCTTTAGCCGGAGTTGCATTGTTGCTTGTACTTGCCCCATGGTTTATCTACAACAGTGCTCGCTTTGAGACGCGCGTCATTCTCTCAACCAACGACGGGCTAGCAATGGTTGCCTCGAACTGTGACGAGGCGTATAGCGGAGATGTGATCGGGCTGACTTTTCTTCGGAGCGCGGAGTGTCTCCCGGCCCCACCGAGAGGGGACCAGTCCGTGGTTGCGGAGGAGTATCGGCGAGTCGCGTTTGAGTATATGTCAGATAATGCATCGCGCGTCCCCGTTGTTGTTCTCGCTCGGTTGGGTAGAGACTGGAGTCTCTTTCGGCCGGCGGACATGCTTAGTTGGAACATCGCCGAGGGCCGCCCCCGATGGGTTACCTCCCTTGGTCTCGCCTTTTACTATCCGCTTCTTCTCGGAGCCTTCGCAGGTGCATTCATCCTCTGGAGACGCAAGAGATGGATCTGGCCGCTGCTGGCTCCGGGAGTAGTGGTCTCACTCGGTGCGATCTTTGCGTACGGGCAGATTCGATTCCGAGCTCCAGCAGAGCCATTCATTGTCATACTCTGCGCGGTTGCTCTGAGCGCCATAGAGAACAAGAGTCGTATTTCATCGGTCAGTGAAGCAGTTACTAATTAGAACCAAATGGATACGAATGCGGGTCAAGACTACGAGCGCAGTACCTTGCCTGGCATTGCATCGAGAACTTCTTGGACGGGCATCCCATCGCTACGGATGGGTGATCCATTTACCAGAATGTGATTCATACCAACAGGAGCATCTGCCGTTAGTCGTTCTCCATTGGCAGGAAAATCGCTCACTCTGCGCAGAGGACCGGGAGCAACAGTGTCAGGGTTGAAAACGGTTATATCTGCTGCCATTCCAACTTTGAGTAATCCTCGCCCAGCTTGGCCATCTAGCCCAAAGACTCTCGCAGGCTCCCCAGTAAGTTTATGAATTGCGCGCTCCAGAGTAATTACTTCACGATCGCGCACCCATTTACCAAGTAGGTCTGTCGGCATACATGCATCGCAGAGTTGGCTCACGTGGGCCCCGGAGTCCATCAAGCCGAGGAGTACTCCATCTCGCTGTAGTAACCACGCAATTGCATCTTCATCGTCATTAGCGAGCACGCTGTTGAATCGTGTCTCTAGTGAATCGGCGATGGAGAGATCGAGCATAAAATCAAGGGGGGAGCATCCAGCAGCAGCGGCCTCATCAACGATGCTCTTGCCCGCTAACTCAGGCCGGCTAGCACTCTCAGCGACGCTTAGAGACTCCCAACGCAGACGGATAGCGGTTCGGTTGGTTAGATCGTCAAGAGCCATGCGACGCCAGGAATGGTCCGCGAACTTATCGAGGCGCACCGCATCGGGCTGCGCCATTAGGTCCCTAAATGCCGGTGCCATGTTGAACGTAAACGGCTCGCGCAGATTCATCTGGAACACAAGCGGCCGAACTGAAATCTGCGGCCAGACCTCACCTCCAGCGGCGTGAGCAGCATCGTTGTCTTCGATTACTTGCTCGTGGTAGGGAAAGCCCTTCACTGTCAATAGAGCGGTCCAAGTTAGGGGCCGACCAATACGCCGTTGTAGCGCATATAGATCTGCGTGCTTTACGCGCTCGCCTGGGAGGGTTGCAATAACTCCCTTATTTTGATCGCGTAGTGGCGCAAGTAATGACTCGAACTCCGCTAGATCGGCGAGCCTTGAAGGAACCGGCCGTCCTCCGTCTCCGGAGTGAGTAGCCGAGGAAGAGGATGCAAAGCCCATGGCGCCGGATCGGAGTGCGTCATCAACAAGAATCTGCATAGCTCTGAGCTCTTGCTCCGTTGGCGTCTCGCGTTCGTAGCCTTCATCCCCCATAGCGTTTAGGCGAACAGCGGTGTGGCCGACATAGCAGCCAAAGTTAATCCCCACGCCCCGCCTCTCAACGGAGTCCAGGTACTGCGCGAAGGTCTCAAAATCCCACGGAATTCCCGCCTCGAGAGTCGCTAGGTTCATGTCTTCGACATGCTGCAGCGTCCGGCCTAGAAGCGATCGGTGCTCTGGTAAGCATGGTGCGATAGAGAAGCCGCAGTTACCGGCAATGACAGAGGTGACTCCGTGGTGACTCGATGGAGTAAGGGCCGGGTCCCAGAAAACTTGGGCGTCATAGTGAGTATGAATATCAATGAACCCTGGGGATACGACTTGCCCGCTCGCATCAATTTCTCGATTTCCCTTAAGGCCTTTACCTATCTCGGAGATCATTCCACCCGAGACGGCTATGTCTGCTTGATACCCCTCGGTTCCCGTTCCGTCAACAATCAACCCGTCGCGAATCACAATATCTGCTGTCATCTCCCCATTCCATCACGACTCCGGGCTAGCGCGCGGCCTCTAGACCAAATTCATACTGGGGAATACTGCGCAATACTGGGCACCGCAGCCTCCACTGCGCCGGGGTCTCTAGTCGGTAGGATTCGCTGGCCCCTATGCCCCCCGAAATTGATTCACCTCAAACTCTCAGTTCTAAGGAGACAGGGCCTACAGGCGCATCTGGAGAGCCAAGAGCAGTAATAGTTCTTTCAGTCTCTGCTGTCTTACTGCTTGGCGTCGCGATGCGCATCTTTGTTACGTCAAGCCTTTGGCTCGATGAGGCTTTGACTGTAAACATTGCGAGGGTTCCGCTTGGGTCGCTCGCGGCGACCTTGAAGGTCGATGGGGCCCCTCCACTTTATTACCTGCTTCTGCACCTATGGATGAAGGTATTTGGAGAGAGTGACACAGCTGTACGCGCGCTCCCTGCCCTTCTAGGAATCCTTTCGTTTCCTCTCGCGTATCTTGCGGGCAAGAAGGCGCTTGCTAGCGATGAGCGAAGAGAACGTGAATTGGGATGGCTGGTTCTGCTGCTAGTTGCAGCATCTCCATATGCAATTCGATACTCAAGTGAAAACCGCATGTATGTGCTTGTGATCGACCTTGTGCTACTTGGTTACATATTCTTTAGGTCTGCGCTTCTTCGCCCTTCATATGGTTCTCTAATTGGAGTTTCACTTGTTACAGGTGCATTGCTCTACACAAATTATTGGTGCCTTTACCTAGTAGCGGTAGTGGGAGTATCAACACTGTGGCGCTCTGTAAAGGCTCCAGCCGAGGAGTTGCGCACCGCTCGGAGAATTCTCGGATCAATTGTTTTCGGTGTCTTTTTATTTGTGCCTTGGCTGCCGATATTCGAGTATCAACGCCTCCATACCGGGACTCCATGGGGGACTGCGATAGCCCCAACAGTTGCTTTCGCCTACACGGTCTTAGACTTTGGTGGGAGTTCAGTCTCGGAGGGGTGGCCCCTTGCAGGACTGCTCTTTCTCTTAGCGCTAATTGCACTATTCGGAACTGCTCGTAATGAGCGGCTAATTGAGATTGATATCGGAACGGTTGGTGGTGCGCGTTGGGAGTGGGGGATAGGAACAATCGCACTTGGATTAGGCCTATCCCTCGCCTACGTCTCGGGTACAGCGTTTCAAACTCGTTACGCAGCGATGTGTTTCCCCTTTTATATCCTTGCGGTCGGCATGGGATTGATGCTACTCAAGGATCGCCGGATTCGATATGGGCTTCTTGCTGTAGTTGTAACGATCGGGTTTATCTCGGGTATTCGCAATGCGCGAACAGATCGTACTCAGGCGACAGAGATCGCAGAGGTGCTAAGCAGAGACTCGAGGCCCGGAGACGTGGTGGGAATCTGTCCAGACCAACTCGGTCCGGCTACCGCCCGTTTACTATCATCTACTAAATCGCTCGGGCTCTACGCCTTCCCTAACCTCCAGCCTCCGGAACTAATTGACTGGACCGACTACGCGTTACGAAATAGCCGCTCAAATCCGGAGAAGTATGCGAGGGCGCTCCTTGCCAGAGCCGGGAAAAATGATGTTTGGTTTGTATGGGCTGGCGGTTATCGAACCTTTGGAATCAAATGCGAACGGGTTGTAAATGAGCTTGCGCGACTGCGTGGAAATCGTGAAATTGTCCTGAAGGCGAAGCCCAGTTTCTATGAACGTATGGGCCTTGACCGGTATAGGCCTTGATCGCTCTTAGGCGTTTCGCCCGAGAGGATTTATCAGTTGCGTTGGCGCCATGGATCGCTTCAAGGGCAATCGTTCTGCTCGCGCTCGCTGCTGCTAGATATATTTTTGGCGAGATTGGCACCGCTCCTCGCCCCCCAGCTCTTTCGCAGGGCTTGTTTGCATGGGACGCAGCGTTCTACCGAGATATCGCTGCTGGGGGGTACAACGCCGTAGCCCATTCAGGGCTTCGATTCTTCGCCGGGCTCCCTCTAATGGCGCGCTTCTTAGGAGCACCGATCGGTCAGGTTGGGCCCGTTCTCATCATCATCGTAAATA
The DNA here is from genome assembly GCA_001023575.1 of Actinobacteria bacterium IMCC26256. Lineage (GTDB taxonomy): Bacteria > Actinomycetota > Acidimicrobiia > IMCC26256 > IMCC26256 > IMCC26256. The sequence continues at coordinate 1,357,697 of CP011489.1, read as the reverse complement.
TTGCTTCGCTTCTCTATGCAGGAATTCTCAATCGCCTTGTGATCGAAGAGACCGGCGATTTGGGGCTAGCTACACGCTCTGTTTGGTTAGGGCTATTAGCGCCACCAGCACTTGTATTCGTATTTGGTTATGCAGAGGCTCTGCTCGCTCTCTGCGCGGTCCTCATTTTTCTAAACGCTCGAAATGCGAGATGGGGGTGGGTGATACTTGCAGGATTTTTTGCAGGGGTTGTTCGCCCCACGGGAGTGCTCCTACTGTTGCCAATTGCAGTATTTGTTTGGCAATCCTTGCGGGCTGAAAAGCCACAGGGGGCCAACAGCAAGAAGAGCTCACTCGCCCTAGGCGCTCTTGGGGTCGCATCGCCGGTGTTAGGTATCTGTAGTTACCTCGCATGGTCAAAGAGTGCTGGGTACGGGTTCTGGGAGCCGCTACAGATTCAATCTTCATCGAACCTCCGCGGCGGTTTTGTCTGGCCTTGGACGAGTATCAATGGCGCAATTGATTCGCTATCTAGCGGCGACCGTCTCGGATCAGGCCTGCATGCAGTCTGGGCATTTGTGGCTGTTATCTGTATCATCGCAGCAGCGCGAAGACTCTCAGCGCCCTATACGCTCTGGGCCGCTGCGAGCATCGCGATAGCGCTCTGCGCTCCAAACCTTGATTCATTTGAGAGATATGCGCTCGTCACATTTCCGGTCGTAATCGGTGCTGGGGTCCTTACCTCCCGCCCCAAAGACCTGTTCAGGGGAGTAGTGGCGATCTCATCTGCCGGGCTTTTCGGCTCATCAATTCTTGTCTTTTTTGGGCGCTTAGTGCCCTAGGAACAAGTCCTTAGTATCCCTATGCGGGTAGTCTGAAGTTCTCACAGAGTCTGAAATTCTTTCAGCGCACGCATACCTCAGCGCACTTAAATCTTGGCGCTAAATACCCGCAAAGGAAACAATGACTGAAACTGCCCAGAGTGCCGAGCACCAAGTTGTAATTATTGGCGCCGGACCCGCAGGTTTAACTGCGGCGTATATGCTCACAAAGCGGGGGCAGTCCGCCATAATTCTCGAGGCCGATACTGTAGTTGGCGGAATCAGTCGGACTGTCGTTGCCGATGGCTGGCGTTTCGATATCGGTGGCCACCGCTTCTTTACCAAGGTGCGCCCGGTCGATGATCTTTGGTTTGAGATTCTTGGAGCAGACGAGTTTCTTCGCCGCCCGCGAATGAGTCGGATTTTCTACCGCAACAAACTCTATGACTACCCGATTAAACCTCTAAATGCACTTCGTAACTTAGGGCTGATCGAGGCCATCCGCTGTGTAATCTCATATCTCTGGGTGAGGGTTCGACCACCTAAAGATCAGTCCTCTCTCGAGGGTTACATCGCTGCCAACTACGGATGGCGGCTCTACCAGCACTTTTTTAAGACTTATAACGAGAAGGTATGGGGGGTTCCCGCCTCTGAGCTCTCTGCTGATTGGGGTGCGCAACGCATCAAGGGCATGTCGCTTTGGTCTGCAGTATGGGAGCCTCTGCGTGCCCGCCTCTTTGGCGGTCGTAAAGATAAGAAGAACCAGATCACTAGTTTGATTGAAGAGTTCAATTACCCCAAATATGGCCCCGGTCAAATGTGGGAGAAGTGCGCCGAGATCGTTACCGACGCTGGAAGCACAATTACCTTTGGGGCTAAGGCTAAACGTATTCGTATCGAGAATGGCCGACCCGTTGAGGTGATCGCAATAGTTAACGGCGTCGAGACTTCGTACCCTTGCACAGAGGTGATCTCTACTATGCCGATGGGTTCGTTACTCCGAGCGATGGAGCCTGCGCCGCCTGCAGAGGTAATTGCAGCCGCTAACGGATTGACATATCGAGACTTTATGACCGTTGCTCTTGTCGTCCCGCTTGAGTATTCGTTCCCTGATAACTGGATCTACATACATGACCCTGGTGTGAAGGTTGGAAGGGTACAGAACTTCGGCTCGTGGTCTCCCTACCTTGTAAAGGAAGGCCGCACATGCCTAGGCCTTGAGTTCTTTGTCAACGAGGGCGACTCAATGTGGAGCAAGTCTGATGAAGACCTGATCGAACAGGGCAAGCGCGAACTTGAGCAACTCGGACTCGCAGATTCATCAAAGGTCGAGGCTGGCTATGTAGTGCGTATTCCAAAGGCCTACCCTGTATACGACGAGCATTACAAAGCAAATGTCGATGTTCTCCGTGAGTGGATTGCAAACGAGGCCCCTAAGGTTTTCCCGGTTGGCCGAAATGGAATGCATAGGTATAACAACCAAGACCACTCTATGTATACCGCGATGCTCTCAGTGGAGAATATCTTTGGAGCAGAGCATGATGTCTGGTCGGTAAATGTAGAGGAGGAGTACCACGAGGAATCAGGTGAGCGTGAGGCGAACCTAGGGACAGGTCGTGATGCTCCTGTGCTGTCTCGAGAGGCCATTGAGGCATCGGCAGAGGCGCGGCGAAGAGAGAAATGAGTCGCGTTTTACTGATTACCCCTACATATCAAGAGGCTCAGAACATTGAGGAGTTTCTCCGCCGTGCTCGAGAGGGGCTTCCAGCGGCAGATATTTTGGTGGTCGATGACAACAGCCCAGACGGAACTGCAGATGTGGCTGATGCGGCAGCAATTTTGCTTGGTCAAATTGAGGTTCTAAGAAGACCAGGTAAAGCTGGGCTTGGGAACGCGTATAGAGCGGGTTTTGCGATTGGACTCGCTCGTGGATACGACGTGCTTGTGCAGATTGATGCGGACCTATCACACGATCCAGCGGTCCTCCCCAGTCTCATCTCTTGTCTAGAGAATGGCGCTGATCTTGCAATCGGGTCGCGTTACGTACCCGGGGGTTCGATACCAAATTGGCCAGCGCGAAGGCGAGCGCTCTCCAAGTATGGCAATGCATACACGGGCTTGATGCTTCGAACGGGCGTAGCGGATGCGACTGCTGGGTTTAGAGCGTATAAGGCAGAGGTGCTTCGCCTCATTGATTACTCGGCTACTAGATCCAAAGGCTATGGGTTTCAGATTGAGACTGCGTATCGAGTCGCAAAGACTGGGAGCAAAATCGTTGAGGTTCCAATCGCCTTTACAGATCGCGTTCGCGGGCACTCAAAGATGTCACTTGCAGTAATGGTTGAAGAGATGATCATGGTCTCTTGGTGGGGGATTCGAGACCGCATGCTTCGTAGAAGTTACCAATCCCAGGAATAGCCAGTACTAAATCTCCACGACGGCTGCGCTTACCCTTCGAGTGGCGGGAGCCTTGGAGTTGTTGTCCCAGGTAGGCACTCTCCGTTTTTGGGGCGACGAGTGTAGAGCTCGTATATCCCGCCACCAAATGAGTTGTCTAGGCAGAAGTCTCGCGCTAATACCTCTGTTGATTTAAGGCTTCCGAAATCAACAGAAGTATTCGGCTCGGACCAATCTTTCCAGATAGACGACAGCACAACTACATCTGCAGATGCGAGGTCGGACGGCATGCGTGAATCCTCGGCATTCGCCATCCCAGGGTCCATCTCAACGAAATAGGTCGCGGGTGTAAGCCAGGGAAGCAAGTAATAAAGGTAGGCATCTGAGTACGGCGTTCTGCGGAGGTCAGCGGTTCCTACGAAGAGTCGATCCCCTGGTTTTGAGATGGAGTCGATGCGAGCGAGGAGGGACTCTGCGGCTCCTTGTACCTCGGGGCGGCCGTAATAGAAGAGACGCCCATGGTGAGTAATCGGTACAGCGGTGCGACGGTAGCCGAAGGATTGTGCGCTGTAATCAGCATAAATTCGGGCTGTGAAGTGAGGTGTGACAGCGAATATCAGCAGTGCAGCCGTAGTAACGCCGAGTAGCAGCCCTCTGCGATTGTTGTTTTTAGGGCGCAGAACATGGTTCAACTCGACTACTGCAATTGGAAGAAAGGCAAGGGGAACGCAGCTCACCCATGAGAGATGAGCAGAGTCAGCGCGTTGGATGGCCTGTGGAAGCATCCCGAGGGACATTGCTCCAATTGCCAACAGAGCGCGAGCGTTGAAGCGAGCAGGATCCCTACGAATGCTCCAGATAGATACGCCGAGTATGAAGAATACCGAGAAGATAAGTACCCAGAACCAAAGTGCCAACTGCGCCGGGCTAGAGATAGGAGAAGGCCAGCGAGGTAACTGTTCAGCACCGACACGCTGTAGCACGCTGTCGAATTGACTCCAAGATGGCGGAATGGGGAGCCGACGCCCTCCTCGAAGTTTGAAGACCGGATCTAACACCATGCCCCGTATGACGTTCATCGGGCCAGATAAAAAAAGATGGAGAATGTAAGGCGAGACTCCGATCGCGGCCCCTGCGAGCATCCTCTTAAAGAATTTGTGCCCGAGTCCCCATGATGCGCAGAGACCTCCGAGCGTCGCTGCAATTATCAGATCAGGCCTAAACGTGAGTCCAAGCCCTATTAATAGACCCCCTGCGAATGAGAATTTTAATGCAGTGCCAAGATTCAATGCGCGCCTTCGCCCCTCGAGTCCGCAGAGCAAACCCAATACAAGAAGTGCGACCGCGCCATCCCAAGCGAGGGCGGTGAGTCCTATTGGCGGTATAACAAACGCGATGGCGAGTAAACCTGCGGTGAGGGCCATCAATCGTCCCCAGTAACGCGCCAACCCGGCGACACCAGCGATAATCCCTATCTGCTGGATAACCCCGAACCACCTCTCAGTGGCTAGGGACACTCCAAATAATTTGTAGGTGCCCGCAAGGGCCCAGAGGCTCCCGGGGCCGTAGAGGTGGAGGAAGTCGCGGTTCGGTCTAAGGCCGTTTAACACAAACTCGGGAAACGCAAGCATGAACCCCTCCTCCATGGGAGGGCCCTGACTTCTAAGTAGTCCGCGTAGCGGAAGTGCATAGACGAGAATGAGAATGACAGCAACAACCCATGCGCCAGTATGCGATTGCCGACTGGTATTCACCATCGGTGATGATTCATCGGTGCGGTTGCTCAACCTCTAGAGCCTCTAGGTCTCAGACTGCACGGGTCGACGCGGCCGCTTGGCAACTGCAAAGAGAACCGGGGTCTTGTCATCTATCTCTGTAGAGATTGAGAGATGAGTGTGGTCTAAACCAGAACCGACACCGCTAACTCTTGAACCTAGAACTCGATAGACCAAGGGAAGAGCATGTTCGTATATCCAAACGTATGCTTTCCGGGGTAGAAATCTGCGCAGGTTTAGAAAATCAAATTTGAGAATGCGGTCACCGCTAGCGCGCCTTGTTGCAAAATCAGCCTGAAACTCAGAGTCTCCGACAAGCCCAAGTACCTCGACTTCTTCGAAGAACAGCCGAAGCATTGAGAATAACTGTGGCTTCTCGAACAAATAAACGTGGAAAGGGTTCTCAAAATCAGCGGGTTTGTTCGGTGTGAGCACGAAGACAGAACCCGTATCCGAGCAGACTCGCGCTATCTCGGCTACATGCCGTTCAGGATCAGTGAAGTGCTCAATTATGTGAGAAGAACACACCGAGTCAAAGCTTGCATCTGCGAACCCGAGGCTTCCCCCATCCATGCATGCGGTCGTTATTTTTTCGCCATGAGTTGAGGTAACACCCCACTCACGGGCTGCGAGGATTGCGGTATCAGCGCTGTAGTCAATACCAATGAGTCTCCGGCCCTCTGATGCCAAAGTGACGCTCTCGTCCCCGACTCCGCATCCGACATCGAGTACTAGCGCTCCACTGAGTCGAGCAGCCACCTCGCGATATCCGGCTTCGTGTAAAGCAAGGAGGGAGTCTGGTGTGCTCCCCTCCATTGGTCGTTCTCCAGTGAGTCTCAGAACCTGCTCCGTGTCTTTAGCGATCCATTATGGGTGGGGAGTGAAGTTGTGGGGGATGAAGTTGCGTGTAGTGAAGTTCGGGCCTCACAATCAAGCGTTCGTAGACTAATGGCCGGGGATTGATTTAGGGATGAGGGGGGAGAATTTATGGAGCAATCTGAATTTATGGAGCAGTCCGATAGAGGTTCAATAATTGCTTCATTGACCGAATTAGCGCGCTTGGCCTCCTTGGAGCGGGTGAGCCTGCTCGCCTGGCGAGACCTTGAGGACCCGGAGGCAGGGGGTTCAGAGGTACATGCTGCGAGGGTCGCTGAGCTCTGGGCAAGCGCAGGTATTGATGTCAACATGCGCACATCTTTCGCTGCCGGGAAGCCTCAAGTGGCTTGGCGCGATGGTTATCGCGTAATCCGTAAGGCCGGGCGCTACATGGTATTTCCACGCGCATCCTTTAGCGAGATGATGGGTTGGCATGGAGGGCGCGATGGTTTGGTTGAGATATGGAACGGGATGCCCTTCTTCTCTCCAGTATGGGCGCGTACGCCCAATGTGACTTGGTTCCATCACGTTCACGCTGACATGTGGAATATGACTCTCCCGCCTCGAATAGCCGGTATTGGTAGAACGCTGGAGTCGAGCATTGCTCCAAAGTTCTATCGGCGGACTCCGATTATCACGCTCTCGGATTCTTCTAAGAGCGAACTCGTTCATGAGCTCGGATTTAAAGATCGAATGGTCCACGTTGTTCCGCCGGGGGTAGACCCAAAGTTCTCTGCCGGTGGAGTGAAGTCAATTCGACCTCTTGTCGTAGCGGTTGGTCGACTTGTGCCGGTAAAGCGATTCGATCTACTCGTAGAGGTTTTGATTGCACTTAAGGAGCGACAACCCGATCTCGAGGCTGTGATTGCAGGGGAGGGTTATGAGCGCGACTCGCTCGAATCCCAGATCAAGAGCGCAGGGGCTGAGGGATGGATCTCCCTAATTGGGCGCGTAAGTGACGACGCGTTGATCTCGCTCTATCGGAGTGCATGGGTACTTGCGAGCGTTAGTGCACGTGAAGGCTGGGGAATGACCATTACAGAGGCAGCAGCATGTGGAACCCCTGCTGTGGCCACGAATATTGCGGGCCACTCAGATGCAGTTAAGGATGGAATTAGTGGTCTTCTCGGGAGGACCCGTGATGATTTGGTAGCCGCCCTAGATCAAGTGATCATCGACGATGGTCTGCGAGATCGTCTATCCAAGGGTGCTCTCGAGAATGCTTCACGGCTTACGTGGGAGCGCACAGCCTTTGGCACTCTTGAGGTATTGGCCAATGAGGCAACTAAGCGAAACACTGCGAGGAAGGTTTAGGTCTATAACCCTTTTTTGGCCATACTCTTACGCTCCTCTGACGCTCCTTAACTCGCTTTCAGGGGTAGTTTCTACGCCGTGTCATCGCCGGAAATTTCGACCATAAATCCCATGGGAAGAGGCTCTAACTCGGAGCGGCCTAGGCCCAGTGCCCGCAACAGGTTTGCTGGCTACTCGCTACTTGCGGCTATCTCTTATATCCCAGTTTTGCTCTCCGACCCAGGGCGCGTAGCGGCGGACACCAAGTCTTATCTGTCACTAGACGTCGGTCGACTCCTAGAGCGCGCATGGAGTATGTGGGACCCCAATATCGGGCTTGGAACGGTTACGCACCAAAACATTGGATACTTGTTCCCGATGGGGCCCTTTTATTGGGTGCTAAATGCTCTCGGTGCCTCTGGAGCACTGACGCAGAGAATTTGGCTCGGCACGATTATTTTCGCAGCCGGCCTAGGCATGCTCTACCTCTTTCGAACCCTTGACGTAACAGGGCCTGGAGCAGTAGTAGGAGCCTTGGCTTTTATGCTCAGCCCATACTTGCTCGATTACGCAGCGCGCATATCTGTGATTCTCTTGCCGTGGGCTGGACTCCCATGGTTGCTGGCATTCACCATTTTGGCTCTACGAAAGGGCGGGTGGAGATACCCGGCGCTCATCGCACTCACAGTTCAGATTGTTGGGGGGGTAAACGCAACATCTCTAATTTTTGCTGGCTTGGCTCCAGCGCTATGGCTGCCTTGGGCTGTGTGGGGCAGCAAAGAAGTCTCAGCAAAGCGCATGTTCGCCGCTCTGGCACGCATTGGTGCGCTGACCACGACTGCCTCTCTTTGGTGGCTCTCAGGGCTTTGGGCGCAGGGTAACTATGGGATCGACATTCTCAAATTTACTGAGACTGTCCGAACCGTAGCTAAGACATCTACGGCCCCCGAAGTTCTGCGCGGACTGGGGTATTGGTTCTTCTACGGGCAAGACAAGATTGGTCCATGGATTGAGTCCGCTCTTCCGTATACGCAGAGCGTCACGCATATTGCAGTCTCTTTTGCTGTGCCGGTGCTTGCTCTCCTCTGCGCTACTTGTATTAGGTGGCGGCACCGTTCTTATTTCGTTCTGCTTGCATTTGTTGGGGTGACGATAGGAGTAGGTGCTTATTCCTTTGACGATCCCTCCCCGCTTGGCGGGGTAATGAAGTTGTTCGCTACGGCTTCATCACTTGGGCTTGCACTGCGCAGCACGGGTAGAGCAACTCCGCTGGTTGTTCTCGCCTTCTCCGTATTTTTGGCTCTTGGAGTATCCGGTGCATACCGATCACTGAGCGCTCGAGGGCGAAGCAAACTTGGGGCAATCTGCGTCGCGCTGACCGGAGCATTAGTTATTGCCAATCTTCCGGCGCTTTGGCAGGGCACCTTCTATGGGAAGAACCTCCAGCGCTCGGAGCAGATTCCGAAGTATTGGTCGGATGCACTAGCGGATGTAAACAAGGGCTCCCTCGACTCAAGAGTGCTGGAGCTCCCCGGATCTGATTTCGGTTCTTATCGATGGGGTAGCACCGTTGATCCGATAACTCCCGGGCTAATAGATCGCCCATACGTAGCGCGGGAGCTAATCCCGTACGGAACCCCAGCCTCCGCTGATCTACTAAATGCCTATGATCGCCGCCTTCAGGAGGGTCTCTACGAGTCAATCGTCACTGCTCCGTTTGCGCGCTTGCTCGGAGTCAATGAGATTGTTGTCCGCAATGACCTGCAGACAGATAGGTACAACCTCATTAGGCCGCGACAAGTTTGGAGGGATTTCAACGCTCCTCAAAGCGGGCTAGAGGCACCACGCACATTTGGTTCGAAGATTCCTGGATCCGCCTTCTTCCCTCAGGTTGATGAGCAAGCACTCGCCTTCCCATCTAATGAAGGCGATCCTCCTCCAGTAGCGGTAGTTAGGGTTACCTCACCCCTCTCTGTCGTTCGGACTAAAAGCGTCCAAGGAACCGTCATTGTCGCTGGTGATGGTGAAGGAATTATTGATGCTGCAGCAAGTGGAGTCATCGATGGGCGTCAACTTGTTCGGTACGCAGCATCAATGACCGGCCCAGAGTTGCAGGCCGCTGCCAATGAGGGTGCAACGCTGGTCATCACGGATACGAATAGGAAGCGTGCTCGTAGATGGAGCACAGTGCGCGACAATCTTGGCTATACAGAGCAGGCAGGGGAGAAGCCTCTCGTTCAAGATCTCTCCGATGCGCGCCTCGATGTCTTCCCTGGTGCAGGCGATGATTCCTTTACTGTGGTTGAGCAGCGGGGCGTTAAGAGAGTTGTTGCATCTGCCTATGGAAACCCCATTACCTATACGGCAGAAGACCGTGCGTCAATGGCCCTTGATGGCAACCTTGATACGGCATGGCGCGTCGGTGCATTCTCGCCAGTAATCGGTGAGCGAATCCTCGTTGAGCCCAAAGCGCCGATAACGACCAATCATTTCTCGCTAGTTCAGCCGCTTACAGGTCCACGCAATAGATGGATAACAAGCGTGAGAATTCGGTTTGATGGCAAAGGAGAGCTAAAGCGTGTGTTGGACGACTCTTCTAGAACCTCTGTCGGGCAGCGTATCGATTTTCCCTCAAGGAAATTTAGGACCATCGAAATCATTGTTGATGGCGATAGCACCGGGAAGCGGTTCTCCTATGAAGGCCTGAGCGGGGTAGGTATCTCGGAGCTCACTATCGGCTCCGGCGACCCGGTCGCAGAGCCATTGCGAGTTGTTGAGGTAACTCGTGTCCCGACTGATCTCCTTGAGCGAGCGGGAGAGGCATCCGCTCGACAGGACCTAGTAATACTCCTCACACGCGAACGCAATACCCCTGTGCCCCCTCGCGCTGGGAATGTTGAGCCTGCGTTATCAAGATCTTTCGCTCTGCCTACGCCGCGCACATTCACGGTTGGAGGAGTTGCTCGACTTAATCCTGCGTCCCCAACCCATGTCATCGATTCTCTCTTAGGGGTATCTACGGTCACTGCAACCGAGAGCGAACACCTAGCCGGAGATGCGCGGTTCCGCTCCTCGTCTGCAATCGACGGAGACCCGCTGACTGCCTGGAATACTCCTTTCGTCGGAACAAATGGGCAGTGGATCGAGTTTCACTCCCAGAAGCAAGTGAGACTCTCAAGCTTGGACATGCAGGTTGTTGCTGACGGGCGCCACTCAGTTCCGACGAAGGTGACTCTCAGCGTGGATGGCAAGTTGGTTCCGTTGAGCCTTCCGCCCATAAAGGATCAGACGTCAGAGAACGCAACCTCTCTTGTCCACCTAGATCTTCCGTCAACAATGAGCGGCCGAACTCTGCGTCTGACTATTGACGAAGTGAGAGAGACTAAAACGAAGGACTTCTACGGCGGAGGCGAATCTGTAATGCCAGTTGGTATCGCCGAACTTGGTGCCGCGAGTCTTGTCGAGCCTTCTCTTGCATCAACTCGCGAGAACAAGATGTTCAGTACTCCCTGCAGGGACGACCTGCTGTCAATAGATGGAGAGCCAGTAAGGATCTCAATTTTAGGGGAGCGCTCAGATGCCTTATCACGTGGAGGATTAAGAATCATCGGGTGTGACGAACTTTCCCTCGGAATAGGGAGGCATACGGTTATTGCGGTAAATGGCGGTACAACCGCTCTTGACCTCGACCGTCTTGACCTACGTTCGCTTGTATCAGGATCGAGTGCCTTGGCGTCAACCCCTTCACCAGGAGTAGAGGCCCGAACCGCCGGGGACCGTGTAGATGGCCCAACTATTGGAGAATCTACGAATACGCAAGTGATTTCTCGCGGGCGTTACTGGGAGAAGGTGAGAGTTACTAATGCAACAACTCGCGAGCCGCTCTGGATCGTGCTTGGGCAGAGTCAGAGTGATGGCTGGAGCGCGTCGATAGATGGAGAGAGCCTCGGGGCATCGAAGCTCGTTGATGGCTATGCCAACGGCTGGAGAGTAACTCCAACCGCAAAATCGTTCGTAGTCACGATGAAGTGGCAGCCTCAGGGTGTAGTTAACAAGGCATTGGTGCTCTCCGTGCTCGCGGCGCTGGCGTGTCTCATCTTGGCAATTTGGAACCCTCGAAGGCGTCAAGTGCTATCAGGGGACTCCGTGGATGATGGCGTGGTGGTACTCGTTGCACCATGGCACGCGAGACGACGCCCAACGGCTCTAAGGGCTTCATTCTCAGTTGTTAGTGTCCTTCTGATCGGTAGTTTGGTCGCCGGCCCGCTGGTCGGGATATCTGCGGCGCTCTGCGTTCTCATTGCCTGCGTATGGCCGCGGCTTCGGGCTTTGGTAGCGCTAGCGCCATCCGCATGCCTTGCAGCTGCAGGTATCTATATTGCTTGGCGCCAGATGCGAGTTGGGGTACCCGCGACCTTCGAGTGGCCGCTCGGTTTCACGAGAGTGCACCTGCTCGGTTGGGGCGCTGTCGTGTTTCTTGTTGCTGACTCGATCTTAAATTTCGGGACTGATCCGCCCGACGCGTGAAACGAGGAGCGCTGGCGTTAGAGCAGGTTCTAGAAGAAGACTGTTACGCGTCTGTCCCGATAATCATCCCGGCGCCTACGGTCTCGTTGGTGCCTTCATCGATGAGAATGAACGATCCAGTCATTCGGTTTCGTCGATATTCATCCACAAAGAGCGGAGCAGTGACGCGGAGTTGAACTCGGCCGATCTCATTCATGTTGAGCACCGTCGCCGATTCGTCCCTGGACAGCGTGTTGATATCGAGTCTGTAGGCAAGGTCTCTCACCTGGCAGCGAGCGTTATTTGTAGTGTGTTTAATTCCATAGGTTGTGCGCTCTGATAGGGGGCGCTCAGTAAACCAGCAGACCATCGCATCTACATCTTGGGTAGCTACTGAGGCGTTTCTTGGGCGACAGATCATGTCGCCACGGCTGACATCGAGATTGTCGGTGAGGCGAATCGTTACTGACATCGGCGGGACAGCCTCGGAGATTGGTCCATCGAATGAATCAATACCAGCGATCGTGGTTGTCATCCCAGAGGGCAGAACCATGACTTCGTCTCCGGGCCTAAATGTCCCCCCTGAGACTTGCCCTGCGTAGCCGCGGTAGTCGTGGTGCTCGTTGGACATCGGACGAATTACATACTGAACCGGGAATCGGGGATCGATGAGGTTTCTGTCAGAGGCGATGTAGAGATGCTCTAGATGGTAAAGCAGGGTTGGTCCGCCATACCAAGGCATGTGATCGGAGTGGGTTGTTACGTTGTCGCCATTGAGTGCTGAGATGGGTATGAATGTGAGGTCAGGTATATCCAATTTTGCGGCAAACTCGCTGAACTCCTCGCAGATGGAGTTGAAGACGTCTTCTTCCCAATCAACAAGGTCCATCTTGTTAACGCAGAGAACGAGGTGAGATACGCGCAGTAGTGACGCGATAACCGCATGGCGACGTGACTGCTCAAGAATCCCTTTACGGGCATCGATCAGGACCAATGCAAGATCAGCTGTCGAGGCTCCGGTAACCATGTTTCTGGTGTACTGAACGTGGCCAGGAGTATCGGCGATAATAAATTTACGTTTCGGGGTTGCAAAATACCTATAAGCAACGTCGATTGTGATGCCTTGCTCTCGCTCCGAGCGAAGCCCATCTGTCAGTAGTGCAAGGTTCGTGTAGTCGAAGCCCTTCTCTCTGCTGGTCTTCTCGACCGCCTCGAGTTGGTCTTCAAATATCTGCTTACTATCGAGGAGGAGACGCCCAATGAGCGTTGACTTTCCGTCATCGACAGATCCTGCAGTAGCAAAACGAAGCATCTCCATTAGAAGTAGCCCTCCCTTTTTCGATCCTCCATGCCGGCTTCACTGATTCGATCATCAGCGCGAGTTGCTCCACGCTCGGTAATGCGCGCTGCAGCGACCTCGATTATCACCTCGGCGGGATTTGAGGCTGGCGACTCTACGGCACCAGTGCAGGTTGCGTCGCCGACAGTGCGGAAACGAACGAGCATTTCTTCGGGGACTTCGTCTGGAAGCAGTGTGAGGATTGGTGTGATTGCTAGGAGCATCCCATCACGTTTAATTACAGACCTACGGTGCGCGTAGTAGATGGAAGGAATCTCGATCTCCTCGCGTTCGATGTACTGCCAGATATCGAGTTCAGTCCAGTTTGATATGGGGAATACTCGAATGTGTTCACCGCGTTTATGTCTACCGTTGTAGAGGTTCCAGAGTTCAGGTCGCTGATTCTTTGGGTCCCACTGACCGAACTCGTCACGGAAAGAGTAGATGCGCTCCTTGGCGCGCGCCTTCTCTTCGTCCCTGCGCCCACCCCCAAATGCGGCATCGTATTTTCCATCCGAGATGCCATCGAGGAGTGCAACTGTCTGGAGCTTGTTTCTGCTTGATCGAGGGCCTGTCTCTTCAACGACGCGTCCGGAGTCGATCGCTGCTTGAACCGATGCGATTACTAAATTGACCCCAAGTTCAGCGACCCTGCGGTCTCTGTAGTCAATTACCTCATCGAAGTTGTGTCCTGTATCGACATGCATTACTGGGAATGGAATTCGCGCAGGGTAGAAGGCCTTCTCGGCAAGCCTGAGCATGACAATCGAGTCCTTGCCCCCGGAGAAGAGCATCACCGGTCGCTCAAACTCAGCAGCGACCTCGCGAAAAATGTGAATTGATTCGGCTTCGAGTGCGTCGAGATGCGGAACCTGAACAGCCTTCACTATTTTACCCTTTCGCGTTTTAGTCTTTGATCGGTAGAGTCACATGGGTGTGGCTAATGAGATTATTAGTTATGAATGGCTGCCCCCGAAGGATGGAGTGTACCGGCCGGAACTGGCATTTCGGTCCAATTCAGACGACGTTTGGGGGCTCAAGTGGGCGGCTATTGAATGCGCTGCCCTTGGGGTGGAGATCAGATTTCGCCTCTCGCTATAGATATCGCTTCTTTAGCGAATTCATGCCTGCAGATGAGCAGGTCGGGGAGGCTGGTATCAGGGCCGTTGTATACGAGAGGTGAGCCGTCAAGGCGCGATACGTGGAGCCCTGCGGCAGCGGCTACGGCGACTGGCGCACAGTTATCCCATTGATACTGACCCCCTGAGTGTGCGTACATCTCTGCCTCGCCTCTCACTACTGCCATGGCCTTAGCCCCAGCAGACCCCATCTCCAAGAGGTCTCCCCCCATAACTTCGCAGATATGCAGAGTCATTGCGGATGGGCGGGTTCGGCTCACAACCATGCGAATCTGATTCGAGGTCAGAGTGGGTAGAACGGGCGGCTCGAGCGTCGACATGACAACGCCAAGAGATGGAAGGGCAACTGCGCCGAGACTTGGTTCTCCGTCGATACTGAGTGCAATGTGGACGGCCCAGTCGTCTCGCCCCTCTCGGTACTCCCTAGTTCCATCGAGTGGGTCGACGATCCAGACGCGACTCGAACTTAAGCGTGCGTGGTCATCCTCAGACTCTTCGGAGAGCACAGCGTCGTCAGGGCGTTGAGAACGCAGGGCCTCGAGAATGTAGATATTGGCGTCTCGATCTCCCTGGTCTCCAAGCGCCTTATCACCAGCATCGCCAGCGAACATGGCGCGCGTCTTAAGAAGAAGTGCTCCCGCTTCATCGGCAATCTTGACAGCTAGTTCTTGATCATTCATCTCCGGCTCCAAGCATCGGGGGAGTCAATGAGTGCCTGAACGTGCTTAGGTAATTTCTGAGCAACTAGATCGGCAAGCGTGGTCTCTTCCAATACAACGCGCAGGGATGCCCTCACTGCGACCCAAATATCTGCGACTTTGCTAGCAGCTCCAGAGTAATTTTGATCCTCAGGCGCCTCGCCGCGTACGGCTGCAAGCGGCCCATCGACTGCTCGGATAATGTCGGCGAGGGAGATTGTCTCTGCCGGGCGAGCAAGAAAATAACCACCGACGGCACCACGTTGAGAGCGAACTATCCCGCTGTTCCTAAGAGCGCTCAAAATATTCTCGAGGAAATTCGCGGGGATGGCTTGCAACTGTGCGAGCGTCTCGGCCTTGATCGGCTTTGCAGGCTCGGCGCCGGCGAGTTCGCACGCAGCCCTAACGGCGTAATCAGTTTTTGCTGAGATCTTCAAACTGCGCTCCTGAGAAATTAGAGAGATAGGGGTTGACATCGACGAAATTTCGGTGTCTACTGAACTCATTCCCAACTAAATCGGTAGAATTTATAGAATTTATCGGTTTAGTCCAGAGATTACCTCAACCCCGGAACTGTAAGTGCTTTATGGGGGCCTTTGGCGGTCTCGGGGTCTGCCCACATTGCTCAGATCGAGAGAACAGGAGTTCCGAGAATGGATATTTGGGTCGTTGTGGCAGGGGCGTTAGTTGGTTTTGTAGTCGGTCTCACAGGAATGGGGGGAGGCGCCTTGATGACCCCAATTCTTGTTTTGGTCTTTGGAGTTACCCCTCTGACGGCGGTTTCAAGCGACCTCCTCGCAGCCCTTGTGATGAAGCCGATCGGCGGTGGAGTGCATATCCGCAAGGGTACGGTCCATACACCTGTGGTCAGGTGGCTAGTAATCGGATCTGTTCCTTCAGCATTCCTTGGAGCAGTGATTCTCGACGTCATGGCTGGGCCAGATTTTGCTGAACGAATGAAGATTTTCTTAGGTGCAACGCTCATTGTCGCAAGTTCGGCTATGGCGCTTCGAGCATTACTCGGTCGGCGTCGAGAGCAGAATGTAATCGATACTTCAATTCCTATGGCTCAGCGTGCTCGGGTGCGACCGCTCCTGACTCTCTGCATTGGGGTATTTGGGGGGCTCATAGTTGGCCTAACGAGTGTTGGGTCTGGATCGCTGATGATCGTCGGTCTCATGCTCCTGTATCCGGGCCTAACTACCTCGGAGCTTGTGGGCACTGACCTTGTGCAGGCAATTCCACTAGTAGGTGCCGCTGCGCTTGGGCATTTACTATTCGGGAGTGTTGAGTTTGGGCTTACCTTTGCTCTGCTAATCGGAGGTATACCAGCGGTTTGGTTCGGTGCCCACTTGTCGTCTAAAGCAGCAAACTCATTTGTGCGTCCAGCACTGATGTCGGTGCTGCTCCTATCCGGCATCAAACTGGTCGGGGGATCCAATGGCGTTCTGCTTGCTGGAGTCGTGATCTCAGTCATTGCAGTCATAAGTATGTCGCGGCGCGGTGCAATTGCAGAGCGAGTCGAATTAGAGAAATTAGAACCTGTTCGGTAGGCAGTGGTGGCGGACCCCCTAGTCACCTTCATGCTGATCTATCTCAGCGCAATCCTCCTACATCTGGCTGGGCTCCGGGATTACGCCCCCCTTTTGGAATAATGTTCAAGATGTGCAGATAAATATTCAACGCCTCAGCCTCGAGTCTTCGCTGCCTGCCGCTCAGCACATTGGAGATGCAGGGTATGACCTCTGCTCTCGCGAGAGGGTCTCACTTGCTGCTGGAGGCGGTCGTGCGCTGATTGGGACCGGCATAGCGATTGGTATCCCTGATGGCTTCGCAGGCTTTATTCAGCCTCGGTCAGGCCTGGCTCTGCGTCATGGAGTGACTTGTCTCAATACTCCCGGTTTGATTGATTCTGGCTACAGAGATGAAATCAAAGTGCTGCTAGTAAATACCGACCCAACTGCTGATTATCTAGTTGAGGTCGGGGACAGGATCGCCCAGTTAGTGATTCAACGCTTTGAGCGGATCGAATGGAACGAGGTCTTAAACCTTGACGAGAGCGAACGAAGTCTCGAAGGATGGGGATCAACCGGGCGATGAGTGATGACGAGAATAGGTCGAGAAATATTTTAACAAGGAGCAGGTAATGAACCATCCCTTTAAGTTCGGCGTTCAAATAGGCGGCAATCTCTCGTCTAGCGAGTTCAAGGAATTAGCCCTCAAAATTGAGTCGCTCGGGTACACGACTCTCTACGCTCCAGACCACTTTGTAGATACTGACCTTGCCCCGATGGTTGTGCTCAGCATGGCCGCAGCCGTCACTACCGATCTCCGTGTCAGTGCGCTTGTCTTTGCAAATGACTACAAGCACCCGGCAATTCTTGCAAAAGAAATTGCCACCCTCGATGTTCTCTCAGATGGCCGTGTTGATCTCGGAATCGGTGCTGGTTGGATGCAGGTTGATTATGAGCAACTCGGAATTCCCTATGATCGTCCTGGGCTTCGCATCGAGCGCCTTGAGGAGGCGCTTCAGGTGATCAAAGGATGCTGGAGTGGCGAGGAGTTCTCCTTCTCTGGTGACCACTACACGGTTACCAATCACACTGCGACGCCACCCCCAATTCAGCGGCCTGGTCCGCCCATACTCATTGGAGGTGGAGGGCCCAGAGTGCTGCGCCTTGCTGGGCGTCATGCAGACATCATCGGCATTAATCCCAATCTGCGAGCAGGTGCGATTACTCAAGATGCAGCGCAGGATTCGATCGCTTCAATGACTGCTCAGAAGATTGAGTGGATCAAAGAAGGAGCAGGGGAGAGGTTCGATTCGTTAGAGCTGCAGATTCGATACTTCGTTGCTGCTGTTACTGACGATCGCCAGTCCTACGCAGAGGCGATGGCTCCGATGTTCGGCATCGATGCCGAAGAGGCACTTGGGGCCGGCGTAGTTCTTGCGGGAACCATTGATGAGATCTGCGAGACCCTTATTGAGCGACGAGAAGTATGGGGCGTCTCGAATGTTGTATTCGGGAACGACAACTTTGAGTTGCTTGCACCAGTCGTGGAGCGACTCGCAGGGTCATAACTGCAGCCGGAGCTACAGAAGGCTGCGAAGCGTGTCGCGAGTGCGGCGCACCTCATCTGCAGTGCCACCGAACTCAGCGGCTGCAAAATCAGTGACCCCTGCATCGGCTAGGCGCCCAACCTGGGCTGCCACCTCTGCTTCATTACCAACAATCGCAACATCTGCTGGCCCCTCGGCTCCCTCACGATCAAGCATCGCCCTGTAGGAAGGCAGAAATCCGTAGACAGAGAAGATCTCCGCGGCGCGTGAGCGTGCCCCCGGCGTGTCGTCGGTAACACAGATAGGTAGACCGACTGCGATACGCGGAGCCTCGCGCCCGACAGATGCCGCAGCTGCAGCGATAGTTGGAACCGTAAAGGACTCGATTGTTCTCGGCCCGGTCATCCAAGTAATGGTGCCGTCGGATTGCTCGCCTGCTAGCCGAAGCATGATTGGCCCGAGAGCTGCGACGAGCAGCGATGGAGGAGTTGCGTCGGGGACACCTATAGAGGCGTGGACCTTAAGTGTCTCACCATCTATATCCGCCGGCTGGCCATTGAGTAACGGTACGAGAGCTTTTAGATACTCGTCCATGTGGCGCGCTGGTTTCTCAAATGAGTAACCAAACATTTCTTCGATGACGAACTGGTGGGATAGTCCAATGCCCAGGGTTAAGCGATTCCCTGATGCTGCCTGAACAGTGAGGGCCTGAGCGGCGAGAGTAATGGGATGACGCGGGTAGGTAGGTACTACAGCAGTGCCTAGTTCGATCCGCGGCGTCTCAGCCCCTACGAGCGTGAGGGCTGCTAGGGCGTCAAGGCCGAAAATCTGCGGTAGCCAGAAGGCAGCAAAACCGTCAGACTCTGCCGTGGCTGCAGCACGCCTTACCGCAGCGAGTCCTTGGTCTACTGCCGCTCCGCCAAAGATACCGATTTTCATATTCACTCCTATCAGGTGGGCCGGCGATCGGCCGCCTTAAGAGACTACGCGTAGAAACTCATGGTTGCGGTGACCAGAGGCAGGTCTGTGCTTGCTAGAGTTGCCTCGTTACGCGGACGTGGCTCAGCGGTAGAGCATCACCTTGCCAAGGTGAGGGTCGCGGGTTCGAATCCCGTCGTCCGCTCTCATTTTTTAAGGCAGGACCTGGCTAATCCAAGCGAGCAGAGATGACGTCTATTGAACTGGCATTCGTTGAATGCGTGATCTAGAGGCCTCTGAACCTTTTGCTAGGAATGGTATTTGGGCGTTGGATCTCTTAGTACGGTTTGGGGATTACGCCTAACAGAAAACAGGGTGGGGCTCCACTACAGAGGAGAAGTCTTGAGAAACCTTGCGTATCTAGACGGAACGAGTGCAGGAATGATTGGTGGCGCAATCGCCGCTGGATTTACTGGTGTGGTGGTCTTTTTGAAGATGCAGATCGCTCGTATAAAGGGATCTAAAAAGAGCAACGACAAAGCTTCCTGAGGATGATTATTCTGTGCTGCTGCGGTTAATTGACAGCTGCCCTCCTTTTTCGCATGGTGGAGTGAAATGGGTTTGTTAATAAATGAATCAGGTTCTTTCCGAGATCCAGCAAATGCAGTCATTTACTTGAATGGGCGCGTGTTGCGCGGGCTTGATGCCAGTGCTGCGGAGGATTTCTCCGTATTCTCTGCGACTGAATCTTTCGAGAGCCTTAGCAATTCCGGCAAAATTATAGGAACGCGTCAATTAAGCGATGGTGAGGTACCCGCTGAGATTGCAGGAAGGTTCTCCGCTGTTTTAGAGCACCAACGGGTCCCCTTCATCTCCTACCCATATGAATGGTCATTCTCAATGCTCCAGGATGCTGGGGCGCTTCACCTAGAAATTCTGCTGACATGTTTGGAGAATGGGGTCTCCATGAAGGACGGATATTCCTTCAACCTACAATTTCAGGGAGTGAAACCAGTTTTTATTGACATAGGTTCGTTTGAACCTGTCCGAGCAGGGCCATGGATTGGTTACCGACAGTTCTGCCAGACGATTCTCTACCCTTTGATGCTCGAGGCCTACCTAGATATTCCGTTTCAAAGGACTCTGATGGGGCACCTCGATGGCATAACTCCAGGGGAGATGAATCATCTTCTTAGAGGTACCAGGAAGTACCGAAAAGGAGTGATGCGAAACGTCACGCTGCAGGCCGCCACAGATAAGAGGTTTGATCGTGGTGGTCGTAAAACTCAGGAAGATCTAGGGAAATCTGGATTCGGTGCAGAGCTCAATAAGGCCTTAGCTAAGAAGCTTCTTAAAACGGTGAGCGGCCTTACGAGCGACCGCGCTGATTCTGGATGGAGCGCCTACCGCTCTACATGCTCCTACTCTGAAGAAGATCGAGAGGCTAAGGAGCGCTTTGTATCTGATGCAGCGAGTTCCGGAGAGATTGGGGTCGCCTGGGATCTTGGTGCTAACGACGGAGCCTATTCACGCCTAATAGCTAAACACGCGACGCAAGTAATCGCAGTTGATTACGACGATGTGACCGTCGATGCAATGTACCGGTCCTTCAAAGCAGATGGAATTACCAATATTCTTCCAATCGTTATGAATCTTGTAGACCCGTCTCCGGCGCGCGGATGGCGAGGCACCGAACGTAAAGCGTTTACCGATCGCGGCAAGCCCGATCTTGTTCTTGCATTAGCACTGGTGCATCACATGGCGCTGGCTGCAAATGTTCCACTAGTTCAAATCGTTGATTGGTTTGCTGATCTCGGGGGTAGGCTCATCGTGGAGTTCGTAGAGCCACACGATCCGATGGCTGAGCGACTTCTAGGAAACAAGGAGGCGGGAATGTTCCCTGATTACAGAATCGAGGAATTTGAGCGTCTCCTCGCTCTTCGTTTTGAGGTCACCTCAAGCCTAAAACTTCCCTCGGGGCGACGAACTCTTTATGCTTGCGATCCGCGCTAATAAGTAGCCCAACTCGAGATAGATCTACTTATCTAGCCTTGCCTGTCTTGGCGATTAGACAGTGATATCTGAAGAATTGAGTCACTGTTCTACATGGGTTGCGAAAAAGTGTGAGAATAGAGAGTCGTTTCATTTAGTTCAGAGACCATTTAGCTATGCAAACATGGAGTAGTAGATGAGCAGATTCCCGTTTCCACACCCTTACGGCTGGTTTCAGGTTGCATACCCAGATGATCTGGAGCCCGGAGGCGTAAAAGCACTTCAATATTGGAGTTCTGAACTAGTTCTCTGGCGCGATCAAGCAGGGGAGTATCACCTACAGGATGCCTTCTGCCCGCACCTCGGGGCGCATTTAGGTAAGGGCGGCCAGGTCTCTGATGGTGCCATTACATGTCCGTTCCACGGGTGGCGTTTTGACGGCAGTGGCACGTGCCTAGAGATTCCATACTCAGAGAAGGTCAATCGCAAAGCGCGCCTGCGTACCTATCCGGTAGTAGTGCGCAATGGTTTTGTTCTTGCGTGGCGCCACCCAGATCCAGAGATCGCTCCAATGTGGGAGGTCGAGGAGATATCCGAGATCGGCGACGACGGCTGGAGTGAGTACTACAGCTCTGAGTACGTGATCAAGACTGTCCCACAGGAAATGATGGAGAACAGTGCGGACCCCGCCCATTTCCTCTTTGTGCATGGTACTGAGACGGTTGCAGAGGTCGAGAAATACGACACCGATGGCCCGTGCTCTGTGATGCTCTCAAAGCAGTCATATGTAACCCCTCGGGGAACAACCTGGGGACGAATCGATGTCTATAACTACGGCCCTGGCTTCTCCAAGGTCTGGTTCTCGGGCATCGTTGATGCGATCAACATCGCTACAACCACTCCGATCGATGATGAGACCTGCATCGTTCGTTTCAACTTCACGGTTCGCAAATTTGAAGATGCGGCACTTACTTCAAGCGTTGCATCGGCATTTGTGAAGGAGATCAACAAGCAGGTTGTCGAAGACACGCCGATTTGGGAGAATAAAACATTCCTACCGGTACCTGCACTTGCTGATACCGACGGACCAATATTGAAGTTCCGGAAGTGGTATTCGCAGTTCTACGCAGAGCCGATGAAAGAATTCTCAGGCAGCTAGTTCGTCATCCTTCGGATCTCACATCACTAAGGAGTTTCTCAATGAGGAAGGATCCTTGGGGATTTAGTCGATAGAACTCAAAGTCCTTATCGAACTCAATGTTGACGCTGCCCCTACCTGCACGGTTCTTCTCGACAGTGATCAACACTTGACGAGAGAACTCATCGCTTTTTGCAGGATTGAAGGCGATAGCGACATCGGCAACCGCTCGCGCCTTCTCGTTAAGTATCAAGATTAAGTCGCAGAATGGATCTAGCGATGCAGCATCCTTGATACCTGAGATTGCAAGCCGACGTGCATCCATGCCTCCTTGATTCGTGCCACAAGTCGCAAGGACAGAAATACCTAATCTCGTTGCGATTGACTTTAAAGCTGAGGCAAAATCTGCGGTGGTAATGGACTCGATGCCGTCCTGGCTTGAACTCCTTGCATCGAGTCGATCCACTATAAGCAGGCCTTCAGCAGGTGGCGATAAGGCTTCTAGTTGATGGAAACTAAAATTGGAGGAGTCGATTCCAGTGATGACGAATCTCGATCCATACTGTGAGACTCTTGACAATACCTCTTCGCCTAATGGAGATAGAGAGCCATGTCGTGAGCCGCCTCGAGCGGAGTCGATGACTTCATGAATTGCAGAGTCGATTAAGTGGGATTCATCTTCTCTAGCGATTGAGCGCGCCTCGAGAACAAGAAGTCTCTCTAATAGTGCGCTATTTGAGTGTTCACTACAGACAAATGTCACCGCCCTCCCATCTAGGGCAGCATTACGGGCAATCTGGAGAGCGGTCACCGTCTTGCCGATACCTGGGCGACCCGCTAGGACAGAAAGGTCTCCGATGCGAAGGCCTCCATGGAGTGCATCATCGAGTGGTGCAAGCCCCGTAGCAACTGGGGCCGCACCGATGTGGAGATTAGCTGTGGGGGTGTTCAGGAGATCCGCTGCGGTAGTCGCTTTGAAGGCTGTCACAACGCTTCCTAGAACGACGTCTGGGAGAGTCTGATCACCGCAGGGCCAGCGACAACTACAAAGAGAGCTGGGAGTATGAACAGGATCACGGGGAAGACGAGTTTCACAGGCAACTTCATCGCCATCTCTTCAGCGCGTTGTCGGCGCTTCAGTCGAATCTCAGAAGACTGAACCCTAAGAATCTGCGCAACTGGAATGCCGTATTTTTCGGCTTGATTAAATGCATGAATGAAGCCACGTAGGTCTGGCACATTAGTTCTTTCAGTTAACCGCTCGAGGGCCTGTGATCGGGGTACCCCTAACTGTACGTCTTGGAGCGTGCGACCTAACTCTTCGGGAAGAGGGCCCGCTCCGTTAGCAATACGAAGCACTGCATTATCAAATGAGAGCCCTGCCTCGACACAGATTGTTATCTGGTCAAGCGTGTCTGCCAATTGCTGTTCAATGCGTTTTTGTCGCTCTGTCGCCTTTGAGCGCAGGTATAGATCCGGAGCGAAATACAGCAATGCTGCAATAACTAGCGAGGTGACAATCATGAGCCCCGTTGGATTAGAGAGAATCAAAACAAGCGCTAAAACTCCACCCGCCAATCCGAAAATAGCTTTAAAA
The DNA here is from genome assembly GCA_001023575.1 of Actinobacteria bacterium IMCC26256. Classification (GTDB taxonomy): domain Bacteria; phylum Actinomycetota; class Acidimicrobiia; order IMCC26256; family IMCC26256; genus IMCC26256. The sequence goes on along the minus strand of CP011489.1, from coordinate 1,334,168 downwards.
GCGAATGCTTTCTCGACTGTCCAAGTATCGGTTAGCCCAGCAAGTTGAATCCTCTGTTGCAGGTTTTCGTTAGCACCGGTTGGTGTAATTCGTTTGCCTCGCTCGGCGAAGCGCTGCATCATCGGTGAGAGCATGCGCTCAGAGGCAGACTTCTCCAAGAGTTGCCTCCGAAGGTCAACCTCTATGGATCCACCAGATTGCAGGTTGCTCTTGGCGAACTGCCTCTGCGTTGGGGGTCCACTTAGCGCCCACCAAGTTATGGGTATAGCGGCCCCAACGCATAACGCTCCGAGTATCAAAGTTATCGACATAATCGCTCCTAGTACTCGACCTTTAGAAGCCGCTTAATCCATAGCGACCCAATTCCTATAGATATAAGTGCTGTAATCAGTAGTGTCCATCCAAGGGCCGATTGAAAGAGCAACCCTAGGTATCCAGGGTTAATCAATTGAATGAACATCGCTGCACCAAAGGGGAGTGCAATTAAAACCGCAGCTGAGAGACGACCCTCAGCGCCTAGTGCTTGAATCTGTCTGCGAACAGAGTTGCGGTCACGAATCGTTGAGAAGACATTATCAAGCACCTCTGCTAGGTCTCCGCCGACTGCTCTATGGATCTCCATTGCCTGTACAACCCATTTAAAGTCTGGGTTCTCTGTGCGTTCGGCGAGCGCTGCAAGCGCATCATTTAAATCTTTGCCGAGTCTTGTCTCTGTCACCACTCTGCCAAATTCATCTGCTGTCGGAGACTCAGATTCACGGGCTACTGCATCAATTGCCTGTGTAACGCTGAACCCAGCGCGAAGGCTTCCTGCTAACAAAGGTAATGTCTGCTCTAACTGGTCTGCGAATGCCAATTGTCGTTTAGCGATCTTTCTCGTAAGGATCAATCGCGCTACGAAGAATGCGATCAGTGCGAAGATGATCGCCATCACTAGTTGACCTAGCAGAAGCCCAACAACTCCAGATACGAGAATTGACAGACCAACAGCGAGTATGTACTCGGCGGGGCGCATGTCGATACCTGCGCGTTCCAGAGCCTTATTTAGAGCATCTCCACCCTCTGCAGCACGCAGTGACTGCTCGGCCAGAGCAGTAGCCCCACGTTTGATTTCGCTAAGCATCGTTGGTGAGGAACTGTTTGGATTTTTGCCCCCAGCAAGTTGGCTCTTAGGGGCGCTATTTGAGAGAAAAGCGAATGCCCCAACCCCGACAGCCCCCATTATCGCTACAAGGCCAAGGATGAGAAGCAAGGGAGATGATCCTGCGCCTTTAGAGCCGCTGGTGTTACCCGATGGGGTGGTTGGATTCGGCAACGCCTCCTCGGCGCCTGCATCTGTAGGCGATGCCGGGAGGTTCACTCGGATGGCCCCGGATTTATTCCCCTCAGGGGTAGCAACCCGGACAGTGAAACCGGTAGAGCCTTTACCGGTGGAGATAAAACTGATCTGGTACTGAGAGGCCAACTCGCTCCCAATTTTAGTGAAGATTCCTCGAAGACCACTTGGGTCGGTGGCTCGTGCGACCTGGCCACCCGACGCAGCGGCGTAGGCGGTTGGAGCCACTACATCAGAGTCTGCGGTATCGAGCACAACTCCGTAGACAACTGAGTTCGAGTCCTTGACATCTTTTGTGGCCTGCTGCGTTGAGTTGGTGCTTACAGTGTCGCGACCATCGGTGAGTACTACAAGAGTGCGACGCGCTGAGGTGAAGCTTTTAGCGCCCATTGAGACGGCGTCGTTGAGAGCAGTCTCTCCATTCGCCTTCAAATTGTTGATTGCCGAGGTTGTAGCAGCGCGATCGGTTGTGAAACTGCTGGCCACGTAAGGCGTATTTCCAAAGCCAGTGACTGAGACCGATGCGGCGGGGGGGAGTTGCCCTAGAAGAGCGACCGCTGCAGCCTTTGCTCCGCTAAGCCCAGCCCCAGACATGCTTCCGGATGTGTCGATGACTAGAGCAACCTGTGACGCGTCCCCAGGGAGACCGACTACTTTGGCGCTTCGCTTAGATGTGGTCTCGAGGACTGTAAAGGCGGAGGAGTTGAGAGTTGGCGACCCTGATGCGGCGGTGACAGCGACTGTAAGCGTTACTTTTGGTGCAGCACTCAGGTCTGCGCCGCTCACAACTACAGAGTCTGCGGCATCGGCGACAGCGGGGAAGAGGGCTGCTGTAAAAATCGCAGCAGCGGCTAGCGAGAAGAGTGATCCCTTGCGCGAGATCATCGACCCTGATTCTTGGTTCGCTCTGAGAGAACAAAGACTGAATCGGGGACCTCGACCCCTTGGTCGCGGAGTTTGTTTAAGAAGTTAGGCCGCAGGCCAGTGCTAAACGGATCCCCAATAAAGAAGCCGTTTTCATCAATCCCTGCTTCATAGTCGAAACCGAATAGGTCAGTGAGGAGGAGGCGGTCTCCCTCCATGCCATTGACCTCTGCGACCTGAGTAATCCGGCGTGTTCCATCTCGCAATCGACTCACGTGAATTACAAGATCGATAGCCGAGGCTGCCTGCTCTCGGATAGCTCGGACCGGCAGATCGACTCCACCCATAAGCACCATTGTCTCGAGCCTAGAGAGAGCATCTCTTGGAGAGTTAGCGTGCAGGGTAGAGAGAGAACCCTCGTGCCCGGTGTTCATTGCCTGGAGCATGTCAAGAGCCTCCGCACCGCGAACTTCTCCCACGATGATGCGGTCGGGGCGCATGCGCAGCGCATTACGCACTAGATCACGAATCGAGACCTCCCCTTTGCCTTCGATGTTGGGTGGCCGGCTCTCCATACGCACTACATGGTTCTGCACCAAACGAAGCTCTGCGGCGTCCTCAATAGTTACAACACGATCACCATTAGGTATGAACTGTGAGAGAGCATTCAGCATCGTTGTTTTTCCGGTGCCAGTACCACCAGAGACCAAGATGTTCAGGCGCCCCTCGACGCAGGCTCTTAAGAGGTCGATCATCTGCTCCGTGAGGGCCCGCATACCAGCAAGATCGTGGAGTGAGTAGGCCTTCTCCGAGAATTTTCGAATGGTTAAAACTGGCCCATCGATAGAGAGGGGAGGGATGACTGCGTTTACGCGGCTTCCGTCGGGCAAGCGGGCGTCGACCATTGGAGAAGACTCGTCGATGCGACGCCCCACCTTTGAGACGATGCGCTCAATAACCTGCCTGAGGTGCTCCTCTGAGACGTACCGAGCATTTGTTCTAACTAGGCGCCCTGCGCGCTCTACGTAGATCGAATCAAGCGAGTTCACCATAACCTCTGTGATCTCAGGATCGGATAGGAACCGTTCAATCGCTCCGTAGCCGAGCACATCGTCACAGATTTCGGCGACTATGCGTGCCCTCTCTGCGGGAGTCAAGGGCACGCGCTCAGCATCGATCACTCGAGAGAGTTCCTGCACTACATATGAGTCGAGTTGGTCCTCTCCGAGAGATGAGTCGTAAAGGCGTGAACCGAGGCGAGCAAACAACGCATCCTGGGCCCTGCGCTTGATGAGAACAAAAGGATCGGCAACAGGTGCCGCAGAAGGATCGAACGTTGTTTCACTAGCCGTAGATGTCACCGAATGGTGCTGCGGTGGAAGGGCATTGTCATTCGCCCCTACGAGTCGATCCTTTAGGCTCATCGAACTTCGCGCTTGCGCCTGAAGCGGGACACAGCGGCTTCTGTAGATGTTGTTAAGGTCGGCGAGTCGTTGGGCGGTGCGAGGAAATGATTTACGAGTTCACCGTATGCGCGTGCAACCGGGGTTCTTGGAGACGACTCGAGAATTGGAGTTCCTTGGTTCATGGATAGGGGAACGTTGCGCGACGAAGGAATCGCAACATTGACCTCCATTCCGATTGTTCCCTCGATGTCTCGTATCTCTAGACCAACTCGGGCATCTGCACGGTTAAGCGCAAAGTGCCGCCGCTGAGTTGTGAGGCCAATCTGATCGAAAGCCTCGATCTCTTTGCGCATGCTCCGAGTGCTAGCCACATCAGTTGCGCAGACAAGAAGAAGGTCGGTTGCGCTCTCCATAGCGGTCAATGTGAATTCATCTAGACCAGCGGCGGTATCGAGAATTACGTACTTGAAGTCCTTCGCAAGAATCTCAATGATCTTTGTAATCTGCTCAGGAGAGACATCGTCTGCCTCGGCAGGGGTATCAGGCGCGGAGAGAACGAATAATCCACTTGGGTGTGGAGTTAGGCAGGCCTTCACGACTGTCGCATCGAGGCGTGACCCTTGAGCGACCACATCACTTAATGTTCGCTCGGGTAGTAGCCGCAGTGCGTGTCCGACATCGCCGAACTGCACGTCAAGGTCCATGACCACGACTTGTCCTGGGAGTTGCTGAGCAAGCCCCACAGCTAGGTTCGTCGAGATTGCAGTCTTGCCAGCTCCGCCTTTTGGAGAGACGACCGCGATCACGCGTGATTGGGTCTCCGTGTTTAGAGTCCCAGAGGAGAGGTTAGATCTGCGTTTGAGCGCTGTATCCTTGGCTCTATCAAGGGTCTCGCGAATCTCGGAGCCATCAGCAAGTGGGGAGACAACATCTCTTACTCCTGAGCGTAGAGCGCGTTCGAATACTCCGTCGCCGGGTTCTGAGACCAGTACGACGCATATCTCAGGGAAACTCTCATCAATCTCGCTGCAGAGTTTGAGGGCCGATTCAGTGCCTAGTGCCGGGCCTACGGTGACGACTAGAGGCTCGATTGATCTGATATCCCCGAGCGTTTTGCTCGTGTCGTCTTCGCTGCTTTCGTTCCATGCTCTGAGTTCGCCACTAATAGTTCCGCCGAACGCCTTGCGGACGGACTCCTCCCATGAGTCATCTGACCCAGCTAGAAAAATTCCGCTCACTGATATACCGAGCTACGTGTTGCTGCTCCGCCTGGTGCGTTCGGTGCAGTCTTGGGATCAGCGGAGAGCCAAATTGTTCCGTGCTCTGCTGCGTAAATAAGTTTCGTAAGGCTCGCTGGTTCGATAGCGAGCGTCACAAGAATCTCTCCCTGTGGCGATACCCCAGGGAGATTTGCATCCGGAGTCGCCGCTCCATCTGCAGCTACTGCAGATGGGTCTGCCACCTGAACATTGGTTACAAGAATTCTCTGAAGAATTACACCTGTCTGCGTTGGTATGGAGCCATCGGAGGGGAAGGAAGCAGTGACTAGAACAGTCGAACCAGGTGTAAGAACACCACCCACGGCGCGATCGGCGCTGAGAGAGATCGTCGTGGTCACAAGCCCGGGGGGAATTGATAATGATGAGCCTGTTGATTGGAATGCTGAGGGCGTCGTAAAACGGGCTCGTATTAATTGTTCCCCTGTAACGAGTACCGCACCTGAGACCAAGCCCTTAACCTGTTCAAGGTCTGTGATTGCGCCTTCCGCAACGGCGGTCTTTGGGAGCGGTTTCTTCGCAACTCGATCACCTAACTCGTTCACGGAGGTACCAGCAGGTATCTCGCTCTGCACAACGAATACCGAAACGAGTTTCTGTCCTTCCTGAGCGCGCGAATCGGCATTCCCCGCATAGGCGAGTACCAATACGGCTCCGAAAAGTGCCAAAACTACAGCGGCAATGATTCCGCCTACTCTGCGATTCACGGGAGAATCCTCTCGACTCGATTATTTGGGGTTCTACTCTTCGTAATCCTACCGGTAGAACTCTTCGCGCTAGACCGTTTCGCACTCCGATGCCCGATTAGGCGAAGTTTCTCTGTTCTCGCTTGCTGAGAACCCATCGAGTCATCGCGATCGTCGTCATCGTCGTCATCGTCGTCATTTTCATCGAGGCATCCAGATGGGGAGAGAGCTGCCGCAGTCGTAGCAATATTCACAGCGCATATTCGATAACTGTAGAGTTCGTTTAGTCCGATGCAGCACGAACTCTTGTCACTCGCTGTACGCAAGTAGGTCATCACCAGACGTGAGAAGTCGCCGACGGGAGCGACTGTGGTGGTAGTCGGCGGCACGGTCGTGGTTGTGGTCGTTGTGGTTGTCGAAGAGGTTGTAGTAGTCGGTTGCGAGGTCACCGTTATCGTCGCCGCACGGTCGTTATTCTCGGGAAAACTTTCGTTAATCTGACCTGCGCTCAGACGCACCGCAACGGAAACATTGTTGGTGGATAGCGCAGTAAATGTAAACGACTGAGTTGCAGTTGTATTGCTAGCCCAACTCTTGGGAACTACATTGCAAGTGAATACCACGGAGTTCGCGCCGCTTGCGGCGGACTTACAATCTGATGGGGTGCTTGGGAGCGGTACTGTCGGCGCTCCATTATTAGTGGAGAGCGTTATCCTAAATTTTGCGTCCGTGACTGTAATCGATGAGCCGTTATAGGCCTCAATGGTCAGTACGGTTGGAGTGTTAATGACGACCGATGAAGGCCAAGTTGGGGTAGTGGAGATTGAGAGGTCGCCGACCGTGGCCGTTTTGCGTGTCGATGTAAGCCTAAATTGCCCTTCCTTGTTAGCGGGCTTACCGGCTGCGAGGGTTGAACACTTATCTACGTTTGTGCCCGTCGTGTAATTGTCAATCGTTACAAGGGCAAAACGCGAGATGTGGACGATCCAATCTTTGCCTGAGGAACTATCGTTCTTGGCCTTTAAGTCATCAACAATTGGGATTGCCACTTCTTTTCCTCGCGCTTGACAGATCGCCTTATCGATTGCCGCTCCATAAAGCTGCCCAACTGCAGCGCACTTGTAATCGCCATCCTTGACGGTTGCCGGGTAACCGGAGGCCAGCCAATTAGCAATATTGGTTTTTAGCGCCGCTTGATAGGTAGCGTTGGAGGAGTTGCACTTACTGAACTCAGACGATCCAGTTCCCTTTGGGCTGCTGGCAAGGTCGATAATGCCGTACCCTCCGGAAGCCCCTCCAGAGCAGAGTGTTGCATTCGCGCTGCCGCTCCAATCTGAGGTCACTTTAAGCGGGGACCTAGTTGCGGAGTTGTTGGCGACCCAATCGGAGACTCCCTTGTTGTTTGTATCCGAAGAGTCCCCTTTATTTGCACACCCGACTATGGGGAGCAACGGTGCGTCGTTCCAACGCGCTGTCGTCGAGGAATAAACGTCTTTAGAGTTGAGTCCAAAGAGTTTGGAGAAGGAGAACGTCGCTGTCTGCTTGGCCCGCACCGTTACTATCCCCGAACTCTGGGAAGCGTTGGAGGGGGTTATGCTTATGCCAGCCATTTGGCAGAAATCGATCGTTGGTGCCGATGTATTTGCATTCAGGTAGCTAACCGCTTGGTCTTTAATGCTGGTCGGGCAGGCTCCGCGCACAGATAAATTGTTGATATCAGTGGCTTTCTGGGCTGCAGCCAGAGCAGCCGCATCGGTAGATTTCACCATTGAGCGCTTTACCTGCCAGGCGTAACCCATGTCGATAGCAAAAGCTAAGCAGACAATAAGGAGAGTGGCTACAACTGCCACCATCACGGCTACAGCGCCACCCTCGTCTTTGGATTTCCTATAGGGCGTAGAGGAGATTTTCTTCATGCTGCCTACTCGCAGAGAAACATAGCGGTGGAGGACACGTTCTTTACTCCGCTATTGGGCCAGAAGGGAATGGAGATAGTTACCTGTCCAGAGACACGTACATATACGTTGGAGCCACTTCTAGAGCAGGTGTATGCACTCGAGGAACACGAATTGGATGTTGCAGTGCCTGTGGGTGCTGCCGATCCAACCTGTACAAAGGTGTTATCGATTGCGATTCCCCCAAGTGAGCCGGTTGCCTGGAAGCACGCATTAGCTGAGCTGCTCCCGCGAAGCGAGGCCACCCTTGCGCCCTCTCGGGCAGCTGCCTGCACACCCTGCTTGGCGTTGAAATATATGGAGAAGTAAATAATTGCGAAGAGGATAAGCAGAAGCATCGGCACAACTAGAGCGAATTCGACTGCCGCTGCGCCGCATTGTCTCTCTTTGGCTTTAGGGGAGATCATTTCGTTTCCGAACGTAAAGGGCTGCGTAGAAGGCTGCCGGGAAGCAAATAGGACGCCAGCGCCTTAAAAATTAAGTCGCTGGCGTCCTTCAATGCTACCCCCCAATAAGGATAAACCGGGTCTCTCGGGTTTACGGGATATTCACGCTGTCAAGCGCATCAGAGATCCGCTCCTGCAGGCCAATGACGGCAATTGTGATGACTGCTGCAATAAGGGCTACAAGCAGTGCGTACTCAACAGCGGTTGCTCCGGTTTCGTCTTTGGATCGAACCGACAGGTTGGTGAGGGAAATGTAAAGGCGGGTAAGTGTTTCCACGGTGGGTCTCCTGTGCTCTATTAAGTAAGGATTAGCTATTTCGGTGGGTGGTTTTTAGATCTTGAGAGAAACTCAAGATTTACTCAAAGTACTAGTGCTGGAGGCATTAGTAGTGGACCTATTGAGGGACACACTTTTCCTGACGCTAACACTGCGCTCATATTAAGGCGCTTTGATTTGGTCCTCTAACCCAATATTGGGGTTATTCCAGCCAGCAGAATTGGCCTTTGCTACAGCGGCTAACTGTGAATTTACCCCTAGTTTTGTGAGTATCGACCTTATGTGACTCCTCACAGTGGCTACCGCAACGAATGTTTCATTCGAGATGACCTCCGGTGAATGCCCTTCTATGAGTAGGCCTAGGACCTCTGATTCTCGGTTTGTTAAGCGTTCGAAGGCCTCCAAGCGGACAGTCTGGGCCCGTCGATGCTCCCGCAGTAGCGCTAAAAGCTCGCTTCGCTTCTGGATCGCATTCGAGAAGTTTCCCGCGGCGATTGCCGTTACCCGATCAATTAGATCTTCAAAGGCGATGGATTTACTCAGAACATCCGCTGCACCGGCCTCGAAACACTCAGCCCAAAAAATGGGGTCCTGTTCGCCGGTCATTATGAGTACCGCCGCCCCTAGCCCAAGTATGGGCTCGATTAACGGTAGTGAGGAGCCGATCGGACCGAGCATCAGATCAAGAAGAACTATCGCTGGACGCTGCTCCGTAAGAGACTCGAGAATGTGCTCCTCTGTCGATGGCGCAATGATATTTGGAGTAATGCCTTCTCTCGAGAATGCCAAACCAAGCGCCTGAGCTAGAAGTTCGTGGTCATCCACTATTGCTAGCCCAATGTTCTCGCTTGGTTGCTCGGTGATGCTTTGGGTTGTCATGTTGCTCCGCCTAATCGCTTGATGCCTTCCCGTCTCTCCTCCTCTTTAAGGGCAGCGGTATTGGCGCGCTCTGGTGCATTATAAGACAGGTCAGTCGTTGCTCCGTGAGTTACGGAAGCATCAATCGAAGTGAGTCCTTGCCATCTGGGGAGGCTCACTACAAACTTTGCACCTCCTCCGGTGCGTGGCGTGACCCATAGATCTCCACCCGCTTTGGTGATGAGTTCTCTGCCGATAGCAAGGCCAAGCCCGTAGCCTTCAGCGTCCTCAAGGCTTGCTCTCCAACCTCGTTCGAAAATGAGGTCCCTCTTTCCTCTTGCGACGCCTGGTCCTCGGTCTTCAACAAGGACCAGGATGTAGTCTGCATCTCGCGTGGCACTCACTTCGATGGGGGAACCTGGCGCGTATTTGCTGGCGTTGCTGACTAAGCCGTGCACGACCTGGGCAAGGTCCTCCGGTGACCCCACAGCTACAAGGTCCTCGTCGATATCGAATACGACTGGGAGTGACGATGCCGCAACCAGCAGAGTGGAACGGAGCGATTCGAGAATTTGAAAGGGTCCGTAAGAAGGAGGTGTAGGTGCAGCTACAAGGTTTCTTAGGCGCTCTATCTCGTCTCTAATCGCTCTAGTGAGTTCGCTTTCATCTCCAACTGACGCGACAGCAACGCCGCCCTCGATTGAGAGCACTCGGGAGCGCACTTCGTGTATTTGGGCCATACTCGCAGCTTCGCTGTTCTGCAGCGTCTCAACTTGGTCGCGTAACTCCGCAGCATGGGTAATCGCGTCGAATTTTTCGCGAGATGCTGCGAAGTGCAGCTCTAGTGAGGATCCGGCAATTGCAACGCCAGCGGCTGCGAACCGCATGACGCCACCGTACTCGGATCCAAGAACGTCGACGCCTTCGCTGAGCGCTACTAATGGAGCGATTCCGATTGCGAACAGCGTAGGCACAAACCACATTCCGTTGATCGAGCTCTCTGCGTTGTATCGCCGGTAGCTAACGGCGCCGAGTAAGAGCACAGAGAGCCCAACTACTGCGAAGGTGTACTCATGGCGTGGTCCTCTCTCCGACGCTCCGACCATCAGCCCCGTTAGGCCTGCTGCAGTGGCGGCCAGAAGCCTCCATCGATAATTTGGCGCAACATCAACGGCGGGGCTTCTCAAGGCCCAGATTGAGAGTACGGCGGTTGCTGCAACGGTCCCTAAGAGCAGGGATAGTGAGGTTCGCTCGTTGGCCCCGATTCCCAGCAGCGGCACCATGCCGACGATCGAAGCCAGCCCGTACCAGAAGGAGCGCGCCATGCCGTCTAAGCGCCAGCGAATAATGGAGAGCATGCCAGCAACGGCTAAGGCAATGATTGAGAGGACGAAGAGCGTTTCACGTTGAAGGGTTTTGTAGAGAAAGCCTTGAGAGTAAACGTTGATTGCTGCGGAGAGAGCGCCTATGAGAGCGATTACGAGTAAGGATGGTCGGATATCGAAATCAGGGAAATCCGCCATTGAGTTGCGCCGATCCGGGCCCCGGTAGGAGCCGTCATGTTTCTTGGAGAAGTGTTCGGAGTACGGCATGTTTGGACTCTCCGCTGAGCGAGATTTTTCCTAATAAGAGTGTTCGCAACTGTGTAGTGCTCTGTGCCTAGCCATCTATTTGTATCTGACCCCGTCTCTATCGGCGTCTATTCCGCCAAGGTTTAGAGATTAATGGGGCTAAGTGCCCTCTTCTCGAAGGTTTCATGGTTTGGCACAGCCCCAAGACTCGGGGCAGCCTGCGCTATCGTGTGAATATTGCGGGCGATTAGCTCAGTGGTTAGAGCACTTCCTCGACACGGAAGGGGTCGGAGGTTCGAGTCCTCTATCGCCCACCTGCATTGGTCCCAAAGCACTATTTACCAAAGCGCCATACATAGGGATTTTGCTACGAGTTGGGGTCCTAGCCGAGAAGGCTTAGACCCTTTCTCTATTTAAATTGAGGTTAAGGCCGAGCTCAGGGCTGGGGGTGACCATGGCACACGAAGGATTTATTCATCAGTTACCTGACAACGATCCGCTAGAGACGCTTGAGTGGCTCGAGTCCCTAGACAGTGTGATCAGTGCGCAGGGCATAGAACGTGCACGATATGTGCTGCTACGCCTACTTGAGCGTGCACGCAATTTAGGGGTCGGAATCGGCGGTTCTTTAACTACTCCCTACGTCAATACGATCCCCGTTGAGTCTCAGACGGCGTATCCGGGGGACCTTGTTACCGAGCGCAGTATTCGCGCCGCAGTGCGATGGAACGCAGTGGCAATGGTTGATCGCGCTAACCACAGGTTCGATGGCCTCGGTGGCCACCTCAGCACTTACGCCTCAGCGGCATCGCTCTACGAGGTTGGTTTTAACCATTTCTTCCGCGGGCCAGATGCAATTGGGGGTGGTGACCAGGTATTTTTTCAGGGTCATGCTTCTCCAGGGATCTATGCGAGGGCATTCTTAGAGCACAGACTCTCTGCCGAGCGACTAGATGGTTTTAGGAGGCAGGTCTCGGGAGCGGGGCTCCCTTCTTATCCGCATCCGCGTCGCATGCCAGATTTCTGGCAGTTTCCAACCGTCTCAATGGGGTTAGGTCCGCTGAATGCTGTTGCTCAAGCGCGCTTTAATCGTTACCTATCTCAGCGCGGAATCATCGACGTATCTGATTCGCGAGTCTGGTGCTTCGTAGGCGATGGCGAGATGGACGAACCTGAGTCATTGGCGGCGGTAGCAATTGCAGGGCGTGAGAATTTAGAGAATCTGATTTTTGTTGTGAACTGCAACCTCCAGCGCCTCGACGGGCCAGTAAGGGGGAATGCGAAAGTCATACAGGAGTTCGAGTCTCTCTACTCAGGGGCTGGTTGGAGTGTCGTAAAGGCAATCTGGGGATCTGGTTGGGACCCGTTGCTCGCAGCCGACTCTGATGGAGCGCTATTAAACCGAATGAACGAAGTGCCTGATGGTGAGTTTCAGCGCTATTCGGTAGAGGCCGGCTCATATATTCGCGAGCATTTCTTTGGCTCTGATCTTCGATTACTAGCTCTAGTTGAGCACCTTAGCGACGAAGAGTTGGAGCGCCTGCCACGTGGTGGGCATGATTTTGACAAGATCTTCAATGCGTATTCGCGAGCGATTGAACTAAGTGGCAAGCCCACGGTTGTGCTTGCAAAAACAGTTAAAGGTTGGGCGCTTGGAGACAATGTAGAAGGTCGCAACGCAACGCATCAGATTAAGAAACTCTCCAAGGTTGATCTCTTAGCACTACGCGATCGCCTCGCTATCCCAGTATCGGATAACGACTTCGTTGACGGCTTAGCTCCATATTTTCGCTTTGAGAAGGGGAGTGAGGAGTTTGAATACCTTGCCGAGAAACGCAATGCGCTCGGGGGTTGGATTCCTCAGCGACGATTAACTTCGCAACCCCTTCCAATGCCCAATGATGAAGTTTTCGAAGAGTTCAGGCAGGGCTCTCCAGAAGGATCAACGGCGAGTACCACGACTGCGTTTACTCGTCTGCTCAGGCGTCTCCTATCTGACCCCGAGATTGGAGAGCGGATAGTTCCGGTTATCCCAGATGAGGCACGCACCTTTGGGATGGATGCGCTCTTTCGCGAGTTCAAGATTCATGCACCATTTGGTCAGAAGTATGAACCTGTTGATGCGAGCCTGCTCCTCTCTTATCGCGAAGCTGCCGATGGGCAGATACTTGAGGAGGGGATAAACGAAGCGGGAGCGATCGCCATGTTCACCGCCGCCGGAACCTCCTACTCAACTCATGACACGCCGATGATTCCATTCTTCAGTTTTTATTCGATGTTTGGTTTCCAGCGTGTTGCCGATCTGGTCTGGGCATTTAGTGATCAACTCGGGAGAGGTTTCATGCTCGGTGCAACCGCTGGGCGCACGACACTCGAGGGTGAAGGTCTGCAGCACTGCGATGGGCAGAGCCAGCTTTTAGCATCTGCTTTTCCAAACTGCAGGGCATACGACCCCGCATTTGCTTATGAGACTGCTGTAATTGTGCGCGACGGAATAAGTCGTATGTATGGAGAGTCCCAGGAGGATTGTTTCTATTATTTGACCCTGTACAACGAGAACATTCTCATGCCAGCACAACCCGAAGGCGTAGAGGAAGGCATCATCAAAGGCCTCTACTGTCTCGCCCCAGTTACTTCGAGTGCGGCAAATCGTGCAACAATCATTGCGAGCGGGTCTGCGGTACCAAACGCACTCCTAGCTAGCGAGATGCTCCGCGATAAGTATGGCGTTGAGGTTGATGTTTGGAGTGCGACTTCATGGAAGGCGCTTCGCGACGATGCTCTCGAGATTGAGCGTTGGAACCGACTCCATCCGGGCGAGCCTCGCAGGAGTTCTTTCGTCGCTCAGTGCCTAGCGGGTGGCGAGGGGCCGGTCTTGGCTGTCTCGGACTGGATGCACAGCGTCTCGGACCAAATTGCGCGCTGGATTCCAAGGCATTTCATCTCGTTGGGTACTGACGGTTTTGGGCACTCAGATACGCGAGACGAGTTGCGCAGACACTTCGAGGTAGACGCCGAGCATCAAGTTGTAGCCGTACTCTCAGCGCTTGCCGATGGGTTTGGTCTGGCACCAAACATCGTTGTGAATGCAATTGAGGATTTTGGGGTCAACCCAGACTCGGCTGATCCACGCCTCGCTTAAAACGAATCAGTCGCGAAGAGCGTTGATCTCGTCCGGGTCCCAAGGCTCGGGCTCTCCGCGATCATCTTCGTCCTCAAGATAGACAATGCCGGCGTCTTCATCCCCGACATCGGCGAGAGTTCGCCCATCGTCGCGAAAGAGCCCGTCATCAAAACCTTGCTTCATCTCGCGCGCTTCTCTAAATCTGCGCGCTCGCCCTTTTCTGGCCATTCGTTCACCTGACCTCGTCGGGCCCAATCAGTGGGCCGCAAGCTTTGGATTATCCCTCATGAAGAGGGGTCGTGCCGAATAGATCCCAGACTTGTTTGGAGATCGCTTCGCTTGTGTCCTCGCTCCTGTGAATCTGAGTAGGGGCCCTTCTGAGAACTACGCCTCTAAGAATACTCGGTTCCCATAGTGGTCAAGGTGTAGGACCTCCTCGAGAGGCTTTCGGGTATTCGGGCCATACCCCCCTCGGACAGGCCAACCTAAAGGAATGACCGCAACTGGCGTGATTCCGCGGGGCAGATTGAGAGTTCGCCGAGCGAGGGTCTGGGACCAAAGGGGGAGCGTTGTCAGCGCCGCTCCTAGCCCAATTGACCTAGCGGCCAGGAGCAGGTTCTGAACCGCTGGGTAGATCGAACCGTAGAACGAACTTCTGGCCATTGGGGTTAGGAATCCTCGCCCGTGAAGGCAAGCAACGATGATGACAGGGGAGTCCTCTAAATGGTCTGCCTGCCATTGGACTGCCTCGAGCATCCGGGCAGCCTTTTGGTCCCCGTTGACCTTCTTTGCGTACATCCTGCGGGCAAGCGACCAGGACATTCGGTTTAGGCGAGCAATGGCGTGTTTTACGTCGGGGTCTCGTACTGCTATGAACTCCCAGCCCTGAGCGTTCCCTCCGGTTGGGGCTTTGGTGGCTAGGCGGAGAATGGCCAGCAGGGTCTCATCGTCCACCGGATCCTGTTTGAGGCGCCGAACTGCACGTTGAGTCTCCATAGCCTCACTTAGGGGCATTGAAAATCCATGCTGAACTTCTTCGAATACTGACATGTGCGCCTCCAAGATGCGGCTCGCGTTCGGTCTCTGCCGAAGGGTGAAGCGTAGTGTCAAGATTGGAGACCGTGTGGTGCGTTGTAGTCTGCACCTCTCGGGCGATTGGCTCAGTTGGTTAGAGCGCTGCCTTCACACGGCAGAGGTCGTGGGTTCGAGTCCCGCATCGCCCACTCGTTGTCAGGAATATTTGTCAGAAATAGGTAGTTTGGGCTGCTCAGCTGGCCCTTCTCGCTTCCTAAGGTCGGCACCCGCGTTCAATACTTCGGTCCGCCACGGGGTAGACATTCTCTATGGCTCGATATCTCGTTCGTCTTCGTTCACCGAAGTCTCCAGCCGAGGCCTTCGCCTACATGGCGAACCTCTCAAACTTTGCCGAATGGGATCCGGGCGTGACCCGTGTCAAGCAGTCGGAGGGTGAGGGTCCCGGGCTGAATGCGGTCTACGACGTGACGGTAAAGGGACTCCCCGCGCCGCTTCGTTATCGCACAACCCAATTCGATTCCCCGAATTCAATCGTCGCGCGCGCCGAAACATTAATTCTCACTTCGCTTGACACGATTACCGTCGAGGCTGATGGTACAGGGTCGATCGTGACCTATGACGCCGAGCTCACGCTCAAGGGGCCGCTAGGTCTCGCCGATCCGATCCTTCGACTCACATTCGGCCGCATCGGAGATAGAGCAGCCGCAGGACTGATTCGAGTACTCGACGGCGAACGGCTCCCGGACCGATCTCGATGAACGGTCGCGACATCGTCGATGCTCTCGTCGAAGCGCCGGTAGTCACGAGTTTCACCCGGATTGGTTATGTGGTGCGGTCTCGGCTCGATGGTTGGCGACCCCTCCAAGGGTATGACCTCTCTGGACGGGTGATCGTCCTCACTGGCGCGACCTCCGGACTCGGAAAGGCTGCGGCTATGCAACTCGCCGATTGCGGTGCAACGCTCGTGCTCGTCGGGCGCGATGCCGATCGTAATGATCAGGCCGTCGCAGCGATCATCGAATCGTCTGGCAATTCCAATGTGACCCAAGTTGCGGCCGACATGGGCGACTACGAGCAAGTTAAGGCGTTGGCCAAACGAGTGCTCGCGGATCACGATCGACTCGACGTGCTGATTCACAATGCCGGTGCCCTAACCGCGGATCGACGCACCGCGCCAGACGGCACCGAGGCCACGGTAGCGAGTCAGGTGGTCGGGCCATTCCTGTTGACGAGTCTGCTCCTTGATCGGCTCGCAACCACGCCACAGTCTCGGGTGCTGACGATGTCGTCTGGAGGAATGTACTCATCCGGCCTAACCGTCTCAGGGCTCCAGATGTCCGAAGCGGAGTACCGCGGTACCGAGCAGTACGCGCGTGCAAAGCGAGCCCAAGTTGTGCTCAACGAGATGTGGGCCGAGCGATTCGGGGGTCTCGGGATCCACTTCCACGCAATGCACCCTGGATGGGCCTCGACCCCAGGCGTCGACGCATCGTTGCCGACGTTCTCGAAGATCATGGGTCCGCTCTTGCGCTCGCCTGAGCAGGGAGCCGACACGTTGGTGTGGCTAGCGGCCGATGAGCTCCCACTGCAATTGAACGGCGGCTTCTGGCTCGACCGGCGACCCCGCAGTACGCACAAGTTACGCGGAACAAAGAATGCCGAGACGCCTGACCGTCGCCAACGTCTCTGGGACTGGGTCAGTGAAACCTGCGGCAACGAACCGACCTTGCCGGACGGAGAGCCTGTAGCCGGGTAGCCCGCGCGTCGCTGAGACAGAAGCAGTTCACTGTCTTGCGATTACTTTGGCAAAGCGTTGCTCAGCTTTATCCTTGGTGCTGGTAAAACCCTGCAGCTAATCAATTCAAGGGTCTCGTAGTGGTCGTTGTCGTTGTCGTTTGTTCGGCTGGATTCGGACACTGCGTCAGATGCCCGGTGTAGGTGTTGTACTTCCACGGACCAGTATCGTCGGGTAATCTGCTTCCTGCCGGGTCCCCGATTGAGGGGTCTACTTGTCCGGGATTAGCCTTCTGCGCAGCAGTGTCAAAACCCAGACTGGAACTCCAAGTAATCAAGCGAGTGGTGCAGGTGTTGGTCGGGGCAGTTCGAGGGCCAGGATTTGGCGAATTGTCACTGCAACCAGGAAACCTACCTAATACGATTGCGTTTGTTAAGACGTCCCAAAAACCGTGTTCGATATAGCCGCCGCCCCAGATGCCACGGCTAACAGCAACCGCTGAACCCCACACGCAGTCTTCGACTCGCAATTGTGTGCCGTAAGAGACAATCACACCGTTGAAGCTTCCAACCTCTTTCTCCCAACTACCGCGAAGCGCTGCACCTTGAAGATCGGCATAATCAACCACGGAGCCTTTGAGTGTTGCGTTTTGTAATTCCGCTTTGTTGAGGATTGCGGACGAAAGGTTTATGTAGGACAAATCAGAGGCTCCGAGACTCGCCCCGCCCAAATTTGCGCGTGGTCCGACAAGGTAACCGTCAACGAATTGCCACTGTGCTGGAAGCCATTGTTTTCTTCCATCGCTCTGCGGCACGGTGGCAATGTCCCCATCCGGTGCGAGTCCGAGGCAGGCCATCCACCATTCGATGGGGTAGCAATAGATCGGGGCGTTGAATTGAACCGACTGCAACCACAATTCGCAGCCTATGTCTCCGTAGTCGATCTGACTGTCGCATGATGTTTTGAGTGACTTCTTGCCGATCACTCCGCCAGATTTCACTCCGTCAAGTATCGCTCCAATAAACGTTGCGCCGGTTAAGTCGGTATTTGTGAACGTCGAACCAGTGAAGTCGGCGCCGTTAAGGGACGAACCATTAAATTTCATCCCCGTCAGATCGACGCCTCGCACGACAACGCCATTCAAGTTCATGTTTTGACAATCGCCGCTAACTTTAAAATCGCAGATTGCACCACTCGGCCCAGTTACCAAAGTGCCTGCCGTCGAAGATTTACTGACCCGGACTGCAACGCCAACAACTGCTGAAGCGACAACTATGCAGGCAAAAACGCCGGTGGCGACTCGGCGACGCCTACGCCGATTGCGAGATCCTTTAGATGCGCCTACCGTGTCGTCGTCATCTGACCGTGCCTTGCTGCTTGCCCCGTCCCCCATAGAGTCCATTCGTGGAAACTAACACCTTCTCAACTTAAGAATTTTGTAATCGTAATTGCATAGATGACGACCCGCAGTCAGTTGAGTGCAGACCCATTAGCGGCGAATGCACAACCTGAGCAATCTCGATTAGTTCAACTATTCGAGCCTAAGAAGCGGATCTTGCTGCGCGTCTTACGGGGAGTTCGGTTAACTGGCGCGTAACGAAGTTCGAGCGCCAAGTGAGTTCGTCTTTCGTGACCTCAAGGTCTGGGAATCGAGTTAGAACTCGCGAAATCACGATCTGTGATTCTTGCCGCCCAAGTGCGGCGCCAATACAGAAGTGAATTCCTTTGCCGAATGCCAAATGTGGCTTAGGTGCACGCTGAATATCGAGTCTGTCCGGATTCTCAAAGGCATCTGGATCGCGGTTACCGGAACCTAGGAGTAGGCGAACCGCGGCACCAGGGGTGATGGTTACTCCGTGGAGTTCGAAGGGTTCGCTTGCCCAACGCCCTCCACCGGAGGCAACGTGCAGAGGGCTCTCGAATCGCAGTAGTTCTTCGATTGCACTCGAAATCAGAGATGGGTCGTTGCGCAGCAACTCTGCTTGATCCGGGTGACGCAAGAGTTCGCGAAGGCCGCTTGAGATGAGGCTCTTTGTAGTGTCGTGCCCGGCCATCAATAGAAGTATGAGCATCGCAACGATCTCATCGACACTTAAACCTGTGCCATCTTCCTCTGCGGTTAGGAGCGCAGAGATTAGGTCTTCGCCTGGATTCGAACGCCGCTCATCAATGATTGTTCGACAGTACGCGTCAAAATCTGTTGCAGCCTCGTTAGCCGCTGGTAGTGCAGATAGATCAATCGGTAATTCGTTGAAAGCTGTAATTTCTGTTGTCCAACGGTGCAACTCTGTCCAGTCGGACTCGGGCACTCCAAGGAGATGGGTGATGCTGAGAATTGGAAATGGTTCGGCTATTTCGGTCATGAGATCAAACTCGTCTTGAGGGTCGAGGCGATCAAGAATTGAGTCAATCGTTTTTTCGAGGTGAGGTTGGAGCGCTGCAATGCGCCTAGGAGTAAACGCTTTTGCAAATGTCGCACGAACCCTCGAATGCTCTGGTGGGTCGATAAAGAGCAGTGTTAGTTCGGCTAAACGTCGCAGGGCGGGGGATGCTGCTTCGGCCATTACTTCGCGCCAGGGTGAGGGCGTTGATACGCCGAGTCGAGGGTCACGCAGGAGAGCCTCAATATCTGCGTATCGCGATACGACAAATCCCACTTCGTGATGGGCAAGTACAGGCGTCTGCTCCCGGAGTGCCTTATACCAAGGGTAGGGATCGGCACGAAAAGATGGATCTCGAGGGCTCCATTTGAGGGCATCCAAATTCTGTGTCATTTAAGAGACTTTAAGGCGATTTAAGCTTCCCATGCTTACATTGTGGCGACGGACTTAAAGAAGGCGTTTCGTACGGAGGGGCAAATGTGTCGCAAAACAGGGAGAATTCATATTTATTATTGGGTCTAAATCGGCTCTCTCGAGGCTCTTTGAGTAGCAGCAGGCGAGACTTTTGTCGTATCGCCCATCGCTCCCAAGAGAGAGGCGATTGGCGGTCTCCCATTTATGCGGTCAGAATAGGGACCTATGCAGATTGAATCGCGTGACTCAGTCTCCCTCAAGCCGGTTGAACTCGATGAGTTCAGTCAACTGCTTGTAGCGGTTGGACTTGCTGGAATGGACGAACACCTTGAGTCTCAAGTGGAGAAATTTCCACTTATCGTGATTGCGGAAGTAGATGACGAGACCCACGGATTCCTATTTGGCTCACTCGAGCGCGTTGGTGGAACCCCCTGCATTCTCTGGGGGCTAGGTGCGATTCGCAAAGGCAAG
The DNA here is from genome assembly GCA_001023575.1 of Actinobacteria bacterium IMCC26256. Taxonomy (GTDB): domain Bacteria; phylum Actinomycetota; class Acidimicrobiia; order IMCC26256; family IMCC26256; genus IMCC26256. The sequence goes on along the minus strand of CP011489.1, from coordinate 1,314,332 downwards.
ACAAGTGGAACCACACTCAAGGCTTTGGTCGCAGAGCTCTATCGTCGTGCAGCGATCTCGTTCCCGGATGAGGATGTCCTCATCGCAGGCCGCATCGCTCACCCCGCCACCTACAACCTCTTCGCCCAATTGGACGACGTAGTTCCTCGCCCCAATTACAAGGCAACTGGTGAGGAGCGAGCATGGGGACGCCGCCTAGCGAAACGTTTCTCCTGCGACACTCGTTATGACGAGCATGCCTTTCGAGTCAAGCCTGGCAAAGTGCCGGAGCCGGTTCTAGATGCAAGCACCGTTAAGGGTGGGGGCAAAGCCGCAGTTGAGCTAGTCGGTGAGTGCAGTCCAAGCGGCGGCGAGGCAATCATTGCATTTGGTTGGGTCTCAGCAGACGCACTTGCCGGAGGATTCGGTCTCCTCGTCTGAGGTTGCTAAGAGTCCCTTAATCGCCTCTGCGGTTGGATAGCGCTAAATCAATCTCTTGATTTAAAGACTCGCTATCAGTCACTGGCAATCGACATGTATTTGATTCGCAGACAAATGCGGTTCCTTGAGAATCGATCTCGCCACGACCCTCTAAGAGCGGTGATAGGTGCGTATCTGATGTGCTTCGTGCCCAGAGAAATACGCTTGATGGAATGACTCTGTTAGCGACTGCTTTTACTAACTGCGCAGCATCACCGATGAATGCAATCTCAACTGCCGGTGTAATCGCCCTCTCGATGGCTCCCAATGCAAACGCAAAGGCAGTTGGGTGCTCATAGGCGTCACCAACAACGAGCCGCAGAGTTCTTATCGCGGTCTCGCGATACTCCTCCACGCCTGTTAGGTCAGCGAGGCGGAGGAGCGCATCAGCTGCTAGTGAATTTGCTGCCGGTGTCGCATTGTCTTGGAGATCCAATGTGCGAGCAACTAGTCGTTCTTGATCTGTGCCTGTGGTGTAGAAGCCGCCTTCTTCGCGCCCGAATAATTCGATCAAATCGTCTGCTACCGAGATCGCCTCGGTAAGCCAGTTGGCGTCGTCGAGCTCTGCGAGTGAAATGAGGGCTCCTAACAGAGCTGCGTAGTCCTCTGCGTATGCCGGAAGGTGGGCACGCCCATTCTGCCAAGACCTAAGTAGGCGACCTTCAGTGCTCCGCATCTCACTGAGAAGAAATCGGGCATTAGCTCTCGCCGCATCCATCCAGTCTTGGCGACCTAATGCAGCGGCCGCCTCAACAAGAGACCGAAGAAACCATGCATTCCAGGCCAAAAGAACCTTGTCGTCGAGTCCGGGCCTTACGCGCCTACTGCGATACTTGAGGAGCAGTGGGAGAGCAGCAGTCACTGCCTCCGGGCGCTCTGCTCTCGGTCGAGAATTAGCGAGAATCGTGCCTGAATAGTAAGTGTGTGGATCAGTAAAATTCCCAGCATCGGTAACTTCGAACCACTCGATGACTGCTTTAGCGATGGCGCTGTCGCTGCAGGCTTCGTGAATCTCGTTGGGGCTCCATAGGTAGAACTTTCCTTCGATTCCCTCGGAGTCAGCATCCTCAGCAGATGCCCAACCTGCATCAGGAGTCGCGAGGTCGCGCAGAACGTAAGCGATTGTCTCTTCGATGACACTGCGATAAGAGGCATTACCCGTCGCGCAGAATGCGCGCAGATAGGCACCGAGGAGTAGAGCCTGATCGTAGAGCATCTTCTCAAAGTGCGGAACGAGCCATTTGTCGTCGGTGGAGTAGCGAGCGAAACCACCACCTAGGTGATCGTAGATTCCACCATCTGCCATGCAATCGAGCGAGGTAGTCGCCATGTGGAGAGCGGATTCGTTCTTTGTATTGGCGTGGAGTCGAAGCAGTAGATCGATGGTCATGGCCTGAGGAAATTTTGGAGCGCGTCCGAATCCGCCAAGCCTTGGGTCGAATAATTCTGCGATTGGGGCGAGCACCTCATGTGGCGAGCGCTCGGAGAGCGAGACTCCTCCCTCCGGCGGAGTTGCGGCACGCTGAATTAGTTCGCGTAGCTGTTCTCCTTGTTCGGCAACATGCTCGCGATCGGTCATCCATGCTTCACTAATTGCTTGCATAACTCTCGTGAATGAAGCCATGCCATGTCGATCGTCTGGGGGAAAATATGTTCCGCCGTAGAAAGGCACACCTTCTGCAGTCATGAATACAGTCATAGGCCAGCCGCCCCGCCCGGTCATCGCTTGCACTGCTGTCATGTACACAGCATCAACATCCGGGCGTTCTTCGCGATCGACCTTGACGTTGATAAAGAGGTCATTCATTATTGCTGCTGTCTCAGAATCCTCGAAGGATTCATGCGCCATCACATGGCACCAGTGGCATGCCGAGTATCCAACTGAAAGCAGTATCGGGCGATCAAGTTCGCGCGCCGCAGTAAACGCTTCCTCGCCCCATGGATACCAATCGACTGGATTATCGGCATGCTGGCGAAGATACGGAGAGGTTTCCTGGGCTAGTCGGTTCATGTCAGGCCTTCGTTAGCGGAGAGTGCAACAAGTGCAAATTCTTTGGCCCATCGGTAATCGGGCTTTCCAGATGGAGAACGATGGATCGATGGCGCCAGAAAGACGCTTCTCGGTATTTTGTAACCGGCTACGTGGCTGCGCAGATGCGCATTGATTTGAGCGATGTCGAGACTTACTCCAGCGCGCAGGTGAAGGACTGCAACAACACGCTCTCCCCATTTTTCGTCTGGTACTCCGAGAACAATTGCATCAAAGATACCTGCATGGGCCTTTAGTGCTGACTCGACCTCTTCTGGGTAAACCTTCTCTCCGCCAGTGTTGATGGAGACCGATCCACGACCTAAAAGTGTGATGAGACCGTCCGCCTCTACAACTGCGTGGTCACCGGGAACCGACCACCTGACCCCGTCAATGATCGGAAAAGTTGCCGCCGATTTTACAGGATCACCCAAGTATCCGATCGGAACATGACCTCTGCGCGCCAGCAAGCCAATAACGCCTACCTCTGCAGGCAAGAAGTTCTCCGTGAGCACCATCGTTTGGGAATTCACTTTAAATTTCGGTCGCGCGCTCGGCTCGCTACCGGCGACCGTAACTGAACGGCCTTGGCCTCCGGTCTCTGATGCTCCATAGCCGTCGATGATCATCGTTCCTGGGAGCCTGTCAGTGAGTGCCGTCTTAACTGAGGGCGAGAGGATGGCACCACCTGAGAGTATGACGGTGCAGCAAGAGACTGCATCTGCCTCTATGTCGTTATTCAGCGCTTCAACGAGAGGGCGTGCAAATGCGTCTCCGACAATTACTAGAAGATTTACTCTCTCTTCTGCAACCAGACTCCAGAGACTTGTTGGGTGAAATGCTCGATCCCTCGAGATTACGACGGTGCCTCCCGAGAAGAGTGTTGTGAAGGCGATCCAGTGTGCAGTTCCATGCATAAATGGGCAGGCTGGAAGGCAGCGCAGTCGACCGCTCTTAGCCTTTTCTGCGATCTCCTCTGGGGTTGTGACACTGCGCCCATCGAAATCACCGCCGCCGAAGGCACCGAAGAAAATGTCTTCGTGCCTCCACATAACTCCCTTCGGCATTCCGGTTGTGCCACCTGTGTAGAGAATATAGAGATCATCTGCGGTGCGAGGAGCAAAATCCCTCACTGGCGAGGACTTGATTAGTGCCGATTCGTATTCGATGGCGCCAAGTTTCTCGAGTAGCCCGTCATCAGGAGATTCATCCTCTACAAGGATGAAGGAGGTTGGTGGAATGCGGTCTTTGATGGAGTGAATCTTCGAGGCGAAGCTGGCATGAAAAATTAGTGCCACAGCGCTGGAGTCATTTAGAAGGTAGGAGAGTTCTTCCTCGACGTAGCGATAGTTCACATTTACAGGGACTGCTCTGATTTTGAAGGCTGCGAGCATCGCTTCAAGGTATTCATTGCCATTGAATAAGTAGAGAGCGACGCGGTCTCCCGGTTGCACCCCGCTCTCTAGTAGGTAATGGGCTAGGCGGTTGATGCGCTTCTCGGCATCGCTATAGGTGAGTCGAAGGGCTCCAAATATGAAGGCTTCTCGTTCGGGGACTGTGTCAGCGACACATTCCCAGAGATCGGCGAGGTTGTATTCCATTTTGGGTGTCAGCTATCTCTAGTTGATTTTAAGCGGAGGCGTGTTTCGACTCAACGAAACCAGAGGCGCTGGTAATCGCGACTCATTGGATGAACTAGAAGTCCAACTAATAGGGCATCGAACATGAAGTTCATGACCTGTGGAAATCCAAAGACTCTGAGCCTGTAAAAGAACACCAATAGTCCTACTTGAAGGATCGCCGCAACAACCGCTGCTACATAACCCCATCGCTTTTCGTTGGCTATCCCGTATCCGCCGGCTAGAAGTCCGATGGCTATGAGCATAAGTAGGCCAGCCCCGGCTCCATATAGAAGGCCAAAAGCGCCATCGATGTAACAGAGCATCGTTGCTCCGTAGAGAGTCTGCGGCTGTGATTGATTTAGGAAGCGGTTACCGTTCATAGCTCTCCGTTCATTGTGCTTTGCTAAAAATCTCTATCTAGGGTGTGGAGTCTGACTCCGGTCGGGGTCCGATCGCTACACGGGAGCGCAGTTGTCCGCATGCGCCGTCGATGTCAGTTCCCCTGTTGCGGCGAATCGTGGCTGTGATGCCAAGCATTCTTAGGCGGGCGGCAAAATCGAGAATCCGAACCGTGGAGGATCCTCTAGTCGAAAATCCCTCAGTTGGGTTGAGCGGGATCAAATTTACGTGCGCCCCAAGCGACCCAAGGGGTATCAGGCGTTTAGCGAGTGCGTTCGCGTGGTAGTCGGTGTCGTTTACGTCCGCGATACAGGCGTATTCGAAGGTGACTCGCCTTCCTTTGCTAGCCGCAAATTCAGCGGCGGCGTCGAGAATCTCCGCTATCGGGTAGCGATTGTTTAGTGGAACCATCGTCGAGCGCAGATCGTCGTCAGGTGCGTGTAGTGACACCGCAAGAGTCACGGGAATCTCCTCTGCGGCGAGTCTGCGGATGCCAGGCACAACCCCGACTGTAGAGACGGTGATGTGGCGCGCTGAGAGCCCTAGATCGCGATGGAGGCGCTCCACCGCTCCCCATGTTTCGTCGTAATTTGCGAGAGGCTCACCCATGCCCATAAAGACCACGTTCGAGACTCGACGGTTAGATGATTGTGCAGCGCGCAGTACCTGCTCAAGAATCTCGGCGCGGGTTAGGTGTCGCTCGAAACCAGCCTGCCCCGTTGCACAGAATGTGCACCCCATCGCGCAACCTGCCTGAGATGAGACGCATACCGTTGCACGACTCGGATACTCCATCAGCACAGTCTCAACCTGTGCAGCATCTTTACGAGACTGCCAGAGCCACTTCCGAGTAAGTCCGTCAGCGCTTACTTCCTCCGTTGTCATATCTAGAGAAAGTGGGAGCCTCTCTTCTAGGATTTCTTTAAGAGATTGTGGAAGGTTTGTTGCGGCCTCGAGCGCAATTCGGGTGCTCCAAAGGGCTTCGTAGATTTGCTTTGCTCTATATCCAGGGAGTCTCAATTTCTCAATGAGGTTCGAGAGGTCTTTCTCTGTGGCGCTATAACGGGGATACACGCTCATTAGAGACTCCGAGTCCAGGCTTGATCTTCTCTCACTTGATTAAATCCAAGTTTTCCATAGGTTTTCATTGCGGTCTCGTTGGATGCATCAACGTAGAGCATTCCAATCTCGGAGTGGTGTTTCTTCTCCAAATGTGCGAGGCCCTGCGAGCAGAGGGCAGAACCAATTCCTTGGCCGCCGAGCTCAGGGGTAACTCCGATTACGTAGATCTCGCCAATCGGAGGCCTCGCTGTCTCAATGCTTGTTTTGGTCCAGCAGAATCCAACGAAGACATCATCAAGATGAGCCACCAGTAAATCTTCGCTACGGAACCAAGCCTCCGCGCGCCGATCCGCAAATTTCTCAATGCTCCAATCTCCTTGCTCCGGGTGACCAACGAAGCAGCGATTATTCGTCTCTAACCACGCTTGCGTGTCACGCTCCTCATCGAACGATCTCAAAGAAACGCCGCTCGCCAGACTCAGTACCTCGACGGGTAGCGCCACCTCAAGCCGAAGCAGGCGTCTCGCCTCAACAAAGCCATTGGTTGAGAGCAATTGAGAGATAGCCAAAGATGTGGTGTCGTCAGAGTTCAATACCCATGCAGTTATCAGCTCTGCTCCGAGACCAGCGATTTTCCCCAAGGCCTCAGCGAGCGGGGGCAGGTGCCCTGGGAGAGCGCCTAGGCCGAGACTCCAATCCTGCTCGCTCTCAGACGCGTATACCGCAGATAGAGGCATGTTCTGCTCGAGGGTAAGGGCAGCGAAGGAGCCTCTTCCGGGAGAGACAAGGTCGCGCCATACTCCCTCGCCGAATGGAGCCCAAGCGGTGGCCGCACACACAGCAGCATCAAGCTGCATCAGCGCATCGCGGACGCCGGAGTCGACCGTATCGGGCAAGAGTGTGGTTGGCACAGGGCCGAGGGTAGCGTGCGGGCATGGCACTTCCCCGAGGCGCACAGAATCGAGCATCAATTGTGCTTGAAAGACTTGGGCAGGAGTACCTCGGAGCCGAGTGCGAACTTCTCCATGACTCGGCCTTCCAGCTGCTCACGGCCACCATTCTCTCGGCGCAATGTACCGACGTAATGGTCAACTCAGTTACACCTGCACTCTTTGCCAGATTCCCTACCGCAGAGGACCTCGCAGCCGCTGACCCCGAGGAGGTTGAGCGTCTTGTGCACTCAACGGGTTTTTATCGTCAGAAGGCTAAGAACATCGTGGGGATGGCACAGGATCTAGTTGAGCATCATGCTGGGGAGGTGCCTACCGAACTAGCTGATCTTGTAAAGCTTCCAGGGGTTGGGCGCAAGACTGGAAATGTTGTTAGGAGTGTGGTTTTCAAACTCCCAGGGTTGCCAGTTGATACTCATGTTGGGCGGCTCGCTCGTCGCCTAGATCTCACGCGCGAGGAAGACCCAGTGAAGGTAGAGCTAGAGCTCAACAGATTGATACCGCCAGATCTGCGGGGCGACTTCTCTCTCTTCCTAATTCTCCACGGAAGGCGCGTATGCCCATCGCGCAAACCACGCTGCGCTGATTGCGTGCTCTCAGATATCTGCCCTGCCGCTGGAACAGGTGAACCGCGGTTCACGCGCAAGTAACTAGATTTAGAACTAACCAAATATAAGAAGAGCTTTAAAGCATCTTCTCTAGACCGTCGACAGCTCTATCCATTGCCCGTCGAGTCGCTGTAAGGGTGCGCTCGGCGCTATCGATATCTACTGCGACAGCCGAGTCGTCTGAGCCTCGATATCGATCTCCAATTGTCACTACTCTCGATAGAAGGTCGTCTAATACCGATCGAAGCGCTGAGAGTTCGGCATGGTCAGAGGAGGAGGACATAGCCCTACCTTATGGGCGCAAGCGCGTTCCCTCAGTAATCCTCCTAGATGTAGAGCGAGCGGCGGGTACGCTGTCAATCCATGCTGCGACGAATAGACATCAGAGGCGACGACGTAGACCTCGTGAGCGCTCTCCCCAGTTCGGTGAGTAGCGGCGCCGCTCCTGAGGTTCTCGAATCAGTTCGTTCCATCATCGCCGATGTGCGTGAGCGTGGGGATGAGGCACTCCTTGAATATACCCAGCGGTTTGATGGTATTTCGCTCGGCTCGGTTGCAGTCTCTCCCGATTTAGCAAAGGCGGCATGGGAGGCGACATCACAAGAGCTACAGGATGCGCTCTCATTCGCTGCGGATCGCATTCGCGGATATCACGAGGCGCAAGTTAGCGATCTTGAGCATGCTGAGTGGGGCGCTGACGGAATCTCAGTCTCTGAAATAATTCGCCCCGTATCACGTGCCGGCTTGTATGTACCTGGTGGGCGTGGCGCATATCCCTCAACGGTTCTTATGACTGCGATCCCTGCGCGAGTCGCTGGGGTCCAACAAATTGCCCTCTGCGTTCCGCCCGATAGCGATGGTTCACTCCCGCAAGCAACATTGGCCGCAGCGGCATTGTGTGAGATTGATGAGATTTACAGTGTTGGGGGAGCGCAGGCGATTGCGGCGATGGCCTACGGCACCGAGAGCATTAAGGCAGTAGATGTAATCGTCGGCCCTGGCAATCAATACGTGAGCCTCGCTAAGGGTGAGGTCTCGGGCGATGTAGGTATCGACTCGATGGCTGGACCATCCGAGTTGGTAGTTATTGCTGATGACTCCACTCCGCCCGAGTTCATTGCGCTTGATCTAATGGCTCAAGCTGAGCACGGCCCTAATGGGACCGCTGTAGTGATTTCTTGGAGCGAAGATGTGTTGGAGGCTGTTAACTCTGCACTATCGCTCTTAGTAAAGGATGCTGCGCGGCGATCCGATATTGAGTCGAACTTCGCGAGTGGTGGGGGATCTGTTCTTGTTCGCAACTGGGAGCAGGCAGTTGAGGTCTCCAACTTCATTGCCCCCGAGCACCTTGAACTTGCTGTCGCTAACCCAGACCGACTCCTCGACTCAGTCAATTGTGCTGGAGCAGTCTTCTGTGGACCCTGGGCACCTGCAGTTGTTGGCGACTACATATCCGGCGCAAATCACGTTCTGCCCACGGGGCGCAGTGCGCGCTTCGCCAGCGCATTGCGGGTCGATACCTTTCGCAAGCACATCCATGTCGTGCGAGTGGAGCGGTCTGGGCTCGAACGAGTCGCTCCTTATGTCGCAGCGTTAACGCAGGCAGAGGGACTCTTCGCTCACGGTGAGGCTGTAGCGCGCAGGGTGGAGCAATGAATCCGATTCAACCGAGAGATGACCTTCGTTCTTTGTCGGGTTATCACTCTCCGAACCTCAATGTCTCAGTTCGCCTTAATGCAAATGAAAGTCCGCTACCTCCACCGGCCGCATTTGTAGATGATTGGCTCGAGGCTGTCCGAGCAGTTCCATTGAATCGCTACCCAGACCGAAGCGCTCGAATTCTGCGCGAGTCCCTAGGCGAGTCGCTAGGGCAGCCAACAGAGCGCATTTTCTGTGCGAATGGTTCAAATGAGGTGCTGCAGACACTCATGCTTACCTACGGAGGCCCGGGTAGGAAGGCCTTAATAATTGAGCCGACCTACGCACTCCACTCGCACATCGCGAGGATCACCGGAACCGAGATTGTAAGCAGCGCACGCAGCGCTGATTTTACGATCGATCCGGATGCACTCGAGTCCACAATCAAGAGCAATGATCCGGATTTAGTATTTCTATGTAGCCCAAATAATCCCTCGGGCACCGTTGATGCAGCCGAGGTTCTTGACGCCGCATTGCAGTCCGCTCGTGGACTTGTGATTGTTGATGAGGCCTATGGAGAGTTCTCTCCTAACAGCGCTATTGGGCGCGTCAATGAAGATTCGGCATTGGTTGTGGTGAAGACCTACTCAAAGGTCTGGTCCATGGCAGCCCTTCGTCTCGGATACTGCATCGCCCCGGCATGGGTAGTTGAGGAACTAGAGAAGGTCGTGCTTCCTTACCACCTCGCTGCTGCAACGCAATCTGCAGGGATCGCAGCCTTGAAATATCGCGCCGAGATGGATGCTCGAGTTAGAGAACTGGTCTCAGAACGCGAGCGCCTTATGGAGGGGCTTAGTGGCTTCGAAGCGCTTGAACCCCTGCCTTCTGGAGCCAATTTCATTCTTTTTAGAGTCGGTAAGCCTGGCGACGTAGAGGCATCATCACGCCTCTGGGCCGGCCTAGTAAAACACGGAGTACTCATTCGAGATTTCTCGGCCTGGCCAGGCGTTGAGGGGTGCCTGCGGGTAACAGTCGGTAGCCGTGGAGATAACGACGCCTTCCTAACGGCTTTAGGGTCCATATTGCGCGAGAGTGGAGACTCATGACAACAAGACAAGCATCACGCCAGAGAAAAACAGCAGAGACCTCTATCGAGGTCGAGCTTCTTGTCGACGGTTCTGGTACCGCCTCGGCAAGTACTGGAATTCCGTTCTTCGATCACATGCTCGAGCAGCTCGGGAAGCATGCCGGGTTCGATCTCAAGATTGTTGCTACGGGTGATCTCGAGGTTGATACTCATCACACAATCGAGGATGTCGGAATTGTTGTAGGCGGATGCCTTGCAGAGGCTCTTGGGGATAAGGCCGGCGTTCGGCGATTTGCATCAAATCTTGTGCCCCTCGATGAGGCATTGGTTCAAGTTGCGCTCGATCTAAGTGGCCGACCTTTTATTGTTTACGAGGTAGATCCAATCTCTGAGTGGATCGGAACCTTCGACCCGCAGTTGGCAGAGGAGTTCTGGCGAGCGTTTGCCTTCGCTGCCGGTATAACGCTCCACGTTCGTTCTCTCTCCGGAAAGAATGGGCATCACGTAATTGAGGCTTCATTTAAAGGTATTGCGCGGGCCCTACGAGATGCAGTGCGTATCGAGGGCTCTGGCGTTCCTTCTACTAAGGGGTCCCTGTAGACCTCTATCCGGCCATTGACCTGCGCGATGGCCATGCTGTGAGGTTGATGCGGGGAGATTTCGCGTTGGAGACTGTTTATGACGACGATCCTGTTGCCGTAGCAGTTGGGTTTGCTGAGGCTGGAGCGAACTGGATTCATGTCGTAGATCTGGATGCTGCTCGCACTGGCACCGCCGCTCATCTCGATGTCATTAGAGACATATGCGCCTCAGTAAAGTCGCGCGTGCAGTCGGGCGGGGGAGTGCGCACACGAGAAGCGGCCGAGAATCTCCTGGCAGCTGGCGTGAGTCGCGTTGTGATTGGTACTGCTGCGGTCGAGAACCCTGAAATGGTCGCCTCCCTTGCGGCGCATCATCCGGATGGAGTCGCAGTAGGGCTCGATGCTCGGGGGCGTGAGGTAGCTGTAAAGGGTTGGGTAGAGGGAAGTGGCTACGACCTAATTGAGTTAGCGAAGAGATTCTCTGAGCAGGGCGTTTCGGCCTTAGTGGTCACTGAGATTCAACGCGATGGAACTCTTGAGGGCCCGGACTTAGCGCAACTTTTAGATGTCCTAGCGGAGTCCGAGATTCCGCTCATAGCAAGTGGAGGTGTCGGGACCCTAGGCGACCTCACTGCGTTGCTCGGTCTCGAATCGAACGGACGTCGCCTCGCAGGAGCAATTGTTGGGCGCGCAATCTACGAAGCAAGATTCGATGTATCAGAGGCCCTCAATCTCTTGGATAAAGCCCAATGACTCCATTCGATATTGAGACCGGAGCACTCCCGATCGGAGACGGAAAATATTTAGCGAATCTCTCCCCGCGATGGTGGGTGCAGCAGGGGCCCAACGGCGGTTACATAGCGGCAATTGTTCTTCGTGCATTTACAGCAGCCGTAGATGACGAGGCGCGTACACCGAGGTCCTTGACACTGCATTACCTGCGCCCAGCTGTTGAGGGTGAGGCAGTCGTTGAGGTGACAATAGAGAGATCGGGGAGGTCGCTAACAACGCTATCGGCGCGTTTAATGCAGGGCGATCGCCTAATTGCTTTAGCGATTGGCGCCTTCTCTCTCGCAAGGCCGGGTAATGACTTCTGCGATCTGGTCATGCCACAGGTCCCGGGGCCGTCGCATTATGCGGTCCCAAAGATTCCAGAGCATGCAATCCCAATTGGTCGAAGATGGGACACGCGCTGGGCGATTGGGCGTCCACCGATGCAGGGGGATTCAGCGTCTTCCAAAGCGGTAGCAGGGGGTTGGATACGTCTCCCTGAGTGTCAACCAATTGATGCTGTAGTTGCTGCGGCGATCACCGATGGATGGTTGCCCCCAATTTTCTCAAAGGTAGATACTGCGCTAGCAGTTCCGACGGTTGACCTAACAATCCATTTCAGATCATCTCTGCCTCATCCAGGTTTAAAAGATGACGACTTTGTCCTAGCTGTTTTCCGTACGAATGTCATTGCAGATGGCTTCTTGGAGGAGGACGGAGAGATATGGGCACCTGACGGGACACTCATAGCTCAGAGTCGACAATTAGCGGTCGTGCTTCCGCTCAACTAATCGCTCTTCGGTGTAGTTAGAGCGTGAACGAAGAAGGCTAGAACCACCGCTTCATCCCTCCAAGCATCTTGGCGCCCAGATGGGCCGCCGTGACCCGATCCCATCTCTGTGCGCAGAATTAAGAGGTTGCTGTCGTTGCGCATTGCCCGATGTTTGGCAACCCATTTTGCTGGTTCCCAGTACATGACACGAGGATCATTGAGGCCAGCCGCTACAAACATCGCCGGGTAAGGATGGCTCTCTACATTGTCATAAGGCGAGTACGAGAGCATGTATTCGTAGTCTTCTTTGCTCTCAATTGGGTTTCCCCACTCCTCCCATTCCCCGATCGTGAGAGGGAGTGCAGGGTCGCTCATCGTGGAGACGCAGTCCACGAAGGGCACCTCCGCAGAGATGGCACTAAAAGCCTGCGGGGCAAGATTCGAGACTGCACCCATGAGTAAACCGCCGGCGCTGCGACCGCGCGCACCTAGGCGTTGAGCTGAGGTGTACTTCTCTGCACAGAGATACTCGGCGCATGTAATAAAATCTGTGAAGGTATTTCGCTTCTGGAGAAGCCTGCCTTGCTCGTACCAGGAGCGCCCCATCTCCCCGCCGCCTCGAATATGGGCGATCGCGTATACAAAACCACGGTCAAGAAGGCTAAGGCGTGCGCTAGAGAACGAAGGTTCGATACAAATCTCGTAGGAGCCGTAGCCATAGAGAAGACATGGAGCGGTTCCATCAATGGGGGTCGTATTTTTGTAGACAATTGAGATCGGAATCTGGGTGCCATCAGTGGCTGTAGCCCACGATCGCTTGCAGGTGTACTGCTCTTTATCGAAGCCCGGAATCTCGGCCTCCTTAACTATTAAAGAGGAGCCTGATTCGAAGTTGTAATCAAGATCTTGCAATGGCTGCGTAGGGGATGCGTAGTTATATCTAAGTGCCTCAGACGCATACTCCGGGTTAGCCCCGGTAGCGACGGTGTACACAGGATCCGCCATGTCGATGTGTCGTTCGCTGCCATCGGAGACTCGAATAACTCGTAGGTGCTCCAAGCCATCATGTCTCTCAGAAATTACGACGTGCTCAGCAAAGACATCCATCTCCGCAATCCGCGTGCCGAGACGATGCGGGGCTAAGTCTCTCCAAGTCTCGGGCTCCGAGTCTCCAATGGTTGCTATGGCGACGCGAAAATCAAGTGCATTGTCATTTGTGAGGATGGCCCATTGATCGCTCGCCGAATCCCCACGAATGTCCACAACTGAGGTACTGCTCGCCGCGCGAAGATGATCTACCTCGTACTCGATTCCGTGGCGACGCTGCGCTACTAGGCGTGGTTCTGCCGTGGGAACATCACTGGGGATGAATCTGACATCTGACGTGATACGTGAACAGGTTCCGATGAGTATGTAATCCCCACTCCGAGACTCATAGACGCTGACGAAGAAGGATTCGTCCGGCTCCTCAAAGACGAGGGCGTCTTCGCTTGAGGATGAGCCGATTTCGTGGCGCCACACTTGATAAGGCCGAACAGCTTCATCCGGGCGCGTATAAAAAATCCATCGCGAGTCTTTTGACCAGGCAACGCCGTAATAAAGATTTGGAATTTCATCGGGGAGATCCTCGGAGGTCTCGAGGTCTCGAATCCGAAGTTCGTAGACCTCGCCTCCGTTGGTGTCGAGAGCGTAAGCAAGTAAGCGATGATCAGGGCTTATTTCATAAGAACCAACCTCAAAAAACTCGTGCCCAACTGCAAGAGCGTTCTCATCCAACACCACTTCTTCTGCGCCTGCCCCGACTCCGGCATCCCAGGACCGCCTCAAATGTTTTACATACGGCTGGTCCGAGAAGCTCCTCTCAAAATACTCCCACGGCCCTTTTCGGACAGGGGCACTGTCAGCGACAGGGAGCACGCGTGATTCAATCTCGCCATATATTGCGTCTCTCTCGGCGATTGTCTCGGCCAAGATGGCGTCTGCGTACCTATTCTCTTCAAGGAGATATGCGATGACCGCCGGGTCGTTGCGGTCCTGCAGCCATCTGTAATCATCGCTGCGCTCGGTGCCATGGGCAACGTGCTTAAAAGAGTGCTTCGCTGCTATCGGTGCCTCGATCGATGCCGCTAACGATGATGCGATCTGGGATGCGATCTCGGCGGTCGTCTGAGTTGGCTCCATTCGGGCATTCTCGCACGGGGAGGGTCTTACACCTAAACCATCGAATTTTGACCCGGGCATTGGCTACGCTCTCAGGGATGCCAATCGCCGAGCCCATTACTTTTACTGAACACGAGATCGCCTCTGTGCGGTGGAGTCAAGATGGCTTGGCCACTGCGATCGTCCAAGAGGAGTCGACAGGGCAGGTTTTGATGCTTGCATGGGTCAACGAGGAGTCTCTTCGCAAGAGCCTTGAGACAGGCCGCACTTGGTTCTGGAGCAGAAGCAGGCAAGAGTTTTGGTGCAAGGGAGAGACCTCCGGAGACCGTCAATTCATACGTCGCGCTGCTTATGACTGCGACGTTGATGCGATCCTTTTTATCGTCGAGCAAGAGGGCAACGGTGCTTGCCACACGGGCGAGAGGTCATGCTTTTTTCGCGACTTCGGCTCTGGCGCTACCCCCGGCGCGCTATGAACGTGGAACAGAAACTTGCTGGAGCTGCGCGACCTACACGTGGAGAGTTTCGCGAATTAGCGACAAAGTTCACAGTCGTTCCTATCTGGAGAACGCTGCTTGCGGATTTTGAGACGCCTGTCAGCGTATTTGCGAAATTGGTGGGCGATAGTGACGGCTTTTTACTCGAGTCTGTTGAACATGGCGTTCGGTGGGGTCGTTTCTCGTTTATTGGGAGCGACCCTGAGCTCACTCTTGTGGCTCGAGGAAACGATGTAGTGGTGACTGGTGAGATTCCTGTTGGCGTACCTACCGATAGCGGTGCACTCAATGCTATTGAGGCTCTGCTCTCGCATTACAAGGCACCCAGTTTTGAGGATCTACCGCCCTTCCACGGTGGAGTGGTCGGGTATCTCGGCTACGACGTCGTGCGCGAGGTTGAGTACCTACGAAATGCTCCGGCAGATGATCTTGGCTGGCCAGATGCGGTACTGACAGTTACGGGTCACGTCACGGCATTTGATCATTTTGCCCAGCGTCTATATCTAATGGAGAACGTATTTCTCAAGGGTAATGAATCGGGTCAAGCACTCGATGCTTTATACGATGCTGCTCTCAAGAAGATTGCAACACGCGTCAATAGCCTCGGGCAGCCACTTCCGTATCCTCCTGTTGCGCCACCAGCCTCACGTTTAACGGACCTGCCTCCTCATACGACTGCGCTTAGTTCTGAGGAGTTTCAACTAAGTATTGAAGCCGCTAAAGAGCACATACTCGCCGGAGACATATTCCAGGTTGTACTCTCTCAACGCTTCGACCTAGAGGGTGAGTTCGATCCCTTCTCTGTTTATAGGGTTCTGCGCTTAGTAAATCCCTCTCCGTATATGTATTTGTTACGCAATAATGACGTAACCCTCGTTGGATCCTCGCCTGAACCGATGGTGCAGGTTCTTGGAGGCAGAGTAATAAGCCGACCAATTGCTGGTACTCGTTTTCGAGGACGCGACGACGCACATGACGACGTGTTAGCGGCAGAACTAATGGAGCACCCAAAGGAGCGAGCCGAGCACGTGATGCTTGTCGACCTTGCTCGTAATGATCTCGGGCGTGTCGTGAAGTTCGGAACCGAGAAGATGGATGAACTGATGTCGCTTGAGCGCTATAGCCACGTCATGCACATAACGAGCCAGGTCTCCGGCGAGTTGGCGGAGGGAAAATCTGCGGTTGATGTTTTGAGGGCTACATTCCCTGCTGGAACAGTTAGTGGAGCTCCAAAGGTAAGGGCAATGGAGATCATTGACGAACTTGAGCCAGTGAAACGCGGTCCATACGCGGGCGTAGTTGGCTACCTTGATTTCTCCGGCAATCTTGATACTGCCATTACGATTCGCACCATGCTCTGGCGCGATGGGAAAGCATCGGTTCAAGCAGGTGCAGGGGTCGTCGCTGATTCTGACCCAGCGCTCGAGGATCTTGAGTGCCATAACAAGGCGCGGGCCCTGCTCACGGCGGCTGAGGCTTCGAAGCGCATTTTTGGGTCTACTAAGGAGATGGGTTCCTGATGAACGATAAAGATGTAGTTCGCGTAACAGGAGCTGATACTTGGAGTTTTCTGCAGAGCCTTCTCTCGCAGGATGTACTTGGCATGGAGCAAGGCGAGCGTCGCTCAGCATTAATGCTCACCCCTCAGGGAAAGGTAGAGGTCCTCCTTGGCGTAGTGCGGGAAGGAGATGACGCTCTGCTTGACACAGACTCTGGATGGGGAGAGGCCCTGAAGAACGTTCTATCTCGTTACAAAATTCGAACAGCAGTTGAGGTCAGTCTTGAGTCGCTAGGAGATGAGCCCAGCGATCAGAGTGAGTTGGAGCGCATACAAAATGGAACTCCGCGTATGGGTTTTGACCTCGACTCATCGGTGATTCCTCAAGAGGCTGCTCTTGAGATCGAATCAGTCTCATTCACAAAAGGCTGCTTCGTTGGTCAGGAGTTGGTCTGCCGTATTGATAGTCGTGGGCATGTAAATAGGCACCTGCGACTAATCACGAATAGCTCAGAAGTCACCCTTGTTAAGGGTGACTCTCTCCTCCAAGGTGGGAAGGTTGTGGGGGAGATTACGAGTTCTGCCCCAGGGTTTGCACTGGGTTATGTCCGCAGAGAGGTAGAGATTGGGTCAACCCTTGAGGTCTCTGGAACCGTGGTTAGGGTTCTGGAACGACCGGTCGCAACATGACCGACGATTTGCCGGCTTTCTAAAGTGGTGGCTTAGTGAGTGTGCTAAATGAAATTCTTGCGACTAAGCGCGACGAGGTCACAGTCTTACGTCTACCTCAAACCCGCGACCTGCTTCGACGGACTGCTCTAGATGCAGAGCCACCTCGTGATTTTTTGGGCGCGCTATCTGTTCGGGACTCGCACCTGAAAGTAATCTCGGAGTTCAAACGTAGGTCACCCTCTAAGGGTGAATTGGCACCGAACTTAGACCCAAGCATGATGGCGCTCTGCTATGAGCAGGGCGGGGCTGCTGCGATGAGCGTGCTTACCGACCAGCAGTATTTCGGGGGCTCCGTCGCAGATCTCCAGAACGCTCGGGCAGCGATGAGCATCCCTGTGCTGCGAAAGGATTTTATTATTGACGAGGTTCAAATCTATGAGTCTCGAGCAATCGGAGCGGACGCCATTCTTCTCATTCTCGCAGCAATCCCTGAGGATTCGCTACTGATGGACCTTCACGCTTGCGCAGTATCTCTCGGGATGGGTGTACTTGTGGAGGCGCACTCGGAGGATGAAGTTGAGAGAGTTGTGGGTCTCGGTCTAGGGATTGTTGGAGTTAATGCTCGGAACCTTGCGGACTTCGCTGAGGATCGAGAGGGGGTAGCAGCACTAGCGACTCAAATTCCTCCGGGGGTTGTTGCCGTTGCAGAGAGCGCCATCCGGAGTCTTGAGGATGCAGCAAAGATGGCAGATGCAGGGTTTAATGCCGTGCTGGTCGGCGAGGCCTTAGTGCGCCACCCCGACCCGTCATCGCTGGTTGCCGCTATGTCTGCTGTTTCAGTCTCGTCGCGTTAATCCTTTCTTGTTTCGGGGCGAAAATCAGGATATTTCCCATCTATGCGACCCATCGCGGGTTAGATTTTGATCAATGTTTGTAAAGATCTGCGGAATTACCAACGAAGAGGATGCACTTCTCTCTGTCGCCATGGGCGCTGATGCCCTGGGGTTTATTTTCGCTGCGGGGAGCCCTCGATTGATGAGTAGCGAGCACGTTCGCGACATCATCAAGAGAATTCCGCCTGGGATTGCGACGTTCGGCGTCTTTAGAAATGAGAGACCGGAGCGAGTCGTTGAGATTGTGCAGCGGTGCGGTCTATCAGGAGCTCAGCTCCATGGGCATGAACCAATTACAGAGGTTCAGTGGGTTAGGGCTCGGCTCTCTTTTGTTATTCAGGCCTTCGCGGCTCATGATCGAGGCATCGCAGCCGCTGCAGCAGGTCCAGCAGATGTTGTACTGATTGATTCCCCCGCTCCCGGTACAGGGCAAGTCTTTGACTGGTCCCTAGCCGAGGGAATACCGGGCGGACTGAGGTTGATGCTTGCAGGCGGATTGAATCCGGAGAACATAGCGGCTGCGATTGCGCAGGTAAGGCCGTGGGGCGTTGATGTAGCTACAGGGGTCGAGTCTGCGCCGGGGAGAAAAGACGCTCGCAAATTAAGGCGGTTCATCTCCTCGGCCAAAGAGGCTGGTGATGCTCTGCTTGCGGAGCCCCAGAATGTTGAGACGCTGCGCCCATACGACTGGGATTTAGATGGTGAGGGCAATCCTGGTCAGAGTCGGGACGCTGAGCGGCCGGGACCTCCATCGCTCCGCATCGTCTGATCCCTTCTCCTTTGTTGTTTAACCCGTTGTCTCCCGTAACATTGGGAGCAATCTCGAATGACAACATTCTGCATTGCAGAATCTTTCAGCGCATTTAGTCCTCAATCAACGGGAGCAATTCGATGGCAGCACCACATAGAGGTGGCGGAGTCCGCCTTGACCCACCTGGACCAGCCCCGGAAGGACTTGGAAGGTTTGGTGAATTCGGAGGGCGTTTTGTCCCAGAGACGCTCGTTGCAGCACTAGAGCAACTTGAGGCTGAGTTCCGCAAGGCTTGGTACTCGGAGGATTTCCGAGCCGAGCTTGGGGGCTTACTCGCGTCTTACGCGGGCAGGCCGACACCACTGACTGAGTGCCACAATCTCTCCGAGCTGTTTGGTATTCGGGTATTACTTAAGCGAGAAGATCTAACTCATACCGGTTCTCACAAGATTAATAACGTTCTCGGACAAGCCCTTCTCGCCAAACGTATGGGGAAACAGAAAGTAATCGCAGAGACCGGTGCAGGTCAGCACGGAGTAGCGACGGCAACTGCGGCAGCACTGTTCGGTCTCGAGTGCAAGGTCTTCATGGGCGCTGTGGATGTTGAACGCCAGGCTTTAAACGTGTGGAGGATGCGACTTCTCGGTGCCGAAGTAGTGCCCGTAACCTCAGGTAGCGGAACCTTAAAAGATGCGATCAACGACGCAATGCGCGACTGGGTTGCGAGTGTTGAAGACACTTATTACTGCATTGGCTCTGTAGTTGGGCCCCATCCCTATCCGTGGATTGTTCGCGAATTTCAGCGAGTTGTGGGCGACGAAGCCCGTGAGCAAGCTCGTGCTGTACTCGGTGGCGACCCTGATTTTGTAGTGGCGTGCGTAGGTGGCGGCAGCAACGCTATGGGTACCTTCGCAGGTTTCCTCAATACCAAGTCGCGCCTTATTGGAGTTGAGGCGGCAGGACTCGGTCTTGAGTCCGGGCAGCATGGCGCCTCGCTGAGCCGTGGCGTCCCCGGAATTCTGCACGGCGCAAGATCGCAGTATTTGCAGGATGAAGAGGGGCAGATCCTTGAGGCCCACTCAATTAGTGCAGGTCTTGACTACCCCGGGGTCGGGCCCGAGCACGCCTCCTTGAGTGCAGATGGCCGAGCCGAGTACGTCTCCGCTACTGATGAGGAGGCCCTTGCTGGTTTCAAGCTCCTATCGATTACAGAGGGGATTGTTCCAGCCCTAGAGCCTGCGCATGCTGTCGGTTGGTTGGCGCGTGATGCTGGGAAAATGATCCCCAAGGGTTCGAGTGTTGTGCTGACAATGTCTGGCCGTGGAGACAAAGACGCTCAGCAAGTATCTGAACTCCTTGATTTGAGTAAAGACTGATGAATCTTGAGTCCCATTTACGCGCTCAACGTGATCGCGAGCGACGACTGCTTGTCCCTTATATAACTGGTGGGATAAATGATGACTGGCTCGCAACGATTGAAGAGGTAGCAGCCCGTGGAGCGGATGCGATTGAGATCGGGATTCCATTCTCGGATCCAATTATGGATGGCCCTGTGATTCAGGCTGCCTCGCAGCAGGCACTCCTGCGTGGTGCAACTCCTTACGGCGTCGTAGCCGAACTCGCTGCCCTAGACATAGATGTGCCTCTTGTTGTGATGACCTATTACAACCCTGTGCATCATTTTGGTCATGTGAGGTTTGCTGAGGCACTCGCATCAGCGGGTGTTGATGGTGCAATAGTTCCAGATCTACCGGTAGACGAAATCGATGAGTGGGCTGATGCAGCCACCAATGCAGGTATTGAGACTGTGCTGCTCGCAGCCCCAACAACTACGGATGAACGCTTGGCAACGATCTGCGAACGATCACATGGCTTTGTCTACGGAATAGCGTTATTAGGTGTGACAGGTGAACGCGAATCAGTCTCCTCTGAGGCGCTTCAGATGGGGACAAGACTGAAGAACGCGACTGATAAACCTGTGCTTCTAGGTCTAGGAATCTCTAATCCGAAACAAGCCAGAGAGGCATCTGGAGCGGCCGACGGCGTGATTGTCGGGAGTGCGTTAGTGCGCAGATTGTTGGAAGGGGCATCTCCAAGGGAGGCTGGGGATTTCGTCGCCACGCTACGCGCTGGCCTTGACGAAGGAGTCTGAGATGCCCAGTGCATTCCCCGGACCGGAGCATTGCGATCTATGTGAAGCGGCTCGTCTAACCGAGTGGTTCTACGAAGACGACGTTTGTTGGATTGCTGAGTGCGAGATATGCGCAGTGCCGATGGTTGTCTGGAGAGTTCACAGCACCTCGCCGGCGAGTGACTTAAAGTCATATATGCATGAAAAACTTGCAAATGTAGTTGAGACGCATTTCACATTTGAGCATTTTGTTGATGACAACATGCGCAATATCCCAGATCACTACCACGCTCATGCTCGCCCAGTAGGTGGTTTTTTCGGCCACGGACTTCCCCGGGGACAGCAGTAACAGACTCGTTCGTTTACCTGTTATTAACTTTCCCCGGTCGTTATCCGTTCTGCGAACGTATGTACTATTCGCCCGCGGGCTTGATACCTATCTTTATGAGATTATCAAAGTTTCGTGTTTGCCTATCCGAATAACCAACAGACGGAGAAATAGTGAAATTACGAAAGTTGATAGTAAGCATTGGTGTTATGTCCCTACTCTCAATGGGATTTGCTGCTTGCAGCAGCGACGATGAGACAGCGGAGAAGCCCACCACAACTACAGCCGCGGCACCTACAAAGTGCGACAACACAATTGTTGACGTAGCAGTTGGGAACCCTGACTTCTCTACCCTCGTTGCGGCGGTAACAGAGGCTGGCCTTGTTGATACCCTCAACGGCGAAGGTCCCTTTACGGTATTCGCCCCGACGAACGAGGCGTTTGCGAAGATCCCTGCAGCCGATCTCGATGCAGTCCTTGCCGACAAAGAGAAGCTGACATCTATCCTCACCTACCACGTTGTGGGTGGCAAAGTAATGGCAGCTGATCTAAAGCCAGGTTCGCAGAAGGTTGTTACTGTGAATGGTGAAGAGGCAGAGATAGTCGTCTCTGATGCTGGTGTCACCTATGCAGGTGGAAAAGTTGTTACCACTGACATTGAGACATGCAATGGCGTGATCCACGTAATTGACACAGTCGCATTTCCGATGGGCTAAGGGGAAACCCTAATTACTTGGGAGTGCTGCGGGGGGTCAAGATACCCCCCGCAGCGACCCTAGGTTCTGGTAGTTCGGAGTCTTGCGGCGAAGAACTCTAGGACCTTGGAGAATGCATCCTTCGTAGGGTGGTCAGGATCATCGACGAAGTCGTGGGTCAATACGCTATGGGAACTCTTCTTAATGCCGTGATCATTACCGGCTGAGGAGTCAATCTCAATCGAGATGAATGCGTCGCCTAAAGCATCGCGTAACGAAGCGAATCGCTCAGCAGGTACTGCTCGGTCCTCGGTAAAGCGTAGGCCCATGATGCAAGCACCGGCCGCAGTCTTGATCTGAATTCGCTCTAGATCTTCAGGGGTCAGACCAATATCAGATCTGCGCGCTGCGCCGATTGGTAACGGTAGGGACGGTTGACTCATCACCGGAGCTATGACTGAGTCTGAGAGCATCATTGCTAAGCCGAACCCCCCTGTGAAACACATACCAATCACGCCGACACCTGGCCCACCGCATTTATCGTGCTCGCTCTCGGCTAATGCTCGAAGCCAGAGAGTTATAGGCCTAGTTGAGCCGGTGGCAAAAGCAGCAAATTCCTTTGAGATACATCCCTTAATGAGGGAGGATGCAGCGTATGAATTCGCCATTGGTTTACCCGGTGTGCCGAATACCGAAGGCGTAACTGTGGTGTAGCCATGCGATGCAACTCGTCTAGCAAGCTCAGCATGCTCCGGCGTGATCCCTGGGATCTCAGGAATGATGATGATGCAGGGACCCTCCCCAAGTCGGAACACTTCACGCGTGACGCCTAAGAGAGTTACTTGTTCGGCTTGGAAGTCCTGCAGTTCGTCTCGGTAATCAGTCATGGCGAGGAATCTATCGGGTCTTTGAGGCGTGCACTCAGGCTGCGTTTACGTTCAAATTTCGCTGGGGCTTACGTCATCTAAAGCCACATGGGCTGTCTCCGGGAGCCTTCTAAGTAAGAATGCTGCTGCGATTAGGGGAGCAATTCCACAGAGCGCAATTGCTCTGCCGATTCCTCCGAGAGGGTCGCTCAGCCACCCGGCAATTAGGAGTCCAGAGGCTGACCCAATTACGTAGGCAAGGAGCATCAAGCCGTTGCTACTCCCGCGAACCTCGGTGGGGAACATCTCTGCGTCCATAGTGCCGATGGTCAGCGTCGATGATGCAGCAGCAACAATCGCGAGAGTTGAAGCGATCCAGAGAAGAGGCCCGCTTACCAAGAAGAAGGCCATTGATAGGCAGGTGCCTAAAAAGAGGCTAACTATTGCAACCGGCCGCCTACCGCGTGTCTCGGCCAAGCGTCCGGCAATCAGTATTCCAATCACACCGGGTACGCCGTTTGTTATACCTCTAAACGCAGCAATGCTTGAAGACGAGAACTCATGGACATCTGCGAGATATCGATTGGTTAATTGAGCAGATGGCGCTGAGAAGATATTTGTCAAGAAGCCAATTGCCGCTAGAAGTATGAAGCGATTCCGGTATGAGGCGTCGAAAATTTCTCGCAGACGAAGGGGGGCTCGTCCTCCAGGAGCAACTTTCTTGAATCTTGTTGTCTCGGGCAGGTGATTTCTGATACCGGGGAGCAGAACCAGAGCTAGAGCGCTTAGCCCGAATGCGATACGCCATGATTCAGGGCTCCTATCAGCGAGAGGCAATAAAACAACCGCAATGGCAAACCCGGCACCCGCAGCGAGACTCAGGATCGATACCGCCCAAGCTCGCGCGCCATCGGGTGCTTCTTCTATTACTGCTATGCCTCCAATTACGAGTGCCGAGTTGACCGCAGCGCGGAGAAATAATTGGGAGCCAGTGAAGATTTCGAAGTTTGGGGCGAGACCCGATACGGCATTTGCGATACATACCACTGCCACAGACCAGAGAATTACCTTGCGACGCCCAATGCGATCCGATGCGATCGCTGCAATGAGGGCGAAGAGGACTCCAAGCCGTGTGATTGCGAGCGCAGTTCCGAGCCCTGCATCTTCGACTCCGAATGAATCTGCAATCGAACTTGCATTTTGACCGAAGAGCGCAGCCCCAAACGCTGCAATCCCTGCCGCTAGGGAGGTAGTAGCTAGAAAATTGATCTGATGCTCTGAGAACTCTGCAGGGGCGGAGAGGGGGGATCGCTTCAACTCCGTTGGCGCAGCTTGGCCGGAGAGCGCGGCTCTAATGCATTGGGCGGAGTATCTCAGCCCCCTCCGGAGGACCCATCGATGGACTGGATCGAACGCCCAGCCAAAGAATGGAATCTCAATTGGCTGAGTAGCGCAGAGATCAATAGTTGAACCATCTGCGTTCTCTGTGACGAATACCTCTAAGCGAGCATGTACATCGCCCGAGAGCGGGCCTGAGAATGAACCGCTTGGGTTCTTCTCTAGCCGTAATGAGGATTCGAGAGCAGCAGCAACTAGGGCAGGGGACTCGATTGCTGCGATCGTTGTTCTACGCTCCACGATGGCATGCTACGGGAGTAGGTCAGATCATTGAGCATTGCCTATACGAATTTCCGACGCAGTTTTTAGGAGCAGAGAATGTCAGTACTTAAGGTGGGGGATAAGGCACCCCTTTTCACGCTAGAGAATCAGCGAGGAGAGAAGGTTCGCCTCTCTAGTTTCAAGGGTAAGTCGGTAGTTATCTACTTCTACCCAAAGGCTGATACTCCAGGATGCACTACACAGTCATGTGCGCTACGTGATGCTAGCGACGAGTTTGCGGGTTTAGATGCGGTGGTTTTAGGAATTAGTCCTGATGCGCCGAGTCGTCTGCTGAAGTTCGACGACAAGTACTCCCTCGGATTTGAGCTATTGGCAGACGAGGATCATGCGGTTGCCGAGGCGTGGGGCGCATGGGGGGAGAAGTCAATGTATGGGAAGAAATATATGGGGATAATTCGATCTGCCTTTGTCGTCGATCCAAAGGGAAAGGTCTCCGGGGTTTTCTACAAAGTGAGCCCGAAAGACACCGTAGGCAAGGTGACTAAGGCTTTAGAGTCTGGGCACTAACCCCTCGGATCCTTATTGGCTGATGGCCGTTAGATTGCTGCTCCTGTGGCATTATCACTCTCCCGACTTGCCCGGATGGCGGAATCGGCAGACGCGACGGACTCAAACTCCGTTGCCCGAAAGGGTGTGCGGGTTCAAGTCCCGCTCCGGGCACTATCAAGGCAAATCAAGATTGAATACGGCGTAGAGGTAGTGCGTGCCCGCATTAATAGCGCGATTTTAGTGACGATTTTTGATAGTACGTTTACTCCCATGGATGATGAGGTGTTGGTTCAAGACTGGCTTTGGGATGACGACTCTCCCGAGGAATCAGAAGACGAACAGCCGCTAAGTCAATCTGAGTTAGCGCTGCGAAAACGTATGATCTCCATCTTCATCGGATCTGTGATTGGAGTTATTGTTTTCATCGCTCTGACTGCTATCACGGTCAAGGTTTTTTCACCTGCATCATCTAATCAAATTCCTGATGCCTGCCTGCGGGGCAAAACCACTGAGTGTCCTTCAGAGAAGAAGCCCAGTTCCATTACCCTTCCAGGCGGCCTTAAGTTGAAAGACCTCAAGAGTGAGCCTCCCACAGGCAAGGCAAAGAAACTCCTTGAACGTTGCCGTAACGGCGATGTAGAGGCTTGCGTTTCTAGTAATTCAGGAGGATAGGCCGAGGCGTTTAGCGATTACCTCATTCATGACCTCGTCGGTGCCAGCCCCAATTCTCCATAGACGTGCATCTCGAAATTGGCGGCTCACCCTGTACTCATCCATATAGCCAGCGCCGCCGTGGATCTGTAGGCAGACATCTGCGACCCTGTTCTGGACCTGTGCGACATATTTCTTCGCCATTGAGATCTCTGCAACTGGGTATTCGCCGTTCTGAATTCGCCAGACAACCGAGTAGAGAAGAGCTCTAGCGGCCTCCAACTCTGTCGCTGCATCAGCGATCTTGTGCGCAATTACTTGATGCTGAGCGATGGGCCTTCCGAACGTTTCGCGATTGCGTGCAAACTCAATAGTCTCGGCAAGGATGTCGTCGGCCTGCCCTATGCCCGCCGCAGCGCCAGCAAGGCGTTCGTATTGAAGCTGCCACATGAGCTGAGCAAATCCTTGGCCAGGCACAAGGCCAATCAAATTGTCATTCGGTACTCGAACGCCAACTAAAGAGAATTCGGCAGTATCGCTCGATTTCATTCCGAGCTTCTTGAGGTTTCGACTAACAGTCACGCCTTCGAGATCGGTATCGATAAGCATTAACGAGACACCGCGCGCTCCTTGTGAAGGATCGGTTTTGACTACACAAGTTAGAAAATCAGCGCGCACTCCGTTTGTGATGTAAGTCTTAGCGCCGTCAACGATCCACTCATCGCCATCTCTAACCGCGCGCGTTTTTATAGAAGCAACATCTGACCCGGCATCGGGTTCCGTGATGGCGACTGCGCAAATTTTGGTCCCTGCAATCGCAGGTCTGAGATAACGCTCGCGCTGGTCGTCTGTACCGAACTCCGCCAGAGCGGGTGTCGCCATATGGGTCTGCACCCCAATGGCCATTGAGATTGCACCGCACCCGGCTCTGCCCAGCTCCTCCATAAGGACGATGCCGGTTGTGAAGTCGCCACCAGAGCCTCCCCACTTCTCGGGGTAGTGAAGCCCGAGGAACCCCAGTTCGCCACACCTTCGGAATACCGAGTCTGGGAAGAAGCCATCGGCCTCCCATTCGTCCACAAAGGGCTCTATTTCTTTAGATACATAGGTTCTGATGCTTGCTCGAAGTGCCTCATGCTCTGGGGTAAAGATCGGGTTTGCCACTCTCTCAGGCTAGTCAGTGTGGTCGAGGCTCTACACTCTCAGAGGTGAATCGAAGAATCCTCGAACGCCGGCTAGTGGATGTCAGCGAGCGCCTGAAGCGTCTGCGGGCTGAATTCAGTGTTGGTGCGGAGCAGCTCGCATTTATGGAGGATGACACCGCAGAGAAACGACTCAGGTCCCTAATGGCCGAGACCCCCATTGCCGAGTTTGAGGCTCAAGAAGCGACGCGTCACAGTTCAGCGCTCGCCGAGTATCAAATTGAACTTGCGAGTTCTATAAAGGAACTTGAGTTGGAGCAGGATTCGCTCCTAGATCGTTTGGCAGGGGAACTCTCACCACGAGATAAAACCCCCTCAGAGAAAACCCCCTTAGAGAAAACCCCCTCAGAGAACGCTGGAGTAAAGAGTGAGTAGCGGATCAATTCGTACGAGAGTTGTCATCGCAGAGGACGAAGCAATAATTCGCCTCGACCTCAAAGAACTCCTTGAGGAGGAGGGCTACGAGGTAGTCGGTGAGACGGGCAGGGGAGACGAGGCGGTCGACCTTGTTCGGAGCCTTATGCCTGACATCGCGATTCTCGATATCAAAATGCCAGGGCTAGACGGCCTTACCGCCGCAAGACATATTGCCTCCGAGCGGTTAGCCGCTGTCTTGATCCTCACCGCGTTTTCGCAGCGTGAATTGGTAGAGCAAGCGAGGGATGCTGGTGCTATCGGCTATCTGGTCAAGCCGTTTCAGAAAAGCGATTTGATTCCCGCTCTTGAATTAGCCATCGGCCGACATCAGGAGATGAAGAGCTTAGAGAGCGAAATAGAGAATCTCTCCGAACGCCTTGATGCTCGAAAGGTGATTGATCGGGCCAAAGGTTCCCTCATGGACAACTCTGGCTTGAGCGAGCAAGAGGCTTGGCGTTTTCTGCAGACCGAGGCCATGAATCGTCGATCCAAGGTCCACGAGGTCGCAGCGCTTGTGCTCTCCGGAGAGATAGAACCCACCTCCTAGGGCATCAGATACTCGCCTTGAGACTTAGTGGCCAGACTGCCGTACGATCAGGGCGTGGCACTTTTTCTTCTCCTTGACGGACACTCTCTGGCATATCGCGCTTTCTACGCGTTGCCCGCAGATTTAGCAACGTCATCAGGCCAGGTGACGAACGCGGCATACGGATTTACCTCAATGCTCGCGAAAGTTGTCGGCGATCTCGCCCCGGATGGCGTCGGTGTTGCATTTGATACACCAACACCAACCTTTCGCAAGGAGAAGGACGAGAGTTATAAGGCAGGTCGAAAGGAGACGCCAGATCTATTTCGCCAGCAATTGCCCTTAATCCATCAAGTCCTTGAATCTTTAGGGATTCCAATTATTGAGGCACCCGGTTTTGAGGCCGATGATGTAATTGCGACACTCGCTACGGCCGCCGAGGCACAAGGTCACGACGTAATTGTGGTCACTGGAGATCGAGATTCATATCAACTCGTCAATGACCCTCACATAAAGGTGCTTTACAACAAGCGTGGGGTCTCTGATTACGCCCTATATGACGAGGCCGGAATTCTGGAGCGTACTGGTGTGACTCCAGCTCAGTATCCAGAGTACGCAGCGCTGCGCGGTGATCCCTCTGACAATCTGCCTGGAGTACCTGGGATCGGCGAGAAAACCGCTGCCAAGCTCGTTAACGCCTATGGGGATCTCGACGGAATATTTGCAAACGTCAATGAACTCCCCCCGAAGCAACGAACAAACTTAGGGGAGTGGGAGGAGCAGGTTCGACACAACCACGATATGTCGGTGCTACGCCATGATGTTGAACTCTCGATCACAATCGACGACCTTCTCTCAAGGCCTTTTGAGATCGAGGAAGCGAGGTCTCTCTTCAATCAGCTTGAGTTTCGAACATTATTCCCGAGGATTCTCAGCGCGCTTAAAACCGTCGATATCGCCCCGAGCCCGGATGAAGCATTCGATGTAGAGGTTCAGGTGCTCGGCTCAAACTCCGCTCTAGCGGTCTTGAGTGCGATAACTGCGTCTACTGCGTCTCCGTTAGCGCTCGAACCTGTCTGGGCTGGCGTGCGAGGGCGAAGTTCTATCGATGCGCTTGCCTTGGCGTCTGGCGAAGATTGCCTGGTGCTCAATCCAGAAGCGTTAAGAAGTGGTGATGTTCAGACTTCTCTAATCGAGTTAATCCGTGACGGTGTAGTTGCTGCGCACGGGGCCAAGGAACTTCTTCACGGACTTCGGCGCACATTCGACGTAGGTGGTACGAATACTCTTCCAGGCCTTACCTACGACACTGCGGTGATGGCGTACCTAATTGAGCCAGGCGAGAGTACATATGAATTAGAGGCACTCTCCGCACGTCATCTCGGGATCGAGATAAAGAGCCGAGACCGTGAAGAGGGGACCCTTGATCTTGGTGGCGAGGAGTCATTTATTGAGGCAGGGCGGCGTGCAGCAGCAATTCTCCGATTGGCTACGTCTCTTGAGGCTTCATTAATTGAGCGAGAGCAGATGCACCTCTATCAAGATGTGGAGCTGCCGTTAGTTGAGATACTCGCTGATATTGAGGAGTTAGGTGTACGTATAGATATCGCATTCCTCGAGACTCTAAGAGTTGAGCTGACTGCCTCCTGTGCGAAGCATGAGGCTGCACTTCACGAATATGCCGGCGAGACTTTTAATGTCAATAGCACTACGCAGTTGAGGCGTGTCCTGTTTGAGAAGTTGGGGCTCACCCCAGTTAAGAAGACAAGTACCGGTCAACCCTCTACCGACGCCGATTCACTCTCAAAACTGGCGGGCGAGCATCCATTCGTTGCCGAGCTAATGAGGTACCGCGAGGTTGAGAAACTCCGCAGTACCTACGCAGAGGCGCTTCCTCCCCTCGTGGCAGCCGATGGGCGAATACACGCGACGCTCAACCAGCTCTCAACCTCGACGGGGAGAATCTCAAGTGAGACTCCGAATCTACAGAACATCCCCATTCGTACCGAGGAGGGGCGAGCTCTAAGAAAGGCTTTTATTCCTGCCGATGGATGTGTGCTCCTCTCATCTGACTACAGCCAGATTGAACTGCGCATACTGGCTCACCTTGCGAATGATCCAGGGTTGGTAGACGCCTTTGAGAGCGGCACCGATATTCACACAGTTACGGCTTCGAAGGTTTTTGGTGTTGCTGAGGTCGATGTTGATTCCCATCAGCGTCGGTTTGCCAAGGTCATCAACTATGGCCTTGCGTACGGCATGGAGGCCTATGGGCTAGCGCAGCGTATGGATATTCCCAACGATCAGGCGCGCGATATTCTCGATGCGTTCTTCGCTGGATTCCCAAGAGTCCGTGAATTTATGGACCAGACCGTTGTTGAGGCGAGAAGGCTTGGGTATACCTCGACAATCATGGGGCGTAGGCGTCGCATCCCCGAACTGGCATCCGATAATTTTCGTATTAGGCAGATGGGTGAGCGTATGGCACAAAACGCGCCTGTGCAGGGCTCGGCCGCAGATGTATTCAAGGTTGCAACAGTTCGCTTAGCTCACGCTCTCAAGGAAGAGGGCCTGCTCAGTCGTATTGTGCTTACGGTGCACGACGAGCTTGTCCTTGAAGTTCCCTTGAGTGAGAAGGACGCGTGCGAGGCGCTGACTCGTTCAGTGATGGAGGGCGCCGCCCATCTTCTTGTCCCCCTAGTAGTTGATATTGGATTTGGACCCAACTGGGCTGAGGCTAAGTAACACGCTGAATGGAGACTCCCAGTGGTCCGTGGTTCAACGCACTTGCGTCATATTTAGGGCCTGCCTATCTCCGTAATGCATTTACTTATGGGACTGTTCAGGAGGTCGATTTCATCATTGAAATCTTGGGTCTAAAACCTGGGATGAATGTGCTTGACGTCGGTTGCGGACCTGGTCGGCACAGCCTCGAACTCTCAAGGCGCGGATATGAAGTAGTCGGGGTTGACCTCTCTCCGGAGTTCATATCCCTCGCAAGGGAGAGCGCGAGTTCAGAGAGCTTAGATATTGAATTTCAGGTACTTGACGTCCGCGAACTTGCGTTTGAAGAGAAGTTCGATGCTGTAATTTGCCTCTGTCAAGGTGGCTTTGGACTACTCGGTGGCGACGACGATGCAGATGTTTTCCTCCGAGTATCTCGGGCTGTGAAGCGTGGCGGAGGAGTCGCACTGAGCGCCTTCTCTTCCTATTTCGCTCTACACCACTTAGAGGCGGGAGAGGAGTTCGATCCGAGGGTTGGTGTCCTCCACGAAGTATCAAACCTCCGCAATATCGATGGGGTAGAGGCCCCATTTGACCTCTGGACTACTTGTTTCACGTCTCGAGAGTTGCTGCTGTTGGGGGAAGCGGCTGGGCTGAGCAACGCAGTTACATATGGCTGCACTCCTGGCGATTACGGCATTCGACCACCTGCCCTAGATCGCCCTGAAATCCTCTTTGTCGCATCCAGGGGCTCTGGCCTGTAGCCTGCGTGAGCCTTCAACCGGAGGCATTCAGACGCACTCTCTAATCAACGGCCAAAACCCGATGATGGAGACCCTGCCCGAGTGAGTGAAAATCCAGGAGCAAATTCCGTGTCCGATCAGCCTGAGGTCACAGCAGTGACCCCCGAGTCCCAGTCCGCCCCCGCAGCCGTTGCATTGGCAGAGCCGCCAGCACGAGTATTCGAAGAGGGTGGCTTAACCGAAGTCGTTTTAAACGACCTCGGTTCAATGTCTCTCTCCGATGCCATTGATGCAACGCTCGTCGAGTTTGAGGAGGGTGGGCTTGTCAGCGGAATTGTTGTAAAGATCGATGCAGATGAAGTTCTGCTCGACATTGGATTCAAGTCCGAGGGGATCATTCCAAAGAAAGAACTCTCGATTCGCAACGACGTAAATCCCTCGGAGATCGTCTCCATCGGTGAGCGTATTGAAGCACTGGTTCTTCAGAAGGAAGATAAAGAAGGACAGCTAATTCTCTCGAAGAAGCGCGCACAGTACGAGCGCGCTTGGGGCACGATTGAGAAGGTCAAAGCCGAAGAAGGAATTGTTACTGGCCTCGTGATTGAGGTTGTTAAGGGTGGATTGATCGTAGACATCGGGCTTCGAGGATTCCTCCCCGCGTCACTCGTTGATCTTCGGCGCGTGCGCGACTTGGCTCCGTTCATCGGTCGTCAGCTCGAGTGCAAAATTATCGAGCTCGACAAGAATCGCAATAATGTTGTTCTCTCCCGCAGAGGATTTCTTGAGGAGAACCAGCGCGAGCAGCGTGATGATTTCTTAACGAATCTCAAGCCAGGCGAGATTCGAGAGGGAGTCGTCTCCTCCGTTGTTAACTTCGGTGCATTCGTAGACCTTGGTGGTATGGACGGACTCGTCCACGTATCAGAGCTCTCATGGAAGCATGTTGATCACCCGTCATCGGTCGTAACCGTCGGCGACGAAGTCACCGTTCAAGTTCTCGAGGTTGACCTGAGTCGTGAGCGCATCTCGCTCTCTCTCAAGGCCTGTCAGCAGGACCCATGGCAGGAGTTCGCCTCCGGTCACCAGGTCGGAGAGCTTGTATACGGCCGAGTTACGAAACTCGTACCGTTCGGTGCTTTCGTCCAGGTCGGCGAGGGTATCGAGGGCCTTGTGCACATCAGCGAGATGGCTGTGCACCATGTCGAGGCGCCTGAGCAGGTTGTCAACGGTGGGGAAGAACTATGGGTCAAGATCATCGATGTTGATCTTGAGCGCCGCAGAATCTCCCTCTCGATCAAACAAGCTGCCGAGGGTGGAACAGTTGCCGCCGAGTATCAAGACGCATTCGGTGAGCATGCCTTCGACGAGGCTGGCAATTACATAGGCGACCCAATTGTTGGAGACGAGCCTGACGCTGCTGCTGTTGATGCGGTAGTCGCTTCCGAAGCAATCGAGACACCTCAAGTAACAGATGTTTCAGAGACAGTCCCAGAAGCAGTTTTGGAGACTGTCCCAGAAGCAGTTTTGGAAACAGTCCCAGAGACACCTGAGGCAATCGAGGAGAATCCAGAACTAGCCCCCGAGGCCTAGAGCCTCCCAGCCTTAAACGCCTTGGCGTAGGCGGAATTAGTCATAGAGAGTGGCCCGAGCAATTGCTCGTGCCACTCTCTATTTAACTACTACTAAATTTGCTGTGTTGTTTTCTTGGATGCGAACTTGTTTATGAAGCGATTCGGACTAGCCCTAAGCGCATACCGCTCAGTACGGCCTGGGTGCGATTATGAGCCTCAAGCTTCATGTAGATCGACCCCAGATGATTCTTCACGGTCTTGAGACTGATGAAGAGTTCTGCCGCGATCTCCTGGCTGCTTCGCCCTTCGGCAAGTTGCTGCAGTACTTCATGCTCGCGACGTGTAAGCGGCCCGCGTTCAGAGGCATTCGAGACCAGACGAAGTATTACAGGATATTCAATAGATGTGACTGCGGAGAGAAACTCTGCGCTGCCATCTTGGGGTCCAATCACTGCCGAGGCGCCAGAGACCATTGCATTTGAGCGTTCAGCCGAACCCGATGCTCCAATCAAAACGATACGAGAGTCGGGAGCCTGCTGTGCAACTGCCTTTACGCTCGCTATCGATGATACGACCACAACATCGGGCGATAACCCAGCTGCAAGCCTTGCCCCATCTAGGGCCTCTTCGGCCTCTGCAATAACAGTGGCACCACCCTCGGCGCAGATAGATCGGACGGCATCTCTGACGAGTCGCTGATCATGGATTACGAGTACTGAAGTCATTGCTTTGCTCCTAGTCGGATTTAGCCCTGTGTCTCAGGATCTCTTCCTGTAGATGCTTCATCGGCACGCGAATAGGGCGACTCAAGGGCAAAAACCCAGCTCTTTGGAATTTTCCTCCCACATCTCACTCAGCCCAATGGTGGACTCGGTTTTTCTCCAGTCTTCCAATGCTCTACGCTCACCCTGTGCTGCTTATTGGACTCACAGGCGGGATCGGTTCGGGTAAATCGACGGTCGCTGCCCTACTAGAGGCAAGGGGCGCACTAATTGTGGATGCGGATGCCATTGCTCGCGAGGTTGTCGAGCCGGGATCTCCGACGCTGGCTCTCTTAGTCGAGCGTTTCGGGCCAGAGATCCTCGGCCCAGACGGCGCTCTCAATCGAAGCGCACTCGCCAATATTGCTTTCGCATCTAGCGAACTGCGCAAGGAACTCGAGTCGATTACCCATCCGGCAATTGGGGAGGTTTTCTTTAAACGCCTCGCCGAGGCTCCGGCAGATGCAGTCGTAGTGCACGATGTGCCGCTCCTAGCCGAGTCGGCTGGGGCGTTGGCTCGTGGTTATGGAGCAATCGTCGTTGTGGAGGCACCTAAAGAATTGCGCCTACTTAGACTTGACGGGCGCGGCGTTCCTAGGGCGGATGCAGAGGCACGAATGGCGGCTCAGGCAACTGATGAAGAGCGTCGGGAGATCGCCACCCATGTAATTGACAATCAAGGAGACCATGACACTCTCGAGTACTTAATAGATGGATTGTGGAACGACCTATTGATCCTGCGAGACGAGAATGCAGCATTGGCTGCGCAGGCAGAGGAACTCGCTCCTTAATTCGAGTAACGACCACTTAGACTGAGAAGTATGCCGCCATTTGAACTCGTCTCCGACTTCGCACCGGCCGGGGATCAGCCCGAAGCAATAGCGGCACTAGCGGTAGGGCTCCGGCGCGGCGACGCCGCACAGACCCTCCTTGGAATCACGGGCTCCGGAAAGTCATTCACAATCGCCGGCCTGATAGCAGAGGTGCAGCGACCAACTCTTGTGCTTGCGCCTAACAAAAGTCTTGCTGCGCAGTTGGCCTCCGAGTTCAGAGAGTTCTTTCCGAAGAACCGCGTCGAATACTTCGTCTCCTACTACGACTATTACCAGCCCGAGGCCTACTTGCCTTCTTCTGACACCTTCATTGAGAAGGATTCGTCGATCAACTCTGAGATTGATCGGCTGCGCCACTCAGCCACTGCAGCGCTGCTCTCAAGACGCGATGTTGTAATTGTTGCCTCTGTCTCTGCAATTTATGGGCTCGGATCGCCTGAGATGTATGCGCGCCAATTGCTGACGATAAAAATTGGTGAGGAGTATGAGCAGAGAGCATTGCTTCGGCGTCTCGTGGAGATGCAGTATGAGCGAAATGACATGTCATTTGTTCGTAATAAGTTTCGTGTGCGTGGCGACACAATTGAAATTTTCCCGGCCTACGAAGAGCGAGGAATTCGTATATCTCTCTTCGGTGACGAGGTTGAACGCATCTCCACAGTTGATCCACTAACCGGAGAGGTCTACGAAGAGCTAGAGACAATGGTGCTTTTCCCCGCCTCCCATTACGCGACTGAGGAAGAGCAGATGAAGGCGGCGGTCGTCGGTATAGAGGCAGAGTTGGAGGAGCAGTTGCGCTCATTCCATTCGAGTGAGAAATTGCTTGAGGCACAGCGGCTGCGCATGCGCACAACCTTTGATCTCGAGATGATGCGAGAGGTTGGTTTCTGCTCCGGTATTGAGAATTACTCGCGCCACTTAGATGGACGTGCTGCAGGCGATCCGCCCTACACGCTCCTCGATTATTTCCCAGATGATTGTCTTATTGTTCTGGATGAAAGTCATGTAACCGTCCCGCAGTTGCATGGACAGTATGCAGGCGACCGTTCGCGTAAAGAGACTCTCGTTGAGCACGGTTTCAGGCTGCCTTCGGCATTGGATAATCGGCCGCTGCAGTTCGAGGAGTTCATGGAGAAGGTCAAACAAATTGTCTTCATGTCGGCGACCCCCTCAAAGTATGAGGTGGAGCGCTCAGATCAGATCGTTGAGCAGATCATTCGCCCAACTGGGCTCCTCGATCCAGAGGTAGTGGTGCGCCCAACTAAGGGTCAGATTGATGACCTTGTTCACGAGATTAGGGGACGCGTAGAACGTGGCAATCGCGTCTTAGTAACAACCCTTACAAAGAAGATGTCCGAGGATTTGACTGATTACTTGGTTGAACTAGGCATTCGCGTTCGCTATCTCCATAGTGATATCGACACACTAGAGAGAGTCGAGTTGCTTAGAGGCCTGCGGCTCGGCGAGTTCGACGTACTAGTTGGCATCAACTTGCTCCGTGAAGGATTAGACCTCCCAGAGGTATCGCTCGTTGCAATTCTCGACGCAGATAAAGAAGGGTTTCTTCGGTCTGCCACAAGCCTTATTCAGATTATTGGGCGGGCAGCGCGCAATGTAGATGGTCAAGTAATCATGTACGCAGATCGCGTCACTGACTCGATGAAGCATGCGATCTCTGAGACCAACAGACGACGCCAGCATCAGATGGCCTACAACCTTGAGCATGGTATTGATCCGAAGACCATTATCAAGAAGGTTGCTGACATCATGGAGATGGTCCGGGCCCGCGAGGGGGACGACGACGAAGCAGGGAGCAATACAGGGGGCCGTAGAGGCAGAAAGAAGTCGGCAATATTCGCTGATCTTGCCGGTGTCGCTCCAGAGGAACTGGGAAGACTCGTTGCACAACTTCAAGAGGAGATGCACCAGGCCGCTAAAGATCTCCGATTCGAAGAGGCAGCCCGGATTCGCGATGAAGTAAACGAACTCAAGCGAGAAATTCGAGCGTCAGGATAGAGCGGCCGTTGATTTGCAGGTTCTCTCGAGGGGCGGAACTCCTTCTCCAAGGGCGGCGATCACGATCCCACCTCTCCGAATAGGTACGATTCGGGGGTGCCCCAGCCACCCCGCAAACCTAAGTCTGCAGTTGGTGACGAGGCGAAGAAGAAGCGTGCTGCATCCACCTCGAAGGCGAAGCCAGCGACCGGCGCTAAGTCGGTAGCGACTCCGAAGTCTCAGCCAGCGAAAACAGCATTGAAGATTGCCCCGGATAAGAAGCTTCCGGTCAAAAAGGCCGCAGTCGAGCGATTCAAAGCCGCCCCCAAGGGTGAACCCGACATGATCTCGGTGCGCGGTGCACGTGAGCACAACCTGCGTGGAATCGATATTGACTTACCACGTGACCGACTTGTAGTCATTACAGGGCTCTCAGGGTCAGGTAAATCTTCCCTCGCCTTTGACACGATCTACGCCGAGGGCCAGCGACGTTACGTAGAGTCTCTCTCGTCGTACGCGCGTCAATTCCTCGGCCAGATGGATAAGCCCGATGTTGATTTCATCGAGGGGCTCTCGCCAGCGATCTCCATTGATCAAAAATCTTCATCTAGAAATCCGCGCTCCACTGTAGGAACAATCACGGAGATCTACGACTATCTGAGGTTACTTTTTGCACGCGTAGGCGTCCCTCATTGCCCAGATTGCGGGCGTGTCATTACTCGCCAAACTCCGCAGCAGATCGTTGATCGGATACTCGAACTCCCCGAGGGCACTCGCTTCCAAGTTCTCGCGCCAGTGGTACGTGGCCGCAAAGGCGAGTACGAAGCGCTCCTCGCTGACCTCGAGCAACAAGGTTTTACTCGTGCGCGTATTGATGGTGAGGTCGTTGAGTTAGCTGACCGATCAAAAGAGAGACTGGCGCGATATGAGCAGCATACGATCGACGTCGTAGTCGATCGCCTTGTGAAGCGAGAAGGCATTGAGCGCCGTTTAACCGATTCGTTAGAGACAGCTCTCAGGCTCGCAGAGGGCGTTGCAGAGATCGAGATTGTTCCAGCGGAGGGCGAGGAGACTTCAGAGGCTTTGACCTTCTCAGAGCACCTCGCCTGTAACTACTGCGGTGTTTCGTTCGATGAGTTGGCCCCGCGCAATTTCTCGTTTAATTCGCCATATGGCGCATGTGAGAAATGCGACGGCCTCGGGACTCGCTACGAAGTGGACCCGGAACTCGTTATTCGCGACGAAGACCTCTCAATTCAGGAGGGGGCGATCGCTCCGTGGTCTGGTTTCAGAGGCGAGTTTTTTACCAGACTCCTGATTGCGGTGGGCGAGGAGCATTCATTCTCGGTTGATACGCCATGGAAGAAACTGAGCGCTGCAAAACGAAAGATTGTTCTGTACGGATCTGGCGATTCCCAAGTGCTTGTGAAATACAAGAATCGCTACGGGCGTAAACGTGAGTACCGCTCAGGATACGAAGGCGTTATTCCGTGGCTAGAAAGACGACACACCGATGCTGATAGCGATCGCCTTCGCGAGCAGATCGAGGGCTACATGCGCGAGGTGCCGTGCCCTGCATGCCTGGGCCAGCGACTCCGTCCTTCATCTCTAGCGGTAAAGGTTGATGGGCGCAGCATCTCAGAGGTTGGAAATCTGAGCATTAGAGACGTAGCCGCTTTCTTTCGCAGCATTGTTTTCTCAGCGCGCGATCGAATCATTGCGGATCGCGTCTTGAAGGAGGTCAACGATCGGCTTCAGTTTCTGCTTGATGTTGGCCTTGATTACTTGAGTTTGAATCGATCTGCCGGTTCATTGGCGGGTGGTGAGGCGCAGCGCATCCGGCTTGCTTCTCAGATCGGTAGCGGCTTGGTTGGCGTGCTTTATGTTTTAGACGAGCCATCCATAGGGCTTCATCAACGAGATAACCAGCGCTTAATTGACACGATGGTGAGACTCCGGGACCTCGGTAACACTGTGCTCGTTGTCGAGCACGATGAGGAGACGATTCGAATAGCCGATCACATCGTCGATATTGGCCCTGGCGCAGGGGAGCATGGCGGAGAGGTTGTCGTCTCTGGATCTTTGGAGGATCTCCTATCGGAGCCGAGATCAATTACAGGGCAGTATCTCTCGGGTGCGCGGATGATAGAGGTGCCTAAGAAGCGAAGGCCGACGAGTGAGAACTGGTTACGAGTAATCGGCGCTAAGGAACACAACCTGCGTGGGATAGATGTTGGGTTTCCACTCGCCTGTTTTGTGGCAGTCACCGGAGTGAGCGGGAGTGGAAAGAGCACTCTTGTTAATGACATTCTCAATAATGTGCTTATGCAGTCTGTCTATAAATCACGCACAGTTCCTGGCAAGCACAAGAGTGTCACCGGCATAGAGCACCTCGACAAGGTGATCACCATTGATCAATCTCCAATTGGGCGGACACCTAGATCAAATCCAGCTACCTACACAAAAGTATTTGACAAGATTCGCACACTGTTTTCGGGGACTCCTGAGGCGAAGATTCGCGGTTACCAGCAAGGACGATTCTCTTTCAATGTAAAGGGTGGTCGCTGTGAATCTTGTTCAGGCGATGGCACGATAAAGATTGAGATGCATTTTCTTCCCGATGTGTACGTCCCTTGCGAAATCTGCAAGGGAGCGCGCTACAACCGAGACACGCTAGAGGTGACCTTTAAGGGGAAGAACATCGCAGAGGTTCTGGATCTACCTGCTGAAGAAGCACTGGAGTTTTTCCAGAATCAACCAACAATCGCACGTCAATTACAGACCCTCGTCGATGTTGGTCTTGGCTATGTACGACTTGGTCAGCCTGCACCGACCCTCAGTGGGGGAGAGGCACAAAGGG
The DNA here is from genome assembly GCA_001023575.1 of Actinobacteria bacterium IMCC26256. Lineage (GTDB taxonomy): Bacteria > Actinomycetota > Acidimicrobiia > IMCC26256 > IMCC26256 > IMCC26256. The sequence goes on along the minus strand of CP011489.1, from coordinate 1,275,411 downwards.
TTAAACTCTCAACCGAATTAGGGAAACGCTCGACTGGCAGGACCATCTATATTCTCGACGAACCCACAACTGGTCTCCACTTTGAGGATGTTCGTCGATTGCTAGGGGTGCTGCAGCGGCTCGTCGATGGCGGGAACACCGTTTTGGTTATTGAACACAACCTTGATGTGATTAAGTGCGCTGACTGGATCGTCGATCTCGGCCCGGAGGGTGGCGATGGAGGAGGGCTTCTAATCGCGGAGGGAACACCAGAGGATGTTGTGAAGATCAAGGGTTCATGGACGGGCAAGTATCTGGAGCCGGTTCTACTGGCGCAGAGATAAGAGTGAGACTTTGAGTGATCGATACTCAGCTTGGTCGGAGCATGCTGCCTGGTGGCAGGAGGGATTCACTGACGGCGCTGACCCAGAGTATGAAGAGCAGATTCTCCCCATTGTTGCTGAGTCTCTAGCTGGATATGACCGCGTCTTGGATATTGGATGCGGAGAAGGGCAACTCTCTCGTCGTGCCGCCGCTGTAGGAGCGCGTGTAGTTGGGTTAGATCCAATTCCGGCGCAGACTCTCGAAGCGACAAAGCGCGGTGGTGGTCCGGTGTATTCGCAGGGCGATGCTGCCGCTCTCCCATTTGCCGATGGCGCCTTCGATGCTGCAATCGCATGCTTAGTATTCGAGCATCTTGAGGACCCCGACTCAGCTCTAGCCGAGGTTGCCCGCGTTCTTCGAGTGGGTGGTCGTTTTCTCTTTATGCTCAATCACCCGCTGCTCCAGGCGCCTGGAAGCGGTTGGATTGATGACCACATTCTCGGCGAGCAGTACTGGCGTGTCGGGGCTTACCTCACGGAGAGCATCACCAATGAACAGATGGAGCCGGGGGTAATTCTTCCCTTTGTTCATCGCCCGCTTAGTCGGTACGTGAATACCATGGCAGAGAACGGTTTGGTCTTGGATCGAATGCTTGAACCTGCGCCACCAGCTGGGTTCCTCTCGAAGGCTCCCGAGTACGCGGAGGCCTCTGAGTTCCCGCGCCTACTAGTGCTGCAGGCATTACGTATCTAATTTAGTGCCCTAGATCTCGCTACGTAATGTCGAGCATCCGCTGTAGAGCGACACGAGCCCACTCGCTAACGCTCGGATCGACAGAGATGCGATTGACCGGATCACCAGCGATTATCGACTCTAAGCACCAAGCAAGATGTGGAGCGTCGATTCGAAACATTGTCGAGCATGGGCACACAAGAGGATCTAAAGAGACGATTGTCTTGTCAGGGTTCTCTGCAGCGAGTCTCTGCACCATGTGAATCTCTGTACCAATCCCAATTGCTGAGCCGGGAGGTGCACTCTGTACCCAATTGAGAATACGCTCAGTTGAGCCAACTCTGTCTGCGACCTCGACTACATCATGTGAGCATTCAGGATGCACAATGACCTCACCATTCGGGTGATCAGCCCTAAATTTCTCAACATGAGCAGGCGTAAAGCGCTGGTGCACTGAGCACCAACCACGCCAGAGCAGGAGCGTGGATTGCTCTATCTCCGCTGCGGTTAATCCGCCGAGTTCCTTGCGAGGGTCCCAAAGGAGCATTTGTTCTTCTTTGAACCCCATCTCGAATCCAGTATTTCTACCTAGGTGCTGATCGGGGAAGAAGAGGACTCGTGAGCCCTGCTTCAATGCCCATTCAAGAACCGCTCGAGCATTTGAAGAGGTGCATACAGCTCCGCCATTTCGACCTACAAAGGCTTTGATTGCTGCAGAGGAGTTCATATATGTAATCGGAATGAGATTCTCAATCTCGATCACCTCGGATAAAGAGTCCCATGCCTCCTCGACTTGATCTATGTCGGCCATGTCTGCCATTGAGCAGCCAGCATTCAAATCAGGGAGGATCACATTCTGGTGATCGCCTGTGAGCACATCCGCTGATTCGGCCATGAAATGGACTCCACAGAAGATGATCTCGGTTGCGACGCTCTCTTGAGCAATCTGTGCAAGAAGGAACGAGTCGCCACGAGCATCTGCCCACTTGATGACCTCGTCGCGCTGATAGTGATGACCGAGGATCAATAGACGGGAACCAAGAATCTCCTTTGCCTCGGAGATCCAATTGGCTAATTCCTCTGCAGACGCAGTTGTGTAGCGGTCAGGTAGGGGAGTCTGAATTCGAAGCATCTAATGCCCTTCTGGGGCTTGGCTCTGGTCTCCGGAATTGGCCTGCGGGGACAGCCTGGTCGCCCTCCGCGGGGTTGTAGGCCCCGGAATCCATATGTATGACCGGATTACCAGGCCGGCCTACCAAGAGTGTAACCGCCTTATGTGACATTTATAAGGGCTGAGCCGCGAGACTATGAGAATGCTTGATCGCCCGGCCCCATCAACCATCCCAGATTCGCCAGGCTCCTATCAATTTAAGGACCTAGACGGTCGGGTTATCTACGTAGGTAAGGCCAAGAATTTAAGAAACCGGGTTGGTTCCTATTTCGCAAGGCCCGAGACCCTCCATCACCGCACCCGCTCAATGATCGAGGCGGCGACCTCAGTTGAGTGGATAGAAGTACGTAATGAGGTAGAGGCGCTCTTCCTTGAATTCAATTTGATCAAACGCTTCCAACCTCGTTTCAACATCGACCTTAAGGATGACAAGTCATATCCATTTCTCGCTGTAACAATCGGCGAACAGTGGCCTAGAGCAATGGTTATGAGAGGCGCCAAGAAACCCGGTGTGCGATATTTCGGCCCTTATGCGCATGCGTGGGCAATACGCGAGACACTCGACTTGCTCCTGAAGACGTTCCCAATTCGAACTTGCACCGCAGCAAAATATAAGCGGCATGAACGGTTAGGGCGAGCGTGCCTCTACGCGGACTTGGGGCAATGTGTGGCTCCCTGCGTCGATGCAGTCACTAAGGAGGATTACGACTCGCTGGTAGCAGAGCTCTCTTCATTCCTAGCGGGCAATACGGAGAACGTCGTAGAGCGTCTAACGGCGGAGATGAGGGCTGCTTCTGAGGCAATGGAGTACGAGAAGGCTGGTCGACTTCGCGATCAACTTGGATCAATTGAACGCGTTTTAGAGCGCCAGGTGATGGTCGGGGAGAGAGATGAAGACCTTGACGTGATCGCACTTGTTGATGATGCATTGGAGGCATCGGTGCAGGTCTTTCACGTGCGTCGCGGTCGCGTCATCGGTCGACGCGGTTTGATCGTAGACAAGGTCGAGGACCTAGGGCCCGAAGCATTGATTGCGCGGGTACTCCAGCTTCTCTATGCGGGGGCCGCCGCCGATGACGTGCCTCCGGAGATATTGGTGCCAGTCCTACCAGCAGATCAGGCGAGCATCGAAGAGTTGCTCTCCTCTGTGCGAGGTAAGCGCTCTGTAGTGCGAGTCGCTAAGCGCGGTCCAAAGAAAGTGCTCGCCGAGACCGTGGAGCGCAACGCGGTGGATGCCTTTGCTCGCCACCGTTTGAAACGATCGAGCGATCACAATGCACGAGCTAGATCCTTAAACGAACTACAGCAAGCGCTAGGTCTCCCAGAGGCGCCATTACGCATCGAGTGTTTCGATATCTCCAACCTTCAGGGCACAGAGATTGTTGCGTCAATGACTGTTCTAGAGGATGGGCTCCCTAAACGCTCTGAGTATCGTCGCTTTGCGATGAAACACTCGCTAGGGCAGGATGACTTCGCATCGATGGATGAAGTACTCACCCGCAGGTTTACTGCATATCTACGCGACAGGGATGAGGGTGCTCAGGCAGGCAAGCGTTTTGGTTACCCACCGCAACTAGTTGTTGTTGATGGAGGGAAGGGGCAGCTAAGCGTGGCGGTCGATGTGCTGCGGAGACTTGGGCTTTCGCACATTCCCGTAGTGGGCCTCGCTAAACGTTTTGAAGAGGTTTATGTCCCCGGCCAGAGTGAGCCGATTGAGATCAACCGCAACTCGGAGGCGCTCTATCTCCTCCAGCAAGTAAGGGATGAGGCGCATAGATTCGCAATTACTTTCCACAGGTCGCGTCGAGACAAACGTATGACTACCTCGGTCCTCGACGAAGTGCCGGGGCTGGGGCCGGTGAGAAGGAAGCGTCTACTCAAAGAGTTCGGGTCGGTAAAGCGCCTAAGGGAGCAGAGCGCAGAGACGCTTACCGGGTTGGGCTGGCTCCCAGAATCCGCCGGGGAGGCTCTGTACCGTGCACTTCATGGCGCGGCTCTTCCAAACGATCTGCATCTTGAGGAGGGTGATATTGCGGAAGAACAACCCAATGACACTCCAGACCTGCCATTGTTAGAACCATGAACCCGCAGAGCTCACCCCTCGAGGTGACCGTGCTCACAGGAATGTCCGGTGCCGGGCGCTCCACCGCTGCCGACGCATTGGAGGATCTCGGTTACTTTGTAATTGACAATCTCCCACCAGCACTGATTGGCAAAGTCGCTGACCTTGCACGCAGCGGTGAACGTGTAAACAAATATGTACTCGTCGTTGATGTGCGATCTGGTCTCTTCGTCGAGGATTTGATAGATGCACTCTCCGACTTGGAGGCAACTGGTGCGCAGACGCGCGTCATCTTCTTGGACGCAGCCGATGATGTATTGGTTCGCCGTTACGAAGCAACAAGGCGTCGACATCCGCTAGCGGATAGTGAGCGAGTCGTCGACGGAATAGCAAGGGAGCGGTCTCTTTTAGAGAACCTCAAGGGTCGAGCCGATGTTGTGCTCGATACCTCGAGTTTAAATGTGCATGAACTGCGCGACCGAGTGCACGAAGTCTGCCTAGGCGAGCACAGGCCTGGAACACTCCAGATCTCAGTAGTCTCCTTTGGATATAAACATGGACTTCCAGTCGATGTCGACCTGGTCTTTGATGTTCGCTTCATCCCCAATCCACATTGGGTAGAGGAGTTGCGACCCTTAGACGGAACTGATTTGGCGGTTAAAGAATATGTGCTCAACCAGCCTGTAACCCCAAAATATTTGGAGTCAGTCACGGATCTCTTCTCCCTTACGCTCCCTGCATATGAGAGTGAAGGTAAGTCGTACCTCTCTGTGGCATTCGGCTGCACCGGCGGTAGGCACCGTAGCGTTGCTGTCTCTGAGGCGTTTGTTGGGATACTTGAGGGGCTGGGGTACTCCGCCACTGTGCGGCACCGAGATCGGCTCAAGGAATAGTTCCAAAATCGGTCCTCAAAATAATCCGGCATAGATTTCGGCCTTGGTTTCGGCGATAAATTTGGATCATCGGGCCTTGAATCCGACAGCCTGACCCTCGTGGCGTAGATAATGGCGCCACAGCATTAGATAAGACTGCAATGAGTATCAATCAACCTCGAAATAGGAGAATCAAATGACGGTACGGGTCGGCATCAATGGTTTTGGGCGCATCGGTCGTTCTTTCACTCGCGCGATTCTCGCCCGCGGTGCTGAGTCTGGGATTGAGCTCGTAGCGGTCAACGACCCATTCGGTGACAGCGAGACTGCAGCCTTCCTTCTCAAGCACGATTCTGTCGGCGGAATGCTCGCTAACGCCGTGGCCGTCTCCTCTAATGGATTCTCCATTGACGGTGTAAACATCAAAAAGCTCGAGTCCAAGAATCCGGCAGATGTGCCTTGGGGCGATGAGGGCGTAGATGTTGTAATTGAATCAACCGGTGTGTTCACTGCGAGAGATGGAGCGGCGGGGCACATTGCGGGTGGGGCCAAACGAGTCATCATCTCTGCGCCCTCTAACGATGCCGATGTAACAATCTGCATGGGCGTCAACGACTCCGATTATGACGCAGCGCTCCACACGGTTATCTCGAATGCCTCCTGCACTACAAACTGCTTAGCCCCTCTCGCAAAAGTCCTCGACGACACATACGGCATAGAGAAGGGGTTTATGACAACTGTGCATGCGTATACCTCTGACCAATCCCTACAGGATCTCGCTGCTACATCGCGTTCAGGAAAGCCGGATCTGCGACGCATGCGAGCAGCTGCACTCTCAATTATCCCCAGCAGCACCGGAGCGGCTCGCGCCATTGGGCTTGTGCTGCCCCAGTTGAAGGGTCGCCTCGACGGGATGGCGCTTCGTGTGCCGACGCCTACAGGCTCAATTACAGACTTGACAGTTGAGCTACGCAAGGGTGCATCACCGGAGGAGATCAACGCAGCGTTTGCCGCTGCGGCTGCTAACCCGGCGTTCCGTGGGGTGCTCCAGTACAGCGAAGAGCCTCTCGTCTCAGCTGACATCGTGGGTAATGCCTCTTCCTGCATCTTCTCAGCGGTTGACACATCAGCGAACGGAAATCTTGTAAAGGTGCTCGGCTGGTACGACAACGAGTGGGGCTACTCAAACCGCCTTGTCGACCTGGTTCGCTTCATCGGTTGATAGATGTCGACTGAATTACCTCTACTTGAGGATCTCCCGTCGATCAGAGGTGCAAGGGTTCTCCTGCGCTGCGAGATCAATGCACCGATCGCCGATGGTGTTGTGGTCGATGATCTACGGCTCTCCTCTGCAATTCCGACAATTGAGTGGTTACGTGACCAAGGGGCAGCGGTCGTAATAGCCGCGCACCTAGGGAGACCAAAGGGAGTCGTTGATCAAAAGTTCTCACTCGCTCCGGTTGCACGCCGACTCTCAGAGTTAATCGGTACAGAGATTGAACTCTCAGATCGAATCTATGGCTCGGAAGCAGACTCGATGATCGCCTCGCTCGGTGGTGGCGATGTGATGATGCTTGAGAACCTCCGCTTTGATGCGGGTGAAGAGGCCAATAGCCCAACCTTCGTTGCGAACCTTGTGGCTCCCTTTGACCTCTATGTCAATGATGCCTTCGGGGCGTCCCATCGATCGCATGGCTCAATAGTTGGCCCACCTCTGCTGCTTCCATCAGCGGCTGGTCTACTTCTCCGTAGCGAGGTAGAGACCTTGGGCGGGCTCCTCGGTCAACCGGCAAAGCCTTTTATTGCAGTACTAGGTGGGTCGAAAGTATCGGACAAATTAGGGGTAATCGAGGCGTTGCTGAACAAATGCGATCGCATCCTTGTAGGCGGCGCAATGGCATTCACTTTCCTCGCTGCACAGGGGTATTCAGTCGGCGACTCGCTACTAGAGCCTGATTTCGTTGCTGCCTGCAGGGAGCTTCTGGCAACGGGGCGCGTGGATGTTCCCGTAGACATCGTGATTGCAGAAGAGATATCTGAGGACGCTGAAGCAGACGTCGTAAAGGCGGAGGCTATTCCTGATGGCTGGAAGGGGCTCGATATTGGCCCTGAGACCGCCGCATTATTTGCTGATCAAATCGGCGAGGCGCGAACCATCCTCTGGAATGGGCCTATGGGTGTCTTCGAGGTCGCTCCGTTTGCAGGCGGCACAATCACGGTTGCCGAGGCTGTAGCGGAGTGCCCAGGGTTCACGGTTGTTGGCGGAGGAGATAGTGCCGCTGCTGTCAGAGCTATGCATTTAGACGATCAGATTGATCACATGAGCACAGGTGGAGGTGCCTCACTAGAGTTCCTCGAGTTAGGCGACCTTCCTGGGCTTGCCGCACTTCGAAAAGGGAGAACGTCACAATGAGTTCGACACAGAACGCCCGCATGCCAATTATCGCTGGTAATTGGAAGATGAATCACGATCACTACCAAGCAATACAAGTGACTCAGAAGCTTTCGTACCAGTTAGATAAGACTGATTACGAGCACGTTGAGGTCGTGATCTGCCCACCCTTTACTGACCTCCGATCCTTACAGACGATGCTCGACGCCGATCGAATCCCTATGGCCCTTGGTGCTCAGAATTGTTTCCATGAAGATAGTGGTGCTTTCACAGGGGAAGTAAGCCCAGGGATGCTCGCAAAACTCAATGTCAAGTACGTGATCGTTGGGCATTCGGAGCGGCGTGAAATTTTCGGCGAGACCGATGAGACTGTGAATCTCAAACTCAAAGCCGTTCTAAAGTCTGCGATGACTCCAATTCTCTGCGTGGGGGAGACGCTCGCCGAGCGAGAGGCCGATGGAGCTGAGGCAAAGGTAGCGGCGCAACTCGTCGCCGGATTGGCCGGGGTCTCGAAAGGCAATATTGCAACCCTCGTTATTGCCTACGAACCGATATGGGCGATCGGCACTGGGCGTACAGCTAGCACTGAAGATGCCCAGGCGATGTGCGGGTTCATTCGTAAGCAGGTTGAGGAGATAGCCGGAGTAGCTGCTGCCCAGAGCCTTCGAATTCAATACGGAGGAAGCGTCAAGCCTGGCAATATCGGCGAGCTCATGGCCTGCGCAGATATCGACGGAGCCCTAGTTGGTGGCGCCTCGCTTGACCCAGATGATTTTGCCCGAATTGTGAGATTCGGCTGATCACTTGGCCCCGCAAACAGTTGCTGGTTGTCCCAAGCCCATTAAGCAGTGTTTTTCAGGCAGGACTAGCCAATTGCAGCTTTCTGCGTGGTAGTTTTCTGCCCGTCCTCTAAGGGAGAAATGTGCTTACCTCAATAATTCTCGTTGTATGTGTAGCCATGGCGCTCACGCTCATCCTTTTGATCCTCCTCCACGCTGGTCGCGGTGGCGGACTCTCTGACATGTTTGGTGGGGGTCAGCTCGGTGGCTCAATGGCCGGGAGCACCGTCGTTGAGCGCAACCTCGATCGCCTCACGGTGATCGCTGCTCTCATCTTCTTCATCTCAGTGATTCTTCTGGGCTTAAGGGTCACCTGATCTGTGGTCGCTAGACCCTAGGGTATGCATAGCCATAACCCCTCCGGAGGTCTAGAGAATGAAACTTCGTAAATACTTAGTTGCTCCAATAGCCGTATTCGCACTGCTCTCAATTTCGCTTGCGGCATGCGGCAGCAATGGGAGTAACGGCAATTCGGCCGCCGCTGATGGCACACTCGTTGTAGGTGCCGATCAAGAGCCCGAGTGCCTGGACTGGGTCGCTACTTGCTCTGGAACATCATGGGGAAGTTGGGCTGCTCTCGTTACGACGCTACCGCAGGCGTATTTCAGTCATGCATCCAGTGGCAGTTCCGCAGCCTACGTTTACGAGCCGAGCCCACTTTTAGCTGGCGAGGCAACGGTAGCGCCAGGAGATAAGCAGATCATCACTTACAGACTGAACCCCGCAGCTGTTTGGTCAGATGGCGTTGCGATCACGAGTACTGACTTTAAATACACGTTCGACCAGATCATGTCAGGTGAAGATATCTACGACACGACCGGCTACGCCAACATCGAGTCTGTCGAGACTCCCGACCCGACGACAGTTGTGGTTAGTTACAAGGAGCGCTTCGCTGGATGGAAAGGTCTCTTTGGAAGCGGCTATGGGATCATGCCCTCGCACCTTCTAGATGGCAAGAATCGCAACGCCATTATGAAAGATGGATATACATTCTCAGGAGGCCCGTGGAAGTTAGACGGCGGAAAATCGGGCTGGAAAAAAGGTGTCTCAATCACCCTTGTGCCAAACGAGAATTATTGGGGAACTAAGGCAACAATTAAGAAGGTTGTCTTCCGTTTTATAACTGACACCTCAGCGCTTTTTCAGGCGTTCAAAGCAGGAGAGGTTGATTTCCTCTACCCGCAGCCACAGCCTGATTGGTTCCCGGCTGTCAAGGGCGGCATCGATGGAGCAACAATCAAGGCCACAGCGGACACCTCCTCAGTTGAGGCGCTCTGGTTGAATAATTCGAAACCACCATTTGACAACGAGTCCATACGTAAGGCGATTGCATACTCTCTTGATCGAGATGCAATCGTGAAGCGTCTCTTTGGTCCGCTTGGTGTCAATAAAGCGTGGCAGTCGTTCAATCCACCGATAGTTGCCGCGTACGCAGATCCAGCTGGCTTTAGCGGGTACACCTTGGACTTGGCGAAGGTCGCGGAGTTGATGTCCTCTCAGGGCTATGCGAAGGGCAGCGATGGTTACTGGGCCAAGGACGGAGCCAAACTCTCCTTCACGCTCAAGACAACCGTGGGAAACAAGCGTCGAGAGTTGACCGCGCAAATTCTCCAAGCGGGATTCAAGACTGCTGGCTTTGAGATGAAGATCAAGACTCAAGACGCAGGCGTGCTATTCGGCAAGACCGCACCATCAGGCGACTTCGAGATGACGCTATATGCTCAGGTTGCGACCGGTCCGGAGCCGGGAAACTGCAATATCTTCTGTTCGGTCAACATCCCCACTGAGGCCAATGGCGGCTCTGGAAATAACTGGACTCGAACGAATGTTGCAGGGCTGGATGAGCTCCTAGCGAAGGTTGATGTCGAGACCGATACAGCTCAGCGGATTAGTGACTCGAAGCAAGCGGACCTTCTTACTGGTCTGAGTGCGACCTCCATTCCGCTGGATCCATTGCCCAATACACTTATTTTCCGTAATTCGGTACGTGGCCCCGTAGCGGATAACGCCACGCTGGGTCCATTCTGGAACATGAATCTCTGGACCCTGAAGGGCTGAGAATATTGAATCATGCTCGACTGGTATGGCCCGCCTCTCTTGAGGCGGGCCATTTCTGGCAGATGGATATTGCAGTGAGGCCCCTGTGATTCAGTTTTTAGGTAGGCGACTTCTTTATTCCATAGTTGTCCTACTCCTGGCCTCCATAGTCGCATTCGTCGGTACACGCATAGCTTTCGACCCGACAGCTCGCTTGGCACAAGTTCGGGATAAGCAGGTGCGCGAACGAGAACGGGAGCGCCTTGGCCTCGATAAGCCAATTGCTGTTCAATACGCCAAGTGGGTTGGGGATTTTGCCCAAGGCGATATGGGGACTAGTGAGGTAACTCGACAGCCTGTGGCGACGATGCTGGGCAGTGGGCTTGGTTACACAATGCAACTTATGCTCTGGGCGGTAATCCTCTCCATTATCGCTGCGATAGCAATCGGCGTGTATAGCGCAGTAAGGCAGTACTCAGCCGGGGACTACATATTCACAACTATCTCCTTCATCGGGATATCTATACCCCCATTTTGGTTTGCATTTATTGCCATTCAATTCTTTGTGTTCCAACTGATGGCATGGCTGAATCTCTCGCGACCTATTTTCTACTTCGTAGGCCTCCACAGCACTGGAGCATCAGGCTTCAACATTGATTACCTCCAACATTTGTTTCTACCCGTGCTCGTCCTCACTGTCCAAAACATTGCCGGTTGGAGTAGGTATCAGCGCGCCTCAATGCTCGACACATTGAACTCGGACTACATCAGAACCGCTCGCGCTAAGGGTGTCCCGAGGCGCCAGGTAATTACTAGGCACGCACTCCGTAACGCTTTGATTCCAGTTGTTACGGTTATGGCGCTTGATATCGGATTGTTGTTCGGGGGATTGGTGATTACCGAACAAATTTTCTCGATACCAGGGATGGGGCGCATCTTTGTCCAAGCGATTACGAATGGAGATGCTGCGGTCCTCACATCTTGGACCGTGGTCGCTGCTTTCTTTGTTCTCCTCTTCAACCTCATTGCTGACCTTGCATATGGCTGGCTCGACCCTAGGGTGCGTGTCGCGTGAGTAGAGATTCACGTGAGGGAGCCCAGCCTCTAGAAGGCCTCGGGCTCGTAGGAGGCAGCCCGTCCATGCCAATCGGGGCCGAGTTGGGAATCGGAGGGATCGACGGACATAAACCGCGATCCCAGTGGCAACTATTTCGATCCCGATTCCTAAAACACAGACTGGCAGTATTCTCCTTAATCCTATTGATTCTCTTGATTTTTGCTTGTTTTGCTGCAAATTTGGTCGCACCATTTCCGGCTAATCAGCAGGATCTAGTAATCGGCGCTGTTGGTCCGAATGCTCATCATTGGTTCGGTACCGATGAGCTTGGTCGGGACATGCTTAGTGAGATCCTCTATGCGGGTCGCACATCACTACGTATAGGTCTAACGGTTGCATTCTTAAGCACGTTGCTTGGAACGCTCGTCGGTGCCGTATCTGGTTATTTTGGAAAATGGGCAGACCAAGGACTTATGCGCCTGACTGATTTGTTTCTGGTGATCCCCCAACTAGTTGTTCTCGCGATCGCTATTCAAGGGTTTGGATCGACACAGGTTGTGATCGCTCTCTCGCTCGCTGCACTTTTTTGGATGGGGGAGGCCCGTGTTGTGCGCGGTCAAGTCCTCGCGTTACGAGAGCGAGAATTTGTTGAGGCGGCACGATCCATCGGGGCCAGTCCAATGAGGGTCGTATTCCGGCACATAATCCCTAACTGCTTAGGTCCGATATTAGTTGGGGCCACTCTCGCAGTAGCGGGTGCAATTCTCACCGAGTCCGCCCTCTCTTATCTTGGTTTCGGTGTGCAGTTACCAGCGACTTCTTGGGGGAACCTTCTCAGCAGCGCGCGCGGATATGTGGGGACTCCTCAGGCCTATCTCATATATTTCCCAGGAATGATGATTCTCATCACTGTTCTCGCAGTTAATTTTCTAGGTGACGGGCTACGCGACGCATTAGATCCTCACGGGAGTAACGGATGACGCAGAGTCCGGTTCTCGAGGTCCTCGATCTTCACGTTTCGTTCCCATCTCCTGATGGTCTAGTCCGAGCAGTCGATGGTGTCACCTATGACCTTTACGAGGGTGAGACTCTTGGAATTGTCGGGGAGAGCGGTTCAGGTAAGAGCGTCTCTGCGATGGCAATAATGGGGTTGCTTCCGAAGTATGCGGTTGTTGAGGGGAGCATTAAATTCCGGGGTGAGGAACTCTTAGGCAAATCCGAGAAATCGATGCGAAGTATTCGGGGAGCAGAGATATCAGTAATTTTCCAGGATGCCTTGGCTGCTTTGAATCCCGTAATTACTGTTGGGGCTCAGATTCTTGAGGCTCTCAAGGTGCACCAGAGCGATAATTCTGACTCCACACGCAAAGCCCGCGTGATCGAGTTACTAGAGATAGTCGGGATTCCTGACCCAGGAGAACGCGCTGCTCAATACCCGCATGAGTACTCAGGTGGAATGCGCCAGCGCGCCATGATCGCAATGGCACTTGCAAACGATCCAGCGGTTCTTATCGCTGATGAACCGACTACCGCACTTGATGTAACAATTCAGGCCCAGGTTCTAGATGTCTTTCGCCGCATTCAGGAGCGCACGAAAACCACGGTCATGCTCATAACGCATGACCTAGGAGTAGTCGCCGGTACTGCAGATCGGGTGATGGTGATGTACGCAGGGCGCCAGGCAGAGTTTGGGAGCGTCGATCAAATCTTTTACGAACCCAAACATCCTTATACCGCCGGCTTACTCGAGTCTCTCCCCAGACTCGACCGACGCACAGACTCCACCTCTCGGCTCTACCGCATTCACGGGCAGCCCCCGAGTCTGGTATTCGTTCCGTCCGGATGTGCTTTCCACCCACGTTGCCCAATAGCTGATCAGGAACGCTGCATCACCGATAAACCTGTTTTTAAGGACTTGGGTTCGTCGCAGATGGCTTCGTGCCACTACCCGGACGAAGCAGTGAAACTCCTAGGCACCGAGTCATGAACGAATCCAATCTCGGGAGTCCGATACTCGAGGTCAAGAACCTAGTTAAAGAGTTCCCCATCCGCAGTGGCTTCCTCCGTCGTCGAACAGGAGCGGTTCAAGCCGTCTCGGGGGTTTCTTTCTCAGTGAGTCCAGGCGAGACCCTCGGAATCGTCGGGGAGTCAGGGTGTGGAAAATCAACGACAGGGCGGATGCTCACTCGCCTCATCGATGCAACCTCTGGTTCGATTGAGTTTGAGGGCGGAGACGTAACCAAAGCAGATGGTCGGAAGCTCAGAGCGCTGCGGGCACGAATGCAGATGGTATTCCAAGATCCCTATGCGTCACTCAATCCGCGGATGACTGTTCACTCGACAATCGCAGAGCCTCTTCGTATATATGGGAGGTACAAAGATGGCGGTGACGAGAGAGTTCGATCACTGATGGAGATAGTTGGCCTGAATCCGGAGCATGCGACTCGTTTCCCGCATGAATTCTCTGGAGGGCAGCGCCAGAGAATCGGTATCGCGAGAGCCCTTGCACTCGAGCCTTCGCTTTTAATTCTTGATGAACCCGTCTCTGCCCTCGATGTGAGCATTCAAGCTGGTGTGGTGAATCTGCTCGAGGATATCCAGGAGAGGCTGGGTTTGGCGTACGTCTTCATTGCACATGATCTCTCCGTGGTTCGCCACATCTGCGACACGGTCGCAGTGATGTACCTCGGGAAGATTGTCGAGATGGGTCCAGCAGATGAAGTCTACGAAAATCCACAGCACCCTTATACGCAGGCATTACTTAGCGCAGTGCCGATCCCTGATCCTCGTAAAGAACGCCTGCGTAAACGACGCATTCTCGAAGGCGATGTTCCAAGCCCCTCCAACCCTCCTAGCGGATGCCGTTTCCGAACGCGTTGCTGGAAGGCCGAGCAATTATGTGCCGAAGTTGTGCCTGAGTTAGCCCCGCATGGCTTGAGCGAGGCACAAGTATCAGCGTGCCATTTCTCAACTACAGAGGTAGTCTTCTGAGCCCGCTATCGAGACGGCGGGCGGTTAGCGCTATATGCGTGGCTGCAGCGTTGTTCTCCTCGCTTAGTTGCAGCACGGGGGGTTCAAAGGCGAAGCCGCAACGCTTAGGGCTTCTGCGATTTGCTGTCTCTGCTACCACCACGCTTGACCCTGCCGTCGCTTCAAATCCGGAGTCAATATCGCTCGCTGAATTGATAAGCCTCCCTCTCGTGCAGCTCGATCCGAATACTTCCGAGGTGCTTCCAGGCATCGCTAAATCGTGGCGCGGAAATAAGGAGCAGACATCCTTCACATTCAAGATTGATCAACGTGCTCGATTCTCCGCAGGGGCTCTTGTCGGCGCTGCTGATGTAAAAGCGTCGCTAGAGCGAGTGGTGGCGCCAGGGACGCGCTCTCCGATAGCCGGACTCCTATCGGTAGTAGTCGGCTATGACGCGGCGCATGCAGCCGGCGGTCCAATAACTGGGATAGTGGCGAAGAATGCAACGACTGTCGTCTTTAACATCTCGAGACCCGATGCCACCTTCCCGATATCACTCGGCCACCCCGGCCTAGGCATAGTCGCCCCTGACGTGGATGAACCTGGCGGGCTATTCGGTACCGGTCCTTACCGCGTATCGGGGATAACCGAGGGCGACTGGGAGATGACACGGCTGCGGGGACCAGGAGCTCGAAAGATCCGTATCACTAAATACGACTCGGCCGATGAGGCGAGGCGCGCAGTTGAGGCCGGTAAGGCAGATATTGCAGCTATCACTCGCGAGGCAGGAACAACATTTAAGGGCGGGCTTCGGCCGGTATCGGCACCCTATGTCGCTGTCTCTAATTATGCGTTGAACCTAGAGAACCCTAAATTCGCAGATGTCGATTTCCGGGAGGCCATTCTCCGTGCTCTTGATTCAGCCTCCTTGGTCCGTAAAACCTTCGGGCCAACGGTAGGGGTGGCTAATGGTGTTCTGCCCGAGACTGTGGCTGGGCACGGAGAGGACCCTTGTAAAAATGTCTGCGACTTCAACCTAACCGCAGCGAAAGCAGCATTAGCTAGAGCCTTCCCTGCGGGCGGAGTACCCACTTTCTCAATTGATTACGACGATACGCCGGCGCAGGCGAACCTCGCTCTGGCGGCGCAGGAGCAGCTCCGTGCAGCAGGGATCGAGACCACCCCGCGGCCACACCCGATATCCGATTACGACGATTTCCTGGCGAACGGAGAGCCCGACCTATTCCGCCTCGGTTGGGTGGCGCTTGACCCGAGTGCGGAGGCATTTTTATTCCCAGTATTCGCCTCCGATGCTCCCGAGAACGTTGCCCACATCAAGTCCCTGGCCTCGGACCTACTTGTGATCTCGGCCTCAACCACGGGGAACCCTAAGAAGCGTGCCGGGCTATATGCGAAAGCAGAGCGGGCCATTCTTCAGCAAGTGGCCATCAAGCCCGTCGTCCAGTATCGATCTAGGTTCATTGCTCGCAACACTGTGAAGGCTCTCAGTGTCGATGCTCTCGGTGGCATCTTCTCTGGGTATGCCGGGCTAGAGAATCGTTGAAGGGTACGCGCTAAAGTGTCGGCTCCACGTCGGAGTGGCGGAATCGGCAGACGCGCTAGCTTAAGGAGCTAGTGCCCGTAAGGGCGTGGGGGTTCAAGTCCCCCCTTCGACACCAATTTAAGGAACATCGGCGCGAACTGCGCAGACCGAATCACTCAAAACCATGAGAGTGAGAGACCAGTTTTGAATTAACATGCGCCATCAGGCACACTAAAAATTCGCATTAATTCCTAGCGAGAGTGTTAGTTTGACGCCATGAAACCAGAAGTAATACTCAAAGGAACACTCCTATTTGCTGCCTTTGCAAGTTTCTTGCTTAGCGTAGGGATCTATTTCAACGCAGGCGATGATATGAACGGCAGGCTGAATGGAATTTTCATCGGCATCTGGGTCCCTTCGATTCTCGCCCTCGGTACGTTCCTGCTCGCCCACCGCAAGACGCCTTAATGGACCAGACCGGAATCTTCGTAGCGGGGACCATCGTTACCGCGATTGTGTTCACTGGTGGATTCCTATATGCGATGTTCAGTTTTGGACGCTGGGCTGAGCGAAACGAAATAGAAGGCTCCTAAGAGCAACGTAATGACCCTGCTCGTTGAATTGAGCGGCGTGAGAACTCAGTTACTCGGTCCCAAGACCCTTCCGGGATCTTGGATCCGCCTAGTCTTCCTTGTAATGCATGCGGAACTTCGCAGTTCCAAAGTACCGTGTTCCAAGCAGTAACTGCGCATTTCTCCTCAAAATAGAGCACGATTTCCGAGTCAAAAACGCCTGATGGCAGCCATTGCAAGTCATAGGCCGTAGACTGTGGTCCCCTCGGCACGCTCTGCGGGCCCATACGTACTACAAACCCTCTGGCAGCAGTGACAAACGTATATCTGTTGCGTCTTTCTGCCAATTAAAAGATTGAAACAACATGATTAGCGGCACCGGAATGACTATCGAGATTGGCCATAGAGCCCTTGTCAAGGACGCCCAATTTCTTGTTGCGACTGGCGAGAAGGTCGGCTTAGTTGGGCGCAACGGTACTGGAAAGTCCACTCTCATCTCGGTGCTCGTGGGCGAACCTGATCCAGAGGTGCGCTCCTTCGGAGAGGTGAAAACTCAAGGGACGGTTGGTTACCTGCCTCAGGTTCCAAACGCTAAGGGGCTCGGTGTAGATGCCACAGGTTTCTCGCATGTCCTTAGTGGTCGAGGTCTAGATGTATTAGACGAGAAGTTGGTTGCAGCTAGAAATGCAATGGCTGAGGATCCAACCTCAGAAGCGATTGAACTATTCAGCGAACTCGAGGAGCAGTACGGCTCGCTTGGCGGTTACGAGGCTGAGGCAACAATGGCGCGCCTCGCCGATGGAGTAGGACTCCGACAAGACTTGCTTTTCGAGGATATTGAGACTCTCTCAGGTGGTCAGCGTCGAAGGGTCGACATCATTCGACTGCTTTTCCAGACGCCAGAAATAATGATTCTCGATGAGCCAACTAACCACCTCGATATGAGCGCTAAGAGTTGGCTTATGGACGAGCTTTCATCTTTCGGTGGAACGATTCTTGTAATAAGTCACGACCTAGACCTGCTTGACAAGGCGATCGACAAAGTTATCCATCTCTCAGATGGTCGCCTGACCGAATATAAGGGCAACTACACGACCTTTACGGGGAGTTTGGCAGCGGACCAGGTCCAGCGTGCCAAGGCGTCGGTACAGGAGGAGCGAGAGATCAAACGAATCTCAACTCTCGCTAATACCATGCGCGGGCAGACTGAGAAGCGAGCCAAGACCGCTAAGGCCTTGGACAAGCGTGTTGAGAGGATTCAAAAGAATCGTACTGAGGTCCACCGTGTTGAGAAGGCGGTTCGTCTCAAGCTTCCTACTCCTGCTCGCTCAGGCGCTACTCCTCTAGAGGTAGATGGCGTAGGCGTGCAGTATGGAGTCAAGACCGTTCTAAAGCGCATCGCTATGAATGCGCATCGCGGCGACAGGATCGCAGTAGTGGGGCGAAACGGAGCAGGTAAGTCAAGTCTTCTGCGTTGTCTCGCCGGGGTGCAGATTCCATCGGGCGGCACGGTGAAGCTAGGCCCAAACGTCAGCCTTGGTTACTTCGCCCAAGAGCACGAACAGATTGATCTTGAGGCTCGCGCACTCGACAACATTGACGACACAGTCTTGAAACTCGAGGCAGAACGTCGCGCACTTCTCGGCTCCTTCGGGCTGAGTGGCGCAGCGATGGAGCAGCCAGCGGGGTCCCTATCAGGTGGAGAGCGAGCCAAGTTAGGTCTTGCAATGCTCGCTGCTGGTGGCTCGAACCTATTGATACTTGACGAGCCCACCAACAACCTCGACCCCGCCTCAGTAGACGCAGTTGGGCGTATGTTCCGTCACTGGGAGGGAACGGTAGTGGTTGTTAGCCATGAGCCAGCGTTCGTTGAGGCGCTAGCGCCGACACACTGTTTACGCCTGCCAGATGAGCGCTTCGACTTCTGGCGCGAAGAGGATATTGACGTCGTCTCTATGCGTTAAGAGTCACTAACCTCAGGGTTTGTTGCTCAATTTTGAGGCCTCATGGGAGTAGAGTTTTTCAATGCTCCGAGAATTGAAACGCTTAAAGAATGTCGCCTCTGCATCACTGGCACTGGTAATCGGTATCGGGGCAACGATGATCCCGGCCCACGCTGCAGATGCTCCAATCTGGAACTCCAGAAGGTTCATCAGCATTGCTCACGCCGGGGGAGACCTTGAGTCTCCGCACAGCACTCTCTACGCGATGAAAAGAGCGGTAGCCGCAGGTGCGAATGTCTTGGAGATGGATGTGCGCTTAAGTAGTGACAACGTGCTCATGATCCAGCATGACGACACTGTAGATAGGACAACAGGGGCGACCGGGCCGGTTATTTCGTTTACCTCTTTGCAGCTTCAAGACATGGACAACGCGTATTGGTTCTATCCGCACTGCTGGTCTTGCCATAGCCAACCAATTGAAGATTATGTGTTACGAGGTGTGCGCACAGGAGACGCAGCGCCACCGGCAGGGTATGTATCTGATGATTTCCGCATACCTACTCTTCTCGATGTTGTCTCCACATTTCCCGGGCAGCGCCTCAACGTTGAGATCAAAGACGGACCCACAGGGATGGCGGCTGCCGAGGCCTTAGCTGCCTTCATCAATTCTCATGGGCCAACGAATCGCTATGTCGTAGCGTCCTTTGACGATGCGATTCTCTATCATTTTAAAGAGCTTGCACCCGATGTTTTCACTAGCCCAGGACTGAATCTAATCACCTCTTGGTTTGGCTCAAGAGGTGCACTTCCAGGCCACAGAGTTCTGCAAGTCCCACCGTTCTATGGAGAGATCGAGGTTGTTACTCAGAAATTTGTAGATGATGCACATGCAAATGGGCTCGGCGTCTGGGTGTGGTTCAACGGTGACGAAGATGATGTACCAGCAACATGGGTTCGTCTTATGGGGCTCGGAGTAGACGGAATTCTCACCGGGAAGCCAGCGGAGGCAGAGCCATATATTGCGGCAGCCAATGCCGCCGCGGTAGCCGTCACCACCACCTCAGTCCCAGCAAGCGCTCCAGAGATCGCCGCTCTGGCTAATACCGGTAACGACAATTCGCTATGGGCTTTAGGTATTAGCGCCACATTTATTGGCGCAGTACTTGTCCATGCGACGAGAAGGCGTGCCGCTACGATCTCGAGTTGAGAAATAGGTAGAATAATCTTCATGTTTGACGACATTCTCGAAGCAAATAGCCGGTACGCAGCCGGTTTCAAACTCGCCGGTCTAGACCCAACAGCCGCCAAGGGTCTCGGTGTGGTTACCTGTATCGACTCCCGGATCGAACCATTAGCAATGCTTGGTCTCGTTCCAGGAGATGCGAAAATTCTTCGTAATGCAGGTGCGCGCGTTACTGATGACGTGCTCCGCTCGTTAGTTCTAGCGACGAACCTTTTAGGGGTAGACCGAATCTGCATAGTTGCGCACACGCAGTGCCGTATGGCAGGGACAAGCGATGAGGAGATTCGGGGGGCTCTAGGGAATACCCCCGATGCTGCAGCGATGGAGTTTCTTGCGATTAGTAATCAACTCGAGACCCTCAATGCTGACGTGGATTTAGTTAGGAATTGCTCGTTGATCCCTCCAGATACTGCTGTCGCCGGCTTCATCTATGACGTTGGGTCTGGTTTGTTAGCCCCTCAGCCTGGGATATAGATACTTAGCCACCTGCGCTTGTCGTACCTTTGAACGCTGTGTACAACCTTGGCGCCTCTCCATGTGGCGCTAACTGGTCAGGCCACTCGGGATAATCCAATCCCTAAAAGGCTTCGTGCCACTCCCTTTTCCTCAATTTTGGCGAGGTTTTATTCCCTGAATATCGGGGTAGGATTACCCGGTCTCGGGGGTTAAATCCCGATCTAGAAGTTGGATATATGTCCGCCATCATGGGAGCAAGCGTTGTTGTTTAGTCGGGCCTCGAAGCATCTGGTTTATCTAGCGTTTATTGCAAGCCTGCTCGGTCTTGTCGGTACATCTAATCCAGCTTCTGCGCTAGTAACGACACCGCCGCCGCCGACCCTTGCTGCTGGTGGCAGCCATACCTGCGCGACCGTCTCCGGGGGACTTGTCGCATGCTGGGGGCGCAACGTAAATGGTGAATTAGGCGACTCGACGAGCCAAGCTCGCAACGCTCCGGTAACTGCCAAGAATTTGGTTGGGGCCGTGAGTGTCGCTGCTGGATCAGGGCATTCGTGCGCCACCACAATCTCGGGAGCGGTTTACTGCTGGGGTAACAACGGGAGCGGGCAGCTCGGAGACGGGACTAATGCCCCGAAAAAGGTACCAACCCCTGTAACTGGTATCTCCAATGCGGTGCGAGTCTCAGCTGGAAATGCGCACACCTGCGCTCTCCTTACTACAGGAAAAGTCCGATGCTGGGGCGCTAACAATCAAGGCCAGCTCGGTGACGGCACAACTAATCAGAGAAGTACATCCATTGAGGTTCTCGGCATCTCGAATGCCGTCTCAATCTCTGCAGGCAACACCTTTGCCTGTGCAGTTATCTCAGATAATTCGGTGCATTGTTGGGGAGGGAACGGCAACGGACAGCTTGGGGATGGAACCACTGCCCAGTCCTCAAATGCAACCACAGTGACGGGAATAACCGATGCTGTTGGGATAGCGAGTGGAGACCAGCACACCTGTGCGATTCGCTCCAATGGTCTTGTCTCCTGTTGGGGCGAGAACGCCAACAAGCAGATAGGTGTTGACACCCCGTCTAACGCAAAAACCCCGATCGAGGTCCCTGGTGTCACTGGAGCGATCAATGTTGCCGGGGGAGCGAAGCATTCTTGCGCAGCACTCTCTTCAGGTGCGATGAGGTGCTGGGGGGATAACTTCAATGGAAAACTCGGCGATGGGACCACAAATAACGCCACGAATCCGGTCACCGTTCTGGCTATGACAACAGCAGTGCTGCCCGTAGCAGCCGATTCCCACACTTGTGCTCGACTCGTCAATAACACTCTTCGATGCTGGGGGGCTGGAGGTTTTGGCGAGATTGGGGACGGATTAAATTTAGACCGATCGGTGCCGACCAGCGTGCTCGGCTTCACGACAATTGCCGGGGGCTTCACAGGCATAACTCCGTATCGAATACTCGATACTCGTTCCGTTGGAGGAGGCGCATGTATCTCCGGGGTCCGCAGTCTCCAAGTAGCAGGAGTGGAGGGGAGTGGTGTCCCTTCGAATGCGGCAGCTGTTGCTTTAAATGTCACTGTTGTTGGTCCGCGATCAGCAGGGTTTCTGACGGTCTACCCCTCTGATTCTTCGTTGCCTCTGGCGTCTAATCTGAATTTTTCAACTGGTCAGGTTGTTGCAAATAATGTCAATGTAAAGACTGGTGCTGATGGGGCAGTAAATATCTACGCCAACGGCGGCTGCCCTGATGTTGTTGTTGATCTCGTTGGCTCCTTTAGTTCCGGGGACGCCTCTTCGGGTGGATTCACCGGTATCACTCCGGTTCGCATAGGTGATACCCGCTCCGACGGTGGCGCAGGGTGTGTAGCCGGGCCTCGTTCTTTCCAAGTTACTGGTGGAGTTACGGGAATTCCGTCCGACGCAGTCGCCGCGGCTCTTAACGTCACAGTGGTCACTCCTGGGGCGGCAGGGTACTTAACGGTCTACCCCGAAGGAATAACTCGCCCCGTTGTCTCAACCTTGAACTTCACCGCGGGTCAGGTTGTTCCTAATGGCACGCTTCTAAAGATCGGAAATGCAGGGCAGATAAGAGTATTTGCGAATGCAGGGTGTCCCCATGTAGTTGTTGATGTAGTCGGATGGTTCGCACCGGGGATTCCAACTCTCGGTGGATTCGTTGGGATCACTCCCGCTCGATTGGTTGATACACGTTCGACTTTTGGCTCTTCCTGCTTAAACAGGTCGGTAACTCAACTGGTAGCCGGTTCCGCAGCCGCCCCCGATGTTCCACTCAATGCGGGGGCTGTGGCTTTGAATGTGACTGCGATTGGTGGTTCTGTCCCAGGTTTCATAACCGCGTATCCCTTCGGTGTAGAGCCGCCTACTGCCTCTACCGTGAACTTCAATGCTAGGCAGGTAGTGCCCAACGGGGCACTGGTGAAAGTCGGTGTATCCGGATATGACGCCTTTACCACGAACGGCGGCTGCCCAGATCTAGTCGTCGACGTAGTTGGCTACTTCGTCGGGCCTGGGTAGTCAGTTCTGGCCTAAAGCTCGGGACTAATTTTTGGCCGCAATTAATGGGCGAGTTTGAGGGCTAAATTGTGGTTCTGATCTCTGGTCTTGAGTTGATTATCAAGTTTTGGTATTTGCGAATCTGCCTTTGCTATTCTCCTCGTTCCCCGTCAGCTCAACAGTTGGGAGGCAGCCGTGCCGATCTCCTTTATTACATCTAGTGCGAAGGTCAACTCGGCCGGAAGAAAAGGTCGTGGTATTTTTGCTACCTCTGTAATTCCCGCTGGCACTACCGTTGCCGCCTTTGGTGGAAGTATTACGCACCGAGACGAGTTCTCGATACTCCCGGAATATCGACGTACGCATTCCCTGCAGATCGATGAAGATCTCTTTCTGCTCTGCCCCGACGAAGATGAACCTGCAGACCTCTTTAACCATTCCTGCGCTCCTAACTGCGGCATAGGAGGAAACATTCTCCTAGTCGCCATGCGTGAAATCCAAGAGGGTGAAGAACTCAGTTTTGACTACGCCATGTCAGATGCAGATGACTACGACGAGTTCGTCTGCGAATGCGGCGAGATTGGCTGTCGAAGACTGATCACCGGCGCCGATTGGAGACGCCCAGAACTCCAGAGAGCGTATAAAGGATGGTTCTCTAACTACATTTCTGCCAAAATTCGCCAAAATTCGCCTGCCTTTGACCAAGCATCAGGGCAGGGTTTGCAGCACTAGCACGGAGGGTATGGCGTCCTTTTTGAGGGTATCCCTCTAAGTAGAGCCTCGCATCCATAAAATCTCGTTCTAATTAGTCGGCCGACTTTAACGGCGAGAGATTGGGAGAGCCCTATGAATACGAAGACAAGGATCCTTATAGCTGAAGCAATTGGAACGATGATTCTCGTCATCGGTGGACCCGGTACCGCCATTCTGGCAACGGGTTATTTCGGAGGATTTCGAAACTCCGTCACGCTTCTTGGTGTGGCGCTTGCATTCGGACTCTCACTACTCGTTGCCGCCTATGCAATCGGTTCTATCAGTGGCTGCCATATTAATCCTGCAGTCACTCTAGGGCTCTGGGCGATTAAGAAGACCAAGGGAGGCGACGTGCCCTTCTATTTGATTGGTCAGGTTTTAGGTGGCGTCGTAGGTGGTTTTGTTATCTTTGCCATCGCTCGGTCATCAACAACAGCTTGGACTGCTAACGCAACCGGGTTTGCCTCTAATGGATATGGTGATCATTCGCCGGGAGGCTTTGGTCTAGGTGCGGCAATTATTGCAGAGATTGTCTTCACGGCTGTCTTCGTCTTCATCATTGCAAGCACGAGTCGCAAGAGTATGAGCCCTGGATTTACCGGTGTGGTTGTGGGCCTCTCTTTGACGCTGATTCACCTAATCTCGATTCCGATAGACAACACATCTGTTAATCCCGCACGCTCAATTGCTACTGCAGTCTTCCAAAGAGGGTGGGCAATTGAGCAGCTCTGGGTCTTTATTGTGTTCCCAATTATTGGTGGGCTGCTTGGAGCCGGCGCATGGAGAGCGCTCTGCCCCTCAGAAGAGTTCTAAGGGAAGTATTAGAGGCCTCTAAGTCGACTAAGGCGCCTACCCGAGCACCATTCGTGGGCTTTAAGCCTTAAGGGAGAACGTTCATGGAGAAATTGGTATACCTACTCTGGTCCGACGCTGCATCAATGCCATCGGATAATTACAGCAAGATTCGCACGGAACTCTCAGCAAAGCTTCTCGCATTGGATCCAGAGTCTCTATGGGTACAGGTAGATGATCAATTCGCTGATGTGCCAGTTCCCCTTCCGATTCCAGAGGAAGAACAGGCTCCAATTGCCGTCGTCTCAATCTGGCTAGACCGCTACGACGACAGAGCGCCCTTTGAAGACGCTATGAACGCCCACTCCAGCCGCATCGCTGGCTATTTAGTGCTCGAATCGATGTACACCGATTACGGCGGTAACCGCCACAGCGAGAAGCGGTCGTGGCCGGATGGTGAGCGCTCTCCGGGGGTCACCATGGTGACTTTGATGGAGAAGCCCGACCGTTTATCCGACGATGAGTGGCTAGATCATTGGCATACCGTTCAGTCTCCAGTCTCCGAGGCGATGCAGCCTCGAATCCGCTATGTCCGCAACACAGTCGTGCGTGCAGTTACTCCAGACGCACCACCGTATAGAGGCATTGTTGAAGAGTGCTGGCCAACCCCAGAGCACATCACCGATCCAATGCTTTTCTACTGTGCCGGGGACGATGCATCCCTGATGAAGTCAAACCTCAGCGAGATGCTCGGTAGCGTCATGGCATTCTTAGATCTAGATCGCATACGTTCCGTCACGATGAGCGAGTATTTACTCAAGACCCAATGATCCCGAAGACACAGGGGGAGCGTGGCGCTCATCTCGCCATGTTCGCTGCGGCTGGAGCTGCATTTGCTTGGGGTGTTGGGCCGTTGGCGGTCCGTGCCATAGATGCACCCGTGTCTGTAACGGCTTTCTGGCGGCTCTGGATTGCAGTGCCACTGATGTTCTTGCTTGCTCGTTCTTCTGGTGGTTTTAATCGCAAGACACTAAGGCTCAGCATCGTGCCCGGATTTCTCTTCGCCGGGTCATTAATCGCAGGCTGGGGTGCAATCCGAACAACCTCGGTTGCGAATGCAACGATCATCCCTTCGCTCCAGCCAGTATTGGTATTGCTAATAGCGAGCAAGATATTCGGCGAGACGGTTCGCAAGCGCGATTTTGTTCTCGGTGCAGTTGCACTTATCGGAGTCCTAGCGTTCATCGCTTCAGCTAGTGAGACATCAGGAGCCTCTAGAAAGGGGGATCTGTTCGCGGTTGCGGGATTGATTATCTGGGTTTCGTACTTTGTTATTACTAAGCAACTGCGTTCTGGGCGTGATGACATCGACACACTGCCTCTTCTCGCTGGCGTTATGTTCGTAGCGGCACTAGTGGCCACGCCCTACGTATTGGTAGCAGAGGGAATACCCAAGCCGATTCTCGGCGTCGACTTAATTTGGGTGCTATTCATTGTCGTCGTTCCCGGTGTGCTCGGGCACGGTTTGATGACTTGGGCGCAGCGCCACGCCACGGCATCGCTTCTCTCAATAGTTATGCTCGGTTCGCCAATCGTGTCAGCATTCGGCGCATGGATTTTCTTCAACCAGGCTCTACTCCCGACTCAATTGGTCGCAGCTTTTGTTGTTTTGTCAGCAGTAAGTGGAGTGGTTGTCTCTCATCGCTCCGTGCCAGTAGAGATCGAAGCAACCTAGTAACACATAGGTCTTTGCGTGAGAGATACTCCGGAGGTATTTTCGTTGTTAATGCCCGGTAAGTGAATCGAGTATCCGATTACGCAGGCGAGCGGGGCGCTTAGTCCTAGCCTCGGTTGAATCAATGCTTCTCGTAATGGCGCCCATAGAGCGAATACCGAGCCAGCGAAGAGGCTCGACCTCCCACTTCTTGGACTTATGCCCGACCCATGGCAGGTCTGTAAGTGGCGAAGTGTTCCCTGTTATTAAGTCTGCGAGTGTGCGCCCCGCCAAGTTGGTAGTGGTGACACCATCTCCGACGTAGCCCCCGGCCCAAGCCAAACTGCGATTCTCGGTAATCCCTACGCTGCTCTCCCAGTCGCGCGGTACGCCTAACGGACCACCCCAACGGTGCGTGATGGCCGCCCCGGAGGTAGAGGGGAACATCTCAATTAAGGCTTTCTCAAGGAGAGCAAAGGTTCGTGGATTGTTGTCGTAGCTATCTTTGATGCGCGATCCAAAGTGATAGGGAGCGCCGCGTCCGCCGAATGCGATGCGGTCATCAGCAGTTCGCTGAGCATAGATAATCATTCTCCGAGCATCTGTGAGTGTCTCCCCATTTCGCCAGCCGATCTCGTTCCAGAAATCTTTTCCCAGGGGTTCAGTTGCAATCATTAGAGAGTAGACCGGCACTATCGACCGCTTGCGTTCTGGTATCTGCGAGCTCCAAGCTTCGTTAGCGATCACTATTGTCTCAGCGGAGATTTTGCCTCCTGAGGTAACCACTGAACCGGGACTCAATGCCAGCGCATTTGTCTGCTCGAAGACCCTTCCTCCAAGTTTCTCGATGGCTACAGCGAGGCCACGCGCTAGAGCCGCTGGATTAATGCGCGCACAGTT
This sequence comes from Actinobacteria bacterium IMCC26256, assembly GCA_001023575.1. GTDB lineage: Bacteria > Actinomycetota > Acidimicrobiia > IMCC26256 > IMCC26256 > IMCC26256. Next base: position 1,248,542 of record CP011489.1, on the reverse strand, counting down.
AGGGGTAAAGGCTCCTTCTCTAGTGCCGGCAACCTTGATCATCTCGTCACATTGGGCTTTGGTGAGCAGACTCGAGTGTTGTTCCCCGAGCCCCCAGAATCGATCATCAGCGACAGATGCAATAGTGCGAGCATCTTGAGTAGGCGAACGCGAAACCGTGAGCGTGCCACCCCTCAGGAAACTAGCGTCGATTCCTTCATCTATGCATGTACGTTCAATATCAGCGATTGACTCGATCATGGCTTGGTGCATTCTCAGAACACCCTCGACTCCATGAGTCTTGGCCATTGCTTCACGACTACCCGCAAATAGTGCTGAGGCCCAGCCACCGTTTCGCCCTGAAGCGCCGAAGCCCACGATCTCCTTCTCGATGATCGCCACGCGCATCTCAGGGTGGCTGATTAATAGGGAATACGCTGTCCAGAGGCCTGTAAACCCCCCGCCGATAATTGCGACATCTACAGCGGTGTTTGTGTTTAGAGCGTCTCTGGGTACGAGGGGCTCCTTGAGTCCATCGAGCCAAAGACTGCGGGACCGGTAGCGATCAGTTGAAGCCGAGCCAGTCATAACTGTATTCTCGCACCTATGGAGTCAAAGGCGCAGTGCATTTAGGCACTGTTCCTTCAAATCTTAGGGATCCGGAGCGAAGAATGAGTGGCCGCGATGTTTGACCGTAGTGAAATCGAGGAGACTCTGAGACGGTATGTTGCGCTCAGGGAAGCAATCGACCTAGGGCGCAATCCTTGGACCGATTTATGTGACTTCTATACAGAGGACTGCGTCTACATAGACCCTGCGTGGGGTCGTGTTGAGGGTCGCGAATCAATTCGCGCATTCATGGTCGGGTCGATGACCGGTCTCGAAGACTGGAAGTTTCCGGTTGAGTTCACTGCAATCTCTGGAGATGATGTCTCAATTAAGTGGCTGCAGATTCTTCCTGGTAGCCGCTCTGATGGCTCGCCCTATGTTCAAACCGGTTGGTCACGCCTTGTTTACGCCGGAGATGGATTATTCCGGTATCAAGAAGACACATTGAACATGACACACGTAATTGAGGATCTAACAGAGAGCGGTTGGCGCCCCGGTGAGAGTTTTACCTCACCTCCGAGAAACCCAAATCGAGACTTCACAATTCCAAGTTGATCCTCTCGTAGAAACCAATTCCCGTTCAGTCTGTGAGTATCTCCGTGAGGAGTCGCGCTAGTTCAACGGGTTGATCGCCCTGTATGGAGTGGCCTGCGCCCTCAACTACCACGACATTGGCGTTAGGTTGCCTGCGGAGTAGTTCCGCTACATCTGCGTCGTCCACAACAGGGGAGTCGGAGCCTCTAAAGAGTGAGAGTCGGACGCCAACCGCCTCGACGGCATCCCAGAGATCCCTGAATTCAGGCAACTCTGATCCCTCTGGGAGGTGGTTGCGGTCATATCGCCATGCCCAAGTTCCATCGCTCTGAGGTGCAGCATTGTGTAGGACTCCACGCCTAAGCGATGACTCCGAGCGCGTTGGGTTATAAAGAATGGTTCGCTCTAATAATTCATCGAAAGAGTTAAACGACTCGGGTCCGGCGATGAATGCGGTAATCGCAGAGGCTTTCTCTTTATTGACCCCCGGAGTTATATCGACGAGTACTAGTTCGCGCACTGTATGTGGGTGGCTTGCACAGAGCTCCAAAGCGGTCAACCCTCCTAGCGACATCCCAACGACGATGCGAGCATTCGGCGCCAACCTCTCGACGACGTCACCGATGTCAGATGCATTCTGCGCCGGCCAGTAGGACCTATCTTTGCGCCAATCTGAGTGCCCATGCCCGGGTAGGTCAACGGCGATAGCACTGCGCCCAAGGGCTAGGGCAACTGTGTCCCAAGTATGTGCATTCTGCGCTCCTCCGTGGATGAAGACAATCTCCGGGTCTGAGTCTCCCCACACGATTACGCCAAGTCTGCGACCCTCGTCAACGTCAACGAATACGCGCTTCACAGGCGGGAGGTACTCAAGCGTCAGCCCAACCTCAGAGGCGTTATCTCTTAGGAAACTGAACTCGTCATAATGGTTCTCCATCTTTGAAAACCTAGCCTCCCAACCACGCCCACTTGAGGTATTTCTCCTAGCATCTAGAGCGATGAAGATATCCCCAGAGGCCTATCGCAGAGTCACCATCGCTGCTTGTTCGATGGTCGCGGTAATCATCGTTACGGGTGCCGCCGTCAGGCTCACCGGCTCAGGTCTTGGCTGCAGTTCCTGGCCAAACTGCTCTCCTGGTCAATTAACCCCTAGAGACGCAACCTCCTATCACGCAATGATTGAGTTCATTAACCGCACTTTTACCGGTGCAGTCTCCATAGCGGTAATAGCCGCCGTGCTTGGATCCTTCTTTAGAAGCCCACGCCGGCGCGATCTCATATGGCTGTCATTGGGCCTAGTAGGGGGAGTGATTGCTCAGATAGTTCTCGGCGGAATAACTGTTTTGACTGATCTGCACCCTGCTGCTGTTATGAGTCATTTTCTACTCTCAATGCTCCTCCTAGCTGATGCGGTAATACTCGTGGAGCGTGCTGGATATCCGGACGACCGCCGCAGCTACAAGCCTGAACTCAAATGGGAACGACGGTTACCTTTGCTCCAATTCATATTCGTGAGCGTTGTTGTAGTCGCAGGGACAGTAGCGACTAACTCGGGGCCACATGCGGGTGACCGGTCGGCGCGACGCTTCAATATCGTTCTCACAGATATTGTGAGAATTCATAGCATTGCCGCCATAATTCTGCTGATAACTCTTGCAGGCATCCTCTTCCTCTCATCGAAAACTGGTGTGAGTTCTCGCAGAAGAAGAGACCGGACCCTGCTCCTCAGCGCCGTTGTCATTCAAATGACAATCGGGTACGTGCAGTACTTTACGGGCGTCCCGGCACTCTTAGTCTCTCTCCATATTGTGGGAGCAGTCTTAGTATTCATTGCCTCACTGAGGTTCTTAATTAGAACCAACAGACAGATGCCCATGATCGCAATGAGTGCAGAGAACAGAGTGCAGGGAAATGAATTCGTCTCTAATTTTCGGGGGACAGGGAGCGTCCTATGAGATCATTTGCGATTCGCACTGAGGGGCTTGTGCGTCGATTCGGAGAGACAACTGCAGTCGACGGGGTTGATATTGAGGTACCCAAGGGCGAAATTTATGGATTCCTCGGGCCGAATGGTGCAGGGAAGAGCACGCTCATGCGCATGTTGGTCACCCTCCTGCTCCCTACGGCGGGCACAGCCGAGGTCGCAGGATTCAATGTTGTAACTGACCCAGATACCGTTCGCCTTCACATCGGAGTCGCTCTTCAGGACGCGTCGCTCGACTCGAAGCAGACTGGTTTAGAGATACTTAAATTGCAGGCGCGCCTATACGGCCTTAATAAAAACGAGACCGAGTCGAGACTCAAAGTTCTATCTGGACTGATTGATTTGGGCGAGGCCCTAGATCGCAGGGTCGGTACTTACTCGGGTGGAATGAAGCGCAGGTTGGACCTCGCAGCGGCACTCGTGCATAACCCAGATGTGCTGTTTCTGGATGAACCAACAACAGGGCTTGACCCGGTTAGTCGTGCTGTGGTCTGGGGAGAGGTTCGCAGGCTCAACGAAGAACTAGGGATGACCATATTCCTCACAACTCAGTACTTGGAGGAGGCCGATGAGCTTGCTCACCGTGTGGGGATAATCGATGCGGGCAAGATCGTCGCAGAGGGAACACCAGAGGCATTGAAGCGTGGCGTCGGAAACGATGTGATTGTCGCAGAGGTTGATCCGGCGCAAGGCGAGTTAGCCGCAACCTCGCTCGCATCTATCGGCGCCATCGACTCAGTGGAGGCCCACGCTGGAGAGATTACGGTGCGAACTGAGAACGGTTCAGCACTCCTAAGCCCTGTTGCGGTAGCACTGGCAGAGGTCGGGGTCTCCGTAAAGAGCCTGACCCTAAGGACACCAACACTCGATGATGTATTCCTCCAGATGACTGGGAGCCACATCGAGTCAGAGGCCACAGTAAAGGATTCGAAATGAGCGCTTCTCAAGCAAAGACAACACACGGAATTGACCCAACGGTGATTAGGGCTCGAAGTGCTGGGAGCCTCTCTGATCTGATCTCGATATCCGGCCGAGTGATACGCGCAATTCCGCGCGATCCAGAGCAGTTCATTCCGGCGATGCTTGTCCCACTGTTCTTCTTCATAGTCAACGTGGGGTCGCTTCAAAATATTGCCGAGTCCACGGGGGCCGTCGGAAATTTCAAGGCCTTTCAACTCCCAGTGGCGATCCTTTTTGCATCTACAGGCGTCTCCAGAGCCTCGGCGCTCGTGTACGACATCCAGGATGGCTATTTTGACCGGCTTCTTATGACGCCGGTAAAGCGCCCCACTCTGCTTTTGGGCTTGCTGGCGGCTGATTTTGCAATGATTGTGGCGCTATGCATTCCAGTGCTCCTTCTTGGAACAATTCTAGGTGTGCACTTCGCTACAGGCTTCTTAGGTTTGTTTGCATTCCTATTTATGGCAGGTTGCTGGGGCGTCGCCTTTAATGGTTTTACCTATGCCATTGCCTTAAAGACCGGAAGTCCTGCGGCAGTGAACTCATCGTTCATTCTCTTCTTCCCGTTTGCATTCTTAACGACGAGTTTCTTGCCTAAAGAAGCGCTTACAGGTTGGCTAGCCACGATCGCAGAATGGAATCCTGTTACCTACATGCTCGCAGGTTTGCGAGCTATTTTGAGCGGAGGCTGGGAGTGGGGAACTATTGGTACTGCCTTCTTCGCCATTGCACTCGTAGGAATCTTGAGCATGACCCTCTCGCTACTAGCGCTAAAGAGTCGTGTTAAGCGCGGCTGACCTACCAGAAGGAACTCTCGGCATCTAGGCCCCAGCGTTCAAAAGGGCCGACAACAATAGGTTGACAGTTGCCGAAGCCTCGCCCGCCACCGGCTGGGTCATCGACGATGACAAACGTGTCTCGAATCTGATGAAGTTCTCTTGCTATTTCAGGTTCTCTGCAGTCGGCGATGCGTTCTCCTTCAACATTGAGAGGCCCTCGAAACTCCCCGTGATGATGACCCCTCCACCCAAAGTAGAGACCTGCTCCGAGATGAAAACCGGTATCTGTCGGGACCTCCAATGTAAAGGTACGGAGTTCACCTGTATTAGTCCGAGTCACGATCACTCCTCCAAGGAGTCTGCGATTGATTGAGTCGAATCTGAGACCGCTCAAATCGATATCGACGAGTGGAGTCACCGTTCCGTCTTCATGCTCTATCGAACCGGTTACCGTCTTATGAAGAGTCTGCCCAAAGCCCTCGACTTGAACGGTATGCAAGAAAACTGCGTATCTGGAACCATCAGAACGCTCAAACAAAATGGGGCTCCAGATCATTGCGAATGAGAGACCATCCAAAGGGTCATTCTTCTCAACATCAGTAATTGGCTGACCGACGTCGTAGCGAACCCCCCAAGAGTGGTCACGTGTCGCTATCCAAGTCTCGCTATTGATCTCCGTGCGGACTCCATCGAGTTCAAGCCATCCGGTTGGAACGCCTACTTGGTGATATCGAACAAGATCTGCGCTAATTCTCGAGGCAGGGGAGTTGCGCTGGTGTGTACGTTCCTCGAGTTGACACGGAATCACTCCATCGAAACGGAGATTAAAGGCCAGCGGCAATACATCGTTTGGTTCGAGTGAGAAACGCACGCTTGAGAGCGGTTCATGGATTTCATATCGAATTGGGCCGATCGAGGTCTCGTCAAAATTTGGAGAGAGGCGACGACTTGCTCTCACCGTTAACTGTTCGCAGCCTCGCGAGACTCCCGCATACCCATCCATAACATCACGGTTTGAGTATTTTCCCAGTCCAAACCCAATCTGTATGGAGCCGTCCTTGGCTGCTGCCATAGCGCAGACCTTCTCTGTCCAGGCAAGGTCGGAGGTACCTATCACAACCTGCGTGTCAGTAATCTGGTGGGCGAACGACTCGTCGGCCCCTGTTAGCGGTCCAATGGGGTTCAATGTCTCTCCTCAAGGCGGTCAGCGGGAATGCCCGCAGCATTTCTAATCATCTTTACCTGTTTGGACGCCTGCCGGTGTGCTTGGGCAACACCGGGCGTGGCAGGCTGTTTATATGGATGACTCAAAGATTCTTGACTCCGCCGAAGATGCTGAGTTCAGAGCCCAAGCAAGAGAATTTCTAAGTGCTCACGCTGCTCTCAGGATGGGTACCGACCGCACGACGCTGCTCTCCACTGATGCCTCCAGAGAGGCGGAGCTCGCACATATTGCTGCTGCTAGGACTTGGCAGAGAACCCTGTTCGATCATGGGTGGGCCGGTATTGCATGGCCCAAAATCTACGGAGGGCGAGGCGGCACCAGGGAGCAGGCCAAAATCTTCTCCGAGGAGGAGCTCCGTTATGAAGTAAACACGGGCGCCTTAAGCATCGGCCTTCAAATGGTTGGCCCGACACTTCTAGAGCATGGATCCGAAGAGCAGAAGCTTAAGTTCCTTCCCGAGATGCTCAGGGGTGAAGCGCTCTGGTGTCAGCTCTTCTCCGAGCCAGGAGCAGGCTCTGATCTTGCTGGTCTTACGACTAAAGCCGAACTAGATGGCGATGAGTATTTAGTTAATGGTCAGAAAGTCTGGACCTCAAGCGCTCACGTCGCCGACTGGGGGATGATGATTGCAAGAACCGATTGGGATGTACCTAAGCACCGAGGGATTTCATATTTCCTCGTGGACATGCGCTCTCCCGGAATAGAGGTTCGACCGCTGGTACAGATCACAGGATTCGCTCACTTCAACGAGGTTTTTCTCACCGACGTCAAAGTGCCGGCCGCCAACCTCGTCGACCAACCAGGTAATGGTTGGCGTGTTGCCAATACAACCCTCTCTAATGAGAGAAACATGATCGGTAGCGGCTCAGGCATTTCCTTCCAATCAATTCTCGAGCTCGCGCACTCCCTAGATCGTGGTGATGACCCTCTCGTCCGTCAGGAGCTCGCTCACTCTTATACGCGCTTCCACCTTGTTTTGTGGTTGGCAGGGAGGGCGCGTGCACGCGCGTCTCGAGGGGATCATCTCGGGCCAGAGGCAAGTGTTCTTAAATTGTTGGCCAGTCAGAAAATGGCGGCTGATGGCGATCTCGTTATGGCTCTGCAGGGCGCCGGAGGAATGCTGAAGCTGGAGGATGCTCCATTCGACGGAATGTGGCAGTCATATTTTCTGAATCAGTGGTCTGTGCGCATAGGTGGCGGAACAGAGCAGATTCAACGCAATGTTCTCGGCGAGCGGGTACTCGGACTTCCCAGCGAGAATCGCCCCGACAAGGTGCTGCCATTCAAGGACGTCCCTCGAAACTAAATTGCTACTTCTCTCCACCCTCTGCGGCCAGCTTCAGAGCAGCACACGCATCCTCAATATCAGTAGTTCGCCTAAATGGAGGAACGGCTTTAAGCAGCGCCCTGCGGTAGTCGCGGGTAGCTAATCTTGGATCAAGAACCGCTACAACACCGCGATCAGATCGGCGCCGCAGGAGTCGACCGGCCCCCTGCGCAAGGGTTAGTGCTGCTGCTGGGATATCAACTGTTGCGAACGCATCCTCGCCCTCTGCCTCTGCGTATTCGCGACGCGCTGCATGTAGTGGTTCGGATGGAACGGGGAACGGTATCCGGTCTATGACTACCAAGACACAGGCTGTTCCCGGTGCGTCAATTCCTGCCCAGAATGTGCGAGTGCCTACAAGTATCGAACGCTCGTCATCAATAAAGCGCCGGGTCAACTCTGCTGGTGCAGCATCTCCCTGGGCTAGAACAGTGACATCCAATTTTGAGTCACGAATTAGTGATGCAAAATGATCGACGTTGGCGCGTGATGTGCAGAGCACAAGAGCTCTGCCATCGCTGGCCTCGAGTAAACGTAGAAGGTGAGCGCCACCCGCAGCGAGCCATTCGTCGCGATTGCGCGCAGGGTCTGGGAGCTTTGGATCTACAAAGAGTGTTCCTTGTTCGCGCCAGTCGAATGAAGGGTCTACCGCTAGGGATGCATAACCGACTCCGGTTGAGCGCTCGGGTGGTTCTCCCTCCGCTAAAAGCGTCCCTGGCGGATCACCCCATGAACCTTCATCGCTAGTTGGGTCTAAGCCGAGCGCTGCCGCAAAGTCGCGATAGGGCGCCTCGCCTCCAAGGGTCGCTGAGACGAAGATACAGGGCCGTGTTGAGAGTAATGAATTAGCCATGGGGGAGCCGACCTCGAGGGGAGCAAGACGTAGTCGGATACTTGGCCCGTCTCCGTCTACCCAGACAACATCTGTGGCTGTGGCTCCTGCCATGCGCCTAACTGTCTCTATCCGGGTTGCAGCGAGACGATTAGCTCTCTTGCTCTCGGGGTCATCTGATTTACTTAAGCCCGCCTTAGCGGTTGCGAGATGCTCTGCAATGGATACCAGCGTGCCTTGCACCGGCGAGAATGCTTCACCGGTGAGGCGCTCGCCCTTATGTTGGTTGAGGAGAGTCTCCAAATGCTTCTCCACGGTCTTCAGATTCTTAACCATCGCCTGAGTGGCACCATGCTTGCCCAATAGCGTGGCGAGGCGGCCGATAGCGCTTGGGCTGAGATCTGCTCCGAATGATCGAGTTGCGGCCTCTGCGAGAGCATGAGCCTCATCCACGATCAGTATGTCGTGGTCGGGGAGAACATTGCCCTCGGCCCCAATATCGAGGCATGCAAGCGCATGGTTGACGACAATAATCTCAGACTCACTTGCTCGAGTACGTGCTTTCTCTGCGAAACACTCGACGCCATCGGGGCATTCTTTTGCCCCTGGGCATTCTTGGCCAGTGCAGGAGAATGCAGCCCACGATGCATCCGGAATGGATCCTGGCAATTCGGCCCGGTCCCCGGTGGGTGAGGCCTCGCTGAAGTTTCGTACTGTCTTTAAGTCCTCAGCGAATGAATCGCCGGGGCGCTGATCGAAGAGTGTCTCAGGTGCATCTGCTGTACGAATCTTTGAGAGGCAGACATAGTTGGCTCGGCCCTTTAATGCTGTCGCTGTGAAACGTATATCTGTCGCACTCGCCAATTGCGGGAGGTCTTTCCCAATCAATTGATCCTGAAGTGCAATGGTTGAGGTTGCTACTACTACCCGTAGACCGGATGCGATCGCCGGCACTAGGTATGCGAGGCTTTTGCCCGAACCTGTTGGCGCCTCCGAGACTAAGTGGTGTCCAAACCGGATCGCCTCGGATACAGCGGTAGCCAAATCGCGTTGCCCCGGTCGATCCTCGCCTTTGAGCGCTGCCACAGCCTCTGCGAGGAGTGGTAGAGACTCTGCGCGCCATGTTTCGTGAGAATCAGATTTTGCATCGTTCGAAGTCTCAGATGTGCTCATTTCGAGGCAACATTAGGCGTAGCCAAGGACGCGCACCGCTTCCCCGACTAAAAATTTTGACTACGGAATACTGAAACCGCTTGTCGAGGAGGCGGCTCCATTGCCTATGGAGTTGATGGCTCTTACTTGATAATGACAAGTATCGGCCGAGTTTGAAGAGCACGCCGCGAACGAAGCACTAGTGGAGGTGCTCCCGAGAGAAATCCAAGACCCCCAAGTGGAGCTGCCATCCAATGAAACCCTGTATTCATAGTCAGTAATCGTTTGCGAGAGTGCTGGCGCCGTCCAGGCAAGGTCAGCGTCTCCGTTGCCGGTGTTGAGTACTGCAGTAAATCCAGTTGGTGCGCTTGGAGCGCTAGCCGCGGCAGCGGTATCTGAGTCTGATGTCGACGCCCCAATCGAGTTCACGGCGCGTACCTGGACAATGCAGGTATTCCCCGCCCCACAGGAGATGGTACGAGTAGTGCCGGTACCGCCGTTAGAGGACCAAGCGCTAAAAGTAGTTCCTGCATTTACGGAGTAGCGGGTTTCATAGTCGTTGAGGGCTGGAGTCCCCAAATCTGCTGGGTCAGTCCATGAGGCATCGACTTCGCCCGAGTTCATTCCTGTAACGACGGTCATTGCAGTCGGTGCGCCCGGCAAGGAAGCGGCATCTGCAGACCCTGCGTCCGAATCCGATTCTCCTATCGCATTGACGGCGCGTACCTCAACATCACAGGTATTCCCCGCTCCACAGGTAATGGTGCGCGTCGTTCCGGTTCCACCAGTAGAAGACCAAGCCGTAAACGATGTGCCAGCATCAACCGAGTAGCGCGTCTGGTAGTGAGTTAACGCTGGTGAGCCGAGAACGGCTGGTGCGGTCCATGAAACATTGACAGTCCCCGAGGTTGATCCTGTGACCACCGTTGTGCCTGTCGGGTCGCCAGGGAGCAGCGCCCCAACCGCAGATGCAAAACTTGTGAGTGTGCTTTCATTGTCATCAGCATCAACTGTCTGCATCCGAACGAGGCAATTTGTTCCACCTGTACACGCAATGCTTGCAGTGTGCGGGTACACACTGATCGTGTCAAGAGTTATCTCTTCGCTGGGATCCGCCGCCCAACTACCAGAACTCCCGCAGGTAGATTCGCATACATAGAACCGATAAGCCCTATCTGAGGCTGGTCCTACACCGGTCTCAGCTGCTCCACTAAATGTCACATCAATGAGGTTCTCGGCAGAGCCAGTAGCGGCTGATACTGCTGTGGGGGAGAATGGAGAAATTGCGCGGTAGACCCAAGCACTTACCCCGCCGCGCGTGTTGGTGGAACGAACTCTGTACGAGCAGGTGCGCTGAAGAGCGCCGCACTCATCGGCGAGGTTCGGGGTCGGACCAATCACAACTTTTGTCGACGCGCTCCAAGTTCCTGTATTTGAATTACAGAGGTTTAGACAAGACTGGACGTCGTAGTCGTCATCAACCAACCCAACGGTTGGGGGTGACCACTCGACCAATGTGTCGGCCGCACCCGCAGATGCCCCAGATGTCTCCGGGTGTGTAGCGCTGACAGAGACAACCAGATCTTTAGGCGCACCAGGAGTAACGCGCAACGCTGCCGAGTTCGACCATGGACCTGCACCAATACCGTTTACAGCTTTTACTCGGTACATACACGAAGTCCCGCCGGTGCAAGATGATGAAGCTGTATATGTAGGCCCAGCCTCACCGCTAGAAACTGCGACCCAAGACCCGCCATCGATTCGCTTCTCTACCGAGAAAGTTGGGGCGAGACCGCCGCTGCGGCTAGGGGCTTTCCAAGTAAGGTCTACGTCAGAGAAGTCTGTGCTAACTGCGCGCAAGCTGCGAGGTGCCGAGGGTACTGTCCAAACAATTCGAGCCTCCGCACTAGCGGCGCTAGTTCCGGCAGAGTTCTTTGCAAAGATTTTGTAAGCACAGATATCTGGATAGGTCTCGGTGCAGGTTTTAGTTGCGCGCAGAGCAATCGAATTAGTTGGTGTTGCGGCGGAGAAGGTGCCGGTCACTCCACCGACAACAGGTGCACTGGCGACCATGTAGGTTGTGAGCCCACCACCCAAATCGGCGGGCGCGATCCAGGTGAGCTTCACCTCTCCGACCTTCGGTCCTGGGACTGCAGCCGGTGATGTTGGCGAGCCGGGAGTCGTAGATGCGCCGGCGATGCTCGCCGCAATCAGAATAATTCCTGTACCTATGAGCGTTGCAAGGCCGATGACCAATCTCGAGAAACGCCTAAGCCTCTTTTGGCTGTTCTTCACAACGCCCCCATTTGATATCTACTTCAAGCCTCTAAACGCCCCTTTTCTACCACTTAGAGTGGGGAGGCGCAAGGGGTAGTGCTTGATTCTGCATAACTATAAGTGTCAAATTATAACTTCAACAATATGAGTAGATCGCTTTTGAGCCCCCGGCATCGCTGAGTTCTCTTGGGCTGTTTGAGTAAGAGTTCTCGGCTCTAAGGCACCCGTGAGCCCCGGCAATTACGGTTGCCGTTCCCCCTAGAGTGTGAACGGCCAGTAGCAGTGGGATTGAGTCTCGCTGATGAGTTCCCTGATGGAGACCAAGGAATGAACCCGACTAATCCGGAGCCGAGTGCAAGAGACTCGGGAGAGACTCCCGCAGCGATGGATGCTGTTGTCACGCGTCTCGGTGAGCGAATGGTGATTGGCGAGGGAATGCTGGCCTCGCCAGATCAATTCATTAAGGCTATGGCAGTTAGCCCTGATGGCTTCTCAATTTGGGATGCGGTGCGTTCGACTGATGGCTCGATCCGTGATTTTGAGTTTCGGTTTATGAACTCAGCGGCCGCAGAGATGCTCAGGAGGTCTGCCTCCGATTTAGTTGGGCGTCTCTGTTCTGATGTTTTCTCGGAGTCTGCTGTTCATCTAATCGCTCGCTGGGGCGATGCTATAGAACGCGCTGGGCAATTTCATGAGGAGATTGCAATCTCTATTAGAGGAGAGAAGCGCTGGATCCATCAGCAAGTCCTCTCTATCGGAGAGGCTGTCGTCGTAGTGAGTCAGGATGTCACTGAACGACGTTTGGCGCAGAAAGCTTTAGAGCGTATGGCACTGCACGACCCACTCACTGGGTTACCTAATCGCGCACTTGCTGCGGACAGGATTGGTTGGTCGCTTGCACAGCAGAGGCGAGTGGGTGGAGTAACTGCTGTCATGTTTGTTGATTTAGATCACTTCAAGCGTGTTAACGACTCTCTGGGCCATGCAATTGGAGATCACGTTCTTGTAGAGGTTGCATCACGCATTCGAGGAGCTGTCCCTGCAGAGGCTGTAGTCGCCCGACTTGGAGGCGATGAGTTTTTGATTTGTGCTCATCTTCCGAGTGCTGAAGCGGCGATCGTCATAGCGGAGCAAGCACGTAAAGCTCTCGACGAACCTATCCGTAAGGCCGGTCGCAGCATAAATATCTCTTGCTCTATAGGTGTTGCATGCGCATCTAGCTCACGCGAACCAGAGGAACTGATTCGTAACGCGGATCGCGCCTCTTACGAGGCGAAGCGCAATGGCCGGTCAAGAGTCTCGCTATTTGATGAGGAAATGCGTGATCGCATTAGCGATGATATGCACATAGAGTCTGAGTTCAAAGCCGCTCTTGTCGAGGGTCAACTCGAGATTCATTATCAACCAATAGTGGATACCCGCACCGGTAGGGCATCAGAGTCTGAGGCGCTAGTCAGATGGCGCCACCCTAAACGCGGACTGCTTTATCCAGATTCCTTTATCGATGTTGCTGAAGAAACCGGCCTTGTGGTCCCACTCGGCGACTGGGTCGCTGCTGAGGCTGCTCGACAATTATCTGAATGGGATCACTCCGAAACTCCGATTGATCGCGTATGGATAAATATGAGTGCGGCGGAACTCGCCCACCAAGGGTATGGCGAGAGAATGTCGAATTATGCAGTGATGAACGGGCTCGAAACTTCGCGAATTGGGGTCGAACTCACCGAACGCGTGCTTCTCGATGAAGCTTTAGAGGCTGGCGGAGAGTTCGCTGACCTTGCAGGAAGGGGTTTCCCTATCGCCATAGATGACTTCGGTGTTGGGTTCTCCTCGCTTCGGTATCTGCATGTGCACCCCGTCCATACTCTGAAGATTGACCGAGCGTTCGTCAGTACCGTTGACCTGGGCCCACGAGAAACCGCGATACCAAATGCTGTGGTACGTCTCGGGCACGGACTTGGTTTTCGGGTCACGGCAGAGTGCGTGGAGACCAGGTCCCAAGCTGCTCGCTTGATCGAGCTTGGCTGCGATCATTTGAGTGGGTATTTATTTGCGCCGCCAGTAACACCCGACGAATTTGCCCAGGCAGCCTCAGAGGCAGAGGCTGTCTTCGCAGAGCTATAGAACTTGCTCTCAGCATGCGGTGGGGGATAATGGCGCCATGGAAGTACACCTCCTCGACGGTACCTACGAACTCTTCCGCCATCACTTTGCACTGCCCTCAAGTATCGACGCTGAGGGTATCGAGATCGCAGCGGTTCGCGGTGTCCTCAACTCTGTAGTGACGATGCTCGATGAGGGAGTTACACATATCGCCGTAGCTACTGACCATACGGTTGACTCTTTCCGAAATGCTATGTATGCAGGGTATAAAACCGGAGAGGGTTTAGAGGAGGAGCTATTCCTGCAGTTCGCCATTCTCGAAGATGCACTCAGGTCATTGGGAGTATGCGTCTTGGCCATGACCGAGTATGAAGCCGACGATGCTATGGCCTCGGCAGCGCGAATAGCAGGTAACGATGAGCGCGTATCTCTCGTCCACTTGTGTACCCCCGATAAAGATTTGTCTCAGTGCGTAGAAGGCGATCGAATAGTTCAGGTTGACCGGCGCAGGGGCGAGATACGTAATGCCGATGGGGTCAGAGCCAAATTCGGAGTCTCTCCGGAATCGATCCCCGATTGGCTTGCGCTTACCGGCGATACAGCAGACGGATTCCCCGGCTTAAAAGGTTGGGGAGCGAAATCCTCGGCACTTGTACTTCAAGAATATCTACACCTTGAGAACATCCCGCGCGACCCATCGCAGTGGACGGTGCAGGTTAGGGGAGCAGCAAGACTCGCCGAGACCTTTGTTGCCTGTTTCGAAGATGCGCTCTTATTTCGCGATTTGGCAACGCTGAGATACGACGCGATCTCGAGTGGCGTAGACGATTGGGTATGGACTGGCCCGCGCAGTGATTTTCAGAGTTGGTGCGACCGTCTTGGAGTAGGTCGATTATCGCAGCGTGTTGAAAGCATTTTGAAGCAGCGGTAATCCTCTGATACCGATGTCAGCTCTCTTCTAGCCGAGACTTCGAATCAACTCGGGTGCATCTGGTGCATCCCTACGTTGCTGAAACTGCACCCTAGATACAACACCGCTCGGCCCTGCGAATGTGGCCGCAGCACTTGTGGGCAGATCCCGGAGGTCGAGTGCTTCGTTCCCAGAGATAAACGCTCTAGCTACATTCTCCGAGAGGGCGCAACCGATTGGTGCAACCCCGATAGCCGGAAACTCGGAGAGTAGATCGAGAGACTCGAATATCTTTGGGGTTATAAAAACTCGCCCTCCCCCTGAAACGACAATCGGTAGAAGGACGCAGACGGGGTCAAGTGCGGCAACCTCCACCGCACCAATTACGCGTATCGGTAATGACTCCTCTCGCAGTGACCTGCTGAGATTGTTGTCGTCACCGGTTCGCAATACAACGATTTCACGCCCCGGAGAGATCCCTGCCAGAGAGCTCATGGTCTGTGACCATCCGAGACTCAACACTGGCCGTTCGTCTGACTCTAAATAGGAGTGAAGATAAGAAGCCGTTGCATCATTCCTGATCTGATCCCAGGTATCCCACGCCACCATACGGGGCTCCATAGAGCCGATGACCCGGCTACATACCCACCAGAGCCTTGCCGAGTAAGGGTGGTAGGAGAGTAATCGTCTGCACGCCACGACGAGCCCAGCAGGGTCGTCATCAAAGTCGGCTAAGCAATCGATGGCCTCAAGTAAAAGCGACTCCTCGTCGAGTCCCCTTGTCCAGCGTGCAATAGCCCTAAGGCGTTCGAACGGTTGCACCTTCTCCGACTCTCTCCTACGCCGGCTTTGGCTCTTTTGGAAGACCCAACACTCGCTCGCCAACGATGTTGCGCATTACTTCATCGGTGCCGCCGGCGATCCTCATTCCGGGTACTCCTAGAACAAACTCGTTCCACGCGTAGGTTCCCCATTCGCCAGTATCTGCAATCATTCGCGGTCCGAGCATCTCACCTAATAGTTGTGAGATGAGCGACATATTCTCGGTAAGCGCCAATTTCGCGATTGACATTTCTGGACCCGGGAGTTGCCCGAGGCGGATCTTTGCCATCGCCCTTAGGTTTGTAAATCTTGCGACACTGCCACGGATGTATATGTCAGCTAGACGCTGCCTAGTAATCGGATCATCTGCGCATCCAAGGAACTTCGCCAACTCGATGAAGCGTGTCATGCTCATTGTTCCGACACCACCGCCGCCGCCACCAATAGCCGCTCGCTCATTCATCAGAGTAGTGAGAGCAACACTCCAACCGCCATCGACATCACCGAGGAGGTGAGATGTTGGTACCCTCACTTCGTCGAAGAAAACCTCGTTAAAGGAAGCACCTCCGGTCATCTGTCGTAGAGGGCGGATCTCAACCCCTGGGGCATGCATATCGACGAGGAGCATGGTCAGTCCGCGATGCTTGGGCTTCTCCGGATCAGTGCGCGTGATGATCTCTCCGATATCAGAGTAGTGAGCACCAGAGGTCCAGACTTTCTGGCCAGTGACAATCCATTCGTCACCATCAAGAACAGCCTTTGTTTGAATACCCGCGAGGTCAGATCCAGCAATGGGCTCCGAGAAGAGTTGGCAGCCGACTATGTCGCCGCGATGCATTGAGCGTAAATATCGCTCACGCACCTCAGGTATTGCATGAGCAAGGATCGTTGGAGCGACCATTCCGAGGCCTATCCCAAACATCGATTGATTCGGAGTTGCGTACTCGCTAGATATTTCTCTGTAGGCGCGTTCGTGCGCTGCACTCAGGGATGATCCACCATACTCAGATGGGCCAGTTATCCAACCAAATCCAGCATCAAATTCACTCGCCTTAAATGCTTTTGCCTCGGCTAACTCGATCGCCTCCTCATCGGGAGATTTCTCCTCTAGAACTCCGACTCGATCGTCGCCCTTACCCCACTCGAATGCTTCATCGGATCGGCGCTCAAACTGGGTGTCTAAGAACGCAGTAGCGGCAGCCTTGAAATCTTCAATTGATGGATTCCTATCGACGATTGTCATGGTGTCTCCGATTTGGGAAGAGTAAATATCTTTACGTACGTTATTGCTAGAGAACGTGGTTGCTAGAGAAAAGGTTACAGGCTTTCGGTATTGAGGCTTGGTGCTAGCGATTCTCAGGCTTTGTTAGTAAATCCAATCTGCACGGAGCGAATTTTAGGGGAGTGTTGATGGATAATCGCTGCCTGGTTCGCTAAGCAGAGCAGTAAGAGTCGAGAGTGCTTTGGCGAGAGGAATCTTCCTTAACTCTCCAGCAAGCTTCAGATTTCCAGCGTCAATTGCCTGCTGTGCATTCATTCTTCCGTTGGCGATCTCAATTGCTGTCTCTTGCCCGAGGTGAATCGAGATATCGCAGTCAAGACCCTCTGAAACTGAGATATGCCCTTCCTTGAAGGAGACCGTATACATCCAGAGCCCTCGTATCTCGACACCCAGCCGGAGGGTCAATTCAGGCGGCACATGACCCTCGCCAATCTGCGCGGCACGTGCCGCGAGCGTCTCAGGATTTAATAGGCTTCTCACGCTCCTCACCTTACCTATTACAGGGCTGACCCATCCGAGCGCTGAGCATCAGGCGCAACGGCCTCGGCCTAATTGGCGCTCATCACGATTCAGAGAGCATCTGCCCATGCGCCGTATCCTTGAGACACCATGCCTCTAGATAAGACAACTGCCAATCCAAGGGAACGACAGGCCACCCCTAAATTGCCTCCGAGCCTTTTGGAGGCGGGGGCGGCAGCGGAGGCGCGTGTGGTGGCGTTACTCACAGAAGAGATCGAGCGTTGGAGCGGAATCGACGCCAATTTACGTGAGCCGATCGAGGCTTTGAAAAATTTGGTGATTGCTGGCGGTAAACGACTACGCCCTGCCTTCTGTCATTGGTCGTTCATTGGTGCCGGTGGGTCACCAGATGACGCTGCAATGATTGATGCGGGAGCGGCACTCGAGTTGCTCCATAGTTTCGCTTTGATTCATGACGATGTGATGGACGGGTCTGACAGGCGAAGGGATCTCCCGGCTGTGCACCGTCATTTTATGAATCGTCACTCCGAGGCTTTGTGGAATGGTGAAGAGCGGCGATTTGGTGAGGGCGCAGCGATACTCATTGGGGACTTTGCCTTTGTTTATGCCGATCGGCTAATGGCGGGTTGCTCTCCAACTACACGCGAAATTTACAATGAACTCAGGCTCGAACTCTGCGTTGGCCAGTACCTTGACCTGCTTGGGACTGCAGCGGGGGAGCGCAACGCTGAGAGGGCCAGGCGTATCGAGTGGTACAAGTCTGGGAAGTACACAGTTGAGCGCCCGTTACATCTAGGGGCTGCCCTAGCCGGCCGCTATGACGAACTAGCGGAGGATCTATCGGCCTTTGGTCTTCCCCTGGGTGAGGCTTTTCAGATGCGTGATGACATCCTTGGAGTCTTCGGAGATGCTGCGATCACAGGCAAACCAGTAGGCGACGATCTGAGGGAGGGCAAATTAACCCCGCTCATCGCCTATGCCTCCGAACGTGCAGATGCTTCTCAGGCCAAACTTTTAGATCGCGTCGGGGCGCCCGACCTACATGACGAAGAGATCGAGCTGCTCTCTGCACTCCTCATCGAGACGGGGGCAGTAGATGCAGCGGAGGCCTCGATCAAACGCTTAGTTGCTGAGAGTATGGAGGCGCTATCTCAAGTTGATATCACCGAAGAAGCGCGCCACGCTCTCGGGGAATTAGGGCTCTTCGTAGCTTGGCGAGATCGATAATTGAGTTGAAAACGGCATTAGTCATGTTTGTAACCCATAGGCCGTTACTATTCGACGATAATGCCCCTGATAATGCCGATAACAACGCCGAAAAATAGTGCCGACGACAATGCCTGAGCCGCTTACCTCCGCGATACGCGTTCGCGGTCTCAAGAAGCAATACGGATCTCGCAATGCGGTAAACGGCATAGACCTTGAGATCGGAGTCGGAGAGGTCTTCGGAATCCTTGGACCCAATGGTGCTGGCAAGACAACGACCGTTGAGATTTTAGAGGGTTATAGAAAACCTGACTCCGGCACCGTAGAGGTTCTAGGGCTTGATCCATGGGGCCAAGGTGACGCACTAAAACCTCGCATCGGCGTGATGCTTCAATCAGGGGGTCTATCTCCAGGGCTAAAACCATTAGAGACTCTGCGTCTTTATGCCGCCTTCTACCAGTCTCCTGATGAGCCAAAACGTCTTCTCGATTTGGTGGGCCTCAACGACTCAGCTCAAACTCCGATACGTCGGCTCTCTGGTGGGCAGTATCAGAGGCTCTCTCTTGCATTGGCTCTAATTGGGCGGCCTGAATTGCTTTTCTTGGACGAACCCACCGCCGGCATGGATCCACGAGCTCGTGCAACTACTTGGGAGATTATCCAAGCACTCTCAGAACAAGGTGTGACGATTGTACTGACGACGCACAATCTCGCCGAGGCTGAGACCCTCTGTGGGCGTATTGCAATTATTGATAAAGGAAGTGTCGTTGCCGAAGGTAGCCCTGGCGAATTAACCGGGGCGGTAATCCGGTCCGAGCTCGTATTTACAAGCACCCCAGGTTTAGATACCGAGACTCTTCAGAGATCACTTGGAGTTAGAGCCGAGATGTGTAGAGAGACCACCAGCGGCACCTATGTAGTTGAGGCCCCGACCAGCACTGAATTGGTGCGTGCCGTTGTGAATTTCCTCCACGAGGTCAATGCACCCTTGTTCTCACTCGCTACTGGGCAAGCAACTCTTGAGGATGTTTTTCTTCAATTAACGGAGGAGACACCGTGAAAGCGCGTGGAGTTATCGCACAAGCACGCGCTGAGACCACGCTAGGGCTGCGTAGAGGAGAGAGCCTGGTAGTGACAATTGGAATACCAGTCGGGGTGCTTCTGTTTTTTGGCAAGGTGCAGACTGTTTCAGTTGTTGGAGACCCCCTGACATTTCTGGTCCCTGGTGTACTAGCGCTCGCAGTGATGTCGAGTGCAATGGTCAGCCTTGGTATTGCGACGGGCTTCGATCGTCGATACGGAGTGCTTAAGCGACTCGGCTCCACACCGTTGACCCGCTCTGGGCTACTTGCAGCCAAAACCCTCTACGTATTGGCGATTGAGACCATTCAATTATCTGTACTAATTGGTGTCGCACTACTTTTGGGGTGGCGAGCCGGTGGCGGGATACCGCTTGCGTTCTTGTTTCTCCTGATAGGAACCATTGCTTTTGCCGGTCTCGGGCTCTTGCTTGCAGGAACTCTCCGAGCAGAGGCCAATCTTGCTCTAGCAAACGGCCTCTACTTGGCCCTCTTATTCCTAGGAGGGATGGCGTACCCCTTAAGGAGGCTTCCTAGCGCTGTTAGAAGCTTCGCCGAACTGCTTCCAGCTGCGGCCTTGGCTGAGAGTGTGCGCGGCGCACTGCACTCACCAATGGACGTCCCCGTGAAGAGCGTTGTGGTTCTGGTTGTGTGGGCAATCCTGCTGCCAGTCCTGGCTGCCAAACTTTTCCGCTGGGAAGAATAACTAAGCACTATAAGAAGCGCTAGAAATCGGACCTAGATTCCTCGTACTAAACCCTCGACTGCAAGGTTTAGTTCACTGGTATTTGGTCTTCCATACCACCGCCGGATAATCACACCTGATTTGTCAATCAGAAACGTTTGTGGCGCAGCGCGCACTCCATAATCTTTTGCAACAGTTCCCTTTGCATCAAAACCTAATTGCCAATTAGCGCCCTCTGAATCTGCAAACTGGAGAGCGTCTCTGCGAGTGTCTTTGAAAGTAATGCCGACCATTGAGAGTTCCTCAAGAGAATATTGCTTGCGGATGTTCTTCAATTCGGGGAACTCTTCGCGACATGGGATGCACCAGGAGGCCCAAAAGTTCAAGAGGGTAGGTGCAGCGTTAGAGATACCTACCCCGACACGATCGCCGGACCTCAGGTTAGGAACGGAGAACGCAGGAGCCTTCGAACCGACAACTGCAACCCCTGGGACACTTGGTCGGAGATCCACTGAGGTACTAGACGGAGGGAGCCTCGAGGCTGTGGTAGGGGTGGCTATTAAGCCGTTTGGGTCGGGAGATCCAGCAGTGACTGCAGAAGTTACTCCCCATAGAACCAAAGCTCCGAGAGTTGCGAATAGGAGCACCCTCGGTGAAATCCTCCCAGCATTATTGCCGGAGCAACGCTTCCTAGCCCAGCGCATTGCGGACGAGAACATCAACCGCGACCATCGCGAAGAGAATCGCTAAGTAGGTATTCGAGAACATGAAGAACTTAATTGCGCTCTCAGGTGTCATCCCTCGCATTAGGCGGAATGCAAGACCAACAAAGAGGGATCCAAGAATGAAAGCTGAGGCCGTATAGATCCAGCCGACTGTCCCGGTGAGTTGCAGCGAGATGGATGCGAGAGCCACAAGGACCGAGTAAATAAAAATCTGCTGCCCTGCGACTTTGAGGCCTTTAACAACAGGGAGCATGGGTATCCCCGCCTTGGCATAGTCGTCACGATAGCGAACCGCTAGCGCCCAAAAGTGGGGGGGTGTCCAGAGAAAAATGATCAAAAATAGCAACCAAGGTGCAATTGCTAATGAACCAGTTACCGCCGCCCAGCCAACTAGTGCTGGGACCGCACCGGCTGCTCCACCAATGACAATGTTCTGTGGGCTGCGCGGCTTGAGCCAAATTGTGTATACAAAGATATAGAAAAGCATCGCGCTTAAGGCCAAAGAAGCAGAGAGCACGTTGGCGGTCAGAGAGAGCCAGATAAATGCAATCACCTCCAATGTAAGGCCAAAGATAAGGGCAGCATTTGGAGAGACCTCGCCCATAGGGAGGGGGCGTCCATGTGTGCGCTTCATTATCTGATCTCGATCGCGCTCGATGTAACAGTTCACGGTATTTGCTCCACCGGCGGCTAATGCGCCGCCTAGCAAGACCGAGAGCATTAGCCCGAGCGAGGGGAGACCGCCCTCAGCGAGAATCATGGAGGGGAGAGTTGTAACCAGGAGAAGTTCAATCACGCGCGGCTTGGTGAGCATGAAGTAGATGCGAAGTTTGTTAAGCGCCCCAGTTTGTTTGACTTTGCCCATGGGCTCTCGGGAGACTTCGTCTAATGCCTGAGGGCTCTCTGGCACTGCTGGGTTTGGTTCGTAGAGTGCTGACATCGAGATTAAAACTAGTCGGGGCTTCCCCAAAACTTGCTAAGCGACCCAAAATCGACACGAGGCAGGTCGATATCGCTAGCAAAGGTACAGTTCCCGCCATGCCCAAAGCAGCGCGGAGCGCAGAGACAGACCCAAAACTTGCGATCAGAATGATGGCCGACCGCATTCTTGTTATTCCGTCTAGGGAGGCAGGGGAGCGCAAGTCTCGCTCAGGAATCCTGATTCCAGCCACTGCAAATGTGGACCGCCGCCTGGTCTGGGGAGAAGTCAGCCAAGTTGGTCCTACGGTCAGAAACGTTGAGGAATCAGACTCAGTTCTGTTCGCTCCAGATGCAGGTTTCGAGGTTGAGATACGCGGAGACGAGTATCTAATTCTCCGTGAGCGCGATGTTCATGCTGTTGCCTCTGGGCGTGAAGGCGGACAGACCGGTCTCTACCTGTAAGACGCTTTGTTAGTTTGGGGCTGTGGTGGTTCTTGTAGCCCCGAGAACAATTTTTGTCTCAGAAGGATGGCGTAGCGGAGCAGGTGTCGACTCAACTCGAGCATCTAAGTAAGCGGCCATCTGCTCATAGAGAACTTCACCGACCATAAGCCGAAGTTCGGGTGCCATTGATTTGTAGACAGGCTCTGCGCCAGAGAATGCCGCTGCCTCTTCGGTACACCACCACGCAAACTCCTCTCCGCCTTCACCCCATCCATGACGAGCGAACTCGGTGATGCGATGGTGAACAACCCCATCATCTGCATCCTCATCAAACTCTTCGATAGCGCGCAGGGGTACTTGCCAGCAAACCTCTGGCTTAACAGTTGAATGGTGAACATCGTTACGCATTGCATGAACGTGGAGAGCGCATCCGGCGCCGAGTTCGAACTCGGGCCGGTTTAGAAAGACGCAGGCACCGTCCACGAGACGCGTCTGCCAATCATCCTTACCATTCTTCTTTGATATGCCCTTCTTAAGGCCAACACTCGAGTGCTGCCAGATTTCAGGGTCTAGTTGTAGAGCAATCTTCTCAATTTTGCGCCGGTCTTTCTTGTCAGAGAAGTGCGCTCCATAAGAGCAGCATCCCTGAGACATCTCTGGAGATTTTTCGTTCAGCACACCTTGACAACCTGATCCGAAAATACATTGATGAGAAGAGACAAGGTAGGTGACGTCAAAATGCCAGACATGCTTCTTGCGCTTTGGGTCGTTAAACACAACCCACTCTCGTGTTGGACCAGTCATTGCGTAACCTTTCTAATTCCAGGCGTCTGCGCCATATCAAACCAAAGTTCGCCTACGGCAAGTAGGCCTCTCCAAAACTGCTCTAGAACTATTCGTTCATTCGGTGCATGGATGTTGTCATCTGGAAGCCCAACTCCTAGAAACACAACTGGTGCTTCGAGGACTCGCCCAAGTGCCTCCTCCGGGCCACTCCCACCCTCTCGAACGAAATATGGAGCCTTACCCCAGACCTTCTCGATCGAACGAGAGGCAGCCTGCACCGCTGGATGGTGAATAGGGGTAAGCGCTGGTGAGACTCGCCCCTCCTCCCATACCTCAACCTCGACCCCCTCTGGCATTAGTGGGCGAAGCCACGCGTGGAACAACTCAGCAATTTGATCAGGATCTTGGTTGGGTACAAGGCGAAAAGTTATTTTGATGTTTGCAGTTGAGGGCACAATGGTTTTTACTCCGACTCCGCTGTAGCCGGATGTAATCCCGACGACATCGGCAGTGGGGCGACTCCCAGTTCGTTCAAGGGTGCTTCGCCCTGTCTCTCCTATCAAGGGTGCCCCGCCTGCCGCTCTACGGAAATCTGCCTCGTGGAATGGAAGCGCCTCCATAGCGAGCCGCTCTTCAGGAGAGAGTTCGAGGACGGAGTCATAGAACCCAGGGATCGCCACCCTTCCATTTGAGTCATGAAGGGACGCAACGATCTCGGCTGCTAGGTGGGAAGAATTCAAGACCGCTCCACCGAATACCCCAGAATGTAAATCCGTACTCGAGGATCGAATATGAACGTCGAAGCCTGCAAGACCGCGCATACCGATACACATAGAGGGCTCGCTGATCGAGAGCATTCCAGTATCAGAGACGATTACGGCGTCGCAATAGAGGAGCTCCTTATTGGTGATAAGAAGGTCCTCGAAGTTGGGGCTTCCAAATTCCTCCTCACCCTCAATCACAAATTTGATGTTGACTGGGAGTACACCGTCACGAGATAAAAGCGCACGTACAGCCTCTAGGTGGTACAGCACCTGCCCCTTATCGTCTACCGATCCTCGAGCAAAGAGCTGACCTTCCCTATCTGTTGCTTCAAAGGGAGGGGAGTCCCAATCAGACTCCGGGTCTACTGGCTGGACATCGTGGTGACCATAAACAACGACGGTTGGCGCCTCGGGGCCAGCATGCAACCAATCGCCATAAACGCTGGGATGCAGCGGCGTCTCTATGAGGTGAACATTCTCCAGTCCAGCCTCGCTCATCTGCCCGGCGCACCACTCTGCGGAGCGCCGAACATCGCCTGAGCGGCCAGGTTCACAGGAGATCGAAGGTATCGCTATCCAATCGCTGAGACGATCAATAATTTTCTCACGGTTCGATGAGATGTATTCCGAGAGTTGCAGTTCTGACATATGGTGCGAGCGTAGTGCGCCATCAATCATTACGATCACTATTAGCCCGTTATCAGTCATTTACTTAGGAGAGTGAAATGGATACCGAGTTGATTGTGGAGAAGCTAAGAGTGATCGAGGAAGATCTGCGTGATCTCGCATACGACAAATTGAGAGACGCTGCTACTGGAGATGCCGATGCGGCGAGAGACGAGAAACGCGTCCTCCAGGCACGAAGGGCGATAGAGAAAGCAATACGCGCTCTCGGCGATATGGCTGAGAATATTGAGTAGATGAGCATCTCGCCCATCTATATCGCAGAGGAGTTGCTTATTTAGAGGAGCGGCGCTGCCAATTCGGCGAGGCTCACCATTGGGCGAGCACCCATGTGCCCGATTACCTCGAAGGCAGCGAGTGCACCAAGGCGACCACAGACCGATAGCTCGTATCCATGTGTGAATCCGTAGAGGAATCCCGCTGCGAATAGGTCGCCAGCACCTGTTGTGTCTTCTACACGCGTCGCTTTGGCAGCATCAATAATGTGCACGGTATCGCTACTCACAATGACTGCACCCTTCTCTCCTCGAGTAAGGGCTGCAACTTCGCAGTGGCCACTCACTCGCTGCAGGGCGACGTCAAAATCATCTGTCTCGTAAAGAGAACAAATCTCAACTTCATTTGCAAAGAGAAGATCAATATGGCCATCAACAAGATCAAGAAACTCGCTACGGTGCCGGTCTACAACAAAGGCATCGGAGAGAGAAAGAGCGACTCGACGCCCTGCTTCGTGGGCCAGATTCGCTGCATAGATAAACGCAGCTTTTGCATCCGGCTCATCCCAGAGATACCCCTCAAGATATGTAACTGCAGAGCGTTGCACCAGCGCAGCATCTACATCGTCAGGCGTTAAAAAACTTGATGAACCTAGGAAGGTTCCCATTGTTCGCTGAGCATCTGGAGTAACCAAAATGAGGCAGCGACCTGAAGGGGGACCAGTCTTTGTAGCGGGTGTTGAGTAATGAACGCCAGCAGCGCGAATATCGTGTGCAAATACTGTGCCCAACTGATCGTCTTTGACTCGGCCTATGAATGCGCTTCTCCCCCCGAATGAGGATATGCCGACGGTGGTATTCGCAGCTGATCCTCCAGAGACCTCTACTCCCGGCCCCATGGCGTCGTAGAGAGCCTCCGCGTGGAGTGCATCAATCAGTGTCATTGAACCTTTGATCAAAGAGTGATCATCTAGAAAAGAATCTGGCTCTTGAGCGAGGACATCCACCAAAGCGTTTCCAATAGCGAGGACATCGAATTCAATTGTGGCATCTCGCATTGTCATAGGTGTCGTTTCTGGTGGCATTATTTACGTTCTCCAGTAAGTAAACGGCTGCTTATTTGTACGGGCACGCCCTGCGCATTCTCGGCAGTAGCCAAGGTGGTTCCATTATCCGCCTTGGGTGCTAAATGGGAGTGCGTTGCCAAGAGTCCATCGTCATCTACAGGTCGCAGTCGGCGGCCGATAGTTGTTACCCGTCCGTAGAGGGTGGTTCTCTGCTCCAACGGCCGTCCAATTCCCTCGACGATGCTGCGCAGTTCGAATTCATCAACTTCTTGGCCGTGCGATGCGCCCGCAGCACGAGAGATGCTCTCATCCATCAACGTGCCACCTAGATCGTTTGCACCGGCTTGAAGAATCTGAGAAGCGCCTACTGTGCCGCACTTCACCCAAGAGACCTGAATATTGTCAATCGAACCGCGGTATGCGATACGCCCAACGGCATGCATTAGTAAAACCTCACGGAATGTCGGGCCGAGCCTTGATTTGCCTTGAAGA
Organism: Actinobacteria bacterium IMCC26256; assembly: GCA_001023575.1. Taxonomy (GTDB): domain Bacteria; phylum Actinomycetota; class Acidimicrobiia; order IMCC26256; family IMCC26256; genus IMCC26256. The sequence goes on along the minus strand of CP011489.1, from coordinate 1,222,219 downwards.
TGGATCGGGCTAGCCATATGCACAAACGGGAGAGGAACGAACTCTGTGAACCCACCGGTCTCAGCCTGCAGTGCGCGCGTCCTAAGCATGTGATTCGCTACGTGTCGCGGGTTCTCAACTGTTCCGAAGAGAATCGTTACATTGGATCTAAGCCCAACAGAATGGGCTGTGCGATGTGCCTCCAGCCATTCTTCAGTATTAACTTTGTCGGAGCAGATAATCGCCCTTACTTCGTCATCGAGTACCTCAGCTGCAGTCCCAGGTAACGTTGCCAAACCGGCTTCCTTAGCCAGAATCAAGTAATCCTTCAATGGCATTCCGAGGCGTTTTGCACCCTCTGTAACCTCTAGCGCTGTAAAGCCATGAATATGGATATCAGGTGCGACTTCTTTGACTGCACGCGCTAGGTCTAAGTAGTAGTCACCATCAAAATCTGGGTGGATCCCCCCTTGGAGACAGACCTCTGTTGCCCCACACTCGACACCTTCAATTACGCGTCGCTGTATCTCCTCAACGCCGAGCATGTATGGCTTGCCTCGGAGATTTAGCGAGAGCGGCCCCTTAGAGAAGGCGCAGAAGCGGCACTTGAAAGTACAGATATTGGTGTAGTTGATATTTCGGTTACGCACGAAAGTGACAGCGTCTCCGATGATTTCTCGGCGGAGTGCGTCCGCTAGCCGGTAAACGGCCTGAGCGTTTTGACCACGAGCTTCAAGGAGCGTCACAATCTCATCAAAACCAACTTGCTCGCCGGCCTCAACTCCGGCGATTACTTCAGCAACCGCTCCGGATGCGCGTATTTCAGTCGAGATAAGAAGCACCGGGGGGGTCTCGTTACTCCCTGCGGACCACTCATCATCACGAGCAAGCCCCTCAGAGTCGCTTGCTCTTCGTACTGCGGTGCGTACATCAGGGTGTATCCAAGCATCGTCTAATGCATATTCAGGGTAGACAGTGAGGCGTGGAGCAAGGCTCTTACCGGCAGCTTCAGTGGCGTCCCGTAGAGCATCTAATGCGGGCCATGGGCGCTCTGGATTTACGTGGTCTGGAGTAACTGGAGAGACACCGCCCCAATCGTCGATACCTGCTCCAATTAAAGCACTGAGTTGCTCAGGATTAGAGAGATTTGGGGGAGCCTGTAAATGCATCGCCGACCCAAGAACAATTCGACCTGTGGCTACCGTGCGCAAGTATTCGTCGTAATCGCAGGGATCGCTCCGATGCATCGAGGTACCGGGCTTGGGTAAGAAGTTCTGAACAATCACCTCTTGAACATGTCCATGGCGCGCATGCGAGTCGCGTATCGCAATTAGAGCCTCAAGGCGTTCTTCTCGAGTCTCTCCGATGCCCACGAGTATGCCCGTAGTAAATGGAACCCTTGCGCGACCTGCAGCCTCAAGAGTCGCAAGGCGACGCTCTGGAGTTTTATCGGGGGCACCAAAATGCGGACCACCAGCATCGCCGAGGCGCGCAGCAAGTGTCTCAATCATCATCCCTTGTGAAGGGCTCACTGCTCTTAGGCGTAGAAGTTCCGCCTCAGAAATCGCTCCAGGATTAGCGTGGGGAAGCATCCCTGTTTCGTTGAGCACAGCACCCGCAGCAGCGACTAAGTAGTCGAGAGTGCTCGTGTAGCCATTTGCATCGAGCCAATCGCGAGCCACTGGGTATCTCTCCTCGGGCTCTTCCCCAAGAGTAAATAATGCCTCGAAGCAACCTGATTGGCGCCCTTCGATAGCGATGTTGATGACCTCATGAAGGCCGAGATAAGGGTTCTCAAGATGTGCAGGCGGCTTCGCAAAGGTGCAGTAGCCACAGCGATCACGGCAGAGCATGGTGAGAGGAATAAATACCTTCGGGGAGAAGGTCATTCGAGTCCCATGCCCTTCATCACGCAGGCGCGATGCCTCGCTGAGAAGGTCACTTAACGGCGCGTTGATGAGGTCTACATGCTCACGGTTCAGCGCCATCTCAGCAGCCTAGGCGCTTACTACGTAAATTCAGCATGCGATATTCCAGACGTATGAATGAGATGAATTGACTCCTGCACTAATGCCTTGGAGAGCCTTAGCTAATGAGCTCTTTGATTCGGCGTTCTAGGGTGAGGATGACTTCGTCGTAAGAAGCTATGAAGGATGCCACGCCCTCGGTCTCAAGAGTTTTTGTAACGTCGAAGTAGGAAACCCCGGCCGCCGCAAGGCGCTCAAAAACTACATAGGCTCCATCTATATCCTCAATTATGGAGTCTGCTCTCTGATTACCTATGCCCGACCGGAGCGCCTCGATCGATGCCGGAGCGAGGGTATTGACAGTCTCTGCTCCAATTAACTCATCGACGTAGAGGGTTGGCGCATAATCAGGATTCTTAGTTGAGGTGCTGGCCCAGAGAGGCCTCTGGGGCTTTGCTCCCTTCTCCTCGAACTCTCTCCACTCACTCGTTGCTGAGTGCTGAATAAAACGGTCGTACGCAACTTTAGCGTTTGCAACTGCTGGCAATCCCCTGAGAGGGTCACCCGGCGCTAGGCGCTTATCGATCTCTGTATCTACTCTGCTCACGAAGAATGATCCCACAGATGCAACCTTCGATGGGTTGCCCCCGGATGCGATGAGTCTCTCTATCCCATGCTGATGTGCATCTAGCACTGCGTCGTAACGATCGAGATCGAAAATGAGAGTCACATTTACGTTGATACCAGCAGCGATGACCTCGGTGATGGCAGGCAGTCCAGCGAGTGTTGCGGGAATTTTGATCATGACGTTCGGCGCACCAATGCGTGCAAATAGATCTTTAGCCTGAGTGATTGTGGCGTCTGTATCGTCTGCAATGCGTGGCGATACCTCAACCGAGACAAAGCCATCCGCTCCGGCGGTTGATTCATATAGAGGATGGAGTATCGCAGCAGCCTCTGTTATGTCTTGAACGACGAGACCCCAGAAGGCCTCATCAGGGCTTGCACCTGCGTGATGAAGTCTGAGCAACTGTTCGTCATAGCCTTCACCGGCAGCCATTGCCTTCTCAAAAATGGTTGGGTTCGATGTAACTCCGCGTATGCCATCCTGTGTCATCAAGGCATCGAGGCCGCCGCTTCGAAGCATGCTTCGAGAGAGATTGTCATACCAAGGACTCTGCCCAAATTCGTTGAGGCGAGATATTCCGTTTCCCATTTTAGATCCCCTTATTGCTAACCAAAGCTTGAGCACGCTCTACAACTGCTTCTACCGTAAAACCAAAGTGTCGCATCGCTATATCGCCGGGCGCAGAGGTACCGAAGGTGTCGATGCCGATTGAGTCCTGCGCATATCGAGCCCACCCGAAGGTGCTTGCTGCCTCAACCGAGAGGCAAGGAACACCTGGTATGAGTACGCCTGCGCGATCCTCGTCTGAGCAATTAGCAAATAAATCCCACGATGGCATCGACACAACACGAGCGCGTACTCCGAGGTCATTGAGTTTTATCTGCGCATCTACACAGAGAGTGACCTCGGAACCGGTACCGATGAGTATCACGTCGGGCTTCGAATCAGAGGAGTCCAATGCCTCCTTAACCAAGACATAAGCACCCTTGGCTACTCCCTCTGCAGAGAGAGTCTCTGTCCCTGGCAGTACTGGAAGGTTCTGCCTCGAGAGGATTATCGCCGTTGGGCCCTCTCCTTTGATGTGGACCCTCCAAGCTGCGGCCACCTCATTCGCATCGGCTGGCCGAATAAGGCGCAGACCAGGCATAGCTCGAAGCGAAGCAAGCTGCTCGATAGGTTGATGAGTCGGGCCGTCCTCCCCAACTGCGATGGAGTCGTGTGACCACACAAAAGCAACTTTTGAGCGCTGCATAGCGGCGGTTCGAACTGCGGGGCGCATGTAATCACTAAAGACGAAGAAGGTCCCACCGAAAGGTAAGAGGCCACCCTCGGCCATGCCATTCATTACAGACCCCATACCGTGTTCACGCACCCCAAAATAGATTTGACGCCCCCTGGGATTCTCGGCTGTAAATACCTCTGCGTTCTTCAACGCAGTACCGGTATTCCCAGTGAGATCAGCGCCCCCGCCCATCAACCCAGGAACATCATTAACGAGCGCATCTAATACCGCTGCGCATGCAACGCGAGTAGCAAGGATCGAGCCTTCACTCCATGTTGGGAGCGACTCCTCCCAACCCGGTAAACCGCTCTGATCTATACATGCATCAAACTCATCTGAGAGTTTCTTATCCGACCCCCGCAGTTCAGACAAACGTTGCATCCAAGCAAGCCGCTTCGCTTCTCCGCGCGTTCCAGATATGCGATATTCGCTCAGCACATCGCTAGGGACGGTAAAGGTCTCATCGACAGGGAGCCCAATGATCGCCTTTACAACGCCAATTTCATCCTCGCCGAGCGGGTTTCCATGTGCAGCAGCGGTGTCAGTAAATTTTGGGGACGGATACCCAATATGACTGCGAAGAACGATCAGAGAAGGCTTGTCTGTAACTTCAATTGCCGCATTGATAGCAGTCTCTAAGGCGTCTAGATCGTTAGAGATCTCGCCAACCTCTAATACATGCCATCCGTAGGCGACAAAAGCGCTCTCAACTTCGTGGCTGAAAGAGAGATCTGTCGAACCATCGATAGTGATCATGTTGTCGTCGTAGATAGCTATCAAATGCCCAAGGCCTAGATGCCCGGCCAACGATGCAGCCTCGTGGCTTACGCCCTCCTGAAGGTCGCCGTCACCACAGATTGTGAAGATGCGGTGATCGCATAGCTCGGCACCGAAACGCGACCGATGATTGGCCTCAGCAACTGCAAGCCCTACTGCGTTAGCAAAACCCTGCCCTAAAGGACCTGTAGTTACCTCAACTCCGGGGGTATGCCCTTTCTCAGGGTGCCCAGGCGCACTCGATCCAAGTTGCCGGAAGTTCCGCAGGTCATCAAGTTCAAGACCAAATCCGCATAGGTAGAGCATCGAATAGAGAAGCATCGACGCATGCCCTGCACTGAGGACGAAACGATCGCGGTCTGGCCAGAGTGCGTCTTCGGTGTCGTAATTTAGAATCCGGGTGTATAGAACATGCGCCAACGGAGCAAGGGCCATCGGCGTTCCTGGGTGGCCTGACTTTGCAGCCTGCACCGCGTCCATTGTGAGACCGCGAATTACTTCGATTCCTCGCTGCTCCCAAGAATCACTATTCCCAGAAAATTCCTTCCCTGCGGTATCGCCAGAATCCATAGGTGTAGACCCGCTTGTTCCAGAGCTACTCGCGCTCAACTAAATCCCCGTTCTCGTCCAGTGTGAAGAATTTGTATCAGTTCGGTCAAGCCTCGGGTTCCGCCCCATTAGCCCTGAAGGGCGATCCTACGCAGACCTACCGCTCTGCCTGAGTATTTACCGCAAGTTCCTTGCATTTCACCTTGGGAAAAGAGCAAGGCTTGCAGTAAATCCATGAAGATGGTTCTGCCCTGCAATCGGACCAATCTCGCCGGCGCAGGCCATGCCTGCCAACGGCAGTGGGCCAATCGCAGTCTGAACAGCCTCTGCATCCTGGTTGGGCTTTGAGAAGAAGCGGGACCCGCGACCATTGCAAGTAAACATCAGCACACCGCCAGCCTCCTCTCCATCGAGTAGCACCCCTAAATCCTCCAAGGCCGAGGCGGCATCACGAACCTGGAACTGAGCAGTTGTGCCCACCTCAACGTGTGCTCCTATCGCAATTGCTCCGGTGACTCTGTCGCCGCCGATAACAGAGCGAATCAAGAAGTCGCCTCTGCCTAGAATGTCATCGCTCTCATTGACTGCCACTCCGAGATGAACTCCACCTCTAAGTAACTCACGATCGGTCTCCTCGGCCTCCGAGGCGACATCGCGCAGACGATCCAATGCAGTCTTGCCGCCCAGTGACTCAATGAATTGGCCCTCTGAAGCAGTAACAGTAAAAGGAACCCCAAGTGGGCGACATCCTTGAGAGACAACAGTTCTTATCGACTCGCCCCCTGAGATAGCAATGCCGACAGCTCCGCTTGTGAATATCTCGTTGTTCAAGACCAAGCGATTCAAACCTGGTCGAGATCCTGCTGAAGCGTTGCCGCCTACAATAAGTAGCTGAGGATATCGCTCCTCGGCGGATCTCAGCGCTAAATCAACTGGGAAACTAAACGGATCAGCGAGTAGAAGGAGAGTATGAGCAGCATCCGTGGCATCAGCCCAACCCGCTACCTCTAGACCATCGAGGGTCTGTACTGCCTCGAGCCTCATAACATCAAGGTCGTTGTCAGGCAGTACCGCAGCAAAGATGCTCAAGCCTGGTGCATCTTCAATCTCGGTCTCTCCACCTATAGCCGAGACTGATGTTGCTGCGACTACAGCACGCGCGTTTAAGAGACTCTGCAGAGCAGAATGGATATCCTCGAACGCGCCGATGTGGTGAGCCGTTGCGAACCAGACAACTAAGTCTGGGCGCTCTCCGTTAAGAGTTTCGATGAGTGCTCCCACGGCTTCACCAACCGCTTGGGTCGCCAAAGGATGGGAGGAGCAACTCGATGCAAAGGTTCTTTCTTGGTTCATTATTAATCTTTCGGGACCGGGCCTAGGACGCGCCTTAGGCGAACAATTCCTCCGAGGGTGCGCGGAACACGTCGAAGGATTGAGGTTCTTGAAGGTCGAAGTTCAGTAACGTTTACAGGCACCTCAGCGACGATCATTCCGGCCCGCTCAGCACGAATAATTACCTCTGTGTCGAACAAGTCTGCACCGCACTGACATTCATCAATGACCCCTCGAAGCGCTGCGAGATTGAGCACCTTCATACCGTGCGTGTCAGAGAGCGAAATCCCGAACTGGCGCCTGAGTATTCCGCTGAATATGGCTGTGGCAAGCCTGCGAAGTCTGGAACGATTGTCGCTTGAGCCCGGTGCTCGCTTGGAGCCAACTACGACGACCGGGCCAGTTGGATTCGCACTCCAATCGAGAACCTCTAGTGCCGAGTCAGCGAAATCGAGGTCGAAATAATCAACATCGAAAATAATCGCCACTTCGCCAACGGAACTCTTGAGACCGGCCCGCAATGCCTCGCCGTAATCCGCGTATCCAAGAGACTGAGTAGAGACCTCGGGGAGTCTGGAGCAGATCTCTTCAGCAATCTGGTTGGTCTCATCGGTTGATCCGTTCTCGACGATCTGGATCTCAAAGGAGATCTTGCGTGAGATAAATCCTTCGTGAATCGCTGCGACTGTGGCGTCGAGCATCCCAGACTCGTTGAACGCTGGAAGCACTACCGATATCACTTGCGGTCCTTTTAAATCTCTAGGGGTTCGAATTAACAACCGACGGAGATCCCGCCCTCAGCCCGTTAGGCTACCCGGCCGAGGAGAGGAATCCGTCTTGACGACATTGTCAGAAGCATCATCTAAAGAATTACTCAGGCGCCACGGAGTGCCATTCGCAGAGGAGCGTATTGTCTCTTCTCCAGACGAGGCGATTGAAGCGGCCGAGAAAATCGGATATCCCTGTGTCGCCAAGTTAAACGGTGACCGAATTGCTCACAAAACCGAGCGCGGCCTGGTACGGCTCGGACTTCAGAGCCCCGAGGCGGTTAGGGACGCCGTTAGCGATCTCTTCGGCGCTGCAAGGCCTGAGGATGGGGAGGTCTCAGTTCTCGTCGCACCAATGCTCCGCGGCGCGCGCGAGTTGATCGCAGGGTTCTTAACAGATGAACAATTTGGAAAGGTAGTAATGATCGGAGTCGGGGGAGTTCTCGCTGAAGCAATTGGGGATGTCGCTTTTAGGCTTCTTCCCCTAGCGAGTGGCGACGCCGAGTCGATGATCGACGAGCTTAAGACTCAGTCCCTCTTCGAGGAATTCCGAGGGGAACCTGCGATAAACAAGGACTCAGTTGCGATCGTGTTAAACGCACTAAGCAACGTCGCAATAGCGGAATCAAACGTTCTCTCTGTTGACCTGAACCCTCTCATCATCGTAGATGGAGAGCCAATCGCAGTAGATGCACTCGTTGAGATTCTTAGTGGAGTCTCCAAGTGACTCCGCCTCGTGAAGGATTCAAAGCGCTCTTCGATCCTCGCGGTGTTGTAGTTGCGGGAGCCTCAACACACCCCGGGAAATTCGGGTTTGTTGCTCTGCACAACATTCTCTCCCAAGGTTACGCGGGTGAGGTCTACGCAACCAATAGAGATGGTGGATCCATTCTTGGAATTGAGACTGTCCCAAGCATTGATGACCTACCACCGGATGCTGTTGTAGACCTCGTATTTGTCTGTACCCCCGCATCTGGCAACGAGGACTTACTCAGAGCTTGTTCTCGGCGCGGAATACGTGCTGCCTTTGTAACCTCGGCAGGATACGGCGAGTCTGGAGAGGACGGCCGAGTAGCGGAGCAGAGACTTGTTGCGCTCGCCGACGAACTTGGAATACTTCTAGCGGGGCCGAACGGACAGGGAGTTGTATCTACTCCCTCGAGACTCTGTGCTCAGATTGTGGCTCCATACCCGCCGGCAGGCCGCATAGGCGTTGCAAGCCAATCCGGCAATTTTGTCTCTTCATTCCTCAACTACGCATATCAGAGCGGGGTCGGCATAAGTCGTGCTGTCTCAGCAGGTAATGCAGCTGCGTTGACTGTCCCCGATCTTCTTGACTTTTATGCAAGTGACGATGAAACCGATGTCTCTCTTGCTTATGTGGAGGGCATAGCGGATGGCAGGGCCTTCGCTGAACGAATCCGGGTCGTTACAGAGCAGAAGCCCTTAGTTTTGCTGAAGGGCGGCGCAACATCGGGCGGTCAACGCGCTGCTGCGTCCCATACCGGTGCGCTCGCAACAGATGATCGCATCTTTGATGGTGCCATGCGCCAGGCAGGGGCGACTCGAGCAGCCAACGTAGAGGAGGCCTTCGAGGCCGCTGCAACATTCGCTACACAGCCTCTGCCTAGGGGTCCTCGAGTTGGCGTAATAACGACCGCCGGAGGTTGGGGTGTAGTAACCGCTGATGCCATTACCCGTTCCTCACTCGACTTAGCGACACTCTCAGACTCGTTGCGCGATGCAATTGATTTACTCCTGCCTCCGCGCTGGAGCCGCAATAACCCGATCGATCTTGCGGGCGGGGAGACGAGGGACACAATCCCCGAGATCCTGTCCTTGGTAGCGCAGGATCCGACGATCGATGCCATTATTTATCTGGGGCTTGGCATTCAGTCAAACCAAGCGAGCCTGATGCGAAACGGTTCTTTCTATCCAGACCATGGAATTGAGCGGATAGTCGATTACCACGAACGACAGGACAGAAGGTTCGCCGAGGCCGCAGCAGAGATTTCTCAAACTTTCGGCAAGCCGATACTCACCGCAACCGAATTAGCAATTGCAGATCCAAATAATGCTGGACCTCGAGCCGTACGAGAGACAAAGAAGCTTTGCTACGCATCCTCTAATCGAGCAGTAACGGCTCTTGAGCATCTTTGGCAGCATGCTCGCTGGCGAGAACAACACGGTTTGATTTGATTACTACGCATCGAAGGCGCCAACGAATCACTGCCACCGCTTTGGGTGTTGTCGGTGCCACCTTCATCGGGGTTGCGCTTCTCTGGACCCATGAAGAAAGCAGTTCTTCAGCAGTCTCTCCGGCAAGCACTACGCCCCTCTTCTCGCCTCGGCGTCTGCCGGCGACCATCATCGATACGGCAAGCGCACTCCGCCTTCAAGGCCAGATCGAGTCAGTATCGGTTGGGAGTGATGCCTGTTTTGTTGTCGATGATGCTGGAGAGTCAATCGCAGAATTCAATTCGAATACTCCTCTTAGGCCCGCTAGCGCAATGAAGTTAATCAGTTCTGCGGGGGTAGTTGACCTACTCGGCCCTGGCTACAGATTTGCAACAAAGGTGGTTGGGGATTCTGGGTCTTCCTCCGATTCGCTCACGCTCGTAGGGTCAGGGGATCCGGTGTTATCGACCCCCCAAGGGATTTCCGCCATTGAACGCGACCCCGAGCGGAGCGGCTCAGCAATTACACAACTAGCGGTTCTTGCTGATCGCGTTGTCGCCGCTGGGGTACGTTCGTTGCCCAAGGGCATCGTGGTAGACGACCATATATTCGATGAACGCCGGTACAACCCCGCATGGCCAATCTCGTACCGAACTGACGGCGAGATCGGCCCGATAGGTGCTCTCTCCGTTGACTCAGGTTGGAGTAATCCAAGTGCGCGCACTGCCTCTGGGGAGGACCCTGCGCTTGCAGCTGGAGCATCCTTCGCAAAACTCTTACGTGATCGGGGCGTAAAGGTTGGGGGAGTCTCAACCGGACGGGCATCCGAGGGCGATACAACAGTCGCTGAGATCAAGTCTCCGAGATTGGACGAGATCGTGGCGAGCATCCTCTCTGCGAGTAACAACCATGGCGCTGAGATGTTAGTTAAGGCCGTCTCTGCAGATGCTCGAAACACCGGGAGTACCGCCGATGGAGTCGAGCGAATTAAGAGGCGTTTAGTTCAAAGAGGTGTATCCATCGATGGACTGGTGATGCTTGATGGCTCGGGCTTAGCTAGGCAAGACGCTGTTAGTTGCAGAACGCTCACGGATGTCCTCCACCTAGGCGAGAGGCCCAAGACTCAGGTAATCAAAAGCGGCCTTGCGATAGCTGGCGTGAGAGGAACCCTTGCTCCACGCCTCGCCGGCACAGAACTTGTTGGCCACCTAACTGCCAAGACCGGGACGCTTAACGGAGTCTCAGCGCTAGCTGGCCATCTCGATGTGCGAAGACCTCTTCTCTTCGCACTGATCCTTAATGGTTCATTCTCCGAGCAACAGGCTTATGCGAAGCGTGAGGCGATTGCAAAAGCGATTTCGCGCTTTCCAGATGCTCCGATCTCAATCACTGACCTGCCATTACCGGGGAATCCATGACCCCGTTTGCCCAGCACACCCCTCACAGGCGAGACTCACCCCGTGGCCCCAAGTAGCAAACCTCTTCCGCAGCAAGGACTCGAACTTAAAGAGCTTGTAGTTGCGTATTTTAAGCAGGAGACAACCGATGAGCTCAAGGGGCTTGCCGGCTATGTCGCATTCGGTTTGGCTGCGTGGCTCCTAATAGGAATTGGCGTTGTCTGTGCCGCCGTTGGATTGCTAAGGCTTCTCCAAGAAAAAATGGCGTCAGTATTTGATGGCCCTTGGTCTTGGGCGCCATATTTGATTGTTGTCTTGATCCTAGGAATCAGCGGTTACATAACATGGAAGGCGACTACCGGTCGCCGGGAAGGCAGCTCTCGATGACCCACGATGATAAGCGGATCTCACCCGAGGATATTCGCAACAAACTCAACGAGATTACCGGCAGCGTCGGCGACGAATTTGAGACAACCAAGAGCACAGCAGTTACCGTTGGGGCAATTGTAATTGGGGTAGTGATCGTCTCCGTATTCCTACTCGGACGACGCAGAGGGAAGCGGCTCGCGACCATTGTCGAGATCAGGCGCGTATGAAGACCACGCGTGCTGTGGTTGGATCGTTGATTCTTTACTCTGCGAGACGCCAGACGCCACGACGTATAGCGGGGGTCTCGTACCTAGTCTTTCGATTTCTGTTCCGTCGCCTAAAGACTAAGAACAAAACGATTTTGAAGTTCAAGGTTGAACCCGGTTCACGCTACGAAATTATCGGTCTCCGACGCGGCGTATAGCTATTGATGGTCGCTCCATCCCAGCACCGAGAAACTCCAGGAATCCGGATACTCTTAGCCCATGCTCAATACCTTCAAATTTGCTCAAGTACTCTGAGCAAATGAAAGTCATTCTCCGTAATCCACGTCGCGAGATCGAGATCCAGGGACCCATGGTCGCGGACTCTCTTCTTCGCCGTCTTGAGATTAACCCTGAGACTGTCTTAATTATCTGCAATGGCACTCTCGTTCCACGCGACACGCGTTTCTCCGACGACGATGAAATTGAACTCCGCCCTGTTATCTCAGGCGGCGCAGCGTGAAATGCCGCAGATGTAAGGCGCCAGCAGTTATTGATATTCGTCGCCATAATGCTGCATTCTGCAGCGATTGTTTTATACACCACTGCAAGGAACAGGTTAAGAAGGCCATCGACGAGTTCAAGATGTTCGGGCCAGAAGCGAGGATTCTTGTGGCCGTATCTGGCGGCAAAGACTCGTTAGCGCTATGGCACATTCTCACCCAGTTGGGTTACAGAGTTGACGGCCTTTACATCGGCCTAGGCATTGGCGACTACTCAGATGAATCAGGTGTGAAGACCCGCGCTTTTGCTGATGCGCATGGGTACAAGCTCGTGGAGGTCTCCCTGCCTAGTGATTATGGGTACGACATCCCGACTGCAGCGAGCCGCACAAACCGCGCGCCTTGCAGTTCATGTGGGCTCTCGAAGCGCCACCTATTCAACAAAGCTGCACTCGACGGGGAGTACGACGTTCTCGCCACTGGACATAATCTCGATGACGAGGCTGCCGTGTTGTTAGGCAATGTTCTCCACTGGGAGCCTGGGTACCTGGGGCGTCAATATCCTGTACTTCCCGCTACGGATGGTTTTGCCAAAAAAGTCAAGCCATTGGTGAAAATGGGGGAGCGCGAGATGGCGGCATACTGCGTTCTTCTCGATATCGATTACCAAGTAGAGGAGTGCCCGATGGCCGAGGGCAATCGGCATCTTGGATACAAGGAAGTCCTGAACAGCCTTGAGCAACGCTCACCTGGTGCGAAGGCTGCTTTTCTTAGCTCTTTCTTCTCTCGCGGGCATGAATACTTTCGTGAAGCAGCGCATGTTGAGAAGGGTGAACTCAATTCATGCGACGAGTGTGGATCACCAACTACCGGCAGCCGATGCGCATTCTGCGCGCTCCGCAATCGTGTGATCTCGGAGACACCAGTATCAATTGGCCGGATATCAAATGCTCCGATATCTATTAGTCGGAAGGACTGAGAATGGCGCGACCATTAGAGATTGGCGACACGATCCTCCTAGAGGACAACAAGCGCCGTAGACACATGATCACATTGAGCGCTGAGGGTGAATTCCATACGCATACTGGGGTTCTTCCGCATACTTTGTTAATTGGGAAGCCTGAAGGAACTGTTGCGCGCACAACTCGAGGCTCCAAACTAACGGCGTTCAGACCTACTCTCTCTGAGTACATCCTCAAAATGCCGCGCGGCGCTCAGGTCATTTACCCAAAGGATCTAGGGCCTATTCTTATGCTCGCAGATATATTCCCAGGGGCACGCGTTCTCGAGTCCGGGGTCGGATCCGGAGCACTAACAATGACGCTCCTGCGCGCAGTCGGTGTAACTGGAAGTGTCCTCGGGTATGAAATTCGGGAGGACTTCGCAGAGACCGCGCGCAAGAATGTTGAGGGCTTCCTAGGTACGGATATTCCTCTGGAGATAGAGGTTCGAGATATTTATGAGGGGATCCCCGCCGAGGGGGTTGACCGCATTGTTCTAGATCTTCCGGAGCCTTGGAGAGTTGTAGAGCATGCGGAGAAGTGCTTAAGCCCCGGCGGAATTCTGCTCTCCTACCTTCCGACAATCGGCCAAGTTGGTCTCCTTAGAGAACGCCTTGAAGACTCTGCGTTTGGAATGCTCGAGTCTCTAGAGGTTCTCCACCGGACATGGCACGTTGAGGGTCAGTCGATTAGACCGGACCATCGGATGGTTGCACATACTGGATTTCTGACACATGCGCGCCTTTTGGCGCCGAATGAGTGAACGCTCTCGACATAACACTCCTATGTGCCGCCATCTTGGCCGCGATGGCTGGGTCTCGGCTGGGCTTCATTCGCCACTTCGCCATTTGGCTCGGCCTTTTTCTAGGGGGAGTGTTAGGCATTGCGCTACAGCCCTCTGTCGCAGACCGTTTCGCAAATAGCAGCGACGCTGTTGTCTTATCTGCTCCATTAGTATCGCTTCTAATCTGCTCAGGCATAGGTGCAACTCTTTTCGGCGGCGCATCTCGCGCTCTTCGTTCTCCCAATAGGGTTACTAAAAGGCCGTTTCTGGCCCTCGACCGCACATTTGGTGCAGTTGCTGGCGTCGCAGCGGTGGCATTCTCAGCCTGGGCTCTCACCCCCGTCGTAACTGCCACGCGTTACTGGCCAGTTGAGATTTCAGATGGCTCAGCAATTCTTAAAGTAATAGAGAGAAACGCTCCGAGTATTCCAGAGACACTTGTAACTGCTGCCCAGACCTACGCCAACGCCAGCGACGGGGAGATAGGAGGAGCAGGAGGCGTACCGGGTCACGACTCTGCTCAGACTGTTCTACCCCCGAAGGCCCCAGCGCTCAGTCAATCTGTCTCCCTTGCTGTCAGAGCAGCAACACTCCGTGTCGAGGGGCGTGCTTGCTCTCTTATTCAAGATGGCACAGGGGTTGTAATTGCGAGAGACCTCGTGGTGACAAACGCTCACGTCATAGCAGGGGAGAACGGAAGCACAACAGTTAGCAATGGAGAGATCCGCCGCAGGGCCGATGTAGTGGCATTCGACCCGAGGCGCGACATAGCGGTGCTACGCATAAAAAATCTAGGGATAACACCATTGAAATTCTCTAGCCCACTTACTGATACGAAAGTAGCAATATTTGGCTACCCGGGGGGGCGCGAACTAAGGGTCGAGGGTGGTCGCATAGTGGATCAGATTAAGGCAACTGGTAGCGACCTATACGGGAAGGGTAACTGGTCTAGAAAGATCTTAATTCTCGCAGCAGACCTTGTACCTGGAGACTCGGGCGGACCAGTAGTCACCGGATCTGGGAGGGTCTTGGGGTTGTCATTCGCTATAGACCCCCGACTTCCTAATACAAGCTACGCACTTGATCCGAGTGAAGTACGAGCAGTCCTTGAGACTGTCGGCGTAGCTACGGTCGGCACCGGTAAATGCCTTGGAAAATAATCCTGTCGCTATACAACTCCGAACCACCCTCCGATAGAGACACCTACAACAACCACTGCAAGCAAAGAGACGATAAGCACGCAGAGTAGAGAGATTGCTTTGTTCATCGGGGAGCTCACTGCATCACCGACAACAGATTGACGATTAGAGAGAACGTAGAGAAACCCAAGAATGATTGGCGTGATCAATCCGTTTAGTATCTGCATGCCGATGAGTAGTGCAAATAGATTGACCGGGATCAGTGCAACAAGTGCACCAATCACTACCTGAGCAGCGAATAGGCCTAGAAAGAGCGGTGCCTCTGAGAAGCGCCTCGATACCGATCGCTCTGCTCCTACAGCCTCCGCGAGCCCATACGCAGTTGATAGCGGTACCACGGCTGCAGCTAACGCTGATGCTCCTAGGAGTCCGATACCAAATAGGACCTCGGCTCCTGCGCCCGCGACTGGTTCGAGTGCCTTCGCAGCCTGAGCAGCAGAATTCAATGGACCGGTTCCACCAATAGTGGCGGCGGTCGCAATCAAGATGCAGATGAATATGAGTCCAGCGATGATTGCCCCGCCCACCGCATCAGTTCGCACACGCGGATAATCTTCTGGGCCTGCGCCGCTATCGGCTACAGCAGCCGCCTGATATAGCTGCATATACGGAGTGATCGTTGTGCCCACTAGCGCAATAGCCATTAGTAAGAAGGCTTTGCTCCCAACAAAATGAGGGATTACCGCATTTGAGACAACCTGGCTCCAGTCAGGGTGGGAGAGAATCATTGCGAATGGGTATGCGAGGAATGCGAGAGCGAAAGTTAAGAAGATTCTCTCAGCCCAGCGATAGGAACCGAAGACGACAACGCCAATTAAAATCACAGCAGAGATCGGTACAGAGATGTAGCGACTCACGCCGAACAGTTCTAGAGCGGCTCCAATCCCTGCAAACTCAGAGACCACTAATCCAAGATTTGCAACCAAGATACAGAAAACTGCAAACGCACCAATACGAAGACTGAACTGCTCTCGAACAAGAGACATGATGCCGCCGCCTCCGAAGGTGCCAACACGAGCGGCCATCTCCTGCACAACGATCAGCATCAGCGTGATTACAACAGCTAAAAATAGTGGTTTATACGCAAACTGTGCACCGGCCGAAGAGTAGGTAGCGATACCACCTGAATCATTCCCCGCGTTCGCGGCGATCAACCCAGGACCAAGTATCGCAAAAACTGCTGTAGGTCGTACCCACCTACCAAGTCTGCGCGGCTTCACGCCCGGCGAGGTATTCATCATCCGACCAAGAATCGAGGGAACCGCAGTTTCCCTCGCTCGGGTACAAGAGCATCCACAAGATCATCTGCGAGGATTCGCCCAATAGGACGGTTCTCGGAGTCCACTACAACTACCGAAGATCCCCGAGACTCAATAAATTGCTCTACAACGAAAGCTACCGATGTCTCCGGAGAGACAGTCACCGGATCTGGTCCTCCATCTAACGAGCCGACCAAATCCTCTTTCGCTGCAACAAGAAGTTCAAAGAGTCCAATGTCGTGAATAAGACGACCATCGGAGTCGACAATTATCACGGCATCTACATCTGCCTGGTGCTCCGCCTCAGACCGGAGTATCCGTCGTACCTCTCCGACAGTCATATCTGGGCGCACAAGAATCAGATTTGTGGTCATTACTCCACCCGCAGACTCCTCGTCATAACCGAGCAATTGCGCAAGGAGCTCAGCATTCTCTCGAGGCATCACTGCTATGAGCGCATCAACCTCCTCATCCTCAAATTCACGGAGCGCGTCGACAGCCTCGTCGGGCTCCATCTCAATCAATAATGCTGCGGCATCCTCTGGAGTCATCTCGCGTAGTAATTCGCGCAGTTCGCCCGGCTCCATCTCTTCAAGGGCATCGGCTGCAGCCTCAGGATCGAGCGCTCGCAGGAGTTCCTGGCGCTCATCACGACCAAGCTCCTCAAGTAGGTCTGCAAGTTCAGCGGGGCGAAGTCTCTTCAATGCTTGGTTTGGTGAAGCGAGACGCATCGAGCCGTCACCCGTCCCGAATGGCTGCACCGCAGCCCAGTCAATGACTCGATCGGGGGTGGGGCGCGTTCGGCGATTGGCAGGGCCAAGACGGCGTAGGAGCGTTGCAAACCCGACGTCTACACCGACAAGCCGTATTTCTTCTCCAACCAAGGCCAAATATAAGTCGGATGCTCTAACGACTCTCACACCGTCTATGTCAACAAGTTGGTGATCAACAACATCTGCGTTTAGTGAGACTTCATCGTCTCGTCGATTAAAATCTCGTAGGTCCATTCGTGCCGAATTAAGTCGCGCACCATCTTGGGTTATTGACTGCACCTGATCAATTGGGACGTATGCGCGCCTACGCCCGACCCTAACTACCAACCCGGTTACAGGTGGATATCCGTCTCCAGACCAGCGAACCACTACATCGGAGATGCGCCCGACCTCGATATCCCCGATACTCGTTACGGCGCGTCCAACTAGACCTGCGACAGAGATCAGTGCCTCTGCGACGGTGCGGTTTGCGAGAATTCGTTTTGTTCTTCGTTCCTGACGGCGCTTAATAGCGCCATTAGCCCGAAACGTTTGGCGTAGGGCCATGCGGGGCTCCCAGTTCGGCGGCCAACAAAGGCGGCTATGGGTTGCTATTTAAGATTCCGCACCTTGAGTCTGGCGTCTCTAGAGAGAGTGCCTCAGTAAGAAGGTACGGCGATAGGTACTCGGGGGTTCTCCGGATTTCATGCGCCTCACCTCCACATTTCATCAAAGCAAAAAGTAACCAACACCGGCACCTTACCAGCACCGAAATTTAAGTGAACCCATGCTCCTCAAAACCCGGGCAAATAACTACTTTTGGCGATGTGGCTCAATAGTGGCGCTGATTTATCGGAGTTTTGTATTTGGATAAGAAAGAAGGGGCCTTCTTAGGCCCCCTCAAGTCTTTCATTCTTAAATTTTATGGAGACCCTTATTGAGACTCCAGAGAGACGTCGTTCTATGGCTCGATGAAGATGCACTCGCCAGGGCACTCGTCCGCTGACTCAATTACTGCCTCAAGCATTCCATCGGGAACATCGGCTAATCCCTCAGCACCACCGGGCTCATTGAATATTTTATCGCCCTCTTTTACATAGGCGAGACCGTCATCAAGAAGCGCAAAGACTGCGGGGGCAATCTCTTCGCAGAGGCCATCTCCGGTGCACAGGTCTTGGTCAATCCACACCTTCATTTTTACTCCTTGGATCATTCTCCGGGCCAGCGCCCAGTTCGACATAGTTTGAGGAATTAACTAGCCCCTTAATCGTAGACGCATAATAGATGGGCATACGGCATTGTGGCTCTCCATCATGGCTAGGGTGACATATGTGAGACCCCCCGAGGCACGGATGGGGCCGTCACAGTGATTACCTGATCATCTAAATCTGAGACCATCTAAATCTGGAGGGAAACGTGGCTACCGAGCACGAACGGCGCCTCTCCGAATACGCATCACAGGTTGGGGAGCTTCAAGCCGAGATCAAATACCTCGAAGAAGAGGCGGCTGTTCTCACTCGCAAACTCCTTGAAGCCCCTGCCCGAGTGCGCACCCTAGAGGAGCGCATGCTCGAGACCAAGGGGCAGCTAACACAGGCCGTTTCTCAGAATGAACGCCTCTCAGCAACGTTGCGTGAGGCACGCGAGCACATTGCGGCTCTGCGAGAAGAGGTCGAGAAATTGACGATGCCTCCATCTGCCTACGGCACTTATCTTGGGAAGAACGATGATGGCACTGTGGATATATTTAGCGCCGGGCGCAAGATGCGTGTTGCGCTACATCCAGAGCTCGAGTCTCTAGAACTTCGCAGGGGCCAAGAGATTGTATTGAATGAATCTCTCAGCGTTGTATTAGCGAGGGGCCCTGAGACCCAAGGTGAGGTCGTAATATTTAAGGAGCTTCTCGCCGATGGGCGTAGGGCACTGATCGTCGGGAGGGCGGATGAGGAGCGCGTCTGCGAGCTCGCTGACGAGCTAATTGGGCTCAGGATTCGAGCCGGCGAACATATTCTCATGGAGGGCCGATCCGGACTCCTCATAGAGCGAATTCCGCGGCCAGAGGTTGAAGAATTAGTACTCGAGGAGGTCCCAGATGTCACATACGACGATGTCGGTGGGCTCGATTCACAGATAGAGATGATCAAGGATGCCGTGGAACTCCCTTACCTCTACGCCAACCTCTTTGCGGATCATCAGTTGCAGGCCCCTAAAGGCATCCTCCTCTACGGACCTCCTGGCTGCGGAAAGACGCTAATAGCGAAGGCAGTTGCGAACTCTCTCGCAAAACGTGTCGCCGAGAAGACGGGGAACGAATCAACGCGTTCCTATTTTCTCAACGTTAAAGGCCCGGAGCTGCTCAAC
Organism: Actinobacteria bacterium IMCC26256; assembly: GCA_001023575.1. Taxonomy (GTDB): domain Bacteria; phylum Actinomycetota; class Acidimicrobiia; order IMCC26256; family IMCC26256; genus IMCC26256. The sequence goes on along the minus strand of CP011489.1, from coordinate 1,202,932 downwards.
AAGTACGTAGGCGAGACAGAGCGCCAGATCAGGTTGATTTTCGAAAGGGCGCGCGAGAAATCAGAAGAAGGGGTTCCAGTAATCGTTTTCTTTGACGAGATGGACTCTCTCTTTCGAACTCGCGGTACCGGAATCTCCTCAGATATTGAGTCCACAATCGTTCCGCAACTACTCGCCGAGATAGATGGCGTTGAGAGCCTTAAGAATGTAATTGTGATCGGTGCGTCGAATAGAGAGGACCTAATCGACCCCGCCATCCTGAGGCCCGGACGCCTCGATGTCAAAATCAAGATCGAACGACCGAACCAGGAGTCCGCCAAACAGATTTTCTTGCAGTATTTGACCCCTGATCTTCCATTGTCGGTAGATGAATTGAAGCAGGTAAAAGGAGACCCCCTGCTCTGCATCAACTCGATGATCGATCGTGCAGTTGAGACTATGTACTCGGTCGAGGATGAGAACCGATTTCTCGAGGTTACCTACCAGAATGGCGATAAGGAACTTCTCTATTTCAAGGACTTCTCCTCCGGAGCCATGATTGAGAATATTGTCCGACGTGCCAAGAAGCTCTCGATTAAAAGGCAGATACGCGGCGACGAGCCTGGTATTCGAACGCAGGATCTAGTCGATTCAATTCGCCAAGAATTTCACGAGCATGAGGACCTACCCAATACAACGAACCCCGATGACTGGGCCAAGATCTCAGGTAAGAAGGGCGAACGAATTGTTTATGTGCGCACTCTTCTAACCAAGGGTGCTGATGCAGAGGGCGGCCGGCAGATTGACCGCGTAGCGACCGGCCAATACCTCTGATCACCTTGACCCCATCACTGCCTAGGGAGGTGTGGCGACTTGTCCGTTCCTAAGGTCTGTGGAATTGAGACCGAGTACGGAGTTAGTCGGCGTGGAGGGGGCGATGACAACCCTGTTGTTGCGTCATCCTTACTCATCAATGCCTATGTCGATGACAAACGCGTCGGATGGGATTTCGAGGATGAAACGCCGGCGCGAGATGCTCGCGGTTTTACTAGAGATGCATCTAACCCCCCGGATGTAGAGACACATCTTGTCAATACGGTGCTCACAAACGGCGCTAGATATTACGTGGACCACGCACACCCGGAATACTCCACCCCAGAATGTACAGATGCTTTGAGTCTCCTGCGAGCCGATAAAGCAGGGGAGCGGATCATTGCTAAGTCAATGGAGTTAGCGCGACTCGCCGAGGGTTCAGTAGGTGAGATCGTGACCTATAAGAACAACTCTGACGGGAAGGGAAACTCGTACGGATGCCATGAGAACTACCTAATGGACCGTAACTGTGCCTTCGGAGAGATTGTCAAAAACCTCTTGCCATGGTTTGTTACGAGGCAGATATTCACAGGCGCTGGAAAAGTTGGTTCGGAGCACGGGCGCGACGCCGTCGAGTTTCAGATAAGTGCTCGCTCTGATTTCTTCGAGGAAGAAGTGGGCCTAGAGACAACTATTCGTCGCCCGATCGTAAACACTCGAGACGAACCTCACGCAATGTCTAGTCAGTATCGTCGACTCCATGTAATCGTAGGGGATGCCAATCTCTGCGAGTTATCCACATTCTTAAAAGTAGGGACCACTGCAATAGTCCTCGCCATGATCGAGGACAATGCAATTGAGAACGACCTCTCAATCTACGAACCCGTGCGGGCTCTTCGAGAGGTGTCAAGAGATCTAACCTGCAGTGCGTTACTTGAACTTCGTAGCGGCCGGAGCGCATCTCCACTCGATCTCCAGTGGGAGTTTTTTAATAGCGCCCAACGCTACGCAGAGCGCACGGGCCTCGAGCACTGTGGTGGAGAGATTGTTGGCGCAGAGGTCTTGAGGAGATGGGAGGAGGTGCTCTCCGCCTTGGAGGTTGACCCTCTTAGCCTTGATGGCAGACTGGATTGGGTCACCAAATATTGCCTTCTCGAGCAATTTAGAGAGAGAGATGGAGTGACGTGGGATCACCCGAAATTGGCACTCATAGACCTGCAATACCACGATGTTCGCCCCGAGCGTTCACTATACGAACGCCTTGTCCAGGCTGGAACCATTGAGAGACTTCTCACCGAGGACGAGATTGAGCAGGCGGTGTCTCAGCCCCCTCACGATACCCGTGCTTACTTCAGGGGAGAGTGCTTACGTAGGTGGCCGCAGTCGATTGTCGCTGCAAACTGGGACAGCATCGTCTTCGATGTGGGCTCCGGATCCCTTCAGAGGGTCCCAATGATGGATCCACTCAAGGGAACAAGACGCCTTGTCGAAGCGTTACTCAATTCATGCGAGACTCCAATAGAACTAATTGAGAAGTTGGGGACACCCCATTAGTAGTAATTAACTCCTTCTGCTCAAGATTTATCTCTAACTATCGGCCCAAATATGCGAACGTGGCCCCTTAATCTGGAAATTTATAGCACTTAAAGAAGTTAAAGAATTTAAAGAATGCGCTTAGCCCAAAACCCAAAGGAGTAACCAATGCCAGAGCGGGAGCAGATTCAGAAGACTCCGCAGAAGAGAAGGGAGGAGGAGTCAACCGAGACGAACACCCCGTCATCTCAGGGAGAGAAGATCAAGGGGGAGTTAGATGAGCTCCTAGATGAAATCGACTCCGTGCTCGAGACAAACGCTGAGGAATTTGTAAAGTCTTATATCCAAAAGGGCGGGGAGTAGCACTGCCCTCGGGACCCAAGGGCGCATAGGCTGAGGCGATGAACGAAACTCCGTTACTCCCCATTTTCTCCGAGGGCACAGATCCTGGACCCTCATTTCTGAATCTGCTTCGTCGAGTTGCACCAGATTCGCTACAGATGCCTCAGGCCATACCGGGGCAGACATTGCCGTTCGAATTAGCCCATGGAACCACCGTCTTAGCGATTAGATGCGAAGGTGGCGTTGTTATGGCAGGCGACAGAAGGGCTACATCGGGAAACTCAATAGCCAACCGCCGTATCGAGAAATTGTTTGCGGCCGACGAGTACTCGGGTGTTGCGATTGCCGGTACTGCCGGCCTCGCTATCGAGATGGTCCGTTTATTCCAGGTTCAACTTGAGCACTACGAGAAGATTGAGGGCGCCGCACTCTCGCTAGAGGGAAAGGCGAATCAACTATCGCAGATGGTTAGGGCGAACCTACCGGCGGCGATGCAAGGTCTTGTCGTCGTCCCATTATTTGCAGGCTTCGATAAGCGACGCGACCGCGGACGCGTCTTTTCATACGACGCAGTCGGAGGCAAGTATGAAGAAGCCGACTTCTCGGCGAATGGTTCCGGCGCAGTCCATGCTCGAAACTGGATCAAGGCTGCATGGAGCGAGGGGATTAGCGCAGACGACGCCATCTCAATCTCCATTCGCTCATTATTTGCAGCGGCGGATGAAGATACTGCCACTGGCGGGCCTGATCTGGTGCGCGGAATCTATCCGTTAGTAGCAGTCATCAACTCCGAGGGCTTCAAGTTCCTCGATGAAACCGACGTGGCAGCAAGATCTCAGCTTCTCTTAGACGGCCCAGAGCGTGGAGGTTCAGCATGAGCATGCCTTTCTATGTCTCTCCTGAACAGGTAATGAAGGACAGAGCGGATTATGCGCGTAAAGGAATAGCGCGAGGTCGCAGCCTTGTCGCCCTTGAATGCGCAGAGGGGATCGTTATGGTCGCACAGAACCAAAGTCGAACTCTCTACAAAATCTCAGAGGTTTATGACCGAATAGCCTTCGCTGGTGTCGGGAAATACAACGAATTTCAGATGCTCAAAATTGGTGGAGTCAGGCTCGCTGATATGAAGGGCTTTCAGTATTCACGCGAAGACGTAACAGCGAATTCCTTGGCCAATGCCTACGCACAGACTCTCGGCCAGGTATTTACAAATGAAATGAAACCTTATGAGGTTGAGATTCTCGTAGCGCAGGTTGGAGCTACTCCAGAGGAGCCCAACGAGTTGTTCCACATTCTCTACGACGGAACCCTGATGGACGAATCTGATTACACAGTATTGGGTGGAGACGCCGAGAGAATAGGGGATGCGTTAGAGGACACGTTTAGGCCAGGCCTCTCCCTCGCAGAGGCAATTCAGATTGGGGCAAAGTCTCTAGCCGACGAAGGAGTAACTCTTGGAGCAGATCAACTAGAGGTTGCAGCACTTGAGCGAGGCCGTCCCCGTCGAGCATTTAGAAGAGTTATTGGAGACGAACTGCTCGGCATTCTTTCTTGATCACCTCGCCCCAGCGTAAGCCATTGAGATCCATCATTAAGAGGTCCTTTGATTAATGGATAAACGAATCTTTGGCATCGAGAATGAATACGGAGTTACCTGCACTCTTAGAGGGCAGCGACGCCTCAGCCCTGACGAAGTGGCTCGCTACCTTTTTCGAAAGGTTGTTTCCTGGGGGCGATCAAGCAATGTATTCCTCGAGAATGGCGCAAGACTCTACTTAGATGTTGGGAGCCACCCCGAGTATGCAACTCCTGAGTGCGATTCATTGCTTGATGTAATTGCGCATGACAAGGCAGGGGAGCGCATACTCGAGAGTCTTGTTGAGAGTGCTGAGCACAGACTGAACGAGGAAGGGATACGCGGTGATGTATTTCTATTCAAGAACAACACAGACTCCGCCGGCAATTCTTACGGATGCCACGAGAATTACTTAATTCCTCGTGAGGGTGAACTCTCAAAGTTCACGGACGTGCTCATTCCATTTCTGGTCTCTCGCCAGATATACGCAGGTGCAGGAAAAGTCCTGCAGAGTCCCCGTGGAGCGATGTTCTGTATAAGTCAACGCTCTGAGCATGTCTGGGAGGGGGTCTCGAGCGCTACCACGCGATCTAGGCCAATAATAAACACGCGAGACGAACCCCATGCTGACGCAGAGAAGTATCGGCGCCTACATGTAATTGTTGGTGACTCCAACATGAGCGAATATACAAGTTTCCTAAAGTTGGGGACCTGCTCAATCGTCTTAAGGATGCTCGAGGAGGACCCATCTCCGTGGCGTGATATGACTCTAGAGAACCCCATCCGAGCGATCCGTGAGATTAGTCATGACATTACGTGCACTCGAAAGGTGCGTCTAGCTAATGGACGCGAACTCTCGGCGGTAGAGATCCAGAGCGAATATTTAGAGCGGGCCCTTAAGTTTGCAGCACGCCATGAGCTGAATCCGCTAGAGGCTAGAGCATTAGAAATGTGGCAGCATTGCATGACACATTTAGCCTCTGATCCACTTAAGTTGTCTCGTGAGATCGACTGGGTGATTAAGTATCACCTAATTGAGGCTTACAAGAAACGCCACGACCTCGAACTTCACGACGCGCGAGTATCTTTTCTTGATCTCGCATATCACGATGTGACACGTGCTAGGTCGCCTTTTTATTTGATGCAGAAACGAGGGCAAGTTGATCGTGTTACCTCGGACGAGGAGATTAATAAGGCAATGATCACTCCACCTGCCACCACCCGAGCGAATCTTCGCGGTGCATTCATCAAACGCGCGAAGGAGAAGAATCGCGACTACACAGTTGATTGGGTTCATTTAAAGTTGAATGATCAGGCGCAGCGAACAGTTCTCTGTAAAGACCCTTTCAAAGCGCATGATGAACGCGTTGAGAAACTGATCGCTTCTCTCTGATGCCAACTTTCAAGACGGGGAGAGTTGCTTCAATACTCAATGAGAGGGAGGGGCTTCAGCGCGTCACGGTAGATCTGGGTGCAGGGCTAGAGAACGCATTCGTACTGACCCAACTCACCGGCGATGTCTCGGTGGGTTCCAATGTCGTGGTTAATACAACCGCCGTTGAACTAGGGCTGGGGACTGGCGGATGGCACGTAATCCACTGGAACCTAGATCGGGCAGAGTTGAGCGAAATAGGGCCCGGGCACATCATGAAACTTAGATACACGAGCCTTCAAGTAGATGCGGGTAGTGCGGAGGAGTCACACCCTGAGCTTCTTGACGCCAACGACATAGGCGGTATGCCGGTTGTATATGTTCCTCTTCATAGTCAACTCCCCGCTGCAGTATTAGGAATCAGGAGCATCAGTCCGAGGGCACGCATTGCTTACGTCATGACTGATGGGGCGGCGCTACCGATTGCATTCTCTGATTTAGTCGCATCCCTGAGGGAGCGATCACTAATCGACGCGACTGTCACATCTGGGCACGCGTTTGGCGGTGACTTTGAGGCCGTATCTGCCCCGGCAGCGCTCCTTGCAGCCAAGATTGCGGGGGAATGCGACGTTGCGGTTGTCGGAATGGGCCCTGGCATTGTAGGCACGGGTAGCAAGTTTGGTCATACGGGTGTTGAAGGAGTCTCGTGGCTAGACACAGCCCGCGCTCTTGGCGGAGTACCTGTGGCGTCGTTACGTGTTTCGTTCGCAGATGAACGAGTACGCCATCAAGGAGTCTCACACCACACATTGAATTCACTCAGCACACTTGGAGCAGATGGGGTCCATGTAGTGGTTCCGATGATCGGCGGAGAGGAAGAGTCCAAGATCAGATCAGATCTTCATGCTGCAGGGATTGATCAGCGGCATAAAATTGTCAACGCAATCGCACCCGATATTCTTGGGGCGTTTGCGGAACACAACTTGGAGGTTGGCTCCATGGGTCGACCCGCAAGTGCCGACCCCGTTCTATTCCTAGCCGCAGGTGCCGCAGGGGCCTACGCAGCGCAGAGAATACCCGCAGAGTCCTAATATCAACAAGATGACTGCACCTCCCCAGCGCGCTGAGCGCTTGTTAAATCTCTTAGCCCTTTTAGTTGAGTCTCGAGGGGGAGCAACTCTCGAAGAGATCGCAGCAGAGTCGTCCCTTGGGTATACATCTACCGGGGAGTCTCTACGCAGGGCATTCGAGCGTGACAAATCTGCGCTACGTGCAATTGGAATCGAGATTACGCAGAGCCTCGACGGGGAGAAGGCTCGATACCGTGTCGCTCCTGAGGACTTCTATCTACGTGATTTGAGACTCGACGCAGATGAGCGTGCTGCACTCCGAGTTGCAGTCTCTGCCGTTGCACTCGGTGACGCTGCGGCGCTGGATGCATTAATTAAGATTGGCGAGGAAGGCATCGATGGGGCCTCTCCGATACTCCAGATCCCACTCGGCGAGAACCTAGGGCCGATTTTCTCGGCGCTGCGGAGGAGAGAGGCTATTGAGTTTTCATACTTTGGGAGAGAGCGTCGCGTATCTCCCTGGGGAATCTCCTGCAAATTTGGGCACTGGTATGTAGTGGGGAGAGATGAGCACGCGAATGGCGATGAATCAGACGATACCGAGCAAGGGATTCGCACATTTCGTTCGGATCGAATTCAGGATTTATCTCTGACGTCAGAGTCTTCGTTGACAAACCCGCCTGACGGTTTTAGGGCTGAGGACCACATAGCGAGTCAGCCGTGGCAGTTCGGTCGCGACGAACCCCTGCTTGTTACCGTGCGAGTTGTATCAGAGCATGCGGATGCCCTTATGCAGCGCCTCGGTGCTGAGATAAGTTCGAGTCCTGGACCGGACAACCATATTGACCTCGGAGTCTGGGTCTCTAATATCGCAGGCATTCAGAGTGTTGTCTTGGGGATGCTCGAGCACGCAGAGATAATCTCCCCAGCAGAGGTTCGCGAGTCCATGATTTCTTGGCTAACAGCCTTAGCGGAGCCAGCCCAATGAGCATGAGCATTGCTGAGATCCAAATGCTGCGCATCCTCGCGATGATCCCTTGGCTTGCGAGTCGTCCAGGCGTCTCAAAAATCGAGGTATGCGAGCGCTTCGTATTGACTCCGGATCAACTTGAACGCGACCTAGATCTCATTCTCATGGTCGGCACACCGCCTTATACGCCGGGAAATTATGTCAATGTGATCTATGACGGCGAGATGGTCGATCTCTTCTTAGCACCGGTATTCGATCGCCAATTCAAACTCTCGCAAGGCGAGGGCGTTGCGATTCTTGCCGCAGCTACTGCAATTCTTGCTGTGAAGGGAGTTGAGGCTGATGGTCCTCTAGCGCGAGCTGCAGCCAAACTACGCAGTGCTCTCGATGCTGTTGGCGTAGATGTCGTAGTCGAACTCTCCGAGCCGCTGGCACTAGACGCAGTGCGAAGAGCTGCCGGGGTGGGTCGAACCCTCTCCATTGAGTATTGGAGTTCAGGGCGCGCCCAACGCACCACTCGAGAGATCGACCCTTCGCCTCCGTTCTTTGCCCTTGGTAATTGGTATACCGACTCCTTCTGCCACCTCCGCAACGAGAGGCGGCTCTTTAGGGTCGATCGAATTCGCGCATTACATGAGTCTGGAGGCAGGTTCGCACCGAGCGACCTCGATGTGCCCAATCAGCTTTACAGCCCTGACGTCACAGCGACGGAGGTCATCCTGCGCACCCCCGTTGCCCGTTCAGGAGTCCTGTACGACCTCCCTTTTACAGAGATCGAGACGCAGGGCGACTGGGTGACAGCGAGCATGCCTGTATCGGAGCGCACTTGGCTTGAGCGACTGATTCTCCTTCTAGGCCCCGGCACCGAGGTGCTCACTCCACCAGAGTGGAGCGATACTGGAGCGATCGCCGCTAGACGAGTCCTTGAGAGCTATTCCTAATATTGAGTATGAATCTACTTGCGTGATTCTTATCAGAGCCCGAGATGTGCGATGCTGCCAACAATGGAGATCACCGGAGCGGGTAAAGATGAATCTCAATCGAGTACAGAGTCACTCCTAAGTGGCACCACATCAACGTCAAGCGACTCTGTAGTCGTGGCAGCATCAGGATTGCCAAAAGAAATTAAAAGCAAGCCGCTCCGCACCGTAGTTGAGTGGATTGTTCTAGTCGGAGCAGCACTTCTTGTTGCTTTCATAGTGAAGACGTTTCTCTTCCAAGCCTTCTATATCCCATCCGACTCGATGGTCCCAACTCTGGTTGTCGGGGATCGAGTGCTGGTTAACAAGTTAAGTTACAGAGCTCATGAGCCAAATCGATTCGACATAGTTGTATTTCTCGCTCCCAAAGGAACAGAGACCGCTTTAATTAAGGATCTAGTTAAGCGTGTGGTTGGCCTCCCCGGAGAGACCATTGAGGGGAGAGACGGCCGCATTCTCATCAACGGCGCAGTCATCGAGGAGCCGTTCTTGCCTGCAGGGATTCAATCGCGAACCTTCGGGCCAGTGAAGGTCCCGCCGAAGTCTTACTTCATGCTTGGGGATAATCGTCCGTTCTCAAAAGACTCGACATACTTTGGCCCCATCGAAGGAAAGACATTCGTGGGGCGCGTATTCGTGCGCATATGGCCGCTAAATCGCTTGAGCCTCCTGTAGAGGTTTACAGCGGCAATATCTCTCGGCTCTGCCATTCATGAAGAGTTGTCATCATTCGATCAGTACGGTCGCAGTAGACGCCATCGACGCCCATGTTGAATGCAGCGTTGAGGTGGCGAATCTCTTGGGTATCCCAAGCGAATGATGAGAGCTCGAACCTATGGATAAGAGAGACGACGCCTTTACTCCAATCCGAGTGGTGCAGGTTCAGAGCATTGAGTCCCTTCTCCGCTAGATCGGAGGCAAGACGCTCGAACGTTGCAGGTACAACGTTGCCGCGACCGGGGGAGTGGACCAGGCGAATACTGCTTGAAATCTCGCGCAATGTTGCTAAAAAATCAGAGTCAGGAGAGCAGAGCCAGAGGCGAGACTCAACACCCAAATTGGAGGCGATCTCTATCATCTTCGATGCAGAACCTGGCTCCTTAATATCTATAGACAACTCAAATTCGGATCCACACTCCTCGTACAGCGCGCGAAGGGTTGGGACCCCAAATTTTTCTAGGTCCAGAGCACTGGTCTCAGCGACTTTGACTCTCCTCAACCCAGCACGCAGGACGCCGTCATGTACGAGCACCACTTGACCGTCTGAGGAGACCCATGCATCGCTCTCTAAACCGGTAGCACCTTGATCAAGTGCTTTGCGGAAAGCGGGAATTGTGTTCTCTGGCTCAAGGGTTCTCGCTCCGCGATGGGCGAAGGCGATCGGGGTCTGTCGGGTACTCACAGGGCGAATCGTTGCACGAATGGAGGCGAGAGCGCTGATTGCTCGCTCGCTCCGAGTAGGTACCTCTGAATGGCAATAGGTGGCCTGAACTGGCCCGGGTATTAATGCCCAGTCATTAGGGGCGCTTCCCCAAATATTTCTCCTAAAGGTTCCCGGATCTAGGGCCGATGACCCCTCTGTACCTAAGAGAGGGAGAGCCAAAATGACAACAATCCGCGCGAACTGCCCCGAATGTGGGGACGTACAACTAAAGGTAACTGACCTCACTGTGAGGGTCTGCAGCAACGACGAACAGGGTTCATACATGTTCGACTGCCCGACCTGCTCAACAGTCGTCACCAAGGAAGCAAGTCGCCGCATCGTTGACCTACTTACCTCTAGCGGGGTTGAGTTGCAGGTCTGGAGCCTTCCAGCAGAGCTCAGCGAGCCACATTTCCGTGGGCCTCAGCTCTCTAGCGATGACCTACTCTCGTTCCATGAGCTCCTCGAGACGAGCCACTGGTTCGGAGACCTAATCGAGATGGTGCGCAGCGCACCATCGCAGTAGGGTCCCCAAGATCATGCTCGCACTGCTGACACTCTTGATCGTGATAATCGTGGGCGGCACGCTTGCCCTGGTGACAGTTCTTAAGAGGGCGCGCGCCGAGGTCTGGCCAACTATTGATGCGTTTGCTGAGTTTCGTGGCGCTCTAGACCCTGCAGTTCTCTCTCTACGCCGAGACTCATTCAAGGCAGCGAGTCGCCTTGAACAGGGGAGATCCTCTCAACGGGTCAACTCCCCAAGCCTCGGACGGTAGGCTAAGAATTGGCCATCTCCCAGAGGTGGGGCCGCAGCAGCGTTTAAGGACCCAATGATTCCCCAACTAGGACCGCTTGAGATAGTCGTCGTTGTCCTAGTTGCTCTGCTTGTATTTGGGCCCAAGCGACTCCCAGAGGTTGGTCGTCAGGTCGGGCGCGGACTCCGCACGGTGAAGAACCTACAAGAGCAGGTGAGTCAAGAGCTTCATCAGGTTCTCCACTCTGATGACCCCGAGGACCCCTTCAGCGGTCTTACTGATTTCGTATCACGTGTCGGTGGATCAGAGGCTAAGAATCCCGAGGCCCTCCACGATGAAACCCTCCACGATGGCACCCTCATCGATGAGGGCCCTCCTGATCAGCAGCCCTTGTCAGAGACAGTTAGCAGGACAGACCTTCGAGGCGATGCCGAGGATGACGATAAGAATCCAAGACCCAGCTCGGGTACCCCAGGCGTTGGGCAAGCCCCATCCAAGTACCGACCACCGGTGGCGGAGTAATGGCTATACGACTAGGGCTCAGGTCTAAAGGTAAATCAAGTGACACGGAGAGTTCAAAGAGCTCAGGGCAGATGACCGTGCTCGAGCATCTCACAGAACTCCGAAGACGAATCTTTATCTGTGCGGTCGCAATCGTCATCGGCGCCACAGTCTGCTTCTTCTTTACACCCCAGATCATCTCATTCTTGGCACGCTTCTATGCCGAGGCGATTAACAGGAAAAACAACACACTCATATTTACCGGACCAGCTGACGCGTTCATACTGAGGCTAAAGATCGCAACATACGGCGGAATCGTCGTCTCAATGCCAATCTGGTTGTTTCAGATATGGCGCTTCATCACCCCAGGTTTGAACCCGCGTGAAAAGCGCTACGTCATTCCGTTCATTCTCTCGGCCATACTTCTATTCACCTTCGGGGGGCTCGTTGCCTTCCTCACTCTCAAGCCCGCCCTGACATTCCTTCTAGGGGTTGGTGGCGCCGAACTAACCCCACTCCTGACCGGAGAGTCCTATATAACTCTGGTTGCCTTGATGATCGTTGCCTTTGGTGTTGCGTTTGAGTTTCCTGTTGTACTGGTATTTCTTCTTTTGGCCAAGGTACTCAACACCTCTCAACTTAAGAAGTGGAGAAGATGGGCGATTGTCCTTATCACACTCTTCGCTGCCATCATTACCCCCAGCCAAGACCCCTACTCCTTGCTCTTCATGGCTGTACCGATGTACTTCTTTTATGAAGCCTCAATAGTTATTGGAAAGTTGATGAAACGATGAATGACAGACACAATCCAAGGCCTAAGAATGCCGATGAGAAGAAGCAGATACGAGTTGCTATCGCTGTTGGTGCAGCGGTGGTGCTATCTACCGCATTATTAATATTTGCAGTACGTCCGCGCACCCCGAGCATCCCACCTCTACCGAGTACCTCATCGTTTGTCACAACAAGTACTGCTGCTGTAGGGATATCTGGAATTACTGGCGCTACTGATCCACAGACAGCGCCGTCTACGACGCTTGCACCGTGACCCTGGAGTCACATCGAGGCGCATTCGAGTCGAGCCTCAAATTTCCTCTCGATGATTTTCAGAGACGCGCACTCGATGCGATTGATGCCGGCGACTCTGTTCTTGTAGCGGCTCCGACCGGCTCTGGGAAGACCCTCATCGCCGAGTACGCAGCTGCATGCGCCATTAGTCGCGGTACGAAGACGTTCTACACAACACCGCTTAAGGCGCTCTCAAATCAGAAGTATGGTGACCTAGTTGAGGCCCATGGAGATATCCAAGTCGGTCTGCTTACCGGTGACAACTCAGTTCGCGGTGACGCATCGGTAGTCGTGATGACAACCGAGGTGCTGCGAAACATGATTTACGCCGGCTCCGATGTGCTCGATGCTCTCGAGTTTGTCGTACTCGATGAGGTGCACTACCTACAGGACCGATTTAGAGGCGCTGTCTGGGAGGAGGTTCTCATACATCTCCCTGCGCACGTGCGCATCGTCGCTCTATCTGCAACTGTCTCGAACGCAGAGGAGTTCGCTGAGTGGATTCAGACTGTTCGCGGCAAAACTGTCGCAATAATTGAGGAGCGTCGACCAGTACGCCTCACGAATCTCTACGCAGTTGGGGAGAAGGGCAGCCCCGATTTTCATTTGTTGCCCGTCTTCATGCCTGATCCAGCCGACGACCTCCGTCCGAATCCAGAGGCAGCCAAACTAGACGGTCAACCCAATAGAGATCGATCGGCTTCGCGATATCCGAGGGGTAGAGGGGAGCCACAGTCAGGCCGATTATTTACACCATCGCGCGTCGAGATCATTCAACGCTTGGCCGACGAGAACATGCTCCCTGCAATTACCTTCATTTTCAGTCGCGCAGGCTGCGATGCTGCCGTTGATCAATGCCTCGCTTCAGGCATTCGGCTCACGACACGCGAGGAGCGCAGAGAACTTCACCGCATAGCAGAGGAGCGCACCTCGATGCTGAGCGAGTCAGATCTTGTGGCACTTCGATATGACGCGTGGAGAATTGCATTTGAGGCGGGGATTGCAGCCCACCACGCCGGAATGATCCCACCGTTAAAAGAAGCAGCAGAGGAGGCATTCGCAGCCGGCCTCGTAAAGGTTGTGTTTGCAACCGAGACACTTGCTCTCGGAATCAATATGCCGGCGCGCACGGTTGTAATTGAGAAACTCTCCAAGTTCACGGGGGAGCACCACGAATTCCTAACACCGGGCGAGTACACGCAGTTAACAGGTCGAGCTGGGCGTAGAGGTATAGACGATCGCGGATTCGCGGTAGTCGCATGGAGCCCATTCGTGCCATTTGAGCAAGTTGCGGGGCTTGCCTCTCGGCGCACCTATGCGCTCACATCTAGTTTTCGCCCTACCTACAACATGACTGCGAACTTGGTCGCTAGATGCGATTCAATTGAGGCCCGTCATCTTCTAAACCTGTCTTTTGCTCAGTATCGGGCCAATAGTGATGTGGTGGCTCTCGAGGATCAACTAGAGATAATTGGCTCCCTCCTAGCGAAGGAGCGTGAACTAATGAAGTGTGACTTAGGTGATTTTGAGGATTACCGAGCGCTTATTGCTGGAAAGGAACGCCCAGGCGACTCCGCTAAGCGCAGTTCAGTAGAGAGCGCTCTTGCTCAGATGCGCCCAGGTTCTGTTCTTCGAACCAAACGCTGTGGTGGACGCTGTGTGGTTCTACGTCATGAAGGTGGGCGGAGCGGAACAAGAATTCTTGTACTAGGAGCTGACTCCACCCTCACCCGTCTAGGGCCAGCCGATTTTGAGACCGCTCCGATAGTGGCCGGGGACCTTGAAATACCCACACCATTCGCCCCTAAAAACCCTTCATTCCGTCGGGCACTTGCTGGGCGTCTGCGAGCACTAAAACTCGAGGGCGACTCTGGCGATGCTGCTGACCCTGACACTAATCAGCGAGGAAAAAAGCAGAAAAAGACGCCTCCCGCTCCGGAGATTCACCCGGTCTCTGCGTGCCCAGATTTAGATGATCACATGCGGGCAGCATCGAAGGCCGATCGCCTCGCTAAGGATGCTGCACGCTTAGAGCGCCGTGTCCAAGCCCGAAGCGACAACCTCGGGCGCATGTTTGATCGCGTGCTTCGCGTTCTAGAGGAACGCGGGTACCTCGATGGTTGGTCGTTGACCGCATCTGGGGAGAGCCTTATGCGAATCAACTCTGAGACTGACATCCTTGTTGCAGATGCAATCAACACCGGAGTATTCGATGGACTCCGGCCTCAGGAATTGGCATCCATAGCCTCTGTGTTCACATACGAACATCGAGGTCCAGAGCATCGCCGACCACCCGCACCTCGCTGGCCTAGTGGAGACTTGGCAAAACGCTGGCGCTCCATCGAACGTCATTGGAACTCGCTGCGTAGCGATGAAGAGGACGCAGGGCTACCAGAGATGCGGCCACCCGACCCCGGGCTTGCACTGATCGTTAAAGCATGGGCTTCTGGGAACGACCTGAGCGACGTACTTGATTTAACCGATGACCTAACCGGTGGAGATTTTGTTCGTCACATGAAGCAACTCGTTGATCTACTCCGTCAGATTTCGTTGGTCTCAGAGAATGCACAGACTAAAGAGAGTGCGCGTACTGCCGCAGAACTGTGTTTTCGAGGTGTTGTCTGCGCCTCAGGGGTGACCTCCAAATGACTATCCGTCCAGGAGACGAATGGGGAACGCCTACTGACTCCGCCCCCGATTTAGTGGTTAGCGGTAGCGATGGCGACCTAGCGCGTTCACTCAAATCTTGGCTACATCCAAACCCTTTGATCGCTTTTGAACCCTCGGTAGATTCGGATTTTGCAAAATCCCTTGGGCTCTCATCGGTTCGTGATCCTGAAGTAACAAATGTTGGCGCTGCAGGAAAAATGGAGGCGCCGATTGACGCAATTGAATACAGAATTGCAGGGAAGACATATCTCGCTATGAACGCTATTGAGGTGGGGGTCTCACCACTAGTGCTGCGGGCAACAAGTAGAAGCAAAGAGATCTCGGTCACAATTAACGGACGAAAATTCTTCAATGGACTCGCAAGCGGAGTCGTCGTAGCAAATGGAGAATTCATCGGAGCCGCAGACCTCGTTCCACGGAGCCACCCCGGAGATGGGCGACTCGAGATTCACATTTACAGCCTCAAAGCAGGTGAGCGAGCGGCGATGCGCAGGCGCCTAGCCGCCGGAAGCCATCTTCCACATCCCCGCATCTCGACGGGTTCAGGTTCGCGTGTTCGAATTGAGGTGAAGGGCGGCGCATGGCCGATCAGGGCCGACTCCGAGTTGGCGGGGCGAGCGGGGAGGATTGAGTTCGAGGTCCGGAGCCCGGTAGCCCGGCTCCTCCTGTAAGCCAGACCACTCCCAGTCTCTGAGTTCTAAATTCTTTTGGGAATTTCGGCATCCATTCCCATTCAAACTCCAAGTCGCCCGGTACGATTCGCAACCCATGCAGTACGTCGCAGAGCAATTCACCTCAGATGAAGCCACGGCCCTGCGCCCATACTTCACGAATATTGACGGCCCCGTCTTCGCCCTCGTAAATCTCCCAGAGGTCGTCAAGGGAGCATTGTTTGCACGTTATTCCCGCTCGGAGAAGAGTCTTCGGCGGCTATTCCTAGATGAGTTTGCCGTCGAACTTGATCTCTCGGGAGACATCACAGTCGACGCGAGTGTCGGGGTTAAACGAGCGGAAGCCTTATACGACAAAGTATTCCTTGAGTACGGCGATGACTCTGTGGCGCAACTAGGTGGAGTGCATCTCGCGTGTGAGCAGGCTTCAAATATTCTCACCAAAGTCCTCGAGTGGGGACGATTGATGGCGTACCTAGAGCAATCGACTCGGTACATTCCATACGACTCTCGACTCGGAGGGAGATTCCGTTATCTACGACCTCCCGAGGTACTTGAGTCGCCGCTTGGGGCGCTCTACGTAGCTGAGATGGATCGACTCTTTGCGACTTACCAGCAGCTACTCCCGAGGATGATGGAGTGGGCCCGCGAGCGTTACCCAAAGGACCCTGGTGACCCCGATTTTGTCTACAAGCAAACCATCAAGGCAAAAGCATGTGATGCAGTAAGAGGGATACTCCCAGCCGGGACTCTCTCTAATGTAGGCATCTACGGAACTGGCCAGGCCTACGAATCTCTTCTACTAAAGATGCGCGCTCACCCGCTACCAGAGGCACGCGAGTATTCAGAGTTGATGCTCACTGAGTTGCGCAAGGTTATTCCTTCCTTTTTAACACGCGTAGATCGCCCAGATAGGGGAGGTGCATGGTCTCAGTATCTGATGGATACGCGCGAGCAAACCCAGAGCGTTGCAAACCGAATCCTCGGTCGCATGGAGCCAGAAGATAGGCCTGGAGTGACACTTGTCGACTTCGATCCGGAGGGCGAGGACAAGGTACTTGCAGCGATCCTCTACCCCGTATCAAACCTGCCAGAGGATGAAGTTCTGCATCGAGTGCGCAGCCTCGGAGCGGAGGACCGCCGTCAATTGCTGGCCGCATATGTAGGGGAGCGCAATAATCGGCGCCATAAGCCCGGGCGCGCTCTTGAGCGGACCGATTACAGATTCGATGTACTCGCTGATTACGGAGCATTTCGCGATTTACAGCGACACCGAATGTTGACTATCGAATGGCAACCCCTAACACCGCTGCATGGATTTGATCTACCCGAGGCGGTAGTAGAGGCCGGAGCGGAGCGCGAATTTACCGAGGCGATGGAGCGATCAGCTGCACTCCATGGCGCCATGGCTCTGCGTTTTCCAGAGCAGTCCTCCTATGCAGTCTCTCTCGCATATCGAATTCGTTTCGTTATGCAGTTCAACGCACGCGAAGCATTCCATATGCTCGAGTTGCGCAGCGGACCCCAAGGCCATGCTGCATACAGGACAGTCGTACAGCATATGCATCGCCTCATAAAAGAGCAGGCGGGGCACGCGGCGATTGCCGATGCCATGTCATACGTTGATTACGGGGTCTACGAACTCGA
The DNA here is from genome assembly GCA_001023575.1 of Actinobacteria bacterium IMCC26256. Classification (GTDB taxonomy): domain Bacteria; phylum Actinomycetota; class Acidimicrobiia; order IMCC26256; family IMCC26256; genus IMCC26256. The sequence continues at coordinate 1,185,565 of CP011489.1, read as the reverse complement.
GCGTCTCGCATCTGAACGCGCTGCCGCCGCTCGTCGCTCCACAGGCGTCTAACCACAACGAGCATCAGCAACACCGCCAACATCGGCAACGCAAAGATGACTCACAGCGCGATTTAAGAGCGTTCAGCGCGAAGAATATTTCTACTTTAAGGGGCGAAAAATAACTTCTCGGCTCGCCTTGATTATTAGCGGCTAATGGGGTGTAATGCACCTGCTTGCAGTTGTGAGCGAGGGCCCGGTCGGGGTCAATTCCAGTTCGCTGGAGCGGAGGCCGATCGAAGAAGGCTTAGGCAACGGGATTCAGATACCCAGCAGAGAACGCTGTGCTCATTGATTGACGGAGACGCCGAGAAGATGAGGCGGTGACCCCAAGGGTATCTGAGTCCCGAAGCCACGCCATCAGCCATCACGGGCCTATTGGCCTGATACCGCTGATACCCCCCCGACCGAGACTGCATTGGGGCCTTATTTTAGGTTTTCCGCCATATATTGCCTGCCCTGCGCGATTCTGCTCCCTCTGCGTGTTATGTTGCGCGCCCCTCCACCCCGGAAGTGAACATGCCTAAAGATGTAATAGACCCAGAAGACGAACTCGAGACCGACGATGAACTCGATGGCGATGAGATTGAGGACGAACTCGATGATGAGGCCGATCCGTTAATTGACTCTCCACTCGATGATGACCTGTTGGCGATTGAGGGCGTAGACGACAATCCCGCTGATGTCTCCACAGACGACGAACTCGATGACGACGATGATCAAACAGTTGTGGTCCTTGAGGATGAACTCCACCCCGATGACGTAGAGGCATCGCTGGATATTCTTCTCAAGGAGAAGACGACTAGCGATCGCCCCGAGGATGAAGACCTTGAGGACGCTGAGAGCGAGGCAGATCGAGTCGAGGGCACCAACAAGGTGAAGCCGCGAGGAGACGACGAGTTCTTATGCGACTCGTGCTTCTTGGTATTGCCACTCAGTCAACTTGCATCTGGGCAGAAGGAACGCTGCAGAGACTGCGCGTAAATCTAGGTAAGTTTCTCAAGATCCTTTAGGGCAAATTTGAACTCGACTCATCGCTGATGGAGAGGTCTGTGCTCGCACCTAACGCGCGTATTGCATTCATAGCCTCTGCTCTATCTGGGCTTTTCATGGCATGCGCGTTCCCGCCCATTGGTGCCTGGCCGTTTGCGATCGTCGCATTACTGCCATTGCTCTGGGTCTGGAGCAGCGCATCAATTTGGCGGGCAGCTTGGAGTGGCTTCGTATTCGGAGTGCTTTTTTTCGGAGTCGTTCTCTCATGGGCATGGTATTTCGGGGCGGTAGCAATTCTCCCGCTCGTTGCGACTCAAGCCCTCTACGTAGCGGCGGTAGGCAGCGGTATCGCAGCGATACGTCGCCTCGGAACCTCATCGCCGTTAATCGTTGCTGCGGCGTGGAGTCTTGGCGAGTATCTGCGAGGGACTTGGCCGTTAGGGGGGCTGGCATGGGGAGAGGTTGGTACCGCCATGTCTCCTTTCACGCCGGCGCGCGGGTTAGCCGCCTGGGCAGGTGCTCTAGGGGTCACCTTTGCGGTGGTTCTCTCTCAGGCAGTGTTGCTTGAAGTACTACTCAAGGCCACTAGGCGTGGGGCAGCAGTGGCAGGCGGGGAGGGGAGAGGCGCTCACGCCCTCCATTCTCACCGCCTTCAATCTCACCGAATCCATTTAGGAGTAGCTGCGCTGTTAGTTCTGATCTTCCTTGCTGCCGGGCTCAATCCTCCGACAACGCGTGAGGTAGGAGCATTAAAGATTGCTGCCATTCAGGGGAACGATCTCAACAGAATGTTGAGCTCAGATGAGATTTCTAACCAAGTGCTCACGGAGAAGCACTTTGATCTGGCTGGCCAATTAACGGGAGACTACGACCTAATTATTTTCCCAGAGTCTGCGCTTATGAGCGACCCTGAGGCAGACCCACTACTCATGTCAAGAATTGTCGCTACTGCGAGGCGCCATAATTCATTTGTACTTATCAATGCAATAAATCGCGAACAAGAAGGCGCCATTTACAATACGAATCGCCTATACGCACCCGATGGTTCGTTAGTAGCGAATTACTCCAAAAGACATCTAGTGCCGTTCGGGGAGTATGTGCCTTGGCGCTCTGAGTTGAGTTTTATATCTGCAATTGATCAGGTACCAGAAGACTTCACTGCTGGTCAGAACAACGCTTCAAACTCAGGCGTCCTTAATCTCGACCGCAAGAAAATTGGGAGTCTTATTTGTTTCGAGTCGGTATTCCCTGAGCTTGCACGACGAGAGGTCCGTGACGGAGCGGAGGCACTTATTGTCTCAACCAATAATCGCTCCTACCGCCGCAGCGCGAATAGCGCGCAGCATGTGCAGTCATCACAGATGAGAGCTGCGGAGACTGGTCGGGCATTGGTACAGGCCTCAATCTCTGGAATCTCTGCCATTATCGACCCACGGGGCCATATTGAGAAGAGAACTGAGCTATTCAAGCCTGCAATTATCGAGACAAAGGTTCCTCTTCGTGCAGGGGAGACCCCGTATGTGAAGCATGGACCGTTAATAGTAGAGATCTCAGCCACGATCCTGATTGCGGCTGTGGCGTTTGGCCTACTTCGCCGTAGACTGCAGAGTATGCCCAGTAGAGGAGACTCCAGTGAGTGACGAACGCAGCACAGTTGATCGAGTAGTTGAGTTAGCAGTACATGTTCCCGTGGGCATCGCTGCATTCGCTAGAGATGCAGTACCCACACTCGTAACAATGTTCGCTGGACGAGGCAAGCGCGAGGTAGATGTACATCAACGCGAGGTAGTTGGCCAAATAGCGAACTACAAAGCAGTAGGTGAGTTGGCGGTTAAATTTGGGCCGCCTGTTGTAAAGCAGCGGGTAAACGAGCAGATGGTCACTCTACGAGCTAAAAGCATCGAAGCCTTCGAGTCATTCTCGGCATCCTCGAAGGCATACTCCGGCCTCTCCGACATGTGCTCTTCAGGCGCTGGCCCTCACGTCACTGAGAATCTCGAGGCGAGGAGCAAAGAAGCGCCAGCGAAGGAAGATTCAGCGCCGAGCATGGCACCAATTTCCGAATCGATTAATGAACCGAGTACTCCGGAGACCGACTCAAGCCCAATGCAGCCAGGGATTCTCTCGATCCCAGATTATGACGGGTTAGCGGCGAGCCAGATTATTGAGCGGCTCGAGGGCCTCAACCCGGAAGAACTAAACGACGTAGAAGAATACGAACGATCAACACGTGCTCGCCGCACCATTCTCGGCAAGATCGCCATTCTGCGGACCAAGTAGAGGGCCACAGCGTTGGAGTCCGTGCGCAATGCGACCAGCGACGACGTGGAGACCCTCAGTGGCTTCGCTGCGCAGTTAGCCCACGAGCTCATACCTATGAGAGGTGGCGCTCTCTGGGCTGCTCAGGAATCACTCATAGAGCCCCTCGGCGAGGCATTTACGACCCTTCTTGCGTCGGAGGACTCGAGCATCATTATCGGGCTCTTAGAGGGCGCTCCAATGGGGTTTGGAGTCGCCGTACTGAGACGCCTAAACGACGGCACCCTGCTAGGAGACATCACTGAGATCTGGGTCGAGCCCGAGGCCAGGGCGGTCGGCCTTGGAGAACTGATTCTGGTTTCGCTTACTGAATTCTGCATCGAGAGAGGCTGTATCGGCATCGACGCAAGGGCTCTTCCTGGGCACCGCCAAACAAAGAACTTCTTTGAGGAGCAAGGCTTCACAGCACGCATGCTCACCATGCACAGAACTCTTTAAGGGGCTGTAGAAAGGGGCTGTAGAGGAGCCCGGGAATAGCCGAAGTGCTGGCCATAAACCCTGATATCTAGGGGATCCAGCAATACGGCAAACGCCCATAATCTTCGTTATGTAACTCTGTGGAGAGGGCTTGCTACCCCACGCCTATGAGGTCAACGACGAATACGAGAGTCTCTCCGCCTTTAATGACCCCCCCGGCACCGGCTGATCCATATCCAAGGTGCGGCGGGATCGTGATGCTGCGTCGTCCGCCAACCTTCATGCCGGCAACCCCTTGGTCCCAGCCTGCGATGACTTCACCTCGACCGAGGTGGAATCCAAAGAAGTCATTCCTGTCCCAGGAGGCGTCGAACTGCTTCCCTGTGCTCCAGGAGACCCCTACATAGTGAACGCTAACGAAGGTACCGGAGACTGCTTCGTCGCCGGTTCCAATCTCTAGATCCTCTAATACAAGTTCTGCTGGAGGAGCGGTATCTGGAATTGTGATTGTTGGTTTTGTGTCAGCCATGGCGTGAAATTAGCCCAGAATCAATCCGCTGAGAGGAATCGCAGCCCTGAAGAACGCCCTCGCACCAAATAGACGCCTTTGACGAGCCTGAGGGACGACCTAGTTGTCCTCATAATCAGATAGCGGTGGACACGAGCAAAATACGTTCCGATCGCCGTAAACGCCATCTATTCGGCTCACCGGCGGCCAGTATTTATTTCTACGGGTTGCATCCGATGGGTATGCCGCATGCTCGCGCGTATACGGCCGATCCCATTCGCCTGTTAGAAGATCGGCAGCCGTGTGCGGTGCGTTGTGGAGCGCGCTCTCATCAAGAGATACCCGCCCCTCCTGAACATCGGTAATCTCGGAGCGAATTGCAATCATCGCGTCGATAAAACGATCGACCTCTCCAAGATCTTCCGACTCTGTTGGCTCGATCATTAGCGTTCCGGATACAGGGAAACTCATTGTTGGTGAGTGAAATCCGTAGTCAACCAATCGCTTCGCTACATCATCAACACTCACACCAGTCGCATCTGTAATTGGGCGAATATCAATGATGCACTCATGGGCCACTAGCCCAGACTCACCTCGATATAGAACTGGGAAATGCTCTTCAAGTTGATGCGCTATGTAGTTTGCATTCAGGATCGCAACTTGAGTCGCCCGACGAAGACCCTCTCCCCCCATCATCGCTACATACGCCCACGAGATTGGGAGCAGCGACGCAGAACCCCACGGGGCTGCAGAGATCGCCCCTACCCCACCACCAGCGGGGCCACACTCAGGTACAAGTGGGTGCGAGGGCAGGAATTCTGCAAGGTGGGAGCGAACCCCAACGGGGCCGACACCTGGCCCTCCCCCTCCGTGGGGAATGCAGAATGTCTTGTGCAGATTTAAGTGCGACACGTCAGCACCAAAATGCCCCGGAGCCGCTAGCCCAACTAGAGCATTCAAATTTGCGCCATCGAGATATACCTGGCCGCCTGCCTCGTGAACCATCGCACATACATCTGTGATCTCAGTATCAAAGACTCCGTGTGTTGAGGGGTACGTGACCATCAACGCTCCGAGTCGCCCGACATTCTCTTCAATGCGTCGTTTAAGGTCCTCTAGGTCGATGTCGCCTGAGTCGTTGCACGCAATAACTATGACCTTCATACCAACCATTGCAGCGCTGGCGGCATTCGTTCCATGCGCAGAGGCAGGTATGAGACAGACAGTTCTCTCAAAATCTCCGCGAGAGCGGTGGTAAGCCCTGATCGCTAATAGCCCTGCAAACTCGCCCTGCGATCCAGCATTGGGCTGCAGTGAGACAGCGTCATAGCCAGTGATCTCAACTAGAGCAGCCTCAAGTTCTTTGAAGAGCCTCCGGTATCCAATGCTCTGATCTATCGGAGCGAAAGGATGCATCGCCCCAAACTCTGGCCATGTCACGGGGATCATCTCAGTCGTAGAGTTGAGCTTCATCGTGCATGATCCAAGCGGAATCATTGTACGGTCGAGGGCAAGATCTCGATCAGCGAGCCTGCGCAGATAACGAAGCAGCAACGTCTCTGACCTGTACTTAGAGAAGACGGGGTGAGTCATGAACTCAGAGGTTCTAATCAATGCCGTAGGAATCGAATCTGAGGCTGACTCAAGAAGAGGAGCGATATCGAGATTTACACCGAACGCGAGTAGCACGCGCTGCAGAACATCTTGGGTTGTCTGCTCGTCAAGGGATAACCCAATTGTGTCGTCATCAACTAATCGGAGATTGATCCCGCTCTCTAGAGCATTAGCGATCACTTCAGTAGCGCGCCCTGGGACTCGGATCGAGAGCGTGTCGAAGAATGCATCCTCGAGGACAACCAATCCAGCGCTACGAAGTGCCTCAGCTACTGCGGAGGCCTGGCGGTGTATCCGCTCTGCGATGCGTTTAAGTCCATCTGGACCATGCCACACGCCGTAAAACCCTGCGATTACTGCTAGCAAAACCTGCGCTGTGCAGATGTTGCTCGTTGCCTTCTCGCGACGAATGTGCTGCTCCCTTGTCTGCAAGGCGAGTCGCAAGGCTGGTCGCCCTGCAGAGTCAACCGATACCCCGACAAGTCTTCCTGGTAAGGAGCGCTTAGATGCGTCCCTGACGGCCATGAAACCCGCGTGCGGGCCCCCGAAACCAAGTGGGACTCCAAATCTCTGCGACGACCCGACGACTACATCGGCGCCGATCTCGCCTGGCGGGCGAATAAGCGAGAGTGCGAGCAAATCAGCAGCGACAGCAACGCTTGCTCCCTGCGCATGTATGCGCTCAATAAGTTCGCCGTCGTCACGCAGACGACCGCTAGCTCCAGGGTACTGAAGCAGTACCCCAAAGACGCCCTCACTCGGGATATCAGTCTCAGGGTCACCGACTACTAGTGCAATGCCAAGCGGCTCGGCACGGGTAGCGACTACAGCAATTGTCTGGGGGAAGCAATCTTCGTCAATAAAGAAAACCTCTCCGGCTTTCGGATTCAAGCGATAGCAGAGCGCCATCGCCTCGGCCGCTGCGGTGCCTTCGTCAAGCATCGAGGCATTAGCGATGTCCATGGCTGTTAGGTCAGCAATCATCGTCTGAAAATTGAGTACTGCCTCTAAGCGCCCCTGCGAAATCTCCGGCTGGTAAGGCGTGTAGGCGGTATACCAGGCCGGATTCTCAAGAACATTCCGAAGCACTACCGGTGGCGTGACAGTGCCGTAATAGCCAAGACCGATAAGAGAGATAAGTGATTGATTCTGGGCAGCAATCTCGCGCAACTCTGCGATGACCTCTACCTCAGATCGTGGCGACCCAATACTCAAAGCTCCGAGCCGCTCAATTGTGCTGGGAATCGCAGCGGAGGTGAGTTCATCAAGGGAGGAGTAGCCAAGGACCTTGAGCATTTTGAGTTGATCTGCAGATGATGGTCCAATGTGGCGCTCTATGAACGCTCCGTGGTTCGCCAAGTCATCGTACGAGGGTCGATCTATATTCGTCACCGGCTTGCCCCTTCAATTACAAGATTGGATGGGACTCTCATTTTTAAAGAGGATCTCTTTAGCGCTGGTTTCATGAGAGATGGTTTCATGGACGCCGCACAAACGGCGGCCTAACAACTGTTCCTCTTAATTCACGCCCGCGTACCTCGATAGTTACCTCTGCGCCGAGCTCAACACTTGGTTTAAGAAAGGCGAGAGCAATGCTGTGCCCAAGAATCGGAGAGAAGTTTCCACTAGATACTTCGCCCACATCATCTCCACCGAAGAAAACAGTGTTGCCACCCCGTGGAGGTTGGCGCCCCTCAACTGAAATTCCCCGGAGCACGCGACTCGGGCCTTGCTCTTGCTCTACGCGCAGTGCTCCGGCTCCCCTAAAGCCACCCGGCTTATCGAAGCGCACCACCCAAGCAAGCCCTGCCTGAAGAGAGGTAATCCCCTCCCCTAATTCGTGCCCATGCAGCGGGAGTCCCGCCTCAAGACGCAGAGTGTCTCGCGCACCTAGCCCGGCAGGGGTTACCCCTGAGGCAACAATCGCATCCCAGAGTTCATTAGCGACTGATGCCGGGACCTCAATCTCGACGCCATCCTCACCTGTGTAACCAGTACCAGAGGCCCACCCAGACTCGCCTAACCAAGTAACGGGCACGACATGGAAGTGACCCACGGAGGCGGCCTCCGGCCAAAAGGTCGATAATCGAGCACGCGCCTCGGGCCCCTGTACTGCAAGTACGACACGCGAATCTGTGACATCGAGAACCTCGGCCTCACCTGCTGCGGCTGTCTTCACCGCAGCCTTAATTGCCGCAACAAGAGGCTCCGTGTTGGAGGCATTCGGCATAACGGTAAAGGCCTCTGGCTCCAGCCACCAAACGATTATGTCGTCCACAACATGGGCGTCACGTTCGTCGAGGAGGTGCGTGTACTGAGCGCGCCTAGGTTCAATGCGATTTAAGTCGTTGGTAAATGCCCACTGCAACGCAGCGAATGCGCCGGGCCCGCTTACACGCACGGAGCCCAGATGTGAAACGTCAAAAACTACTGCCGACTCACGACAAGCGCGGTGCTCCTCAATAACTCCGGAGTACTGAATAGGCATCTCCCACCCACCAAACTCCGCCAATCGCGCCCCAAGAGCGCGGTGCACAGCATCGAGTGGACTAGTTCGAAGAATCTCCGTCATCCGCGTCTTCCTATGGCTTTGATTGATGGGAACAGCAGACGAGAACGCATCTGCAGTGTAAGGAATAGCGCAGAACTGCTACCCCTAACGAATCAACGAAATAGCCAATATCTGCGGACTAGTTCCGGAGTAGTTCCAGAGCACAATTTGGCTCTAAAATTACCAAATTCTTTAGAGGACCGGGGGGATCTTGCACCTCCGGAGACTCTCTCAAGCGCCTAGGAACCGAGCCCAGCCTGGGGATCGATCTGTGCTGCGTCTCTCTCCTCAAGCGAAGCGACCAGATCGCTTGGATGCAGCTCCGTGATTCCAGCATCAATCTGGCGCACAACCGAACCAAGGGGAACAATATTGAGCACACCTTGGCCGTGGCGAACTAGATCGAATATGTCCTCACCATTGCGAGCGAGCACACTCTTATTCTCATCAATGACAAGGCTTGCCGTGGCGAGGTCTTCACCGAGGTGCTCGCGCAGATAATCAATTGCTTTGCGCGCGGTCTTGAGTGAAACCCCAGCATCAAGAAGATTCTTGATCACCTTCAGAGCGACGAGGTCAAGGTATGAATATCTGCGTTTGGATCCACTCCCCTGCGCATCGCAGAGTGAGGGTCGGAGCAGTTCGGTACGAGCCCAGTAATCCAATTGCCTGTAAGTGATGCCGACAATTGCACAGACCTGCGGCCCGCGATATCCGATCTCTTCCCATTGATTCTCGCCGAGAACTCCCTGCTCAACAATCGAAGCAGGTACCGATGCATCGGATGACGGATCACTTGGTGTTGACATTGAGTAGAACTCCCCGTGGAATGTTTAAAAGGATTCCGGCCATTGTTTCGAGTGGGCGTCGAATAGTTATCGAATGGGTCCGGATCACACTCTCGTAGTTACGAGCCTGTAAACCGTAACTGATTAGCTCTCGAGGGGTCAAGGTTAGGGGCAAGAAACTAGGTAGATACTGAGTTCTGAATCGACAATCCCTGTAATTTCAGACAAAGTCTTCGGGTTTTACTTGATCAAGGAAGTCTCGAAACTCCTCAATCTGCTCCTCCTCTTGCTCCTCATCAAAGACCAGGCTTGCCTCCTCGAATACATCATCTGCGATGAATATTGGGGGTTGCTCTTCCTGACGCACCGCTAATGCAATGGCATCGGAGGGCCGGGCTGAGACTCGGAAAGTTCTCTCGCCGGCAGCGAACTCAACCTCTGCGAAGAACGTTCCTTCGTGTAACTCGGTAATCTCGATCAACGAGATGGAGGCGCCGAGTTCTGTGAGCAGCATGGTCACAAGATCGTGCGTCATCGGCCGAGGCGTCTCCATCCCTTGAAGCGAATACACGATTGCAGTTGCCTCTGGAGAGCCTATAAAAATAGGTACATAACGCCTCGGGTCAGCCTCTTCACGGAGAAGCATGATGGGTTGATTTGAGGGGACCTCAACTCTTACTCCGACAATCGATACGCGAACCACGTGTTCACACTACCACCGCAAAAATGGCATTTAGACGCCCAGACAGCCTCTCAATCCCCCACCAAAGTGTCGTGTAAGCACGGAATATATTTAGCCAAAACTGCAGAGGTTGTGCCTAGCGTTAAACAGACTCGCCTAAAACCTTGGGGCCCTCTTCGCTAAAGGTATTCGTCCGAAGAATCTCATCAAGTGAGCGGCGGAGATAAACAGTGCGCAGACTGCGCCCGAGAGAAGCAAGCTCAACTACTTTGTCGCGTCGTGCAATGCGAGACTCCGTGCCTGCCTGGCGCTGGCTCCCTGCAACCATCTGCTCATAAAACTGTGCTTCGCGTTCGGCGAAGTTTCTATACATGCGCAGATGCCGAGGCTCAGCTCCATTCTCGATGAAGCCCGCGACAAGGGCGGCTATTACAAGCGCATCGTCCTCGAAGAGCCCCTCTGAGCCCATTTGCCCTGCAGGCTTGATGAGTCCACATGCCTCCATCTCTATGACCTGCTCCATTGTGAGTCCGCTTGCATCGGCGATCTCAGATCGCGTGAGTCCATTGCCCTCAGGCTCCGGGGTCAACGCATCGCCCTTGGAGTCAAGCTCCATCTGCTCGCCTCTAAGGCGGCTGCTCTTACTAGTTTTCTCCGAGATAGGAGACGCGGCCTTCTTCTGTGGAGTCTTTCGACGTTGTTTTTTGGCTGGAGCCTCAACAGCGAGAATATCCGCGTCAGCCAAGGCATTAGGTTCGCTGATCGCTGGTGCCTCATCGAAGAACGTCGCAGCATGCAAGTCGTGCTGCTCGCCTACATCGGCATCTGGCAGTGGAGAACCGTCGCGATCATGCTCGTGTAGTCGATCCTTAATGACTTTTAGTGGTAAGAAATTATCTTTCTGCTGAAGCAGTATCCAGCGCAGACGCACCAAATCTGATTCATAAAACTTGCGGTAACCAGATGGAGTTCGCTCGGGAGCAATTAACCCTTGACTCTCTAGGAACCTAATTTTTGAGATGGTGACATCCGGAAACTCATTGCTCAAGTGATTAAGAACATCACCTATTGAGAGATGTGCAGATTCGCTATCAACGTTCATCGGGCCAGCTCAATCATTACGACATAACGGCCGATCTGTATCTCGTCGCCGGGAGCAAGATCGATCGTAGTAATCAACTTTCGATTCACATATGTTCCGTTTAGTGAGCCCGCATCGCTAACTGCAATGGCGAATTCGGTACTCCCGTCACTCGCTGCAGCAGTACAGTTGAAGACGCAGTGGCGTCGTGAGACCGTAATGTCATCCAAAAAGATGCCCGAAGCAGGGTGGCGGCCTACCTCCAGAGACCCAACGCTCAAGGCAAATTTGCTGCCAGCATTAGGGCCTCTGACTACACGCAAGAAAGCCCCCGGAGCGGAGGGGATATTAGAGGCGGTCTCCGCGGACTCGACTGCAGCAATCGAGAGAGTCGCTTCACCAGAGTCGATCTCCGATCGATTAGCAAAGTCACGCTGCTCGGAGTCGCCTGTGAGCGCACCGCAGGAGGAGCAGAGGCGTGCATCCTCAAGATTTAGGTGGCCGCATTTACTGCATTTCATAGCCTTAGGTTACATCCCACATTCCCTCAGCGAAACCCTAACTCTGAGCGGTAGGTCGAGGGTCTAGGTCGAGGGTCTAGGGCGACCGGTCGCCGAAGACCGTTGCAGATCAGAGACTCACCTGGGGCTCAACCCTCAACAAGGGCCTGATAGGCGGATGCATCCATTAGCCCACCGATCTCGGCCTCTACTCCGACCTCGAGTACGAATATCCACCCGGCGCCGTAAGGGTCCTGATTAAGCAGCTCTGGGGTCTCCTCAAGCGCAGTATTCACCTCGGCGATTACACCGGTCAACGGGGCGTAAATCTCAGAGACTGATTTTGTTGACTCGACCTCTGCTATCCCGACAGAGCGAAGAACAGAGACACCTATCTCTGGGAGCTGCACGAATACCACATCGCCGAGAGCGTCCTGTGCAAAGTCTGTGATTCCGATCATTGCGCGCCCGTCGGTCACTTTTACCCACTCGTGCTCTTGCGTGTATTTCAAATCGTCCGGGTAGATCATGGTTTCAAGACTCCATTCAGGGCCAGAGAATTATCAAAAGAATTATTCGCTGAATCTACTCCGAACGGCCTTCGCGCAAAGCAATACGCGCCAACGGTACATAGGTGGCAGCAGCCCAATAAGAAAGGAGGAGTCCCCCGATGGTGGCTGACCATGTAAATACGAGAAGAAAGTCGTGGATGGCACCAGTAGAGAATGTGAGAAGCAAGAAGCCTGGCAGCGCGAACATGAGCCCGAGAGTCCCGGCTTTGCCTACCCACTGGACCTCAATACGCTTCGCTCCGGCTGCCGCCAAGGCAAGCACAGCGATACTTATCAATGCTTCCCTAAAAAGCACTAATGCCGCTATCCAGAGCGGGACCGCTCCGTCGATCAACAGTGTTACTGCAGCGGTGATGAGCAAGATTCGATCTGCTACCGGGTCAAGTACCTGACCTATCGCGGAGCCCTGATCGTATTTACGCGCTATCCAGCCATCAACCCAATCGGTACCCCCTAGAACCCCCAAGAGAATCGCAGCGGAGAGTGGCTTAGAGGCGCCAAGGAGTAGCCAGACAAAAATCGGGACGCAGAGAAGCCTCAAAAGCGATATGAGATTTGGAATGGTTCTCCAACCTGCATCTCGACTAGGAACAGGAACAGAGCTAGTTAAAGACATCTTCTAGAGATTAGGGCGTCCCTTATCCATGCGGGGTTATACGCCCTCAGGCGGGGCAGTGGGGTCGTCGGGGCGCTCACCGGCATCAAACTGGGCGGCGGCTCGATCTGCGATTAACGGGCCAATCACGGAGCGAGAGACGGCTCTGTGATCTGGATTGTCACGATAGGTTCGAAAACCCTCAACATCGTCAAAGTCCGCCACTACTGCATAGTCAAAATTATGCTCCCCAAGCCCTTGATCAGGGCCAAATCGGTAAGAGCGAATCTCTGGAATCACAGCGGGCAGCGAGTAGAGCGCCTCCCCTACCTCGGCGATCTGCTCTGGGGTGACACCCTCAGCCCAACGGAATAGTGCTACGTGTCTGAACATCTACCCACTCTCTCACGTGGTCGGGGCGCGAAGTGCCCCTCCTATCGGATCACACGCACCGGGCAGGGAGGTGCTAGCCGACGGGAGGGGCAATTACGTTTTATCACTTATGGGCAACCATGGGGGCAATTTTGGAGCAACATTCTAAGGATGTGACGATTTTCACTCCACTCGTTAAAGGTAACGCCTCGAGGTTCTCACGGCGATGTGAAGCTATGGAGAACTGCACCTACCCCTTCAGAGACGGTGACGAATCCTCTTCCTGTGGCCGCAAACCCGATGGCCTCGCCTTGAACCTCAGATGGAGAAGGGGCCGCACAGTTGATGATACTGGCTCCCCCGCCTAAAAAGGTTGAGAGCGGTATACCCACATCAAGGCGGGCGCTAACCGCAACGCCCCCATAGGTACGGAGAGCGAGTTGCAGTCCGTTCGGAGAAATATCCGCACCAGTAATCGCACCTAAAGCGCTCGGAGAAGTTGTGATGGTTGCGAGGTACTCCATCGTGGTTAACACTCCCGGAGTTGTTGAGCCGGGGACACTGTAAGCCTTCTGCGCTCCGCCACTCATGCTCTTAGTGATCACGACGATGTCCCCTGTAACTGGGTCCACCAACAGCGCCTCCGCGTTATGAGCGCCATCTGGATAACGGAGCCGAATCGCATCTACACCAGAGAGAGATCCGGAGACACTCCCCGCCAAATCCACGACAGGCTCTGCAACTCGGTAGATAACAATCTCAGAACGCAGAGAGTTGTTATCACCAATGTCGCCCGCGTAAATGTAGGTCATGGAAGCCACAGGGCCGCGCCCAACTGCAATGTCTTCCCAATCAATTGCAGAGGCTGCCTCGAGGCGATACGTAGCGTGCGTGATCCCTTGAGCGTCAAGACCAAAGATGCGCGCTGTATCGCCAGAGTCATTGTGGACCCAAAGGAGACCCGGATTTAGGCGACTAGCTGCGATCCCAGATATCTCAGTCAAGGCATTATTGGGGATAGGGGCACTCTGCGACGCCACAAGTTTCTTCGAACATGTTGCAACCAAGACAGGTGATGCACAGCCGGCGAAGATTAATCCACCAACGATCGTTAACAAAATGGCCGGTACTGCGATCTTGCGAATCGAGACTCTCCACATAATTTTAATCCTACCCTGAAAAATTAGTCTTTATTCTTGAGAGCGGATGCTCAGGCACGAAGCCTCCCCATGCCTCTACTCGGGCGGAGTGTCGTTAGGCCCAACAAGGAAACCTTGGTACTCCCCCGGTGATGGGATCTCGGAGATCGGGTCTGGATCCGCATCGAACTCAACGCGCAGCGCCTTGCTCATAATCGCATGGGCTTCGTAAAGGGCGGTGATGTAGGTAAGTTCGAGAATCTCCTCATCACTCAAATGCAGATGTAGCGCTTCGAATACACCATCAGAGACACGCCCGTTCTCGAGAGTTAGAGCGTCTGTATATGCGAGCACTGCGCGTTCTGTCGGAGTAAATAGATCGGTAGCGCTCCAGTTAGGGATGGCGGCGATCTTCTCCTCGCTGATCCCAACTGTTCGGCAGGACTTACAGTGCTGAGAGAAGACGAACCGGCTCTGACGCGTCCAGCCTGTTCGAGTCTGTGCTAATTCTCGCAGTACTGGATCTAGTAGACGCTCCGGCGACCTATAGAGCAGGATCCCTTGGCACGCGTGCTCAAAGACAGCCGGCACTAGGGCAAATACTGTCCACCAATCCCCCGGGGTCCCCGTGATAGTTCCGGGCTCCTCCACAGGGCATCGATCGGCGCCGAAGAGGAGGTCATATACGGGGAGCACAGAGGCCGCAGCCTCTGAACGAGGAACTTGTCTGAGGCGTGGCATAGATGCTCCTTAGGAGATTGGTATTTACAAGATTGAAGAACCTTAAACGCCTGGAATCGCTGCGAGCCTCCCGTCTGCGATCGCTGCAGCAAACTCTGCGTAGTCCTTCTCATTCTGATCTGCGTATGCCGTTGCAAAGGAAACCATCGCATCATCGAACTTCGGATCCCCTGCGATGTAGCCGGTGATCTGTGTGGAGTCACCTGTTTTGGCGTGGGCACGTGCAAGTGTCCAGCCACAAGCCATACCGTAGGCCTCAAGTTGAACTCGTGACATAAGTGCAATATCCGCCGAGAGTTTCATGTCACGTAGTTGGCGCACAAAATAGTGCTTGTCGTTACCAAGAACGTTCTCAGTCCACCCAAGAAACATGTCACTGGCAGCCTGCATCAAGCGCTGCCCGTGAACGACTCGCTCTCCCTCATGCTTGAATTCATGCCCGGTGACATACGGAGCAAGAACCGATGGAATCGCTTCCTTAATCTGAAGCAAGAGTGGGTCGCCTGCATCACGGCTCACAAATAATGCAGCAAGCGCACGAGTACCCACGCTACCGATTCCTACAACCTTTCGAGCAATGTCGACGAGTTGGTACTGATCGAAGAGGTATCGGCGCTCTAGGTCAAGCGTGTCTCGATAGCGAGCGATCGACTCAACTACAGCGGGATCGTCAATGTCGCTCACGTGTGTAATGAGGGGAGGATCATCTATTAATCGACGGGTTCCATTGATGACCTCGGTCATCTTCTCAGTAGTGCCCTTGTTCGTGCGCCTACCTACTTTTTTAAGCGACTTCGCGAACGAACTTGCAAAATCTGGGCTCACATCGGAGATCCGCTGAAGGTCGGTACGTTCGTACCAAACGTCTAGGCGCGCCATCTTTGAATAGCGCTCCATGTTCTCTCGATATGCAATCGATGCTGCCCTTGCAGGGTCTAATTGCTTATCGTCTTCTCCGTGGTACTCGCGCGCTGCGATTACGAGGCTTGTGCATAGGCGCTTTACGTCCCACTCCCACGGCCCTGGGTGTGTCTCATCAAAGTCATTTACGTCGAAAGTTAGGTTCCGCTCAGGGGTTCCGAAGAGACCAAAGTTCAAAAGGTGCGCGTCTCCACAGGCTTGTACTTCGATTTCACTCGACTTAGTGGTTGCCAGGTCCGAAGCCATAACCGCAGGTGCCCCGCGGAAATATGTAAACGGTGTTGCGAGCATTCGCCCGTAACGCAGGGGAACAAGTTCAGGGACTCGCCCCTCACTGGAGCGCTCAATAGTGACTATTGGGCTCTCCCTAAGCGGGGACTCCACCCAGACTCCTTGCCCCTCAATTGGAGCTTTATTCTGCTTTGCGCGCCCATCTTTGGCGCGCTCCGAACGAGTCATACCCCCAAGCAAGTTGAGGACCGCGGAGTTACCGGTTCCTCTGCGCATGCGGTTCCCCGTTGCACTAGGGCGAAGAAGAAGATCAAGCCCATCTTCTTCCAACCGAGCTGCCGCTACACGGGCGGGGATCAACGGAGCCGCTGCACGAACAACCTCTGGCTTCGGTGACGCTGGAGTCTCCGAAAGAGGCTTGGCTTTCGGCTTCTTCTCTTCAGTGTCCTTAACCTTGCGGGTCTCCGCCTTAGGCGCCTCTAACTTGGAGGTCTTGACTTTCGTCTCCTTAACCTGTGGGTCCTCCGCGACTTTAAGGCTCTTCACCTTGGGGGATTTCTTAGAGGCATCTTTCGGGGATTTCTTTTTTAGCGAATCCTTCTTGGAGTTCTTCTTATTCTTGGAGTTGCTAGCCACTATTTCCCCTATGAGTTGTGATCCGAAGTTTGGGTCCAATGATACCCATATTCCAGTTCGGCGCCATTTGCGAGTCCTAATGACTCGCATAAGTCATTGGCATTGCAGGCTGTGGTTACTGGTAGAGAACTCGGGAACTGGACTTAATAGAGCGGGCCTCCACTGGGGGGCCCGCTCTATTACTGCCTCTACTACTGGCTCTATTACTGGTCGGGCTGACAGGATTTGAACCTGCGACCTTCGGTCCCCCAGACCGACGCGCTAACCAAGCTGCGCCACAGCCCGCTACGCCTGCAAGCAGGCGAGGGAATGGTGATCTTAGCGGGCTACGAACCTGACAGGCAGGTGCGAGACGCCCCGAAGTAGAGGATTATGTGTACGAACCACATCTCCGTTCAACTCAATTCTCTCAACTCGAGATAGCAGTCCCTTTAGGAAGAGTGCCCCCTCCATCCGGGCTAAGGGTGCACCGAGACATAGGTGAATACCAGAGCCGAAGGCAACATGGTCCATCGGATTGCGCTGAACAAGGAAGCGATCTGGGTCTGGATATTTACGTTCGTCGCGATTCGCTGATCCATAGAGGACCATCACTTTCTGATCTGCTGGGATCGTCACGCCTCGAACCTCGGTCTCCTTGAGCGTATTGCGGAAGAATCCCTGGATCGGAGAATCGAATCGGAGGGCCTCCTCAATCGCTGCTGGAACGAGACTTGGGTCCGCCTTCAGCAGATCCCATTGCTCGGGGTTCGTGGCCAGAGCCAAGACAAGATTTCCAATCAAATTTGTAGTTGTCTCATTACCTGCAACCAGTAAAAGTATTGCAAACGAGACCAGATCGTTGTTAGAGAGAGTCTCACCATTGGCAGGGTCTATGAGCATGCTCAGCAGGTCGTCTCCAGGAGCATCTCTGCGCTGAGTAATCGCATTCATAAAGTACTGAGCAAACTCGAACACACTTGTCTCGACACGCAAGGATGTCTCGGGATCAAGCCCCCCGCCTAGAGCGTCAATCGTGTCATCTGACCAGCGCTTAAAGTCGTCGCGGTCTTCGAACGGAACACCAAGCATGTCGGCGATTACACCGATCGGGATTGGGTATGCAAGATTTGGGACAAGGTCTCCCCCGCCATTCGCAACGAAACTGTCAAGAAGTCCGTCAACTAAATCAGATACGCGAGGCCCCCACTCGTTGATTGCTCTAGGCGTAAATTCGCGTTGCGCCATTCGACGAAGGTGGGTGTGCTCGGGCGGATCAACGGAGATCATCATCGGGACCGGCCTCCACTCAGTGCCGACACCCGCAGTTGAGGAGAAATTCTCATGGTCTCTTAAGACGCGTGTCACGTCGTCATAACGACTCACCACCCAAAACCCATGCTCCTCGGACCTGTATACCGGAGCATCAGTTCTCAGGTTTCGGTATGCCGAGAAAGGGTCGGCGATCGTCTCTGGATCAAACGGGTTGTAGTTCACAGGCGGGCACGCTAAATGGGTACGCTCAAGAGCAACGAAATCTATTCAAGTTTTTGGCCCTACAGAATTCCGGTTACAGAGAGTTCTGGCTCTAGTTAGCTAGCCAGGAGATCCCTTGCCACACGCGCACTAGAAGGTAGAGCACAACCCCTGCGACGAGAACCTTGAGGTGCCAAGGAATCGGGAAGCGCTCCTCCTCTCCCTCACCAAGAAGTGCCTCCGCTCGCTCCTGAAGCGCCCCTACCTCTACTGGACGCCCGCAGGTTGGGCAGGCGGAGTTCTGCCCAACCAAACCAGGGCTGATGTAACGATCACAGTCGACGCAGAATGGCACTTCCTTATTGGAGCACACGCCTGGCCCGAAAGCAGCCATTGGCGCAATCAAACCCATACCCACGCTGCGCCATTACCGAACGATCGCTAGACAGGTGGAACCCCATGCCGGCGTTCGAAGACTTCACGCACGCGCCTGCTCGCTATGGCGTATCGGGCAATGAGCTCTCCTCGCAGGTCTTCAGGCTGAACGACAGCATCCATAATCATCTCGGACGCGAGGTGGAGAAGGTTTACATCCTCTACGTACTCGGCTCGTTTCTCTGCAATAAAGGCAGAGCGTTCATCGGGATCCACAATAGATTGAATACGGTTGTAGAAGACTGCATTTACAGCAGGCTCAGGCCCCATCACCGCAATCTCCGCACTCGGTAAAGCCAGCACTGCGTCAGGGTCAAATGCAGGTCCGCACATGGCGTAGAGACCAGCTCCATATGCTTTGCGGAGAATCACAGATATCTTTGGGACTGTCGCCTCTGCCACGGCTGTAATCATCTTTGCGCCGTGTCGAATGATGCCTTGTCTCTCGACTTGGCTCCCGATCATAAACCCGGGAACATCCGCTAAGAACAGAAGTTGGACTCCGAACGCATCACATAGCCAGATAAACCTTGCTGCTTTATCCGCTGAGTCAACGAAGAGCACGCCCCCGAGGTGAGCTGGATTATTGGCAATAATTCCTATCGGCCTTCCGTCTAGGCGTGCGAACCCAGTAACGAGTTCACGAGCAAAACGAGGCTTCGCCTCGAAGAAAGAGCCTGCATCAACCAAGGCCTCAATAACGCGCCGCACGTCGTAGGCGCGACGCTCTTCATCCGGAATCACATCGGCGATCGCCTTGGCTCCAGATGCGGGTTCAAGGGCTCCCGATAACGGAGGGGCTTCTCTAAAGGAGGTAGGCAAGTACGAGAGCCACTGGCGCGCAGCGTCTACAGCAGCATCATCATCAACTACAAGATTGTCGCCGCATCCACTCACAGTTGCGTGCATGAGTGCACCGCCCATCTCCTCGAGCGTCACCTCTTCTCCGATTACTTCTTGGGCCATGCGAGGCGACCCCAAATACATTGACGCGTTTCCTTCGACCATGAAAACAACATCACAGAATGCTGGAATGTAGGCACCACCAGCTGCGGATGGCCCGAACAAGCAGCAGACCTGGGGTACTCGCCCGGACAAGCGGACCTGGTTCGCAAATATGCGTCCGGCGCCTCGGCGACCCGGGAACAGCTCCACCTGATCGGTGATACGTGCTCCTGCCGAATCCACTAAGTAGACGACCGGAACTTCATGCTTAAGCGCGTACTCTGTCAGGCGGAGAATTTTCTCAACAGTTCTTGCACCCCATGATCCTGCTTTTACTATTGGGTCGTTCGCCATTACGCATACAGGCCTGCCGTCGATAAAACCGGTACCGGTAATTACCCCATCGGCGGGCAAAGCCTCCGCCGAAGCATTAGCAAGCAGAGCGTCCTCAACGAAACTGCCCTCGTCTAAAAGCCGGCCTATGCGTTCACGCACAAAACGCTTGTTCTGAGATGCAAGTTTACCGGCATCCTTCTCAAGATTTCCTGCAAGAGCACGCGTTGTAGCAGTCTCGAACTCCTCAGCACCTTTCACATTGCCCCCCCGTAATTTTCACTCTGAAGATAAAGCAATTCAGAACTTTGCGAAACTTCCGAAACTATGACGCCCGCTGTCGAACGCGAATCTTGATAGGAGTTGGCCCGAGGTCAAACTCCTCTCGAAGTGATCGCTCTATGTAACGCAGATAAGAAGGAGGAAGCGGTCGTGTCGCAAAGATCGTGAATGTCGGCGGCTCGGATGCACCCTGGGTTGCGTAAAGAATACGCGTCCTGTGCTTGCGATCGAGGGGTGGTGGGTGCTTCTGCTGAAGTTCTCGCATCACCTTGTTCAACGCAGCAGTAGGGACTCGAGCATGGTAGGCCTCTTCGGCTTGCCTAAGGGCCGGGAGAACATCCTTCAGGCTTCGCCCTGTGAGAGCAGATATCTTCAGCACCGGAGCGTATGAAAGGAAGCCGAGCCTGTCGTATACATCGGCGAGAACCTGTGGACGATCTTCAGTAGCGATGAGATCCCATTTGTTCATCACGATGACTATTGCAGTACCTGCAGCGTCAATTCGCTCCCCAAGGCGTTGATCTTGATGAGAGACCCCCTGCTGTGCATCAATCACAAGCAGAGCGGCATCGGCCTTGTCGACAGCCTGAAGCGCACGAACGACCGAGTAGTACTCGGCATTCTCATCGACTCGACTGCGGCGGCGCATTCCAGCTGTATCGATGAATCTCAGCGGTCCCTCGGGAGTCTCAACAACTGTGTCAATAGTGTCTCTGGTGGTTCCAGGCATATCGTGAACAACGGAGCGCTCATCACCGACAATACGGTTAAAAAGCGTGCTCTTGCCCACATTGGGCCTTCCAACGATTGCGATAGCGAATAGGTGATCATCGGGTCCGCCGGTATCCGGAACCTCAGGCTCCGGCGGTAACTCGGCTACCACCGCATCAAGAACATCACCGCTACCGCGCCCGTGAATAGCAGATACGGGGAACGGGACTCCTAAACCAAGGCTTGAAGCGGTCCATATCTCTAACTCGCGCTTCTCGTCGTCGACCTTGTTGACGACCAATAAAACAGGCTTCCCAGCGCGTTGCAGAATTCGGGCAATGGCTGAATCCTGCTCGAGCACACCCACCATCACATCCACAACCATCACAAGGACATCAGCCTCGCGAATTGCGCGCTCAGCTTGAAGGCTGACTTGATGGGCGAGCGGCTCGTCTGTGTCAATCCAACCACCGGTGTCAAGAACTATGAACCTCCTACCGTTCCACTCAGCATCGAGACTCTTGCGATCGCGCGTAACTCCTGGCATCTCTTCAACGATTGTCGCGCGGCGCCCAATAAAACGATTGACCAAGGTGCTCTTACCAACATTGGGTCGCCCAACGATGGCCACTACTGGCAAGTCGCTACTTGCTCCAAAATCCTTCATCTAGCTAAAGCCTCCACAAGCGCGACGCCGTTCGTCGCTACTACCTCAACTGCGGGAACCAAGTCGGCTACGCCCATTCCGTCAAGGAATCGATCATTGGAGAGAGCAACATCGGGAAGGATGATTCGCTCTCCATTTTTGAAATTCGCAATAGCTGCAGCAATATCTGCCCCAGTCATTAACCCTGTAACCCCAATGTTGCCACCGAAGAAGCGATTCTCTACGACCAGCGTCGTAATGGGGACCCCCGCGAGAGTACTTAACTCTGCGAGTAACGGCGAAAGTACTGCATCTCCGTAGGCACCGGTCAACAAGACAACAGGAGCATCGGCGCGTCTTGAGTCTCGAACCTTCAGCAAATCAAGGCCCATAAGAGATTTGGGCGCCCTCGCAGCGCGATAACCCTCTGCGGGGGCACCATCTACCCATGCAAAGAACCCGGATCGAGTGCCGGTTCCGGTCGGGGCATCTATGGGTACTCCTCCTCTCGGCGCGCCGACATCAGCCGAACGCCGAGCAATCGTTTCTCTTACCTCTGAGATGAACGTGGCGGCCATGCCAATTCCGTTCTCGTGCTGGAGGCATTCGTCGTAGGCCTCGAGTTCAGGGAACGGCTTACCCGCCATTAGGTAGTACTCGTCACCTAAGTAGACCATTCGGCGCCCGAGTACCTCAGTGAACACCCCCTGCCATCCCTCAACGGCCTCAACTACCCTCAGCGCCTCGGCAGCCGTGTGCTCGCGCATCTCAGGCTCGGTGTTGAATGCGCTTACCCCAAGGGGAACTACACCCACAGTGGAGAGTCCAGAGAAGCGCTCAAGAATGCCGAGCATGGTGTCATCGAGAATCTCTGCATCGTTGACTCCAGGGCACACAACTACTTGGCCATGAACATCGATACCCTCATCGAGCAGGGCCTCTAACCACCGAAGGCTTGTTGCTCCTCGTCGATTGCGCAGCAGGTGGGTCCTCACATCAGGATCAGTCGCGTGGATGCTCACATAGAGAGGAGATAGTCGCTCGGTGATGACCCGCTCTAGATCCGCCTCTGTAAAACGCGTGAGCGTAGTGAAGTTGCCGTACAGAAATGAGAGCCTGTAATCGTCGTCCTTAAGGGAGAGACTTTTTCGCATCCCTGGTGGCAGTTGGTGAATAAAACAAAATGGACAGTGGTTGTCACAGGTGCGCACTCGATCGAATACGGCACTAGCCAACTCAACCCCTAAGGGCTCCCCTGCCATCTTCTCTACGAGAACAGTTCTCTCAATCCCGCCTCGCCTTATCTCGAACTCCACATCGGCCTCATCAGACTGAATCTGATACCGGATCACATCTCGGATGGCCTCGCCATTTACGAGGAGAATCTCATCCCCCGCTATGAGCCCGGCGAGAGCAGCAGGAGACCCGGGCGCGACAGTAGAGACACGAGCGGAGGACATATAAGTGAGTCTAGGGGACAGCCCTCACGGCGGTAGCCTGCAGGGATGGCCGTTCGTCGTGTTCTACTCGCTGAGCCCCGTGGATTCTGCGCAGGGGTAGAGATGGCAATCAAAGCACTCTCATGGATGGTCCGTGTTTTCGAGGCCCCTGTTTACTGCTACCACGAGATTGTGCATAACCAAATCGTCGTCGATCGCTTCCGCGAGTTGGGTGTCATCTTCGTCGATACAGTCGACGAGGTCCCTGAAGGAGCGCCCCTCATGCTCTCCGCTCACGGATCCGCGCCGGAGATTGTCATAGCGGCACGCGACCACGGCAGATTTGTAGTGAATGCAGTCTGCCCTCTGGTAACCAAGGTCCACCACGAAGCCAAGACTCGCGCTCGCAAGGGCTACACGGTTCTCTATGTTGGTCATGCAGGGCACGACGAAGCAGTCGGGACTCTTGCCGAGGCACCCGAAGCCATACGCCTAGTAGAACACCCCGAGGATATTGAAGCGATAGCGGCAACGATTGCTGACCCCTCACGAGTAGCACTGCTAGCGCAGACAACTCTGGCCATGGGCGATTGGACCGACGTTATGGATGAGGCGCGTGAGCGATTCCCTGACCTCTGGACTGCGTCTCGCAATGATCTCTGTTTTGCTACTACCAATCGCCAGGAGGCACTTACGCTTATCGCCGATCGCTCCGATGCTGTAATCGTTATAGGAAGTGCAAACTCATCGAACACGCTCGCCCTCGCAAAGGTCGCCGAGAGCGCTGGCTCTCGCATTGTTCTGCGCATCGATGGACCAGAGGAACTTGATCTAAAGATGATCGGCGATGCCGAGATCGTAGGAGTCACAGCGGGGGCCTCCGCTCCAGAGGAATTAGTAAACGCTGTGATTGCAAAGCTCGCGCCCTCAGAAGGTATCGAGAACGTGCGGGTTACTGACGAGGATGAGTATTTTCCACCGCCGCGAGAACTCAGAGACCTGCTCCCATCTCTTGACATCCTCCTCGCTGTTGCACTCGGAGGAGATCCAACGAAGGCACGAGAACTCGGTGGCGCCTTTCGAGACGACCGAACTGTCAGCGCCTCCGTGGTACTTGAGACACTAAAGAACTAACAACGCTCCCGATAAGTCTCTAGACAATCCGGGTCGTTCTACGCTTCATGAATACTCGGCGCAATGCGTCTCGGCGTCCTACTTGTTCGTTAGTTAGTTATCGATGCAGAGAAGCTCAATAACCAGCCTTCTCCATGGCTTGATCGAAGAGTGCCTGCAACGAAGCCTGAAGCTGCTCAGTCATTGCAGTAATTGAGGAACGCTTCACCGCTCCGCCATCACGCGTCGGGGGGAAAATCGGCTCACCAATTACGACAGCAACGCGCCTTAACTTAGGGAGAACATGCCCGGAGGCGAGTATCTGCTCACTGCCACCGATTGCCACTGGAACGATAGGAACACCTGTCTTAATTGAGAGGTAGGCAGCCCCATCAAAGAATGGACCGAGCGTGGGGCCTGTTAGTCGTGTCCCCTCTGGGAATAGAGCGGTTGGCTCGCCCCCTTCAATACATGCCTGTGCCGTCCGAAGAGCAGCGCGGTCAGCACTGCCTCTATCAACTGGAAAGCCGCCCAATCCACTCAGTAATTTTGCCAGCAACGGCTTCTTAAATAGCTGCTGCTTGGCCATAAAGCGGATTCGCCTCTTGGTTGAGTAGGTAGCAAATGGGATATCCATAAGTGAACGGTGGGTTGGGGCAAGAATAAATGCACCCACCTTTGGCACGTTCTCTTCTCCGCTGACCCGCACGCGGAAGAGCACACGACATAGCGCAAGCACTATTGACCGAATAGTCCGGTAGAATATTATTGCAGGGCCTCCCGTGTTAGAAACTCGCTTACGATGGTTTCTACAACTTGATCTATTGTCATAGTGGTTGAGTCGAGCTTTAAGGCGTCTTGGGCTTCAATTAGTGGAGAGACCGATCTCCCAGAATCGATAGCGTCGCGACGTGCTAAATCGGCCTCAACCTCAGCGAAGTTTGCCTCACGCCCCGCAGAGGCCTCGTCGATCACCCTTCGACGCGCACGCTCTGCATCGCTAGCAGTTAGGAACACTTTTACCAAAGCATCTGGAAAGACCACCGTACCGATGTCGCGCCCTTCGACAACCGCTCCACCATGCTGAGAAGCCCAGAGGCGTTGTTTCGCCACTAGAACTTCTCTAACACCGGGGTGAGCCGAGACAGTTGAGACCTCCTTGGTTACTAGCGAACCGCGAATCTCGTCAGAGATGTCTAAGCCGTCAAGCATTACTCGTTCTGAGAGTTCAATATTCGCCGCCGAGGCTGCAGATGTGCATGCCTGATTGTCGGTTGAGTCAGCACCAGCCATTATTACGGCATACGTGACTGCCCTATACATTGCGCCGGTATTTAGAACCTCTAGACCAAGCGCCTCTGCAACGGCGCGCGCTATCGTCGATTTACCTGCACCAGCAGGGCCATCAATTGCGACGACTCTCACTAATTACTCTCGCGAAGGCGGGCTAAATCGACATCGAATCCTGGATATGAAACCTGAACGGCATCCCACCCAATGATCTCCGTGTGCCCCGCGGCTACGAGCGCCGCTACTGCTGCGCACATTGCGATGCGATGATCGCCATGGGTCTCAACGGCTCCGCCGAGAAGAGAACCACCCTCTATCTTTAGGCCGTCATCCGTGGCTACCGCTCTGGAGCCCAGAGCATTTAGCATTGCTACGGTCGTCGATATACGGTCACTCTCCTTGACTCGCATCTCCGCCGCTCCAGTAATGGTGGTCTCACCGACTGCAGTTGCTGCTGCTACCGCAAGAATCGGCAATTCGTCGATTATGCCTTCTCGTGATTTGATCACCACGCCGGAAAGGGGCGCCGACCTAACAGTAATATTGCCTACGAGCTCTCCAAGACGCTCGTCAGTTATCTCTCTCTCGATATCTGCACCCATTTCGGTGAGTACATCTAGATACGAGACCCTTAGCGGATTCAGCCCTACCCCCCTGATGGTGATCTCCGAGCCAGGAACAATCGTTGCAGCGACTACAAAAAAGGCTGCGGATGAAGCATCCCCAGGTATCTCGATAGTAAATGGAGCTAACGCACCCACGGCCCTAACCCGTACTGTTCTCGAGTTGAGAATCTCAATCGGCGCACCAAGCGCGCTAAGCATCCGCTCGGTGTGGTCCCGGCTTGGAGCGGGTTCGTGAATCTCTGTCCAACCACTCGCCTGCATCCCAGCAAAAAGCAAGGCACTCTTTACCTGTCCGCTAGCAACAGAAAGGTCGTGGCGGCAGCCGGTTAGCGCTCCACCGTTGATCTGGATTGGTGAGTGTCCGTCTGTGGATTCAATCTCTGCCCCCATCATCTGCAGCGGATCGACGATACGTGCCATAGGTCGAGTGGAGAGAGATTCATCACCAATGAGTACTGACTGGAAAGGTCTACCGACGAGTATGCCAGAGAGCATTCTCATCGTCGTTCCGGAGTTACCACACTCAAGGGGCTCGCCCGACTCTGCGAATTGGTCGTACCCGCGACTCTGTAGAGATAACTCGCTACCCGTTGCCGTTGCAGTTGCCGTAGCGTGAATCTTGAGCTGCTCGAGTACCGCGAGAGTGCTCTTTACATCTCCACCAAGGGAGAGGCCACGCAGCACTGATCCGCCATCCGACAAGGCGGCAAGAAGAAGCGCTCGATGAGAAATCCCCTTGCAGCCCGGGACAGATATCACTCCACGCAGCGGTTCCCCAGGCTTAAAAATCGCCCTCGAAGAACTAGCCGGGTTATTCACAGTTCTCTCTTCACTGGGTGATATCCAGAGAGAATTAGAGCTTCAACGAGAGGGGCGGCACGTGCATTGGGGACAACGATGACAAGCACTCCACTCTCTCCCTCAATGGAGTGGACGATCTCGAGATCAAGAATATTTACACCAAGACTGCCGGCAAGGGTTGTCACCTCTGCGAGAACCCCTGGCCGATCTGCAATAGGCGTTCGAATCTCTGCAAGCGGGCCCACTATGTCAGCAGATACAGGGAGCGCTCGACGAGAGTTTCTCGCTCTGGTGAGGAGTTCAAGAAGCGCATCACGATCGCCGCTCTCTACCATTGCGCGTACCTCGCCGAGGGCCGATACATAACTATCAAGGGCATCAACAATCGCATGCTTATTAGCGGCGCAGATATCAGGCCAGATTGCCGGGTGGCTAGCAGCGATACGCGTCATGTCCCGAAATCCTCCCGCCGCTAGTCGAAGCATCAATGCCGACCCATCGCCGGCATCTGAAGCAACGTCCATCAATGTTGTCGCTGCTAGTTGAGGAACATGACTAACCACAGCCACGAGAGCGTCATGCCTCTCAGGCTCAATCTCAATGACCTCCGCACCTACCGCCACAGCCAGGGAACGTGCAAGAGCATGTGCATCCTGATTGGTAGTTCCGGTAGGCGTCAAGACCCAAGTAGCCCCTACAAAAAGATCGGCATCTGCACCGTCCAAGCCGTCTTGTTCAGACCCAGCCATCGGATGCCCCGCGACGAAATACTCAGAGCGCTGTGTCAAAGACTCGACCGCTGAGACGACTGGCGCCTTTACCGATCCAACGTCAGTCACTACCGGAGCACCAGCGTCTAACGCAGCAGCAACTTGCTGAGCAATATTCGCTACCGGGACTGCAACAACTGCGATATCGCATTCGACGCAACTGGACGCGAAGTCTCTCGAGGCAGAATCTGCGGCGCCCATGGCGACGCATCGATCTAGCGTCTCACCATCTATGTCCCATGCAACTACTCTGTGTCCGCGACTTCGTAACGCAAGACCAATTGAGCCACCCATCAGGCCGACTCCGATTACGAAAACATCCATGACTAATTAACCCGGTAGATCGTCACGGAGTGAGCGTGCGCCCTCAAGATAAACATGGGAAATCTCGCCGCGCGTCCGATCGCTATATACATGCATAAGTACGCGAATCACACGCTTCATAGATCCCTCAATGGAGAGTTCGCGAGCACAGATCAAGGGGACATCCCCTAGCCCTAATGCTCGTGCAGCGGTGGCCGGAAACTGCGAGACAAGATCATCGGTGGCGGTGAAGATGATGCTCACTATGTCGTCAGGGAGTACTGAATTTCGGTCAAGCATCTCAGAGACGACTTGGCGGGTACGCAGCGATATTTCATCTGCAGAGTCGAGATCGCATGTAATCGCTCCACGGAGGGCAAAGAGTCTCACGGTCATGGAGGTTAGCGCCGCTGAATACCCGGGGCGGGACGATTACCGGTTGCCCCGTGGAGGCTGCGCACCTCAGATGGAGTGAGCACTCGCCAATCTCCGGGGGATAACGCGGGGTCCGCAATTGGGCCGATTCGGACTCTAATTAACCTCCGTACCGGATGCCCAATAGCCTCACACATGCGACGCACCTGACGATTACGCCCCTCATGTATGGCAATACTTATTGCGGCATTACCTCCATGCTCGTCAGTAAGCGTGACGGTTGCGGGAGCGGTAAGACCGTCCTCTAGCTCAATCCCCTCTCGAAGTTGGCGCAGCGCCGCTCGAGTTGGAACCCCTCGAAGTTCGGCAAGATACTCCTTCTCCACTCCAAGCGATGGGTGCGTTAGGGCTTGGGCCAGATCGCCGTCGTTGGTGAGGACAATTAGGCCTTCGCTATCGAGGTCTAGTCGACCTACAGGAAAAATGCGCTGGTCGCTAGGCAGAAGATCAAGGACTGTCTGGCGACCTTGTGGATCGTGGGCAGTGGTTACTACTCCGCGCGGCTTATTAAGTAGGTAATGCACGAGGTCTGCACGAGTTGTGACTATTACGCGGTCGAACTCAATTACATCAGACTCTGGATGCACTCTGCGCCCGAGTATCGCAACCTCACCGTTGACTCTGATGCGGCGCCGAACGATGTAGTCCTCGCAGACCCGACGCGAGCCAATGCCCGCCCGTGCGAGTACTTTCTGAAGACGGTCTCCATCTGGGTGAGGATTTATCTCAACCAAGATTGAGTCATCATCGAGTGGGCTCTCCTCGAGGTTTGACATGCTTTCCTCAGGAATCAGAGTTAGCTGGAGCCGAGTCAGTACTGCCTTCAATAGCCACCGGCTCATCGGAGACTGACCCGATTACTGGCTCCACCGACACCACAGAACCATCGTCATCTGAGTGCGAAGAGGCCGGCACAATTCGCAGGCCACGCTCCAATGCCTCGACTACCTCGGCTCCAGGAACAAACTCAGAGAGAGTAGGCAGATCTGCAATCGAGTTGAGGCCCATTCTCTCAAGGAATAGACGGGTAGTTCCGTAAAGGATTGCCTGCCCGGGGCCTGAGTCCTGACCAACTGCGATGACATAACCCCGCTGTTCAAGTGTGGAGAGAGTGGAGTCAACATTTACTCCTCTAATCGACGAAATCTGTGCCTTCGAGGCTGGCTGCTTGTACGCCACGATCGCGAGAGTCTCGAGCGCCGAGGGCGAGAGGCGTGCACTCTGTCCCTCTAGAACAAATCTCTCTACATAGGCAACTTGATCTGGATGGGTCTGAAACCGGTATCCACCCGCTACTCGAGCGATTGTAAACCCACGCCCCTCTTCCTCATAGGCAAGTGTCATCGCTTCGCATGCTGCCTCTACCTCAGAGACGGGGATCTCAAGTAACTGTGCAAGTAGTTGAGGCTCAACAGACTCAACCGCAGCAAGGAGGACAGCCTCGATGGCAGCGCGAATATCGGGGCGCACGTCTAGCGGGAGACCTTGTTCTAAAAATGAATCTTCGCTCATACCTCAGAGCCTACGGAGACATCTATAACGCTCAAGCCCTGATCATCTGTTGTTAGGCCGGGCGCAACACTTGAGCCCCCAAGACCAGGAGAGACATCATCACCCTCAGGGACCGCTGCTCCCTCGGCGTCGAGGGCCGCTATAACTCTCCTATCACTCGCAGAGCGTTCAATCGGAGTCTTCGGATCGGAGTCTTCCCAATCATCAATACTCTCACGATCTAGCACCTGCTCCCCCTCAGCGAGACGGCGAACAGTGAGGTCACCAAACGTAGCTATTTGAGTTAGGTCTAAGACGCCCTGCTTGAACAACTCGAGGACTGCGAGGAAACGGACTATGACCTCAAGGCGGTCTTCAATCCCCGCTACGAGAACACGAAAGGAGACGGCGCCAGAGTGCGGCAGAACTATAAGCACTGCATCGATTGCGTCGCGGACGCTGGTGCGCAGCGGCTGCACGTGAAAGAGATCTACGACTTGCTCAATCTCCTCTTTCGGTGCAAACGCACGGAGAGCGGCGGCCCGGAACTGCGCAAGAGTGGTGCTGAGAAGCGGATCGGGTGCAAGCGAGCGGAATGGCTCCTCTGGTCCGGCGCTTCGAGCGACAGATTTGGCGCTCATTGCAAGCCGTGTCTCGATCATTGACGCAACGTCTTTAAAGGTCTTGCAGGCAAGAAGGCGAGAGAGAAGAAGGTCGCGTTCCTCGAAACGCATCAACTCTTCGTCCAACTCTGCATCGGCGATTCCCGGCAACAGACGGCGTGCCTTTAACTCAATAAGGGTTGAGGCGACTAGCAAGAATTGAGTTGCGACATCAAGATCTAGAGATTCAACCGCCTCAAGCTCCCTCAGGAATGAATCGACTAAATCGGTTAGAGAGAGCTCCCATAGGTCGACCTCCTCTTGGAGGATGAGGTGCAGAAGCATCTCGAAGGGACCTTCGTAGACAGGGGTGCAGACGTCGTATGCCATAACCCCGCGAATCTACCCTCGCCAAGCATCAGTATGGCGGACTCCAGCGGGGTAATGTGGCCCCAATGAATCGCGTCTTCTCGGGCATACAACCAACCGGCGAGATGCACCTCGGCAACTACCTTGGGGCGGTTCGTAGGTGGGTATCAGAGGCTCCAATTCGCCCCGATAATCGCTCCGAGGCCCTCTACTGCGTCGTGGATCTCCATGCGATGACGGTTGCCTATGAGCCTGCAGAGTTCGCAGACCGCACACGCAGGACCGCAATGCTTTTACTCGCCGCTGGTCTCGACCCCGAGAGGTGTGTGCTCTTCGTCCAGAGTCATGTAAGCGCACATACCGAGCTCACATGGATTCTTAACTGCATCGCAACCTATGGCGAGTTGAGGCGTATGACGCAGTTTAAAGACAAGGGGCAGGGGCAGGAGAGCGTCAGCGTCGGACTCCTTGACTACCCAGTACTAATGGCCGCCGACATCCTTGCTTACGACACGACAGAGGTTCCGATAGGCGACGATCAAAGGCAACACCTTGAACTCGCTCGAGATATTGCAATCAGGTTCAACCATCGCTTTGGCGAGACTTTAATCGTCCCTAAGCCAACGTTCCCCGAGGTAGCAGCGCGGGTTAAAGACCTACAGAACCCCGCTGCGAAGATGTCCAAGTCGGCCAACTCAGAGGCAGGGCAGATACTGCTCGTGGATCCGCCCAGCCGAATTGCGAAGAAGATAAAGAGTGCAGTTACCGACTCGCTTGCCGCAATCAATTACGACCCGATAAACCAACCAGGGGTATCGAACCTGATTGAGATTCTCAGCGCTGCGACTGACCAAACGATTGAGCAGACAACGCTAGGCCTGCACGGCCAGGGTTATGGAGCGCTTAAATCCCAGACCGCCGATGCCGTGGTCTCTCTCATCGAACCGCTTCAGGCAAGACTCGCAGAACTTGAGGCCGACCTCGGCGAGGTTGGGCGCATACTTGCATCCGGCGCAGTGCGTGCTCAGGAAATTGCTGACCCTGTCATGGAGCGTATTCGCAGTGCAACTGGACTGCTACCGAGATTGCCGTAGAGCGCTCAATCGTCGTCAGATTTTGTCAGTGCCTCAATGACCGCACTGGGGAAACCAGTAGTACTCCAGAGATGGGGATCGTCATGAGCGTTCGCCCATAGCGCAGCCTCCTCGTGCCCCCCGCAACTACGAATGTCATCACTCCCAAGCGAAGGGTGCTGCGCATATAGGTAGACACGCCGAGACCACTGCCCATTGGAGATTGAGACTCGGTCTAATCCCTTCATCTCGATCCAGATTGTCGCAGCGGCCCTGCCTACTGGACTGAGCCGAGAGTGTGACTTCCCAACATCATGGAGCAGCGCTGCTGCTATCCAACGATCCTCTGATAACGACCCGAGTGATAAGTCGACCCTCTGCGCTACACCAATTAAATGTCTGCGGTCATGATTAGGTAGAGA
Organism: Actinobacteria bacterium IMCC26256; assembly: GCA_001023575.1. Taxonomy (GTDB): domain Bacteria; phylum Actinomycetota; class Acidimicrobiia; order IMCC26256; family IMCC26256; genus IMCC26256. The sequence continues at coordinate 1,153,325 of CP011489.1, read as the reverse complement.
CTCAAATAACCTGCGCTCCCCCTCCCAGAGAAATCCATACGCCCACTGTGACTCGGCTGGTGAAGGAGACGCTGGCCAGAGTGCGACAAGGAAACGCTTTGAGAGATGGCGAAGCCTTTTAAGTTTCATCCGAGTATGAACCTAAAGAGGCTCTCCTCGAACGGAGCAACAATCTGCCCAAAAATATTGGTCATAAAAACAACTAGAAACAGGATCAACATTCCATATGGGCGTATCCGCCACCAAGTCGAGAGCCAAGCGGCAGGCAGAGCGCGCTCGATAAGCGCCGAACCATCAAGTGGCGGGATCGGCAGAAGATTGAATATAGCGAGAAACAGATTTATGACAGCGAAGGTTGTGATTACCCGAATACCTAGAGGCAACTGATCGAAACTCCAGACCGGGGTTGCGAGGCTTTGAAACCAAATGCGCGCAACTACTGCAGATATCGCCATGAGCGCAATATTCGATGCAGGGCCAGCTAGGCCTACGATGAGCGAATCGCGCCGAGGGTTCTTCATCCGTGAAGGGTTAATTGGCACTGGCTTAGCCCACCCAATAACTGCAATTCCAGAGAGCGCTCCCATAGCGGGAACGATGATTGATCCAAATAGATCAATATGGGGAACTGGATTCAGGGTCAGCCTGCCGGCCTTACGCGCCGTATCATCACCGCACCAAAGCGCAACAAGGCCATGGGCAATTTCATGCAGAATGATCGCGCTGATCAGACAGAGCATCTGAATAGTTGCTGCTGAGAGGCGCGCTGAATTCATTGAATGATTCTTCGTGTCATCTCGACGAATCTACAACTAATGGCGACGCAAAGCAGCGCTGCGTCCGGCACGGGGATGCGCTAAGTCATATGCAGAGCTCAGCCTCTCAGGGGTGACCAAGGTATATATCTGCGTCGTTGAGAGACTTGCATGACCTAGGAGTTCCTGAACTACACGAATATCTGCGCCATGGTCGAGCATGTGTGTCGCGCAGCAGTGACGAAGAACATGCGGTGAGAGGCGACCCCCCAGACCAACTTTGTTGCCGGCTTTCGTAACGATTCTCCAGCAACTCTGCCGAGTAAGGCGCCCTCCCCTAGCATTTAGAAATAGTGGATCCCCAGGGACTCTTCGTGTTGTTGGCTTCTCAAGCTGAGGTCGGCCATTCTGCAGGTACTCAAGAAGCACTCCTCGAGCGCTTGCACCTACAGGGACTACACGTTCTTTGTTGCCTTTACCGACTACTCGCATAAGCCGGTCGTCTAGGTCTATATCTGCGCGATCGAGCCCGACGAGTTCGCTGATTCGCATGCCAGTTGCGTAGAGCGTCTCTAGAATGGCGCGATCGCGCAACGCTCCCGGGGACTCCCCCTCCACCGCCCCTAGGAGTTCAAGAACCTCCTCCTCGGAGAGTGCCTTGGGAATACCTTGAGGAACCCGCGGAGCACCGACATCGTCACTCGGATCGATAGTGGATAGGCCCTCCTCGACACAGAACCTATGGATCGAGCGAACCGCTACCAATGCACGAGCAACAGATGATGGAGCGTATTTGGCCCCTCCTTCTTCATTGCGCTTGCGCTTTAGGCCCTCAACATAGGCGAATACCTCAGACTCCCCGACCAGATTTAGGTCAGCGATTCCTCGCGCCCTCAACCACGTGGCGTACCGCAACAGGTCGCGCCTATACGCACTCAAGGTATTGGTTGAGAGACCGCGCTCAACTTTGAGCCAACTAAAATATTCGTCTAACTGAACAGATAATTCATCGCGTTCAGCACTGCCATCATCTCCCGCAAGAGCGAGTTCATCTGATTTCACGTTCAGTCTCGAGTGAGACCTGGGGAATGTATGGCGCCAAGGTAAGCAGCCTTCAAGACATCGAGAGCAACGCTCATAGACGGCCTACGAAATTGCCGGCGACTAACGACCTAGAGAGCAAGAGTCCGATGATGGTCTTAGCATCCGTGATCGAGCCAGTCGATATGAGCGTCTCTACATCTGCGAGCGCAATGCGTTCGAGCGTCATTGCAATCTCCTCTGCACCAATAGGCTGACGCCCGCCTGCATCCTCTAGATCGAGAGCGGCAAAGAGGTAGGTGTACTCATCACAGAATCCAGGAGTGTTGTAGAACTCAGCGAGCAGAATCAGGCGCCCTGCTCTGAGGCCTGTCTCCTCTAGAAGCTCGCGAGATGCAGTTACCTCTGGAGCCTCACCATCAACATCTCTCTTGCCTGCTGGAACCTCAAGCAACCATCCATCGACAGCTGCTCGATACTGTCGAACAAGTATTGCGTGGCTCTCCCCCTCGACCGGAACAACGACAACTGCTCCCGGATGGCGCACAACGGTTCGCTTAAATAGTCTCTCGTCGGGGCCCGAGACGGTCTCCTCTGTAATTTTGAGGAACCCAGCATCCGCTAGATGAACCGACTCAAGGATCTTGAAGATTTCTTCGTTCATGCTTCTCCAAATAAAGTGCGCAGGTACCTACGCACCCTACTTACTCTCTGCTACCTCATTGAGGTCAATACCCTCGGAGGCTGTTAGTGGAAGCCTCGGGTGGCGACCCTCAGAGCGATCACGTGCAGCCTTTATGAAGGCGGCGAAGAGAGGGTGCGGCCGATCAGGGCGGCTCTTGAACTCGGGGTGCGCCTGAGTAGCGGCGAAGAACGGGTGCTGATCCTCGGGGAGCTCAATAAACTCGACCAACCGATCATCCGGTGAGGTACCAGAACAGATTAATCCTGACTCCTCTAGGCGACGACGGTACTTATCCGATACCTCGTAACGGTGTCGATGCCTCTCATAAATCACCTCTTCGCCATAGGCGCGATGGATGATCGTTCCATGCTTCAACTTCGCAGGGTATGACCCAAGACGCATAGTTCCACCTAGGTCTGTCACGTCACGCTGATGCTCCATCAGGTCAATAACTGCGTGGGGAGTATGCGCATCGAACTCACTCGAGTTAGCGCCAGCAAGCCCACAGACATCGCGTGCGTACTCGATAACTGCGCACTGCATCCCCAGGCAGAGGCCAAGGAACGGCACCTGCTGCATACGGGCAAACCCTGCTGCAGCGATCTTTCCCTCGATGCCGCGGAATCCGAATCCTCCAGGAATAACAATTCCATCTAGGTCGCGGAGGCGCCCTTCTGCTAGTAGACCCTCCGTGTCGTCTGACGCTATCCAATCGATATTCACTTTTGCGCCGCAGCTGTATCCGCCGTGTCGAAGTGCCTCAACTACTGACAGATAGGCATCAGGGAGGTTTACGTACTTACCGACCAAACCGATACGAACCTCAATATCAGGTGACTGGACTCGCTTAACAAGTGCTCGCCACTCGGTGAGATCAGGCTCAGGAACATCGAGCTTAAGCAACTCACATACGTAGGTATCGAGCCCTTCTTCGTGTAACACAAGCGGAATCTCGTAAAGAGTCTCTGCATCGATAGCAGAGACAATCCCAGGCTCTGGAACATCGCAGAGTTGACTTATCTTCTCCTTGAGGTGGGTTGAGATTGGGCGATCCGAGCGGCAGACAATCGCATCTGGCTGAATTCCTCGGCTTCGCAGTTCAGTGACGGAGTGCTGCGTCGGCTTTGTCTTCTGCTCTGCAGATGGCCCAATAAAGGGGACCAGTGTGACGTGGATGTAGAAAACATTCTCTCTGCCTACATCTTTTCGAAACTGTCGAATTGCCTCGAGGAACGGGAGGATCTCGATATCTCCGACGGTTCCGCCTACCTCAGAGATAACAACATCAACGTCATCAGTAGCGAGGCTGAGGATTCGCTCCTTGATTTCGTTCGTTATGTGAGGGATAACCTGGACTGTCTGCCCTAGATAATCGCCCCTGCGCTCCTTGTTGAGCACGGCTTGGTATATAGAACCAGTTGTGGCGTTTGATCGGCGATTGAGCGGCTCGTCAATAAAGCGCTCGTAGTGCCCTAGGTCGAGATCGGTCTCGCCACCATCATCAGTGACAAATACCTCTCCGTGCTGAAACGGATTCATCGTTCCAGGGTCGACATTTATATAAGGGTCGAGCTTCTGCATCGTGACTTTAAGTCCACGACTCTTCAGAAGGCGCCCAAGCGAAGATGCTGTTAGGCCCTTCCCAAGACTCGACGCCACACCACCGGTTACGAAGATGTGCTTCGTCACCCGCCAACCTCCATCAATACTCACGGCCCGAAGGCGCCCGAAGAACCTGTCTAAGAGTCGATCCTTCTCAGCTGCCAGAAGCATCTAAAAAGCGACACGGACCCTCGGGAGAACGACGGTACCATCTGTGCCAAGGAGTCGCGTGGCTCAGGTGACAATTCATTAGTTTTATGGAATTTTTTTCGAGAGGTGCAGGGTGGAGTAGATCGTGATTCCGACGAATAACACTCCCCCAGATTCTCTAATCACGGAGCCGAGATCAGCCGTACGCAGGTCCGCCGCACTCGACCTTTTGGGGATTGCGGTTCTTGCGGTCCTGCTACGCCTGCCCGCCTTCTTCTCCTCTGCAGCAATCGGATTCGATGATGGCGTCTATGGATTATCGGCGAATGCAATGCGCTCCGGGTACGCGCCATTTAGATCGGTATTCTCCTCGCAGGGCCCACTCTTTCTGCCGATCCTTCGAATTGCGGACTTCGTAGGTTTCGAGCGGATTAACTCCCCGAGGGTTGCTGCATTGTGCGCGGGGGTAGCCATAAGTATTGCTACCTACCTCTGCGCGATTCGCCTCACTAACAGAGGCGCTGCTCTCCTCGCTTCCGGTCTAGTCGCATCGAGTGGCGTGGTGCTCTGGACCACCGGCCCGATTACGAGCGACGGCGTCGCAGGTGCATTGGCTGTCTCAACGGTTGCTGCTGCGCTCCGTTTCCGCTCCAACCCCTCTAGCCGCCTGGTACTGGCGATCTCGCTTCTAGCCGGGGCAGGGTTCTCCACTAAGAGTCTCTTAGTAATTCCAGCGATAGCGGTTGCATGGCTCCTCGTCGCCTCAACAAGGCAATGGATCAGAGCCGCATTGATCCCCGCAATTGCCCTATGCGTACTAATCGCATCAGCACTCCCCTGGGGTCTCGTCAATGTCTATGAGCAATCGATCGCCTACCACACGACTCAGCCAGGCTCAATCGATGTTCTAGCCAACCTCAATAAAATTGCAACAACAATTTTTCATAGAGACCCACCGCTACTTCTTCTATCGCTCCTCTGTATTCTTGTTGCGCTAGTCAATGCAGTACTTACTTCACTGCGAAACCGTGGAGCAGGCGATATCGCCCCACAACAATCCTCAACGACTTCAATTCTTGAGCGCTTCACAAGCGGAGATCGCTTTCTCTGGATTTGGCTCGGCGCTGCGCTTGCTCTGCTTCTCGCGGAACAGCGGCTCTGGAACAACCACATCGCGATTATGGCCCCTCCAGCGGCCTTACTCATTGCTTGCCATCTGCCGCCGTGGAGAGCAGTGGTAATCGCTCTTGTTCTCGCCATTCCGCTACAGGTATCAAATATGACTCAGATCTATAACCCAAAACCCCCAAGCGGCAATGATGCTCTCGCCATAAACGCAATGACCAAAGTTGGTAACTCGTGGGCGCTCTCTGATACTCCGGGACTTATCTGGAGGGCCGGAGCATCTACCGACCCTTGGTTCGTGGATGACTCCGAACTGCGCATCACCACGAGTAACAAAACACTCCAAATTACCTCTGAATTGTTACTAGCAGCAGCAGCGCAAGAACGAGTATGCATGCTTGTAATTACCTCCGAGAAGCGGTGGGGTTCCTTCCCAAACCTGCCTCTTGGCCTAAGCAAAATGGGTTATCGGAAGACCGCATCTTTCAAGACCGGAACCCAGACCTCAACTTTAGGAATCTATGAGCGGCGCTGCAGACTCAAGTAACGCAAACTTCATTTATCCCAGAGATGGAGTTAGGCGTCTCGACCGAGGCGATCGAGGTACCGAAGCGGTGGGACCTTCTCAATAATCTTCGAGAATGAGATGAACTCCGAGGCCAAGTTGAGAACGATTAAAGCGATAAGCACTCCGGTGCGCGCACCACGACCAAGTGTAAAGACAGCCATTAACCCGATTACTCCACCGATTAGGTTTGCCCCTGTATCTCCGAGCATCGATTTCTCACGCAGATCGTCCGGAAGCATGCCGGCTGCAGCACCTATCACCGGCGCTACGGCGACCCCAACCGGGCCGGTACCAGCAATCAACGCAAGTGGGATCCAAGCGAGAAGCGCTACTTTAATTACGCGCCCTGGCGCACGGTCCAAGAGATTACCGAGATTGGCACATAATGCGATTAGTAGTGCATCAGCGACTAACCGCTTGCCTGTGACAAAACCGGGTTGAGCTGCGAGCACAAAGGCTAGAGCCGCTCCACCACCAATCTTTAGAAGCCCTGTTGTTACCCGGCCGTTGCGCAACGCTCGCATATGTCCTCGGAATCCACGATCTTCGCCGCCGAGTACGTCATCAATGAATCCAAGCATCGCGAAACCAAAGGCACAGAAGAGCACGAGAGTTCGGGCAATGTTCTCCCCGGGCTCTATCCCTAGCCCAAAGGCCCCAAGAGCCGACCTACCGGCCTCTATGAAGAGAACCGCTGCAAGAATCAGGAGCCCCGATGCAGTCACGACTCGGCGATCGCGATAATTATTGCGCATTAGAACCTTGGACTCGCTCAGTTCAACAGCAGAGGCAACCATTAGCCGTACAGCTAAGAAGCCAAGGATTAGAGCGATGAGAAGAGTCATAGCCCAAGCCTTACCTGCGCGCCGACTCTATTGTGGGACTACCCACCCAGCCTCTTGGATTCAGTGTGATATTCGCACCGAGTAACCGCACACCAAGTGCGTAAGCGCCTACCCCGATAAGAGATAAACCGCCCACCAGTGCAAGGCAGGCAACCCGCCCGCGCGGATCAATTGCCTCCGAGACCAGCCATATAGAAGCCCCAACTACCACTGCCACTGCGAGACTTCTCAATACAGTTAAAGGCACCATGGAGCAGCGACTGCGCCTCGCTAGTGCAACTGCTAACCATACCGAGGCGAGCACGTAGGCCCCCGTGTGCCCTAATCCAAGTACTGCAATTCGAGCATTACCCTGCGTATGCGGAGCAACGATCGTCATGACGGTCCCCGCAATTAGAGCGGACGTTATTGCGACAATCGCTGGCAATCGACTATCCCCAAGAGCGTATGAAGCCCGTGCGAAGAATAAAAACACCGCATAAGGAAGGAGCCCCACTGCGAGGGAGGCCACCGCAGTCGCTAGTAGGCCAACACTTATAGCGCCGGTTGCATTCCCAAATGCAACCGCGGTCATAAGTGGAGGCGCTAGAGCAATCATCATCGCCGCTACTGGGAGCACTAGAAGCGCCATAGAGTCCACAGCCCAGCGAGCCGCTCTCGCGAATCCCACCAAATCGCTATTAGCAGCATCTAGAGATATCTCAGGGAGAATCGTCGTGTGAATTGGCTGAGCAAGCACTGCGTATGGAGCCATGAAGAAAACAAAAGCAACTTGATATGCAAGCGCTCCTCCCTCAACAGCATTCCCGAGCACGATTGTTACGCCCAACAAAATACCGACTGCGCTGTGTTGGAATACCGCCCACCCGGACAGGCGAAGCAATGCGTTGAAGACAGGCTCGCTTATAGGAATATGAATTCTTGGCCTAACTCCACTTCGCAGCATCGCTATGCACGGCATCGCTACGAAGGCCAATACCGCAAGAGTCGCTGTTAGCCCGAGCGTCCATCTTGCAGAGGCTTCAAGTACTAGCCCGGGGTCACCGGGGCCGACCTGCGCTCTAAAAAGCAGCATGCCAATTACGACGACAACGGTGAGGGCAATCGGCGCTAGCGAAGGCACAATGAAACGGCGCTGAGCATATAGAACCCCAACAGCGACAGCACCAAATGCGTAGAGGAGAATCTGAGGGAGAATAAAACGTAGTAAAAATACCGATAGCCCTTGTTGGGCGGAGGCAATCTTTGGGTCCGAAACACCCGATGTCAAGAGTCGCGCAATCTGGGGAGCAAGTATCTCGCCTGCGATAACTACTGCCCCTAGTACCACGAGTGCAACGCCGAGCAGCGCACCGGATAGACGCTCAACCTCCTCACGATCATTACGTGCGAAGAGATTCGTAAAGGTTGGGACCAGGACCGCAGAGAGAGCACCTGCTGCTAATAGCTCAAAGAGAATATTAGAGACTGCATTAGACGACTGATAGGCGTTACCTAAATAGGTGGTGCCTAGCACTGCAGCGATAGTGAGTATTCGGATGAATCCGATACCGCGTGAAAGAGCGGTGGCAGCGCCCATGCCGGCGGCGGCTCTTCCTGTGCCGCGTGATCCTGAACCTGAATCTGGTTTCTCCCCTAGCTCAGGCATGCCGGGTCCTCCGGCTTGGGTCACAGAGCCCACCACTCCGGGGAGACAGCTACTGCACCTTCACCGTAGCCATACCTACCGTTGACTCCACGCGCCAAGTCTGCGGCAGCGAGAACTGCCGAGACACGACCCTCGATCAACTCGAAGTTGTCGACCGAAGATATCCGGATACGCAGTGCGGCATCATCTCTGACATTTGAGAGCAGGAGACCTCTAGCGGGCACTCCATCTCCATCAACGTGGTTCTCGGATGCAACAGTGAGCATGCCTTGGCGCGCAAGCGCTGAGACACGCTCTGATATGCGCAGAGACTGCGGAGATATATCCCCGCTCGTCGGAGCCGATATATAGACCGCCCTAGCCCCTATACCTGGCCACTCCGCGGGAAAGGCTGGGGCTCCAGCGCCACCATCACCTACGGATTTAAACTCAATGAATCCCGCGGCACCAAGGCGAACCAACACATCTTCCTGCGTAGAGGTACCCACCCCAGCCGCTAATCGTTGAGCGACAGCACTCCATGCGCTAGCCCTAACTAACTTTGCTCCGCGTTCTTCGACACCTGCTGCGCTACGGAGCTGCGATACCTGTGAATTATCGCTCCACTTCTCAGTTAGAAGCAGGAATCCTCCGACTCTCGAACCAGCATTTCTTGATAACTCAATGAAGCTAACAAGGTTGTCCTCACTAACGTTTGACTCGGCAATAAGCGCCAAGCCGACCGCTGGGAGTCTTCCGCTAACAGCGAAGGAAGCAGTCGCATTTACGTACTCCCCTTTGAGCCCTAACTCTTCGCTCAACGCAGCGTTCTCTGCTCGCTGTGCGTCAGCATTCGCCTCGACTCGATCAATCTGACTACGCAGCGATGCGACAATGGCTCGATCAACGACTGTCGAGCCGATCATTATTCCGAGCGCCAACGAGAGGAATACTGCGACTATTGAGACAACATGGAACCTAAAATTTATCATTTTTCGCTACCTGACTTGCGCTTAGAACGCACCGAAGACCGAGTACCAAAGATCATGTATGGAGAGATTGATTCCACGTGCAAATACACGAATAGGTTCGGAGACAATACTTACAGAGATCATCGCAACGAGTGCAGATGCGACTAATAGAAACAGGTCGCGCCTACGCACGCGCCCTTCGTAGAGCCTGTTCACGCCCTTGGCATCGACAAGGATTGGGCCGAGTCGTAGACGCGTTAGGAAGGTCGAGGACATTCCTGGGCGACCCTTATCGAGGAACTCAACCATCGTCGCATGCGTACCTACTGCGACGATCAGAGTGGCTCCAGCCTCATAGGCCAGCATCATTGCGACGTCCTCGCTCGTTCCGTCGATTACAAACTCATGGTACGGGACATTCCACATCTCAAGATTCTCGCGCCCTGGAGCGCGCCCATCTCTGTGAACATGGTGTACCAAATCGGCCCCGACTCGAAGCGCCGCCTCTGAGACAGAGTCGAAATCGCCAATGATTACGTCGGGCTTAAATCCTTCTTCAAGTAGCGCATCGGCCCCACCATCAACGGCAATAAGCGTGGGTCGATACTCCTTTATATACGCCTTGAGAGCATGTAGATCATCTTTATAGTCGTGCCCGCGTACCACTACTAGGGCATGCCGACCTCGCATATCAACCTTGATGGGCGGAATTTGAACGGGCTCAAAAGTGAGGTCGGCCTCTCGCTTTATGTACTCGAGAGTATTCTCGGCGAAGCGTTGCAGTTCCTCACCGATATTTACTCTTGCCTCCTCCATGCCCTCCTCAATCTCAGGTATTGAGATTGGAATCCCTGTGGCGAGCCTCTGTGATGCCCTAAATATCTCGCTGTCAGAGATCGTGAGAACGTCACCCTCCTTAACATCATCGAGGATGCTCGGATCCACTCGATCGAGAATTGGAATACCCGCAAGCAACAATCTCAAGGGGCCGCTATTCGGGTAACGCCCTGACATTGAATGCCCTACATTTATCACCGCTGATATACCGGTAGCGATGAGACTCTCGGCGGCGACGCGGTCGATGTCTGTGTGCTCAATTACAGCGATCTCCCCAGGCTTTAAACGCTTTGCGAGGTCTTTCGTTCGACGATCAACACGAGCAACACCGGTTACACGTATCTCACTAACCTGGTCAATACTCACTCTGCAGACCCAGTCTCCGCGCTCACGCGTGGACTACTAGCGCTGTTGATGAGCTCCTGAGCATGCCTTCTTGCATGCTCAGAGGAGCCCACCCCAGCGAGCATGCGCGAGAGCTCCGAGATGCGCTCCTCTCCTGAGACTACCTCAGCAGTAGCAATGGTTCGCTTGCCGACACTTCGCTTCGTGACGACGATTTGATTATCTGCGAAGGCAGCGACCTGGGCAAGATGAGTTACGCAGAGCACTTGCCCTGCTCCACCGAGGTCTGCGAGTTCACGCCCAACAGCTATGCCGGCCTCACCGCCGATTCCAGCGTCAACTTCATCAAAGACCAAGAGTGGCACTACACCGACCTTGACTCCAGCATTGCTCTCAGCAGAGTGAAGGGCGACGCGCACTGCAAGCATCGAGCGTGAGAGTTCTCCTCCAGAGGCAGCACGAGCTAGGGGTCGAAGTGGCTCGCCGGTATTTGCACTAAGTGCAAATACAACTCGGTCTCCACCGTCATCGGTCTCATCGCCTTCCTCGACCTGCACCTCGAAGCGTGCTGACGGCATTGCAAGGCGTACTAAGTGTGTCTCGACTGAACTCGCAAGCCTGAGTGCTGCCTCTCTACGCACCTCCGTGAGCAAATTTGCTGCCTTGTGCTGCGAAGCGACTGCGCTAGCGATCTCAGACTCTGCGGCTGAGGCACGCTCGGCATGAGAAGCAATCTCGTCATATCGGACCTGGGCGGCATCTAGGAATGCGATCATCTCACCACAGCTGGCTCCATACTTGCGGCCAAGTTCGCGGAGCAATCTACGTCGTTCCTGCACGGCCGCCAGTCGCGTTGGATCGACTACGACCGACTCTAGAGTGCCTCTAAGGTCGTGCGCTATGTCGGAGATCTCTGCCTGAAGCCCGCGAATTCGTGTTTCATGCGCAGCAAACGGGGGTCGCCCGATGAGTGCCGATGTAGCCGCTCCAACTGCATCGGCTGCTACGCCTTGTAGCGCTTCATATGCAGTTCGAAGTGCAATCTGATGCGCCTCCGCGTCAGCAAGCAACTCCTCTTCGCTCTCGAGTGCATCGGCCTCGTTAGGGTCCTTAAGAGATGCCGAGACAAGCTCATCAATCTGAAATTTTAGAAGATCTAATTCACGCGCACGAGCACGCTCATCGCCACCTAGATCGTCTAACTTTCGCTGCGCCTCGCTGAGCTTCAATCGGGCTGCTCTGTACTCTGCTAATGCGTGAATGGCAGGTGCGCCGCAGAATCGATCCAGCAATTTTGTCTGCACTGCTGGATCAAGCAGCGACTGGTGCGAGTGCTGACCATGCAGATCGATAAGGGATCCGCAACGCTCTGAGAGTTCGCCGATTGTTACTAATCCACCGTTTACATAGGCACGACTCCGCCCGTCTAACGGGACGACTCGCACAAGCACGATCTCGTCCTCAATCGCAGGGTCGAAGAAACGCCCTTCAACTCGAGCCTCTGAGGCTCCGGCACGCACCATTGACGAATCGGCACGCGCACCACCTAGAAGCGCAAGTGCTGTCATCACCAAGGTCTTGCCCGCCCCCGTCTCGCCGGAGACAACGGTTAGGCCTTGCTCGAGGAGAACAGAGAGCTCTTCAATTATTCCTAGGTCAGTAACTCGCAATTCGAGCAATGAGGCAACAGCGACTGAATGGCTCATCGGTCGGCTAACCCAAACTTTGCTTTGAGCACTTGATGGAAATCTCGGGGGCCGAATGTAGCAATCAACGCAGGATGCGCAGCCCCAGTGCAGCGAACCGAGGAACCAGAATCAAGCAGGCCGATCTCTCTACCATCGAGAGTCAGCACAGCGGAGAGCGTTCCTTTCAGATCGAATCGAACCTCCTCGCTCGGATCGAGCACGAGCGCTCGGTCGAAGAGCATGTGCGGGGAGACAGGAGTCAGGACCATGCAGTCGTGGCGGGGCGAGACAATTGGGCCACGCGCCGAGAAAGAGTATGCAGTAGAGCCGGTGGGTGTAGCCACTATGACTCCATCCGCTGCGTATGTTGTAAAGAAGGTTCCGTTGATTGAGACATCAAGGCGAACTATGCGCCCGGGCTGGGACTTCTCCAATACCGCTTCATTTAGTGCTCTCCAAGAGCCTGAGAGCGCTGAGCCCTCAACCTCGACCGAGAGCATCATTCTCTCGTCCACCGTGTAGTCGCCTGCGACGACCCGTCTCAATGCGTTAGCAATAGAAGCAGGCTCAACCTCGGCCAAATACCCAAGTTGCCCAACATTTACCCCAAGCACTGGCACGCCCGCTGAACTGACTAGGTCTACAGCCCTGAGCATTGTTCCGTCGCCGCCGAGCGAGACTGCAATGTCTAACCCTTCAGTAAACGTGGAGGCATCAACGTGGAACTCCGCGAGTTCAGGTGCATCAGATGCGAGCACTCTGACTATTGCTCCTAGGTCAACTAAGTGCTTAGAGGCCTCTGCAGCCAAACGCTGTGCCTCAGGTCGTTCGGAGTGCGGAAGTAAACCGACAATTCGAGGGGGCTTCATGCATGTACCTCCGCTACGACAGCGTCGAGTTCTGAATCGGCGATCGAAGGTTCACAGTGACGAACCAATACGAGAAACTCAACATTTCCGTCGGCACCCCGAAGAGGAGAGGCCGTTATTGAGCAGACTCCGAGTCCGTTGGAGGCAAGCCCCTCGACGACTTCACTCAAGACTGCCCGGTGAACCATTTTGTCGCGCACGATGCCGCCCTTCCCAATGCGGTCGCGCCCTGCCTCAAACTGGGGTTTAACTAGAAGTATCAGTTCAGCTTCCATAGTCGTCAAAGCCGCTAGCGCCGGTGCAACAGTGCGCAGTGAAATAAAGGAGAGATCAGCGACCAGTAGATCGACTGGTCCCCCGACCGCCTCGGGGGCAAGACTGCGAACGTTGACACGCTCCATCACCGTCACGCGCTCATCCGTTCTAAGAGACCACGCCAATTGGGCGCGCCCAACATCAACAGCGATCACAGATGAGGCGCCGCGCTGCAATAGGCAATCCGTAAATCCGCCAGTAGAGGCTCCAGCATCTAGAGCTCTGCGGCCCTCAACATTGATGCCGAACTTCTCTAGCGCTGCGTCGAGTTTCTCTCCGCCACGCGAGACAAATCGAGCGGGGGGCGACTCGACAAAAATAGGCTCATCGCTAGCTACTTGCCGTGAAGCCGAGTTGGCTGGCGCACCTCCGACGGTTACCTGGCCTGCCTCAATGGACTCAACAGCGCGCGCTCGACTCGGAGAGAGTCCCCTCCGAACGAGCTCTGCATCTAGGCGACGTCGCATCGGTGATCCTATGAATGGGTTGAGTTCGAGGCTGCTAAACAAGCGCTTGAACGGCGTGATCGGGAGGAGCAGAGCACTCGCGGCCGGAGATGACTCATGCACTCCTCTTCGCAGTCGTCTTCTTAGCTGGTGCCTTTTTAACTGGTGCCTTTTTAACTGGTGCCTTCTTCACTGCAGTCTTCTTCACTGCGGTCTTCTTCACTGCCGTCTTCTTTACCGTCTTCTTTAAGGGCGGCTTCCTCTCCCCTGAGGGTTTGCTCGCCGAGTTGCCCCCCAGCTCCTTACGCAGGCGCCGCTCTGCATCCGCTAGGTCGTCTTTTGTGATCAGCCCGAGTAATTTTACCTGCCGGCCCACCTCGGTGCGCACCGTCGAGATAGCGGAGTCGCGTCGACGGCGACTCTCCTCAAGTATTCCGTCGACGAAGGCCTGTACCTGATTCTGAGCAAGGAGCCCCTGTGATACCAGCTCGCGGGCGCTGGCTTGGGCCTGCCCGCGTGTCAATGAAACAAACCCTGCACCAGCATCTATAAAACGCGTTAGATCGGGTCGCTGCGCCATTCGGATCCTCCTGTAGTTGCCGTCGTGTCTTGCCATGGCATCCAGTTAGATGCCAGCAATAAGCTTGGTCAGGCTCGATTTTGCGGGTCTTTAAAGTAATCGAGCGTGTCCCGAGAGCCTACCCGAGCCCCCGATAGCCCGATGTTCTTCTCCCGCTAACCGATTATTCTCTTCCTCAGTGGCTATCCCCCTACACGACGACAATCCAACCGGCCAGATCCCCTTTTTGACGATTCTCCTAATCGCCATCAATATCTTCGTATTCGCCCTAGTACAGCCCCACGGTGGGAGCAGCGACTTCGTCTTTAGCTATGAGCACGCAGTGATTCCATGCGAGATTCGAGACCAGGCGCCGCTGAGCGAGGCAGAATTGGTGAGCGGTGAGTGCGGGCGCTCTCGAGTCACGATCGAGGGAGAGACCTACGGGGAGAGGCCTTTTGCTAGCGCCAAGAACATCTGGCTATCGATGCTTGCATCGATTTTTCTCCATGGCTCTTGGCTGCATCTATTAGGGAACATGCTCTTTCTATGGGTATTCGGCAACAATATTGAAGAACGCTTCGGCAAAGTTGGCTTTCTAGCGTTCTTCGCTGCAGCGGGGATAGCGGCGACATTTGCACAAGTGCTTGTTGAGCCCGGTTCTACTATCCCGATAGTTGGAGCGTCAGGAGCAATCGCTGGAGTGATGGGGGCATACTTAGTATTATTCCCACGCGCTCGTATCCTGACCTGGTGGCCGATGTTTGTAATTCTCGTCGTCTACATACCTGCAGCTGTAGTACTCGGGCTGTGGTTCCTAATGCAGTTTGCGATCGAGCCGAATAGTGGAGTTGCTTGGGCAGCTCATGTCGGGGGATTCGTTTTCGGAGCCTTCATAGCGCTCATTCTGCGTTCGCACCTAAAACCGCCCCCAATACTTACTGAGCGACCCATTGCCGGGTGACGGGCTTGGCGATTGCAGTGTGCGATGATTCCAGCAACAACAATTAACCCCTCTCATTAGGAATCAAAAACCGTGCCCGAATTTCTCCCCTTCCGCGGCCTCCGATATACCGGCGGCGGAGTACTCGATTCAGTAACAGCACCTCCATATGACGTAATTGATCAAGATCAGCACAGGGCCCTAGCGTCACGGGACCAGTTCAACGCCGTTCGGCTAATCCTGCCCGAAGCCGACGAAAGCAACCCAAACCCGTACTCCGTGGCCGCGGGACTTCTCTCAGATTGGAGCGCAGACGCGGTATTAACCCTCGACGATACGCCTGCTTTCTATGTCTACCGAATGAGTTTCACTGAGCGACATGGCAAGGCACGCACCACTACAGGGGTCCTTGGCGCGCTGAGCCTCCCTGAGCACATCGGCACCGGAGAGGTACTCCCTCATGAGCGTACGCTTCCGAAGGCCAAATCAGATCGCCTAGAGATACTGCGAACAACTAGAGCAAACCTCGATCCGATCTGGGGACTCTGCACAGCAGTCGGTCTAACAGATTCACTCAACGCCGCTACCAAATCAGCACCGCTAGCCGAGTGCACCGACGAGTTCAACGTGCATCACGCTCTCTGGGCGCTAACGGACCCAACGGGAGTAGAGGCAGTTAAGGACACTCTCGCCGCTGGGCCGCTTGTACTCGCCGATGGCCACCATCGCTTTGAGACGGCACTTGCTTATCGCTCAGAGCAGGGATCAACCGATCAAGGTTCGGATGCAATTCTCTGCTTCGTCGTCGAATTGGCAGAGAAGGAATTGGTTGTACATGCAATTCATCGACTGCTCAGTGAAGTTCCCAGGAATTTTCTTGATCTGGTAGCGAAGACCTTTGAAGTTAGAGACTCTGGACCCCATACGAAGGAGGGAATTGCAACACTCCACGATTCAGTCGGCATAGAAGACGCAATTGGACTCGTACTCCCCGACCGCTTGTTCCTCCTCGTCCCAGCCGCTAATGCATTAGATGAAGCCTGTAAGTCACTCCCCGAGTCGCTCCATAATGTGGCATCCGCACACTTCGAGACCTTGATTAGACCGCTTCTTGGGGAGGCTGCCCTCACGTATAGAAACGACGCTGAAGACTGTGCGGAGATTGTCGCCAACGGCGGTGCCGCCGCAGCAATAATTTTGGCGCCGGTTAGTGTTGCGACAATTCGCGATGCTGGTCAAGCAGGCGTGCGTATGCCAGAGAAGACAACCTTCTTCTGGCCTAAGCCACGAACTGGCATGGTATTTAGACTCTTAGACAGCCCGTCTTAGAGTTAGCGCCTTAGAGATCTAGCTCTAAACGACTTCCCATACGTTGCCGGATCCAAGTAGCCCGTCTAGGTCTGGCGCTCCACCGCGTTCTTGGACTGCAGCCAACTGACGGCTGAGCTCAATCTCATACGAAGGTCGCTGAATCGCTCTGAAGATACCCACCGGTGTCGGCTCATATGGGCCTGAGGCGAGTCGAGATAGCGCAAATGCCAGAGAAGGCTCTGGGCGTTGCTCATCGTGGACCAAGATCTTCTCGAGCCCAACATCCGCTACAGAGACAACATGGGCCTCGCCGAACTCGTCGAGCATGACACCGTGCTCGCCATCGGCGCCAAACACAATCTTCTCTCCGTGGTGTAGATCAATGAGCATGTCAGCACGGCTGTCTTTCGCTACCACTGCGTCAAATGCTCCGTCGTTGAAGACGTTGCAGTTTTGGTAGATCTCTACAAACGATGCACCTTGATGAGCATTGGCGCGCCGGAAGACCTCTGTCATGTGCTTTCGGTCCATGTCATGGGTTCGAGCGACGAATGAGGCCTCAGCACCGAGCGCAACGGAGATTGGATTAAACGGATGATCGATCGATCCAAACGGTGTTGACTTCGTTACTTTTCCAACCTCACTCGTTGGAGAGTACTGACCTTTAGTAAGACCATATATCTGATTGTTGAACATCAGAATTGTGATATTGATGTTGCGCCGAAGGGCATGAATCAGATGGTTCCCACCGATTGAGAGTCCGTCACCGTCACCGGTTACGACCCACACGTCGAGGTCAGGTCGCGCAGCCGCGATACCTGTGGCGAATGCCGGTGCACGTCCATGAATGCTATGAACACCATAGGTATTCATGTAGTAGGGGAACCTACTTGAGCATCCGATACCACTCACGAATACTTGATTCTGAGGAAGTATGCCGATCTCGGGCAGCAGCAACTGCACTGCGGTCAAGACGGAGTAGTCGCCGCACCCGGGGCACCAACGCACCTCTTGGTCAGAGGAAAAATCCTTACGTGAAAGAGTTACTGGCTCAGCCATTGATCATCTCCAACATTTTCGCTTCAATCTCAGCCGCCCGGAAAGGGAGACCCTGGACCTTCGTAAGACTCTTGGCATCGACTAGGTACTCAGCGCGCACAAGGCGTGAGAGTTGGCCGAGGTTCATCTCAGGGATTAGTACTTTCGGATACTTCGCAAGGACCTCGCCAAGATTTGCGGGGAATGGATTCAAGTGCATCAAATGAGCATGAGCGACATTGACGCCATCGGCCCGCAATCTACGCGCACCGGCCTGAATTGCACCCCACGTGCTTCCCCACCCAAGAACAAGCAATTCTGCCTCTCCTGATGGATCGTCAACAGCGAGAGGAGGGATGTCGTTTGCGATACCTGCAATCTTCGCAGCACGCAGATGAGTCATCTTCTCGTGGTTGGAGGGTTCGTAGTTAATGTTCCCGGTTACATCCTGCTTCTCAATACCACCGACGCGGTGCATGAGCCCAGGGGTTCCAGGTATTGCCCACGGTCGGGCAAGGGTAATTGGATCACGTAAGTACGGCATGTACTTAGGCTCTCCATCCGGGCCGGTGCCGTTGGGCTCCGTCTGGAATTTTACAGAGATGTCAGGGAGGTCGGCAGCGGCGGGGAGGAGCCAGGGCTCAGATCCGTTAGCCAAATAGCCATCTGTGAGAATCATCACGGGAGTCTGATATTTAAGGGCTATACGTGCCCCCTCTAGAACTGCATCGAAGCAATGGGAGGGCGAGTAAGCAGCAACGATTGGGAGTGGTGCTTCACCGTGTCGCCCATACATCGCGAGCATTAGGTCTGCCTGCTCAGTTTTAGTCGGGAGGCCAGTTGATGGACCCCCTCTTTGAACATCGATTAGCAATAACGGTAACTCGATACTGACAGCAAGCCCCATCGCCTCGGACTTAAGATCAACGCCAGGCCCACTAGTTGTAGTGACGGCCAAATGCCCTGCGTATGCAGCGCCAATTGCCATTCCGGCAGCGGAGATTTCATCCTCAGCCTGCACGGTGCGGATACCGAAACGCTTGTGCTTTGAGAGTTCGTGAAGAATGTCAGATGCGGGCGTGATCGGGTATGAAGCTAAGAACAGCGGAAGTTTCGCCTGATGCCCAGCAGCGATCAACCCATAGGCAGTAGCAAGGTTTCCTGTGATGTTTCGGTAACGCCCAGCCGGCAAATGCGCTGATGGGACCGTATACGCATGCTCAAAAATCTCTGCAGTCTCACCGAAGTTATATCCGGCCTTGAGAGCAGCAACGTTTGCATCGTGAACGATTTGGTTCTTACCGAATTTCTCTGCGATCCAACCGGTAATTGCCTCAGTTGGTCGCGTGTACATCCATGCAATCAAACCGAGAGCAAAGAAATTCTTAGAGCGCTCTGCATCTCTTGGCTTGGCTCCGGTTCCCTTTGCAGCCTCAAGCGTAAGCGAGGTCATAGGGATTGAGTAGAGGCGATATGCGGAGAGCGATCCGTCCTCAAGTGGGTTGCCAAGGTACCCGGCTTTATCTAGGTTTCGGGTCTCAAAGGCATCACTATTAGCAATGATTGCTCCACCGGGCATCAGGTCGTTGATATTGGCCTTGAGGGCTGCTGGGTTCATTGCTACAAGAAGGTTCGGTGCATCACCCGGGGTCACGATGTCGCGGCCAGCGATGTGCACCTGGAAGGAAGAGACTCCAGCGATAGTTCCCGCTGGAGCACGAATCTCGGCTGGGTAATCAGGGAGAGTTGCTAGGTCGTTTCCAAAAGCAGCACTTACATCGGTAAAGCGGTCACCTACCAACTGCATACCGTCTCCCGAGTCTCCAGCGAATCTAATAACGACTCGCTCTAATACCTCGGTGGCTTGCTGCTCGGCATTATCTGGGCTCACTCTTCGTCCTCATTTCACGACGCTTTGCTGCTATTGACTATTCCTAGCGATCCTTGCGAATCAACCTAGGTGGGGAATCGTCTGGATCACCCATCTGCATTACCCATCTGGATTACCCAAAATTCTGGGGGCACTTCTGGGATTGCTTCTCTCCAAGACGCCCGTGAGCACTTGAATCTCCTCAAGCATAACTACGTGCGGGGCCAATTCTGGGAAGCGGGCGCCGGTATGATCTGTGGCGCCGGAGATCCTCGGCTAAACCAAGACCAACCGGCTACATCAACACCCAGCCCATCACCACCCGGCCGCTATCGGCCGAGAGAAGAGAACGAGACATATGGCACTCGGATACGACCAGCAATTGTTCATTCTTGCCTTTGACCATCGCGGCTCATTCCAGAAGAAGATGTTTGGAATCCCTGGTGACCCATCGCCCGAGGAGTCGGCAAAAATTGTCGATGCCAAGGCGCTCATCGCTGAAGGGTTTGCACGCGCCTTATCCGATGGCGCATCCACGCAGAGCTGCGGGCTACTAGTAGATGAGCAGTTCGGTGCAGAGGTTGCAAAGGCAGGCGTAGCAGCAGGGCAGATTGTTGCAATGCCGGTCGAGAAAAGCGGTCTTGACTACTTTGATTTTGAGTATGGCGACGCCTTCGGCGAGCACATTGAGTCATTCAACCCAACATTCTCGAAGATTCTTGTAAGGCTCAACCCTGAGGGCAATGCCGAGGACAACGCAAAATCACTCGTAGGGCTAAAGACTCTCTCGGATTGGCTTAAAGCCAAGGATCGCAAGTTTCTCCTTGAACTATTGGTTCCCGGTGAGCCTCATCAAATTGAGGCAGCAGGGGGCGAGGACGCATACGACACGAATATTCGACCCGAGCTCATGAGAATCGCGATTGAGAATATGCAGCAGGCCGGCATCGAAGCCGACATCTGGAAGATTGAGGGCATCGACCGTCGCGAGGACTGCGAAATGATCTCTGAGCAGGCGCGCACCGGTGGGCGTGATGGTGTTGGATGCGTCGTACTCGGGCGTGGTGCCGACGATGCCAAGGTTGACCATTGGCTGCGAACAGGTTCAGGCGTCCCTGGATACCTTGGGTTCGCTATTGGGAGAAGCATTTGGTGGGACCAGCTCAAGGGCTACCTAGATGGATCCCTCACCACCGATGTAGCGGCAGCGCAGATCTCTGCTAATTACCGCCGCTACATCGACGTGTACACGGGCTAAGCCCACCTCACTACTTTGGCAGAGGCGTTAAAGCAGCGCTTGCAAGGATTGCCTCGGCCCTCTTGGCTAGAGATGCGCGTTGCCTAGCACCATCACGAGTAACGCTTGTCGCCTCAACGTCGACGCGACTACTGGTCGTGCCTGCAGGTGTTCGCCAGAAGCGCCTGCGCACGATGCCCGCCACTAGCACTGGGGTCCCCTCCCCTGCCGCTAGCAACCAAGCGGGCGGTGACCACATTGTGACGGGGACCGAGGTCACGCCATCGAGGGACGAGACGCGCACTTGAAGCGTCGCCACCTCTCCCCGGTCTGGAATCTCGCGAGTCTCCGGGGCGCTTGAGAGCACGCCGACCAGAATTGCGAGGTTCAATCCCGCCTCGCTGGGTTTAATACATTCGTTATCTGTCTTATCTGTCTTATCTGTCTTGAGTGTCTTCTTGCTTCTCTCGCTGCCTATGACTGATGGCATAGCCGTCTCCTCATACCCTTAACTTCGGTGCCTATGAGGGGGAAATAAAGTCTGGCGGATTCAACGCCTCAAGGTCTCTTGATGCGTTGAATGGAGAGTAACTCTTACCTGTGACAACTAAGCCCTAGAGTCAATCTCATGCAGATTGATATCCAAACACTCGCAGCCAAGTTCATCGCCAATGTTGAGGAGTGCAACTTAGAGGCACTCGCTGCAATGTATGCACCCAATGCCGTTGTAAATATCAATGTCATGGGGGTAGACCAGCCTGCAGCCGAGACATTCGAGACTCTTCAAGCCATGCACCGAAGGGCCGAGTCACTTCGTTATGAGGTACTAGAGGTGATTCCAACGGAGTCGGGCTACGTGCAGCGCCACCGACTCCACGTCGTTGTCCCTCAGCGTGGAGATATAGCGCCCCAGCACTTAGTGATACCGGCATGCCTAGTCGTCAAACTCCAGGACGGCCTCGTAGTAAGAGTTGATGAGTACCTAGATTCGTCCCAGATTGCTCCACTATTCCAGAGATAAGAAAGAGAGCGGCGCTGTTGCCATTTAGGCAAAGAGTGCCCTGAACGACGGCAAGCCGATCGAGAGAAGAAGGAGCAATGCAAAGGTGCCTGCGATAATCGCAACATCTGAGACTCTTGAAGAGTCATGCGGCTCGACCCATGTCTCCAACCGAATCCGCTCTGCTCCGATCTCAATTACAAAACTTGGTTTAGCATTTAGGGAGCTCCCCAGATGCGAAGAACCACTCCACTTATGGGCCAGATCGCGTATCGGCCTCTCAGCGAGAACAAAGACAACGTAGGAAATAATGAGCGTTGCCATTAGCGACATCGCACTGTAAAGAATCCAAGAGCCGCCGCCTCCAAGAGGTTCGCGTCGATATACAAAATCGAGAATCGTTGCGTTCCACAAGTAGATACCAAAGGAGATGGTCCCAAGAAAGACGGCTAAGCGGGAAGCAAGCATTCTTCGAATCATCCCTGGAGATGGCCCCGCGAATAGTGCGGGGACGACAAGGAAGGCCCCGACACAGAGAGCGAACTCGTCATATAGAAAACCTGTCATAGGCCCAAACTCTGCGAATGGCCGCAACGGAATTCCGATGCGTGTGAGCGCCAGCGTGAACCCTGCTGCCGCTAACCATGAGAACCATGAATGCTCTGCAAATATTGAGATCACCCGAGGAAGTCTTCCTCCGGTTGCACGCCAAGCCCAGCAGAGAGCAAGCAACATTCCTACTGCGAACCAATCAAGGTAAGCAGGGAGCCAAAACCCGAGCTGCGAAAGAGGGAACCAAGTTCGTCGGAGTCCCACGTTGCTCTGTAGATAGACAAGCCAGTAACTCTTTGTAACCAAGGCAATGAGTACAAGCGTGCTCAGACCAATAATCTGCGTTCGCAGAGCGTGGTGGCGATCCGAGCGACCAAACCTCGACATTACCCATGCAAAACCTGGAAGAAAAATATAGAACGAGGCCTCAATAACTAAAGTCCAGGCAACCGCTATTCCTAGAAAGATCATCCCACCTAAGCGATAATTCTGAGCGAGCCCGAAGGCGGTTAAGTACCCGGAGACGCCGACGTTGAGGAATTGAGCAGAGCCGAGAGCGATCGCACCTAAAAGAGCTATCCAATAACCGGGGAGAATGCGAGCAAACCTGCGCACCCAGAATCGCCCCGCACCCCCCAATCCAGAGCCGGATAAATGAGCGAGGACAAACGGGCGGTAGAGCAGGAAGCCAGAGATCACGAAGAATGTCGCTACACCAATACGCCCAAATAAACCGGTGACAATTCGCACTGGCTCTGGAGACCAACCTGAGTCGAACCCAGATGCGAATGCAGATGAGTGGTTGATAAGCACCAAGATCGCCGCTAGCGAACGCACACCATCTAGGCAAGGAAATGAACGCAGAACCCCGTCACCCGCGACTAGAGGGTGATCAGCATTTGATTGAGTAGCAATATTCTCTTGCCCACCGTTTGACACACGTGGATCGTAACTTCGCTACGGGGAGCAAACGAGCGAGAAGTGCTGAGTATTTCTAAGCAAGTGCAGCTAAACGCTCGGCTACATCGGCAAATCCAGCGTCATGCTGACGTATTCGATCAAATCGAGACCTCGCAGCGGGCAGATTCCCTGCGCGCTCCTCGAGGTCGGCAAGTGCATACCAAAGCCGAAGGTGATGCTGAAGCACGCGCTTGATTCCATCCGCACGCTTTGCAAGCAACGTAATCGCTTCATCAAGCCTCCCTCGATCGGCTAGAGATCCAGAGAAGACAATTCGACCCTCAGTGACGAGCTCCGATGACGGGGACTCATCGCCAAGCTCGCGCCACCGCGCCTCAACTGTCTCGTGATCGCCGAGGGCGCGATAGCAATCCATTAGAACTGGATGCTGAGTAACGTCGCCGGTCATCGAGTAATACTCCTCGAGCTCTCGCGACGCGTCACGATACTTGCCATCTCGATAGAGGGCCAGACCAAAGAGTTCGCGCACGCTCGGCGAGGCTGATACCTCTTCACGAAGGGGGCGGAGAATACGCAGAGCATCACGCTCGCGCCCCTCAGCAAATGCGTCTGCTGCTTTCATCAATGCGTCGTAGTGACGATCAGCTCTCTTGCCTCCGACTCTTAAAATTTCATCACGCACTGCTTGAGGCCCTGGCCTGCGGCGCCGTGATGGGGTCCGACGTGGAGGTGCATCTGCTACGCGTCGCGCACCTTTTCGTGGCGCACGCTCCTTTGAGTCGCGCGAGACACGCCTAAGTACATCTCGCTCTACCCGCGGCTCCTGCTCCTCATCATTTGAGTATCCGGATGGTCTACGTTTGGGTGGAGGTGTGGGGAGCGGCTCTGAGCCAATGCGGCGCCCAGAACGAGTAATGGCGCCCTCTGCTGGCCCTGAACGAGTTGATTCTCCCCTGCTAGATCCGCGGTATTCACTACGTGAATCGCCGCGCGAGTCAGAACGAGGACCACCGCGAGAACTACCACGAGAATCCCCACGAGAGCCAGTACGCGAGTCGCCGCGAGAATCACCACGAGCGCCGCCCCTACCTGCTGCTGGTGAGCCTGGCCTTGACGGCCCACTGCGCGAGTCGCGCGAGTCACCCATCGACCAGTCGTCTCGCCTTGCAGACCCGCTACTTGATCGTGATCCACCAGTTACTGAGCGCGGTGTACTCCGTGAGGTGGAGCGTGGAGCGCCAGATCGAGGCGCACCACTGCGCGCGCCACCGGCCTTACGCTCGGCTGCAGCAGCTCTACCTGCTGGCGAGCGTGGATCAGGATCACGTTCTTCGGGGCGTCCGCGCCCCTCGCCACGTCGCGGGGCACCTGTGCGACTAGTTGCGCTACTCCTGGCGCTCGAGGAACGCGAATCCCTAGAGTCACGTGAATCCCTAGAGTCACGTGAATCTCGCGAGTCTCTAGAGCCTCGCGAGTCCCTTGAGTCTGAGCGACTTGATCGCTCTCCCCCGAAACGGTCACTGGCAGAGCGCCCTGTTGTAGAGCGAGAGCTTGAAGCACCACGCGTACCTGAACCACCCGCGCGAGAGGATGATGCTCCACGCTCAGACGAGCCGCGCTCGCCACTTGTTGAACCTCTAGATGACGAACCGGTGCGCGAAGAACCGCTAGCGCCCCGAGACCCAGAACTCTGAGCACCAGAGCCCTTGGAGCCCGCACGAGGCGCGCCAGAACGCGCAGATCTACCGCTGGGGGTTCCAGAGGCGCGGCGCGGTGACGAACTAGATCTTTCGGGCAAGAGATTGCTCCTTAAAGGGGAGATGACATCCTATCGGAGAGGACCGAGATCGCTCACTTGGCCGACAAAACCATAGCCAAATGCCCACGAAGGCGACCCTGCCGGAGGACCCAAAGCCTCTCCGACTGAGTAAGCGATCAGTATTCGAGCCGCCTGAGCTCAGACAATTTTACGCTCCCGCCGTCTCTAGTTAGGTGGAAGCGTCGTAGTAGTTGTGGTTGTGGTCGTAGTGGTGGGCGACAGCATCTTGATCTTGAGGTTTCCGCTTCGTAGGGCAGCTGGGCATTGAGATATCAGGTCGTAGAAGTACTCGTACAGATTCCAATGGAAGCCGCCAATTAAGGAAGTTCCGCCCGTTGAGGCACAGGTTGCATAGGAGTAAACGTCCGCTACATTGGATAGCCCTGGCTCATTTGAGTAGGGACCGCAGAGCGAAGTCAACATAATTACATCCTTCGGTCCATCGGAGCCTTCGCGGGAGTCGATCTCGCCATTTCGATTGGTGTCCACAATAAATACCAGTGCTACTCCTGTTGCAGTATTACGGAACTCTGATTCCTTAGAATTATCTCGCACCCTCTCCTGAAGGCGCGATACTTCCTCACCCATTGCAACGGCAACCCTTGAATCTGTATTAGGAGTAGCAGTGTTACCTACCGTCTGAGAATTAACAGTGGCTCCTGCTAAAAAATTGCTGCATTCAAAGGTTGGAGGATTTGGATAGTGGCGCTCGTCGCCGGAGCGATAGCCCACAATGCCAATCCAACAGGTAAGTCCGGCAGCCGGGCAATCTCTCTGCGCGGTACTCTCGGCTAAATCCTTTGGGTAATAAGTGCCAAAACTTCCTTCGAACTTCATCGACACCCCATTGGGCCATGATGCATTCTTCCCAGAGTCCGCGAATTCTCCCTTAACTACTTGGAAATAGCCTCCGGGCGGGAAACCTGCGCAGTCTCGCTCGGTCCCCCTCACGCAGAGCCCTTTAGTCTCCATAGCAATGGAGATCTTTCCTCTAGAGGAAATGGCGGAGTCTGCAGACCCGCCGCCCGAGACCTCACCCGCGCCACAGGCAGCGGCAACTAGCACCAAGACCGCTCCAGCGGCTGTCACTTTAAGGTTATTAACGATCTTCATTTATAAGACTCCAAGCGTTGATGCGATATTGGAATAGAAAAATTCGCGTAGCTACCTAGTTCGGTGGAAGCGTCGTTGTTGTAGAAGTAGATGTTGTAGGAATGATCTTGATCTTGAGGTCTCCACCGCGCAGAGGCACAAGGCAGCGCCGCGAGATTGCTGAGCCAATGAAGGCATCGCTCGAGAGAGTTCCACCGGGGCAAGTTGAGTAGTTGTAACCAGAGCCCAAACCCCCGCCGCTACCTATACCTGAATAAGGCCCGCAGACCGAGACAAGAATGAACGCGTCAGGACTCTTACCAGGTTCAGCGTCTTCGTTTATGCGCCCATTGTGGTTAGCGTCAACTATCAGCACCAGTGCTTGACCAGTAATTTGATTCTCTTTAGGTCCACGATCTCGATCCGAGTTGATGTCGCGTTCTAGGCGTTTGACGGTCTCGCTCACAACCGAACTCTCTGACGCACGGGATAACCCTGATCGCAACGCATCCGATAGAACCGCAGAGTCTCCGAAGCACGGCGTCGAGTTTGGATAGTGCCTTGCATCCGCCGAACGATACCCGATGCCACCTAGCCAACAATTCGCATTCTTTGATTCTTTGGAGCCCTTCGCCTCAGCGCCTACCGGAGCGCCTTCGGGGACGCCAAGGATCTCGTTACAGACATCTCCCGCGATCAGCAACACACCGATGTCGCGCTTCTCAGTAGCGGTATACGCACCCTCGAACTTCATGGATACGCCGTATGGCCATGAAGGATTTGTACCCGAGTCCTTGAACTCGCCGGTCACGCTCTGGACCCCACCCTGGTAGGAGTAGTTCTCACAGTCGCGCTCTGTACCTTTGAGGCATAGTTCCTCAGTCTCAATAGCGAGCGAAATCCTCCCCTTTCTGCTAATCGGAGAGTCTCCGGAACCTCCGCCCGAGAGCGTCGCTAGATCACATGCTGCGAGCACGATTACGAGTGCGCTAGCAAATGCGACAGCCTTGATGACCCTCAGATTTCTGGCCTTCAGATTCGGAGCCTTCATAAATTTCGGGTGTTTTGAGATCAGCATTCTCAAAACCTATACCACTTTAAGTGTCCAAGCAAGATATGCCCTTAGTTAAATAACGCTTAAAGTGAGCATGCATACTGAGAAAATCATAATCCCGGGGCCAAATTACCGCCGGTAGGCTGAACACGTTGCGGCTCTTATTCGATTTCATCGCCTATATATTCCGGAGGTAGCCAATCAGTCGTATTCCGAGAGGACCTAATGTGACGTCGATTGGGACTTCACAAAGCCTCCCCCAAGCCTCCCAGAACCGTCCCAACAGAGTTTCCGGCAGTCCGTACTCGCAACGAAGTAGCAATCACTCATCAAGGATGGAACAGATCTTAGGGAGATACTTCGGTTGAGTCTCGACGATAGAACCGCTAAAACGGGGCTCGGTCCACGCTCCAAAGTCGTTACGGCCAATCGTAACTTGCGAGTGAGGGACCACAAATTCTCTCGCTTGTCTCGGAGTTAATTCAAGACGCCCAGGGACGAAAAAGGCTCGGGACGTCGGAATAGTTGTGCCATCTGCGGCACTGATAGTCATCCTCACGGCACCGTTGTTCTGGTCCAATATTACTCGCATGTGATACGTGCGTCCCGGTTCATACCTAACAGTGACACCGCGCACCCATCCCGCCTTCTCGTTAAAATGGCGCCACTTCTCTGGGCTAACCGTACGAAGCCCGAACGTGAGTCGTCGATCGCCCTGCAGTTGCACAGCCAGCGTTTGAGAACCCTCTGCGTCACCAGCTACTAGTACAGGAAGCCAAGTCGGGGAGTCCACCGCGGGGAACCGGAGTGTGAAATCATGCAGTCCTGTTGCCCGGGTTCGAGCAATGGCAGACCAATACTCACCACTTGACCAATATACGCCACTACAACCACTCAGTATCGCTACAGTCGCGCGCTTTTGTACCTCAGTCGGCATCTTGTCAACGCGAATAACATGCGGCATTTTGCCGTGATTCCACTTGCGATCGATTCGATATTGGTCAGACACGAATGCGCTGAGCCTAGGCCCCTCAGGAACGAACGGGTTGAGGTATCTGTAATCAATTGCGAGCCCAAGGTTGACTATGAAGCCGACGATAGTGAGTGCTAAAAAAAACGACCCAAGCACGCGTCGCGCAACTTTGCGATCTGCACTCCACTGGTAGACGCACCACATTCCGAGCGCTCCACAAATTACTAGGAACGGAATCACGTCGGCGATGTAGCGCTGCGCAATGTAGGCAAGGGTCAATGTTACAAGTGGTCCGATCAAAGAACCCAATAAGATGGCACGCAGACTCACCGAATTAGAGCGGAAGGGGGAACGCGGCCACATTACGACTGCGATACCAACGAGAGCGAGCAGCGCGAGCGCTGGCATCGAGGATGGGATGCTCGACGTCGGCTCAATGGTGTCGTACAGATGCCCGCCGAAGTTGTTTGCTAATGGTGGAAACGTGATGAACGGAAAGAGCCTATTGAGACGAAGGGCATCCGGCCTGACGTACTGCGCCACATTCGTGATCAAGTAACCCGGGGAGAAAAGACTGCCATGGTTTGAAGCGAGTACTGCTTTCCGGTTCGGGTTAACAAGAGAAATGCTCTGACGGGAATTCGGCAAATCAAAAAATGATCCAAACTTAATGTAATTGATGGTGGCGAACGCTGCGATTGGAACCCACGCAGCAAGACCTAAGGAAGCTACAAGCCTTAAGGGCGAAGCGTCCGCATCCAAACCAAACCAAACTCTGGACTTACGAAAGAGTGCTCCAGCGGCTAATAGCCCGAGTGCTGCAACTACGCCTAGTGCAACCGGTCCGCGCGAGAGGATGGCAGCGGTTGCGAACAGCGATGCGAGAAGTAACGATTTTGTTCGACGATCGATGATGAACGCGAGGATGCTTGCGAAGGCTGCCATCGTGAAGGCAACACCCCACATCAACGCCTCATGATAGACCCATGGCTCGGTTCCTAGAAAAAATAGGGTAGATGCGGCTCCACAACCAAACACAAAAATAGCGATGCACCAGAGCTCGCTCGAAACAACCGGAGAATCCTGACCTCTAACAAGCATCCGGATGCGAGTCACTAGCCGTGTGCTTGCAAACAATGCGACGGCGAGAGCGATAAACATCATTACAGTTCCGAGGTGACCGGTAAGGCTGGGTCGAATAGCAATCATCGGCATCCGCAGGAAGGAAGGCACCGGGCCAAAATACATATACCATTTGGAACCGGTTCTGAACCCTTCAACACCAAGTAACTGTTGGGGCATATCCCAACGCAACTTGAGAAGTTGACTCGCCTGGACGTCATAGTACCTAGACGTGATGGCTTCTCGACCAAATCCGCCGTCCATACGACGCAGAAGCCCAAACATCAGGAGCGCTAACGCACCGCCAGCGTATCCAGAGCGATGAAGTCTCATTTCTTGGCTCGCTGGGGATCTGAGTAATCGATACTTCATCGGGGAATTGCTTCGGGCCCACTAGCGATCGGTCGACGAGCGCTAAAGTTCATTATTCCTCCGCGGTTACAAGCGAATGCGGCAATCTCGAAAGGAACCGCCGCTAGAAGAAATGCCCCATAGGCGGGGGACTTTCCGTAACGCATCTTCGGGTGCCATCCTGCACGAATAGTTGCGTTTTGCAATGAAAGAGCTGTCTGCACATGAAGCGCAGAGCGTGCGGAAGGCTCGGAGAGCCCGCATGAAGACAAAAGGTGTCTAAGCCCCTCAGCTGAGAACATCTGCAAGTGCCTTGGAAAGTGATACCCGCCCCAGGCCCGACCGAAAGCCCTAGCCTCCCATGACGAGAAGCACGGCAATTGACCGACAATGTATCCCCCCGGTCGGAGCAGCGAATAGCAGCGTCTTACAACCTCAATTGGGTTGATTACATGTTCCAGCACGTGGTTCATAGAGACGATGTCGAATGTTCCAACCATCTCGGTGATATCTAGTTCTTCAAGCGTGCCGTCGTGGATGTCGTAACCACGAGCGCGGCCTGCCTCCGCCATTTGTGGATTGAGTTCGACACCAGCACACTCAAGGTCCAATGATCCCCGGAGTTCATCGAAATGCCGACAATCTCCGGCTCCAACATCAAAAAGGCGCCCAGAGTTTCCTCCAAGAAAGTTGCGGTATTGTTTAGACCGCCGCCTAGCTCGCGCCGCTACAAGTTGCTTCGCAAACCCTCCATGATCCTCGTTGTAGCAGTGGTAGTCCTCCGGGTAAAAGGTTGAGAGCACTACTTCCGACGGTCGCGGTTCGAGGAACTGGGATCTGCATGAAGAACACTCCCATGCAGTAAGGGGCTCCTCTGGCACTACGGAGTACTCGAAATCTTGAAGATTGTCTCGTGCGAGTCTCGTCTGATCTGACCCACAGACAACGCAGAACACCCCCTGACCTGAAGATGACGCCTGCGTCACATTGGACATTGACACCTCCCCCTCTCCCCCACCGAATCCTGTCGCTTGACTAATCGCCCTCGTACTCTACGCCCTCCTTGAGCAGGTCAGGTCGCAAGGTGAGAGATGGAAGAAGAGCCTCTGGGACGACTGCGAGTTCTATTAATCTCAATCCGCTGGTATCATTAGACCTATGGAGAATGATTTCGTTCGCAGCACGGAACGCAATTTCCGCGATCTCTTCGAGGTCGCATTTACTTCTGATGAATTGAAATTATTAGCCGCTCCATCTAGCGCAGAGACCGCTAAAACCCTGACCATAATTTGGTTAGAGATCTTCGTTTTAGTTGCTGCAGCAAATGCGGCGGGCATTGGGTCTAGCCCTCTCCATTTGGCTACAACCCTGACGATCGCGTCTCTAATTGGCACTCGCATTAATGCCCTTGGCGTAGTGATGCACGAAGGGTCGCACGGGTTTCTCTCGAGAAATCGGCTCATTAATGACCGAATTTGTAATCTCGGTGCGGCGTGGTGGCTTGGTCATTCGGTCGAGGAGTACCGACCAGCGCATAGGCTTCACCATCGCTACTTAGGTGGCGAACGCGACCCTGACCGCATCTCCTCCCAGATACCTCCAAAGCGGGGCGCATTAACTCTGTTACTGATTCAGGACTTATTCGGAATTAGTGCATTCCGCAAGGCACTAGTTATCTGGTCAGCAAGCAAGGATTCCCAGGTGGAGTCAGGAGGCTGGCTAGGGGTAGTCGGCAAGGCTGCGGCACAATGCTTGGTAATCGTTCAGTTCTCACTATTCCAGGGCTCATTGACTCAGGGAGTACTTCTCTATTTGGCCTACTGGCTCTTCCCTGTTCTCTGCGTTTTTGCCCTGATTCAGAGGGTAAAAACGCTTGTAGAGCATTACTCCCCAGAGCTCTGGGACCCGAATACGCCCCTCTGGGTAGCAAGATCGAGTAACTCCGGAGCGATTCAAAATCATGTGTTGGGTGCTCAAATGGAGTACCACTTTGAGCACCATGTCGTCCCGACCATTCCGTTCGCCGGTCTGAAGAAGATCCATACCCGTCTTGTCTCCGAGGAGATTCTCGACCGACTCAACGCCGGCGAGCGCGAGCGGAGTCAATCTGGAGGATACCTACAGTTCATGGTTGGAAGTTTCCGTTCGCTGCGCGCTACTGCTATCAAAACGAACTAAGGGCAACATAAGCAGGCGATCTGCATATCTAGATTTGAGTTTTTAAATCTCTCTCAAATCGCAGGCAAAAATCAGCCTTGCGGTTTTTTTGAACGACCTGGACGCAGCCGTCCTAAGAAATTACTCACCGCGGCATCTGAGAGACCGAGCCTCCGCTTTGCAAGATCGTAGGTTCTCAAAGCCTTTTTATCGAGATAAATAGCGAGGCTTTTGATTCCATCACCCGGGCGACTCTGATAGTTAGTCGATCGAGCCTTCTCGGAGTGCCCTGCTGTGAAGTAATACAGCGCCATTGATTTACGGGCGATGCCTTCAGGGCACGTTAGAGGTTCCGGGTGGCCGTGATACGAATCATCTGTGGTTGTAAAAATAACCAGACGGTTACCTTTAGGAGACACGCTCTCCACCTTATTCTTCATGTCAGGAGTCCAGAGTTCAAGGCTTCCGCCCCATGAATCCTCCCATTCTTCGTTCAAATAAAGGATGGCGTTCACACGACGCCTCCAGTCCTCGTGCGTGTGATGTTTTGTAAAATCAGCATGAATATTCAGGAAGCCGCCTGACAGGGAACGATGTAGTCCTCCACCGTCAAACTCTGTATCCGATATCAGAGACTCAATGCCGGTTAGTTGCTCAACGAAAGAGACAAATTCTGCCGACATAAGGGCGTTGGCAATTCGCTGCAACTGCGGAGTCCACGTCTCCATCTGGGTATTGCCGAATTTCTTTGAATTGACATGTAGGTAGTTCGTCCACTGAGGCCCATCAACCTCCGGAAATGTTCTTGCCGCTTCTTCAGCAATATCGGGGTCAAGAAAATTATCTAAAACAATATGCGGGAAAGGGGCAGCCTCTGCGTACCGTTCCGCAAGTTTGGTGGCGTCAAGATCTGAGGCCCCAGGGCCAAAAACAGTCTCCGTTGTCATCTCCCCCCCCTTTTAAAACCGTTGCGACCGCGTAGCCCAACGGGGTATTTCACTACATAACAACGCCTTATGATAACAGCCATGGACGTAGTCGAATCCCATGATTTGAATGCATTAGGCCGGCCTAACCTCAAGACAAACGGACTGAAAGCCTCTATTCATTCTCGCGAACCTGCTCTTGATGGTATTCGTGCGCTCGCCATTTTGCTTGTGCTCTTCGCTCACATAGACCAGGTCTCAACTGTTTTCCTGACTGTCCCCGGCATTGATCGACTCCGCAACGGCGGCTTCGTGGGGGTCAATGTTTTTTTCGTACTGAGTGGCTTCTTAATAACCAGCTTGCTGCTTGAAGAGTACGCAAAAAACCAACGTATTGATCTCGGTCGCTTTTTCCTGAGACGTTCTGTGCGTCTTATTCCGGCACTATTTGTATTCGTAATTATCACATCGGCCCTTGCAGCAGCGACCGGTTACCTGCAACCATTCACCGATAACAACTCGGTCGCAGCCTCTACTTGGCACGCGTTGACCTTTACCAGCAATTTTCAGCACATAGCTCCGAATCAGCAAGACGGCGGGCTTTTTATGGGCGACCTATCGCCACTCTGGTCGTTAGCAATTGAGTGGCAATTCTACCTTGTTTGGCCGTTTATCTTGATGGCGATTCTTCGGCTAGGGCGGAGTCTCAAAGGTGCGACTTGGATCGTTGGAGCACTCGTCGTCCTAGCGGCAATAAATCGAGCATATGTATTTCAACACAGCGGATGGGTTGCCGCTTACCACCGAACTGATGCTGCAATGGACGGTCTCTTGATTGGCTCGTTAACTGCCATTCTTTTTGCGCGTGGTTTCTTACGCGGAAAATCAATCAGGAAGTTCGGTTGGCTTGGTATTGCGATCGTAGTTATGAGCGCGTTCACTCTGCGAGGAGACGGGGCCTCAGCACATTTTGGAGGCATTTTTGTAGCAGAGGTCGGAGCAGCCCTAATGATTTCTGCTGCGTTTGACCACCAATGGCTACCCCGTAGGGGCTTGTCATGGAGGCCAGCAGTTGCAATCGGCGTCGCCTCATACGGCATCTACCTTTGGCATTTTGCCGCGTTTAACTGGGTCCAGACACTCGCACCGTCCATTCCGCCGGTAGTCGCACTAAGCATTGGACTCATAGCCACCGCTGCGTTGGTAGTTGCGTCCCGCCGGTTCGTAGAGACTCCATCGGGTCGCGTAGTCACCAGGTACCTGAAGGCACACCCTCGTCCTCAGGACACGCCATACCTAGAATCTCGACGTCGATTCACAAGTTGGACCGCCGGAGCAGCGGTCATTAGTTCCATTTCGTACATCGGAATTCTATGGAACATGTCACTAAACACAATGCGCTCTGATGTGCGAACAGGATATTTCGGATCCTTCTATGATCTACAGGCGCGATCGATGTTTCATGGTCGCTTCAATGTTCCACTTAAATCGCTCGGGCTGGAGGGGTTTCGTGTCGGCGGCAAGGAATACACATACTTCCCCCCGTTTCCATCAATTATCCGAATGCCTGTACTCCTCGTTTCAAACACCTTTGATGGGCGCCTTACATCTTTATCAATGCTTACCGCATGGATAGTGGCGATCTCCTTCGGCATAATGCTGATGTGGCGTGTACGAGTAATGACTCAGCCATCGGTTGAGGTCACACGCGCAGAAGCATTTATCTGGTCTCTCCTTGTCTTAGGAGCATTCGCAGGGTCTTGCTGGCTCTACCTTGGATCGCTTCCATCTGTATACCACGAGGCTTTCGTATGGGGATGTGCAGGTTCCTTTGGTGCTCTCTACTTTCTTACATCCACAATCCAGCGAAGCACAGTTCGGCGAAGCATTGGGCTTGGGGTCTTTTTGCTGATCGCCGTTTGGAGTCGCACCACTATGGGGTGGGGCTGTGCGATTGCAACGATGGTTGCAGCAGTTGTCTTGCTTGCACAACGCCACATCTCACGGAGGCAGAGCGCCGGAATACTGGCAGCCGCTTTCGCCTCCATTCTGGCTGGCGCAGCAGTCACTTATATAAAATTCCAATCCCCATTCATGCACCCTCTCGCAAAGCAGGTCTGGACCCAAATTAATGCTCAGCGTCGGGCCGCTCTAGCTGCTAACGGTGGAGGGCTTACTGGTCTTAAGTACCTGCCCGGTACAATTGCCACCTACTTCAATCCAACTGGACTCTCTGTTCATCGGTACTACCCATTTATATTCCAGCCCCTGAAGCCCCCACCAATCAACGGAATAGGTGGGGCGCTCTTCGACCAGACATACCGAACTGCCAGCGTAGTGGCTTCCATGCCTTTACTCTTTTTGCTCACTTGCATCGGAATTATTTCAGTAATTATTCCACTGCGCTCAAATAAGTTTCGCAACCTTGCCATACCTGTCTCAGGAGCCGCTATCGGCGCCGTAGGTGTCTTGGGCTACGGCTATATAAGCGAGCGTTACCTTGGCGACTTCCTGCCCATATTGCTCATCGGCTCTACTGTGGGCACCGCAGCAATCTTGAGCTGGAGCAATAAACGCAAAGGACCAGTTCGAAGTCTCACCTTTACTGCGCTCGCGCTTCTCGTCGTATGGGGAATACTTGCTAACTCTGCGATCGCGATAGGAACTCTTCACACGAACATCAATAGAGGTGATCTAACTTCACTAATTGAATCTCAGCGACGAACCGCTTCGTTTATGGGCGGTAAGCGCCCAATTAATCACTACACAGCACTACCTGACACGAGTCAACCCAACGACATAGCTGTCATAGACCCCTGCCGAGCTATCTATTTTGGCACGGGAGAACGTTTTGAACCCTGGATTCCAGCAGCGATAACCGAGATGAGATTGCGGCTTACCCCAAGAAAGCAGTTGTTAACAGATCAACCGATCGTAATTAAACACCGTGAAGGGACGACGACTACTCCGGCTATAACGAAGGCATTCGGCCCATATGATCTAGCAACGATTGATGAGGTCAATCAGCTTTTCCTTCAGGTCGAGACCAACACCCAAGGCCAAATGCGTTTCTTGATTGTCGCCAAGCAATTACCTTCCCTCACCACTAAGGGGCCATGGCTTCCACTAATAAGACACAATCTCGCAATAAGTGCGGACATAGAGAACCAATTAATTCTTTTTGAAGTAGACGGATCTATCCTCGGCGCCGTCCCCACAGCTACTTACGACAACTCGGCGTTCCGTCAACAAGCATTCATCCAAGGGGTCGACCACGACGTTGAGGCTCCGTTCTCTGTGACCGAGAGACTGATCAAACCCAACTCCATCTGCCTTCAAGGTACCTAGCTGATCTCGGATAGCAAGAAGCATTCCGATATGCGAGACGTAATTAGTCTCGATGGCGGATGCGCGACGATACGGGCGGGCATCGAATTTGGGCGCGAAAAAGGGGCGCCGAATGGCACCCCTCTCTCAAAAAAATTCCGGCGACGACCTACTCTCCCAGAGGGCTTCCCCCCAAGTACCATCGGCGCGGGCAGTCTTCACTTCCGTGTTCGGGATGGGAACGGGTGTTTCCCCGCCGCTATTGCCACCGGAAATCAGTTGTCAATTAAGTACGCGCATATAGCTGCGCCCTTAAAGACTCCATAGCGAGCACGAATACCGAGAAAATCTCAAGCCCTCGGCCGATTAGTACCGGTCGGCTAAACACGTTGCCGTGCGTACACCTCCGGCCTATCTACCTAGTCGTCTACTAGGGGCCTTACCCGGTTAACCCGGTGAGAGATCTCGTCTCGAGGCGAGTTTCGCGCTTATATGCTTTCAGCGCTTATCTCTTCCGCAGGTAGCCAACCAGCCGTGCTCCTGGCGGAACAACTGGCACACTAGAGCTGCGTCCATCCCGGTCCTCTCGTACTAGGGACAGCTCCCCTCAAATCTCTTACGCCCGCAACGGATAGGGACCGAACTGTCTCGCGACGTTCTAAACCCAGCTCGCGTACCGCTTTAATGGGCGAACAGCCCAACCCTTGGGAGATGCTTCACCCCCAGGATGCGACGAGCCGACATCGAGGTGCCAAACCTTCCCGTCGATGTGGACTCTTGGGGAAGATAAGCCTGTTATCCCCGGGGTACCTTTTATCCGTTGATCGACCGCGCTTCCACACGCCACGGCCGGGTCACTAAGCCCTGCTTTCGCACCTGCTCGACTTGTAGGTCTCGCAGTCAAGCTCCCTTGTGCCTTTGCACTCGACGCCTGATTGCCAACCAGGCTGAGGGAACCTTTGGGCGCCTCCGTTACTCTTTAGGAGGCGACCGCCCCAGTCAAACTGCCCACCTGACGCTGTCCCCGACCCGGATAACGGGCCTGGGTTAGAGTTCCAATACAAACAGGGTGGTATTTCAACGTTGTCTCCACCATGGCTAACGCCACGGCTTCCAAGACTCCCACCTATCCTACACAATTTGAATCAAAACCCAACAGCAAGCTGCAGTAAAGGTCCACGGGGTCTTTCCGTCCTGTTGCGGGTAACGAGCATCTTTACTCGTATTGCAATTTCGCCGAGTCTCTGGTTGAGACAGTAGCCAAGTCGTTACGCCATTCGTGCAGGTCGGAACTTACCCGACAAGGAATTTCGCTACCTTAGGACCGTTATAGTTACGGCCGCCGTTTACCGGGGCTTAGTTTCAGAGCTTCGCCTTACGGCTAACCCCTCCACGTAACCTTCCGGCACCGGGCAGGCGTCAGTGCGTATACGTCGTCTTGCGACTTAGCACGCACCTGTGTTTTTAGTAAACAGTCGCTTGGCCCTGGTCTCTGCGGCCTCCTCGAGCTCGGGGCGTAAAGCCCTCCACCCTATCGAGGCCCCCCTTCTCCCGAAGTTACGGGGGCAGTTTGCCGAGTTCCTTAACCAGAGTTATCTCGATCGCCTTAGTATTCTCTACTTGCCCACCTGAGTCGGTTTGGGGTACGGGCACCATGTCAGCTCGCTAGAGGCTTTTCTCGGCAGCATGGGATCATTCACTTCACCTTTTACGGTTCGGCGTCACGTCTCAGGATATGTGCCCGACGGATTTACCTATCGGACTCCCTACACGCTTGCCCCAGGACAACCAACGCCTGGGCTGAACTACCCTCCTGCGTCCCCCCTTCGCTAGCCGCCGGCCCCTGGTCCAGATTCGTCCGAAGACATCCTCTGGGCAGCAAACCCTTGGCTTGGGCGCGGACATGGTGGTACAGGAATATCAACCTGTTGTGCATCGACTACGCCTTTCGGCCTCGCCTTAGCTCCCGACTAACCCTGGGCGGATGAGCCTTCCCCAGGAACCCTTGGGCATTCGGCGGAGGGGTTCCTCCCCCCTCTTTCGCTACTCATACCGGCATTCGCACTCGATCACGCTCCACGGACGCTTCCGCCCCCGCTTCACTGCTGAGATCGACGCTCCCCTACCCATCCTGCTAAAAGCAGAATGACGCAGCTTCGGCTCTGTACTTGAGCCCCGTTACATTGTCCGCGCAGGATCACTCG
>CP011489.1:0-1112500 GCA_001023575.1 Actinobacteria bacterium IMCC26256 | reverse complement strand
CCGACTTACTAAACCGCCTACGAGCTCTTTACGCCCAATAAATCCGGACAACGCTTGCCCCCTACGTATTACCGCGGCTGCTGGCACGTAGTTGGCCGGGGCTTCTTCTGCAGGTACCGTCACAATCGTCCCTGCTGAAAGCGGTTTACGACCCGAGGGCCTTCATCCCGCACGCGGCGTCGCTGCGTCAGGCTTTCGCCCATTGCGCAAGATTCCCCACTGCTGCCTCCCGTAGGAGTCTGGACCGTGTCTCAGTTCCAGTGTGGCTGGACATCCTCTCAGACCAGCTACCCGTCGTTGCCTTGGTAGGCCATTACCCCACCAACAAGCTGATAGGCCGCGAGCCCATCTCGGAGCGGAAGACCATTTCCTCACCAGACCATGCGGTCCGGGGAGGGCATCCGGTATTAGCTCGAGTTTCCCCGAGTTATCCCGGTCTCCGAGGCAGGTTGCTCACGTGTTACGCACCCGTTCGCCACTTTCCACGGGGCCGAAGCCCCGCTTCACGTTCGACTTGCATGTGTTAAGCGCGCCGCCAGCGTTCGTCCTGAGCCAGGATCAAACTCTCCATCGAGATCTAAGCCCCGCATCTCCCCATTCAAGAATGGTTTGAGGCGAGACCAAATAATCCGTTGAGAGTCGCCCACCGGGAAACTGCACCCGATGAGCAACAGGCCGGACCAAGGCGTACCTTGATCGGACCGACTTACTGATGGTGTGGACGCATCCGAAAATTGCCCGAAGGCTCAAATCGCCGCGCCCGCACTGGCTTTTGTGCGTCACTGTTCCGTTTTCAAGGAGCTGAATTCCGAGCGCAGCAGTACCCCGAAGGGAACCGATTTAGCCCGGGCCGTCACTCCTCCACCGCCCTATCGGTCGACCCGAGGGTCAATCCAATGCTGCGGTGGCGTCCGTGCCGGCCCCGGATTCCGTTAGTGGCGAGTTGCACCAATTCCCGGAGCGGGATGGATCAGTATACGGATCCGCGACCCTCAGGTCAACTCGGAGCCGATAGTCTTTTTTCCATGGGAAACAAAGGATCCAAGCCACGCAAGCCTAGCCACTCGCAGCACCTACCCAAGGTAGGGAGCTCGACCGAGAACCAGCGACTCCAGAGTGATGAGCGTCGAGCAATCGGTGAGGTGATGGGCCTAGGTGACGGGGCGGGCGCGCGCATCGTTGTCGGCATTGGAATCGTCGCGGTTGTGATCGCTCTAATCAGCTGGATTACTTGGTTGTAATACCCGCACTGACAGCTAATTTTTAGCTGACGATTATGCGTGCCCATGCACGCTTCCCAAGTTGTAAAAGTTTTCCGTTTATCTCCTCAACGGTTACCTCTACATCTGGGTCAGTTACTTTCTCGCCTTCGATGCGCACCCCACCCTGCTCTATCTTTCGACGTCCCTCTTTGTTTGACGTTGCAAGACCAGCGGTAGCTAACAAGCGTGCAAGCGTGATTGGAAATTCCCCGCTTGTAATTACAAACTCTTGAACATCTGTCGGGGCTGATCCGTCCTTAAATATACGGTCAAACTCATCCTCTGCAGATTTACCCGCACCCTCACCGTGATAAAGGTCCACGATTGTTCGCGCTAGCAAACGCTTCGCTGCAACTGGAGCGAGTTCACCGCTCGCGATACTTGCGACAACCTCATCAACGCGCTCGGGCAACCATCCAGTTGTTAGTGCGAAGTAACGCGGCATGAGTGCGTCGGGAATGCTCATTAGTTTTCCGAACTGCTCGCCCGACGCCTCTGCAATACCGATGTAATTGCCGAGAGATTTCGACATCTTCTTAACGCCGTCAAGGCCCTCTAGTAGTGGCGTTGTAATAACAACCTGCGGCGCTTGCCCCTCGGCTACTTGAAGTTGGCGACCCATTAAATTATTGAAGAGTTGGTCAGTGCCGCCGAGCTCAACATCGGCTCGAACCTGTACAGAATCCCAACCCTGCATTAGTGGGTAGACAAGCTCTGAGAGGGAGATCGGCGAGCCCTCTTGGTATCTCTTCGTAAAGTCGTCACGCTCAAGAATCCGAGCAAGAGTTGTCTGGGACATAAGGCGAAGGACCCCGGCCATGTCGATCTTGCTAAGCCACTCCGAGTTACGCACAATCTCGATGCGCCCTGGCGTGAAGTCAAGAATCGATTGAACCTGCTCAACGTATGTTGCAGCGTGGGCATCGACCTGCTCTTGGGTCAGCGGTGGCCTAGTTACAGAGCGCCCTGTCGGGTCCCCTACCTGGGCTGTGAAGTCTCCAATGATTAGGACCGCAGTGTGGCCAAGATCCTGAAATTGGCGGAGTTTGCGCAGAACTACCGTGAACCCAAGGTGGATATCGGATGCAGTCGGGTCTATACCGAGCTTGACCCGCAGCGGCTTACCCGTGCTCAGCTTCTTCCTGAGGTCGGCCTCCGAGATCACGTCGACCGTGCCCGCTGTCAAAATATTGATCTGGTCCTCAACGCTTGTCACGGGGGTTGACGCTAGCAAGTCAGGCGCAGGGTGAGCCTCTCATTGCCTCATATGCGGTCAGAATGAGAGGCGTGTCGAGTACTCATACCCTCAACAGGCTCAACGCTCAATGGCCAAGGCCTAGCAAGCGATCATTAGCAGCGATCCTCTGCGTTGTTTTCCTTGTAGCGACGGTTGCCTCCTGCTCGTATACGACCAAAGTGGATCTCCCTAAGACCCAACCTGAAACATCGCGAATTCTCTGGGGCGACGGAACGACGATGGACAACCTCCATGCAGAGCAAGATCGTGAGGAGATTTCATTCGAGAAGATGGGCGACTTCCTGCCCGTTGCTGTTGTCGCTATCGAGGACTCTCGCTACTTCGAGCATGACGGGGTTGACCCGCGCGGGATTCTTAGAGCACTCACACGCGACCTGAAATCTGGAAAGGTGATTGAGGGTGGATCGACGATTACTCAGCAATACGTTCGCGCTGTATTACTAACTCCGGAGCAGACATTTACGCGCAAGATCAAAGAGGCAGTGCTTGCTGTTCAGTTAGAGCGCCAATACTCGAAGCAGGCAATACTCAAGAAATACCTGAACCTCATCTACTTCGGGAATGGTGCTTATGGAGTGCAGGCTGCGGCACGTACATATTTTGGTAAAGACGCGAGCGCACTAAATCTCCCAGAGAGCGCGCTTCTTGCAGGCTTGATTCGCTCGCCTGGCGACTACGACCCGTTTACACACCCTGAGGCAGCGTTGGCGCGTCGCAACGAAGTGCTCTCCCGCATAGAGGAGTTGAAGCGACTCCCCGCGGAAGATAAGGCCAGCGCAATCGCGACACCGCTCGGTGTTGGTGCAGCTCCTGCAACGCAGCGCACTGCAGCTCCTCATTTTGTGGAGCGAGTAAGAGCCTTCATTCTCTCAGACCCGAAGTTTGGGGCCACTGCAGCAGAGCGTGAGCGCTTGCTCTACCAAGGCGGCCTGCGCATAGAGACAACACTCGACCCACGCGCTCAGGCGCAGGCCGTGGACGCAGTAGCCAAGACTCTCTCCTCCCCCGCTACAGATCCAGCAGCTGCAGTTGTCTCGATCGATCCGCGCAATGGACACATACTTGCTTACGTCGGTGGCTCAGACTTTTACGGCGATGAGCCATGGGCGCGCTACGACCTAGCCGGGCAGGGTAAACGCTCCGCTGGTTCGAGCTTCAAACCTTTTGTACTCGCTGCAGCTCTCGAGGCCGGGGTCTCTTTAGAGAAGCAATACCCGGCCCCCGGCGAGCTGACAATTCCTATCAAGGGTCAAGCCCCGTGGTTGATTCGCAACTACGACGGCAAGGGTGGCGGAACCATGAACCTCA
The DNA here is from genome assembly GCA_001023575.1 of Actinobacteria bacterium IMCC26256. Classification (GTDB taxonomy): domain Bacteria; phylum Actinomycetota; class Acidimicrobiia; order IMCC26256; family IMCC26256; genus IMCC26256. Next base: position 1,108,672 of record CP011489.1, on the reverse strand, counting down.
TAGAGGCGACGGTGCACTCCGTTAATACTGTCTACGCAGAACTCATCACCGAGATCGGCGCGCAGCCCGTAGTTGACCTTGCAAACAAATTAGGCGTAGAGAGCAAACTCGGCGCATATCCTTCTGCGGCCTTAGGGACTAACGGAGTAACGGTACTTGACATGGCGAGTGCATACAGTTCGTTTGCCGACGACGGAATGCATACCTCTCCCGTGTTTATTACACAGGTATCAACAAATAGTGGAGAGGTTCTCTGGCGAGCAAAGCCGAGCCGCGAGCGCACTCTCCCAGTATCAATTTCAAGAGACGTGACACAGGTATTGCAGCAAGTAGTCGAGCGAGGAACTGGGGTCAACGCTCGAATTGGACGATCAGTAGCAGGCAAGACCGGCACGGGTGAAGAATGGTCTGACGCGTGGTTTGTTGGGTATACCCCGGAGCTCGTTACTGCGGTATGGGTTGGGTTCCCAGATGCAGCACGCACAATGCGCCCGCCGACCACTCGCATAACGGTTACAGGCGGTACCTGGCCGGCACAGATATGGCAAGCAACTGCAGGCGCGTATCTTGCCGAGACTCCAGCATCAAAGTTTCCTCCTCCAATTGCATCTGTTACTGGAGCATCTGGCGCCACCGGGCCAAGAGGACCAACCGGCCCGGGGCTCACATCGGTAGTTGGGCAGAGCACCGTTGATGCAACTCGTATCCTCGTAGACGCTGGCTACAGAGTGCGCCTATACGAAACCGCGAGCCGAAGCGTTGCAGCAGGATTTGTTATCTCGCAGTCCCCCGCAGCTGGTGCGCCATTTGCAATCGGGGGCACGATCACCCTTGCAGTCTCGACTGGTCCACCGTTGGTAGTACCAGTGCCGAGTGTTCTTGGACTCTCAGCACAGAAGGCTGCGGCCCTTCTCGGCGCAAGCGGGTTTGAGGTTCAGATTCACATTGAGGCCGAGCCTCCGCCTGGCGCACCCGAGCGTGCGGCATCGGTCTGGAAGCAACTCCCTGCTGGCGGAGAGCCTCTCGCCGTGGATCAAGCCGTAACAATCTGGCTAAATCCATAAATAGCGCAGCCGAAAGAAGCTTCGGTCGTCGCCACTCGGACGCTAATTAATCACTACTGGAAGTGCGTCTAATCCACGCAGGACAACTCGCCCATTACGTGTGACTGGAGCAGCGAGGCCCAGGGTTGGGAAACGCGATGCAATGGTGGTGAGAGCGACACGACCCTCGAGGCGAGCAAGTGCTGCGCCGAGGCAGTGATGTACTCCGCTACCAAACGAGAGATGCGCCCCCGCACCTTCGCGAGCAAGGTCGAGCACGCCAGCAGTTGGCCCCCATCGCTTCGGGTCATGGTTCGCAGAGCCAAGGCATGTGAGCACAAACTCGCCGCTCTTGACCGACTTATCTGCGATCTCAAAATCTGTTATTGCGATCCGTCGAGAGTATTGAACCGGACTATCCCAACGGAGCAGCTCCTCCGTGGCATTCGCCCCCAATTCAGGATTAGCTCCGAGTAATGCCATCTGATCTGGGTGGTTCAATAATGCGAGAGTCGCATTACCAATGAGATTGACAGTCGTCTCGTGCCCAGCGATATAGAGGAGCACAATTTGATCAAGGAGTTCCTGCTCATCGAGCACATCTCCATCGTCCTCTGCTGCGATAAGCCGTGAGAGAAGCAAATCATCTGGATTTAAGCGCTTCTCAATGATGCGCTCGCGTACATACTCGACCATCAAATCACTCGACGTGATTGCTGTTAGCAGCTCCTCCTCACTCAAGATCGGGTCGAGAGTCTTTACAATCGCATGCGACCACTCCCGGACTATCTCGGAGTCTTCCTTCGGCATTCCAAGCATCTCAGAGATGACGAGAAACGGAAGAGGGAAGGCGATATCGGAGATTATGTCTCCCCCACCCGCAGCATCGATTGTGTCAAGGTAGTGATGAACCATCTCCTGAATTCGCGGTTCAAGCGCTGCAACAGTTCTAGGGGTAAATGCCTTCGAGACCAATCTGCGTAGCCGGTCATGATCAGGAGGGTCGATATTCAAAATCGCCCTCGAACCACCGCGGCGATCTGCGCGCAATTGATCTATCGCTGAGAGTGGTCCAGATGGGGCGACGTTCGCATCCTCAACGCTATGGCGCGGATCGCGCAGTAACGCCTGAGCATCCGCATAGTTAAAGAGCGTCCAACCACCAAATAGGTTGAGATGCACAGGGTCAGCATCACGCATCATCGCGTACGTCGGGAGCGGGTTGTCCTGCACCTCAATGTCGTACGGATTGAAAATCAGTTGATCCACGATGAACCCCTCTCTACGAATTTGAGTTATCGCAAGAGTAACGACTGCGAAGCTAAAAGCTCCTTCGCTGCGATCAACTGGAGCGCAACTGGCTTGGGACCCGCACCACCTGGAGAGGTTCGGCGCGCAACCGCAGCACCTGGGGCGAGCAGTGGAACAGCGCTCTCCCCTAACGTTGGCTCAGCGGCGACCAATTCAGCAAGGCTCTCGTCACCCTCTAGCGACCTTCGTACAAGTGCACCAACGATTGCATGGGCATCACGGAACGGTGTTCCCTTCTCTACCAAATACTCTGCAAGGTCAGTTGCGGAGGATGCAGGAGAGTCAGCAGCGCTCTTCATACGAGCGTCGTCAAACTCGATTGCCGAGATCAAACCGGTTAGCGCCGAGAGTGTCAAGACGCAGGTATCCACAGCGTCGAATAGTGGCTCCTTATCCTCCTGAAGATCTCGGTTATATGCGAGAGGAAGCCCCTTAAGTGTTGCAAGGAATCCAGTGAGGTCTCCGAGGACTCGCCCAGCTTTCCCGCGTGCAAGCTCAGCAATATCTGGGTTCTTCTTCTGGGGAAGCATCGACGATCCTGTGGAGTAGGCGTCGGGGAGTCGAACGAATCCAAACTCCTCACTCGCCCAGAGAACTATCTCTTCTCCAAGTCGCGATAAGTGAACCTGTAAAAGAGTGGCAGCGAAGAGCGCCTCCGCTACAAAGTCACGATCCGATACTGCATCGAGGGAGTTCTCAAAACGTCTCGAGAAACCAAGTGCCCCAGCAGTGAAGTCAGGGTCGATCGGCAGGCTTGACCCTGCGAGAGCACCAGCCCCAAGTGGTGATACATCTGCGCTCGCGTAGGTGCTTAACCACCTCTCTGCATCTCGCCCAAGAGCCCAGACGTGAGCAAGTAAGTGGTGCGAGAGCAATACCGGCTGGGCACGTTGCAGGTGGGTATAGCCAGGCAGGTAAGCCCCGCCAGCGCTCTCGGCGCGCGACAGCAGTGCCTCTTGGAGTGCGGTTATGCGTCGAGCAACTGCTTTGCTCTCGCGCTTAACCCAGAGTCGTAGATCTGTTGCAACCTGGTCATTGCGACTTCTACCGGTATGCAGCTTTGCGCCAGCATCCCCTGCAATCTCGGTCACGCGCCTCTCGACAGCAGTATGAATATCTTCATCCGTCGGTGCGAAGACGAAAACGCCACCAGCTAATTCTGACTCAACTGTATTGAGCGCAGCTTGAACAGAATTCACCTCGTCGGAGGTAAGTAACCCCACAGATCCAAGCATGGCGACATGAGCGCGCGACCCTGCGATGTCATCCATCGCAAGGCGCTGGTCATAGGAGAGGCTTACAGTAAAGGCTAGGAGTTCGTCCGAAGGCCCGTCCCCGAATCGTCCGTGCCATAACGGCTGACCAGCGGGTATTGGCGAATCTGCGTTACTCAAACGACACCACCAGGGCGCTGCCTGCGCGACCAAGTCTCCGCCGATAGTCCCCAGAGCCGAACGAACCCGGCAGCATCTTCGTGCCGGAAAGTATCGGTTGCTTCGTAGGTAGCGAGTCCGTAGTCATAGAGGCCTGACGGCGAGCGGCGACCATTAGGAGCGCAACGCCCCGGCTCCAAAAGAAGGCGCACCTCGCCAGTGACGTGCTGCTGCGTAGAGTCAATAAACGCATCTAGGGCCTCACGTAGCGGAGAGAACCAAAGTCCGTCATATACAAGCTCTGCGTAACGCGACTCAAGACGTGCTTTCTCGCGCATGACATCACGCTCAAGGGTTATTCCCTCGAGGTCTTGGTGGGCAACAATTAGAGCAAGGGAGCCTGGGCATTCGTATGTCTCACGGCTCTTGATTCCAACCCTTCGGTTCTCAACCATGTCGATACGACCATATCCATACGAGCCTGCGATCTCCCCCATTAGAGGGACAAGGCGCTCCATCGGCATCAGTTCTCCATCAAGGCTGATCGGCATTCCGCGTTCGAATCCAATTACAACCTCACGCGGTTCGCTTGGGGCATCAGAGACGTGGCTCGTGAGGTCATAAATATCTGATGGCGGAGCGGCCCAAGGGTCCTCCATCTCGCCACACTCGATCGCGCGCCCAACGAGATTCTCATCGATTGAGTAGGGCTTCTGCTTGCTCACATTGATGGGGATTCCAAACCTCTCGGCGTACTCAATGGAGTCTTCTCGGGTAAAGCCCCATACGCGCGTAGGTGCGAGAACTTCGAGTGAAGGGTTGAGCGTACGTACGCCGACCTCAAAACGAACCTGATCGTTACCCTTGCCCGTGCATCCATGCGCAACAGCATCGCCTTTATAGCGACGCGCTGCATCTACTAAGTGCTTAACAATTACAGGGCGAGAGAGAGCGGAGACGAGCGGGTACTTACCTTCGTAGAGAGCATTGGCCTTGAGCGCAGGCCCGAAGTACTCAGAGGCAAACTCTGCCTTAGCGTCAATTACCTCTGCCTCGACTGCACCCGCTGCTTTAGCGCGCTCAAGGATCGCATCCCAATATTGGGCGTCAGCATCAGGGACCTGACCCACATCAACGGCGAGAGCGATTACCTCTGCATTCCACTCCTCTTGAATCCACTTGACGGCCACTGATGTATCAAGGCCCCCGGAGTATGCCAACACAACACGCTTTGCACTCACGATCTATCTCCTGTTTTTTAGTGAAACTTCTCGAGTATTTACAGCCCGGCTAGCTCAGAGAGCTTCGCCGCTATCAAAGAACTTGGCGCTGATTCAGCGCAGATAACCATAACGGTATCGTCGCCACTTACATTTCCGATTACATCTTCTAGCCCAGAGCGATCGAGAGCGGAGCCCACAACATGCGCCGATCCGGGCGGGGTACGCAGCACCACAATATTGCCGCTGCTTGCAATCTCTACGACAAACTCTCCCATCACTCTTCGCAGGTGGTCGTCCGGAGCCACACGTTCCTGAGCAAGCTCAGGGACCGCATAGACCAAGCCGCCCTTAGTGCGCACTTTTACCGCGCCGAGATCCTCTAGGTCACGACTTACCGTTGCCTGAGTCGCGATGATCCCTTCAGATGCCAGCAGCTCCACTAACTGCAACTGGCTTCCAACACCTTGCTCCTCGAGGAGCTTGGCGATCCGGTGCTGGCGTTGAGGTTTACTTAGTGTCGACATCAATCAGCTCCAGCTCCGGCAACCACCAGAGCAAATAGCGCCCTCGCGGTATGCATGCGGTTTGCAGCCTGGGACCATACTGCCGAGCGATCTCCGTCAATAACGGAGGCGGTCACCTCTTCGCCGCGATGGGCAGGTAGGCAGTGCATAAACCAAGCATCTTTCGAGGCAGCCGACATCACTCGATCATCAACCTGCCAACCGGCGAATGCGACACGGCGCTCCTCTGCCTCAGCCTCCTCACCCATTGAAGCCCAAACATCGGTATAGACAGCGTCGACACCCTGTGCGGCCTCGATTGGGTCCTGGATCAAGGTGATAGAGCCGCCAAGATTGCGGGCGCTCTCTACGACCTCAGGATCCAACTCGTAGCCAGGGGGTGACGAGACGATTAGTTCTAGCCCAGTAAGCGCAGCAGCGAATGCAAGGGAAGCCGTGACATTGTTGCCGTCGCCAATGTATGCGAGGCGTCTCCCCTCCACGGTTCCAAATAGTTCTCGAATAGTGAGCACGTCAGCGAGCCCTTGGCAAGGATGAGAGCGATCTGAGAGCAAGTTAATAACAGGGACATTCGAGACTGCGCTCATCTGCTCAAGCACTGCGTGGTCAAATACACGCGCTGCAATAATTGCGCAGTACGAACCGAGGGTGCGCGCTACATCCTCTGCGGTCTCTCGAGTTCCAATGCCTAACTCCTCGGGCCGAATATAGATCGGGTGCCCCGCGAGGGTAGCTACAGCCATCTCCGATGAGAGGCGCGTTCGGGCTGAGGGTTTCTCAAATACAAGCGCCACACCCTTTCCTTTTAGAGCCTGTGGAATCCCTGCAGGGTCGCGCTTCCACTGTGCAGCGTTATCAAGAACGCTCGCTACCTGTATAGCGGTCAGGTCATCTAGTTCTAAAACATTTAGGGTCATGCCTTACCTCCCATCTCACTCAATACCGAGCCAAGAATCGCTACGGCCTCGTCAATCTCTGTGTCGCTAACTAGGAGCGGTGGTGCCAAGCGAAGCGCTGTAGCGGTGACAGCATTAACCACTAGTCCACTTGAGAGACAGGCAACTGCAGCCTCTTTAGCGCTGATGCCATGATCGAGTTCGCAAGCAAGCAGCAGCCCCATTCCCCGGACCTCCGTTACTCCTGGGAGCGCAGCAAGTAACGCTGATAGCCGCTTGCCCTTCTCCTCGGCTCGCTTGGGGACATCCTCGGCCTCCATCACGTCAAGGACTGCGAGTGCTGCTCGCGCCGCTAGAGGCTGACCACCAAATGTTGTGCCGTGATCACCTGGACGAAAAGCGGAGGCAACCTCGTTGCGCGCCCAACAAGCGCCGATGGGCATTCCGTTGCCTAAAGCCTTGGCCATCGTGACGATATCGGGGCGAGTATCGTTCGAGTGCTCGAATCCGAACCACTTTCCTGTGCGCCCAAGGCCTGTCTGTACCTCATCACATATGAGGAGCACCTCTCGCTCGTCACAGAGAGAACGAATGGCCTCCAAGTAACCCGATGGTGCTGGAACAACGCCACCCTCTGCCTGAATCGACTCGATCATTACCGCGCAGACCCGCTCATCCATCGCATTCGCTAGGCCCGAGATATCCCCAAACTCCACATGCCTAAATGTCGCTGGCATTGGCTGGAAGGTCTCCTGCTTCTCAGGCTGACCAGTAGCAGCGAGAGAGGCAAGGGTGCGCCCGTGGAAAGAGTTAAACGCACTCAAGACATGAAAACGCTCCGGACCACCGTTTAGTTGTCCATAGCGACGCGCAAGCTTGATGGCGCATTCATTTGCTTCAGCGCCAGAGTTCGTGAAGAACAACTTTCCAGATGTGCCAGTTGCCGATGTCAGTAGTAGATCCAACCTCTCAGCAAGCCTTGGTTGAATATCGTTATAGAAAAGATTTGATACATGCGCAAGTGTGCGCGCCTGATCCGCTATCGCAGCTGCAACCACAGGGTGTGAATGACCTAGTGATGTGACCGCTAGACCACAGAGAAAATCGAGATAGACCCGGCCTTCACTATCCCAGAGGCGCGTCCCCTCTCCTCGCACGAACGCGACCGGCTGGCGGGCATAGGTGGAGAAGACGTGCTCAGCATCGAGTTGTGACAACTCATTCTGTGTGAGGTAATTCATGATCCAACCTCGACCATCGTGCCGATACCCTCGCTCGTAAAGAACTCGAGCAGCAGAGCGTGCGGGAGCCGACCATCAAGGATGTGAGCGCGCTTGACTCCGTTTCGTAACGCATGCGCGCATGACTCAAGTTTTGGGATCATCCCTTCACCTGCCTTGCCATCGGAGAGCAGCGCCTCGAGGCCGGCAAGATCAAGGCGAGAGATCAACGAAGCCTCGTCGGGCCACTGCGCGTAGACGCCTGCGACATCCGTCAAATAAACAAGTTTCTCTGCCCCGAGAGCCTCTGCAATTGCACCAGCAACTGTGTCGGCGTTGATGTTGTAGGCCTGCCCCTCTAAGTCGACCCCAACTGTTGCAATAACAGGGATCAACTCTTCACGGATCAAACGCTCAATAATTCCGGCCTCAATGTGCTCTACATCGCCGACAAAACCAAGGGCTGGGTCGCGTTGGGTAACAGTGATCAGCCCTGCGTCTTCGCCTGATAGCCCAACCGCGTAGGAGCCGTGCCTGTTTATCGAGGCAACTACCTCGCGATTTACCTTTCCAACTAGCGCCATGCGAACAATGTCGATCGTCTCAGCGTCGGTTACGCGCCTGCCGTCAACAAACTCAGGCTCTTTACCCAGCCTGCGCATTAAATCTGTGATCTGGGGGCCTCCGCCATGAACAACCACCGGATTAATCCCGACAAGCCTCATCAGCACAATGTCACGCGCAAATAAATCGGCTAGCTCGGGGCTCTCCATTGCATTACCGCCGTACTTCACCACGACCGTACGCCCCGAAAACTCTCGAATATATGGAAGAGCATCCGCGAGAATTGCGGCCTTCTCCCCTGCAGTGGCAATCCGATCGACCGTCATGATGTTCCTCTGTTCTCGTCGATGTAGGCATATGAGAGGTCGGTACAGATCATCTCTGCCTCTCCATAACCCAATGCCAAATCACAGGTGATCACTATTTCGCGCGCCTTCATCAAGGTTGCTACGGCCTCAGCGTCGTGCGGAGCGGCAATACCCTCAGCGCAGAGAACATGCTCGCCATAAGAGATCGTGACGCTCTCCTGATCAATGAACGCCCCACTAGCGCCGAGCTCCGAGAGGATGCGACCCCAGTATGGATCTTCACCGTTGAGGGAGCACTGAACTAGCTGACTCGAGGCAACAGAGCGTGCAGCCAGGGAGGCCTCTCGATCGGTCCGCGCACCCTTTACACGGATAGTCGCAACCTTTGTAGCCCCCTCTGCATCATTAGCCATTTGGCGGGCCAATGAACCGCAGACAACGGTTACGGCATCAAGAAGGGCGTAGTAGTCACTCCCCTCCGTAGCCGTGATCTCAGGGCCGTCTGCTGCTCCACTAGCAAGTATCAAAACCGTGTCGTTGGTACTCGTGCACGCATCGACGCAGAGTTGATTGAAGGTTTTAGCTACTGCATCGGTAAGCGCACGTTGAAGTACAGCGTGGGTAGCGTTGGCATCTGTTGTCAGAACGGCGAGCATGGTGGCCATAGCCGGCGCAAGCATCGCTGCACCTTTTGCCATTCCTCCAACAACAGCCCCGCTATCCCCTACCGCCGCTACTGCCTCTTTGCGCACGGTGTCTGTAGTGAGTAGCGCATCCGCTGCGGCAGTTGCACCATTTAGGTTCCCTGCCACTAGTGGTATCCCCTTCTCAATGACCGCCATCGGCATTGAGTAACCGATTAAGCCTGTCGAGCAGACAAGAAAATCGCTCGCCTCAACACCAAGTGCATCACCTGCGAGTTGACACATACGCTGCGCATCTGCGCGACCTGCTGCGCCTGTAGCGGCATTTGCATTCCCCGATGAGAGAACAACCCCCGCAGCCTTGCCGTCCGCAAGGTGGCTCTTGCTCACCAACACGGGAGCGGCCGTTGCGAGGTTGGTCGTGAATACTCCAGCTGCAGGCACAGCCTCACGGCTACTCGTTACAAGTATCGCTACATCTGGGTTGCCGCTCGGCTTAATACCGATTGCGCCTCCGCCTGCCTCAAATCCCTTGGCTGCAGTAATACTCATGGCATCAATCCTGTGATCGGGAGGCCAGTCGCCTCGGGGATACCCAAGAGAATGTTCGCATTCTGGATTGCCTGCCCTGAGGCACCCTTTACGAGGTTGTCAATCACGCCAAGCGCTAGAACAGAGTCAGTGCGCTCGTCGTAGCGAACAGTTATATGGAGGGTATTCGCGCCCAAGCAGGCCTTGGTTGTTGGCGGTGCATCAGTAACAACAACAAAGGGCTCATCGGCGTAATACTCGCGATACAACGCAAGTAGAGCCTCTGTTGATAGCCCGGACTGAATTGGTCGAGCATGCGCAGTTGCATGTATCCCTCGCACCATAGGCACTAGGTGAGGGGTGAACAGGACCGAGACTGGAGCTCCGGCAACATGAGAGAGAACCAACTCAATCTCTGCGGTATGGCGATGACTCAACAAGCCATATGCAGCAATGGTTCCATCAACCTCGCTGAATAACGACGTGACCTTTGCAGAGCGACCGGCGCCTGATACTCCCGACATTGCATCAACCAAAATCCCCTCAGGCGCTACTAATCCATTAGCGAGCAGCGGTGCGAGCGTTAAAGAGGAGACTGTGGGGTAACAACCAGGTGAGGCAACATGTGCGCTCCCCTTGATGCTCGACCGGAATACCTCTGGCAATCCAAAGGCAAAGCCGCCCTGGAGCTCGGGGGCGGTGTGCTCCTCGCCGTACCACTCTTTATAGAGCGCCGGAGGGAGACGAAAATCTGCTCCAAGGTCGACAACGTGGGGAACAGTTGCGAGGAGGCTGGTCATAATTGACTGCGAAGCCCCATGCGGGAGTGCCACGAATACGAGATCGAGACCCTCTAATTCGGCATTCTCAATTGAGGTAAAGGCAAGGTGCGGATAAGCGGCCTGAAGCGATGGATAGAGCTCGCCGACCTTTGCTCCAGCATTGGAGTCCGCGGTGGCTATGGAGACCTCTGCCTCCGGGTGAGCGTGAAGGATTCGGAGCAACTCAACGCCGGTATAGCCCGAGCCGCCGATAACCCCTATTCGATATGCCATGCGCGTACTATACAGGCCAGTGCATACTCTTGCGTGGATTTAGCGGAGTTCCGCCCCATGCGCAGCGAGTACTGCCTCTATGCACCGTGCCCTAGCCTCGCCAACCTCAGTATCCGTAAGGGTTTTCTCGCTACTCCGGAACCTGAGGGAGAAGGCAATGCTCCGCACTCCAACACCGAGAGCCTCTGAGCGAAACACGTCGAAGACCCGGATCTCCTCAAGGAGATCAGCCCCGGCAGCCTTGAGGGTCGCAAGTACATCAGCCCCTGCGATGCCATCCGCTACAACAAAGGCAAGGTCGACACCGCTTGCTGGGAATCGTGATGGCGCCGAGTATCGACGCTCTAGTCGGGCAGCCCGCAGGAGCGCTCCTAGATCGAGCTCAAATGCAACCACCGGAGACGAGAGAGAGTGAACCCCAAGAGTTGGCTCATCGACCTCCCCAACGTGACCAACCGGCGAACCGTCTACAAACACGATCGCAGTTCTACCTGCGTGGAGGCCATCAACCTCTCCGGCAACAAGGCGCACATCGCTCAGCCTCAGTGCATCGGTGAGAGCATTCATCGCTGTAATTGCATCGTAGACATCAACGGGTCGATCAACATCGTGAGGGCGACCGCTGCGAGTACCAGCGAATACACCTGCAACATGATCGCGCTCATCGGGTTGTATCGCATCGCCTACTGGCCTGCGGAAAATATGCCCAGTCTCAAAGAGTGCTACATCGGGATTCCCCTGCGCCGCGTTAAAAGCAACAGCTCCTAGTAGCCCAGGCAGAATTGCCGGGCGCAGTAAAGACTCCTCAGCCCGCAACGGATTCGTAAGACTCACTGAAGTTGAGGCGTCATAACCAAACGACTCAAGAGCCTTCTCAGATAAGAGAGAGAGCGTGTAAGCCTCCGAGAGGCCGGCACCAACAAGCGCATCGGCAACCAAACGCCTCTCCTGCTGTGGACGACTAAAACCGCCAACATGATCTGGATTGCTAGGGAGTGTTCGAGGAATCGCATCTAGCCCAAGCCTGCGCGCGGTCTCTTCAATGAGGTCTATCTCGCGAGTGATATCGGGCCTAAATGTAGGGACCGTGGCCATTGTGTTCTCGCTGCCCTGAGATATGCAAGCAATTCCAAGCGGCACTAGCAGCGCAGAGATCTGATCCAGGCTGAGCGCTGTTCCAAGAACCGCATTTACACGCGCTGAACGAAGCAAAATTTCAGGCGATGTAATCGGCTCTAAATATTGATCAGTCGTCTCTGAGTGGACGCGAGCGTTAGCGAACGCCTCTAATAATTCGACAGCACGATCCGAGCCGGCGATCACTGCGTTGGGGTCAATGCCGCGTTCGAAGCGAGCGCTTGATTCGCTGCGCAGACCGAGCCTCTTCGAAGATTTTGAGATACCCATTGGATCGAAGTATGCGGCCTCAAGGATGATCTCTGTGGTGCCCTCCCCTACCTCTGCAGCGGCACACCCCATGATCCCAGCTATGGATTGAGGCGAATCGTCTCCGCTGCAGACCAATAGATCTGCGGAAGTTAAGGCACGCGATACCCCATCGAGAGTCGTGACAGTCTCTCCATCAGCGGCCAACCGCACTCTTAGCGTTGAACTCGCAAGACGACTCGCGTCGAAAGCATGCAGAGGCTGGCCGCGCTCGAGTAGCACGTAGTTTGTTATGTCAACAACATTTGAGATGGGTCGCATGCCGGCCAAAGAGAGGCGGCGCTGCATCCAGTCTGGCGAAGCGCCGAGAGTAACGCTGAGCCTACGAGCCGTAAAACGCGGGCACCGCTGCGCATCGAGAACCTCGACCGTCACACCCTGACCACCTGCGCCGGCAGCGCCGGTTACGGGGGCCGGGAGGGTGAACTCGAGTTCGAAGTGGGCAGCTAAGTCTCTAGCTATCCCGATAATGCTCATCGCATCAGGCCTGTTAGGAGTAATAGAGACATCGAATACGACATCATCTAGGCCCATCGCCTCGCAGATATCCGTACCTGATTCAAACTCTTGGCTCAGATCGAGAATTCCGTCGTGATCCTCGCCAAGACCTAACTCACGCGAAGAGCAGAGCATGCCATCGGAGAGAACCCCGCGAATCTTGCGCGGCTCAAGTGTGAAGCCTCCTGGGAGAGTTGCTCCAGATCCGGCATACGCGACGACCATTCCAACAACCACATTCGGCGCACCGCAGACGACCTGGGTCTCGCCAACACCAAACTCAATATCTACAAGCCTCAGTTTGTCTGCGTCAGGGTGGGGGTGCAGACCAAGCACTCGCGCAATCACAACGCCTTTAATCTCGCGCCCCGGCTCCTCTACAGCCTCTACCTCGAGACCTAGTTGATTTAGAGCATCGGTAATTGCACCGACATCATCGGGGAGTGGAGTGAACTCTTTGAGCCAAGACAACGGAGCGCGCACGTCTACCTCAGAACTGCTTCAGGAAGCGGATGTCGTCATCGAAGAATGCTTTAACGTGGTCAACGCCGAATCGAATCTGTGCCATGCGCTCAAGACCGAACCCGAACGCAAAGCCAGAGACGGTCTCAGGGTCGTAACCAACAGACTTGAATACGTTTGGGTCGACCATGCCGCACCCGCCTAGTTCAATCCAGCCGGTACGTGAGCAGACCGTGCAGCCCGAGCCTTCGCAGAAGATGCAGGTGACCGAGAACTCTGCAGAGGGCTCAGTGAAGGGAAAGTATGACGGGAGAAAGCGTGCCTTTATAGATGAACCGAAGTACGAGCGAGTAAAGGCGTCAATCGTTCCGAATAGGTCACCAAGGGTTATCCCCTCATCTACAACTAGACCCTCAATCTGATGAAAGACGGGAGAGTGACGAGCATCAAGCGTGTCGCGTCTGTAGACGCGCCCGGGCATGATCGTGTAGATCGGGGGCTTACGGCTCTCCATCACGCGCACCTGCACCGGTGATGTATGCGTGCGGAGGAGCACTTGCTCCTGCTCGCCGAGGTCTACATAGAGAGTGTCCTGCATCGCGCGTGCAGGGTGTCCGGGCGGGAAGTTAAGCGCCTCGAAGTTGTACCAATCAGTCTCAACCTCGGGGCCCTCGGCGATCTGAAACCCGAGGCCTACAAAGACATCCTCTAACTCTCGCTGCACCTGAGTAATTAAGTGAAGGTGACCACGCTCTTGGGGTCGGCCTCCGATTGTCAGGTCAAGGCGCTCGCGTTCGATTCGAGCAGCAGCCTCACCCGCCGACATCCCATCACGCGCGGCCTCAATAAGCGCTCCGACCTCTGAGCGATATGCCCCGATCGCTTTACCTGCCGCAGGGCGATCCTCTGGAGCAAAGTCTTTGATGGCTTCATTGACACTCACGAGCACAGATCGCTTGCCTAAGAAGTCGCGCTCAATCTCCTCAACAGCTGCGAGGTTCGTAACTGCGGCGAGCAATTCGCGCGCCGCAACGGATGCCGCTTCAAGACTCGAGATCGCCTCTGCAAGATTCATACTGCCGCCGCCCGTTGTCGCGCCGACTCGAATAGGAGAATGCTCCCGGCAACCCCAACGTTTAGAGACTCGGAGACTCCAGCCATTGGAATAGTCACCGAGCCATCGAGCAGATCCGAGACATCCTCGGGGAGCCCGTGGGCTTCATTGCCGAGAACAAGTGCCACACCGGACCCAAGGTTCAATGCGTCCGGCGCTTCTCCGCCTCTCGCTATGGTGCCGAGGGCGCGCACTCCTCGGCTCGAGAGCATCTCTAATACCTCCAAGGGATCGCCATCCTCAACCAAAGGAACTCCAAATATCGCGCCTGCAGATGCTCGAACCACCTTCGGGTTCCAGGGATCAACTCCGCCGCCGCAGGAGATTACCCCTTGCGCACCCGCAGCCTCAGCGCTTCTGAGCAGTGTCCCGAAGTTTCCTGGATCCGAGACACCACAGAGGACCAGTATGCAGCCATCGGTCTCTAGATCAGATACGGCTACTGGGGCTGGGAGATCAATCAGGCCTAGTAAAGGCTGAGGAGAGCGAGTGGTCCCAATCTTCTCGAGCACTCCCTCACGCAGCAACTCAAGTCGAACCCCAGCGTCGGCGAGTCGATCAAGGAGATTTGAGAACGCCCGGGTTGCGCCATCGGCTATGTAGACAGCCTCAATCATCGCGCCCCTATCGAGGGCTGCACTGATTACGCGAGGCCCCTCGGCCACGCATTGGTTACCGTCGAGACGCGTTGCGCGATCGCGCAGCAGGTCACGCAGGTACCTAACCTCTGGATGCCGAGCGGCGAGCCCGGCGTGGACGCCGCCCGCCTCTGACATAGAGATCAGGCTGCTGCGAGAGCCTCACGTGCGGTCGCTACTAGCGCACCGAACGCGGCTTCGTCACGGACTGCGAGGTCGGCTAAGACCTTACGGTCAACCTCAACCTCGGCTGCCTTCAAACCAGCAATAAATTGCGAGTAGGACATGTCGTGAAGGCGGCAGGCTGCGTTGATGCGAACAATCCATAGTTTACGGAAGTCGCCTTTACGCACGCGTCGGTCACGGAATGCGTACTGGCCTGAGCGCATAACCTGCTCATTGGCCTTGCGGAAGTGACGGCTCTTAGAACCGCGATACCCCTCAGCCTTCTCCAGAATCGCGCGACGGTGCTTCTTACCATTGACTGCGCGTTTTACTCTTGCCATATCAGTGCTCCTTACGCCCGGCCGAGCAAGCGCTCGACGTGCTTCTTATCGCCACCAGTTACCTCAGCCCCACGGGCTAAGCGACGGGTGCGCTTTGACGGCTTCGACTCAAGTAGGTGAGCGCGGTTGGCTTTACGGCGACGGATCTTCCCCGTTCCGGTCAACTTGAAACGCTTCGCTGCACCCCTGTGGGTTTTTACTTTCGGCATTACTTTTTCTCCTACTCAACTTCACTAACTACGACTTCATTAACTACTGCTGCACTATCTAGCGCTGCACCCTCTACTACGGGCACTATCGCTTCTTGCACTTCCGTCGCTGCTGGCGCCTCTACCGCAGGTGCCTCAACTACAGGCGCCTTCGAAGATCCGCGCTCGCCTTTTCCAGCGACCTTTGGCTTCGCCTTGCCTGTCTTCTTCACCGGGTGCAGCACCATTGTCATGTTGCGTCCGTCCTGACGCGGTGCCGACTCGACTATTGCGTAATCAACTACGTCCGTAGCGATCTGGTCCAGGATCTTGCGCCCAAGCTCTGGGTGAGCCATCTCGCGTCCTCTGAACATGATCGTTAACTTGACTTTATTTCCGTCCCCCAAGAATTTTTGGACATGTCGCATCTTGGTTGTGTAGTCGTGAATATCAATTTTTGGTCGGAACTTCATCTCTTTGATGACGACGTTCGTCGCCTTCTTCCGAGACTCTTTCCGGCGCTGTTCCTGTTCGTACTGCCAACGACCGAAGTCCATGATTTTGCAGACCGGAGGCACGTTGTTAGGGGCGACCTCGACTAAATCGAGCTCGGCCTCGCGTGCGATGCGGAGTGCATCTGGGAGAGCGACCGTGCCGAGTTGTTCGCCTTCAGCGCCTATTAGGCGCACCTCGCGAGCTCGAATACGATCGTTTATCCTGGCTTCGTCCGTTGCGATGAGCATCACCTCTGTGAGTAGTGAACGCCCCCGGACGCGCCGGCGGCGGACACAGAGAAGCATCCGCCGCTCGGCCGTTGGGTACGGCCGTTCGTGAACTACCTGAGCTCGAGCCTTAGAGGAGAAAACTCCACCATCTCGGTCAGGTGGGAGAGCTGAATCTCGTTGAGAGCCCTAGGGCGCCTCATAAGAAATTTGGCCTTCCACTTCCCATATCGGTTGTAAGCCTGAAACACTACACGACCATGAGCATCTGGACCCCTGCTGGAGAACACACACCTGAGCCCGAGTCTGGCTCCCCTAACCAATCTGGCCTCGATCCGAGTGCCTCGCCTGGGGGATTCGACGAGGAGCCCATGACCGAGGCCGAGATGGCCGAGATGCGAGAGATGCTCGCGGAGGTCGTCGCTACCCCGGTAGTGGCCTTCCTCGCGCAGCACGCCGCCCAGATCCACGAGTTGGCCCTCGTGCACCTATCAACAGCCTCGGAGCGCGGACAAGTCGCAATCTCTCAGGCCGAGTTGGCGATCGATGCGTTGGGCGGAATCGTCGAGTCGCTCGGGGATCGCCTCGGTGCCGCCTCCGTTCCACTGCGCGAGGCACTCGCACAAGTGCGTGTTGCATTCGTGCAGATCGCTGGCGAGGTCGAGGCCCAGAGCGCAGCGGATGCAGAGAACGGCTAAGGCTGCTCAACCTCAGTAATTGCGTTGGCCTCCCAACGACCCTCCGGACCCGCAATGATGCTGAACTCGACACGTGTGCCTACTGCGATGCCGCGCGTTCCATCTGCAATGCGCGTCGCGTGAAATAGGTAGTGCTCTAACTCCTCGCCGTCAGCTGAAGGAGTCTCGACTCTTATCACCCCGAGCCCGCGACTTTCATCAAACTCGACCACTTGCCCAGCGAGACGCCGCGGCATCGGGTGAAATACTGCATTCGGCGAATTCTGCGGTCTCGATGAATCATTCAATTCAGGGTTCATCGCAGATGGCATCTCGGAGCAGACTTTATTTACGGGACGATCTTGGAGATCGGCAGCTCAATGATTCCAGTGGCACCGAGCTCACTTAGGGCTGGTATCAAAGTGTTTATCTCTGATTTAGCTACAACGGTCTCGACAGCAAAACCCTCTTCTCCAAAGAGTTTTGAGACTGTTGGCGAGCGAAGCGCAGGAAGCAGTCCGATTACCGCAGCGAGGTTTGCCTCCTCTACGTTCATCTTCACTAGAACCCTGCCACGAGCCTCAAGAGCACCTGAGAGCAGGATTTGAAGCTGCTCCATCGCCTTGCGCTTTTCGGGGTCGGCGTATGACTCCTTGTTCGCAATTAGTTCGGTGTGAGAAACAAGAATTGTGTCGAGAACATGAAGGCCAGCAGCGCGCAGTGCGCGCCCCGTCTCTGTAATCTCAACGACACAGTCGGCAATCTCTGGAATCTTTGCCTCGGTTGCGCCATACGAAAGCGTTACCTCTGCATCGATTCCGTTATCAGCGAAATACCTACGAGTTATCTCCGGATACTCAGTGTGCACTCGCACTCCAGAAGGAAGATCCTTTACGCTCTTTGCTGTTGAGTCTCCTGCAACCGCTACGACCATGCGGATCGGTCGCGCTGTCGCCTTCGAGTAGTGAAGTTGAGTTAGAGGGTGCACCAACGCACCGGTCTCCTCGATCCAATCTCTCCCGGTAATACCGATGTCGAAGAGTCCATCTGCTACGTACCGTGGAATCTCCTGCGGCCTAAGGATGGTTACATCTATTACTCGTGGGTCATCAATGACTCCCCGATAATCGACATCTGAGCCGCGGCTAACGGTCAGATCTGCATCATCAAAGAGTTGGAGTGTGGCCCTCTCTAGGGAGCCTTTTGGGAGCACAAGTCGAAGCACGCTTGAGAGTCTGACAGGTTGAGGGCTCTAGGCCTTGCTTGTTATCCGCTTTATGAGATTCGCCATCTCTATGGCGGTGGCTGCGGCCTCTTCGCCTTTATGGCCCTCGCTCCCCCCGACACGGTCAATGGCCTGGCTGCGGGTATCTACGGTTAGCACGCCGAAGATTATGGGGATTCCGGTATACAGCGAGGCATCCATCAATCCAGCGGCCGCTTCCCCGGCTACATAATCGAAGTGAGGGGTATCGCCGCGAATCACTGCACCTAGGCAGATCACCGCATCACAGTCACCTCGCGACGCCAAGGCCTTCGCTGTTACCGGGAGCTCGAAGGCCCCTGGGACCGATACGAGCGTAAGCCCCTCTTCGGGGAGGCCAGCGGCCCTAAGGGTAGATAACGCTCCATCAAGGAGAGCGCCTGTGATGTCTTCGTTGAAACGACTCACAACAACTGCAATCCGCAGAGTGCTCGCATCAAGAGGCTCGATAGGGAATGAGTAACTGCCCATCTACTTCTCACCACTCTGATCAAGGTCAAGAATGTGCCCCATCTTCTCCTGCTTGGCTCGCAGGTATGCGATGTTCTCGGGAGTAGGCGTTACTTCTAGCGGCACGCGCTCCACAATCTCAAGGCCGTAACCCTCGAGCCCTCCATACTTAGATGGATTGTTCGTCATGACACGCATCTTCGTAACACCGAGGTCGACAAGAATCTGCGAACCAATTCCGTACTCGCGCGAGTCGATGGGCAGACCCAGCTCTACGTTGGCCTCGACCGTGTCGCGACCTTGGTCCTGAAGTGTGTAGGCACGGAGTTTGTGGCCAAGGCCAATCCCTCTGCCTTCATGGCCACGTAGGTATACGAGCACACCTGCACCCTCTGCGGCGATGCGCTCAAGTGCATTATCTAGCTGCACTCCGCAGTCACAGCGCATAGATCCAAAGATGTCGCCCGTAAGGCACTCAGAGTGCACCCTCACAAGCGTGCTCTCTGATTTGGAAATATCGCCCTTAACGAATGCAACATGCTCTGTGCCATCGAGGAGACTCTCAAAGACATAGGCCGTGAAGTCGCCATGTTTTGTGGGGATCCGAGCCTCAGAGACACGCCTAACCAACTTCTCCGAGTGTCGGCGATACCGAATCAAGTCAGCGATAGTAATGAGGTGCAGCGAGTGCTCGGCAGCGAACTTCTCGAGCTGAGGCATGCGCGCCATTGTTCCATCGTCATTGACGACCTCGGCTAGCACCCCTGCGGGCTCTAAGCCTGCGAGGCGGGCAAGGTCTACGCCAGCCTCAGTGTGGCCTGCGCGTTTCAGCACTCCGCCCTCGCGATAGCGCAGCGGAAAGATATGCCCTGGTCGCACTACATCGTTGGGCCTCGCGAGCGGATTGACCAGCGTGCGTACAGTCTGAGCACGATCTGCGGCAGATATTCCTGTTGATACTCCATCGGCTGCATCCACTGAGACCGTAAACGCTGTGCGCTGTGCCTCTGTGTTATCGATCACCATGAGCGGAATCTGCAGAGCATCGAGGCGCTCGCCAAGCATCGGCATGCAGATCACGCCACTCGTGTGGCGTACCATAAATCCCATTGCCTCTGCCGTGATCTTCTCAGCAGCCATGATGAGATCTCCCTCATTCTCGCGATCCTCGTCATCTACGACTATTACGATCTCACCGCGTGCGACCGCTGCAATTGCAGCCTCAATGTGTGAAAACGACATCACTCTGCTCCTAATTGTTGCGAACTCTTCTCTGCACTATCTAAACCATCTAGGTTCTCGGAACTGCCTGCGGCATCTACGCCGAGCAGGCGCTCCACGTACTTCGCCAGGACATCTACCTCAAGGTTCACGACGCCCCCGACTTCTTTAGTGCCGAGGCTTGTGACACTTAGCGTGTGTGGGATTACTGCAATCTCAAAACCCTCTTCTGTGAGCGATGCAACCGTGAGGCTTATCCCGTCAACAGTGATCGAGCCTTTCTCCACGATGTAACGGAGAAGTTGAGCGGGCACGCTGAAGCGCAGTCGTCTCGAACCATCTGCAAGTTCATCTCGCTTCTCGAGGGTTCCGACCCCATCTACATGCCCCTGGACAATATGACCACCGAGGCGATCATCGAGGCGCACGGGTCGCTCGAGATTGACTCTTGAACCTGCCTCGAGGGCACCGAGAGATGTGCGATCAAGCGTCTCTGTTACACAGTCCGCAGCCCACGTTGCATCCGTGTACTCAACCACCGTTAGGCAGCATCCGTTGACAGCAATCGACGCCCCAAGTGTTACATCAGTGAGAACACGCGAGCAATCGATATTGATTCTCGCTCCGCCATCGTGCTTGACGATCGACGCAACGGTGCCGAGCTCCTCAACGATCCCAGTAAACATCTAGCTCAACTCCTCAGCGGCGACTACTGGGTCAAGTGTTATTCGAATATCGGAGCCAACAAGCATTGTGTCGGCAATTCGCCACTTTGATGCGTCCCCGAGCGTTGAGGGTCCATCTAGATCAAAGGCGAGGCGAGCCTCCCTACCAAGGAAGGTTGGAGCAACATAGGCAACAACGCGATCCATTAGCGATGCCTCGATGAAGGCAGCGTGCATCGCAGCTCCACCCTCTACCATCGCCTGCAGAACGCCGTACTTAGATGCGAGCACCTGCAGCACCTGCTCTAGGTGTACCCCGGAGCCTTGAGGCTCCACTACCTCAACCAATGCACCAGCCTCACGCCATGCCGCTACTGCGCTGGGGTCTGCGGAGACAGTTGTAAAGACAATGGTGGCAGCGATGCTCTGATCGAAGAGCGGCCCCGTTGCGGGTACACGACCTCTTGCATCGAGCAAGACCCGATTGGGTTGTCTAGTTGCGGGCGGGTCTGCGTCTCTAGCGTTGAGGCTTGGAGAGTCGGCGAGCGCAGTCCCCGCTCCGATGATCACTGCTTGTGAATCGGCGCGCAGATTATGAGCATCAACTCGCGCCTCTGGCCCAGTAATCCACTGGCTCGTTCCGTCTCGCGCGACGCTGCGAGCATCAAGGCTCATCGCAGTCTTCACAACACAGAACGCTCGACCTGTCAGCCGTTGATGGAGGTATGGAGCAAGTTGATCTCGCACCTCAGCAGCGCGAGTGCCGAGCGAAACCTGAAGACCTGCAGAACGAAGGCGCTCTATGCCAGAGCCGGCCACCAGCGGGTCAGGGTCCTCAATGGCTACAACAACGCGCGTTATACCAGCAGCGATTATTTGCTCTGTGCAGGCAGGCGTGCGCCCCTGGTGATTACATGGCTCAAGGGTTACAACGAGAACTCCATCGCGGGCCGACTCCCCGGCCTCAAGTAATGCAGCAACCTCTGCGTGTGATCCACCTGGTGCCTGCGTAGACCCGCGGCCAACTACTTCACCGGAGGCGCTGAGCACAACTGCTCCGACCCATGGGTTTGGCGGTGAGAGGCGGCGAGCACGCAAGGCGGCGGCAATGGCTAGGCCCATCGCCTGATCCATCATCTGCTCGTCGACCAACTTCTCGTTCACCAAAATCTCCACTATCGCTGACATGTCTTGAGACACCAATAACGCTCTTAACCCTCAGGGAGCGCGTCAACGAAGGAGAAAATGAGCCTAGAAGCGCGAAAATTACGCGCTCCTACACTCGACCTCTCCGTCGCCCCCATTTCATCCGGACTTTGACCGTCGGCCTAGGAGTCTCACCTAGTCGGCCCGCCACAGGCTGCGGCAGGTTCGCGGGCTACCAGCACCACAGATGTGGGGCAAGGATCACCGCCGGTCGGGACTTACACCCGATCCCCGAGGGCTATCTATGAACTATCTAATTTCTTATTACCAACCGTAACACAGGCCATTTATTGGCAAGAATGCGTGTTTTAGGTAGCGGGACCGTAAAGAGTTCGAGTCCTAGCTCTCCAAGTTCAGGATCTCCGGTGAGCCCAAATATTCAGTGCGGTGAGCCACCGGATAAGAGCTCGAGAGCATGCGGGATCGCCGGCAGAATCGTCTCCAAGGCCTCAATGGATCCTTTGAGAGAGCCAGGCGTATTGACGATCAGCGCAGCACCTGTTGCTCCGGCCACGCCTCTAGAGAGCACCCCAAAGCCTCGACCACCTTCATCAGATGCGCGCCTGATGGCCTCCATGAACCCTGGCGCTTCTCTCTCAATAACAAGGCGTGTGCCCTCGGGGGTTAAGTCGCGGGGTCCGAATCCAGTACCGCCGGTCGTGATCACGAGACCGGCAAAGTCTCGAACAAGTTCGCGCAGCGCCGCGGCGACCTCCTCAATGCCGTCGCTAACAACTGCTGGTTCTGCGACATCAAAGCCCGCAGCCTTGAGCCGCTCACAGAGTGCTGGGCCCGAGAGATCTTCGCGCTCCCCTGCTGCAACTCCGTCAGAGACGGTGAGGACTCTTGCGCTCTGCATCACTCGTCAGGTGGGCCATGCTGCTGCACGGATGGCATGCGCTGCAGCGAGTGAATCAGGTGCACGGAATACAGCGCTACCCGCAACGAGAATGTCGGCACCTGCCTGAGCTGCGATGAAGGCATTCTCAGCGGTAATTCCACCATCAATCTCGAGTTCGATATTGAGTGCACGCTCGTCAACAATCGCGCGGGCGCGAGCAACCTTCTCGAGTACCTCGGGTATGAATGCCTGCCCGCCGAACCCTGGGTTAACACTCATAAATAGGAGCACATCAATCTCGTCAAGATACGGAATCACTGCATCAAGCGGCGTCTCTGGATTGAGCACAAGCCCGACCCCGACTTTGAGTCTGCGCATCTCCTCGAACATTGGACGCGGATCGCCAAGCTCAACATGAACTGTGATGTTGTCAGCCCCAGCGTTGGCAAAAGGCGTGATGAACTCTGCGGGGTTATCAATCATGAGATGTACATCAAGATGCAGATCAGTGACTCTTCGCAGCGACTCCACAACAGCAGGGCCAAGCGAGAGGTTTGGAACAAAATGCCCGTCCATGACATCTACATGGAGCTGGTCACAACCAGAGCGAACTGCCTCTACCTCTGCACCGAGTCGGGCAAAGTCTGCAGCAAGGATTGAGGGCGCAATTTTTTGACTCATCGTGTGGTGAGGCTAATCGCGACATCTGCGGTTACTCGGTGGCTGGGCCCCAAGTTCCCCCGCACTCGCGGGCTCTCCAACTGCTCGACTGAATCGAGACTCATCAAGCGTGTCCCACCCCTCCTTTATAATCGAACATATGTTCGATGAACTTAAAAGCGCAGTCACCCACCTACGAGAGGTCACTTCTCGTATCAATGTCGAAGTGATCGACGGGAAATCAGCCGCCGAACTCGTTCGGATCTCAGAGGAGGCACGCCGAACAATTGACGGTCTGCGTACCTCAGCAATAGGGCGAGTCGGCACGACAGAAGCATGGCGGGTTGGAGGCTCTAAAAACTCGGCAGAGTGGGTAGCACTCCACACTGGTACTCCGATCTATGAAGCACAAGCCGTGGTGATACTTGCCGGCCAACTTCGTCATCTCCCTCAAACCGTTGAGGCCATGAGTGCTGGTGTGATCTCTGCCGCTCAAGCCGTCGAAGTCGCACGCGGCGCTACTGCAGAGCCACATTCCGAGGAACGCCTCTTAAACCTTGCTAAATCCTCGCCAGTGCGAACCCTTCGCGATGAAGCATCACGTGTAATAGCAGCCGCCACCGATGAGGCCTCGCGCCATAAACGGATACATAAGAACCGTTGCTTAAAAACATGGACCGACCAAGACGGTGGCTTCAATTTGAAGGCGCTTATGACTGCTGCTAGCGGTGCGCTTGTAATGGCCGCTCTCAAGCCGATACAGGATCAAATCTTCAAGGTGGCTCGCAAGAGTGGTGAACATGAAAGACCAGAGGCCTACGCCGCTGACGCTCTAATGGCACTCTGTGAAAAGGCGAGCGGCAAGCACTCGAGCGAAAGCGGAACAAAAACAAGACGCTCTAACGCTGTGATCAATATTCGAGTCGACATAGATGCGCTCAAACGCGGGCGCACTGAGCACGGCGAGATCTGTGAGATCGCTGGGGTCGGCCCTATCCCTGTAGCAACGGCTACGGAGTATCTAGGTGAGGCATTCCTCAAGCTCCTCGTGATCGATGGAGTAGATATCAAGACGGTTGCGCATATGGGGCGACACATCCCTGCACCGTTGCGAACAGCCGTTGAGGAGCGGGATCGTGTCTGCCAAGTACCGACCTGCGATGTGGCGCTTGGTCTGGAGATAGATCACATCAAGCCCTTCTCAGAGGGAGGCCCAGCGAGTTTTGAGAACCTCGTTCGCCTCTGCAAGCGACATCACCACCAAAAAACGCATGATGGGTATCGCCTTGAGCGAGTAGACGGGCACGAATCATGCGATACGAGCACCATAGAAAACGTAGGTAAGCGGGCGAGGTGGGCGTGGAGAGGCCCGCCCGATACCGGTTGAGATGTTGGCGCTACTCCGGTGCCTTTAGAAGAAGTAAGTACATTCCATCAGTCCCTGCGGCATCGGGGGTGAGCAATGCTCCGCGCCCATGGGCGATCCACGGTGATGCCGGAATTGGTTGCGCCTCGAACCTTGGTAGAGCACTCTGCGCCCACTTATCTACTTCTATCGTCTCATCACTACTAAGTGTGCAGACTGAGTAGGCAAGAAGCCCGCCAGGCTTGACCAATCGCGATGCCTCAAGAAGCATCTCTTGCTGGAGTTTGCCGAGGACCTCAGGGTCGTCAGGGGATATGCGCCAGCGCGCCTCGGCTCGGCGTCTAAGAACTCCGAGACCAGAGCACGGGGCATCTAGCAGTACACGGTCGAATGAGGCCGGAGCGATCGGAACATCGCGAGCATCGCCCACAAATGTGTGGATCGACTCGAGTCCAAGGCGCTCGGCACCATCCATCACCAACCGCACTCGCCCTGCGTATCGGTCACCAGCGAGGATAAAGCCGTTATCCCCCATCGCCTCTGCAATCGCAGTCGTCTTTCCACCTGGGGCTGAGCAGATATCAAGAATCCGCTCCCCGGGTAGCGCTCCGATTGCCGTCGCTACTGCCTGGCTCGCCTCATCCTGTGGAGTTGCTCGACCCTCGCTTACAGCAGGGAGCGTTCGTGGATCGCCAGTGCCACTCACTACAAGCGCATTCGGCATTAGGCGGCCACGCTCAACCGTCACGCCTCCGTCCTCTAGATCATCAATCAACTCATCGAGTGTTGAGAAACGCGGATTGAGTCGAAGAGTTACTCCGGGAACCGTGTCATTGGCATCTAATACTTTGGCCGCAAGGTCGTGGCCTAGATCGGCGCGTAGACGCGCAACCAACCACTCCGGGTGAGAGGTACGAATCGCAACAGCAGCATCGGAGTCGCCTTCAGGCCATGGCCACTCTGGGCCGAGTCGACTCACCGAACGCAGCACCCCATTTGCAAAACCCTTAGCCATCGGACGACGACGACCAATCGACTCAACGGTCTCACCGACGGCAGCGTGCGGTGCAACTCCGTTGAGTAGTTCCTGCACACCGAGACGAAGCCCTGCTACTACCGGCTGCTCAATCGCGTCGAGAGGCCGATCTAGGACCTTCGAGAGTAGGTAATCGACACGACCGCGCCCGCGCAGTGTGCTGTAGACAAGGTTCGTTACTTGTGCACGATCAATCGGAGCGAGCGTTGAGGTACGAAGCATCGAGGGCATGAGCACATGAGAGAAGGCTCCATTCTCGACCCGAAGCAGAGCCTCAAGCGCAAGATCTCGAGCATTGCGCTCAGGGGCCTTCTTCTGGTTACCGCGCGCGCCGCCCCCACTCGTGCTGCTGCCTCTACTCTGCCCGCGACCGCCGCCCTGCCCACTACTGCCGTCAGCACTGCCTCCCCCGCCGTAGCCGCCACGTTTGCCCTGGCTACGCCTGCTCTGACTGTCATCGCTATCTACCACGGTGGCGTTCCTTTGTATCCAGCGCACCAGGCTGCATACGACATGCGTGCGCGCCCCTCTGGTTGAACCTCAACCGGTACAAATCTCAAAGTGTCTTCCGTTTCATTCTCGCCATCAAAGCTAGAGATTGCCGCATCACTCACCAGAGCGCCACTCCATACCTTGAGTCGCGCTCCCTCATGAATTAGCCAAGCACCCGGGCGTGGGTTCCCTGCTCGCACTAGTAGGTCAATCTCTTGTGCAGAATGAGACAGGTCAATCTCGAACTCCTCGACCTTGAGTTTCGCAGCGTATGTACTCTCACCTGCCTGTGCAGAGGGCGTAGTTGTAGGGACATGAGGCAGCGTCTTCACAACCAACGCTGCACCGAGCGCCACTAAACGCTCGCGAAGATCGCCAGCGGTCTCCGCGGCACCTATAGGGGTTCGCTCTGATGCATAGATTCCTCCAGCATCTAAAGCCGAGACGACCTCCATTACCTGAACTCCAGTCTCAGCATCTCCTGCGAGCATGGCGCGCTCTACAGGGGCCGCCCCTCTCCAACGCGGCAATAGAGAGAAGTGGATATTTATAAAACCGCTACTCGTAGATGCGAGTACTTCATCGGAGAGGATCTCTCCATACGCCACTACGACCCCGACCTCTGCACCGATCCCGCGCAGGTCACTGATAATTTCATCAGGCTTCTCAGGGGTTGCAACCGTTAGCCCCAACTCCTCGGCAGCCTGCTTCACAGGGCTAGGAGTTAACTCTGATCCGCGACCGCGTCTGCGATCCGGCTGAGTTATAACTAGCGCCACATCATTCCCAGAAGCAACTAGAGCCTGGAGCGCTGGAACGGCATCGCTTGGGGTTCCGAGATAGACGATACGCAACGAGTCCGGCTCTCAGCCGAACGGATTCGCTGGCGCTGGAGTAACCAACTCGCGCTCATGGAGTAACCGCATTATGTGTTTGCGCTGCTCTTTATCGACTCGGTCAATAGCGAGCACTCCATCGAGATGATCGAGCTCGTGCTGGAACATGCGCCCCATGTAGTCGTCGGCCTCCATGAAGAACTCATTACCGTCGATATCTAGAGCCTTTAGGGTAACGAACTCTGGGCGCACAATAGTGAACCCAATATCCGGGATCGAGAGGCACCCCTCGGTCCACTCACACTCGCCGCGCTCCTCAACGATCTCAGGATTAATTGCTACGAGTGCTGTCTCTGAGTCGTCGTCGTGAAAAACAAAATATCGCTTTGTGATCCCGACCTGAGGTGCTGCGAGGCCACCACCAGGGGCGTCATACATTGTCTTGACCATTACCTCGACACTTGATGCAAGTGCGCCGTCTATATCGGTTACATCATCGGAGCGTTCACGCAGTACTGGGTCGCCGATCTGACGAATTGAGAAGGTGGTCATATCCCCAAGGATACCAGCGAGGCCATCCAAGCTCGGCACAGCAATACCTCAGACTCGTGCAGGGTCAACCTCAACGCGCATGCGCCCTAGGGCACGCGCCCCTGCATTCACAGCCAGAAGCGCTACCGAGAGGGCCTCAGAATCAGGGCATCGAACAAGGCACTCGAATGATGCGCCGCTCGCCACCGGGCCAAGGACCGTGACGCCAGGAAAGGTGCGCAGCATATTCGCCGCATAGGCCACCGCCTCCTCCACGCCGCGCAGCTGCGCCAAAGCTCCAAATGGAGGGTAATTAAGAGCAGCGCGGCGCTGAGTCTCAGAAATCCACGCTATCGATGGATCTGCTTCACTCACGCCCCGAACCACATCATGCTCTGGTAGGCGCGTCTGCAGCAGTAAGCGCCTTGCCTCTGCCCGCGGACCCAAGAGCCGTGCGGAGCGCGCAAGCAATGTCGCTGACTGCTCCGCGGCCCGGTGACGCGGCGCCAATAATTCTTGATCAAGATCTAAAAACGCAACTAGGCCTACCGGCCGATCACGCGGGGCACGATGCAGAACCGCCTCCGTGCCTACGAGCACATCTGCTTCTCTGAGTGCAGCTAGGTCAACCTCCGTAGATGCATCCACATCCAAGACTGTTGAGCGGGGAAGAAGCGCCGCTAGATCATCGCGTATCCGACTCACACCGCTACGCAGAACGCGCAGTCGCGTGCTCCCACAACCAGCGCAGAGCCATGCGCGCGCAGTGGAGCAGACTGGGCATAGAAGTGATCGCGAAACCTCAGCAGCACTCGAATCAGTCGAGACCGCTCTGGTCTCGCCAGACTGCACCTCTACAACTGCAGCTCCGCAACCCTCACAGCGTGCTAATTCATTACAGGCTCCGCATGCAAGCAATCGAGCTCTGCCCTTGCGATTCATGACAAGGATTGCCCTCTCGCCAGCATCTACGCATTTGTGTAGGGCCCGAGCGAGTGCATCTGTAAGCAATCCCTGCCCTGGAGCCTCGTCGCGAAGGTCCACGACCTCAACGCGAGCCCACCCCGCAGACTCATCTGAGCGCTCTGGTCGCTCAACATCCTCAACTAGCGATACTGCAACAGCGCTTGGAATAGCAGCAACGAGCGTGCAGGCGACACCGCAGCGTCGAGCCCGTTCAATTGCTACATCGCGGGCATGCCAAGTTGGCGATCTCTCCTCCTGCAGCGCGTCATCGGACTCATCTAGAACAATCATCGCTGCTAGATCTGGAACCGGAGCCCATACCGCCCCTCTACCGCCAACGATCACACAGTTACCGTTGCGAGCCTCTGACCATGCGAGTGTGCGCTCCGCCGCTGACCGAGTTGCGTGCATCACATGCACCACGCGCCCTGCGCGCGTTAAGTATTTAATGAGGCTATTGAGACGACCAACATCTGGAACTATCACGATGCTCGATCCCGTTGCAGGGAGTAGGCCATCTATGAGCGGGCGCCGGTCCATCGAAGGGGGCCACGCAATTACACGAAGCCTCGACTCGCCCTCCCCGCTACTCACCAATCCTCCTTCGCCGATGGAGGATGCAGGTACAGCATTAGGAACTACAGCATTAGGAACTACAGCATTAGGCACTACAGCATTAGGAGCAGAGGCCGAGCCGAAGAATGAGACGTCTGGACCGATCCAGCGGTGAGCGGCCCAGCGGCCTAGGTCAAGAATCTCTGGCGGAGGGCCGGCTCCCACAACCTTCAGCAACGGGAGGATGCGAGAGATCTCCGTCTCAGGCTCAACAAAATCTTGAACGACCCATCCGCGAACTCGCCTCCCGTGAAGCGGAATGCGCACGATGGTCCCAACCGAGATCTGATGCGCGAGCGCGTCAGGAACTAGGTAATCAAATGACCGGTCTATCGCCGGTAGGTCCGGGCGGACCCGGACCACACGCAGCGTCATCTCTTTTTACCTCTACGCGAGGCTCTCCGCAGCAGCTCGCAGTGCATCCGCCTGGCTGGTGCTCTCCCAGGTGAAGTCAGGGTCAGAGCGACCGAAGTGACCGTAGGCTGCTGTCTTGCGGTAGATCGGGCGACGAAGGTTAAGTCGCTCGATCAAAGCAGCCGGGCGTAGGTCGAAGTGCTCCTTGATAAGTGCTGGAATCAACTCAGGGTCAATCTCAGAGGTGCCGAAGGTCTCGACCATTACTGAGACTGGGTGGGCGACTCCAATTGCATACGCAACCTGCACTTCGCAGCGAGAGGCGATACCTGCAGCAACGATGTTCTTCGCTGCATGGCGAACTGCGTAAGCGGCGGAGCGGTCTACCTTTGTTGGGTCCTTGCCGGAGAAAGCACCTCCACCATGACGGGCCATGCCGCCGTAGGTGTCAACAATGATCTTTCGGCCGGTAAGGCCACAGTCAGCGTGTGGTCCACCCAACTCAAAGTTTCCAGTCGGGTTGCAGAGAACCTCAAAGTCGTCATCTGCAAACTGCTCAGGAATCAGTGGTCGAATCACATGCTCAATTAAGTCGGGCTTGATCATGGTGTCGATGTCGATACCAGGTGCATGCTGAGTTGAGATAAGTACCGTGCGCAGGCGCTTGGGTAGACCATTCTCGTAATCAATGGTGACCTGAGTCTTGCCATCTGGGCGAAGGTAGCCGAGCACTCCAGACTTGCGAACCTCAGCGAGGCGGTGTGCAAAGCGATGCGCCAACCAAATTGGCATCGGCATCAAATCGTCAGTATCAGTGCATGCGTAACCGAACATCATTCCCTGGTCGCCAGCCCCGACCTCATCGAAGTGATCGCCGGTACCTGCGCGCTGCTCCATTGCCTTGTCGACACCCATTGCGATATCCGGAGACTGCTCGTCGATGGAGGTGATGACTCCACATGTGTTGCCATCGAAGCCGTATGACTCGCGGTCGTAGCCAATGCTGCGAACCGTGTCACGTACAACACGTGGAATATCGACGTATGCCTTCGTGGTGATCTCACCTGCAACCACAACTAGACCTGTCGTGCACATGGTCTCGCATGCAACGCGACTCTCCGGGTCCTGCTCAAAGATCGCATCAAGTACTGCGTCTGAGATCTGGTCCGACATCTTGTCCGGGTGGCCCTCAGTTACTGACTCGGATGTGAAGGTGAACGAATTCACTGGCTCTCCCTATTGTTTGCTCTCCCGAGGCGGACCGCAACGCGGTCCAGGATCACCTCGGCGAGGGACATCTTGCTCATTAATGGGGTCCTGGTGTGGGATCCCATGCTGTCTAACAGAATGGCACGGTTTGTAGGTACCTCGAAACCAGCCTCTGGGTCTGAGACGTCATTGGCGACCATGATGTCGACCCGCTTGGCCTCCATCTTGGCCCGGGCATACTCCTCAAGGTTCTCAGTCTCAGCCGCGAACCCAACAAGTATCTGGTGGGTCTTGCGTTGCCCTAGTCCGCTCAAGATATCTGGGGTCGGCTCAAGAATTATCTCTGGGGCTCCTGAGTGTTTCTTGATCTTCTCCGAGGCGACTACCTTCGGGCGAAAATCCGCTACTGCAGCAGCCATCACAACGACAGAGGCATCCGAGAATCTTTCATCTACCGCAAGACGCATCTCCTCTGCAGTTGTGACAGAGACAACCTCGATGCCAGCTCCGACTGGGATGCTAGATGTGGTGATCAGGGTGACGGCTGCGCCACGAGTACTAGCCACCTGCGCAATTGCGTGCCCCATCTTTCCAGAGGATCGATTGCCGATAAAACGCACCGGATCAATCGCCTCGCGAGTACCGCCCGCGGTTACGACAATACGAAGGCCCGATAGGTCACGCCCACGCGAGAGAATCTCCTCTGCTGCAGCGATAATTCGAGAAGGGTCAGCGAGGCGACCCTCGCCCTCATCCCCACCAGCGAGTCGACCACTCTCAGGTTCGCAGACGAATACTCCACGGCGACGAAGAGTTGCCAGATTCTCTTGGACGGAGGGGTGCTCCCACATCTCGGTATGCATTGCAGGTGCAACCAATACAGGGGCACGCGTGGCTAGGAGCGTTGCAGTGAGAAGGTCATCGGCGATCCCTGCGGCCTGTTTTGCAAGGATATTTGCAGTTGCTGGCGCTATAACTATGAGATCCGCTCTCTGACCAAGGCGAGTATGGGGAATCGTCTCCCCTCCTTCGTGGAGTGAAGTGCGCGCTGGTTCGGAGGCGAGAGCAGAGAAAGTAACCGCACCTACAAATCTCAGTGCGTCTTCAGTTAGGACAGGCGAGACGAAGGCTCCCGCATCAACCATGCGGCGACAGATCTCGACAGCCTTGTACGCCGCAATCCCCGCAGATACACCGAGGACTATGCGTCGACCTGCCAGCGGCGATATGCCGCCCGCCTCGAGCATTTCGCTAGCCGGCGTCGGGCCCGGGCTCGTCAGCAGCAACTGAGAGCGCCTCGATGGCTGCAACAATTTCGTCAGCCTCTTGCTCCTCTGGCGAGGTGACAACCTTTAGTTCGCCCTGAATAATCTTTCCCTCGCGGATCTCCTCCATTGCAATGGAGAGTGGCTTGCGCGATATCGAGGTGACCTGAGGGGGAACGATCTTGCCGAGTCCCTCTCCAAGGTGGCCGTAGTAGTCATTAATCTCGCGCGCCCGCATTGCGGAGAGGGTTACAAGAGTAAACTTGGACTCCACTTTGTCGAGGAGTGACTCAAGTCGTGGCTCCATTAAATTGTCTCTGCGGTCGGCCATAGCGAGCCTCTCTAGGCGGGGTAGCTGATGCAATCCGGTATACGGCCGGCTGCTTGGTTGTGGTGCTGTCTCTAATTCTGTCTCTGGTTCTGGGTTGTTGCGGTGGTACTCAAGTCTTGGTATTGAGATGCTCAGGAATTAAATGATCAAGCGTCCTCAGAGTTTGAGGCCTCAGCACGACGGGCCTTAAGGATAGCAGCCACCTCACGTGCTGCTACCTCTGAGTCTCGATTAGTCACGACATTATCGAAACGGCTGGCTAGGGCCTCCTCTACCTCGGCCTGGGCAAGGCGGGTCTCGATCGCAGCCTGTTGGGCGGAATCCCCCTCGGCCCGCCCCTCTAAGCGCCTTCTCTGCTCGGCTCGGTTTGGCGGGCGGAGGAATATGAGCAAAGCATCTGGGAATTTCTCCCGCACGGCGAGGGCACCCTGGACATCGATCTCAAGAAGCACGTCAGTCCCTGCGGCGAGTCTCTCCTCCACAGGCTGCGTTGGGGTGCCCTTCAGATCTCCGTAGACCTCAAACCACTCGAGGAATCCGTCCTCTTTACGAATGCGTTGGAACTCCTTGCGGGTCATAAAGAAGTAGTCGACTCCCTCTACCTCTTCGGCTCGTTTAGGGCGAGTGGCAGCAGAGACGGATACCCAGAGCGACGGATCACGCGCTACAAGGGCTCGCACAACGGTGCCTTTCCCAACGCCACTTGGGCCAGCTATAACAATTAAGAATGCCAAGACTGCTCCGTTACTTCTGTGACTTCTCAGGGAAGATTGCTAGGAGCGCCAATCGTTGCTTAGGGCCGAGACCTCTCAGGCGGCGATTCTCTGCGATCTCAAGATCAGCCATTGTACGACGTGCCAGTACCTTCCCCACTCCGGGGAGAGACTCAAGAGCGCTTACAACTTTTAGTTTCGCAACAATTTCATCTGTATCTGATCGCTCAAATAACTCTGCGAGCGTAATGCGATGAAGCTTTAGGAGCATCTTGACCTCGGCGCGCACGCGTCGCGCCTCACCTGCTTTTACAAGTGCGGCGCTGCGCTGCTCATCGGTGAGGGTTGGGGGATTACTCAACTAAAGGCCTCTCGAATACTGAAGGATAAAAATAAATGGAGGAAGAAGCACCCATCATACAAGGCACCCCTGAGACTTTCGAAGGCGGAGAATTAACTCAGCCAAATGAAGGCGCTAACCAATCACCGCGAATACCTCTGCAGCCACCAGGCCCGCAGCCTCCTCAGGATTTGAAGCTCCGGTTACCGCGCGCCCAACCACAAGCCATGTGGCGCCGGATGCAATCGTCGCACCTGGGGTTCCAACTCGCTGCTGATCGTGTAGATCTCCTCCAGCAAGTCGAATTCCCGGAACCATTGCCTTCATACCTCTCGACGCTGCAAGATCCGTCTCTAAGGCGCTGCAGACGACACCATCACATCCACCCTCGACCGCATAACCGAGGCGAGTTGCGAAGGCAGAGGCATCAGGCTCCGATGTAAGGACCGTAACTGCAAGTGTGATTGGGGAGGGAGCAGAGACATCGGCTGCGCCCTCCTTGGCGCCGTTTACGAATGCCTTTAGCATCTCAACTCCACCGGCTCCGTGGGCGTTGATGATCTCGACGCCATGGCGGGCATGTGCGCGGGCTGCTCGCTCAACTGTATTTGGAATGTCGTGGAGTTTTAGATCGCAGAAAACGGCCATGCCTAGTTGATGCATGCGCTCGATTGCCTCGGGGCCTGCCTCAGCGAATAGCTCATGCCCAACTTTTGCGATACCGAACCAAGGAGCAAGGCGCTTGGCAACCGCCACCGCAGCGGATAGATCGCCGACATCAAGGGGCAGAACAAGGCGCGAGCGAACTGACTCTGGAGCGCCACTTGCAAAATCATTCATCTTGTCTCCAACGATCCGGTTAGGTCACTTACACGGGCAACTCCGTGGCCTGCACACCACTCAAGTAATTCATCGAGGATACGGAGCGAGGCTCGCGGTTCTCTAAATGTTGCGGTGCCGACCCCTACTGCACTTGCTCCCGCCATCATCATCTCAACCGCATCGCGTCCTGTTGAGATACCACCAGTACCGATGACTGGAACACCCGGTAACGCCTGAGTCACGTCGTAGACAGCACGCAGCGCTACTGGTTTGATCGCTGCACCGGAGAGTCCCCCACGACCCGCACCAAGCACAGGTCGACGCGACTCAGCATCTATCGAGAACCCGAGAAGAGTATTTATAAGCGTCAGCACATCGGCTCCAGCCTCTACAGCGGCCGCCGCTATCTCAGGTAATTCATCTGTATTAGGCGAGAGTTTCGCTAGGACTGGTATCCCGAGTTTGGCTGCTACTACTGCATCTACTACTGCTGAGGTTGCCTCTACGGAGTGCGCGAAGATGCGCGACCTGTCCTCAAGGTTGGGGCATGAGACGTTTACCTCTACCGCAAGTAGATCGGCGGCACAGGGAGCGAGCATCAATGCAGCCTCAGCAAATTCGTGGACGTTGCGCCCCCAGACTGAGACGATTACCTCAGCACCTATCGCCTTGAGAGCCGGTAGATCCTCCGTTATCCACCGCTCAACTCCCGGGCCCTGTAGCCCAACAGAGTTGAGCATTCCGGCCGCTGCCGGGTGGAGTCTCGGTGCAGGATTACCCTCCCACTCATATGGTGCGAGCGATTTAACGGTAACCGCACCGAGTCGATCGGGCGGGCAGAGCCTCGCCACCTCGTCGCCGTGCCCAAAGGTTCCTGAGGCCGCTACGATTGGGGACCTAAGGCGCAGAGGGCCAAGCACGGCGGATGAATCGATCGAATCAAGTCGGCGGCCTCTTGAACTCATCCCTGGCCGCCTCCAGTCGCTATCACGCAGAGATTCATTGCGGCATCAAACCCCAAACTTCATTTGATTATCACGGTGATACTCCTGAAGAGATAGAACTGAGACCTCTCGAGTGGTTGACTCTGCGATCCCAGCAGCGGCAGCGAGTGTTGCGGCAACTGTCGTTAGGCATGGCACGTGACAACGCGTTGCAGCACGTCGAATGTGATCACCATCAGCGCGCGGCCCGCGCCCGCGCGGTGTATTAACAACGAGGACAATCTCTCCAGACTCAATCAAGTCGACTGCGTCTATCCCATCATCGTCCCCTACCTTGCCGATCACCTTCGCTACAGGTATTCCATCCTCAATCAAGGCAGCGGCAGTACCCGATGTGGCGACAATCCCGAATCCAAGCTCCGCAAAACGATGGGCAGCGACCAATCCCTGGCGCTTATCGCGATCTGCAAGGGAGAAGAAGACAGTCCCGGAGTCTGGGAGTCGGTTACCAGCCGCGGCTTGGCTCTTCCAGAAGGCAAGCCCAAAGGATCGGTCGATCCCCATTACCTCGCCGGTGGAGCGCATCTCGGGGCCGAGCACAGTATCGACCGTCGGGAAACGATTAAACGGAAGTACTGCCTCCTTGACAGAGATGTGCCCTCCATCTGAAGCCGGGCGGAGCAGCCCCTCAACTCTGAGTTCGCTCAGGCTCGCTCCAACCATCACTCGAGCTGCAATCTTCGCGAGCGGCACCCCCGTTGCCTTACTCACGAACGGAACAGTGCGAGAGGCTCGCGGATTGGCCTCAATGATGATTACTTCACCATCTTTTACTGCGTATTGAACATTCATTAATCCGATTACACCCAATGCATCAGCAAGCCGACGAGTTGATGCCTCAATCTGAGCTACTACCTCCACACTCAGCGTTGGTGGTGGGATCGCACAGGCGGAGTCACCGGAGTGCACCCCTGCCTCTTCAATGTGCTCCATAACTCCACCGATTATTACCTCGCCGGTTGAGTCCCTAATCGCATCTACGTCAACCTCAATTGCGTCCTCTAAGAAGCGATCAACAAGCGCTGGGCGCTCTGCAGATAATCCACCCTCGCGACCAAGTGTTCCGAACTCGGTCAACTCTGCCATTGCAGAGCGAAGCGTCTCTTCGTCATAGACAATCTGCATGGCACGACCACCAAGCACATACGAAGGCCTGACGAGCACTGGAAAACCAACTTCGTTTGCGATTACAACCGCTGCATCTGCCGTAGTTGCTGTACCCCCCGCAGGCTGGGGGATGCCGATGCGGTTACATAGATCGTTGAAACGCTCTCGGTCCTCAGCAAGATCAATTGATGCTGGGCTGGTCCCAAGAATTGGTACACCCGCAGCCTCCAAGGCGTGAGCAAGCTTAAGCGGCGTCTGACCCCCTAGAGAGACGATGACTCCACGCAGGTTGCCGGCGAGCGCTAGAGCATCAGCAACATTCTGAACACCCTCCTCGGTGAGTGGCTCAAAGAACAACCGATCGCTTGTGTCGTAGTCCGTCGAGACAGTCTCCGGGTTGCAGTTCACCATTACGGTTTCGTAGCCGGCATCGGAGAGGGCAAAGGCTGCATGTACGCAGCAGTAATCGAACTCAACTCCTTGACCTATCCGGTTAGGTCCACTCCCGAGGATCATCACCGCATCTCGCGAAAGAGGTGCTACCTCGTCTTCATCCTCGTAAGTTCCGTAGTGATACGGGGTCTCAGCAGCGAACTCCGCTGCGCAGGTGTCAACAGTCTTATATGTGATTGCGACCCCAGCGGCTATGCGTGCAGCGCGAACAGCTCCCGGGGTCTCTCCCCAGATGTAAGCAAGTTGTCCGTCGCCGAATCCAAGGCGCTTCGCACGGCGCCAATCAGCACGCGACATTTCTTGCGCGCCTCCGATCAACGCGACTCTCGCGCGCTCATCAATGATGCGCCCGATCTCATCGAGGAACCACATATCAATTCCCGTCGCAGCATTTACGCGTTCGGGTGATGCGCCCAATCTCATCGCAGCCTCGACATAGAAAATCCGATCGGGGGTCGGGATAGCAGCATTCGCAATGATTACATCAAGATCAAGGGCATCGAACTCAGACTCTCCGGCGTCACAGTTGAGGCCACCTCGCCCCGTCTCTAGAGACCTGAGCGCCTTCTGAAGTGACTCAGGGAAGGTGCGCCCTATAGCCATAGCCTCACCGACACTCTGCATCATGGTTCCAAGTACCGGCTCCGCACCTGGCAGCTTCTCAAATGCCCAGCGCGGAATCTTCGTAACTACGTAGTCAATACTTGGTTCAAATGAAGCAGGAGTAACGCGCGTGATGTCGTTGAGTACTTCATCAAGGCGATAACCCACCGCAAGTTTTGCTGCGATCTTCGCTATTGGAAATCCAGTTGCTTTGGAGGCAAGTGCGCTCGAACGAGAGACTCGTGGGTTCATCTCAATGACTACAAACTCACCATTCGCAGGGTTGACCGCGAACTGGATATTGGATCCACCAGTATCAACACCGATTCGTCGTATACAGGCGAAGGATGCATCACGAAGACGCTGATACTCGACATCAGTAAGTGTCTGCGCCGGAGCAACTGTGATTGAGTCACCCGTATGCACGCCCATTGGATCGAAGTTCTCGATCGAGCAGACCACTACCACGTTGTCTGCATGGTCGCGCATTACCTCTAATTCGTACTCTTTCCAACCAACAAGGGAGCGCTCGATGAGTATCTCTTTTACAGGGCTTGCCTCAAGGCCACGCTCGGCTGCTACTCGAAGTTCGTCGACGGTTGTCGCCATTCCAGTTCCGCTACCGCCGAGAATGAAGGAAGGGCGCACGATTATTGGGAGCCCAACCTCTAATCCAACCTCGACGGCCTGCTCCACTGTGTAGGCAAGGCCAGATTTGGCGCTAGCAATGCCAATCTCGTTCATTGCTTCTTTGAATTTTGAGCGATCTTCAGCAGTGTGGATTGCCTCTGCACTTGCTCCGATCATCTCGACGCCATACTGAGCGAATACTCCAGACTCCTCGAGCTCAATAGCAAGGTTGAGTGCTGTCTGTCCTCCGAGAGTAGGCAGCACTGCATCCGGGCGTTCCTTGGCGATGATTCGCGTAAGGCTCTCGACGTCTAGTGGCTCGACATAGGTTGCGTCTGCAAACTCGGGGTCGGTCATGATCGTCGCCGGGTTGGAGTTCACTAACACAACGCGATATCCCTCATCGCGAAGCACTCGACACGCCTGTGTACCGGAGTAGTCGAACTCGCATGCCTGCCCGATCACGATCGGCCCACTACCGATTATGAGAATCGACTTAATGTCGTCGCGACGTGGCATATCAGCGAACCTCTGTCATTAGCGTGGTGAACTCTTCGAATAGGTAGGACGACTCGTGAGGCCCTGGGCCAGCCTCAGGATGATGCTGAACCGAGAAGACCGGAGCATCTGTAAGGCGCAGGCCCTCTACAACTCCATCATTGAGATTGACATGCGTAATTTTTACGCTGCGCTCCATCTCCCCAGGGTCAACCGCGTAGTTGTGGTTCTGACTTGTAATCTCGACTCGGCCGGTTAATTCATTCCGCACTGGATGGTTGCCACCATGGTGACCAAACGGCAACTTATAAGTCTGCGCGCCCAGTGCCAACCCAAGTATCTGGTGACCAAGGCAGATCCCAAATAGCGGTATCCCTGACTCAACTAACGCAAGCGCATTCGCCGCTGCGCCAACAACCGCCGCAGGGTCCCCAGGACCATTAGAGAGGAATATGCCGTCCGGGTTCCGAGCGATTACCTCAGAGGCCGGGGTTGATGCAGGTACTACCTCAACCCTGCACCCAGAGCCAGCGAGATGCCGAAGAATTGTGCGCTTGATCCCGAAGTCGTAAGCAACGACAGTAAACGGAGCATCGTCGTCGCCATAAATGTACGACGCCTTTGTGGTGACCGTCGCCGCTAGATCGATACCGTCCGTACCAGTTGCAGAAGACGCAAGGGCACGCACCTCGGATTCATCTGTGCCAAACGCTCCCGGGACGGCCCCTGCACTACGCAGATGGCGAGTCAAGCGTCGTGTGTCTATTCCGGTAATGCCTGGAACCCCATGGCGAATAAGAAAGTGGTTTAAGGACTCCTCTGATCGCCAGTTGCTCGGCCTCAAGGCAACATCGCGAGTGATAATTCCACTGAGGAAGGGGTGGGCACTCTCATCATCGCCGGAGTTAGTTCCATAGTTACCAATATGTGGATATGTAAAGGCAACAACCTGCCCAGCGTAAGAAGGATCAGTGATGATCTCTTGATACCCGCTTAGTGAAGTATTAAAGACGAGCTCTCCAGTAGCGGCAGTGGATCGAGCGCCGAACGCCTCTCCCTCAAACTCCGCTCCATCAGCCAAGATAAGAATTGCAGGCTCCAAGATTCCTTCTCGTTTCTCTGGTACCAGTAGAGGTACTGCGTTCCCTTGAGTAGTCGATACCGCTGCACTCATTCCCGAACCGTTTGTGTGCTTCATCGTGTCGCTGCGCTATCCACAACAACGGCCTCGCCCCGCAGAATCGTGTGGCGCGCTCGCCCAGTAAGGGTGCGCCCGGCGTAGGGCGTATTACGAGACTTACTCGCTAGCCGAACCGGGTCAACAATCCATTCTTCGTCTGGATCAAACACGCAGATGTTCGCGACGCGCCCTTCGGCTAGCGGTGCACCATGTCGATCTGATATCCCAGCAATAGATGCTGGGTTACTTGAGAGCACTGCGAATGCCTCCGTTAGCGACATAACCCCACTCTTCACCAACTCTGTGACCGTTAATGCAGCGGCGGTCTCAAGCCCGAGCATCCCCGGTGGCGCCTCTTCGAATGGGCGTTCTTTTGACTCGGGGGTGTGGGGCGCATGGTCAGTTGCAATCGCATCTATTGTGCCGTCGCTAAGGCCTGCTCGCACCGCTGCAACATCTGACGCGCTCCTAAGAGGCGGGTGCACCTTGAACGCGGGATCGAAGGAAGCGCATGCCTCATCGGTGAGAGTGAAGTGGTGCGGCGCAACTTCACAAGTAACTCGAACACCATCGCTCTTAGCGCGACGCACCAAATCAACTGCAGCGGCGGTCGAGAGGTGTAGGAAGTGGATACGCGCTCCGGTAAGTGCCGCCAAGCGAATGTCCCTTGCGACAATGATCGCCTCGGCCTCGCCAGGGCGACCCGGTATACCGAGTCGACTAGACCACTCCCCCTCGTGCATGGAGCCACCGGAGCACATAGAGTCGTCCTCCGCGTGCTGCGCTATGACAGAGCCCTCGAGCCCAAGTGAGTACTCAAGAGCCCGTCGCATCAGCCCTGCGGACATTACGCAGGAGCCATCGTCAGTAAATATCCGCACGCCTAGAGCGTGCATCTCACCCATCGGAGCGAGAGCAATTCCATCGCGTCCGATGGTGATGCACCCCGAGGAGATGACCTCGCAGATCGCATCTGCGCCGATTGCTTGAA
This sequence comes from Actinobacteria bacterium IMCC26256, assembly GCA_001023575.1. Classification (GTDB taxonomy): domain Bacteria; phylum Actinomycetota; class Acidimicrobiia; order IMCC26256; family IMCC26256; genus IMCC26256. The sequence continues at coordinate 1,068,080 of CP011489.1, read as the reverse complement.
CTGCGCGTACCAGAATCGGGTCGTCTAGCGGCGGGCGCGTATTAGGCATTGCGACCACAGCCGTATAACCACCTAGGGCTGCGGCTCGCGCGCCCGTCTCTATGGTCTCAGCATCCTCGTCCCCTGGCTCTCTTAGGTGAACATGCAAGTCCACGAAGCCTGGGGTCAGAACTGCGCCCTCTGCATCTAGAACACGCGTAGCATTGAGCCCGGTTCCGATCTGAGCAATTACCCCGTCACGAACCAATAAATCTGCGGCACGGAGGACACCTGCCTCGAGTATCTGCCCTCCCTTGATTACGAACTCAGACAACGTCGCCTCCTGATCCAAGAATCTTCCAAAGCACTGCCATGCGAACTGCGACACCATTGGTGACCTGTTCGTCTATTACTGATGATGGGCCATCTGCGACGGCCCCGGCGATCTCAACTCCGCGGTTCATCGGGCCTGGGTGCATCACTAGCGCATCGGGGCGCATTCTCGCTGCGCGCTCGAGAGTGAGCCCATAACGCTTCGTGAACTCTCTAAGACTCGGGAACCGGCTCTGCGCATCTCGCTCATGCTGAACTCGAAGGGTCATAACAACATCGAGTTCTGGGAGCACCGAATCAAGGTCAAGCGAGGAAGTGGCGCCCCAACTCTCTACTGACTCTGGCAAGAGCGTCGGAGGGGCAATGAGCGTTACGTGAGCTCCGAGAGCCGTCAAGAGTTTTGCATCACTACGAGCAACACGCGAGTTGCGCACATCGCCGATAATCCCAACCTTTAGGCCTGAGAGATCTCGGCCCCTGTGCTGAGTGATGGTAAATATATCGAGTAGAGCCTGTGTTGGGTGTTCGTGGCGACCATCACCTGCGTTGATGATGCTCGCATCGATCCATTCGGTAACGCGTTGGGGTGCGCCGGCCGAGGAGTGGCGAATAACCACTGCATCTATCCCCATTGCTGAGATCGTGCCGACAGTGTCCCGAAGCCCCTCACCCTTCTTAACTGAGGAGGTCGCGACGCTAAAGGTCATGACATCTGCAGACATTCGCTTAGCTGCAGTCTCGAAGGAGAGGCGAGTGCGTGTTGAATCCTCGAAGAAGAGCGAGACGATGGTCTTACCGCGAAGGGCGGGAACCTTTGGAATGTCGCGCTTCGTGACTGCAAGGAATGACGTCGCTAGATCGAGCACATCCTCGACGTCACCTCTAGAGAGGTCATCTACTGAGAGTAGGTGCTTCACGCGTCATCCCCTAGCAACTCCGCGGGTCCCCAGAGTTCAATGGTGTCTTCATCTACATCATCGGTCTCTAGGAGTCGAACGCGTACATCCTCGGCAAGGCGGGTGGGGAGATTCCGCCCTACATAATCAGCGCGAATGGGGAGTTCTCTACCGCCCCTATCAACCAGTACCGCTAACTGAACGCAGCGGGGCCTCCCCAACTCGGTAAGGGCATCTAGGGCTGCTCTAATAGTGCGGCCGGTGAATAAAACATCATCGACGAGTACTACAACACGCCCTGTTATATCTACCGGAACTTGAGTAGGGCCTGCAGGATGAACGGGGCGCATACCAATATCGTCGCGATAGAAGGTTGCATCGAGAGTGCCTACAGGCACCTCAACTCCCTCAAAAGATTTTATGGCGCTTGCGAGTCGCTCTGCGATCGCCGGACCGCGCGAGTGCATCCCGACCAATACAACATCGCCGGCGCCCTTATTTCGCTCAACAATCTCGTGAGCGATGCGGGTATGCGCTCTGCGAAGATCGTCGGCGGAGAAGACGCGTGTACGCAGGACGTCTGGGCCACTGACACCTTGCAGAGTCTCGAGAGCAGCGGGCATAGAAAAACCCCCTGAATCGGGGGTTTGATCATTAAATGAAGAGTCTTCGCTCGGGGCGATATGCGCGTTGGCTCGATTTTTCTCTTGCGGGCTCTCGGCCATTTAGATCCTCATTTGATGCGTTGCCGTTGAGATCTCTCTGGATCCCTGTGACGGTATTAATACTTTAGCAGTAGTTCGCACCTAGGCAAAACTCGCTCTTCTAGAAAACGGTTCTAGTGAATCGGCCTAGATCAACTGTCTAGATCATCAGGGCCCTAGATCATCAACCTAGATATGAGCTCTTCTTGGAGGTAGGTCATCCACGTGTAGAAGGCCCTATCCCCTTGGCCAACACCGACTATCTCGCTATGACCTGGATCGTCCTCTGAGTCGCTGACACCGATGCGAGTCCCCAGCGTGAGCCTCAGGTCGTTGATGACTCCGATCCAGCGCCCCGCTGCATCAACGTCGAGCGAGACCTCTACCCCTCGACGCGAGTGCTTTCCGGAGTCAATCTCTCCTATGAACGCAGTTATGGCATTAGCACGAATCTGGGCCATGTCGCTCTGGACCGTGGCTTGAAATGCAAACTCGGCGGCGTCCTCAGTCGGGTCGAGATACGCACGGGGGAACAACCTTGATCGCACTGCCTCATCCCCAGCGGCTGGGAACGGCGAATCAACTACCGCGAGAGTTGAGCGAGCGAGATCAATAAGGGCCTCGGCCTCGGGGTCGGAGAGGGTCAAGAGCAGCGGATCGTCGCCATGCTCAAATCGATAGTCGCTCACGAGTCACTCACGACTCACTCACGAGTCACGCTGCGTAGTTGCCCAGAGGCCATGCGCATGGAGCTGCGCGACGTAGTGCTCAGCCTGCTCGCGCCTCCCGGAGATAACGACTGAGCGACCATCGTTATGAACCTCAAGCATCAGTCTCGTTGCCTTCTCATGCGAGTAGCCAAAGAGTTTTTGGAAGATCAGAACTACGTACGACATCAGATTGACCGGATCATTCCAGACAACCACATTCCATGGTCGATCCAGATCAACCGAGGTATCAGAGATCGGCTCTTGGATCTCCACGGGGAGAGCCGAGTTCACGACGCGCGCACCTCTGATGCGACACGCGCTAGCAAGCCGTTTACAAAGCGACCGGAGTCCTTTGTTGAGTACTGCTTAGCAAGATCGACAGCCTCGCTAATCGCAACCGCTGTAGGGACCTCCTCCGCATAGAGGAGTTCGTAGGCAGCGATTCGAAGTATGCAGCGATCAATTACAGGCATTCGCTCAAGGCTCCAGTTCTGTGAGAACTCTGTGAGGTACTTATCAATCGCCTCACGATTCTCATATACGCCCTCAAATAGTTGCAGCGCATACTCATCTGGCTTGGTGGGGAGACCCTCGAGAATCCCAGGGGGCTCAACCTCACGAACCTCTGATTCATAGCAGAGCCCAAGTGCTCGCTCTCTGGACTCACGACGTGGCGCCACTTCTAGTACTAAGCGCGCGTCAGGTATTCGCCGGAGCGGGTATCGACCTTGATGGTCTCTCCCACCTCAACGAATAGGGGAACCTGAACCACAAGGCCGGTCTCGCAGGTTGCGGCTTTTCTGGCTCCAGAGACACGGTCTCCCTGAAGACCCGGCTCAGTCTCGGTGATTAGTAACTCAACTGATGCAGCGAGCTCAACACCGAGTACCTCGTCGAGGTATGTAGGGAGTACAGCGGAGTCGCCCTCTTTTAGGTAGTTAACCGATTCACCGAGTGCAGATGGGCTGACATGAACCTGGTCATAGGTCTCGGTATCCATGAAGACATAATCAGCGCCCTCGCGGTAGAGAAACTGCATCTCGCGCTTGTCGATAATAGCGAGAGGCACCTTCTCATCAGCGCGGAAAGTCTTATCTACGACAGAACCGGTTCGATAGTTCTTAAGTTTTGTGCGAACAAAGGCACCGCCCTTACCTGGCTTGACATGCTGAAACTCCACAACGGTGACAAGCCCATCGGGGAGATTGAGGGCCATTCCGTTCTTGAGGTCGTTTGTTGAGATGCTCAAATTGGCCCTTATCGATTAGACGACTAGTTGTTTTGGAAATGCAGTTAGCGGATCGCATCCGCCCTCGGTAACAAAGACTGTGTCCTCAAGGCGCACCCCACCGATACCGGGGATGTAAACGCCAGGTTCAACAGTTACGACGTGACCGGCAACCAAAGTAGCACTAGAGGCCTGCGAGACCCGAGGGTCCTCATGTATCTCTACTCCGACTCCGTGACCGGTGCCGTGTGCGAATGCCTCTCCCCAGCCCGCGGCGACGATGATGTCTCGGCAGACTCGGTCGACCTCTCGAGCAGCAACACCGGCTTTTACAGCGTCTCGGCCGGCGACCTGGCTCTCATAGACGACCTCCCACATGTGGCGCGCCTCTGGAGTTGGCTCCCCCACACTCACCGTTCGGGTCATGTCCGAGCAATACCCATCCACGATGCATCCAAAATCTATGACCACTAACTCTCCATGCTCAATTACACGATTGCTTGGTCGAGCATGCGGCTTGGCACCGTTTGGCCCTGAGGCAACAATCGGGTCAAATGAATTCCCATCAGCACCTCGCTCGCGCATCGCTACCTCGAGAGCAAGCGCAAAGGAACGCTCTGTGATGCCAGAACCAAGAATCGGAAGCAGTGAACCAAGCGCATCGTCGGCTATCGAGCAAGCCGATCTAATGCGCTCAACCTCGGATGATTCTTTGATCATCCGTAGATCTTCAATAATGGGAGCACCCGGCAGAACCTCAACTTGGGGGAACCAGTTGTCAGCGAAGTCGCGAGCCTGCTGCCATGTAACGCCACCAGCCTCTAGAAGCAGACGACGGATACCCGTGCGCGCTACCACGCTTTGAAGGGCTTCGCGCTGCTCTCCCGCTGAGACGCCGATCGCAATCTCTATACCTGCCTCAACGGCCCCAAGCTGCTCGCGCGACTGCTCGCGATACCTTCCATCAGTTACGAAAAGTGCATCCTCTGGCGCAATTAGCAGCATCGCAGCTGAACCGGTGAAGCCGGTGAGGTAGCGAATATTTGGAAGGCGAGTAACGAGGATCGCCTCGCCTTCACTCTCAAGTAACGCGGCGCGCAGCCTCGCTATTCGAGCGCCGACGGTTACCTTGCTTAGTTCTGTTGTCACTCCGCACCACCAATCATCCCGACCGCGGCATCAATAGCTAGGCGATAACCGCCTCTACCGAATCCCGCGACTGTTCCTGTGACATATGGGGCTACCACAGAGGTGCGCCTCCACTCTTCACGTGAACTCGGGTTAGAGAGGTGAAGCTCAACCTTTACTCCATCGAATGACGCGAGCGCATCAGCGATGGCGAAAGAAGTATGCGTAAACGCCCCTGGATTGATGACGATCGCAGCACATCGACCTCGCGCCTGCTGAATAGCCTCGATCAATGCTCCCTCATGGTTTGACTGCATATCCTCGAGTTCGTGCCCTGCATCCTCGGCGGCTTGGCGTGCATCGCTTACACATTCGAGGAGGGTGTCGCTGCCATAGATCTCAGGCTCGCGGGTTCCGAGCATGTTTAGGTTTGGTCCAGAGATGAGGAGGATTATCGCCATAGGGGTTTAGCCTCCCACGCCGACGCAGCGAAATGCGTAAGCCAAAGCATCTGGTGGCGGATCCTCCACCAACTGAAGGCCATCTTTACCAGGCAGAACAAATGTGAGGCCGCCCGATGCCTTCTTATCCCTGCGCATTATCGCGAGGAGATCCTCAGCATTTACGTCAGAGCCCCCTGGGACCTCAAGAGGCAGCCCGAGAGAGGACGCTACAGAGCAGTAGCGCTTCGCAGTCTCGCCTGAGATCCTCCCCGCAGCCTCGGCGAGCTCCACGGCGAAGATGAGGCCAATCGAGACAGCCTCCCCATGCGTGAGTTCGTAACCACCGCGTGTCTCAAGTGCATGCGCGAGCGTGTGGCCAAGATTCAGTGTTGCTCGAATTCCTGTGCGCTCAAATGGGTCGGCGGCGACTACCTGAGCCTTAATTTCACAGCACATCGCAACCAGATCTGAGAGCACTGCAGGATCGCGCGCTAATACAAGGTCGGTGCTGATATTAAGTAGTTCAATTAGACCTTTGCCACTGCCCCCGAAATCAGAGATCAAGGCATATTTGGCGATCTCTCCAAGGCCACTGCGATACTCGCGAGGAGAGAGCGATGCGAGGGTATCCGTATCTACAACAACCCCAATAGGCTGATGAAAGGCTCCAACAAGGTTCTTGCCCTCTGGAATATTGACCGCTGTCTTACCGCCGATAGCGGCATCAACCTGTGCAAGCAACGAGGTAGGAACCTGCAGAACATCTACACCCCGGTAGTAAACAGAGGCTGCAAATCCTGCAGTGTCACCCACTACGCCTCCACCTAGAGCGACCACAACATCGCCTCGAAGGAGCCCGAACTCTGCGAAGTTCCGACAGAGACCCTCAACGGTTGAGAGCGACTTGGCTTCCTCTCCATCACCAATGAGAAAAACTTCAGAGTTAGCCAATCCGGACCTAATCGAATCTAGATATAGATCAGCGATGGCGGACTGAGAGACAATCGCCACGCGACGGCTCTCACTAAGCATCTCGGGTACAAGATCTAGAGCGCCAGCGCCTATGTGGATGTCGTAAGCAGGCTCTAATGCGACGCTTACTCTGTGGATCGTCATCGGTTCTGCACCATCATCCCGTAACACCCTTACTAATAGCCTTAATTATTAGGTCAGCAACCGCTGATACTCCAAGCCCCGCAGTATCTATCCGCAGATCTGCCATTGCTTCATATGCCCCATAACGTACCTCTGCGAGGGCCTGAAGGGTTGCGACTGGATCGCCCTCTGCAAGTAAGGGGCGCGCTCCGCTCTTTCGTGTTGCCCTCTCCGCTAGTTCACGTATCGGCGCGTCTAGCCAAACGACGTAACCCGATTCGCGAAGAGCTTCTTGGTTGACCGGGTCAATTGCTACCCCACCGCCGCAGGAGATCACTAGGGGCACCTCTGACGCAGATGCCGCGGATACCGCTCTGCGCTCTAGTTCACGAAATTCGTTCTCTCCAAGAGTGGCAAAAATGCGAGCCACGGAGATTCCCGCGGCCTCTTCAACCATGTGATCCGTGTCAACAAATTTGCGCTCTAGGCGCTTTGCACAGAGAGCGCCGGCGCTTGACTTACCAGCACCCATTAGGCCTACGAGTACCAAATGGCGCTCAAAGGATTCCTTGGACACCTGAATACTCTCCGTTTACTTAAGAGATGCGATGTAGGAGTCGTGATTTCTACGGAGCTCGAGGAGTGAGTCTCCACCAAATTTTCTCCCGACCTCCGCTGCTAGGACGAGAGCGGTCATTGTCTCGGCAACTACACCCGCTGCAGGAACTGCGGTTACATCGGTGCGCTCTTTAAACGAGACAGTCTCTGCCTTGGTCTCAGTATCTACAGTCTTCAGAACTGGTTTGTTGAGAGAGGCAAGGGGCTTCATGGCCACGCGCGCCACTAGAAGATCTCCGGTCGTCATGCCGCCCTCAGTACCTCCGGCGCGATGTGACCCGCGGTGATAACCGGAGGCCTCATCCCAGAGGATCTCGTCATGCGCCTCGCTGCCGCGACGCGCAGCAATCGCCCATCCATCACCAATCTCGACGGCTTTCATAGCCTGAATGCTCATCAATGCTTGAGCGAGGAGTCCGTCAATCTTGCGATCCCAATGCACATGGGATCCGAGACCCGGCGTCACTCCGAAACCGAGGACCTCGACTATTCCGCCGAGGGAATCCCCGGCCTTAGAGGCGCCCTCGACTGCTGCGATCATTGCGGCCTCGCTTGATTTATCGAAGCAGCGCACCGGCGACGCGTCGATGGTCTCAAGATCCTCTGGACCAGGGATAGCAGCTTCATCGCTGACGGTCGCCTCCCCCATACGAACGACATGACTGATCACTGTCGTACCAATTTCACGAAGCAATGCTTTAGCGATTGCACCTGCTGCGACGCGCGCAGCGGTCTCGCGCGCACTTGCGCGCTCCAATACATTTCGAGCATCGGAGAATCCGTATTTCTGCATTCCGATTAGGTCGGCATGCCCAGGGCGAGGCTGGGTTAGCGGCTTGGCAGTTACGCCTGGCGCCGAACCCATCTCCTCTTCCCATTTAGGCCACTCGGTATTACGAATCAATATTGAAAGAGGCGAGCCGAGGGTTGCTCCGTGACGCACGCCGGATAGAAACTCAACCTCATCACGCTCGAAATGCATTCGAGGTCCACGCCCGTAACCCAGTCGTCGTCGGCCAAGCTCGTTGCTTACTTCTTCAATGGTTACTGGAAGCCCTGCTGGTAGGCCTTCGATCACGACGACAAGCGCTGGCCCGTGAGACTCTCCGGCCGTTAAGTACCGCAACACGCGCATGCCTTTCGCTGTGCCTAAAGAGGCTATTCGTCGATTAAATTTGGTCTGGTGATCTTACCGGCGAGACCCGCCTAACTCAGGCTTGTTTAGCCATGAGAAAGCCACTAATCTCTACTTAATGACTTCTTCGCCCTTGCAGAGCTGGAAAGGCGCATCTCCGTAGAGCAACTGGGCGCAGGCTCCTTCGAGACTCACGACCATGTAAGAGGTTGCAAATGTGTCACCGGCTGAGACCGTATAGACGGTTGACCCGACACGAATTGCAGCAACGAGAGTCCCTGCTTGGTCGTATACATCAACGACCGCAACAGCGGTACCAACCGTGGGGGTTGTGGATCCGCCCCCTCCAGTCGAACCCGTTACGCCTGTAACACCCGGTGTAGATGGGGTGCCATTATCGATTGAGATGACGGGAGCAAAGGGGTCCTTGGTAGCAAAAACATCGAAAGATCCACCGGGAATATCGGGTGCCGGAACTGTGGTGGTCGTTGTGGACTGAATGGAGCCGAAGTCATTCGTTGGAGCCGGCACATCGCTGCCGCCGCCCCCGCCGGTAAATACTTTGAGGAGCAAGACAACAGCGACCAACCCAACACCGGCTCCACCGATTATTTTTGCTCTCTTGTTGTCTATTGGGTTAGCCATCTTGATTCACCTAATTCGCCGGTAGGCTCGTGGTACTTGGAGCGGTTGTTGTTGAGCCAGTGCTCCCAGTGGAGCCAGATACTCCGGTATTTCCCGTGTTGATTGTGGTACCAGTCGCACCGGCTGGAGATGCACGCGTGAACATGCGAGCAGTGAGAGTTACTGAGATCGCAGCAGGGTCTGCAGCAGGATCATTCGATGCGGACGAAGCCCCCGAGCCCTGACCCGCGAGATTTACTCCATCGACGACGACGATCCTCTCGAGGTCCTCCAAGCGATTGAGGTAATCAACAACAGCGAAGAAACCCCCCTTGACCTGGATAGAGATGGCGATGGTCGTCGGGGCACCGGGCGTTAAACCTAGAGAAGGCGGCGATGGAGAGATCGATAGGAAGTCAACGCCAGCGAGTGCAGCAATTTCATTTGCGCTCAGAATAAAGACTGCAAGATCTGGGGTAGCCGGGACTGCAGCATTTAATGTTCGGAGAGATGCCTCAAGCTCAGGTCGATTGCGATTGAGTTCTTTAAGGCGAGCGAGAGTCGCCTCAAGATCAAGACTCCGTCGTTCGGCGGCAGCAGCCTCGCTTCGGGCAGTCGATGTTGCACTCTGCTTCGGCGAGTAGAGAAAGACCCACCACAGGAGCAGTACCGCCACCGCTCCGCCTACGAGCCCCAGTATCGCTCGGCGACTCATCGCTGCCCCCCGAAACGACTAGTCCTATCGGATGTAGCGGCAGAAGTTATGTTCGCTGTGGACGAGTAGGTAACAAGCGAACGAGTTGTTCCAGCTGCTCCATCTTTCGTAGCGCTTGGTACCCACAACCCTGAGAACGAAGGTATCTCTCCGATCCGCTGTATCCACGATGCGACAGAGGTGAAGTCGAGTCCCGTTGCAGAGAACGAAGCTGTTCCGATATTGCTAATCACTCCTGCGCTAGGAGTAATAGCACCCGTGGAACCCGTTACCCCCGAGGTCGAATCAAAGGTTGCAGCACCTGATGTCGGGGCCGTCGTTGAGCCTTGAAAGGCCGTTAACCAAGAATCGTTTGGAATTGTGCGCGCAATCTCCTGAAGCATTCGCGACCAGGAGACATCGGTTGCGAGTACCGCTACAGCTTGACGGCTGAGTCCATCAACCAAGGCCTGCTCTGACTGTGCGTCCGAGTATTTCGCCGCCTCAGCCTCTAACAAAGTGTTTTTAGCCTGAGCCTTGTCCCGATCAGCCTCGGCGCTACTGAGGCGATTGCTAGCGAAGAAGGTCATGAATCCGAGAATGACTAATAGTGCGGCACCCATTGCTCCAGCGAGAGTCAGGATCCGCTTGCGATCAATCTCGGCGCCCTTGTCAGGGAGGAGATTGATATGTTTTCCTGAGCCCAAAGCGCCGAGAGCGAGCCCGACGGGAACAGGAAGGTATGGGTCAAGGTCAGGGATGTCGTCTACCGAGAACCCGATATCTCCAACTGTTATGAGCCTTCGGGGTGAGGCCATTGAGGTAGGCAGTTCAAGCGCATCTGAGACCGCATCTAGAAGCCCTCTCTGCGATGCCCCTCCACCCGTGAGCGTTACCTGCAGGACAGGCCGCGCATCAGGCTGTCCGCGATAGAAATCCACCGAGCCGCGAATCGCCTCAACAACTGCACGCATCGGGCCCGATACTGCAGCATCTACTTGGGCTGCAACCGCAGGGTCACTAGAACCATCACGCTTAATCGCCTCTGCGTCCTCGACCGAGAGCCCAAGGGCACTCTCAATTGCTGCGGTAGCACTTCGCCCTCCGCCCCCAACAATGCGCACAAAACGCGGTATCCCAGATTCGTGGATAGCGACAACAGTCGTGCCTGCTCCAACGCTGACTATCGCCTCTGCTGCGGGGCCGTTAGTACCAACTCTGCGGCCAAGTGCGCGCACCAGGGCAAGCGGAACAAGATCTACGGCCGATACTCGCACACCTGCAGCGCGCACTGCATCAACGAGCGTAGTGACCGTGTCCCGATGGGCCGCAGCGAATAGCACACGCTGCATAGGCTCTGCATCGGGGTCGGCGTCCTCTGATTTCTCGATCTGCTCTAGTACCTGAAAATCAAACGCCGCTTCGGCGATCGGAATCGGGATCAGGTCACCCGCCTGAAAGCGGAGGGCTCCAGCGAGGTCTGCATCCGACATAACAGGCATGTCGATTGTTCTAACGATCACGCGCGGACTTGCTATACCTACGCGCACTTCACCTTTGCCGAGGCCGAGTTCGCTCCAGAGTCGAGCGACTGCCTTTGTAACTGCAGCCGAGTCAACAATCTCTCCCTCGCGCACGGCTTCGTAAGGAAGCGCCACCTGCCCGAAGGCGACAACGCGAGGCGGATCATCGAGTTCAACCTCGGCGACTCTTACCGCATGGGTTCCAATATCGAGGCCGATTACTCTGCGAGCCATGCGCCCCCCTCTTGGCTCGGGGTGACCATGCGCGACTCAAGATAAGTATTGAGGTCCGCGACGCGAATTCGTAGGTGCTTTCCGACCCTAATGGCTGGGATCTCGCCCGACTTCACAAGGCGGTAGACCGTCATGGTTGAGACGCGCATGGCGCCCGCAACCTCCAAGGGAGTAAGCAACTCGATTTTAGTAACACTCGCCACAACAGACTCCACTCGTTAACCTGCGCAACATTAGACCTTTTAAACCCCAATAGGCAACTGAGTGCGCAGAGATCTTGAGGCCCATGCATCATGGATAGAGCGTGGATCGGCAGAACCGGGGTCGAATCTTGACGGGCCGAAAGCCCCAATTGTGGCTACTACTGGGCGAGCAGGCGCAGTATCGGTGGCCCGATTAGAAGGGCGCTCACCGTACCTAGGGCCATGAATGGCCCAAAAGGCACATAATCCTTGCGAGTCTTGACCTTGGTGGCGATTAGGCCAATACCGACCACCGAACCGAGCAAGAAGCCCATGAATATTCCCAAGAACGCAGTAGCAGGCGAGACCCAGCCGAGAGCTACCCCAAGTACGAAGGAGAATTTTACATCGCCGAACCCCATACCCCTGGGCGAAATCAGGTGGAGCAGGAGAAATACGGCAAAGACGACGAGACCGCAGAGGAGCGCCCGTCGGAAGTCGCCTAGTCCCCCATCGAGGACGCCAGCTACTCCAAAAAGCAACGTCACTGCGACTGTTAACGGGTAGACGATTCGGTTCGGCAGAAGAAACGTATCGAGATCAATTAGTGAGAGAGCGACGAGACCTGCGGCCAAGACGAGGTACGCAGGAAGAGCCCATGAACCTGCAAACCTCCAGGCGAGTAGGCCCCAAAGGATTGCAGTACCAGCCTCTACGAGCGGATAGCGCGCCGAGATCTTGGTCTTGCAGCTACGACACTTACCCCGAAGGATTAGCCATGAAAGCACAGGGATGTTGTCATAGGGGCGAATAAGTTGCTCGCATCCCGGGCATCGCGAAGGCGGAGTAACTACTGACTCATGGCGAGGGACACGCCAGATCACGACGTTGAGGAACGAACCGATCAAGAGCCCTAACAAGGCAGAGATGGCGATCACAAAACCAGTCACGATTCTTAACCTAGGGCTTAATGCGCCGCATTACGGGCTCTTGAGAGAAGACATCCCTCGCTCTGCTGTCCACTACCAGGACTCGGACCATCCGCCGTTCAGATCAACTGAACTTGCTCTGCAGTTGGCAGAGACATCTGTTCGGAAACCTGTAGGAGCGTCGGCTCTGTCAAGAATTGCAAAACAAGTACCAGAGGCAGATCGAGTCACCGCCACGAAGAAGTCAATGCCTCCATAATTCCCAAAGTTGACCGAGGCCTCGCTTCGAGTTGCATCGGCATCGAACCCAGCGGCCAGGAACCTAATTGAGCCTTCTGCAGCAAAGAGCTTGCCGGCAGAGAGATTGGCGTAACCATCCTCGGCGCTGACGGAGGCGCGCGCAGCCAGCAGAGCGGTATGCAGAACCGTCTCGGCACGACGATCCGATGCGGGTTTGGTTGCGCCGAGAAAAGTTGGGAGTGCAACCGCAAGCAGCACACCAAGAATCATCACAACAACCATTAGCTCAACGAGACTAAATCCACTCTCACGATTATCGCCTCGTCTCAGCTCCCCTAATTGCTGCTCACTCAATTGAGTATTGCTTCTCTGATTAGTCATATCGCCTTCTCTCTCTAGGCTCTATAGCGAATCCCCCCAAGAGATTGCTTTGTTGCGAGTTACGAGAGTCGACGAAGGGCCCGAGGCTTTCGCCCCAGGCCCTATACGCCGTACTACCGGATATTCCTTGCTACCTAACCGCTTACTTAACCGCTTACCTAGCCTCTTACCACTGGTCGGACCATGTGACACCGGTACCTGAAGCGGTAGTGGCGTTACATGTTCCAGTAATAGTTGCGAACTGAGTACCAGGACCCTGCGTATTGTCCCGAAGGGCAAAGCAGTCTCCAGAGGAAGACTCAGTAACCATGACTACGAGGTTCGCCGCCGGCGTGGCAATCGAGACTGTCTTCGCCGAGGTAGATGCAACACCAGCTGCCGTAAAGGTCAGGCTCGGCTCTGCCGCCTGCATCGCTGCAGGAGTAGCCGTGGTGTAGTCCTCTGAGTCTGTGTAGAGAGTCTTGGCCGAGGCCAAGGCGTTACGGATACTCGACTGGGCTGCTCGGTTCTGAGCACGCTGACGAGCACCTAGGAATGTCGGGATAGCGATAGCAATAAGAATGGCAATAATTAGAACAACGACCATGAGCTCGATGAGCGTAAAACCTTGCTCATCTACCTTCTTAGCCCTGAGCCTTGCTAGTGACTTCTGCATTGGGTTTCCTTTTCGGGTTGGCTTCAATTATGTGAATTTCATTGATGTAAATGCCGGCCCGAGACTCCGCCCGTGACCCGCAGAACACGTATCGGTGAGGTACTCGAGGAACTTGAGTAAAAATCCAAATATTTCTCTGGCGCTCCACAGAAAAGAAGCCCCACAAAACGAAGCGCCACAAAAAAGAAGCGCCACAAAAAAGAAGCGCCACAAAAAAGATGGAGGGCCTAGAGCTAAGTGCTCCAGACCCTCCATCTTGTGGGGGGAATTACTTACCGGCCGAGATCGACCGGAAGACTTAGTTCTTAAACTCTTACCTAGCCGCTTACCACTGGTCGGACCATGTGACACCGGTACCTGAAGCGGTAGTGGCATCGCATGTTCCAGTAATAGTTGCGAACTGAGTACCAGGACCCTGCGTATTGTCCCGAAGGGCAAAGCAGTCTCCAGAGGAAGACTCAGTAACCATGACTACCAGGTTCGCCGCCGGCGTGGCAATCGAGACTGTCTTCGCCGAGGTAGACGCAACACCAGCTGCCGTAAAGGTCAGGCTCGGCTCTGCCGCCTGCATCGCTGCAGGAGTAGCCGTGGTGTAGTCCTCTGAGTCTGTGTAGAGAGTCTTGGCCGAGGCCAAGGCGTTACGGATACTCGACTGGGCTGCTCGGTTCTGAGCACGCTGACGAGCACCTAGGAATGTCGGGATAGCGATAGCAATAAGAATGGCAATAATTAGAACAACGACCATGAGCTCGATGAGCGTAAAACCTTGCTCATCTACCTTCTTAGCCCTGAGCCTTGCTAGTGACTTCTGCATTGGAGTGCCTCTCGGTAGGTTCGGCGTGGCCTATTGGCTGCGTCGCTGAACCTCTTCGGTCGCATCTGGCTGAACCTTTAGAAAATTTCTCAAATATTTGAAAGAAATATTTAAAACCCTCTATCTAAGAGGATTAAAGGGGTTTACCAGGCTGGAATACAGGCTCTATTTCGGGCCCTACTTGATGAGGGTGATGATCCGGAACATCGGGAGGTACAGGGAGATGATCATTCCACCCACGAGCACACCCATCGTGACAATCAGGAGGGGCTCGATGAGTGAGGTCAGGGCATCAACCGTCGCCTCTACCTCCTGGTCATAGAAGTCTGCGATTTTGTCGAGCATGTCGTCGAGGGCACCAGTCTCCTCGCCGACAGCAATCATCTGCACAACCATCGGCGGAAATACCTCATGCTGACTAAGCGGACGAGCAAGAGTGTCGCCCTGCTTGACCGCACGTTGAGTATCTCGGAGAGCGAGCGCGACCACTTCGTTCCCGGCGGTATCAGCAACAATCTCCAGCGCCTCGAGGATTCCGACACCGGAGCGAGTCAATGCTGCAAGTGTGCGCGCAAAGCGCGCGAGAGCACCTTTGCGAGCTAGGAGTCCGAAGACTGGAACCTTCAATACGAATGCATCCCAAGTGGGCCTCCCCTTGGGGGAGCGGGCCCAGCGTCGCAGGAACCAACCCCCGACGCCGGAGAGGAGAATGAGAACAGGAAAATATTTCTTCACAACATCAGAGATGCTGATCAGAATTCGAGTCGGCAGAGGAAGCGTTCCGCCTAGCTCAACGTAGATTCCTTTGAACTGAGGCACGATAAATAGCAGCATTGCGGATGCAATGAACACAACTAAAGAGAAGACAACTACTGGATAGGTCATCGCCGACTTAACCTTGCGGTGTAGCTCCACTTGGCTCTCGATCGTGTCCGCAAGGCGCATCAATACTGCATCGAGCGATCCGCCAACCTCGCCAGATCGAACCATCGAAATGTAGAGGCGGTTGAATGCCTTGGGGTGGCGAGCCAAAGAAGCCGAGAGTGAAGAACCGCGCTCAACATCTTGACGAACCTCGCCAATCATTCTTGCGAGCGCTGCGTTCTCGGTCTGCTCTGAGAGAATCGAGAGGGCCCTTAAGAGCGAGAGCCCGGAGTTGATCATCGTTGCGAACTGCCTCGATAGAACCGCTACGTCTTTTAGCGCAACGCGCCCACTCAGCCCAGGGATCTTGATATCAGATTGCAGTCGCGAGGAGTCGCGGCGCGTGACAGTGATTGGGGTATATCCCATCTCGCGAAGCTTGCGCACGACGAGTGCTTCATCGGCGCCCTCAAGCTTTCCCTCAACGACCTTGCCAGCGCTATCACGCACTCGGTAAGTAAATGTGCTTGTCATCTCAGAAACCTCCGCTCTGAATCAGGCGCTTCAAATCTTCTTCGTTGGTGCATCGCTCAAATGCAGTCTCACGAGAGATCTTCCCTTCGCGAACTAGCGCTGCAAGGCTCTGGTCCATCGTGACCATGCCGTGCTTGGCGCCAGCCTGCATGACCGAGTAGATCTGGTGGACCTTTCCTTCACGAATCAGGTTTCGAACTGCGGGAGTGGCAGCGAGTATCTCTGCTGCTACCGCTCGGCCCTTGCCATCACTGGTGGGGATCAATTGCTGGGTCACTATCCCCTGCAGCGATGCGGCCAGCTGAACACGAATCTGCTGCTGCTGATGGGCAGGGAAGACATCAATAATGCGGTCAATGGATTGAGGTGCATCCTGGGTGTGAAGCGTTGCGAATACAAGGTGCCCCGTCTCAGCAGCGGTGAGCGCCGTTGAGATTGTCTCAAGGTCTCTCATCTCGCCCACGAGAATGACATCGGGGTCCTGGCGCAGAACATGGCGCAGAGCGTTCGAGAACGAGTGCGTATCCTCCCCCACCTCGCGTTGGTTTACGACCGACTTTTTATGCGTGTGTAGGAACTCGATCGGGTCCTCTACGGTCATGATGTGAAGAGCCTTGGTCTTATTCACGATATCGATCAAGGATGCAAGCGTGGTTGATTTACCTGATCCAGTAGGGCCAGTAACGAGAACAAGACCACGCGGGAGATCGGCGAAGCGCTCAACCGCTGCAGGCAGCCCAAGACTCGACAACTCCACAATCTCAAACGGGATAGCGCGCATCACTGCGCCGACTGAGTCGCGCTGCAGGAATACGTTGAGCCTAAATCGGCTCCGCCCTGGGAGCGTGTAGCTCGCGTCAAGCTCGAGTTCATTCTCAAACTTCTCGCGCTGCTTCTGAGTGAGAATTGCGTAAATGATCTCTCTAATCTGCGAGCCGTTTAGAGGTTCAATCCCCTCGACCGGCTTGAGCTCTCCGTTGACCCTGATGACAGGAGGCGATCCTGCGGTGAGGTGGAGGTCGGATCCCCCGCTCTCGATAACCATTGCTAGCAATTCATTTACATCTAGTACAGGTGCACCATCTGGGTTCTCGAGTCCTCCACTGCCTTGCTGTGCAACGCTGCTCACACCAAAGATTTGATCTAGGGCATGCCCAATCTCATAGCGACTACCCGCCGCAGCGACGATCTCGTATCCAGTTGCCTGACCGACTGCTAATACCCCAGCATCATTGCCGGGGTCAGCGAACGCAACGATGAGTCGCGGGCCGTCAAAGTCGACACCGACTGCTAGATACTCGCGAGCAACTGATTCGGGGATCGTTGTCGCTGCATCTGGATTCAATGGTGTCTCAGTAAAATCAATGAACCGAAGGCCAACTGTCTCAGCAAGTGCAGCGGTGAGATCCTTCTCGCCAACTAGCCCATTGCGAATTAACACCTGGGTAATCGGCTCACTCTGGCGACGTGCCTCAGCCATTGCAATCGCTAGGTCATCGCGAGATAGGACATGGCGATCAACTAGGAACTCTCCAAGAACTCTTGCTTGACTCGACAACATTGTTTGGCCTCCCAGGCTCATAGGCGGCCTATCGGCGCAAGAGAGGCGCATCTGTAGGCCTTCCTGCCCTAATTTCTTGTAGGGCTCAGAGAATGCTCAGAATGCTCAGGGACGGTGGCCGGAGGCCGCGCGAGGAGAAGCACTCTGGCCTAAGAGGCAGAGATCAGGTAACGACCCGGAAAATCTCTTCGATGCTCGTCATACCCATTGCAGCTTTGCGGAGACCGTCTTGACGCAGAGGGATCATTCCCTCCATCTGAGCAACCTTGGAGAGGTCCTCAACGGAGCGCCGCTCGATGATGAGGCGCTCAATCTCCTCTGAGATCGGCATCACTTCATGGAGAGCAAATCGGCCGCGATACCCAGTTCGTCCGCAAGCCGAGCAACCCACCGCACGGTGGAGAGTCGGCCAGTCGCCAATATCGATCGTCTCCATTGCCCAGCGAGCGCTTAGAAGCTCTTCCTCGCTTGGCTGGTAGGGCTCTTTACAACGATCGCAGAGTCGGCGAGCGAGTCGCTGAGCGAGCACTACGTCTAATGCGCTCGTGACAAGGAACGGCTCGACACCCATCTCAAGAAGTCGCATCGGCGTTGACGCGGCATCGTTGGTGTGAAGAGTCGTGAGAACAAGGTGGCCAGTAAGTGCAGCCTCAATACCGATGATCGCAGTCTCTCGGTCTCGAATCTCACCCACTAGAAGCACATCTGGGTCAGCTCGAAGAATCGATCGAAGCGCTGAAGCGAATGTAAGGCCCGCCTTAGGGTTGACCTGGATCTGATTAATCCCGGCGAGTCGATACTCAACTGGGTCCTCGATCGTGATGATGTTGCGTTGAACCTCATTCAAGACATTGAGGGTCGCGTAAAGGGTTGTGGATTTTCCCGATCCAGTGGGGCCGGTAACCAAGACGGTGCCATAGGGCTTACGGAATGAACGCTCATACCTTTCAAGCGTGTCAGGGAGAAATCCCTGATCCTCAAGGCTCAAGAGCGCTTGATTCTTGTCGAGAATTCGCATAACGACCTTCTCGCCATGCACCGTGGGAAGCGTCGCAACACGAAGGTCAATTGGTTTACCGCCGACGGTTAGCGACATACGCCCATCTTGCGGGATTCGGCGCTCAGCGATATTGATATCGCTCATGACCTTGAGTCTCGAGATTACCCCCGCTTGAATCGCCTTTGGAGAGCGCATTACCTCATGAAGCACGCCATCGATTCGAAAGCGAATACGCAGATCCCTCTCAGCAGGCTCAACGTGAATATCCGAGGCTCTATCAGCGACTGCCTGCGTAATTAACAGATTCACGAACTTTACGATCGGTGCATCCTCAACAACTGCACTGACATTCGCGAGTTCATCTTTATCCGTTAGTTCATCAGCTGCCTGTGAAGCAAGATCATCTACCTCGCTATCAAGACGATGGAACCTATCGATCGTCTCGCGAATCTGCGCCGAGGTTGCAACAACACAGCGAACCTGGGCACCAGTAAGCGCGCGTATGTCATCTACTGCAAGCACATTCGATGGGTCAGCCATCGCGACTACGAGCACATCGTCGTCCCAAGAAATCGGGAGTGCTTGATAGCGCCGAGCTAGGCCCTCTGGAATCAACGAGGCAACGGTCGCATCGATAGCGCGTTCTGTTAGGTCGACAAACTCAAGGCCCACTTGTTTGGCCAAAGCCCGAACGAGGTCGCTCTCTGAGATAAGGCCTTGATCAATGAGGACGCGACCGATCGGTCGCCCAGTCGAGGCTTGAGTAGCTAGAGCCTCTGCCAGTTGATCTTTGGTGACGAGGCCGGTCTCGACTAGGAGTAACCCCAATGGCGTGCCTTCAGACACGACTACCTCTCCCTCATTGCAACGGACCCAGCGTCCCCTGATGTGAACCTATCGGCGCTCCGGGGCGGGGGCTGTAGGGCCTAGTCCAAGGAATTTAGGACTATCCGTGATCGGTGCGTAGGCCCGAGAAAAGTCTCAGGAGGGCACCTCGATCAGCGGTGATGGTGGTCTGCTCCATATCTTGGGGCACCGGGGGCTCGTCGTTATTTAGAGGAGATTCAAGGTTCTTCGCTAGCGATTCCCCACCACCTGCAAGATCCGCCAACGCTTGCTCAGCCGCATCTGAGTATGGGGAGCGGTGCGCTTCTGCGAGGCTTGCCGCAAGCTCCACAGAGTCCCTCGTTGCCTCCGCTATCCGGGAATCTAAATTCTCTGAAGGCGCTAGGCGCGCAGCGCCTCGACTCTCCGGCTCTCTAGAACCCAGAATCCCTAGAGCGATTAGCTCCGCTATCGGAATAGTGGCCTCATAGGCACTTAGACCTATAACTCCAGCTATTTGAGCGATGCTCTGATAATTATCAACATGAGAAACAAGCCTCAGCATGGAGCGGTTCAAGGTAATTGGTGCATCCTCTTCACTCTCAATCAGCATAGGAATCGCATCGAGGGACGGCACCCTGCACTTAAGTGTTTTTAGTGCCTCTGCCACAGCAATGGCGCGGGAGAGAACATCGTGGAGCTCTATCCTGGTCTCGCCTGGGCGCTCAATCGCCCCGTCTCTAAATTCATAGGTTCCACTCTCAATTCGCAGCATCGAGCAGAGCACATCGACAAGGCGCAGACTCAACTCGTTGCTATCTTTGCGGCCGTCTTTGGGGCTGTCTTTGGTGCTGCCAAACAAGCACTCCAAATCCCCTGCAACTAATAATCCGCCGAGCAGACTCAGGCTTAAGCGACCTGCATCGCCGCGTATCTCTAAGACTCCAGTGGAGCCTTGGGCGCAGAGCGCTCGGAGTACCTCGCTTGCTGGCAGTGTCTCAACCGTGCCTTGAAGTCCCACGTAATCCCTCTCGTCTCTGATGCTTCTCTAGGCAGGCTTTATCGGAGGGGGCAGAGTAAAAGTTGAGCGAAACTTTAGGTTACAGATTATGACTTCAGTAACATTGGCACCACCAGCATCATGCGAACGCAGCTTCCACGCGAACCTGATCAGCTTCAGGGAGCGGAGGATCAAAGAGGCACAAGACCGCTCAGGAGTTCTCCCAGGCGTTAGCTAAAGGATCGCTATCGCTCTGCGCATTACTTCTATCGGTGCAGGCTGACCGGTATGCAGCTCAAAGGCGACCGCAGCCTGATGAAGCAGCATCCCGATGCCCCCCACAATCGATGCAGAGCGTCGCTCCGCTGCCTCGAGGAGTGGAGTCATCGCCGGTTGGTAAACAAGATCGCAGACTAAATGCGCAGGGGTCAGGAGGTCCGTGTTGAAGAGTGGGGCCTCTACCGCCATACCAATTGGCGTCGCGTTCACGATTATCTCGCTCTCAGCTATCACGGAGTCGATATCGCTCATGAGCATGGCCAGTGCATCTGGTGCTAGCAGCGCTGACTCGCGTGCAGCCTCAATTCGGCGTGCAGCAATAGTTACCATCGCACCAGCGGCTCCAAGCGCATGCGCCACAGCGCGCCCTGCTCCCCCGGCACCGATGATCAACACGCTCTTACCAGTGACCCTGACTCCTTCATCAGCGAGGCTTCGCATAAATCCCTCGCCGTCGGTACTCGCCCCAAGAAGGGTGCCGTCATCGCGAAGCACCACAGTATTTACCGATCGCAGGGCCTCTGCCTCCGAGGTCAGCTCGTCGCACGCATCTGCAGCATCGGTTTTATGCGGCATAGTTACATTGAGCCCTGAGATTCCAAGATCCACCATTGCGCGCACCGCCGCAGAGCCGTGCCCTGCAGCAACAGGTAGCGCGACATAAACCCAGTCGAGGCCTAGCGCTTCGTAAGCCGCGTTGTGTATCAGCGGAGAGCGCGAGTGGCGCACGGGATCTCCAATTACCGCTGCAAGGCGCGTCATTCCACTTACCGGAGGGCGACTCATAAAACTCCCCTGCGACGTGCATCAGCGATATTGGCCAGGTGCTCTGCATAGGTCGTAGCAAATTTATGTTTGCCATTCTTCTCGTAGAGCACGTAGTAAAGATACGGGATATTGGATGGGGTTAGAGCGGCAATTAATGATGGGGAGGCAACTGTCATTATCGGAGTCGGCGGGAGCCCGAGGGTTTTATAGGAGTTATACGGACCCGGGCGGGCAAAATCCTCACTCGTGAGGGGCCCGCGATCCCCGCGGGCATAGAGAAGCGTCGCATCGATCTGGAGGAGCATCCCTATGCGCATGCGGTTCGCTATTACCCCAGAGATAAGGGGTCGGTCTTCATCGAGGCGCGACTCCCCTTGAATAAGTGATGCGAGAGTCGTGACTTCGTAGACAGTCTTCCCCTGCGCTCGTGCCTGCTGCTCTATCTTCATGCGCTTGATCTCAGAGTCATAGCGATCGACTATCCGCTTCAAGACAACCGCCTCATCCTCCTGCTCAGCTATGTAATAGGTATCAGGCCAAGTGAGGCCCTCTAATGAAGCAATACCTTCTGGTTGATACTTCGAGCGGATACTCCCCGAAGCGACTACCTCGAGGAATTTTGCACTCGACATTGATCGGAGTGACCCGACTCGCTGAGCAATCTCTGCGATTGTGAGGCCAGGCGGAAGCGCAAGGATTCTGTAGCTAATTTTGGGTCCGCGTGACAGAGCCTTGATCGCCGAGGGAACGGACTGCGATTCATTTAGCTCGTACTTGCCTGCTTGGAACGGCCCTGCCGAAGTGACCCGCGCATAGATCCTGAATGCGAGGGCATTAGGCACAACATTTTCTCTCGTTAGCTGTGCGCCAATATCGGAGACCGAGGACCCGCTCTTAACGTCGACCAGAACTCTCTTACTCCCAGATCCTGAGCCTGCTGTCAGACCGAGCATCGACACAGCAAGCAATGCAGACAGAAGGAGTACAGCTAGAGCAAGAGTTAAGGCAATAAGAATTACCTTTCTGCGCTTTACCGCTCCCCCGCTTACATCGCCTGAGTTCATATCTGGCCATCGAGCCAAGACTGAAGCATTACCGCTGCAGCGACCTTGTCGATTACCTGCTTACGATCCTTCCGCCTCACGTCTCCCTCTAAGAGCGATCGCTGGGCAATGGCTGTAGTGAGCCGTTCATCAAAGGCCTCGATAATTAAATCGGGTGCCAGTTGTTTCAAGGCCTCTACCTCTGCGAGCGCAGCGCGAGCCGCTGCTCTGCGGGCACCTGTGAGGGTTAGCGGGAGCCCAACGACGAGTTGCGTCACTCCCTCCTCACGCGCAATGTTGAGCACCGCCCGCCGGTCTACTTCAGCATTACCGGAGCGCTTTATCACGGAGTGCGGGCTAGCGATCGTACGAGTTGGGTCAGATAGAGCAATGCCGATGCGCTTCTCTCCGAGATCTACACCAAGGGCTCGAGTCACCCGCCGGTCACTGCCTCAGAAGCAGCGGCAGCAACGAGGCTCATGGCCTCGTCAATCGCTGCAATTTTCGGGCCACCCCCGACTACTAGGTCAGCGCTCTTGGCAGTGCCTCCACCAAGAAGTCTCGCTGCTCCTTGAGCAATAGTCGCCGCCGAAGCACCGTTCGCAACTAGGTCCTTTGTAACGGCAACCGCCAAGCCAGCCTTATCCCCATCAGGGTTAAGGCCAATGACTGCCGCAATCCCAGAGGGGAGAGCGTCACGCACAGCAGCGGCGAGCAATCGCAGATCATCGGGGGTAAAGCCGTCACGCCGAACTACAACAATCCCTCCCTCTGCATTGGCTGCCAACTCGCCAGCCTGTGCAGCGGCCTGTTTCGCACGCAGCGTTGCGACCTCATCGCCCAGCGATTTTACCTGGGCCATAAGTCGCTCGATCTTCTCTGGGACCTCGAGTTGAGTCGTGTTCATTGATGAGGCGATAGATCGCATGCGCTTCTCATCATCACGAATCTTCTCTAGCGCATGCGAGCCGGTAACTGCCTCAATACGACGCATATTTGCGCCAACAGATCCTTCACTCAAAATTTTAATTGGGCCGATGAAGCCGAGCGCATGAACATGTGTGCCGCCGCAGAGTTCGATTGATTGGGGGCCTGCCTCGAGTACCCGCACTACGTCGCCGTACTTGTCTCCGAAGAATGCAACTGCCCCAATACTCTCGGCATGCGCCTTAGTTGTCTCGTAGTTTCGCACTGGGGCGTCACTGATTACCTCGGCATTGGCAAGCGCCTCGATGCGATCAATCTCTGCTTGGGTGACTCCCTCAAAATGACTAAAGTCAAAGCGCAGTCGCTCCGGCGCAACGTGTGATCCGGCCTGCTTGATGTGGTCTCCCAATACCTCTCTGAGAGCCCAGTGCAGGATGTGAGTCGCTGTGTGATTTCGTCGAATGTCGTCGCGCCTATCGCCATCGATTGCAGCGGTTACCTCGACGCCATCAACTATCTCGCCAGCCTCAATACGTACACGGTGAATCGAGAGCGTCCCCGGGATGGCATATGTGGTGTCGAGCACCGCCATTCGTAGCCCATCGGCACTCTCAATTGAGCCAGTGTCGCCAACCTGACCACCGGACTCAGCATAGAAAGGAGTTCGATCTAGGAATACATCTACTTCTTCGCCCGAGCCTGCGCGTGCGAGTCGCTCGCCACCAGAGAGGATCGCCAAGACATGGGACCCCTCGGTCACATACTCAACTCGCCCCGTGAACTCGGTAGGTCCGTGATCATCAAGAATCTCTCTGTACAGCTCGACGGGTGCTCCACCTGATCCGCCTGCGGCTTTGAGGGCATCTCGAGCTCGCGTGCGCTGCTCCCCCATAAGGGACTCGAACCCGCCGACATCTATGCCGCGTCCGCGCTCACCGGCTATCTCGCGACTCAAGTCGATCGGGAAGCCAAGAGTGTCGTGGAGGAAGAAGGCTTTTTCTCCAGATACATCTCCCTCCTCGAGGACGTCGTCTAGAAGCTCAACACCTCGAGCAAGCGTTCGCAAGAAACGCTCTTCTTCTCGCCCAACAATGCCAAGAACAAGATCTCGGTTCTTCACCAAATCTGGGTACGCGGATCCCATCGCAGCGATAGTTGCCTCCACCATGGATGGAGTTACCAAATTGCGTGCACCGAGTCGGTACGCATGGCGCACGGCCCTGCGAATAATTCGGCGGAGCACATAACCGCGTTCGACATTCGAAGGCACTACGCCGTCGGAGACCAAGAACGTCATTGCACGCCCATGCTCAGCGAGGATACGCAGCGAGACATCGGGCTCTCCCCCGGATCCGTATGCAACACCGGTGGTGCGCTCGGCCTGCGCAATAATTTCTCGGAAGAAGTCGATATCCCAGACCGTTGGAACACCCTGCAGAACTGCAAGGTTGCGCTCTAAGCCCGCGCCAGTATCGACGCTTGGCTTTGGCAGCGGAACCAGAGACCCATCAGGGCGAGCATCGAACTGCATGAATACAAGGTTCCATACCTCGACAAAACGATCCTCGCTTCCAAACTTTGGCCCACCATCTGCACCGAACTCTGGCCCTAGGTCCCAGAAGATCTCGGTACACGGACCACATGGGCCGGTATCTGCCATACGCCAGAAGTTGTCCTCTCCCATGCGCTGAATACGCTCAGCCGGAACACCAATGACGTCGCGCCAAATTGCGGCAGCCTCATCATCTGTTTCATGCACGGTGACCCAGAGTCGATTTGGATCAAGGTCTAGACCCTGTGTGTATAACTCCCAAGCAAACGGAATCGCCTCTGCTTTGAAGTAATCGCCGAATGAGAAGTTGCCGAGCATCTCGAAGAATGAGAAATGACGATTTGTGCGGCCAATATCATCGAGGTCGTTATGCTTACCCCCGGCTCTCACACATTTCTGGACCGAGGTAGCGCGTGGGTAGGGCGCTGGCTCCTCGCCGACGAAGTACGGCTTGAATGGCACCATCCCCGCAACCGTGAATAGAAGGCTCGCGTCGTGAGGGATCAGACTCGCCGATGGCACAACTGTGTGCCCGCGCTCGGCGAAGAAATCTAGGAAGGTGCTTCGGAGTTCGTCAGAGTTACGTGGCGGCACGAGGGTGAGGCTAGCGAACGTTACGGCGCGCTCTTATGCTTGCGCGCTTAGAAATATGTCTGCCCCCTTGGGCCCCAGACTCGCTCTCCAACTCAAGGGGCGCCCTCCCCTCCTCCACAAGCCTCAAGTTGGCTCGTAGCGGCGGAGTGAGCAGAAGGTCCTCATCGGCCCCCGGCTCTGGAATGGATGACCTCACTCCCCTGGCCTCAATACCTGCTCGCATCTCGGCCTCACGGGAGCGCATTACATCGCGACCCTCCGTGAATGCATCCCCGAGCGCATCGCCGATTCTTCGCGTGGTTGCACCAGCCGAGGCGGCAGTACGGGTCACTACCTCGGAGGGGGCGAACCTGCGTGCCGCAGCCTTGGCCTTGCGAACCGCCCAAATTGAGGTTCCAAATCCGGCGGCGTATCCAGTCGCTGCCCAGAACGCTCTCTTAGGGACCATCTCTATATCTCCATCATCATTACAGGGCTCTTTATTATGGGAGTCTTTATTACGGAAGTTGCTGTCTCAACGTCTGCGAATCGCAAAAGCATGTTAGTTACGCACCACGACGATCTGATTTACGCAGCCGGGCTACCGCACGCTTGGTTCCGGCACTAAACGCAATGACTTTTACAACTGGGTTTGAGACGGTGCGCCTCAAGAGCCGAGACGCCGAGTCGAGGTTCTCCCCAACAGACTCCGCGGTTGTAAGCAGCGCATCAACACGATCTACCTCAAAGGTGGCGTCTCTAACCGCGAGGCGCATCTCGGAGATCATGCCGACCGTCTCAATTCTTAGATCGTTCACAGTCCGGCGCAGACTTCTGAGAGTTGAGATCACCTGTAAAAGAGCCAAGAGCAGCGCTCCTACCAAGACGGCAAGCAAGACTGTCCCAACCGCCACGAGCCATTCAGATGCGCTCAACTCTTAACCTCTCTCTGTTCTGGTCCTGTTCGCGAACTCTGGGGATCCCCATCTGCAGCCTCAACCGTAGCGAGACGAGCAATGTCACGCCCACGCCCTGTGGGGCGCCAATAGATCCGAGAAGCAACCTCCTCGGGCCGATACTCCTGCTCCGCCCATGCCCCCGGTCGATCGTGAGGGTACACGTAGCCGACGCCATGCCCTAAAGCGCTTGCGCCCTTGTAATGCCCATCCTTCAGGTGAGCCGGGACCACCCCAGTTGGGAGGGTTCGCACATCTGATGTAGCAGCCCCAATACCGAGCGTCACGGAGTTTGATTTAGGGCAATTGGCGAGGTAAACGACGCAATGAGCAAGGTTGAGCTGGGCCTCTGGGAGGCCAACAAACTCCACCGCCTGAGCCGCAGCCATTGCGAGCGGGAGCGCTAAAGGATCCGCCATCCCCACATCCTCAGAGGCGAGTATCACAAGGCGGCGGGCTACGTAGCGTGCATCCTCACCAGCCTCGAGCATTCGCGCAAGCCAATAGAGGCCGGCATCAGCGTCAGATCCTCGAATTGATTTTATGAATGCGGAGATGATGTCGTAGTGCTCATCGGCGCCATATTGAATCGCCCGCGCCGCTAACGCCGCCTCTGCACACTCGAGTGAAATCTCTTTAGTGGCCGACTCACAAGTAAGAGCTGCTGCAACCTCGAGGGAGGTAAGCAGATGGCGCGCATCCCCCTCGGCTCGGTCGACAAGGTGCTCCATTGCATCCTCTGAGATGCTCAACTCATCATCACCGAGCCCGCGTTCTCTATCGGTCAAGGCGCGAGCAACCAATTCGCGCAGCGCTTCTGCTGGTACCGGCTCAAGCCGAAAGAGTGTGGAGCGACTCAACAGCGGCGCTGTCAACGAAAAGTATGGGTTCTCGGTGGTGGCCCCAACTAATACAACAAGGCCCTCCTCGACATGGGGAAGGAGTGCATCTTGCTGAGTGCGATTAAATCTATGAACCTCATCAAGAAAAAGAATTGTTCCCTGCCCACGCTGCCCAAGGCGATCGCGTGCACGCTCTACTACGTCCCTAACATCCTTCACGCCAGCGGTAACCGCGCTTAACGCTTCGAATGCTTGGGCAGTTGCATGAGCGGTGAGTCGCGCCACGCTGGTCTTTCCAGTTCCAGGTGGACCCCAGAGGATTACTGAGGAGAGGCGATCTGCCTCGATCAACGCACGTAGCGGGCGCCCGGGGCCGAGCAGATGCTGCTGGCCGACTACTTCATCAAGACTGCGAGGGCGTAGGCGCGCAGCGAGTGGGGCCCTTCTGCGTAGACGCTCCTCAGTTGCTGCTGTAAAAAGATCATCACCCACTCCCTGACCCTACCGACCTAAGGGCCATTCGCGCCTAGGGAGCAGAGTTCTAGCCGTCTTCGGGGGTCTCTACTTCTTAGGTTTGGCAGCCATGGCTAGGCCAAGTTCACGTAGGTGAGTTGGGTCAAGGGGGCCAGGGGCACCTGTAAGGGGATCAGATCCAGACTGTGTCTTCGGGAATGCGATGACCTCTCGAATGTTCTCCTCACCTGCGAGCAGGGCCACGAGACGATCAATCCCAAAGGCAAAACCGGCATGGGGAGGAGCGCCGAACTTGAAGGCATCGAGCAAAAACCCAAAACGCTCCTGAGCCTCTTGTGCATCAATGCCGAGCAGCGCAAAAATTCGCGACTGAACATCGGCGCGATGAATTCGTACACTACCCGATCCGAGCTCCCATCCGTTGAGCACAAGGTCATAGGCCTGGGAACGCACAGCGAGTAGCTCCTCGCCGGTTCCATCTAAGAGCCCCAAATCATCTGGGTGAGGCATCGTAAACGGATGATGGGCGGGGGTTGGTCGCCCGGATGCGTCAACCTTCTCGAATAGCGGGAAGTCGGTTACCCAGACAAAACGCATTAGAGCAGGACCACCGTCGGTCTCGGAGAAGTCGACCGGGGGCTTACCTAGGTCAAGCCTCAGCGCGCCGAGCACTTCGTTCGCCATGCGGCGCTCTCCAGCCACAATCAAAACAAGATCGCCAGTGACCGCACCGAGAGTCGCTACTACGCCTGCCTGCTCATCTGCGGAGAGGAACTTAGCGACTGGCGCCTCAAGGACTCCATCATCACGCACGCGCATCCATACCAAACCTTGGGCACCGAGCGACTTTGCGCGATCTACTAATCCGTCAACGGTTGATCGCGAGGCCTCGCCCATTCCTGTGACGCAGATTCCCTTGACTGCATCTGCCTGAAAAGCCCGGAACTCTGTCGAGGCGAAGACGCCCCCAAGGTCAATAAGCTCCATACCGAATCGAAGGTCGGGCTTATCCGTACCGAAGCGCTCCATTGAGTCTTGCCAAGTAATCGATGGGACCGCTCCGATGCTGCGACCGGTTGCACCAACTACCGCTGCATCGACTGCGCGCGCTACGACATCCATTACATCCTGGGCATCAGCGAATGACATCTCTACATCTAGCTGCATGAACTCAAACTGGCGATCGGCGCGCAAGTCTTCGTCTCGCAAGCATCTAGCAACCTGGTAGTAGCGGTCGAGTCCACCCACCATCAATAGTTGTTTGAATAACTGCGGGCTCTGCGGGAGGGCGTAAAACTCCCCCGGGTGCAGCCTCGAAGGCACGACAAAGTCGCGCGCTCCCTCTGGTGTCGAGGCGATGAGCATTGGGGTCTCAACCTCTACAAAGTTCTCAGCATCCATAACAGCACGCACTGATCTATTTACCCCGGCACGCAGCCGAAGATTGCGCTGCATTGCTCCTCGCCTTAGATCGAGGTAACGGTGTCGGAGTCGAAGCGACTCGTCAACTCCATCAGCACGATCGTTTAAGGGGAAGGGCGGCGGCTCTGATTCGTTGAGAATCACAACCGAATCCGCGAAAATCTCTACCTCGCCGGTCGGGAGGTCCACGTTGAGGGTACCGCCCGGGCGAGGGCGCACTACACCGGTGACTTGAAGTACAAACTCAGACCTGATTCTCGATGAGTCTGCCCCTGCGGGTGTGGCTGGATCTATAACAATCTGAAGGATTCCAGATGCGTCGCGCAGATCGAGGAATACAACTCCTCCATGGTCGCGCCGTGCCGCAACCCATCCACAGACTGTAATTATTGATCCCGCATCGCCCCCACGTAGAGAGCCTGCATAGTGGGTCCGCATCATTCGTAGTTCTCCTCAAAAGATTCCTGAAGCCACGACACCAATTGGTCGCGTCTTACCTCTATTTGCTCGCCGGTCTCTAGATCTTTTACAGCAACCGATTCGCGCTCTAACTCTGCTTTGCCGATCATCACTCCGTACCTCGCACCACAGCGGTCAGCAGCCTTCCACTGAGCCTTCAGGCTGCGCCCGCCGTACGCGCGCTCCGTGGAGATTCCAGCTTCTCGCAGGCTTGATGTGATTGTGAGTAGTAGGAGTTCGTCAGCACCTGATAGCCCATCGATGACAAAAACACTCTGGGAGTTGTTCTCTGCATTTGAGACCACATCCTCTGCATCTAAAGCGAGGAGGAGTCGCTCAACACCGATGCCGAAGCCGATACCGGGAGTTGGGGGTCCGCCCATGGCCTCGGCGAGGCCGTCGTACCTGCCTCCACCTCCGACAGCATTCTGTGCTGCATCGAGAGCAGTGCTCTGGAACTCAAATGTGGTGCGCGTGTAGTAATCGAACCCTCGAACGAGTCGACCATCTACCTCAAACTCAATTCCGAGAGCGTTTAGTCCGGCCTTTACTGCCTCAAAGTGAGCGCTCGCATCTGGCGACAAGTGATCCGAGATGAGCGGAGCAGTCTCAATTACTGACTGCCACTCAGGGTTTCGCGAATCAAGGACACGCAATGGGTTCGCCTCGACGCGCTCCACAAACTCGGGACCTAGAGCATCGCTGCTATTGAGTAGGTGCGACCTCAAAGCCTCTACGTAGGCTCCCCTGCCTTTGGCGTCCCCCATTGAGTTGATAATGAGGCGCAGATCGCGCAGCCCGAGATCTCTATAGAAGCCTGAGGCTAGAGCAATCACCTCAATATCAATTGCTGGATCATCTAACCCGAGTACCTCGACACCGAGTTGCCAATGCTGACGGTAGCGTCCCTTCTGAGGGCGCTCATAGCGAAAGTTGGGGGCGAAGTACCAAACCTTCCAGGGAGGGAGCGGGCGGTGCTGCACATAAGCACGCACAACCGAGGCGGTCCCCTCGGGTCGCAGGGCAAGGTGGCGATCCCCCTTGTCGCGAAATTCGTACATCTCCTTACTCACAACATCGGTGTGCTCGCCTACGCGACGGAATACCTCGATGTGCTCAAAAAGAGGTGTTTGAATCAGCCCGAAGCCAAATATCCCGGCTCTCCTCGCAAAGCGCGTTACAACATCTGCCCATCTCCCTGACTCAGGGGGAAGGACATCATGAACCCCAATAGGGGCGCGAAATGCTGGATCCGATGACACGCAGGTGATGCTACCGGCGAGCGCTTGCCCAGATGGGCCTGTAACGCCACGAAACTCAGAAGCCTCTTACGAGGTTGATGTACCCGGCAGGACTCGCTGCGCCTCATATACGGATCTAACCCTTTTTACAGCAGCAACAATGGAGTCAAGATGGCCTGGGTCCGCGAGCTCAAAATCGAACCTAAGGCGGGCAACTCGATCAGGCGATGTCTGGCTGCTACTCGAGACGATCCCAACATGATGCTCCGAGAGCGTATGGGCGATATCCCTAAGGAGACCCGACCGGTCGAGCGCCTCGATCTCTAACGAGACAACGTAGGTACCGACAGCGTCATGGTCCCACTCAACTTCAATGACGCGCTCCGTGACTGTTGCGAGCCCGCTCGCATTGGCGCAGTCGGTTCGATGCACAGAGACACCGCGCCCTCGTGTCAAGAACCCCATAATCTCGTCCCCTGGCACCGGCGTGCAGCAACGCGAGAGCCTCACCATCACATCATCGAGACCCTCGGCGTGAACACCGACTGTGCGCCTGCGCTGTGAACTGCGTTGCGGCCTGCGGGCAGTAACCGGGAGTTGCTCCTCGCCCTCGCTCAGATGCTTCTGAATGTGGTGCGCTACTGCTTGAGCAGAGAGATGCCCCTCGCCTATCGCTACGTAGAGCGCGTCGACTCCATCGACTCCCATTGCCTCTGCAACCTCGAGCAAGGCATCGGAGTTAGCTAAGCGTTGAACGGGTAGCCCCTCCTTCCTCAACTCGTCTACGAGGGAGTCTCTACCATTATCGATTGCATCGGAGCGACGCTCGCGAGAGAACCACTGCTTAATTTTTGAGACGGCACGGGGTGAATGAGCAAACTGAAGCCAATCTCGGCTTGGCCCGGCTCCATCAACTTTGCTCGTAAAAATCTCGATAGCGTCGCCCGAAGCGAGGACGGAATCGACTGCAACAAGTCGGCCATTAACCCTTGCACCGATGCAATGATGCCCAACCTCCGTATGAATTGCGTATGCAAAATCGATGCAGGTAGAGCCTGTTGGAAGCGTGATGACTCTTCCCTTAGGCGTGAATACGAAGACCTCGTCTTGGTCAAGGTCAACCTTTAGCGTCTGCATAAACTCAGCTGGGTCTTCAGACTCCTCCTGGGTATCCACAATGCGCTGAAGCCACACAAGATCATCAGTCGAGCCACTACCCGGGTGGTCCTTATAGGACCAGTGCGCTGCGATCCCGTACTCTGCACGTCGATGCATCTCGCGAGTACGAATCTGCACCTCCACCGGCTTTCCCTGAGGACCAACCACCGTCGTGTGGAGAGATTGATAAAGGTTAAATTTTGGCATCGCTATGTAATCTTTGAAGCGCCCAGTAACAGGGCGCCAAACAGCGTGGATGGTTCCGAGAGCGCCGTAGCAATCCTTAACTGACTCGACCACTACACGCACTCCTACAAGGTCAAATACCTCATCGAAGTCTTTGCCTTTAACTACCATTTTCTCGTAGATCGACCAGTAGTGCTTCGGTCTTCCGTGAACTTGGGCCTCGATATTTAACTCCGCTAATCGGCTGCGCAACTCAGCGAGAACGAAGTCAAGGTAGGAGTCGCGTTCGGGTGCCTGTGTGGCAACGAGCTGCTCTATCTCCGAATACCGTTTTGGGTGCAGAACAGCGAAGGAGAGGTCCTCTAGCTGCCACTTCACATCTCCGATTCCCATACGGTGCGCCAGCGGCGCGTAAATATCAAGCGTCTCACGAGCTATTCGCAGTTGCTTTGCCTCGGGCAGAGAGGCGATTGTCCGCATGTTATGGAGGCGATCAGCAAGCTTGATCAACAGCACGCGTACATCTTTTGACATTGCAACAAGCATCTTGCGAAGCGTCGCTGCCTGTTGCGCTACACGCGAATCAAATTTGATTCGGTCTAGTTTCGTGACGCCGTCAACCATAGCGGCGACCTCAGCGCCGAATCGACGCTCGATCTCCTCGCGTGTTACGTGAGTGTCTTCAACAGCGTCATGTAGGAGCGCCGCCGAGATCGTCGCAGCATCAAGACCAAGCTCAGCAACAATCGTTGCGACACCAATTGGATGTGAGATGTAGGGCTCACCCGAGCGCCGAACCTGTGTCTCATGCGCCTGACGGGCTGTCTCAAACGCAAGTTCAATTAACTCAGTAGAGGCTTTAGGGTGGCGACTCCGATAAGCATGAAGTAGCGGGGCGATCTCTGAGTCGACGAGATGCCTGCGCCACGGCAGGCGGGAGCGATCCATCACCTCGATCTCGCTTCTGGAGGGCTCTCTAGGACTCACGCCCCTACATCATCGCACGCATGCGATGCCGTAACTGCCTCGTCTCTAGCCCTCTCATCAATTTATTGCCGCTTGAGGTGAGTCTGGCTATCTATATAAGGCGTCTAGCGACGCTTCTGGCCCTTGGCCCGACGAGGCTTAGGGGCCACTATCGCAGCGGGCACAGAGTCGAGGCTCGCGTCCCCAGAGGATGAGGCTGCAACGCGCACGCTACGTCGCTCTACACGCCCTGCGATCATACGGTTTCGAGGCTCGCGCTCTTTCCACCACGCCAAGATCGGAGTCGCCACGAAGATTGAGGAGTACGCCCCACTCATTAGACCTACGAATAGTGCAAGGCCAAAGTCGCGCAGGCTTAGCGCACCCATAATCCCTACGCCGACCACAAGGAGAGAGGCAACGGGTAGTAGGGCTACAAATGAAGTGTTGATAGAGCGCATCAACACCTGGTTGAGAGAGCGGTTTGCCATATCGGTATATGACTCTCCGATCGTTGATCCGAGAGAACTCTCATTCTCTTTAATCTTGTCGAACACAACAACGGTGTCGTATAGAGAGAAACCCAGAATGGTCAAGAAGGCCACCACGGTTGCAGGAGTCACCTCGAAGCCAGTAATGGCATAGATACCAACAGTAATGAGAATGTCATGGACCACAGCCAAGATCGCTGCAACCGACATCTTGAACTCAAATCGAATTGCTAAGTAAAGCGCAATGACAATGAAGAAGATAAGCAACGCTCTCCATGCCTTGGAACTCACCTGGTCTCCCCAAGTAGCGCTCACATCCGAGATGCTGACTGTGGCGGGAGAAACCTCTGCATATCCGGCGATTGCTTCTCGGACCTTCCCCTGCTCTGCGGTTGTCAGATCCTTAGTCTGGACCCTTAAGGTTGTGCCGCCAACGATCACAATCTTCGCATCGGGTATACCAACCCCAACGAGCACAGCGCGCACGCCAGACGCACTTGGGTTAGCGCCCTGAGCGGTGACTTGGAATGCTGTCCCTCCGGTGAAGTCAATCCCGAAGTTAAGGCCGCCTCTGATCCCAAAAGCTGCAAGACCGATAGCAAGGAAAAGACCAGAGACTAAGGCCCATCTCCAGATTCGGTGCAGGAAGTCAAACTCTGTATTTTCATGGTACAGATCTGCGAGAGTGTGGCGTCTTCCATCTGAGTGCGGCATCAGGCCACCAAGTCCTTTGAATCAAGCCCGGCACCAATGCCGAGACCCTTCATCGTCACCAACTTCTTTCGTCTTGCCATTAGAGAGACCAATGGATGCATCACGAAGTAGGAGAGGATGAGATCGAGGACAGTCGAGAGCCCAAGGAAGAATGCGAATCCACGTACCGATCCAATTGCCAGGAGATAGAGAACAACCGCACCGATTAGAGAGACGAGGTCAGCGGCGACAATGGTCCTGAAGGATTTAGTGAAGCCGCGATCTACAGATGATCTAACTGTCTTCCCAGAGCGGACTTCATCTTTAAGGCGCTCGAAATATACGACATAAGAGTCGACGGTGACTCCCACCGAGACAATCAAACCGGTTACTCCGGCGAGAGTCAAAGTGAGCCCAATTGTGAATCCGAGCCACGAGACAAGCGTCCAGACGGCCATACCGGTCATACCGAGTCCGAGCCAGACCACTAATCCAAGAATCCTATAGAAGATCAACATATAGAGACCGACTAGAAGTAGACCGATAATTCCGGCGACTAAACCGGCATGGAGCTGGTCTTTACCTAGGGTCGGCGAGACGCTATCCACTGTCTCCTGTTTTAGCTGTACAGGCAGCGCACCGAAGCGCAGAACGAGAGCAAGTTCCTTGGCCTCCGTCTGCGTAAACGAGCCGGAGATACGAACCGGGTTTCCGGCGGTAATTCCTTCATTGATCACGGGAGCAGACTGCACGACTCCGTCTAGAGCAATCGCTACCTGCTTACCGATATTTGGGTCGGCGACTTTCGCTACGAAGTCAATCCCTCCCTGGGAAGTGAACTTCACAGTTACTCCCCATGAACCATTCTCGAACGCAGCGGTAGCAGTGGAGACCGCCTCGCCGGTGAGGAGTGTTGGCCCTAGCTCATAACGCACAGGGTTCCCCTTGCCCTGCTTACGCCCAGGCAGGACGACAATTGCCCCAGCCTTATCCTCTTCCGGTGTTGTCGAGGGGATCTCATTCAAAGCAGCGGTCGTCGTGGTCACCGCGCCGCTAGCACCTGTTGCGCCACTTGCGCCAGCAGGTGTTGTCGTGGTCGGCGGTGTGTAACCAAGTGGGGGGACATTCTGGAGGACGGTTCGGAAACGCAACTCAGCGGTCTTCCCCACCAATCGCTGCGCTTTCTCGCGGTCGCGTACTCCCGGGAGGTCAACGATGATGAGGCTTCCCTGCCTGCTGATCTCCGGCTCTGCAACTCCGAGAGAGTCCACGCGGCTTCTAATGATGTCTACTGCCTTATCGATCGCATCTGGCTTTGGATTGCCGATCGGGGCGAGCACTACCGAGATACCACCCTGAAGATCTAACCCAAGTACGGGTCGGTGATCTGTTGCAAAGAGAGTGGCCGAGAATGAACCAACCACAATCACGATCGATACGACTAAAAACCATACGGCCTTGCGAACGGTCATCATTTCTCGAGTTCATCCTTCGATGGGGCATCGATCACACGCGCCTCATCAAGCTCCCCTACACCAGGAAGCACGACATGCATCGGGGAATGACGAGCGTTGATCGCACCGCGAGCAATGGTAATGACCACTCCAGGGGCAATCTCTAGCCCCACCAAATCGGTATCAATAGAAGCAACTACCCCGTGGATGCCGCCTGCGGTGACCACATCGTCTCCAACCTCAATCGCCGCAACAATTGCGCGTCGTGCCGCCACCTGGCGCCGTTGAGGGCGCACAAGCAGGAAGTAGAAGCCAACGATCAGTAATCCAAAATATCCAAAAACCAACACTCTTAGTTTTCCTTCGCCTCCCCTACCACTTTGGCAGGCTCTAGGCGCCGTGACCCTAGCGCGCAGACCTGCTCTATAAGGCGCGGTGAGGGGTATCTCTCAAAATGGCATGAGGTTCTATTGGGTCAGTCGCCATACTCTTTTGCCTTAACTTCTTGGGATGGCACTTCTAGGGATCGCTAGGGAACTTGGCGCACCAGTGGTTAGGTTCTGGTGAGGGTCGTGAGGCGGCTCTCGACCTACTCGATTCCCTCGTCGGCCCCTGCTGGTACCACAAGGCCTAAGTGTGCGTAGCCGCCCGGGGTAGCTACTCTGCCCCGCGGGGTCCGATGGAGGAGCCCCTGCTGAAGCAAGAATGGTTCGTATACGTCCTCTACGGTATCCGGCTCCTCGCCGATAGTTGCCGCCAACGTACTCAGCCCAACGGCACGCCCAGCGAAGGTAACGCAGAGGGTGCGCAGGATCCCTCGGTCAATTTTGTCGAGGCCTAGTTCGTCTACCTCGAATAGTGCCAGAGCATCGCAGGCAACTCCTTTATCGACACGCCCATCCGCTCTCACTTCTGCGTAATCTCGGACTCTCTTCAATAACCGATTGGCTATGCGAGGCGTACCGCGCGACCTCCGAGCAATCTCGACGGCGCCCTCGCTATCAATTGGCACCCCCAAGATGCGCGCAGCACGCTCAACTATTGCGATCAAATCTGAGGTCTCGTAGTAATCAAGTCGCCCTACAAATCCAAAACGATCTCGCAGTGGGCCGGTGACGAGCCCGGTGCGAGTCGTCGCTCCGACGAGCGTGAAGCGTGGAAGGTCGAGTCGGATAGAGCGCGCACTCGGGCCTTTTCCGATCACGATATCGAGTTGAAAATCCTCCATTGCTGGGTAGAGGACCTCCTCGACAGCGCGCGGCAATCGGTGAATCTCGTCGACGAATAAGACCTCGCCGTCCTCTAAATTTGTGAGAATGGCGGCTACGTCTCCGGCGCGCTCGAGTGCTGGACCGCTAGTAATTCGCAGCGTTACACCCATCTCTGCGGCAATGATCCCAGCGAGGCTTGTTTTACCGAGACCGGGAGGCCCAGCGAAGAGAATGTGATCTGCGGCCTGCCCGCGCCCCTTGGCAGCATCGAGCAGAATCTGCAGATGCTCTTTGAGGCGCGCCTGACCAACGAACTCATCGAGGCGTCGCGGCCTTAGGGTTGTCTCCTCGGCAGCCTCTACGGCCTCAGCGCCTGGGCGCAGCAACTCCTCTCTCATGCGCGTACCGCCAGTCTTCTAAGTGCTTGTCGAAGTTGATCCTCAACAGAGGCATCTGGGGAAATATCGCTTAAAGCCGATCGAATCTCCTCGATCGAGTATCCAAGTTCGGCGAGTGCAGCACGGGCCTCAATGCGGTCCCCTACACCCACGCCATCGACGAGGTTGAGGTCTGCATCCGGTAGATCTAAACGCGATACGAGGTCAACAAGCAGTCTCTGCGCAGTGCGCTTCCCAACACCTGGCACCAGGCAGAGAGCATCTAGGTCGGCCTCGGCGACTGCCCTGCGGAGTGAGTTCGGCGAGTGAGCAGAGAGCATCGCTAAAGCAAGTTTTGGGCCGACCCCGGTTGTCCCTAAGAGAACCTCGAATGTGTCACGTTCATCGCGCGTGGCGAACCCGTATAAGACCATTGCGTCTTCTCGAACATGCAGGTGCGTAACTAGAAATGTAAGTGATCCAGGCTCGGCGAGTGCCAAGGTGCCGGTCGGTACCAAGACTCGATAGCCGACTCCCCCTACTTCAACTAGCACTTCGCCACTTGGAGTTCGCTCAAGCACAGTGCCGCGCACTGACCCAATCATGCGATCACGCTGCCCTTCTGAGTATTTAACGCAGAGTCGCGCTCTAAAGCGCGCTGAACCGCTTTTTCAAGGGAAGATTCCGAACCGGTACTCTCGCCAACCTGCTCCCTAATACGCCCTGACCAACCATGCGTCAACGCCAACGCGAGTGCATCCGCTGCATCGGGAGGTCGCGGTATCTCCCCAAGTCCAAGCAGACGAGTAACCATTGTTTGAACAGCGGCTTTGTCAGCGGCCCCGTCTCCGCATACTGCGAGCTTCACTTCGTTGGGGCTGTACTCCACTACAGGTACACGGTGGCGCGCCGCAGCGACTAGTGCCAAACCATTTGCCTGCCCAACTGACATTGCAGTGCGAGCGTTGTTGGAGAAGAGAACTCGCTCGACGGCCATTCCAGATGGCTTGTATTCGGCGACCAACGCATCTAGTTCTGTCGCTATCGAGAGCAGCCTCTCCGGCATTGGATCAGAGGGCGATGTTGTGATGACTCCATATGCAACTGCGGCGAATCGACCCCCGCTCAAACGAGTGACGACTCCATAACCACAGCGCGAGACCCCAGGGTCAATACCGATGATTGGGCCTTGCGGATCGAACATGGGTTCGATCCTAGGCTGATCAGAGCCTTCATTCGGGGACAGGGAGGAGCAATTATCAAAGAACACGGCGATTGACCCTAGGCAGCTTCAACTCTTAGGCAGTTCTAGGGCCCGCCAAACGTGGCCCCGATCAGTCGATCTTGGATAATTCAGCGGTGAGCGTCTCTGCGCCTTTGTAGGTCACCCCAACTAGCGCCGCAACGTGTCGGTAGGTCACCCGCCCCTCCCGATCAAGAATGAATAGTGATCGTTTGATGCCGAGTGGACCCTTTGCTCCGTACTCCTTGGCAACCTTGAGGTCTCCATCGGTGAGCAGTGGAAACTCGAATCCATTCTTCTCTGCAAAACCTTTGTGGCTCTCAATGTCTTGCGCTGAGATACCAAGGACGACAGCATCAAGGCTTGAGAGATCCGCAAATGCATCTCGGTATGAACAGAGTTGACGGGTGCATCCGGGAGTGTTGTCCCCTGGATAAAAAGCAAGTACGACCTTGCGCCCTAGAAACTCATCGAGCGTGTAGTCGCGACGCTCTCCCTTATCGATACCTGGAAGCGTAAATTTTGTGGCGATCTCTCCGATGACTGGCATTATCCCATCACCATATCAAGGATATTCTCAGGAATATCAAAGTTCGCGTAGACGCCCTGAACATCATCGTGATCCTCGAGAGCATCGACTACTCGTAGTACCTGCCGCGCACTTGCCTCATCCTCAAGCTCGATAGACGTAGACGCGATCATCGTTAAGTCTGAGCTCTCAACCTTGATGCCTGCCTCCTCTAGTGCAGAGCGCACGACGTGGAGCTCCGTTGGGGGCGTAATAACTTGGAACCCATCACCAGCCTCTGTGACGTCCTCAGCACCCGCATCGAGGGCCGCAAGCAATACATCGTCCTCCGTCGAACCAGGACCGATGTGGATCAAACCCTTGCGCTCGAACTGCCATGCCACGGCACCAGGCTCTGCCATAGCGCCGCCATTACGGCTAAAAATATTCTTTATCTCGCTCCCAGTCCGATTGCGATTATCGGAGAGACACTCGACGTAGATCGCTATGCCGTTAGGCGCATACCCCTCATAGTTCATGGCCTCGTATACGACGCCCTCAAGCTCACCCGTCCCACGCTTGATCGCGTTCTCGATGTTGTCCTTGGGTACCGAGGCTTCTTTGGCCTTCTGTACCTTGGTGCGCAGCCCAGCGTTCGTATCCGGGTCACCTCCACCAGTGCGAGCCGCTACCTCAATCTCGCGACATAGCCGAGCAAATAGTTTGCCGCGTGCTGCATCTGCTGCGCCCTTTTTGTGCTTGATCGAATGCCACTTCGAGTGTCCACTCATACTTCAGCCTCCTTGAGAAATGCCTCATGAATTCGGAGATCTCCAGAGATCTCCGGATGGAACGTTGAGAACCAGAGCGAACCCTGCCTTGCTAATACCGGTAATCCGTCATGCTCTGCGAGCACCTCAACCATAGGGCCGACCCGCTCAATTACTGGCGCCCTAATGAATACACCCGGGAACGTACCCCCAAGTAACCCCTTTACGCTGAGATTGGCCTCAAAAGAATCGCGCTGTCTCCCATAAGCATTTCGACGAACCGTAACATCAGCGACCCCGAGCGGGATCTGATCCTCGCGGCCATCCAATACCTCTTTTGCCATAAGGATCAGGCCAGCGCAGGTCCCAAGCGTTGGGAGCCCATCCCTCAATGCATCTGTTAGATGAGCATGCATCCCAGAGGTGCGGAGCAGGTGAGTCATCGTCGTCGACTCCCCTCCCGGCAGAAGAAGTGCATCAAGACTCAGCAGTTGCTTGGCCGTTCGAACCTCAATTGCATCGAACCCAAGGGCATGTAATACCTCGCGATGCTCCCGAAATGCCCCTTGAAGTGCCAGCACTCCGGCCTTCAACGTGCCGCCTCCCTCTCCTCAGTCGCTGCGATTAAACACATCGAAATCGCATTAAAAACCGAGTAAAGGTTCGATCTGGGGAGGCTGGTCGTGGGTGTGATGCTCGCCTCGCCTGTTACCAGCCGCGATCGGCGAAGGTTGTCTCGATCGCTGCGAGCTCAAGGCCGCGCATTGCATCCCCTAAACCGCGCGAAACCTTCGCGACAACCTCGGGATCAGCATAATGAGTAGTGGCTTCAACGATGGCTCGAGCCATAAGCGCAGGGTCGCTACTCTTGAAAATTCCGCTACCTACGAATACTGCTTGAGCGCCGAGCTGCATTACGAGCGATGCATCAGACGGAGTTGCTATACCTCCAGCGCAGAACATTGGAACAGGCAACTCCCCGCGCTCAGCGACCTCTCGTACTAGGTCAATCGGCGCCTGAAGGTTCTTAGCCCATGCGTATAACTCTTCGTCCTCTGCGACGGTTATCTTCTTTATGTCACCAAGGATTGAGCGCAGGTGCCTAACAGCCTCAACGATGTTTCCGGTCCCGGCCTCGCCCTTCGAGCGAATTAGCGCTGCCCCTTCAGAGATTCGCCTAAGGGCCTCACCGAGATTGGTTGCACCGCATACGAATGGTGGAGTGAAGCCCCACTTATCGACATGGTGCGCTTCGTCTGCGGGAGTCAGTACCTCAGACTCGTCAATGAAATCGACTCCGAGCGACTCAAGTACCTGCGCCTCAGCGAAGTGGCCGATACGGCACTTCGCCATTACTGGAATAGTCACCACTGCTTTAATGCCCTCAATCATCGCGGGGTCTGACATCCGTGCAACTCCACCATCGCGACGAATATCCGAGGGGACGCGCTCAAGA
This sequence comes from Actinobacteria bacterium IMCC26256, assembly GCA_001023575.1. Taxonomy (GTDB): domain Bacteria; phylum Actinomycetota; class Acidimicrobiia; order IMCC26256; family IMCC26256; genus IMCC26256. The sequence goes on along the minus strand of CP011489.1, from coordinate 1,026,702 downwards.
GCCATCACTGCGGTTGCCCCGGCGTCCTCTGCGATGCGCGCCTGCTCTGGATCTACAACATCCATGATCACGCCACCGCGAAGCATCTCCGCGAGGCCGCGCTTGACTCGTGCTGTACCTATTGATCGTTCGTCAGTCATGATCTGATGTTACCGGCCAGAACCCTATTGGCTCAGATTGATTAGCCGATCAACATCTCAAGACCAAGAAGTCCAAGACCCTTAGAGGAGCGAGTCAGGGCTTAGAAGTTGATTTTGTAGGCACTTTTAGGGTGGTGGTCGTGACCGGAGCCACAGCGGCAGTCGTAGTAACCGCGTATGTGACATCGGGCATCTCGACCCATGTGTTCCCCGCGGTAAGTGGAATTACAGCGCCCTTGAGATCCACAAATCGCGTTACCTGCGAGACACTCGATCGCAGCCACCTACCCTCGATGGCGACGCCATCGGTGAGCACTAATACTTTGCCCTCGCCGGTCAGCACCCCCTCTGCCCCCATGCTGCCTACGCCACCTCGGTAAGAGACCGACATCACAACAACGTTGGTTGCGCGAATCTGCTTGCCACTAGCGGCCATGAATGGTCGTCCACCGGCATTGCGGAGCCAAGAGCGGCTCGCGGAGTCCCATGACCAATCAACTGCGAATGATCCATTGAAACCAACTCGAGCTGCAGTTATTGGTAGGGCCCCTGAACGCGAGTGAACCGCCGACGCATAGGTGAACAAAGCAGGAGGCGGGACGGGTGTTCCTCCCTTTGCGAAGAGCGCGTCGCCTTTTCCGTACAAATTATGTGGCGCCTGACGCGATCGATCGCGATACATAGCCGGGCCTGCGCGAGACTCGTCAACAAGAACGACAGGCGCTTTGTTTATTCCATCGAGCGCGTATTTCGCACCGCCGGAGAAAGCAAAAATTCCACCCACCGGCCACACAATTCCTGGGTCGGTTAGGCGTACCGAGCGCACTGGACCAATTGCACTTGGCGAGTTCGATTGGAACATCGCTAAGAAGCGTGTGATCCCTCCCTCTACTACCTCTTCCCAGACGACGTCAGCCTGATCGAGCCCAGACTGAGGTCGGGCCTCTGGGGCGTTTGAGACCTTGACGTTAAGTGCAGCGCGAGTCTGCGATGCACCAGATGGATCAGGTAGTCCAGTAAATGGAGCGAGCACTGGTGCAGTTGTGGTTGTGGTGCGCTTTGAGGTGGAGGTGGTTGAGGCTTCGTCCTTGCCCCCTCCGCCGCATGCAGCAAATGCTAACGAGCCTGCCATCGCAACCCCCGCAGTTACGATCGCAGTAACAACCGTTCTGCGCTTCACATTGCTCGCAGAATATCTATCCGCTCCTCGAGCGGAGGGTGAGTATCGAATGCTCGATTTAGCCACGTACGTTTCTTCCCTTCGGGGTCAGGTGCTCGATCGAGTGGGGACTCGATCCATAGTTGAGCCATTGCTCGGTTACTGGTGCGCACGACTGATCCTTCATCGCGAAGCTTCTCAAGAGCGGAGGCGAGACCAGGCGGGTAGCGGGTAAGAGCTACCCCGCTTGCGTCGGCCAAGAACTCTCGACGCCTACTCATGGCAAATTGCATCAGACGAGCGGCTATCGGCGCAAGAACAATGAGCAGCAGTGCTGCAATAGCGATTACACCCCCTGCAGAGTTATCAGAGTTATTTCGCCTTCTTCCGCCAAAGACCATCCACCTAAGACCGATATCGCCGAGTAGTGCTGCTGCGCCGACTGCTGTAACCGCGACGGTGCCTACGAGCATGTCGTAATTCTTGACATGGCTCAGCTCATGAGCGAGTACTCCCTCAAGCTCCACTCTGCTCATAATCGCGAGCAATCCTGTGGTGACTGCAACTGCTGCGTGAGCCGGATTACGCCCAGTAGCGAAGGCATTCGGAGCCGGGTCATCAATTATGAATAGTCGAGGCTTTGGTATCCCTGCTGCGATACAGAGACCCTCGACAAGATTGTGGTACCTCGCATACTCAGTTGGATCAGCCGGCTTAGCTCGCGAAACACCTAGTGCGATGCGATCGGAGTACCAATAGGAACTCCAAGACATCCCAATCGCTATTGCGATGGCGATGACAAACCCGATCGCCCCGATACCTAGGAGAACATTAAAGGCCGCAAGAAGCAGCGCCATAAGCAGCCCGAAGCCGGCGAGTATCAACCAAGTTCTTCGTTTATTTGAGGATATTTCGTCGTACATCTGCACCTATCAGAACTTGACTGTTACGGGTGCCTGATCCTCAGGATCGGCAGTGAAGTATTCACGGGTAGTAAACCCAAATGAACGCGAAATGATTGATGCAGGGAATGTCTGAATTCGATTGTTGAACCCGAGTACAGCATCGTTGAAAAATTGCCGCGAGTAGGCAATGCGATCCTCAGTTGAGGTGAGCTCCTCTTGAAGGGCAAGGAAATTTGTATTTGCCTTCAGATCGGGGTACGCCTCCGCGAGGGCGAAGAGACTTTTAAGTGTGCCCGAGAGCGCATTCTCCGCCTCTGCTTGGGCCGGGAGTGAACCCGATGACCCTGCATCCATCGCATGGGTTCGGGCCGCTATGACTGCCTCGAAAGTTCCACGCTCATGGGCTGCGTATCCCTTAACTGTCTCGACCAGATTTGGGATGAGCTCGTGGCGCCGCTTGAGTTGGACGTCAATCTGAGATCGAGCATTATCGATGCGGTTACGCGTCTTGACCAAACCGTTATACGTGAAGATAACGAATAAGACAATGAGTACCGCTAGCACGATCAAAATTATGGGGAGAGACATAATCACCTTTTGGTTTTAAGTGCTTCTGGTTTTAAGTGCTTCTGGTTTTTAGTGCTTCTGGTGGCTGGGTATTTACTTCAACCGTGTGAGTCTACGGCTAGGGGACTCCAAGCATGCGGCGGAGAGGGCCATTATCAAATGCTGCCGCCGCATTACCGCTAGAGAATCAATACTCAACCCAGGGAGATTGCGCTCTCATAGACAGAGACGAAGCGCTCGGCTAGGCGGGATAAGGAGAACTCCGAGGCACGTGCTACCCCCTGCCTCAGGAGGTGCTCTCTGAGTGCCTCTGAATCAAGAATCTCACGAAGGGCTCCCCTAAGGCTGACAGCATCGCCAGGAGGAGTCAGCAATGCGTTCTCTCGATTGGTCGCAACATTTCCATAACCCGATATATCGGAGGCCACGACTGCGGTACCAGCCGCCATGGCCTCGAGCAACACGACACCAAAAGACTCCTGCCCCGTTGATGGAGCGCAGAATATCGTTGCGCCTTTGAGTCGACTCGCCAACTCTTCGTCTGTGATTCGACCCAGCCACTCGACGTTTGCGACATTGCGCGCCTTCAACTCAGCGGTCTGGGGCCCATCGCCTACTACCCATAGGACGCCATCCCGTTCGATTTCACTCCACGCGTCGAGTAGGCACCCCAAACCTTTTCTAGGTTCATGCCTACCAATAAAAATTACTGCTGGGCGATCGCTTGAGGCCGGTGGTGCATCAGAGAATTTCGCAATGTCGACTCCATTTGGGAGCACAACAAATGTTCCGCCAAGAAACTGCTCAGCAAGCGCTTTTGCATCTACGGAGACGGCAGTACGAATGGTGAGCTCACGCGAGGCTCGAAGCGCAACCTTACGGAAGCGGCGATACATCGCATGATCCCCCTCCGAGGCAGCATGAAACGTACCGACCTTCGGCAATGTGCTTCCGACGAGAGCGGCAGCAGTTGGTCCCGGCACAAATGGCTCGTGCAGGTGAAGCGCATCTGGATCAAACGTACGAATTGCTTCAAGGGTTCGTTCAGAAGCTACAGCCCCTACGTTCATAGGCGCTACCGACCCATTTGCCTCCACCCGCACTGTCGGACCAACACTTATTACCCCAGGCTCAGGTGGCGGGCCGTCAGTAGGTCCAATTACTCGGGTATCTACACCGATCTCGCGCAGCGCTCGAGCTAGGCCAAGTACCTGACCTTGAACACCGCCAGGGACCGAGAGCGAATAAGGACAAAGGATTGCGATCCTCACGCGCCCTTACTCCCGCCGCTGCTCTCGCCGTTACTCTCGCCGTTACTCTGGGCAAGCTCGCCTCGATCGCTGGGCCAGTTGGGCTGCAGAAGGTGCCACTGCTCCGGAGCAACTCGAATCATCTCCTCAAAGCGGTACGCTATTTCTTGAGTAACGCGCACAACGTCCTCGCGCAGTCGCCCCTCTCTCTCTGCCAGAATCGGTGCTTGAATCACGCCATGGTGCATTCCGTTCGGAGCGAAGTAGACAACAATTGGCAGAAGCGCCGCACCTGTTCGCAGCGCTAATAACGCTGGTCCACCCGGCATTGTGGTCTGCTCTCCGAAGAACTCCACCGGCACTCCATCGCCTGAGATATCCCTATCGGTCATTAGGCATACGAGCCGATTCTCACTAAGTGCAGCACTAACTCGAGGAGCGGAGTCTCTACCTAACGGGATTACCTCCACACCTACGGAACTCCGAAGGTCGGTAAACCAAGATAGGAGTTCGGGAGGCTCTAACGCCTCAACCACAGCGGCTGGCCGATGTCCGCTTGCCGCAAACCACGCACCTGAGTAGTCGAATCCCCCAACATGTGGAACGGTTGCGATGAGCCCCTTACCGCGTGCGAGTGCAGCCTCAAGATGCTCTCCTCCCTCAATTTGAAACTTCGCAATGATCTCCGCTGGAGTCTCGCCCGGGAGGCGAAATAACTCGAGCCAGTAGCGAGCGTAAGAGGTAAATACACTCGCAACCTCTCTGTTGAGAACGCCTGAATCCTGAGTTGCTTCATTCGGATTAATGCCGCGCACACGTTGAAGGTTTCGTGCGACTAGGCGGCGCTTCGCTGGCATGAACACCGCCGCTACTCTCGCTACAAAATTAAAAAGACGCGCAGCGATGGACTCAGGGAGAGCGTTGGCGATAGCCGATCCGACTCGATAGGCGTAATACGGCGAGCGTGCCTTCAGCGAGGAGGTCTTGCTGGCGAGATTATCTACGACCACGTCAGGGTCGACTGCGACGGGCAAGGCTTCGGCGACGCGTCATGGAACCCGCTGCTGGGCGTCTCGATCCCCACCAAGCAGAGATACCTGGCCCATCCTCGCCTGACGATCCTGATGACCCGCTAGCGCTCCGTGTACCTACTCGCCTCGCAAGTCGTCGATGCCGCACACTCTGCAGCTCGGCCTTAGCCCCTGATGCCTGCGCCCACACCTTGATGAAACGCTGAACTGCGGTAACTGCAGTGAGCACAATCATGATCCATAGAGCAGGGACCAGCATGTTGAAGAAGAGTGCAAACCCGAGGAGAATCATCCGCTCAGCGCGCTCCATGAGCCCACCCTGCGCATTGAATCCAAGTGCCTCTGCTTTAGCGCGCTCGTAGGAGATAAGCATTGATAACGCCATAGCGGCGAATGCCAGCATCGGAGCATGTGCGCTCTCCCCCGCGAGATACCAGGCAACTCCACCAAGCACTAAACCATCTGAGACTCGATCTGCGACCGAATCAAAGAAAGATCCGCGAGGACTCGCTGTCCCTCCAGTGCGCGCAACTGAACCATCTAATAGATCAACGAGTCCGCTGAGTGCGATACCGAGCACTCCCCAGCGCAAATCACCATTAGCGATCAGGCACGCAGTAATAGCGCTGACGAAAAGGCCAGACGCTGTAAGTACATTCGGCGAGATACCAAGAGACCTCAGACCCCTACCTAGTGGGGCGAGACCTTGACTAACGGAGGCACGGAGGCGGCCGTCGAGCAACTCGACTCCTTCGTAGGGTGGCACCGGGAGAGGCTTTCACTAGCCCCCATTACCGGTTGAAAATGAGATCCTCAAGTTACCACGAACCCCTATTTAGGCACCGGCATTCTGTGATCTCCTTAGGCGCCTGACCAGTAATAGTGGCCAGTAATAGAGGCCAGATTGGTTCTACAGGCCGAACTTTGACCAATCTTCGGGGTTCTTCTCCGTATATTCACCGAGAATGTGACCATCCATTGCGTCCAACTCAACCAAGCCGCGCATTGAGGGCGGCTCATCCGCAGAGTAGAGGAGGATTCTCCATGCTGGGCGAGAGCGAAGCCCGCGCCAGGAGAGAGCGGCAGATGCATGCCCAACTGGGAAACCGACTGTACGTGTAGCGACAACTAGCGCATCGGTCTCTGAGATTCTCTGATGCCACCCAGAGATGAAGTGATAAATCCCTAATAGCCCAAGCAGAACTGCTGCAGCTAAGAGCCCACGATTAGGAGACTGTGCTGCACCAGCCGCGCAGGTTGCAGCCAGAATTAAATAGATGCTCCCTGAGACTCGCCTGCGCCCAACATCGGGGAAGACAGTTGGCCCAACGAAAGCCGATATATCTAGGTCTTCAGGGAGCGAGTCGACAAACTCCTCAGAAGGCTTCGTTACAGGTAGTTGGTCTCCGACTTGAATCGTCTCGCTGACCTCAGGCGTCTCGGGCATGGTGCTCACGCTATGCGCCGCTAGCGGTCAATGCCGCATAGCCATCTCTAAGCCTGCTCCAGGATTCATTGAGAGTCTCGGGTAGCACCCTCACCTGCGCGACCGAGGCCATGAAGTTGGTGTCGCTTCTCCATCGGGGGACTACGTGAGTGTGGAGGTGCTCGGGTAGCCCGGCTCCCCCGGCGCTACCAACATTGATCCCTATGTTTAGGCCCTCTGGAAAATACGTGGCCTCAAGGACACGGGCTGCTCGCTGCGCCGCAACCATGATCTCGGAGGCTTCGTCGGTCGTGAGCTCTGTTAGTTCTGACTCGTGGCGCTTAGGGAGCACCATGACGTGCCCCGAGCTATACGGAAAGGCGTTCATGATCGTGAAGGTGAGCTCTGTTCGATCAAGAATTAAAGCCTCCTTGTCGTCTAGGAGAGCGAGCGAGCAGAAGAGGCAGCCATTCTCTGCGGCTTTATCGCTTCGCCCAGCTATGTAATCGCTGCGCCACCCCGCCCAGAGGCTCTCGACGTACAACCCCTCAGATCCTTGCTTCCACGTCAGCCTGAACGCGAGTTACAAACGCATCAATGCTGACACCGCGCTCCGGGGTATCCGAGCCTCGGGCGTTCACGCCAACACTCCCCTCCGCTGCATCGTCGTCCCCAACAACGAGCACAAAAGGCACCTTGAGCATTTTCGCTCTGCGCACGCGTGCACCTAACGAATCAGAGGACGCCTCGCGCACCTCGACTCGCATCCCGCTAGCGCGAAGTTTGTTTGCAACCTCGAATGCATAGTCGTCGTGCCTATCGGCTACTGGAAGAACCGTTACCTGTATTGGCGCTAGCCATGTGGGGAAGGCTCCGGCATAGTGCTCAACGAGAATTCCGAAGAAGCGTTCAATAGATCCAAATAGTGCACGGTGAATCATGATTGGTCGGTGGCGCTCGTTATCTGCCCCTACGTACTCGACATCAAAACGCTGCGGTAGTTGGAAGTCAACCTGAAGAGTAGAGAGCTGCCAGCGACGTCCGATTGCGTCCCTGATATGGATGTCGATCTTTGGTCCGTAGAAAGCTCCATCGCCCTCCGCTACTTGATACGGAACGCCTGACGCCTCTACAGCCTCAAATAGTGCTGCGGTTGCGAGATCCCAGTCTTCATCACTACCGACGGACTTACCCTCTGGCCGAGTTGAGATATCTGCCTCGAAGTCGTTGAATCCGAAGGCACGTAAGAAACGTGTCACGAACTCAAGAAGCGAACTCAGCTCTGGAACTATCTGCTCGCGCGTGCAGAAAATATGACTGTCGTCCTGAGTAAAGCCCCGCGTTCGCAGTAGGCCATGGAGCACACCTGACTTCTCAAATCGATAAACAGTTCCAAGCTCGAAGAAACGAAGTGGGAGATCACGATAGGAGTGCGTATGGGTCTTGAAGATGAGCACATGGAACGGACAGTTCATCGGCTTGGGGTAATAGGTAGCGCCTTCAAGCTCCATCGGCGGATACATGCCATCCGCATAGAAATCGAGGTGACCGCTCGTCTCCCAGAGCACAGACTTAGCAATGTGCGGCGTGAATACGAGTTCGTACCCGGCAGCGTCGTGCTCAACTCGGGAAAAATCCTCCATCACACGACGAATCGCAGCACCGCGCGGGTGCCAAACAGCGAGCCCTGAGCCGAGCTCCTCTGGGAACGAGAAGAGGTCGAGCTCCGCCCCGAGTTTTCGATGGTCACGGCGCTCGGCCTCGGCCAAACGCGTCAGGTGCTCCTCAAGTGCAGACTTCGACTCCCAAGCAGTTCCATAGATGCGCTGAAGCATCGGTCGCTTCTCGCTACCTCGCCAGTAAGCACCGGCAACCTTCATCAGCTTAAAAGACCCCAGGCGCGAGGTAGAGGGGACGTGTGGACCGCGACACAGGTCTAAGTACGCAGTTGATCCATCTGCAGCGATGTTGCGGTAGATACCAACGACTCCGCCCTCCGCCACCTCTCCGGCATCTAACTTCGCGTCATCACCAGAACTGGCCACGCCGGAGGACCCTGCTGAGACGTTCTCGATGATCTCGCGTTTGTAGGGTTGATCTTTGAAGAGTTCTAAACCATCAGCAAACGCATACTCTTCGCGCACAAATGGTTGATCTGCTTTTACGATCTCGCGCATGCGCTTCTCGATCTTCACAAGATCATCCTCGGTGAAGTGCTGAGAATCTGGTAACTCAAAGTCGTAGTAAAAACCATCTGCTATTGCAGGGCCGATTGCGTACTTGGCTCCGGGAAATAGGTCGAAGACTGCTTGAGCGAGAACATGCGAGGTGCTGTGACGAAGCACTTCGCGCCCCTCGTCGGAGTCGCCAGTAATAATCGCCACGCTTGCATCTGCAGAGATCAACGCACTGAGGTCGAGAACCTCACCGTCGACCTTCGCGGCGACTGCAGCCTTTGCCAAGCGGGAACCAATAGCCGCGGCTACTTGGGCGCCAGAGGTGGCTGACTCAAACTCGCGGGTTGAACCGTCTGGGAGGGTGATCGTTACTTGAGTGCTCATTGGTCTAGAGGTTACCGGCCAGAGCCGCTGCCTTAGAGTGGTTCTGCGCCGATTGAGAATGGAGTCAAGAGATCGACCCCAATAAGGGCACTCAATTTGCATAACTCCTGCACTGCGGTGGAGTCGCTACCCTCAGATCCGTCTGAGAGAATCGCAGAAGCAAGGTCGTCTAAGGCCTCGAGTGCGGTAGGGGCATCGAGATCGTTATCTAGGGCTTCGCGAACACGCTCTCCGAAGGGGCCAGGGTCTGGGTTTCCGGATGCTTGCGCTGCAGCAAGCAGGCGGTGGAGCAATGCCGTTCCGTCTTGAATACCTGTGTCATGCCACTCAAACCCGGAGCGGTAGTGATGGTGCATTAGAGCTAAGCGAATAGCACGAGGATCCGCATGCTCAAGGAGATCGGAGACGAATACCAAGTTGCCGAGAGACTTACTCATCTTCTCGCCCTCATAGGCAACCATCGCTGAGTGAAGCCAGTGCTTGACAAAGGGCTTGCCTGTTATTGCCTCGCTCTGAGCAACCTCGCACTCATGATGGGGAAATATGAGATCGGTTCCACCACCGTGCAGATCAATCGTCTCACCAAGTTCTTGGATAGCCATGGCCGAGCATTCAATATGCCAACCAGGGCGGCCTACGCCAAAGGGGGCACGCCATGCTGGCTCATCTGCAAGGCTTGGTTGCCAAAGCACAAAGTCGAGCGGGTCTCTGCGATGAGGGTCATCAGGGTTACCCCCACGCGCACGTGCAAGGCGCAGCATTTGATCGCGAGGGTAATGAGAGAGTTCTCCAAAGTTTGGAGCAGTGGATATATCAAAGTAAGCAGTTCCCGCAGTTAGGTAGGCATGGCCAGAGTCGAGTAGCTGCTCCACCAACTCAATAATGCGGTCAATCGTCTCGGTTGCTCGCGGTTCTGCGTAGGCGGGTCGCATCCCTAGTTGGCGCATATCGCGTCGGAATCGCGTGAGCTCAGCCTCTGCTAACTCGAGGTATGGGATACCAAGCTCTCGTGCCTTTGGGAGAATCGAGTCATCGACATCGGTGACGTTCCTCACCATGCGTACTTCGTGACCAAGATCCTCAAGGCGCCTTATCAGCAGGTCGTAGGTGAGATAAGTCGCCGCGTGCCCAAGGTGGGTTGAGTCGTAAGGAGTAATCCCACAGACGTACATAGTGACGATCGGGCCTGGCTCAAAATTCTTAAAGTCTCTAGACGCTGTATCCCAGAGGCGTAGTGCCATTGCGCTAACGCCTATACGCCGCTCAGGCGAAGCCCGGCGCGCACCTTGTGGCGAATATTTATCGTGAGAAGAACCGCGGCGAATGTCTCCATGCCGACTGCATTCTCGAGCGATCCACCATCGAATGCGCGCAAGTCGGGGATGGTGCGAATTATCTCCATCAAGGTATTTCGAGCGTCGTCATCGTCACCGCAGGCAACAACATCACTCTCCATGGCTTCATCGAGCCTCCCGAACTCGGCGGCAGGGACAAGGTGGAAAGCGGTAACGACTTGGGATTTCCAAAGCAGAACTTGAATCTCTTTAGCAATTGAACCATGAGGCGGAAGTATCGCATTGAACTCGTTGCCATTACGTTGAAGGTGATTCGCCATCGATACAACGATTCGACCCTGTAGTTCTTCAGCGAAGTTGCGACAGGTGTCGAGGGCTGCGTCGGCATTTACAGCAAGCACAACTACGTCGGCGTTACACGCATCCGAGTTGTCTCCTGGAGTGATGCGCGCAACTCTCTCGCCCCACTTCTCAGTCAACTCAGCGACGACTGCCTCGGCCTTAGCCTTCTCTCGCGATCCGGCTATTACCTCATGCCCTACATCAGCCAAGCGCGCGGCGAGGCCACGCCCGGCTGGTCCAGTTGCTCCCAAGATTCCTATTCGCACCGCGGAAGTGTGGCACGCGGGAGGGGCCTTACGCGAAACCCGGCATTTGGTCGAGGATCAGGGCCCGCTAGATGATGCAGTCGGCGCCGAGCAAAACACGCAATTCGGCGAATAGCCCGTTGCGGGCATCCACTAAAAATTCATCCCCAAGGCGCATCACTGTGGTCTTGGATGGCTGGTCTAAGTGAAGAAATACGGGGCTCTCTCCCGGGTGCTGATTGAGAATCTCAGTAAGCATGCGGGACTTCGCCTCGTCTAACTGGTGAGGCTTGATCTTGATCCGCAGCGGGGGCCCTCCATCGATTATCAGCTCAGGGCGCATGATCTCCATGGAGATAATTTTCGCTTGGTCCTCACGCATGTCGAGGCGCCCTTTTACGCAGATAATGGCGTCCTCCTCAAGGAGCGAACCGTACTGCGCCATCGTCTTCGGGAAGACAAAGACCTCAACAGCGGATGCAAGATCCTCTAGGACGAAGGTAGCCATCAGGTCGCCTCGTTTTGTGTGCTTTCGGTTCAGTGCAGTGACTACTCCACCCACTGTGCGCATGTCCCCCTCTCGACCCTCTTTGAGCTCCGAGAGGGTCGAGTCGGTGAAGCGCGACAAGGCACTCTGCGCCCCCATGAGAGGGTGATCGCTCACGTATAGGCCAAGCATCTCTTTCTCGAACGCGAGAAGCTGCGTCTTCGAGTACTCACCATCGGGGATTGGCATGCGATTAAAGTCGGAGGAGCCATCGGACTCTACGACCGAGTCACCGAAGAGACTCATGATCCCTGCATCGCGTTCTTTGCGACGGATAACCGCCTGGTCAACGATTTGATCTGAGACGAGGCCGAGTCCCTGACGCGAGTGCCCAAGAGCATCAAAAGCCCCTGCCTTAGCAAGCGACTCAATTGTTCGTTTGTTCAGCGCCGCTGGATCGACTCGCTCGCAGAAGTCATAAAAATCAACGAAGTGACCGCCCTGCTCTCGAGCCTCAATGATCAGCCCAACAACTCCCTCCCCGACGTTTCTCACTGCAGAGAGCCCAAAGCGAATCGATTCATCGGAGACCGAGAAATCCATGGAGGAGTGATTTACATCCGGTACCAATACAGGAATTTTGAGCTGACGACACTCATTTAGGTAGATCGCACTCTTGTCCTTATCGCCCTTCACCGTCGTGAGCAGCGCAGCGAGATACTCGTTGGTGTAGTTGGCTTTTAGGAAGGCTGTTTGATACGCCACGAACCCATAACCAACAGAGTGAGATTTGTTGAATGAGTAGTCGGCAAATGGCTCAATGATGTCGAACATGCGCTCGCCAAACTCGCGTCCGTATCCCTCGGTCTCACATCCATCAACGAACTTGGCCCGCTCTTTAGCAATGAGTTCGCGGTCCTTCTTCCCGGTCGCTTTACGGAGGTTGTCGGCTTCAGCGAGGGAGTATCCAGCGAGGCGCTGAGAGACACGCATCAACTGCTCTTGATAGATCATCAACCCATACGTTGGCGAGAGAATCTCTTCAAGGTCAGCGTGGTCAAACTCAACTGGCTTCCGGCCATTCTTTCTATCCGCATAGGCAGTGTGCATGTTGGCGCCCATTGGGCCAGGCCTATAAAGCGCAACTAGAGCGCAGATATCCTCGAACATCGAGGGAGCAAGCGAGCGAATAAGGGCACGCATTGGGCCACCCTCTAATTGGAATACCCCAATCGTGTCGCCTTTGCGAAGCAGGTCAAAGGTCTTTGGATCATCCAACGGAATGTTGTCGATATCCGGCCGGACGCCGGTACGAGCCTCAAGGAGGTCGCGCGTGATCTCCATCACATCTAGGTTTCTGAGCCCCAAGAAGTCCATCTTGAGTAGCCCAAGTTCCTCGACGCCGTGCATCTCATACTGAGTAACAATCGGCGCATCTTGGAGCGCACCACCAGGCTCGGGCTTGCGCTGAATAGGGAGATACTCAATCAATGGCTCACGTGTGATCACGACAGCCGCAGCATGAATCCCATCCTGGCGGCGGAGCCCTTCGAGCCCTTTAGCGACATCAATTACTCGCTTCGCATCGGGATCTATTTCATAGAGATCTCGAAGCTCAGACGCCATCTTGTATCCATCGGTGTACTTCGGATCGAGTTCGAAGCATGCGCGCAGTGGAGTGTCGCGCCCCATGACAAGTGGCGGGATGAGTTTTGCGATTTTGTCGCCAAGCAAATATGGATAATCAAGGACCCTGGAGGCGTCACGCACCGCAGCTCGCGCCTTGATCGTCGAGAAAGTAACGATCTGGGCAACACGGTCGCTTCCATAACGCGCTGCCGCATAGCGAATCATGTCGCCTCGGTAACGCGAGTCGAAGTCCATGTCGATATCAGGCATCTGCTTTCGCCCTGGATTCAAGAAGCGCTCGAAGAGTAGGTCATACCTAATCGGATCGATATCGACGATGCGCAGGCAATACGCAACGCAGGAACCAGCCGCACTACCGCGGCCAGGCCCAACACGGATATTGGATTCGCGAGCAAATCGCACTAGGTCCCATACGACGAGAAAATATGCAGAGAACCCCATGTCGCGTATGACATCGAGTTCAAATTCAATGCGCTCTAGTACATGCGGCGCCGGCTTGTCTCCGTAACGCTCCTTGGCCCCTGCAAGTGTCAACTCAAGAAGATATGAATCCTCTGTATACCCATCAGGAACTGGGAACGATGGAAGAACAGCCTTACCGAACTCGATCTCAACGTTGGCGCGCTCCGCAATCAATAGCGTGTTGTCGCAGGCCTCAGGGACATCTGCAAAAAGAGTGCGCATCTCATCTGCGCTCTTTATGTAGAACTCCTCGGCACCAAACTTGAAGCGATTGGTCTCGTGAATCTTCGCACCGGTCTGGACGCAGAGAAGGGCATCATGGGCCTCCGCGTGTTCTGCCCGTGTGTAATGAGAGTCATTAGTTGCAAGTAACGGCGCGCCGATACGCGATGCGATCTGTAGCAGTTTCGGAGTAACGATCGAGTCTTCATCTAGGCCATGGTCTTGAATCTCGATGAAGAAGGAATCGCGTCCATAAATTTCTTGGAATCGAACGGCCGCTGCCTCAGCGCCGGCGTAGTCCCCCTCAAGTATTTTCTGACACACCAAACCGCCGAGGCACCCAGAGCTAGCGATGATTCCCTCGTGATGGAGCTCGAGGAGTTCCCAGTCGGTGCGAGGCTTGTAATAGAAGCCGTCCAGATAGGCCTGCGAAGAGACCTTCATAAGATTTTTATATCCCTGGGTTGTCTCCGCAAGGAGTGTTAAGTGATACATCTCATGATCTGCGCGTTTTGGGCGTTCGAAGCGGCTGGTCGCAACGAAGTAACCCTCCATTCCGAGTACCGGAGTAATTCCAGCATCGCGAGCCGCCTCGTACATGGGTAGCACGCCATACATGTTTCCGTGGTCTGTGATGCCCACGGCAGGCTGACCATCGGCGACCGCTGCAGCAACTACATCAGAGACTCTGCTAGCTCCATCGAGCATTGAGTATTCGGTATGGAGATGCAGGTGGGCGAATGACTTACTCACGATCCTCCGCCGAGTAAATCTGGGCGCGCGTTTAGTTGGGCTCTCACCTTGCTGCTAATACCGCCCAAAAATTTCACTGCGCTAAACATCTCTTTCTTTTTCACCCTTCTCCACAGCCTGTGGAGCAACCTGTGGAGAAATCACATCCATGTAACTAGATGTAACTCTTGGAACCTAGACGATCCGACCCTTCTGCGAAAGGGGGGAATCTAGGAATCCAATAAGTACCTGTTGGCGGGGAGCAAACCCCCTACCTAAGGCCTCTTGCGCCGAGGAGCGGTACGAACATCTCATCCTCAGTGAGGCTTCCGTGGGCGCTGATGAGCTGGGCCTCTCGCCTCAAGCTCGGGTCTGTGAAGGCCCAGCGATCCTTTGCCGCTAGGACCACATCCCCAATGCGCCGACCAGCCGAAGGTGTGGGTCGCCCCTCTCCGAACCACCCATCGTTGATCAGTTCGGAACGCGTAAAGACCCAGGCTTGGTCTCCAAACTCTGCCCGAGCCGCCCCTGCTAGGTCAGCGGCGCCACCCTGCTTCGCATACAAGTGACGGAAGCGCCCCTCACCTGCCTGCAGTTCTATGTACTTCGCTAACGATCCTGTCTCGAGCCATCCATCACGCCCTACCTCTACCTGTCCATGGTCTGCAGTAATCAGCAAGGCGGTTGATGCGGGTAGCGACTCAAGAATCCAACCAACTAACCGATCGGCGAACCTGAGCTCGGCAAAGTACCGATCATCGTTTAGCCCATACTCATGCGCAACAGCATCTACGCCTGGATAATAAGCATAAACAAGGGGATCTGTTAGCGCGAGGCGTGCGCACTGCTCAACCAATACTGCAACCGTTGACCAGCCCTCGAGACGAGCCCCGCCTAGATGGGCTCGAGTAAAACCTGTCGTGCGAAACTCGGATTTGGTGACGACTGGAACCTCTCGCCCCATAAACGCAGCATGCCGCTGAAAGGCCTCGGGCTCTGGAGGCCGGGAGCCTTGATCAGTTCGCCAAGAGAGGATATTTAGAACGTCGTCTTCTTCGCGAACTCGATACCCGAGCACTCCATGCTCGATCGGGGTGAGGCCTGTCGTTATCGAGGTAAGCGCGGTAGCGGTTGTAGACGGAGCTACACTCGTTATGGCTGAGCCCTGCATTGCGGAGATATTTGGCAACAGGCCCCTATGCGCTTCGATCTGGGCCCACCCAAGCCCATCGAGGACTAAAAGTACGACGCTCTCGGCCCCATCAGCCGGAACTGGAAGCCAAGCGGCAGGGCGAGCACCCAAGAGAGCCGGGATGATCCCTGCGATTGAGGCCCCAGCAAAGTCAGGTCTAATCGGTTCCATCACTCTGACCGTAGCCTTTCAAATGATCCGCTGACCCATCCCTAAACTCCGCCTCAGGCAACCCGGCGACGCTGTCCTTACTGCGAACCAACCGCCACCGTGAAGCCGCGGGGCTCGCGAATGTGCGAACATGGCCGGGTGAGGGTTTCGACACGAGGGGATTATGCCGTCAGGGCACTGCTATCTCTAGCGCTTCACGCATCGGAGCGCCCGACCTCTGTCAAGGAGATCGCAGAACGAACCAACCTTCCACAGCCTTATCTCGAGCAGATTCTCCTTGCAGTTAAAGGAGCAGGTTTAGTGGTCTCAAAGCGCGGCGTGGGTGGCGGCTACGTACTCGCACGACCTGCAAATGAGATTACGTTGGCTGAAATTCTCGGGGCAGTTGATGGACCACTAACTACTCTTGTCACTGAGCATGATCACTGCGAAGGGCACTGTGTTCTCCAGGAAGTATGGGTATCGGTCGGCGAGGAGATGCGACTCCACCTCGATGCCACTACCTTGGCAGACCTCGTTGAGCGCACCGTCCTTGGGCATGCATCTGCGCCTGCACAAGGCGCCTAGCACCAATCTCTTCTCGCCTCGTAGCGAGAGTGGCATCACTACCTCAAGACCATCACTACTTCAAGACCATCACTACTTCAAGACCATCACTACTTCAAGACCATCACTACTTCAAGACCATCACTAACTGAGGGCTTTAACTCGACCGATCCCCCATCGGCCTCGATCAATCCTCTAACAATTGCAAGCCCCAGGCCAGAGCCACCCGATCCAGCACCGGCGGGTCGCCAGAAGCGATCGAATGCTCGGTCTATCTGCTCAGGGGTCATGCCCCCGCCAGAGTCGCTGACCGTTAGGAGCACATTCCCTGATTCATTTGTGCTCGAAGAGATCACCACTGCTCCCCCGCTAGGAGAAGCCTCGATCGCATTAGAGAGCAAGTTATCTAAAGCCTGCTCAAGGTTCCCTGATGTGATGCAGGCATTCAAACCGAAAGCGACAGTGCTTGTGATATTCACACCTTGATCATCCGCAAATGCACTCCACGCGTCGATCCTCCCAGCAACCAGCTCAGCAACGTCCGTTTGAATTGGGGCACTTAGTTGCTGCTCGGCACGCGCCAAGATGAGTAATCCATCTACGAGGCGCGACATGCGCGCAACCTCCGCAAGCGAGCCCTCTAGGTCTCGAGAGTCAGCGGGCATCCCATCGGCTACATCATGCTCAAGATTCTCAAGGCGCAATCGCATCGCTTGAAGTGGAGTCCGAAGTTGATGCGACGCATCAGCAACGAACGCTCTCTGAGACTCGACTAACGACTCAAGGCGTGCTGCAGTTGTATTGAAGGATGCAGCAAGCAAGCGCAACTCCGCTGGAGACTTGGGCACCTCTGCTCGCGCAGTTAGGTCACCTGTTCCTAATTGCTTGGCGGCGCTCTCTAGAGCAGAGACGGGCTGGGTGACGATTTTTGCGAGACGAAGACTCACGAGGAAGACCAAGGCAAGAATCGCTACTGCAAGCGCTCCGAGGCCGATCCATACTCGTTGAATGCGATTGTTGACATATGAAGTCTCGAAGGAGAGCCGAACCGCTCCGATGACAGCACCATTAGATACGAGAGGAACGGCGACGTACAGCAAATCTCGTCCGAGAGTATTCGAGAAACGCGTCCCATTTGCCTCTCTCCCCCCAAGGGCCTTTATGAACTCTGGCCTATCAGCGAAGGATCGGCTGCTCGTGCTCCCTGGCAACGGAGATGAATCCGCTACGAGGGCACCCGCAGGGCCAACTACGACAACGCGCCCACCGACACTCAACGCATAGTCCCTCACAATCTTTTGCAGCGCTGCTTCTTGGTTTGACTCTACAGATTCATGCAAGCGAATCGAGAGAGCCAAAGCATCGTGCTGCACATCCGAAAGAAGCCTTCGCTGCTCCGAGTTGGAGTAGGCAAAACCAAGGGGTATCTCGAGGATTATGAGCACCAGAATAGTGATCGTTAGGTAACCAAATAGGAGCCTTCGTCTCACGCGCGAGGATCCATTATCCGAAACCCAATACCACGCACCGTCTCAATCCATCCAGGGTCACCCAGTTTTTTACGCACCGCAGCAACATGCACATCTAAGGTTTTTGTAGGGCCGTACCAATGCGGGTCCCATACCTCATCGAAAATTTCAGTCCGAGTGAACACCCGTCCTGGGTCGGTAGCGAGCATTGCAAGAAGCTCAAACTCCTTGGGGGTTAGTACTACCTCATCGCTCGCGACTGTGACACGGTGTGAGCGGCGGTCAAGTTGCATCTCGCCAATCACTGTAACCTCACTCGCCGCAATTGTGTTGCGAGCCCCACCACTGCGGCGAGTAACCGCACGTATGCGCGCTACTAACTCGTGAAACCCAAACGGCTTCACTAGGTAGTCATCGGCGCCCATCTCGAGAAGCAAGACGCGGTCAATCTCCTCGCCTCTCGCACTTACGACAATGATGGGGACCTGCGAAACAAGGCGAATGGCTTTGCATACATCCCCGCCATCCATATCAGGGAGACCAAGGTCAAGCAAGACCACGTCCACTGGCCCTGATGCCAGGGCAGCGGCCCCTGTTGAGACACGAAGAGTATTGAAGCCTTCCCGAGCGAGGCCACGCTCTAGAGGTTCTGCAATCGAGTCGTCGTCCTCAACAATCAATATCTCCATGAAGGGAAAATGCCACACTCAGGCCGTACTTTGCTTGCATCTTTGCCATTTCTTGGCCTTTTGCTGTGCATTACCGGCATTTTGGTTCTGTATGTTGGGGCCATAAGAAAGACCAAGCGCCTCATAACCAATGAAGACCAGAAAACCGCAATCCCCACCAACAGACCCCAACAACAGAGAGAAGCCCAAAATGCAACCTAACCGCCTCCTAGCAATCATTGGATCCACGATCATCGCCGTCACTGCAGGCGGCCTTGCAGCCGGCGCACTTAGCGACTCGGGCCCCAAGTCTCCCAATACTGCGATCATTACCGACGTATCTGGAGTAACCGGCGAGACCGGAGCGACCGGCGAGACCGGAGTCGACCCCTCAACGACGACCGTCCCAGACGCCTCCACTACATCGGTCCCCGGCTCAACCTCCACGACCTTCGATGACAACGGATCCGACCATGACTCAGATGAGGATGGCCAAGAAGTTGACGACGATGACTCCGCAGAGCACGTATCTGGGGTAACTGGCTCCCACTCGGATGACGACTCCCGCGGCGACGGCGATGATAACGGCGATGATAACGGCGACGACAGCGACGACTGATCTACCCTTCGTTGATGCCTATGAAACGATTACTCGCAGTAGCTGGCGCTATAAGTGCTGTGCTGATATTCGGGGCATTAGCTGCGGGAGCAGTAAACGGGATAGTTAACGATCCCCACAAGGCAGGAGAGTACAGCCCGATTGATCCAAGTAGATCAGGGCCTAATTCAGAGCAAGGGGGCGCCGACCCTTCATCGACCATCGATGGGGCAACCGGCGCCTCCTCTGCCCCTGATATAGCAACCCCCAGCGGCGTTGCTATTACCACCGGATCCAATCCTGCGAGTAGCAGCGGCTCTGGGGCTAAGCCAATAGTGAGAGGCCCATCTGCTTCATCCACTGGAGGAGTAGTTCCCGAGAATTCCTCCCCAGGGTCCGGGGCTCCGGCTACGACAACAACCTCCCTCGATGACCACGGTGGAGATAATGGTGGCGGGCATGGTTCAGACGACCCGCTAGACGACGACTAGATGAACCTCGAAGTCTGATGCAGCGAGCTAGTAGTCCTAAGGAGTCAAGAATCCCTAGCTCGCCCGCTAGCCCAAAATTTGCCCCTGGGCTGCTTAAGCGAGAGTGGCGGGCGATGGGGACCGATGTTGAGGTAATCCTCAATGGGGGCGACGAGAGCCTCTTAGACCTCGCAGAGGCACGCATAGAGAATCTTGAGTCCCGATGGAGTCGATTCCGAGCGAGTAGCGAATTGGAGTCCCTGAACCACCTTCCAGACCGCAGAGTCATCCTCTCGCGCGAGTCATTCGAGATCATCGAACTTGCGGTAGCAGCCTCGCTCTCCACTAAGGGTGCATTCGACCCCACTGTCTATGACGCCATCCGCAGCGCCGGCTACCTCTCAGACTTTGAGGGTGGCCTCGATACCCCCGCCGCCTCCGATGGAAGCGACTCAGAACGAGCTGCTCTCCCCTTAGACACAACTTCAGCTAAGCCTGCTCCGGGATGCGGCTCCATAATCCTCGACCCCATAGTCCGCAGTGTGATGCTCCCTGAGGGTGTCCATATCGATCTAGGGGGAATCGGCAAAGGTCGAGCTGCAGACCTTGTAGCGATTGAGCTTATGAACGCGGGCGCTAGAGGCGTTTGCGTATCTCTTGGCGGAGATCTTCGAGTTATTGGCGATGCTCCGCCTGCGGATAGCAGCGCTCTCCGCGCAGACGCTGATGGGTCGCCAGAGAATGCTGCAGCAATCAGTAGCTGGAGTATCGGCGTGCAGGACTCCCCAGGATTAGTAATCGCACTTGCAGCAGGGGGCATAGCAACGAGTGCTCGTACTCGACGGATCTGGAGTAGCGGCGGAGAGACACGCCACCATTTGATTGATCCGCGCAGTGGTCAACCCTCTCAAGGATCAGGGCGCAGCGTTACTGTGATCGCTAAGGATGCAACGAGTGCTGAGGTACTAGCGAAGGCACTTTATTTCCTTGACCCTAAAGATGGTGCCGAGGTCTTGAACGCCCACAACGCAACTGGCGTGATCATCGACGACGATGGCCAGGCGCATCCATTAAGTGGCTTCGAGCGTTTCCTCGCTTGATAATTCTCTACTCAGCCCTGTAAGGACTGCAGCGAGGTCTGGAGTCAATGGCTCCTGTATCTCAATTCGCTCACCGGTAACCGGATGATCAAATGCGAGAGCTGCTGCGTGCAGGAATGGGCGATCCATAACGAGCGATGATCTACGCCCTCCGTATGCTCCGTCGCCCACTACCGGGTGTCCGATCGCTGCGACATGAACACGGATCTGATGCGTGCGTCCAGTCTCTAGGGTGCATTCAAGAAGAGTCACGCCCTTCTCAGGGAAAGACTCCATTACTTCGTAGTGAGTGCGGGCCGCGCGCCCTCCCTCTCTAACTGCCATCCGCGTCGGTATTCGCACAGACCTCCCAATTGGGGCATCGATGACACCGCGAGGAGCATCCGGTACGCCCCATACAAGTGCGATGTATCGGCGCTCAACCTCATGGTTAAAGAGTTGCGCTACAAGTCCGTCGTATGCGCGCTGGGTTCTTGCAACGAGCATTAGCCCACTTGTATCGCGATCGAGGCGATGCACAATTCCGGGCCGGGTTGGCTCCCCAACATCTGCCAACTCTGGATGGTGGAAAAGCAGTGCATTAGCGAGAGTTCCGTCTGGATTACCTGCGCCAGGGTGAACAACGAGTCCAGCAGGCTTAGAAATGACGATTACGTCCTCGTCAGACCAGCGCTCAACAATCGCTATGTCCTGAGCAGCCGGCAGACCAACGGGCTCGGGCTCGGCAAGAAGCTCAACGATCTCGCCCTCCTCGAGTCGACGGCTCTTGATCACCTTCTTCCCATCAACAAGAACACTCTTACGCTTAATTAGTTCTTGGACATCTACACGGGTCCAGCCGGTCAGGAGCGCGACTGCGCGATCAACGCGCTCGCCGGCGAGGGTTGCTGGGACTTCATATGACTCGATCATGTGCTCTGCTCCGTCTCTACGGCCTTAGTTGGTCTGTCGCGAATAACTGCGATTACAACCAATACTGCACCAATTGTTATTGCACTATCTGCGACATTGAAAAGGGGCCAGGGCCCAACTTTCACAAAGTCAATAACTCCACCTCTTAGAAACCCTGGAGCCCGAGTTAAGCGGTCTACAAGATTTCCTAGCGCACCGCCGAGAAAGAGCGATAGCCCCACCACAAGAACCTTGTCTGAGGCTCTTGCGACGGTTCGCGCAAGTACCACAGTGGCTCCGATCGCAAGGAGAGCGAGCAGCGGCGTTGCAGACCTAACGAGACTAAACGCTGCCCCAGTATTGCGAGCAAGGAGAAACCCAATTGAGAAATGGACCAAATAAACCGGCCCATCAGAGAGTGCGTGGACTGCCCAAATCTTGGTAGCCGAATCAAGCACCACAACCGCAACGACAATTAGCGCTGCGGCAAGGCGAGATCCGCTCTGGCGAACCGTCGGGGCCACTTGATCAGCGATGCCTCTCCACCCTGTTACGGCAGAAAACGCAGGCCTCTGCAAACGGCATAGCATCTAGACGCTCGAAAGGAATTCGAACGCCGCTAGGAACGCATACTCCATAGGTGCCTGCATCCATTCTTGCTAAGGCCCTATCAATCTCCTCGACCGTCTCTCGTGCTTTAGCGGAGATCAGAAGATCTCTCTCACGCTCAATTGCGATTGTGTCTCCCTCACCCGACTCTTCATCAAATTGGGTGTCTCCGAGTTCGCGCTCCATCATGAGCGCGTCAGCCTCTGCCTGGAGCTCATCGGCCTGATGAAGGAGCAGAACGCGTTCCTCAACGAGTTTTACCTTGAGCGACTCGTACTGCTTCGGTGTTAGCGATCGCTTTGCCTTGTCGCCGAGCTGAGTCTTGACCTCAGAGATCAAGACATTTGAGTATTCACATCGCGGCGGGGGTGGGGGGAGCTTGGGAGTGGGAGGCGCTTTGGGTATCTTGACGACGACCTTTTTAGCTACGACCTTCTTCGCTACTACCTTCTTCGCTACTACCTTCTTTGCGGGCGCTGCCTTCTTAGCTACGACCTTCTTCACGACCTTCTTCGCTACTACCTTCTTTGCGGGCGCTGCCTTCTTAGCCACGACCTTCTTAGCGGGCGCTACCTTCTTAGGGGCAGCTTTCTTCTTCACTGTCTTCTTAGCCACGACCTTCTTAGCCACGGCCTTCTTAGCCACGACCTTCTTAGCCACGACCTTCTTAGCCACGACCTTCTTAGCCACGACCTTCTTAGCCACGACCTTCTTCACTGTCTTCTTTGCCACGACCTTCTTCACTGTCTTCTTTGCCACGACCTTCTTTGCCACGACCTTCTTAGGGGCGGCTTTCTTCTTCACTGCCTTGGGCATCTTCTCTCCTGCAAAACTAGGGGCGAGGGCCGCGCAGAGTAGCCCCCCAAGGGCTATTTATCAACACTGAGGGATTACACCCCACTGCGGTGGCCCGTTATCTGCTTGACGATCTCCTCGGCATAAGAACCTCACCAACCTCCGTGTACCGTAACGGGGTGCCTTTTGATCCTGTCTCCCCCCTCAACCTTGTAGCCATTGAGGAGCAAGTCCTCAATGATTGGCGTGAACGCGATGTTTTTGCCGAGAGTATGCGGCTTCGTGCGGATGCACCTGAGTGGGTTTTCTACGAAGGACCCCCAACCGCTAACGGCAAGCCCGGAATTCACCATGCGTGGGCGCGCTTATTCAAAGATATCTACCCGAGATTCCACACGATGCGCGGCGAGCTTGTGCGCAGGCAGGGTGGATGGGACTGCCATGGTTTGCCCGTTGAGGTAGAGGTTGAGAAAGAACTCGGATTCTCAGGCAAAGAGCAGATTGAGGCATTTGGGATTGAGGAGTTCAATGCGCGTTGCCGTGAGTCAGTTCAGCGCTACGTAGGTGATTTCGCCGCGCTCACTGAGCGCATCGGCATGTGGCTCGATATGGATGGCGCCTACTGGACAATGTCGCCAAAATTTGTTGAGAGTGTTTGGTGGGTATTCAAGCTCCTCTGGGATAAGGGCGACATCTACGAGGGCTTCAAGGTTGTTCCTTACTGCGGCAGATGCGGTACTGCGCTCTCAAGCCATGAACTAGGCCAGCCCGGCGCTTATAGAGACTTAACGGAGGAGTCTGCGTTCGTTCGCTTCCCCCTAGTCGATAGCGATTTAGACCTTCTCATCTGGACCACCACCCCTTGGACTCTTCTCTCTAATGTCGGGGTAGCGATAGGTCCAAGTGTTGAGTACGTGCGCGTACGCGGTCGTGACGGTCGCAGAGACCTAGTAATCGCTGCCAATCGTGTAGCCGCTGTGCTTGGAGAGGACGCAGAGATACTCGGGCCAATCTCGGTTGAAGAGTTGGAGGGGCAACACTATGAGCGTCCGTTCGACGATGTTCCCCTTGATGATGACTCCCTGATTTCCTCAGCATGGCGCGTTGTAGTTGCAGATTTTGTGACGGTTGAGGATGGCTCTGGCCTAGTGCATCTCGCCCCTGCCTTTGGTGAGATTGACCGCGAGGTTGGATTGGCCGCTGGCCTGCCAGTGATCAATCCTGTCGGCCCGGACGCCGCATTTACATCTGCAGTACCAGCACATGAAGGTCTCGGGGTAAAGGATGCGGACGCGGCAATCATTGAGAGGCTTCGGGTATCCGGGCGCCTTGAGAGCAGCGTCGCGCATGAGCACTCTTATCCGCATTGCTGGCGATGCAGCACTCCACTTATTTACTGGGCAAAGCCGACTTGGTTCGCCCGTACGAGTGCTTATAGAGACGACATGCTGCGCGAGAACGCTCGGATCGCCTGGCATCCGGAGCACATTCGCGAGGGTCGCTTCGGGGACTGGCTTGAGAACAACGTCGACTGGGCGCTCTCGCGCGATCGCTTCTGGGGAACCCCAATTCCAGTCTGGAGATGCACGGATTGCGGGAAAGACACATGCATAGGTTCGTTGGCTGAGCTGACCGAGAGCGCTGGAGTGGATCTTCTAGCGCTAGACCCACATAGACCTGCGGTCGACGGCGTTGAGATTCTTTGCGGCTCATGCGGAGGGACGGCGAGGCGCGTTGAGTCGGTGCTTGATGCTTGGTTTGACTCCGGATCAATGCCCTTTGCTCAACTCCACTACCCATTCGAGAACAAGGATTCATTCGAGACGCGATTCCCAGCCGATTTCATCTGCGAAGGCATCGACCAAACCCGTGGCTGGTTCTACACGCTATTGGCGATCAATACGATGGCCTTCGGGCGATCTCCCTATAAGAACGTTGTGTGTTTGGCGTTAGTTGTCGACAAAGACGGCCAGAAGATGTCTAAGTCGAAGGGGAATGTGATTGACCCTTGGTCTGTTCTTGATACGCGAGGCGCAGATGCGCTGCGCTGGAATATGTTCAGCGCAGGTAGTCCGTGGACCCAGAAGCGCGTCTTCGTCGAAGGCATCGACGAGACAACCAATCGATTTATTCTCACTCTCTGGAACACGCTTTCATTCTTCGTTACCTATGCAAATCTTGATGGTTGGAGCCCCGACTCAGACCAGAAGGCTTCGCCTCATGTACTCGACAGGTGGGTACGTTCGCGTCTTCATCACACCATCCAAGATGTAACCGATGCTCTCGAGGGCTTCGATGCCCTGCGCGGCGCACAGGCACTTGACCGCTTCGTGGATGACCTATCTAACTGGTATGTGCGACGCTCTCGACCGCGTTTCTGGAAAGAGTCTGACCAATCAGCCCATGCGACTCTCTACGAGTGCTTGGACACGGTCGCACTACTCCTCGCTCCATTTACACCGTTTATCTCAGACTCAATTCACCAGAGGCTTAGATCAACAACACGATCTGTGCACTTGAGCGACTGGCCCGAGGTTGATGCAACTGCCCTGGACCCCGAGCTTGAGGCCGAGATGGAGATAGCGAGATCTGTTGTGAGCCTCGGATTGGCGGCGCGTAACGATGCACGGCTCAAGGTACGCCAGCCGCTAGCGCGAGCGATTGTTCTCCTTCCGGACGCAAGGCGCCCCTCAGACCCGATCGTTGCAGAGATTGCAGATGCTCTAAACATCAAAGACCTTGAGACTGTCGCAACATTGGATGGGCTACTCGATTATTCAGTCCATCCAAATTTCCGAACGCTTGGGCCAAAAGCTGGCGGACTCATGCCAGCGCTCAAGGAATATTTGGCTACCGCCGATGCCCAGGTCGTTCGCTCGGCTCTAGAGGAGAGCGGCGTCTACGTCGTAATTATTGATGGGACCGAGATCCATCTCAACACCGATGATGTTGAGGTACGCGCTGCCTCACACGAGAAATTCGCGCTTGCTCAAGAAGATGGCATCGCTGTCGCACTCGATACAACGCTCAATGATGCACTTCGTAGCGAAGGAATAAGTCGAGACCTAGTGCGTGCACTAAATGATCTACGCAAAGAGGTGGGGCTCGAGATTGCAGATCGAATTCACCTAAGTCTCTATGCGCAAGGCCTAGCAGCCGAAGCAATCAACACGCACCAAGAGACGATCGCTGGAGAGGTCCTAGCAACTCGAGTAAGCATCGAAGAGAGCATTCAACCTGGCGCAGAGGGATGGCATTTACTCGCCCTTGAAGGGGGAGATGTATCTGCTCGGGTTGAGGTCCTAAAACCATAAACTCCGCTGGTTCCTACAACGCCTCATGCAGAGACAAGAGGAATCTCGAACTAGCGGCGTCGCCTGAAGATGCCGGATCTGCGATCCTCGCCAAACATTGAGCGCTCGGGAATATCAGAGTCCCTTGGACCGAGTGGAGTGTCGTCGTTTACTGCCTCTCGCAGAGAAGCAAAGAACTCGTCATCATCCATTGCCTCTGGCGTCGGAGTTGTCTCAAATAGAACTGGCGGGGCATCTACGACAGGGGCTGGATCTGCAATCTCTGCCACCTCAATCGCCGTAAGCTCCGCGGTCTCCAACGGAGCGGCCGGAGTTGCGGGTGCAACGGCAGCAACTACAGGCTCAGCCGCTATCGGTGCAAGGGCCTCGCCCACATCATGGAGCGCCGGTCGAGCGGATGGAGCAACAGGCTCTCGAGATACAGCGAGAGAATCCAAATCGGCTGCGATAGTGCGCCGGAGACGCTCGCGATAATCGGCCTCGAAGCGTTCGAGAGCATCTACATCGGAGGAGAGCGCAGAGCGACGCGAAGTCAGGTCCCGCACCTCGGTCTCAAGTGCCAGTCGCTGCGCATTCGCTTCACGCTGAGCCGTTGAGGTTGCCTCGAGAATCGTTGCACGAGCCTGTGAATCTGCAGCCGTTGTAATCGCAGCAGCGGTAGCGGTTGCCTCTGAGACTGCATCCTCTGCGGCACGCTGCGCAAGTAGGAGGGTCCTCTGGAGCATGTCCTCTGAGGCTCGCGCATTAGATCCTTGTGCTTCGGAGTCTCTTGCATGCTGCTCCGCCAGAGCGATCCGACGCTCTAGTGCATCTATCGTGGCTGCCGCCTGCTCGAGCAGATCATCGACTGCATCACAGTCGTATCCGCGCCGAACTTCTTTGATCTCTATGTCTCTTAATGCCTGAGAAGTCACATCCATGCTTTGATGGTAGCGATGCTCTAAGCCCGGGTGGTGGACATTCGACGCATTATCCGGCCATTTTTCCTGCAGATTGCGCAATTACCTGCAAATAATGTTTCGAATAATTGAGAGGCCGAAGAAAGCCACTAGGAATGAGAGGTCGATTACGCCAGCCTGTGGGATGAGTCGACGCAGTGGAGCGAGTACCGGCTCAGTCACATCTACGAGAATCCGAGCAATTGGGGCAAGGGCGCTCCCCGGGCTCATTGGGAACCAAGAGAGGACTGCGCGCGCCGCCAAAATCACCATATAAATGGTGAGAAGTTTGCATATCAGGCTAGTAATCATGGGGTACTAATCATTTAGTTCGAGGCTTACTTCTGATAGAGGCCGCGAGCGGCGAGGCGGTCTTTCTCCTCATCGGAGACATCAACATTTGCCGGAGTCAAGAGAAAGACTTGGTCAGCGACTCGCGCCATCGATCCACCAATCGCGTAGGTCAACCCACTACAGAAGTCGATTAACCGACGCTTTAAATCACTATCGACACCTTGAAGGTTGACGATGACGGGCTGCCCGGATTTGATCCGCTCCCCGACCTCTTGTGCGTCGTTAAATCCCTTCGGCTCAACGACCTGAACACGTGCGCTTGAGGCTGGCACTGGTCGAATTATCGGTTTGGTTACATCAACGGCTGGGGACTCCGAGTCGGAGATCGTTCGCACTGCGGATCGAGTTACGGGTGGTGCTGATACTGCCGGGCGAGAGCGTTCGTAACTTGGGGGAGCATCCTGAGGCTCCTCAGCGGGGAGCTGATCCTCCTCAAGGTAATAGGAACCGTCCCCCTCGAGATAGTCATAGTCATCATCGGCATCAACGGATTCGTTGAGGCCTAGATAGTTCATCGTGTTCTTGATCCAACCTGGCATCTGCACTACCTCCTAGAGCGTCTGCGAGCCTACAGGGGAATGGGGCTAGATCGTGGACACCTCCTCAACCCCATTTCGATCCTCGGCATCGGCGAGAAGTGCGCTGAGAACATCGAACACGCTTGAAGCGCCTCGGGTAGTCGATCGTGCAGATAATGAGGATCTCCTCAAATGGCTCTGCGCCCACCAAATATCGAGGCCCCAACCCTGAGAATTGTGGATCCCTGAGCGATCGCTGCCTCATAATCGCCGCTCATCCCCATTGATAACTCAACTACTCCAAGCCCATCGGCAAGTATTCGTAGAGCCTCAAACCATCTACTCGGCTCGCCGATTTGAGGAGCGACCGTCATTAGCCCAGCAACGTCAAGGCCGAGTGAGCGAAGCGCATCGACGAGCTCCGCGCAGCCCGATGGAGCTACACCACCGCGCTGTGGCTCCTCTGCGAGATTTACCTCTACGAGCACTCTGGCCCCCGGAGCACGTTTAGCAATCGCCTCGCCCAACAACGCTCTATCTACAGAGTGCCAAAGGGAGATGTGCGGCGAGATAACAGCGACCTTATTGCGCTGCAACTGCCCCACAAAGTGCCAGACAGGAGCAGGGTCGTGAACCGCCAGCAGCGGGGCCTTCTCTAAGAGTTCCTGTGCTCTATTCTCTCCAAAATCACATAGCCCTAAATCGAGAGTCAGCGCGAGCGTCGCTGCGTCAATCGTCTTTGATATACCGACTAGCCGGATGCTTGACGCGTTGCGATCACTTATTCTCGCCGCCTCACTAATTCGACTCCGTACCTCTTCGAGGTTCTCTCTCAGTTGTTGGCTCGCGGCCTCATCCCCTTGCGTCGTCAACGCACTCGCTCCACAACCATGCCCTGTCGCCCGGTCACGCCGTCGCGCCTAAACGAGAAAAGGCTCTGCTCAGAGAAAGTACAGCGCAGATCATCGCCAATATCGGTTACACCCTCGGAGAGCAAGGCGCTGCGTATTCCTGCACGCAGGTCAAGAGCGGGAGAGCCATTACTTGTCTCGCCAATCACACTCGGCCCCACAATGCTTGCGAGTCGATTCAGGTCCTGCGCTCCAAACTCATAGTGAGGAGCGCTGATACACGGCCCAATAATCGCCTTAATTTTACCTGTACCCAGCGCCCGCACCGCTGCTACGCCCTCGCTGATTACGCCCGCCTCAAGCCCTCGCCAACCGGAGTGGATAGCGGCGCAGGCCGTATCGTTCGCCATTGCAATCGGGGCGCAATCTGCCCCTATAGCCACAAGTGGCAGCCCAACAACATTGGTTGCAGCACCATCGGCATCGGGGCGACCCGCTGGGGCCTCATCAAGGCGCAGAACCTCTACCCCATGAACGTGATTTACATATACCCACGCATCGGGGTCGCTCGGCGTTCCCTCACAGAGACTCGCTAGCAACTCTGTGTTTCGCCTCACGGTGAGGTGATCATCCCCTACGTGCGTAGCGAGATTAAGCGAGTCGTATGGAGGCTGCGAGGAGCCTCCGAGACGAGTAGTAAACCAGACGCGAGCACACCCGATATCTACGTAGTTGAGCACCGCTTTGCCTCCGGACTGCATTAACTACGAGCGACGCCCGTATGTCAGCGAAGGAACTCAGGAACGTCGAAGTCGTCGTCACCAAGGCCGAGGTCGTCAGTAACGCCCGATACTCCATAAGACTCTTCGTCTGAGCGAAGTCCAAGAGGAGCAGAAGGACGCTCCCCCTCGTAACGATCAAAGCCAGCGGCAATGACTGTTACGCGTACTTCATCACCAAGGGCGTCATCGATCACAGTCCCGAAGATTATGTTCGCATCCGGGTGAGCTGCATCAGCGATGATCTGAGCTGCCTCATTTACCTCGAAGAGTCCGAGGTCAGATGGGCCTGAGATCGTGAGCAGGATTCCTCGTGCACCCTCAATGCTCGCCTCAAGAAGCGGGCTTGAGATTGCAGACCTTGCGGCGCCAACAGCGCGTCCATCGCCAGAGGCATAACCGATACCCATTAGCGCTGAGCCGGCATTGGTCATGATCATCTTGACGTCTGCGAAGTCAGTGTTGATGAGTCCCGGTGTGGTGATTAGATCTGTGATTCCTTGGACTCCTTGCAGGAGAACCTCATCGGCCATCTTGAAGGCGTTGACGATTGAGGTGCGCTCATCCGAGACCTGAAGCAGGCGATCGTTAGGAATTACAATCAGGGTGTCGACCTTCTCTTTTAGTCTCTGAATACCCTGCTCTGCTTGTACAGATCTGCGTCGACCCTCAAAACCAAATGGCCTTGTAACTACACCGATGGTCAATGCGCCTAGTTCTTTTGCGATCTCCGCGATCATTGGGGCTGCACCTGTACCGGTACCACCGCCCTCGCCCGCTGTGATGAAGACCATGTCAGAGCCGCGCAGGGCCTCCTCGATCTCAGCACGATGTTCGTCAGCCGCTTGTCGGCCAACCTCGGGGTCGGAACCTGCTCCAAGCCCGCGGGTTAATTCGCGTCCAAGATCAAGTCGAAGGTCAGCATCGCTTAGAAGCAGAGCCTGAGCGTCGGTATTGACCGCTAGGAACTCGACTCCCTTCAGCCCGGCATCGACCATGCGGTTGACGGCGTTACCGCCACCTCCGCCAACGCCGACGACCTTGATCACTGCCAAGTAGTTTTGGGGTGCACCCATCATTGCTTGCGCCTCTCCTGGCGTAGCCATAACCCTTGAGTCTCAACGTAAACCTCGGCCTTACGGTCGAGGTGTTGTAGAGGTCAAGGCTTATGTAAACCTGTTGTAAGGGTTCAGACTGTACCGGACAGCGGCAACCGGGGCAAAGAGAACCGCCCCTAGAGGAGAAAAATCTCTCAAATTTGCCTCAAAGCGAGCAACTCAAGAGGCCAATTTAGTGGTATCGGACCAGACCAACTCCTATATGGATCCTCTAGCGGCCCCACTGGAGCCACGGAAGCGGAGGCCTCCGTGCGCCTTAAGAGGTAGCTGGAGCAGTTGGAACAGTTACATCGATTGTGGTGACGCTCTGCCGATTAGATCTCAGCGCCTCAAGCACTGCGAGAGCAACATTCCCCTTAGCGCGCGCATTATCAGGCGGGCCAATTCGAATGACCCGCGCTGTGGGGCGCTGACCTGCTGTCGTATTGAGTAGAAGCACGACCGATCCAACTCTGTCAACCTCCACAACAGCGACCTGCACCCTCAGCGCCTTTGGCAGCGCCATGAATGTCGTTGCAGCGGTCTTGGGGTTAATGAAACCTCCTGCCTTTGCGACCTTCACCCCTCTAATCTCTGGGATGCCGAATGGCGGAGCAGCGGTAGTGGCGAGGACTCTCCCAGCCCTATCAATAAGCCTCGGGGCCTGAACCGCAGGGGCGCGCCTGGTGGTTGAAGTACTGATGGTGGTTGTGGTCGTGGGCTCGCTAGTGGTTGACGAAGTAGAAGATTCGCTACTGGGTTTACGCGTTGAACTTGAAGGGTTAGGCGAGGTGCTCGTCGTAATAGTTATCTCGCTACCCGGGCGAACCCATGCCACAGGGTTGCGCTCTACCAAATCAATTGAGACAGTATGGGGGAAGTGAGTCTTTACCGAGACACTCGCTATCCAAGGAAGCTTCTTCACTCGATCGGAGATTGCTCCGGTATCAAGAAAAGCAAGTGCGTCACCCAGCGGGACTGCGGCAGCAACCTCAACGGCTCGCCCCCTCTCCCCTGTCACTCCGGTTACCTCCAACTTTCGTACCTCAAGTAACGCAGAGTTAAGGAGGAGGTATAAAAGAAAAACAACTACTCCAGCACAGAGTGCAGAGCCAACCAAGATTGTTCGTCTACGTACTTTTGCCTGCTCAACCGCGCTTCTGCGGGCTTTAATTCTTGGGTCCTCACTCTGCGAACTCACTGCAGTCCCTCAGATGGCTCATCTTGACCGTCACTCTTACTAAACCCAACCCAATGAAGCTCGGTCTCTAAGCGGACCCCGGTCTCGTCGAGCACTCTCCTCTGAATCTCTAAGACGAGTGCCGCCAAGTCGCTCGCCATTGCCCCAGAGTCTGCCTGAATAAAATTGGCGTGCTTATCGGAGACATGCACCCCGCCAATCCTCAATCCTTTTAGGCCACAGGACTCGATTAAGCGACCGGCAGAGTCACCATCTGGGTTGCGAAAAACAGAGCCTGCATTTGCCCCACCAGGTTGGTTCTCGCGACGCCATCGAACAATCTCAGAGAGCCGCTCCTCGCATGCAACAGGCTCGTCTCTAACGAGTTTGAAAGAAGCGCTGCAGACAATCTCCATTCCACCTAGGGCTGATCCACGGTAGCGAAAGCCAAGACTCTCCAAAGAGCGCTCTGAGGTGACTCCATTATTCGAGATATCAGCCACAACCGCAGAGAGGAGAACCTCAGCGGTTGAGCTCCCGTGGCCGCCAGCATTCATGCGTACCGCTCCGCCAATGCTCCCTGGAATACCGACGTAGAACTCAAGGCCGCTTAGCCCGGCAACCGCACACCTGCGGGCTAATACTGGGAGCGGAACACCTGCCCCGGCAGATACAACTTCATCGACGATCTCTACGCGCTCGAAATCCTCCTCGAGAATCACTACCGCAGCGCTTACTCCAGCATCAGCAACTACAAGATTAGATCCTCTTCCAATTACGAGGATCGGAACACTCGGGTTTGCTTCAAGGGCTGTTGCAAGGATGCCGAGTTCGCGCACATTTCTGACCCGCACGAGAATCTCAGCCGGTCCACCTAAACGATATGTAGTGAACTGAGATAGGGGCGCTGCGCGCTCGACACGATCTCCAAAATCTGGACTCAGCATATTGAAAGCTGCGTCGAACTCCGAGCTCAAAGCTCTCACCCGTTTACCCATTCATCTGGAACGGTAGTTAGATCACCTGCGCCAAGGGTGAGGACAAGATCACCCGGACCCGCATATTTCAGTACGTTTGAGACCAACTCCGACCTATGAGGAAAATATGAGACGGACATCTCTGGATGTGCATCGAGAACAGCTTGAAGCACGAGCCGACCTGTCACACCAGGAATCGGCTCCTCACTCGCTCCGCAGACATCGGTCAGCACTAGGTGGTCAACACCCTCGAAGGCATCTGCGAAATCTCGCCACATCAGCATTGTTCGGAGATAGCGATATGGCTGGAAAACAGCGATAATCCGACGCCAGCCTCCCTCTTTCGCAGCACGCAGTGTGGCCTTTATCTCGCTCGGCAAATGCGCGTAATCGTCAACAAAGGTAACGCCATCTCTCTCGCCCCTGAATTGAAATCTGCGTGAGACTCCACCGAATCCAGCGAGAGCGCTCCTCACGTCCTCGAATGAGACACCGAGGCTCATTGCTAATGCAGCAGCGGCAGTGGCGTTCTGTGCATTGTGGGATCCAAGGAGAGGGAGCGCTAACTCTCCAGCAACTACTCCTTCGATCTCGAGAGTGAACTCTGAACCGCTCTTTCCGCTGCGGTAATTAGTGACTCGATAATCAGCACCCTCGGCCCATCCGTAGGTCACAGCATTGGGATGTATCTGTGCCAATCTGAGCGTCACTGGGTCATCCGCGCAGAAAATCACCGGACCATCTACGTGCTCTGCGAATACTTCAAAACCTGCCTCTAGCCGATCCATGGTTGACCAGAATCCGAGGTGATCTTTCTCAATGTTGGTGATGATTGCAGCATTGAGATCGAACTTTAGGAAGGACCCATCACTCTCATCAGACTCGACAACGAGCCATTCACCTGAGCTCATTGCAGCGTTAGTACCCACCTCATTGAGTTCGCTTCCAATTACGAACGAAGGATTCATTCCTGCTGCGCGCATAATTAACGTAACCATTGAGGAAGTAGTTGTCTTGCCATGTGTTCCGGCAACGCCTATCCCGCGGCGCTGCGCCACTACCCCTGCAAGCGCGTCGGAGCGGTGAAACACTTGGACTCCACGCTCGTTCGCAGTGACTACCTCAATATTTGTAAGAGGAACTGCGGTCGATATCACAACGGCATCGCAGTTCTCTGGAATATTCTCTGGCCGCTGCCCAACGCTGCAGGTGACCCCTAGAAGGGAGAGTCGCTCCATTCGCCGGCTCGGCGCAATATCTGTCCCTGATACATGGTGCCCAAGCTCCGCGAGGACTGCGGCGAGTGCACTCATTCCGTGCCCAGCGACGCCGACAATGTGGATAGTGCGGGTAGTCGTAAGGTCCAACCGTCCGTCTTGCTCAGGTGCTGGCATTCGAGACCTCCTCCACAAGAATCGCAAGATCACGCGCTGCATTTGGGAGTGAAAGCGTGAGTGCAGCTGCGCTCATTCTTGCTAACCGCTGACTATCGGCAAGCAACGGAGCTAAAAGGGAGTCGAGTTTGGCCTCATCACAATCGGCATCTAATAGAAGGACCGCTCCCCCTGCGCTGACCAACGCCTCTGCATTTCTACTTTGGTGATCGCCTGCAGCCCCCGGCCATGGGATCAGGATTGATGGCACGCCAGCCGCGCAAATTTCCGCGACCGTAAGGGCTCCAGCTCTGCATACGAGGAGTGAGACTCCGGCATAGAGTCTCTCCATCTGCTCTTCGTACCCGACAATCTGATAATCGAGAACATCAATGGGTGAACGCTGAGTCTTATACGCGCTCTCGCATGACTCCAAGAAGCGAGGCCCTGTGACATGGCGAACGCTGACATCTGTGCGCATTCCCCATCGCGATGCAAGCCCAAGCGCTGCATCATTTAGGCGGCCAGCGCCAAGACTCCCCCCAACTATGCCGATTAGAGGCCTGAGCTGGTTCGGGGTACGCGTAATCTCAGATATAGCGCTTCGCACTGGATTCCCCGTAAGCACGCAACCCTTTAGCGGTGTACCTGGCAGAGAAATTGCTGCGCGCGCACCGAGTCGAACAGCCAAGCGATTCACCAGACCCGGAGAAGCATTCTGCTCGTGCACCACTAATGGAATTCTCAGGATACTTGCAGCAAAGACACACGGCGCTGAGGCATAGCCACCGACTCCGACAACGCAATCGGGGCGATTGAGTAGAAGCATCCAAGCAACTCGAAAGACACCGAGTATCAGTGATCCAAGAGCAACCATATTTCGCCAGACCGAGATCGCATTTTTACTTCGATCAAGACCGCGCAGCGAGAGCAACGTAAACGTGAAGGGAGCTTCAGGGAACAGCCGCGCCTCAATCCCGCGACGCGCCCCTATAAGGCGAATTCTCTCTGTGCTTACTCCCCTATCAATGAGGGCATCTGCAAGAGCGAGTGCTGGATAGACATGCCCACCGGTACCGCCACCGGCGATAACAACTCTGAGTCGATTGGATCGAGGGGCCGAGTCTGGAGTTTCGCCTGATGCGCGACTCTCGGCACCCGTGGAGTTCGCGATCTTCTTCACCCTCTGGATGATTTTGCTTTAGGTGTTGCCTTTGTTGAGACGACTCTGGGCCTGCCTTGGTAAGCAATATTACAGAGGATGCCTGCTGCGCTCAGCATTAGAACTAATGAGGTTCCCCCGTACGAGATAAACGGAAGGGTCAATCCAGAGACAGGGACGATCCCAACAACCATCCCGATATTTATCGCTGCCTGGATCAGAACAGTCAGGGTGAGCCCGCTCGCTAGGAGAGTCCCGAATCGATCAGGCGCGCGAAGAGCAATTTTGAAACCAATCACGCCGAATGCAATAAAACCGATCACAACAGCTAGGCACCCTGCGACCCCAAACTCTTCACCGATAACCGCAAAGACAAAATCAGAGTAAGCAACGGGCAGGAATCCCCACTTCGCGGTACTTGTACCGGGGCCCGTACCAAACCAACCCCCGAGGGCAAGCGACGTGTATCCAGCGATCGATTGGTAACCGGCCCCAAGGGGGTCCTTCCAAGGGTCAAGGAAAACAAACACTCGCGCTCTACGAAATGGCTCAGATAATTGGTAATAGGTCAGTGCTGCTCCACCCACCGCTGCACCCAACAACCAGGTCTTTGGAATCCCCACCAGCAAGAGCATGCCTGCCACTAGCCCCAAAATAACAAGCGTTGAGTCAAAATCAGGCTGCTTGAGAATAAGCACTGAAATCAATGCCGTAATGCACCCGACAGGTAACAGCGTTCTGCGAATACTTCTTAGCTCTCCAGCCTTTTCGCGCGCTGCAAGAATGCCTGCCAAAACAATCGCAAGCGGAAACTTCACCAGTTCTGAAGGCTGAAACACAAACGGCGCTACCCCCAACCAGCGGCGAGCTTCATTACGAACGATTCCAATCCCTGGGATTAGGACAAGTATCAGCATCAAAACTGCTACACCTAAAACGATCGGACCCAACTTCAACCAAGCTCGATAGTCAAAACGACTAATCACCAAGAAGAGAACTGCACCAATTGTCAGGTTGATGACGTGCTCGGTAACAAAGGAGAAGGCACCTGAGCCGTTATTTAACGACTCCACGCTCGATGCGGACATCACCATCGTTGTACCAATTACGCAGAGAAAAATAATTATCACACTGAGCCGCGTAACGAGAGAATTCCGCTTTACTTTCACTAAGAGACGCGATCGTCGCGTCGTCGCAGGGGTTCTTCTTCTCTTTGTTGAGGAGCGTTTCGATGTTGTGGATGTCACTGTCCATCCCCCGCTATAAATGCCTCTACCTCAGAGACGAACGAATCTCCGCGCTCCTCGTAGGATTGATACCAGTCAAATGATGCACACGCAGGAGAGAGAAGCACAACATCCCCAGGCTTGGACATCTCCGCGGCGAATCGAACGGCATCCTTCATAGTGGTCGCCACTCGCGTCGGAGTAGCCCCCTCAAATGCTGCCTCGATCTCCGCGGCGCACTCACCGATCGCAACCACTCCCCTCAATTTCTTTGAGAGGGGCCTAAGAATTGATAGGTCGATTCCTTTGTTGCGACCCCCGGCAATGAGCACACAACTCTCATAGCCACCGACCGCAGTAATCGTGGCGTGTGGGTTGGTTGCTTTCGAGTCGTTTATGAATGCCACGCCCTGATTCTCACCTATGGGCTCGGCTCGGTGGTGGAGCCTCGCAAATGAAAGTAGCGCCGCGTGCACCGACTCAATATTTGCACCTGAATTCAGGGCTGCCG
This sequence comes from Actinobacteria bacterium IMCC26256, assembly GCA_001023575.1. GTDB lineage: Bacteria > Actinomycetota > Acidimicrobiia > IMCC26256 > IMCC26256 > IMCC26256. Next base: position 989,439 of record CP011489.1, on the reverse strand, counting down.
CTGAGGCCGCTAACGCATTGGCTAGATCGTGAGGGGCCTGCAGCGGTAGGTCAGATATCCGCGCGATCCGATCGCCATCTGGGGTTACTAGCTCTCCACGATGAATTCGATATCCAGATGTGGCACTTGGATCAATCGAGAAGGAGAGAGTCCTTCCCGGAGCCTCAGTTGCAAGTGACGCGACGATTGGGTCATCTGAGTTGTACACGAGCAAGTCTCCAGGGCCCTGACGCCTGAATACTCGAGCCTTGTCCTGAGAGTATTCGCCAAACGAGCCGTGCCAGTCGGTGTGGTCTTCAGCAATATTGAGAAGAACTGATACTGACGGACTAAACGTCTCTGTAGTTGAGTGGAGTTGAAAACTTGAGACCTCAACAACGAGGACATCGAAGGCTCTCTGCTGCGCATCCATCACCGCCCACCCGATATTTCCAGCGGCGCCGGCACGTACCCCATTTGCCTCAAGCATCGCAGCGATGAGTGTCGTCACTGTGGTCTTACCGTTGGTGCCCGTGACTGCGACAACAGGCACCGAAGACTCGCCAACAGCGAGGTCAATATCGCCGCGTACCGGTACCCCCTGATTCAAGGCGGCAATCATTACGGCGTGAGAAGGAGGGACCCCTGGACTAGGAACCACTAAATCAACTCCAGCGACGAGCGATCTCCACTCTGACTCCTCAGAAGACTCGATGATCTGCGCCCCGGCTGCGAGTAACTCATCACGCAACTCTGCATAGCCCAGAGCACCCGGCCGCTCCTCCACCACTATCACCTCGGCGCCGCGCGACAAAAACGAGCGCGCTACCGCAGATCCAGTCATGCGAAGCCCCACCACCAGAACCCTCTCTCCACTCCAGTCGTTTGATTCCCCGCTCATATGCCTAAACCTTCGCGTCTCGTAGAGACTGCCTGAGACTCCTCATCCGATGAGCCCTGGCATTCCCAAGAAGTCTGCGTAAAAGAGGCCGAGACCCAAGGCCATACCGAAACCGGCGAGTATCCAGAATCTCACTACGACACTCGACTCAGGCCACCCCAAAAGTTCAAAGTGATGGTGGATAGGTGACATAAGAAATATTCTGCGACCAAAGCCTCTAAACGAGATTATCTGGAGGATCACACTCATCGTCTCGACGATGTAGAGCCCGCCAAGAATAGGTAGAAGAAGAATCGTCTGGGTCAGGATCGCCAAGCCTGCAATAGCGGCTCCTAGAGCGAGCGCTCCAGTATCGCCCATAAAGACGCGAGCCGGTAATGCGTTCCACCAAAGGAACCCTACGCATGCTCCGAGCATTCCTGCAGCGACAACAGCGAGGTCAATCTGGCTGGCGGCTTGTAGGTGATATGCGCCGGGGTGCCTGAACTGCGTGAAGGCGATAACAATAAAGGCTATAAAAACTAGGGCTGATGACCCCGCAGCGAGTCCGTCTAATCCGTCAGTGATATTTACAGCGTTGCTGCTTGCCATTATGACCACAACCGCTATGACCACCCAGAGCCAGCCTGCCAGCTCAAAATTAAAAGCGCGAGTGAATGACAGTGCTGTGCTCGTATGCACAAACGTTAGTGCGAGGAGTGAGAAGCCTCCAGCGACGAGCAATTGACCCCCGAGTTTTCCGCGCTTACGTAGCCCAAGATTTCGGGATTTACGTATTCCTAGCCAGTCATCAAGAAAGCCGACCAACGCCATTCCGAGAATGAGGAACCAAAGAGAAATCGCCGTATCCGCGAACTTGATTGCCTCTGTACGAACATGCGCCGCTAGGTACCCGATGAAGGCTGCAGCAATTAGCGCAATCCCCCCCATTGTCGGCGTTCCAGCCTTCGCTTCATGCGGATGCGCCACAGGGCCGTCATCACGAATTGCTTGACCAATGTGGTTCCGCTGCAGGACACGTATCAATAAGGGCGTAGTTAATACGCAGACAAGAAACGAGACAGCGACTGCGATCAAAACTGCGATCATCCGTCGGCCCCCAATAAGAGATCTGCTACTCGCTCCAAACCAACCACGCGAGATGCCTTGAGCAGCACTGCATCTCCAGACTTAAGGGACTCTGAGATAAGAGAGAAGGCCGCTTCTGGATTCGCAACGCGCGCTACCCGCGCACCCGAAGCCTCGGCGGCTGCCACTAGCGGCTCTGATAATTCTGACTCCACTACAACTATCTCATCAATGTCGAGTGTCGCAGCGAGTGCGCCAATGCGCGCATGCTCAGCCCGACTCTCGTCACCTAACTCGTGCATTGCCCCCAGAACCGCTATGCGCCGACCTGCTGGAAGACGGGCAAATGTCGTCAGTGCCGCCTCCATTGCTTTTGGTGACGCGTTATAGGAGTCATTCAGAACAGCAACGCCAGCGGGACTGTGAGAAAGCTCCATACGCCAGTGTGCAGCTAGAGCAGAGGAGAGACCTAGCGCTACGTCTTCAGTTGAGGCTCCTAGGTACAGAGCCGCCGCAGCAGCCATCGCAGCATTGACAACCTGATGCTCGCCAAGAAGCTGCAGGCGCACAGAATCAAGATTCCCCCATGGAGTGTGTAGCGAAAAGGTCGGTCGCAACTGCTCATCTAACGAGGCGTTAGAGATTCGAACGTCAGCATCTGGGGCATACCCGACAGTTAGGACAGGGGCTGCGCTCCGCTCAAGCAGAGTCTGTGTAGCGGAGCACTCCGAGTTTAGAACTGCGAGACCGTCATTAGGTAGTGCAACCAATAGTTCGCTCAAGACATCAATAATCCCTGCACGTCCACCGAGGTTCCCAGAATGAGCCAGGCCTACATGCGTGATTACTCCGATATTTGGGGCAGCAATGTCACAGAGATAACTCAGATCGCCAAGGAACCTCTCCCCCATCTCTAACACCAGTACCTCGGTACCTACAGGCGCATCAAGGATCGTCACAGGTAATCCAAACTCATTATTGAATGAAGCGGAGTTTGCATGAGATTTAAACCGGCGCGAAACACTTGAGAATATTAGATCTTTAGTACTCGTCTTGCCCGCCGAGCCTGCAACCGCAACAACACTTGCATCTGCCATTGACGACCTAGCGAACTTCGCTATCCGGCCGAGAGCACGAAGAGGATCTTCAACTACCACTAGCGGCCCATCAACACCCTCAGGAATACGCGAAACGAGTGCTACCGCTGCCCCACGCTCCAGCGCCGCCGATACGTAGTCGTGCCCATCCCTGCCATCAATAAGGGCTACAAAACCAGCACCTGAGCGTTGAACTCGAGAGTCAAAATCAAACCCGCTCACAGTCGCTCGCGAATCAGCTCCAACAATCATTCCTTCAGATATTTCTGCGATCTCAGCGACTGTGAGGTTCATATCTCACCCTTAAGAAGCATGTCGCGCAGAATTTCCTCAGCGACTTCTACATCGTTGAATTCATGTGTGACTCCCAAGGAAGTCTGAGAAGTCTCGTGCCCCTTGCCTGCGATCACGACTACATCGTCAGGCCCTGCAAGCCCAAGTGCGACCCCAATTGCCTCGCGACGATCTAGATCAATTTGATATGAGGCCAAGCTACTGCGAATTCCAAGCTCCACCGCATCTGCGATTGCTTGAGGGTTCTCTGAGCGCGAATTATCTGAGGTAATAATTGCTATATCAGCGTGGGCACCGGCCGCCGCTCCCATTAGTGGTCGTTTTAGCGAGTCGCGATCTCCACCGCAACCAAATACAACAATCACGCGACCTCCGCGAGCGAGAGCGCGCGCATCACGCAACACAGTTGCGAGTGCATCAGGGGTGTGAGCAAAGTCAACTAGCACAGCAAACTGTTGCCCTGCGTCTACCCTCTCTAGCCTTCCTGGGACTCTCTTCAAATTCGCGAGTCCTTCAAGAGCGGCCTCGAGCGGAATATCTGCAGAGAATGCTGTAGTCAGTGCGGCTAGTGCATTGGAGACATTGAGCCGCCCGAGCAGGTTTAGATGAACCCGACTCTCCTCGCCGCTTGCGCGTCCAACAATCGTGAAGTCGGTACCGGTCGCTCCAACCTCGATATCGGTTGCGGTTACATCCGAATTGGATCCAAGACCGTAGGTAAGCACCGAGACCCCTGCTCCGGTAGCGCGCGACTCAAGGTCTAGACCGACAGGGTCGTCGAGGTTGATAACTGCTCGGTTCGTAAATGCTCGGGTAAATAGTCTCGCTTTGGCGGAGAAGTACTCGGCCATAGATCCGTGGAAATCAATATGGTCGTGCGTCAGGTTTGTAAAGCAAGCAACTTTAAAACGCGTTCCGTCAACGCGTGACTGCGCTAAGGCATGCGAACTCACCTCTAGAGCAACAGTCTCGACTCCTCTATCCCTCATCGTCCCTAGAAGCCGCTGAAGATCGGCGGCCTCTGGAGTGGTAAAGCCAACCGGGAGTTCATCACCATCTATGCGAGCACCGAGGGTTCCGATTACGCCGGCGGTCTTCCCAGCTGCCGTAGCGATTGACTCCAAGAGATAGGAGACTGTTGTCTTGCCATTTGTGCCGGTCACACCAAGGAGGTTCATTGACGCACTAGGCCGACCCTCAAACACGGAGGCAACCGGACCGACTGAGCGACGCACCGAACCCACCTGTATCTGCGTGGCGGCGGAGTTAAGTTCTCGCTCCACTAAGAGAGCAACAGCGCCTCTGCGTACTGCCTCTGCAGCATGATCATGCCCATCAACAGAAGAACCGGGAATCGCTGCAAATAGAGCGCCCGGTGTGACGCGTCGACTGTCGTCGACTATCGATCGAACCTCAAGATTTAGTGGACCTGTTACGCGGTCTACTTCAACATCTACGAGAATTTCAGAGAGCTGCACAACTGCACCTACAGCAGAGGCTTCGATTGAGTGCTGCGAGCCTTACTCGCCTCGGCCGCTCTGCGGCTGGAGACGCGTCTGTGCTTCGGCCTCTGCAGCGTTGATTTAACTGCCTTGGAGTCCGAGGCGTTTACAGGCGCCTTGACGGGAGCCTTGACTGGTGCACTCGGAGGCCCAACTGCCGGCCCAGTTGGAGCGGCTGCGATGCCTGAGAGCAGTGGACCTGTAACCGCTTGACTCAAGCCCTGCGGGTCCCGAGTCGGGGCAACGCCATTTAAACGGAGCGTCTGAGCCATTACCTGCGAGAAGAGTGGCCCTGACTCCGAGCCACCGTAGAAACCGACATTCCCAGCCTGCCCATCCAATACAACGATCGCAGCAAAACGCGGATTCTCAGCCGGAGCGAAACCAACGAAGGTTGCCTCGAGTTTCGCGAGTGCAAAACTATCTGCGCCATTACCGGTCTTCTGGCGTGCTGTCCCAGTCTTTCCAGCAACCGTATATCCCGGAACTGCTGCAGATCCTCCAGTCGCTGGCGATGGGGCCACGACGTGGGTCAGCATCTCTGTAACTGCACTCGCTGTAGCTCTCGAGACGACACGGCCACCTGGTCGCGAGACATTCGGGTGACGCACTCCCTGTGAATCAATGCGAGCGGCGACGAGGCGAGGATGGAGAATTTTCCCGCCGTTAGCGATTGTCATGTAGGCATCGAGAACCTGCATCGGAGTTGCGGCTAATCCATAACCTATTGGCTTTGTGAGCATGTCGATCGAACGCCAATCCTTCGATGCAGCAAGTATCCCTGAGGACTGTGCCGGGAAATCGATAGAGGTTGTGACGCCGTATCCAAACGCAGTCAAGTAGTGACTTAAACCCTCCTTGCCGAGCATCGCAGCAACCTTGGTTGTGCCGACATTTGAGGATCGCGCAAGAATCTCAGTTGCACTCATCGCACTAGGCATTACATGGTCGTCCGTAATCGTGAAGCCGCTATCTGTGACCGAGTTGGTGATCCCATCAATGACCGAATCCGCATTAATTTTGGAACGCTCAATAGCCCCGGCGAATGTAACAATTTTATTTACAGATCCCGGCGTATAGGTCCAGGTAAGCGGCCGATTCTGCTCAAGTCCATTTGCCACGCGCGCAGGCTCACCCTTCGCTGCATCGGCACCGACCGCTGATGCCATAGCGAGAATGTCGCCGTTTGTGATATCAGCAACAACAACAAGGCCTCCGAGTGCTCCCGCTGCAGCGACTCGATCTACCAGTCGGCGCTCGACCTCATACTGCAGCGACTGGTCAATCGTAAGTACAAGATCGTCACCGCGTTTTGCAGGGATGATTGATCTGCTGGTCCTAGGAATCTCGCGTCCACGTGCATCGGTCTGGGCACTAATTCGCCCGCGCTTGCCTTTAAGAATTGAGTCATTACTAGCCTCAAGTCCACTTAACGCTGCACCTTCTAGGTTGACGGAGCCGAGAACTGGAGAAGCAAGATTCCCTCCACTTGGGTTGACACGCTTCGGCTCATTCACAAAATAGATGCCACCAAGACTGTAGAGAGCCTTGTTTTTAGATGCCTTTGGGTCAAGAGCCTTGACCTTCTCGACGACCGATGCATCAACCTGGCGCGCTAGGTACTGGAAGTGGTTCTTTGCCTTAAGTCGGGTGAGGATCTCTCGACGTGGAAGTCCGAGAATCGGTGCGAGGAGTGAAGCTGCGCGGCCCTTGTCTTTCACCAAAGTCGGGTCAACAACAATGGTATTGCTGGGCGCTGATAGTGCGAGATCAATACCGTTCCGATCGAAGATTGTTCCCCGATCCGCCGCGAGGAGGGTTGTGTGCTCTCGCTGAGTTACTGAGTATGCGATGAAGCGATCACGCTGCACTACTTGCAGGTAGATCATCTTCGCCCCCGCCACTGCAAATACAAAGACCGCTACGCCGAGGAACCAGAGGAGGCGCTTTCTCGTCTGTAGATGAATTTGATTTGCAGAGAGCCGTTTGGTGGGGACTACCGGCTGAGTCGCGCGATTAGCGACGTAGGAACTTGCGGCGACAACAAGCGCTGTCAATGCAGAGAGGAGAGAGGCTAATAGTCTTGAGAAAATAGGGTTGTGATCCGCAGAGGCTCTTCGTGATGAGACTGCACGCTCTGAATCTCCTCGGCCCCTTGACTCTGCAGGGGAACTCGCCGGCACCGAACGTGCACGGCGCGTAGCGGCAGGACGCGCTGACGGGTTAGTCGCACTTCTAGGAGCACGCCTGTCTGCAGTAGTAGATCTCGATGAACTGCCGCTATCTCGGGAGGAGCGAGAGGAGCGCGTCGCAGTCCCAATGGGGGCGCTTACCTCGGGTCTCGCACGCCCTCTCGACTCCGCACTCCCACGGGTGGCGGCGCGGGGTGTGGGAGTCGTCCGTCCGGTCGACTCCCCGCTCCTTGGCGTCGGCTTCTCGGCCGGCCGAACGGTTCTGGTCTTCGCATTGATGGGGTCATGGTCGCGCTTCAAGGTGTGGCTTCACCCTCTCCCAATCCTCGCCGAGGGTCGACGATCTCGATTTAAATGCACCAGAACTTGAGGAGGGAACGACTCCATCTACGCTGATAAATCGCGGAACCGGGCCCCTGATTAGCCCAAGACTTGCGGCCTTGGACGCAATCTTCGACGGGGCTGAGGCCTCTGCATAAGCGAGACGCTCTGACTGATACTCAGCCTGCGCAGCCTGAGTATCAACCGTGAGAGTCCTAAGGCGAATCTGCCCCTGCGACACGAACGATTGGAATATGAAGGCTCCGAGGATCACAAATCCAGCAATTACTAGGAACCCTCGAATGATGACTGATCTGGCATGGTGACGGCGACGCGCTTTCTCGTCCACAACACGTAACTGAGGCGATGCCTTCGGCGTTACGCGACGTTGTGCTGGCCGGGTGCCTGACTGATTAGTGCGGGCGCGCGCTGGGGCGCGAAGTGTTGCGGTCATGCGAGGCGCTCTGCAACGCGGAGCAACGCGCTACTAGCGCGAGGATTCTCCTCTACTTCAATCTCGCTTGGGCGCTCCGGCTTGCGGGTTACGAGCCGCACAAGTGGAGCCTCTAACGGAGCAACGGGTAGGTCTGGCCGCCCTAGTTTTGGTCCCCGACCTGCCCAGTTATTGAATCGCTGCTTAACCATGCGGTCTTCGAGGGAGTGGTATGCAAGTACCAAGACACGACCGCGAGGTGCGAGTAGGTGCACAGATTCATCGAGCCCAGAATCGAGTTGCTGAAGTTCGCGATTGACCTCCATACGTATGGCCTGGAAAGTGCGGCGAGCAGGGTGGCCGCCCTTCCTGCGAGCAGGCGCTGGGATCGCAGCCTTGATCGCATCGACTAGGTCGCCGGTAGTTACGAGTGGTCTCCTAGCAATGACCTCGCGTGCGATGCGTGAAGCAAAACGCTCCTCGCCGTAGGAGGAGATGATCGATGTGAGATCGGACTCGTCATAGGTATTGAGCACATCTGCCGCGGTAATCCCCTGCGAGGAGTCCATACGCATATCAAGTGGTGCCTGGTCCCAGTAAGAGAAGCCTCGCTCGCGCTTATCGAGTTGCGGGCTGCTTACCCCTAGGTCAAAGAGAATTCCCACTATGTCCCCCTCAGTCTCTCGTCGAACGGTCTCGGCAAGATCCGCAAACCCCGCATGGACCACCGAGGCACGCTCACCAAACTCTGCGAGCGCTGCCCGAGCTGCTGCCACGGCGATCAGATCTCGGTCGATACCGAGGACCCGAAGGTCGGGGCGTGCTGCAAGAAGTAGGCGTGAGTGCCCAGCGCCGCCGATCGTGCAATCCACGACCGTGCCCTCTGGAACCTCAACGAGGTGAGCGATGACCTCCCGTGCCATTACCGGGCGGTGCTCGAACTCCTCGCTTACCAACCTCTTGCTCCCGTCGTTGTTCTTGGATTCGTTCCCTGGTCCATCAACAGTCCCTCGGACGACTAAGTCGTGAGCGTTGGTTGTCTCTCCAAGCGCACTAGGTCGAAAGCGGGCGGAGTGGGGCTTTCTCCCGTGCCACCCGAAGGACTGTTGATGGGCCGGAGTTCGGCCCCACCTGTCAAAGATTGCTATTCACTCGCTAATTTCCTTACTTATTGCTGTCTCTCTGTATTTCTGTATTGCTGTATTGCTGTCTTGCTCTATTGCTGTGCCGCTGCTCAACCGGTGGCTCCGGCTGGGCTACTTAGATGATTCCGAGATCTGCCAAGTCCGGAGAAGTCGCAAGGTCTTCAAGACCGATGGTCTCGAGCTCGCGCCAGCGAATGGCGTCCCAGATCTCGATGCGCTCATCGATGCCGACGACGATTACCTCGCGGTCAAGGCCTGCGAGTTCGCGAAGAGTTGCAGGGACAGCCACACGCCCCTGGAGATCGATCTTGCAGCGACGCGAGTTCCCAATAAAGGCTCTGGCTGCGTTGCGCTGGCGGGTACCTCGGCGCGCTGCCTCAGTAACACGGCCGCGCACCTCTTCAAAAGTGTCATCGGGGTAGACAGCGATGCAGCGATCAAGGCCTGGGGCGACGTGGCAGCCGTCAGCGAGCCCAGCACGAAATTCAAGGGGCATGACCACCCTGCCCTTCGTGTCTAGGGAGTGCTGATAACTCCCCTCAAAGCCCCTCGACATAATGTTTCGCCTTGTTTTATAGGCCCGCTAGTAACAGCAGCCCTCGCAATCGGCACCGGGATTCCGGCACCTCTAACCCCACGAGCGCCACCTTACGCCCCACTTGGCACCATGTCAACCCACTTAGCCCCACTTTCTACCACCGCCTATTTAGGGAGGTCCCTTCCTTCGGTGCCCGTGTCGCTGCCTGTATGGTCAGGGAATGCGCTTATGGCTTCGGATCCTGCTCTTCGTCTGCGGGGTCATGATCGGTGGCGCATCCGTAGGCGCTCTCCTTCTTGTTCGCCTCGGCGTGGCCCCCTATGACGTCCTTAACTCTGGGATTGCCAAGCAGAGTGGGCTCGATGTTGGGACCACGTCGTGGATTGTTGGGGCGGCATCAATCCTCGGGGCCTGGGCCCTTGGTAGGCGCCCGCGCCCCTTCTCTGTGGCTGCGGTCGTCGGCTTCGGCGCAATGATCAATCTGATGCTCAATACCTTTGATGAGCCCCAGACCCTGCTCTCGCGATCGCTCATCTTGGGACTCGCGCTAATCGCTCTATGGGTAGCGATAACCCTTCTCCTGCTTGCTCGGCTTGGGGCCGGCCCTGCGGAGGAGCTAATGCTCGCCATAGTTGAACGCGGAGTTCACCTTCGCCACGCCCGATGGGGAATCGAGGCGGTTTTATTTACGGCAGGTTTTGCTCTCGGTGGTCAGGTAGGGGTCGGGACAGTAATCCTGGTACTCGCTACAGGGCCCGTACTTGCCTGGGTCTTGCCGCCACTCGAGGGATGGCTCCACGAGCCGCTGCACATAGAGGCTCCGCCAGTTATCTAGGTACGAGGGTCTCGCGTCTTGAGGTAAATCTCTAGACAGAGTGAGCGGAGCGCCGTGCTTCGTCACGACACCAGCGCAAGTAGGAGAGAACATCACTCGCTACTGGCTCGGCATTACTCCCGTACTGAGTCTCGATACGAAACTCCAAGTACGCGCGATCTGGAATCGGTAAGAAGGGAGCATGCATCCACCAGCCCTTAGGCGATAGGCGAAACGCTGCCCCAATTGCGGTAGGCCAGAGAGAGGGGTGGCGCAGAACCTCTATGAATACAGTACCGATTGGGAGACTCATCGCAGGGTCCTCAGTCGCCGATATGGGGATTGCGTTCAGGATGATTCGTCACTTGTAGGGCGCATGCGAAAGCGATCAGCCACCCCTGATAGCGGGCCGTTCTTCATTGAGTCACCAAAGTTCGCGATGCCGGCCTTACCCATCGCTCGAGCATTTCGCTCAATAACAAGGAGCGATACAAGCATTCCTAAGAATCCAACTACACCAAGAAGCAGAACCTGAGTAAAGGTCAGCACGAGGAGAAACAGCCCAGCCACGAAACCAAGCGCCGCCCAACGGATGTTCCTGGTGGCATGCCGGTAGAGGGTTGTCTCAGATACTTGCTGAACGAGTTGTGGATCTGTGGCTGTGAGATTTGCCTCAATCTCTCTGAGGATTCTCTGCTCGTCATCGGAGAGCGGCATTGGCATTTTCGACCCTAGATTTGGCGGACACATAGCGCCCGATCGACATCATTACCGGAGCACTTAGTGCGCCTTCCGTATCATAACTGAGCCAACTGCGATTCTCCTAGCGCCGGCAAGCCCGAGAATAAGGCGGGGTAGTTCGGAGATTGTTTAACTCGGGTCTCCCTCTCGCCCCCTGGGAGCATCTTGGCCTCGATCCTGCTCGCCAGACGCAAGAGGCCCGTAGAGCGAACCCTTTCTGTCTGCTCTCACTCGCCCATCGTCGATTACGGCACCTGAGCCGAGGGAGTCATCGCCGAATTTTTCGCGCACGGCATCCACAGCTAGCTCGAGCGCCCTTCGAGCCTCGCGATTGCCTAGATCCGCCCCAGAGTCAAAACTCAACTGCTCCTCGCGCTCGCCCTGGGATGAGAGCCCGGTAACTGAGACTCCAAGGAGGCGCACTCCCCCCGCGATCTCAAGGCCGCTGAGGAGGTTGCGGGCGACCGGGCCAATCTCACCGGCTAGGTCGGTGAGGTGATCAAGAGTTGCTGAGCGTGTGACCTGCCTGAAGTCGTGGTACTTCACCTTTACCTGAATCGTGCGCCCCGCAAGGCCGGCACTCCGTAGACGAGCACCGACTCGCTCAGTCATGCGTACAAGCTCTCGCTGAAGTTCAATGCGATCAGTCTTGTCCTCCGAGAACGTCTCTTCATGACTCACAGACTTTGTCTCTTGATCTGGCCGTATGCCTCGCTCATCTCTATTCCAAGAGAGAGCATGAAGGTGCTTTCCACTCGCTGCACCTAGGGCTCCGACAAGTGTTGCCTCAGGGATCCTCGAGAGATCCCCAATTGTCTTTACTCCAAAGCGATCAAGCCTCTCCCTCGTCGCAGGGCCAACCCCCCACAAACGATTTACCGGCAGCGGATGAAGGACCTTCAACTCATCGCCGGGTTTAACTATAAGAACGCCATCCGGTTTGGCAAGGTCGCTAGCGATCTTTGCAAGCATTTTTGTAGTAGCACCGCCAACGGATGCTGTGAGTCCGACATCTCGTTGAATACTTGAGCGCATGAATTCGGCAATTGCGTGAGGGTCTCTGAATCTCCGCATCGCCCCTGCAACATCTAAGAATGCCTCATCTAGGGAGAGCGGCTCTACTAACGAAGTGACGCTCGACATAATCTTCATAACTGCTCGACTTGCCTTCTGATATGCGTCAAAGCGCGGCGGCAAGTAGACGCCATTTGGACAGAGTCGCTCTGCCTGGATAGTCGGCATTGCGCTTCTAACTCCAAACTCCCTCGCTTCATAGGATGCAGCAGCGACAACGCCACGACCTCCCGTCCCACCCACAATTACAGGGCGCCCGCGCAGTGTTGGATCATCTCGTTGTTCTACCGATGCGAAGAATGCATCTAGATCAAGATGCAGAAAAGTTGGCTCATCCCTCACTTAATAAATCTCACCGGACTAAACGACTCTTGTGGCTACGAGCGATGAGAGAGACGAGCCCGTGACTTCGTATTGAAAGTTGCGGACCTCCCCAAGGGGCCATCGCTGCGATAACCACTCAGTTAGGGGCTCGCTTACCCAAGGGAAGCAGAGTTCGAGGTGCTCGCCTAAATCGTCGACCGAGATAAATGCAGCATGATCGACGATCCCATCGGGGTCATTGATTGTGATCTCACCATCTACCTCTGCCGCTAGGTGTACCTCGCAGCGCATCTCCCACCCGAGGTCTAGCGATGTAGCAGTGACTTCATAGAGAAGCCCCGACCATGAGAGAACTCGTAGACCAGTCTCCTCCTCGACCTCGCGCGTCAATCCATGCAAGACACTCGCGTCGGTCGGGTCGATGACCCCTCCAGGAGTGCTCCAATCATGGGCACCATTGCGGCGGAGGTTGCGCACCAGCAGGAGGCTGGCATCGCGCTCTAGTACTGCTCCGGCTACATAAAAAACGTTCTTCACTCCGCCTAGTTTGCCACGGACTTCTGCGTAGTGCTTGACGAAACATCTCTGCCTACAATCGGTTGTATGGAGAACGGCGAAGCCACCACATCTGATACATCCGGGTTCGACACGGGACCTGGTCCAAGAAAAGCGGCTTTCTTCATCGCCTATGGACTCACCGTATTGAGCGGAGTACTCGGAGCAGTAATTGGTTATGGAGTTGCCGGGGTGCAGTGCGATGTCATGCGCTCTAGCGACTGTGCAGCATCACAGGCGATTGGAGCCTTAATCGGCGGTGCCTTCTGCGCCATTGGGGTGGGGATCGTAGCGGTGCTTACACTTCGCGCAATGGCAGAGTGGCGAAGACCACGATCCTGATCGTCTAAACAAAAACTCTGCACCGAGGCTTAAGAGATCTCTAGTCTCCGAAAAGCCTCCGCGAACTCGACCCCTACCTCCGCTCCAGCTGCAGCTGCACGATCTCGTATCACCTCGGGAAGCCACAACGCCTCCTCGCCAACCTGGCTCGCATGGCACCCGACCGCAGCAATTTTTAGATCGATTGTGGCAGCGACATCGACCCACGCATTCGGCGCAAGGGTCCCTGAGCACAAAACTTGTGACACCGAGTGCGGCAAAAGACCCTCTGCTATGTGCTGCGGAAAGTAATGCGGATTAGCAGAGGCTGGAGCAACTGCATCGAGTGCAGCAAGGCCTGTAATGCGATGATCTCTGTGATTTATATACCGATCACCGAAGAAGAGCGCTGTCGGGTCTGGGCAGAGGATCACCTCTGGGCGGAGTTCGCGAACATGCCTAACGATGAGTTCGCGCAGTTCAATTGAGTCTTCAATCTCTCCGTCTGGATAATCAAGATGGAGGCTCCCAGCAAGCCCTAATACCTGCATTGCCTCATTGGTCTCCTCGCGCCGCTGATTGGCCATCGCTCTCGGGTCGGTAGCCGGGTCGTCGCTTCCCTTATCCCCGAGAGTGGTGACCAATACCCAAACCTCAGAACCGGCCTGAGCCCAGCGCGCAAGCGTGCCTCCTGCCGAGACCTCAGGGTCATCAGGGTGGGCATAAATAGCTAATGCTCGCTTTGGTATCTCTACGATCTCCATCATGCCGGTACGGTACCTGCCCATGGCATCAACAAAGCGATCCATCGGCTGTCACGTCTCCGTTGCAGGGGGACTCTCACGCGCCCTTGCGCATGGAGAGGAGCGTGGCTGCGATGCAATTCAGGCATTCCCATCCAATCCAAGGGGGTGGGCGGTCCCCTCCCCTGACCTTGCGGAGGAGGAACTTTTAGCGCAGGGCGTAGTCGATAGAGGGTGGCCGCTTCTCCTCCACTCTCCCTACCTGGTCAACATTGGAGCCCCCGACCCAGTCGTACACGAGCGCAGCATCATCAACCTTGGGTTCTCCCTTGAACGCGGAGTGAGGCTTGCGGCACGCGGAGTTGTTGTCCATACCGGAAGTGCCAAAGGAGAGTCGCGCGACGAGGCAGTTGCGCGCGCAGGTGAGACCGTCGTTGATCTACTCGAGGCCATACCAGACTCCAATATTCTGATCGAGCTCACTGCGGGGTCTGGTTCGCTAATCGCGGGAACCATCGACGAGTTGGCAGATGTATTTGAGGCCGCAGAGTGGCACCCGAGACTAGGAATCTGTTTAGACACGTGCCACCTTTTTGCTGCAGGTGTAGATATCACATCGGAGACTGGGCGCAAGAAGATGCGCGCATCGTTAAAAGAGATCGGACCCGAGCGCGTGAAGGTGATTCATGTCAACGACTCACTTGACGGACTTGGATCTAGACGCGATCGACATGCTCGCATAGGCCAAGGAGAGATAGGCGAAGAACCACTACAAAAAATCCTTGCTTGGCCCGAGCTCAAGCATGCCCCTCTTATTCTCGAGACTCCGGGTGACGCTAAGGAGAACGGTGAGGACATAGCAATTGTGCGTCGCCTCATCTCTTCAAAATCGCGAGCCTCGTAATGGATGACCTTCGCCCAGATCGCTTCCGCATTGAGGAGACAAACATAAGGGGTTTTAAGCAGGTATTCGTGCGCTGTGGAGTAG
This sequence comes from Actinobacteria bacterium IMCC26256, assembly GCA_001023575.1. Taxonomy (GTDB): domain Bacteria; phylum Actinomycetota; class Acidimicrobiia; order IMCC26256; family IMCC26256; genus IMCC26256. The sequence goes on along the minus strand of CP011489.1, from coordinate 974,409 downwards.
GCGGTGTGCCACTTCTACTTGTCCACGGCTGGCCCGAGACGAAGCGGATCTGGTGGCGAGTAATTGATCAACTAGTCGACGCTGGCTTCGAGGTCATAGCCCCTGATCTCCGAGGTTTCGGTGACTCGGCGCTTGGCCCAGATGGATTCAACGACATCCCTGCCCACGCCGGCGACCTCTACGCATTGGTACATGATCACCTAGGGCATGAACGCATTGTCGTTGCAGGTGGAGACCTAGGCGGACCGGTCATTCAAGAGCTCAGCACTGCGCGCCCTGAGTGGGTTGATCGCATGATTCTCTTCAATAGTCCCCTTCCGTTTTTGAGAGAGAAGATGCATGGACTCCGCACGAGACCAGAGGCGGATGCTCTCGATTACTTCATGCGTCAGGGCACAGATGCTGATTCCCTTAGTGCCGAGTTGAGTACGCCCGAACTGCGAACTCAATACATAAGCGCTTTTTATAACTCTCGCCTCTGGGCATACCCCGGCGCTTTCAATGAGGCGGCGATCGACTTCATGGTCGAGCCCTTTAGCGACGAGGCACACCTACGGGCTTCGTTCGGTGCGTATGAGAGTGTCTTCGATTCATCCAAGCGTTCAGGCCCTGCGCTCTTTGCTAATCAAGAGAGCGCAACGCAGACGCTGGTCCTATTCGGAACCGCTGACCACGTAATTAGCCCTGATTTTGATCTCATGTCCGAGATTGTCTTCTCGAACAGAGTTGGGCCGATCAACATTCCCGAGTGCGGCCACTTTGTTCAGTGGGAGGCAGATGCCGCTCTCTCGGCCCACATGATTGAGTTCTGCAGTGATCTGCTCAACCAAAAGAGTTAATGGGTCGCATTAATCCCTGCTGAATAGCAGTTGCGACAAGCACGCCTTCTGTGTTGAAGAACTTCCCTGAGGCAAGCCCTCTCGCTCCAGATGCAACAGAACTTCGCTGATGATAAAGGAGCCACTCATCGGCCCGGAACTCATGATGAAACCACATCGCATGGTCAAGACTTGCGATCTGGAAGCGCCCCTCAAGGTAACTCGCACCATGTGGCAGCATCGCTGTATCTAACAACGTCAAGTCCGACGCGTATGTAATCACGCATGTGTGGAGCATCGGATCATCGGGAAGCACTCCATTGGCTTTCACCCATACGTTCTGCTCAGGTGAGCGCGGTGAAGAATCGAGCCAGCCCGGAAGCGCAGTTGGGCGCGAGTCAATTGGGCGCTCGCGCATAATCCAATCTCGAAAGTCTGGGCCAAAGCGATCGGCATAGGGAGCAATCTGCTCCTGAAATGGTAGGAGCGTCTCCGGGCCAGGAACATTGGGCATCTCATCTTGATGCTCGGGGCCTTCTTCTCTGATTTGGAACGATGCACTGAGATTAAAGATTGGGCGCCCGTGTTGAATGGCAACAACGCGACGAGTTGTAAAGGACTTGCCATCCCTAATCCGGTCGACCTCGTAGATAATCGGAACAGCCGGGTCGCCTGGGCGCAGAAAGTAGGAGTGCAGGGAGTGGAGAACTCTGCTCGCCTCAACGGTGCGCCCTGCAGCCACTAGAGCCTGACCGGCGACCTGCCCGCCGAAGACTCGCTGCTGCTGCTCATCCGGGCTGACGCCACGAAAGAGATTGACCTCGAGCTGCTCGAGGTCTAAGAGAACTAATAGGTCTTCAAGGGCGCTAGACACGTACATGACCGTAGCCGCTTATAGGCACCGAATTACTCAACCAAAAAATACTTCAGCCTCTGCATACCGTTCTTCTGGAACAGTCTTCAGTGTGGCGACAGCCTCTGCGAGGGGAACCCTCACGATCTGAGTACCCCGCAGCGCGACCATGGACCCAAATTCACCCGCCTGCACTGCATCAATAGCCGCTAGACCGAAGCGGGTAGCGAGGAGTCGATCATTAGCGGTCGGGGTACCGCCACGAATCACATGGCCAAGGATCGTCGCACGAGTCTCCCAACCGGTGCGCCGCTCGATCTCCTCGGTGAGCCTGTTGCCGATCCCACCAAGACGAGCATGCCCGAAGTCATCGGTCTCGCCGGTAATCGTCTCAAGCGTGCCCTCCAACGCGGTCGCCCCCTCCGCTACCACGATCACCGAAGCTCTTCGCCCCGCCGAATGGCGGCTCGTCAAGTACGCAACTACTTCATCAATATCGAATGGGCGCTCAGGGATCAGGATCACATCGGCACCTCCGGCCATTCCAGAGTGGAGAGCGATCCAACCTGCATGCCTCCCCATTACCTCTACAACCATGACCCGGTCGTGACTCTCCGCTGTTGTACGGAGCCGGTCGATCGCCTCCGTTGCTGTCTGAACTGCAGTATCAAAACCAAAGGTGACATCCGTAGCTGATAGGTCATTGTCGATCGTCTTTGGAACTCCAACTACTCGTATACCAGCATCCGCTAAGCGCGCTGCCACCCCGAGCGTGTCCTCACCACCGATTGCAATGAGAGCATCGATCGACATCTCATCGAGAGTTTTTCTTAAGCTTGCTTCTCCGCCATAGGTCTTGAACGGATTGGTGCGAGAGGAGAGAAGGACGGTGCCACCGCGGGCAAGAATCCCGCGAGTACCGGCGATTGTTAGCGGGATCGATTCGTTCTCCATTACTCCTCGCCAACCATGCAGAAACCCAATTACCTCGTGGCCGTATTGACCCTCACCTTTTCGAACTACTGCGCGAATAACGGCATTGAGCCCTGGGCAGTCCCCACCTCCGGTCAGAATTCCGATTCTCATGATCACTCCATCCTCAACCAATTAAAAATCTAAAGTGCTTATGCTACGGGCATTCCACCTACTATCCCTCGGGACTCCCTAGGGGCTTACCCGGGGCTCACCCTGAGCTGACCCTGAGCGGCGCAGAGAGACTGAAACACTCTATAAACAGGAGTATTTAGTGGCATTTGTATTGAGTATTGATGCAGGAACTACTGGTGTGCGTACTTTCGCGGTAGATGAGACCGGCACGCCACGATTCAGTGCCTACCGAGAGTTCCCTCAGTACTTTCCGCAACCAGGCTGGGTCGAGCACGATGCAGACGAGATTTGGAGTGCAACACAGGCGACGCTCGCCGAGGTTGTAGAGCACATCACCCAAGACGGCTCCACGATTGCCGGGATCGGGATAACTAACCAGCGAGAGACCACAGTCGCTTGGAGCAAGAAATCTGGTCGACCACTGCATCGGGCAATCGTCTGGCAAGATCGACGCACCGCTCAACGCTGCGACGAACTGCGCTCTGAGGGTTTTGAACCAACTATCCGAAAACTAACTGGCTTGGTCCTTGACCCATATTTCTCTGGGACGAAGATGGAGTGGCTACTCACGCGCGGTGGAGTTGAGAGAAATCAAGACCTCGCTCTTGGAACAATTGACTCATGGTTGGTTTGGTGCTTAACAGGCGGGCGGGTACACGCAACTGATTCATCTAACGCGAGCCGCACAATGCTCTACGACATCGGGAGGCTCGCATGGAGCGAAGAACTCTGCTCCAAATTTGGGGTCCCAATCGCATCCTTGCCGAGAGTGATGCCGAGTAGCGGACGCTTTGGCATTACAGACCCAGAGTCTTGCGCCGGATTATCGGTTCCTATAAGCGGCATCGCTGGCGATCAGCAAGCAGCACTCTTTGGCCAAGCATGCTTTGAGAAGGGCATGGCGAAGAATACCTACGGAACTGGATCTTTTGTGCTCGTGAACCTGGGCACGATACTCCCGGAGCCCTCGGTCGGACTCTTGACAACGATTGCATGGACGATCGGAAACGAGACGACATATGCGATGGAGGGTGCGATCTTCGTGACCGGCGCCGCGGTGCAGTGGCTTCGTGACGGGCTTGGAATAATTAAGCAAGCCTCCGAGGTGGGGCCCCTAGCGCAGAGCGTCCCGGACACAGGCGGAGTATTCCTAGTCCCGGCATTCACAGGCCTCGGATCTCCGCACTGGGACCCGTATGCGAGAGGAACAATCGTCGGTATCACGCGCGGCACAACGCGCGCTCACATTGCAAGAGCGGTCGAGGAGGCAATGGCATTCCAGACCTGCGATGTGATGGACGCAATCAACGAAGCCTCCGGTACAGCGATTGGCGAACTGAGGGTCGATGGTGGCGCAAGCGCTATGGATATTCTCTGCCAGTTGCAGGCTGATCTCCTCGGGGTAACGGTGCGCCGACCAGCCGTGCAAGACACCACTGCACTCGGCGCTGCATACCTAGCGGGTATAGCTGAAGGAGTCTGGGCATCTCCAGCAGAGGCAGCAGCCTCGTGGAGAGAGGAGGCGGAGTTCACACCAAGCATGGCAAGCGACGAGATCAAATTGCGCAGAGCGACTTGGTCTAGGGCTGTAGAGCGATCACTCGATTGGGAGCGCTCCCCCGCTGCCGACTAGATCAAACGCTCTGAATCAACCGCTCTGAATCAACCCTTGATAGACCCTTATTTGAAAGCGTTCTCTCAGAAGAAGAGTTCGCTTCTCTCTAAGAGGCCATCGATCGATTGCTAGTCGCCTGCTTGAGCACAACAGGCGGATCTGCCATGTCGTGGGCTCCAGTAACAATGCCGCCAGATGCCATATATGAATCGGTGTACTCATAGCCGCAGAGCAACTGGATCTCAAACATCAACTCATCTGTCATCTGCCTGAGGACCAACCGGTCATCGTCTCGATCACTCCAGCGCTGGGGATCGATCGGGGCTCCGAAACGAATCACGACCTTACGAAAAAGACGGGGCAGCTTCTTGTCGGTTGGCTGAATCTCATCTGTTCCAACGAGACCACAGGGAATGATTGGAGCACCGGTGCGCAGCGAGAGCCTCGCTACGCCGGTGCGCCCCTTGTGGAGAAGTCCATCTCGCGTACGTGTTCCCTCTGGGTAGATTCCAAATACACCACCATTACCGAGTACCTCTGCAGCGGAGTCGAGAGCACGTTCACTCGCGCTTCCTCCCTCGCGACGAATTGGTATCTGCCCGAGAGCCTTGAATAGCCAAGCAGTCTTTGGATCGTCGAAGTACTCAGCCTTTGCTACGAAGGTGACACGCCGAGGCACGACAAGGGGAATGAAGAGGGAGTCGATAAACGATCGATGATTAGCGGAGATGATTACTGCTCCATCGCTCTTTAGATTCTCGCGCCCTTCTACCTTGACGCGAAAGAGCAGCCTAAGTATGGGTGTGAGAATTGCTTTAATAATCCAGTAGGTCATCCCTACTCCCCGATGATTGAGATTCTCGCCACAATGAATACAAATCAGCACCAACAACGGAGCCGACCACTCGTGAATGGACTTCTAAAGATGGAGCAAACCCCCAAGTGCAACTATGAGACTAGGGCACTTCGCATAGCAAGCGCATCGAAGACTCTGCTCATCCTCGGGGCCTACTCGCTCTCTAGCCACTATCCGGTGGCCCGCGCCAGGACCATGTTGGGGCTGTATCGCTTCTATCTACTCGCACGCCATCGGCTGATACTTCCGTATTCTTCGGTTCGAGCCTCTGGGGTTCAATCTTGATGAGTCGGTATCCATCGTGCGTTTTTTGAATGTGATGTCGTTTACAGAGTCGTACAAGGTTCTCCAAGCTGGCAGGGCCGCCCTCAGCGAAGGGTTTGATGTGATCTATCTCGAGGCCGATCGTCATATCGCATGCTGGTACCTGGCAGACCGGGTCACGCTCCTCAACGGCTGTACGGACCTTTGCCGGTATTGCGCGCCCCATGTGAGCGATTGTCCTGATGTCTGTGCCGTCGATTACGAGAAGTTTTAGGAATGCCTCGCCCAAATACTCGGTTGCAGTAGCGACAGGTATCGGCCCAACGCCAGCGATCTCGCAGATCTCGCCATGCTCAGTATGCCCACGTTTGAGAGCGTCAATGTCGATGCGAATGTGCATTACCGCGTTAGAGCGAGTCGTCTTCGTTGCACTCGCCCCTGCCCCTGAATCCGAGGCGCTCGCTTTTTCGCAGAGCATCATTAGAGCGTCGGCGGCGTAGGCCTCTGGTCTCTCATGTGCACCAGTCTTACGTGCCTGTTTGAAAATCGAGTCCTCTAACGGTGCGAGAGCAGCCTTAACTAACGCTCCATTCGCAACAGTCATGCGCCCTTTAAGATTGCAAGCGCCGTCCTCGCCAACCCACCATTTTAAGGATCGACTCTTGTGTACCTGCCTGTGTCGCTCTCCCTCATCCGTGGCAGCTGCAACGACACGATTGGTTGCATCGCGTAAGTCGCGCACCGTCACATGCTTAGCGAGATTCAAGAGCTGTGTCTCAGTATTAGGTGCAACGATCGCACCGCGTGCTACCTCTACAGCCTGTGTGCCAGAGAGTTCACCAGAGCGCAGAGCGGCCTGGGTAACAGGTAAATGATGCAACTGATTAGCAAGCACCACTACAGACTGGGCCTCATAGTGAGCACAGTCAGTCTCGGTAGCTAGCCACTCTGAAATACTCTTAGCGCCCTGGCCTTTCCAGCCATTGGTGCGCTCGACCTGACCAACACCGATTGTTCGTATCGCATCCCCAAGGCGGCGCACTCGCTCCCCGGAGCTCACCAATCGCGCAGCCCGAACACCGTCGAAGCAGTCAACCTCCATGGAGGCAAAGCAGGCCTCGAGCTCTGTGGTGAGTTGATCCAGTTGGTCGAACATATGTTCGATTATAAAACAAGGGTGGGACAACTACTAATACGAGGACAAGTGGTCGTGGCTCGTCGCAAGCCATCGAACAAGACACCGAACAAGCCATCGATCAGCAGCGCAAGAACGTACCTAGACAAATCCACTACCTATCGGAACTGCTTCACGCTGCCTCTATACGGAGAGTGCGCTGGTAGAAAAACCTCAGGCGAGTTTGGTTAAAGCGCGACGAATCCCACGGATCGCTTGGTGAATGCGCTGCTCGTTCTCAACTAGAGCGAATCGCACGAATCCCTCGCCACCGGGGCCGAATCCCACACCAGGAGATACGGCTACTTGGGCCTCGCGCACTAGAAGCTTCGCGAACTCAAGGCTCTTCATCTCTGCGTAGGCCTCAGGGATCGGTGCCCATACGAACATTGTTCCTTCGGGCTTCGGGATCTGCCAGCCAATGCGAGCAAGGCCGTCGACTAGAGCATCGCGACGACCTCGGTAGACCTCTGCGACCTCTTTGGGGTAATCAGGGGCCTCATTCATTGCAACAATCGATGCAATCTGAATTGGCTGGAAGGTTCCATAATCTAGGTACGACTTCAGGCGAGCAAGAGCCCCAACTACCTCTGCATTGCCGAGCATGAATCCGACACGCCAGCCAGCCATCGAGAAACTCTTAGTCAGGCTGTAGAGCTCTACCGCTACATCTTTGGCACCTGGAACCTCTAAGACCGATGGGGGTCGATAACCATCAAATCCAAGTTCTGCATACGCGAAGTCGTGTACCAATACAACGTCGTGGTCACGAGCAAACCCGACCATTCGGGCCATAAAGTCAAGATCGACGCAGGTACCTGTTGGGTTGTGTGGGAACGACATCACTACGACCCTCGGGCGGGGCCATGCCTGCTCCCAAGCAGCCTCAAGGTTTGCAAAGAAATCTTGGTCCGGTCCTAAGCGCACATAATGCACACCAGCCCCTGCGAGGATCGGACCCCAGATATGAATCGGGTATGAGGGGCTCGGCACCAGCGCAGTGTCTCCCGGGCCAAGCAAGACCCACATCAAGTGCGAGAACCCTTCCTTGGCTCCGATGGTTACGCAGACCTCTGTATCTGGGTTGAGATCAACATCGAACTGCCGCTTGTAGAGGTCAGAAATTGCGAGCCGCAGGCGAGGGAGGCCGCGAGTAGCGGAGTAGCGATGGTTCCTTGGATTACGCGCAGCCTCTGCGAGCTTCTCAACCGCTATCTCTGGAGAGGGGAGATCAGGGTTGCCGAAACCTAGGTCAACTACGTCCTCACCAGAGCGGCGCGCAGATACCTTGAGAGCATCTATCTCTGCAAAGGCATAGGGCGGAAGGGCGTGAATGCGTCGAAACTCCATGGCCATTTACCGTAGCAGCGCAGGGCATCAAAACCGCCGATTAAGGCGAGACCAACAAGATCAAGTTAGCGACTACCGATAATTCGATCCGCCTGAGCCTGCTGCTCATAGGAGAGGCGAGCCATCCAGAATCGGAGAAAATTCGCGAATGAGTAACGCAGAAAGAGCGCCGATCCGACTACCGCAGCAGTTAATCCAAGTATGCCTTGCACTATCGCCTGACCCTGCTCAAGGTTGTTCCCTACTGCGGCGAGCGGATAAGCCGCTATGGCAATGATCAGACCAGCGACCATTAAACCGACCGCCATTCTCATCCACAGACGGTCGCGCCCCTGCGATGGATCTTTGACGCCGAGTTGCTCCATCTCTGACCTGAACTGCTCGACTCGATCTGTCTGCTCAGCGTTCATAATTCTCCCCCGCTACTTTCCTGTTGATTCCCTAGATATGCGTGCGACAATTCACTCTCTAACTCAGCCGGTGTTCCGTCTCTAACGATACGACCATGAACCATGATGGCAGCACGGTCAGCTACACCAAGTACAGAGCTAGCGAACTGCTCAACTACAAGGATAGAGACTCCGCTGCGCGCCACCTGCGCAACAATCTCATAAAGTTCCTCAACGATGATCGGGGCGAGCCCCATCGAGAGCTCATCGAGGATCAAGACTGCGGGGTTGGTAGCTAATCCGCGAGCCATAGCAAGCATCTGCTGCTCCCCGCCTGACATGGTGCCCGCTAATTGGCGTGAGCGCTCAGCAAGCCTTGGAAAACGCCCAAATGCGATCTCCTCAATCTGGGAGAGCGGGACCCCTGTGTAGGTCATCATCTTCAGGTTCTCGCGCACGCTCAGGTTTGGGAACACTCCCCTTCCCTCTGGGACCATTGATATTCCGCGTCGAGCAAGCTCCTCGGGTCGTGTGCCGTTCACCCTCTTGCCGGCATAAAGAACATCTCCAGAGATAGGCGACATGAGCCCACACGCAACTTTGAGCAATGTTGTCTTACCCGCTCCGTTGGGCCCGAGTAGCGCCACCACGCTCCCCTCATTTACAACAAGGTTGACATCGAACAGAACCTCGATTCGATCGTACGCCGCGTGTATCCCGCTGAGCTCCAGGAGTGGAGTCTGCGTACTCACTTAGCACCCGAGCCTAAATATGCCGCGAGTACAGCCGAGTCGGTCTGAATATCGGCGGGCTCCCCGGAGGCAATAACTCTCCCAAAATCGAGGACATGCACCTTTGCGCATACCTCCATTACCAGCGCAACATCATGCTCAACGAGCACCACAGCCATGCCCTCAGCAGCTAACTCTCTGAGTAGAAGAGCGAATGCGACTGTCTCAGTATCATCCTGCCCCGATGCTGGTTCATCTAGCAGTAGCACCTTTGGTCGTGTAGCAAGTGAACGAGCCAGCTCCACAAGTCGACACTGCCCCGTTGGTAGAGCGTCAACCCTTGCATCAGCGACAGAGCGCAGCCCAACTTTGTCGATCATTGCCTCGACTACCTGCGCTGGATCGTCTTTGGATCCGCTATAGGACTTGTAAATATCTGCTGCAACACGAATATTCTCGCGAACGCTCAGCATCCCGAAAAGCTCCAAACGCTGGAATGTTCTCCCCATTCCAAGACGCGCCCGCCTCGTCGGCGAGAGCTTTCTAAGTTCGCGCCCAGTCAAAATAACTCGACCAGACGTAGGCGACTGGAGACCAGTAATTACATTGAAAAGCGTTGTTTTCCCTGCACCATTTGGCCCGATCAGGCCAGTTATCTCGCCAGCCTCTGCAGCGAGCGTTACCCCATCAAGTGCAAGGTTCCCGCCGAACCGAACCGATACTTCCGAGATCTCAAGGAGCGACATGGATGCTCACTTCGTTAATTCCAAGTGCCGCATCTAACTCAATGAGATCACTCTCTTTCCATGGCTCGATAAAGCCCTTCCATTCAAGCGGTATTTCCTCAACCGTTGGGGTCTGCTCTACTCCACCAATTTTGAGAGTCGCAAAAATTACGGCTACAACGGGAGAGAGAACAAGAAGTGGAAAGAAGACAGCGTTACCGTAAATGCCAGCGAGCCTCAGAATCCATACCGCTGGTATGACAATCGCTAGCCAAATGATGGCTGGGCGATAGCGAATAATTGGCTCGAACCCATCTCTAATGTCATGTATAGATCCATTCGGGTTGCGACCAAGCCCTACCCCTGCAATACCAGGGAGCAGTCCTGCAACATTCGCGAAGAATACGCCAAGAAGAGCGAGAAGCGGCAGGATGCCCATTAATGAAACCCCTGCAAACAAAGCCCCGCCGACAGCACCAATCCCGCCAACAACGGTGAGGAGCAGCACAGGGAGACCGCTCACAAAGTCGAAGTTCTGTGGGCTGATAGACCTGAGTTGCGTACCCAAGATTGCCCCGCCTACACCTGAGATCCCTGCGGAGAGCGCGAACACAGTGAGCTTCGTACCCACCAGGTTGAGACCGAGAGTCGCGCATGCAGCCTCACTTGATTTCATCGCAAGAAGGCGTCGTCCATAGGCACTCCTACGCACCCCTACAACTGCGATGGAGAGAACTGCAAACGCAACGCTGACAAGAACCATTTGGCGCGATGGAGTGTTGAAGGAGTATCCGAAAATATTGAGCGGTGCAACCTCTGTCGATCCAAGTTCGAAGAGGCTGATGTGTACCGGCCCAATATTAAAATCTGCAAGGTTGAAAATCCATCGGTCGAGCGCTACCGCGAAGCCGGCCGTCCCCAATGCCAAATAAATTCCAGAGAGCCTCAGCGCAGGGAGCGCTATTAATGCACCGACTGCCGCCGGAATAACGAAAGCAAGAACTAGCGCAAGAGGATTCCCACCTGCCCCCAAATGCCCAAATACCAATGCGCCGATCCCGGCGAAGGAGAGCGTGGCAAGCGATATCTGCCCAGCAAAACCGACTAATGGAACTAGTGAGAGGGCAAGTATGCCCACCGCAAATATGCGTCCATAAGTCACGGCGTCTGAGTTTGAGAGCGTTGTCGCTAGCACTACCCCACTGAATACAACACACCCAGCGAAGACGAAGGTTCCAGACCAACTCGGCATCGGGAAAAATTCGCGACTCTGGCGTCGGCCACGAAGGCGCGATGTCGGGATCACTAGCAGCACGATGAAGAGCAAAATTGCGGGGGCGGCGAGGCGGAGCCCGGCAAGATTAGGGGTGCTCTTGAGATACCCAGATAAATAAGCCTCAGTGCAACCAAGAATCAATGCACCGAGAAATGTGAGGGGCAGGCTTCTAAGCCTGCCAATAATTGCAGCGGCGTATGCGTTCACAATTAAGAGTGAGAGTGTTCCCGCATCAAGCGCCACGTTGGGGACGATGAGGATTCCGCCGATGCCCGCAAGAGTGCACCCCATAGCCCATGCAAGCATTGAGACTCTATTAGGGCGTGCGCCGTTAAGAGAGGCAAGCGCTCGATCGTCTACGACCGCGCGCATCGCTACACCTGTGCGTGTTAGGCGAAGAAATAGCCAGAGCGAGAGCGCCACTATTACCGCTACAGCGATGGTGGCCAGTTGCTGACCGGTGACACGCGTATCTGCAAGCGAGAAGTAATGCCCGCTAAAAAATGCGGGCACATTACGGCTCACACCTGGCTTCCAAATCCAGTTCGCTAATCCGATTAGTCCTACCAATAGTCCAATTGATACGACGAGCCGCGTGACCTCTGTCGTGTCCTCAAGGCCTCTCATAATTGCGGTATCGATAAACGCACCGATTAGGGGAGCCAAGACGAGCAGAGAGAGGAGCAATGCCAGCCAGAGTGGCCATTCCCACGCTATGTACATCTGCCAAAAAGCGAAGGCGCAGAGCATCCCGATTGCACCCTGCGCGAAGTTGAAAATTCCAGTCGTCGTGTAAGTCAGTACCAAACCGCTGGCAATGATCGCGTAAATGGCCCCGGTGCTTAGCCCTACGATCGTGAATGTGAGGAACTTATCCAACAATGCCTCCGGGGCGGAAGTGGGGCCGGATTTCTCCGGCCCCAAAGCATCCCCCTACTTAAGTAGTAGGTCGTGCGAGTAATTAACTTCTTGATCTCAATTCTTAAAGCGCTTATTCATTACTTAAGGATTGCTACTTAAGGATTGCTACTTAAGGTCGGAGATTGACTTGCCTACATCGGCAAGCTTTGTGCCTTTCCCGTAGTCACCCTTAAGCGTTAGAACGTTTCCGTCGGTGCAGTTGAAGATTGAATCATTTGCATCGATATCTGGGAGCGTGAACCCCTTCGGGTTTGCAAGCAGAAGCGAGAAACACTCCGTCGATTTCTGGTCGCGGATATTCATCGCAGCATGTAGTCCACCGCCGGTCCATGTCGTGCTACCGATGCGCTTTGACTCGTCCAATAGGCAAGAAGCTGTGAGCTTATTCCCGCATGCCTTCGCTGCTCGAGCAAAGAGAATCCACGCCGAGAACGCCTGAACTCCAAGGTAGGTCTTGGCCTTGGCGCTCGGGAGGTACTTCTTATAAAGGTCTAGATACTGCTGCGTAGCAGGGTTCTCTGAGGCTTGCTCAAATGGGTACACAGTGCTTCTCACATACGTATTGGCAATTGACCCGCCACCAGTTACTTGAAGTTTCTGGTCGTAGTGATTGGCGTCTGCTCTGATCCAATCAAGCTTGTAGCCGATATCTGCGAGACCGATCTCAAGCTTTGCAAGGTTCTCGGGCTCACCAGTCCAGAGAATCCCCTTGATCCCCTTTGACTTAATGGTCTGAGCGATAGGGGCCCATGTGGGCTCGCCTACAGCGTTGTACTGGGCATCGTAAATGACCTTCATTCCCTGAGACTCTGCACCCTCGATCGCTTGGTTTTTTACGAGGATTGTTGAAGGTAGCGACCCGGTTAGGGCGCCAACCTTGTTGACTGAATCCGGGAACTGCTCAACAAGCCACTTGTAGTCGCCAACGGGGAGCGTGTCGAGCGGGTTGGGCACTACTTGGACCATTAGGTCGGCGCCGCGCGCCTGCGTGCTTACAACGAATCCTGCAATATCAGGGAGCAAGCACTCAAGCCTGTCCTTCTGGCCTACGTCATCAAATACTGCGCCACCACCGACTAGAGAGAAGTCGTTCTGGCATGCCTCGAGAATACGTGCTCGGTACTCAGTGAGCTTTGAGTCTAGAAGGTCGACCTTGATCTGTCGTCCAGCGATTCCACCGGCGGCGTTGCACCACTTGGTGAAGACCGTGGCAGAGTCAAATAACTCTTGGTTGAGTCCGGGGCGACCAGAGAAGCCTGGATCAGCCACTGTTCCAACTCGAATCTCTGTATCTGTAACACCGCGAGCGGTTGCGCCCTTAGCGTCACCGGGCCCACAGACATCGTTTAGAGAACCAAATGCACCGCTCGCTGTCGTGGTTTTGCCTCCGCCACCGGTAGTACCCGCATTCTCGGGGCCGGAGTCGCTTCTGCTACACCCTGCCGCAACAAGGGATAGAGCAGTTGCGCATATAACTGTCTTGACTAAGAACTTGGATCGCATTTAATTCCCCCTAAATGACGCCGATCGGCGAGGCTGTGAGTATCGCAGGATTATTGGCTCTATGCGAGGCAAGGAGGGCAATAATCCTGTTCTATTGACTGATTTTGCCGAGATCTCTGGCCACCCTGCAAGGACGTAGCCCTAGAGGATCAATATTTAGAGCGAATCAGAATACTCTCGGCCAACATCTACTAGGCGCAACCCACTCCTTACTGCGCCGGGGATTCGCACCACATTCTTGGTATCGCAGTTATAAATGCCATCTGTCCTATCAACACTAGGGAACCTGAACCCAGTCGCCGTTGCTTCAATAATCAAAAAGCATTGAGGTGGATCTGCGGCAGCGACGTTTACTGGGGACTGAAGTCCGCCGCCGGTCCAGCCTGTTGAACCAATCTTCTCTGCATTCTCCACTAGACACCTTCGGGTTAATTGGCTCCCACAAGCGCCTGCAGATTTAGCGAAGAGCAGCCATGCTGAGAACGCCTGTAACCCCAGGAATGTTCGCGCACGACCCTTCGGCAAAAAGCGCTTGAATGATTCTAAATACTGACGTGTGGCCGACTGCTTAACCGCTTGCTCAAACGGTACAAAATCTGCTCTCATAAACGTGTTCTTGATTGCCGCTCCACCGGCATCGAGGAAGGACGCGTCATAGTGGTTTGGGTCCACACGTATCCATTGAAGTTCGTAATCAATGTCAACAAGAGCCTGTTCTAAGCGAGCCAAGTTCTGAGGCTCACCTGTCCAGATGAGTCCACGCACTCCTCTCACTTTTAGAGACTGCGCCACAGGGATCCACGTCGGCTCTCCGGTGGCGTTGTACTGACCTGAATAGATAATGGTCATCCCATTTGCAGTCGCCGCCGCCTCCGCTTGTCTCTGGTTCAGAATACCTGCGGGGTACGCAGCAGTTATTGCTCCAACATGTGCAGATGCCGTCGGGTAACGAGCAGCGAGCCAACGGATATCGCCAGCCGGGTAAGAATCCATTGGGGTTGGACCAACCTGAAATAGCAGTTCCGCATCCCTCGCCTCAGCCCCAACAACGAATACTGCAAAGTCTGGAAGCAGACACTCGAGCCGATCGCGTACCCCGGTACCGTCAAATGCCCCGCCGCCCCCTACAAGTGCAAAATCCTCTGCGCACGCATCGAGCATCCTGGCTCGATACTCGGTCACCCGAGCATCGCGGAGATTTAATTGCAATTTTCTTCCGTGTATTCCGCCTGCGGCATTGCACCACCGTGTGAAGACAAGCGCTGCATCAAAAATTTCGCGATTGAGGCCAGGCCTCCCCACAAAACCTGGGTCGGCGATGGTGCCAACCTCGATCTCATTGTTAGAGACCCCTTGGGCGGTCTTCCCTTTGGCTGAACCGGGGCCGCAGACTCTCCCGAGATCTCCAAAAACTCCGCTCGGAGCATCTAAGGCTCCAACAGGCTTAACCTCACTCGCTCCGGTCTCTATGCCGCTACGAGTGCAGGCGCTAAGCGCCACTAGCACTACGAGTAGTTGCAGAGATACTTTTCTCCCGCGCAGTGTCCGCATATTCCTCCGAACTATCTGCCCTGACCACATAGGTCGCGAATTTGTCTGCGGAATAGTTCCAAGTATCACCCATGCGGGAGGAGAATTGGTGACAGGGCCATGAATTATCTAGAGAATTCCAGTCAAGCGATGTCCTCTATCAAAGTGATGGCCACTATCAACACGCCCGTTTAGAACGATTTATAAAACTGGGCTCTATTTTACTTTGACGACCTGGAATCTCTTAGCCCAACGGCGATACTCAAGAATCGGCCCGTCGACATCGGAGAGGGCGGGGCTCTCGATGTAGGCCTTGTTCTCCCAGATCGGAATATCTTCGCGTGCCTGCTCATCAATATGGCCGGTATAAATCAAAGCAAGGGCTCTTGCCTCTTCCTCGCTACTTTCTCCGTAACCTGTTTTACGAACTGTGAAATAGAAACGTAATTCCGAGAGGCTCGCCTCTATCGGGGTCTGAGTCGCAACTAAAAGGGTATCGACAAAACCTCGAAAACGAGTGGCTGAGAAACCTGGACCGTATTGGTGTATCTCGATCTCGCCTGGAAAATCGCCATAAGGCGTAATCAGAAGCAAGCGAGAGAGTATTCGAGCGATCTCAGATGTGGTGTCGTACTCAATGATGTCTGGCGGCACCGCGTTGAGATGCACACTCGGAAAATGACAGCGGTCGACAGCGTTCTCCCCCATCTCCTGCACCGAAGTATTCACAATGTACGAAGAGACGATGTAGGGCAGGAACTCGGGGTCAAGCACCTCGGGTAACTCTGGAACTTCAAAAGTCGGGGCCAAGCCCTGCGGGTGTATCCATGCCAATACAAAACCATTGCGCTCTACTACAGGGTGCGTTAACAGCCGCGCACGACCGTTCGTACGATCGCTATAAGGGATGTCGCAGTTCTTGCCGTCAGTATCGAAACTCCACCCATGAAAGGGGCATACGAGCGAATCGCCGACGACTCGCCCGCCCATTCCTAAGTGGGCGCCGAGATGGGGACAGAACGCATCCGCACATACAGCTTCACCATCGTCGGTTCGCCATACGACTAGTTCCCGACCGCAGGCACGCAGCGTAATTACCTCTCCAGAATTGAGATCACCAGAGTCAGCAACACGGAACCACCCGAATGGGATCGGGATCGATCTACTCGAATCAGAGGGATTCGAAGAGGCTGCGCTCACTAGGTCACTCAGGCTTCTTGGCGCCAACTAC
This sequence comes from Actinobacteria bacterium IMCC26256, assembly GCA_001023575.1. Lineage (GTDB taxonomy): Bacteria > Actinomycetota > Acidimicrobiia > IMCC26256 > IMCC26256 > IMCC26256. The sequence continues at coordinate 958,066 of CP011489.1, read as the reverse complement.
CCACATTGCAAAGAACTGCGAGCCCCCGCCATAAGCATGCCCGAGAGCTTTACCGGTCTTCAGTTCGACCTGATGACCGCCAGCAGCGCCACGCACCTGCTGAGCAACCTCACCAAATCGAATCATTCCGGAGGCTCCAATTGGATTAGAGGAGAGCACTCCTCCAGATGGGTTCCACGGAATATCTCCGTCAAAGGCTGTTGCACCCTCTGCAGTCAATTTCCACCCGTCTCCCTCGGCACAGAATCCAAGGTTCTCGAGCCACATAGGTTCGTACCACGAGAACGGAACATAAACCTCTGCACAGTCAAGATCGCGTCTGGGATCCGAAATCCCTGCTTGGCGATAGACATCCGCAGCGCAGTCCTTACCTGCTTGAGGGTTTATCTGATCGCGCCGAGCAAACATTGTTGGCTCGCTGCGCATCGCCATTCCATGGACCCAAGCGACAGGGTTCGGCGCGGCGGCTGCGACCTTCTCGCTACCCAAAACCATCGCCATTGCTCCGTCAGATGATGGGCACGTATCGAGATACCGCAGTGGATCCCATAGCAGCCAAGACTCCTCAACCATCTTCAACGTAATTTCAGGCATGTGCAGGTGGGCTCGGGGATTTCGCACTGCGTTGAGTCGGTCTTTTACTGCAACTAGATGCCCGCTCTCTCGAGGCGCACCTGATCGCGTCATATAAGCGCGAATCATCGGGGCAAAGTATCCGCCTGCTCCAGCAACTAGTGGCGGAGAGAATGGCATTGGAACCGAGAGTCCCCATGTCGCGTTGCTCTCAGATTGCTTCTCATAAGCAACGGTAAGGACGCGTTCGTGTACTCCAGCCTGTACGAGTTTCGCAGCGACAATCGCTGTTGATCCACCCACACTCCCGGCGGTGTGCACGCGAAGCATTGGCTTGCCTGCTGCGCCGAGAGCATCCGCTAGATACAACTCTGGCATAGCGACACCCTCAAACATATCTGGGGCCTTACCAACAACTACAGCGTCAATGTCGCTCCATGTCATCCCAGCATCCTCGAGAGCCTCAACTGCGGCCTCCCGAACGAGCCCCGCCATCGAGACGTCTTTTCGCGACGAACGATGATGCGTCTGCCCAACACCTACTACTGCTACAGCGTTCTTAGACATATCTATTCACCTTCCAAAACACATACGAGGTTCTGCTGCAATGCAGGCCCGGATGTTGCATGGGCAACACCTCGGTTGGCGGTTCCATCCATGATGCGACGCGCAACCTCACCGATTCTCACGAGGCCAGCCGACATAATCCCATTGGCCGCCAATGGGCCTCCAGATGGGTTAACAATGGAGGGATCTACACCGAGTGCTTCGCTGAGAATCAAGACCTCGTGGCTGAACTGAGCATGTACTTCAGCGACATCTATCGGCCCTGAAGCGACACCGGCATGCTTGGCGGCGAGCGCAGTTGAATCAGAGCGAGTTAGGTCGCGGGCTCCTAGTGAATGGGGCTCGATGCGATGGTCTAACCCTCGTATCCAAGCGGGGCGCTTGTTTACGCTGCGAGCGAGGTCACCTGCCGCTAACACGATGACGGCGACCCCATCCGTTGTCGGGAAAATATCCGCATCACGAAGTGGCGACGCTACGTATGGAGATGCGAGCAAGTCCTCGATGCTTGGCTCACCAGACCTAATCGCTTGAGGCGTATCGCGAGCGCTCCGCATCGCCTGTGCTACTACCCCAGCAAGATCGCGTTCGCTGCGACCGCTTGCATCTAGGTAAGCACGCGCTTGTAGTGCGGCTAGATCAACCATTGAGGGCCAGAGCGGCGCCACGTAATAAGGGTCCAACTGCAACGACATAATCTCATGGACGTTGCCCTGAGACGCCTTCCCGAATCCATAGACGAGTGCAGAATCAACCTCGCCCGTCTGAAGCGCTATCCAGGCTTCATATAGAGCCCAGGCGCCATCCATCTCGACATGGCTCTCGCGGATCGGCGGCCACGCCCCAACAGCATCAAGCCCCATCACAAAGGAAAAGGGTCCGCCCTGAAGATAGTCAAAACTCCCTGAGCACGTGAAGCCAATATCAGATCGAGCGATACCCGATGCATCGATGGCCTCCGTAATTACAGGGGCGAGCATCTCAACCTCGTTGCGCATCTGCTCTTTCGCTACGGTCGAGTAAGAAAACGAAACAACAGCTACATCACGCATTAGAGGTAATCCTTATAGTCGGCGTACTCAGCATCGGGTTCTCCCGTGGGCTCCCACCACTCAATGCTCCCGTGATCGGCAGTTAGTTTTTCGAGCCACTTTGCTTTAACTCTCATCCCCATGCGCACCTCGTCTACGGAGCAGCCGCGAATGAGACCAAAGAAGGTGTTGTTCGCTCCGTCAAGTAGTACCTGAGCAGATACATATGGAATCTCTGGGGCGAGATCCGAGAGCCCTGGAATATTTACGATGCAGAACGTAGTGATTACCCCTGTATCGCTCACATCTACAGAGATACTTGTTGGCGCTCCGGTAGTCGGGTCGGTACCTCGCGATGCTGCATAAACGTCGTCGCTCCCCACTGCCTTGCCACCGATGATCTTGCCTTCGGCGAGTCCAAGTAGGAAACGTGTCGTGGACTCCCCGGCAGCGATCTCGTAATCAAGCCTTCCCGATGTCACTATCCCTGTAACTGAATCGCCCATGTTCTCTGAGAACGGAAGTGGAGGGACCTCCGGGATCGGATCACCATCTTTATAGGGTCGCCATGCCTCGATATCAGATACGCCACCGATGCGATCAGACCGCCAATGCGGTATTACGCGCATCCCGGTACTCATCTCCTCTGGAGTAGAAACGTCAACCATGTGGAGCATCGATGTATCAGCACCGTCAGGGCGAATTAAAGCGAATGCGAAGGGGCGATCAAGCGCATGCTTCTCTGCACGAGGATTCGCTACCCACGACCATGTAACCACGGTTCCAGCGGGCCCAACCTCTACGAAGTCGTCAACCGAGACGGCCGCAGAGGTAAGGGGGTCGTACTCCGTCGGCGGCACTAAGACTCGACCATCCGCGAGGCGGGCGCCCTCAATTCGCCCATCGCGCAGCCCAGTCAAGTAACGACCGACTACTTCACCTACCGAACGCGTATATCCGCCTGGGTACTCAAGGGAGTGCCTAGCTACAAGTGGTTCTGTCATTTGTCTCTTCTCCTTGTTGCAGTTGCGCCAAGTAATTCTGGCCGCGTTTAAACCGTCAAATTACTGATCTGTCGCCAAAATCCTCAACTGTTACGGACAGGGAGGTGCTTCACACCATTGATGAGGTTCGACTGCAGGCGCACGATCTCTCCCGCACTAGTGATATTGGGGATACGCGTAAGAATCTCCTCGAACATCACTCGAATCTCCATCTTCGCGAGACTCGCTCCGAGGCAGTAATGCGGCCCGCGCCCACCAAATGCAATGTGCTCATTTGGAGTGCGCCCGACATCAAATACGTGTGGGTTAGCAAAAATTTCTTCGTCGCGATTGGCCGATCCATACCAGATGGTCACCATGTCGCCCTTCTTGATCTGCACTCCCCGCAACTCTGTGTCTTCAGTAGCCGTGCGACGGAAGTACATAACCGGTGTTACGAATCGCAGCATCTCATCGACTGCGGTCTCCATGAGTCCTGGGAGGTCTGCCTTAAGGCGCTCGAGCTGGTCAGGGTGCTGCATCAAGGCGTACATGCCACCCGAGATGAGGTTACGAGTTGTCTCGTTGCCTGCAACCGATAGGAGGAGCACAAAGACATTGAACTCAATATCAGAGAGCTTCTCGCCATCAAGATCTGCTGTAATTAAAGCGGTAACGATATCGTCGAGGGGTCGCTCACGTCGGCTGTCAGCGAGGCCCTGCGCGTACATGTAGAGCTCCATGGAGGCTGACATTGCATCCTCGCCGCCAATCGCTCCGTACTCAGGGTCGTCGGCACCAATCATGCGGTTTGACCATTCGAAGATCTTGTGGCGGTCTTCGTAAGGAATGCCGAGCAACTCAGAGATAACAACTAGCGGCAACTCTGCAGCCAGGTTGGGCACAAAGTCATACTCGCCATCATTCTCAAGAGCGCGGTCGACAATCCAGCGCGCTGCTTCGCGAATGGACGGCTCAAGCATGCGCACCACCTTGGGCGTAAATCCACGAGCAACCAAATTTCGGAGGCGTGTGTGCTGAGGAGCATCTTGGTTGAGCATCATCAGCTCAGTACCCTCGCCTTGATCTACCAAAAGCGCTCCACCTTGAGCAGAGGAGAAAATCGAAGTATTGCGCTCGATCTCAATTACATCGCGGTACTTCGTGCATACCCAAAAACCTGGCGGGTACTCATCAGAGTCGTGCCACCAGACTGGAGCCTCACTGCGCAGCCAGTTGAAGAACTCAATTGGCGGGCCTACTTCGTAGGTCCGAGCATCGGCAAGATTTACGGCTGAGTCGGGACGGTTCATTGAGATTTACCTCTCACTAAGCAGATCTAAGAGAAAATATTTTCTGGATACTTACTATTTTTAGCAACTAGGTTCTGATTAAGGGCCTAAAAGGTCAATAAAAACAAGGAGCTAACTACCCGACTATCTGGGCGAAATCCCCCCGCATTAGAGACCCTGGATTAGAGACTCAATTACTAGGAGGGTAGCGCGCAGAGCGCTGCGGGTAGAATCGGTTCTCGCACACCTTACGTGACCCAAGGAGCCCCGGTGACCGAACTTCTTCCAATGAGCACCAAACACTGCACCGTTGAGCGCGACGGTCACATTGTGATCCTCACTATGAATCGCCCTGAGTCAAAGAATGCTCTGAGCCCTGACATGCTCGTCGGGCTAGCCCAGGGATTCGATTACGTTGACGAGACCGATGATGTGCGTGTCGCTATCCTCACTGGAGCCGGCGGCTGCTTCTCCTCAGGTGCGGACCTAAAGGCAATGTCGAGGCCGTCTGAGGACCCGAGGGTCGTGAAGGCCATGGCCGACTCCCCCAACCTTCACTGGAAGGCATTACTGCGCGATCACCGTTTAACCAAGCCACTAATTGCAGCCGTCGAGGGGTACGCCGTAGCGGGCGGCACTGAGATGCTCCAAGGAACTGATATCCGCATCGCCGCCGAAGGAGCCACTTTTGGTGTCTGGGAGGCAAAGCGCGGATTGTTCCCGTTGGGCGGTTCAGCGGTGCGCTTACCTCGCCAGATTCCGTACACCCTCGCTATGGAGGTGCTACTCGCCTGCCGCCCTGTCTCCGCTCAGGAGGCCCTTGCGATCGGACTCATTGGGCGCGTTGTCCCAGATGGCGATGCGCTGAAGGTCGCCATGGAGGTTGCCTTGGAGGTTGCACAGAACAGCCCCGTATCTACCAAAGCGATCCTGCGTGCATGGCGCGAGACAGAGGGGCTAAGCGACGCCGAGGCCATGAAGATTCAGGATGCAATCGGCTGGGAAGTATTCGCATCTGAGGACGCCCAAGAAGGCCCACGCGCATTCTCAGAGAAGCGCCCTCCCGAGTTCAAAGGTCGATGACTAGTTGATGGGCAGCAACTTGAATAGCGCCTCCAACGGTCCCTCTGAAGAGACTAAAATTGAGAAGTCGGCGACACCAAACGGAATGCTAGAGCGCATCTCAATGGACCCGACTCAGGGGGCCAACTTCGCAACCGAGCCGCGACGCGAACTTACTCAAGCAGTTCGCCACCTTATTGACGCGATACTTACTCGTGATGATGTATCCGATGAGGTTCTCCGCGATGCTGCAACCGTAACGGAGGATCTAGCTGCTCAGATCGCAGGCTCTCCTCACGAAGCCAAAGCACGAGGCCGGCGAGTTCCGAGTGAACGCACGCACGGCGATTACTTGACACGATCTCCAATCGTTGGTCAAGTAAATCCAGTTGCTCCTCCACTCGAGTGGGAGGTTCGCTCGGGGAGAATCTTGGGGCGTGGCATCTATCACGCTGCATACGAAGGCCCTCCTGGATATGTACACGGAGGCTGGATCGCACTTACCTTTGACGAGATTCTTGGAATGGCAAACGTGGCTAGCGGTAATCCGGGGATGACCGGCACACTCAAGATTCGATACCGCCGACCTACGCCTCTCCATCAGGAAGTCACGTTTGAGGGCTGGACCGAGAAAGTGGAGGGGCGGCGCATTACAGCTCTCGGGACTATGAGCGTTGATGGCGTAGTAACAGCGGAGGCCGAGGGTTTATTTATCATCATTGACCCTGCAAAGGCGTGGGAATACTTCGGGCAGGCCCGAGGCGAGGCTGCACCTGCAGGAGTCGAGGAACTCGAAGAACCGGCATGACTAACAAGAGACCGCAGCCTGGCCCTGCATACGGGGCATGATGTCCTGATGCCTTCCACAGCACCTCGCAAAGCACCTCGCATCGGACTTGTACTCGGAGCCGGTGGTTTAACCGGGCAGGCCTTCCATGCTGGAGTTCTAGCGGGTCTCGCAGATGGCATTGGCTGGGATGCACGTAGAGCGGACCTTGTCGTCGGAACATCTGCCGGTGCAAGCGCAGGCGCTTATGTTCGAGCCGGCCTCGCACCGCGAGATGCATCTGCGTTTCTTCGCAATATTGAGCCGAGCGCTGAGGGACGCGAGATCATGGATCGACTCGGAGAGAGTGGAGATTGGCGAACCCCTGTTGGCCCGCGCAACCTTCCCCAACTGCCACAACGTCAACTGCTGCGACGTGTCGCAACACGGCCGTGGCAGGTTCGCCCTGAGACACTCCTTGCCGTAGCGGTTCCACCAGGGCGCGTCCCGCCAGAATCTTGGACCGATGCACTCCATGGGGTTACCGGTCCGGGATGGCCCGCCGAGCGTCTATGGATTTGTGCGTTGCGTGTAAGCGATGGCCGCAGGGTGGTCTTCGGTCGCGATGGTTCTCCAGAGGTTGATCTCGCTACCGCTGTCGGTGCATCATCGGCGATTCCAGGATATTTTCGCCCCGTCCGAATCGCCGGTGAGAACTACATCGATGGAGCCGCTCACTCTCCTACCAACGCGGACTTAGTCTTGTCAGAGAGACCCGATCTTGTGATCATCTCCTCTCCAATGTCGCTAGCGCGATCGGCAATTACTCTCCACCCGCGCCAGGCTGGTCGCCTTCACTTCAGGCGCAGACTCGCCCAAGAGGTACGCAGGCTTCAGCTTGCTGGAATTCCAGTCGTCTCATTTCAGCCCTCAACTGAGGATCGAGATGTGATGGGAGAAGGGGGCTTAAGTGCAATGTCCGAGAGCAAGAACGCAGCAGTGGTTGAGCAGGTATACGCCACCACCCTGCGAAGACTGGCCCGACCAGATTTTGCACGCCGACTCGCAGTAGCAGGGCTATAACGAATAACTCCGCTGCGCTCACGCCCGCCTAACTTGCGCGCCTAAGTTAAGAGCATGGCAATGGGGCGCGAAGGCATGAGCAAGGACGAGGTCTTATCCACCCTCGTAGCGATGAAGTCTGGGGACAAAGATTGGCGTAACGGTCGCTGCTTTGCCTTGGTATTCAATGCTGGAGATGAGGTCGAAGAAATAGCGCGCGAAGCAAGCGTTCTATATCTCTCTGAGAATGGACTCAACCCCCTAGCGTTTCCAAGCCTTGGCCGTATGCAAGAAGAGATAGTTGACACCGTTGCACAGATGCTTCACGGCCGCACCGAGTCCTGCGACGCGCAGGGCTTCATGACATCGGGCGGCACTGAGTCGATTCTCCTAGCCGTAAAAGCAGCCCGAGATCGAGCCAGTACTCTCCGGGGCGTCAGCAAGCCCAATATGGTTTTAGGTGAGAGTGCTCACGCTGCTTTTCACAAGGCCGGGCATGACTATGGCGTGGAGATTCGCAAGGTCTCCGTTAAGACTCATTGGCGCGTCGATTTAAACGCAATGTCGAACGCTATAGATAGCGACACCGTGTTAGTAGTCGGATCAGCACCGCAGTACCCCCAGGGAGTTATTGACCCAATCCCCGAGATTGCAGCGCTTGCAAGCAATGCCGGTACCTCATGCCACGTAGATGCATGCATGGGTGGATTCGTTCTTCCATTTATGGAGAGCCTTGGATACCCCGTTGCTCCATGGGATTTCAGAGTCGAGGGTGTTACCTCGATCTCTGCCGACATTCACAAACTTGGTTACTCCCCGAAGGGCGCATCGGTTCTCCTGCATCGAACTGAAGAGATGCGACGCCACCAAATTTTCTTCTTCGATGGATGGCTAGGTGGCTTCTATGCATCTACCGGGCTCCTAGGGACTAAAGCGGCTGGCCCAATCGCTGCTGCGTGGGCAGTGACTCATTTTCTCGGCGAGGCTGGTTACATGCGCCTTGTTGAGAAAACCATGGAGGCAACGAAGCGATTGATTGAGGGCGTCGAATCGATACCCGGCCTACAGGTACTCGGAGAACCAGATGCGCACCTCGTAGCAATCGCGGCGATAAATCCCGATGAAATTGACATCTTTGCCGTCATGGATGCTCTAAGCGCAGGCGGCTGGCATCTAGACCGCCAACGCCCCCCTGACTCGATTCACGCAACAGTCTCTGCCGGGACCGCCGGAGCAATCGGCGATTTTCTCAGTGACCTTCGCTCTGCAGTTGTACTCGTCGGCTCATCTCGAACCGATGATCGAAGCACGAACTACGCACCGATTGGCATCGATGAGTGAGTCGAGGTTCGCAGTCGCAATCTCAAGCGACCCAAGTACCCCGGCTAAAGACGACTTGGCGCCAGCGCCGAGTCGCTCAACCGAGACAATTGAGCGACGTCGACGCCTTGTGGAGGCAGCGGTAAAGCTCGCACGAAGCGGCGGGTACGAAGCGGTACAGATGAGAGATGTCGCATCGGCCGCAGATGTCGCTCTTGCAACTCTCTATCGTCAATATGCATCCAAGGACCAACTACTCCTAGCCGCTCTCTCCAATCAAACCGGGATACTGCGCGATCGACTAGCGACTCAGCCAACAGAAGGAGACTCCCCCGCGGAGCGCGTAATTGGAGTATTAGCCCTAGCGAACAAAGCGCTATCTCGTGAGCCCACCCTTACAGCGGCAATGGTCACTGCTCTCGGATCACCAGAACCAGGCGCCGCTGCAATGAAGGTTGAGATCCTAGAAATTCTGCGTGGCATTCTCGGGGACGCCGGCGGTCTTGGCCCCAGAGACGACGGAGATGCTGCATTACGCACCCTTGGATATGTTTGGTTTGCTGCACTCGGCGCTTGGAGCAGCGGCATGATCGACGACGAGCAGATGGCCTCGGACCTTACGCAAGCAGCGCGTCTTCTTCTCTAGTTCCGTCTAGCGCACCAACCGCAGCGAATCATCGCAAACACGGCTATACAATCCGTCACCGCTCGTTCAGAAGATCCCTAATCGCCTTCGCATGCATGGCATTTGATGGATCGGACGAATCAATCGGTCCTAGAGCAATCCAAGAAGCCCCCGCATCGACGTAGCCAACAAGTAACTCAGCTACTCGTTGCGGGCCTCCCACCAATGAAACCTTCGATGCGCCGAGTCGCTCGGCCTTCTTCTCAGCCTCATCGTCGGTTGCACCTAGGACACATAATCCGCCCCATGAAATTACGAGTGGGTCACCACCATGATTCTCTCGCAGCGCATTGAGTTGAGTGGCCTCGCGCGCAAAACGATCTTGAGAAACGCCCCAACGATTCCAACCGTCGGCCATCATCGTGGCCGCTCCAACATATTTTGGATCTCCGCCAACCCACACAGGGATATCTGCATGCATCAACGACGCGATACTGGCCTCTAACGCCTCAACTCTCGATGAGACATCACCAAAGTCGTAGCCAAACTGCTCCATCTCATCACGGCTCTGCTCGTCACCTGCTCCGATGCCTGCGATTATTCGCTCGCCCGCAATACGTTGCGCAGTCACGAAAATGCCGGTTAGGACGGACGGTGGGCGAAGGGTCGCCCGCGCTACTAATGAAGCGATAGCGATGGAGTCTGTCTCGGCACAGAGTGCACCTAGCGCTGAAGAGAACTCAAGCGCCGGACGAACGCCCCCATCGGCGCCGTACCTAAATAGGTGGTCGTATGCGAATACGGCATCAAGGCCAACTGACTCCGCGGCGATAGCCACCTCAATTAGCGGCTCGGCGTCCTCTCTAAAGAACGGGAGGGTAAGTCCGATGCTCAGCCTGTTACTAGGAGCATTACTAAAGGTATTACTAGGACTATTACTACTCAACTGATTAGGTCCCGCGCTAGCAGAGCGGCTCCAACTACACCGGCCTGTGTCCCCAATGTGGCGGCGACAATCGTCAAGGTCTCCCTCGCACTCGCCCCCTCAACGCGCCCCATAAAATGCGATCTCACTGGGTCAAGTAGAACATCGCCGAGAGCGACCAAGCCTCCTGAGATAACAATGCGCTCCGGGTCAAAGATATTGGCGAGTCCTACTAAACCAATCGCAACCTGCTCGGCGTATCGATCAAGGATCGCGAGCGCCTCAGGGTCCCCAGCGAGTGATGCCTCCCCAACGTGGTCGCCTCGCACTGCTTCGATATCTCCGGCCAGTGCGATTAGGGCCTTACCTCTCCCAGCAGCAGCGGCTTCACGCCCCATCCAACCCAGAGCATTACCAGAGGCGAGGGCCTCCCAGTGCCCTCTCTCTCCACATGCGCAGATCGGTCCTTGAGGATCGATCTGAAAGTGCCCTACCTCTGCGGCAAAACCATGAGCGCCGCGCAGGACCTCTCCGTTGACAATTACTCCACCGCCAATACCAGTCCCGAGAGTGATGACCAGCGCATGCGCGCACCCTCTCGCTGCGCCGAGTCGAGCCTCGGCCAATGCTGCAACGTTTGCATCGTTATCAACGGCGATCGGAAGCGAGAGCCGCTCCTCTAAATCTGAGCGAACCGGCGAATCCGCAAATGCGTGGACATTCGGCGAGTACGCAACGACACCTCTGCGATCAACCATTCCAGCGGCGCCAACTCCTACCGCTGCGAGCTCGGGCACCTCTACTCGCAGGTCTTGGATGAGAGTCACCATTGCGTCGCGTAGCGCATCCCAACCGGCGGGAGCGAGCAGACTTGTCTCAGCGACGATAGTTCCGTCTTCCAAGACCGCTGCTGCACGCAGGTTCGTTCCACCAATATCAATACCGGCGGTAATCGTCATCCGAGGTCAACGGGGCGCGGGAGGCGTTCCGAACTAAATGGCTCGTCCATCGGGTCAACTCGCGGTGAATCATTCTGCTGCCCCGATTGGCCTTCTCCATCGCCATCATTCTTTGAGAAATGCGACTCACGCTCTTGGCGTTGATCCGCTAGATCCGAACGCTGCTGCGCTAGTGCCTGCTCTGCAGCATCAACGACGGTCTTAACCGCAAGTACAACCTCGTGTGCTGCCGTTACTAGGTGCTCGACCGCCTCTGGCTGAGCCTCTGCCAAAGCGGATACCAAAGAGGCGATCCCTCCAAGGGCATCGGAGGAGCGTGGAGCCTCACCGCTACCGTCCATGGTCTCGAACCAGTCGTCACCCCAGCCCTCACCCAAGTCGTCTCCCCACTCGCCGAAGGCCTCGCCCCCACCGGCGGAGTCAGAGTCTCTCAAATCGCCGAGCGCGTGCAGATGAGGTTCGACCTTTTCATCAGGGGCACCGACAAACGCAACTCCATCGTCTTGACTCTCGTCAAAGGTGTGCTCAAAGAATGGATTGCGCCTAGGCGTACCAGGGTCACGCATACTCTCGCCTCCGACTCATTCGCTCTCAGCGGCGCGCTTTAGATCCTTCAACGCGGTGCCTGTGATCATCCCAGCTGCTCTTCGTTTTATCAGCCCCGGTAGCGGCACCGAAATCTCAACCGCTAGGTCATAGTGAACGCGCGTTGCAGAACCATCTGACTCAAAACGGTATGTACCGTCGAGGGAGCGCAGGGAGTCGCCGTGATCAAGAACCCAAGAGAGCCTCTCCGGGAGCGCCGAGTAATCGTATGTCAACACATAGGTAACAGATTTGCCCATTGCTGCAGCGCGATACTCAACAGACGTCCCACGCCCCTCTTCATCGCGTTCAAGAACTGTGACCTTCTTTAGGTCGCGCGCCCATTCTGGATAGGCCTCAAAGTTGAGTACGACCGCCAAGCAGTGATCAACATCAGCCTCGATACGAATGCGTTCGTGCACCGTCTCCGACATCTCGCCTAACTCCTCTCTTGGGGATCAGACCCCAAGTTCTGCGCATCAGCCGATTGAGGCCTCAGCGCAACTCCGCCACGTGCAGGGTACACACCATTGCGGGCACCCCACAGCCCGACCAAACCTAGAGGCAGCATAGGAGCAAGTACGACGAATGGATCTGCCGTGGCGCCGACCGCTGTAATTGCGATTGAGGCGCCTAGCGATAGGTAGAGGCTGAACCTCGGCGTCTCCTTTACGTCACCCTGAACCAAGAAGAGGCTCGCAATTTGAACATCGTCTCCGCGGGTGGTCCGGACCGCAGCGAGCACCAGTGCCCAACTCCAGATAACCATCGAGATCAGGAGGTAGAGCATTGAGACCCCAACCGAGAGCCCGTCAACTGGCTCAAACCCGAATACAGGCGGGATCACGAGGAGACCAAACAATGCCGTCGATATCCAAGAGGCTCTTACGATAAATATCCCCAACTCTCGCTGACCGGTGGGGCCGATCTCGCTTGGGGTGGACTCCGCAGACATAGCCAGAGAGTACCGGCGCTTCGACCGCACCCCAACTCCAGACTCGAAGTAACTATCAGCCTCGATTTATTAGGGAGCGAGTTTGCTGGGGAGCGGGGCGAGCCCGCTTAAGTCTCCGCTCGCGAGACGGCTCAGAGGGACAACCCGAGCATCGTATGAGCACTCCTCGGTCGCCCATCTTCGAGCGCTCTCCCCCATGGCGTTTCGGAGCGAATCGTCGCCGAGCAAATCACCTATGCGCTTACGAATCTCAACGACATCATGCGGGTCGACAACATATCCAGTCTCAGAGTCGATGACTGCTTCATGACTTCCACCGCTACGCCCTGCAATCGACGGCACGCCACTCGCGGCGGCCTCAAGAAAGACGATCCCAAATCCCTCGGCCTCAAGACCTCCCCAACGGTCACGGCACGGAGCAGCAAACACATCACCGACTCGGTAGAGAGTCAAGAGTTCATCGTTTGGGACTCGCCCTAAGAACTTCACGCGCCCTGACCTAAGCAGGTCATGCTTTGCAGCAATTTTTCTTAGCCGCTCTGCGTCGCGGCCAGCCCCAGCGATAGCGAGTACAACCGAGGGATCTAACCCTGCTATCGCCTCGATCAACACATCGAACCCTTTGCGCGGAACGAGTCGGCTTACGGCTACAACAAGCGGGCGATCTGGGTCGAGGCCCAGCGAGACTCTCCCTGCCGCTCGCTCAGCAGCATCGGCCACAGGTCTAAAACGATCAACATCTACGCCAGGCGGGACTACTAATCCATCAAGGTCTCTCCCTGCGGCTTTTACAGACTCGCGCGCTGGGTACTCCCCAGCCGCTAAAACCCCTCTCGCATCGCGCAGAACACGACCCAACAGGCGATGCGTACCGGGCATGCGCCCCGGAACTGTGATCTCGGCGCCGTGCGCAATGACAATGTGCGGAGCCGACTTGAGGCGGCGTCCAAGGGATCCAAGTGGTAGCGCTGGATCTAGGAAAATGACATCGGCTGAGACTTCTTTAGCGAGGCTCTCTATACGCGAAGCGAGGGAACTCGTAGGCAGCATCACCTGCTCCCGAATGCGCTCGACACGAAATGGCTGCGCAGCATCGAAATCTGATGTACCGACATACGGAGTGGTCAGTACGGTTGTCTCGTCGTTAGGAAGCCGAAGCCAAAGCTCATGCAGGTACGACTGAATCCCGCCGACCTTGGGCGGAAAATCATTAGTAACGAGTAGTGAGCCCATGCCCTGATCGTACGGGCTATACCGCCTGGCATGTGGATTCTTAGAGCGATGCGGCTAACGCTTCATCGAAGGGAGCGCCGGCTCCGATCAGTCTTCGGTACTGCATAACGCGTCTGGGTTCAGAGAAACCGATTACTCCAGAGATTCTCCCGTGGCGCTCGAATATCGCCACTAAGCGAGCATCATCGGTGCCGCTATGAACGACCTCCATTCGATCCTCTCCCGAGAATCGCCCCGCGGCTTGAATCTTGATGCCGTATTGCTCCGACCAAACGAACGGCACCGTTGAAAACGGAGGAGCGCTATCGTCATCCGATAGGAGTCTTTTAGCAGCATGGACCCCCTGCTCGACAGCGTTGGTCCAATGCTCAACGCGCATCGACTCGCCATCGAATAGCGGATTAGGCCACCGCGCTACATCACCTGCACAGACAACCCCGGGGGCGGCGAGCAGCGTTGCGTCGCAGACCACTCCGTCATCGAGTGCAAGCCCCGAGCCCTCGAGCCACTGCGTAACTGGCGCAGCCCCAACCGCTAGCAGAACAAGGTCACACTCAAGAGATGACTCTCCGCTGATATTCACACGAACCGACTCGCCAATCTGCTCTAGAGATTCAATCTTCACTCCCGTTCGCAGATCAACACCATTACTGCGATGTAGTTCGGCAAGAGTCTCTCCAATGATGGGCCCAACACCTCGCAGCATTGGCTGATCGCCAGCCTCCAGAACAGTGACATCTAGTCCGAGTCCGCGCGCAGTAGCAGCAACCTCTGATCCAATAAATCCAGCTCCGATTACGCATATTCGCTTGCGATCTGCAAGCGCACCTTTGAGGCGAAGAGCGTCGTCGAGGGTACGCAGAGTCATTACACCAGAGATGCCATCTGCAATCGGCAATGTTCGAGGAGCGGCACCTGTCGCGATTACTAAGCCATCAAAACCGAGTTCTTCACCAGAGGAAAGGGTGATCCTTCTTGCTTCGAGACTCAGTGATTGAGCCCGCTGCCCCAGAATTAATTCGGCATTGAGTTCTTCATAGGGCTCGATTCGTAGCGCTAGACGATCCTCTTCAAACTCCGCCGTAAGAAACTCTTTGGAGAGCGGTGGACGGTCATATGGCAAGTGCGCCTCGGCACCGACCATTGTCAATGCTCCAGTAAAGCCTTCACGTCGCAGAGCCTCGGCACAACGAAGCCCCGCTAACGATGCACCAACTATCACTACCTTCTTCACTACAGCGCTTGGTCCTCAACTGTGATGGCGCGTGTTGGGCAGAGGCGCACAGCCTCTTCTACGGCCGCACGGTGTGTCTCGTCTGGCTCTTCCTGAAGAATGTAGAGATAACCGTCGTCGCGTACCTCAAATATCTCAGGGGCAGATGCCATGCATACGGCGTTGCTCTTACAGAGATCGAAGTTAACTAAAATTTTCATACTCGTCGCTCCTCCTCAATTTGCAGGCGCTTGCGGCCCAGCAAGGTTACCTAACCATACCGAACCATCATGACGGAATCCCAAGTAGGGACCACGCCCCTATGCTCTGAACATAACTCTTGATTCCAGAAGAAATCTCAGCCCAAGGAGACACGCATGACATCCACGCCGACCCAAGACGTCGAGAACGAACTCCTCGCATCGCTAGTTAATGGAGTTCTCACTCTCACCATCAATCGAGTTGAGATGTCGAACGCAATTCCTTATTACGTGCGTGATCGACTAATAGAGCACTTCACAAATGCACACTCCGATCTAAACGTTCGAGCGATAGTCCTAACCGGTGCAGGTGATCGACACTTCTGCACAGGGGCCGACCTGCGAGTACGCCCAACCCCTCCCACCCTGCCGGAGGGTGCCCCAGATTTCATAGTTGGCAGCGCAGTCGAGATGATGCGCACGGGCTTTCAACGCCTAATGGAGTCCATGCAGGATTGCCAGAAGCCAATCATTGCAGCGATGAATGGAACCGCTGCGGGCGGCGGAGCGATGCTGGCCCTCGCTGCAGATTTAGTTGTTGCCTCAGATACAGCACGTTTTGTAGATGTATTCGCATCTCGCGGGCTACTCCCCGATGGAGGCTTCGCATATCTACTGCCTCAGATTGTTGGGATGCATCGCGCCAAAGAGATCGTGATGCTTGGTGAGACCATCTCAGCGCATGAGGCGCTTGAACTCGGCATTATCAATCGAGTGGTGCCTGGTGACGAGCTAGATACCTACGTTAAAGACATGGCTGATCGCTTGGCCTCGAAGCCGACGAAGGTACTCGGATGGGCGAAGCAACTTCTCCATTCGTCCGTTGAGAATGGTCGCTCGGTAGTACTCGAGCAGGAGGGGCTCTTCGTGGAGCTCAACATCGCAACCGCTGACTCCCAAGAGAGAACAGCGGCGATGCGAGAGAAACGGGACCCAACATTTAGGGGCTTCTAAAACAAGCTTCGCCGCGACATAGTGACAGCGGCGATGCGAGAGAAACGGGACCCAACATTTAGGGGCTTCTAAAACAAGCTTCGCCGCGACATAGTGACAGCGGCGATGCGAGAGAAACGGGACCCAACATTTAGGGGCTTCTAAAACAACTTCGCCACCGCCTCTCTCTCCAAGGGGGGGGTTAGGAGAGAGAGGCGACGGCGGGTCGTAGGATCGGCATCCGGGGGAGGTCGCCGACCCAATTCGCAGGGGTCAGGCGGCCCGAGTTGGGCTCACTACTTCCGCGCTGCGATCTTGGTTGGATTCGTCATCTGTGTCTCTAAGAGACTCGAGTGACTCCTCCCACTTCAACTGTTGAGTAATCCATCTCCGCACTGAGGCTGCTTGCTCGCTCTGCTTCTTACTCTGCTGATCTGACATTTAGCTCTCCTCTCGGGTCTGGTTTGAAGACTCGCTCTAACAGAGAAAAATTCCTCTATTGACTTCTCGTACAAAGGTGAGAGTATCCTCTCTCAGAGTACCTACACGAACTATGTGACCAAAGCCACAAACGAGCTCACCCCCTTGGAAGGCTCCTCTGGTGCGCACCTCCCTTTGAGAGAACAGAGATTGAATGCCTGAAGAATCCGGAGGCTGGCGAATAGACGACCTCGCGCGTCGTACCTCGTTGACCGTTGACACCATTCGTTTCTACCAGCGCGAGGGACTTCTGCAACCCGCAGTGAGGGTTGGGCGTACAAAGGAATTTGGACCCGACCACCTTGCTCGGCTCGAGCGCATTCGAGAACTGCAGGCCAAGCGATTCTCACTCGCCGCCATCCGAGCATTACTCGATGCAGATCGAGGGGTCGATCTGGTAGAGGAGGTATTCGCAGGCGACATCGGAGTCTCGTATACCCTCGAGGAACTCATTCAGAAGAGCGGAATCAACGAGAAGACCGTTGCGGTTCTCCAAAGCGAACGCTTACTGAGGGACCCAGCAGAGTTCGGGCAGAGTGCTTACGACGCCAACGACCTCGACATGATTCGCGCTGTCGGAGAATTAAGCCGCCTCGGTATCCCTAATCCGATCCTCATTGAGCTCGCACGCATCTATGTCGATGGCGTCGAGAGCATGCAGTCTCAGGTGGTTGAGATCTTCTCGGGACAGTATCCAACGTCGCTTACCCCTGAGGAGTTTGTTGAGTTTCGATCCAACGCGGATAGCGCTGCTCATAGCCTTTATCCCCTATTCACGCGCGTCGTCGAGTACTTGCATAAACGCACCACACAGCGCCTCGCCCTCAAGGCGATCGAGCTACGTGCCGGCCTCCCCCAAACTGAGGACGAGTAGCCCCGCCACCAACGAACCCCACTCTGCGAGTTTCACCGGCGAATAGCAGCCGACCTGTACCCCTCAAGCCTTATGCTCCAGAGGCGCTAGACAGAGCAAACCAGACGAGAGAGACCCGCCAGCAGGCAAGAGCAGAACCGGAGTCAGCCGTGAATACAGATTTTGAGACCCTCGGGTACGAAGAACGCGATGGCGTTGCTTGGGTCACGCTAAACCGACCAGATCGACTCAATGCGTTCAACAACACAATGCAGCGAGAGCTCAAGAGTCTCTGGAGAGGGCTTCGCCGCCATGACGATGTGAGGTGCATTGTTCTAACGGGCGCTGGCGATAGAGCGTTCTGCACCGGCATTGACAGAACCGAGCAGATGGGTTCTGAGAGCGTTGCCACTAATGACGAAGATGCGATCGGTGCGGGCGATCAAACACCGTTCATGTTCAACGACCCAGGCGACAATATTGGCCCTAAATCTTGCGACCTCTGGAAGCCAGTAATCGCAGCGGTAAACGGGATGGCATGTGGAGGCGCCTTCTATATGCTCGGCGAGGTTGAGTTCATTATCGCTGCCGACCACGCGACATTCTTCGACCCACACGTCACCTACGGAATGACCGCAGCCTTCGAGCCAATGCACATGTCCGGCATCACTCCATTCGGCGACATCATGCGCATGTCGTTGCTAGGAAACTATGAGCGCCTCTCTGCCGCACGAGCCCTTGAGGTCGGGATGGTGAGCGAGGTTGTCCCTGGGGCCGAACTCCACGAACGTGCCGACTGGGCGGCGCGCATCATCGCCTCCCAACCTCCCCTAGCGATTCAGGGAACGGTTAGATCAATCTGGGCGGCGCGCGAGATGGGGCCGAGCCAAGCGCTACGTCTTGGGTATGCGTATGTCGGTCTCGGCACAAACGCAGAATCACTCGCCGAGGGGCAGCGCACCTTTGAGTCAGGGCAGCGCATCGATTGGCGCCTGCGTTAAATAGATCTATTAATCAAGGCTCAGGATGGCGCACCGTATCGCCGTGAACGCGAGACGGCGCCCGGGCGATATCGCCGAGCGCCGCTCTAAATAATTCTTACTCCGGTCCGCTCCGTCAAACGTGCCGGGACTCTGGCCGGGACTCTAACAATGGCCGGTAAAGGCTCATCGCAGTAGTTACGCGAGCATGTACTTGAAGATCGCTAGCTGAGCCACTAGGTAGACACAACCGGTAATGATTGCGTTGCGGTGTGTGTCGTAGATGATTCGCGTCTTCCCTGGTCCCTTGCCAAATACGCCAAGTGCGTTGAGCTCGAAGAGTATCCAGATCACTCCCGTGATGGCCCAGTATGCGCCGCGCTCTCCACCTGTGAGCACTACGCCCTTCGTGTAAGCAAAGTGCCCTGTACCGACCATGAGGGCAAGCATTGGGAGGGAGTAGATAGCGTTCTGACGTGAAGCAAGCAGCGCTGCTCGCCCTGCACCAGCGGCCGCCGGGTCTGCCTCGCCGCCTGCCTGTACGTTGCGGGCGTTAGCGATAACAACCTTCTGGTTTCTCCAGATGATTCCCCAAACATTCACAAACATCGTTAGGGCAAAAAGAATACTTGTTGAGATCGCTATACCAGCCGGGCTCTTGAAGTACGCAGAGTCATTCTGCTGGACTCCAAGCAGTGCTAACCCGCTCACCACAGTAGCGACCGCTGCCCAACGGAACCACCAGAGTGCGCGACTGGCCAGTTTGTCAATAGCATTATTGCGAGCCGCCGCCTCCATCTCACCAAAGGCAGGCACCTGCACGAAGTTGAAGTAGTAGAGCAATCCGATCCATGCGATACCAACAACTACGTGGACGTAGCGAAAGAGCCACTGGACTCCAGCGTTGGTAAAGAGTTCGATTGAGTTTGCAAGCGTCATGGGCCTTGGCCTCCTGGAATAGCTGTGATGTTTCTGAGTCTCAGAACAGCCTGAAACTAACACTCAAAGTCCCAGTTTCTGTGGATTGTTGGGTAAGGAGGCGCCCATATCCGAGAGAGACAATCCGCCGTTAGGTCCACTCTCTCTAGGAAGTTGCCATTACGGTGCGAGAATGAATCTTGTTAACGAGCCGGGCGTTAGACCCGAACCTATATGGGTTGACTCAGATGAAGCCCTTGACCTAGCCGTCGAGCAACTCCTCAAATGTGAGCGTTACGCACTTGATACCGAGTTCCAGGGCGAACGGTCGTACTGGCCAACGCTCGCTCTTCTTCAAATCTCAGACGGATCTCAGATTTGGCTCATCGATCCACTTGCCTGCGATGTCTCACGCCTCGCGACGGTATTTGACGGCCCAGGGATAATGCTTGCGCACGCTGCGCGTCAGGATTTAGAGATCATGCGTCGCGAGGTTGGGACTCTTCCCTCCGCTCTAATTGACACTCAGATTGCTGCTGCATTCGCCGGCGCCGGGAATCAATCTCTTCTCTCCCTATGCAAGCGCCATCTAAATGTTGTGATTGAGAAGGGTGATCGATTAACGGATTGGACTGCACGCCCACTGCGCGAGTCGGCACGCCTCTACGCTGCCTCTGATGTCGCACATCTGCATGCCTTGGCGGATGAATTGCGCAGTGAAATTGGTGAGGAGCGATGGGGCTGGGCACTCGACGAGTGCGAGGCCTCACGCACGCCTCCGGAACAAGCTGATGTGAATAACGCGTGGTGGCGAGTGCGTGGCTCCCGCGCGCTTCGCGGAGACCGTGCCCGAGTTGCTCAAACACTCTGCGCCTGGCGCGAAGAGGCGGCACGTAGCCGCAACGTTCCACCCCGAACGATTATCGGAGATCTAGGACTCGACAGCATTATTTCGCGAATGCCGCGCTCCAAGGCTGACCTCGATGGCTGTCGAGGAGTCCCGAATGACCCTCGAAGCATTCAGGCCATTCTCGACTCCATCGCAACTGGACTCGCTATGGACCCTAAGGAACTCAGCACACCACCAGAAGAGTCCGACGACCGAGGACTTGCCTCAGCGGTGATTCTCGCCGGAGCAATCGTGAGCCAGAGAGCACGCAACTTGGGGCTTGACCCTGCGATGGTGGCAGCGCGCGCTGATATCACTGCAATTGTCGCCGGACGCAAGGGGCGCCTAGACGAAGGCTGGCGAGAGCAGGTAGTAGGCGACCTAGTCCACAGACTCCTTGCAGGCGAGATCACGCTTCGCCTTGCCGACTCAGGGCGCACACTTGTGATCGAGGGCGATTGAGTCACCTACACTTGCACGCATAAGGCACTTGCACGCATAAAGAACACCCATGAACACAGACCTAAATACTTACACCCTCGAACTTTAAGTACAGGAGCACTAAATAATGTCGGAACTCAATTTCTACACAGCAGGATCTACCCTCGACGCCAAGTCAGCGTTAGATGTAGAGGCGCTCGAGACCATCTACCGTCTTGAGATGAGCGGAGAGCATTTTTATAACTTGCTTGCCGATCGCGTTGGAAACGAAGAGGCCGCCGACCTTCTCCGTAAGAACGCCGTCGAGGAGCGCGGACATGCGCGCAGAATCGCACGCGCGTTGAGCATTAAGACCGGCACAGAGTGGAGCCCGACTGCTGAGCAGGAGATTCTTCTTGATGCCCCCATGCCAGACTCGATAGATGCACCTTTATTTCTAGCGGTCGTTAAGGGAGAGATAGATGGCGATGCGGGATATCAGCACTGGGCCGACCTAGAGACAAATGAAGATATTGCACGACTTCTCCGCCTCAACGGCAGGGAAGAGACCGTGCATGCAGGCAGAGCTCAGCAGGTCTACGAGATTCTCTCGAGATAATCCTCGCATTTGAGGCTCTCGGCGAGATTCATCCTCTCGCCCTACAAATCTAGAGGTGGTGGCGGGAATTGAACCCGCGTCCAGGGTTTTGCAAACCCTTGCCTGAACCACTCGGCTACACCACCGTGCTTCTCGTACTTCTCTCGAATCAAAAGACGCGAAGTGCGAGGCTACCCGAGACCGGTGGTGTAACAACCGTCGAAGGTAGACGTTGTAACCAAGTTTCTGCGATGATTCCACTGTGACCCCCCGACGCAGTAGCGACCAGTCCCTTCTTCTACCTATTGCAGAGCCAGATTTCTATGCCGGAGACCCATTTCCTCACCTAGCGAGGCTCAGGGCCGAGGCACCTCTTGCATGGCTTGAAGACCCAGGGTGCTGGATCGCATCGAGGCATGAGGACATCCTGCGCATCTCGCGCGATCCTGAGACGTTCATCTCCTCTAAAGGAATACTCCTAATGGATATCGGGCGCGACCTCCCCGATATCCCAGGTGCGCTTCTTTATGTCGACCCACCAGAGCACGCGCGCTATCGAAAATTAGTCAACCCCGGTTTCTCGACAGCGCGAATTAGAACCCTCGAGGAGAGCATCCGATCACGAGCGCAGAGCCTGCTCAGCGAGATCGAGGGAGGCGAGATAACTGACTTTGTCCAGAGCGTCGCTCTCCCATTTCCTCTATTGGTAATCGCCGACCTTCTCGGCGTACCTGGAGAGGATTGGCCACGTTTTGCAGTCTGGACAGATCTAATGATCGGTGCAGCTAGCGGAATCACCCCAGAGTCCGAGGCCGCACTCATCGAGATGGCTACATACTTTCTGGATCTCGTAGCCCAGCGACGCAGAGACCCGAGCGATGACCTCGTATCGATGCTCTGCAATATGGAGGTAGATGGCGAGCGCCTCGATGATGCCGAACTAATGATGTTTTACGGGCAGCTCCTTGTGGCTGGTAATGAGACCACCCGCAACCTCGTGAGCGGAACATTTGTAGCTTTGAGTGAGCACCCTGATCAGTGGAGCGCACTACGAGCCGACCCAAGCGCAATCCCAACGGCAGTTGAGGAGGCCCTGCGCTGGACCACACCGGTGATCTCCTTTATGAGAACCGCTGCAAGAGATATTGAGCTCAACGGTGCGGATATTCGAGCGGGCGACCCCGTGTTAATGCTCTACTCATCAGCGAACCGAGACGAATCAGTATTCGGTGACTCGGGCGAGGATTTTGATATCACTCGCAGCCCTAATCCACATGTATCTCTGGGCTTTGGAGAGCACTTCTGCCTCGGCGCTGTACTTGCTCGCCTAGAGGCACGTGTACTTCTAGAAGAAGCTGTGTCTGCCTTTAGCAAGATTGAGCCGGCAGGAGCGGTAGAGCGCCTGGCATCTGGAGTAATCGCAGGGGTTGTATCCGCGCCGCTTCGACTAACTCGCTAACCCGTGAGCGGGAGAGGAGAGTGTGCTTCTAAGCGGTGTGGCTCTCAAGTCCTCGTAGCGCTCTTGGCTCCTTAGAATTAGAGATCTGCCTAGGGCCGTCTGCGCCGACTGCCTGCAGGAATTCCCCGAGGTGAGCAACGACCTCTTGCAGTTCGCCAACCCGGCGCCTTGACCTGACGAGTCGTAGCCGAGCTCCGTCAAGTTGATTCAATGCCGCCTCTAATTGCGTCTCAAGCATCTCAACAGGGTCCGCTTGGGATGAGCCGGAGACCACTCCTGCGAGGATCGGCTCCAATGACTCAAGTGCTAAATACACTTTATTATTAGGTTCTTTGTCTCTTGCGAAAGATGGATCTGATGGATGCATTGCTCCCTCTCCGCAATACCCGAAGCGGGTATCGCTTCCGCTTAAAACGAATCATGCACCCAAATAGTTCCGATTAGCAAGCATCTTTTAAGCGAATTTTTAGCGACAAACACGTTAAGTGATTTGCTACCGAGTGGTAACAAAAAAGGCTATGAAAAAAGGGGTCTTATTTGACTATCAGTGAGACTCGAGAACCTCGTCACCAATTCGCCCTGAGTACTTGACTCGATCTGGCGGCTGTCGGAGATCTTTTACGATCCCCACAAGGCTGAGCAACTTGAGGATGTAGTAGGTGGTGTCGATCTCCCACCAGAAGAACCCTTGACGAGCGCTTGCCTGGTAATGGTGGTGGTTATTGTGCCAACCCTCTCCTCCAGTTAGAAGCGCAACGAGCAATGAGTTGCGGCTCGTGTCGTCGGTCTCGTAGCGACGACGTCCGTAGACATGCGCGAGGGAGTTAACAAGGAACGTCGTGTGCCAGAGCAGAACCGTTGAGGCAAAGAACCCAAGTACCAATCCGCTCCACCCGCCAATGAGGTAGCAAGTGATACCGAGGGTCCATGGCGCAATCCAGTCACGCTTGTCGATGAAGACGAGCTCTGGGTACTTTCCGAAATCGCGAATTCGATCCGCGTCATAGGCCTTGAATTTGTCGGCCAGGATCCATCCCACATGACTCCACCAGAAGCCTTTGCGGGGCGAGTGCACGTCACGCTCAGTATCTGAGAACTGGTGATGGTTGCGGTGATGAGCTGCCCACCAGAGCACACCTTTCTGGGCTGAGGTCTCTGCCCCAAAGGCCATTATGAACTGTGGGACCCTCGCAAGCTTGTAGGACTTATGAGAGAAATAGCGGTGGTACCCAGCCGTCACGAAGAACATGCGCCCAAAGTAGGTGACCAAGAAGAGCACGACTGCGGTGGTACTGATCCCCGTAAAAATGAGCGTTATAGGTAGAAAATGCAGTAAAAGAAAGGGAATTGACTGTGGCCAGTTAACCCTCTCATCGGGGGTGCGTACTAGGTGGGTTGGCTTTGGGTACTTATGCATGGCTTTTAGCCTACCTACTGGTAGGTAGGGAAGTGGAGGCGGGGAGGTAAATTTTTGGGGCTCCACTCGCCTCCGCATCCCCATCCGTTAGATGAAGCTTAAGAATGTGAAGATGGGGAGCGTGGCTAAATATCGAGGAATCCTGCTTGACTTTTATGGAACCCTGGCTCGGGCAACACATTGGTTCTCCTTAGAGCAGGCACTTGCAGAGCATGGTTATGTCATCGACCCTGAAATCCGGGACAAGTGGTTCAACGACGGCATAGACGGCGACGACCACGAGGCAGCATCGCAGAGCAGAGATCACTACGTGAAGTGGCAGTTGGAGCGCACCTACTCAATGCTCTCAGAGTCAGATGTTCACCCGGACGAGCAGGCGACTATCGCCGAGAAGTTACGGATTGGAGCAGCTACTCGTGTACTCGAACCCTACGACGAGGTGCCAGGGGTACTAGCCCAACTCCGAGCGGATGACCTCAAACTTGTTGTCTGCTCCAACTGGGATTGGGACCTTGCCGAGGCAATTGAAGAGTCTGGCCTTACCGATGCAGTCGATCTTCTTGTCTCCTCTGCATGGGTAGGGGTTCGCAAGCCAAACCCACGTATCTATTCACATACCCTTGCCAAGGCGGGCCTTGAGCCTGAGGATGTGCTCTTCGTCGGCGACACTTGGGGGGCCGATGTTGAGGGGCCTCTCGAAGCTGGAATGACTCCCATGTACCTGCGTCGCGAGGGGCATTGGCCAGACGACAGCTGCCCTCACGACGAGCCACGAGGGCGCGGCGTAACCGTTGCTCCAGACTTAAGCACCATCCTTAGCCTTATTTAATAGGCTTATTTAATCTGCTCTTTAGCACTCTGCGCACTCACAACCTAGAGGGGTTATCGTGGGTCTCAACTCGACAAGGGAGCACCATGACCACTACTGAGAGCATCGCCACCAAAGGCCGGACCCCCACACGCAGCGAGCCTTCACCTTTGAGCCCGCGCTCCACCCCCGATCTCGATGCTCCGGCGCTCGTAGCGGATCTTCGCACCACATTCAATAGTGGAGCCACGAAGAGCATTGACTGGCGCAAGGGGCAACTAAAGGCACTTCAGAGAATGCTCGTTGAGCGTGAAGACGATATTTTGAGCGCCTTAGCGAGCGACCTCGGTAAGCCAAATATTGAGGCTTTCGTTACAGAGATCGCGTTTGTGCTGACAGAGATTGCTGTTGCGCTAAAGAACCTAGACCGCTGGGTACGACCAGAGAAGGTTCGCATTCCAGCAACGCAACTCCCCGGCAAGGGGCGCATCTATCGCGACCCGCTAGGCGTCGTGCTTGTAATCGGCCCTTGGAACTACCCCGTGCAGTTATTACTAGCCCCTATCGTTGGCGCTATCGCTGCAGGAAACTGTGTAGTGCTGAAACCCTCCGAGGTCTCCCCCACCGTCTCTGCAACTCTCGCAGCAATCATTCCTCAGTATCTCGATCACTCCGCTGTACGTGTTGTAGAGGGAGCGATCCCGGAGACAACCGCTCTCCTGGCTCAACGCTGGGATCACATCTTCTACACAGGCCACGGCAGCACCGGTCGCATCGTGATGGCTGCAGCGGCCAAGAATCTCACCCCAGTCACCCTTGAGTTAGGCGGTAAAAGCCCTACCTATGTAGATGCATCAGCCAATCTCACTGTTGCTGCAAAGCGCATTGCCTGGGGAAAATTCTTGAACGCCGGGCAGACCTGCGTTGCCCCCGATTATGTATTGGTTCACCGCAGCGTAGAGGCAGAACTCCTGAAGAAACTTCAAGAGGCTGTGACACAGATGTACGGAGTAAATACTCAGGAGACCCCAGATTTCGCACGCATCGTCGATTCGCGTCACTTCGTCCGAGTCTCTGCACTGCTAGATGGCGAAGGCGCTGGGACCCCCTATTTTGGAGGCGAGCGTGATGCAAGCGACTGCTTCATCGCCCCAACAGTCCTTGTAGGGACCGACCCAGAATCAAAAGTAATGCAGGACGAGATTTTCGGCCCACTGCTCCCCGTGCTTGCGGTCGATGGAGTCGAAGAGGCAATAGATTTCATCAACAATCGCGACAAGCCACTTGCTCTCTACGTCTTCGCCGAAGACAAACGAGTAACTGACCGCGTGCTTGACGGCACCTCCTCTGGCGGGGCATGCATAAACGGCACGCTCTTTCAGCTAGTACCCCCCAATCTCCCATTTGGTGGAGTTGGAGAATCTGGGCAAGGCGCCTACCACGGCAGGTCAACCTTCGAGACTTTTAGTCATCACAAGAGCGTCCTTAAGAAGACAACCCGCCTAGATCCACCTATTGCCTACCCGCCCTATACAGAGCGCAAGAAGAAAATCCTCCGACGTTTTATTTAACGGCTATTTAAGCCCTATTTAGACGCGGAATGAGGAGCGCTCGGCTCCTCGCCGTAGTGGCGCAGTTCTACGCGGTTGCCATCTGGATCGAGAACATAGAGAGCCCAGCCAATACCGCGCGCACCGTATAGCCGCCTTGGCTCCCCCTCTGTCTCGATCACTCCGCTCGCGTGCAATGCATGGAGGTCGGCATCATCTACGACAAGACAGAAATGGTTGAGGTTCTCGCCAGAGCGTTCGCTGCTCAAGAAGTCAATAATTGCAGAGTCGTTGATCCTCAGAGACGGAAACGGAGCCTCGCCTCGTCGCCATTCATCTACGCGAACCGGCTCAAGCCCTAGGTGGAGCATGTACCAAACTAAAGATGCCTCAACATCAGATACGTTTAGTACCAGGTGATCGAACGAACGTGCTCTCATGGCGCTTTTACTTAACCTTCCTCTGGTCATCCTCTGGACTTTCTTCTGGCGGTGTTCGGAGACTTTTGCTCTATTCCCACACGTTGCCATACTGCACCAGCGCCGGGTGCGGCTACGCGTTGAGTCAAAGAACGCCGTGCTGCACTCTGGCGCATCGCAGAGACGAATCCGACTCCATGCTCCATCTTCAGATAGGGCAGCGATAGCGAGAACGAAGAGAGCAGGAATACTCGCCGAACCAGCAGCCGCGCTAGAGAGCATTGGCATACCTTTATCGTCTACGCGCATTACTAGTTGGGCCTTAGCGCTTACGTGCTCAAGCGCTCGCGAACTCTTCGATGAAGGCTCCTCAATACAGTTAGCGACTGCAGCGCGCAGATCACGCATAATTGCCAAGAGTGTTTCGTCGACCTTTAACTCAGCCTGATCAATCTCTAAGGATGTACAGAAATCTTTGAATCGATCGGGGTCGCGCAGAGCGTCTCCGCCAACCGCAGACTCCGAGTTGAGCAGAGTAACGATCCGAGAGGCTGCTTCGGAGGTACGTGTAATCATGGCGCCTTAATCTGCGCACCGAGAGGTTGAACCCTTAAACGCGAGGCAATCAGGACTCCTGCGAACACAGCGAGTAGATCGATACACGCATTAATCACTAGACCGCTCGATGGACTCCAGCCCGATCTCTCACCGAATGCGACGAGCGCCCCGCCGATACCAATCCCAATTGCGCAGCCAAGTACGTCAGCTAGTTGAAGCGCAGACGAAGACCTACCCTCGCTCCCCTTCTCTGCGCCCCCAAGAACAACAAGGCTAATTGGAGCGTATGCGAACCCCATCCCGAATCCACCAACACCCCAGGCAACTGCAAACATGAAGACCGATACCGATGTCGATACTGCAATACAGAAAAGCAGAATGGCGACTCCGATGATTGCGAAACCAGCGCGCACTAAGAGCGGCGGATGCAGGCGCTGCACGTAATGCGACTGTATCCACGAGCCAGTCGTCCAGCAGAGAGCGCCGACGGTAAGAGCAAAGCCCCCCATCGCTACAGATCCCCCTCGAACCTCCTCTACCGCAAGCGTTATAAATGCATCTACCCCGAAGAATGCGAACGTGAGCAGCCCGCGAGAGAGCACCGCTGCGGGAATACCGGGCCGAGCCCGCAGCGTTCCCGTAGGAACAAGCTTTCTCAAAGCGTTGAGCGCTATTGCTCCACCGATCGCACAGAGCGCTAAAAGTGCGAACAGATTATGAGCGAGGAGCCCAGCGAGGAATAGCCCACTCCCTAGGGCCACCTGAATCGCACCTGCAAGTGATGCGGGCGGCTCTGCATCCGGTGACCTAACCGTTGGCGGGAGCTTTCGCATCGGAGGCGCTGCAAGAAGCGCTGCAATGGCAACGATCGGAATAATCCCTGCGAATACCCAGCGCCACCCGAAAGCCGATGCTACTACTGCTGCAATTGCAGGCCCCATGAGGCTCGGGACTACCCAAGCTGTTGAGAGCATCGCAAACATCCGTGGCTGCATCTGCGTTGGATATGCGCGCCCAATAACTACGTATGCAACAGCTGGGATTACGCCTGCGCCGAGGCCTTGAATCGCTCGTGCACCAACAAGTACCTCCATGCTCGGGGCCAAAGCACCGATGATGAGCCCTAGCGCCAGAAGCACCAACCCAATTAAGAAAGGGCGCTCTGGTCCATAGCGGTCAGCCGATGAACCGGCAACGACAATCCCAACTAGTTGCGCAAGTAAGAACGCGCTGAAGACCCATCCGTAGAGTGAGATTCCATTTAGATCGCGACTCACCTTGGGCATCACTGTTGCAATAGCGAGCGCCTCAAACCCAACAAGCGTGATGACTAAGAGCAAGCCAATGGTCGTTGCTCTGCGATGCGGGGCGAGTACTCCGTCACGCGATTCACTCACCATTCAAATCAACCCCGTCGTCGAGTACCCACTTTGAGATCCCTACTTTGGAAACTCCATACCACCCGGCATTGCTAGGCCAACATGCTGTAGTTGCTGAGCGAATATCTTGTTGAAGTTCTCAGAGACACCCTCGACATCCCATCCACCCTCGCGGTACATGTAACCAATCTGCATTGGGTGACGGTAGATCGTGTATGCAAAGTCTGTACGCCCAAGAATCTGTCCATTGACGTGAGCAGCCTCCTCTGATGCGAGCCAGGTAACCATCGGCGCGTTGAGGGCTGGGTTTGCCTCGGGTGGAGGTGCCTCGCCTGTGCGTGCGAATAGTGCCTCGGTCATCCGCGTGGCGCCCGCAGGCGACATTGCGTTCACTGTGATGCCGTACTTACCGAGCTCAATAGACCATACGAATGTCATCCCCATGATCGCTGCCTTAGCGGCTCCATAGTTTGTCTGCCCAAAGTTTCCGCGTAGCCCGGCCTGCGAGGTGATGTTGATGATACGTCCGTAACCCTGCTCCTTCATCAGCTCGGCAGCGTGGCGCGCAGTATTGAAGGTTCCGTACATGTGCACCTTGACGACTGCATCGAAGTCCTCAGGGGTCATCTTGAGAAGTGATCGGTCGCGAACGATGCCGGCGTTGTTAACGAGAATGTCGATCTTTCCAAAGTTCTCAACAGCGGTCTGGATGATGCGCCCAGCACCATCGAAATCAGCCACCGAGTCATACGACGGAACTGCCTTGCCGCCGAGTGCCTCGATATCGCGGCAGGTCTGCGCTGCTGGATCCTCTTCGCTCCCCTGGCCATCGAGGCTTACCCCAACATCGTTGATCACGACGCTCGCACCCTGACTCGCCATTGAGAGCGCAAACTCTCGACCAATACCTCTACCTGAACCCGTGATTACCGCGACTCTTCCATCAAGTAAACCCATTGATTGCTCCCTTTTCTCCGTTGAGTATTTTAGTTAGTTAATTGAAAGTCTTCTTGGCTCTAAGAAACTGAGTACCTGTTACTTATCTACAGCGACGGTCGCAGTGCCGCTCAATTTCTCTTCGCCGTCTGCATTCACAACACTCAGCGTTAGATCAACGCGGCCCTCGCCTGAAACCTCATCAGTACTAAGAGAAGAAACAGTCGCCGTTGAGGTAAGGGTCTCTCCTGGCCAGACCTGCTTTGCGAAGCGAACATCGAGCTGGCGCAGTGCTGTGGGGCCAAACCAGTCTTTTACTGACCTAGCGGCGATACCCGCGGTCAGCATTCCGTGACCAAATACTGACGGGTTCCCATACTGCTGGGCCATGGCGTCGTCGTGATGCATCGGGTTGAAGTCGCCAGAGGCTCCCGCATAGCGCACAAAGTGGGTACGACCAATCCCCTCAATGACTAAGGGAGCCGATGAGTCCCCAACCGCGAGATCACTGAATGAAACTCCTATTGAGGTACTCACCTGTTCCAAATCCTCCACTTTTATTAGCCATCGCCTCTGCCGTTATCTGAACCGGCGAACGGGCAGCAGCGTACCCGCGTCCTTTTAGCCTTAGCCGCTCCGAGGGGGAAAGAAAGCCCCCAACTGCGACAAAGCGCCTTCCAGCGTGACAGCATCAACACATGTCGACACTTGTTTGCTTCCACGCCCACCCGGATGATGAGGCGATGACCACCGGTGGAACCATTGCCCTTGCCAGCGACGCAGGGCATCGCGTAGTTCTTGTGGTTGCGACCCGCGGCGAAGAGGGCGAGGTCGCTGATGGAGTCGTAGCCGAGGGCGTTGGGCTCGGCGAGCATCGCAGTGCCGAGCTTGAGGCTGCAGCATTAGCCCTTGGTATTCACAGGGTTGCGTACCTTGATTTTCGCGACTCTGGAATGGCGGGTGAGGAGTCAAACCTAAATCCAGAGTGTTTTGCCCAGCAAGATGTTGAGTACGCGGCGCGACGCCTCGCAGATATTTTGATCGAGGAGTCCGCTGATGTGCTTACCGTCTACGACGAGCACGGCGGTTACGGGCACCCCGACCACATTCAGGTGCACCACGTAGGGATTCGCGCTGCAGAGATTGCCGGTACTCAGCACGTCTATGAAGCAACCATCGATCGCGATCACTTGATAGCCCTCATGAAAGCGCGCCCCGACGATCTAATTGAGGACTCTCCTCTGCCCGAGAGCCCAGAGGATCTCAACCTTGGGGTCGCAAGCCACCTCATCACTACTCGCATCGACGTAATTAGCGTTGTCGGTCGAAAGCGCGCAGCAATGGCTGCGCACGCAAGCCAAATCCCTGAGGACTCCTTCTTCCTGAACATGCCGGAGGAGATTTACGCTCTCGCCTTTGGGACTGAGTGGTTCACAAGGCGCGGAGCACCCGTAGGAACCGCGGAGAACTCCCTACCTCTATAAGGGAAGCGCTCGTAAATCTCAAAGCCCAAATGGCCTGCGTATTTATTGCTAATCTCACAAAACTCGCTACACCAATTCTCGAGACCAATTCTCGACACCAATTCTCAACAGCCTCTTCCGATATCACGATTAAACGAACTCAATAGCTCTCAATAGCTCGAACTGGAGAACAATGCGCAGGTCATATCTACTCAGAGCAGCCGTTCTAGCCACCGTCGCGTCATTCGCGACCCCAGCACTACTCTCACCCTCAGCGTATGCAGGCTCTGGAACAATGGTCAGCGTTACCAAGGTTGCCCAAAACGCTCCCTTCGCAAAGCCTGGGCCATACGTAGCCGGCGTAACCACGATCAAGCTCGATGATCGCTCTGTTGAGGTTTGGTACCCCGCTAATAAGTCCAGCGCTAAGGGTAAGAAGAAAGACAGTTATTACCTTCGCGACTGGCTTCCTCAAGGCATTAAAGACCTCCTAGATGCGAAGGGCGTCAATCCCCCATTCAAGACTGACGCCTACAGGGCACTCCCCGTTGCCAAGGGAGCCTTTCCTTTACTCGTGTTTAGCCATGGCGCAGGCGGATACCGCGACCAGAGCACATTCCTCACTACACACCTAGCAACATGGGGATTCGTAGTTGCCTCACCTGATTTTCTAGAGCGCGGCATCGCATCGCAACTCGGTGGAGCACCAACTACACCCAAGGCAAATCTCGATGTCTACGACGAGACAGTTGCCAAGATCCGCGAGGTAAATGCTGCACCCAAGGGGCTCCTACGTGGGCATATCAAGACCAAGAAGATAGGTGTGCTCGGGCACTCTGCTGGGGCGCGAGGATCAATCGAGATCGCCGCCTCTAGGGATGACGTAATCGCTTATGCGCCACTTGCTGGAGCAGGGTCTGGCGGAACACGCGGAACCGTCACAATTCCCGCCATCCTTCCTCCGTCGAAGCCAAATATTTTCATTGCTGGCAATCAAGACGGTGTTATCCCGATTGCAGGGATACAGACCTACTTTGACGACGTCGTTGCACCTAAGCGAGGCGTCTGGGTAGAGGGATCAGGTCACCTAACCGCGTTTAGCGACATCTGCGAGATCGGAAAAGGTGGCGGAGGAATTGTTGCCATCGCTCGCCAAGCAGGGCTGCCTGTACCCGAGAACCTTGCACGCCTCGGTGAAGACGGATGCAAGCCACCTGCTCTCAAGGCCTCAACCACATGGCCAGTTACTCGCCACTTCACCACCGCCCTCTTCCTCTACGCCTTCAAGATCAATAAGAAGCCGATTGGCTTGAACGTTAAGGCTGCAGAGGCCTTCGCACCGAAAGTAACTGCTACCTACACTCAGACGCTTAGGTAGGTAGCGAAGGAAGGGGTGTTAGAGAGGACTCTTCATCATTAGTTCCCACCTCTTCTAGACCTGTTAGGTCGACCTCTGCCGTTGAGGATGCTGCAACTCCGGAGGAACCGCGCGCTGCCTCAAGCAACTCCTCCATTGCTGCTGGGACTGCCTCTGCAAGGCTCCATAGTGATGGCACAGTCTCTCTACACGCCATGAAGCCAACGTCTACACGATCCATATACGAGAGCACCGTGATGTTGAGGCCTGCTCCATCAAAGACTGGCCCCATCGGGACGAGACTCACAACACGCGCTCCCGCCATGTAGACCGGTACCGGCGGACCAGGGACATTAGAGACGACGAGGTTGTAGATCGGTCTCATACGCTCGGAGAATCGTCGATAGAGGCGTATCCCGCTAGAGAGGATCGGGGCAGTCGCAACCTCTGCCCACTCGCCGAGGATCGTGCCACCTAAATCGCTCTGGGTCTGCTTTGCCTGACCCATTGACTCTGCTACGAGAGCGAGACGCTTTACAGGGTCAGCCTGTTCGGCTGGCAAAGAGGCAAACATTGCCGAGACAACGTTCCCCATGACCCCTTTAGTATTTGGAGTCCGAACATTTGTTGGCACCACGGCGACGAGTGGCTTGTCGGGGAGCGCATCAATATCGGCGAGGTATATCCGCAGCGCGCCAGCGACGACGGCAAGCACCACGTCATTTACCGTAAGCCCAAAGGCATCTTTAACGAGCTTCACATCAGAGAGACTTATGGTGCTGAATGCAACCTTCCGGTGCGGAGTAATCGAGGTGTTCCAAGGGAGTCGTGGCGCTGTAAAGGGGGCCGCCGCTCCGCTCATCGCCCCATCCAATGCGCTCTGCCCCAAGCGCAGCAAACCCTTCCCGAGGTTTACTCCTGCTCGGGCAATTTGCTCGGGGCGGCGAGCAATCGAGACAACCGACCCAAGAATCATCTCAACATCGGTTGGTACGCGATCCGGGCGCCACGGAGCAAGTTCTTCCTCGGCTGCAAGAGGTGTCGGCTCGAGGTCAACTAGTTGGGCAAGAACATCTACCCCTGATGCTCCATCAATCGCAGAGTGATGCATCTTTGCGACTAACGCAACATTCCCGTCAGCCAAGCCCTCTACGATCCAGAATTGCCAAAGCGGACGAGTGCGGTCTAGTTGACGTGACGAAATCTCACCGACGAGTGATGCGAGTTCGCGCTCACCACCGGGGGCAATGACTGCAACCTGACGAACGTGGTACTCAAGGTCAAAATCCGGGTCCTCCACCCAAAGCGGATGGTGAAGATTGAATGGAACCTCAACTAAGCGGCGCCTAAATGGAGGGATACGCGAGAGGCGCTCCCCCACGAGGCGACGCATTGTGGGGGCATTGAATCCGCCAGGTACATCGCTGGGGTCGAGTATGGCGACCGCCATTACGTGCATGTGATCAACCGGGCTCTCAAGCGAGAGAAATGCTGCGTCTAGACCACTGAGTCGCTCCATGTTGCTAAGAGTACCTGTCAAACAGCGAACAGCGCCTCCCCGATCTCGATTGGCGACTATTTGTGACTTCTAATCCCCCT
Source organism: Actinobacteria bacterium IMCC26256 (assembly GCA_001023575.1). Classification (GTDB taxonomy): domain Bacteria; phylum Actinomycetota; class Acidimicrobiia; order IMCC26256; family IMCC26256; genus IMCC26256. The sequence continues at coordinate 923,639 of CP011489.1, read as the reverse complement.
CGCTTGGGCGCCCTCGACCCCGCTTTACATCTCCACGCCTGCGCTTATCGTCGACCCTTGCTCGCTTGGCTCCAACCCCGGGCTTCGTTGCACGCCTCGGGGCGTCCTGACGCAGGGCCTCAGCGAGGCGCTCCCCCATCCTGGTTAGCGCAATCTCTCTATTTCGAGCCTGCGAGCGGGTATCCCCAGCGCTTACCCTCACAACCGCCCCAAGCTTCTCAATAAGCCTTGCACGCTGCCTTGGGCCTAGAGAGATGGAGGATTCAACGTCAAATGAGAGCTCAACGCGGGAGCGGGTCACATTTGCATGCTGCCCACCAGGCCCCCCAGAGGTCGTTACCCTCCAAATCAGGTCACTGGGAACGATTACAAGGGTTGGGCTGACCCGAAGTCGAGCGTCGTCACCATTCATTCCTTGACCGTAACCGTCAGCAAGACCTTCACGCGGACATCCCCGGTCAAGGGTAGCGACAGAATTGAGCCGTTCGCGCGTAAGGTGCGGTTTGACAATGACGCCGTTACTGCTTACGGTCACACCTCAGCGGGGCATCCTCGGATACCAAGCAAGGGTATTGAATCTCAAGTACGTAATTAGTTCGTTCTCGTTAAAGCACTAAATAAATAGCAATACGAAACCATTTACGACCAAATTTCAATTCATCGGGGCTCAGCCCATCGACTACTTCACGGGGGGAAACGTGCGGAAAGTCCAGCACAACAACAGGAAACGCGGCATTAAAATTGCTGCTTCATTGGCAATCGTCGCGATGTTTGCAACAGCATGCGGCGGCGGCGACAAGGACAACGGCGGCAGCTCAAACGGTGGCGGCACTCCCGTAACCGGTGGAGTAATCACCTACGGCGTCGAGGGCAAGACCACACAGTTCTGCCCGCCTAAGACGCAGGCCGCCATCTCGGGCATCATGATCATGCAGTCGATGTATGACACGCTCGCTGAGCCCACAAACGATGGACGCGCGGTTCCTTACCTCGCTAAGACCATCACACCCAACGATGACTCCAGTGTCTGGACAATCGGACTGCGTGAAGGGGTCACCTTCCACGATGGAACCCCTGTTGACGCAGCAGCCGTTGCGCAGAACATCACCGCATGGACAAAGGGCCTACTTCTACAGTTCGTATTCTCCAACATCGCTACGGTGACTGTCACAGATCCTTTGACAGTTACGGTCGCGATGAAGAAGCCGTGGGTTGCATTCCCTTGGTACCTCTGGACCACAGGGCGTACCGGAATCGCTGCACCAGCGCAGCTCGATTCTCCAGACTGCGACACGAAACTCATCGGATCCGGGCCATTTAAGCTCAAGAGCTTTGACCCAGCATCAGGCGACGTAGCGGTAGTCAAGAACGCTAATTACTGGCGCAAGGGTTACCCACTCCTTGATGGAATCAACTGGAAAGTTCAGGGCAACTCAATTCAGCGCATCAACGGACTCCAGGGCGGACAGTTCGATGTCATCCACACCTCTGGCGGAAAAGACCGCAAGACTGTTGAGGGCTTCGGCGCCAACATCACCTCTGAGCCCGCTGGTAACCGTGAGATCAGCCAGGTTCTAATCAACTTGACTCGACCTCCATTCAATGACGCCAATGCCCGCCTCGCACTTGCGCTCTCTCAGGATCGCGATGCACTAGCGGCTATTGGTGCAGGACCAGGCACCACCAAGGCATACCAAGTTGTGGACTCAAAGGTCCTCGGCCACATCAAAGACCCGGCTGGATACCCGAAGGGCCAGGACATTCCTAAGGCCAAGAAACTTGTTGCCGCGTACAAAGCAGCGAACGGCGGCAAGTTCGAACTGAACCTGCAATCGACATTCGACCCGACTACCCAGGCACTAGCGGCAGAGATTAAGCGTGAGGCCGCAATTGTGGGTATTACGGTCAATCTTCCTGCCCCAGTTGACCAAGCACAGATCATCAACCAAGCCCTCGGTGGCGCTGTAGATGCATTTGCATGGCGCAACTACCCAGGTGCGGACCCAGACACGCTCTACGTTTGGTTCCACTCTGGATCACCGGTCAACTTTGGGAAGATTAATGACCCAATCATCGACAAGGCTCTTGACGATGGGCGCTCAGAGCTCGACCCTGCAAAGCGTAAGGTCGACTATGAGACGTTTGTAGGCCAGATGTCCTCAGAGATAACCACACTCTGGGGTTGGTACACAGATTGGTTCATTGGCTCCAATGACAAGGTCACTGGAATTCTTGGACCGAACCTGCCCGATGAGTCTGGCAAGCCAGGAAAAGACAAGCCAGCGGCTGTCTTCGCTGGATACCACCAGTTACTTGGCATCTCAAAGACCAAGTAACTAAAAGTAGTTACGTAACAAATGACGAAAACCACCTATAGGACGAGCCGGAAGCGAACGGAGGAGACTGCGTGCTTCGCACTTTCACTCTAAAATTCCTCCGGCTCGTTCTGGTGGTCCTCGTCGTAACCTTCATTACCTTTGGGCTAACCAAGCTCCAGCCTGGCGACCCGGTCTCGAAGATCATTCCATTCGGGACGGCACAGCAGAAGGCCGCGCTTACCCAAGACCTCGGCCTCAATGAGCCGGTCTATCAGCAGTACGGAAAATGGCTTGGTAATTTTCTCCAGGGCGACTTCGGGAAGTACTACGACTCCAAACAGTCAGTGAACACAGTTATCAAGACCTCTCTGCCGGTCTCCCTCGAGCTAATGCTCTACGCGCAGTTCTTTGCGCTGCTCATAGCGATCCCCCTTGGCGTTACCACCGCATATCGGGCTGGAAGCAAATACGATCGTGGCGCTAACGCGACAATGTTCGCTCTCCTCGCTCTCCCTAACTTCGTCGTCGCTCTCCTTCTCGCCATCTATGTAGGCGCTAAGTGGCAACTGCTCCCAACTCAGTCGAATGTAATTCCATTCCCTCTTAACCCGTTGGACAACTGGACCTACATGCTCATGCCAGTTGTGGCATTGACCCTCGGACAGATCGCTGTCTACATGCGCTTACTTCGCTCGGACATGATCGCAACCCTTCAAGAAGACTTCATCACGACCGCAAAAGCCAAGGGCATCCCCACGCGCCGTATTCTTTGGCGCCACGCCCTTCGCCCGTCAAGCCTTACGCTCCTAACCGTCGCTGGCCTCAACGTCGGCGCGCTTATTGGTGGGGCAATCGTTGTAGAGAACGTCTTTGGGGTTCCTGGCCTTGGCAAGAGAATCACTGAAGCAATTCTGGCGAAGCAGTATCCGGCACTGCAGTCATACGTCGCGATCATTGCGATTCTCTACGTGACCGTAAACTTCGCTATCGATATCCTCTACTCGGTCCTGGACCCACGAATTCGAAATGCGCGATCCGTTGCCTGATCACGGCGAAGAACTCATCCACTTAATGCACGACAGTGAGGCTCGAAGCGACGTCCCAGCTGACTCCGTTACACAGCACTTTGCAGCGGTCTCAGCGGGAACTGTCAAGGCCAAGAAAAAAGGCCTCACAATTGGGGCGTGGATAGCCGTAGGTTGGATGACACTGCTCATCCTCGCAGCGATTCTTGCTCCGGTGTTACCAATACCTGATCCAATTAACGACGCCAATCCACTCAAGGCAGCACAGGGACCAACTCTTAATCATATTTTTGGCCTTGATGGGAACGGTCGTGATGTCTTTTCTAGAATCATCTGGGGTGCTCGAAATAGCCTATTTATTGCCTTCGCCGCCGTCATCACTGGTTTCATAATAGGCGGAGCCTTAGGGCTCATATCGGGGTATTTCAAGGGACGCGTCGGAGGAGTACTCGGTGCATTAACCGACATACTTTTGGCGTTCCCACAATTGGTACTCGCTCTTGCAGTGGTCTCATTCTTGGGGCGAACCGTGTTTAACGTGACGATGGCATTAGCGATTGTCTCTATTCCAATTCTTGCTCGGATTACAAGGGCATCGACTCTTTCATGGTCTGAGCGTGATTTTGTAACGGCAGCGCGCGCACAAGGCGCTGGCCATATTCGGACAATGCTGCGAGAGATACTCCCTAATGTTCTGCCCGCGATGCTCTCTATTGCCCTTCTTGGTATTGCAGTTGCCATTGTGGCTGAAGCGAGTCTCTCCTTGGTGGGCGCAGGGGTTAAGCCTGATGTCACCACCTGGGGCAATGTCATCTTCTCTGGTCAGGCCTATTTGAGGGAAGCGCCAAGCATGGTCTTATTCCCTTCGATGGTGATCTTCTTCACCGTCTACGCACTCAACTATCTGGGTGATGTTTTACGCGCCACCTTCGACGTTAGAGAGAGTGCACTATGAGCGCTGAGAGTTTTGCAGAGTCTTCTGCTACTACCCCATCGAGCGATGCTCCTTTGTTGGTAGTAAATAACCTCAAGACCTATTTCAAGACAGACCGAGGACTCGTTCGCGCTGTTGATGGAGTCTCTTTCACGCTCGAGCGCGGTCGCACCCTAGGGGTAGTCGGCGAGTCAGGATCAGGCAAGACCGTCTTGGCTCGCTCCATCATGGGGCTTCTACCAAAACGCGATGTTGAGCGCAGTGGATCGGTAAAGTTTGAAGGCGTCGAGTTAGTCGGTGCGGATAACTCACTTATGGCCCAATACTGGGGCGATCAGATGGCGATGGTTTTCCAAGACCCGATGACCTCGCTCAACCCTGTGATGAGAGTCGGAAAGCAGATCACTGAAGGTCTGCGACAGCACTTGGACATCTCGAAGGACCACGCAAACCAGACTGCTCTCGCACTTCTTTCATCAGTGGGAATACCTGAGCCTGAGCGACGTCTTCGCCAGTATCCCCACGAGATGTCTGGCGGAATGCGCCAACGCGTAATGATCGCTATCGCAATTGCTTGTGGGCCAAAGCTTCTCTTCGCGGATGAGCCAACAACTGCCCTTGATGTGACGGTACAGGCCCAGATCCTTGACCTCCTTCAGACTCAGCAACGTGACCGCTACATGGCGATGATTCTCGTAACACACGACCTCGGTGTGGTTGCCGGGCGCACCGACGAGATTGCTGTTATGTATGCCGGCAAGATCGTAGAAAAGGCCCCCACAAAGGTTCTCTTCTCTAATCTGCGCCATCCCTATACCGAGGCACTCTTGTCGTCAATCCCCAAGATCAGCGACCCGAGCCACACCCGCTTGAAGACCATCGGCGGGCGACCACCAAACCTCATCAATCCTCCGACCGGCTGCAAGTTCAGTCCACGTTGCGCATATGCCACTGATAAATGCCGCACTGAAGAACCACCCCTCTCCGCTCCAGACTCCGACGGCCACCAATTCAGTTGCTGGTTCCCTGTGGAGCTAAGCGCCAAACAGACTTCAGGGGTGCGCTGATATGGCTGGTACAGGGAAAGCACATCTCTCACAGGGCGAGACCGTCCTGCGCATTGAAGACCTATTTGTTGAGTTCCCTGTAGGGCGCTCAGGGCTCAAGGTAAGTGCCGTTGCGGGAATCAGTATTGATGTTCGCGAGGGCGAGACACTTGGACTCGTCGGAGAGTCCGGCTGTGGAAAATCAACACTCGGCAAGGCGATCATGCAGATCGTTAGAGCCAACTCTGGTCATGTCATGTTCGGAGATATAGACCTAATGACACTCCAGGGCGAGGAACTGCGCCAGACGCGGCCTCGACTTCAGATGATTTTCCAAGACCCCATCTCATCGCTCAATCCACGTAGGCGAGTCGGAAAGATCGTGCGCGAGGGTCTCGATATCTGGAAGATCGGCGATGAGGCGAGCCGCCAAGCCAAGGTGCTTGAGGTCTTAGAGGTTGTAGGCATCGATGCAGAGGCAGCGATTGGTCGCAGGCCACATGAGTTCTCTGGCGGTCAGTGCCAGCGCATCTCAATTGCTCGCGCTGTTGCCACCGAGCCACGCGTGATCATCTGCGATGAGCCTGTCTCCGCACTCGACGTCTCCGTACAGGCACAGATTCTCAACCTCCTTGAGGACATGAAGGCTCGCTACGGATTAACTCTTGTATTCATCGCTCACGATCTTGCGGTCGTTAAGAACATCAGCGACCGTGTTGCAGTTATGTACCTCGGAAAACTCTGCGAAATCGCTACACCCGATGACCTCTACGCATCACCTGCTCATCCGTATACCGCTGCGCTTCTCAGCGCGATTCCGGTTGCGGACCCTGAGGTAAACCCAACGCTTCGCGGCGGCGTCGGAGGAGAGATCCCCTCCCCTCTTGCCCCTCCATCTGGCTGCAGATTCCGAACGCGTTGCCCATTGGCAACGGAGAAGTGCGCAGAAGAGGAGCCACAGATCCAAGAGATTCGACCGAATCACTTCGTGGCGTGCCACTTCCCTCTCGCCGAGGGTCAAGAACTACCTGCCCTTGAGGCAAATATCGCTTAAGTCGCTCTATTTCGCTTTACGCGCTGAGCGAGCCATCGCAGCGTCAAGCATCGGCCTGAGCAGTCCAGCGATGCGCACCAATAGCGCCGATTGAAGATCAAGAGTAATTGCGACTCGATCCTTCTCAATCCCCTTGACGATAGAGGTTGCAACATCATCAACTGTTCGTAACTTGATCCCAGCCGATATCGCAGCCGTCTCTCGAGGCTTCAGAAGGTTCTCAGCCTCGAATCCCGGCGTATCCGTATCTGGTGGATAAGCGCATAGAACCTTCACGCCATAGCTACGCATCTCAGCACGCAGTGACTCAAGCAATCCGCGGACTGCAAACTTTGAGGCGCCGTAAGCGGAGTACCCAAATACGCCAATCAATCCGGCTACTGACGAGACCCCGACGATGGTTCCGGATCCCCTCTCGACCATCGAAGGAAGCACTGCTCTTATCGCATTCAATGTTCCGAAGTAATCAAGCTCCATTTGATCTCGAAATACCTGATCATCCAATTCAAGGAAGTAGCCAGGGTGCGCCGCACCGGCGCAGGTAATTAGGAGGTCACATGGGCCAGATTCCTCGACGATCAGATCAACCGCTGCTTTAAGCGCCGCTACATCAGTGACATCTGCAGAGGCGGTTCGCACTCCGTCAATCTGAGCCTCAAGCTGAGCAAGCTTCTCTGGATCTCGAGCAATTACCGATACGGTGCATCCTCGCGCTCGAAGTTGCTTCGCAACCTCTAGCCCAATCCCGGATGATCCTCCGGTAATTATCGCGTGTGATCCAGGAAAAGCGAACCTAGAGCGGCTCACTTGGGACCGATCATCTCCTCGGGCTTAAGTGCGGCATCGAACTCTTCGCCTGTGAGGAAACCTAACGATACGGCTGCCTCTCGAAGGTTCGTACCTTCCTTATGTGCCTTCTTTGCGATGAGTGCCGACTTGTCATACCCAATGACTGGGTTTAGCGCTGTCACAAGCATCAGCGAGTCGCGCACGTGCTTTGCGATCTGCTCGCGGTTCGGCTCAATACCAACAACGCAGAACTCCATGAAGTTTCTGCATGCATCGGTGAGGAGGTCGACAGAGTGTAGGAAGTTGAAGATCATCACAGGCTTAAAGACATTGAGTTCGAAGTTGCCCATGGATCCTGCAACTCCAATAGCGGTGTCGTTACCTATTACTTGAACGCAGACCATTGTGAGAGCCTCGGACTGAGTTGGGTTTACCTTCCCAGGCATGATCGAGGATCCGGGCTCGTTCTCCGGGAGCTGCAACTCGCCGATTCCGGCACGCGGCCCCGAGCCAAGCCAACGCACATCATTCGCAATCTTCATCAGCGAAACCGCGAGTGTGCGGATCGCTCCACTAGCGAAGACAATGTCGTCATGTGCTGCAAGCGCCGCGAACTTGTTAGGCGCCGAAGCAAAGGGGAGGCCAGTTAGGCGGGCAATCTCAGCAGCGGATCGATCAGCGAACTCCGGGTGAGTATTGATTCCGGTACCTACTGCCGTGCCTCCGAGAGCAAGAAGTAGCAAAGCCGGCATTGCTTGATCAATACGCTTTAAATCTGCGTCCAATTGAGCAACGTAGCCACTGAACTCTTGACCGAGAGTAAGAGGAACTGCGTCCTGAAGGTGCGTGCGCCCGATCTTGACAATGTCTGCAAACTCTTTTGACTTCACATCGAGAGCATTGCGCAGAGCAGTGACCGAGGGAACGAGGCGGGCCGTAACCTCTTGATAGGCAGCGATATTCATCGCCGTCGGGAACGTGTCATTCGATGACTGCGACATGTTTACGTCATCGTTGGGGTGAACCGGTGACTTGGAGCCCATCTCGCCACCCGCCATCTGAATCGCGCGGTTTGAGATGACTTCATTGACATTCATGTTGGTCTGGGTACCAGAACCGGTCTGCCATACGTAGAGTGGAAAATGGTCGCTAAGTATCCCTGCTACTACCTCATCCGCCGCAGCATTGATCAGAGCAGCCTTCTCGTCACTAAGTTTCCCGAGGTCTTTGTTCACCGTCGCCGCTGCTCCCTTGAGAAGCCCCATAGCGCGAATTACTGCGGTCGGCATACGGTCCTCCGCTACAGAGAAATGGTGCAGCGAACGCTCGGTCTGGGCACCCCAGTAGCGATCACTTGCGACCTCGATTGGACCCATCGAGTCGCTCTCAGTGCGGGTCGTAGCTGCGCCTTGCTTGGTTGAGTCGGCTGCCATTGTGCTCCTCACATGCTCTACCGAGGTAGGCGCATGCTCTCTCTGATCAGTGGGCCCAGCGCCCCTGATTCTGATAGTCCCTGATTCTCCGAACCCTGCGACGGTAGCAAGACTCCCCTACGGCGTGCCCACCGAGGCGCTCTGTGAAGCAAGATCACGCCACGATCGCCGCAAAATCGCGGCAAGATCAAGTGGATCAATCGCCGAGGACTAACTCGTGGCGAATTAGATTCTCAGTCACTAATAGCGGCCTACTCCAGAGGCGGGCTGCAGAGAACAAGTCTGAGAGGCAGAGATGGCGCATAGTGGCGACGCAGTAAGCGACCATGGCGCCACGGACAGCACTAACGCCGGAGTCGCGAATAGCGACGTCTACGCCCTAAGCGATGCCTACGTCTCCGAGTACGCAGCACTAGACCCGACAGGTGCGACCGCTGTGGGGATAGACGACCACCCAACCGCGCTGACCGACTACTCCCCAGAGGCGCTCGAGGAGCGCGCAAATCTCGCTACGTCGGCACTTGTGGCATTACAACGGATCGAGACCGCGGAGACCCGAGACCGTATCGCTAGCGCATATATGCAGGAGCGTCTCGGCGTAGGGCTCTCTCTAGAGAGTCTTGGGGAGCAGTATCGAGAACTCAACGTGCTTGGAGGGCCGATACAGGCGACGCGCGAGGTATTCGACCTAATGCCTCGCGAGAATGAAGACGACTGGGACCAGATATCAGTTCGAATGTCTGGGGTAGCAGCATCATTAGCTTCGGTGCGCAAGAGCCTTGAGAGCGGGGTTCAAAGAGGTCTACTTGCTCCCTCGCGTCAAGTCGAGGGCGTTGCACGACAGTGCGCCGCATGGTCAGGGAATACCGGACTCCAACCATTCTTCATCTCAGTTGCATCCGAATTTGATAGCAGCAACATCGAATCGAAATCTCTCAGCAGTTCCTTAAAGAAGAATGCAGAGAGCGCCACTCAAGCGTATGCAGAGATCGCAGCGTTTCTCTCGGAGAAATATCTCCCTGCATCTGCGCCAGTAGACGGAGTAGGGCGCGAGCGATACGCAGCCTTTTCACGCCTCTACAACGGAGCGGAGCTTGATCTCGATGAAGCCTACGCATGGGGATGGGCAGAGTTAGAGAGAATTGAAGAGCAGATGGCGATTCTCGCAGAGCGCATCCTCCCCGGCGCTGGGCTCAGCGAGGTTGTCGATTTATTAGAGACCGACCCGAGCCGCTCCATTGAAGGCCCAGATGCATTTAGGGGATGGCTGCAAGAACTCCTAGACAAGACAATCTCAGATCTAAACGAGACTCACTTTGATATCCCCGAGCGGGTTCAGCGAGTAGAGGCCATGATCGCGCCTCCCGGTGGCGGAGCAGCGATGTATTACACGGGGCCATCTGAAGATTTCTCTCGCCCGGGGCGTACTTGGTACCCAACTCAGGGTCATACGCTCTTCCCTCTCTGGGGTGAGGTCTCAACTTGCTACCACGAAGGTGTTCCGGGTCATCACCTTCAGATTGCCCAGGTTGTGCACCTTGGCGAGAGGCTGACCCGTTTCCAGCGCACGCTTGGTTGGAACTCCGGGCACGGCGAAGGATGGGCCCTATACGCCGAGAGGCTTATGGGCGAACTTGGATACCTAGACGTACCCGATTACGAGTTCGGAATGCTGCGCGCTCATGCACTGCGCGCAGTGCGAGTAATCGTCGACATTGGAATGCATCTTGGGTTGAGAATTCCATCGACAGAGAACGAGTTTGGCGGCGAGGTATGGACTCCCCAGATTGGTCTTGCATTCGCCATCAAACGGAGTCGTTTCCCAAGCGAGATGATGTCCTTCGAGATTGACAGGTATCTCGGTCTCCCAGGCCAAGCCATCTCATACAAGATCGGTGAGAGGGTCTGGCTCGAAGCTAGGGAGGCCTCGAAGAAACAGCTCGGCGCTGAGTTTGATTTAAAGGCATGGCATGCATTCGCACTTGACCTCGGGCCGCTGGGTCTCGACCTCCTTAAACAAGAGCTCGCAGAGTTTCGACCCACCCAGTAAAAATATCTCATAAGAAATCTCGTAATAACCCCAGACACCACTGGCTGGCCTCCCAATCTGGCCATGAAGGTGGGCCAAGGACATCTTCGGGATTTTGACTGTGATGCGCGCTCTCAGGGCCTCCTAACGAATGGGGCTCCCTCGCTGGCGATGCGCTCGCCCACAGCAGGCAGAACATTTACGTCTCTTAGCAGCCAACTGCGTAGGTTATGGCCGAGCAAACTTTTCGCATCACATCTTCGCTGACACGCCCAATGGGGCCAGTCAGCGAAGCTTGAGTAACTGTGTGTAGTCCATCGCAGTTAATAACAGAGGGGCTATCTAGGCCGACAACGACGTGATCAATCTTTACTTCCACGTTGAGACCCCTAATCGAGGTAGTGACTTCGGCCACCGTAACTAGATCGCGTACTTCAAGTACCTCGGATCGCGTAAGTATTATTATTGGTCGACGCTTTTTACCAACGTGGGCTAACCATATTTCGCCTCGGTTCACGACTGGACCCACGCTTCAGCCTCGGTCCAGAACGTATCTGCACTCTCCGGATGCTGGCGGTAGGCATCGCGGTCTGCTGCTGCCATCGCAGCGCGAACGGCGTCGGAGACACCTTGGCGCGCAGCGGCCGAGATATTTACGCCGAGCTCTTGGGCGCTCGCAGCCAACTTCTCATCCAGCGTGAATGTCGTTCTATTCGAAGCCATAATTCCATACTATCAATAACTGCTGTCAGGGATTGCTATCACTCATTGATAGCAGAATTTAATGGTAGAACGAGTTGCCGCCCAGGAAGCGAACTGACCGTAATCGCCGCAATCGTTGAGCTCACGACTTGAAACCGCCATTGAAAATAAATCTCGAAATAACGCCGAAATAACCTATAGACCCGCTTCACTGTCACACCCCCCTGTTACTCTCGAACATATGTTCGACCAATTGGATCAACTCACCACAGAACTCCAGACCTTCATCTCCTCCCTCGAGGTTGATTGCGTTGATGCTGCCGGCGCTCGCCGATTGGTGGAGATCGCCGAGCGAGTTCGCAGGGCTGGCGATTCTCTGCGCACTGTGGCAGTCGGCCAAGTAGAGCGCACTAACGCTTGGAAGGGTGAAGGCGCCAAGAGTATTTCGGAGTGGCTCTCGAACGAGACCGACTGTGCGCACTACGAAGCCCAGTCTGTGGTGGTGCTCGCTAATCAACTACAGCACCTGCCTGTGACGACTGCAGCTTTGCTCTCAGGGGATCTGTCGGGCACACAGGCTGTAGAGGTAGCCCGCGGTGCGATCGTTGCGCCGAATACCGAGACACAACTCTTGAACCTCTCAAAGCACGCAACCGTGCGCGATCTACGCGATGCAACCTCTCGGGTAGTTGCAGCAGCCACCGACGAGGCAGAACGACACAGGCAGGTGCATAAATCGCGGTTCTTCAAGTCGTGGCGAGACCCTGATGGTGCGTTCATCATCAAAGGGCGCATGACAGTTGCTAATGGTGCGCTAGTAATGGCAGCACTCAAGCCAATACAGGATGAGATCTTCAGGGCAGCACGAACTAGTGGAGATCACGAGAGGCCTGAGGCATACGCAGCTGACGCACTAATGGCACTCTGCGAGAAGGCGACCACAAAGCAGATAAGTACAAGCGGCACAAAAACAACTCGCCCTAACGCTGTGATCAATATTCGAGTCGACATCGATGCACTTAAGCGTGGGCATACTGAGCATGGCGAGGTCTGTGAGATCGCTGGGGTTGGCCCCATACCGGTCGCAACTGCTACCGAATACTTGGGTGAAGCATTCTTGAAATTACTCGTGCTTGACGGCACAGATATCAGGACCATCGCTCACATGGGGCGAGCAATCCCGGCGAAGGTGCGCACCGGTGTTGAGGAGCGAGATCGGGTCTGCCAAGTACCAACCTGCGATATGAGCCTTGGCCTAGAGATAGACCACATCAAACCATTCTCTGAGGGAGGCGCTGCAAGTTTTGAGAACCTCGTGCGACTCTGCAAACGACATCATCTTCAAAAAACTCACGATGGATACCGCCTTGTAAAGATCGACATAGCAGGGTCCGGCGGGAGCACCTGGGCTTGGCGAACACCTCAATACCGCGACCCACCGGGCCTAAGCGACACGGGTTAACGCACCCTTCTCGAGGTAGTCATCGCTCCACCAGCGACTCGCTAACTCAACGAATTTAGACTCCCCCGCCTATATACGCCCGGCCTCGCGCGCTGCTGCCTCGGCTTTATCTAGCGTCTTGCCGATGATTGTGAGCCCACCGTCCCAGAAGCCTGGGTCTGCAAGATCGCAATCGACCATGCGCCCCAGCTCCTCTGGAGACTTGGATCCTCCGGCCTTGAGTAGGTCTAGATACGCAGGCACGAATGCATCCCCGCGCTCCTGATAACGCCGATAAACGCTGAGCGCTAGCAATTGTCCGTAGGCATATGCGTAGACGTAGCCAGGAGTATGTATGAAATGGGGAATATAAGACCACCAGGTGCGATAGCCCTCAGTTAGTTCGACAGAGTCTCCGAGCATCGCACTCTGAGTTGCGAACCAATGATCACCAAACTCCTCAACAGAGAGTTCTCCGCTATCACGGTGGTGTGTATGAACTGCATTCTCAAAACGGTTCATCGCAACCTGGCGAAAGACTGTTGCAATTTGTCCATCAAGATTCTCCGCTAGGAGTGCAAGCCGATCGGCCGGGTCCGTAGTGCCGTCGAGAATTCTCCCAAAGGTAACGGTCTCACCGAATACCGAGGCAGTCTCAGCGAGAGTCAGCGGTGTTGACTGGTGGAAGATGCCTTGTTCACGCGCTAAGAAGGCGTGAAGGCCGTGCCCTAACTCGTGAGCGAGAGTCAGCACATCGCGGCGAGTGGAGGTCCAGTTAAGGAGCAAGTATGGGTGCACATCCGGCACCGTGTAGGAGCAGAAAGCGCCCGGGCGCTTACTTGGGCGCATAGGGGCATCGATCCAGCCCTCATCGAAGAAGCGGCGAGCAATATTGGCCAACTCCGGCGAGTAAGACGAGTACGCATCGAGCACTAGATCGCGCGACTCGGCCCACCCAAATTTTGTCTCTGAGTCGGCTACAGAGGCGGAGCGGTCATAGTCAGCGAGTCGCTCAATCCTGAGAAGGCGCGCCTTAAGGGCATACCAACGCTGAGGAATGTCATAGCGAGCAACTACAGCCTCCACCAACGCCTCGACACTCGCATCAGATGCCTCATTAGAGAGGTTGCGCGATGAGATCCACGAAGGGAATGAGCGGAGGCGATCACCAATAGCGTTATCAGCGATGACGGTGTTGAATACGAATGCCCGTGTCCGCAGCCCGGGAGCAAGTCCCTCTGTAACTGCAGCGGCTGCAGCGGCGCGCACTGCGCGATCGGGCGTACTTAGAAGCGAGAGCGCCAACTCAAGAGGGGCTGGCTCTCCATCGATTACAACCTCTGCTGAGGATGTCAACTCATCGAAGAGGCGACCCCACGCGCTTACTCCGGTTAGCGAGCGCTGGATATCGACCTGCTCGGCCTCTTCTCCGAGGCGGTGCGGACGCGTGCTCCTAAGTGTGCGAAGCCAATGTGCGCAGAACGCGAGCCTCTCATCAGCTAGCAGAGCCTCCGCGAGATCGTCATCAACTGCAATCCACTCAAGTTCAAGGAAGACAAGATCCGATGCGAGGATCCCAGCGCGTGACTCAATGCGCTGCATTAGTGCCCCCCTCTGCTCATCAGCGGTATCTACCGTGAAGCGCAGCCCTGCGTAGGATCCAGCGCGCCCAATGCAGTCGTTAACCGCCGCGAATTCACGCATAAGCGAGGCTAGGCCCTCAACATCGAGCGAGGCGATGCTCCCGCGCTTCGAGACGATGCCAGCGATGATCACAGCCGCTTCATCTAGAAGCGCATCCACACCTCCCTCTCCGCGCCCGCCAAGAAGGGGCTCGAGATCCCATGCAACATCCGATGCAAGGAGGTCCGCAGTTGCGAGGTCGCTCTCATTGGTTGCCATTGGCATAACCCTTCTCTAGCGTCTTTGTTGCCCGGATTTGAGTGACTACGAATTAGATAGTGATGATGCTACGGATGACGGACTAGGACCAGCTGATACGGCGAGCGCATCTGGGAGTGCCTTGGCGTGGAGCACAGTAAGTGAACGAGTGGCACGACTCAGAGTCACATAGAGAAGGCGCAGCCCTGAGAGATCCGCCCCCACCAGATCTGCGGGCTCAACGACTACAACATGATCGAACTCAAGACCCTTGGCGGCGGTTGGGCTCACGATTGCGATTGGCGCATCGAGTACCTCAGGAACATCTGCAACGGCACCAAGGTCGCTCAAAGCATCTGCAAGATCTGCACGCATCGCCCGCGGCGCAATCACCGCAACACTCCCGCCGCGTGCCGCAGCGACGCGAGTCTCTGCAACGGCATCAGCAAAGACATCTTGGGTGCTAATAATTCGCGGATTCTCTCCGCTCGAGCGCACTGCTCTAGTTGGCTTAACGTCTGGTGCAACTACTGCAAGCAAGCGATTCGCTAGCTCCATAATCTCAGCCGGGGTTCGGTAATTAACAGAGAGCGTTACAAGGCGCGACTCCTCGCGCTGCACTAGCAACTTCAATACCGCTTCCCATCCACTTGCAGCACCCGCGCGGCTTGCCTGCCCAAAATCTCCGACCAGCGTCATCGATCCATTTGGAGCGCGACGAGCGAGCATGCGCCACTGCATTGGTGTGAGATCTTGAGCCTCATCGACAATTACATGCCCAAAGGTCCTCAACTCTGGCACCTCGATCACTCCCCCGGAGTCTCCGTCACCTCGATATCGCGCTACGACGTCTGCCGCGTTCGTGTAGTTGTCCAATCCGTGCTCTGAGATCACGGTTGTAGCGGCCTCGAGCATCTCGCGATCCTCTGCGCCTCGCCTCCGCGAGATGCGAGGAAATGCCAACTCAACTGGGCCGACCAAAGAATCGGCCTCATCGACTAGTGCAACATCGGCTTCACTCCAGAGCACTGCACGCAGATTGATAGAGCGATCCCGCAGAAGGAGTGACTGCTCGTGCTCGGTCAGTACTCCATCTCCAGCCGAGCGCACCAAGGGCTCAAATGAAAAGAGATCGTGAACCAACTCTGCGCCAGTAATCACGGGCCAGATGCGGTCCAGAAGCATTCGTACCTCTGGAAGGCGTCGAATGCGGCGCCGTATATTGCTCTCCCACTCTCTAGGAGCAGCCTCGCCGCGCGCTAGCGCCGCAGCGATCGCAGCATCATGCCCAGAGTCGTCATCAAGATCCGAGTCGTCATGGCTCATTACACCATCGTGGGCCGCTATCAAGGCTGTGCGGTAACGAGCGTAGAGGTTGTCCATAATTGAACGCTCCACCGCTAGACGTTTTGCATTATGCGCTCCGCGCCTTCTCCGAATGCGATCGAGGATTGCCGCAACTTTGCCGCGCCTGATAACAAGGCGCAGACCATCGATGGTCATAAGCGTGTCGCTCCTTGGAGCACGCTCACGATCGCGTAGAGCGCGTGCGAGCACCTGAGCCATTCGCTGATCACCCTTGAGCGCCGATGCCTCGTAGGACTCCTCTTGCTCAAGGCGAAGGCTCGGCTTCAATCCGCCGATTGTGGCGAGCTGCACCTCGTGCTCCCCAAGCGATGGCAGCACCTGCTCTATATAGCGAAGGAAGACTGAGCTCGGGCCAACGACAAGAACTCCCTGCGAAGCAAGCCTGTGGCGATAGGTATATAGCAAGTAAGCGGCGCGGTGAAGAGCCACCGCAGTCTTACCAGTGCCAGGTCCACCCGATACGACGAGAACTCCAGCCAACGCGGCTCGGACAGCAGCATCCTGCTCTCCCTGGATAGTCGCGACGATGTCATCCATACGCCCGGTGCGTTCGCGGTCGAGAGCACGCATGAGCGCGCCCTCTCCCTTGACGATTAACCCAAGCTCATCGGCACGCGTTGCATCGAATACCTCGTCATCGAGCCCAACAAGTTCGCGGCCGTTCTTAGTTAGAAGGTGTCTCCTGCGCAGAATCCCCATGGGGTCTATCGGCGTTGCCCTGTAGAAGGGCTCTGCGACCGGGGCACGCCAGTCGATCACGAGTGGATCGCCCTCGTCGTCATCAACAGCGAGGCGCCCCACATAAAGTGGCCGCCCACCTATCTCACGATCTATTCGGCCGAACGCAAGCGGGGCTTGCCCAACATCAAGAACCGCGAGCCTGCGATGCGTATTCTCGAGAGCGATATCTCGCTCAAGCCTTGCTTGGTGTGTACCGCCGCGACCTACTTCGTCGTAGGCCTCAGCGACTCGACTCGCAGACCTGCGCATACCGTCAAGGCGCGAGTAGACGCGATCAAGGAATTCCTGCTCTGCTGCAAACTCAGGATCCGCAAGGCGTGGGTCTTCGGTCACGTGCTCACTCTCGGTCGGTTCCCTTAAAGAAGGTGATTCCCAAAAGGGGGGCACTTGATTCTAGGGCTTGAGTGGCACATTCCCAAAAGCGGGAGGATTATCACCTCTTGCGCAGCCCAATCTGGAGTATCCGCTCTGCATACCGTGTAGATCCGATTAGGTCGGGTCAGATCTGCTTTGGGGTGGTTATCTCTACTTTCGCAGCATCGAGGAGCATGAACCTCTCCCCAATCGTGAGTTCCCCGAGTGCATCGAGGTGAAACTCCACACCCCCAAGATTCGATAGTTGACCGGCCGCCACGCCGAGATGGCGCTCAATCGCACGAACTACCCCGCTATGACTGACCACGAGAATGCGACCATCGCCACCATTAGCGAGAATCTCAGTCAGCGCCTCAATTCCGCGTTGCGCTACCGATTCATCTGGCTCGAAACCATTTGGGCGTTTATGCCCCGCGAGATAGCCAGGCCACCCGTCTTCAATCTCAAGACGAGTCATCCCCTCCCACTCGCCGGCATCACGCTCGGAGAGGCGTTCATCGATATTTACCTCGAGACCCTTCGCCTTGGCGATAATGGATGCCGTCACTCTTGCGCGCTGGAGATTCGATGCCCAGACACTTGAGATGTCGCCTATGTGCAGTGCTGCATCTTGAGCCTGCTGCTCGCCGAGTTCGGTTAGCTCTGGGTCAGCCTTCCCCTGCCATCTCCCCTGAGCGTTCCAGGTCGATTGCCCGTGTCGGGCTACTAGCAACGAACCCACGGGCGATTCAGTCCTCGTCTGTGATTGTCGCGTCAACAAGTACGAACTCGTCACTACGCAGAACTAAGGATGCCGACTTGCCCTCGAGAGGATGCTTCAGAGACCCATGCGCGCGATCTACATAGACGCGAATAGTTCTTCGACCAGCAGAGGTAGGAATACTGACCCGATCGGTTCCAGACCACTTGAGGGCGGCAGCAGAGAATGTTATTGACTGATAATTGCCGAACTTCTGACGAGTCAACGACTGCGTGACACGAACCGTTGAAGGAACATTGAATGTAGCGGGGAGTCGAAATCGCTCGAGCTCCTCTAGAACTATCGATCGGAGTGCCGGCCCAGATTTAACAGAGTCATCAAGAGCACGAACCCGCGCAGCATTACAGGCCTTATTCACGCGCTCCAATGTCGCCATTAGGAGATCGTGCTGGTCGGAGTCGGGGATGAGTTGTGCAGTCGTGTCTGTCATAGGAGCGTCAAATGGTGCCCGATGGAGGGGTCTCTTGGCGAACCGGTTCCCGAACGCGGCCGTTATCGGGGGCAGGGGCCCTTGACCAGACGATTTTTCCGGTGGTTCTGCGATCAGCAAGACGCCCCAAAGCGGCCGGCACCTCACTCAACTCCACGACCTCTGAGATCAGGGGCCTAATTGCGCCAGCCTCATAAAGGCCTATCAGGCTTCTATGAATTTCGTGAACCAGCGCTGGGTTCTTTGTGTTGTAGAGCCCCCAATGAACACCCAGAATCGAGTAATTCTTAACAAGAGCATGGTTAGCGGGAGCCTCCGGGATTCGTCCGCTCGTGAATCCGATTACCAAGAGGCGACCCTCGAACGCAATACATTTTCTAGACCGGTCAAACGTATCTCCACCGACAGGATCGAAGATCACATCTGCGCCCCGCCCGCCAGTGGCTTCCTTTACAACCTCAACAAAATCATCGCTTAAATAATCAATGACTAACTCGGCTCCAAGCGATCGACATAGGTCAACCTTCTCTTTGCCACCTGCCGTCGCAAATACTCGCGCCCCCGCTGCAATTCCAAGTTGAATCGCAGCGGTGCCGACACCTCCTGCGCCTGCATGCACGAGCAGAGTCTCTCCCGGCTGAATAGCGGCGCGGCGGTGAAGTGCTAGATGGCTAGTTTGATATGTGACGTGTAGTGCAGCGGCGTCCTCAAATGGCATCGCCGGAGGAATCCTGAACACCTGTGAAACGCGTGCAACTGTCTCCTCAGCAAATCCCCCAAGACCAGAGTCCGGAACAGCTAAAACACGCTCGCCTACTAACTCAGAAGAGACTCCTTCACCGACCCGAGTCACAACACCTGAGACCTCTACCCCTGGAGTAAACGGAAGGGCGGGCTTCACTTGATACCCACCACGACACATCAAGACATCAGAGAAATTAAGCGCCCCAGCCATTACATCAATTGAGACTCCACCGTCACCAAGGAGAAGTGGATCTAGCGACTCAAGGCCCAGTACCTCCTCTGGCTCCCCTAATCGATGGAGACGCAGTGCTCTGAACTTCGACATGGCTCCAATACTAGGAGGCTCTCAGCCAAAAGACCGGCGGGGGGACCGGCTAAAAGACACGCGAAGAGACTGACGTTTAGGCGGAGCATTCCAGACTGCAGGAGCGAAACGCCACAAGGACTAGCCAAGCTTCAACCTCAAATATTTGTAACTAAAGGCTCAACAAAGTCTCCATAATCGCCATGACATTGCCTAACATTATGAAATGTCAGGAACCCCACCTAAGGCTCTCGTCGTTGACGACTCCCCCGATATCCTCAACCTTGTATCGAGCGCACTCCAGAGAGATGGATTCGTGGTCTCTCAGGCATCAAGCGGAGACGACGCAATCGCCCTAGCTCACAGAGACTCTCCAGACCTAATCGTTCTCGACGTAATGATGCCAGGAACAGATGGCATTGAGACATGCAGGCTGCTGCGCGAATTTACTGATGCCTATATCGTGATGCTCACAGCAAGGGCCGACGAGGTCGACAAACTCGTTGGGCTCTCCATTGGAGCCGATGATTACATGGTCAAGCCTTTCTCTCCTAGAGAGTTAGTAGCGCGTGCCCACGCGATGCTGCGACGACCACGCAGAACCGGCCCAGAGTCATCGCTTCGCATATTTAGCGGGATGAATATCGATACCGGAACCCGGGAAGTCTGGGTCGATAATGCTCTCGTTGCTATAACCCGCACTGAGTACGAGATCCTTGACAGTCTTGCATCGGATCCGCGCAGCGTAATAACCCGTACTGCGCTGGTGCAGAGGATATGGGGGCAAGACTGGTTCGGTGACGACCACGTACTAGACGTCCACATGTCATCTCTTCGGCGCAAGATCGGTGACGTCTCTGGCACCCCTCGCTTCATCACTACTGTGAGAGGCGTCGGTTACAGGTTCGTTGGAACCCCACCTGACAAGACCTAAAACGAGCAAGACCTAGTACCAGGCCCGACAAGACGTAACACGACCCCAAAGCGTGTTTGCTCTAGGGTGACCGCTTCTAAGTAGGAACTATGAGTGGATTAGGGGAGAATATGGCCTGGACGCGAGAAGAGATTCAGGAATCATTCGATAGGTTCGCCAAGACTGCTGAGCATGGCGGAGCAACCGGAGACTGGGTGCCGTGGTCGGAGTGCTTCACAGAGGACGCCGAGTACTACGAACACCACTACGGCAAGTTCTCTGGTCGAGCAGCGATTCTGGCTTGGATTACCGAGACAATGGCGCAGTTCCCCAACAACGAGATGACTGAGTTCCCTGCGGAGTGGGTCATGATTGATGAGCAACGCGGGTGGCTTCTCTGCGCTATCTGGAACCGGTTCAAATCAATCGGCGACGGAGAGGTCTACCAGGAGATCAACTGGACCATGCTGCATTACGCAGGTAACGGACTCTTCTCATATGAGGAAGACATCTACAACCCCAATGAGTTTGGGGTAATGGTCGGCGCTTACTTGAAAGCCCGCAAAGCAGCGGGGATCAACTAATCAACGCGATCCGAGTTTTGAGATGACAGAGCCGCGATTTGAGCACTGGGCGGCACAACCTGGACCACGCGGAGAGACACAGCCAAGGATCCCCGCAGCCACCGTTATCTTGCTTCGCGACGCTGAGGATGGGCTTGAGACGCTGATGCTGAAGCGAGCCTCAAAGCTTGCTTTCGCCGGTGGCCTCTGGGTATTCCCCGGAGGACGCGTTGATCCCCTCGATCTTGATCCTTCGAACCCGGAGGATCACCAACTCGCAGCAGCGCGCGCTGCGGTACGCGAAGCACAGGAGGAAGCGGACCTAATTGTCGAGCTCGAGGGCCTTGTCCCCCTTGCTTACTGGGAGCCGCCACCGCAGACCCCAAAGCGTTTCTCAACGTGGTTCTTCGTTGCACGCGCACCAGAGGGTTTAGTCACGGTTGACGGCGGAGAGATTACGGAGCATGAATGGGCTCAACCGGCTCGCACTCTTGAGCGTCGAGACCTAGGCGAACTTGAGCTAGCCCCTCCAACTTGGGTAACCCTACGAACACTTGCAGCCTCTGAGACTGTCTCAGACGCTCTACAGGCAGCCTCAGATGCCACGATCGAGCATTTCTGCACACACGCCAGCATCACCGAAGATGGTGGAGTGATTGCGATGTGGCATGGAGATGCCGGCTACGAATCTGGCGACACCTCGGCCCCTGGGCTGCGTCATCGCCTCTCCATGTACGAGACCCGATGGGACTACGAACGTAACGCACCCATTATTGAGATTGACAGAGACAGGCTCAAGTAGCGAAACCCTCTTCAGTTGGAGCGTTGATCGCTACCCTAAGCAGGGTGCGAGGCCACGAGGCGACGCATTCCCTCGCGCCAGTCAATCTTCGTATGCCCTACGAGTTCGTGCATACGGGTCAGATCTACGCGCACTCCACCAATAGTTGAGTCCGTCTCTATAAAAGTGGGTACGCAACCAGCCTCGCTTGCGAGTAACTCGCACCATTCCTCGAGTGAGACCGTCTCATCCCCTCCCCAATTAACAATCGTTGTCGGCAAACTCGCTGAATCGAGAAGTGCTGGAACCATCCGCGCAATGTCGTCATGGTGGATCGGGTTGAAGAGATTTGGGCGATCAGCGTGGACGGGAATTGGCTGCCCTGCACGCATCATCGCAAGGTGAAACGCAGGCCATCCGCCCTCATCGCCATAGGGAACATTTAGTCGAGCGATCGTTGTTGGGATCGAAAACCTGCGAGCGCTGTAACGCACCATTACCTCGGCTGCAATCTTTGAGATTGAGTACGTGGGCATCATGGCTCGATGGTTATCCCCGAGCGGGTCACTCTCTTTGAGTTCGTGTGCGCCAGCAGGTTGATACACGCCTGTCGAGGAGCAGTGCAGAAAAGCCTTCGCTGAGCGCGTGTGCTCCATCAATAGCGATATCGACTCTGCATAGAGATTCACGTCTAGATCCCACTTACCGCTCTTTAGAACAGCGAAGTTGGCGACATAATCGAAGTCTGTGGATACCTTCGCAAAATCAGCCTTCGCAAGATCGACCTCAACACACTCGACGCCTCTCGCCTCTAATGCTTCTCGCTTAGCGGTATCACGAAAGCGTGCAATCGCCGTCACCTGATGCTCGACGGCGAGAGCAATCGCTACGGGAAAAGCGACCTGACCCGTGGCTCCAGTGATGAGTACCTTTGATCCGCTATCCACTTAGGAGACTCCCTTATTCAGAATCAGTATGAAGAATGAAGAATGAACTCTAAAAACGAGCTCTAAAAATGTCGCTTAAGAGTCTTTAGTATTACGAGCAACGAAAGATTGCAGGACTGCATCGGCCTGCGTATTAGGCAAGAACGAACCCCCGTCAATCAGAATATTCTGCCCAGTCACATAACCAGCTAGAGGAGAAGCAAGAAAGAGAATTACATTCGCGCAATCCTCTGGCGTACCGACTCGCTGCAGCGGTGTGGCCTTCTCAACAATCGCGCGTCGTTCGTCATCTACCAGAACAATCTCGGTGAGTGCAGTATCTATAAATCCAGGCGATACACAGTTGACCCTGATACTCGGCGCATACTCGAGAGCAGCCGCCATAGTTAAGGAAATGACTCCAGCCTTTGCTGCGGAGTAAGGCGCCTCGTAGCGCGTGGGGCGCACGCCGGTGAGGGATGCGTTATTAACAATGCAGCCCCCGCTCTTGCGCATGAGCGGTATCGCCGCTCGCATCGCGTAGAAAGTACCCGAGAGATTTACGCCGATAATACGCCCCCAATCATCATCAGAGTAAGAGTGAAGCGGCATGGCTGCACCGACACCTGCGTTGTTAACAAGGATTGTCAGGCCACCTAAAGCTTCATGCGCCTCTGCGATACCACGCGCACACTGCTCAGGGTCGGCAACATCGGCAACGACCGCTACCCCGCCGACGTCTGCTGCAACCTGCGCAGCTGACTCGGGGTCAATATCTAATACAGCGACGCGTGCTCCCTCTTGGGCGAAGCGCTCGCATGTTGCTCGGCCGATTCCAGCGCCGCCACCAGTAACAATCGCCAACTCTCCATCAAGAAGTCCCATCTCCGCATCATCGCGCAAGAGTCAAGAATTATGCGGACGCGACGAAGGGAGGCCGAAGCCTCCCCTCGCTACATCTACATTTAATTCGCAGAGAACTGCGCTTCGTGGAGCATCTAGGCGCTAACGCCTAGGTACTTACTAGCGACGCTTTGCGGCTTTCTTCACTACCTTCTTCGCTGCTGTCTTACGAGCAGGAGCCTTCTTTACAACCTTCTTGGCCGCTGTCTTACGAGCAGGAGCCTTCTTCGCTGCTGTCTTCTTGGCTGCTGTCTTCTTGACTGCTGCCTTCTTCGCTGCAGGAACGCGCCCTGAAGCAACTACATCTTTGAACGCCTTCAGCGGTGTGACTTTGACTGTCTTCGTGGCCGGCTTGGCCTGGAATGTCATTGGCTCACCCGTGAATGGGTTCGTTCCCTTGCGGGACTTTGTGGCTGGCTTCATGCGGCGGTAGAACTTTGCAAAGCCGCTGATTGATACGGAGTCGCCCTTGGCGACTGCCGCTGTAATTGAGTCGACAACGGCTGAAACCGCTGCATCTGCAGTCTTACGGTCGCTGCCAGTTCTCTCAGCAACATCAAGTACTAGGTCTCTTCTATTCACTTACACTCCTCTAATAATGGGGTCGGTAAGTTGGCAGCATGACACTACAAAGTGCCGCGCGCGTGGATTTACGCATGTTTTTTGCAAGTTTTTTTCAGGCTCAATTTTCGAGACATTTCTCATAACAATTTTGAGGGACTAGAAATTCATGTCATGGGGCGATCCGATGGGGAGTCGTCCCCCATCTTCATGTAGCGAAAAATGCTGCAAAAACCTCCTCTAATTGGCGCCGAGGGCACCCATTCCGACGGTACCGTTCCTGCAATGAAGCATTCGGAACCTACAAAAAGTGGCATTCTCGCAGGGCCAGTTGATGGCGCCGCTCGTATGGCAGCTGCCTACCCAGCCATTGATGCAACCCCTGGAATCAAGCTCCTACACCGATCCTCAGGCTTCATCGGGACCCTCTTAAGGCTCGACCCAAAAGAGGTAATCCTTCGCACCCCAACCGGAGCAGAGCGACGATTTAAGAATATTCCAGGGGCATTTTCACATGAGGGCAACGCCGTTCGGCTCTCGCCAGTAGTCGATATAGCCAGCGTTTCAGGGCCCGATTCAGGGCCCAATTCAGGTATTTATACCGATTCTCCAGATCTGCGAGGTGGGCGTATCGAGAACGCCACTACCGCTTCTGGCAGCCGAAGTGTCGCAGGGGCGAAGGCGCGCACGGCACGGGCATCACGAATACTCGTTGAGGGGATTCATGATGCCGAGTTGATCGAGAGAGTCTGGGGAGATGACCTACGCCTAGAGGGAATTGTTGTTGAGCGGCTTGACGGAATCGATGACCTCGCTGCGGTGGTGAGCGATTTCTCACCTAGCAAGACTCGTCGTCTGGGGATT
Source organism: Actinobacteria bacterium IMCC26256 (assembly GCA_001023575.1). Taxonomy (GTDB): domain Bacteria; phylum Actinomycetota; class Acidimicrobiia; order IMCC26256; family IMCC26256; genus IMCC26256. Next base: position 898,754 of record CP011489.1, on the reverse strand, counting down.
CTCGTTGACCACCTTGTTCCGGGCAGTAAAGAATCCCGCATCGCTGCCGAGATCATGAATCCCCATGTTCTGATCACAGGTACCCCATACGTAGATGTATGGGAGGCCGTGCGCCCATCCTCGATCGGAATCGCGGCGTGGCCTCAAATCCCTAAAGGAGTCTCGTGGAAGGAAGGCATCTGCTCTGCTCTCGGGGAGCCTGACCCTCGGGAGATGTGGCGACGTATATTGGGTTCCGTAAAGGGATGGAGCGACCTCGAGCAGCCTTTAGTTCTAGCGGTCGAGACACTTATTGATTTTGTGACCGTTGCATAAACTCAAAAACCTCTAACGTTCAATAAACGACTTACATCCAAGCGCGCAAAGGAGTTATCCATGAAACTCACACTCCACTCGTCAATTGCTACAGCAACCGCCTTGTTGCTCGGTGCGGCCTCGGTAGCAGCATGCGGCTCTGGGTCAAGCGACGGAGCGAACGGTGAGGTGACTCAACCCACAGCGAAACTGCGCACCCTCAATGTGCTGATCACGAATGACGACGGTTACTCCGCAGCAGGCATTGATGCTCTCGTCGAGGGCGTGCGCAATATTCCAGGTGTAAAAGTAACGGTGGTTGCTCCTCTTACGAATCAATCTGGCACTTCTGACAAGACAACCGCCGGCGCGCTGACCGCAACGGAGGTCAAGACCACGAGCGGATTCCCAGCGACCGCCGTAGCGGGGTACCCAGCAGACTCCGTCAACTATGCACTCGACACGCTCAAGCTCTCGCCTCAGTTGGTCGTCTCTGGGAGTAACGCAGGCCAGAACATTGGTGTAGTCGCCCCTATATCTGGAACGGTAGGCGCAGGGAGAACTGCAGCGAGGCGAGGAATCCCTGCACTAGCTGTTAGCCAAGGATTTAGTGCTACCTACGACTACTCATCTGGCGTGAAGTATGCGGTTGAGTGGATCGAGCGCAACCAGGTGGCGCTCTCGACCCCGACTCCCCGACCATCCCAGAGTGTCGTTGTAAGCATCAACTCCCCCTCATGCATCACCGGCACAGTGCGCGGGATCGTGGCAGTTCCGCTCTCAACGACTGGTAATGGCATAGGGGATGTTGACTGCACTAGTACCGAGCCTGCCGGCGCTGATGACTCATCGGCATTCTTGGTCGGGTTCGCGACTATCACGACACTTACTGAAGCGACACAAACAGTTACAAGCACGACCTCTTGGCCAACTTGAACTAGAGGCGTTTAGGCCTATTAATAGGGTTTAGCTAGTGCGCGGCGGTCGTTTTGAGTTGCGCTGACGTCCGCGATCTGAGGCTGAGAGCACAGTCTTTCGAAGGCGCACGTTGTGAGGGGTTACCTCAACGCACTCATCGTCGGCGATGAACTCAAGAGCCTGCTCAAGTGAGAGGTTGCGAGGCGGAACAAGCCGCACCAGATCATCAGATCCAGCGGCGCGCATGTTCGTGAGCTTCTTCTCTTTGGTTGGATTCACATCCATCTCATCGGTACGAGAGTTCTCGCCCACGATCATTCCTTCATAGACATCGACTGAAGGTCCAACTAGTAGAGCGCCGCGCTCCTGAAGAGTCATGAGCGAGTAGGTACTCGTAACACCGGTGCGATCGGCGACCATGCTGCCATTGGGGCGTGTACGTAGCTCCCCTACCCAGGGCATCCACCCATCAAATACGTGGTGGAGCATTCCGGTTCCGCGTGTCTCGGTCAGGAACTCAGTACGGAAACCAATTAGGCCACGCGCTGGCACACGGAAGTCCATACGGACCCAGCCTGTGCCATGGTTAACCATCTGCTCTAGGCGCCCCTTACGAAGCGCTAGCAACTGCGAAACCACGCCGAGGAAGTCCTCTGGGACATCGATGGTGATGCGCTCAACAGGCTCATTAATTTTGCCGTTTATCTCTTTGGTAACAACCTGAGGCTTCCCGACTGTGAGCTCGAAACCCTCGCGTCGCATTGTCTCGATGAGTACAGCGAGCTGCAACTCTCCTCGACCGCGCACCTCCCATGTATCTGGGCGCTCGGTATCAAAGACCTGCAGCGAGACGTTACCGATTAGTTCCTGCTGGAGTCGCTGCTCGAGGTAACGCGCCGTGAGCTTGTCGCCGTCTTTTCCAGCGAGCGGCGAGGTATTGATACCGACCGTCATTGAGAGGCTTGGCTCGTCAATCTCAAGGAGAGGAAGGGGTCGCGGGTCGTCTAGATCGGCAAGCGTCTCTCCGATCGTGACCTCCGAGATACCAGCAACAGCGATGATGTCCCCGGGGCCTGCAGATGCGACCTCGACACGCTCTAGTGCCTCTGTCATGTAGAGCTCGGAGATCTTTACACGCTCAATGGATCCATCCGAACGACACCATGCGATCTGCTGGCCTTTATTTACAGTGCCATTACGAACACGGCAAATAGCAAGACGCCCAACATATGGGGATGCGGCGAGGTTGGTTACGAGCGCTTGGAAGGGGTGGCCCTCCTCGTAGCTCGGAGCAGGGATGCGGCTCATGATCATCTCGCGAAGCGGCGCAAGATCGGTTCCCTCGACGCCCTCCTCGAGCGCTGCCCAACCTGCCTTAGCGTTGGTATAGATAATTGGAAACTCAATCTGGTCGCCGGAGGCATCAAGATCGAGGAACAACTCATAGACCTCGTCGATGACCTCTTTGATTCGAGCGTCTGGTCGGTCGACCTTGTTAATGACCAAGATCACAGGAAGATGTAGCTCAAGTGTCTTACGAAGCACGAAGCGCGTCTGGGGAAGTGGCCCCTCACTTGCATCGACGAGTAGGAGCACTCCATCAACCATTGCAAGCCCGCGCTCAACCTCGCCACCGAAGTCAGCGTGGCCGGGGGTGTCGATAACATTGATGATCACATCGCCGAAGTTGATGGCGGTGTTCTTTGCGAGAATCGTAATTCCCTTCTCGCGCTCTAGATCGTTGGAGTCCATGACTCGCTCGTTGACGTCTTGGTTGGCCCGAAACGCGCCAGACTGCCAGAGCAGTGCATCTACGAGTGTGGTCTTGCCATGATCGACGTGCGCGATAATCGCGACGTTACGCAGGTTTTCGCGCGCGGGCATTGTGTCCTTCCGGGGGTGGCCAACACGCCAGGGGCGGCGGAGGCATCGGGAGAGATTACCCGCTTAAGGCGTTCAGGCTATTAGCGCAGCCTCAATTGCTGAGATAATTGCCTCATCCCCTGGCTCAACAGTCGGCGAAAAACGACCAATCACAGCCCCATCACGCCCGATTAGGAACTTCTCAAAGTTCCAGCGGATATCTCCAGAGTGCCCCTCAGAGTCGGCTACCGGGGTAAGCGCCTCATAGAGAGCATGCCTACCTTCGCCATTGACCTCAATCTTCTCGGTCATAGGGAAATCAACTCCGTAATTGTTAGAGCAGAAAGTCGCTATCTCCTCATGGCTACCAGGCTCTTGTGCCATGAACTGGTTGCAGGGAACCCCAAGCACAACTAGCCCCTTCTCGAGATAGGTGTCATGGAGGCGAACCAAGCCCTCATATTGAGGGGTGAGGCCGCACTGCGACGCCACATTGACCACGAGGGTGACTTTTGAATCCGTCAGGGCTAGTGCACCTTGGGTTCCATCGATTAGTAAAAGGTCGATCTCGGCGATTGTCATTGCAGCTCCGGAGTTTTAACTAGTAGGCAGATAGTTGCTTTTTAATTCTTGAACGCTTCTTAGTCTAGGCACTTTTACCCTCTTTTTTCTAGCGCAGCGATCAAAACATAGGGCTTACGCGTCATTCCCCTGGAGCGCCTCAAGGCACGAGGCCCCCGAAGACGATGGGTTGAGTAATTAGAGACAGATCAGCGAGCAGTTCAACGAATTGCTGCATCAACTTGGAGGTCGGAAATGCGATTTGCCGTACATGGATCCCGGCGACTCGCCCTCATTGCGGGGGCAGCCGCTATTACAACAGCGTCAATCGGAATCGGACCGATTATGCAGGCAAGTGCCGCAACCATCTGCACCACCGAGACTGCACCGGCATGGAGCGCGAGGGCACGAATCCCATCGACCATATGCGGCGGCGCAGGTATCTCTGCCACGACCACAACCACTAGGCCACTCCCAACGCTCCCACCGGCAGTTGGTGTAAATGGAGTCTTTACGGTTCCGAGCAGCATCGACTCGACCGGCGCCACTGAGGTCTCAACTGCCCTCCAGGAATGGGTTGCCTCGATCCCAGCAGCTAGCGCGGCAAAACCAATGACGATTCGATTCGCCAAGGCTGGAACCTACTGGTCCGATTACACCCTCCTGCTTCGAAAGCGCCCCGGGAACGTGACCGGTGGGATCGTCGGCAATATGTGGCGAAGCCTCCCGTCATTCGATGCATCTAACGTCACGCTCGACCTAAACGGTTCAACCATTGTTCAGCGCACAGTTCAACCGTGGCGCTGGGGAAGCGGAGAAGTACTCGATGCCCGTAAGCGCTGGGGAAACCCAATGATCTTCACCTCCGGGGCAACCAACGTGCGCATAACTAATGGATTTCTTGTTGGCTCTGCGACGGGCGGACGCTACGACCCCAACCGCGAAGACTGGATGGGGATTCTCATTGGCGGAGACAACGACGATGATATTGGGCAGAATATGAAGGTTGATCACCTCGGCATCCGCAATGTCTGGGGAGACTTCATCTATCTCGCTAGCCAAACATCACGAGGAAAACTCCTCAAGGACGTAACCATTGAAGACAACACCATGGCTAATGCTGGACGCCAGGGGATCGTCATCCACGGAGGCAACAACCTTCTCATTCAGCGCAACGACTTTACCAATGTGAAGCGATACCTATTTGACTCCGAGCCAGCAACAGTCCACGGCTGGAAGGATGTCAAGATCACAGCCAACACTGGGGCATCAGGCAACCTCGGGTACTTCCAGTTCACCGGGAACAAGACGAGCGAGGCCTCTGGGCTCTCGATCACGAATAACACAATCAAGGCTGGGCACCTCGAGATGGAGATCGGCAACGGGTCGGATGCACTGAGGACCGGGGCAACTATCACCGGGAACCGCAGCCTCGACCCCACTGAGTTTCGACGCAACAATCTCCACCGATCGCTCATCACGATCTCGAGATGGTCGTCGGTAAATATCTCAGGCAACTCAGATCGAGTCGTCGCTAACTCTCAGCCGTTCGCGTTGGATACAGACCGGTCCAACGCAACAGTCGGGGTCAACAACTGGAGCGGGCGCTAACGCCGAGGCCCAGAGGGTTCTAAAGAGAATTGAGGGGTAGCGAGCACGGCTAGAGGCCGAAAGTTCGCTACCCTTCGCTCTGACCACCTGCCCTAACCACTCGGGCCAGCCAAACTTGTGAGCCCGGAGGCATGCCAATGTATAAGTCGATCGTTGTAGGAACCAATGGCACAGATAAGGATCTTGCAGTCGTTGGCCACGCCGCAGAACTAGCAAAGATCTCCGGAGCGACACTCCACATCGCTCATGGATTCAAGCCCGTAACCTCGATAGCTGCCGGTATCGCTGACAGCGCCCCAGGTGCTGCATCTATCGATTTCGAGGCGCTCGACGAGGCCATTGAAGCCGAGAACGAGACAGCAATCGCATCGGCTCGCGCTATCGCCTCGGAGGCTGGGGTACCGGTAACAGAGCACTCTCTCGGTGGCGAGCCAGCAGATGTTCTTATGGAACTCGCAAGGGATTTAAGCGCTGATCTAATCGTCGTAGGCAATCACGGCATGCACACCAAGAAGAGGTTCTTTCAGGGAAGTGTCGCGAACAGAGTTGTGCATCACGCAGCATGTTCTGTGCTCGTAGTTGATGTCGAGACCCACGGGTAATGAACCAACTAATTAAGAACCATCTAATTAAGAACCAGCTAATTTAAGACCAGCTAATTAAGAACCAGCTAATTCAAAACCTCTGCCATAGCGCGCCAGTCGTCTAGCGGCATCGTCGTATCGGCGCGGAGGGTTTGGATGCAGACGTGATCTGCCCCAGCAGCCAGATGAGCATCGACTCGAACTTTGATCTGCTCTGGGGTGCCCCATGCAATGAGTCCGTCCACGAGGCGGTCGCTTGCGTTATTGGGGTCCGCCCAATCTGACTCCTCAAACCCAAGGGTCAAGAGATTGCGCTGGTAGTTAGGTGCTCGCAGGTAGATAGCAAGACTCTTACGCCCTACTGATCTTGCCTTTTCGGGGTCGGTCTCAACCACGACCATCTGCTCAGGAGCGAGCAATGCCCCATCCCCCATTACTTCCCTAGCGCGCAGTGTGTGCTCGGGAGTTGTCAGGTATGGGTGTGCACCGGTGGCCTGCGTCGCTGCAGTCTCGAGCATCTTGGGGCCAAGCGCTGCAATAACGCGCCCGGGATCTTCCTCGGGGCCAACTGCTACGAACATTGCTTCGTCCATAGCCTTTAGGTACTCCTGCATATAGGCAAGCGGCTTTGAGTAGTCGTGCTTGCGCAGGCGCTCAACAAGGTGATGATGACTAACCCCAAGCCCGAGCATGAACCGGCCCGGGTATGCCTCAGCGAGCGTGCGCTGACATGCAACCGTCGTCATTGGGTCACGCGCATAAATATTCGCGATACCGGTGGCGAGGCGCAGTGAAGTCGTCGCTGCGAGGCAGGCACCTGCGGCTACAAACGGATCGCGCCCCACTGCCTCGGGTAGCCAGACTGTGGAGTAGCCCATTGCCTCGATCTCTACGCAGGCATCTTGTACCGCGCTCATTGGGTGGGCATCGAATACTCCACTCCAGACTCCTATGCGACCGATATCTACTGTCATTGCGCTCCCTAAGAGGTGGTGGCGAATTGCGCACCACAGGCGAAAACATTTCTCCGATGGTATCCGCGTAGCGGGTTGTGACCTTAGGCTATGGGCAAATAATCGCGACACTCTTCAGGGTGCTTAGAGATGGGTGGATTGGCCCAAATGGATGAAGTAAAGGCTCATGTTGCCCACGAGCGCGATAGTGAAGTGGAGGGATGGGACGGGATCGTCTCCTGGAGAACTCTGCTCTCCGCGGATAGAACCCCGACGGCCGGATTTACAGTTGGAACCGCTGAGATAAAGGCAGGGTCGAGTGTCGAGGGCGCACTCCACCACCACACTCATCACGAGTTCTATTACTTCACTTCAGGGAACGGCTCCGTCTACCTCGATGGAGTAGAGGAGGCTGTCGAGCCAGGAGCAATTGTCTTCGTCCCTGGAACGATGCCGCACTTCGTGAGGAATACCGGCACTGAGACGCTGTGCTTCCTCTACGCATTCGCAACCGATGAATTCGCAGAGGTTGAGTACGTATTCCCGTAGATAGAGACAGCCCCAAAATAGAGACAGCCTGAAAATAGTGATACCGCTGACCCAGTAGGCCAGCGGTATCACTCTCAACATATTTGTTAGGCGCCCAGATCAGTCGCGTGGCGAACGGGGCTTAGAGCTGCCAGCCCCACCACTGCGCTCACGACCGCCTGCACCGGCTCCACGTGAAGGTGCTCCACGGCTATCGCCACGGCTTGCACCGCGTGGATTGGCACTTCGAGGTGCGCTACGAGTCTCAGAACGCGAGTCACCGCGAGAATCTGAGCGAGAATCGCTGCGAGACTCTGAGCGAGGACCACCGCGAGAATCGCCACGGAAGTCTGCACGTGAGTCGCTGCGCGCAGCACCACGAGAATCGCCGCGGGAATCTGAGCGAGAGTCACCACGTGAATCTGAGCGTGAATCACTCCGAGGACCGCGAGAGTCGCCACGAGAATCTGAGCGAGGCCCACCGCGAGAATCACCTCGGAAATCACCACGAGACTCTGAGCGAGGCCCGCCGCGAGAATCGCCGCGAGAATCACCTCGGAAATCACCTCGGAAATCACCACGAGACTCTGAGCGAGGCCCGCCGCGAGAATCTGATCGTGAGTCACTACGAGGACCACGGGAATCACCGCGAGAATCACCACGTGAGTCGCCGCGTGAGTCACTACGAGGACCACGAGAATCACCGCGAGAATCTGAGCGGGAATCGCCACGGAAGTCTGGACGGCCGGCTCCACGAGGTTCGTCACGTGCCCAGTTGGGCTCGCTCGCATTCTCGCTTCTGCTGCGCGGAGAGCCTGAGGCGCTACGGCCTCTGCTCGCTCCGCCGGATCCGGATCCATAACTCGATCCACCACGGCTGCCACCAGGACGACCGCCACTGCGGCCTCCACCTGGACGGCCACCGCTGCGACCTCCACCTGGGCGAGATCCACGATCCTCATCCGTTGGTGGGCCCTCGATGAGTCCGAGCTCGCGCTGCATTGCTCGTGACGAACGACGCTGGTCAGGAAGAATAAAGGAGACGACTACTCCCTTTGCCCCTGCACGTGCGGTACGACCAGAACGGTGGATGTAGGTCTTGAAGTCCTCCGGTGGGTCAAGGTGCACAACGCATGCAACGGAGTCGACGTGGATACCACGTGCCGCTACATCAGTTGCGATCAATGCCTGAAGACGACCCTGCTTGAAGGATGCAAGAGCGCGATCACGCTGATTCTGTGACATTCCACCGTGGAGCGAATCGGCATCTACACCCTGTGAATATAGGTGTTTTGCAACCTTGTCGGCACCGTGGCGAGTACGACAGAAGACAATCGTCTGGCCCTCAGCCTTGATTACGTCCGCTGCCATTGAGACACGCTCAGAGACATGACCAACATCGATGAAGCGGTGCTCGAGGTCATCTGGGTCAAGGCTTGCACCCTCAACCTCGTGGCGCTTCGGGTCGTGCTGGTAACGCTGTGTGAGCTTTGCAACGTCTCCATCAAGGGTCGCCGAGAAGAGAAGTGTTTGACGTGTCTCAGGAATCATGTCGAGAAGTCTGCAGACCTCTGGCATGAAGCCCATGTCAGCCATACGGTCGGCCTCGTCAATTACCACAACATCGATCTTGTCGAGGCGAACCACGTTTTGATCAATAAGGTCACGGAGACGACCAGGGCATGCAACGAGGATGTCGACACCGCGACGCATTGCCTTGCGCTGCTTCTCGTAACCGACACCTCCATAGACGGAGAGGACGCGAAGGCTGCGTGCATGTGCAAGCGGAGTGAGGTCTGTCTCAATCTGTGCTGCGAGCTCGCGTGTTGGAGCGAGGATTAGCGCACGAGGCTGCTTGGGCCCAGCGCGATGAATCCTCTCAATGACGGGGATACCGAAAGCAAGGGTCTTGCCAGAGCCGGTTGGGGCCTTGGCACAGAGGTCATGGCCCTCAAGGGCATCGGGGATTGTTGCGGCCTGAACCGGGAAAGGCTCAGTAATTCCACGCGACTCAAGCGCGGCTACTACATCGGCGCTGACGCCGAGATCTGCAAATGACATGGGAACAGGTTCCTTATGGGTTGGGTATTGATTCTCTGCGCTCGTCTCCGAAGTGCTCACGCAATATTTCTGCGAGGCTTTCGGACTTCGTCGACGCGAGATACCCAATGGAGCGGGAACCAGATCGACTCGTCTATCGCTGTCAGACACTTATGGACTTGGGATTGTCCGCTTACTGACTGTGATCAAGGTGGCGGGATTGCCCGCCTGAGCGTGCTATTCGTTTGAACAGCCTGCGTAACATAGCCGACTCTCACAACACAGGCAACATTCTGGGCCAAATCTCCCCGAAACCCTCCAACTTCGGGCGATTGATGTCGCTATAGCGACCATAACTACCCGAAGTTGGAGAACAATCCGAGGGCTGAGGTGTATTCGGCTTGTGCTGCTTAACCTCGGAGTCTCGCTCCCGTTGGGTCAAATAGCGGATCGTCCCTCACCTCTGCGCCCACCGTCACTCCGAATACCTCAACCGAGAGGCGGGTTCCGGCACTCGCCTGCTCTACCGGTATCCAGGCGTAAGCAATCGAAGCACCAAGCGAGTAGCCCTGCCCGCCGCTAGTTACTCGACCGATGACCTCTCCACTCAATAACGAGACTGGCTCGTTGCCAAGCGCCACCGATAATTCGTCCTCTAGTACCAAGCATTTGAGGCGCAGCGCTCCGCCAGCGCGCTCGGGTAATGCATCTCGCCCCAGGAACTCTTTATCGCTTCGAACTGCGAATCCAAGACCCGATGAGTATGGATCCGTCTCGCTTGTAATGTCACTCCCCCACGCCCGATAACCCTTCTCGAGGCGCATCGAGTCGATGGCTCGGTAGCCGCACGGGACTAATCCGAACTCTGAACCCGCTCGAATAAGCGAGTCCCAGAGGCCGAGGGCAAACTCTGTTGACGGGTACAACTCCCAACCTGTCTCGCCAACATATGTAACTCTCAACGCCCAGCAAGGAACATGGCCGACTGTGATCGCCCTTGCCTGTAGATATCCGAAAGAGAGATCGTCATCGCTTAAGGATTCGAGAATGGCTCGTGCATTTGGCCCCCAGACTCCAAAACATCCCATTGAACCGGTTACGTCACGAATTATCACCGATCCGTCCGTCGGCGAATGTGCAGATATCCAGGACAAGTCTCTGCGCCCAAACGCCGTCCCAGTCACAATCAGAAATCTCTGCTCCTCAAGTCGAGTAACTGTAAAATCACACTCAATTCCGCCGCGACTGTTCAGCATCTGCGTGTAGGTAATTGAGCCTGGCGCCTTATCAACATTGTTCGTGCACATTCTCTGAAGGAACGCAACTGCTCCCGATCCGGATACCTCGATCTTTGAGAACGACGACTCATCGAATATTCCAGCAGTAGTGCGAGTTGCGAGATGCTCTGCAACTATCGCGGTTGACCAATGCTGCCCGGCCCAGCCGCGCGGTCGTAGGTGCTCATACTGTGGGTCCTCATTTGAGTTGTACCAATTGACACGCTCCCACCCACTCTTCTCGCCAAACTCAGCGTCAAGCGCAATGTGTCGTGCATACGCGGGAGGAGTGCGCAGAGGGCGCCCCGCCTTACGTTCATAGTTGGGGTACACAATGTCGTAGTAGGTGCTGTAGACCTCGTCAGTTCGCGCGAGGCAGTAATCACGCGATCGATACTGAGGCCCGAACCGGCGAATATCCATCTTCCAAAGGTCCATTGGAGCCTCGCCGCCGACAATCCACTCGGCCATTACCTTTCCATTACCGCCCGCGCCCGCTATCCCATGTGCACAGAATCCAGCAGCGACAAAGAACCCATCTACCTCACTCTCACCAAGCAAGAACTCGCCATCCGGAGTAAACGCCTCTGGACCGTTGATCAGCATGTGCACCTCGGCGTCCTCCATGCAAGGCACCAAACCTGAGGCAGCCACGGTGAGGGGTGCGAACCGATCCCACTCTGGGTCGAGGAGTGTGTTGTTAAAGGTCGGTGGAATGTTGCCATCTAGGCACCACGGCTCCGGATTGCGCTCATATCCGCCCATGATCAGTCCACCGACCTCCTCACGGAAATAAACCAGTCGGTCGGGGTCGCGCATTGTTGGAAGATCGGAGGGAATCTGAATGCGCGGTCGGGTAATCGCATATTGATGGGCCATCGGAACAATCGGCACATTTACGCCCGCCATGCGCCCAATTTCGTTCGCGTACATTCCGCCAGCGTTTACAACAACACTGCAGTCAATGCGACCTTTGTCGGTCTCTACATGAGTGACGCGCTTACGACCACCTGATTCTGTTACCCCAATTGAGAGCACACGAGTATCAGTTGCAATCTCGGCACCCCTATTGCGCGCTCCCGCAGCGAGGGCGCGTGTTAAGTCACTTGGGTTGAGCCATCCATCGGTTGGAAGCCATACCGCACCGAGAACATCAGTTGGATCGAAGAGTCCATGGAAACGCTCGAGCGCTTCTTCTGTCGTAATCAAATCAAGACCAAGCCCAAAAGTTTTTGCCCAACCTGCCTGGCGACTCAGTTCCTCCATACGCTGCGGGCTAGATGCGAGGCGCAGCGAACCTACCTCACGCCACCCAACTTCTTGGCCGGTCTCCTCGGCAAGATGTCTGTACAACTCTGCCCCGTACATCATCATCTTGGTGAGAGTCACGCTGCTACGAAGTTGCCCAACTAATCCGGCCGAGTGAAAAGTTGAACCGCTCGTGAGTTGGTCACGCTCGACCAAAACAATGTCGCTCCAGCCGAGCAAGGTCAGGTGATACGCAATGCTGGCGCCGCCAACTCCCCCACCAATAATTACCGCCTGTGCCTGCGTGCGCATAGGGCAAGAATCTAGGCGCGAGGATTGCTGCTCGCCGCGACTATCCAACTCTCGTACTCGTTAGAGTCAATGAGGCGAGTCGCGCTGTCGAGACGGTTGCGCGTGTACTCAACAAAATCAGTTTCGAGGCTGCTTATCCCCTGTTGCACCACTCCCCACATCCCCTCACGGAACTCGCTCATTACCTTCATCAACGAGAGTCGTGCTCGCTCACGGCTTGCCACTTCGCCGAAGTAGAGCTGTAGGAGTTGCTCCTCGGCTTGAGCACTCAGCCCGAAGTTAATGCTGAGGTTTGCCAGGTCAAAGTACGCGGTATTCATTCCTGCATACTCATAATCAAGAAGCCAGACTCTTTCATTGTTGAAGAGCAGATTCCCAGGCAGCAGGTCGTTATGACAAAGCACTAAGGGGTCGGGTCCGAGAGAGAAGACTCCCTCGATTCTCAAACTCTCACGGTGCAGACTCGAGTACTCATAAGGGAGAGGGACCCCGAGCGCTTCGGCATCAGCGGCGTGTCTCTCGAGGACTCGATGGATCGCGAAGGTGGCAGAGATATCTCCGCTGCGATGAAGGGAGGCGATTGCATCCACTACCTCGGGTAGCCGATCGACAAATTCATCGCCGACGAGGTGGCGCCCCTCCACAAACTTCAAAATCTGTGTGCCGACCCCCGGCAACTCGACTACTACTTCAGGCCCGATGCCAAGCGTGCCCGCCCGCAGCAAAACCTCGGCTTCGCTGCGACGATCTATCCCAAGAAGATCGGTGCGCTCTCCAGGAATGCGGAGAACAAATTTGGATCCGTCGATTGTCGCTACATAGTTACGATTCGTGATACCGCCTTCAAGGGAGCGGAGATCAATATGCGCCTCGGCCCAGACGGGGACCAATCGCAGATTCGCCTCAATGTCATCTCCAATCGAAGTCACAGGACTATGAAATACCACACAGCGGACCTCATCCCGCCCGAAACCCTCCAACTTCGGGCGATTGATGTCGCTATAGCGACCATAACTACCCGAAGTTCGGGCAGGTCACAGCGACCACTTCTGCACACGATTGTTGCCGGTGTCCGCTACATAGACCTTGCCCGAAGCATCTACAGCCACACCAAACGGGTAGAAGAGTTGGTTTGCACTTGCCCCCGCTTCGTTGCCGCCCGCGACAGTTGAACAGGTCCAAGTTATGCCGCTCGGCACACACTTCTGCACCCGATTGTTGTAGGTGTCCGCGACATAAACGTTGCCCGAACCATCCACCGCAACCCCGCGGGGGTCGTTGAGCCCATCTGTGATCGTCACACCTTCAGTCGCACCCGACACCCATATCTGCACACGAATGTTGCCGGCGTCCGCGACATAGACGTTGCCCGAAGCATCCACGGCTATACCGGACGGGTAGGAGAACTGGTTCGCATCCGGGCCCTGTCCGCTGCCCGCGAACGTTGAACAGGCCCAGGTACCGTCGGTCACTGCGCACTTCTGCACCCGATGATTCTCTTTGTCCGCGACATAGAGATTCCCCAAACTATCCATAGCCACCCCGGACGGGGAGTCGAGTTGGTCCATGCCCGAGCCCTGGCTGCTGCCCGCTACCGTCACAACGGTCGTGTATGTCGAGACCGTGGTGACTACTGCACCGCTAAGGCTCTTCTTGGATTGGTTGCTATTTATCGCAACAAAGCCAACGACCCCGAGCACAATCACAAGTGCAGCAGATAACAAGATTGAACGCCGCATTCGCGATGCATGAGGCCCTCTCGGCTTCTCCTCACCGTTTGATCTAGTTCTTACGCCATTCAAATCTGTCATCTTGAAGAATCCAATCGTGTTGGTATGCGATACAGGTAAACGAGGCCTCGAAGTCCTCCCCCTAGCGTTGGAGGGCAAGCCACGAGCACTAACAGGGCCCGACCTAAGAGGGATCCGCAACTAGGGTAGGCACTACCTCGGAATCGCGAGTGTTGTCATTCACCCATTCATCAAAGGTCCAAATCTGTCCCAAGCTGTCTATCGCCGCAAACCTCTGGAACTCAGTATCAGCGCTGCTACCCGCATTAGATGACGCTTGAAATGTGCGGACCTTTGTAAAGAATGTGTGCGGCATAACGATGCTGTGCCAGCCCATGTCAACCTCTACTCCCCCCCTCCCTCATAAACTCCGGCTGTGATCGGATCCTTAGTAACTCCGGCTGTGATCGCACCTGCCGTGTAGGACCCAAGTCCTTTAGTTCGATATCCATAATCACCAGAGTGGAGGTTGATGGCTGCTGCGTCAGGAGCTTCAGGGCCAACTACGAAGTATTGCTCATCGTGTTTCCGACGCAACATGTAACCATTCTCTCCAGCCGCGATGCTGGTGAAGAGCTGATTCGTTCGGTACGCACTTGTGCCAGCTAAAGGGAATGTGCTGTTCGGGACATAAGTCATGTCGCACGTGTAGTGGCTGTGTTCTTGATTATTTCGGAACGGCATACCGAGTGCCTGTCGCTGGTTATCGCCCCAAGCCAGCAGCCTTCCGTCATAACTGTCATGGTCCTTTTTTTCCAGCCCGACAGTTATATTTGCTCCTGCAGACAAAACTCCGAAGTAGTATAAAATACCGCTTCCAACGCCCAATTGCGTCGGAGTTAGCACGTACGCCAATGGTCCAGTTGAAGCGGGACATCCAATGCCTTTTAGTGCACCGTTCAGGTCCGAATCATAAATAGCGAGTTGCCCAGATGTGTTCGACCCCCACCCATCCCCTATCCCTTGACAATAAATTTCATCAGGGCAAGCCGTTCGTATTGCTACAACGTGGTCTACGCCTGCGCTTATTAGGCTGTATGTCTTATCTCCCGTTCGCACTGGCATCAGCCTCTGGGTCTGCGTGCCGTCACCGAGTTGGCCAAGTGAATTCTTACCCCAGCTCCAGATTTTTCCTTACTTATCGAGTCCTACCGAGAATTTGCCCCCAGCCTCAATCATCTGGAACTTGTGCCCTCCGCTAACCATCACGGGGCCCGCGTGCGCCGCAGTCGTTCCGTCTCCAAGTTGGCCACGATCGTTCTTACCCCATGCCCATGCGTTCCCTGATTGGTCGATCCCCAACATGTGGTCTTGACCAACAGACACATCTATCCAATAGTGCCCGGTCGCTATCGTGCCTTGCCGCGATGTATCACCAGAGCGGTCGACAGCAACAAAGCCAGCGACCCCGAGCACAATCACGAGTGCAGCAGATACGAGGATCGAACGCCGCATTCGCGATGCACGACTCCCGCTGGACTTATCGTCAATATTCGATCCAGCACTAACGCCATTCATGTCTGTCATCTCTAAAAATCCAATCGTGTTGGTATTCGCTATGGGTATTCGCTATAGACATTCGCAGTAGGTAACCGATGCCGCGACGCACTCACCCCAACGCTGGGGAAGAAGCCGCGACCTCTAGAAGAGACTCAAGCACAGAAGCCATTGGACAAAAAGTCCAATTTTTCGGAGCTCCCCTAATCGCTCGGAACTCGGCACGAAAAAGAAGGAGGGCCCGACCTAAGCCGGACCCTCCTTAACTTCTCGATGCCCGCTCCCCTAGGGAGCGGCCCTGCCAACCAGCCTTATGAGCAGCCGCTAGTTGCTCCGCATGATGGGCATGCGTGGCACGATCCTGCGCGCTGCATGATGTCTCCACATACATGACAGAGCACAGTCTCACGCTGGCGTGGCGTGTGCTGCGGTGCCTTGGCAACGGGAGGAGTAGCAGCAACCGGGGCGAACTGCGCCGATGGCTCACGGTCCTCAGGTCCGAGCAGATCGAATCCCTGCACAGAGGCCTGCGCCTGAATTGCCTCCTCAACTCCTGGGAGCGTCGGCTGAAGCCTCTCGTTTACCGAGAGAATCCCCATCGCTACACGCTGCTCGTAGTCGATGTACTCGACAGCGATCCGTCGGAAGATGTAATCGACAAGGCTTGTTGCGAAACGGATGTCCGGGTCATCGGTCATTCCGGCTGGCTCGAAGCGCATGTTTGAGAACATCTCACAGAAAGCCTCAAGCGGTACTCCGTACTGAAGTCCGTGGCTTACTGAGATTGCAAACGCATCCATGATCCCAGCAAGGGTTGAGCCCTGCTTTGCGACCTTCAAGAAGAGCTCGCCGGGGCGGCCATCCTCAAACTCGCCGACAGTTACATAGCCGTGGCAGTCCGCTACACGGAAGGAGAACGTCTTAGAGATTCTCTTACGCGGCAGCTTCTGACGAATCGGCTTCTGAACGATCACTGTCTCAACGATGCGCTCAATCTGTCCGGCGATTGCATTCGTGGCCGAGTCTTCTGATCCAGCCTTCTTCTGCGTTGAGAGTGGCTGACCGACCTTGCAGTTATCGCGGTAGACAGCAACTGCCTTGATTCCAAGACGCCATGCCTCAATGTGGAGCTGCTCGACCTCATCGATCGTGGCCTCCTCAGGGAGGTTGACGGTCTTAGAGATTGCACCAGAGATAAACGGCTGAACAGCACCCATCATCGTTACATGACCCATGTAACTAATGGTGTTGTCACCCATTGAGCAAGCAAATACCGGCAGGTGATCAACGTTGAAGGCTGGCGCACCAAGGATTGTCTTGTTCTCATCGATGTACTCAACAATTGCCTCGACCTGTGCCGGGGTGTATCCAAGGCGCTTGAGTGAACGGGGAATTGTCTGGTTGACGATGAACATCGTTCCACCACCGACAAGCTTCTTTGCCTTTGTAAGCGCAAGATCAGGCTCAACTCCGGTTGTGTCGCAGTCCATCATCAAACCGATTGTTCCCGTAGGAGCAAGCACGGTCGCCTGAGAGTTTCGCACTCCGTAGAGCTCGCTCAACTCAACAGCCTCATCCCATGAACGCTGTGCTGCGCTCAAAAGATCTGGGTCTACGAGTTCTTCATCGATGTTTGCTGTCTCTACGCGGTGCATGCGAAGAACGTTGAGCATCGGCTCTTTGTTCTCTTCATACCCAGCGAATGGACCCATGCGCCCTGCGGTGCGAGCCGAGGTCGCGTATGCGTGGCCTGTCATGAGAGCAGTTAGAGCGCCTGCCCATGCACGACCACCTGGGGAGTCGTATGCAAGGCCCTGTGCCATTAGAAGTGCGCCGAGGTTTGCGTAGCCAAGACCGAGTTGACGGAACTTGTGGCTGTTCACACCAATCGCCTCTGTTGGGTAATCAGCGTTACCGACGAGGATCTCCTGAGCGGTGAACATGACCTCGATCGTGTGGCGGTACCCCTCGATGTCGAAGGAACCATCTGGCTCTAGGTACTTAAGGAGGTTGATGCTTGCAAGGTTGCATGCAGAGTTGTCGATATGCATGTACTCAGAGCAGGGGTTTGAGCCGTTGATACGAGATGTATTCGGGGCCGTGTGCCACTTGTTGATCGTGGTATCGAACTGCATTCCTGGGTCTGCGCACTCCCAAGTAGCTGTCGAGATCTGACGCATTAGGTCGCGTGCTCGGATCATCTTCACAGGCTCACCGGTTGTTACCGAGCGCTGCGCGTACTCTTTGTCGTCGATTACAGCCTGCATGAACTCATCGGTCACACGCACTGAGTTGTTGGCGTTCTGGTACTGGATTGAGTAGGAGTCCTTACCATCAAGGTCCATGTCGAAGCCTGCGTCACGCAGTGCTCGAGCCTTGCGCTCCTCAATCGTCTTGCACCAGATGAACTCCTCAACATCAGGGTGATCTGCGTTGAGAATGACCATCTTGGCCGCACGACGCGTCTTGCCGCCAGATTTGATTGTGCCTGCAGAGGCATCTGCGCCACGCATGAAGGAGACAGGGCCGCTAGCGGTTCCGCCGCCCTTGAGCCCCTCGGCCGATGAACGAATGTTGGAGAGGTTGATACCTGCTCCGGATCCTCCCTTGAAGATCACACCCTCTTCGCGGTACCAGTTGAGGATGCCATCCATTGTGTCTTCAGTAGCGAGGATGAAGCATGCCGATGCCTGCTGGGGAACTCCGGGTACACCGATGTTGAACCAAACAGGAGAGTTAAACGCTGCTCGCTGCTGCACCAAGATGTACTTGAGCTCGGAGCGAAAGGCCTCTGCCTCTTCGTCGTCGGTGAAGTAACCATCTGCGATTCCCCACTTGGTAATCGTGTCGGCGACTCGATCAATAACCTGGCGCAGTGACCACTCGCGGCCATCCTCGCCGAGGGTTCCACGGAAGTACTTCTGGGCAACGATGTTGGTGGCGTTAACCGACCAGGTAGAGGGGAACTCAACCCCTGGCTGGAAGAAGGCATCTGTGCCGTCCTTCCAGTTCTGAATACGAGAGTCGCGCTTCTCCCACGTAACCGAGTCATAGGCATCGCTGCCCTGCTCTGTGAAGAATCTGCGGATTCCGATCCCGACCTGCTCTGGAGCTATTGCCATGCTATTTGCCTACTTTCCCCGACACTCGCCGAGATTGTTTTATGTTTTTAAGTACTTTTTATAGTGATTTGTTGAGTAAAGCCTGAAATATGCCTAAAACTGGATTACTAGCTAGAACCACAACATCTTGTGGTCATCTTACCCCCCCACCGCGAGATGGAGTGGCATTACATCACTGTCATTCGCCTAGGTCAAGCATTTAACGCGCAAGATTTCGCGAGCACTTCGAGTTTGGGGCCTCGCTAACGATCTCTGCGCGCGCCTTGCGATAACTCAGTCTTGATCTCGCGCTCTGCGCGGTTTTGGGGCCGTCGTCTTCTGGAGTAGGCCCACCTCGCGCTCAAAATCAGCGAGATCCGTGAAGCCCTTGTAGACCGATGCGAAGCGCAGATAGGCAACGTCATCGAGACCCTTTAGTTGCTCAAGAACTGCAAGCCCCACCATCTCTGTTGTCACCTCGGGGCCGCTCTCACGCAAATAATCCTCAATCTCGACAGCGATTGTCTCAACGGCCTCGTCATCAATCGGGCGACCGGCTACCGCACTAGCGATACCACGCGAGAGCTTGTCCCGATCGAATACCTCGACACTCCCAGAACGCTTTAAAACAAGTAGCGGGAGAGGCTCAGTACGCTCGAATGTTGTATAGCGACGACCGCAACCAAGACACTCCCGGCGCCTGCGAATCGCCGCACCTTCATCGGAGGCACGCGAGTCAACAACCTTGTCGTCATCGGTTCGGCAGTAGGGACAGCGCATGCGCAGCACCGTACCCGAAGAGGAAGGACTCTGCTCATTCACGGCAATTCACGTCGCCAACCACTAAAAGGCTTAATTTCTAGTGCTGCCAAGACTCAGACCAATATTCCCTTCAACCTTTAAGAGTGATCCGCTCGCCAATTTGAAGCGTATTGGTACCGCGCTCCTGAGTAAGGCGATCAACTATCGGCCGAGGATCTGATCCTGGGGCGAGCGTCTCGACAACACTCCACAGGGTGTCCCCTGGAGCAACAGTGACGACGGCAGGACGGTGCCCGGAGGCTGCGAGGGGGTTGCCCCCAAGCACCGTCGTTGCCTGCGCGGCGGCCAGCACCAGCGCGACTGCCGCTACGAGGACGGCGAGACGCCGGCGTCGATATACGGCGGCCGTGGGCCGTGGCCGCACCACAATCGCCGGTCGGGGCGTTGTGGCTACGAGGCGCAGTCGAGGAGGGGTTCCTCGGTTTGGCCTCGCTGCGATGTGATCGAGCTCACCCTGCTGAGGGTTATATGCAAGTGCATTCGCCCCCGAGAATCTTGGCTGGCGGCTCAAGTGATCTTGGCGATTTCGAGTTCGTGTCATGTTTGCTGTCATGTTTGCTGTCATTTAATTTTCTCCTGTTCGCTTCTTTTTGGCTTCTTTTTCGCTTCTTTTTCGCTTCTTTATTGCGCTTGATTGCTCTTGATTGCCCTTGGATGGTTAGCGGCTTTGCTGTTGGTTCTCACTTAATCACTCCCCTGTGACAATCATTCGAGTTGCTCCATCCGAGGTGCTCCATCCGAGTTGCTCAGCTGGCTGGCCTTCGATCTCGGCGGAACTCCATTTAGGGGGAATTTGCTTCAGACTCACCGGTCTGTTTCGCTTCTATTCGCCGAACACCCGTTCGGCTATCCCTATATCAAACACGAACGAGCGTTCGAAGTCAAGTATTTCTACGAATAGATGTTCCCCCCGAACACATGATCGTGTTAGGGTACCCCCCATGACAACTCATGCAACCCTCACAGCCCGCCAGAGCCAGGTACTCACCTACATCGACGAGGTAGTACGCCACCGCGGATATCCGCCCAGTGTCCGGGAGATTGGCGAGGCAGTAGGGCTCTCATCCTCATCAACTGTCCATGCCCATCTTGCAGCGCTCCAAGAAAAGGGCTACCTGCGACGTGACCCCTCGAAGCCCCGGGCCATCGAGGTCACCTTCGACCCGACCAGTGGAAACACGATAGATCGTCGCCCTGTTCGCCACGTCCCGCTCATCGGAGATGTCGCTGCAGGTACGGGAGTTCTCGCTGCTGAGCACTTCGAGGAGTCGATGCCGTTACCCGAAGACTTTGTCGGGAAGGGCACACTCTTCATGCTGCGGGTACGCGGTGAGTCGATGATCGAGGCTGGGATTCTTGATGGCGACTACGTAGTCGTGCGTCAGCAAGCAACGGCACAACCCGGCGATACGGTTGTGGCAGGAATTCCTGGCGATGAAGCAACTGTCAAGACGTATCTAACTCGCAGAGGCAAAGTCATTCTTCGCCCAGAGAACTCCACAATGGAGGAGATGGTCTTCGCTCCAGGAGAGATTGCTATCTTCGGCAAGGTAGTAACAGTTATGCGTCGTATGTAATACAGCTGTAATACAGGCACCATTATCGGTGGGCTCTTCGAGAACCCGCGATCGCAGAGTTCCCCTGCTCTCGAGATCGCGGGTTCTTCGCGTCTACAGGGGCTCTATCCTCTAAATAACCCCTATAAAACGCGCAAGCACTGCGTAGCAAGCATCTAGCTCCACTCGCTCAACGAACTCCCCGCGAGTGTGGGCAATCTCTGGATTCCCTGGACCAAAATTGAGTGCGGGGATTCCGTGGCTTGTGAAGCGCGCAACATCTGTCCAGCCAAGCTTGGGGCGCACAGCTAAATCATTGGTACCTATGAACTCTGCGATTAGCGGGTTCATAAGATTCGGTGGCGCCGCTGGTGATTCATTGATGACTACCAAACTCGTGGCGCCCTCAAGAAGAGCGGAGACCTGAGCCAGTGCAGTCTCGGTGTCATACGCAGGGGCGAACCTTCGGTTAATCCGCATACGCGCAGAATCAGGAACGACATTGTTGGCGACTCCGCCCTCAAAGTGCACAACCTGTATTGACTCGCGATACTCAAGGCCATCAACGGTGACGGAGTCGGAGTTGTGTGCAGCGATATTCGCTAACGCCTTCGATGCTGAATGGATAGCGTTATCACCCATCCAGGGGCGAGCCGAGTGTGCCCGAACCCCTGTAAATGTCGCCTCAACTGTGAGGGATCCCTGGCAACCCGCCTCGACCCATGCGCCGGTTGGCTCCATCAAAATTGCGAGATCTGCAGCGACAAGATCGGGGTGCTCTGCGAACAGCACGCGAAGTCCATTGTGCTCCTCTGTAATCTCCTCAGCGACATAGAAAACAACGGTGAGATCAAGTCGCAGGCGTGCACTAAGCGCGTGTGCAGCCTCCGCGAGAGTGAGCATCACCGCAAGCCCACCCTTCATATCCGCAGCCCCGAGCCCGAATAATGAATCGCCCTCGATACGCGGATTCTCGTTCTGATCAGCGGGGACCGTATCTAAGTGTCCACCGACGAGCAGTCGGCGTTCATGCCCAGAGTTGGTTCTTGCAATCACATTGTCGCCGACTCGAATGCACTCAAGCGACGGAGCGCGCTCTGCGAGTCGAGCCTCTACAAAATCTGCAATCGCAGTCTCTTTCAGACTGAGCGACGGAATGGCAATCAGATCCGCAGTAAGGGCGAGAAGATCCGGAGGCATTAGGTAGCGACGCCGCCTTCGCGCAGAATGTCATTCAACTTGCTCTTGTCATGGCGCTCGCCCTCGTTTAGGCGCTTAATAACAAGGACGCAGGGAAGTCCGAACTCTCCGCCTGCGAACTTGCGAGGCCGAGTAGCAGAGATCGCCACACACCAGTCGGGTACAACTCCACGCGAGATCTCGTCACCAGTCTCAGCGTCAATAACGGGGATGGAGGAGGTAAGGATGCAGCCAGCACCGAGAACTACACCGGCACCAACGCGTGCGCCATCAGCAACAATGCATCGTGAGCCGATCATCGTGTCGTCACCGATCATCACTGGCGAGGCCTGAGGTGGCTCTAATACTCCACCGATTCCGACACCACCAGAGAGGTGCACGCGCTCACCAATCTGTGCACACGAACCAACCGTTGCCCAAGTATCGACCATTGTCTCAGCGCCGACGCGCGCCCCAATATTTACGTACGAAGGCATCATCACGACACCGGGGGCAAGGTGCGCACCCCAACGTGCAGATGCGCCGGGCACAACGCGTACCCCAGCCGAGGCGTAGTCATGCTTCAACGGAATCTTGTCGCGGTACTCATATGGCCCGAGTTCACTTGTCTCCATATCGGAGAGGCGGAAGAGCAACAGAATCGCTTGCTTCAACCACTGGTGGACGATGACCTCGGCCTCGACACCTGTGCCGTTCATCTCGGCGACGCGAACCTCACCGCTATCAAGTAGGGATATCGCCTCATGTACTGCTGCGCGTGCATCAGTAATCGGCATCACCGCAGTGAGATCGTCGCGGGAGTTCCAGAGGGATTCGATGGTCTGTTGAAGAGTCACCCTCTAACCCTACGTGGCGAATGCCTCTGCTACCGGCTCCAAAAGGGGTTGACCTTAATCAGAAGATTTTAAGGAGCGGCTCAATGGGAGTAGATGGAGAACTACAGCCGAGCATCGAGGCGTTCGAGAGCAAGTTGGAGGCGCTCGTTTGGCTGAGTAAGAGCGAGACGCAGATGCTCGACCCCGGCCGCTCCGTAGAGGTCTCCAGGTGCGACGATCAGGCCTGACTCGGCGAGTCTCGCTGCCGCTGTCCAACCATCAACTCCGTCAATGCTTCGCAGCCATAGGTAGAAGAGAGCAGAGCCCCCTTCGTGGATCAAACCGTGTCGAGCGAGGCCATCGAGCATGAGTGCACGCCGCTCCGAGTAACGAGCACGCTGAATATCGACATGCTCGTCGTCATCGAGAACAGCTTCAGCGGCCGCCTGAACCGGTCCTGGGACCATCAAGCCAGCGTGTTTACGAACCTCACCTAAATACTTAACTATCTCTTTATCGCCAGAGATAAAACCCGCACGGAATCCAGCCAGATTTGAACGCTTAGATACAGAGTGGACAGCGATTACACCTTCGTTTCCAGTACCTAAGGCAGTAGCGGCAGCCTCCTGACCTGAGAACTCGTAGTAACACTCGTCGGATGCAATGAGAACACCGTTTTCGCGTCCCCACTCTACGATGCGCGCCATCTCGGCGGCACCAGCAACCGTTGAGGTCGGATTGCCCGGGTAGTTAAGCCAGAGCACAAGTGCACGGCTCGCGTCCTGCGCAGTAATTGAGTCTAAATCGATATGCCAATTCGCATGAAGCGAGACCGGGAGAGCGCGTAGCCCAGCGAGCGTTGCCCCCATTTCGTATGTCGGGTAGGCAACAGACGGATACAGAATGGTGTCGCGAGATGGATCTCTTAGCGAGAGGTAATGCGGTAGTGATCCAACCAACTCTTTCGTCCCAATACAGGCGATGATCTCGCTAACCGGGTCGACCTCAACCCCCGCTCTACGCCGCAACCAACCCGCTGCAGCTTCACGCAGGTCAGGAGTCCCGATCGTTGGTGGGTACGTATTCCCCAGAGCTGCAGCCGCCGCAAGTGCCTCTAATGCCACCTCGGGGACCGGATCTACTGGGTTACCTATAGAGCAATCAACCATTCCACCCGGGAGCGCATCCGCGACCTTCTTGAGCGTATCGAGGCGGTCCTGCGGATACGGAGGGGGCACAAAGCCTTGCGAAGTCACAGGTGCAGACTACCGGCGGCGCGGAGAGGGGCGGAGATTTGACTCCATTCCGAATCAATGCGGGGAGCCTGTCACACCCCTGTTTTATACTCGAACATATGTTCGATAGACTGCGAAACGCCCACACAGAACTCCAATCCGCCATGGCCGCCATAGAGGTAGATGTTGTCGATGCTGCCGGGGCACGCGAACTTGTGGGGTTGGCCGATGAAGTACGCCGCAGTGGTGATGCACTTCGTACTGTTGCCGTGGGGCAGGTAGAGCGCACCAATGGCTGGAGAGGCCAAGGTGCGAAGAGCATTTCAGAGTGGCTTTCGATCGAGACTGATTGTGCTCATTATGAAGCTCAATCTGTAGTTGTCCTCGCTGGTCAGCTCCAGCACTTGCCTGTGACTCAGGCAGCACTGCGCTCAGGGACGCTCTCTGGCACTCAAGCTGTCGAGGTAGCACGCGGTGCGATCGTTGCCCCCAATACTGAGACACAACTCTTGAACCTCGCAACATATGCAACAGTGCGCGATCTTCGCGATGCAACATCTCGTGTCGTTGCAGCCGCAACAGACGAGGCAGAGCGACACCGACAGGTCCACAAGAGTCGATCCTTAAAATGGTGGGTTGGTGAGGATGGGGCGTGCAACCTTAAGGGGAGGATGACAGTTGCTAATGGAGCGCTACTCAAGGCTGCTCTCGCACCATTCGAGGACGCGATTTTCAAACAGGCACGCAAGAGTGGGAACCATGAAAGACCTGAGGCCTACGCCGCCGACGCTCTAATGGCACTATGCGAAAAAGCGGGCGCCTCGGATTCAGGTGAAGAGGCGAGTCCGACGAAGACAACTCGCCCTAACGCTGTGATGAATATTCGTGTCGATCTCGAAGCACTCAAGCGTGGACATACCGAGCATGGAGAGATATGTGAGATCGCTGGCGTCGGGCCCATCGCCGTCGCAACGGCCACTGAGTATTTGGGCGAGGCGTTCTTAAAACTTCTTGTAATAGATGGAGTAGATATCATGACGGTTGCGCATATGGGGCGCGCTATCCCTGCACCATTGCGCACAGCGGTTGAGGAGCGGGACCGTGTCTGCCAGGTACCGACGTGCGACATGAGCGTCGGACTAGAGATAGATCACATCAAACCATTCGCTGAGGGCGGCCCTGCAAGCCTTGAGAACCTTGTGCGGCTCTGCAAGCGACATCATCTACAGAAAACACATGACGGTTATCGCCTCGAGAAGTTAGCGGGCGGGCCGCTTACCGGTTCTACGGGCACACCCTGGAGATGGAGACCACCACCTAATACAAGTTGAGGCGCCGTTTACGGGATGCGGAACTCGGCGAAGCGCCCGGCGGCGGCCTCCGAGATTCTCACCTGCACGCGTACCTGCTCGGCTTCATGTACCTCCACTAGTACCTCGCCCTCGCGATGCAGCGATGCGAGTACATCTCCACGTGCGTAGGGCACTCCGAGGACAACGACATTGGAGACGGATCTAAGTTGAGTCGCTATGAGTTCGAGGAGATCAGGTATCCCCTCACCGGTAAGTGCAGAGACAGTGGTTGCATCAGGGAGCATTCGACGCACCTCTGCAATGGTCGCATCATCGACGGTGTCGGTCTTGTTGATGACCATGAACTCAGGCAGGTCACTCGCCCCTACTGCAGTAAGCACTGCCCTCACTGCAGCGACTTGACCGATGATATCCGCGGCTCCAGCATCAACGATGTGGAGAAGCAGATCGGCATCGGCAACTTCTTCGAGTGTGGATCGAAAAGCCTCGACCAATTGGTGCGGCAGGCGTCGCACGAAACCAACCGTGTCAGAGACGAGCACAATCTCGCCACCTGAGAGTCGGAGTCGTCGCGTAGTTGGGTCGAGGGTTGAGAAGAGGCGGTTCTCGACGAGCACATCTGCCTCGGTAATTCGATTTAAGACCGTTGACTTTCCGGCATTTGTGTACCCCACAAGAGCAACATTCGGCATCGGGATTTTCATACGTGCCTTGCGCTGAGTTCCTCGCTTGCGAACAAGTTCGCTTAGATCGCGCTCCAAGCGCGCAACACGTCGTTGGATGCGCCGGCGATCGACCTCGAGCTGAGTCTCACCCGGCCCGCGAGTTCCGATCCCTCCACCCTGCTGAGATAGGACTCCACCCCTGCCGCGAAGGCGCGGCATTTGATAGCGAAGTTGCGCTAACTCCACTTGGAGCATTCCCTCTTGGCTCGCAGCGTGTTGGGCAAAAATATCAAGGATCAGAGCGACGCGGTCGACCACGTCGACCTCGAAAATCTTCTCAAGGTTCCTCTGCTGGGCTGGGCTTAGTTCGTCGTCGAAGATCACGACATCTATATCTAAGGCCTTAACCGATTCCCTAAGTTCCTCAGCCTTGCCCTTACCAATATAAGTACGCGAGTCGGGATGATCTCTTCGCTGAAGAACAATCTCTACCGCATCGGCACCTGCAGTATCGGTAAGGCGAGCGAGTTCCGCGAGCGACTCCTCGGCTACCTCAACGCTTCTTGTACCGATTCCTGTGCCGACGAGGAGTGCTCGTTGGCGAACTACCTCGAGATCGACCTCGGTGGCGGTAAGGCGGCGGCGCCCCCTCCCCTGTTGTCCGCTACTCAACGTTGGTCGCTTAGTAGTTGCATAGGTGCGAGACCTCTGGAGACTCCAAGAGACTCGGCTTGATCAGAGATTGGGCCGGTTGTGATGACAGCGATATCTGCGACTCTCAAAGCGATGACGCGAAGTCCTTTGAGTCAAGAGTGATCTCCGCGACGTGAGCGACCGGGCCTCCAAGGCGTATCAACTTGGCGCCATCCTGCCTACCCTGCGCATCTGCCCCGTCCCTAATCTCGACCAATAGATCTCCACCCGGAACATGCACGGTGACTAAATCGCCTACCAACCCCATTCGATTCGCAACCGCTGCGGCTGCGGATGCACCCGTTCCACAGGAGAGTGTCTCCCCCACACCGCGCTCCCATACCCTCATTGTGATTGCATTGCTCTCGCCTGGAGTAACCGAGATGAACTCAACATTCGTTCTATTCGGAAATCGTGTGTCAATTTCGAGAATCGGACCATGCTCAACGACTCGCGCCTCCGCTGGGTCATCTACGAGTAGCACCCAATGCGGGTTGCCCATACCAGCGGCGTCGCCGGAATAACTCACACCATCGATAACTGCTGAAAGCCCTCGTGGGTCTTGCGCTGTGGTCGGAATACTCTCGGAGTCGAATGCAACCGCACCCATATCCACGGTTGCATATACGAGTACCCCTTCGCTATCTATCTCTAGATCAAGCACCCTGCGCCCTGCCGCTGTATCCACACGCAATACTCCATCGGTACCGAGTCCGATTGAGACTGCAAACAATCCGAGGGCGCGTACTCCGTTTCCACTCATCTCGGCGTCGCTACCGTCAGCATTGATCAAGCGCATTGAGCAGTGCGCTTGCTCGAGGCCATCAACGCCGCCAGCGAGTTCGTACGCCAGACCGAGTAGTAATAACCCGTCGGCCCCAAACCCCTTGTTTCGATCGCATAATGCTGAAGCCTGAGCAACCAAGACCTCGGGATCCCAGTGGCGCGCATCAACAACGAGGAAGTCGTTCCCCGTCGCTTCGATTTTTTGGAGAGTAATGAGGCTCATGCTGCCCCCCACCATGCCAGCAATGCGGGGGTCGTGTCCTCGATTTTCTCGACTGCCGCAAACCATGTGATCCGCGGGTCGCGCCGAAACCACATTCGCTGGCGCCTTGAGAATGATCTCGTGCGGCGTTTTGCGGTCTCGAAGGCATCCACGAAGGCTAAATCTAGCTCCGCCTCTTGTGAGTTTTCTAGGTCTCTCTCCATATCTAGGACCTCCTCCAACTCCTTATATCCGATGGCTTGACGAGCTGTTCTCGACCATCCGCGCGGTTCGGCCCGCAGTGCGCGTACTTCGTCGAGAAGTCCGCCAACCCGCATCGCATCGAACCGCTCATGAATCCTGAGTGCGGTTACATCACGCGAGAGCCACAGACCCGCTATGCGCACTGGGAATGCAGTCGGTCCGTACCTATCAAGCCCTGGTCCAAACGACGAGAAGGGCTCGCCTGTCTTCTCAATTACCTCTAGGGCGCGCACGATGCGGCGAACATTATGTGGATCAATTCGTGACGCAGCGAGAGGATCAGCAGCGAGAAGCCGCTCATAGGCTGCGGCGACTCCTCCAGGCTCGGCGGTACGCGCCTCAATCTCTGCGCGCAGCACTAAATCTTCTCCGGGGAAACGAAGGTCATCTATTACAGCCTGCACGTATAGGCCTGTGCCCCCTACCAAAAGAGCACGCTTGCCTCGTGACTCGATATCCGCTACTGCTTTTCTGGCCTCAATTTGAAACTGCTGCACTGACCACACCTGCCAAGGATCTATCACGTCAATCATGTGGTGGGGCACTCGCTCGCGTGCCTCGGCATCTACCTTGGCGGTACCGATATCCATGCCTCTATAAACCTGCATGGAGTCAATGGAGACAATCTCAACATCGCCGAGAGCCTCAGCAGCGAGTAGCGCTATCTCAGATTTACCTGAAGCAGTCGGGGCAACCAGCGCAAGGTGCTCAACACTCCCGAGGCCTAGCGTGTCGGCCTCCTCGCGAGCGTCGCCTTCTCCAACATTGCGGACGCTCCCTGAAGAACCCTGACTCACCCTGAGGTAACCGGAATCCGAACACGCCTCCGTGCAGCCGGCTCGGTTGCTTGAACAAACTCAGCGCTAAGCCAATGCGGAGCAGCGCTTGTAATTCGGGCCTCGGCCATCGACCCTGGGGCTAAGAACACTCCCTCGGGTGGCTTGAAGTGGACCAATTTAGATTGACGAGTTCGCGCTGCGATAACAGCGGCGTCCTTCTTCGATGGCCCCTCAATGAGGACCTCCTCTACGAGACCAACACGCGCCTCATAGCGGAAGAGAGCATCGACATCGCAGAGTTCGGTAAGGCGCGTCATGCGCTCTGCTACTACCTCTGGCGCCACAAAATCATCGACCATCTCCGCGGCCTCTGTACCCGGGCGAGGCGAGAATACGAATGTATAGGCAGAGTCATATCGAGCCTCGGCGACTACCTCCATCGTGCGCTCAAAGTCTTCGTCAGTCTCCCCGGGGAATCCAACAATAATGTCCGTCGTGACCGCAAGGTCGGGGATACCCGCACGTGCTGCAGCGAGTCGCTCTAGATAGCGCTCAGCGGTATATCCGCGGTGCATGCGCGCAAGTGTGCGATTCGATCCCGACTGCAGAGGCAGGTGCAGGTGCTCACAGACCGCCTCGCACTCCGACATCGCAGCGATTGTCTCAGGGCGTAGATCCTTGGGGTGCGGGGAGGTAAATCGAATTCGCTTTATTCCCTCAACAGCATCTACTGCACGCAGTAGGTCTGCGAACTGGGGTGCATACTGCGCAGCCCCTAGGTCACGGCCATAGGAGTTCACATTCTGACCGAGCAGCGTTATCTCGTTTACGCCGTCGGCGCTTAGTTGCTCTACCTCATAGACGATGTCACCCATACGACGACTTACCTCGCTGCCGCGCACACTTGGAACAATGCAGAAGGCGCAGGAATTATCGCATCCGATCTGAATCGTTACCCATGCCGAGTGATCTACTTCGCGACTAGCGGGGAGAGCAGATGGGTAGGCCTCATGCTCCTCAAGAATCTCGATGACTGACTCTCCGGTGAGGCGTGACTGCTTAAGCAGCGCCGGAGCACTCGCAAGATTATGGGTACCGAAGACGACATCAACATGCCCAGCACGCTGCTGCACTATGTCGCGGTCCTTCTGAGCGAGACAGCCCCCAACAGCAATCTGCATATCCGGGCGGCGATCCTTCAGCGACTTAAGGTGCCCGAGGGTTCCGTAGAGGCGGTTATCGGCGTTCTCGCGAATGCAGCAGGTATTGAGCACCACTACATCTGCAAGCTCTAGGTCATCAGTAGGTTCGAGACCATCTGCAATTAGGACCCCGGCGATGCGCTCGGAGTCATGCTCGTTCATCTGACACCCAAAGGTGCGTACGAGGAATCTCCTTGGCTCGGTCACAGGCGGCAGTCTAGGACTCCCCTACGATCCCTCATCATGCGAGAGCACAAAGAACCCCAACTCTCTAGGGGCACTAGCCCCATTAATCAACCGAGAAGCCATTGCCGCATCTAACTCTGCTGGAGTGGGGGCTCTGTTTTGCGGTAGTCACCTTTGGAGCGACGACGCAAGGGGTTGTCGGGCTAGGGCTCAATCTCATTGGCGTCCCCATTATTGCGATGATCAACCCAGATGCCGTACCAGCATCATTTCTACTCATAGGCATCCCCCTCTCACTCACAATCTCAATACGCGAGAGGCATGCAATTGATCGCTCTGGCATCGGCTGGATCATCGCGGGGAGGGTCCCCGGAACAATCCTTGGGCTCATCGTGGTCTCCGCTCTCGCGCCGAACGCTCTACTTGTAGCGGTTGGCTGCTCAATCATTATTGGGGTATGCCTACTTAGTCTGCGCTCGCCATCGGAGATAACTCCCCTTGAAGCAGGCACTGCTGGTTTGGCCGCTGGTGCGCTTGGGACTGCGGCAGCTGTAGATGGGCCACCCCTTGCGCTTCTCTACCAGCACCATGCTGGCGAACGCCTTCGCGCAACTCTCGCTGTTGCATTTGTTGTTGGGAATGTCATGTCCCTTACCGCCCTTGCTATCGCCGGCAAACTCGGATGGCCTCAGGTCTCCTTCGCCATATGCATGCTCCCCGCTATTGCAATTGGTTACGCAATATCGCATCCGATTCGAGCGCGGGTAGACGGAACAAAGCTTCGACCATATGTGCTACTCATCGCACTAAGCGCAGGCTTTGCCGTACTTATTCGAGGAGTCTTCTAAACACCCGCCCTACTCGGAGAGAGAAAAAGGCCCGAGCCTCCAAGTGCATCTGCGCACTTAGTGACTCGGGCCTTCATCAACCTCTCGGCAAATTAGCCGTCTATGTCAACCTCGATTGGTCCTTTGAGAACCTCAAGGCCATCAATAATCTCAAGACCGTTGAGACTATCGAGATCATCTAGCTCATCTATCTCGAGAACTCCAGCATCCTGGCCAAGCCCTGATGCAACACGAATCTTCTCGCTTATCTCAAACATGAGGTCAATATTCTCGGAGAGGAACTTCTTAGAGTTTTCACGCCCCTGGCCGAGCTGCTCGCCCTCATAGGTAAACCAAGCACCGGACTTCTTGATGATCAAGAGATCAACACCAACATCAAGGATGGATCCCTCGCTGCTGATCCCCTTTCCGTACATGATGTCGAACTCGGCCTGGCGAAATGGCGGAGCTACCTTGTTCTTTACGACCTTGACTCGGGTTCGGTTACCAACAATCTCGGTGCCGTCTTTGATCGCCTCAATGCGGCGAATATCAAGGCGCACTGATGAGTAGAACTTCAGCGCTCTACCACCAGGGGTCGTCTCCGGAGATCCGAACATGACTCCGATCTTCTCCCGCAACTGGTTGATGAATACGCAGATCGTGCGGGACTTGTGCAGGTTGCCGGTAAGTTTGCGCATTGCCTGACTCATCAAGCGAGCCTGGAGTCCAACGTGGGTATCGCCCATCTCTCCCTCGATCTCAGCGCGAGGCACGAGTGCTGCGACTGAGTCGACGACTAGAACATCGAGTGCTCCAGAGCGGATCAGCATGTCTGCGATCTCGAGTCCCTGCTCACCTGTGTCTGGCTGCGAGATGAGGAGCTCATCGACATTGACTCCAATTGCCTTTGCGTAGACAGGGTCGAGAGCATGCTCTGCATCGATGTATGCACATACCCCACCATTGCGCTGAGCCTCGGCTACTACGTGGAGGGCAAGTGTTGACTTACCGGATGACTCTGGGCCGAAGATCTCGATAACGCGCCCACGTGGTAGCCCGCCTATTCCGAGCGCAAGGTCGAGAGCAAGTGCACCGGTTGAGATGGCCTCGATACCGACGTTGCCCTGCTCGCCGAGGCGCATGATGGACCCCGTACCGAACTGCTTCTCGATCTGGCCTAGTGCCATCTCGAGTGCTTTATCTCTCTCGACCGTATTTCCACCGGTCTCGCGAATCCCTGGTGTGGGCTTTGGGGTCTTGGCTGCCTTAGTGGGTCTCATGGCTTTATCTCTCTATCTCTCTGCGGGCCACTCTGGACCCTGGACTGTGAACTGTGAACTGTGATTGGTCTGTGGTTACGGGTTGAAATTTGCTCGCTCTGTGTTGCTTTGTATCGACTCTGTCTTTCGGGGGAGTTGCTGTCTTAGAAGTTATGTGAAGCCTGTGACAGTCATGGAGGTCCCCCAAGACTGCGAACTTCAAGTGGGTTATTTGCGCACTCCGGCACGATACAACGAACACCCGTTCGCATCGTGGATTATTTGGCCAAATTCTCAAAAAAATCAGAATTCCCAGTGCTGGCAAGGCTTTTTATAGAGAGAGTAACCGTCTATACCCACATTTCTTATCTGACGACCAAAGAATCACAGGTTTTCGCACTACTCCGGGGCTGGGGCTCAGCCTCTATTGCCCCAACCTGAGGGTACCAATCTGAGCAAATGACACATCGCCCTTGGAGCCCCTGGGCTTGGGAGCATCCAGCAGGAGAATCTCCTCAACTCGCCATGGCTCTCCGATAGCAACCCCCTCGAGAGCGGCAATATCTGGTCTTAGATCTGCCTTGCGATTCAATCGAGCAATTGTTAATTGCGGCGTAAAAATATGTGAAGCAATACGAATCCCATGAACGCGTGCAGCCTCGAGCACGACTAAATGTGCGGCGCGTAATCCAGACTCTGCGTCTTCTATTCCTAGCCAAAATACTTCGGCTCTACGCGCTTCAGGAAACGCACCTGCACCGCGCAGACGAACCGTAAACGGATCAATCACGCCAACTCGCGCTGAAAGGTCTTGCAAAAAACTATCTACACCGTTGACTCGCCCAAGAAAATCTATAGATATATGCAGACGTATCGGAGTAGTCCATTGCATGAGGCGAGACGATTCGCGTGGCAGCAATGAGGTAACTGCCTCGACAACCTGTAGCGGCGGAACTACAGCGACAAATAAACGTCGTAGCGAATCATTGGAGCTCTTCACGCAAGTGCGTCGAGGCGCATACGCAGAAGATTCATTAGCGAGATCGTCGAGAACTGCCTGATGCGTTCACGATCTCCTGGCAAACGTGCGGTTACTGCCTCAACCGGAAGGCCAGGCAGAGCAAGCCCAAACCAAACCGTTCCCACAGGAGCTCCGTCTTGAGAATCAGGGCCGGCTACACCGGTAACAGAGATGCCTACGTCGGAGCCAAGCACTCGACGAGCACCCTCGGCCATCTCCCTAGCGCATTCAGCACTCACCACCTCATCTGAGGTAACACCTAGCAATGACTGTTTGACCTCAGTTGCATACGCTCCAATTGTCCCTTTGAATATCGCACTTGCCCCGGGCACTCCAGCAATGCGCGAACCAACTAGGCCTCCAGTTAAAGACTCAGCGACACCTAGTGTCCAGCCGCGAGCCCCTAGGCGAGAGAGGACAGCCTCCTCCATGGTCTCGTCATCTACTGCAAAAATGAGATCTCCTAGAGTCGAGCGCAACTTCGCCTCCTCGGGAGCGATGAGTGCTGCTGCCGCCTCGAGTGTCGGGGCCTTTGCAGTTAGACGAACCACAATTCCCTCAATTCCGCGCGCCAGAAATGCGATTGAAGGATTCGACTGATCATCGACCTGTCTCGCAATCATCTCTGCGAGTCCGGACTCCGATGCCCCCCATGTCTTTAGTGATCGATTGAGGATCACCGCGCGCTCCCCTGTTCTCTCTAAAAGATCAGGGATTACATGTTCATTTACCATGCGCTGCATCTCGTACGGAACGCCCGGGACTGCATATATAACACGGCCATTGAATTCACACTTCAGCCCCGGTGCGGTGCCGATCGGATTAGGAATTACATCCCCGCCAACTGGCACATCGGCCTGTCGAAGATTGTTCTCTGGCATCTGTCTTCCTCGACCACCAAAGAGGGATGCGATCCAATCGACTAATTCCTCCCTGCGCTCTAGAGGAACGCCCATAGCCTGAGCGATTGCCTCGCGAGTTAAATCATCAGGTGTGGGGCCTAGACCACCGCAGATAATAATGGCATCGGCTGTCTCAAGCATGGACTCAATGCAACGCACAACGCGATCCAGATTGTCCCCGATCTTTCGGTGCTCGTAGGTATCGATACCGGCGCTCGCTAATTGCTCGCCGATCCATGAAGAGTTCGTATCTACGATCTGCCCGAGTAGTAACTCTGTCCCGACAGCAAGCACATCTACCTTCACTAATTCTCTCCACGTATTGGGCGGCGAGCAGCCGCTATTACATCGATTCCTGAGACGACGGTGAGGACAACTGCCGCCCAAATCGCGCTCAGCCATAGCCAGCGCAGATCGGCGGTAAGCGGCAGCAGTACAAAACCAATCGCAGCCATCTGTATAAATGTTTTCCACTTACCTAGTTGGCGTGCGGGTAGTGAAATGCCCTTCCGACCTTCGATTGAACGGTAGATAGAAATAATCACCTCGCGCCCCGCAATCACAATCACAGGGATCCAGGAAATATCACCACGAATCGCGAGTGCACTAAACCCACCGACGGCGAGAAACTTATCGGCGAGTGGATCCAAGAATGCACCTGCACGAGTCGTTCCATCGCGCCGCGCTATCCAACCGTCAAGGCCGTCTGTGACACTCAAAACAAACCAGAGGCCAACGGTCAACCATGTTGAGCCCATATCGACAATCAAGAAGAGCGCAGGGATCGCTAAGACCAAGCGCAGCGACGTAATGACATTGGCTGGTGTACGAATTGCTCCCGGGCCAAACCTACGTAGACGCTCCATCGGTGCACTCATGAGGAGACCCCTGCCCTCACCGGATCCGCAATGAGATCTGGGCCTATTGCTTCTCGAATTCGCACTGTGATTAAAGCACCAGGCCTAGCAAAGGCCTCCGATACACGTACTACACCATCAATCTCAGGGGCTTCACGGTGTGTGCGCCCTACTGCATCTCCACCTTCTGTCGAGTCGATTAGTACCTGCGCCTCCATCCCAACGAGCGAGTCGCGTAGAGCCGCGGTAATTGGGTCTTGAACCTCAGAGCACTCGCGCAGTCGCTCTTGGATGGTCTCGTCATCAACGGTGCGATCAAGAGTTAGCGCAGCGGTACCTTCCTCCGGAGAGAAGGCAAATAACCCCGCCCAATCGAGGGAAGCAGCGCCGAGGAAATCAAGCAGTTCGGAGTGGTCTTGCTCAGTCTCTCCAGGAAACCCGACGATGAAAGATGATCGAAACGCGGCCTCTGGCTCAGCGGCTCTAATCCCATCAATTGCCTTGAGAAATTTATCCCCGTTACCCCAGCGCTTCATACGACGAAGCAATGGAGCAGATGCGTGCTGAAGTGATAGATCGAAATAAGGGACTACGGAATCAAGCTCAAGCATCGTGGAGATGAGCGGGTCGCGTACCTCCGACGGATAGAGGTAGAGGAGCCTGACGCGTTGAAGCCCATCGGCCCTAAGTAGATCAAGCTCTCGAAGCAGTGGCGCAAGTGCGCCAGGATTCCCGGTATCACGACCATACGATGCAAGGTCCTGCGCTACGAGAACTAACTCATACGCACCGCCCTCGACTAACGCCTTGGACTCCAAAAAAATGGAGTCTGGCGTGCGCGATCTCTGTGCTCCACGAAATGAAGGAATAGCGCAGAACGCACAGGCTCGATCGCATCCCTCCGCGATTTTCACGTATGCCCAAGGCGCACGCGGAGCGGGGCGAGGAAGATCAAGTAGATCCCTGACTCCCCCGGATGGGCGACCGAGTAGCACCGAGGCAAGATCGCCTTCACCGGAGAAGCCGATGACTGCATCAACCTCAGGGAGAGCCTCCGCTAGTTCGTCACCGTAGCGTTCAGCCATGCAGCCGGTGACAACGATTCGTGCTCCGTCGCGGCGGCGATCTGAGAGCGCGAGGACTGTGTCGATGGACTCCTGACGAGCCGCCTCAATAAACGCACAGGTATTTACAACAACAAGGTCGGCTTCTTCAGGCGTATCGGCTGCGACTAGCCCATCTGCAAGAAGCGTCGCCGTTACCTTGTCTGAGTCGACAGCGTTCTTCGGGCAACCAAGAGTCTCGATGAAGAAGCGCTGTGCCATACGCGCATCCTACCGATCTGCGCGGCGACAACTACCTGCGAAGGGAAGGAATTAAGCGCGAGCCTGCATCTCTTCGAACTCCTCAACCGTCATCTGCACGCTGCGAGCCTTAGAGCCCTCAGACGGACCAACAACGCCCTTATTCTCGAGGAGGTCCATGAGTCGCCCTGCTCTTGCAAAGCCGACGCGCAACTTGCGCTGAAGCATGCTCGTGCTACCAAGACCGCTTCGCACGACTAACTCCATTGCCTGCATGAGGAGCTCGTCATCGCCATCCTCGGCATCGCCGCTCCCCCCGGAAGAACCGTTCTCAGAGCCCTGAACTCCATCTACATACTGGACCTCAGTGACCTGACGTTTCCAGAATGCAACAACTTTACGGACGCAGTCTTCGTCGACCCATGAGCCCTGCACGCGGGCTGGACGACCAGATGCAGGTGCGGCAAGCATGTCGCCTTGACCGATGAGTTTCTCGGCACCTGCTTGATCGAGGATCACTCGCGAGTCGGCAATGCTCGTAACGCTAAAGGCTAAGCGGCTAGGAACATTTGCCTTGATCACACCAGTGATGACATCTACAGATGGACGCTGTGTAGCGATAATCAAATGGATTCCAACCGCTCGCGCCATCTGGGCGATTCGGCAGATGCTGTTCTCCACATCGCGAGCGGCGACCATCATTAGGTCGTTGAGCTCATCAATAACGATGACAATGAATGGAAGTCGGTCGTAGTTGCGACCGCCGAGGGGGTCAGGGTTCTCGGCTGTCGGCAAGTCTCCGCGGTCGAACATGGCGTTGTAGCCAGTTATATCGCGGGCCCCGATCTCGGCGAGAAGCTCGTAGCGCATCTCCATCTCGCGCACGCACCATTCAAGTGCATTTGCAGCACGTTTCGGATTTGCAACTACCTCTGTTAGAAGGTGAGGAAGCCCGTTATATTGCCCGAGCTCTACACGCTTGGGGTCTACAAGGATCAGGCGAACCTGATCCGGGGTGGAGCGCAGAAGCAGCGAGGTAATGATGCTGTTTATGCATGAGGATTTTCCGGAACCCGTTGCACCGGCAATTAAGAGGTGAGGCATCGTTGCAAGATTGAGCATTACAGAGGTTCCTGCAATATCGCGCCCGAGGCCTACCTCAAGCGGGTGTGTTGCCTTGGCGGCCTCGTCAGAGGTGAGGATATCTCCAAGAGTAATTAGTTGACGTTGCTTATTTGGAACCTCGACCCCGATGGCTGAGCGCCCT
Source organism: Actinobacteria bacterium IMCC26256 (assembly GCA_001023575.1). Lineage (GTDB taxonomy): Bacteria > Actinomycetota > Acidimicrobiia > IMCC26256 > IMCC26256 > IMCC26256. The sequence continues at coordinate 861,019 of CP011489.1, read as the reverse complement.
GGAATCGGCGCCAAGATGCGTACATCAGCACTCGCCATTGCATATGCAATGTCATGACTTAGTCCTGTGACTTTATTGACCTTGACTCCGGCAGCTAACTCGAGTTCGTAGCGCGTCACCGTGGGCCCGACAGTCATTCCTACAAGCTGTGCATCTACCCCAAAGTCTCTAAGCGTCTGCTCTAAGACCGCACCAGATGCCTCGATTCCCCGTGTATCTAGCTCTTTATGCTGCGATAGACGCAGCAGGTTCACAGGTGGCAGTTCCCAGTTCGTATGGGCGGGGACGCTCACATCAAGACGCAGATCCTCCGCTTCCTCATTCTCATCCTCGCCCAACTCGCTAGAGCCCTCGGGGAGAGCATCTTGAGTAACTACTTGAGGGACCACAGCAACGACAGGTTCAGGCGCATCTACTTTTACTTCGGAGTCGGCGTCGGGAGCAGCGACTGTCTCAACGGTGACTCGACGCTTGCGTACCGGCTTCTCCTCGGCCTCGGCAGACTCGAGTTCATCATCGAGGTTTAGGTCATCCGATTCATCCGCATCAGCATCAGAACTTCCGTCAAGCTCTAGGAAGCGACTTACAAATCCGGATACAGACCTCCATGCGACACCAAGAGCTGCGCCAACACGAGCGAGAGAGGTACCAGTCGCCACAAGCGCGCCTGTGGCAGCGACTGCGACAAGGACTACTGCAGAGCCAACGGTTCCGAGCAGTGAAGACAGCGGAACTGCAACGAGGGCTCCGATGATCCCGCCAGAGTCGCGTAGTGCCGTAGCGGTTGTATCTAGGACCGGGTTGCCTAGAGAGAGAAGGCCGAGGAGGCCGCCTACTAGTAGCGACAGGCCGACCCCGATACGCAGCAGGTGGACGGAACCCTCCTCAGCAGATTTTGATGACGCCGATTTCGAGGTTGCGGTTTTCTTCTTGTTCCCGGATGTCGCGTCGGGGCCGCGGTGCCAAAGGAGGTCAGCGGCGACTGCGACGCAGAGCGTCGGGACCAAGAATGCCCCTCGACCGGCGAGGAGCGTGATGGCTGACTGGCAAGCGGCACCGAATGGCCCGGCTAAATCTGTGAGTAGAGCGAGCGCTGTTAAGACACCTACCGAGACAAGTGCAATAGCGACTGCATCGGCGGCATGCCCGCCGAGTTGCTCTGTCCAAGCAACGCGCACTCTGGAGTGGGGCGAGCGGGTGTAAGTCGTTGATCGCGTCGAGCGCGTCGAACGGGCTCGGGTGCCCCGGCGAGTGCTTTTGGTAGTTGGTCTACGCGTAACCCGGCGGTTTGACTTGCGTGCGGAGGTACGTCTGCGTGCTCTGGATGTCTTTGTGGCTGCCACATCGTTGAGAGTAACAGTAACAACACCAGCAACAATGGAACCTTTAGCCACAATTTTGCCAAATGGCCACATCAGCCCCCTAAATCAACACCTGAGCGGGGTCCAGATCATCCTCTTGACATCCTTATCTAGGCCAAAGCCCGTTGGAGTGGGCCCCAAGACCGATTTCTTCTGTCTTCCAGAGATCCAAGGCAGGCTCCCCGGCCTGTGTTGCAGAGAGCGCGAAGCGCGGTATCGCGCTTACGCGCAGTCGAGTCTTGCCCGACGCAGTCACCGACAAGTAACGGTAAGGTCGGCCGATGACAAATAAGAGTCCCAAGATTCGAGTGCCAATCAATCGTAGGCTCGCGATCGCTGCGACAGTTGGCATAATCATTGCGGCAAGCGCCTGCAGCAACTCTTCCGATCCCAAGGCCCGGCCTGGTAATACGAACTCGAAATCTGCCGCATCGCCCGGCAGCCAGATTGATCGCTGTGCAACTCCACCCAAAAACACTTTCATGGCTGATAGCACGGCACCGATCGGTCACATAGATGCCGCGCAGTCGAACGCCACTGCGAACTCCGGTCCACGCTCATCAAAGCGAACACTCACTGAAAAGGAGATGCAGTACACGCACCTCGGGCCTGGTCATTTTGGTCTGGCCATCTCCTCTAAGTATCCCAATGGCGCTCGCGTGATCTGGAGCAATGGCGGCGACCGGATAGCAAAGCTCGACGAAAAGTCGCTCGCCGTTCTCGCCGAACTTCCGCTTCCAGGTAAGGAACTTCAGTCGAGCGACGCGGCGGACGCTGCGATCGCACAACTTGACAGTCAAACTGGCGGTGAGCTCGCAAACACTGCGATCACCTTTGCCGCGAAGTACCTACAAGGACTTGCGGGCGTTTACTACGCGCTCGATAGGGACAACACACTGTTCGTGGGTGGAGCTGACTCGGTCATCGCATACCAAGACAAGGTGAAGGACGATCCGCTATCGCCAATCGTTATTCGCAACGTTTGGAATCGTCCAGCGAATGTGCGCGGTGGATTTACCGGCGTCAACATCACCTTCGACGGCAAACTTGTGCTTGTGACTGACGAAGGTTGGGTCGTCGTACTTGACCGTGATTTCTCGGGCTACGTCGCTTCTCCAATGCTCGGGGCCGAGGCCGCTGCAGCGCACAATGCAGATATCGTCAAGAGTGGCCGTCAACTCGGCTCCGGGAGTTGGGTGAGAAACTCAGTGGCTGTAGACGATCGTGGCGGTATTTATGTCGCCTCGCTTGATCACATGCACAAACTCGTCTGGGATGGGAAGAAGCTCTCGACGTCACAGGCAGACGGCGCATGGTCGGTGCCGTATCTCAACAGCGATGGCCTTGGAACCGGCGCTACCCCTGCGCTAATGGGCTACTGCGATGACCGCCTTGTAGTGATCACCGACGGAGAGACACGTATGAACGTCGTGGCGTTCTGGCGTGACGCAATCCCGCGAGGCTGGAAACGGCTCGCAGGCGCGCCCAACTCCAGAATCGCTGGGCAGGTTGGAGTCACTATGGGTGACCCGACATTGCAGTCGATCCAAACTGAACAAGGAGTAACAGTCGGCGGTTACGGCGCGCTCGTCGTCAACAATGCTCCAAAAACGATCCCCGATGGTTTCCCGGCCATTGGCGTTCGGATTCTCGTCGCCTACTCGGGAAGCGATCCAGCCTTCGCTCCGCACGGCCTCGAGAAATTTGAATGGGACCCTCGAACCCGAACCATGCGCAAGGATTGGGTAAATCGAGACGTGAGCTCTGCTAACTCGGTTCCGATAATGAGCCTTGGTTCGAACACCGTTTACACCGTTGGATCCCGCGACTCGCAGTGGGCGCTAGAGGGGGTCGACTGGTCTACTGGGAAGTCGACGCTTACATGGATCACCGGAAGTGGCCGCTACAACACAAACTTTGCCGGCCTCTTTCTAGACGAAGATGGCCGAGTTATACATGGGACAGCGTTCGGCATGCTGCGTTATCCCACTCGTTAAGGACACACCTGTCATCGGTGCCATCAATCCCGAGGTGACCTCTCGTAAGTGGGTAACGTCGATCCTGCCGATTAAACCTCTAAGACCACCGGGATCACGGCTGGTCGGCGCTTTGTACGGTCACTGATGAAGCGCCCTACGGCCCGGCGGGTATGGCGGCGCATTGTCTCGAAATCAGTCGCCCCCTCCTTCGCTGCGGCCTCAAGTGCAGCCCGGACGACCTGCTTGGCCTCCTCGAGAAGATCCTCGGCCTCGGTGGCGTGTACCCAACCGCGAGTGATGATCTCTGGCCCAGTCACGATCTCGCCTGTGCGCTTATCGATTGTGACGATTACCGCCACGAATCCCTCCTCGGCGAGCATGCGGCGGTCTCGCAGGACACCATGACTGATGTCCCCCACAATCCCGTCGACGTATACATACCCAGCAGGGACCGCATCACGTTCAACGGTGAGCCCCTTCTCGTCGAGGGTGACCGCATCTCCGTCCTCGCAGACAATGATGTGATCGGCAGGGATGCCCGACTCCTCAGCAAGCACCGCGTGATGAACCATGTGTCGATACTCGCCGTGCACTGGTACGAACCACTCAGGCGAGGTCAGGTTCAGAACAAACTTCAACTCCTCCTGCGATGCATGCCCGGAGACGTGCACATCGTCATTACCGCCATGCACTACCTCTGCCCCAGCGCGATAGAGCGAGTCAATGACGCGCGAGACGCTGCTCTCATTCCCGGGGATTGCATGCGCAGAGATCACAACAACATCGTCTTTACCGATGTGCACCCATTTATGTTCATGCGCAGCCATAAGTGAGAGAGCAGCCATAGGTTCGCCCTGTGAACCAGTACAGATAACGCAGACCTCGCCGGGGCTATAGCGCTCTATCTCCTCTACGTCGATGATCTTTCCTACCGGCACATCGAGCAGGCCCATCTCGCGCGCGAGTGTGATGTTGTTGACCATTGATCGCCCTACAAAGGCAATGGATCGGCCAGCCGCTAGTGCCGCCTCGGCAACCTGCTGCACGCGATGTAAATGCGAAGCAAAGGAAGCAACTACAACTCTCTTGCCTTCGCGCTCTCTAAAGAGTGCGCGCATGCGCTTTCCGACGATCGACTCTGATGGCGTATACCCAGGGCGCTCTGCGTTCGTAGAGTCTGAGAGGAGGAGCCGTATACCGCCGTCCCTGCGCGCTATCTCACCGAGAAGGGCGAGATCTGTGCGCCGACCATCAACCGGTGTGAGATCGAGTTTGAAGTCTCCGGTGTGGAGAATTGTCCCAGCAGGTGTGTGATAGGCCGCCGCAAATGCATGTGGCACTGAGTGCGTTACAGGTATGAACTCAACATCAAAGGGCCCAATCTTTCTGCGCTCGCCATCGTTGACCGGGATGAGTTCCGTTCGATCAAGGAGCCCAGCCTCTTTGATGCGGTTGCGCGCCATACCGAGCGATAGCGGAGAACCAAAAATCGGGCATGAGACATCGCGCAGTAAGTACGAGAGCGCACCTGCATGGTCTTCGTGGGCATGTGTAAGTACAACTCCCTCGATCTGGTCTGCATGCTCTCGGAGATACGTGAACTCCGGCAGCACAAGATCGACACCGGGCATATCAGGCTCCGGGAACATAAGCCCGCAGTCGACAAGAAGAATGCGACCCTCTACCTCCATAAAGAGGCAGTTGCGACCAATCTCGCCGAGGCCTCCAAGAAATACAACACGAGTCGAAGGAGTCATCGCTCGCAGGCTAGCCAACACCACTAGCGGGGCGAGCCAGCAGCCCGATAAATAACAGCTATTGATGGAGCGGACGCGGATCGGCCACCCTCGCGGGTGGCCGATCTCCATTCGTATTTGATCAAGGGATTAGTACCGTGGGGCACTCTCCCTAGTGTTATTAGGCAGTGCGGTCCTGAGCAACCGCATCAAGGCTGTCGTACTCCGCACCGGTATCTACCCAGTCCTCGTACTCGATCACGCCGAGCTCGGTGAACTTCGTGCGAAGCCATCCGTCTCCTGCGTCAAGAAGCCCAAGCTTTTTGCAGTTGGGGACAATCTTTGAGAAGAGGATTCCGGAGAACACATTGCGGTTCGGGTCTGCGAGGGTCAGGGTAAGAGCCTCTTTAGGGTCAACCCCCATACGCTCCCATACCTCTTGCTGGAGGAAACGGTCGCGCATGCGCACTGCAGCCTCGTATGCAAACTCCTGGCGCTCACGAATCTCCTTGGAGTTGAGCTCTTGGTAGAAGTCCTGCAGTGAGAGCACTCCGAAAGCAACGTGGCGGGCCTCATCAGACATGACATAACGAAGGAGCTTCTTGAGAAGTGGCTCACTCGACATCTGCTGCATGAATCCAAAGGCAGCCAAGGCGAGCCCCTCAACCATGATCTGCATACCTAGGTATGTCATATCCCAGCGCTCGTCGGCAATGATGTCATCGAGGAGCATCTTGAGGTGGGCGTTTACCGGGTAGTGGCCTGAGAGCTTCGTATCTAGGTACTTTGCGAAAACCTCGACATGACGAGCCTCATCCATGACCTGAGTCGCCGCGTAGTACTTAGCGTCGATCCACGGCACAGTCTCTACAATCTGGGCTGTACAGATGAGGGCGCCCTGCTCGCCGTGCATGAACTGCGAGAGAGACCAGTTCTGCATCTCAACACCTAGATTGACCCAGTCATCCTCGCCCCATGTTGAGAACACAGTTCCTTTGAGGTCCATCTCTCCAAAGGCTGACTTATCTGCATTCTGGCCCTTACGAACCTCTGCCACTTGGTCGACTTCTATTGACCAGTCGAGGTCCGTCTCAGCGTTCCATTGAGAGGTCTTGGCCTTCTCGTATAGCTTCACCAGCGCTGGCCTTGAGCGCTCGTAGTCCCAGGTGAACAACACATCGGAGTTGGCGCGGACTGTGTGGATTACCTCGTCAACATCACTGTTAGATATTGAGAGAATTGCCTCAAGGTCATTTAATTCATCACGACCAAGCATGTCGTAGTTAGTAGTCACTGCAATTACCCCTTTTTTGATTTACCGGTTGTTGGAACTTCACTAACGCCTTGCGTAATCACTGTTTTATTTACTGTTAGAAGAGACTCTGGAACTATTCCGGGCAGAATAAAAGTCCGCACGGCATCGCGCACAAGAACCGCATCTGCGATAACAAGTTGAACACTCGGGACGAGAAATGCGAGGATAATTCGCGCGCACCACTCGGAACTGCGGACAACGCGCTCAATGGGTAGGAATCTTGCAAGCGTTGGAGCGAACGCATTAGCGGCTAGCAGAATAAATCGGTCTCCACCCTCGAATGCAAGGTGAGGCAGAACCTGCTCCGGTTCATTTGCAAACGCATACTGCAGGGCCTCATGGTGAGCGACTTCGTTAGCGGCAACTGACATCATCGCTACAAGCGCACCGTCGAGATCGGTCTGCTCCTCTCCAGCTGAATGAATCTCCTGAGAAATTCGCAGAACCTCAGCGTTCAGGGTCGCCTCTAAGAGCGCCTGCTTGTTTGGGAAGTAACGGTAGAGAGTTGCTCTCCCCACTCCCGCTTCACGAGCAACATCATCGACAGTTGTCTTAGCGAGGCCATGACGAGATACGGATACCAAGGTGGCCCCGATAAGTCGATCCTGAGTTGAACCCTTGCTCAAAACTGGTTTTGTCGATACTGTCTTTGCCACAGGTGAGACAATAAGACAAGTTCTGTATCAGCGTCAACGTGTCTAGCGTCACAAATTTTTGCGAGATATCCCTGTCGCTAGAACGGATTTGGCCCGAATTGGGCGGTCTGCCCACGTTAGGCCTAAGGGGCTTCGAGGTCCTCTGAGGTCAGGATTCCGGCAAGAAGGTGCTCCCGTACGAGGTAACCGCAACCTTGTTTTAGTTGTGCTACTGAGAGATTGGGTATACGTTTCGACGTACCCCGGGGTTTACGGGGTGGGTTCGGCTAGGGCGGGGTATTGATATGACTCTCAGTTTCGTTCGGCGCTCTCGTATCTTTTCCGTGTTGTTCGCGGTGATGGTGATGGTTGGGGGGGCATTGACGGCTGCTTCTCCCGCTCTCTCGGCTCCGGCTGGCGCAGTAGATGCGCAGCCAGGTGCAGCGTCAGTGCGGCCTGCGATCTCAACCGGCGATCTCCATTCGTGTGCGTTGTTGGCGAACGGTACCGCCCAATGCTGGGGCTATAACGGCTCCGGGCAGTTAGGGAACAACACCACCACGAACTCGCCGATACCGGTAGTGGTGAGTGGCCTGGCATCCGCGGTGGCTATCTCCTCCGGTGGCTCCCATTCGTGTGCCTTGCTGGCGAACGGGACCGCCAAATGCTGGGGCTATAACGGCTCCGGGGAGTTAGGGAACGGCACAACCACGCAATCGTCAATACCGGTAGTAGTAAGTGGCCTGGTAACTGCGGTGGCCATCTCGACTGGCGGTTCCCATTCGTGTGCCTTGCTGGCGAACGGTACCGCCGAATGCTGGGGCTATAACAACTCCGGGCAGTTAGGGAACAACACCACCACGAACTCGTCGATACCGGTAGTAGTAAGTGGCCTGGCATCCGCAGTGGCGATCTCGGCTGGCGGCTCCCAATCCTGTGGGTTGTTGGCTAACGGGACCGCCAAATGCTGGGGTAACAATTCAAGTGGTCAGTTGGGGAACAACACAACCACGAACTCGTCGATACCTGTAGTGGTAAGCAGCCTGGTAAACGCAGTAGCTATCTCGGCCGGCGGCTCCCATTCGTGTGCCTTGTTGGCGAACGGGACCGCCAAATGCTGGGGCTATAACGCCTCCGGGCAGTTGGGGAACAACACAACCACGAACTCGTCGATACCGGTAGTGGTGAGTGGCCTGGCATCCGCGGTGGCCATCTCGGCCGGCGGCTCCCATTCGTGTGCCTTGTTGGCGAACGGGACCGCCAAATGCTGGGGCTATAACTTCTCCGGGCAGTTGGGGAACAACACGACCACGAATTCGTCGATACCGGTAGTGGTGAGTGGCCTGTCGAATGCGGTGGCTATCTCGGCCGGCGGCAGCAGTTCGTGTGCGTTGTTGGCGAACGGGACCGCCAAATGCTGGGGCGATAACCTCTCCGGGCAGTTGGGGAACAACACGACCACGGATTCGTCGATACCGGTAGTGGTGAGTGGCCTGTCGTCGGGGGCTGCGGCGGTGGCTATCTCTGCTGGCGGCGAGCGCAATACGTGTGCGTTGTTGGCGAACGGGACCGCCGAATGCTGGGGCGATAACTACTGGGGGCAGTTGGGGAACAACACGACCACGAATTCGTCTATACCGGTAGTGGTGAGTGGCCTGTCGAATGCGGTGGCTATCTCGACCGGCGCCGCGCATTCGTGTGCGTTGTTGGCGAACGGGACCGCCAAATGCTGGGGCGAGAACTGGGGGAATTTGGGGAACAACACGACCACGGATTCGTCGATACCGGTAGTGGTTAGTGGCCTAGTAAACGCGGTGGCTATCTCCGCTGGCCCCCGCTATTCGTGTGCGTTGTTGGCGAACGGGACCGCCAAATGCTGGGGCGAGAACTACTTCGGGAATTTGGGGAACAACACGACCACGGATTCGTTGATACCGGTAGTGGTGAGTGGCCTGTCCAATGCAGTGGCTATCTCGGCCGGTGGCTCCCATTCATGTGCGTTGTTGGCGAACGGGACCGCCAAATGCTGGGGCAATAACTTCTCCGGGCAGTTGGGGAACAACAAACTCACGAATTCGTTGAAACCGGTAGTAGTGAGTGGCCTGGCATCCGCGGTGGCCATCTCGGCCGGTGGCTCCCATTCATGTGCGTTGTTGGCAGACGGGACCGCCAAATGCTGGGGCTATAACCTCTCCGGGCAGTTAGGGAACGGCACATTCGCGGATGCGAAAATACCTGTAGCGGTGAGTGGCCTGTCGAATACGGTGGCTATCTCAACCGGTGGCTCCCATTCGTGTGCGTTGTTGGCGGACGGGACCGCCAAATGCTGGGGCGACAACTTCTCCGGGCAGTTAGGGAACCGCACGACCACGCCATCGTCAATACCGGTAGTGGTGAGTGGCCTGGCATCCGCGGTGGCTATCTCGGCCGGTGCCGCTGGCTACCATTCGTGTGCGTTGTTGGCGGACGGGACCGCCAAATGCTGGGGCTATAACGGCTCCGGGCAGTTAGGGAACAACACCACCACGAACTCGTCGATACCTGTAGTTGTAAGTGGTATCTAGAGCCTGAGACATAGAGGCTGAGTATCAATGTTGTGTTAGTGGACCTCTGGGGCGGCGAAGTCCCCCTTCGCGCCATCAGGATCTGGCCAGCGGACACAGATCTGCGAACCCGTTGCGCAATCTCTCAGAGATCCCTAATGCTTCAGGGAGAGCCAAGCGCCTCCGGGGTGATGATCCCTGCGAGTAGATGCTCTCGAACCAATACTCTCGTCTGAATCGGGTCCGTAAGGTCCCAGGTTCCCGGTGAGCCAATAAGGGAGAGAAGCAACCTCCCCGTGTACTCAGCCGCATCGGTTACCGAGACGCCAGGGCGCAGTCGCCCCGCACTCTCCTCCCGCTCAAGGAACGGTATTAGATACTCCACAATGAAACGAAGCGGACGCTCTGACTCAACGGTCATGAGGGGAAGCAATCGCTCTGGCTCCGTAAGCAGGACGGTCTGGAGAACAGCGTGCTCGGTGAGCGCAGCACGAGCGAACCTGAGTCCCTCCTCCACCAGACTTGCGAAGTCAGGCGCTCCTGCAACTGCCTCAGCTAACTGCCCAAAGAATCTACCCATCTCCCAGACGACTACTTCGCGCAACAGATCGTCACGACCACCGGGGAAAACTCTGTAGAGAGTCGCTCGAGACAGATCGCACTCTCGCGCTACATCCTCGAGGGTGGTGCGGTCTAAGCCATGTCGCGCAATACAGGCATATGTTGCTTCAAGAATGCGCTCGCGAGTTGTTACCTCATTAGGCATCGAAAACCCTAGGTTTATAGGCCGAGAAGCGAGTCGAGCCCGAGGGTAAGCCCTGGGAGATTTGCAATCTCTCGCACCGCTAGGACCACCCCTGGCATGAACGAACTGCGATCGTAGGAGTCGTGACGAATAGATAGGGACTGCCCCGTGGTTCCTAGCAGCACTTCTTGGTGAGCGACCAGTCCGCGCAGCCGTACAGAGTGAACGCGTATTGCGTCAGCGACAAGGCCTCCGCGAGCGCCCTCGGCGATCACGGTCTGCGTAGGGTCGGGTGCCCACTCCCCCGATGCCAAAGCCATGCGCTGTGCGGTAACCACTGCGGTTCCAGATGGAGCATCTGCCTTTGCATCATGGTGGAGTTCAATTATCTCAGCGGTCTCAAACCACGGCGCTGCTAACTCGGCAAAGCGCATCATCAACACCGCACCGATTGCAAAGTTTGCAGCTATCAATGCGTTGGCTGATGAGGCCTCAAATGCTTTGGTAAAACCTGCGAGATCTTCTTCGCTAAATCCTGTTGTGCCGACTACCGCATGGAGACCGTTTGCCGCGCACCATTGAAGGTTCGTGCGAGCCGCCTCAAGCACCGTGAAGTCAACGGCCACATCCGCCCCCGCATCGAGGAGCGCCTGCGCTGAGTTCGCGATCGTGAGCTGCGAACCGGGTAGATACTCTCCGATTGAGCGCCCAGCGGCAGCAGGGTCTATCGCAGCGACGAGTTCAAGCCCATCGGCCTCTATTACTGCACTACAAACAGCCTGCCCCATACGCCCGGCGGCACCAAATACTCCAACTCGTGTCATGGCGTGAGGTTACCCGCCCAACCCTCAGGTGATGCGTTAAATAGCCAGGCCAAAATTCGGCGCTTGGTGCTACCTACGCTCAGATCGCTCGCCCGGAGAAATCAGATTCATCAAATGGGCCTGCAACTGCAAGTACCTCTGGGCCCTCAAACATGCGACGAGCAACTCTTCGAACATCGTCCGGGGTAACAGCGGCGACATATGCGGTGAGATCATCAAGGGTGGGGATCTTGTTCTCTACTAGTTCTCCGCGCCCAATGCGCTGCATTCGACTCGACGAGGATTCCAGGGCAAGCGCTGTCGCTCCGGTCAGGTGCCCCTTTGAGGATGCAACCTCGGCATCTGTCAGACCATTCTCGATGACCTCTGCGAGGACGTCGCGCACCACAGAGATTGTCTCGTGCACTTTCTCCGGGCCTGTCCCAACATAGACAGCCATTGCTCCGACATCTGCGTATGCCGATCTAAATGAATAAACCGAGTAGGCGAGGCCACGCTTCTCGCGCACCTCTTGAAAGAGCCGCGAAGCCATTCCCCCACCTAACGCCTGATTTAGAACCGCAAGCGCGTAACGATCTGGATCCTCGCGTGCAAAAGATCTGTGTCCAAGAATTACATGGGCCTGCTCGCTAGGGCGCCTTGTAACGATGAGTGGGCGCACCGGATCAATGGAAGCGGCTTCACGCTTGGGCCGCGACGCTCCAGTATCAGGATGGCGAGCCTCAACTAATGCAGTGACCTGTTCGTGCGTTGCATTCCCAGCAACAGCAATGACGGTATTCGAAGGCACATAGTGCGCCGCATGGTAATTAGCGATGTCATCGCGGGTCATCGCTGCGACCAACTCAGGAGTACCGAGCACCGAACGGGACAGCGGATGCCCTGCAAACATCGCCTCCATGAAGGTCTCATGGACGACATCGTCAGGCTGGTCATCTCTCATTCGAATCTCTTCGAGAATGACCTCGCGCTCTTGATCTACGTCGGCAGTATCGAGAGTTGGAGACCAGACAACATCGGTAAGCATGTCGATCGCAAGCTCAAGGTGCACATCTGGAACGCGAACATAGAAACATGTGAGTTCATGCGCGGTGAAAGCATTCATGTCTCCACCGATGGACTCAATTTCCTGCGCGATCTCGATAGCGGAGCGACGACTCGTTCCCTTGAAACCTAGGTGCTCCAGAAAATGGCTCGCACCTAGAACCTTCTCAGGTTCATCTATCCCGCCAGTGCCGATCCAGAGCCCTACCGCTACAGAACGAAGCGAGGGCATCTCCTCAGTGACAACACGTAAGCCATTGCCGAGGGTGCCGCGGACAATTGAGTCGGCAGCCAAGATTGAAGAAGTATTCGGAGCCTTACGCACTAGTTCTGCCCATCACTAGTTAAAGCCATCATTAACGACAAAGCGTTTAGTCGTGCCGGAGACTGTTCGATAGCAATCTCCGGCAGACCCAAATCGTTAGCGACGACGCCCGCCGCGGTTTCCACCACGGTTTCCACCACGTCCGTCACGGTCTCCGCCACCGCGAGGTGCTCCCTCGGCCGCTGGGCCTAGGTCGCCGAACTGGCCAGAGGCCTGCTCGTCCCACGTCTGCTCGAACGATGCACGCTCGCGCTCTGGGGCGGGAGAGCCGTCCGAAGAGTCGCCACCTGAGCGGGACTCAGAACGCGGTGCACGCTCACTTGAACCTTCATCGGAACCAGCGGCTGCAGTGTCATCGCCCGCAAGGGAGAGTGAGAGCTTGCCAGAGTTATCGATGTCGTCGACGCGTACCTCAACCTCGTCACCGAGACTGAATACATCCTCAACCTTGTCGATGCGCTTGCCGCGACCCATCTTTGAGATGTGAAGAAGTCCGTCGCGTCCAGGAAGGATGTTGACGAAGGCACCGAACTTGGTGATGTTTACAACCCGGCCCATGTAGACCTCGCCCACATCTGCAGTTGGAGGGTCAAGAATCAACATGATTCGGCGACGAGCCTCCTCAACCTTTGATCCGTCCTTCGAACCGATGCTTACTGTTCCAACGACGCCATCGTCGGAGACTGCAATATCTGCACCTGTCTCCTGCTGCATTGTGTTGATGACCTTGCCCTTGGGTCCGATGACCTCGCCGATCTTGTCGATCGGGATCTCAAAGGAGACAATCTTGGGCGCAGAGTCACGAACCTCTGAGCGATGGGTACCGATTGCATCCTCCATGACGCTGAGGATCTTGAGGCGGGCATCTTTGGCCTGCGCAAGTGCCTTAGCGAGAACATCGGCAGGGATGCCATCGATCTTCGTGTCGAGCTGGAGTGCGGTTACAAACTCTGCAGTTCCAGCGACCTTGAAGTCCATGTCACCAAACGCGTCCTCTGCACCGAGAATGTCGGTGAGGGTCGTGTACTTGCCTTCTGCGTAGATAAGCCCCATCGCAATACCAGCAACCGGAGCCTTTAGGGGCACGCCGGCGTCGAGCAATGCAAGTGTCGAGCCACAGACTGATGCCATTGAGGTTGAGCCGTTGGATGCAAGAACATCGGAGACGACTCTAAGCGTGTAAGGCCACTCGATTGCTGAAGGGACAACGGGTACAAGTGCACGCTCAGCGAGTGCACCGTGACCAATCTCTCGACGCTTCGGAGAGCCGACGCGGCCGGTCTCACCGGTGGAGAAAGGCGTGAAGTTGTAGTGGTGCATGTAGCGCTTGCGGTCGTCAACACCAATGGTGTCGAGCATCTGCTCCATGCGAGGCATACCGAGTGTGGTTACCGAGAGAACCTGAGTCTCACCACGCTGGAAGAGTCCAGTTCCGTGAGCGGTGCTCAAGATGCCGACCTCTGCAGAGAGTGGACGAAGATCCGCTGTTCCACGACCGTCGATACGAATGCCCTCGTTTACAACGCGGCTACGTACAACTTCCTTCTGGAGTGAACGGAAGGCCTTCTTAACCTCACCTGCGCGGTCGTTGAATACACCAGGTGCATCTGAGCTACCAACAAGGTTTGCAAGGAGTGCTGCCTCGAGCTCAGCGAGACGATCATTGCGATCGGTCTTGTCAGCGATCGCCATTGCCTTGGCGGTCGAGTCGCGTGCCTCGCCTGCGACTGCCTCGAATACCTCTACCGAGTAATCGACATTTGCGCCGTAAGGGATTGGTGCGATCGGGCCATTAGCGGCCTCAACTGCTGCACGAAGATTGAGCTGAAGTTCGATCGAAGCATCGATCCACTCCTTGGCTGCATCGAGTCCACCGGCGATGACCTCTTCGGTCACCTTGGGTGCTCCGGCCTCGTAGAGCTCCCATGAGCCCTCGGTGCCACCAGCCTCGACCATCATGATTGCAATGTCGCCACTATCCGTACGGCGACCAGCAACAACGAGCTCGAAGGTTGAAGAATCTCCGTCTGCATAGCTTGGGTGTGCAACCCACTCGCCATCAAGGTGGGCCATACGAACTGCACCAATTGGTCCGTCGAACGGGATACCCGAGACGGTAAGCGCAGCGGATGCTCCGTTGATGGAGGGGATGTCGTGAGGGTTGATTAGGTCTACGCCAAGGATCGTTGCAATTACCTGAACCTCATTGCGGAAGTCGGCAGGGAACGCTGGGCGAAGGGGTCGGTCGGTGAGGCGGCAAGTAAGAATTGCAGACTCTCCAGGGCGACCTTCACGACGGAAGAATGAGCCGGGGATCTTGCCGGCTGCGTACATACGCTCCTCAACATCAACCGTTAGCGGGAAGAAGTCAATGCCGTCACGCGGCTTTGAGGTTGCGACTGTAGATAGAAGTGTTGTCTCGCCGACTGTAACTAGCACAGCACCTGCAGCGAGTTTGGCAAGCTTGCCAGTCTCTAATGTCATTGTGAGTCCGGCAGCATTTATGGGGCCGGAGACTCGGATGGCGTCCGTCATTGGAACGCGCTCCTCTCGTGTTGGTTGCGAGGGGTGGCGGTTCCCAGTGGTCACGGCTCGAGGAGAAGAAGATCGTCTCAAACCCTGGCCACTGACAACCCCCTACCGGGGCTCGCGTGGTGGGTGGCATCGACCCCCGCGATCGGGTGCCGATGTAGAGAGGGAGCGGCACTCGCCGCTCCCGGTATCCGTCGTTACCGGCGGAGGCCTAACTTCGCAATGAGAACGCGATAACGCGCGATGTCATTGTTGGTCAGATAGTTAAGTAGACGCCGACGGCGACCTACAAGGATGAGCAAACCGCGACGTGAGTGATGATCCTTCTTGTGAATCTTCAAGTGCTCAGTCAGGTGGTTGATGCGCTCCGTAAGGATCGCGACCTGCACCTCGGGAGATCCGGTATCGGTCTCGTGGAGGCGGTGCTCGGTGATTGTTGCGGTCTTGTTGGGCATACGCGCTAAAAACTTTTCCTTCGGGTGTGGATGGGAGGTGGAGATGATCGGCCCTCTATCGGGCCTCCCCAACTATCTGGGGAACCGGGTGAGGGTAGCACGCAGGCAGCCTTCGGGGCCTCTCGGACCTTTTACGAGACCCCTCAGGAATCCTTTTAAGAACTGTTCAGGCGCCAAGAATCTCTCTGGCCCGGTCGCAGTCTCGCTGAATCTGGGCAATTAAGGCCTCAACGGAGTCATATTTCGCTTCACCACGGATCCAGTCCACGAATCGAACGGCCACCATCTGATCGTATAGGTCGCCCTCAAAATCAAGGAGGTGGGCCTCCAAGAGCGAGTAGCCCTGATCTGCATAGAAGGTCGGGCGACGCCCAAGGCTTATCGCTGAAGGGTGCTCAACCCCGTCGCTTGTCACGAGAATGCCCGCATAGATGCCATCTGAGGGCAGGAGTATCTCCTCGGAGACCAAGACGTTCGCCGTGGGGAATCCGATCTCGCGCCCGCGAGCATCCCCGTGGGCGACCACTCCGCGGACCTCATGGGGCCTCCCCAGCATGGACGAGCTGCTTCGGACATCCCCAGTCGAGAGAAGCTCTCGGATTCTTGTCGAGGAGTAAGCCACGTGCCCTGGGTCATCCGGGGGCGCCACTAGCCCTAAGCCGAGTACCTCGAACCCAAGGTCGGCGCCTACCGCATCGAGCATCGCCACATTCCCGGCCCGAGCATGCCCGAAGTGAAAATCAGCCCCGACCACAACGAGGCGCGCACCGAGTCGCTCCACAAGTACTTCGTTTACGAAATCCTCCGCAGACTCGTGCGAACGCTGCTCGTCGAATCCAATGACGACAACTATGTCTGCAAGCTCAGTCTCCGCAATCAGATCAAGCTTGTGATCTAAGCCCGTGAGTAGACGCGGAGCAGAGTCTGGGCGCACTACTTGGGCTGGGTGGCGATCAAAGGTCACACATACCGCATCTAATCCGCGAGCATCTGCCAACTCCCTTACGAGTTGAAGCACACGACGATGGCCTTCATGCACGCCGTCGAATACGCCAATTGTGACGACACAACCATCAGACCACTTAGTGTTGCCCTCCGATTCCCACACAATTCTGGTCATGGTGACTCCACTGGAAGGGCGACGACTACTGAGGCTTTTAATCCAGACCCTCTTCGCTCGTAGACGGCGATGAGTTCGTCTCCGTCAAGCAAAGCAAAGGGGCCCTCGGTATCACCAATTGGGAGCGCATCTAGAGCGAATACCCCTCCGTGGCGAACTACAGCAGATTGCGGAGGGTCGAGAGCGATTGAGGCTAGATCTCGAACCATGCTCGCTGGGCTAAGTGTGCAGGCAGGAGGATCGGCCTCGATCGCCTCGAGCGAGTGCGCCTCGGCAAGACCGAACGTACCGACAAAAGTACGGCGAAGACTCTGGAGATGAGCGTATCCACCGAGCGCAGTTCCGAGGTCAGCCGCGAGCGTACGAATGTAGGTACCACTTCCGCACGCAACAGTTATCGCCGCAGTGGGGAAAGGGCCATCTTGAAAATCTGAGATCTCAATGCTTGAGATATGAACAGGGCGCGGAGGGCGCTCAACCTCGATGCCTTCACGCGCCAACTCATGCAGACGCTTGCCCCCGATTTTTATTGCTGAGACCATCGGCGGGATCTGCTCAATGTCACCAATAAATCTCGACTTCGCGCTCTCTAAGTCTGCCCTCGCAAAGGACATCGGCTCGCGCTGCAGCTCAACTCCAGCAGCGTCGAGAGTATCCGTTGCAATACCAAAGGAAACGACGCCTTCGTAGACTTTCCCTGTCTCCTGAACATACTTAAGCAGCCGTGTTGCGCGCCCAAGGCCTACAAGCAGTATCCCGGTTGCATCGGGGTCAAGTGTCCCTGCGTGCCCTACGCGCTTCTGACCAAAAATCCGGCGCATACGCGCAACGACATCATGGGATGTCCAACCCGAGGGCTTATCGACTACAACGAGCCCGTCCATAGAGTTCAGGCTAAGCGAGCGCTACAGCGCTGCCCGAATGACGCCAAGGGTGGCGTCCACATCGAGGTGGCTAGTAAAGCCCGCCGCGAACCTGTGGCCTCCGCCACCATTTGCCTGAGCGATTCTGCATACATCTGCGGTGCCGACGGAACGCAGGCTTACCTTGATCGAACCATCGACCTCTTCTTTAAGGATGCAGGCAACCTCGGCCTCGCGGGCTCTGCGCACAATATCGATGAGGCCCTCTGCCTCATCGAGTGTGCAGTCGTGGCGGCTCAGCATGTCCTGTGTAAGTGAAAGCCACACGAAGGAACTCTCCGGCTCAAGAACCATCTTGGAGATTGCCTCCCCCATGAGCCCTAGGTAAGCGAAACGATGCTCCTCGAAGAGGCTCCTGCTCAACTCTGGTATCGGAAGATCAAAGGCAGCGAGTTCGGATGCCAACTCAAAGACATCTGGCGTCGTCGACTCATATTGAAAACGCCCTGTATCGCAGATCAATGCTGCATAAAGATTGATCGCAACATCACGGGTAAGCGGTATCCCAAGCATCGACAGCAGCCTTCGCACCACTACCCCGGTTGCTGCAGCATTCGGGTCGATCACATTTATGGTTCCAAAACGCGTGTTGGAGACGTGGTGATCTAGCACGATCAAATCACCTGCCGACTCAGCCGAAGGCATTAGACCACCGAGGCGATCGATCGAGCCGACATCGAAGGTAATCATCAAGCCAGGATTGGCAGGGTATTCAGAGGGAGGCGTGAGGGCATCGAGCCCGCTTAGGCCGCGGTAGTGATCTGCAACAACAAATGGCTCCGAGAATGACGCTATCGATTTACGCCCTTGCGAACTAAGCGCTAAATGAAGGGCCAGCATTGAGCCAAGGGCATCCCCATCGGGGGTTATGTGACACGCAAGTGCAATCTCTTCGTCGCTCGCCTCAATGGCTTGAACCGCTAGGGCTAGTGAGGTCTCGACTGCGTTGGTCAAGCCTCTGGCTCGCTTGGATCTGCGAGCGCTGCTGCTATCTCGCTAGCGAGACCCTCGTCATCAATTGCCATTGCCTCGCTCTGCGCTTTTTCTTTGTCCTGTATTTCACGCAGAATCGCCTCTATTCGCAGCCCCTGCTCAAGGCCTGGGTCCTCGGCAAAATGCAGATCCGGCAGATACTTCATCCGCACTTGGCGCCCAAGCGTTGAGCGCAGCAGAGACTTCGCTGCCTTGAGTCCAGCCGCAGTATCTATGTGCTCCTGCTCGCTGCCTAGCACCGTGTAGAACACATCGGCATGCCTAAGGTCGGCAGAGACATCTACGCCTGTAATGGTTACAAAACCGAGTCGCGGGTCCGAGAGCCTCTCGAGCTCCTCTGCAATTACTTGCTGAACAACCTCGTTAACGCGCGCTGAACGCGGGTACTGCCGAGGCGTATTACGTCCGCTCACGACTAAGCCTCCCTCGCCGCCTTAACGCCACTCAGGACGTTCGGGCGATCTCCTTAAGCTCGAAGGTCTCGATAATGTCGCCCGGCTTGAGGTCCTGGAAGTTCTCGAGACCAATACCGCACTCGAACCCATCGCGTACCTCTCGTGCATCTTCTTTGAATCTACGAAGCGATGCAATAGAGCCCTTCCAGATGATCGTTCCCTCTCGGAGGAAACGCACCTGGGAGCCACGAGTAATGACACCGTTACGCACAAAGCATCCAGCAATTTTCCCGATACGCGGCACTGAGAATATTTCTCGAACCTCTGCATCTCCGGTGACGACCTCTTCAAACTCTGGCTTGAGGAGACCAAGGAGCGCCTTATTGACGTCATCAAGAATCTGGTAGATGACCTCGTATAGGCGCATCTCAACCTTCTCGTGCTCAGCGAGTGCCCGCGCCTTGCGGTCGGGTCGTACGTTGAAGCCGATAACGCTTGCATTCGATACCGCTGCAAGGTTGATATCTGACTCACTGATTCCGCCGACTGCACGGTGAACAAACGAGAGGCGAACCTCTTGGTGATCTTGATCCAATTTCCTAAGAGCGTCAGTTAAAGCCTCAAGAGAACCCTGGACATCAGCCTTCAAAACAAGGTTTAACGTAGCGGTCTCGCCGCGCTCAACCATCGCAAAGATGTCCTCTAGACGTGCTCCACCAGCAAGAATTGTCGGATGCGTCATGTTCGAAGCACGGCGACGACGTGCGCGCGCCTCTGCGACGGTGCGGGCCACTTTGTCGCTAGGTGCAACACGCAGCTCATCACCAGCTAGCGGAACAGCATCGAGACCAAGAACCTCAACCGGGGTTGAGGGACCAGCCTCCTTAACGCTCTCACCCTTGTGGTTGAACATCGCACGAACCTTGCCCCAACCTCCACCAGCAACGATGGGGTCACCGACACGAAGCGTTCCGCGCTCGATGAGTGCAGTAACAACAGGTCCGCGACCTTGATCAAGGTTTGACTCAAGCACGAATGCTCTAGCCGGAGCATCGGGGTCTGCGCCTAGCGGCGGGTCGTAGAGCTCTGCCACTAAGAGGATCGACTCGAGGAGTTCGTCTACGCCTAGCCCCTCCATAGCCGCAACCTCGTTAACAACTGTGTCGCCGCCCCACTCTTCAGGGACGAGACCTTGCTCTACCAATTGCTGCTTGACGCGCATTGGGTCAGCATCAGGGCGATCAATCTTTGTGATTGCAACAACGATCGGGACCTCAGCGGCCCGCGCGTGGTTAATGGCCTCAATGGTCTGTGGCATCACTCCGTCGTCGCCAGCCACTACAAGAACAGCGACATCCGTTGCAAGCGCACCGCGCTTACGCATTGCAGTAAATGCCTCATGCCCTGGAGTATCGATGAAAGTAATAGGCGTATCGCCATAGAAAGCCTGGTATGCACCGATGTGCTGCGTAATTCCACCAGCCTCACCAGCAACCACATTTGCCGAACGAATCCGGTCAAGGAGTGTGGTCTTACCGTGGTCCACGTGACCCATCACTGTGACGATCGGTGCACGCGGCGGAAGTACAACGTCTTCATCGTCGTCGTCTTCAAGGAAGAGCTCCTGCAACTCGCGCTCAGCCTCTTGACCGGGCTCAACGAGAAGGACCTCGGCACCGAGATGCTCAGCGATTAACTCAATCATCTCGTCAACTAGCGACTGCGTACCGGTAACCATCTCGCCTGCATCAAAGAGGATGCGTACAAGGTCGGCACTAGTGCGATTCAGTCGCGGAGCAAACTCTTGGATTGTGATGCCGCGTGGCACCACGATCTCGCCCTCAGGTACTGGTGCATCGCTTGGTGTGAGGCTCGGCGCCGATGCCGGCCCAAGATCCTCTATGCCGCGACGACGACGCTTCTTACGACGAGGCCTCTGCCCTGGTCCGCCTCCGGGGCCACCACCTGGGCGTCCGCCTCCGCGACCTGCAAAACCGCCGGGACCGCCACCAGGAGCACCCGGACCACCGGGGCCGCCACCTGGAGCGCCGCGCCCTGCGCCGGGGCCACCACTAGGAGCGCCTGCTGAAGAACCTGGTCCACCTCGATACCCACCTGGGGCGCCTGCGCCACCAGAGCGAGGTCCGCCTGTTGCACCGCTGCGCGCTCCGCCTGGTGCACCGCCGCCTGTGTTTCGCCCGCCGCCCGGGGGCGGAGGAATGCGTCGCCCAGCACCCGGGGGTGGCGGAATCGGTTTCCCTGAAACACTGCGCATCGAGGCCGGAGCGGATGGGGCCTCAGGCTCCGCTACTGGAGCGGAAGCAGATGGAGCAGATGGAGTGGTAGCTGAGGAATCGGTTGCAGCGTTGAGTGCTGTCGCTCTAGACGCGGCGGCCGCCTCGGCGGCTGGAGTAGATACCGCAGGCACAGCAGCGGATACTTGCTCAGGAGCGGCCGCGGGTGCCGCCGTCTCAACGGCCGGTGCAGCGACAGGGGCCGCGGGAGCGGCCGCAGCTGGGCCACCCGATCGAACAACACGCGATACGCGAGCAGGTGCAGCCTCTTTGGCTGGCGCAGCGGCAGGTGCTACTGGTTCTGGCTTTGCCTCAACAATTGGGTCACGACGCAGGCCGAGTTCGTCAGCGCGTCGGCGCGCGCGGTCGGCAGATGGGTCGTCGATGCTCGACGAATGACTCTTAACGCCGATCTTGAGCTCCTCGCAGAGTTCAAGCACAACATGGTTCTCTACGCCTAGCTCTCGAGCAAGTTCGTAGACCCTAATTTTCTTCGTTGCCAAGATTCCTCAGTCCATCTTCGGATCGCCGTTGCCGACTCTCTCTGCTCCGTAGATTCTCACACGGAGGCCTTCTATGTCATCGTTCGAGACTCCCACTCGCAGCGCCCTTTCGAGAGCGCCCCGCTTGGTAGCACGGTCAAAGCACGCCGGAGAACCGGCGCAGAGCCAAGCCCCTCGGCCAGCCTCATAACGCCCCACCCTGAAAGCGCCCTCAGGCCCCGCCACGATTCGGATTAGTGAATCTTTGTCGGAGATCCGTCGGCAGCCCACACAGGTGCGACGCGGTTCAGTGGCTACGCCTCCCCCTCCGCGGGATCGGAATCTCCACCCTCAGTCTCTTCAACCTCTGTCTCGGTCTCTGGCTCTGAGTCGACTACTGGTGACTCGACGGCATCTGCGGGAGTTGCGGCCTCTGCTGGAGCATCGCCGAGTTCTGCACCCGCATACCCCGCGGCTGCTGCTGAGATCGAGTCTCCGCCCTCGGCAGGCTGCCAAACTAATTCGCCCGTTCCGTCCTGTACCCAGTCGCCCTCTGCGTACTCAACGCTGCCGCCGGCCTCTTCCTCTGCCAACTGCGACTCGCTCTTAATGTCGACGCGCCATCCGGTGAGTCGTGCTGCAAGACGAGCGTTCTGACCCTCCTTACCAATGGCAAGAGAGAGCTGGAAGTCGGGGACGATTACCTCTGCGGTACCGGTGTCCTCGTGCAGTCGAACCTCTTTAACCTTCGCTGGGGCTAGTGCACGAGTTACAAACTCGGCCTGATCCTCAACATAAGGAACGATGTCAACCTTCTCGGAGTGCATCTCGTTAACGACCATACGAACGCGCGCTCCACGTGCACCTACGCATGCGCCGACCGGGTCGACGTTGGGGTCATTTGAAGCAACAGCAATCTTGGTGCGATGCCCTGGCTCACGAGCAACGGCCTTGAGCTCCACTACACCATCAAGAATCTCAGGAACCTCGAGCTCGAAGAGTCTCTTAACAAACCCAGGGTGAGTTCGGGAGACAACAATCTGAGGGCCTTTAGCGGTCTTACGAACCTCGACGATGTATGCCTTCAGTCGGCTTCCATGGTCATAGCGCTCGTTCTGAACTTGCTCGGCCTGAGGCAGTAGCGCCTCAACCTTGCCGAGGTCCAAGAGCGTGTAGCGCTGGTCGGTCTGCTGGATAATTCCTGTAACGATGTCGCCCTCTCGGCCGGCATACTCCTCGTACTTCATTTCGCGCTCTGCCTCGCGAATGCGCTGGAGAATGACTTGTTTTGCAGTCTGAGCAGCGATACGGCCGAAGTCGCTAGGAGTGTCATCCCACTCACGAACGACATGGCCATCCTCATCGAGTTCCTGGGCGATTACGTGAATCTCACCAGTCTCGGTATCGATCTCTACTAGGGCCTCTTCAGCAGCATTTGGCATCCGCTTGTATGCAGTTACGAGCGCGTTTGCAAGCGCTTCAAGCATGATGTCTTCAGAGATTCCGCGGTCTAGCGCAATCTCGCGTAGGGCGTCCATCATGTCGCGATTCATTGGGGTGACATCTCCTTCTTGGGGCGGCCAGGCTTGGTTCCCTTACCTGGCTTCTCGGCTGGTCCCCACTCAAATATGGTGCGGGCCTGCTCGATGCGGTTGTATGTAAATGTCTTAGGCGCACCATCAGTTTCAATGGTGCAGCCTTCGTCGTCAGCGCTAATTAAGACGCCACGGTCGCGTTGAGCGACCCCGGCTTCGTCGCGGCTGCGAATTGCAACGGTCATACCGATTGCCCCGGTGAAGTGATTGGGGCGCCTAAGTGGACGCTCCAAACCTGGGCTCGAGACCTCGAGTGTGTAGGCGCCATCAAGGCGACCCCATGCGTCAAGTAGAGGGGAGATCACTCTGGTGGCATCTGTAACTGCCTCGAGATCTACTCCGCCTGGGCGGTCGACGATTACCTGAATAACTGTTGCTCGATCAGTGCCATTTCGAATGATGTCGAAGAGGTCAATGCCGATCTCTGCAAGCGGCCCCTCAAGATTTGTGCGTAGGTCATCGAGTCGGTCACTCCGCTCTCCCATGATCTCAACACCTCCTTAAGGCAACTAATTCTTTGGCGCCACAACAAATAACTGCCCCGACAAATAAAAAACGTGGGCATGAAGCCCACGTCGGTCTGGCGGGAGAGCCTGATGGACGATCTAACTCCGGACAGGATAACAGACTCGCCGCCTGCGTCTCCGGCCCCAGAGACGGCGGGAGGCCACTGGATAGCGCTACACCGCTCTAATCCCCTAGTTCTTGGCGCATGTCGTGGAGATTTCGCGCTGGTCGGCAGGGCTCCCACTGGGCCAACGGGCTGGATCTTGTCGTTTGAGCTCGTAGTTGTCACACCTCCGAATTAGAGTCGAACATATGTTCGATGAACTCAACGCAGCCTTTAATCACCTAGTCGATTGCGCTTCTCGCGTAAATGTTGAGACGATTGATGGCAAGGGCGCGGCCAAGTTGGTTGGGATTGCTGACGGAATCCGCCGCTGTGGAGATTCGCTACGAACCGTCGCCGTGGGCCAAGTAGAGCGCACAAATGCTTGGAAGGGCGAAGGCGCTAAGAATATTTCCGAGTGGCTTAGCTCTGAGACTGATTGTGCGCAATATGAGGCCCAGTCTGTGGTGATCCTCGCAAATCAACTCCAGCACCTTCCCACTACGCAGGCAGCATTGCTCTCAGGCACGCTCTCCAACGCGCAGGCGGTCGAGGTAGCGCGTGGTGCCATTGTTGACCCGAATACTGAGTCCCAGCTCTTAAAACTCGCTACATATGCAACGGTGCGCGATCTGCGTGACGCAGCCTCTCGTGTAGTTGCAGCAGCCACAGATGAGGCAGCGAGACACAGACAGATACATAAATCACGTTCCTTGAGGTCGTGGATTGACCCTGATGGTGCCTTCATTGTTAAAGGGCGCATGACCGTTGCTAATGGTGCAATTGTGATGGCTGCACTCAAACCAATCCAGGACGAGATATTTAAGCAAGCGCGTAAGAGTGGTAATCATCAAAGCCCTGAGGCTTACGCAGCAGATGCACTAATGGCACTCTGCGCTGCGAAGAGTGTGGGTGCTCAGGGCTCGAGCGGGACAAAACCAATACGCGCTAGTGCAGTGATGAATATTCGCATCGACATCGATGCACTTAAGCGCGGGCATACCGAGCATGGCGAGATATGTGAGATCGCAGGAGTTGGGCCAATACCTGTCGCTAACGCGACTGAGTATCTGGGTGAAGCATTCCTCAAGCTCCTCGTAATCAACGGCACCGACATCAAGACGGTTGCGCATATGGGCCGAGCAATCCCTGCACCATTGCGCACCGCTATCGAGGAACGCGATCGCGTCTGCCAGGTACCAACATGTGACATGACCGTAGGACTCGAGATTGACCACATCAAACCCTTCGCTGAGGGTGGAGCTGCATCCTTTGAGAACCTCGTGCGCCTCTGCAGACGACATCACCTTCAAAAAACGCACGACGGGTACAGACTCGTAAAGACTCACGCTGGAGACTGCGCAAAAAAAGCCTCTGGAAATACAAGCGAGATCATGTGGGCATGGAGAGCACCACCGGATCGATAGAGCGCTATGGAGCGAGGCGCGCTAGCAGTCGTTACGTGAACAGAGTCAGGAATAGAGGCAGGAATAATCCGTAAAACCGGCCTGCCTAGTCTTTGGCAAATAGAGCAACCCCATCCAACGCGCAGCGGCGCTCAGTATCAGCGGCCAGAGAGGGTCGTGACTACCTCGTCGATGGCGATCTCATCTCGCTCCCCTGTGGCGCGAATCTTGCGCTCCGCTACTCCTCGAGCAAGCCCTTTGGCTCCGAGCACAATCTGAACCGGCATCCCTAGAAGGTCAGCATCTGCGAACTTCACACCTGGGCTTGCGTCGCGATCATCAAAAAGGACCGATACGCCAGCAGCCTGAAGATCTCGATAGAGCCTCTCTGCTGCATCCTTTACTCCGGCCCCGGCATCTCCCTTACCCGCCAGCACCATCAACTGAACGTCGTATGGGGCTAGGCCCTCTGGCCATGTGATCCCATTCTCATCCGAGTGCTCCTCCACAACGGCAGCGACTATTCGAGATACTCCGACCCCGTAGCAGCCCATGACCATTGGGTGCTGAGAGCCAGCATCGTCGGTATACGTGGCATCAAGTGCAGTTGAGTACTTAGTGCCGAGTTGGAATACGTGACCAACCTCGATTCCTCGGTCTACCGATAACTCCCCACCACAGCGGGCGCAGCTATCTCCGCTTGCCACGATGACAAGGTCTGCAACGACATCGATGCGAAAATCGCGCATTGGGACAGCGTTACGCGTGTGCTCATCAACACGGTTTGCTCCGATGACCCAGCCCTGCCCGCCATGCACAGATGGATCGGCAACAACAATCGACACCTCTGAGTGATCAGGGCCGATGAACCCCTTCGGGATTGCAGGGTTACGAGCAAAGTCTTCATCTGTATATAAGCGAGCGGCGAGTGGCGCTACCGCGCGTTTGAATGCAAACTCATTTACTTCACGATCGCCAGGCACTACAGCGAGTGCAAGTTTTCCACCTACATCGAATGCGATCGACTTAAGAAGCGTGTTCTCAGGGACGCCGAGATGTGCAGCAACATCTGAGATGCTCCCCATTCCCGGCGTGGGAACAGCCTCGGGGGCAGCGATTGATGCGTCCACAGCCGACCCTGGAGCAACCAACGCTGAACGCACTGCTGCCTCGACGTTCGCTGCGTAGTCACAGGAGCGACACCAGACAAAGTCATCTTCACCTACAGGCGCAACAGCCATGAACTCGTGATTGATGTCTCCACCTATCTCACCGGCCTGTGCCTCAACGGCGCGAACAGTGAGACCACAACGAGCAAAGATGCGCTCGTATGCCTCATACATTGCGGCGTAGGTCTTGCGAAGGTCCTCTACATCGACGTGGAACGAATATGCGTCCTTCATTAGAAACTCTCGCGACCTAAGTAGGCCAAAACGCGGGCGGAGCTCGTCGCGATACTTCCAGTTGATCTGGTAGAGGTTTACAGGCAGGTCGCGGTATGAGGAGTACTCGCTCGCAACGATTGATGTGACAACTTCTTCAGCAGTTGGAGCGAGAGCGAACCCAGTCTCTCTGCGATCCTTCAATTTGAACATCTGAGGCCCGTAGGCAACATCGCGTCCAGTGCGCTCCCATAGCTCCAGAGGTTGAACTATTGGGAGAATTACCTCCTGGGCTCCTGCTGCATCCATCTCCTCGCGAACTATGCGCTCAACGTTTCGCAGGACGCGGTTACCGAGCGGAAGCCAGGAGTAGATACCCGACGAGATGCGGCGGATTGCACCGGTTCGAACCAATAACTTATGGCTATCAATCTCGGCATCAGCAGGGTCGTCGCGCAGGGTTCGTAAGAAGAGTTGTGACATTCGCATATTGAGAGGCTAGCGGCGCAGCGGCTACTGCAGAGAAGAGGGACCCCAACACGTCAACATCAACGTCAACCTCAACCGAGGTCACCCTTGCCCCCAGGGGTCTTCACAATCGCGCAACGGCATTGTCCTCCAGCCTTCGTTAGCAACTTGGCCAACTCGCTGGTGTCGGATCTGAATAACTCCGGAATGTCGCGTGCCAGCACAAACGCCCCAACCTCACTATCGAGCCAAGCTGCATACTCTGGCTTACCTAGGAGATTCAATTGCGCAGTGATCTTTGCTTGCACCCCAGCCAGTCGCGCCTCATCTCTACTGTTAAGCGGGGTTGAACTCCAGACGAGTTTCGCATTGGGTTGAGCAAGAAGGCCTGGAACAAGGGATCCGTGCTCTGTCACGATCCAAACCTCGTTGACCTCCCCCTGACTCGCAACCCGGTTGACCCCATAAACTCTTCCGTCCGTCGGCGGAACTTTTACCTCAAATCCATCCCGATCAAGACCATTAATCACCGACTCGATTAGCGAAGGGAATGCCATGTCAAGCGATGTTCCTTCAACTCGTATTAAAGTTGGCTTTCTGATTGAACCGGAGCGACTCAAAGCGTCAAAAGATTTTACTTCCGCGCCCCAATTTTCTGAACGTCGGTTTTGTGACATAACAGGGAAGAACATCAGCACGAAGGCTAAAAGCGAGAGCGTCGCTTCGAACGCCCACCGGACCTTCACACTAGAAAAACGTCTGAGCAATAGACGCGCTAGCGGGGCAGCGGAGGCTAAAACCACGAGTGCAGCAACCATTGCGCGCCATGCGAATGTGTAGGCCCGCGGCTCATCTGCAGAGCTAATGGCGATTATGGAAGCAACAAATAGGAGGGCCACCAGCACAACAGCGCGCAGATCATTTCTCCGACCACCTAGGCCAGGAGCCTGCTTGAATGCGACGAATCCTCCGATGAATAAAGCAGCGATTGGCAGGAGAAGCCATACAACAGGCGAGAGCAGTGCATGCCCAGAAAACGCTTCAACTCGGTAGCCCGTCCCCAACCAAGGAAAGGGTGGGCTGAACTCGTTGGCCATGATCTTGGCTGCGTTTGAGATACCGACAGACGGATGGCTACCGGCAAAAAAATACTTGAAGACAAGGCCCAGATTTCCAGGATCTCCCCTCAGCGCGCCGATGAATGGAGCGGCCCAAAGCAGCACGCTCAGGCCGGCCACCCAACCGGCAATCGACCGAAAACCTGTAGGTAATGCTCGCTCACGGTAGGCATCAAACGCAACGCAGCCAAACGCGAACAGCGAGATCATAACGACGATGAGAGCAGTACCAATATGGGTCTGCACCGCAAACGAACCCACTACAACAATTCCTATGAGATCCCGGGTCTTTCCAGTAGCCGCACGCAACGCAAGAACAAGCAAAAGGATCAGCGCAGGTAATGGCATCCAGGGATTCCAATATTCAAACACCGCATCAGATGGCAAGGCCCTCAGCGACAGAAGCCATAGCAAAGCGGTAAATACCAAGAGCGATCTACTCTGCCTGAAAGCTAGAAATAACGCAGTCGCTATAAATCCTCCGGCAATTACCACCCCGCCGATTAGAACCCATTTGGCCGATCCACCACTAAGTGCCGAGAAGGGGCTCAACGCCCAAAACATCATCGGCCCTGGGTGGTTCCACCCGGGGCGGCTATACAACCCTGTTAAGGGAGTGTTAGTACTCCAAACATCGCGCAAGCGTAGGTTGATGATCGCAAAATCCCCATAAGGCACCCAGTCGCTCAGGCACGCGTTGATGAAGGCTGCGACGACAGGGGCGATGCTTGCAATCAAAAGTACCGCGACGACAAAAGTCCGAGACGATTTGTCAGAAACGGTCTTATTCGCGCGGGTCTTATTCACGACGGTCTTATTCAAGTAATTCGACGAAATTCCCAAATGCTCTGCCCTTGCACTCCACGAACCTGCCCTTGCGCTGATCGAACGATACCGCGTCAGTCGCGCCCGAGGTAGGGTCTTAAGCGCAAGCGGAGATGACTCTTACAAACGATGCGTTGTCAACCAGTCGACGCTCTGAGACTTAGAGGTGAAAATGATCGCCCTCGCGTTGCCGATACTCATCGTCGTAGGAATTATCTTTTTCGCAACGCGCAATGGACCCAAACACTCCGGGTCTGGGCACCTCGACACTGCGGCTGCAGTGGCCCCATGGCTAGAGCGCTGGAAGATTGCCGGACTAGTCGAGGAAGGCCAGATTGAAGCGATTATCGGGTACGAAAGAACTCAGACTCCCCTGGCGCCCGAGCCCGCCCACCAAGCACCTGTAGTCGCGGAGGCTCTCGCCTACGGGGGCGCTCTCCTCGCTGCGGTCGGTATCGGGCTCATGATCAATCGCTTCGATTTAACTCCTCAAGCCGGCGCAGTCTTCGCCGGATGTGTTGCAGTCTTCTTAATAGTTGCAAGCAGATTTGTGCACCCGGATACTGGACCTGCGTGGTGGCGCTTACATCAGGTGGTTGCATTCCTCGGAGCGGCAGCGTTAGCGGTAGCGGTGGGGCTACAAGTCGGCGGCGTTGCAAACCGATCACCAGAAGCGACCGCACTAAGCATTGGATCAGTACTCGCGATCATTGGTTGGTTCCTCTATAAGCGAAGGGATCTACCACTACAGCAGCTTGGATTCTTCGCTGCCTGCATTTCGCTTGTGACTGGTGCTGCGCAATTAATCGATTGGCATGGCCAAGTGGCCGCCGGAGCGTTACTCCTTCTCGGTGTGATTTGGATCCTTTGTGCGCGACGCGACCTACTTCCTCCTACTGCGCTAGCCCTAACACTTGGGTCAGTTCTAGTCTCCATATCGCCCTACCCCGGGAGCGGCGAGTGGCCGATGTTTGCATTCCCTGCAGCGGCGGCGATAGCGGCATTGCTGGTAATTGCGGGTGGCCTTGATAAGCGTCCTGTCCTTCTTGTCGTTGGATTACTTGCTCTGTTTCAAGCGGTCCCTACTGCCATTGTGATGACTCGGGGGTCGTGGGTAGAGGCGGTAGTTGCATTGGGCTTCGCTGTATTCGGAGCTGCTTTGCTCTGGTGGGGATGGCAACGAGAGGAGATCGACCGCTGGGTTTCACATACGACTGGCTCAGTGATGCTCGCTCTAACGGGAGGAGCGATTGCATCAACTTGGCGCCTTAGCGGGCTGATCGTTGGAGTGGTCATTGCAGTTATCTGCATCTCCCTAGGCACCGTCTATAGGCGCTCGATAGTCGCTGGCTTTGGCCTTACCTCATTCGCCATCTACGCGCCATGGTTAATCGCTTCAGAGTTCGGTGGGCGCGCCGTCCCAATTGGCCTCGTTGTCGTCGGCGTAGCTGGAATCGGCGTCGCAGTGCGCATGCTCTCAAGGCAACCTGCAGAGTTATCCGAGACCCCTGAAGAAGTCGAGAATTCTCAAATCAGCGCCAACTAAGGGCATAAATCAAGCCCCTTATTGGCAATAATCCCTTATGGCAGCTGGGTTTTATAAACCTGACCTAAAAGGTCGGAAAAATTCCTGACCTCTTTATTGGTATTTAGGCCAAGAGTTGCGTAACCTGCAGCCCCATGACCTCTACCTCTCCTATCTCCCCCACCTCCCCTATCTCAAGCGCCCCAATCTCAAGCGAGCAATTTGATCGTGAAGTAGCCGAGGAGATCGATCGCTTCGCCGCCAATATTGAAGAGTACCTAGCAGGCGACCTAGATGAAGACGTCTTTCGTGTCTCGCGTCTGAACCAAGGAATCTATGGACAGCGCCAGGGCGGCACTAACCAGATGATCAGGGTGAAGATTCCATATGGAGGGGTAACACCAGAGCAGTTCGAGGCCTTCGCTGATATCGCAGATAAGTACTCGCGCGGCTGGGGGCACCTAACCACTCGACAGAATATTCAGTTTCACTTCGTAGAGCTTCGTGAGACGCCAGCCGTGCTGCGCGACCTTGCGGCAGTTGGACTCACATCTCGCGAAGCCTGCGGCGACACCGTGCGTAACGTCGCTGGATGCCACCTCGCAGGTGCGTGCCCATTCGAGGTACTCGACATCACTCCATGGGCGCAGGCAACTGCAGACCTCTTTCTTCGTAACCCAATTGCACAGCGTCTTCCACGAAAGTTCAAGATCAACTTCTCCGGATGCGCAACTGACTGCGGGCAAGCAATGTTCAACGATGTCGGTGTAATCGCAGTCTCGCAGCCACGCGCAGACGGAACCGTTGAGCCCGGATTCCGCGTATTTCTTGCAGGAGGACTTGGAGCAAATCCATTCCCCGCACAGGCGCTAGAGGAGTTCACGAGTCGCGAAGATCTGCTCCCCACTATTGAAGCGATTCTGCGCACCTTCGACCACTACGGAAACCGCGACAACAAACTACGCGCCCGCATGAAATGGCTCGTTGAGAACATGGGCATCGAGGAAGTGCGCGAGCGCATCATCAAGGAGCGCAAGTTCCTACGCGCATCCGCGACTTGGCCAGGCGGAGTCCCTGTAATTGTTCGCACCAACGGCGACTCTCCTGCCGGCACCGGTACCGCCGTCTCAGCAGATGGAGGTGTGCAGGTAACCCTAAATGGCCTAGACCCCTTCCGCCGCTGGGATATGGCGAATGTGGTTCGCGGACGTGCGAACAAAACTGTCAGCGCCTATGCACATGCCCATCTCGGTGACCTGACATCGGCTCAGCTTCGCGGCCTCGCGGCACTCCAGCGCGAGCTCGCCTGCGAGATGCGTATCACCAACCGTCAGAACCTTGTGCTGCGTGGCCTCGCCGAGGGTGACCTTCCACTTGTACATGAGCGCCTAATTGCGTTAAACCTCGGCGCCCCTGGTGCAGAGCTCGCACGCGATGTTGTCTCTTGCCCAGGTGCGGATACCTGCAACCTTGCCGTCACGCAGTCTCGCGGGCTCGGCGACGACATTGCACGGGCACTCGAGGAGGCCGGCCTCTCTGAGGTTGGGGGCGTGCGCGTCAACATCTCTGGATGCACCAACTCCTGCGGTCAGCACCACACATCTGATATTGGCTTCTTTGGCCTCGAGCGTCGCGCACATGGCCGCGCCGCTCCCGGATATCAGATGCTTCTTGGTGGACGAGTCGGCGAGATGGAGATCGGTTTCGGGGCTAAGGCCACGAAGCTCCCCGCAAAGGCTGCCAGCGAAGCAGTTGTGCGCGTTGTTGGCCGTTTCGCTGAGGAGCGAACTGCAGGTGAGACCTTCGGTGGCTGGCTAGATCGAAGTGGCGGAGCCCAGGCGATCGGCTCGACCCTCGTTGATCTTGATGTCTTCCCCGACCCCGACGAGCACCCAGAGTTCTACACCGACTTCGATGAGACAGGACCTTACGTATCCGAGGTCGGGGCAGGCGAGTGCGCGACATGACCCACTCGCTAGAACTCCCACGCCTCAATACTCCGGACCTTGCAGAGATCTCGCGTGCCAACGAAGCATTTGAGAACTCCCCTGCATCCCGCATAATTGTATGGGCAGCCGAGACCTTTGAGAATCGGATTGTGCTTGCATCATCATTCCAAGATGCAGTGCTAGTTGATTTAGTAGCGCGCACAGTGCCGGGGTTGCCGGTCGTCTTTCTAGATACCGGGTACCACTTCGCCGAGACGCTCTGGTATGCAGAGCAACTCAGGCGTCGCTACGACCTTGATGTTGAGATCATGGCACCTGTAAATGCGACTGAGGATCAGTGGATGACAGATACCGACGCGTGCTGCAAGGCTCGCAAAGTTGAGCCGCTAGAAAGAGCACTCCTCGGGCGCGATGCTTGGATGACTGGCCTGCGCCGCAGCGAGACCGCGCAGAGACGCAACGCTCCGATTGTCTCGTATGACATTGGGCGCGCAATTGTGAAGGTGAATCCAATCGCAACCTGGACCGATCTCGATATCGAAGGTTACGTAAAGGACCACGACCTGCCGGTGCACCCGCTTAGTGATCGCGGATATGCATCTATAGGTTGCTGGCCCTGTACCCGCCAGACCAGTGGGGATGACTCGCGCTCCGGGCGTTGGGCCAGTATCGAGAAAACAGAGTGCGGGATACACGACTGAGGTAAGGATTGCACCGCACTTGCTCGGATTGGTGCGATGATGCGCAGGTGAGTAGAGCCCGAAGCCAAGCAGCGATCACCATTGGTCGCCTAGCAGGCTGGGCCTCCCGTATTACGGGTAGAGGTGCAGGCACTCAGGTAAGCGGACGCATAATGCTCGCCATCGACCCTGGACTCCTTACCAAACTTGGGTCACAGGACAGGGTGATCTGTGTCTCTGCGACGAACGGGAAGACGACCACTACACGACTAATCGCTGACATTCTGCGCGCCGCCGAGATAGATGTCGTGACCAACCACACCGGCGCAAATATGGCCAGCGGGGTAACCGGTGCTCTAGCTGCTCCGCACGCTGCATCGGTTGCGGTTCTTGAGGTCGACGAGCGTTGGCTCACACATGTCGTAGATCCGCTCTCACCAGAACTACTGGTATTTGGCAACCTGAGCCGAGACCAACTAGATCGCTCAGGCGAGGTGCATGCGATCGTCAATCGCTGGCGCGCTATTACAGAGGCAGACCCCACGCGTCATGTAATCGCAAACTCCTCTGATCCCCACGTTGTATATGCAGCGCTTCCGGCAAGAGTCACCTGGGTTGCACTTGGAATCCCATGGATACATGACGCAACTACCTGCCCGCAGTGCAGCGAACTCCTTACATGGAGCGACGATGGATTCAAGTGCAGTTCCTGCACATTCTGCGAGCCTCAGGCAGATTACCGACTTGATGGCGAGCACTTCATTGCAGGCGAGCGAAGAATTCACCTCGACCTCTCCATACCTGGAGCATGGAATCTCATGAACGCCGCCCTAGCAGCCACAGTCGCAGAGGCACACTTCGAGATACCTGCAGAGGACGCAATCAAGGCTATGAACAGCGTTGAGGTTGTCTCTGGAAGATTCTCCAAACACCGCCTTGATGATGACCGCGAGGCACGTGTGATCCTTGCAAAGAACCCTGCGGGATGGACAGAGGTACTCAACTGGCTCAAGGGGCGCGATGCCGGAGTTGTGCTCGCAGTAAACGCCCACATCGCTGACGGACGTGATACGTCTTGGCTCTATGACGTTAATTTTGAGGTACTTCAAGGCCTGAGTGTGGTTGCAAGTGGAGAGCGTGCGCTAGATGTGGCGGTACGACTTCGTTATGCAGGTGTTGAGTGCATTGTTGAGCCCGACCCTCTTAAGGCTGCTCTTGCCGCAGGTGGTAAAGAGGTAGACATAATCGCTTCTTACACGCAGTTCACTCACTTGACCAAGAGGTTCTGGTGATGGAGTCCACACTTCGCATCGCTCTCATCTATCCCGACCTTCTCGGCACTTATGGAGATCGAGGAAACGCTCTTGTACTTGCGCATCGTGCGCGCGCACGCGGGATTACCGCCGAAGTCGTAGAAGTAGATGCACGGAGTTCGATACCTGAGTCGTGCGATATCTATCTGCTTGGTGGTGGCGAGGATGCCGCTCAGGTCGCAGCGGCCGAGGGGCTGAGACTCGCTAAGTCTTCGATTGAGCGTTCATTAACTGCCGGCTCTGCAATCTTTGCTGTCTGTGCTGGCTTTCAACTACTCGGTAATAGCTATGCGGCAGCCGATGGATCTGAGCTTCAGGGGATTTCACTTGTAGACATGGTTACAACCGCTGGGAGCGACCGAATTATCGGTGAGGTAGTAATTGAGCCTTCTCAAGCCTCAGGTTTGCCGCTACTAACTGGCTTCGAGAACCATGGTGGCCGCACTCTCCTTGGCCCCGGCGAGGCTCCACTCGGCAGAGTTATTGCAGGTAGGGGAAACGGCAATGGTGTAGACGGAGTACTGCGGGATGGAGTCATCGGAACCTACCTACACGGCCCGGCTCTTGCGCGAAATCCAGCGTTAGCGGACTACCTAATTGCCTACGTAACAAAAAGCGTGCTTGAGCCTCTAGCAGACACTCTCGTAGATCAATATCGTAAAGAGCGTCTCGCGTTCGCTTCCCTGAGAGGTGCGAAGTTAAAACGAGCCACACGCAACCTTCACCGAGGTTGACCCAAGCAAGCTAACTATTAGCGCTGCGTCACTCGACGATCTGGCGAATACGCTCCACGCGTGATGCAGAGTTATTTGCGTCATCGCCCTGGCTCCCAAGAAGTTCGACGCGAACCGCCTCTGCCTCCTCAGCTGCACCGACCTCTGCGGAGGCAATCACAGCCTCAATGCCCTCCTCCATGATGCGCTCTGCAGCCTCGATCAACGCCGCAACCATCTCATCCTCAGGGACAACTCTCACGACGTGCCCCTTGACGAATAGATGGCCTCTCCCCTTGCCCGCTGCGATTCCCAGATCGGCTTCGCGCGCCTCACCTGGGCCGTTTACTACGCAGCCCATTACAGCAACCTGTAGTGGGATGTTTCGTGACTCAAACGCCGCCATCGCCTCCTTCGCTATCTTGATCACATCTACCTCGGCGCGACCGCAAGACGGGCAGGCAATTAGGTCGAGTCCGCGGCGTTCGCGAAGACCCAACGCCTCAAGAAGGGTGCGCCCTGCCCTCGCCTCCTCAACAGGGTCTGCGGTAAGCGAGTAGCGGATTGTGTCGCCGATCCCCTCTGCGAGAAGAGTCCCGATCCCAGCGGTCGACTTCACCAACCCTGCAGGCGGAGGGCCGGCCTCAGTCACACCAAGATGGAGAGGGTGGTCGACAGTCTCAGAGAGCAGGCGGTATGCGTCGATCATCACTGCAACATTGGATGACTTCACGGAGATCTTGCAGTCTTCAAAACCAACTTCGCCAAACAACTCAAGCTCACGCATCGCCGAAGCAACCAACGCCTCTGGGGTTGATCCACCGAAACGCTCTGCAATATCGGGGTCAAGACTCCCAGCGTTCACACCAATGCGAATCGGAAGCCCTCGATCTTTGGCCTCGCTAGCCACGAGTTTGATGTGCTCCGCCTTGCGGATGTTTCCAGGGTTAAGGCGAAGGGCATGGACGCCCGCCTCCATTGCGGCGAGAGCAAGTCGATACTGAAAATGGATATCAGCGACGATCGGTACCGGCGAACGCGGAACAATATGTGCAAGACCCTCTGCAGCTGCTTCGTCGTTACAAGTGCAGCGCACTATGTCAACGCCCGCTGCTGCGAGTGCGTAGATCTGAGCCAAGGTGCCCTCAACATCGGAGGTCTTGGTTGTGGTCATCGACTGAATCGTTACTGGTGAGTCACCCCCAACCGGGACTTTTCCAACCATCAACTGTCGAGTAACGCGCCTGATTGACCGGGTAGTTCGCAGTGGCTCATTCATTGGTTACAGCCTACGACTAGATCGCTGCTAGGTCAGACCGGAGACCCCATATGTGACCGATAGGTCAGGTCCCCGAGACGATGCTGCGCAGGTCGAGGTACATAGTTGAGAGCCCAAGCATTAACAACATGAAGATAACCACTGCGGTCACCGGGAAAAGGTGCCGCTGGTCAATCACGACACGCTTTCCACGAATCTTGGATGCTGTCGCCTCGAAGGTAGCGACTACTGCGTGCCCGCCATCGAATGGCAGGAGCGGAATCAAGTTGAAGAGCGCTAGGAAAACATTGATCGCCGCAAGGAGCCCGAGTAATCCCCAGAAATCGTTCCCGACCAGACTCCCACCATCGGCGACAATCCCGATAACAGATCTTGGGCGCTCATTCTCAGAGAAGCCTCCCTTGGCACCTGGGCTCGTAACAGTCTTGGTGTACCTGGAGACCCCACTCGGGGAGATGATGTCACCTAGCGCTGTGACGGTCTGGCCTGCACCTCTCACAATTACCGTGGCAGAGCGGCCAACCGCCGTTATAACTGGAACACGGGTCGTCTCGATGGATGCCGTTATCCCAATTCGCACAACTCCATCGATCACCTCTGGAGTAGCGATGAGCGTTCTAGTTGCTCCATCTCGCTCAATCTCAATCTCCGTCGGCTTACCGACCGCTGCGCGCACAAGCGGAGAGACTTCGTCCCAGTCTGAGATATTCACTCCCCCAATTGAGAGCAGACGATCTCCGGGCTTCATACCTGCAATCTGAGCAGGAGACTCAGCGGATACAGACCCGATGCGAGTTGAGACAGAGTCTTGGCCCCTACCGACAAGGATTGCGAAGGTAAATAGATAAGCGAGGAGCAGATTGACTGTTACACCCGCAAGGATCATCACCATTTTTCGCTTGTAGGGAGCAGAGCGATAGGTGCGGGCCTCATCCTCTGGCTCAACCTCTTCGAGATTGGTCATGCCGATTACGCGTACATATCCACCAGCGGGGATTGCCTTAATCCCGTACTCAGTCTCTCCACGTCGGAACGACCAGAGCCGCGGCCCGAAACCAACGAAGAACTCTGTTGCCTTCATACCTCCGCGCTTGGCTGCGATTAAATGGCCAGCCTCGTGAAGCATGATCGTAAATATGAGCCCGATTGCAATTGCGACGGTCATCGCCATTGAAGGCCGCACAAAAATTAAGACAACGAACAATGCAATCGCTACGGAGACGCCAAGAATCGCTCGTCGAGAATCAACGCGTGGCGCATCACCTAAAGGGTCCTTCATGTACTTAAATCCTTAAGTCTCGTAGAGTCCTAAATCCCAAAATCTGGAGAATCTGGCTTACTAAAAACTGTTTTGGAGCACTCGCTCTACTCTCTCGCGTGCAACCCTGTCTGCCTCTAGAACGTCTTCAACCTCTGAGATGTTCCCGGTTCCTAGATTTAATACCTCTGCGACAATATCTGTGATTGAGATCCATGGAATCCGCGCATTCAAGAACGCCTCCACCGCTACCTCATTCGCTCCACTTAAAGTTGCAGGTGCCGATCCACCGGCGCGCCCCGCTGCATATGCAAGGTCAAGAGCAGGGAAGGCGTCCCGATCTGGCTCCATAAATGTGAGCTCCGAGAGACTTGCCCAATCAAGGGACCCGAAAGCTTGGTCGAGGCGCTCAGGGGCTCCAAGTGCGAGGCCTATGGGGAGACGCATATCGGGCATTGAGAGCTGCGCGATAGTGGCACCATCCTGAAACTCCACCATCGAGTGGATAATCGATTGAGGATGAACAACTACCTCGATCTGGTCGTATGAGACACCGAAGAGTTCATGTGCCTCGATTACCTCGAGGCCTTTATTGATGAGAGTGCTCGAGTCAATTGTGATCTTTGGGCCCATCGACCAAGTTGGGTGATTGAGTGCCTCTGTAATTGTCACACCCGCTAGATCCTCACGAGACCGCCCGCGAAATGGTCCACCGCTGGCGGTTAAAACAATCTTGGAGACTTCACTAGTAGTGCCTGAACGAAGGCATTGGTATACCGCAGAGTGCTCGGAGTCGACAGGGACTATCTCTCCGCCACCAGAGTCGCGTACCTTTGCTACTACCGGTCCGCCTGCTATCAAACTCTCCTTGTTCGCTAACGCCAACCGCTTGCCGGCCCGAAGAGTCGCGACGGTCGCGGGCAACCCGGCGAATCCAACAACTGCATTGAGCACCACATCTACATCATCTAGGGATGCAAACTCCTCGAGTATGCGCGGGTCCTCGCCCGCGCACCGTGCTCGCTCTGGCGCAACGCCAAACTCGCTGGCTTGACGCCCTAGCAGCTCTTGGTTGCTACCAGCACTGAGAGCCACAACTTGAAACTCGTCGCGATGACTACGAATAACATCTAGCGCTTGGGTACCGATCGAACCGGTTGACCCCAGGATCACAACGCGTCTCAATTACTCGACCTTACGCATAATTCTGGGCATGCTTCTGAACAAACCTCTCGAGTGGCGCCGCTGCCTACGCACCGCATTTGGCGACACACCCCTCAGCCGAGTTTGAGCGCGCGTGCCAGAAAATACCCAGCAGGGAGAACAAACAGCAAGGCATCAAATCTGTCAAGAACTCCACCGTGCCCGGGAAGAATGCTCCCAAAATCTTTGATTCGAAGATCGCGCTTGATCATCGATTCGCAGAGGTCTCCAAGGGGAGCGACTACTGCGACGGTGAGCCCGAGAAGGAAGGAGTTGCCAATCCCACCCCAAGGGTGAATGTGCGAGACAACAAGAACTGAAACCACAATCGAGGCGACCATACCGCCGACTAGACCTTCAAGAGTTTTACCTGGAGATACCTGAGGAGATAATGGGGTACGCCCAAACTTCTTCCCAACTAGGTAGCCAAAAGAGTCATATGCAATTACACAGATTGCGAGTCCGACGACTAAGCCAATGCCGTTCGAGTAGCCCAGCATTAAACCAGCGAATCCGGCTAGACCGCCTACGTATGCAAAACCTCCGATTGTCACGCAAATCCCAACAAGCGGTCTCCCGGGCCCTGCACGAAAGAGGAACCACAAGAGACTAAAGGAGACAACCAGCGAGAGAACTAGTGGATATGCGAACTCGCCACGAGTAAACGCAATCGGAATAATCGCTACAGATGCAATGACCCCGATAAGTGTTGCTGGGCGAAATCCGACTTTTCTCATTGCATCAAAAAACTCAAGCGCAGCAAGGCCGACAATGACCGCTACTAGTAAGGCCGTGGTGGTGCGCCCCAGCTTGAAGCAGATGAGCGCCGGTACTGCAATCGCTGCACCTGTTATTAAACGAGTCGTTAGATCCGCAGGAGCGGAGGCCACGATTGCTGGGCGGGCTCCCCCACCCTGTGAGTTTACTGATCGCACTCGCCGACGAGCCTCTACCTCTGCGGCGAATGCTGCGTCATCATCGGAGGCAACCGTTGCGATAAAGCCGCCGGGCTCATCGTCGCCAGAATCCTCATCAACGACGATTGCGTCATCAATTTGATCCCAGTCGTCTGCACCCGATCTGAAACGCGGTGCATCCGTTGAGTCAACAGCGCCGATAACTGCATGCTCCCCAGTAGGGGGTTCACTCCAGTGTGGAAGGTCTTGCGGAAGGTCGCCGGCCTCGGTTCCCTCGAGCGATTGCGAGGCTTCTTCGAAGGATGCCTCCGGTGTTAGCGAGGGTGTGACTAGAGCGGGAACCTCTCCGGTTGCCTCTCCTGCGGTAGTAGCGCCGACGATACGGACACCCTCCGATGCGAGCGGGGTGCTCTCTGGGGCTGCCTCAATCGGCACTAAGCGCGGCGGCGGAGTAATCGAACGCACCGATGCGGTTGGGTGCGACGACTCTCCGGCAGGCGGAAACAACAGCCCAAGCGAACCAGAAGACTCTGACTCTGTGGCTGAGTCTGGCTCTTCGTCTACCTCGACAGCATGCCCCTCGGCCAGACCTGCCTCAACAACTGATCGTGCTTCTTCGGGCGCGATAATACGCACACCATCGGAACCGCTAAACGGCTCCTCCTTCGATATCCCTAACTCGTCACCTTCGAAGCGGTCGTTCACAGGTACCCCCTATTCCGCATCATGCTGAGGCTAGACGGGCGAGGTCTAGATCGCCGGGAACTTGGCAATAGACCCCCAACATCTAGGCCTTAAACCTCTAAAAGTTCTCTCTCCTTATGCACAAGCATCTCATCGATCTCGGCAATGACCTTGTCTGTCGTCTTCTGGAGATCCTTCTCAACCCGCTCCAACTCGTCGCGTGAGATCCCTCCGTCCTTCTCTAGCGCCTCGAAAGACTGCTTGGCAGAGCGGCGCACATTACGAACCGCTACCTTCCCGTCCTCTCCCCGATGCTTGACCATCTTGACCAACTCTTTGCGCCGTTCTTCGGTCAACTGAGGGAAGGTAAGACGAATAATGGAACCGTCATTCGAAGGTGTGATGCCGAGATCGCTCGACTGGAGAGCCTTCTCGATATCTTTCAACGCGGTCTTGTCGAACGGCGCCACTACCAAGACTCGCGGCTCAGGCACGGAGAAACTCGCCAACTGCTGAAGCGGAACCTCAGATCCGTAGTACTCGACACGAATCTTCTCAACCATTGCCGAGGAGGCGCGCCCTGTACGCACAGTTGCGAACTCTTCCTGAAGGTGGACTACAGCCTTCCTCATGTTCTCTTCGCACTCTTTGACTATCTCTGGAACGCTTGGCATCTCAGCTCTCCTTTGCGTGCACCAGTGTGCCGATTGGCTCTCCCTGGAATACCCGCCGAATATTCCCAGGGGCCGATACATCGAAGACGATGATCGGAAGTTGGTTATCCATACAGAATGTAATTGCGGTTGAGTCCATTACCTTCAGGCCTCGGTTTAACACATCTAGATGCGAGATTGATGTGAGCTTCACAGCCTCTGCATCAAGCCTTGGATCTGCAGAGTAAATTCCGTCGACACCAGAGTGTGTGCCTTTCAAAATAGCCCCTGCACCAATCTCCGCTGCGCGTAATGCTGCAGTTGTATCGGTCGTGAAGTAGGGGTTTCCGGTACCGGCCGCGAAGACAACGATTCGGCCCTTCTCGAGATGACGGATCGCTCGACGCGGTATGTAGGGCTCAGCGACCTGAGCCATAGTGATCGCTGTCTGTACACGAGATTGCTGACCAACGGCCTCGAATGCATCGTGAAGAGCT
The DNA here is from genome assembly GCA_001023575.1 of Actinobacteria bacterium IMCC26256. Lineage (GTDB taxonomy): Bacteria > Actinomycetota > Acidimicrobiia > IMCC26256 > IMCC26256 > IMCC26256. The sequence goes on along the minus strand of CP011489.1, from coordinate 819,243 downwards.
AATGCGTTTATTACGGTCGCAAGCATCCCCATGTAATCGGCGCGAGCGCGATCCATTCCACGAGTCGCTCCTGCCATTCCACGGAAGATGTTTCCACCACCAACGACTACAGCAATCTCAGCCTTAAACTCGGCTGCCGCCTCTGCAGTCTCCTCAGCTATGCGAGCCACAATCGAAGCATCGATTCCAAACCCAGTCTCCGGGTCTGCAAACGCCTCACCCGAGAGCTTCAGCACCACTCTCTGGAATGCTCCAGAGTCGGCAAGATCTCGGGTGTTGGTAGCGACGATGACTATTCCTCGCCGATCTTCACCCGAGCAAAGCGTTTAATAGCAGCAGCGCCGCCGAGCCCGGATACAAGAGAGCCGACCGTGACCTTGGGGTCCTTAACGAATCCCTGCTCCTCGAGGACATAGTCCTTGTAGAAGGAGTTAAGGCGAGCCTCAACAATCTTCTCGATAGAGGCTTCCGGCTTGCCTTCGTTGCGAGTTAGTTCGGTAAGCACTGCACGCTCACGCTCAATAGCGTCTGCAGGTACATCAGACCGTGTCGTGTAACGAGGAGCAGCGCTAGCGATGTGCAGCACTACATCATGAGCAACCTCTAGAGCTGCAGCGCTAGAAGCATCTACGCCGGAGAGCTCAACAAGCACTCCAATGACTCCACGCTCGTTCTGGATGTGCTTATACGAATCGACGAGTCCGTCAGTTGTCTCATAGCGAACGACGCGACCAATGCCAACATTCTCTCCAAGGCGCGATGCTGCTTGGGTTACGTACTCTCCAACAGTCGTGCCCTCAAAAGGCTGCTCGGCTAGGCCGGCGTCTCCGTTTGCTGAGACCTGGGCGACTAAGCGCGCTACAAGTCCGCGGAAGTCTTCGCTCTTAGCAACGAAATCGGTCTCCGCAGTGAGCTCAACTAGCGCTGCTACTCCGCCATTAACAGAGACATCGATTGCTCCCTGATCAGCAGAGCGGCCAGCACGCTTTGTGGCTCCTGCGAGCCCCTTCTTGCGTAGCCAGTCTTTTGCTTCTTCAAGGCCGCCAGAGGTCTCCTCGAGCGCCTTCTTGCAGTCCATCATTCCGGCGCCGGTCTCCTTGCGGAGCGCAGCTACGTCTTTAGCTGTGTATTCACCCACGCTTAGCCGGCCTCCGTGCCTGATCCCGTTACGGTCTCAACCGCTGGGTCAACTTCCTCTGCTGCGGCCTCTGCTGGAGCTGCGGCAGCCTGTGCCTTGGACTCCTCGAGGCGACGCTCACGCTCTGCCTGAGCAGCTGCTGCCTCGTTACGAGCCTTGGCCTGGGCCTCGGCGCGCTCGGCCTTCTCCTCAGGAGTAAGTACTGGAGCTACAGGAGCCTCAGCCTTTGTTCCAGGCCGTGCACCCTTGCGTGAAGCGAGGTAACGACCCTCCTCAACAGCATCGGCGATTACTCGGCACATCAGGTCGGCTGAGCGCATGGCATCGTCGTTACCTGGAATGGCAAAGGTGATGATGTCGGGGTCACAGTTTGTGTCTACGACGGCAACAACTGGAATCCCAAGGCGGTTTGCCTCGGTAACGGCGATGTGCTCCTTCTTCGTGTCGATAACAAAGACGACAGCCGGGAGCTTCTCCATGTTGCGGATTCCACCGAGGTTGCGCTGAAGCTTCGTTAGGTCGCGACGCAGCTTAAGGCCTTCCTTCTTGATCATGAGATCAACCTCGCCGGTCTCCTCCATACGTGCCATCTCGCGCATCTTGCCGACGCGCTGGTGCACCGTGGTGAAGTTTGTGAGCATGCCACCTAGCCAACGGAAGTTGACGTAAGGCTGGCCAACGCGATCTGCATGGCGCTGCACTGGCTCTTGAGCCTGCTTCTTCGTACCAACAAAGAGGACGGTACCGCCGTTCTCTACTGTTGTACGCACAAAGCGGTATGCAGTATCAATGCGATCAAGAGTCTGCTCAAGATCGATTACATAGATGCCGTTTCGCTCACCAAGGATGAATCTCTTCATCTTCGGGTTCCAACGACGCGTCTGGTGTCCGAAGTGGACCCCTGACTCCAACAATTGCTTCATCGTGACTACAGCCACAATCCATCCTTCCCTCGGTTGTTCAACCGCCCGTCCCGCACTACCTGGTGGCAGCGACCGTCGGGTCGACGGGCGTGAAAGTCGCCCCGACGGAGTGCCGGGGACGGCGGTGAGTGTAGCCGCACTAGGCCCAAACCCTCCGGGCCGGGGATCCAAAACGCTAAGCAACGAAATGCCAGGCCCTCGGCGCCAGCCGCGAGAGGGGATCTCTGTACTCCTCGCCTACCCTCCATGAGAGGTGTAGCACCCCCGGATTCAGGTGCCCCGGGCCGGTTCCACCCGAGATCCCAAGGGCCTCGCCCCTGGCGACTCGATCACCCTTCGCAACTAGGACCAGGGAGAGGAATGAGTAGCCAGAACGCGTGCCGTCCGAGTGCCGGATGACGACGCTATTTGCCCCGGCCACAGGCCCGGCCATTGAGACTATGCCCCCCGAGACCGAGTGCACTACTGACCCAGGCCGCAGCGCAATATCGATACCTCGATGCCCGGGCCCCCACGGGACGCGCGGCGCCGCAAAGAATTTCACTACGCGCCCATCGGTTCCCCCGGGCGCTCCTCTAAGCGCCGGAGAGCCAGGCGTAACAGGTGAGCCCCATACTTCTCCGGTGCCGTTCATAGCCGCCTCAACTCGCTGCAGACTCTGAGAGGCGAAAACGGTTACGACTACGAATATTGCGGAGCGTGCTCTTAGGTACTTCATGCGCCACCTTGCCAATCTACGAACTCGCCAGTCTTAGATCTGCTGGCCCCTACTAATAAACGGGGAGGTTCGGAGAGAACTCAACAAAGGTTCTCTCGATCAAGGTCGCTGAGCGACGAGTGCTGCCCTTGCCGCTGGCCCTTGATGACTGGCCCTCAACTAATTGCAGTTTTAACTACTCTGCAGATGAACGCTCGGGCTCTACAAAACGTGAGCGCAGTTGGAGGATCGCCTTCGTATGAATCTGACAGACGCGACTCTCGGTAACCTCGAGTACTTCACCTATCTCGGCGAGGGTTAATCCCTCGTAGTAATAAAGCGTTAAAACTAGGCGCTCGCGCTCAGGCATGCGATTGATTGCATCGGCGAGGATGTGCTTCATCTCCTCGACCTCGAAGGCAGCAACGGGGTCGCCGACTGATCCGGCCACCATGTCTCCGACCGTGGTTCCACCGCTACCTTGCTCGCCGCCGCCGACTACCTCGTCGAGTGCCACTACCCCGACATAAGAAATCTGCGAAAGAATCTGTTGAAGCTCCGCCTCAGTTACACCAATCTCTTTGGCGACCTCAGACTCCTCTGGCGTGCGATGCAGTTCTGCCTCAAGTTTTGAGTATGCGCGCTCAACCTCGCGCGCCTTATTTCGAACCGAACGCGGAACCCAATCTATTGATCGCAGTTCGTCAATAATCGCGCCCTTGATACGCGAGATCGCGTAGGTCTCAAATTTCCATCCGCGCTCGGGCTCAAACTTATCTATGGCGTCGATTAATCCGAATACTCCGTATGAGACAAGATCGGCTTGGTCAACACTCTGTGGGAGACCCGACGCAACACGACCGGCTACGAATTTCACGAGTGGCGCGTAGTTAAGAATCAATCGCTCGCGCGCCTGCTCGGCTCCGGTTGATTTGTACTCAGCCCATAGCGAAGCAACGACATCCTTGTCGCCTTGGCTCGTAACTAGTTTTTTGGGTTCATCAGGCACGTGGGTGAGTCTCTTCGTAGACAGCGCGCAATCGCTCGCGGGTTAGATGAGTGTAGGTCTGAGTGGTCGCTAGATCCGAGTGGCCAAGGAGTTCTTGGACAACCCTAAGGTCTGCGCCCCCCTCGAGGAGGTGTGTGGCGTAAGCATGACGCAGCGCATGTGGGTGGAGCGAGCGCCCATCTGGGAGCGGGTGGGCCTCGAGGACTCTCCTCGCATCTCGGGGCCCCATAGGGCGACCTCGACGGTTGATAAAGACAGCCTCGGGCTCCGTCTCAGGCTTTGCGAGCAGGGGTCTCCCCGCTAGAAGCCAGCCTGTCAGGGCATCGGAGGCCGGTTCTCCAATAGGGACTCTGCGAATCTTGGAGCCCTTCCCCAGAACGGTTATATATCCGCGAGCTAGATCAAGGTCGCTGACCTTTAAGCCGCAGCATTCGGAGACCCGAACCCCGGTGCCATAGAGCACCTCGAGAACTGCAAGGTCGCGCCTAGCTACTGCTACATCCTCTGCGCTGCCGATGCTCTTCGTCTCCCACCGCTCGGCCAAATCAAGGGTCTCCTCTGCAGCAGCATCGAGTAGGGCTGTTGCCTCGCTACTGCGTGGAACGCGCGGCAGGCGTGCGGCACCCTTTGGAGTGCGGAGACTGCGACCAGGATCTGTAGCAATCGTCCCTTGGCGCTTGAGGTATCGAAGGTACGAACGGACGGCTGCAGCCTTACGAGCAATTGATCTGCGTGCGAATCCGCGCGTATCCAAGTAAGCGAGATATCTACGCAGTGCCTTATGGTCAAGATCCTCTGGATTCGGAGCACCGCCGCGTTCGGCCCACTCGATGAACTGCGCGATATCAGAGGCATAGGCATCGTGGGTATTTTCACTAACAGATGTTAGTGACGCTACATAGGCGTCAATTTCCCAAGGCATAGCGTAAGGCTAACGCTCAGAGCAGAGACAAAGCGGCGTATGTGTCCCACCCATTCATTAAGTTGATCAGCACCGTCGAGGAGCCGCGGATCTCCGGTCCTCCCTTAAGAAGTATCTAGAGCCCTCAGCATATTTAGGCGCCCTCAGCATATTGGGGCGCATTTATCTAGAGACTTCAAAATCGTGATTAAACACGACTGACTGCAGCCGTTATCTGCATCATTTTTTGGGAGGAACCAAATGCTCGCTTCAGTTCGCAGCGCGACACTTCATGGAATCGACGGGCAACTCGTCCGCGTTGAGGTACACGTATCCAATGGTCTACCGGCCTACACAATTGTGGGGCTACCAGATGCAGCAGGGCGCGAATCAAAGGACCGAGTTCGCGCTGCAATGATCTCGTCTCAAGTTGAGTGGCCGCTTAGACGCATAACGGTCAACCTTGCACCCGGTGGAGTCCGCAAGAGTGGAGCAGGCCTCGAACTCGCCGTGGCCCTTGGTCTGATGCTCGCCTCCGACGACCTCGAGCAATCCGTACTCGATGGGGTCGGGGTTCTTGGAGAGCTCGGGCTCGACGGACAGGTACGCCCAGTCGCTGGAGCACTCGCTCTCGTCGATGCATTAGCGCGATCTGGAGTCACATCAGTCGTGGTGCCAAGCGCTAATGCGCACGAGGCGAGCCTCATACCGGGAATTAAGATTCGCTGCGCGCACTCACTAGCAGGGGTCAAGGCGGCGCTCTCTGGTGCAGAGGATTGGCCCGAGGTCGATGCACCGCCCCCAGAGCCACCGAGTCTGGAGGAGGCCCATGGCTGCTTCGACCTATCAGAGGTACGCGGCATGGCTACTGCTCGCTCGGCGCTTAGATGCGCCGCCGCCGGAGCGCACCACTTACTAATGGCAGGTCCACCGGGGGCAGGCAAGACAATGCTCGCTCGGCGCCTCCCAACGATCATGGCACCACTAGACCCCGATGAGGCTCTTGAGGTGACTCGCATCCAATCGGCGACGGGGGTGATACCCGCGCGGCGACTAGCAACCAAGAGACCCTTTAGAGCACCGCATCACAGCGCCTCAACTCCAGCACTAATCGGCGGGGGAAGCGGCCGACCTCACCCCGGCGAAGTGACCCTTGCATCAAGCGGTGCGTTATTTCTAGATGAGCTTGGAGAGTTCGCTCCACAAGCACTCGATGCACTTCGTCAACCACTCGAGGAGCGTGTTGTGCGGATCTCACGGCAGGCCTGCTCTCTTGAGTTCCCCGCTAACTTCACACTCATCGCCTGCACTAATCCATGCCCATGCGGGCGCGATCCATTCCACTGCACATGCTCTGATGTGGCGCGAGAGAAATACCGCAGGCGCCTATCAGCACCACTACTTGATCGCTTCGACCTGCGCTTGGCACTCCGAGCACCTAAAGAGATTGAGAAGCCCGGCGCATCATCTGCCGAGGAGCGCGAGCGCGTGATATCTGCAGTCGCACGACAAAATGCCCGGTACGCGGGCCTACCCTGGCGGCGCAATGCTCATCTACCTGCCGGCGCGCTAGCAAGATACGCCGGCCTGAGTGCCGAGGCTCACGGGGTTTGGCTCAACGCTGTGAAGTCCGGCTCTTTAACGGGTAGAGGAGCGGCGGCTATTCAGCGCACAGCACGCACACTTGCAGATCTCGATGACCGCTCAGAGATCACCGCTGATGACGTGCTTCAAGCATCAGACCTTCGTCAGGACGTCCCATGACGACCGAGAGGGAGTCTGCTCTTTATGCATTAGTGGCGCTGCCGCGAATGACCCCATCACGCCTGCAGCGAGCCCTACACATTTGGCCCGATCCAATCGATGCGGTCAAGGGGCTCGCAAGCGGAGCAGCGATCAAGGTAATCGGCGATGAGAGGCGCCTCAACGACGAAGGTCGCTCGCAGATAGCTGCAGGGTGGCGCATGGTCGACGTGCTCAGCGCAGCAAGAGTCATTAAACGTAACGGGACTCGCCTCCGTTGCCTCCACGATGATGACTGGCCGATTGAGGAAGAAGACACAACCCTTCCTGCGGTACTACTAAACGAAGGCGACCGACCATGCGCTCTAGCGGCGCAGCGTGTTGCAATTGTCGGGACCCGAGCCGCATCCCCTCATGGAGTAGCCGATGCCCACGCGCTCGCTGCGACGCTCGCTGAGGCAGGAATCACAATCGTGAGTGGACTCGCACTCGGGATTGATGCAGCCGCACATCGCGGTGCCATCGAGGCGGGAGGGCAGACCATCGGAGTAGTCGCTACCGGTCTTGACGTCACATACCCTCGCAGTCACCAGTCGTTATATGCATCAGTGAGGAGCCGTGGAATTATTGTGAGCGAGCACCCCCACGGCGTTGGGCCCCGACCTGAACGGTTCCCTGTGCGCAACCGAATCATCGCGGCACTCGCCGACGTGGTGGTCGTCGTTGAGGCGGCAAGTAGAGGTGGGGCTCTAAGCACAGCAGCCGCTGCTACTGCACTTGGTAGACCCGTACTCGCACAGCCTGGCTCAACCCGTAACCCCGTAGCAGCAGGTTGCAACTCTCTTATCGCCGATGGCGCCCTCCCGCTTCTTGATGCAAGCGATGTAGTAATTGCACTTGGTATGACCTCAGGCTCGCGGAGGGCTCCAATACGTAACCTCTCAGCCGCCACTAAGCCAACACTCCCTGCGGATAACGCAGGGCGACAAGTAATGCGCGCTCTTGGGGGAGAGCCGGCGTCCCTCGACGAGATTGCGCTTAGAACCAATCTCGACGCTCCCGGCATTGCTCGCGCCGTCGAATCGCTCTGCACACTTGGGCTCGCTAAACGCGTACGCGGCTTAATCTGGCCCTTATAGCTAGAACCAGAAAGGGTGCCGAGAATAATTCTACGGAGAGCAACCTTTGGGTAATTTCTCCGATTATCTGCGCCCTCCGCCTCATTTGTAGGTGCCCCAAATATTTAGCATTAAGGGCATCGATTTAGCGTCCGATGACTTTCTCTGTGAACCTAACTCTCTGCCCCTTCGACTCAAAAGACCTCAACCGTGAATACAGCGGCGGGTCTTTCCTCGTCTCCTGTAGCCACTGCGGCGCAGAGTGGGAAGTGCATAACAACCTCGTGCTCCGTGTCACTGACCCCAACTGGGAGATGGCTGAGCAAGTTACTGCGATTGTCTCCGAGCGAATTGCAGAGCACCTTGCAAACTCCGCCTCTACATCCTGAGGTTCTGCCCTGGGACTCTGCGCTTGATCGCGGGGCCAAGCGCTAACGGAGTTGGAGCGCCTTAGCGCCCCTCAAACTTTGGTTCGCGTTTCTGCATGAACGCCATTATCGCCTCGACAGTGTCTCGTGTTGCGAAAGAGAGCGACTGCGAGATTCCCTCCATCTCAAGTGCCTCAGCCATCGAGACTGAGAACGACTGATTCAACATTCGCTTCGAGTTTGATACCTGAATGGGTGGCAACGCAGCGAGGCGATCGGCAAGAGTCGTTACCGCTGCCCGAAAATCGTCGTGAGGAACAACACGATTCACTAAACCAATGCGCTCTGCCTCAGTTGCGTCGATGATGTCGGCGAGGAAAACAAGTTCTTTAGCGCGGTGTAGTCCAATGAGGCGCGGCAAGATCCAAGAACCACCAAAATCAATGCTCAGCCCGCGCTTGGAGAAAATCTCGGAGAATCGCGCTTGGTCTGAAGCGATGACGAGATCACACCCCAGCGCCAAGTTCAGGCCAGCACCAGCGGCCACTCCGTTCACGGCAGCGAGCGTCGGCTTATGCATCTCGTGGAGGCGCAGAGCACACTGCCCGACTACGCGCATGCGTGCAACTGAGGCCCCTACCCCACCCTCCATGCGATCCCCGGAGTCATCATCTGTCAGGTCTGCCCCTGAGCAGAAAGCATCTCCGGCTCCGGTTATCACAAGTACTCGATCATCCGGGTTGCTCTCTACTTCATCAAATACTGATAGGAGCTCGCCCCACATTGCACCATTGATCGCATTCTTCTTGGCAGGTCGATTCAGGGTAAGCGTCACAACCCCATCGCGGCGTTCAACGGTAATGGTCTCCATCTAGATCAGGTCCTCTCGTGAATTCCCACGTCAATAGCCATATTGATATCAGGCGACGACTCGGCGGTAGAGCGTCTGCGCCGGTACCGTAGCCGCATGGGGTTCAATCCTGCTAGAGGGCATAAGCCAAAAAGCTCTGACCTTGCAATCCTGGGCGCAGCCTTCATCGTTATCGCAGCACTACTCCTCTGGAGTTTTGGCCTTGCGTGATTTTGGCGCGATTGAGGTACGCCATATTCAGCCGTATCAAGCAAATAAAAGGTACCGCTGCCCTGGGTGTAATCAAGAGATTCCGCCCGGCACCGGACACGAGGTAGTAGTGCCGGTACACGCGCCTGAGGATCGGCGCCATTGGCACACTCCATGCTGGGGTCGTGAAGTAAAAAGGTCAGTAAGCAAGCCTCGTAAGAACTGAATCAGAGCGATTACCAGATAAACAGCCCGTTTAGGGGATCCCCCCGACCAGCTTCAGACTTCAGGCCGCCCGCCCTCCGATGATTACCCCCGATAAATCACACCCGCCGGTATACTTCACTCCGTGGCAAACGAGAAAGGCAACCCGTTAACTCTCGGCAAGAAAGTTCGCCGGTTTATGGGGCCGCTTGAGAAACCAGCAATCCGTGCCTACCGTTCAATGTTTGTAGACACCAATAGCCTCGCAGACTCTATTGCAGCCTCTAGCCCGGGTAACGCGATCCTTGAGATTGGTGCAGGCGACGGCACTGTAAGCGGAGCACTCCTCAATGCGATCCCTAATGCAATTCTCCTAGGCATTGACATTGATGGCGACCCTGGAGCGATGTTCAAGGGACCAACTTCACAGGCCACCTTTCGGATCCAATCAGCTGAGGATCTTCTCGTTGCTCTTGGACCAGCCTTTGACCTTGTGGTTATCTCAGATGTCCTTCACCACGTGCCTACCCCAGAGCGCGTTGCGCTTCTGAAGACCGCGAGCGCGTTGGTGCGCGAGGGCGGTCTACTTGCGATTAAAGAGACTTGCAGGCGCCGATCATTTCGCTATCTTCTCAGCGTCTTCTCGGATCGCTATATCAGTGGCGACAGGTCTGTTTCTTTTATGAGCGAGGACGAGCTCACAGAGTTGATCAATGCGAGCGTTGATGGATTCGAGTTCCGAGCGCGGGCGTATATACCGCCCTCAAAAATCAACGTGCTTCGCATGCTTGAGCGTCAGTCGGTAGCTGCCGTTATAGAGACTGCGATTGAGCCACTAACTCGAGATACCGCTATTCACAATTAGAGCCATGGCCTAAAACCCGGCCTGCACGATCTCGATCTCTGGGTCACCGGTCGCTCCGATCATCACCCCAGCCACGTCGAAACGCACCTCTCCCACCATTCCCTTATGAGAAGAGAGCCATAGGGCGCCAAGGGTACGAAGGCGACGCTGCTTTGTTGGCGTGACAGCCTCTAGAGGTGATCCAAAACGATTTGAGGAGCGAGTCTTGACCTCGCAGAAAACGATTGTGCCATCTGCCGCTAGGAGTACAAGGTCTAGCTCTCCTTCGCGGACCCGCCAATTTCTATCGGCGACGCTGTAACCCTGAGACTCGTACCAATCGGAGGCCACCTGCTCACCAAGCGCACCAAGAGCGTTACGATCCCCCGCTGCCGTCCTGCGACTGCGGGCAGGCACCTAAGCCTCTTTCTCGCCTAGTCGCTCAATGTTTACGTCCTTAAAAGTAACGACGCGAACATTCGCTACAAAGCGTGCGGGGCGGTACATATCCCAGACCCAGGCATCTTGAAGTACGAGCTCGAAGTAGACGCGCCCACCATCGGAGCGTTCGTTTAGCTCAACTGAGTTCGTGAGATAAAAACGCCTCTCGGTCTCCACGACATGGGAGAACATAGGGAGCACATCGCGGTACTCACGATAGAGCTGTAGCTCGATATCGGTCTCATAACGTTCAAGGTCTTCAGCGCTCAACGTGGTCGCCCTTCACTCGTGTACTTAGAGTGTATCCGGGTACCGATCAAGAATTTGCGGGTGATCAGACCCGCTTCTCCTTGACACGTGCAGCGCGGCCAACACGATCACGCAGGTAGTAGAGCTTTGCGCGACGAACGTCGCCGAGTGTGATGCGCTCAATCTTTGAGACGATTGGAGAGTGAATTGGGAATGTGCGCTCAACGCCTACACCCTGTGTCACCTTGCGGACCGTAAAGGTCTCCTGGATGCCACCACCCTGACGGCGGATGACAATCCCTGTGAACTTCTGAACGCGCTCACGGGTTCCTTCAACAACGCGGACGTATACATCGACTGTGTCGCCGGGTCCGAAGGTAGGAATATCGTCGCGCAGTGATGCGCGGTCGACCATATCGATGCGGTTCATAACGTGGACCTCAATACAAAAGTAGCGAATACGAGTGGTGTTGCTGAGCGTCTTACAGGCGGTGCTTCGGCCCCTTTTGGGGGGCAAGGATCCAAGAGTATCAGGGGGAGCGCCGAACTTGGAAGTCGAACTGCTTTGACCGCGTTGCCGAGTGACGAATTAGAGGTTCTTAAAGCCCAAACTCAGCGAGCAGTGCCCTCTCCTCAGGCGTCAAGTCGGCTATCTCGAGAAGATCTGGTCTCCTATCAAGAGTGATCCTGATCGATTGCGCCTGCCTCCACCTCTCAACCCTCGAGTGATCCCCGCTAATTAGGACCTCTGGGACACTCCAGCCACGGAACTCAGCGGGGCGCGTGTACTGCGGATACTCAAGAACGGAGCCGCGGTGAACATCGCCGTTCACCCCGTCGCTAGACGCACTGAAGGACTCCTCTTTGGCTGATTCGTGGTTGCCCATTACACCGGGGACCAATCTCGCTACTGCCTCAATAACTATCAGCGCCGCCGACTCGCCCCCCGCGAGCACATAATCACCGACCGAGATCTCTCCGTCACAGAGGTGATCCGCGACTCTCTGATCGACGCCCTCGAAGCGACCGCAAATAAGCGAGAACCCATCACCACCGGCAAGTTCTCTCGCCATCCCCTGATCAAAACGGGATCCGCTCGCCGTTAGTAGCAGCAAAGGGCGCATCGGCTCGGCCTTCTCCACAGCATCGAACAAGACGTCTGGGCGCATGAGCATTCCGGCACCACCACCGAATGGCGAGTCGTCAACACTTCGGTGGCGGTCTTGGGTTGAGTCACGCGGGTCATGCAGCCTGACATCGAGACGCCCCTCAGCGCGCGCCTTCCCCAATAGCGAGACCTCAAGAGGCCCGGCAAGGAACTCCGGGAAGATAGTGAATACATCTATCCGCATTTAAAACACCCTCATTTAGAACAGCCTCATTTAAAACAGCCTCATTTAGCGCGCCCTCAACTGCTCTTACCGAGATCGAGCAGACCCTCAGGTGGATTGATAACTACAACTCCGGGAGAGTTCTCGACGATAAATACAACAGGCACTAATACCTCGTCGCCGTTTATTGAGACCACCATTAAAGCCGAGGCTGGATTATCCTCAACGGCGACGACCGGCCCAAGCAAGAGCCCTGATACGTCGCGAACCTCCGCTCCAACAAGTTCATGGACCCAGATGACATTCTCGCCATCCTCAATCTCTGCGGAGTCGAGGGGATCTGCCATCACAAACTCGCCGAGAAGCTCCTCCGCAGCGGTTCGGTCCTTTATCTCCTTGAAACTAAGCAGCCATCTTCCCTGATGTGGGCGTGATGCTGAGACCGTCAGAGATCGAGCTCCGGTGTGGAGTATCGATCCAGGGGCGACGCGCTCAGTCCGATCTGAGGAGAGGGCAAAAGCAACCTCACCTTTGAGTCCATGAGCGCGACCTATTCGCCCAACCTGGAGACGTCCAACGGGATCTGACGTCGATGCGTCGTCCCTAGGCATTTCTGCTACTCGAGAACGTCGACGGTGGTCTTAACACCATCTGCGGCACCCGCGGCTCGCGCCAATTGACGCATTGCCTGAATGACGCGACCACGCTTACCGATGAGACGCCCCATGTCGTTTGAGTCAGCTGCGATGAGCAACTCCACTACCTCGCCACGCTGCTTAGCCGTAACGTCGACTGCATCGGGTGACTCAACAATGGATCGTGCGACATAATCGACAACGGCCTTAGCGGTTCCGCCCTCGATGCTGTTACCGGGTCCACCAACTTCGTCCTCAATAAAGTTTCCTGAGTCCGAGGAGTTCTCGTCGATGCGGTTTCCAGGACCAGCTACTTCATCCTCAAAATCTGAGCTCACTCTGAGACCTCTGCAGCTGCATCCTCAGCGACTTCTTCTGTCGCCTCTTCTGCAACCTCTTCTGCAACCTCTTCTGCAGCAGACTCAGCGGCAGCCTTTGCCGCCTCAGCAGCGGCCTTAGCCTCTGCAGCCTTCGCAGCAGCCTCAGCGGCAGCGTTGGCAGCGGCCTCAGCCTTAGCAGCCTCGTCCTTAATGGCGCGCGCCTTGCTGGTACCGAGTGTGCGCGCCTTTGCAGTACGCGTCGCCAGCGTTGGGTTAGGTGACTCTGCCTCGAACTCTGCCCATAGGCCGGTTCCGATTAGCAACTTGTGAACCTGCTCCGTCGGCTGTGCACCTTTGCGCAACCAACCAAGAGCCTTGTCGTTATCAATGGCAAAGACTGATGGGTCCTTGCGCGGCTCGTACCGGCCGATGATCTCGATATAACGACCGTCTCTCGGGGAACGGGAGTCGGCTATGACGACGCGGTACGTGGGTTGTTTCTTCTTGCCCACTCGCATCAGACGAATTTTGACGGCCACGTGCTGGTTTCCTCTTCGTTGGGAGATCATGTGTATTACAGATCAGGTTTGTTACGGGTAGATCACTACTGGCTAACTACTGGCTAACTACTGGCTCACTTCTGGCGATCACAATCTCGAATCGCATCTTCCCCAGTTTCTCAGGGAGTAACTCTGTCAGCCTTAGCCGACGAAGGCGTCAGGCTAGCGGGTCGAGCCCCTCCAAGGCACGCCGGGGCACCTAGAAGCCCAAATCCCTTGGCTTCTACCTACCCGCCTTACCCACCCGGTCTACCTACCCGCCTTACCTAATGGGCATCCCAGGGATTGGGAGCCTGGGCTTCTTCCCCTGAGACATCGACTTCATCATCTGCTGCACGGTCTTGAACTGCTTCAGTAGCGCATTTACCTCTTGAGTACTCGTGCCTGAGCCCTTAGCGATGCGTGAGCGTCTAGACCCGTTGATCACAGATGGGTCACGGCGTTCCTGCGCTGTCATCGACCTAATGATGGCCTCAACCCTCCCCAATTGACTCTCATCGACCTCAGCGCCCTTGAGTTCTTTGGGGACTCCAGGGAGCATCTTCATGATGTTTCCGATCGGACCCATCTTGCGGACCTGCTGCATCTGATCAAGGAAGTCGTCAAGGGTGAACTGCCCCGAGCGCATCTTCTCCTCGGCTGCCTGCGCATCCTCTGCGCTAAAGGCTGCCTCTGCTTTCTCAATGAGCGAGAGCACATCACCCATTCCAAGAATGCGGCTCGCCATTCGATCCGGGTGGAAGGGCTCAAAGTCTTCAAGCGTCTCTCCGGTACCAACATAAATGATTGGCTTACCTACAACGGCCTTGACCGAGAGTGCAGCGCCACCTCGAGCATCACCATCAATCTTGGTGAGAATTACTCCATCGAGTCCGATTGCTTGATCGAATGCGACCGCTATGTTCACGGCCTCTTGCCCTGTCATCGCATCGACGACCAGCAGGGAGTTAGTCGGCTTCACAATGTCTCGAACTGCTACGAGTTCGTCCATGAGCGCCTCGTCGATCTGCAGGCGACCCGCAGTATCAACAATCATCACATTTCGTCCTAATCGCGCAGCCTCATCAAATGCGGAGAGAGCGACATCTACAGCATTCTGAGGCGAGCCTTCTTTGGCATAGAAAACAGGAACATCAATTCTTTTTCCGAGCACACGGAGCTGCTCCACCGCGGCAGGGCGTTGAAGATCAGCAGCCACTAGTAGAGGCTGAAGACCTTGACTTTTGAGGAGTCGCGCCAACTTTGCGGCTGCCGTTGTTTTTCCGGAGCCTTGAAGACCGCTCAGCATTACAACTGTCGGCGGCTTTGGGTTCATCGTCAACTTCACCGTCGTTGACCCAAGTGTTGCGACCAACTCCTCGTGAACAATCTTGATCACTTGCTGAGCGGGCGTGAGACTCTTTGCGACCTCAGCGCCAGTAGCGCGCTCCTTAATGCGGGAGATGAAGTCTTTTACTACGCGAACATTTACGTCTGCCTCGAGGAGAGCAAGGCGAATCTCCCGTGCTATTTCATCTATATCTGCATCACTAAGACGGCCGCGACCGCGCATTCGGGTGAAGATCGCATCAAATCGGCCAGAGAGTGAATCAAACATTGCCCTGAGGTTACCCGAGCCTCTCGGCTGCGCAGTTAGCAGCACCAAGGGGTAGGTCGAGACGCAGAGAAGTCACTCGCCGAATAGCGCTGCCGCGAATTCCTCGGGGTCGAAAGGAATCAAGTCCTCGGGGCCTTCACCGACCCCAACGATCTTCACCGGTATGCCGAGCTCCGACTGGATAGCGAGGACGATTCCTCCCTTAGCGGTTCCGTCGAGCTTGGTCAGCGCTACGCCGGTCACCTCAACCGCTGCGGCAAACTCGCGTGCCTGCGTCAATCCGTTCTGCCCCGTAGTGGCATCAAGCACAAGGATGACCTCAGTAAGAGCGTCGGGGGTCTTATCTACAATCCGACGAAGTTTCTTAAGCTCCTCCATCAAGTTCACCTTCGTATGGAGCCGCCCAGCCGTATCCACAAGCACAAGATCGGCGCCGCGAGAATTAGCGGAGGCCATGGCATTGAAGACCACAGACCCTGGATCCGCTCCTTCATCACCACGCACGAGAGTTGCTCCACTGCGCTCCGCCCAGATTCCAAGTTGCTCGGCTGCTGCTGCCCGGAACGTATCGGCTGCTGCGAGAACAACGTGGCGCCCAGCCGCACCCTCTCGCGTTGCAAGCTTTGCGATTGTCGTTGTCTTACCTACCCCATTTACGCCAACAAACATCCAAACGGTTGGCCCTGATACAGCCATCTGAAGGGTGCGGTCTGCAGGCGATAGGAGGAGCGCTATCTCTCGACGCAGCAAGCCCTCAACCTCTGACCCATCCTTGATCTTGGCCGTCTTCGCGCTTGCCCTAACTGCCTCCACAAGTCGCGTTGCGGTACTCACGCCGACATCCGCACTGATTAAAGCCTCCTCGAGCGACTCCCACGCATCGTCGTCCATTGAACTGCGCCCGGAGACGCCGGCAAGCGCCCCAGCGAATGCAGCGCGGGTGCGCCCAAGCCGATCGCGCAAGCGCAGGGGGTCCGGTCTAGTCGCCTCGGCTTTAGTCGCCTCTTCAAGAACATCCTCAATAACGCTCTTGCTATCTAGACCTCCATCAGCATCTTCGACTTGTTCTTCCGCGAGGTTGGGAAGGAGGGCCGGAGCAAGCAGCGTGCTCTGTGACCTGCGAGCAAGGGCTATGCGGTATCCAATGACGGCCACCGCAGCCACCAACGCGATGACCAGAGCGACGATAAGGACTGGCAATAAATTCGACATCGGGGGCGATGCTAACTGCCCAACTCCGTAATGCCTCCATGCGCGGGCGGTGCCGGTGCTTTAGAAACGGGGGCTCCGGGTGCCATCTGTGGACCGAGTTGCCCTAATCCGGGATCGATCCCCGCATCATCGAGGGCCTTCTTCACGTGGGCACGCAGGGCTCTCGCTACGACCCATTGCTTGGTCGCAACTGTGCGAATACTGATGCGCACCAATATCCGGTCAGCGCTAATCGACTCGATTCCTAATACCTCTGGCGAGAGGAGGAGCGCATCGGCTACCTCGGCGTCAGAGACGAGTGCAGCGCCCGCCGAGTTCAAAGCCCCAATGACTAGATCCATCTCGGTTTCATATGCGACCGGCACATCAAGATTTACGACGGCCCACTGCTGAGTCTTATTACCAACGCGCCGTATCTCGCCGTTAGGCACATACCAAACCACTCCATCTACATCACGCACCCGCGTTACTCGGAGAGTCACATGCTCAACAGTGCCGGTAGCTGAACCGAGATCTACAACATCGCCGACACCGTATTGGTCCTCCACAAGCATGAACGCGCCTGTGACTAGGTCTCTCACCAATGCCTGCGAACCAAATGCAAGCGCAGCCCCAATTATTCCGACACTTATCCCTAGCGCAGCGAGGCTTATGCCGAGCAGTTGCATGCACATGACGACAGCAGTAGCCCAGACCAACAGGCTGACGACACTCCGCAGAACAGTCCCGATTGTATTTGCGCGTTGCTCGCGCCTAAGGCTTGCTTCGGCCGGAGTTAATAGGCTGATGCCAGTGCGCTTCCCTAATGCAGCGAATCGATCGGCTGCATCCGTCGAGAGGTGCTTCACGAAGCGGCGAACGAGGACTCTGAGTATCCGCGTCACAACCCAGGCAATGAGAAGAATCAGTGCGATTCGAAAGGGCTTGGCGAGAATCTCGGCCGCACGCGCCGCCCCTGAGGAATTTGTTGCCTCGTAGACGACCCTGCAGAGCACTCCCTGCTCGCCGAGGGGTCCACACACCGATACTGGCGCAGGCGCAGCCAGTTCAGCGGCGCGTACAACGGCGAGAGCAATCACTGCGAGGCCCTAAGAATCACTGAAGGACTATCTCCCCGCGCATTCTCTGGCTCACAACCTTCGTAGAGCCGCCTGGAGGCATCGAGACTCCAAACATGCAGTCACCGGCCTCCATCGTGCGCCGTTGATGAGTAACGATCAGTAGCTGCGCTTCGTCACGGAACTCACGCACAAGATCTAAGAAACGATGCAGGTTCACATCGTCTAATGCGGCCTCGACCTCGTCTAGTAAGTAGAAGGGAGATGGTCGTGATCGGAATACCGCAAAGAGGAATGCAAGAGCGGTTAAGGATCGCTCTCCACCCGATAGCAGTGATAGGCGCTTTGTGTTCTTGCCTGACGGGCGCGCCTCTATCTCGATACCGGTCTCCAATAGGTTGCTCGGGTCGGTCAAGAAAATCCGCCCGCTTCCCCCGGGGAAGAGTGTGGTGAACAGGTCGGTAAAGTTGCCCTGAACATCATCAAAAGCCTTCTCAAATACAGAGATGATCTCTTGATCAACAGCCTTAATGACGCGCTGAAGTTCGCGACGGGACGACTTCACGTCCTCAAGTTGCTGCTGCAGAAAGTCATGGCGCTCTTGAAGAGCGTCGTACTCCTCGAGCGCTAGTGGATTGATCGGCCCCATGATCCGCAGCTCTCGGTCGAGGTCTCTACCTCTACCCGCGAGCGTTGATCCCTCTGGAGCAATCGGAGCCTCAAGATCGAGTGTTGCTGATGGCTCGCAGTCGAAATCGGCACGGATTCTCTCAACGAGAGTCTCGAGGCGCATGCGAGTCTCCGCGTCCTCTACCTCTAATCGCCCTACCTGCTCGCGAACGACGGTTAGAGAGCGCTCGGCCTCGACTCGTTCACGTCGTAGATCACCTAGGCGACTACCTGCCTCACTCGCTCTCTCACTGCGGCGATGGTGCTCACCACGTAGACGCTCTAGCGCAACATCAATTAGCGAAGTGCGCTCAGCGAGACGAATACCAACCTGCGCAAAATCGCTCGCACGCATCGCCAGCGAGGCCCTGCGACTCTCCGCTAAGGCCTTTGCCTCCGGATCCTTTGCAAGTCTCTCCTCGACTGCGCCTAGGCGGCGCTCTAGCCCAACGCGTCTCTCCTCAATTGCAGCAGAGGCAACCTCGGAGTCTCTGCGCAGCGCAGCTACCGCTGCCTCGCCCGCCTCCAACTCAGCTCGTTGAGCCATGCGTTGCGCTAATAGTTCGCCGGCATCGCGCTCCGCTTTCTCTAGCTCTGGAAGGGCAGCCTCGATCTCTGCAATTCGCGCACGATCATCAATGAGGGCGGTGCGTTGCGTGAGAGCACCCTCCTCCAAGACGCGCTTCTCCTCGGCCCTCTCAATTATCTCGCCATCAATACGAGAGAGCGAAGCCGCTCCATTCTCTAGCGATATCGCATTAGACCTATTCGCTTCACGAGCAAGTTCTTCACGCTCTCGAGCGCTTCGCTCAGCAGCGCGCGCTCCGTCTAACGCTGTCCGCGCAGTGGCGGCAGTCTCTTTTGCCTGCTCAGCCTTCTCGCGAGCCTCGTCTAGAGCGCTCTGGGTAACTCCTGCTGATTCATCTGCACCAATTCGCCACGCTGATCGACCACCAAAGCGGTCACCAGCTCGCGTAACTGCAACGACATCGGGGCGCAGTAGAGCGGCATCGAGAGCACGCGACCAGTCGCCGTCGACCAAGATGTGCCCCGCTAAAAGGCGAGCCAAGACAGCGTCTAGACCTGGAAGAGAGGTGCGCACACAGTCAACGAGTGCACGCGTGCCAGCGGGGACCATCTCGCCCTGCACCGACTGTACGGAGGAATCGACGACCAGCAACAAGGCTCGGGCATCACCGGCTACAAGACTGTCAAGAGCAAGGCGCACTGAGTCCCCTCCCTTGACGACAATCGCGCGCATCGCATCACCTAGCGCACTAGCGACTGCGGCCTCGGTCCCTGCCTCTATTGAGAGATGATCGACTAGAGGGCCAACGACACCGGCGAGACCATCGATGCGAGCAGCGCCTGCTGCATCACGTGCGCTATCCAATGCAAGTGCCAGCGCCTCAGAGCGCGCCGACCATCTGCTCGCCTCGGCCTCGGCCTTACGCAGCGCCTCTTCAGTTGTTTGTGTAGACAAGACTGCTGCTTCAAATGCTGATCGCTGCGCAGTTGCGTCTGCCACCAGACTCTCTGTTCTCTGAGCAGCCTCAGCCGTGCTCGTCTGAAGAACTGCTTGTTCAGCGCTTAACCGGACCAGCCGCTCAGCAATCTCACGTGCGCGAGCATCAAGACGCTCTGGCTCCTGCTCGCTACGCCCAAGCGCATCGCGGCGCGCGGCTAACTCTCTACGGGCAGCCTCTGCTGCTCCGGCGTCTGGAACTGCTGCTTCTTGAGCCGCGAACTCTGAACGGCGAAGAGCTGCCTCGGCCTCAGCGGATGCGATGCTTGCTGCGGTCTGAGATAGAGCGGCTGCCTCTTCATCAACAGCTGCGAGCTGCTCCCTTAGAGCACCTACCTCCGCAACGAAGTTATCGACAACGCCTTCATCGGCAGCGGCGCTCAACTCGCGCTCGACATTGCGCTGCTTCTCAGCAAGGAGGGCTCCGATTCCTCGAGCCCTCTCACGGAGTGCCTCGATGCGAGCAAGCATGCTTGCAAGGTCGCCGTGCCCAGCGATGGTAAGCAATCTCTCTGCGTCAATTACCGAGAGGTCTAAGTCGCGCAGGCGAGCCTGCAGTTGAGCATCTTCGTCGGCAAATGAAGCACGCTTCTCGACTACGCGCTCACCTTTTGCGGTCAGAGTTCCAAGTTCGACTCCAGCTAGGTAGGTTCTAATCGCACGGAGTTCGTCTACTAGCCCATCGTGGCGACGCGCGGCATCTGCCTGCCTCTGCAGCGGCGCTAGCCCTCTTCGAACTTCACGAAGCAAATCATTGAGACGAAGGAGGTTGCCCTCCGTGGCCTCAAGTCGTCGCTCGGCTTTCTCTCGGCGCTTGCGATACTTGAGTACGCCGGCTGCCTCTTCGATGATGAGTCGTCGATCCTCGGGGCGTGCGTTCAATACCGAGTCGAGTTGCCCCTGACCCACAATGACATGCTGCTGTCGCCCGATTCCTGAGTCAGATAGCAACTCTTGAATGTCAAGGAGTCGGCAAGGCACCCCGTTGATTGCGTACTCAGAGTCTCCACTCCTGAATAGGGTTCGCGTAATCGTTACCTCTGAGAACTCAATTGGGAGGGTTGCTGAACCGTTGTCGATCGTTAGTGAAACCTCTGCGCGACCAAGTGACGGGCGCGTCGATGTTCCAGCAAAGATGACATCGTCCATTTTTCCACCGCGCAGAGAGCGCGGCCCCTGAGCGCCGAGAACCCAGGCGACAGCATCCACAAGGTTTGACTTGCCCGATCCGTTTGGGCCGACGACAACCATGACACCTGGTTCAAACTCAAGAGTTGTCTTCTCGGCAAACGACTTGAAACCCCTAAGGGTTAACGACTTAAGAAACACGCGCAGGAACCCCTTCTCCGTCCGAAACCGGAGCGTAGCGATGAGCGCCGTGGTGCGCGCGCATAGTCCAACTCAATCCACCCTCAATAATCATTTGATCCAGAACTCTGATAGGCCTTCATGCTCCTCTATCTCGACCTCAACGCTCTCGACGACTGCATGGGTTGGTCCACTCTTGGACCACTCAATTAGCCGCTCGACATCCTCAGGTGCACCCTCGAATACTGCCTCCACGGCACCATTGGGGGTATTTCGAACCCATCCAAAGACGCCGTTCTCCCGAGCCTGCGCGCTACAAGAATCCCTGAACCAGACCCCCTGAACGCGCCCTGAGATCAGGAGGCGGCGACGAATTAGCGCAGTGTCTTGCGAATTATTCTCCACCCTCAGATCTGACAGGCCGGGCAGAAATAGGTAGTTCTGCCGGTAAATTTCTCCTTCGTAATGGTCTGGCGGCAGCGTCGGCAGGGCAGCCCGTCACGTGCGTAGACCTGATGCTCGGCTTGATAACCGCCTGGTTTGCCGAATAGGTCGACATACTGAGCATCCGCGAGAGACGACCCTCTCAGACGAAGAGCCTCCTGGAGTACCTCAACCGTGGAGCGATAGAGGCGACGCACATCCTCAGGCTTCAAGGAGTCAGTCGAGCGGTCGAAGCGGAGCCCAGAGTGGAAGAGAATCTCGTCGCTATAGATATTCCCGATGCCGGCAAGCACACGCTGGTCCATAAGCGCCGTCTTGAGTTTTGCGCTGCGCAGAGTCAACAGCCCACCGAAGTTCTTCCAGGTAACCGGAGCGGAAAGCGCATCGATCCCGAGATGCGCAAGCTCAGGGACTTGCTCCTCAATTACGTCGAGCGTAGTAACGAACATCTCACCGAAAGTACGCGGGTCGATAAAACGCAGTTGCCCTCCCTGAGTGAAATTAATTACAACGTGGGTGTGCTTTGGCATCTCGGTGCGAACAGAAGGAGCACGGAGCAACTGCCCCGACATCCCTAAATGGATTATCAAGACATCTGGCCCATCTAGCTTCACGACCATATATTTGCCGCGGCGGTCAACACCCTTGACAGTGCGCCCCACCAATGGATCGATGAACGTCTTTAGGTCCTCATGGCGGCGCGTTGATCGCGCACCAGTTACCTCAACGGACTTGATCTTCTTACCTGCAATTTCTTTATCAAGATCTCTTCGAATAGTCTCAACTTCTGGCAGTTCAGGCATTAATACTTCCCCGATCCGTACGCCCTTCGGCGTCGTCTCCGCTCGGGTCGGTTGACCCAATCGCTTGTTCGCGGAGCCAATCAGCGGCGATGCTCGCCGCAGCCTGCTCGGCCTGCTTCTTGCTAACTCCCTCTCCCGCTCCACGCTCGATACCATCGAGCAGAACCGTTGCATAGAACCGTTTCTCGTGATCCGGGCCATCGCCGTGAACGCGATATTTAGGGAGACCTATCTCTCGCAGCAACGCGAGTTCCTGCAGCATCGTCTTCGGGTCATCAGAGCCCGGTAATTTCGCGGCAGAGGCAACATCTTCTTGAAGAAGAGTTAAAACAACTTCACGCGCCGCCTCTTCGCCACCATCAAGGTAAACCGCAGCTATTACGGCCTCCATTGCATCGCCTAAAATTGAGACCTTCTCGCGTCCGCCCCCAGCGGCCTCGCCTTTACCTAGGAATAAGCACTCACCGAGACCGATGCCGCGCGCAACCTCAGCGAGGCTCTCGGTATTCACAACTGAGGCGCGAACCTTGGACCACTGCCCCTCGCTTAGGTCTGGATACTTATTGAATACATGATCACTAATTACATAACCAAGGATTGAGTCTCCTAGAAACTCAAACTGCTCATTCGAGCGAGAATCTGAGTGCTCAGCGCACCAGGATCGGTGCACCAAGGCGCGTAGGAGCAAAGACTCATCTTGAAATGCGTATCCAATTCTGGACTCAAGTGCTCGGCGCGCGGATTCGGTCATATTAAGAACGGCAGTTACGCCGACGTACCCCCAAGGCGCGCTATTACATAATCAACTGCATCTCCAACAGTCTTCATATCGGAGATGTCTTCATCATCGACTGAGAATCCCACTGTGCGCTCACCGAGATCCTCTTCTAGCGCCTCGACGAGTTCAATCAGGGCCAGTGAGTCTGCATCTAGGTCTTCAACGAAACGAGATTCTCTCAGGATCGCGTCTTCAGATACCTCGAGAATCTCGCAGAGATTTGCTTTTACAATTGCAAATACCTCATCGGGCGAAATGGGCTCGCGAGTTGTGTGTGTCTCAGCCGGCATTTTGAATCGTCTCCTTCATTAGGGTAACTAGGTTGCCATTTACGCAGTCGATAGCGAGCGAGCAGGCATTTACAATTGCGCGAGCCGATGATGAACCGTGCGAAATGATGCAGACACCATCAACTCCGAGCAAGGCAGCGCCACCAAACGTGTCCGGGTCTAAGTAATCCGTCACTGCTTGGAGCAGCGGCCCTGTAACTACCTCTGCAGCTTTCTTGGTCTCATCGGTAGATCCGAGGACTGTAAAGACCAGCCCGGCAGCAGCCTTAAGGGCTGCCTCCATTGCTTTGAGGGCAACATTGCCGGTAAAGCCATCTGTGACTAATACCTCGGGGTGGCCAGTCATGAAGTCACGGCCCTCAGCGTTTCCCTTGAACCAAGGCTGCCCATCTAGAAGCTCAAAAGTTTTCTTGCGGAGTTCGTCTCCTTTACCTGGCTCTTCACCGTTGGAGAGAAGCCCAACCATTGGGTTCTCGACGCCGAATCGCAGCCTCGAGAATGCTCTCCCCATTAGCGCAAACTGCAGAAGCCACTCTGGCGACGCATCGACGGTGGCGCCGGCATCGACGAGGAGATGCGGATGGGAGAAGGGAACGGGAATTGGTACCGCTACAGCCGGGCGAGCCACGCCTTTTATGCGACCCATTCGCAGAAGAGCGCTGCCCATAGTGGCCCCGGTATTTCCGGCGCCGACCATTGCATCTGCGGCACCGTCTCGCACCGCTTCCGCGCAGCGCACGACCGATGCGTCTTTCTTAGAACGGATCGACCGCGCAGGATCATCGCTCATCTCTATTACCTCAGAGCACCCAATAACTTCTACACCAGCCGGTGCAGCACCGTTCGGGAACAGCGGAGTTATCGCATCCTCGCGGCCGAAGAGGAGAACCTCAACCCCGAGAATATCGACAGCCTGAATAGCCCCGGCAACGATCTCGCCGGGCGCTCGGTCTCCGCCCATAGCATCGATCGCGATGCGCAGTGGTGCGCTCAAAGGAGTCAGCTGACGTCGATTACCTGGCGGCCTCGGTATGTACCGCAGTTACCGCAGACGATGTGAGGCAACTTTGTTGCACCGCATGTTGGGCAGGTACTGCGCGGCGCGCGATCGAGGGTCCAGTTAGAGGCTCGTCGCTGCCTTGTCTTTGCTCTTGGGGTCTTGCGCTTAGGTACAGCCATCTTGTTCTCCTATTTATGTGTTCAGTTTTATGTATTCGCTATTTTGTTTGTAAATATCGAGATATCAGCAGTATTACTGCATTTTTAATCGATCTTTATATCCTTCAGTGCGTCCCATCGTGGGTCTGTGACAGTTAGGTCGCAGCCACATGTATCCGTGTTGCGGTTTACTCCACAGACCAAGCAGAGCCCGACGCAGTCGTCTTTGCAGAGTGCGGCAGACGGAAGTTGAAGAAGAATGTTGTCGCGTATCGGGCCACCGAGGTCGATCTCGTCGCCCTCGAGTTTGTAGGTCTGCCCCTCGATCGGGTCTTGTTCAAATAACTCGCGCACCGGGGCAGCGACAGGATGGCGAATCGGCTCAAGGCACCTAGAGCAAGTGAGCTCGTATACGGCTGCGGCCTGGCCATTGACCACGATGCTGTCGGATACATGCTCGAACGCGATCTTGATTGAGACAGGCTCATCACTAACGAGTCTGGTCTGGCCAACGCCGCCGAGTTCCTCGGGGTCAATGGACAGCACTACTAACCGGCGGGCGGCCGGTCGATGCAGAAGATCCGCGACGTTGCAGCGCAGAGAGTCCATGGGGTTCGCCAGATTCGTTCTTAGTAAGGCCGCGGACGGCTGAGTGTGGATTTAACCAAGTGCTTGATTAGAGACGTGGTGAAGTGCTTCTCGGAAGAGAGTTCGTACCCGAGTTAGCCGCTAAGGCAAACGTGGGTACTGAGCCCTCAAGCTCCAAGGGCGAGATGTTAGCAGGCCGAGAGAATTTCCATTAAATGTAAACCTGCTAGAGCCTCTAGTTAGAGTCTTGGTTGAAGAACTCTGAGGCAGCGTCATCAACGGAAATATCAGGGTCAGCACCGGCCTCAACAACTACCTGAAGGCGCTCTCGACCCTTCTGAACCGCTGCCATCGTGCGATCTAGCACCACCTCGAAGCCTGCGAGTTTCTGATCAATGTAATCCTCGGTCTCTAGGCGCATGGCTCGAGCACGATCCTCAGCGTCCTGGACAGTTTTCTCCGCAGTCCTGCGAGCAGACCTCACAACCTCAGTACGTTCGACCATTCGCTCAGCCTGCTGACGCCCAGCCTCGATGATCTCCTCGGCCTCTTTGCGCGCCTTGGCAAGAAACTCGTCGCGCTCCTTAAGCAACCATCGGGACTGGCGAATCTCCTCGGGGAGGGAGGCCTCGGCATCCTCAAGAAGGATGAGAAGTTCCTCACGGTTGACCATCACCGATGCAGACATCGGCATAGAGCGCGCCTGCTCGACGTGCTCTCTGATCATGTTGAGGCAGACCTCTGTATCAGGGATCGTCCCGTCAAGCGCGTCGTAATCACTCATGCTCTATCAGCCAATCTCTTCATGTTGTTATTTCCCCTCTTCGGCAAAACGATCTACTAGCCGCGCCGCTACGGACGCCGGCACCATCGTTGATACATCCCCACCGAATCGCCCCACTTCTCGCACCAGGCTTGAAGAAAGGAACGAATACTGCGGACTAGTCGAGATAAAGAAGGTGTCTATGCCCGAGAGACTTTGATTCATCTGCGCCATCTGAAGTTCGTAGTCAAAGTCCGTCACAGCACGCAGCCCCTTGACAATCGCATCGGCTCCAAGATCGCGAGCAAAATCCACGAGGAGACCTTTAAAGAACTCAATCCGAATATTCGGCAAGTGGGCAGTCACCTCACGCAGCATCTCCTGGCGCTCCTCGAGCGAGAAGAGCGACTGGGTCTTCTGCGGATTACGGATGACAGCAACGACAACCTCAGAGAAATGCCTCGAGGTACGTTCGATGATGTCGAGGTGGCCGCGGGTTACCGGGTCGAACGAACCCGGGCAGAGGGCTATTGACACCGGCACATCCTTATCTTGGTCGGTCCCGCACTCGGGCTTGTAGTGGATATTAGAAACTAGATCACATAAAACATGTAGAGCGTTATGCATTTAGAGCGGTACATATTTAAGGCGCTCGAGAGGCCAACGCATAGCCACCCGTAGGGGGCAACTACTGAGTTGGCGCCTGAAGCGGCTCAAGCACCATGAGGAGCGTATCCCCGTATGTGCGGCTCCACGTGACAACCCAATCTGGCTCCACTAAGGCCTCTGAGCCGCTAGAGCGCTCGATCACCACCGCACCCCCTGAGGCTAGGGCTCCGCGGGAGGTAATCGAGCGGAGGTGCTCAAGAATGACCCCGTTTGAGGTTTGGTAGGGGGGGTCAGCGAATACAAGATCGAACGGACCATCGGCTCCTGCCCCGCCGGTCGAGTCTCCGAGGTATGACTCGACCGTCCGACCCCTCACAGCGAGTCGATCGCCTATGCGGGCACTCTCAATATTGCTAGCTATCGACTTAAGCGCATTCGAGTCGCGCTCTACGCAGACCGCACTCTGCGCTCCACGCGATAGTGCCTCAATTGCTAAAGCGCCACTACCAGCGTAAATGTCTAAGACCCTCGCATCAACCACTCGCGACCCGAGTGCACCAAAGAGCGACTCCTTAACACGATCAGAGGTCGGGCGGGTTCGGTCGCCGCGCGGAGCACTTAGCCGCATGCCACCAAACTCTCCAGCGATAACTCGCGGACCACGGCCAGCCATCAGGATTTGAAGAGGTACTCGACGTCATCGCCGAGTAGATCCTCAACCTCTTCAGCCAGGGGACGGTGGTTCGACAGGTCTGGATCAGAGTCCAGGATTGACTCTGCAGTTGTCCGCGCGAATTCAACATACTTAATGTCGCGCGGTAGGCGAGCTAATCGAAGGTGCTTATCAATGCTCTGCCCAGATTGGCGCTCGCCGAAGATTTGGCCAGTGCCGCGAATCTCTAAGTCTCGATCCGCTAGAACAAATCCATCCGTTGTCTCGACCATTGCATCCATCCGCGCAGCTGCATCCTTTGTTGTTACATCAGCGATGAGATAGCACCAAGATGCACCGCCCCCGCGGCCAACGCGCCCGCGCAGCTGGTGCAACTGAGCGAGACCGAACCGCTGAGCATCCTCGATAACCATCACTGTTGCGTTAGGGACGTCAACACCGACCTCAATCACTGTCGTAGCGACCAATACATCTATTTCATTGCTCCGAAATGAGTTCATGATCTTCTCTTTATCCGCAGAAGGCATCTGGCCGTGTAGCAACCCAACTCGAAGCCCCTTGAACTCTGAATTTCCGAGCTCCTCCGCTCGCTTTGTTGCAGCAGCCGCCTCAATCTTTCCGGAGTCTTCAACGAGCGGGCAGACCACGTAAGCCTGATGGCCATTCTTGACCTCATCTCGAACCCGCTGGTAAGCAGCACCCACTGCAATGGTCTCGCGCTTCAGCAACTCAGTAGTTATTGGCTCCCTACCGGAGGGCATTACCTTGAGTGTCGAGATATCAAGGTCGCCGTAGATGAGTAACGCTGCAGTACGCGGGATTGGTGTCGCGGTCATCACTAAAACATCCGGCACTCTCCCCTCCCCAGCACGCTGCTTCAAAACATCGCGCTGCTCAACACCAAATCGGTGATGCTCATCAATAACTATTACTCCAAGATTCGTAAATGGAGACTCGCCGTATAGAAGAGCGTGTGTACCGATAACAATGTGGATGGTCCCATTTCGAAGGCCATCGGCTATCGCTGCTCGCTCGCTCGCCTTGGTGCGATTCGTTAGTAAACGCACACCCACCTCTTGCTCTGAGAGCAGAACACCATCAGGGGATGGAACTCTCAGCACTCCTATTGTGCGACTTGCCACTGCATACAACTGCTCCGCGAGCACCTCAGTAGGGGCCATCATCGCGCCTTGATGCCCGCCCTCTACGGCGGTGAGCATCGCTGCCAATGCAACAACTGTCTTTCCAGACCCGACGTCTCCCTGAAGGAGCCGATGCATCGGCGCAGCGGTTGCAAGGTCTTGGTTGATCTCAGACATCGCGGTGAGCTGGTCGTCAGTCATCTCGAAGGGCAGGCTCGATAAGAACTCCTCGACTAGGGGCCCGCCTGTCTGGTGCGTGATCCCGGCGTCTGATGCTTGGAGCGCTCGCTTACGCGCCACGAGACCAATCTGAGCAACTAGGAACTCGTCAAACCTGAGGCGTCGCTCGGCCTGCCGGTGATCCTCAATGCTCGGGACGCCGTGAATATCGTTGAATGCCTTGGTGCGATCGATCTTGCTTAACTTCAGCGGAGAGCGAAGAGCCTCATCTAGAGGTTCGTAGAACTCCCCTACCCACTCAAGAGCCTTGGCAACAGCCGGGGCTATATCCCATGAACTAAGACCCGCCTTGGCCGACTGGGGATAAACAGCGATGATCCGCCCGGTCTTGCCCTCTCCGGCCTTGCCGAGAACATCCACAATGGGGTTAACCATCTGCAGCCTGCCGCCGAACGAATCGACCTTTCCGAACATCGCGACCTCAGTATCTGGGGCCAACTCTTTTTGGCGCCAAACCTGATTGAAGAACGTGACACGCAATCTGGCGTCGCCGTTGCGCAGGATGACCTCGACACGCTTCTTATTATTTCGTCCGGACTTAACCTCACATTTTTCAACAGAGCCGAAAACCGTCGCCTCGACACCTACCTCTATATCGGTTAGCGGCGTTATGTTTGATCGATCATGCAGGCGGCGGGGATAGAGGCGCAGCAAATCGAGAACTGAGCGAATCCCCATCACCTCGAACCGCTCAATGAGTCGCGCAGCTATACCGATATCTCCGAGAGTTGTGCTCTCAAGCTCACGAAAAGTTCTTGGCTGCAATTCCACTGATTCGTTGGCGTTGCGCTCTCACACTCTGCGAGTGAGTTGCTACTCCACCCCAATGAGATATGGATAGAGGGGCTGGCCACCTTCATGCACCTCGACCTCAACGTGTGGGTGGCGAGCTCTTAGGTGCTCGCGCACTCGCTCCACCTCCGCTGGCCTCGCATCTGTACCGACTAGCACCGTCACGATTTCGCTGTCTTCATCTACAAGTGAGTCGACGAGCGCAAAAGCGGCACCTGCTGCCGAACTAGCGGTTGCCCCGATGCCTTTGGGGCCGATCGCTAACCAATCGCCCTCTTTGATCGGGCCGCACTCTGCGGAACTATCACGCACCGCCTGCGTTACCTCTCCCGCTCTGACCCCTTTTGCCGCAGCATCCATAGCAGCAAGGTTGACCTCGCAGTCAGAGTCTGGATCGTATGTAAACAATGCAGACAAAGCCTCTAGTACTGAGACGGTAGAGAGCACCTCTACTCGCTTAGTTGAGAGAGCATTTACCTGCTGCGCTACTGGGATGATGTTCTTGTTATTGGGCAGCACAATCACCGACTCGGCGGGGCAGCGTTCAACAGCCTCAAGGATCTGCGCAGTCGAGGGGTTCATTGACTGTCCGCCAGCAACGATCTCATGCACTCCAAGACTCCGTAGCAAGCGCTTGACACCCTCACCAACGCCCACCGATACAACCGCAGTTGCTACCTGCTCCTCATCGGAGTGACTGTGGTCATCAGAGTCGTGGTCGCGTACCCACTGCTCCTCCTCAACCTGCTCGATTAGGTCGGTAACTCGGATGCTGCGGGGGCGACCGGCATCGATACCAGCCTCGATCGATCCACCAATGTCGTCGGTATGGACATGGCAGTTCCAGAGACCGTCGCTACCAACAACAACAATTGAGTCGCCGAGGGCCATCCACGCTGCTTTAAAAGCGTCAATCGTGGACTCAGGCGCCTCAAGTAAAAACATCACCTCGTAGCGAAGCGAAGCGACATCTTCACCGGCGAGGTGAGCGCGAACAATGTTTGGGGCATCGCCGAGTACTGGCTCCGGAATCGGACGACCCGAGACAACCTCTAAGAAGGCATCGATCAAAAGGGTGTAACCGCGCCCGCCAGCGTCTACAACACCCGCATCACGCAGCGCAGGCAGGAGATCCGGGGTGCGTAGAACCGAATCCTCTGCGCCTGCAGATGCAGCGAGGAGTACGGCATCGAGACTCGACGGAGATACTTTCTCTGCGGCCTCCGCTGTCTCTCTCGCAACGGTAAGTATTGTCCCCTCTACCGGTCGCATCACGGCTTGATACGCAGCATCTGCTGCGCGCCGCAGTGCGGCGACTAACTCCACTGGCCCGATGGAGTCAGCAGGGCGGAAAGTCTCTGCGAGTCCACGAAGAATCTGTGAGGTGATTACTCCAGAGTTGCCTCTCGCCCCCATCAGCGATCCGTGTGCAATTGCCTCGCAGACCTCATCCATGGTCTCTGCGGTTCGGAGTTCGCTCGCCACCGTCTCGAGGGTGAGGGTCATATTCGTACCGGTGTCCCCATCGGGTACCGGGTAGACGTTTAGGCGGTTCAATTCTTCCTGATGGCTCCGCAGGGCGTCCCTAAATCGAATTAGGACTTGGCGTAGATCTGCAGCGGAGAGGGTCTCAAGAGATGGCACTCTGCGATAGTACCGCCGAGGCGGTAACCCAAGAGAGCCAAACAACCCCAAAGAGACCCCAATCGCCGGACCCCTCGCCCCGAGAGCGACCCAGACCCCGTCTCCCTGATACTCTGCAACCCGTCCAGAGAACGATCTTGAGGTTTATTCATGTCATCCGTATGCGACATCTGCGCAAAGAAGCCGATCTTCGGTATGCGCCTCAGCCACTCGCACCGCCGCACACCGCGTCGTTGGAACCCCAACATTCAGAAGGTGCGCGCGATCGTCAACGGCACGCCCAAGCGTGTCAACGTCTGCACAGCCTGCCTAAAGGCCGGCAAGGTCCAGAAGCGCTAACCCAATGCAGGGTGTAATTCGCTCCTTCGATCCCGATAGCGGCGAGGGTGTAGTTGTGCGCGACACCGATCGCTTAGACATTGTCCTAGCCCCTGATGCCTTGGATGGATCCCTCTTCAGATCCCTCCGCCAGGGGCAGCGGGTAAATTTTGACCTTGACTCTGAGGGTCGCGCATCACGAGTGCGCAGCGGCGCCGAGAAAGATCTCGGGCTCCCTGACCAGGTACAGATCTAAGCCCCAAATCATCGTCTAGCCATGGCTAGGGAGCTACCGAATCTCGGAGAGCCCTAAAACCTTGATCTGCGCGCGGTTGGTAGGGATTAGTGCCTCGGGCCTACTATTTCGCACCACTCACGAATCCCCGAATCGAGCCCATGTAACTAGGGCTCAGACCTCTCGCTAGGAGCAGCAACCGTGTCTATCGCCACGAACGCCCCCACAAAAAATGCTCGCCTACTCGCATGGGTAGAGGAGATGGCAGCGTTATGCGAGCCAGCATCAATTCACTGGTTCGAGGGAACCGATGCCGAGGCTGAGATCCTCGCCAAACAATTAGTTGATGCCGGTACCTTCGTGCCCCTTGACGACGCCAAGCGCCCTAACTCCTACTGGGCAGCTACAGACCCCTCCGACGTTGCGCGCGTCGAAGACCGCACCTTTATCTGCTCAGAGCAAGAGATCGATGCAGGTACGAACAACAACTGGCAGGACCCTGCTGAGATGCGCCCTCGCCTCGATGGCCTCTTCCGCGGCTCAATGCGCGGACGCACGATGTACGTAGTTCCTTTCAGCATGGGGCCACTCGGATCTCCCCTCTCCTACATCGGGGTCGAGATTACAGACTCTCCTTATGTTGCCTTAAGCATGCGCGTGATGACTCGCGCAGGTAACGCGGCTCTTGATGTATTGGGAAGCGACGGAGCTTTCGTGCCCTGCATGCACTCACTCGGCGCCCCACTCGCTGAAGGAGAAGAAGACTCGGCGTGGCCATGTAACGCAGACGATAAGTGGATTGTCCACTTCCCAGAGACCCGTGAGATCTGGTCTTACGGCTCGGGATACGGCGGTAACGCTCTACTCGGCAAGAAGTGCTTTGCTCTTAGGATTGCATCTGTAATCGCACGCGACGAGGGTTGGCTCGCCGAGCACATGCTCATCCTCAAACTCACGAACCCCGCCGGAGATGCCCGCTTCATCGCAGCTGCATTCCCATCGGCCTGCGGAAAGACAAACCTCGCGATGCTTATCCCCTCCATACCAGGTTGGAAGGCTGAGACGATCGGCGACGACATCGCATGGATGAAGTTCGGCCCAGACGGTCGACTGCGCGCCATCAACCCGGAGTTTGGATTCTTTGGAGTTGCCCCCGGAACAAACATGGAGACCAACCCCAACGCCATGTACACCCTCGGCGCAAATACTGTCTTCACGAACGTTGCTCTCACAGATGATGGAGATGTTTGGTGGGAGGGGATGACCGAAGAGGCACCGGCTCACCTCATCGACTGGAAGCGCAACGACTGGACTCCAGAGTCAGGCACCGATGCAGCCCACCCAAACTCGCGCTTCTGTGTTCCTGCTTCACAGTGCCCTGTAATTGCAGACGAATGGCAAGACC
This sequence comes from Actinobacteria bacterium IMCC26256, assembly GCA_001023575.1. Taxonomy (GTDB): domain Bacteria; phylum Actinomycetota; class Acidimicrobiia; order IMCC26256; family IMCC26256; genus IMCC26256. The sequence goes on along the minus strand of CP011489.1, from coordinate 786,451 downwards.
CCGCCGGCGTCCCGATCGACGCGATCCTCTTCGGCGGCCGACGCGCATCGACTGTGCCGTTGGTATTTGAGTCACGCGACTGGGAGCACGGCGTATTTGTCGGAGCAACAATGGGCTCAGAGAAGACCGCTGCCGCATTCGGAGGGCTCGGCGACCTTCGCCGCGACCCGATGGCGATGCTTCCGTTCTGTGGCTACAACATGGGCGACTACTTCGCTCACTGGCTGAGCATGCCCAAGCACACAGATCGCTCCAATCTCCCCCGCATCTTTGGGGTCAACTGGTTCCGCAAAGGCGAGGACGGAAAGTTCATCTGGCCCGGATACGGAGAGAACTCCCGAGTACTCAAATGGGTATTCGAGCGCTGCGAAGGCACCGGTACGGGGACTGAAACCCCTATTGGAACAGTGCCGTCTGCATCAGACCTAGACCTCGACGGGCTCGACCTCAAGGCAGGAACGATTGAGGCTGCAGTCGCTGTAGACGCGGACGACTGGCGACAGGAGCTCGGCTTTATTCGCGAGCACTTCGACAGCATCGGCGAGCGTATGCCAGAGGCCCTGCGCAGCGAGCTTGCAGCTCTCGAGTCTCGACTCGGTTAGTCCCTAGCTCGACCTGCCCGAGAGGCTCGGCGAGCGTGGCGAGCAATCGCTGTCTCAATTAGTTGATCAAGTAACGCGGGATAATCAATCCCGCTTACCCCCCATAGGCGCGGGTACATAGAGATCGGCGTGAAGCCAGGGATTGTATTTACCTCGTTGACAAGGAACCCTCGCCCCTCGGTCGCTAGAAAGAAATCAACACGGGCCATCCCCGCCAAGCGGCATGCAGCAAATGCTTCAAGAGCGAGAGCACGTACCTCTACCTCTTCGAGCGAAGTCAACTCTGCAGGGGCAATGAGCTGAGCCGCACCGTCTTCATATTTATCGGCATATGTATAGAACTCTGCGCCCGGCACCACCTCGCCAGGCCGCGATGCCTTCGGATCAAGGTCGCCTAAGACCGCGACCTCAATCTCTCTTCCCGTGATTGCCTCCTCAACGAGCACCCACTCGTCATAGCGGGTGGCGAGATCTATCGCGTCTAAGAGTTCGGCCTCGTTCTTCGCCTTTGAGACCCCTACGGAGGAGCCCATGTTGGCGGGTTTTACAAAGCACGGGAATCCAAGCTCCGCTGCGACCGACTCGCAGAAGATACCGATATCTTCGCCGTCGCGGAACTCGAGCCAATCTGCAACATCGATTCCGCATGCAACGAGAGCGCGCTTCATCATGACCTTGTCCATGCCAACAGCAGAGCCAAGGACTCCGGAGCCCACATACGGGATGTCGGCTAACTCAAGGAGGCCCTGAAGCGTGCCGTCCTCGCCAAAAGGACCATGCACAAGCGGGAAGACGACATCGACACCAAAAGCCTCCGCTGAGAGCTCACCAGACTCGGCGATAGCGGCTCCGATGGTTGTGAGCGCCTCTCCCGAGACAGGTAGGCCCTCGGGCAATGCCGCGTCAGCACTAATAAGTGCTCGGGCCTCTGAGGCATCAAGCCAACGCCCGTCTTGAGTAATCGCAACAGGTATTACCTCGTACCGATCTGGGTCTAGCGCTCGTGCAACGGATACAGCAGTGACCCTAGAGACATCATGCTCGGCGGATCTGCCACCGAAAATCAACATAACTCTAAGGCGACTCACTTCATTACCTGCAGCACTGCTCTTATTCCAAGACCCATAACAAAAAGCCCCCCAAATCCGTAGAGCATCTCCAACCGCCCGCGCATTGATGCTCGATATTGGAAAAGGAGCCCAACGGTTATGAAGATTACAAAGCCGTAAAACATGTGGAATCTTGGGGCTTCATACTTGTTGCTCGCGACAAGAATGACGCCGAGAAGAACCTGGATCAATATCGCAACCTCAGCCGCAATGGTTAGCGCCCAGACTGTGCGCCCTCGCAACCGCTCTATACGCCACGCCAAAAGCGCAGCAACCCCTGCAACTGCATTGGCAACGATCGAGAGGTATCCCCAGTAACCATGGAATGTTTTTAGCGCCTCGATCCGGAACTCCCCCTTACAGAGCTGAGTCGTCGGACTCAGACGGAGCAAAAGCTGAAGCACCGCCGCGCAGAATGTTCTTCAAGACCTTCCCAGCAGGGTTGCGAGGCAACGGATCGTCAATTATGTCGACGTACTCAGGCACCTTGAAGTCGGCGAGGTGCAGGCGGCAGAAATCTCTAATCTCCTCGACCGTCACATCAGAACCAGGGCGTCTCTGAACGACGGCCTTTACCTCTTCGCCCATCTGCTTGTGAGGAACACCGACAATCGCAGCGTCAAGAACATCCGGGTGCTCAAAGAGAATGTTCTCTACCTCGACGCAGTAGATGTTCTCCCCCGCGCGAATAATCATGTCTTTGGCGCGATCGATTAAGTACAAGAACCCCTCTGCATCGATTCGTCCGATATCGCCTGTCTTGAACCATCCATCAGCGGTAAGCGCCTCGGCATTCGCGTCGGGGCGGTTCCAGTATCCGCGCAGCATGATGGTTGGGCCGCGCAGCCATACCTCTCCCTTACCATCTAGTGGCGCGTCTTTCCCATCCTCGGCAACCACACGCATCTCGACAGTAGGCACCGGACGACCACATGAGTCTGGGTGATTTAAGTAATCCGCACCCGCATTCGCTGTAGCGACTGAGGCCGTCTCAGTAAGGCCGTATGCAGTTGTTAACGCTGATTTAGCCTGAGGGAAGCACTCATTGATTCGAGTGACTAACTCAGGCGCTGCTGGAGCGCCTCCGTAGGAGATGCGTGTGACTGAAGAGAGGTCGTACTTAGAGAAGTTCTCAGACTCGACAATGCGCCACATAATCGTCGGCACACCACCGATTGATGAGACCCGTTCTGCCTCAATGGTGGCCATTGCATGATCGGCATCGAAACGCCCAGGCGGCATCAGCACAAGTTTTCCGCCGGTTGCATATGACGTGACCATCGTGGCAAGGCAACCAGTGACGTGAAACAACGGAACTACCAAGAGGCTCCCGGCCTGATACATACTCGGTGCCCCTGCCTCGGCCGCCCTCATAGTCGCTACGACGCTCGCGCACATGATGTTCTGGAGGTTTCCAATCACCTGTCGATGCGTAACGGTTGCGCCTTTGGGTTTTCCAGTCGTGCCAGAGGTATAGAGAATCGCTGCAAGATCATCCTCGGAAGGGGCAGCGCCGCTAAATGCAGGAGGGTCATTCTGCTCGAACAACTCTGAAGCCGGTCGTGCGATCCCGTCTGGCTCTGTTAATCCGATCACAAAGACGTGGGTGAGCTCGGGCAGCGATGGCACCAACTCGCGGACTAACTCCCACCTGCGAAGGTCGCAGAGCATGACCTTCGTACCAGAGTCGTTGAGAGCGAACTCGAGTTCCTCGGTCTTCCACCATGCGTTCAGGGGGACCGTTACCACGCCACTCCCGACGCATCCCCAGAACATCGCTACCCACTCGATGGCATTTGCCGAAACGATCGCTACCCGGTCACCGGACTCGACACCTATTGCGGCAAGCGCGGCAGAGGCTGATCGCGCCCAAGCGTCATGCTCCACATAGTTGAGCCGTTGATCTCCCTGAACCAGGAAGTCGGTATCGGCGCGGATTGCAGCTGACTCGGCTACCTCGCGGAGAGAGCGCATTCGTTTCTTATAAACCTGCAGGTCTATGCCGAGAACAGGCTCGATGACGATCTCGAACGGTCCCTCGGGGCCGAAGAGTTGAGTGATGATTGGATCTACTGTTGTCACGGTGGGCGAGCCTAACGCCCGAGCGCGCTCATCGTCAGCCCGAGCGAGGAAGAGTCTCGCTAGAGAGGTTCATCACCTAAACATGACTACGTGCCCTGACTGCGCCCTCAGGCTTCTGCCGGAGCCTCAGTGATAGCGACCTCAAATGACCAGAGTTCAGAGTGAGTCGAGACAGGGCCATCGGTGCTCTGACCTCTGTGCCCATGGGCGAATGCCGGGCTCTGCACCCATGCCTGAAAATCATCCTCGGAGGCCCAACGGGTGTAGACGAGAAACACGCCGCGATCATCATTAGGCGCAAGTAACTCAAATGCCTCAAACCCAGGCGATGATGTAACTGAGCCAGAGCGAGCGGCGAACCGAGCAACAAACTCTTCGACGCGATCCGACGGCACAGTGATGGCATTTATTTTGGCAACGCTCATGGGGTTCTCCTTAGTAATTGTTGATTCGTTTTCGCTGTAGTTCGAGGTCTTCGATTCGCCATTTATTTAGGCGCTTATTTAATCAGCCTCAGGATCAGCGCCGTCACTGCGGAGAAATTGCTCAATCTCGCGTGCAATGTCGTCACCAGAGATATCTCCCTCATCTACCGACTCGAGCGCCTCTACGAGCCCTGCAACATCTGGGCGATCGCTCAAGCCTTCCTCTACTTGGGCGGCATAAAGCAGCGCCTGTCGATCGAGGTCACGCAGATCTACTGAGATAAGAGCAATATCACGCAGCCGCTCGAGTAAAGCGCGCACTGCAGGCGGAGACGGTGTACCCGAGATGTAGTGAGGAACCTGAGCCCATAGACCCACTGCATCAATACCAACATCTCCAAGCGCTACCTGTAGGACACTCTGGAGCCCCGTTGGTCCGTGATAGTCACCCCGAAGTGCACCGACCTCTTGAGCGAGAGCGCGACTCGTCGCAGATGCAAGAACGGGGACTGGCCGACGATGAGAGACAGGCGATGGCATCCCTCCGAGCATGACGGCCATCTTCACTCCAAGTCGCTCAGCGGCAGTCACAATCTCCTCGGTGAGGCGCTGCCACTCCAGACATGGCTCCGGCCCGGTCAGAACAACGACGTCACGGCCGACACGCCCACCGGTAAAAGTCAGGTGCGGCCATTCGATACGCCTAGTGACCCCGCCATCAAGGAGTGCGAGAGGTCTAGTGGTTCTCAGGTCTGCGCTATCACCTAGGTCATACGTTCCGAACTCGCGCGCAGCGGCCATAGAGCGGATAATCGCGTCAGCCGCACTAGCGCCCGCTAGACCGGCATCGATCCAACCCGTGAGAGCAACGACAAGCACCGGGTCATTCATATCTGGCCAGACATCAATCGAGAGCATCTGCGCACCTTACCGGCACGGCCCTTCAGTTATGGTTCGGAGCATGATCTTCGGAGTCCATACGGGCCTTCAGAACACAAGCCTTCCCGAACTCACTGACCTCTGGCGCGGCATTGAGGCGAGCGGATTTGATTGGATCTCAATCTGGGACCATTTCTACGCTGCAGATGGATCGGGTAATCCTCACTCGCTGGAGTCAGTGGTTAGCCACGCTGCCCTCTGCGCCGCTACATCTCGCGTACGCTGCGGGAGCCTTGTCTACTCTGCCGGGTACCGCCACCCCGCGGTCTTAGCCAATGCAATGGCGACGCTCGATCAACTATCGAATGGAAGAGTCACGCTTGGGTTAGGAGGCGGATGGTTAGGACGTGAGTATCGAGCCTATGGAATTCCGTTCGGCAGCGTCGGGGAGCGCCTGCGCATGATGGAGGAGTCCCTCACATGTATTCGCCTCCTCCTGACAGAGCAAGAATCTAATTTCTCAGGCGAGTTCTTCAGCCTTGATCGCGCGCAGTGTGAACCCAAGCCGCTACAGCGTCGCTTACCGATCTGGGTCGGCGGGTCAGGCGAGAAGGTAACGCTACGTATCGCAGCGCAACGCGCTGACGGCTGGAATGTTCCATTCATCTCGCCAGAGGTATTCGCACATAAAAACTCAGTTCTGGACGCGCATTGCGAACGGTTGGGTCGAGACCCATCTGAGGTATTTCGAAGCGTAAATGTCGGCATAGCGTTGAATGAGGCGTCTCTTCTTGCTCAGTTCGACAAGATGAGCGAGGGAGTAAGGCCAGGGGTGCTTATGGGAAGCGCTAGCCAGATGTTCGATCAGGTAGGCGCGTACATTGACTCCGGCGCGCAGCAGATCAACTTAGCCGTACGGGCACCATTCGATACCGAAGCAATCGAGTGGTTCGCTACAGAGGTTCTGCCGGCGTTTCAATGAGCGGCGTTTCAATGAGTACCCGCAAGAATGTAGAGACCCCAACAAGTAAATAGTCTGGATACTGTGGAAGAAGCGCTAAACCAACCTCCTACAACTGAGCACGAGTTCCGGCTTGATCCGCTCACACGCGAGTGGGTTCTTATTGTTGGGAATCGGCAGGATCGCCCCAATCTCCCCACGAAAGACTGCCCGTTCTGTCCGGGGGGTTTGGAGGCGCCTGGTGAGTACGAAACATACGCGTTTACAAACAGGTGGCCTGCACTTGTCTCTGGTGAACCTACAGATTTCGATGCTATTGCCGCGGCTGGCGGGGCAAGCGCAGCAGCGATTGGCACTGCAGAAGTAGTCCTGTACTCACCCGAGCACTCTGGATCCCTTGCAACAATCGGAGTCGACGGATGTAGGCGAGTAGTCGACCTCTGGGCCGAGCGCACGGCGGCATTACTCAACACCCCCGAGATTTGCTCCGTCCTCATTTTTGAGAATCGCGGAGGCGAGGTAGGCGCCACCATCCCCCACCCGCATGGCCAGATATATGCACTCGGCTTCGTACCTCCGCTGCAGCGAATCGAGGCTGAGGTACTCGCGTCACACGGTTGCTCTATCTGTAAGGAGTGCGCTAGTAAAACAGATGCAGACCGAGAGCGCGTCGTCTATGACTCAAACGGATGGAGCGCCAGCGTTCCATACGCTGCTGGTTATCCATACGAAATTCTCTTGTCCCCTAACGACCATATTGGTTCACTAGATCTTCTAGCGAGCGAGTCGCGCGACGCACTCGCAGCGGCTCTGAATACCATTGTGGCTTGTTACGACCGTTTATTCGACGCGCCGATGCCATACATGATGTGGATTCACCAAGAAACATCACCAGCGACTCCGGGCCCGGGAGCGCACATGCACCTTCACTTCGCCCCGGTTCTGAGATCGCGAAATGTGCAGCGCTACGTAGCTGCAGCCGAGGTCGGGAGCCGTGTCCTCTCCAACCCATTACTTCCTGAGACCGCTGCGAAACATCTTCGCGACGCTCTCGCCGCCGAGTAGCCACCACCGTAGGATCTACTCCGTGGATAAGAGAATGACAGAGCTTCGGATCGCTCGAATTATTGAGAGCCTCAGAGCTGATGATGAGAGCACATCGCGCACCCAGAGAGAAGTTCTGGTTGTATCTGCACCCGGGCGAGTCAACCTCATTGGGGAGCACGTCGATTACAACGACGGAATCGTCCTGCCCATGGCGATCGATCGCGAGGTTCTTGTCGCGTGCGTTCGGCGAGACGATGACAAACTCACCGCGGTCTCTCTAGATCTTGATAATGCATCTCAGCGCGTTACGACCGACCGCGATGGCGCCGAGCATGAGGGGCCATCGTGGGGATCTTTTCTCTCAGCCTCCGTGCGAGCAGCGATCCGCTTAGGGGCCGATGCCCCAGGGCTCGATCTGGCCCTTACCTCAACCATCCCAATTGGGGCCGGGCTCTCATCCAGTGCAGCGGTTACCGTCGCTTTAATCCTCTCGATCTGCAATGCAAGTGGTATCGAACCAGACCCGCGTGAATTAGCGCTCGCTGCGCAGGCAGCGGAGATCGAGGCCGTTGGAGTACCAGTCGGCAATATGGACCAGCTTGCATCGACTCTCGGAGTGGAGGGCCACGCTCTGCGGATTGACTGCAGAGACCTATCGGTAACGCCGATTGCAATTCCAGATTCTCTCGCTGTCCTAGTGGTCCACTCGGGAATCTCGCGTACCCTTGAGTCGAGTGGTTATGCAGAGAGAAGAGCGGCCTGCGAGGAAGTCTCAGCCCGACTTGGGTATAAATCACTCCGTGAGGCGCGCGCTAATGAGGTTGAAGATGATCCCTATGCAAGGCATGTCGTATCTGAGATTGAAAGGGTTGATGCATTTATTAATGCGCTCCACAGAGATGATCTAAAGCGTCTTGGCGCAATACTCAGCGATGGTCATGCGAGCCTGCGGGACGACTTCGATGTCTCACTCCCTGATATCGACACTCTCGTCGAACTCCTAGTGAAACATGGAGCAATCGGTGCTCGTCTCACGGGTGCCGGGTTCGGTGGTTGCGTTGTAGCACTTGCGCGAGTAGATGAAATGAACGAGATTGCAGATGCAGCAACTAAGGAGTACGCCCAGGTAACTACTCGCACTCCTCAGTCTTTTATCGTCCATGCCAGCCACGGCGCACACCAAGTGCAGTTGTGATGCCGAGCGACTCCGTTCAAACCATCTCCAACGGAGCGATCACTCTCTCCCTCTACGCAGACTCTACGTTTAGTCTCCAATTTGGCGAGACCGATTACAGCCTTAGGGAAATGCGGGCGACTGCATCAATCGGAGGCTCGGAAGTATCCCCCATTGGCCCTTGGCTGATCGACGGAAATACCGCACGATGCGGCGGAGAGAACGGCACTCCCATAATTGAGATAGCAATAGACGAAGAGCAGCCAGGTGCCTGCAGCATGTTGGTCTCCGTATCCCCTCTAGTCGAGTCGGTTCTTGATCGTTTCACTATTACGGGGGCGGCGACAGGTGAATTCGAGACGCGTTTAGTAGAGGGCTACGACTCATGGTCGTGGGCTGGCGTGCGGAGAGCAGATGCGCCAGGGCGCTCATGGTGGCGCAGCGCATTCGTCGGATCACTCGCCACCATTACTGCTTCAGCGCGTACTGCTAATCGCTTTGTAACCGCTATCAATTGGAATGATGGAGAGATCACAATCGAGGCTGCAGGTGCGCCTGTTCTGAGTGCGATTCCAGATACTTGGGGCTTTACGGCTGGAGCCACGACAGATCTCGGACTACGTATCGATGCTGGAACAACTGTGAGTAGCGAGGTATTCGCATTCAGTTTTGGCTCCGACCCATTCTCGCTCGTGGAGGCCGATGCGTCTGCGACCGGCGAGGCGATGAATGCGCGCAGGTGGAGCGGTGATGCGATTCTGGGTTGGGAGTCTTGGTACCACTTCGGGCTCAACGTAAAGCCGGAGAACGTTCTAAGCAATGCGCGCCTTATGCGAGAGAAGATTCCAGACGCACGCTTCAATCTTGTTCAGATTGATGATGGCTGGCAGAAGTCATACGGAGCATGGTGGGCTAATAAGCACTGGCCAGAAGACATGGGAGATATGGTCAAATCGCTTGATGCCATCGGGTGTCGCGCCGGTCTGTGGTTAGCACCATTCATGGTTGTACCGGATGGGCCTGGGCTTGGCACAGACCATCCAGATTGGTGCTTGATGGATCCGTCTACCAATGCACCCTTGCTTGAGCCCCGACATAACAGGTGGTCACTAGATGCGAGCAACCCCGAGGTATTGGAATTCTTGCGCGGCCTAGGCGAACAGGTTCGCGCATGGGGCTTCGACATGGTGAAGCTTGATTTCCTGTATTTTGCTGCTCAAACTGCAACTCGATATGACCCTACGGTCACGGGAACCGAGGCGCTACGTCTTGGCCTCAGAGCCTTTATTGATGGCTTCGGAGATGACCGCTATGTGCTCGGCTGCGGCATGCCAATGCTCCCCGCTGTTGGTCTCTGCCATGGAAACCGCATCGGGCACGACACTGCGATGCCGGTCGTCCATATGGAGTTCGGGCACCCTGCAAGCGACTGGACCGGGTATCACGGCATTATTTCGCAGGCACGAAATATTGCAGCCCGCTGGGCGCTTCAGCGACGGTGGTTTGAATGCGACCCTGACATAGTCATGGCTTGGGGCTCAGACGGTAACGATGCCGCGGGCTACTCGCCTGACGAAGCTCGGGTCTTGGCCGCTGTTGCAGCACTATGCGGTGGGCCGTGCTTCCTCGCTGATGATCTTGCGCAACTATCTGAAGACGAGATCGCGATCCTCGCCGAGACTAATTTTCTAAAACGCTGCTGGGGAGATGGACTTAGACCACTCGACATCTTCTTGCACCCAGACAACCCAGAGGTGGAGCACGCCTTCGATATTCCTAGCGACCTTCCCCACATCTGGAGTGCCGAGCGCAACGGCGAGGATGTAAGCCTGAGATTCGATTGGGAGAATCACCGAATCAATTCGGGGTGATCAAGGTGCCGGAGACCTCAATGGACACCGAGACCTCTATGGTCACGGTGACGTCTATGGTTACATTCGCCCGAGTATCTCAGCCTTCTTGGACTCAAACTCCTCCGAGGTGATTACACCTTCATCACGCAGATCAGCGAGTTTGCGGAGTTGCTCCGCAGCATCAGGTGCTGGCACTGCTGGTGCACTTGGAGCACCCTGCCCAGAATTTGCGTTGATGGCACTTGCGATGTCACCTGCGTCTCTGCGAGAGCGATTCTGCTCTCTGCTCTCCATCTGAAGGTATATCTCTTGCTGAACCGCATCGGGGTGACGAACATCCTCAAAGTGGGATGAACCATCTCGTCCGGCAGATTGAATGTCTAAATCGCCTGCCCCAATAACACGCTCGATCGGCCCCTGGGAGAAGTCAATATTCGTAATGCGGTCAAGGGGAATCTCCACACCCTTCTTGGAGATAAATCCGCTGCGAAAAATGACGCGCCTATCAGTGACTACGAAGAAAGTATTCCTCCACTTTAGAAAACGAATCCCAATCCATCCAGCCCATGCCAACATCATCCACGGGACAACCCACCAAATACCGGTACCAATAGAGTGAAGAATCCCGTCATGGGAGTGGAGCCATGAGACAAAGAGCAAGAGAGCGACTAGCCCTGTAGCCACTGCGATGTGCTCAATGAAGTACCACCAATGTGGATTTAGATCTAGAGCAACAGTCTCGTCATCGTGAATCAAGTGCGCTGGGTACGGCATGGGCATCACTCCTTTTGTTGACCCGCAAGTACAAGCGGAGAATTTTTAGACAGAGCGTTTTAATAAGAGCGTTTTAATATGTTCTTCCGAGAACTCGATCTGTGTATGCATTTGCAAAGCGCCCCTTAGGGTCCCATGCTTCTCGCACTTTTTGGAACTTGCTCCACTCGGAGTATCGAGGTGCGAGTTTCTCTGCGGTCTGAAAGTGCATCTTCCCCCAATGAGGGCGCCCTTCTACCTCATCCATGATCGCCTCTACACCGCGGAAATACTTCTCGAAAGGAGTACCACTCGATACGTGGACTGCAAGGAATGCCGTCTCGCGGCCGTTGGCCATTGAGAGCGGAATATCGTCTGCCGGGAGCGCGCGAATCTCAACCGGGAAATCAACCTGAAGCTTCTCGGACTCAATCAAATCTCTTATTCGGCGAAGCGTTGCCTGCATCTTCTCGATAGGGAGCGCGTACTCCATCTCGACGAAGCGAATAAGGCGCTCTGAGCAGAAGACTCGATGGCTTACATCTACCTTCTCAACGCGCCCCATGTTATTAGCGACCATCCGAGCTATCGATGGAACCTTGGAGGGGCGCTTTCGACCGTAAGCGGCGAGGCCACCAAATATGTAGTTCCCGATCAAAATCTCTTCCCGCCATTGCTTCTGTCGCGACTTTACCCAGATCGGCCGGTCCGTTCGGTTCGCAGCCTTGATGGTTACTACCTCAGAGTGCGGGAACCAATATGAATCGACATGGTCGTTACTCGCTGTAATGGAGTTCCAAGACTCGAGTGCCTCATCGAATTCGTGCGGCTCCTCGAGCGAGTGAAGTCGGAATGCTGGCTCGCACTGGAGAGTCACCTTTGTAATAATCCCAAAAACTCCTAGCCCAATTCGAGCACACTCAAATAACTCGGGCTCCTCGGTCGGCGAGCACGTAACTAGATCGCCATTTGCCGTAACAAGTTCTAATGAAATTACTGCCGCGGCAATGGGGCCGAGTCGATGGCTAGTTCCGTGGGTTCCAGTCGATAGCGCACCGGCAAGGGTCTGCTTATCGATGTCGCCAAGATTCGAGAGAGCAAGTCCGCGCTTAGCGAGTTCGTCGTTGAGGACAAACAATTTGATCCCGGCCTCGACAGTTACAGTCATCGCCTCCCGATCTAGATCGATAACTCGATCCAACGCCTCTATCCGAAGCATTCGAGAATCCGTGCATGCGATATCAGAGAATGAATGCCCGCTCGCTGCGATGCGCACCCGCTGGCCAGCACGGTCAGCAGAGCCAACTAACTCACGTAGCTCTAAAAGGCTCCTAGGAGACTCGATTGCTATGGGGTTGCAGGTTTGGTTACGCCCCCAATTTTGCCATGCTCCTCTGCGTGCCACGGTGGCGAATCCTACGCACCAAAGCCCCCATGACCAAACCCCTGTCCCATAGCCCCGGTATCCTCCGATCTATGCCCCCCGCGCCCCACGATGCCGACTCACTCCTCGAGGGTCTCGACCCGTCCCAACGAGAAGCAGTTACATCAGATGCGCGCCCCCTCGCTATCCATGCAGGGGCGGGCTCCGGTAAGACTCGTGTCCTTACGCATCGCATCGCATGGCAGAGCGCTACCGGGGCGATCTCGCCGGGTCGAGTCCTTGCACTTACCTTCACCCGAAAAGCCGCAGGTGAGCTACGCGAGCGCATATCTCGTCTCGGCGTATTGAATAGCGACAGAGATGAAACACGCGACCAAGCTCCGCATAGAGACCATCCGACTCTCACAGCCGGGACGTTCCACGCGGTGGCACTTGTCCAACTCCGTCGGTACCACGCAGATCGCAATACCCCAATGCCAGCAGTCCTTGGATCAAAGGCCCGCATCCTCGCTCCGATGCTCGGCAAGCGCGACAGCTCGCAGCTCCGCGTCATCGATGTTGCCTCAGAGATCGAGTGGGCCAAAGCGCGCCTCGTCTCCCCACCGCGTTATCTAGAGGCGGTTAGTGCAAGCGGGCGCGTTGTAAGCCAAGCCGAGCGCATCGCAGGGCTCTACGAGAGATATGAGCAAGAGAAGAATCGTCGTCTATTGGTTGATTTCGATGATCTACTGCTCGAGTGTGCCAAGGCTATTGAGAATGATCGCAAGAGTGATAAGGAAGGCAAGTTTGCTGCTGCTCAGCGCTGGCGTTTTAGACATCTATTCGTGGACGAGTTCCAAGACATCAACAGATCACAGTTCCGCTTACTGCGGGCATGGCTTGGGATTCAGGCATCAACCGTCCGCGGCGAGTCCGGAGCCCAGCCCGACCTCTGCGTTGTCGGCGATCCAGATCAAGCCATCTACGGATTTGCAGGTGCCGAGCCTAGATACCTTGAGGAGTTTGAGAAAGTGTTCCCTGGCTCGACAACTGTTCGCCTTAGATATAACTATCGATCGACTCCACAGGTAGTTGCAACGAGCAGATCTGTATTGCCTGCATCGCGGTCACGTCTCTCCGTAGAGACCACGAAGCAAGATGGCCCTGCACCAACGATCGCTGAATACTCAGACGAGCACGCAGAGGCAGGCGCTGTCATTGCCGCAGCAGTTACTGCACACTCATTCGAGCGACCCTGGCACTCAATGGCTGTTCTCTATCGAACCAATGCTCAGTCGCTCGCCTTCGAGGAGGCCTGCAAGAAATCCAAGGTCCCCTATCGAGTGCGCGGTGCAGGCGCGTTCCTAGGGCGAGCAGAGGTCAAGGATTTAGTCGCAGGAATTCGCAGCAGTGCGGCGGCGCAGCCTTCGCTCTCCTTTAAGGCTCACCTCGTAGACCTCCAAGCCGATGCCACCGAAGCGCCCGAGGAGGTACGTGAGCATGCAGCGGCGCTCGCATCACTCGGGCATGAGTACCTAGCCGCCGAGGGTGAGGTCGGGAGCGTGGATGGATTCCTTGGCTTCTTAAATACAGCGCTTCGCAACGATGAGGTATCTGGTGGCGACGCCATAGACCTCCTCACCTTCCACTCTGCGAAGGGGCTCGAGTGGGAGACGGTCTGGGTTACAGGCCTCGAGAAAGGCCTTGTCCCAATCTCGCATGCAGAGGGGAAGGCTGCTGCACTCGCGGAGGAGAGCCGCCTGCTCTACGTCGCGTTGAGCAGGTCACGCAGATGGCTGCACTGCACACACGCTGAGAAGCGCAACTTCGGCGAACGCACATCATTTAGAACCCGCAGCGCACTCCTCGATCTCATCGAGTCTGTTACTACAGGTATATCCCTTGAGGAACTCAGCGAGACGGGTGGAGACGTAAATCGACGCGGAGCATCGCGAGCGCAAGCGTCTCTATCCGCGATAGCACTCGGAGATTTAGCGGTTGAAGACCGTCCGCTATTCGAGGAGCTCAAGGCGTGGAGACTCTCAACGTCTAGAGCCGCGAGCATTCCTGCATTCACAGTCTTTGATAACAAGACCCTCACCGCAATCGCCACTCACAGGCCGTCAAACCTCACACAGCTTCTGTCTGTCTCGGGAGTAGGCCCTGTAAAGGCCGAACGCTACGGAGAGGCGATACTCGAGATAATTGCTCGCCACAATGTAGAGATCTCTCTCGATATCGACGAGACAGACGAGCCAGAAACCGCGAACTGACTGGCTCGGTAATTTACGCTGAGAGTGGAGGCTCGAAGCCGCGCGGCCACTTAGTTGTCCTGTCCCAGTAAATTCCAATAAGCGTCGCGCCGGTTAGGTCTGCACCTCGGAGATCTGCATTAATGAGATTCGCGGATTTGAGATCGGCTCCGCTCAAATCTGCCCGACGAAGTAACGCCCCGACCATATCTGCGCCAGCAAGATTCGCCCCCGAGAGAGAGGCATTAGTCAGATCGGCGCCGACCAAACTCACCCGATACATGCGCGCTCCCGTCAGTATTGCGGACCTCAAATTTGAGCCAGCCATGCAGGAAGTATCGAGGATCGCCCCTGACAGATCTGCTCCCTCGAGATCCGCATCTCGGAGGTTTGCAACACTTAGATCAGCCGCGGCGAGACTCGCATGCGGAGCAATTACATAGCCCTTTATTACCAAAGCTTGAATCTCGGCAGCAAGCGGTTTAACTACCAATACCCGAGACGTTGTGGTGGTTTCTCGCGGAGCCCCTGAAATATTGCCTGCTCCTGAAATATTGCCCGCCGCTGATTTGCAACCGGCGCTGAGGCCGGCGACGAG
This sequence comes from Actinobacteria bacterium IMCC26256, assembly GCA_001023575.1. Classification (GTDB taxonomy): domain Bacteria; phylum Actinomycetota; class Acidimicrobiia; order IMCC26256; family IMCC26256; genus IMCC26256. The sequence goes on along the minus strand of CP011489.1, from coordinate 771,353 downwards.
AAGAAGTAATGCGAGCACTAAATTCCTGCGCATCTTTGCCCCCCCGAGCGGTCGCAGTTGAGGCGCTCTCACTGCGAAGCAGCGCCCTTGTCTTGAGGGAGGTCTATTACACCTTGGCTAGAGAATCAAGATGCCGTCGTCGCTGCTCAGCAATTACCCCATAGACCTCTATTGGCTCTATGTGCCTGCATCTCCTCCTCGAGCATCACCCTGCGGTAGACCCCGTTAGGAGCGATCGTAAGGATGCGCGCATAACCCTCGATTAGGAGACGGTCGTTGAAGCGCTCTCCATCTAAGTGAACATATGCAAGATGGCGGCCGTAAAGATCAGTCCGCTCTATGTCATCCTCAAGCGTGACAAAACGCCCCTCTAGGTGCTCTCGAGTAAACGCCTCGGCCTCAGGCCCCCAGCACCCGACAGGCTTAGTCGGGTGGTGAGTCTCAGGTGTGTCGATACCGAGTAATCGCACGGTCTCGCTCCCCTCGCCCGAGGCAACGATGATCGTGTCGCCGTCGATGACCCGAAGCACCTCGACGGCATCCGTGGCGCCGGCAAGGTCCCCTGTCACCCTGCCGAGAATCAAGATGGCCACTATTGCGACAACGATGGCCATAACCGCGACCGGTAGCGGGATTCGTCTCATTCTTGAAAAGTACCGTCAGATTGGGACACTTGTCACCGAAAATCTCCCGGCGGCAGGTACCGTCACACCTAGCCATGAAACCCCGCCGATTCTTCCTCCTCCTAACCATCATCATGCTCTTGGGCGCCTTGGGGCTCCTCGTCGTCACCCAGCGCCCGGCTCTCGTTGATGCGCGCAACGCGGCAGATGCGAGTTTTACGAGATTGAGCCCGAGCCTTGAGGCGCGATACAAGACCGTCCCTGCGATTCTTGAGGCCCTCAAAACCTCCGGAGCGCAGGATCGGGGCCCGTCAATTGCGCTAGCGAAGGCAGAGAGCGCGTGGCTTATCGCTCTCAATGGCGAGTCCGCTAATCAAATCTCAGATGCCGCTAACTCTATTGAGGGGAACGTTGCGCGTGTCAGGGCTATGTACCAAGGATCGGATCGATTAAGAGAATACAAAGCACAGATGGATCCGGCTCTAGCCGCCTACGACCAATCCCTCTCCGCTGATACCAAGGTAAAGGTAAAGGAGAATGCAGAGGCTGTTGCTGCTTACAGAGCGAAGCGTGGCGCATGGTTGAGCAAGCCCGTTGTCTTTATCGGCGGCTTCGACGAGCGCATCACTTATGAACCAGTCTCCGACTCCGCAGCCAGCAAAGAACTCTCGACCCCAGAGCAGCCATGACAACTCTCGCAATTCTCGGTGGTGGACAGCTCGGATGGATGCTCGGGTTAGCTGCTAAAGCCCTCGGCATAGATACTCGATTCTTAGATCCGAGCACGGGAGTCACAGCAGGCGCGGTAGGTGAGGTAACTACGGCATCTCTAGATGATGCCGAGGCAGTCATCAATTTCGCTGGAGGTGCAGATGTCGTGACATACGAGTGGGAGGGCGTTCCGGCATCCACGGTAGAGGCGCTAATTAACGCTGGAAATGCAGTGCATCCTGGGATTGCATCGCTCTCTGTTTCGCAGGACCGCCTAATCGAGAAACAGCGCTTACAGGCTCTTGGAATTCCAGTTGCGCCTCATGCAGAGGTATCAGATCTAGATTCACTTCAAAGAGCGTTACGCTCACTAGGGCTTCCAGCCATTCTCAAATCGCGACGCGGTGGATACGACGGCAAGAGTCAAGTAGTAATTCGAGATGAATCGGACTCCGAGGCTGCGCTAGAGACTCTCACGAGTGCAGGAGAACTAATCCTAGAGGGGTTCATCCCTTTCGATAGAGAGGTTTCGATCATCGCAGTTCGCGGTCTCGATGGCGAGATCAAAACTTGGCCGCTCGTCGAGAACCTGCACCGCAATGGAATTCTACGACTTAGTCGGGTATCGAGTGAGGCGTTACAAGACGCGGTGCAGTCACCGCTAGAGGCGCTTGCAATTCAGTACGTCACGAGCCTTCTCGAAGACCTAGCGCACGTTGGAGTGCTTACCCTCGAACTATTCGTTAAAGGCGATCAACTCATCGCCAACGAATTTGCACCGCGCGTGCATAACTCTGGGCACTGGAGCATCGAGGGCTCAAAAACAAGTCAGTTCGAGAATCATGTTCGAGCTGTAACCGGGCTTCCACTCGGGGAGACAGATCTAACCGGCGCGAGCGCGATGGTGAACTGCATCGGTGTGCTGCCCGACCCCCACTCCATAGCGGCAATCACCGGAGCACACCTACACGACTACGCGAAGTCCCCTAGGAGAGGCCGCAAGGTTGGGCATATCACCCTCCTAGCACCTAACGATTCAGACCTAGATGCCTCTCTATCGGCATTATTCGATGTGCTCCCCGGCGACGACGGATGAGCTTCTCGAGTATTTGAGTCATATCCGACTTCTTAACCAAGTCTTTGCTCAAACCCACTAAAGATCTAAACGCTGTTGCGCCGAGAATGTTGGTGCCCCCAAAGCCGCAGCAATTCTGTAACTAAACACCTTTCTGCGTCGACCTTAAAACTCTCAAGGAGTGAACTCCATGGCACGCAGACCACACGCAGCAGCAACAGCCCGCATCCTTGTTAATGGCATCACCGCAGCCTCAACCTTTGGACTCATTGCAATGATTGCTGGCCAGGCAGGAGCATCCGGCAGTTCTACTGCAGTAGCAGCGGTACCCACGGGCGTAGTCGCCACAACTCCAGCCGGGGCTAATGGTCTTGATGGCAGCGCACTTGCTCCCCCGGTTGCAGGGGCACCTGCGGCGGGCGCACCACCTGCACCTGCGGTGGCCAGTTCTCCTAATGCATCGACAGTCGGTGGTGCTGCTACTCCGGTAGTTCGGACACAGACCACACCTGTTGCCGGTGCAGCGCCAGCCCCCGCCCCATCAACCTCGCCCGCTAGGCCAACGCCAACAGCCCCACCTGCGCCTACAGTGGTTACAACTCCCCCAGTTACAACTCCCCCGGTTACAGCCCCTCCGGTAACAACGACAACAAAGGCGTCCTAATTAATGCTTGACCCACGGACCTACTGGTGGATCTCACGATCGACTGGAATCGTTGCTTGGGCGGTGTTGACACTCTCCGTCATCTGGGGCCTCGCGCTTACAACACGCCTCTTGGGAAAGTTCCCGAAACCAGCATGGATGCTTGACCTGCATAAGCATTTCGCGAGTCTTGCAAGCATTCTTGTCGGGGTACATGTCGTGAGTTTGATGCTTGATGGATACGCGCGATTCTCGCTCAGCGACATCTTGATTCCGATGCATACGCAGTGGAAGCCAGGGCCTGTTGCGTGGGGAATCGTCAGCCTCTACGTACTAATTGCCGTACAGGGAACATCGCTAGCCAAACGCCACCTGCCCCTCAAGGTGTGGCGCACGCTTCATTTCCTCTCGTATCCGCTCTGGGCTCTCGCAACTGCTCACTTCATCACTGCTGGTACGGATGCATACGAACCTGTCTTTGCTTACACGGTGATCGGCACCACAATTCTTATTAGCGCACTCACTATGGGGCGGGTCCTCAGCCCACGTGCTCCACGTGTGCCGACCGCTGCTTCATCTGTGGCAGTTAGTGCTTCGCCCGAGGCTAAGTCTGAGACAAAAAGTTCTTCAACAGATAAATTACCAAAAGCAAAATCCACTACCAAGGCAGCACCCGGTTCTCGCGCTGAGATGATCGCAAAGGCGCGTGAGCAAGCTGCGAGCGCTAAAGCGGCCGAGGCGGCGGCACCCGCAGAACCGACCATCTCTGCTCCGGAGGTAACGGTGCGCAGCGCTACTCAAGGAACGCCAGCACGCGAGGATCTAGTGGAGAGGGCACGAGCAGCTGCTGCTGCAGCTAACGCAGGCCAGAGCAATCCAAATCCGGCTCCCCGCAAATCAAGCGATGATGTAATCGCACGCGCACGAGAGGCCGCTGCCATCGAGTTGGCTAGACGCGCCGCAGACTTAGGGCCAGCTGCCACTAAACGCTCAGGGCAGAACCAAGGTGAGGTCATAGACCTTTCGGCAGGCCACGAAGAACAGATCAGCCCTAGCGAATAGCGCCCGACTCGCGAAGCGCGGAGAGTTCATCGGCGTTGAAGCCCCAGTCGCTAAGCGCTGCATCGGTGTGTTGACCGGGCCAAGCAGGTGGGCCTTGAATCGCTCCAGGGGTCCGGCTAAAGCGCGGCGCCGGCGCGGGCTGGGTCACTCCAAACTCCTCGACATACGTCCCACGCGCTTTCAAGTGCGGGTGCTCTGCTGCCTCGCTCATCTCAAGAACCGGTGCATAGCAAGCGTCTGAGTGCTCAAGTATCGCGTTCCACTCATCCCGCGTCTTAGTTAAGAACAGAGCCGTAAGAGTGCTGCGCTGCATCTCGTAAGTACGCGGATCCATCTGCGTTGCAAGATCAAACTCTGCACCGAGTTCAAGACGAGAGACGAGCTCTGCATAGAACTGTGGCTCGAGCGAACCGATTGAGATGTACTTACCATCCTTAGTCTCATAGGTGTCGTAGAACGGCGCACCTGTATCGAGGAGGTTTGTGCCACGCTCCCCCCAACCTGGCCATGTGACGAACATTGACATCAATACCGCAGAGCCATCGACCATAGCGGCGTCGACAACCTGACCCTCTCCGCTTCGAGTGGCCTCGAATAATGCACAAGCAACGCCGAATGCAAGAAACATCCCGCCGCCACCGAAGTCGCCAACAAGGTTGATCGGTGGCGTTGGCTTCTCACCAGCACGCCCAAGATGAGCGAGGGAACCAGCGAGCGCGATGTAGTTGATGTCGTGGCCAGCGGCCTGTGAATATGGACCCTCTTGACCCCAACCCGTCATACGCCCATAAACAAGTCTCGGGTTACGAGCAAGGCAATCATTAGGCCCAAGCCCAAGTCGCTCTGTAACTCCGGGGCGGAACCCCTCGATCAAAGCATCTGCGGACTCAACCAGACGCATGACAACCTCTATGCCTTCTGGGCTCTTGAGATCCACGCCGATTGATCGACGCCCTCGGATCAAAAGGTCAAACGGAATATTCTCAGGCAGCGTCTCGCGTACGGAGCCTGCACGCTCAACGCGGATGATGTCTGCACCCATATCCGCGAGCATCATCGCTGCAAACGGCCCTGGGCCGATCCCTGCAAGTTCAATGATCCTCACACCGGTTAATGGTCCAGACATGTTCTCTCCAAATTCGTTTTAGTAGTTATTAGTGAGCTGCACTCAGGCCCAATGGCAGAGATGCGTTGACCTCTTAGAAGTTAAGACGTAGCCCTGGTCGCGGCCATGGAAGCGAGTAGATGGTTCCAGTACCAGAGCAGGTTACATACGCGGTACGCAGATCGTCGCCACCAAAGCAGACGTTTGTTACCAGAAGGTCGGGCAGGGCAACATGCTCAATGCTCGCTCCATCTGGAGAGACGACTGTTAGGCCGCCGTTGATAATTGTCGCAACTACGACATTGCCTGCAGAGTCGATTGCGAGCGAGTCGAGAAGCTGATGACCGGCTAACCCTGCAAGGACCGTTCCTCCATGCCCTATCGGATTTGGGCGCCCAACAGCTCCGGGCCCCTCGATCGGCCACGACAACACTCGACCGGTATGCGTCTCTGCAACATATACGGTGTCGCCCTCTGGAGAGATGCCAATTCCGTTTGGTGACTCAAGTGGATAAATAACTTCTTTGATAGACGAACCATCGGGTGACGCGTAATAGACCCCGCCGTGATCGCGCTCACGTGCACGAATCTTGCCGTGATCGGTAAACCACATCATGCCGTCAGCATCGAAGACAAGATCGTTCGGGCCCATCAGAGGATTCCCGTCGCACTCTGTGAAGAGAACTGTTACGTCTCCGGTCTCTAAATCAATGCGCTCGATTCGTCCACCTGAGTAATCAGAGGGTTGAAGCATTCCGGTAATCGTGAGCCCCATTAACTCGTGAAACTCCCAGCCGCCGCTGTTACACACGTAGGCAGCACCATCGGGGCCAATGGCCAACCCGTTCGGGCTTCCACCTGGAGTAGCGACAACCTCTAGTCGCCCATCAGGGTGGAGTCGACTCACCCTCTTGTTCTGTAATTCAACGAATAAGAGCGTGCCATCTGGCATCCAGACCGGCCCCTCTGGGAAGCCAAGACCGGACGCGATGAGGGTGGGTTCTGTTGTCATAGACCCCTACCTCATCACCGGGTTGCGCCCCACGTCAAGCCCGGCACAAGATAGGGCAATGCGCATACGCCTTGACCACGCCGACGAGTACATGCATTCCCTTGAGGAAGCCACCAACTTCAACGAGAGTATGTACTTCAATGTCTACGATCCAATAGCTCAGATGGGGGGATTCTTCCGCCTCGGCAACCGTGCCAATGAGGGCTACGCCGAGATGACTACCTGCCTCTATCTCCCCGATGGGCGAGTCGCGTTCATGTTTGACCGACCCAAGATCACAACCAACGATGCCTTCGACGCAGCAGGAATGCGATTCGATGTCGTCAAGCCATTCGAGTCTCTCAAGGTCACCTACTCGGGGCGCGCGGTTCTTCTCGACGATCCACTTGTCATGGCTAATCCACGTCGCGCATTTACAGAGAGCCCTTGGACAGAGGTCGAGGCAACACTTGATTACCGCGGCCTCTCTCCGATGATGGGGGGCGAGCCCGTCAACGACGACGGCACTGCACTCACTGAGGATCTCTCCGGCGGCTTTGCGCGCGGGCACTACGAGCAGCATGTCGGCGCACGCGGATCTATTCGCGTCGGTGATGAAGAGTGGGAGATCGATGGTTACGGACTGCGTGACCACTCATGGGGACCGCGCTACTGGCAGGCTCCGTATTACTACCGCTGGTTAACGATGAACTTCGGTGACGACGCCGGCTTCATGATCTCCTATATCGCATCTGCCGATGGCGGAGTCCGCATGGGTGGAGTCGTATACGAGGACGGTGCGTATACCCACATCCACCAATGTGAGATTGAGACGGAGTGGGAGGGTAACGACATCTACCACCGACGCATTGTTGCTAAGGCCAAGGCCGGCGATCGCGAGTATGAAATCACGGGTGAAGTTATGTCGTTAGTGCCTCTGCGCAACCGCCGCGTTGCGCCCGATGGCGAGCAACTCGTCACACGCATCAGTGAAGGAATGACCCGTTGGACATGGAACGGCCGAACTGGGTATGGGCTCTCTGAGTACCTTGATCAGATTGTTGATGGTCGGCCGGTCGGCGCCAAAGCGTGAGTCGCCCCAACTCGGTAGAGGCTGAGAAACTTGCGCGCTGCACGGCACGCGCTCTCGGCGGCGAGTACACCGTCGACGGCGTGCGGAGACTCTCCGGTGGAGCATCCCGCGAGACCTGGGCTTTTGATGCACACTCGTATGCGGACGGAGTCGCCACCACTGAGCAGTTGGTGCTTAGACGCGACCCAGGGGCGAGCAGCGGGCAGATCGGTCGCTCAACAGAGTTCCTGCTTTTAGATGCAGTCGGGCGTGCAGGTGCGCCTGTGCCACTTGTTCGATTTCTTCTAGAGGCCGATGACGGTCTCGGCGACGGCTTTGTCATGGAGCGAATCGAGGGAGAGACCATTGCTCGCAGAATTCTTCGCGATGATGAATACGCAGAGGCGCGCCCTCTACTAGCTGCTCAGTGCGGAGAGATTGCAGCACGCATACATGCGATCGATACCGCTGGCTTGCCATCCCTTGATGTACTCGGACCACATGAACAGATCGCTCAATACCGTTCACTTGTCGAGGCTTTCGGCGAGGCGCACCCAGCATTCGAACTCGCATTTCGCTGGCTCGAGACTCACGCCCCTGAAGCACCAAGCGGAGGCCCTCGCTTAGTCCACGGGGATTATCGCAATGGCAACTTCATTGTGGGCCCCGAGGGGATTCGCTCTGTTCTCGATTGGGAACTCAGCCACCTTGGCGACCCGGCTGAGGATTTTGGTTGGCTCTGCGTTCGCTCATGGAGATTTGGGGTCAACGACAAACTCGTCGGCGGCTTCGGAGACCTTGAGGATTTGCTCACTGCTTACAACGCTGCCGGCGGCACCGGAGTCGATGCCGAGAGAGTCCGTTACTGGGAGATCTTCGGCACCTTGAAGTGGGGTGTGATCTGCCAAATGCAGTGCGCTTCTCATGTCCACGGCATTGTGCGCTCGGTCGAGAACGCCATGCTTGGGCGGCGTGTCGCGGAGACCGAGTGGGATCTCCTCAACCTCATCACTGGTGACGACCCTGGCCCCGATCCAACGTGGTCACTGCCTGCACTCGCTGCTAATCCTTCATCCCTAACAATCCACGACTCACCAAGTGCCCAATTGCTTGTGGAGGCGGTACGCGAGTTCCTTGAGAAAGACGTAATGCCCAATACCGAGGGGCGCGTCTCGTTTCATGCTCGCGTCGCTAGCAATGCACTCCGAATGGTTGAGCGCGAACTTGGAATCGGCCATGGAGCCAATGAGCACGCACGGACGCAGCTCGCGACGCTCCTTGGGTTTGACGCACCACTAGCAGAGCTCCTTCAGGCGCTTGCAGCGTCTATCCGCAACGGGGCCGACCACGATGCTCCAACTATTGTTGCAGTGCGCGAATTGGTTCGCGCGAAACTCCTCGTCTCTGACCCGAACTACACATAGGCCTCTAAATGCGAATTGTTACTTGGAACGTAAACTCACTTAAAGCACGCCTCCCCAGAGTCGAGGAGTGGCTAAAAACCTCCGATGCAGACGTGATCTGCATACAAGAGACCAAGATGACAAACGAAGCTTTCCCCACGATGGCCTTCGAGGCACTTGGGTACGAGAGCGCACACCACGGCCAGGGCAGATGGAACGGCGTCGCGATACTTGCTCGCGTAGGCCTAACTGATGTCACGATGGGCTTTGGCGACCTCGAAGATCCATACGAAGGCGATGCTCGCCTCATCTCTGCAATGTGCGGAGGAGTACGCGTTGTATGTGTCTATGTCCCCAACGGTCGCGAAGTGCCGAGCGAGTTCTATGACCGTAAGTTGATCTGGCTCAAGCGACTCCGAGAGTGGTTGGAGGCCAATTGCTCGCCAGAGGAGCCGCTAGTCCTACTCGGCGACTTCAACGTCGCCCCCGAGGATCGCGATGTCTGGGACCCGGCTCATTTCGTCGGAGCAACCCATGTAACAGAGGCTGAGCGCGATGCACTCGCAGAGTTGCGTGCGTGGGGGCTCGTTGATGCGTTCCGTGAATTGAATGACGACTCCGGTCAGTACACGTTCTGGGATTACCGAGGCGGAGATTTTCATCAGGGCCGCGGTGTGCGCATTGACCTTCTCTACGTGACTCCAGTCGTGCGAGAACGCCTCACAGCCGCCAAGATGGACCGAGATGCCCGAAAGGGTGAGAAGCCATCAGATCACGCCCCAGTGGCGATCGATATCACTAACTGACTGGGTATCTATCTTTCTCACTGAGGGCGGAGCTAGCCAAAATCGTCGAGGAACCACGCATTTGAGATGAGTGTCCCACCCCTGTTTTATACTCGAACATATGTTCGATAGACTGCGAAACGCCCACACAGAACTCCAATCCGCCATGGCCGCCATAGAGGTAGATGTTGTCGATGCTGCCGGGGCACGCGAACTTGTGGGGTTGGCCGATGAAGTACGCCGCAGTGGTGATGCACTTCGCACTGTTGCCGTGGGGCAGGTAGAGCGCACCAATGGCTGGAGAGGCCAAGGTGCGAAGAGCATTTCAGAGTGGCTCTCGATCGAGACTGATTGTGCTCATTATGAAGCTCAATCTGTTGTAATGCTCGCTGGTCAGCTCCAGCACTTGCCTGTGACTCAGGCAGCACTGCGCTCAGGGACGCTCTCTGGCACTCAGGCAATCGAGGTAGCCCGTGGTGCGATCGTTGCCCCCAATACTGAGACACAGCTCTTGAACCTCGCAACGTATGCAACGGTTCGCGATCTTCGCGATGCAACATCTCGTGTCGTTGCCGCCGCTACAGACGAGGCAGAGCGACACCGACAGGTCCACAAGAGTCGATCCTTAAAATGGTGGGTTGGTGAGGATGGGGCGTGCAACCTCAAGGGTCGCATGACAGTTGCGAATGGAGCACTAGTCAAGGCTGCTCTCGCACCCTTCGAGGACTCGATTTTCAAACAGGCACGCAAGAGTGGGAACCATGAAAGACCTGAGGCCTACGCAGCCGACGCTCTGATAGCACTCTGTGAGAGGGCCAGTGACAAAGCTTCGGGAGGGGGTAGAACGAAGACAACTCACCCTAACGCTGTGATCAATATTCGCATCGACATCGATGCACTTAAGCGTGGGCATACTGATCATGGAGAAGTCTGCGAGATCGCTGGCGTTGGCCCGATCCCCGTCGCTACTGCAACCGAGTATTTGGGCGAGGCCTTCTTAAAACTTCTTGTAATTGATGGAGTAGATATCAAGACGGTTGCGCATATGGGGCGCGCAATCCCGGCACCATTACGCACCGCTCTCGAGGAGCGCGATCGTGTCTGCCAGGTACCGACATGCGATATGAGCCTCGGTCTCGAGATTGATCACATCAAACCCTTCGCTGAGGGCGGCCCTGCAAGCCTTGAGAACCTGGTGAGGCTCTGCAAGCGACATCACCTTCAAAAAACACATGACGGATATCGCCTCGAGAAGTTAGCGGGCGGGCCGCTTACCGGTTCGAGGGGCACACCCTGGAGATGGAGACCGCCACCTAATACTTCCTGAGATACTTCGTCAGCTAGGTACTTCCCAAGCAAACGGTTGACTAGGTAGCGAACTCCAACGCGCGCCGCGCTAGAGCGGGTACACCCTCCTCTAGGAATGAGAAGAGAGCATCGTCGCTAGTTCCGTTCTTGAAACGCGCGTACGAGCCCTCCATAACGCATGCGAGTTTGAAGAGACCGAGCACGCAGTAGAAATCAAGATGAGTGAGGTCACGCCCCGATGCCTCTGCGTAGCGTGCGCTCATCTCAGCGCGAGTCGGTACCTCGCCATGCCCAAGTAGTGCCGCATTTGCTCCTCCGAAAACAGGAGAGTCCCCTGGATCGCACCAGAGCCCGAGTAGCCAGCCGAGATCAACTAGCGGGTCGCCGATAGTCGCCTGCTCCCAATCAAGAACCGCGAGTGGCGATACCGGCAGAGAGGGAGCGAACATCACATTGTCGAGTTTGTAATCGCCATGAATAATTGTTGGCGACTGCATCTCGGGTGTGTTGCTAGCGAGCCAGGCCGCTGCTTCATCTACCTCTGGGAGCGCGCGTGTGCGATATCGATCTAGCTGCCCTGTCCAGCGCGGCACCTGACGGGTTAGGTAACCATCTGGCCGGCCAAACTCGACCAAACCGGCGGCGCGCCAATCAACTGCATGAATCGTCACAAGAAGATCGATCAACGAGTGCGCGATTGCAGTGGGGGCCTCTGGATCTGCCGCGAATAGTGGAGGCATGGACTCGCGCACTACCAACCCGTCTAGAGGCTGCATCAAATATGCAGGCGCACCAAGCGCATCGGGAGAGAAGGCCACTGGTTCAGGTATAGGCACCTGCGGCAGCGCATGGCCGGCGCCCACAGCGTTAGAGGCACTAAGCGCAGAGAGCAACTGAAACTCGCGCGCCATGTCATGTGCGGTTGGCGAGAGCGGGGTACGAGGAGGGCGGCGGAGTACCCACTCCACTCCCCCGCGCCTCACGAGAAATACTTCGTTCGAATGCCCTGTGGTTATGCGCTCAATCTCTGGTTCACCAGTACCGCCGAGCCCAGCCTCATCAAGCCAGCGCCCAAGAAGTACCGGGTCAACAAGTGGTTCGCGGATTGCATCACTCGTAGTCATTGCTGCAGATACTCGCACGCGAGAGGGGCGGCCCGCAGGCCGCCCCTCTTTCGTACTTCTAAGTTCTGAATCCGAGTGGATCAGCCTCGAGCTTTGATCGCCTCAATTAGTGCAGGAACAACCTTTGTTAGGTCGCCGACGATTCCAAGGTCTGCTACTGAGAAGATCGGGGCCTCGCCATCTTTGTTGACTGCGATGATGTTGTCCGATCCCTTCATTCCGACCATGTGCTGCGTCGCACCAGAGATTCCGAGTGCAATGTAGAGCTTCGGCTTCACGGTCTTACCGGTCTGCCCTACCTGCTTCGAGTACGGAACCCAACCAGCGTCAACAATCGCACGCGATGCTCCAGATGCACCGCTGAGAAGATTCGCGAGTTGCTCGACAAGAGGCTCGTAGTTAGCAGCCTCGCCGATTCCACGACCACCGGAGACAACAACAACTGCCTCCTCAAGCTTTGGCCCTTCGCGCTCCTCGACATGGCGCTCAAGTATCTTTGCCTCGCCTGCTCGTCCAGCATCGACCGCACCGACAGCAACAATCTCTGGAGTGGCAGCACCACCGGGAGCGGCCACAAAGGACTTGGGTCGGATAGCTGCAAGGTAAGGCTTCTCGCCCTCAAACAAGGTGTCTACCAACTGTGCTCCACCGAAAATAGCGGTACCGACTCTTACCGAATCTCCCTCAACAGTGAGCGACATCCCGTTTGTCAGAACAGTTCGGTCAAGGCGTGCGGAGAGACGACCAATCGCATCACGGCCATCGTAGGTCTGTGCGAAGAGGATCAAGTCTGGAGCCTCAGCGCCGATGAGACCCGCTATTGCTGCAGCGCCGACCACGCCAGCGAGCACTCCATCGGGGTCGACTCCGAATACCTTCGTTACACCATGCTCGCCGAGCCCAGTAGCGACACTGGCTACATCGGTCCCAACATAGACAGCCTCTAGTGTGCCGCCAAGTTCGCGGGCCTTTGTAACCATCTCAAGTGTCGCCGTTGTAGGCGCACCATTCTCACTCTCGGCAAAGATCCAAATCTTCATGTCTCTCGACTCCTTTTTTTATCCTGATCGCGCAAACTATGCGCTAGGAACAAATCGCGTGACACCCACGCGAGATACTTAGACGCTATGCGTCAGATGACCTTCAACTCTTCGAGGTAGGTGACGATGCGCTCAAAAGCAGTGCCGTCATCCTCCACCTTCTCGCCAGCCTGGCGAGCAGGTGCTGCATCAACAGAGACAATGCTCTGCCCGGCCGAGATCGAGTTGAGCCCAAGATCGGCGGCAGTTACTTGATCAAGTGGCTTCGACTTTGCAGCCATGATTCCCTTAAAAGATGGGTAGCGAGGCTCAACAACACCTGCTGTCACACTCACAACCGCAGGGAGCGATGCAGCGACTACGTCGTAGCCATTCTCCGTCTGACGTTGGATAGTGACCTTGCCATCGGCAATCTCAACATGCTTTGCGAATGTGAGTGATGGCCACCCGAGCAACTCTGCAACCTGTGCGGGGACTGTGCCGGTATAGCCATCAGAGGACTCGGTAGCAGCGAGGACAAGATCAACGCCACCTGCACGCTCAACTGCCTTCGCAATTACCTTCGAGGTTGTAAGCGCATCCGCTCCAGCGAGAGCATCATCGGAGATGAGGATGGCGCGCGCTGCGCCCATCGCAAGTGCCTGACGAAGTCCGGAGACCTCACCGTTAGGGGCCATCGATACGAGGATTACCTCCCCTGAGCCAGCCTTATCGACTAACTGCAGCGCCATCTCAACACCATATGAGTCGGACTCGTCCAGGATTGCCTTAGCGCCATCGCGCTTGAGACGATTATCAGAGGTCAGTTCCCCGGGTACCGCAGGATCGGGGATCTGCTTCACGCAGACAACGACATTCATAATTCTCATCCTTTACTTAGGTAATGAAGCCGGTGGGGCCAAGCCTCAAGAAGAAACTAACTAGTGCCTACTTCGTAGTGGAATAGTTACCGATTAGCGGGCTCTAAGTCGAAACGTGGAGCACCTCAGGCCCTGAACCCGGCTCGATGAGTATCTTCACGTGGTCTTCCGGGTCCCCGAGCAGGCGGAATGCCTCAGAGACGCCGTCGAACCCTACGGTCCCAGTGATTAGGGAGTCAACCACTACCTCGCCCTCAGCTATTGCTCGGAGAGTGGCTGCGAACTCGTCGCCGTCGTAGCAGTAAACGAACTGAATACTCAGCTCTTTGACGATCGCCACAAAGGGGCGGAAAGTATCCGGGGGCATGCAGACCCCTGCGATTAGGAGACGCGCGCGGCTCGGGGCCATCGAGACAACTGAGTCGATCATCCCAGGGGTGCCGACAGCCTCAAAGATAACAAGCTCTTTGGCGCCATCAACTCGGCGCCAAGCATCCGTTACCGATTCATCTCGCGGGTCCACCGCTAAATCGGCACCTAACTCAAGCGCAAGTGCGCGGCGTTTAGCGGAGAAATCAGCTGCAACTATCGGCTCGATTCCTCGAAGACGAAGCCACGGAATCATCGCAAGCCCGATAGGACCGCAGCCAACTATGACTGCGGCATCACCCTGTTTAATTCCAGACTTATTAACAGCATGTAGCGCGACGGCCATCGGCTCTGTAAGTGCAGCGCGTCGATGGTCAAGACCGTTTGGAACCTTTAAACAGATTCCGCCGGTAAGCACCATTCTCTCTGCGTATCCACCCGGCGCAGCATTCGCGAACCCGAGGGGCACCAACCCACTCGGCCTGAGCAAAAATGGCATCGATACGACAAGGTCCCCTGCCTCAAAACCAAAGGTCTCCGCTCCAGCATCAAGGACCTCTCCACAGAACTCGTGCCCGAGCACATAAGGCAGCGCCGGGTCGAACCCTGTGTCGGCTCCAAGCGCCTCCCCTAATGAGGCAACCTCATCTCCATGTGCGAGTGTGTGCAGATCGGATCCACAGATTCCACAGGCGCGTACCGCTACCAATATCTCTCCGGCCTCGGGTACCGGTTCTGAGTAATCCCGCACTATCAAACGACGATTCTCTGCAACTACGGCGCGCATATATCCCCCTGATTCCCTCAAAATGATCTCTCGCAGACAGGTATTACTTAACCGCCGAGCCTCAAATCTCGGTCAGTAACTAACTCTCGCACAAAGGCGCTCACTCCGCGGTGCTAGGGCCCAATGACCCTGCTCATAACCCTCGCCTTGACCGTGAGGCCTCTGCTCGGTGATGCTAAAGACATGTCAATTGATTTCTCACTCTCACCCGAACTCGAAGCGATACGCATTCAGGTCCGCCAGTTCATCGACGAGGTAGTGCGACCAGCAGAGCAAGCCATCGATGAGAACAACCGTGAGTCGCTGATCGCCGGCATCATCAAGATGCGCACAGAGGCAAAAGCACGCGGTCTCTGGTTGCCGCAGATGCCCAAAGAGTGGGGAGGCATGGGCCTTAGCCACGTTGAGCTTGCGATGGTCCAGGCTGAGGCGGCCAAGTCGCGCTTTGGTCCATACGCACTTAACTGCCAGGCCCCCGACGAGGGAAACATGAATACCCTCCTACATTGGGGCACCGATGCGCAGAAAGAGAAGTACCTCAAACTTCTCTGCGACGGATACGGCCGCTCATGCTTTGCGATGACGGAGCCTGAGGTCGCGGGGTCAGACCCGACGCTTATTCAAACTCGAGCGTATGAGGACGGTGACGAGTGGGTCATCAACGGACACAAGTGGTTTATTAGTGGAGCAAATCGCGCCAACTTTGCGATCCTTATCTGCCGAACAGAGGACGACCCTGATCTTCCACAGGCTGCAAATACTGCCTTTATCATCGACCTCCCCTCTGAGGGATGGAACGAAGTACGCGAGATAGAGACGATGCACGGGAGTACCGGGCACTCAGAGATCCTCATCGAAGATCTGCGGGTCCACAAAGATCAGATGCTCGGCGGGCGCGGCCAGGGGCACCTCCTCGGTCAATTCCGACTTGGCCCTGCACGCCTCGCTCACTGCATGCGCTGGATCGCGCAGGCTGAGACTGCCCTCGACCTAATGGTTGAGCGCTCGCTCACGCGCTATTCACACGGTTCCTTCCTCGCGGAGAAGCAGGGCATCCAGTGGTTAATCGCAGACTCGGCCATTGAGCTCTACCAGTGCAAGCTCATGGTGCTCCACTCTGCATACAAGATCGACCGCAAAGAAGACTTCAAGTCTGAGGTCTCTATGACGAAGCACTTTGTCGCCAACTCCCTATGCCGCATCATCGATCGCGCAATTCAGGTCCACGGTGCACTTGGTTACTCAAAGGACTCTCCTTTGGCTGATATGTACATGAATGCTCGCTGGGCACGCTTTGCAGATGGAGCCGACGAGATTCACATGATGCGCACCGCCGAGCGCACTATCGCTGCATTCCGAGACCAGGGCACGACACGAACTGCGACAGGAAACTTGCCGATCTAAAGCAGGGATTTAGCGTGAATCAGGCACCATTGATCGCTCTTCCACATCAGCCGGAGGAGACTCCATATCCAGGCGCCGACTGGCCAACCGCTGAGTTGCCAAAAGGTGTCGAGATCGAGGCGCTCTTAAACGAGATGTTCGACCCTGAATCTCTATTTCACGAGACCTTTGGCGTTGTCATCGTCCATAAAGGAAAGGTCGTAGCGCAGCGCTATGCAAACCGTCTCCCCTCTTTTGAGGGCAATGGCGAAGAGATAACTAAGGAGACTCCGCTACTCTCATGGTCGCTTGCTAAGTCGATGCTGCACGCAGTTATCGGGATGCTCGTCTCAGATGGTCGTCTTGTTCTCGATGCCCCAGCACCGGTTGATGCGTGGTCGAATCCTGGAGACCCGAGGCAGAGCATCAGAACTGCAGATCTGCTTGCTATGCGAGACGGGCTCAAGTGGAGCGAGGTATACAGCGTCGATGCTCCATCTGATGTGGTGGCGATGCTTTTCGGGGAGGGACGAGACGATGTAGCCGGCTTTGCGGAGAAGAGCCCTGCCGAGGCGCCACCGAATTCGCGTTATGCGTACTCAAGCGGCACCTCCAACATTCTCTCGGCCATTGCCTCACATGCCCTCGCTCCAGAGACCCGCATCGATGAGTTTCTGCAGTCTCGACTCCTCGACCCAATCGGCATGTCGAGCGCTCGCGCAACCATTGACGATGCCGGCACTTGGGTTGCCTCAACTTTTGTCTATGCGACTGCACTCGATTTTGCACGTTTTGGACTTCTCTACCTGCGCGATGGAGTCTGGCGCGGCGAGCAGATTCTGCCGGAGGGATGGGTTGACCACGCTAGAACTCCACTCTCTCGGGATGAAGCCAATGGCTATCTCTATGGGAACCATTGGTGGGTCTCCGAGGATCGCTATGGGTCATTCTGGGGGAACGGCCATGAAGGCCAGTGCATATTGGTATGCCCTGCGCTAGACCTTGTACTAGTGAGGATTGGGCGCACAGGAGATGAAGGCTGCGCTCTATTACCGGCATGGCGAGAGGCGATACTTGACGCATTCGCTGCGGCCGATTGATCTTCGCCACAGAGCACACCATTTGCTCTCATATCCCTAGACTGAAGCAATGACAACTGCTTTCTGGCCCACTCAAGAGCACTGGTCCGTCGCTATCCCTCTCGTTACTCCACACCCTCGACTAGATGCGCTCACAGCCTCCGGCGTTGTGCAGCTCCGAGATGTGCCATTCGAGATAGATGAATCTGAGTACCTCTCTCTCGAGTACATGGATTGGAAGAGCGGTGGCGATACCAACTTCGCACCCATCGCCACCACCGATGGGCAATTGGATTGCCGAGGGTTCTGGTCTGCAGATGACGAGCACCCCGACAAAGATGCAATATTTACGAGTAACGCAGCACTCTGCCCCACACTTCGGGACTACGTCTCAGGGGTTGGTGCAAACTTTGGGCGTGTTCGCATAATAAAACTTGAGCCACAGGATCGCGAAGCAGCGATTCGCCAGCTACACCGCGACGACAACAATCGGTTCAATCCTGAGAGCGATGGTTGGGTGGTGAGGTCTTGGGTGGAACTCACCGACAACCCAAATTCCTACATGCTCCTCATGGATAGCGGGGATGATGGCCTACCTGATCCGTCTACTGAGAAGCGAGTGCCGCTTCATCGAGGCTCTCGCTTTCTTGTCGATACTCAGCGTCTTTGGCATGTAGTTGTGCATCCCGGTAATGCGCCGAGGTACGCACTCATCACCTCCTTTGAGAGCGGACCCACGCTCGATCGATGGGTCTCCGCAGAGTCGGTCTGAGTAGAGCCGTACTCGATAATGAAGGCAAAAGTGGCGGCTGAAATTGGATCGCTGCTCTTGCATATTCCTCTATGCTCGTGCTTCTTAGATTTTGGCGCTAATTAGGGGGGCAGTTGACCGACTTGCTTGATGAGGGTTCGAGACGCGAGCGAGATAACTCCTCTTGGCCTAACCAACCTCTCTCATCTAAAGCATTGGATAGGGAAGAGCCGTTTGCCCTCGCTGATATTACGGACCCTGACAACGTGATCATCATCGATATGAATGAGTCTGCTGCGAGGGACGCGGAGCGCATCGGCGTGCAGATTGGTGACGCCATGAACGGCAAAGGCACTACCAATGACGTCAACATGGACGGTCTCACCAAGTACCAGCAACTAGCTGCCGGTTTAATCTCTGAGTATAAAACTGAAGCAGTTTTTTTCGATAATAGAGATAAGCCAGTCCTCTTTTCAGTAATTGCGCGAGCCACGGGTGGACCTGGGATTTCACCACGAAAGTTTATGAGAGTCACATGGAGCGAGCAGGAAATACTTCTTCAGAACCCGCATAGTGAACCCTCCGATGTCATTGAACTTGCACATGCTCTCACCACGGGATCTCTTGCAGATGCCGCTATTGGGGCAGCGTTGATTGATTCTTCATCGAAACGATATGTTGCTTTGAACCATGCATACGCCGAACTAATTGGCTTCGAGCGTGCAGACCTAATCGGAGCACCAATCTCACTGGGGCTTCAAGAAGACTTTGGAATCAGAGACTCAATGACTCGAGCCGGCGATGTTCTCGCGGGAGATATTGACTCATTTACAATCACAACTTTGGTACCAGAGGACCCTTTAATCGAACGAACCATCACAATCGGTGCTGCCGAACGAAGAGTCTCCAAGCGTAGGTATTTAGTTGCCTACGTAACCGACTCCCCAATTGAATCTGAATTTAGTTGGAGAGATCAAAACCTCTCACTCCGATCGCTGATGGCTACCGATATCCCAGAAAACATCTATACATATGCATTAATTGATCACGATTGGAGGCTGCAGTTCATCGTCCCTGAGCCTGAGAAATTAGTTGAGAGTGATGTGAATCTTCTTGGATTCTCTGTGCTGCCTAATGTCCACCCATCAGATCTAGCGGCATTTCTGCTTGTAGGTGAGAATGTGCGTAGCGGTGAATCTGCGAAGACCACTCTCCATCTACGCTTTCGCGCACCTGACGTGCAGGGAGGTTACTTCTCCGTCGAAGCCACTTTTGATCGCCCTATGGGGATGCCGTCAGGTTGGCTAAGCATTACTAGTCGAGCCTCTATTTCGTCTGCGAGTGAGGTTGGATTCGAGGAGCGCCTCGCAGCGATTACGCAAGCAGTAATAAACGAAGAACCCAGAGAGGAGTTTCTAGGTAACCCAATCAACGCTCGAGGAATTCAAAGATTGGTTGATGCATATCGGCTCACAGAGCGCGAGCGCCAAATAATTAGCCTCCTCGCAGATGGATACCGAGTGCAGACGATGTCGCGAACCCTCCATCTCTCAAATGGAACGATACGCAACTATCTCTCTGCGATTTTTCATAAGGTTGGAGTACGAAGCCAGACAGAGTTGATGGAAATCATTCTTGGGGACCAAATCGGCAATCTTTAGGGCCGGTTTGCTCTCAATTCCGATCCAAGTTTGACGCCGAGGCTTGAACTGCTAAGAATCGCTACTTATGCGCTTCGGAGTATTCATCGCCCCCTTCCACCCTGTTGGCCAGAATCCGACGCTTGCTCTAGAGCGTGACCTCGACCTAGTCGTGCACCTTGACCGCCTCGGCTACGAAGAGGCCTGGATCGGCGAACACCACAGCGGCGGGTACGAGATCATTGCGTCACCAGAGGTCTTCATCGCAGTAGCGGCCGAGCGCACCAAACACATACGTCTCGGCACCGGTGTAGCGAGCCTTCCATATCATCACCCGCTCTTACTCGCTGACCGCATGGTGTTACTAGATCATCTAACACACGGACGCGTGATGCTCGGCGTAGGCCCGGGACAGTTGACCTCCGATGCGCACATGCTTGGCATACCTTCTGATACGCAACGCCCGCGCATGGAGGAGAGTCTCGATGCGATCATGGCGCTTCTTCGAGGCGAGCGCGTCACGATGAAGACAGATGGCTTCATCCTTGAGGATGCACACCTACAACTCTCCTCGTACTCAAAGCCACATCTCGAGGTTGCAGTAGCGGCGTCCTTCTCCCCAACCGGTCCGCGTAGCGCAGGGAAACATGGAGTCGGGATGATCTCCATCGCTGCCACTGCGCGCCAAGGCATGGACATGCTTAGCCACCACTACGACGTCTGGGACGAGATAGCCAAGGAGAACGGGCATACCGTCGATCGATCGTCGTGGAGACTCGTAGGCCCAATGCATATCGCAGAGACGCGCGAGCAGGCTGAGCGCGATGTTGAGTTCGGCATTGAGGATTTCTCAAAATACTTCAGTCACGTACTCCCCGGCGGTCCGGTATCTGGAGAGACTGTTGAGGAGATTTTGGAGAACAATCGCATCAGCGGCTTTGCGGTGATTGGCTCTCCAGAGGATGCAATTGCACGGATTCAAGAGTTGCTCGATGCCTCCAACGGCGGTTTCGGGGCATTTCTATTTCTCGACCACAACTGGGCGAACCCCACCGCTAAACATCGCTCATACGAACTCTTCGCTCAGTACGTAATGCCTCACTTCCAAGACCAGATCGCAGCACAGGCCGAGTCACATCGCTGGCTTACAGAGAGCGGGGGCGAGTTTGTAAACCGTGCAGTGCAGGCAATCTCGAAGGCCACCACAGATCACGCCGAGGAGCGCAGAGCACGCGACTTGCAGGGCGACTCTGAGAAATAACGCATCGCATTTGATGGGGCGCAGCGCCTCGAGCCGTGGCCTTCCCGACCAAATCTCTAGGCTCAGTTACGTATGAGTAACCCGACTCCAATTTCACATTTACTAATCCGCTCCGGCGAACCAACGCTCGCAGTACACGACTGGGGCGGCACCGGCTCACCGACGTTGCTATGCCACCCGACCGGTTTCCACGGCATGGTCTGGGCACCAGTTGCAGCGATTCTTGTAGAGGCCGGACGGCGTGTTTTTAGCCTTGATTTCCGAGGCCACGGAGACAGCGAGGAGACCCCCGGAGGCACATACCACTGGGAGGGTTTTGCTGACGACGTACTCGCAGTGTCGCACCATCTCCAGATTGCCGGCGATCCAAATCTGCTTGCCGTCGGACACTCCAAGGGTGCAGCGGCAATTCTCCTTGCGGAGGAGCGCGAGCCTGGCACCTTCTCGCGGATTTTCTGTTACGAACCGATTGTATTCGAGGGCTCAGAACTAGGCCTCGACTCTGTTGCTCTCTCCGAATCAACAAGAGCAATAGATCCACTTAATAATCCAATGTCACGAAGTGCGATGCGGCGCAGGCGCATCTGGGACTCACGCGATCAGGCATATGACACCTACGCCAGCAAACCCCCTCTCTCGTCTCTCCACCCAGATGCGCTACGCGCGTATGTAGACCACGGATTAAGGGACGTGCCCGGCGGCGGCGTTGAACTCAAGTGTCACCCCGACCACGAGGCCTCCGTGTACGCGATGGGGGTCATGAACGGTCTCTGGCCGCTGCTTCCAAGTATCGAGGCGCCGACAGTTATTGCATGCGGCGAGAGCTCTGACACGATTACCCCTGCATATGCAACCGCAATAGCGCGGCGCATGCCAAATGCCGAGCTCCTTACAATGCCGGGCCTAGGACACTTCGGCCCGATGCAGGATCCAGAAGCTATAGCAGCAGCAATCCTTCTCTTCGCAGGCAACTAACTACTTAAAAACAGCCCTATTTAAAACCAGCAATCACGCTGGCCCAGCCCTCTGGGTCGGAGCGGTATGGAGCGTAGAAAGAGATGCGGTCTAGTAAGTCGCCGTAGCGCTCGAGCATGAGGCGCGGAATGTCGTCGGGCTCGCCAACAACTGCGAAGGCGTCGAGCATCTCGTCATCGATTAGGGAGCCCATCTCTACCCACTCGCCCAGTTTTGAGAGTCGGTTGAGCTCTGGCTGTAGATCCCCCCAACCATGGAGTTCGAGGACCCCCCGATACGCGGGTGTGGATCCATAGAACGCGATCTGCTGGCAAGTACCAGCGCGCGCTTGAGCCATCTCTTCCTCGGTGGTCCCCGTAACTACAAACATCGGGCCTGATAACTCAAACTCCGAACGACTCTTACCGCTCTTCTCCCAACCGCGCGCGAGCGCCGGCATTGTTACCTCGCGCATATAACGCTCAGTTGTAAAACCGTGGACGATTACTCCATCGGCGACCTCCCCAGCAACCTCCGTCATACGCTCACCCACTGCTGCGAGAAATACACGCGGGTTCCCGTGGGGGTTGCGGCCCGGGTTGAAGAAAGGAGTCATAAGCGTGTGCCTATAAAACTCCCCCTCGAACTGAAGTGGTACGTCTTCGTTCCAGCATGCCCAGATCGCGCGCATTGCAAGGATCAACTCGCGCATCCGAGCGGCAGGCTGAGACCATGTCATTGAGAAACGCTTCTCGATGTGTGGTTTGATCTGGCTACCGAGCCCGAGCATGAAACGCCCACCCGAGAAGGCTTGTAGATCCCATCCAATGTTGGCAAGGTTCATCGGATTGCGCGCGAATGCCACTGCAATACCGGTCCCGAGCTCGAGAGTGGTTGTGTGCTCTGCTCCAATTAGCAAGGGAAAGAATGGGTCATGAGCCGTCTCGGCTGTCCACGCCCCCGCATAACCAACCTCTTCTAGAGAACGAGCCGCTGCGGGCACATCCTTAAGGATTGGCGTGAGCCCTCCGTCTACCTTCATTGATCCCCCTAAATAGTTGCCCTACAGAGTTTGTCGACCCTGCTTATCGTCTCAGGTGAGGTTAGCCCCCTAAGGATTCTCGCGACATTCGAAGCATGCGTCCCAGCGTGTGGGTACCCTCCCCCTATGACAACGACATCCCCAGCTGCGCCCATACCTGTTCAGGCCCCTAAATCAATCTCGCCGAGCAGCATTAGTCAGTTTCAGTCCTGCCCTCTGGCTTTTCGATTCTCGTATGTCGACAGGCTTCCCCAGGAGCCATCGCCCGCCGCCAGCAAGGGCACCCTCGTGCATCTCGCTCTCGAGCACTTGATGATGCGCGCACCCGATCAACGCAGTATCACTAACGCGCTTGCGGACCTTGCTACTGCGCGCACTGAACTCGTAAATGATCCAGACTTCACAGGGCTCAACCTCACCGAGGAGCAGTGGGGCTCGTTCTACGAAGAGGCCGAGCGACTCGTCTACAAATACTTCGAACTAGAGGATCCATCGAGCATTCGCCCCATCGGCCTCGAGCTCAGACTGCAAGCAAATATCGGTAGAGCAACAGTTCGCGGAGTCATCGACCGTCTAGAACTAAACGACGATGACGAGTTAATAATCAGTGACTATAAGACCGGTAAAGCCCCTGGACCTCGCTACCAAGATCAGCGCCTCGCTGGGGTAAATCTCTATGCGTTGATGGTTGAGGAGGCGCTCGGAAAACGCCCCGTAAAAGTCCAGTTGCTCTACTTGGCAGACCCGGTAGCGATCGTTGCCACCACCTCCGACCAACAGTCGCGCGGTGTCGCGAATAAGACCCAAGCGGTATGGGATGCCATTGGCGATGCATGTACCAAGGTCGATTTTCGCACCAAGCCAGGCCCGCTCTGCAACTGGTGCTCATTCAAACCATTCTGCCCAGAGTTCGGCGGCAACCCACAGGACGCCATCGACCTACTCAACTCCTCCAAATAGAGACAGCCCTTAAAATAGAGACAGCCCTTAAAATAGAGACAGCCCTTAAAATAGAGACAGCCCTTAAAATAGAGACAGCCCTTAAAATAGAGACAGCCCTTGCTACTAGGCGGTTCTATCCTTGGCTGGACGAGACTCGATCTCGCCCGCGTAGGCTGTGCTGGCTGTGAAGTTCCCGAGCAATCTCCCAACTCCCTCAGATATTCCTGCGGTTAGCTCACTCGACGACGCCATTGACGCGTGGTGCCGCGACCATCGCCACCCAGTAGCGGATAAGTTTTTCTACGGCGTCTCAAGTGCGGCAGACCACTCTCTCCTCTGGAACGTCCTCGTCGCAGCGCGTGGAGTTCGCAGAGGAGAGCCCTCAATGATTCTGCGCGGCGCTGCAGTCTTCGGCATTGAGTCTGCATTAACAAACGGTGCGCTCAAATCACTCTTCAATCGTGAGCGCCCCGAGGTTGAGTCCGATGAAGCATTGCCGATGGGTATGCGGCGTCCGGTTACATCGTCATTTCCTTCTGGCCACGCGACAGCAGCATTTACTGCAGCGGCTCTCCTCTCTAAAGACTCGAAGCACCCTGCACTCTGGTATGGAATCGCTGGAGTCGTTGCAGGGAGCAGGGTCTACACGCGAATGCACCACGCCTCTGATGTATTCGCTGGGGCAGCACTAGGCGCACTCTTCGGGGCCATCGCTATCAGGGTTCTCCCTCTCTCCCGTAAACGCCGCTGATCCCCTACCACTTGAGAAACAAGTAGATACACCTAAATAGATAACTAGGAGCCAAGAATGACCCGTAAATTCTCTGTTGCATTTGATTACAGATGCCCCTTTGCTTATAACGCTCACGCAGCAATAGTCGCAGCCCTACGCGAAGGCGTAGATATTGATGTGGCCTTCGCTCCATTCTCGTTAGATCAGAACCATGTTGAGGAAGGCGATGTCGATATCTGGGATCGCCCGGCTACCGAACGCGGCACAGGGACCATGGCACTACTCTTCGGGATCGCAGTGCGCGATAACTTCCCAGATCAATTCCTAGATTTTCATATGGAGGCCTTCGCTGCACGCCACGTACATTCTCTAGCGATTCGCGATGAGGCTGTGATGCGCAACGTATGTACTTTGGTGGGTCTAGATCCAGAGCGTGTCGCCGAGTTAGCGCTCGGGGATACGACACTGGAGACCCTCAAGACGGAGCACACCGCACTTGTCTCCGATTACGAGGTATTCGGGGTCCCGACATTTATCGTGAATGGGGCGGCGACCTTCATCAGATTCATGGATCGCGGAAATGTCGCCGACCTGCTCAAGGCATTGGACCTCCTTGAGTGGAGCAACCTCAACGAGTTCAAGAGAACGAAGATAGACCGCTAACCCCTATTTATCGGTCTAATCCCTATTTAAATGACTTAGGTCCTTGCAACTCACGGCGCCAGCAGGCAATCTTGGGGAGTGGGACGGATGACGGCGACAGAAGCAATCATGTGGGCGGTTGAGAGAGACCCAGCCCTTAGGTCCGACTTCTGCAACCTCACCATCTTGGAGAGCGCCCCTGATATGGAGCGGCTCCGCTTAAAAATGCAGAGAGCGATCACGCTCATTCCCCACCTAGGCGAGCGAGTCGTCCCATCCCCACTCCGCATTGCGCCTCCGGTCTGGAGCGCGGACTCAGGCATAGATCTTGATTACCACCTCCGGAGCATCACCCTTGATCAGCCATCGAGCATGCGCTCCCTTCTTGATCTCGCCTCTGCGCTATGCGAAGAGCCCTTTGATATATCTCGCCCGCTATGGGAGTTCACCGTCATCAAGGGCCTGCCTGATGGGCGCTGCGCACTACTGCAGAAAGTGCACCACACCATTACAGATGGAGTTGGCGGCCTTCGCCTCTCTCTCAGCATCGTGGATCGCGACGCTCATCCTGAGAGCGACCACGAGGTGCAAGCAATCGCAGAGGCAGCCGCAGCACGCCAACGCGATGAACGACAACTCGACCCTGTCAACAGAACCAACGCTTTCGAGACTGCGGTTAGTGCGCTGGCTTATCGAACGCGCAGAAATACCCAGATCGCAAGAACAGCCATCGGAGGGAGCATCTCGCTTGCACTCCACCCCCAGCGCGCCCCCAAGGCAATAAGTGGTTCAATCAAGATGCTTTCATCGCTGCGTAGACAGGTCTTCGTCACCGACTCTGCACACTCTGAACTACTCAGTCCACGCTCCCTCGAGCGCCGCTTTGATCTATTTACATTCTCGCTTGAGGATGCAGCTGCGACCGCTCACGCATTAGACGGCCATGTAAACGATGTATTCGTCACTGGAGTCTCCGGAGCGCTAGGCAGGTACCACGAGGCCATGGGTCAGCCTGTCTCAGAACTACGTATGGCGATGCCGGTAAGCACACGAGGACAGAACGACACATCTGCAAATCACTTTGTACCTACTCGAGTTCTTGTACCAACCGGTCCTAAAGATCCAACACAGAGGTTTGTTGCGACTCGCGAAAGCCTCAGGCACCTGCGCGGGGAACGCGCTCTAGAGGCAGCAGAGTCGCTAGCAGATGTGATTTCAAGCCTGCCTACTGCTCTCCTTGTTGCAGCGACACATACGCAGACGCGCACCATTGATTTCGCCACCTCTAATCTCCGAGGGAGCGCTATCGACCTCTGGATATCTGGTGCGCGCATCGAGGCGAACTTCCCGATCGGACCGCGAGGCGGATGCGCAGTCAACTTCACCACCCTCTCCTACTGCGGAGTCATGCACGTTGGGGTCAACTCAGACCCCGCCTCGGTAACAGACCCAGAGGCGCTAATAGAGTGCTTGAGAGAGTCCTTCACCGACCTACTAGCAATCGGTCGAGGTGAGTAACTACAACCTCGGTAAACGGCTGCGAACTATCGGCGTTTACGACTCGGGCTCTGCGCCTTTACGGCCATAAAAAATTCTTCCCGCCCTGGATCCCGCCATGTGCGGTGGATACACGGAGACTCAACATCAATCACATAAATGTGCAGAGTTGAGGCGTCATCAGCGAAACCGATTATCTCTGAGACACGTGGATGCTCGACGAAGCTGCTCAAGAGTTCAGAGAGTGCTCCACTAGCGATCACTCGGCTTCGGCATTCGGTACACGAGGAGGTAGTCGCCGACTCAAGGCCCTCTGCTAGTTGAAAAAGGCTAAGCGCATCATCGTGATTAATCTCGAGTCGCCTCCCATCGTTATCAATGATGCAGAGCGCAGGGGCGGTCACATCCCTAACCCTAACGAAGCTATCCCCCATTCTCGCTATGAACTCGTGAGATTTAAGTGGCAGAGCCACAAAATTGATTAATTACCTGCGTGATTCAAGATTCAGATCAAGAGTACGGTTTGGGGATGGGCAGCAATGAAGGCATATCCGAGAGCACCGAGCACTCCAATTGGCGGATCCCTACTCCAGGGTATGGAGCCATCTTTGTAATTATCGTCCTCGCACTTACCGCCCTTCTCTCTTCTTGCTACGGAGCAGATAAAAATCCAAGACTGAGCATCAGTGCACCAGGCTCGGCAAAGGCGAGCAGCGAATCACTTCTTTATCCGGCAAGAGAGACTCGCTGGACGTCGAGCTCGGCGCTCCCTGGACTCGGTTCGCCTGGCGAGGTTTATCAAGTAGTTCCTTTCGAATCAGGGAAGGATTCTGCAACCAACGCACTGAAGAGTTTTGCTGAGCATTTTGGTAGTGCTGGAGCATTGAAGAAAATAGATTGCTCATCATCCATAGAGGTTTCTCACGCTCCGCTAACCGCTGGAGATACCCTCACCGGATTGGCGACCCTCTCTTGTGAAGTTCCTGCTAGCGAGATCGGCGCACTTACTACGCTCTCCTATACGCGCAATCAAGCGCCTCAATTCTCGCAAGGTTCATCAAGTTCTTCAGGACCATCCTCAAGTTCGCAAGGCCCCGAGAGTAGTAATCCGAATGATCCTTTACCCCCTGTTACCACAAATACAGTCGCTCCAGACTTGATTGATAGCACTCCTCAAGATATTCCTCGTGGTGATGCAGTAATAAAAATTGCGCGTGATGTGCTTCGCTCCACAGGTATTGATTCTTCTGATTGGCTCTCGTCTGTCAACGATGCAAGCATGATGTCAACCAGCGTTTCGTGCGAGCAATCCGCTATCTGCGAGCCACAGGGATCGACTCTGTACTCGCGCCAAGTTGTATTGACCCCGCTAGTTAATTCACTACCAGTCCACGATCTTGATTGGTATGTGGAGATAGGCGATCAAGGTCTTGTGCTTAGCGCCTACGGAGCATGGGTCAAGGCCGAGAGACTTGGCGAGTACTCAAGACGCGGTACCGAGCGTGCATTTACGGCATTGCAAGCAGGAGAAGCAGGTTTAGTTTTTGGTGTGATGCCGATGGGGGCCTTGGCGAGTGCAAGCGGTGATGAAACTTCAGCCAACACCGATCTGCCTGAGATGCCCATTCAGGACGGCTTAGTTGTGGGACCAAGAGTTGTAACGATTGATCGCGTTGAGTCGGGTTACTCAATGCAATTTGGCGCCATTAATGGTGAGGCCGCATCGCTACTTGTGCCGACCTACACATTCCTTGGTGTTGACACCGAGGGCATAGAGGCACAGGCCACCCTTAACGCACTTGACCCATCACTCTTCGCCCCGCTCGAACCCACACCCGGGATTGACCCTGGCGTGCCCGACCCAAAGCAGATCCCGCCTATTGAGCCTCAGCCAGCACCTCTAGAGACTGAGCCTGCGCCGATACCTAATCAAGTCCCACCCCAGAAGTAATCCTCGCCTTGGGTAACCTGCCCAAGTATGCGATGTGTGATCTCTCTAGGCGATGGAACTATCTCAATCGGCGAGCGCCCCTCTCCGCGTCCGGGGCCAGGTGAAGTCAGGGTTCGTGTCCACGCCGCTGGTCTTAATCGCGCCGACCTACTCCAGCGCGCAGGCTTCTACCCCGCTCCACCGGGAGTCCCTGCAGATATTCCAGGCCTTGAGTTTGCAGGTGAGGTAATCGAGTTAGGCGAGGGCGTTATAAGCCCTGAAATTGGTGAACGAGTCTTTGGGATTACTGCAGGCGGTGCGCAGGCAGAGGAGATAGTGGTTGCTAGTGCTCACTGCGCAGTCGTCCCCGAGTCGCTTGACCTTGTATCTGCCGGTGGAGTGCCAGAGGTTTTCCTAACAGCCCACGATGCCCTCCGCACACAGGCTCAACTCTTATCGGGAGAGCGCGTACTCGTACACGCTGTTGGCTCCGGTGTTGGTACCGCGGTGGTGCAGTTGGCGAGAGCATGGGGATGCGAGACCACCGGAACTGCCCGCACCCCTGAGAAACTCTCACGCGCTCAAGCACTCGGTCTCGATAACGCGATTCTCGCGCCGCGCGAGATTGATCCACTTGCCTTCTCAGCCCAGATCACGGAGGCAGCAGGAGGCCCAATCGACGTGACTGCCGACTTAGTCGGAGGCGCGTACGTAACCGCGGACGTGCTTGCTAGCGCAGAGGGCGGGCGCGTTGTACTCATTGGAACCCTCGCTGGAGGGCGCTGCGAATTACCGATACTCGCAGTGATGAGTAAACGCCTGAGACTCTTCGGGACCGTACTGCGCCCCCGAAGCCGAGACGAAAAAAACGCTGCAACCGCAGCCTTCGTAGCCGAGGTCGTCCCTCTGCTCGCCTCTGGCGCGGTAGCACCTGTAATTGAGACCGTGCTCCCACTAGCCGATGCGGAGCAGGCCTACGAACTCCTCGCCTCGGATACCACCTTCGGAAAGGTAATCCTCGACTGCCGCTGACCCTCAACTACAGGGGCGAGTACCATCGCATCCGCACCCCAACACCTGCAGCCCAACACCTGCACCCAAAGCCCGCATAACGATTACCGCTTACCTATCAACACTCCGATTAATACCCCCACCCCATAACTAGGAGAGACCATGGCCAACCTTGCAGATAATGACGTAGTAATTGTTGAGGCAGTTCGCTCACCGCTAGGGCGCCGCAATGGTGGCCTCTCCACGGTTCACCCGACCGAACTCCTAGGAGCAGTACAGGCAGAGGCCGTTCGCCGTAGCGGTATGGACCCAGCGCTAATCGGACAGGTCATAGGTGGCTGTGTCAGCCAGATAGGTGAGCAGACCTTCAACATCGCTCGCTCCGCTTGGTTAACAGCCGGCCTCCCACTTGAGGTCGCAGCTAGCACGGTAGATGCGCAGTGCGGGTCTTCACAGCAGGCATCGAATATGGCTATTGCCATGGTCAAGGCAGGAGTAATTGACTCGGCCATGTCCTGCGGAGTTGAGAGCATGTCGCGTATTCCTTTGGGCGCAGCCGTGCGCGGCGATTTTGGTCGCCCGATTACAAAGGCATACTTCGCACAGTACGAATACACAACACAGTTCGAGGGCGCAGAGCGCATTGCTGACCAGTGGGGAATCACACGCGGCGACTGCGATGCATTTGGCCTTCAGTCCCAGCAGCGTGCAGCACGTGCGTGGGCAGAGGGGCGCTTCGAGCGAGAGGTGCACCCAATCCAGGCGCCTGAGCGTGGCGAAGACGGCGCTGCGGGAGAGACCCTGCAGACGATCTCTCGAGATGAAGGGCTTAGAGAGACTTCACTAGAGAAGCTCGCAACGCTCAAGCCTGTTGGTCGCGAGAATGGTGTTCACACTGCCGGAACATCATCACAAATTACAGACGGAGCGGCTGCGCTTATCGTCATGACAGCAAAGCGTGCAGCAGAACTCGGTCTAACTCCACGGGCGCGAATCGTTGACCAATGCCTAGTTGGTGTTGACCCCGTGCTCATGCTCACCGGACCCATTGAGGCCACGCAGCGACTATTCGACCGCACTGGGCTCTCGATGAACGACATCGACACAATCGAGATCAACGAGGCTTTTGCATCTGTCGTCTTGGCCTTTGATCGCGCGCACCGCCCCGATATGGAGAAGGTCAACCCCAACGGCGGCGCTATTGCACTTGGCCACCCAGTTGGAGCAACAGGAGCACGCCTAATCACCTCAGCACTCCACGAGCTTGAGCGCACCGACGGAACCTTTGGGCTCATAACGATGTGCTGCGGCGGCGGGCTAGGTACCGGAACCATCATCGAGCGCATCTAAACGGCCTCCGGCTATCCCTCGGTCGCTACGCTATTGGCGTGACAACTCTTGCTGAGCGCCTCGGGTATGCAGAAGACACGCGCCTCCTGATCATTAACTGTGACGACCTAGGTTCAACGCGCGCAGCCAACGTAGGTATTTACGAGTCATTGCGCGAAGGGCTCGCCACTAGTGCAACATTGATGGTGCCTTGCCCATGGGCACGCGATGCCGCCGCCGAGTACCGCGGAGAAGATGTAGGCGTTCATCTCACGCTCAATAGCGAGTGGGAGAATTACCGGTGGGGGCCCATCACTCGCTCCCCCAGCCTCCTAGACGGCGACGGCGGATTCCCTAGAACCCTTGCCGACCTCTGGGATCATGCCGATCTTGATGAAGTTCGCAAAGAATGTCGCGCACAGATCGAACGCGCTATCTACTGGGGATTCGATGTAAGCCATCTCGACTCCCATATGGGTTCCGTACAACTTCGACCAGAGTTCTTCGATGTTTATCTTGAGATGGCCGCAGAGTTTGCGCTCCCGCTTCGAATGGGTGGAGCAGCGGGAGAGGCTCAGGTTGGATTTCCATATCGCAGGCTCGCGACCGAAGAGGGAATTATATTTAGCGACCACTTCTTGTACACCCGAGTCGGCAGCCGCGGAGACATTGAGCGCATGCTCGCAGATATGCGCCCAGGAGTAACCGAGATCTACTTCCACCCAGCGGTAGAGACCGACGAGTTGCGCGCATCCCACCCAGACTGGAGCGGACGCGTTAGAGACCATGAGGCGTTATGCGCCAACGAGGCGTTTCGCCAACTTGTAAGCAGTTCTGGAGCGACGCTTATTGGTTTCAAAGAACTCCGAGAGGTACAGCGAGCGGGCTAAAGGCTCCGCCTTAACAAGCGGCTCTCCCACCGCAGAGCCGTCCTATCGCAGACCGGCGAATAGATCCTCTTCAGGCTCGCCTTGTGCCACTCCGTTATCAACCAACGACTCTGCTAGCGCGAACTCTTCCCAAGGGAATACTTCGCGAACGACCTCATCAGGGAGACGCATCCAGAATCCCTCAGGATCAACCTGAGTCCGGTGCGCCAGTAGAGCTTTGCGTCGAGCATGTAGAAAATCAGAGACATCTATTAGTGCTGTAAATCTCGCATCTGCTCGCTCTGAGAATCCGGCTGCGAACCACTGCTCATATGGACTCTCCTCACCGCGCGCCAAGAACGCATCGTGTAGGGCCTTGACCCTGCGATGCGACCAGCCGGTGTAATACATCTTGCTTGGCTGCCACGGCTCCCCCGCATCTGGATAGGCCGCAGGGTCGCCCGCTGCTTTGAAGGCAGGGCCGGAGATCTCATGCACCTGTACGTGGTCTGGGTGCGGATAGAAAGCTTTATCGTCTCCGTAGGTGACGATTACCTGGGGTCGCTCGCTACGGATTATGCGGACTAAGCGCTCGACCGCCTCCTCGAATGGAGCATTCGCAAAATTATCCGAGCGTGCATTTGCTTCACTATCGAGCATCCCGGAGTCCCGATACCCAAGGAGATAAATCTTCTCGTATCCAATTGCCTCCGCGCTCGCCTCTAACTCACGCATGCGAACCCCGAATAAATCAGCTCGCACTTCGGGGGTATCCATAGCGGGGTTGAGGATGTCGCCCTCCTCGCCGCCGGTGCAGCAGACCAATACATTTCGAATACCCTCAGCGTTATACCGAGCAGAGGTACCGGCACCCTTCGATGCTTCGTCATCTGGGTGTGCATGTATCGCTAAAAGGCATAGCCGCGGCGCAGTCAAAGGAGTCCTAACTCTTTATTCGGATTGAGCGCAACGAAGTCTCTGCCTCGACTCAGACAGAGCGAGGTACGTCTTTCCATGGGATAGAGCGCGAAGGGTCAGGCTCTTTTGGTAACCCAAGTACGCGTTCTCCAAGAATATTTCTCATGATGTCCGACGTGCCACCCTCAATCGTGTTGGCCTGTGCACGGAGGAATCCAGATGCGATTGCGCTGTCGTCATCTGCAGCAGCCCCTACACGCCCTATCCGCTCAACACGTGAGAGGTTCTTACCCTCCCACGCAATTGCGCTCGGTCCCTCAAGATCAAGCGCAACATTCTGCAGACGCTTGTTGAACTCAGCCTGCTGAAGTTTTGTGATTGAACCCTCTGGTCCCGCCTCGGAGCCTGACTTGCGCTTACCGGCTGCACGTTGGTTGCTGATGCGAATCAACGTGCTCTCGATATAGAGCTGCGCAATCGATTGGCGCACTAGTGGATTAGTTACACCCTTGTGGCGCTCAATTAGTTTCGCTATTGGGCTACCACCTACAGCATCTCCACCAACAGAACCTGCCCCTGAGAGCGAGACGCGCTCGTTCATTAGGGTTGTAATAGCGGCTTTCCAGCCATCGCCCTCGCGTCCGAGGCGCCACGAGTCCTGCACGCGAGCGTCATTGAAGAAGACCTCGTTGAACTCTGCATCACCCGTAATCTGCACTAACGGGCGAACATCTACGCCCTCCTGCTCCATATCGACGACGAAGTATGTGAGACCGGCATGCTTAGGAGCATCTGGATCAGTACGCGCTACGAGCATCCCCCAACGCGCAACATGGGCAAGAGTGGTCCAGACCTTCTGGCCGTTTACTACCCACTCGTCTCCATCGCGAACAGCCCGTGTAGCTAGACCTGCAACATCAGACCCAGCCCCAGGCTCGCTGAATAGCTGGCACCAAATCTCTTGATTGCAGGCCATTGGCTTAAGGAGTCTGTGCTTCATCTCCTCGGAACCCCACGCCATAAGCGTTGGGCCACCCATTCCAATTCCGATGATGTTATAAGGGCGCGCAACTTTGTAATGGTTGAGGACATCGTTCACGGCCTTGGCCTGTGTGGGATTGAGCGACATACCTGCGCCGTACTCGGCAGGCCATGTAGGGGTGGCATAGCCATCCTCACCTAAGCGTATGCACCACTCGGAGTAATCCTGAGCACTACGAAGACGAGCAACCTCGGCGTCGTCTCGCGAATCGACAGCGTCCATCCAGCCATCTGGGAGATTGATCTTCAACCATGCGAGAGTCTGATCCCGAAGTTGGTCGTTGCTTAGTGCGCTGGCGTCTGTTGACATTGAGTTCCCTCTCGGAGTTGTGGAGTCGCAGGTAATTGAAGAGTAGGTACTTGAAGAGTGATTTCGAACCGCTGAGTAGATTACCCGGCTGCGACGCGTCGGAACATTCTTCAGGCGATCATCCGCCGCTCTGGAGTCATCCCCCCGCCCCCAGAACCCTCTCTCCTGCTCCTCCGCGCAGATTTCTAGGCCCCGACTCTGTAACCTGCGGGGCGACGTATGACAAAAGAGCCCACCCCCGACATCACCCCAGAACCTCAGGTTGCGCCAGACGCTGACTCAACCTCAGCGACCCCTCGCCCCCACTCAGCCGAGGCGAGGGCAAGGCGCGCCCGCTCGCAGGCTCGCTCTGCTCGGCGTTCAGGGCACTCAGAAGCAGAACGCGCTTGGCTCCTCGTCGGCATCCTCTGTATCGCCTTGGTCATAGTTGCGACCTCTGTAGTCGAGCGCCTTACTCATCAAGGTGAGGCTCTGCCCGGTGTCTCGCTCGCCGGGCAAGATGTAAGCGGGAAGAACGCTACAGAGTTGCTAGACACAGCACGCATACTTATAGCGCAGCGCGGTGCTACAGAGTTTGCTGCCGTCGCCGGAAAGAATGAGCTCAGTGCCGCGCCCGCCGTACTTGGGGCAACCTACGATCCCGAGGCGGCCGTCAGAGCGTCGCGAGAAGCCGGTCGCTCAAATCCGATCGGCGCGATTCTCGCCACTTTCCTGCGCCGCGGTCACACGGAGAACATTGCCCTCCCAGTCTCGATTGATGATGTAATGCTTGCAGGAGTTCTTGATGGGTGGCAGCGCACTATCGGGGATGGATTGGTTGATGGGTCGTTAATCTTCAAAGGCACTGAAGTAATCGAGGTAACCCCCAAAAGTGGAACAAGTATCGTGCGCCCGAAAGCAGATGATGCGATGCGCTCGGCGATCATTAGTGGAGATACGAGGTCGGTTCGCCTTCCTGTCGGGGAGACTGAGCCAGTTATAACTAAAGCAGCAACGCGTCTTGCCGCTCGCAATGCCCGGTCTCTGCTCTCCTCACCTATAACCCTTACGATTCGCGATGCAACTTTAAAATTAGATCCATCGAGTGTTGCTTCTGCACTCAGTGTGCGGCCCCGCGGTCGGGAACTTGAACTTGTTGTAGACCCACTGGCTCTTCGAACCTCGATCGCTCAATCTCTCGTACCGTTCGAGACGCCACCTAAAGAAGCAACGTTTAAGGTCGAAGGAAGCAAGGTGAGGGTGATTCCCTCAGCAACCGGAACCGTGGTCGACCTAGCACCAGCAGCAAAGGCAATGTCCCGCGGGTCCAAGAACGTGGATGCTCCAGTCGGCGAGCTCGCGCCTACTCACGACACTGCATGGGCCGAGGGGCTCCACATCAGCGGGTTGGTATCTACCTATACGACTAACCATCCATGCTGCATGGC
The DNA here is from genome assembly GCA_001023575.1 of Actinobacteria bacterium IMCC26256. Classification (GTDB taxonomy): domain Bacteria; phylum Actinomycetota; class Acidimicrobiia; order IMCC26256; family IMCC26256; genus IMCC26256. The sequence goes on along the minus strand of CP011489.1, from coordinate 735,636 downwards.
ACGAGTCACGAATATCCATACCGGTGCAACCGCGTTAAATGGAGCGATCGTTGAGCCCGGAGCGACCTTCTCTCTCAATAATCATCTTGGCCAGCGAACCCTTGATAAGGGTTACGTAGTTGCACCAGCCATAGCCGCGGACTTGAGTTATGAAGACGCTGTGGGTGGGGGCGTTAGCCAAGTCTCTACGACATTATTCAATGCTGTTTTCTTCGGTGGGTATCAAGACGTAACCCACACTGTGCATTCGCTCTACCTGAGCAGATACCCGCTCGGTCGTGAAGCAACACTCAACTATCCGTCTATCGACAATCGATTCAAGAACGACACTAAGAATGGAGTCCTGATCATCACTTCGTTCTCCTCTACCTCAATCACTGTGAGCCTCTACGGCGACAACGAAGGTAGAACTGTTCGAGCAGAGGGCCCCAACATCATCGAGACGATCCCGGTAGTAGTCGAGTACACCGAGGATCCCACGCTCCCGATCGGCACGCAGAAAGAACTATTCGCGGGGCACACTGGATATGTGGTCGAGAACTTCCGAATCATCAAATATGCGGACGGCACCGAGAAGCGCCAGCGTTTTCGAGAGCGGTACCAAATGGGGAAGCAGAAGGTAGCGCGCAACCTCGACCCTGCTGCCACTACAACCACTGCCCCTCTAGTGCCGCTCCTTTGAGGACGCCCTCCATGGGAGTCGCTATATCGACTCAAATCTTGCATCTAGTGATTAAAAGATAGAGAGTTATCTATGCATCTCCGCGAACTCTCCACCAAACCTCGAGCACGCAGCACCCAACAGCCGAGATCAGGATCGTCTCCAGTACAGCGGTAATCGAGACAAACTCAATAGCAAAGAAACTGCTCATGAATGGCACCGCTGCACCGACCAATAGAAGCGCTACCAATACCAAGAGAAGTAAGTAACGGCCCCGCGTCAATGGTCTTGCGAGGAGCGTCAATATCCATAGACCAACCACAACTAACGACAAGGTTGCAAGCGTGCGCTCCTGCGTCAGGTTCATTCCTTGAGATCGAGCAAATAAGTAGGTAGTCAGCACAGTTATCGTGGCTGCCGTTCCTGCAGGGATCGCGAACTTGAGAACTCTTCGCACGAAACCTGGCCGATAGATCTGCGCATTTGGGGCGAGCGCCATGAAGAATGCCGGGAGCCCGATAGTGATGGTGCTGACAATCGTTAGGTGGCGAGGCAGGAATGGGTATGGGACTGCGAGCACTATTACAGCGATCGCAATCAACGCAGCGTAAGTGGTCTTCGAGACAAAGAGATTCGAGACGCGCTCCACGTTTGCAATGACTCTGCGCCCCTCTGCGACTACCCCTGGGAGTCGATCGAATCTGCCATCGAGTAAGACAATTTTTGCGACGGCGCGCGTCGCAGGGGCGCCCGACCCCATTGCAACCCCGATGTCTGCGCGCTTGATCGCTAATGCATCATTTACGCCGTCGCCGGTCATAGCAACTACGCGCCCTTTGGATTGCAACGCGCTGACCATCGCTTGCTTCTGCTCTGGCGATACCCTGCCGAAGACAGAGTGACGTTCGAGTACGTCAGCAATCTCGCTCTCTAACGACGGGAGATTTCTAGCGTCGTATGCCTCATCTACCTCAACCCCGACTCGCCTCGCAACTGCCGCGACTGTAAGTGGGTTATCCCCCGAGATGATCTTTAAGCCAACCCCTTGAGCAGTGAAGTATGCGAGAGTCTCGGCTGCATCAGGGCGAACCTGCTCTTCGAGTATTACAAGCGCTACCGCAGATGCACTCTCTGAGACAGAGTCTCCGATCTCGCCCGATTCAGCATGGAGCAGAGCAAGCACCCGAGAACCCGTATATGCAATCTCGTCTGCCAGACGCCGCGCCGGGTGCGTGGCATCGGAGAGCAGCATCTCGGGGGCACCTAGCCACCAGGCACCCTGACCTCGGAATGAAGTCGCACTCCACTTGCGAGAAGATGAAAACGCTACATAGGCATCTCGCTCCCACTCCGAATTATTTGGGAATGCATCGCGTACCGCGAGAAGTGTGGCGTTTGCTGACTCATCTGCTGCGAGAGCGGCCAACGCATTGGCGACCAAGGATTCAGATGCGCCTGGCAATATCTCGAGACGCTCTAGCGCAACGGAGCCCTCGGTGAGAGTTCCAGTCTTATCAATGCAGACCACATCTACTCGGGCAAGTACTTCGATCGCTGGCAGTTCCTGAACGAGCACCTTTCTGCGCGCAAGCGTCACCGCTGCGATGCCAAACGCAAGGCTCGTTAGTAGCACGAGGCCCTCAGGCACCATGCCGACTACGCCGGCGACTGCACCCACCAAAGCGGCTTTAACTCCGTCAGCCTCGTCCGTTGGGTTTCGTAGCTGATTCCAAAAAAGCAGGGGGCCGACGATAAATAGCCCAATGGTGACGAACTTAAGTATTCGATTGACTCCATCAACGATCTCAGAGCGAACAAGAGCGAATCTGCGAACCTCATTTGCGAGCCTGTGTGCGTAGGCCGACTCCCCCACCGCGGTCGCCTGAAAAACTCCTGAGCCCGCAACGACGATTGAACCGGATAGTAAATAACCGCCCGCAGATTTTTCGAGTGCATCTGCCTCACCCGTTAGCAGCGACTCGTCAACCTCTAAGGCCTCGACAGAAAGAAGTAAACCATCCGCCGGGACCTGATCTCCGGACTTCAGGGCTATGAGGTCATCTAAAACGAGTTCTGCTGCAGGTATCTCGATCTCGACCCCGCTGCGCATAACGCGAATGAAGGGTGCATTCAAGACTGAGAGCCTGTCTAGCGTCACCTTTGAACGGAGTTCCTGAAGGATTCCAATCGCAGCGTTAGCCACGAGAACCAAACCGAAGAGTGCATCACGGAACTCGCCCACTACAACGACGATGCCAAACATCACCCCAAGGATCGCATTGAAACGTGTGAAAATATTGGCTCGGAGTATCTCAACTACAGAGCGGCTAGTCCGACTATTCGCAGTATTAGAGAGGCCAGACTTATGTCGCTCCTCTACCTCGGCAGCTGTGAGCCCGTTCTCGGGGGTCAGGTAAATTGGCTGTGGTACTTGCGCGGCGGTGCCTGACTCGGTCACAGGTGGGAAATCTACCTGAGAAACCAGACGAGCGGCTTCTACGGTGGAGAATCAACTCCGTCTAGAGTCAAATACCTAATGACAATCAAAGCATCTTTAAGAGTGAGTTTTGGGTTCCGCTGATGCCCAAGATCGGCGGCTCTAAAAGCGGTCGCAACGAGGACTCCGCAAGTCAGGATTCCGAGAAGTTGGCCTTGGAATCCTCCGCTCTTCTGAATGCGGAGATGTGGGCTCTACGCTTTGAGGCAATCTGCGAAGCAACTAGTGACTTTGTTGGCATAACTAGCGTCGATGGATCTTTCTTCTACCTCAATCCGGCAGCCCGCTCGGCCCTTGGCATAGAGGACGATGAAGATGTAACGCTGCTCGACTCGGTAAATTTCTTCGATTTAGAGTTCTACTCCCGAGTCTCAGACGCCATCATTGAGAGCCTCATCGCAACGGGGAGTTGGTCTGGAGAGTTGAGGCTCAAGCACAGGTCTGGACGAACCTTTCCTGTCTCGCAGGTAACGACAGTTCACACACTCGAGGATGGCTCTCCATCGTTTTTCTCCAGCATCTCTCGTGATATTTCGAGTACCAAAGCGCTAGAAGAAACGCTTCAGCATCAAGCAACGCATGACCGCCTTACTAATCTTCCAAACCACTCCCTTTTCCAGACACTTGTCATCCATGCCATCTCGCGCAATACTCGCAATGGCCTTGCAACCGCTATTGCGTTTGTTGATCTTGATCGCTTTAAGTCAATCAACGATGGATTCGGACACATCGGGGGAGACGAAGCGCTTATGGAGGTAGCGCACCGCCTTACTAGAGCCGTGCGTCCAGGAGATACCGTAGGGCGTTTTGGCGGAGACGAATTTATTGTTCTTATTGAAGATCTGCCACCAGGAGATGCAGAGGAAATAGCGTTACAGGTAGCAACACGCATTACAGATGTACTACGTGTGCAAATTCCTCTCTCGAGTTCGCGGAGTGCAGCCCCTGCAAGCGCCAATCTCTCCGCCAGTGTTGGTATTGCGGTTGCGGGACCAAATTCTGGAATCAGTGGAGACAGCCTGATACACCAAGCCGACCTAGCTATGTATGAAGCGAAGGCAGAGGGCAAAGACCGAGTCGCCTTCTTTGATGATGCACTCCGTATAACGACAGACCACGCCATCGAGACTGCAGGTGCACTTAGTGATGCCCTCCTCCAAAGGCAATTTGAGGTTGAGTTTCAACCCTTGGTCGACATGAGGACAGGGAGTATTTATTCTGCTGAGGCTCTAGTGAGGTGGCGCAGACCTGACGGGCGCCTACTGCAGCCAGGCGAATTTATCTCGATCGCCGAAGAGCATGGATTCATCAGTTCGATTGGTGAAATTGTTCTAGAGGAGGCAGCGCGATGGGGAGTAAAATGGAGAGAATCTATTCCCTACTTTATCGTCTCAGTAAATGTCTCAGCGACTCAACTGCTATCTCCTGGGTTTCTTAATTTTGTTTCTAAGGCTCTATCGGAGTCCGGGCTAGAGCCAAGTGGACTCTCCATCGAGATTACTGAGTATGTAGTGCTTAAGGATGTTAATTCAGCAGTTGAAGTACTCCAAGGGCTTAGAGCTCTTGGGGTTTGGATCGCCATCGACGACTTCGGAACTGGATACTCATCGCTCTCGTACCTGCGCGATTTGCCTGTAAATGCTGTGAAAATTGATCGAGCCTTTGTAACAACGATTGTGGAGTCTGAGCGCGATCGCGGGTTGCTTGCGACAATTATTCTGATGGCAGATGCTCTTGATTTATTCTGCGTTGCGGAGGGTGTGGAGACCGAGGCCCAGCGTGATTTACTTCTAGGGCTCGGTGTAGTTTTTGCTCAAGGATTTTTATTCTCACGTTCAGTATCACCCGAAAAAATTACCGAGCTCGTCGCTGACGCCGTTACAAAAACATCGCGGTAGATTTTTTGCAAGGCTCTACCTAGCGGAAGTCTCTGGACCGCTGTACTCCAGTAAGCGATATCGATAGCACTTCAATGCGTTGAGCTAAGAGATTCGTAACCCCACGACGTCGCTCTAAAATTCCTCGTACGCAGAGTGCTGGGGATCGACTTGCGATGCGTTTATATCGGGCCCAGACTGCAGCAGTACAGATCACATTTAGAAGCCCGTCTTCATCCTCAAGGTTGATAAAGACCACGCCCCCTGCAGTCTCCGGTTGCTGACGATGTGTCACAAGCCCAGCAACCTCAACCACGGTTCCGTGTGGCGTATCGCGCAACGAGCCCGTAGTAACGACACCGCGCTTAACTAGGTCTGCCCGAGAGAACTCAGTCGGGTGGTGATCTGGAGAGATCCCGGTTGCCCATAGATCGGCGGCGACTACCTCCTCGGGCTCCATGCCCGGCAGGGTTGGGGCCTCCATCCCTGGGACCAATCCCGGGAGTCGATCGGAGCGAACTACCGAGCCTTTACCTGCTCCCGTACTCGCTCCCCTGCCTGCCTGCCTGCGCATACCTGGGCGAGTTGCCCTAAGTGCACCGGCTGACCAGAGGGCCTCACGACGGTCATGACCAAATATGGAGAACGCACCCGCAGTAGCGAGCGACTCAAGCGCATCTACAGGGGCATCCGTGCGGCGAGCAAAGTCTTCAATATCGACGAATGGCCCCTGCTCGCGCTCCGCGTCGATGCGATTAAGTAAGGCCGATGGAAGCCCGCGCACATATCGCAGGCCAAGGCGCAGAGCATGTACCGATGGATCTGCATGCCATCCACGCATAGGGAACCCTTGAGGTCCGGCTTCATCGCTACGCGACTCAAGAGTGCAGTCGCGCCTCGACTGGGCAATACACGCACCGAGAGTCTCGACTCCATGACGACGCGCATCGCGCACAATCGTATGTGGCGAGTAGAAACCCATCGGCTGAGAGTTAAGGAGTGCGCATGCGAACTCCGCTGGATGGTGATACTTGATCCAAGCACTTGAGTAGACGATGTAGGCAAAGCTCACCGAGTGACTCTCAGGGAATCCAAAATTTGCAAAAGCCTCTAACTTCTTCGCAATCTCATCTGCGATCTCACCGGTTATACCCCTCTCTGCCATGCCCGCCATAAGTCGCTCACGCATTCTCTCCATACGTTGCTTCGAGCGCTTGGAGCCCATTGCCTGACGGAGTTGGTCTGCCTCGCCGGCCGTAAAGCCAGCCACGTCTATCGCCATCTGCATCAACTGCTCTTGGAATAACGGGACCCCAAGAGTCTTCGCAAGGCAGGGCTCTAGCAACGGATGGAGGTAGGTAACAGGCTCTTCTCCCATACGCCTGCGTAGGTATGGGTGCACCGAACCTCCCTGTATGGGCCCAGGTCTGATCAGTGCTACCTCAACCACTAGATCGTAGAAAGTACGCGGCTGCAGGCGCGGGAGAGTTGCCATCTGCGCTCGACTCTCTACCTGAAAGACCCCGATGGTGTCCGCAGCGCAGAGCAGGTCGTAGACCTCGTCCTCTTGGGGAATAGTCGCAAGATCAATCTCAACCCCTTCATGCTCGCGTACCAAATCAACAGCCATGTGCAAGGCAGTGAGCATGCCGAGCCCTAGAAGATCAAACTTCACTAAACCTGCAGCGGCACAGTCTTCTTTATCCCACTGCAGCACAGACCTCCCCTCCATACGCCCCCACTCCACTGGGCAGCACTCGATAAGAGGGCGATCTGCCATAACCATTCCGCCGGAGTGAATCCCAAGATGCCTGGGGAAATTACGCACTGCAGTAGCTAGCTCTAGGACAAGGGGTGGGGCCGGCGCTCCGTCCTCGCCACTCGCTAGAGCAGCAAAAGCATCCTCGCCAGATCTACGTCTATCTAGTTGGCGTGTAAGTGCATCAGCATGCCCTGGCGAGAGTCCACATGCCTTTGCCATGTCACGTAAGGCAGAGCGCGATCTATAGGTAATGACATTTGCAACCTGGGCTGCGCGATCACGTCCGTAGCGTTCGTATACATACTGGATCACCTCCTCGCGTCTTTGATGCTCGATATCTAAATCAATATCGGGCGGTCCATCACGCTCTGTCGATAAGAACCTCTCAAATAAGAGCCCAAGAGCGACAGCATCGGCCTTTGTTACACCTAGCGCGTAACAGACTGCGCTATTCGCAGCGCTACCTCTCCCCTGGCAATAGATATCTTGGCGACGACAGAACTCGACAATGTCATGGAGAAGTAAGAAGTAGCCCGGGAAACCCATCTGATCAATAACACTTAACTCATAATCAATCTGACGCATCGCCTCGCCATACTGTGGGTGCGTTGATGGGTACTTAACCGCTGCTCCATGTGTTGTCAGAACCCTCAACCACGACATCTCATCGTGGCCATCCGGGACTGGGTAATCAGGCAAGTTCGGTACCGCAATACGCAGGTCAAAGGCCGCGGCCTCTGCAATCTCTACGGTGCGCTCCACTGCTCCTGGGTAGCGAGCAAAGCGTCGTGCCTGCTCGGCGGGGCTACGCAGATGAGCGAATGGAGCCGCGGGTAGCCATCCATCCATCTCATCTAGAGAACGGCGCGCACGTACCGCAGCTAGTGCAGTTGCGAGACGATGATCGGCGGGGGTTGCATAGTGAACATTGTTTGTAGCAACAACCTCGACACCTGCTCTTGATGCAATCTCGCTTAGGGCATCGTTACGAGGCCTATCTAGTGGATCTCCGTGATCCCATAACTCCACAAAGACACGGTCTCGCCCAAAATCAGAGACGAGACGATCAAGTGCAGTGCGTGCAGCGGCAGGGCCTTCGTTTATAAGTGCCGATGGAACGGTTCCCTTACGGCACCCTGTGAGCACGAACCAACTTCTACCCGCAGCAGGGGATGCTGCAAGATCAGAGAGCGTCGATATAGGTGCGCCCTTAGAGCCGCGCATCTGGGCCTCGCTAATAGCTCTAGATAGAGCGGAGTAGCCAGATACACCCTCTGCAAGAACTAGGAGATGCGCTCCATGTGGATCTGCAGAGTTATCCAGAGCACTTTTATTAGAAGAACTGCCCTGCAAAACATGCTCGGAGGTGAGGGTGATCTCCGCTCCAAAGACTGTCGGGAGACCAAGGGTGCGAGCCGCTACGGCGCTGCGAACCACTGCGTAGAGGCCATCGTGATCGGTAGTGGCGAGAGCACTTAGGCCGAGCCTGTAAGCCTCCTCCACTAACTCTTCAGGGTGGCTTGCCCCATCGAGGAAAGAGAAGTTCGTATGGCAGTGCAGCTCTGCATACTTATGGGACTTATGGGATCGGCCCACGCTCAAGCCTCTGCCGGAGGCGCTGCGCACGGCATTACCCGCGGGGCTCTTGGATTGATTGCTCATGGCGCTGCTCCTTTCGGTTTTCGAGGGACTACTGCGTAGACCCGAGGTAGATCTGGGTCGATCTCTGACGGCATAAGGATCTGAGAGTATCGAACACACGTTCGTACCACAAGCCCCAATTATTTGCCCTGCTCCCTGCCCAAATACCCGGCATTACCCGGCATTACCCGGCACTACCCGGCGCTACCCGGTGTTCCTTAAATCCGGTGGTGCTCTCCAATCCCACCTGGCCTCCTGCTCCACGCCAATCTCACCCTCGCCGGCCTCTACCTTGATGAGTCGGTAACCATCGTGCGTTTTTTTAAGGTGATGGCGCTTACAGAGCCGCACCAGATTCTCCAAGCTTGCGGCGCCACCCTCAGCGAAGGGTTTGATGTGATCAATCTCTAGGCCAACACTCATGTCGCACATCGGTACTTGGCAGACACGGTCGCGTTCTTCAACCGCTGTTCGCAGTGGTGCAGGGATGTGTCGCCCCATATGCGCAACCGTCTTGATATCTACCCCATCGACAACAAGAAGCTTTAAGAATGCCTCGCCCAAATACTCAGTTGCAGTCGCCACTGGTATCGGGCCAACTCCAGCAATTTCACATATCTCGCCGTGTTCGGTATGCCCACGCTTGAGGGCATCTATGTCGACACGAATATGCATCACAGCATTAGATCGAGTCGTCTTCGTTCTACTCGCGCCCGCCGCTGGAGCGGAGGCAGCGTGATTAGCCTTCTCACAGAGCGCCATAAGCGCATCTGCTCCGTAGGCCTCCGGTCTTTCATGTGCACCACTCTTGCGCGCCGACTTAAAGATCTCATCCTGTATCGGCTTGAGTGCTGCCATTACAAGCGCACCATTAGCAGCCGTCATGCGCGCTTTTAGATTGAATGAACCATCAAGATCTATCCACGACTTTAAGTAACGCGATTTATGCACCTGCCTGTGCCGCTCTGCTTCATTAGTAGCCGCTGCAACTACTCGAGAGGTTGCATCTCGCAGATCGCGCACCGTTACATGCTTGGAGAGGTTCAATAGTTGTGTCTCAGTATTAGGTGCAACGATCGCACCACGCGCAACCTCTACAGCCTGTGTGCCTGAGAGTTGACCAGAGCGCAGTGCAGCCTGGGTAACAGGTAAATGTTGGAGCTGACCAGCGAGCATTACAACCGACTGGGCCTCGTAGTGAGCACAATCCGTCTCGATAGATAGCCACTCCGCAACGCTCTTAGCGCCCTGGCCTCTCCAGCCATTGGTGCGCTCGACCTGGCCAACACCGATAGTGCGGATCGCATCACCAAGACGCCGGACTCGCTCCCCGCAGCTCACCAACCTTGCAGCCCGGGCACCATCGAAGCAGTCAACCTCCATTGAGGCAAAGCAGGCCTCGAGCTCTGTTGTGAGTTGATCCAGTCGGTCGAACATATGTTCGACTCTAAAACAGGGGTGTGACAACTAAAAGAGGGAGGACAAAAATCCCCAGAGAATCCGCTTAAAACACCGATCGCACCCACTCTGACCACATCCCTTCAGTAATACATCTCCTCAGTCATAGATCGCATCAAGGGTGGCACGCCCATGCTCAACTCTCACTAGGCATGCCACATCCCCTACGACTACATGCCAGAGCACTCGGCGCTCCCCGAGAGGGTCCCACCATCGAACATCTTGAGCCCAAGGGCCAGCCCATGCTGATACCTCTCCTCCCTGACCAGGCAACGCTGCACTCTTCAATATCGCCGGCGTAGATGAAACATCCCCTCGTGCATTTACCAAGACAGGTCGAGACTTGCTATCTAGAAGTTGCGCTGAATATGGAGGATCAAAGACACGCGCTGGTGCAGGGCCAGGTACTGCTCCAGGCCAAGACTCCGCGTTGATATGCCCACCACTCGCACCTGCGCCTCTCATACCCGTACCTCGATGCTTTCCTCCCTCTCCTCTGAAATCAACAAGACGCGGCTCTCCCCATGTAACCCATCGCACGCGTTCTATGGGCGTGCGTCCACCCTGCTCAACCGCTGTCACTACAGAATCGGGGCCGAGCATCCCCTGGACGCGCGCAAAGACGCGCGATGCCCGATCTGCACCTGCTTGATCCCCACCCCAGAATCCAAGTTGACTCCCACCCGCAGGAATCACTTCGTCGGGGATAAGCCTAAGGAGCGTCAAGCCGCCAGATAACCCACCGGACTCGGTGAGCCAGCCATCAAGCTGCCACCTAACTCTCGTTGCAAGTGTTGCGGGGGTAAGTGCTCCCTCATGACGCCAGCAACGCTCTAGCGACTCGCCATGCTCGGTCTCACATGCGATCACAACACGTGTGCATGCAAGACCAAGAGCAGCAAGGCGCTCAAGTAATCGATCTGCAAGAGTTTTGCCTATAAATGCAGCTTCATCGACACGATTCGATGGCGGGTCTATAACGCATGACTCAACAAGGTCAGCTGGTGGGGTTGAGAGTGCAGGAGGGTAACGCTCCTCGCCGATAGAAAGACGATGCGCCTCTAATCCCTGCGCACCAAAGCGAGCCACTACTGAACCAACCGGTAAGGCCCCAAAGTCGCCAAGCGTGCGTATCCCTAAACGCATCAGCACGCCAGAGAGATTGGGCTCCCCAAGATGCACTACAGACCAAGGGGCAAGAAACTCAGGGGTTGCGTTCCGTGGCACAACAATGCTCGAGCGCGCTGCAAGGCGAGCGGCGAAGACTCCATCAGCGATACCCACTCTTGCCTCCTCTACCCCAGCAGTCTTTAACGCAGCTAAGACTGCGGCGACTAGAGACTCATCGCCACCGAAGTAACGCGATGGGCCGCGGGTTGGGAAAGAGAGAATGCCAGGGCGCTCAATCTCTATACGAGGAGTAAGCGTCTCGATGCAGCGCGCTACTACCTCAAATGCCCGAGCCTCAGACGAAGGATCAGCCTCCCTTATCTCGATACCGGGGCAACGCGCCTCTGCCTCACGACGGCGTAGACCAGATATCACACCAACATTTCGCGCCTCTGTAGATGCCGCGAGAATCCGAGATCGTACGAGGACAGCCACAGGAACCCCTTCTAGAGAAGGCTCTTGCGCTCGCGCCGCAACAATGGGCCAATCAAGGCACCAGATCGAGAGCATTCGAGTCCCCATAATCAGTTAGCCATAATCAGGCAACCACCGTCAGCCAGCATGCGCTATTGACGAGATCTCCGCGTGCTCGATACCTCGACGCGTCTCTAAGCGAGCTCGTACATCTCGCCTCTCTAGAGATCCACTCCCATCGCCAAGCCCTACCCACTCCCCGCCCTCGGCGCGCATACGTAACGATGCCTCCGCTGGCCATGGCCCGGTGATTACAAGCAGGGCAGCGCGTTCGCGCGCACGCGCTATGAGTCGACGCGCGTCGGCAGCTCGTAGTCGGGGTGGCGCATCGGCGATTACAAGCGATACCCCGTCAAGCAATGAAGCGACAACCAGTGCCCAGCGATCTGTTGGTACCCGACGCACTACCGCGCATCGCTCGGCGACAATCCCCGCCTCTAATAGTGCAAGCCCCGATAAGGAACCCTCTGGATCGAGGATGCTTATCCACTCACCAAGCGCGCTAACTGCAGCACCAAATTGCAGTGCAAGAGTTGTAGAGCCATGGCCAGGCTCACCATCTACTACTGCAACGATGCCGCGCTGCAGGCGTGGAACGAGAGCACGCAGAGGACCACTCACCTCGATGCTTCGATCCTTTGATGAGAGAAGAGAGCCAGACCCTCTAGCCACCTCGACGACCTGCGACAGTCTTAATGCATCGCGCTTAGGCGGCAGAGGGGACTCTGAAATAGGGGTAATAGATAGGTCGCGTAGAGACTCCACCTCCCTAGGGTATCGAACATACGTTCGCACATGCAAGGAGGCTCCAGTATTTGCCCCAAATCGGGCACCCCACTACGCTCGCTATGTCCCCACCGACAATCGCTGATATCAAATACTCTGGGCCTCAAGACCTCAGCCTCCTAGACGTTTATGGCGATCTTCCTTCTAACTAACTATCCGCCAACTCTTCTGGAGAGCTCATGTCTAGCAACACCGTATTCTCGACTCCTCGTTACAGTCGTTCGCTCTTCTCGCGTCTGACAGCCCCGATTGTGGCCCTGGCCCTCTCGGCAGCAGGGCTTGCAGGCATTGCAGGTGTAGTGGCCAATGCAGTGCCGGCATCGGCGGCGGTCTCGGCTGGTGGTTTTGTTGGTGTTACACCTAACCGTCTTCTTGATACTCGAAACCCTGGCCAGACTCCCTGCTTGGGGACGCCCCGTAACCTCACAGTTACTGGTGGCGCTACAACCGTGCCTGTGGGTGCGAGTGCTGTTGCTTTGAATGTAACTGTTGTCTCACCAACAACCCCTGGTTATGTGACTGTCTACCCGACAGGAGCAGTACGCCCAACAGCCTCGAACGTGAACTATGTAGCAGGGGAAGTAGTCCCTAATGGTGTGTTTGTAAAAGTCGGTGACGCGGGCCAGATCACACTCTTTGCTAATGCTGGTTGCCCGAATGTGATTGTTGATGTCCTTGGATATTTTGATGGCACTACACCTGTAGCGCCTGGTGGTTTTGTTGGTGTCACACCAAAGCGTCTTGTAGATTCTCGCAACCCAGGTGAAGGCCCATGCCTTCTGACTACTCGTAACCTCACTGTTACTGGCGGCACTACAACCGTGCCTGTGGGTGCGAGTGCTGTTGCTTTGAATGTAACTGTTGTCTCACCAACAACCCCTGGTTATGTGACTGTCTACCCCAATGGCGCATCACGCCCCACAGCCTCAAACTTGAACTACTCAACAGGTCAGGTAGTACCAAACAACGTGACTGTAAAAGTCGGCGACGCTGGAGCAATCACACTCTTCTCGAATGGCGGATGCCCGAACGTAATCGTTGATGTTGTCGGCTACTACGAAGGCGGCTCTCCAGTATTAGAGGGCGGCTTTGTAGGTCTTACCCCGAAGCGTCTTGTTGATACTCGCAACCCCGGCGAAGGCCCCTGTGTTGGTGCTCTTCGTAACCTCACTGTTACTGGCGGCACAACAACTGTGCCTGATGGTGCGAACGCTGTCGCGTTAAACATCACAGTTGTATCGCCATCCACGCCAGGATATTTAACTGCTTTCCCGACAGGTGCGACACGCCCGACAGCCTCAACACTTAACTATGTTGCCGGCCAGGTAGTACCCAACGGAACTGTTGTAAAAGTTGGTGATGCTGGAGCGATCTCACTCTTCGCTAGTGGTGGTTGCCCGAATGTAATTGTTGATGTCGTCGGCTACTACGAAGGCCCAAGTGCTCTTCCGACAGCGACCGACACCATCCTCGCAGCAGGTTTGAACCATGCCTGTGCGGTACTCCCTGACCAGACAGTCCAATGCTGGGGCAACAACGAAACCGGACAGCTTGGTGACGCCACCAATATCAGCTCGAATATCCCCGTCACAGTCTCGGGCATCACAACCGCTATCTCCATAACAGCCGGGCAATACCACACCTGTGCGCTGCTCGATGACGCGACGGTCGAGTGCTGGGGATTCAACGCACTTGGACAGCTTGGCGACGACACCAACATCGACTCCAATATCCCCGTCCCAGTCTCAGGCATCACAACCGCTACAGCAATCGCAGCAGGTGGTAGCCATACGTGTGCGCTGCTCGCTGACCAGACAGTCCAATGCTGGGGATACAACCAATACGGACAGCTCGGCAACGCAACAAATACCACCTCAAATATCCCCGTCACAGTCTCGGGCATCACAACCGCAACCTCCATAGCAGCGGGGGCAAACTATACGTGCGCCCTACTCGATGACGCGACGATCAAATGCTGGGGATACAACTTCTACGGACAGCTCGGTAACGCAACAATTACCAACTCGAATATTCCCGTCCCAGTCTCAGGCATCACAGCCGCAACCGCTATCACAGCCGGTGGCAGCCATGCGTGTGCGCTACTCGCTAACCAGACCGTCCAATGCTGGGGATACAACGCAAATGGTCGGCTCGGTAACGCAACAAATACCGACTCGAATATTCCCGTCACGGTCTCAGGCATTACAACCGCAACCTCCGTAGCAGCAGGTGGCCGCCATACGTGTGCGCTACTCGCTAACCAGACCGTCCAATGCTGGGGATTTAACTTCTATGGCCAACTCGGCAACGCAACAAATACCAACTCGAATATTCCCGTCACAGTCTCAGGCATCACAACCGCAACCTCCATCGCAGCAGGCGACCTCTCTTCGTGTGCGCTACTCGCTAACGCGAAGATCAAATGCTGGGGATACAACGGGTACGGTGAGCTCGGCGACGCCACCAATACCAACTCGAATGTCCCAGTCACCGTTTTTGGTATTCCGCTGCCATTACCGATCGCAGTTGCAGCAGGTTTGAACCATACCTGTGCTGCACTAGCCACAGGCAGCGTCACCTGCTGGGGGGACAACACTTATGGCCAGCTTGGTGATGGAACAAATGTAAGTTCGCTGACACCGGTCTCGGTAAGCAACATATCGACCGCGGTTGCAATCGCGGCAGGAGACCTTCATACCTGCGCTCTCCTCGAAGATGGCACCGTGGAGTGCTGGGGATACAACGGAGATGGTCAACTCGGTGATGGAACTGGTGACGACTCAAATACTCCGGTGGCGGTCAGCGGCATCTCAACTGCGATAGCAATCGACACCGGCGGCAGCGTCACCTGCGCGCTCCTCGCCGACGCGGGTATTAAGTGCTGGGGAAAGAATGCAGCCGGGCAGTTGGGCACTGGAAACACAACATCGTCAGCCACTCCAGTATCTGTAACTGGCATCACTACCGCAACCTCAGTTGGAGTGGGCGACGACCACACCTGTGCTTCACTCGCTAACGGCAGTGTTAAGTGCTGGGGGGCCAACTCCGCTGGCCAACTCGGCAATGCATCTAATACCCAGTCGCTGACCCCGGTCTCGGTCACAGGGATCACCGATGCAAGCTCCGTCGATGCCGGCGAGAGCCACTCATGCGCGGTACTTGATACCGGGGCTATCAAATGCTGGGGAAATAACTCAGATGGTCAACTCGGTAACTCGAGCAACAGCAACTCAAACACTCCGGTAGCAGTAGCGGGAATCTCGACCGCTACCGACGTGACTACGGCATGGCGGCACACATGCGCCGTTGTTGCGAGTGGTGAAGTGGGGTGCTGGGGTCGCGACTCAGTCGGTCAACTCGGCAATGGAATGAATAGCAACTCAAACATCGCTGTTAGGGTCTCCGGCCTCTCAACGGGCGTAACTGTCTCAGCACGTGACCAGCACTCGTGCTCAGTACTAGAGGACCAGAGCGTTGTTTGTTGGGGATCCAACGGCTCTGGCGAGCTTGGGGATGGAACCACAACCAACTCGAACATCCCAGTAACCGTTATCGGTCTCTAGGAGTAGCTGGTCTCAAGAACTCGATGGTGTTAGGTGGCAGCAACCTCGGCCGGGGTTGCTGCCTCAACACCAAGAGCGCTCGGCGACCATCCCGCATCCTCGCCGTAGTACTCGAATAGGTGTGTAACTAGGTATTCAGCGCGCTCCTCGAGTGATGACCAGTCGCTAGCACGAACCGTCACGACATTGCCGTAGACCGTTACGTGCTTGGCTCCAGCCTCCAGGATGCGCTCAGCGAGAACATCCGGTGGGCGGCGGCCTCGAGTGTGAGCAGCTTCAACTGAGGCATAACGCTCGATAGCCATCCCGGTTAGTGAACGATTGGTCTCGAGAATCCGCACCTCGGGGTCATTCCCCTTGCGAATTGAGACAGTAATTGGTTGACCCATGGAGGGGAGCCTAGACCGTGGTCACCCATCTTTACGGTTTGCAGGGTCCTAGGAGCGCGTCACAGTTAGCGCTTCTTAAAGCAGGCGGCCCGGAGGAGGGAGAAGATCGCGCCATGGAATGTCATCCATAAATGACCACGAACGCCGATGGATTGTCGTTGGGCCATAACCGGCGAGCGCCATCTGGTGCACAGGAGCCGCGTAACCCTTGTTGCCCTCAAACCCATAGGGCGGGAAGTTCTCAGCCTCGGCGGTCATAATTGCGTCGCGAGTTACCTTGGCCACAACTGATGCAGCCGCTATAGATAGCGAGGTCGTATCGCCTTTCACGATTGTGGTGACTCTCGATCCAAGACGCAGGAAATCATGAGAGCCGTCTAAGAGAATGCGATCAGGGATGAATCCTTGTGCCTCTACCTCTGCAAGGGCACGAAGCCCCGCTACACGTAGAGCAGCCGTCATCCCGAGCTCGTCGCACTCTTGAGGCGATGCGTGCCCGATACCAATTGCGACCGCCCACCCCTTAACAGACTCAAGGGCGCGTATCCTCGCAGCAGGGCTGAGCTGCTTCGAGTCTCGAACTCCCTCTATGAAGGTGCGCCCTGGAACCACAGCGGCCATGGTTGCTGGCCCCGCCCATGCGCCACGCCCGACCTCATCTAGGCCACAGATAATCGACTCACCGGAGTCCCAGCAGGCTTGCTCAACATCCAGTGTTGGGGTTACTCGAGGTGCCACGAATGTGACCGTAGCCAAACAATGCGGAGCGCGCGTGATGCGGAGGATATTTAGGCGTACGCTCAACGTGTGCAGCAGGGAGATCGAGTCGAGGTGCGATCACGATTCCAACGTGAATGGTCACGTGGCTTCGAGATTACCGAGGTAGTCGATGGCGACTCGATCAGGTATCGCGTTAAGCGCCGCCACGATGAGGCCCTGCTCCCCGCCCTTTTTGCCGAGGACGAGATACGCGCCGAGCACCGCAAGCGCGAGACCTGGTGGGTCTAGGCCAACACTTTGGGTTCAAACCCAAGTAGCTGGATCGTGAAGAATCCGCCTTGTTAGGGCATTAATCCTTGCCGCGCGAGAGAACCTCAATGAGATCCTCTACAGGGATGGCTTGCATTGTGGTCGTGCGCATCGTTCCTCGTGCAGCGAGTGACACTGCGGCCGCTGCCATGGACTTCTCATCTGGGGCCTCGATGATGTTTAAGAAGTCCCACTGCCCCATGAGTGCGTACTGCACTATGACCTTCAGCCCCATCGCCTCAACCTCTTGGCGCACTTGTCCGATGCGCTCTGGGTGTTCACGAACTGTTGCCCAGCCGTCGGGGCCGAGTGTTGTAAGCATGCAGTAATAAGGCATGTACAGACCCTAGCCCTGCGTGCCAAGCAATGCTTGCTGCACATCTCGGAGACCCTCGAATGGGAGAAACTCGAGATTATTTAGGCTGCACCAATTCGCAAGCCCATCCTTGGCGAAGACCACATCTGCCAGCAGCGCTGCCTTGCGGTCACTCGCTCCATCCCCAACAAGTACCGTCTTCTTGCCTGCCTGCGACGCAGCCTTAACGGGGGCCTGTTTGCATGTGCCACAAGAGGAGCAGGCGCAGCAACGATCTTCGTAGGGGAACTCGAGGCGCCCAGTGCCCCAATCGACGCGGTTCGATATCGCTCGCAGGCCGATGGCTTCGCAGACCTCGTGCACTGTGAGCCCGAATCCATCCGAGACGACAGTTACCTCGGCACCGCTTCCCCGCAGGGCCTCGACGAGCGGCATGAAACCAGTATCTAGGGGAACCTCTCTCGCGGTATTTACGAGTAGCGCTTCATCGTGAGGCAGAAGATCCCACTCGTCGATCAGGCACTCTCTAGAAGGTATCTCGCCGCGTACGTATGCAGCGTCAACCTCACGCCACCCCTCTGCGCCATGTCGCTCTAGTACGTAGAGACCCGTATCGGCGGTTGTAATTGTCCCATCGAAGTCGAGGAAAACTGCGAGGTCTGAAGGATTATCGAGCACCCCAAGATGCTACGTGGTATCGAGAATCGAAGCCGGTAGAGAGTGAAAAGGTGCGGCCTAGAACTCGCCCACGCCGAATCACACTTTTTTTCTAGGAGGATTAGCGATTTGATTCTTGACTGTCACACCCCTGCATTAGAGTCGAACATATGTTCGATGAACTTAAAGACGCAGTCATCCACCTTCGAGAGGTCACTTTACGTATTGACGTCGATGTGATCGATGGGAAGGCCGCGGCCGAGTTGGTCCGAATCTCTGAGGACGCTCGCAGGGCAGTTGATTCTCTCCGCACTGTGGCCGTGGGCCAGGTCGAGCGCACCAATGGCTGGAAGGGTGAGGGCGCGAAGAGTATTTCAGAGTGGCTCGCTATCGAGACAGATTGTGCCCACTATGAAGCCCAGTCTGTGGTGGTGCTCGCTAACCAACTGCAGCATCTGCCGGTCACCTAGGCAGCACTGCGCTCAGGCACGCTCTCAAATGCTCAGGCTGTTGAGGTTGCACGAGGTGCGATCGTTGCACCTAATACGGAGACACAACTCTTGAATCTCGCAAAACACGCAACAGTACGCGACCTACGCGATGCAACCGCTCGCGTAATTGCAGGGGCCACCGATGAGGCCGCACGCGATAAACGAATACACAACAGCCGTTTCCTAAAATCGTGGAGAGACCCTGATGGTGCATTCATTATCAAAGGGCGCATGACCGTTGCTAATGGTGCGCTAGTAATGGCGGCGCTCAAACCTATACAGGACGAGATCTTTAAAGCAGCGCGTAAGAGTGGCGCGCATGAAAGACCGGAGGCCTACGCCGCTGACGCTCTAATGGCAATCTGCGAGAAGGCGACCACCAACCAGTCGAGCGAGAGTGGCGGGAAAGCGAGTCGCTCTAACGCTGTGATCAATATTCGAGTCGACATTGATGCACTTAAGCGTGGGCATACTGAGAATGGTGAGGTCTGTGAGATCGCTGGAGTCGGACCGATACCGGTGGCTACTGCAACAGAGTATTTGGGCGAGGCATTCTTAAAGCTTCTTGTTCTCGATGGAGTAGATATCAGAACGGTTGCGCATATGGGCAGGGCAATTCCGGCACCATTACGAACTGCTCTTGAGGAACGCGACCGCGTCTGTCAAGTACCAACATGCGATATGAGCATTGGCCTAGAGATAGATCACATCAAACCCTTCGCTGAGGGCGGCGCCGCCAGCCTGGAGAACCTCGTAAGGCTCTGCAAGCGACATCATCTCCAAAAAACACATGATGGATACAGGCTCAAGAGAATTGCAGCGGAGACGGCCGAGAGTGAAGGTGCACGCGAGGCCAGGTGGGATTGGCGAGCACCACCCGACCTAAGGAATACGGGGTAACTGCCGAGTCTTAGTTGAGCATGGGTCACTTCTGAAGCAATTAGCAGGAAAGTCATGGCCTTTCCTCTAATCTCACCGGTATGACTGCCACCTCACCTAGTCAAAGCGCGAACGACTCACCGATCAAGGTAACGATCCTCCCCCATACCCACTGGGACCGGGAGTGGTATGCACCGTTTCAGGATTTTCGCCATCGCCTTGTTCGGCTATTAGATGAGTTCCTTCCACGCCTCGAGGCAGACCCAAGTTATGAGCACTTTCTCCTCGATGGGCAGACCGCTGTCATTGACGACTACCTAGAGGTTCGCCCCGAGGCATCCGAGATTCTCACCCGACTAGGCAAGAGTGGACGCTTAGGGATCGGGCCGTGGGCGATTCTGATGGATGAATACATGGTCTCCGGCGAGACGATCATTCGCAACCTGCAAATGGGCATCGCACGCGCTGAGGATTTTGGTGGTGCGATGAAGGTTGGATACCTACCCGATATGTTCGGCCATGTCGCGCAGATGCCTCAGATTCTTCGACTCGCCGGCTTGGATCAAGCAGTTGTCTGGAGAGGTGTGCCAAGCGCTATTCAGAAGACTGCTTTCTGGTGGGAGGCGCTAGATGGATCGCGCGTTCGTGCCGAGTTCTTAGTTGGCTCATACTCAAACGGGCGCGACCTGCCATCTAATCCAGCAACTCTTGTGCAACGAGCACACAACTACGCAAACGAACTCGGTGATGCTCGCTACCCCGGCGGCGGCATTCTCTTCATGAATGGCACCGATCACCAGGTACCACAGCCTTGGCTAGGCGCTGTGGTGGCCGCAGCAAACGCTGAGCAGAGTGAGTACCGGTTCGAGGTTAATTCCCTAGCCGCGTATCTAGCTGAGCAGACAAGCGAGAACCTGCCCACATGGCGAGGGGAGATGCGATCCGGAGCGCGCGCGAATGTGCTCATGGGGGTTGCATCAAATCGAGTCGACATCCATCAGGCCTGCGCGGCTGCAGAGCGAATTATCGAACGCCGTGCCGAACCACTTCAAGCCATTCACCTCCCTGTTGCCAAGTATGCAACCGCTGAGATGGATATTGCCTGGCGGCTCCTGATCCTAAATAGCGCTCACGATTCTTCTTGTGCATGTAGCGCTGATGACGTAGTGGATGCAGTCATGGTTCGCTATCGCGAGGCACTCCACATCGGAGAGGGCCTAAGCAGAGAGGCGCTCGACTCGCTTGCGAATCGCGTATCAGCCCCCAGCGGTGCGGTGATTGTTGCAAATGCCACCGCAACTCGACGTGACGGTGTGGTTATCTGCCTAGTCTCAGGCGATACGCCAATGCACTTAAGAAGTATCGAGAGTTCGCAGAGTTGCCCCACACAGCAGTTGCACGTTCTCGGTGGCGAAGTATTCAGTACAACTGTTACATCTGAACAGATTCCTAACTCGCTTGAGATGGTCCGCGGACCGGAGTTCGCCGGCACTTTGATCGAGAGTTTTGAGATTGAGGTCCTCGCGGACGACAGCGTGGATGTACGAGCATTTGCTGCCTCAGCGATGGGGAAGGGTCTCGACCTCGAGGATCTGCGCGATCAAGTCTTTGCTCTCTCGAGAACGTACAAGACCTTTCACCTACGTGTGCTTCGAGCCCCGGCCCAAGTAGTGGCATTCAACGCTGTGGATATTCCAGGTTTTGGGTGGCGGACATTTGAAGCAGTCGAGGGCTCTGGCCCTTCAACGGTGCTTGGGGGTTCAGATATATCCATTCATAACGAACACATCTCTTTACTGATTGATCCGAGCGATGCGACTTACACAATCACCACGGTTGGCGCAGCCGGTGAAGAGAGCATTGTCATCGCCGGACTTGGGCGCATCGTCGAGGGCGGAGACGGCGGGGATACGTATAACTACTCACCGCCTGGAATTGATCAGGTAATCGATTCCCCCATAGCGGTTCGTGTGAGCGTTGTTGAGACGGGTCCGGTCTTCGCACGCTGCATCATCGAGGCTGATTACCTATGGCCCACGCATGCAATTGGTGATGAGCGATCTTGCAGCAAGCGCTCTACTTCTCTCGCGCAGCACACGGTAATTACAACCCTCGAACTACGCGTTGGTGAGAGATTCTTACGAGTAACTCATGACATCGAGAACCGCGCGAGAGACCACAGAGTACGGGCCCACTTCCCTTTGCCTAAACAAGTAAGCGGATCGAGTGCCGACTGTGCATTTGCAGTAGTTGAGCGCGGCCTCGAGACTGAGGGTGGACCACATGAGTATGCGCTCCCAACATGGGTCTCTCGCAGATTCGTTGATTGCTCAGACGGCGCACAAGGCCTCGGGCTTGTACACGATGGACTACTTGAGTACGAGGTTGTAAACGAAGGTACCGAGTTGGCACTCACGCTTCTACGCTCGGTTGGCTACCTATCCCGTTCAGAGATGAAACTCCGGCCAAATCCAGCAGGGCCGCTTCTACCTGTCGAGGGAGCACAAGTTCAGAAGCGAGTTCAAATGCGTTACTGCGTAGTGCCGCACTCTGGAGATTGGGTGAATGCAGAGATGAACAGCATTGCGGACCGATTCCTAATTCCTCTCGAGACCACAAGTGCAACTGGCTCGGCATCAGCAGACCGCGAGGCAATAGGAAGCGCTCTGCAAGTTAGAGGTGCAGTCGTATCAACCCTTAGACGAGAGGCTGGAGCCTTAATACTTCGAGCCTTTAACCCACTCAAAACCCAGGCCCTACTAGAGGTATCAGTAAGGGAGAGGCCGGCAAGCGGCGAGGTCATAGATCTAGTCGGGGAGGCGCTTGCTCCATTTACCGGCACACTCGCACTCCGGCCAAACGAGATTGTTACTGTGAGATTGGCGGATTAACCGGCTCCGAGAGCAGAGCATCACCACTTAATTCTCTACTTGACCACTGCGAGTCAAGACCAGGTGCGGTTACAACCAATCCCTCCGCCGCATCGGTCACCTCCCAAAGCAGAGCAGGGCGCGAGCCGTGCCAACGCAGTGCAAAAGAGACAAGACCGTGACGGGTTGGGGCTGCGTGTACCTCAACGGGTTGCCCATACCACTCAGAGGGGAAGACACTTAATAGCGCTACTCCGTCATCGGTATCGCATACAAGACCTTGGCGCAGTGCAACCAAGAACTCTGAAGGCGCACTCGGCCATGACGGCACAACCAAGAGCGCTCCATCCGGAGTCTCGATGTTTGCGACAACCCCTGCACCTGCAGGTCGTCGGCGAGCCTTGCGTCTATCCCTAAGTTTTAATCCGTGCCACGCGTACTCAGCCTCGGAATCAAAACCCCAGTCCTCAAGGGCCGCTACCTCAACAGGGCCGCCGTCTGCATTCAATAGAACTTGAGAACGCGAGAGCATCACGCGATCCATTAGGCGTTGGTCCGGGAGCACTACACGTGTAGCGCGGTCGAGTAGCGCAAGCCAACCTCGAGCAGCGTCGTCTGCGCTGGGCAAGTCCGCTAGCGCTACCGCATCGGGCCATTCGTCGCCCAAAGCAAGCGCGATACGCATCCTCGCTGTGTGAGCGAGGGGATACATGATTACTACCTCTAGACCCTTGGAGTCTTCACTACTCGGAAACGGCCCGGTCTTAGCAAGCCCCTCTACTACCGCATCTATCGCTGGCTGCTCCCCCGCCTTCGAGACAAACCAGCGGGATGGGGCAAACGGAAGGACCAATGCGGGGGTCCCGTTAATCACGAAAGTGTCTCCATCAAGAGAGACTGAACGCACCGGCCGTGCACCACTCCCGTTTATGGTGAAAGCAATTACTGCAGCGCCTGGCGAACGGTTCTGAATATCGACCACGATCAATCCAGCGGGGCCAGAGACTCCATAGACGCGCTGAATGATGTTGCCATTGGGGACATGCACCAATGTCTCGAGAACCGGCGCTGACTCAACCGCACTCTGGCGGACAGAGGATTCGCGGGCGGGTACGTGCCAGCGGTCGTCGCCACCGATCCACCAACCAAGGCTCCACGCATTATCAATTGGAGAAATCGCTCCGCGTTCATCTACCTCAGCTCGAGCCGAGGAGCCAACAGTCCCTACAAGGGTTCGGCGAGATTCCTCAATATTCTCGGTCTGCTTACTCACCAAGACCCGCTCACCCAAGACCCGCTCACCCAAGACCCGCTCACCCAAGACCCGCTCACCCAAGACCATGCATCTCGGAGGTAGCTCCGCGCATCATCAGTGTGGGCACTATCTCGTCTGGGCGCCTACCGTCATACAGAACGGCACCAACCTGCTCGGCGATAGGCATCTCAAGAGAGTGAAGAGCGGCGAGATCAAGCACCGCGCGCGTTGTCTTCACTCCCTCAGCAACCATATGCATCTCGTTGACCACATCCTCAAGGCTACGGCCGCGACCCAGCTCAACACCCACCGTGCGATTACGGCTCTTGTCGCTAATGCATGTCGCCACAAGATCACCCATACCTGCAAGCCCCGAGAAGGTAAGTGGACTCCCACCTAGAGCTATCCCGAGGCGCGCCAACTCCGCGAGGCCTCGTGTAATCAGCGCGGCGATTGTGTTGTCTCCATACCCGAGCCCATGCGCAACTCCAGCGGCTATGGCCATCACATTCTTTAGCGCACCCGCAATCTCGCACCCCACGACATCTGGATTTGTATAGACCCTAAATGTCGGGCTCATAAATGCAGCCTGCACTTGCTCCGCTCGCCCGCCATCAGGGATCGCCACAACAGAGGCCGCCGGCTGACCCTCTGCAACCTCGCGTGCCAAGTTCGGGCCGGTCAATACTCCAATTGCAGTCAGGTCATGACTGCGGTCATGACTGCGGTCGTGCCTGTGATCATGACTGTGGTCGCTGGTAGATAGCACCTCATGCGCAATCTGTGTCATCCGCAGCAGCGTCCCCTGCTCCACACCCTTAACGAGACTGATGACTGTGGCCCCACTATCAATTGACCTGGCGGCGGACTCAAGTACCGCCCTAAATCCATGCGAAGGAACGCCGATTGCAACAATATCTGCAGCATTGCAGGCCTCTTCGAGGTCAGCGGTATAAGTCATCTCTGGGAGATCAATCCCCGGCAAGTAGGAATTATTCCGAGAGTCTCGAGTCATCGCTGCGCTGAGCTCTTCGCTACGCGCCCAGAGTGTCGTCTCTACATTCTGTGCAGCAAGAGCGGCTACAGCAGTCCCCCATGAGCCCGCACCAATTACTGCAACCTTCATGCTCCCCCTCCGCTTGGGCGTAATATCGCGGAGTCTGGCGAACGCTCCCACCACTCGTCACCCTCGGTAGCGCGCTGCGGGTAGATAGTGCGAGCGCGTGAAACACACTCACATATTGCGGTCATTACGCGATCAGTCGCAGCATGAAGATCTTCATCTGGAGGAATATTTAACGGGTTTCCTATAACAACACTTACTGCTATTCCGGTTCGCCAGCGGGCGGGTCGACCCTTGAAGAGAATCCGATGGTCACCCCACACCCCGACCGGAACAACATCAACACCAGAGATTGCTGCAAGCCGCGCAGTACCAGTGCGACCCTGCATGGGCTCTAGATCAAGCGAGATTGTTCCCTCAGGGAATACAACTACACACTCCCCAGATTCGACCGCCTTAACTGCTCCATCCAATGCGTCGGCGGCATCGACCGATCCGCGTGCTACGGGTATCTGTCCAGCAGAGCGCAGAAAGGTACCGAGCACAGGTTTGGCGAATAGTTCTTCTTTAGCTAGGTAGCGAACCCGCCGCTTTTGTTTGTCGGCGATTACTGCGAGGACAAGCGGATCGAGGTACGAGATGTGGTTAGAGGCCAGAATCACCCCTCCCGACTGCGGAATATGCCCTAGCCCCTCAATGCTCCAGCGCACTCCAAATCTGAGCACGGGGCGCACTCCAGCGAGCACAACGGGGTAAGCAATCTCCACAATCTGTAGCATACGGAACCCCATGCACCCCGTGACGCCCGACGCAGAGTTATTGCCTTCAACCCCAACAGGAATCGTCATCCCTATTCGCGCATTTACAGATGGAATGGCCCGACTCTCCTCTGTACTCAGCCCCAAGCAGCGAGCAGATTTAGGGCGTGACCTCGCAGGACGAGTCGTCGAGGCTGTATCGAATTTTGCATCTGTCGTAGTTACGAGCGCTCCAGAGGTCATCGAATGGTGTGAGCAGATCCGCCACCCGTGGATAGATGACCCAGGTTCACTAAATGCATCAGCGGAGGCCGGACGCGAGTGGTGCATATCGCAGGGATTAGAGCGTGTGATTATTGCCCATGCTGACCTTCCAGGCGCCACCAAAGATGCGTTTGAGCAGGTAGCAAGATTCACTATTCGCGATGAACACCCCAACCTCTGCGTGGCAGTTGCGTGCCATCGAAATGACGGCACACCTGTCATAGGCATTCCGGTGGATGCTGCGTTTAATTTCGCCTATGGACCGGGGTCATTCGAACTACATCTGGAGGAGGCGCGCAAATCTGGACTCCAGATCAAGGTACTAAGCATTCCTGAACTCTCTTACGACATTGACCTGCCCGAAGATCTCTCAGCATTGGTCCCTCTTGGTTCTTACCAAATTGATCGAGAGAAATCGGAGCAGGCTCTGTGAAGCAACTCGATACTCCAAGCAGCGCACTCGCTATTGGATCTCATCCAGACGACATCGAGTTTGGCGCAGGCGCCACCCTTGCACGCTGGGCCGAGAACGGCTGCGAGGTGCACCTTCTTGTGCTGACCGATGGATCAAAAGGATCATGGGACGGAGCGGCGAACCTTGAGGCCCTAGTAGCAACAAGGGAAGAAGAGGCCAAAGCCGCCGCAGACCAGCTCGGCGCCAAATCCCTCACACTCCTCGGCTATCCAGATGGGGAACTTCAGAGTGGAATGCCCGAGCGCGAAGCGGTCTGCAGAGTTATTCGCTCCACGCGGCCCCAGGTCCTTCTTGGGCATGACCCGTGGAGGCGTTATCGGCTCCACCCAGATCATCGACATGCAGGTTGGCTCACGGTTGATGGGTTAGTAGCGGCGCGTGACCCGCACTTCTTTCCGAACGCTGGAACCCACCATCGCCCCGATGCTCTGCTCCTCTTTGAGGCTGACTCGCCAAATCACTGGGAGCCGGCCGAGGATCATCTTGGAAGAAAAGTTGATGCACTACTTGAGCACAAGAGTCAGTGGCACTCAACCATGGGGATTGTCCCGGGCGCATCTGAGGAGGCGTCTCAGAGGAGCGCCTTTATCTCTCAAGTTCGGGCCAACGCGAAACGCGAGCATGCCAACCCGGAGCTGGCTGATCGACTCTATGAGGCGTTCCACCTAATCACAGAGACCTAGAGCGGTCGCGTTCCCGCTGCGCGCATAACACCCAAAGCGCATAAATCTTTGGGCTAGCTACTCACACGGAGAAATTGAGAACGGGTTTGGACGCGGAACGGGGAGGCCTCCCGGCCTCCCCGTCCGAATCCTTTACCAGCCAAATGGCTACTTACGTCGAGTTGCCTTCTTGGCAGCTTTACGCTTTGCAGGAGCCTTCTTGGCGGCTTTGCGCTTTGCAGGAGCCTTCTTAGCGGCTTTGCGCTTAGCAGGAGCCTTCTTAGCGGCCTTCTTCGCAGCTTTACGCTTTGCAGGGGCCTTCTTAGCAGCCTTGCGCTTCGCGGGAGCCTTCTTAGCGGCTTTACGCTTTGCTGGGGCCTTCTTTGCAGCCTTCTTAGCAGCCTTGCGCTTCGCGGGAGCCTTCTTAGCGGCTTTACGCTTTGCTGGGGCCTTCTTTGCTGCTGCCTTGCGCTTCGCGGGAGCCTTCTTAGCGGCTTTACGCTTTGCTGGGGCCTTCTTTGCTGCTGCCTTGCGCTTCGCGGGGGCCTTCTTAGCGGCCTTCCGCTTTGCTGGGGCCTTCTTTGCTGCTGCCTTGCGAGTGGTCTTCTTTGCCGGAGGCATGGGTACCACCTTTCTGTGGGTTATGTATTACCTGATCCATCGAAGCACCCTGCGGGTGCAGGAGTTCGGTGGATTCAGTTCACGGCTGACTTGAAGCCGGCTGCCGCCGAAAACTTCACGCCATTTGATGCCGCGATCTCTATAGTCGCACCTGTCTGCGGGTTGCGTCCTTGACGCGCCGCGCGGTGTGACTTCGTGAAGGAACCGAAACCAGGGAGAGCGACTTTGTCGTCTGCCTTTACGGCTGCTACAACGGCGTTGATAACGCCACCGAGCACTTCCTCGACGTCCTTCTTAGGCATACCAGTTGCTTCCGCAACCTTGTCAACGAGCTCTGCTTTATTCATTTACTTCCTCCGAGATTTCATTGCCCCCACCTAGGTAGGGGCGTATTGTCGATTCGCCTTCAAGCGGCCCGATGCGATCCTTAAAATGGACGCCGCAGACTAATTGCCTGAATAACTCCTCGAACAACTCCGCCGTTGTCCTAAGAACCATTACACACTTACACGCGCGTTTGGGGGATTTCCACTGCAAGGCCCTCTGAGTTCATTTCGATAAGGGCTCTATGCAACTTGCTGGACCGGGAATTTCACCCCGACTTCGGTGGTCTGACGGGTGCCGCGAAGCATGATCAAATGGAGGCCATGGAGTTCACTTCGCCAATTGCCGACGGCCTATATGACGTCATCATTATCTGGGCAGATGAAGTAGGCGATGGAGCCCTATCCATCGACTTAGTCATCACAACTGGGGATAAAAAGGGCGAATTATTGACGTTACGCGCGTATCATCTCACTCAGCGTGATCCAATCGACCTTGCGGGGCACCCTTGCAGCGTGCGCGTTTTAAACGGAGAACCGGAGATTCTCCTGTAATAAACCGTCTCGCGCTCAATACCGATGCGATGTCCGCCGGCCAGATTCAAGAGAGATTTATCGTGGATCTGAAGTCCGAAGTCGATACCTAAAAATGCAGAATCGAGTTGAAAAATAATTTATAAAAAATATTGAAAAAATCGCGAAAATTGCGCGAAATTTTATTGCTCGCTGCACTCGCGTGAATCTCTGCGTTTACTTATTTAACAAATATCGACGGTTGGTAATGCAACCCGTGCGAGGATGAAGCGTGCCTAAAAGTCATGGAGTAAAGGGACTGAATAACCCGGTCCGAGGATCGCAGAAGAAGCCACGGGTAGTTATTGCAGGCGTCGGTGACGTTGGAGTCCTAGTGGCCACGCGTCTCAGCAGGCGCTGCGAGGTCGTAGCGATCTCGACCCGCCCCGCGTTGGTAAGCGGGCAGGAACTCGGGACGCGCCTAACCGACCCAACGAGTTGGAGGCGCACATACCTTGTCCCCTACCGAAGGTTTCGTCGTCTAGACCGCGTCCGTCAACTACAGGGGCGCATTATCAGAGCCGACCTCGAAGGAGATTCAGTAGAGGTTGAGCTATCTGATGGCACAACAGTTATCGAGCCCTATGACATCTTCGTTATCGCCACTGGTGCCTCGAACGGTTTCTGGCGACACGACCGGATAGAGGACATCGCTACAACAGAGGCAGGTTTGGCCTCTGTTTCAGAAGAACTAAAGGCTGCTAAAACAATTGCAGTCGTAGGTGGCGGGACTACAGGCGTGAGTGTCGCTGACAACCTTGCTCGACGCGGTGGGGCTGAGGTACACCTGTTCCACAGTGGAGAGGAGCCCCTCCCTGGATACCATCCAAAAGCTCGATCTTGGATCACTCGCGTGCTCTCTGCGGATGGAGTTGTGCTCCACCCTGACCACCGCGCCATTACCCCAGCGGGATTCACTGGAGATCGCCTTACGCACGAGCCCATTGAGTGGGCAACTGACCAGGCGCCATTTACTGCAGACGCAACACTCTGGGCAGTCGGAGGAATGCGTCCGCATAGTAATTTTCTCCCCGCTGAGGTGCTCGACGACTCAGGCTTCGTGACTGTCGACGAGTATCTGCGTCTCCCGGGTTACCGGAATGTATTTGCAGTAGGCGATGTTGCGGCGAGCGATCCACACCGAAGCTCGGCGCGCAATTGGGGATTTCGGGTTGTGGTTGCGAATGTGCGCGCAGAATTAAAGGGAAGCAGCAAGCTAAAACGTTTCCATGCGCCCGAATACAGGTGGGGATCTATCCTTGGTCTGCAGCCCGAGGGGCTCACTGTTGTGCAGCCCGATGGTCGCCGCTTTCGAATTCCGCGCTGGATAGCTGAACCACTTCTAATGCGGGTCTTCGTAACGCAGTACCTATACGGAGGGCTCCGCAAAGGCTCCCGCAGCTGAGCGTGAATAAGCAATAGTTCCTGCACGTGAGTGGAGTGACCCTCGCATGTAATCCTGGTTTTGAGGATCACTACGTTCGCGAGTTCTCCTGAGAGTTCAGGTGATAGTTCGGTTACAGATTTGGTAGCCCCGAGCGGATTCGAACCGCCGTTTCCGCCTTGAGAGGGCGGCGTCCTAGGCCTCTAGACGACGGGGCCGTGCATATGGACCAAGTTGCGGTCATTTTTCAATGGTTCTAAAGCGTGACTCACGCTCAGAACCTGCTCGGGGGGGAGGACTCGAACCCCCAATAACGGGATCAGAACCCGTTGTGTTACCGATTACACCACCCCCGAAAGGAGGGCACACTCTATCCGAGCAGAGGTCTTCCTCGGCTAGCCGGGTGATCTCAAGCCTGCGTATTTCGCAATTAGCCGCCCAGAAGGGAGAGTGCTGCACTTACCCTTCGCAGAGACTCATCGCGCCCTAATAGGTGGATGGAGTCGAAGAGTGGCAGCCCAGCATGACGCCCCTCAATAGCGGCGTATACAGCCGGTAACCCCTTACGCGGCTTGACCCCAAGCGCCTCAAGGGCCGGCCGGAGGTCTATATCTTCAACGCTCCACTCGCACTTCTCGAGATGGCTCAGCACAGCTCCAAGTATCTCAACGAGCCCCTCAGCGCTAGAGACCCGCTCCCAAGAATCGGGGTTGATCACAAAATCGGCCGCAGGGAGAAAGAGGAAATCCATCTGCTCGGCTAGCTGCACCAACGTTGTTGCACGCTCCTGTCCGATACGAACTGCGCCTAAGAGCAACTCCTTATCGAGCTCGCTGCCATAGAGCGTCTCGGCATATGGCAGCACGCGCTCGACGAGGGTCTCGAGCGAGAGCCGTCGAATCCACTCGCCGTTTACCCACTCAAGTTTCTGATGATCGAAGTAGGCGGCTGAGTGGGTAACACGATCGAGATCAAATTCACGCGCGATCTCTTCGGCATCCATTACCTCTTTACCCTCATCAGGTGCCCAACCGAGTAAGGCCAAGTAGTTGAGAAGGGCCTCTGGCAGATAACCCCGATCGCGGAAATCCTCTAGAGATACTGCTCCGTGACGCTTTGATAGCTTTGCGCGATCCTCCCCCACAATGAGTGGAAGGTGCGCATACGTCGGCGCATCAAGGGACCCCATTGCGCGTCGAAGTGCGAGCACGCGATGGGTTGAGTCGAGAAGGTCCTCGCCACGTACGACATGGGTGATGCCCATCTCAAGGTCATCGACGGCGTTCGCTAGAAAGAAGATAGGGGTACCGTCGGAGCGCACGATCACAAAATCCGAGATCGTCGACCACTCGACAGAGACCGGGCCGCGCACAACATCTACGAACTCGCTGCTCCCTATATCTGGCGTGCGAAATCGGAGCGAGAGCGGGCGGCCAGCGTCTCGCAGTGCAACGCGCTCAGCCTCCGAGAGGTTGCGACAATGCCCGTCGTACCCCGGAGGCCTACCCGCTGCTACCGCGGCATCGTTGCGCTCCTTCGACTCCTCCTCAGTGCAGAAACATTCGTATGCAAGGCCCTCGGCGAGCATCTGATCGGCTGCTGCTAGGTAGAGCTCAAACCGGTCACTCTGGAGGACAGGACCCTCATCCCACCCAAGCCCAAGCCAAGTAAGTGTCTCTTGAATTCCATCTACCCACTCCTGGCGAGATCGCGCGACATCTGTGTCTTCAATTCGAAGTATCAGTACGCCACCGGCGCTTCGAGCGAATAACCAGTTGAAGAGAGCAGTGCGAGCCCCGCCAACATGCAGAAACCCGGTCGGTGCCGGCGAGAAACGAACTCTCACATTTGATTCGGGCACTTTTGCTCCTCGTGTTCTCTAATTGGTACTGGTCAGCGCAGTTCAGCGCGCAGATCAGCGGTTATCAAGCATCAGTGCGAGATGGCAACCGCTGCGAGCGATGAACGCACCTCATTGACGCGAGCCAATGCCTGATCAAATGGCAGGTGCAGAATCTCGTCAGAGACAGCACCTACTGCACGCCGACGGGATAGCCAATGATGCCCTGCTCCATGAACAAGCGCTGGGCGCCAGTCGCGAACGTCTAGGGATGACGCCTCAAAATCTAAGAATTTGATCGCTAACTCAACATCCTGCGCGGTGGGGGCACGACCAAATGAAGCGGCGCGCTTCATTGCTATCTCTGAGATAATTGCTAACGCATCGCCGAGATGCTCTCCGGGCAGCAGGACAATTCGCTCAGAAGCACGGCGAGCCAACGACATCGCATAGCCGATATTCGGTCCAGTATTACCGAAGACTCCACCCTGCTCGCCTGCTGGGCCAACCTCGCCGGGTCGATTTGCTCGCCATGAGCGCGCGGCCGGAAGTGTTACTCCGGGAGCAAGATTTGCCTTGTTGCGAGGCTTATCACCGCTCACGATAGATACAAATGGGTCCATTGGCATTGTCTTGTGGTCCTATCCGCGTGCTTCTGCGCGCAGTAATCCATAGATGAGTGAGTCTGAGAGTGCTTGCCAAGAGGCGTCGATGATGTTCTCGCTCACTCCAATAGTGGTCCAAGAACCATCAGCATCAGCAGTATCTAAAAGCACGCGCGTTACTGCTCCGGTGCCTAACTCTGCATTCAAGACTCGTACCTTGAAATCGGTGAGGTGAACATGATCGAGCGCAGGGAATCGAGACCCCAGCGCTGATCTAAGCGCACGGTCAAGAGCGTTTACCGGTCCATTCCCCTCTGAGGTGGCGATCTCTCGATCCTCGCCGATGCGTACCTTCATAGTCGCCTCGGTGACAACCCCTGCATGACCATCCTCGCCCTGAACGTCATCTGTGATTACTCGAAAACTCTCGACAGTAAACCAGTGAGGGGTCCAACCAGTTGCTCTGCGCATCAGCAACTCAAGCGACGCATCTGCAACCTCGAATTGGAATCCGTCATGCTCAAGGCGCTTGAGAGTCTCTACTACTGCGTTGACAGTTGGTCCGTCGAGGTCGAGCCCGAGTTCCTGTGCTTTGAGAGCAATTGTGGCCTTACCTGCTAGTTCCGAGACGATAAATCGCGTGCCGTTACCAACAGAATCTGGAGCAATGTGCTCGTAAGCATCTGGTCGACGAACAATCGCGCTTACATGCAGCCCTGCCTTATGAGCGAACGCCGAGGAGCCAACATATGCGGCCTGCGGATTCAGCGACATGTTCACCAACTCAGCAATATGCCTCGATACTGGAGTTAAGCGCTCTAAACGGTCAGCGGGGATGGTCTCGATCCCCATCTTGATTGTGAGATTCGGAATGATGGTAGTGAGATTGCAGTTACCCGTACGCTCGCCATAGCCGTTGATGGTTCCCTGCACTTGTGTTGCTCCACCACGAACCCCTGCAAGTGCATTTGCAACACCGCAGCCGGTGTCATCGTGGAGGTGCACGCCCACAGCGACATCGCCACCGAAGTAATCGACTACCTCAGAGACGATCTGCTCAACCTCGTGGGGAAGCGAACCCCCATTGGTATCGCAGAGCACGAGGCGATCAACACCGGAGGTAGCTGCAGCCTCAAGGACCCTCAACGAATACTCAGGATTGCGCTTGTAACCATCGAAGAAGTGCTCTGCATCGAAGAGAACCTCGCGGCCCTCTCCCTTTAGATAAGCAACCGAGTCGCCAACCATTGCAACACCCTCATCAAGGGTCGTGTTCAGCGTCTCAATTACGTGATAATCCCAGCACTTTCCGACGATGCAGAGCGCCGGTGCACCAGATCGGATGAGGTGGGCAAGAGTCTCATCAGAGTCGACCTTGCCGCGCGCACGACGCGTTGATCCAAAGGCGACAAGTTTTGATGTCGTGAGCACAAGCTCGTTTGGAATCCTCTTGAAGAGCTCATCGTCTTTTGGATTGGCGCCTGGCCAGCCAGCCTCGATGTAGTGCACTCCAAGAGAGTCGAGTTGCTCGGCTATGCGAAGTTTGTCGTCAACTGTGAGCGAGATCCCCTCGAGTTGAGCGCCATCACGAAGCGTTGTGTCGTATATCTCTACAGCCTTAGGCGTGCGGTCTCCGCTCAAGGTGCTACTCATCCGCGTACTCCAACCAATCTGAGTACTTAGGGTTGCGCGCGTATACCGCGTCGAAGTAGGCGGCCTGAATCTCCTTAGTGATAGGCCCTGGGTCTCCACCGCGATCGCCAATCTGGCGATCGTCTACGGAGCGCATCGGGACAATCTCTGCTGCGGTTCCTGTGAGGAAAGCCTCATCGGCGAGATAGAGGTCAGAGCGAAGCAACTTGGCCTCAACTACCGGGTATCCGAGATCGCGCGCGATTGTCATGACGCTTGCACGAGTGAGCCCGTCGAGAGCGCCCGATGACGTCGGCGGCGTGCTGATAACTCCATCGCGAACAGTAAATAGGTTCTCACCTGTGCACTCTGCGACATAACCAAGGGTGTTTAGAAGAATCGCCTCGTCATAGCCCGCCTTGATCGCCTCTACCTTGGCGAGACTGGAGTTGACATAGATACCAGTCCCCTTTGCGGCAACAGGCATTACGTTGGGGTCCATTCGGCGCCACGATGAGACCTGAAGACGAACACCATTTCGCACACCCTCGTCTCCGAGGTATGAAGCCCACGGCCATAAGGCGATCGAGACGTTTACCGGGCAGGGCAATGGGTTGAGGCCCATCTCTCCATAGCCGAGGTAGACAAGCGGGCGGATGTAGCAAGACTCGACATCGTTGGCTCGAATTGTCTCTTTGGTCGCGTCGACTAACTCTTGGACAGTAAATGGCACCTTCATCATTAACAAGTGCGCAGACTGATGGAGGCGGCGCATGTGATCAGTCAGGCGGAATATCGCAGGGCCGCGATCTGTCGGGTATGCACGAATTCCCTCGAATACACCAGAGCCGTAGTGGAGAGTGTGGGAGAGGACGTGGATGCGCGCGTCATCCCAATCAACCAATGCTCCGTCCATCCAGATTTTTTTCGTCTTCTCAAATGGCATGACTACATGCTCCTTTGTTGCTCGAGTCTTTTATTTTTTTGCTTATTTACAGAGCCGCTATGATCGCAGCGCCAATTTCCTTTGTTCCACCAGTTGCTAGGTCACTTGCCGCTATAGCTGCACGAATCCGCTCTGCCGCTACCTCTTCACCAAGGAAGTCCAGCATCATCGAGGCAGAGATAACTGCCGCACGAGGATCCGCAATTCCTTTGCCAGCAATATCTGGAGCCGAACCATGCACCGGCTCGAATAATGAAGGGCCAGTGCGCGCAGGATTTAGATTTGCAGAGGCTGCACGACCAATTCCACCCGATACGGCACCTCCGAGGTCGGTGAGAATGTCGCCGAATAGGTTGTCGGTGACGATCACGTCGTACTTCTCAGGTCTCTGCACAAAATGAATACAGGCAGCATCTATATGGTCATAACCGGTAGTGACTTCCGGGAACTCCGTAGCCACTTCGTTGAATGCCCGCTCCCAGAGATCCCCAGCAAAAGTAAGCACATTCGTCTTATGTACAAGCGTTAAGCGCTTGGCTGGCCGATCATTTGCAAGACCAAAGGCATAACGGACACAGCGCTCAA
Organism: Actinobacteria bacterium IMCC26256; assembly: GCA_001023575.1. Lineage (GTDB taxonomy): Bacteria > Actinomycetota > Acidimicrobiia > IMCC26256 > IMCC26256 > IMCC26256. The sequence goes on along the minus strand of CP011489.1, from coordinate 700,130 downwards.
CACCCATGCGCGTGTTGACTGATCCTTGGGTAGCAACCTCGTTAGGGGTGCCCTTGCGCAGGAATCCACCCTCACCGGCGTAGGTCCCCTCAGTATTTTCACGCACGACGAGCATGTCAACACCATTATTTAGAATCGATGGACCCGCTAGAAACGGGCGAAGGTTTACGTATAGGTCCAGTTCAAAGCGTAGGCGAAGCAATAGCCCGCGCTCAATTACTCCAGGAGGTACATCTGGGGTTCCGACTGCTCCAAGAAGCACGGCATCGAACCCACGGATCTCATCGAGGACTTCATCGGGAAGAACCTCGCCGGTCGATAAGTATCTCCGGCCTCCGAGGTCATAATCGGTCGTTTCAAGGCTCACGCCTACCGCGTCAATAACTGCGAGAGCAATCTCAGTTACCTCGGGGCCGATCCCGTCGCCACCGATAATTCCAACACGGTGCGTCATTGCTGCCTTATTTCTATCTGAGATTCTGGATTTATTTCCGGCTTCATTTCTGGATTCATTTCTCTAGTAGGTCCTGATAACGAAAGACCGCCCACCGGAGTGGACGGTCAGGGGCGAACGCCAAAGGGCAGCGTTCGCTAGGGAATAATAATTACTCGGCGAAGAGCAGCCCCGGAAACCCGAGCGCTCAGGTCGCGCATATCTTCGATGCGAGGGCTGGAGAGGGAGGCGAATGCGGTTGCCATAAGGGCGCCAATGTACCACTTCGGCAGCATGACCCCCTCTCTGAGTGGAATGATGTGACCTGCCGGTTCCAAGGGGGGTCCGGCCATCGAGCGGTTAGAGGGGTATATCGAGATGAGCAATCAGACTCAGCAGCGGCCACATCGGGATTGGAGCCGCAGAGGTCTTGCGCTCGCAGGGGCCCTCGCCTTTCTCACAGCGGGCCTCGGCGCTTGCAGTGAATCCGGAGGAAACAATGCCGGAGGTTCAGGTGGGTTACCTGGAGGTGGCCAAGCCTGCACGAAGAGTTCCGTTGTTGCCTGCATAGGAGATGACACCACCCTAGGCAAAATCTCGCACACCCCGATTGTCGCTAAGGGAGAGCCCATCCTCATCGGCATGATTAACCAAGAGGCTGGAGCGGCGGGCGCATTCCCAGAACTAAGCGGAGCAGATCGTGCCGTAGTGGCGTTCATCAATAACGAGCTAGGTGGAGTCAATGGAAGACCCATACAACTTGAGGTCTGCGACACAAAGTTCTCACCTACCGGTTCGATCGCGTGTGCTCAACAGATGGTTGAGAAAAAAGTCGTAGCCGTAACAGGCGGTATTGATGTTTTTGGAGATGGTATTAAAATTCTGAACGACAATGGGATTCCATTTGTTGGGGGAATCCCTGTTAGCACGGCCTCAGCATCAGTGCCAACCTCATTTCAATTTAGTGGTGGTATTTGGGGTGCCTTTCTAGCCTTCGCTGACTACTCAGCAAAAAATTTGAAGGCGAAAAACGTCTCTATTCTCTACACCGATTTTGGGCCAATCACAGACGGCGCTAATACTGCAAAGGATGCGCTTGAGAATCTCGGGGTGAAAGTCCAGATGATTCCGTTCCCCGTAATCACGACGGACTATCTCACGCCTATCACCGAGGCGGTTCAGAGCAATCCGGATGCGATCATCGTAGGGACAGCCGATACGGGTTGTGTTCCATCTTTTCGCGCGACGGAGGAACTTAAGACTAAGGCAGCGCTCTTCTTCACGGGAGCATGCGCCGCTCCAAAGATTCTTGAGAGCGCAGGAGAGTCTGCGACCGAGGGTGCGTACTTCAATATTGAACAGATTCTCCCGAAGCCAGGGACTGTCGACCCTGATACAAGCTTGTATAACTTCGTACTCGCTAAATATCAGCCCAAACTAGACCCTGCCGGTGCGGGCACGGTTGCGTTTAGGTCTTCAATGAATCTCTATATGCAGATGAAATCTCTCGGTGCGAAAGCGACAAATCGAGCAGCAATCATTGATGCTTTCCGCAAGTCCGTAGATCACCCTTCATTCAACGGGCACTCTTACACTTGCGACGGCAAGGACTTCCCAGGACTCCCTGCTCTCTGCACCTCGGAGGAGGTCATTGTTCAGAATGTGAAGGGAACACTCGTGCCTCGTACCGGCTGGATTGATGTCGGCGCCTTGGTTGTCCGCTAGGTAGAGGGCCAATTCAATCGGATCCTACGGGGGATATTTACTAGTTGGGCTTGGAGCTGGCGGAATGCTTGCCGCGCTCGCAATTGGATTGGTACTTACCTATCGGGCTTCCGGAGTCATCAACTTTGCACACTGCGCGGTTGGCGCGTATATCGCTTTCGCATTCTTTACGCTTCGACAAGACGGCGATTTAGTCTTACCTATTCTCGGGCTACCAGCGCGTATCCATCTCATTGGCAGGCCAACAGTTTTTACAGCGCTTCTAATCTCAATAGTTCTAGCGGCGATTGTTGGACTGATCATTTATACGTTTGTGTTCCGGCCTCTGCGTACCGCTCCCCCGCTTGCACGTATCGTTGCTTCACTCGGCCTACTTCTCTATACACAAGAGATGATCAGGCTGCGTTTTGGTGGTGGAGGCTCGGCCATCTTCTCAATTGGTGACCTTCTCCCACAAGGAGCAGTGCACATTCTTGATGTTGCGGTACCGATGAATCGCTTTGTCCTTGCAGGCGTTGCTGTAATCGCGTCTCTCTTACTAGGGGGAATTTACCGTTGGACGAAGTTTGGGTTAGCGACTCGAGCAGCTGCAGAGAATGAACGCTCAGCAGTCCTAGCCGGCCTCTCACCAGATCGGCTTGCCGCTGTGAACTGGATGATCGCTACGGTGCTCTCTGGTATTGCAGTAATTCTCATCGCATCGGTAACCAAACAACTCGATGTCGTCTCAACATCTCTACTTGTAGTTCCGGCGCTCGCCGCAGCACTTCTAGGTGGCATGTCCTCGTTTACAATCGCCACAATCGCTGGTCTTAGCATCGGAATGCTCCAAGCAGCGTTACTGCACTTTTCTACTGTATCTAGCGCTATTCCAAATTGGTTACCGCGCGCAGGTATTCCCGAGACACTTCCATTTGTACTCATTCTCATTGCGATTACATTGCGAGGTAAGGCGCTACCTAGCAGAGGCGCTCTCGAAGAAAAATTCTCTCCCTCTGCCCCGATTGCCCTTCACCCATTTCGTTGGACACTCATAGGGGCTGCAGTCGGGATCACTGCGATGGTGACACTCGACGGGGCATGGAGACTTGCCCTGATCGTCTCGATGATCTCAGCGGTGATCGCATTATCGAGTGTTGTGCTAACCGGTTGGGTTGGCCAAATATCATTGGCCCAACTCGCTATCGCCGGGGTCTCCGCATTCATGGTGGCTCGACTCAGCGCCGATGCAAATATTCCATTTCCATGGTCCCCGCTACTCGCAGTCGCCGCTGCGATAGGGATGGGGGTTCTCTCAGGGTTTCCAGCAGTGAGAGTGCGCGGCACGACCCTTGCAGTTGCGACTCTTGGCGCAGCGACAGCGATTCAAGCTATTGCATTTAACAGTGAGGCGTTGACGGGTGGAATAGCAGGAACCTCTACTCCCCAGCCACACCTTTTTGGGGTCAATCTTGGGATAGCGGCGCTCGGAGACGAATATCCACGCGCGGCGTTTGGGATATTGGTCGTAGTCGCTCTGGCACTATCGACTCTCGCAGTTAGCAATTTGCGCCGAAGCCCTACGGGTCTGCGTTGGTTAGCGGTCCGCTCAAATGAGCGCGCCGCAGCGGCATCAGGGATTGATGTAACCAACACAAAACTCCTTGCGTTTGCGGTTGCATCTGCGCTCGCTGGTATCGGCGGAGCGCTGACGGCTTATGAACTTACTGCCCTATCGCCGGATGTATTTATTGTATTTCTTGCACTAGCCACTCTGGCTTTGACATATCTCGGGGGCATTGCCCGCATTGCAGGTGCATTTATTGCAGGGGCGCTTGCATCTGGAGGAATACTTACTCAACTTCTCGGGGGCAATGGCAGCGTTGGATCCAAGTACCAGACTGCAATGAGCGGCGTCCTCCTTATTGTTGTTGCGATCGCGCAGCCCAATGGAATAGCCGGCGGTATCTCCGCTCTCAAGACCTCTCTGAAATCGCGTTCCAAAGCGAGTTCCAATACGCGTTCCAATGCGCATAACGAAGTGGCGTCATGAGCCATAACGAGTTGACTCTCGATGTAAACGAACTAACTGTCTCCTACGGTGGGCTGCTTGCAGTCTCTGGAGCATCAATCAATGTTGCTCCAGGAGAAGTCGTTGGCCTCATTGGGCCAAACGGCGCGGGCAAGACCTCATTAATTGATGCGATCACAGGGTTCACCTCATCGCGGGGCCGTATCGCTGTAGATGGAGTCTCAGTGACCGGACTCTCCGCTCACCGGCGGACACGATTAGGGCTATCACGCACATTTCAATCCGTTGAGCTCTTCGATGATCTAACGGTTAGCGAGAACCTATTGGTTGCTGCATCTGACCCAACTTGGTGGTCCCCGCTCATTCATATGATTGCCCCAAATTTCGGACGAGGCAACGGTGCTATGGATGTCGAGTGGGCACTTGACGCAGTCGGGCTCAGTGCATTTGGGGAGTCTCTGCCGACGTCGCTCTCCCACGGCCAGCGTCGGCTTATTGGAGTTGCTCGCGCACTAGTGAGACGACCAAAAGTCATCTTGCTCGACGAACCCGCGGCGGGTCTCGACACCCAAGAGAGCAAATTACTGGGTATTCGAATCAAGGAGATCGCCGCCACGGGGATCGGAGTGCTGCTTGTCGATCACGACATGGGGCTTGTTCTCTCAACCTGTGATCGCATCTCGGTTCTCAACTTTGGCGAGATCATCGCCGTTGGAACACCCGTAGAGATACGCAACAACAAACTTGTATTACAGGCATATTTAGGGACAGCAAGGTCGGAGACATGACCGTGACCTCCGCTACGCAAATAAGTTCGCCGGTCCTTGTCGCTCAAGGACTCCACGCTGGTTATGACGGGGTCCCTGTTGTACATGGCCTTGATTTAGTAATCAATCATGGCGAGGTAGTTGCGTTACTCGGTGCAAATGGAGCCGGTAAGACAACAACCTTGCTCACAATTGCTGGTCTACTTCCACCTATTTCCGGGAGCCTTACGGTCTTAGGGGAACTCGCTCACGATGAGGGCGGAAGAGGAAGAAGAGTTCGACGCAACTCACTAACGCGCACTTGGAGGCGAGCGCGTCGTGGGCTTTCGTTAGTCCCCGAGGATCGTGGGCTATTCCCCGGACTAACCGTAAACGAGCACCTGCGCCTCTCTCGGGCGAAGTCGAATAAGAGCAGCGATATCCTGGATCTCTTCCCTGCCCTTGCTCCATTGCGCACAAGGCAAGCAGGCCTCCTATCCGGAGGAGAGCAACAAATGCTCGCTATTGCAAGGGCGCTAGGAACGAAACCCAAACTTCTGATGGTCGATGAGATGAGCCTTGGTCTTGCACCCATCATTGTGGAGCGCCTACTCCCGCTTGTGAGGTCAGCCGCTGCGGCGACAGGGGCCGGCGTCCTAATTGTCGAGCAGCATGTCCATATGGCACTCGCCGTATCAGACCGCGCAGTAGTGATGTCACGCGGCGTGGTAACGATCCAGGGCGACTCCCGAGACCTAGAAAAGCGTAGTGACATCCTTGAGTCTTCCTACCTCGGCGAGGACTAGAAGCCTCCCGGGGTGACCCGCTACCCAACTAGCGGGTACCCTCTACATCCATGGAACCTTCACACCTCTCAACAGCCGCGTCTGACCGCCTCAAAGAAGAACTAGAAGAGCGCTCTGGGCCCCGACGCCTCATGATCACGGAGCGCATCGAGATAGCGCGTGAACTCGGCGATCTAAAAGAGAATGCCGATTACCACGCTGCTAAAGATGAGCAGGGTCTCAACGAAGCACGCGTTCGCCAGATCAAAGCGATTCTCCTAGATGCAGTGATCGTTGATTCTGCTACCGGTGATGTTGCCGGCCCGGGAACAATTGTCGAGCTCAGATATGCAGGCTCTGACGAGACGACTAAGTATCTACTTGGATCGATAGAGGAGCGCAACGACGAACTCGATGTGCTCTCAACCTCATCGCCGCTCGGGCTTGCGTTGAATGGAAAAGGCCCTGGCGAGACTGTTGAGTACCGCACCCCTGCGAAGAAGACGCTAACGGTTGAGATTATCTCTGTTAGTTCTGCTGGCTAGCCGTCTGCAGTAGGTAGACCCGAGGTCTGAATCAGTAGAGCACCGAGTTTGGGGTTGTGTAATACGGAGTCGCTGACCAGTAGATCTGGTAATTGGCATTACCGCCCCAGCACTTCATCCCAACAACATTCGCCACACTCCCTATAGCGCAGGTATGAAGGCTGCTGCTTGAGGAGGAGATAGCAGTCACAGCGGTGATACCAGCTAATGGGGTCGGCGTAGTCTGAGAGCCAATCAGCTGCCCGTACTGATTTTCACCAGGGGTCTGACCAGTCTGCCCTGAGGAATAATTTCCCCAGCACTTAATTGTTTGATCACTGAGGAGCGCACAGGTGTGGTTCATCCCAGCGGCTACATCAACAGCATTGGTAATCCCAGAGGCCACGACTGCGGCTCCTACGGAGGCAACCTTCGTTCCGTTACCGAGCTGTCCGTAGGTATTACTCCCCCAGCACCTCACTGAGCCATCCGGGAGAACGGCGCAACCGTGCTCTCCTCCAACAGAGATTGCCTTCGCTTGGAGGGTGCCGGGTAAAGATGCCCCTCCACTTCCAAGACACATGACGGTCCCGGAGGTATCTTCTAGCGCGCCCGCGATTAAACACGTGGCAGTGCCTCCGGCGCTAACGGCTTTCGCCTTAAACGGGGCCGTCGTGCTGCCGACAGCCAAGAGCCTGATCGCAGCAGTCTGGTTTGTGGAGTAATTAAGAGCCACCCCAGAGCCCCAGCAGTAAACATACCCTTGCCGATCTAATGCACATGTCTGTGCGTTCCCAGCCGTTATTCCTACGACCCCGCTCAAGCGGTAGTTCGCGGTATCTATCACATCGACCGCGATTGAACTGTTCGTTGTCGAGCGGTTTCCCAACTGTCCATTGCTGTTGGAACCCCAGCAGAGGACGAAGCCCCCCGTCCCAGCAATTGCGCAGGCATGATTCTGGCCGGCTGCAATAGCTGTTACAGGTTGAAGCGGTCCGTAGGGGGCGTTGCCCCAGAGAACTTCAGATGCCGAGGTGGTATTCGAACCCGAGGTCCCATTGATACTCGTCGTTGCATTACCGACTTGTCCATAGGAATTGGCGCCCCAGCATTTTGCTCTCCCAATGGAGGTAACCGCGCACGAGAAACCTCCGCCAGCGCCGATCTTCGTTGCGACTGCATTACCTATTGTGTCACTAATGACTGTGCCGGAGCGCTGCGAGTCTCCACCCTGCGATGCGGCGATCGCCGTTGCACCACCTGCGACAACAACTACCGCCGCTGCAACTGCAATCCATCTCTTGGCTCGCCGAGACGAAGCCCTTTCTGCTGGCTTCTTCTCACCACTGGACTCAAAACTCGAAGTGCTCAACGTTTAACTCCCTATCTATAAATTCGACTACCTGAAGTGATCACGTAGTTACGACTGCTAGTACTCGAAATCAAATGCGCCTCAGGTGTTAGGAACTCGGGCTAGGCAACCGGAGTTATTTTTACTGGCGTTGTTATAAATGCTGAGGCCGGCGATGAGACTTGAGCACTCGTGTTGAGGCCCCAGCACTTCACCCATGGAACTCCTGCACCACCTCCGCCTCCGCTTGCACAGGTGTGCAAGCTGCCGCTCGAGGTACTAATCGCAGTCGCCCCAAGGAGCCCGGGGACCTCTATCGGGGTGGTCTGTTTAGAGATGCCTCCTGGCGTCTGGCCTGTCTGTGCTGCTGAGTAGTCTCCCCAGCACTTGACTGTGTTGGCCGCCGCTGTGCTGCCAGCAATGAGAGCGCAGGTGTGCTTGAGGCCTGCGACTACATCAATTGCGTTAGTAATACCGGTACTCTGAAGCGAGCCTGGAGACGCAGTAGTAGTTCCATTGCCTAACTGACCGTAGGTGTTGTCTCCCCAGCATTTGACAGCCCCATCTGCCGCGAGCACTACACACGCGTGATCTCCGCCAACTGATATCGCCCTTGGCTCCGGGATCCCACTCGGATTACCTCCGGTGCAGAAAACGTAAGGGGTCTGCCCTGACGGAGCAGTTACCATGCAAACGTTCCCCACGCCGCCATAGCTCAGAGCCGTGACAGGATTTCCGGCAGCGGAATTAAGTCGTGCGACATTATCACCACCCCCCCAGCACCAAACTTCCTTCGCTGCTGTCACGGCACAGGTACCGTCATCCCCAGCGGATACTGCGACTAAATTCGTTAACAACCCGCCAGTTGATTTCGTTACTGGGTTAGCGAGTGAATATTCGGGATAGCTATTACCAGAGCCAATTTGTCCATTGTCATTACTCCCCCAGCAAAAGACGGCGTTTGTACCATAGAAGCCGCACCCATGAGCCAAACCTGCTGATACAGAATTCCCGCCAAAAAAAGTGCTACCGGAGGTTTTGACCTTTCCAATCGCAGCCGGAGTCGTAAGAGTGTTGTTCCCGGCTTGCCCTTGAGAATTATCTCCCCAGCACTGAACGTCGGAGTAGTGAACAAGACACGAAGTTGAACCACCAATGGCGATCTTCATAGAAGCAGCGGCGCTCGTTGAGCCGCTAATGACTGTGCCGGAGCGCTGCGAGTCACTGCCCTGCGTTACCGCTATCGCAACTGCGCCACCCGCGACAACAATTATCGCCGCTGCAACTCCAATCCATCTCTTGGTTCGCCGAGACGAAGCCCTTTCTGCTGACTTCTTCTCACCACTGGACTCAAAACTCGAAGTGCTCAACGTTTTACTCCCATAAAAAATTATCGAGATTGCAATATCGGCAATGTTTAATCGCCTAATGATCTTTTGACACGATCGCTGACTCTAGCCAACGGAGGGATGCAGACTCTTAGAAAAGTTTTCCAATTTTGATAAATGTCGCTGTCATTGAAGCGGGTGCGGGATCTCCCTAACCCTTCTTCCTCTCCGAGTTCCCCTCGAGCCCAGCGGCGACCTCCAACTTACGAGCCGCCTCGCGCACTGCAGACCCAAAGCGCTTCCCCGGGCTTGCTCCAAACCGATCTATCGGCCCACTAACCCCGACGGCCGCCACCACAACTCCTGGGCCATCGAATACCGGTGCGCTGACGCTCGCTACCCCGGCCTCTCGCTCTGCAACTGACTCGGCCCATCCGCGTCGACGCACCTGCGCCAGCTCAGCGGCACTCGCGCTGCTCTCTCCCTCAGACGCCCAAGCCATTAGTGCCTTGGCCCCCGAACCAGCCTGCAGAGAGAGAACCGCACCTACTGGAACCGTGTCACGCAGGCCCGTTGGGCGATCGAACGCTGCAATGCATACACGTGATGCTCCATCACGGATAAAGAGCTGCGCGCTCTCACCTGTTGCACTGCTCAATGCTGCGAGCACCTCTGCTGCTGCATCCACGAGAGTCTCAGCGAGGCCGGTACCACTCCCCCAAAGAATTAGGCGCCGCCCGAGGCGGAATCGGCCGTCTCCATCGCGCCCCACTAGCCCATGCGATTCGAGAGCAACCGCGAGCCTGTGAATCGTCGGCCTAGCAAGCCCTGTCTCGTCAACGAGATCCGAGAGCGATCTTGGGCCCTTCGAGAGAGCCTCAAGAATTGCAACTGACTTGTCAATCACCCCTACGGTGCTTATACTGTCCAACATACGGATATGTTATCTCATATAGTGAGACAAATCAAATATCGAGAAGAATCAAGAACAAGAAACCTCAAGTGAAAGAAGGAGAAAAGTAATGGGAAGAACTCTTAGCGAGAAGGTCTGGGACCTCCATGTTGTGCGCGCCGCAGAAGGCGAGCCCACGATCCTTTACATCGACCTCCACCTTGTACACGAGGTGACATCACCGCAGGCCTTCGATGGGCTTCGCATGAACGGTCGCAGCGTGCGCCGACCAGACCTTACCGTCGCAACAATGGATCACAACGTCCCGACCGATGTGGCTCTCGTCTGGGGCGAGAGCGACCTTTCGATCGGCGTAAAGGATTCCGTCTCACGTATCCAGATGGAGACACTTGCGCGTAACTGTGATGAGTTTGGGGTTCTCTGCCACGCGATGGGGCAGCCGGGCCAAGGCATTGTGCATGTCATCGGCCCCGAGCAGGGCCTCACGCAACCTGGTATGACCATCGTCTGTGGCGATAGCCATACATCTACGCATGGAGCCTTCGGCGCACTTGCGTTCGGAATCGGCACCAGCGAGGTCGAGCATGTCCTAGCCACACAGACACTGCCCCAGGCGCGTCCGGGCACTCTCGCTGTAACTGTCGAGGGCAAACTTCCCGAGGGAGTTACTGCAAAGGATGTGACACTCACGATCATCGCTGCGCTCGGCACCGGCGGCGGGATCGGTTCGGTCATTGAGTACCGAGGATCTGCTATCCGCTCACTCTCGATGGAGGGTCGCATGACTCTCTGCAACATGTCTATCGAGGCAGGCGCGCGAGCAGGGCTAGTTGCACCAGATGAAGTGGCCTTTGAGTATCTCAAGGGTCGTCCATATGCACCGAAGGGAGCTGACTGGGATAAAGCAGTCGCAGACTGGCGCGAGCTTGCGACAGATGACGACGCAGTATTCGATCGCGAACTCGTAATCGATGCCGCCACTATCCGCCCATCGATCTCATGGGGCACAAACCCTGGGCAGACCATCACCATCGAGGACTCAGTACCGGACCCCGATTCGTACACAGACCCCGATGCTCGCGATGCGGCGTATCGAGCGCTTCAGTACATGGGCCTCACGCCAGGTACACCAATGCGTGAGATCGAGGTCGATACTGTATTCATAGGGTCCTGCACTAACTCTCGTATCGAGGACCTTCGTGCAGCCGCAGATGTTCTGCGCGGTCGCAGCATCAAATCTGGCATGCGCGCAATGGTGGTGCCCGGTTCGTTTGCGGTGAAGGATCAAGCAGAGGCAGAGGGTCTGCATGATGTATTCATCGCTGCCGGGCTCGAGTGGCGTGAGCCAGGGTGCTCAATGTGTCTCGCTATGAACCCAGACAAATTGTCACCCGGCGAGCGCAGTGCGAGTACATCGAACCGCAACTTCGAAGGGCGCCAGGGACGTGGAGGACGCACGCACCTCGTCTCCCCCGCTGTCGCGGCTGCCACAGCCATTGCAGGCCACTTCGCAATCCCATCCGACCTCGATAACTAAAAACCTAGATAGGAGAATGTCATGGAGCCAGTAAAACTCATCACAGAGCGCGCAGTGCCGCTCGACCGATCGGATGTAGATACCGATCAGATCATTCCAAGTGATTGGCTAAAGCGCATTGAGCGCACAGGGTTCGGAGCCGGGCTCTTCTCAGAGTGGCGCGAAGACCCCGAGTTTGTTCTCAACCAACCTCAATACCAGGGGGCTGGGATTCTTGTAGCAGGCCCAAACTTTGGAACCGGATCGTCTCGCGAGCACGCACCATGGGCACTCGAGGACTACGGCTTCAAGGCGATCATCTCTTCTCGCTTCGCCGATATATTCCGGAACAATTGCTTAAAGATCGGGCTCGTACCGGTGACACTCGGGCCCGAGGAGGTCGATCGCATCATGCGTGCGGTTGAGGCGGACCCAACCATCGAGATAATCATCGACGTACCGGATTTAATCCTTCGCGTGCCGTCACTCGATATGGAGGAGCCGTTCCATCTTGACGACCACCACATTCATCGCCTGGTTCATGGCCTAGATGACATCGGTATAACTGAGAAGTTTGCCGATGAGATCACAGCCTTTGAGGCAACGCGCCCAACTCACTTACCGCGAGTTGGGGCGTAGCCCTAAGAAAGGGCTATACCGCTAGGGATACTTGACGCTTGTCGTTCGACTCTGGGTGCGGAGCCTCTGCAACTGCCTGGGCAATTCCAACGGCAAGGTCACGTGATGTCTCGTGGTCGTAAAGGTAAGCAAGGAACTCGTGGTAACTCATTTGATTCTCCATTTGGCTCGTGTCTTTCGCTATTTGCTGCCGGAATCTTCAAGGGATTGAGTACAGTTCTTCTGGCCTGATTTAGGCCCCTGTACCCACCCCGGAAGGGTTTGGCGTTGCTTGTGCGAGAGATATCGGCCCGGGCCCAGAGAAACTTGAGCCCTAATACCTATTTTTTTTTCCCTGATTTAGGCCCCGAGAATCCCGACCCGTCAACGGGTTCATGATGCCTGTTAGCGGCATTTGTCCTGCGTCTCTATTATTTATCTAGCACTCAATTAAACCCGAGATTCCGAGCCTCAAGGACCGATGTCGTGCTCGCGCTCCTGGCCTCGGCTCTGGATCCTCACAATTCGGTTAACAGCATTCAGATAGGCGCGTGCTGAGGCCTCGACCACATCGGTAGCTACACCTCGCCCTGAGGCTTTGGTTCCGCCTACCTCGAGTTGGATCACGACATCACCGAGTGCGTCACCACCAGAGGTAACTGAGGAAACATTGAAGTCGAGCACCTTCCCGACGTAGCCAGTAGCAGTTGCAATCGCATCTACTGCAGCGTCAATCATTCCGTTACCGGTACCGGTCGCCTCAACGTTTGTGTCTCCATCGCGCAGCACCACATCTGCTGTTGGGGTGGAGATTGTGCCGCCGCGCACATCAAGGCTCACCATCGTGAATCTGTGCACCTCACTGGTACCGAGCTCCTCTGCCACAATTGCCTCAAGGTCCGCATCAGTAATCTGCACCTTACGGTCTGCAAGTTCTTTGAATCGCGTAAAGGCTTGATTAAGCGCATCGCCTTGGATCCGCAGACCCATAGTCGAGAGTGTCTCAGCGAAAGCGTGGCGACCAGAGTGCTTACCGAGCACAATTTGTGCGGCCTCCTGGCCAACTTCTCGTGCATCAATAATCTCGTATGTATTGCGGTCCTCGAGAACTCCGTGCTGATGAATGCCGCTCTCATGCGCGAACGCATTGCGCCCCACAACTGCCTTGTTGTACTGCACTGGATAGCCCGTAAGACGAGATACAAGGCGCGATGTACGAGCCAACTCAGCTGTCTGGATACCCGTCGTGAGCCCACCAAAGTGGTCATCGCGAGTTCGCATCGCCATGACTACCTCCTCAAGTGCTGCGTTACCGGCACGCTCACCGAGCCCGTTGATTGCACACTCAACCTGGCGCGCTCCATTGAGCACCCCCGAGAGGGAGTTGGCAACAGCGAGGCCAAGGTCATCATGGCAATGCGTTGAGACGACGTAGTCGCCCTTCACATTCTCGATTACATAGGCAATCAATGCTCCGTAATCACCCGGCATTGCATAACCAACAGTGTCAGGAATGTTCAGAGTCGTTGCTCCGTTGTCTACAGCTATCTGACACACCTCAACCATGAACTCTGGATCAGACCTAAATCCATCCTCAGGAGAGAACTCGACGTCGCCGGTGTAGCTCGCAGCACGTGCAATGCCGGCTGCTGCCTCAACCTTTACTTGGTCACGGGTCATGCGCAGTTTCTTGGCCATGTGAATCTCGGAGGTTGCGATAAACACATGGATTCGATTGCTCTTAGCGTGGCGTACTGCTTCCCATGCACGGTCGATATCTTTAAAACCAGTACGAGAGAGAGCTGCGATCGTGGGGCCCTGTACTTGTTTGGCGATGGCCTCAACAGACTCAAAGTCGCCGTCACTCGCTATTGGGAACCCTGCCTCGATGATGTCGACACCAAGGCGCGCGAGCTGCTCAGCGATCTCGAGTTTCTCGCCAGTATCCAGTGAGATACCCGGGCTCTGCTCGCCGTCTCTGAGGGTCGTATCGAAAATCTTCACCCTGTCCATGGGGTTCATCCTTTTAGTCGGGTCTTGGGTCTTGGGTCTTGGTTATAACGGTTTTCGCTATGCGGGCCTCGGTAGGCCAACAAAAAACCCCCCCGGCCCTAAGGGCACGAGGAGGCATCGGTGAGCACCTAGGAGGCGCCCACCGCTACGTAAGTAGGAGGCTGGTGTTGGTGGAGATTGATCCTCTGGATTTCATGATGTTTTAGACCCTACCAGAGAGTTCGCTAAGCACGGAACCCTTAAAACGCGCGAAGATCCATCCCCATGCGCAGACTTCTTGGATTCATAGGGCGACTAATCGGATTCGCTACCGCGGTAGCAGCAGGAGCGGGGGTATGGAGACTCCTGAATCCAGCCACTGAGGCGGCTGATATTCCGCCAGCAGTTCCGCTCTTTCCTCGCAAGAAGGCTCCAGATCAGGAGCGTTCCTCCACGACTAATGAATCCAAATCTGCCGCCTGGGTCCCAGCAGTTGATGGTGCCTGCCCGGTCAATTATCCAATCAAAGCAAAGCACTCGAGTGAGATTTTTCACTCCCCCGAGGGCGCATCCTATGAGCGCACCGCGGCTGATCGTTGCTATCGAGATGCAGAGGCAGCCGAGGCAGACGGATTACGCCCAGCCAAGCGCTAAACAGTCAAGCGTTAAGACGCGAGACGTTTAGGGCGCGAGTTCGTAAGTATCCATTAGCCCTGAGACCTCTTCCCAGACTGCATTGAATCTCTCTGCATCGGCATTTGGACGCTTAACCATCGCAAGCGCAAACTCAGCCTGGCGCTCAGTCGCTCCAGAAATTCCGTGGAGACGCGTTGCGTAGGCTGAGAAGTCGCGAACAAAGACATCGAAAATCTGCTCTGTCACTGCCTCGCTAATCCCCATCAACTCCACATTCTCAAGTATTAGTTGAGCGTAAACAACTAGTGAGAAGAGTTCTCCAAGCGCAAGCAGGAAATCGATGTCACGCGCCTGGGAGCCCTCAGGGCCTGCCTCCTCAAGCATTGAGCGGAGAATCAAAACCTGACTGCGGAAGATGGAGATATTTAGCGAGTCGAACTTGTTAAAGGTCTTCTCCCAGTCATGGAAACAGATCTTCCCTAGCCCTCGCGTTGGCGCCTGCTCGAAGAGATAGGAGTCGTTCGTTGCGTCTCTTCGCATAGGGATATCTGGATACTCCTGAGGTGCGAAGAAATAGTTAGCCATGAATTTGACGATTAGCGCGATGTTGACATGCACAGTTCCTTCGAGCTTTGGCAGTGCACGAATGTGGCGTGCAGCCATCTGGAAGTATGTATCTGCCTCGAAGCCCTTAGCGGCGATTACATCCCAGAGAGCGTTGACAACATGCTCGCCCTCAGTCGTTACTTTCATCTTCACAAGTGGGTTGTATAGGAGGTAGCGACGGTCTTCATCTGAGGCGCTGCGCATATAGTCATTTGCACGCATCGCAAAGAGTTTCATCGCAGTGAGGCGTGCATAGGCGTCTACGAATAGTTGGCGCACATGACCAAAATCAGTGACTAAACCTCCATAGAGGCTGCGGTGGCCAGCATGATTTATAGCTTCATATAAAGCGTGGGTGCATATTCCAATGGATGCCCATCCGAGGTTGTATTTACATACATTGATCGTGTTGAGCGCAACATTCCAAGCCTCGGCTCCGCGCACCAATACATCCGCGTCCGTGATCGGATATTCGTGGAGCGTGAAGGCCGATACATACATCGGAGAATGAATAGTGTTCTTCTCTAACTCATAGGCGCTGTGCTTAGAGTTGACAACAAAGAACACGTACTCAACACCGGCCTCCGGGTCGTCATTCGCAATCTTTCCGAAGACTGAGACCAGCGCGGCCTCGTTGCCGTTGCCTATGTAGTACTTACTTCCGCTAGCGCTATATGTACCATCGCCATTGGGAGTGAGCGTCATCTCGCTCGAGTAGATATCGGCCCCATGAGTCTGCTCGGAGAGGCCAAATGCAAAAATTCCTCCGTCACGGAGCAACTCAGCAGTGCGCTTCTTCGCTTCTTCGTTCTCCCCCATCCAGATAGGGCCCAAACCCAGCATCGATACCTGCCACGCATACCAATAGCCGAGGCTATAGAACGCGGTAATTTCACTGAAGTGACAGTTCCGCCAGGTATCCCAGCGCGAGTCCTCCGCTCCGTATCCAGCCGGTGTCATAAGTTTCGCGAAGGCGCCGGACTCGGCGAGGAAGTTACAGAAATCTGCATACCAAACCCCGGCGTTGTCCTCTGAAGTAATGCGGTTCTTACCGAGCGACTCGAAGTACTTGATACTCGACTCCATTAGGGAGCGTGAAGCGACATCAAGTTCGCTGGCCTCATAGGCATGCGGGTTGAACAAGATTCCTGGGTGAGCATTCCCTGCCATTGCAATCCTTAAACTTTTGGTTAGAGGGACTTAGGATAAACCAACCGCAGACTATGCGTACTTGAGCGCGCCGGGGCCGATTTCGGTACCTCACCGCAAGAGGACAACCAAGCAGCAACCAAAAGATGAGGTAGGGGAACCCAACATGAAGAACATCTGGTCAGACTTTAAGAAGTTCGTGATGCAGGGCGATTTGGTGACGGTTGCTGTTGCATTCGTAATCGGCCTCGCATTTAAATCCCTAGTTGAGAGCATCGTCAACGACATTGTTATGCCCTTAGTAGGGGCGATCTTTGGAAAGCCGTCATTCGATGATCTAACTCTTACGCTTGGGAGCGGGGTTATTAATTACGGGCTCTTTATCAATGCCGTGCTGAACTTCTTGATTATCGCTGCGACCCTGTTTGTGGTCGTACAGGCATATGAAAAACTGCGTGGGCTGCGATCTTCCGAGGAGCAAGCAGCAGACCCGACCGAGCTCGAGGTACTCACCGAGATTAGAGATCTACTTCGCCAGAATGGTGCGGAGCAGGCCTAGTCAGTACTAAAGCATAAATAGGGTTTTTTATAGGCTTATTTAGCTGGTGCTCTCAGGAGAATTCGATTGCCCGGGCATCGACAACCCCTGGCTCAGCGCGTAGTGCGTCAACGACTGAATCCGGAACAATCTCGGCGAGTGAAAGAACCATTAGGGCCGCCGCTCCACTCGGGCCGGTGCCTACATCCATATCTGCGATGTTGAGCCCTGCCTCCCCGACGATGGTTCCAACACGCCCAATCATCCCTGGAGTATCCGAGTTACGAACTACGAGCATGTGCGTTGACGGGGGAAGGTCCACAATGTGCTCGTCAATACCAACAATCCGAGGAGACGACTGCTTGCCGTAGAGGGTACCGGCAACATGAGTCTCACGACCCGCGACGGTTCCACGTATCTCTAACAGGTTTACATAGTCGCGAGCCGAGGAGCGCTTGGTCTCACGAAGTACAAGCCCTCTTCTCTCCGCAATCTGTGGGGCATTCACGAATGACACCGGCTCATCTACAACTGGACCCAGGATTCCTTTCAGAACACCCAGATTCAAGACTCTGCAGTCATAATCGGCGATTGCCCCCTCGTAGAAAACCTCGAGAAGATCTGGAGTGCCACCCGCCATTCCTGTGAATAGGCGACCTAGTCGTTCTGCTAGCGGCAGGAACGACTGCACTGTTGAGTTGGCCTCTGTAGCAGCGAGGTTTACAGCAAATGGAACAAACTCTCCACGAAGTGCGAGTACAACCATGTCTGCAATCGTGACCCCCGCCTTATCCTGGGCCTCGACCGTAGATGCACCAAGGTGAGGAGTGACAACTACCTCAGGCAAAGCAAATAGCGGGGATTGTGTCGTCGGCTCTGTAGCGAATACATCGAGGCCGGCGCCAGCAACATGCCCGGAGATGATGGCATCAGCAAGATCTTGCTCGTTGATAATCCCACCGCGTGCGGTATTGATGATTCGAATTCCGGGCTTCGCCTTTGCAAGCAGTTCGGCATTAATCAGTCCGGTTGTCTCAGGAGTCTTCGGTAGGTGAATGCTCACAAAGTCAGATACTGCGAAGAGTTCCTCAATAGTTGGTATGAGTTCAACACCGAGCTGGCGAGCACGATCGTTACTAACAAATGGGTCGAAAGCAACAAGACGCATTCCAAATGCAAGTGCACGCTGCGCTACTAATACGCCAACGCGTCCGAGACCTACAACTCCAAGCGTCTTTCCGTGGAGTTCTACGCCAGTCCAGCGCGAGCGATTCCACTCTCCCTTTACGAGATCAGCATGAGCCTGCGGAGTATTTCTCGCCTGCGCTAGAAGAAGCGCCATGGCTTGCTCTGCTGCAGAGATCACATTCGATTGAGGCGCATTTACAACCATTACACCCTGAGCAGTCGCTGCGGCGACGTCAACGTTGTCGAGGCCAATTCCTGCACGCCCTACAACAACTAGATCAGTCCCCGCTGCGATGACCTCAGCTGTGACCTGAGTTGCGCTTCGAATAACGAGCGCTGCTGCACCGGGAATTGTTTTAAGGAGCGCGGCAGGGTCAAGATTGAGTTGAACATCTACCTCGAAACCTGCTGCCCTCATTGCCTCAAGGCCACTTTCGGCAAGTTCTTCAGTTACGAGCACGCGAGGAGGCATGGGGGTGACGCTACCCGCGCCGGTATCGCTACTCACGCAAGGAACCGAGCGATTCGAGAAACGCCTTCCTCGAGTTCGTCGTCTGAGAGCGCAAATGAGAGTCGGGCGTAACCAGGGGCCCCGAAGGCCTCCCCCGGCACTATCGCTACCTTTGCCTCGTCAAGGAGGACCTCCGCTAGGTCAAGCGTCGTAAGGATTTTACGCCCAGCGAGGGTTCGACCTAGTACTCCCTCAAATGATGGGAAGCAATAGAAGGCGCCCTCAGGCTCAAGGCACCGAACACCCGGAATCTCGGAGAGCATGCTCTGCATTCTGCGACCGCGACGCTCAAAGGCAACCCTCATCTCGTCAACTGCGTCTAACGAGCCGCTCACAGCAGCGAGTGCTGCACGCTGAGCAACGTTTGAGATGTTTGAAGTTGACTGCGACTGCAGGTTCGTTGCGGCATCAATA
This sequence comes from Actinobacteria bacterium IMCC26256, assembly GCA_001023575.1. Lineage (GTDB taxonomy): Bacteria > Actinomycetota > Acidimicrobiia > IMCC26256 > IMCC26256 > IMCC26256. The sequence goes on along the minus strand of CP011489.1, from coordinate 681,146 downwards.
ACGTCAGCGGGCCCGATCATCCACCCGACGCGCCAACCGGTCATCGCATAGGTCTTTGCCACACCATTCAAGATTATGCAGGTATCTGCAATCTCGGGCACGAGTGCAGGCATTGACGTAAAAACATGTTCACCAAAAACTAAGTGCTCATAAATCTCATCAGTTAGGACCCAAATCTCATGCTCGAGCGCCCATCGACCAATTGCCTCAACCTCTTCGGGCGAGTACACCGCTCCTGTTGGGTTACTCGGCGAGACGAATATAAGCGCCTTGGTCTGTGGAGTGCGCGCTGCCTCAAGTTGCTCAACGGTTACACGAAACCCCTGATCATCGGTCGCTGAAACCACTACAGGAACGCCGCCAGCGAGGGTGATCGCCTCGGGGTAAGTGGTCCAGTACGGCGCAGGAAGAATTACTTCATCGCCATCGGAAACAATTGTCTGGAGAGCGGTATAGACCGCATGCTTTCCACCGGCAGTAACCAACACTTGGCTAGCAGAACAGGTCACGCCAGAGTCGCGAAGAGTCTTGGCCGCTATGGCTGCACGCAACTCAGGCAATCCTGGGGTGGGTGAATAGCGGTGATTGCGAGGGTCACGACATGCCTCAACGGCTGCCTCAACGATTGCAGCAGGTGTAGGGAAGTCGGGCTCCCCTGCTCCAAAACCAATTACTGGTTCACCGGCCGCCTTAAGCGCCTTCGCCTTTGCATCCACAGCAAGGGTCGCAGATGGAGCGATAGCAGCTATTCGTGGGGATATGCGTTCTTTAGTCACGCTGCTGATTCTCGCACGCCCGGGACTGCGCTCACGAACGAATAGGGGATGAATTGAGCACGAAAGGGGAGGGTGCCACGGCAGCGACCAATCTGCCCCCTAGCCTAGGGAACTCATGCGCCTAAAAAATCGCGTGGATAGGCCATCGACCGACTCCCCGAGTCGCCTCCGCTTCAATCCACACCACTACCCACGAATCCGTAAGGCCCTTGCGTCAATTCTTGGGATAGCGATATGCGCCGCATCGCTGGTGGCCCCATCCGTTGCCTCACCTATATCCGCTTACGGCCTTGCCGCACCTGTGAGCCCGAGTCCAGAGGCCTACGCAATCATCGATGCAGATCGCGGAGTAATACTTGAGTCTCGCGACCTTCATACTCCTCGCAACGCAGCGAGCATGGTCAAACTCGCGACTGTCCTAACTGCCGTTACTCACCTCGACCCAAAGGTTGGAGTACCTATCAGCGTGCGAGCAGCTGCGGAGCCGACCATGCGTATCGGTATGCCGGCCGGCGAGGTATGGCCACTTGAACAGATGATCAACTCGGCACTGATGGTCTCCGCAAACGATGCTTCTTGGGCGATCGCCGAGTGCTCCGGAGGGAGCGTTGAGGGATTCGCTACACAAGCGCAGCAACTCCTAGCGCGCTTAGGTGCTCGAGATGGCAAGTTCTCTGACCCCGCGGGCCTAGATGATGAGAACTCTTTTGGCGGAGGAAGTTTCTTAAGCCCATGGGACCTCGCCGTTATTGGCCGCAACGCTTTGGCGGTCCCGCGAATCGCAGCCGCTACCAACAGCCGCGAAATTAGCTTCATTGACGTAAGCGGAAGACCACACCGCTACATCAACCACAACAAAACACTTCTCAATGGGTACGCGGGAGCAAACGGACTCAAGACAGGATTCACCGACAACGCAGGGCGAACCCTCATCGCTTCTGCAACACGCGACGGGCGCACCATGATCGCCGTCGTGTTCGGAACCTATGACACAGCAGGCTGGGCGGGAGCGCTTCTAGACCAAGGTTTTGCGAGCGATCCGAGACTCAAAGTCGAGGGCGAGAGACTGCCGCCGGTCCGCATAAAAGAGGCTAAATCAAAGCGTGGAGTGAAAGCCGTCTGCGCTGAGGGAGTGAGCAATCCTGGGGTAATCGCGGGAGCCAGTGCCGGCGTCAGCACGCCATCTGGGGCAACGGGGAGCACGAGTACCTCCGCTCCCTCAAAGCCCTCGACTCCTCGACAAGGAGCATCGGGTGACTCCGCCTCAGGCGGCTCAATCTGGAGCACGATTGGAGCCTGGTTCGCTGCGCTAATTGGAGTTCTAGCAGTATTAGTAATTCTCCGAAGGCGCGCAGTGCTTCGCAGACGGCGCATGCGAGCAGAGCGACGAAGAGCAATTGCACGAGCTCAACGCGCTGGATCCATCCACGTAATCGACGCGAAGACCCCGACTGGTCGAGTAGACGCTAGACGCAGGCGTCGTTAATCGTCTGCGAGAGTAGGCCTCTTATTGACGGCTCTATTACTAACTGACGTTATTAGTAGCAGGCGTTGTTACTAGGAGACTCGAACGGGGGTTGGCTCCCAGGCGCGTAAATCTCCAAGGCGCTCGTCGTTCGAGAAGACCTCAACGATGCTCTGCTCAATACGAAGTCGTCGCATGACAACACGCACCTCATTCTCCTGGTTGTAGAGCATCAGAGTCACTGCAACGCCCTGCTCTCCAGCGCGTGCGGTGCGCCCTGAACGGTGGAGATAATCCTTGTGATCATGCGATGGGTCGTAGTGAATGACTACATCGACACCATCAACATGGATCCCTCGAGCTGCTACATCTGTCGCTACCAAAACCGACATCTTCCCAGCAGAGAAGTCTGCGAGGGCCTTCTCGCGCGCACTCTGGCGCAGATCCCCATGAATCGCCCCAGCCTTAATGCCCTCACGCTCTAACTGCTCGACGAGTTTGTCGGCACCACGCTTTGTGCTGCGAAAGATGAGAGTGCGATTCACGCCACGAGCAATCGCAGCGGCCACCTTTACCTTGTCGAGTTGGTGTACCTGCAAGAAATGGTGGCGCATCTGCTCGACAGTGGGCTCGTTGGACTCCACCTCGTGGAATACCGGATCAATCATGTACTTCTGCACAAGTCGATCAACTGCACCGTCAAGCGTTGCTGAGAAAAGCATGGTCTGGTGCGGTCCGGTAGCGCGGTAGAGAATCTTCTGGACCTGAGGCATGAACCCCATATCCGCCATGCGGTCAGCCTCGTCAAGGACCATTACCTCAACTCCACTGAGCTCCAACTCATTGCGCTCCATAAGGTCAATGAGGCGACCTGGGGTTCCAACAATGATCTCGACCCCCTTGCGCAGAGCATCTACCTGCGGATCCATCGAGACTCCGCCGTACATGGCTTTGACGCTTACTCCAAAGGCTTTTCCTAGCGGAGCGAGAGCGTCTTTTACCTGCACCGCAAGTTCGCGGGTAGGCACTAAAATTAATCCCGTTGGCCGCTTGGGCTGAGCCTTCGAGACTCGCTGCAGCATTGGCACACCAAATGCAAGTGTCTTGCCTGATCCGGTCTGCGCTTTTCCGCATACATCACGGCCGGCAATTCCATCTGCGATAGTTAGGTTCTGAATTGCGAAAGGTGCGTTGATTCCTTGTTCGCGTAATGCTTCAATGAGGTCACTCGCGACGCCAAGCGCCTCGAATGTTGTTGATTCAGTCACTGGTTCTCTACTCACGTTTGTAGGGTTGGGCGTACGCCTTGTTGGGTCGCACTCCATGCCACTCTTAGACCGCTAAACGGCCCCATTGACGCGAGGTTGACCCGCGGGCCATTCGACCCGTTGGCAAAGGATACCCAAAGACGGCAGAATTTAATGATCAGGCACAGAAGGAATGCATTTGCCGACACCCCAAGAAGCACCCCAAGAACGTTAGAGAAACATCTACTCTTAGACGTCAAACCCGGCTACATAGTGCCTTTTATGGGCGTTTTATCGGCATTTTACAGCCCTTTTACGGCCGGAAGACTACCAGGGCATTGCTGCGCCGCCATTGGGGCGCAGAATCTGTCCGGTCATGAATGAAGCGCCCGTTGAGCATAGAAAAAGCAGGGTATCTGCAACATCTTGAGCCTCACCAACCCGTCGAAGCGGAGCCATTGACCCGAAACGCTTCTTGTACTTCTCAACGCGCTCAGGGTCTTCGTTGCCCTCTGCATCGGTGTAGTTGTGCCGAGAGAAGTTCGTGTGAATCACTCCAGGCGCAACGGCATTGACGCGGATTCCCTCCGGCCCAACCTCAGTAGCAAGAGTTTTTGTGAGCATTGCGACAGCGGCCTTTGTCATTGCATAGCAGGCAAGTGTTGGTGCAGGAGTGTCGATTGCTCCAGAAGAGATGTTGATGATATTGCCAGAGCCTTGGGGAATCATGTGGCGAATAGCGCCTTGGCAACCGTAGAAAACACTCTTCATGTTGATCGCAAGAATTCGCTCAAATTCGTCATCTGTTACTTCTGCGACCATCTTGTTATGCGGAATCCCTGCGATGTTCCCCATTATGTCGATGCGTCCATGGGAGGCGACGGCGCTATCGATCAGCGCATCGACCTGCGCGCGTGATGTGACATCGGTACGAACAGCCGATGCGATACCGCCGGAGTCGCGGATTTCATCTGCAGTGGCCTGAGCGGCAGCCTCGTCGATGTCGCCGCCGACAATGATCGCTCCAGCTGCGGCGAGGGTAAGCGCAGATGCCTTACCGATCCCGCTACCTGCTCCCGTTAAGACTGCAACCTGACCAGAGAGGTCATACCCCGCAAGCACATCAACCATTTTTGTTGCTCCTTAAATGAATAGTGAACATGAGCGAGACTAGGAGGTACGGCGAGTACCGTGCCGAATGGAGCCGAGTTCAGCCGTAATAAATATCAACAGCAGAGGCATTTAGGAACAGTCAGCCCTCAACTTTGGGAGCCAAAGTAGACACGCTACGGATAGCAAGTTTCAACACCCACTGGGGGGTCACTCTCGCCGGCCTTCCCTTTGATGTGGTTGAGGCATGCACGGCGCTTAACCCTCAGGTTTTAGTGCTGCAGGAGTCGTGGCGCCCTAATGGCGAGCCAGGCTATGCCGCTGAAATAGCCATGAGACTTGGGATGACGCTCCACGAGTTACCAATTATGTCTGACCGGAACTCGGCTAGACCGCGAGGCCTTGCCCTCCCGCCGGGCGAGGTCGGCGACTGCGGTCTGGCTGTGCTCACGAGTCTTCCCGTGGTTGATCGCGCAAACATCAACCTTGGTCATGCCCCTGGTGATGCAATAAAAGAACGCTTTGGTTTAGCGCTAACCGTCTCGCTTCCGTCTGGTTCAAGAGCAACGATCGCTGGCGTACATGCCTCTCACCGTCTATGGGGATCGCTCCCCCAACTACGACGTCTTCATCATGCAGTCAATGACATTGGAGGCCCTAGTGCAATTGTCGGCGACTGCAATATGTGGGGTCCTCCCATCAAGTCAGTATTGCGAGGCCGGCGGCGCGCAGTAAAGGGGCGAACATGGCCCTCGGCTCGACCACATAGCCAGATAGACCACATCTGGATCGATCAGTATTGGAGAGTTTTATCTTCATCGGTGGAGCCCGACGTTGGGTCCGACCATCGCCCAATCACGGCAGAGATCCAACTTCTCGAGATAAACCCCTAACATCTAGACCTATGACTCAAGCTGACGATCAAACTTCCGAATCCATAGGCCAAACCATTAGCCAAAAAACAGTTGTTATTACTGGTGGCAATGCGGGGATAGGTAAAGAGAGCGCTGTAGCAATCGCCTCAATGGGCGCTCGGGTGATGTTCACATCCCGCGATGCGCAACGAGGAGCGGATGCCTTATCAGAGGTGAAGGAGCGCAGCGGCTCAACAAAAGTTGAGTTGCTATCACTCGACCTCGCCAGCCTTGCGTCAATTAGGTCCTTCGCAACCACAGTTATGAGCGCGACCGACCGCATTGATGTTTTACTAAATAATGCCGGACTCCTTCAGACACAACGGAGCATGACGGTCGATGGTTTCGAGACAACGTTCGGAGTTAATCACCTCGGTCATTTTCTACTCACCGACCTACTGGGCGGGATCCTCACTAAGACGGCTAAGGAATTTGGAGAATCGCGCGTTGTAGCAGTTGCATCAAATGCGCATAAGTTCGCGCGCAATGGAGTCAATTTTGACGACCTTGAGCGCAGAAAGAATTACTCAGGAATGGGCGTATACGGAGAGTCAAAACTCGCCAATATCCTGTTTGCAAATGAGCTTGCGAAGAGGCTCTCCGGTAGCGGCGTTACAGCCAACTCTCTTCACCCCGGTTACGTAGCGAGCAGGTTTGGTCGCGATGGAGATACAGGGCGCCTTGATTGGGCGGTTGCACTCGGAGCCCAATTATTCGCAATCAGCCCCAAGAAAGGTGCAGCCACTTCAGTTTTTGTGGCCACAGACCAATCAACCGCCACTGCAAGCGGGGGGTATTACGAGAAGTCGAGGCTCAAGAAGCCTACTTCTCAAGCATTAGATACTGACGCGCAGAAGAGGCTCTGGGAAGTAAGTACGGAGTTAGTCAACCGCTAACTCCTATCGCTAGGGATATCAATAGTCAAAGGCCAAATCCCTAACGATTAAGGAGAGGCATGGACCCAAGGCCCCAATCTTCAAAATCTATTCTCTGGTAGGCGCACGCTTGCAGTCTGCCGGTGGCATGATTTAGCGCAATGCACAAACCAATGATGTATAACCGCCAGAGGCGTGTCTCACAAGAGTTGATAAGCAGAGGAGCCCGCACATACCTGCAACGTGCGACCGCTCTTGGTGTAATTGCGACGTCGCTCCTACTCGCTGCCCCCGCCGGAGCGGCTACATCAGGATCTTCTGCGCCTAAGCGGGTTCTTCTGTTGGCTCTACCTACTGTCACCTGGGCGGACGTAAAGAACCACGACCTTCCAAACCTTGAGGCCTTCCTCCAGAAGTCCTCCATGGCAAATTTAATGCTGCGCACCACCACGCGTAATACAGATGCTGGAGATGGCTATACAACAATTGGAGCCGGAACACGCTCCACCGGAGGCGCCGAGGCTGGTCAGGTCCTAGAGGAAGATGAGCGATACGGGGGCACGACCGCCGCAGATATCTACGAACGTCGAACCGGCTATCGATTGAATGCTCCCGCGGGCGCAATCAATTTTCCGGCACTGGTTGCGGAGAACAACGAGTTTCTCTTTGACTCGATGCCAGGGGCATTAACGAATGCGCTAATTGCTTCCTCTTACATGCCCAGCGTAATTGCGAATGCCGACCATGGTGAAGCGATAACAGACGAAGACCGACTTCATAGAGAGGCCGCTCTTGCCTTGATCGACACCAGAGGGCGCTTGCCCGGCGGCGAGTTATCAAGTGCTCTCCTGAGGAAGAGGAATCGCGCTCCATTTGGGTTGGAGTTGAATCCCTCGAAAGTCGTAGAGGCATTCGATAGAGCCTGGCGAGACCGTTCGGTAGTTCTCGTTGAGGCCTCAGATCTTGCAAGAGCGGACGCGTACCGACTTTTTGTAAGCCCCGCGGAGCGCAAACGCCAACGGATAGCGTCCCTCGAAGCAAGCGATCGCATGATCGGGCAGCTCTTGGATCGCGTAGATACCAAACGAGACCTAGTAATTGCATTTGGAGCATTCCACCCATCGTACGAGCGAAACCTGGGATTATTCGCTATGCGCGGCCCTGGGATTGAGGCAGGTCTGGCTCAGAGTGGAACAACGAATAGACCGGGCTATATAAGCCTTCAAGATGTGGCTCCTACAACTCTTACCCAACTTCAAATTACGGCCCCCGAGACAATGGAGGGTCGCCCGGCTAAATTTTCAGCATCCAAAGGTTCCTTTGATACTCGAGTCTCACAACTCAGTCGCGAGAATTTCGAGTCGCAGTTTCGCGACTCAGTAATCGGCACCGCAATGGTCGCATTGGCGATCGCTGTTGTGCTTATCGCCAGTCTGCTGATTCTCCAGAATCCAGAGTTTGCTAAAGCTAAAATCCCGTTCGCTGGACTCTGTCTCGCTGTCCTTGGAATGGTGGCCGCAACCTTCCTCAGCGCTCCCCTTCCGTTTTATATTTGGGGAGCTGGGGCCTATTGGTTGTTTGTCGTTGCGTTCGCGCTCATTTTTGGGGCTACCTGCACCACGTTGAGGAGATTCAACTGGCTGCTCCCGACGGCAGCAGCCACAGGATTTATTGTTGCGCTGCACACAGTGGACACGATTACTGGAACCCGGCTTCAATTCGCCACTGTCTTTGGTTACTCGCCGTCAATTGGAGTACGTATTAGCGGCTTGGGTAACCCCGCATCGGCCCAATTGAGCGCAAGTGCACTCATCCTCGCGACAATTCTCGCTGCATGGATTGGCGGTAAGCGAGGGGTGCGCGTTGCAGCAATCCTCCTCGGTTTCGTACTCGTCGTTGTTGCGGCACCGCCTTGGGGTCAAGATTTTGGTGGTGCCCTATCGAATGCGCCAGCGTTTGCAGTCTTTTTGTGGCTAGCGGCTGGTAAACAAATCAAGGCTAAATCCATTGCACTTTTCTCAATTGCATTATTAATTGCAGGACTCCTGGTTGGGTTTGCTGATCTCACACGCCCTCGCGACTCACGAACCCATGTCGGGAGATTCTTTGAGAAGATCGGGAATGAAGGCATAGGTGGCTTCGTCACCGTGGTAGAGCGCAAGGCAGGTCTAATGCTCAACACCTTCTTGGTGCCAACATGGGTAATCGCAACGATTGCGCTACTTGCATTCTTGGCTTTCCTAGGGTTCAAAACACCCTGGATAAGAAGACTGAACTCGAATTTACCGACGCTGCGTGCTGGCGGAATCTCATTCGCGACCATGGCCGTACTCGGGCTCCTGCTTAATGACTCGGGGGTGACAGTCCCCGGCATGATGCTTGCAGTCATGGTCCCGTGTCTTCTGTCACTAATAGTTCTCCAGCCTTGGTCATTTGAAATTGAGGAGCCTGCCCTAGGGTACGAGCACGAAAATGAACCCCGTATGCCGCTAAAAAGTTAGGTCCGAAGTGGATAACTCGAGTCGCAGTAATTCATTTGGAATCCTCGCAGCACCGATCGATGCAGCATTCGAGATTGCCAACTTCCCCAGTGCAGCGTTTGGGCTAGTTCAGAGAAAAGTCGGGGACGCTGCACGATCAATGCTTACTGCCGGGAGCGGTGAGTACCCAGAGTTTGATATCGCAGATGCATCAGACCCTGGCATTTTTGGTCCGGGGTCTATAACTTGGCGGATTCACGCAGATAAATCAATGCTTATTGGTGGGCTGCGTGCATTGTTCGTTCAGTCACTTCACCCACTTGCTATTGCAGGAGTGGCCGAGCATTCGGCTTACCGCTCTGACCCACTTGGTCGGCTAGCTAGAACCGGGCGCTTTGTCGCCACAACCACTTATGGTTCTACCCCCGAGGCGCAGAAGGCGATCGAGATGGTCCGTAATGTGCATTTAAAAGTCAGGGGTCAGGCTTCAGATGGTCGTAGCTACAGCGCTAATGATCCCGCTTTGCTTTCATGGGTACACAACGTAGAGGTTGAGTCTTTCCTAGTTGCATACCGCACTTATGGCAAGCGCATTACAGAGAAAGAGGCAGACACCTACGTTCAGGAGATGCGCGTTCTAGGTCTGGCTCTTGGCGCAGACGACCTTCCCGAGACCTCAGAAGCATTATCGAATTGGATCTCCAATCACCCAGATGCAGCACCTAGCGATAAGGCACACGAGGTGGTTAGATTTTTAGTCCTGCCCCCTCTCTCCCTTCCTGTAATGCCTGCATATGGCCTTATGGCCGCAGCGGCGATTGAACTCTTGAGCCTTCGGCAGCGAGTTTTACTGCGCTTGCCACTCCCCATCATCACCTCCCAGGTCGTAATAAAACCCAGTACCGCGGCGCTACTGGCAGTTCTAGGTTGGGCGCTCGGCCCACCACCCCCCATGCTCGCATCGCTCAACAACTCCGAGAATAGATAGTTTCTCAAAGGTGTCAGTAGCGATTATCGGTGCAGGTCTTGCGGGATTAGCTTGCGCGCGTACCCTCCAGCATCACGGCATTGATGCCCAGATCTTTGAGTCCTCGGATGGTGTTGGCGGGAGAGTGCGCACCGACGAACTTGATGGCTATCGCCTTGATCGCGGTTTTCAAATACTTCTTACTGCATACCCAGAGGTAGAGCGTTTTATTGACTTAACGCAATTAGATATGCGCCTGTTTGATCGCGGCGCAGTTGTAAGGGTAAACAAACGTAACTGGCGCGTTGCAGATCCGCTTAAAAAACCACAACTTCTACTCGAGACGGCACGAGCCCCGATTGGCTCGCTAGCAGACAAACTGCGACTACTTGCATTAGTGGTTTCTGCCAGCAGAGGGAGCGTTCAGGACCTACTACATCGCAGCGATACCTCCACACGCGACTTCCTTGAACAGCGCAAGTTTTCTGATCGCATGATTAATAATTTCTGGCGACCACTCTTCTCGGGTATTCAACTTGATCCAGACCTCGAGGTCTCCTCCCTCAGATTTCTTTTAATACTGCGAATGCTCGCTACCGGGACCTCAGGAGTGCCAGCGAGAGGCATGGGAGAAATTACTAAACAACTTGCCTCATCGCTTGCCCCTGGAACTATCCGCCTTGGAGCGCGAGCAGTTGAGACAACCGGGACTCATCTCATTATTGACGGGGGAGATCGCATCACCGCAGACGCAGTCGTAGTTGCAACTGATGGAGCAAGCGCGTCACGCCTGTTAGGGATACCTAATCCAGGTTCGCGCTCAACATCGTGTATCTGGTTCTCAGCAGATTCGCCGCCACCGGGGATAGGGAAGTTCATCGCTCTTGATGGCAGCACCAATGTCGCTGTACGCAATTTAGCGATCATGAGCGCGGTCTCCGAGAAATATGCTCCTCCCGGAAAGAGCTTGATCGCCGCATCGATTCCTGGAACCGTTGGAGACGTTGGGTTAGAGGCGGAGGCGCGAAAGCACCTAACGCAATGGATTGGGCCAGTCGTCGAGTCATGGGAGACACTGCGCATAGACCGAATTATTCATGGACACCCGGATCAGCGCGCGCCACTTAAGGCTCGTCAACGCGTCAATCTTGGGGACAACCTTTGGGTATGTGGAGATCACAGGGATACGGCATCTATTCAAGGAGCGCTTTTCTCTGGCCGCAGAGCAGGAGAAGCAATCGCAGAGAGCCTTGGGGTTACTCCCTAATTTGGAGGGATCTACGAGTTTGTCTTCGCTCGTGATGTTCTCAAAGCGAATCAGGGCCTATTAGATTTATCCCAAGCCTGCGCGGTCCGTTAGCCATGAAAGCATCTCTGAGTAGATCTCAATGATTCGATCTCCATATGCACGAGCAGTCGCCCAGGTACCGGTTAGGCCAGACCATGTCTGGACCTTCCCCTTTAGATAATGAGTATCGAGGCGCGGGTCTACTGCGGGGTTACCCAGCATTGAGTTACGCAGACCAGGCTGCGCGTAGACACGCAGCAACTGCATTTGCCCTCTCACACCGATTCGGGCTGAAGGGTACGAGCGACCAGATGCACAAGAGTCGCAAGCACCCATACCTGCAAAGTTATTGTCGCTAGGAGCAACCTGGCCTCCATCTGGGAACCTAAAGCCACCCGTCTCTAAGACACTCTGAGCGAATGCAATATCGCCACGAATATTCTCAGAGGAACCCTCCTCGACGTAGTAGCGCGCAAGCTCAGGCATTGGAACTGTGGCTCGAGACCGATTACCGCGTGTACCAATAAACCAACGCGACATCTCCTCTGAGCCGAGTACCGGCTGCCCGCGTATTGCGGTTGCCGTACCGTTAGCGATTGAGCTCCAACGCGCCAGCCAGAACCTACCGTTCGTAGCGCTGATGCGAGCGGAGTTACCACGCTTCTCGACTGCAGGTATACGGGCAGAGACTGTCTCGAGTTCTCCCCGGATGCGGTCTCTCTCGATTCGCGCAGTTCTTGTTGCATTCGCAGCTATGACTTCTGCAGATTTTGCTTGCCTTAATGCCCTATTACGAACTCTTGCGGTCTGACGAACAAGCTCTTGGCGGTACTCGATATCGAGTGGAGTTCTAGCCCTCAACAATATGACAAAGGCCGGTGCACTCGCAGTACCTCGATACGCAGCTGCGGCGAGGCTAGCAAGAGTCGCTCTAGCCTCAATGAGGTTGCTCTGGGCCTGCGCTTCGATGACTCCTAACTCGTCAGTATGGGCCCGCGCTGCTGCCTCAGCGCTCTGGAGGCGTACTAGCTGCGACCTCAGATTTCCAAGATCTCGATTCGACTCAACCACCGTCGCGTCAGAGCGCGTCACAAGCAAGGAGAGCGCAGCGATGCGCGGCCCCGCCGCGGTACCTGAACCCGCATTCTTGACGACCGCCACAGAGCGCTGAACAGCAGAGGCTTCTCGACTATCAGTGCTGACCGAGAGCGAGGAGACAAGACCTATCACGGCGACCAGGGCTAGTGGCCTGAGAAAAACTGCGCGCAAGTATCCTTGATGGCGATCTTTATTTGCTTGATGAAGTTTCACTATCTCTTCTCATCGGCTCTGATAGGTATACATCTTCACACCTAATGGCCACCTGCTTGGGTCGCTCAGGGATTTCTTAGGGATCCCCCCGGCCAAGAGAGGCCAACCGCTGTACCCGCTTGCTCTACCGCTGCAACCAACGCAAGGTGAGGCTCGGCGTGGCGAGCAATCTCCTCAATATCCTCAGGGCCGAGGAGCAGGTATGCCGCTCCATCTTCATCTTGAGCGACAACCGCAGGGAATAGGCCCTTAGTTGCAGTCAAGACGGGTTCGCTCTGCTCATCTCGATGCACAGTACGGAACTCAACACTCAAAGTTGAGCGCGTCTCGCTCCACTCACGCCTCTCCCTAATAGCGGAATGAGTAACTTCGCAGAGCGAGCAATGTGTTTTACCTAGGCGAGCGCCGATCCAATACTTCAGCTCGCCGATCGCTCCTCCATCTGCGTCGTATACGCCGGTAAGTAACACAGCGAGGCTCATCGTGGTTACAGAGTCCAGCCCGCGGCTTTTCTTTCAATGCATGTTGGGCAGATCGGGAAGCGCTCCGGGTCGCGTGTTGGAACCCATTTCTTTCCACAGAGAGCCACGATTGCCTCGCCTGTCACCATTGCACGCATTATGTCGTCCTTGCGGCAGAAGTGTGCGTAACGATCGTGGTCGCCTCCATCTGTATCGACGTGCGAAGTCTCCTCAGTTGGAGTCTCTACCGGCGCAACTACTGGAGTGATTGTCGGAGTAGTCGCAAGGACACCGACTAAGGCATTATCTAAGACCCGTATCTTCGAAGAAATACTCATGCGAACGTAATTCTTATCGGACCCAGCGCAAAAGACACGACTGGCAGCAAGTATTTTTCAGCCGACCTGAATCAACAGAGAAATTGCGACGATTGAGATCGTCATAGAACCGAGAATTGCACCGATCACAAGGGCACGGTTTGAGACGATGGCGGGCCATGAAACTGCGACTACCTCAGGGCGCTTCATCTGCACCAAGATCGGAATGAACTCTGGACGCGGTGCCTCTGGCGGACGACGCTGCCCGCGATCGCGATCGAGCGGGCGCGCGCTTGGGCCACTACCGGCTCCACGCTGCACTCCACGGCTACGCCGCCTCGAATAATGCTCCACACCACTACCAATCGTCATCCCCGAGGAGACTCCTCGGGGCGCCGAAGGGTAACGGAGGTTAGGGGCTCAGGACAAGGGGAAATATTTCTAATGCCGAGCAGCCGGGCTAATTGCCTGATAAATGGGGCAAAGGCCCTACTTGTAACCCTCCATGATGTGCTCGACCCACCACTGCGGGGCGGCGTTCATGAGGGTGCTCATATCCCAGTAGTCCCACCAGCGAACAATCTTGCCATCACTCACTTCGTGTACTGAGACGAACGGCAGGATGACCTCTTCGCCCGTATGCCAATGCCACTCTTCGCCATGCTCGGTGATTACAACATCCCCCTCCGCAATCATTGTGCGCGGGTGATGTGCATAAACCGATAGTGGTTCGATGCCGAGTCGAAGCCGGGCGATTATCTCAGCAGGGCCGAACGCCCCCTCTTCGGGTGCAGGCACGTCACGGTAGTGAGCATCGTTCGAGAAAAACTCACCAACTGCTTCAAAATCTCTCCGGTAGAGCGTTGCCCAAAATTCCTCAACGAGTTTCCGGTTCTCAGTTGTACCCATCTTGACTCCCCTGTTGCGAATATGTGATTGCAGAATTTGTAATACGAGATTTGTAATTGGAGTGCGTAACTTTTTGAGATTCTGTCACCTGCAGACTCTACCGACGTTCGTAGCAAGACTTGATTAAGCAAGTGGATCGGAGAGCACCTCATCCATCTCAATTACTCTCCCCTGCTCAATAGATCTCTGCGCAGCTATACCCATCGCTACTGCGAGCATCCCGCTCTCAACGGTTACGCCAGGAGCGTCACCACTACGTAGAGCAGAGAGAAAATCAAGATGCTCTAGATAACTAGAGCCATGGTGAAATCCTTCATAGCCGACTCGTTCGTCCTTAACGACAATCGACTCAACCGAGGAACGCCCTCCGCTCCGAGTGCCTAGGCGAAACTCCCCGCTCGGGAGAAAAGCCTCTGCTTTACCTAGATCTCCGACCACTGAGATCTCCTCCTGGTTAGCACTCCCCTCTGCGAACATGCATAGATCAAGCGATGCCCTACACCCGTCCTCGTAATTCACGACTACGAGCGCATTATCAAGAATGTCTGGTACCCGCCCGCCATAGCGTTCACCTAGGTGATTGACATCCTGGGCCCCTGATGCGTAGACACTCACTGGGTTAAATCGAGTGATGCAGTTCATCAGATCAAAGAAGTGGCAGCACTTCTCTACAAGAGTCCCTCCGGAGTTTTCATTAAAACGATTCCAGTCGTCGACTTTGGTCAGAAAAGGAAATCGATGCTCCCTCATTGCGACCATGCGCACACGCCCAACAGCTCCGGAGTGAACCTCGCGAATGAGTCGAGCGATCGGGGGCATATATCGGTACTCAAGCCCAACCCAAACTATGGCGTCACGCTCGTTAGCGGAATTTACAATTCGTTGCGAATCAGCCAACGTCGTGCATAGAGGCTTCTCGACGAGCACCGGCAAAGATGTCGCCAAAACATCATCAAGAATCGCGGCATGTGTCATGTTCGGTGTAGAGATCACAATTACGTCACACAACCCGGACTCGAGGAGAGCAACGTGGCTCTCAAAACACTCAATCGGTCCTCCGCCGTCGGTGCCCTGTCGTCTCGCCGCTTCCCTAGAGGCCTCACTCGGATCAGCAATAGCTGTCACCACAACCCCCTCAATCGCTTGGAGGTTGCGCAGGTGCTCAATGCCCATCATCCCAGCGCCAATGATTCCGTACCTGATTATGTGTTCCATACAAAGCACTCCATGAACGCGTAGGTTAGGACCTCCGATGACTACTAACTCAACTCCCCAAACCCAAGCATTCTTAGGCACGCCGGTTGAGATCTCTTGGTTCGCGGCACTCTGCGACGACGACTACGCGCAGTTAGGTGTAACAGACCAGAGCCTTCGATCATCGTGGGAGCACTGCAGGGATATCGCCCTAACCGCTGAGAAGTCAGGTTTCAACAATATTCTCCTCCCCTCGGGCTACGACCTAGGGATCGACAGCGTCGCCTTTGCAGGAGGGATGGCGCCACTGCTCAAGCGTATGCAGATGCTCGTTGCTGTGAGGTGCGGCGAGATGTGGGCACCTCAACTGGCACGCCAACTCGCGACCCTTGACCAGATGCTGGAGGGACGCTTAACCATCAACATCATCTCTAGCGACATGCCCGGCGAGAGATTGGAGAGCGCTGCCCGTTATCGCCGAACACTCGAGACGATGCAGGTATTACGCGCGCTTCTAAATGGAGAAGACGTCGTGTTCCACGGTGAGTTCATAAACCTTGAAGTAACTGCACCAAGTGCGCAACCAGTGAGCGGTTCTTGCCCTCCTCTCTATTTTGGAGGACTCTCTAACGATGCGAGAGACGTCGCTGCGCAGGAGGCCGATGTCTACCTCATGTGGCCAGACCTCATGCCAGAGGTTGCTTCAATTATCGGCGACATGCGTAAACGTGCTGATACATATGGGCGCAGCCTTCGATTCGGGTATCGAGCGCATGTCATCGTACGGGAGACTGAGAGCGAGGCACGCGCAGCCGCCGCCTATCTCGTCGAGGCCTTAGACCCGGCTGAGGGTAAACGCATTCGAGAACGCTCCCTTGACCATTCGTCAGAAGGGGTAAGGCGCCAAGCAGAGTTAAGGGAGTCGTCTAGTGATGACGGTTTCGTAGAGGATGCTCTCTGGACCGGCGTGGGGCGTGCGCGCTCGGGCTGCGGTGCCGCAATTGTTGGCAGCCCGGAACAGGTCATAAGCAAGTTGAGGGCATATCAGTCCCTCGGCATTGACGCATTCATTCTCTCCGGCTATCCGCACATTGAAGAGGCGAAGCATTTTGCCCGTTTGGTTCTTCCTGAGATAGCGCACGCCCCGCTACGCAGTTTCGCTGACCTCTGATCTACCCGGCAGACTCGCCTACCTAGTCAGGTACCCGACCCCAGTCCACCCCGCCCGAGCCGGCAGATGGGCTGCGCTGCGGAGTACCGTTTCCTCCTGCGCAAAAGCGTGACTACCCCCACGGAGGAAAACCCATGACTGACTTCAAAGAATTATTCATCGGCGGAGAGATGGTTGCTCCAGATGGGCAGGGGCGCATAGAGGTCATCTCCCCCGTTACTGAAGAGGTCTACGGATCTGTGCCCGACGCAAGTACTGCCGATATCGACCGTGCAGTATCCGCCGCACGCAATGCTTTCGATAACGGCCCCTGGCCGCGCATGACTCCAGACGAGCGAGCCGACGCCATCTCTCGACTCTCGGCATCACTACAGGCACGCGCAATGGAGATTGCAGACGTAATTACAAACGAGAACGGATCAGTTAAGTCGTTCTCAATCATGGGTCAGGTATTCGCCTCCACAATGGTGCTCGACACCTATGCCGGCATCGCACGCACTTATGAGTTTGAGAACCGTCGCGCCGGCGCACTCGGTGGCGATGTACGCGTTCGCCGTGCACCAGTCGGGGTAGCCGCCGGAATAATCCCCTGGAACGTTCCCCTCTACATCACCGCCATGAAACTTGGCCCCGCGCTTGCATCAGGATCAACCATTGTCTTGAAGCCAGCCCCTGAGACGCCCCTAGATGCTTACCTATTTGCAGATGCAGTAATGGAGGCAGGAATCCCCGAAGGAGTAATCAATGTCGTCGCTGCCGGGCGCGAAGTAAGCGAATACCTAGTTGCTCACCCTCAGGTTGACAAGGTCTCATTCACCGGCAGCACCGCCGTTGGCCGTCGCGTCGCGTCAATCTGTGGAGATCAGATCAAGCGCTGCACTCTTGAACTAGGTGGAAAGTCAGCAGCGATTATTCTCGACGACGTAGTCCTCGATGACGCACTGCTCGACCAACTTCTAATGGCTGGCCTAATGAACAACGGACAGGTTTGCGGTGCGCAGTCAAGAATCCTCGTCCCCCGTGCGCGCTACTCAGAGATTGTTGAGGCAATCGGAGATGGCATGTCAAAGATGATTGTCGGAGACCCTAACGAAGACTCCAGCCAACTTGGGCCGCTAGTTGCCGAGCGCCAGCGCACTCGCGTTCTTGGGTATATCGAGGCAGGTAAGTCCGAGGGCGCAAGAGTTGTAGTGGGCGGAGGCCGACCTGACGATCTCGATAAAGGTTGGTACGTGTCACCAACACTCTTCGCAGACGCCAATAACCAAATGAAGATTGCTCGCGAGGAGATCTTCGGACCAGTGCTAACTGCGATTCCTTACGACACGGAGGCTGAGGCTGTGGCGATTGCCAACGACTCCGATTACGGCCTATGTGGTTCGGTGTGGACCTCAGATATTGAGCATGGAGGCCAGATTGCTGCTCAGGTTCGCACCGGAGTTGTTGCCATTAACTCTGCAACCATCCTTGACTTCAATGCTCCCTTCGGAGGATTCAAGAACTCTGGACTCGGGCGCGAGCTCGGCCCAGAGGGGCTGGATGCATATACCGAACTTCAGTCCATCATCCTCCCCGCTTCTGGCTAAATAATGGATAAGAAGTAGCCGGCTTCAATGCTATTTATTTAATCCGAGGGGCGCTGCGGCGCCCCTCGGTCGCGTCTGCGTAACCTATGCCCCATGCAACCATTTGGCTCCCGCAAAAAAGAGGCATGGCCGGGCATGGGTACCGTGCTTGCACTGCTTTCACTAGCAGTTATTTGGCACTCTGCCGCCCCGTATACCGGCTGGTCGCGAGTAGTAGCGATCTCGCTAGAGGGTGCGGCATTGATCTCAGCTCTCACCATTAGCGGAGAGACCCCTAAGTTTCGGCGCGCGGCTCTGGTCTTGATCCCGGTTGCTCTAATACTCGCAATATTGGGTGCGGCCACAGGTGGTGAGGTTGGACTCCTCACAACATCCATACTTGGGCTGATGATCGTCATCGTCTCCCCAATTGCGATTATCCGAGCAGTGCTTCGACACCCGATTATTAACCTTCAGACTGTTGCTGCAGCGGTATGTATCTATCTGATCCTCGGTCTCCTCTTCGCATATATCCTTGGCATTGAGTCAACGATTGACAAAGGGGCTTTCTTCGCAGGGGCTGACCGCCCTTACGGTCCAGACCTTCTTTATTTTTCTTTCACAACTCTCACGACTACCGGCTACGGAGACATAGCAGCACTCACACGCATTGGGCGCACTACTGCAATCGCCGAGGCCATGATTGGTCAGCTCTACCTAGTAACGGTTCTCGCGATTTTGGTCAGTAACCTTGGGAAAGAACGCCGCGTCGACCCTAGCGAGACAGGCGCAGATAAGGAGCAGGCGACATGATTGAGATAACTGATTTCGAGGAGCGTAAGAATGCACTTCATCGGCATTTGATTCCTGCGAGTGAGCGGCCTGCTTCATCGGCTCGGGGGGTTCACCACATCGCAATGATCTGCTCTAACGCAGAGGCAACGATTGCGTTCTACCAAGGGGTCCTAGGTTTTCCGCTCGTTGAGATATTCGAGAACCGTGATTACGACGGCTCTATGCACTTCTTCTTCGATATTGGCGAGGGGAACTTGCTTGCCTTCTTTGATTTTCCAGGGCTTGGGCTCGGGGAGATTATCGAGGCCCACGGAGGGCTGCAGCACCTTGCAATATCAATGACGCCTGAGAACTTCGAGGCAGCAAAGCTGCGGGTTGAAGCCGCCGGTATCGAGTACCGCGGGCCAGACCTCGGGGTCAAGAACTCCATTTACATGCGCGACCCTGACGGAATACAGATCGAGATCCTTTCCCATCCTTTGCTAGATACCGACTTCGTTTAGGAGCACCATGCGCGCTGCAGTCTTTGAGTCAGCAGGACAACCCTTTCTCATCGCCAACGACATTGAGATTGAGGATCCTCGTTATGGCGAGGTAAAGGTTCGCGTATCGCACTGCGGGGTCTGTCACTCTGACCTGAGCATCGTCAATGGCTCATTCCCAGTCGGGACCCCCGTCATTCTTGGGCATGAAGCAGCAGGTGTCGTTGAGGCCGTGGGCCCTGGCGTCACTTCGCTCGCTCCAGGAGACAAAGTGGTTCTTACCCCTACCCCAACCTGTGGCACTTGCTATTGGTGCGTGCGCGACGAGCACAGCCTCTGCGCGAATACAAGCGCCATCGCCCTCTCTTCTTTTCCAGATGGAACCACTCGCCTCTCGCGCAATGGCGCGACTGTCTACCGCGGGCTCGGCGTTGCCGCATTCGCAGAGTTTGTTGTTACCCAAGAATCGGGAGCGGTAAAGGTTCCAGATGACACGCCTCTTGATGTTGTCTGCGTAATTGGCTGCGCCATGCAGACCGGCGTTGGTGCAGTACTAAATACTGCAAACGTCGAGGCAGGAGCGACAGTATTAGTTGCCGGTCTTGGCGGTATCGGGTTAGCAGTTGTGCAGGGTGCGCGCATCGCTGGAGCAACACGCATCATCGCCTCTGATCCACTACCCGAGCGACGCGCAGCGGCACTACGTTTTGGAGCCACGGATGTAATCGACCCGACATCCGATGACGTCGTAGCGGCATCACACTCGCTTACTGGCGTTGGTGTTGATTATGCATTCGAGGCCGCAGGCAAGGCAGCACTTATCGGCCCGCTACTAGATGCTTGTCGAGCAGGTGGCTCAACTATCTGCGTCGGAGCACCTGGTCTGGACGAGAAGATAGTCATCGACCCTGCGGTGCTTTTCTCAACCACTGGCAAGAAACTCCTCGGATGCCTATTAGGCAGCGTCAACTCGCGCCGGGAGATTCCACGCCTTGTCGAACTATGGAGACGCGGACACCTAGACCTCGAGGGAATGATCACGAGGAAGGTTGATCTCGCCGAGATTGACTCTGCCTTCGACGACCTAGTCGCAGGTCGAGGAATTCGCACAGTCGTCTCGATCTAAGCGCTTCGATCTAAGCGCTACTTAGCGGTGTCGTAACCCGACTCGAGCCCAAACTTTGGAAATGCCCCAAAAATCCCGTGCTCGTGTAGTCCGTAACCAACCTGATCACCAATCTCGAAACGCGCTACATGGTCAACGAGGCCGAACCATCCCCACGTCTCGAGCTCTGCCATGCTCCAAGTCTTCGACTCAACAACTAGCTCGGTTCCGCGGTACATACCGTGGCGAAACTCATCACCGACTCCATAACCAGTGCCGATAGCAATGTAGGAGTGAAGGAGCGGGGTAACAACAACCTCGAACCCTCCGCCAGGAGCATCTGGAAACTTCAGCTTGCTCTGGGTAGAGATCATCCTGGTACCCGAGTCAAGCCGATGCTCAAACTCTGGGCGACCGAGCCACTCCGGCTCTCGCGATCTATCGGCCCAGATACGTACTGACTCCTCAATCGTGCGATGGCCGTCTGGCTCCTCCTGCACGATGTAGAGAATCGAGAAATCATCAAACTGCATCGGCGCGTAGTTCCATAACCCAACCATCTGCCCGACCTCTTCGCGAATTCCAGAGGGCTCGGTCTCCCCTACAGGGCGCACACCCCATGAGCGGTCACGAGTCCCCTTCCAGCGATCCGGGGTTACTGAGAAACTCTCCCCTGCTACCTCGACGCTGCCACTCCAGCAACCAGTCTGCGCAAAACGCATCGTGTCAAAGAGAACGCGACCGAACTTACGCACATATTGGCGCGGCTCTTCGAAGGCGGGGATAGCACCCTCCCAAGTCACGTCACACGCAATTGCTCGATCCTCCTCTGCTCCCTTTGGCGGATCGAGTATGAAACGGACTCGCTGGAGCGGCTCGATGATCTCCACACGAAATGGACCGACGGAGGTATCCATGCGGTCGCCTAATAGTTTGGAGGCACGAACCACGTGGTACTCCTCCCCCCTGCGCACGCTCGCGAATGCGTCTTGCGTGCCGAGGTTTGGGTACTGCCCCATACCCATAATCATGAATAGGTCATCGGATGATCCATGGAGATTGAAGTAGTAGCGGTCGTAGAAGTTCCGATCGCTAGTGCCGGAGTGGCGAATGGTCTCCGAGACCTGATGCACCGGATAGTCATCCCATGATGAGAGCGAGCCGTGAGCCATTTGTCCTATCCCTCCTGCACGACGCCACGAAGGCCGTCGGCACCGAATACATCGCTGAGAACACTTGAGAAATCTGGGCCTCTACGAAGCGAGTGTCCACCATCAACATTTATCACTTGGCCGGTAATCCATGTGCTCTCAGATCCGATTAAGAATCTCGCCATTGCAGCAATATCTGCAGGCTGCCCAACCCTAGAGATCGGCATGCAATCTAGATAATCATCTAGAAGTGGCCCTCCCGCGATTATGAACTCGACTAGCTCGGTATCGACGAGGCCTGGGCGAATCACGTTGACGCGCACTTCGCTCGCCCCAAGCTCATCCGCAGCCATAGTGCAGAGAGCCTCGATGCCTGCTTTTCCAGGTCCGTACGCCCCAAACCATCTATGAGTATTGGAAGCAGCGATTGAGGATATGCCGACAAACGAACCCCCGCCACCAGCAACCATTACTCGGGCGGAATGCTTCAGGACCAACATCGTGCCCGTGATGTTGAGGTCAATCGTACGGCGAAATGCATCGACGTCGATTTGAGTAACAGGGCCGATCGTCTCGGATCCCCCTGCGCATGCAATCACTGAGTCGATTGAACCTGTTAACTCCGCTGCGAACGCAACTGCGCGCTTGACTGCATCCTCATCTAGGACGTCAGCCGCGATGCTACGAATACTTCCGCCATGCGCGACTAGAGGCTCGAGCTCTTGAATAGCTCGTGTGAGTCGCTCCTCGCTGCGTCCACAGATTGTTACATATGCTCCATCGCCAGCGCAGCGAGCAGCACAACCGAGCCCGATTCCGCTACCGCCCCCGGTGATTAGCACCGAGGTTCCTTCGAGCCCACCAGCGGGTGTATTAGCCATCATCTCTCCACAACCAAGCCAAAGAATGCAGAGCGCCTAATGCGATCCGCTGCCGGCCCGCACTCTAAACGTCCGAGGCCCAATGACCCGTTGAGGAAGGGGATTATTTAGCGCTGGATTCTTCGAGCTGGATTCTTAATCTTGGCGCCGGGCTCTGACGATCATGAAGATGGCACCGATCACAAATAAAACAGCAATCGACCCTGCAATAAATCCGCCCGAACTTATGGGAGTACTCGAGCCTGAACCCTCGGTAGTAGTTGTGGGCGCGCTCGCGGTGCTCCCCGCAGTGGTAGACGTCGAGACAGACGCGGCGGTAAGCGTGAGTCGAGGCCCTGGAGACTCGGGCTCAGGCTGCCCCGCTGGCCACGGGTCAATCCAGCGGTCAACGCTTCCGTCGGAGTAGGTCTGGAGTACGGCCATCTGGATAGTGCCAGCACGATCAGGGAGGATTAGCGAGAAGGTGAGGCTTAGGTCGTCGCTTGGTGTCCCTGAGGCGCGCTGCCATGTAATCCCAGGCGCCGGATCACCGAGCGCTCCTGGCCCTCCGCCGGGGCCACCCTGGGGAGCGCCGCTCCACTCCCCCACATCGGGAACCTTTGTAACAACAATCTCTTGACCGTCTGGGAAGAACATCTCAACCTTGACCGTTGAGGCATTGGAGCGTTCGTTCTCAAGTTTGAGGGTCAACTCTGTCTCAGCCCCGGCGGGGGTCGACGCTGGACTTATCTCACTATGGGCAAAGGCTGCGCTGCTCGAGGCTCCAATTACAGCGAAGGCCGCTACTGCACTAAAAATCGCTCTGGCTCCTCGACGCATCTATTTCCTCCTGCTACGAATGGTTACGGGGAGTCTGACACCCCGCACCATTGAACTTTGGTCAGTTAGAGACGATTTCTCTATTATCCGGCCTATCGTTGCGCAGATCAGCACGAATCATTCAACCTTGGGAGCACAAATGCCACCATCCGATAACGATGCCGTAATACTTAATTCTGCCTGGGGATCATTACTAGCCGCTCTACAGAACTCTGCAGATGCGCTCACCGCACCGACCGGAGCAGCCAACTCCCTAGAGCTAGCGGAGGGCTACCGCTTTATTACGCGCATCCTCTCTGCTTCAATAGACATGGTTCTTGAGAACGCTGATGCAACGAGACCGGAGTTCACGCGTTTAATGACTCCAACTCGCAAGTTCTTCGGAGACAATCCAGATACCTATTACGACTACGCCCCGATCAAAGGGGCAAACCGTTATGAAATCGTCGGCAACCGCGGCACTTGTCACTATTTGTCTTTCTGCGCATATGGAAGAGATAGTTCGGGAACAAATCAGATCCTCGCCAGCGCCAACGATGAGGATATGTCCCTCGCACTGAACGAAGATTTTAGAGTCATTCTCGATATCGCGCAGCCGCCTATTGCGTCAGGAAATAAATGGCTAGAGATGACACCCGCAATCGACTCTCTAATTGTGCGCCAGTATTTTCTAGATCGAGAGACCGAGACTCCTGCTACCTACAGAATTACTGCGCTTGATAATCCGGGCCCTCCAGAGCCGCCGTCTCCGAGCCGGATTGCGCGACGCATCGAAGAGGTTGCAGGTTTCACCCAGATTGGTACGGAATTATCTGCCGCCATGGCAAAGGAACTCTCCGATGGCGTTACAAATACATTCTCGTTCTCAAGCGCGGAGAATGCTGCTGCGTTCTACCCAACACCCGACAACCTCTACGTCGCTGGCTGGTACGAAATAGGCGATGGTCAAGCCCTAGAGATAACTGGCAGGCCTCCTGAGACTAGGTACTGGTCAATCCTTCTCATGTCGCGCTGGATGGAGTCCCTTGATTACAGGAATCACCAAATCATCCTGAACCACAGCGACATCGCCCTCGAAGCCGACGGGAGTTACAAAATCCTCATCGCAGGCCGTGATCCTGGCCATGCAAACTGGCTCGATACCGCTGGACACAACTCGGGGTACATGATGTTCAGGTGGATGCGGGCCGAGATGGGAGAATCCCCTCAATGCAGGGTCGTCACCATCACAGAATAAGCCAATTCATCCGAAAGTAGCCCCATCAAGACTCGCCTCCGCTACCCCCTCACCGACAACCCGAACCACTCAGAGATGTGAGAGTATTAGAACGACGTTTCATCTCTAAAACACGATCTCTTCATGGAGCAAATATATGCCTCGCAATCGCCTCGCCATACCTACTCTCCTTTCCCTGCTGCTAGCCCTCTCATCTTGCTCTGCTCCAGGGAATGACACGACTTCAGCACGTGAGCAAGATCGAGAGTCCTCACCTAGACAACTCTCAGAAGAAGGAAGGGCAGAGTTCGACGCTGACGTAGCTCCAGTCGCGCCGACTAAGGAAGAGCACGGTCGCGGAGAGAAACCCGCAAACTTCAATGGAGACGTTCGATCGATCCGCTCCACTACCCCAAAAAAAGTGCTACGACGAGAGATAAAACTTCCTAGCCCGATCCCTCTCGGGTCTGGAAAGCCCGACCCGCTCGCTGCTGCGGTAGCACCGGTGGCTGCAACAGCCTCCGCCATCGGGGTCTCGAGTTTTGATGGCCTCGACTTTACTAATTGGGGATCGGGTTGGCCGCCTGACACGACTGGAGATGTCGGGCCTAGCCACTACATCCAAGGCGTCAACGGATCAATCGGCATCTGGGATAAAACAACCAAAGTTCGCGTTGCTGCATTTACCCTCAATGCATTCTTCAATGCAGCTGGGGCCTCAGGAGTCTGCAGCACCTCAAACAATGGTGACCCTACGGTTGTCTATGACTCCGTATCGGGGCGTTGGATCGTCGCAGACTTCGCCTGGACCTCTTCTGCCGGTCCTTACTATGAGTGCATCGCTGTCTCTAAGTCAGCGGATCCGATAGCTGGGGGCTGGTGGGTCTACTCCTTCGAAGCGAGCAAAACAGATATGAATGACTACCCCAAAATGAGTGTGTGGGGTGATGGCATCTATATGACGGCCAATATGTTCAAGGGCGGGAGCACTTTCACAGGCGCCAAAGTATGGGCGCTAAACCGAGACGACCTAATTAGTGGCACTGCCCCTCGTTTCGTGAGCTTCCAAACATCCTCGAGCTACAACGGTCTTCTCGCTGCAAATGCTCGAGTCTCCGCTGTTCCTGCTGGGACCCCTCAATACCTAGTCTCGTTAGGCACGAGCACGACACTGCGAGTCTGGCGGATGTCCGTGAACTGGAGCACGCTCACTGCATCGACGCTTACTGGGCCGACGAGCGTGACCGTTCCGTCATACACGCGCGCAGGCACGGTCACACAACCCACGGGAGACCGCCTCGACGCCCTTAGTGACCGCTTAATGAACCGAGTTCAATACACAGCCAACGGCACTCCATCGCTCTGGATAACCCATAGCGTCTCGAGCTCCTCCTACGCTGCTCCGCGCTGGTACCAGGTCAATGTCTCCTCAGCTACTCCAACACTTGGACAATCGGGGACCTACCAGCCGACAACTGTCACTTCACGTTGGATGGGCTCAATAGCTGTAGACAAGGTCGGGAACGCGGCGGTGGCATACAGCAAAACAAGTAAGACGATCTTTCCCGGTCTTAGCTTCGCCGGAAGGAGTGCTACGGCTGCCGCTGGAACGTTCGACATGGCCGAGCAGAGTCTCGTCACAGGAGCGGGAGCGCAGAAAGGTGGATACAACCGATGGGGCGACTACTCGGACCTAGACGTGGACCCCGTTGATGGGTGCACGTTTTGGTTCACTAGCGAGTACTACTCAACCACCGGTCAGGCGTGGAAGACTCGAATCGGATCCTTCAAGATGGCCGGATGTATTTAAACTCCGTTTAAGCAAAAAGCGACGGGTCGATAGTTATATACGTCGCTTCACATGAGGAGATAAGCGTCTCTCCGTCATGGCAATCAGCGGAGATGAACAACCTCCGATCCTCTCGTCCGTTCAGACGAGCACGGAAAGTAAGAGGAACCTCCATGGGGGTCGGCTTGTGGTAGCGCACGCTGATCGTTCCAGTAAACGCGGCTGTCTGGGCAATTCGTAGTACGTAACCAGTGACGTCATCGAAGACACCTGCTACCACTCCGCCGTGCGCCCTACCAGGACCCCCCTCGTTGGCAGCTTTGAAAACGACAGTTGCCACTATCTCGTCTTCATTGAAATCCACCGCAATATCAACGCCTGTCGGGTTCGCTGGGCCCCCGATGGCTCGGTCTGCCATTACTGAGAATGCTGCGTGCGAAATATCAATCTCTTCGCCATCTTGGGCCATACCAAACATGCGCTCAACGTGTTCTGAGAG
This sequence comes from Actinobacteria bacterium IMCC26256, assembly GCA_001023575.1. Lineage (GTDB taxonomy): Bacteria > Actinomycetota > Acidimicrobiia > IMCC26256 > IMCC26256 > IMCC26256. The sequence continues at coordinate 654,359 of CP011489.1, read as the reverse complement.
TGCAGCGGCTCGATCTCTACGCTCAAAGGGCACTAGTGCATCTGCAAGCGCTGCGGCCTCTACAGAAACGCGATTTAGGGTCTCAAGATCACTATCACGCCCAACTAGTTCGTGATTGAGACGCCGCAAAGATGAGGCAGCATTCAGTCGGGCCTCGAATAGTTCCTGCTCAGACATAAATGAGATACAACCACCACACAGCCCCAACCGCCAATTCAGCCTCCATCTCAGCGGCACTGAGCCTCTCTTCCTCAGCAAACAGGATTAGCCTCTACTTGTTGACCCCAAAAATGGCCAAAGCGCGAAGACAAATCCAGAGGAGCATTAATGATTAAGAAACGAATCGCCATATTCTCAAGCACCACGACTCTGGTAGTTGCACTTCTCGCTGCTCCACTCGCTTCATCCGCAGGCGCCGCAACTATCACCAAACGTGTTATCAAGGTCGAGGCATCAATCTCCTCTCAGCAGAAGATCACACATACCGTCTCTCCGAATGGTCGGCGCGTTTACGGATTCAATCTCCTAGTAGGGCGAGACGAAAGCGGGAGCAATCCGATTGACGTAGAGACGATCGGCAATGTCAATTACCTAAAGGGAAACGGTCCATTCTTCGGGTTCATAACATTCACTGCTGAGGATGGCAGCAGTCTCGGAGTTCAGATGAACGGCAAGGCAGAGGTTCTTCCTAACGGAACCGACACGCGCGTCTTCGCCCCGTTCAAAGTTATCGGGGGAACTGGGAAATGGCTGCACGCTGAGGGAAAGGGAACCTTCACCGGATTGCGCACCGCTGCAGTTGGTGCTGATGTTAAGTCAAAATTCGTCATTCGCCTAAAGTCTCGATAGGCAAGAATAAACAAGCACTACCGACTCCTTGTAGCCTGACTTAACACCTACAATTCAACAGATGGACCGGCGCATCTCAATTGTTCTTATCGGCGCTGCGACTGTTGCCTTTGCTCTCGTTGCTGCACTTGTAGTCGGCGGCAGAGAGAATGGCGCCGACGATGGCTCCTCGCAGAATGCGCTCCCCACAACTACGAGTCAGCAGAGGCCTCCGCAGACCGATCCAGGGGATACGAGCAGTTCAACGCCACCAGCTACTACAACCTCTCAATCTAAGACGCCATCGGAGGCCGGCCGCCTAACGACTCTCCGCACAATAAACGGCGCCATCTCCCCTAAGTCTGTTGTGGCCTCTGGACGCGGCCTCGTCTCAGCACAGAACATGATGTACCAGCACTCGGTAACTGTTTACGACACTGACGGAAATTTGGTCAAGACGATTCCCGACTCCGTTGACCTAACTGGTTTTGGCGCACCGGGTCACCCTGGGATTTCTAAGGGGTCTCCGGTTGAGGCCGCATACTCGCCTGATGGCCGAACCGCTTACGTCTCGAACTACTCAATGTACGGCTCCGGATTTGGCCCGGAGGGGTCGGATAATTGCAATGCAGGAGATGGAACCTCCGAGTCTTTTCTCTATCGAATCGATATGAAAACTTTGAGCATCAACGCGGTAGCGGCGGTCGGCGCAGTTCCAAAATACGTCGCTGTGACACCCGATAATCGCTACGTGCTCGTCTCAAATTGGTGCTCTGCTGCGGTCTCCGTTGTTGATCGCTCCTCAATGAAAGAAGTAAAGCGCATTCCAGTAGGTGCGTATCCACGCGGCATAGCCGTTAACCCAAACTCGAGCAAGGCATACATCGCCGTCATGGGCACAAGAGATGTCGCAGTAATTGACCTAGGGACCCTAGGGGTGTCTTATATTCGCAACGTCGGCGGAGGCCCCCGGCATGTAGTGATTGACCCGACAGGGCGCTACCTTTATCTGACTCTAAATAAAGATGGGCAGGTTGTGAAGGTTGATACGACAACCGGAGCAGTTGTCGGGCGAGTGAATACTGGGAGTCAACCGAGGAGCATGGCTATCTCTCCAGACGGCACTGCGCTTTACGTTGTCAACTACGACTCCAATACTGTTGCCAAAGTGCGAGCCTCAGATCTCGCCATACTTCAGACGATCCCTACAGGTGAGCACCCGATCGGGATCACCTATGAACCCACGACCAATCGAGTCTGGGTTGCTGTCTACACCGGCTCCATCGTTGTGCTCCAGGACTCCTAAAACCTTCAGCGGTTCTGTCTCTGGTTCGGATTCTCTCGGCCAAATCGACCCCCCAATGGGCCATAAAAATCGCCCATAAATAGGTCCTCTCCTTAGGCCCAAAGACCCAACTTTTTACGTGGTCCCGCTATAGCGCTAGCAATTTCCTCTGTTACTTGATGCAGGCCTCAAGGCCTATCTCCATGCTGCCGATGCTCTAAGTGTCCGCAACAAGGAGAACGACAGAGATGCTAAACATTCGAAGATCCACAACGACGAGAGGCGCCCGAGCAGTTCGGCGGCGCATCGCGTCTATCGCTGGAGTGATTGCTCTCGCGATGGTTGCAACTGCTTGTGCAGCAGTCCCTGTGACAGCGTTTACGCGAACTGGAGCGACAGTTGGTAACCCTTCAACCGCTGTTGAATGGTTCGCGTCCCCAGCTCCAAATGGGCGAGAGGTTCGACTGGCACTTCTTCGTGCTCAAGGCGATGGACCGCACCCAGCACTCTTGATTCTCCCAGGTAGCGATGGATTAACCGAGACCTATGTAAAGCTCGCTCGAGACTTTGCGGCACAGGGTTTTGATGTTGCAGCAGGCTGCTGGTTTGGCCGCCCCAAGACCAACAGCCTCGTCTCGCCTACCGACTGCGCCAATGCGCCTGATTTTACTGGGGTCTCCGAGGCGTCTGTAGGCGCAGTTCAGGCGCTTGTAGATGCGACACTTGAAGCAACAGGAGTAGCCCCAGATCAACTTGGGATCCTTGGATACTCGAGAGGCGGCGGAGCGGCACTGCTTCGATCAGCCCGCACCGGCGCCGAGGAGCCAATTGTGGATCTCGCCGGAATGGTTACTGGTCAGGTGCAGGGATTTGGTACTCCACTCCCTACCGACGTCAATATCATTCCATCTGCGACCGCTATCTCCGCACCAACGTTGATGCTTCACGGTACAAGTGACGGAATTGTTGTTCCTACGCAGACCACAACTCTTGCGAGTGCTATGCGTTCAGCGAAACGGGATGTAACAGTTCACTGGTACACAACGGAGTGCGACGGTGCATGTAACCACGACCTTTTGGCCCACACCCGCTCGCGTAACGACGTAATTGAGCGGGCCTCGGCCTGGCTACACCTCGAGCTCAGTTAGGGATTAGTCCTCAAAGATGATCGTGCGATTACCCGTTAGCAATACGCGAAACTGGCAATGAGCAGATAGGGCTTGAGCAAGAACTGCACACTCAAGTTCGCGCCCTCTCCGAGCTAAGTCTTCCGGCCCGTCGCGATGAGATACTGGAGTTGATGCTTGGGCAATGATGGGCCCTTCATCGAGGTCTACGGTCGCATAGTGCGCAGTGGCTCCGATCAATTTTACTCCACGATCCCATGCTCGCTGGTAGGCGCCCGCACCTATAAATGCTGGCAAGAGCGCATGATGCACATTGATTGCGGGTGAATTAATTCGGTCTAAGAAATCAGCCGAGAGAATACGCATATACCGAGCAAGAACGACAAGATCAAAATCAAAGCCATCAAGAGCCTCTAGCACTGCAGACTCGTGCTCCTCTCTGCTGCGTCCATCTACCGCGACTTCGACAAACGGCACGTCGAATCGTCGAGCTAAGTCCGCATGGTCAGGCTGATCGGAGACGATGCAAGCGACATCAATGGGATTCTCAGCAAGCGCTACCTTCGACATCACGTCGTACGCGGCATGACCGGCACGAGAGACAAATAGTGCGATCCGAGTACGAGTCCCTATGAGGTGGCATGTCACTACACCTGAGGTGAGAGCCACTATCTCGTCGCGCATGATCTCAACAGACTGAGCACTCGGGATCGAGATAACCATCCGCTGCACAAATGCCAAACCCGGAATCGTGTGCTGCTCTGCCTCGGCGATATTCCCACCGATGTCGCGCACATAGGAAGTCGTGTCAGCAACAAGCCCGGGCCGGTCTGGAGCGGAGACTAAGACCACAACGTCTTGATTCACCGTTTAACCACTAAGCCCTTTGCCTCAAGATCAGCGATGAGCGCTGCGTTCGTGGTGCCGAGGACCGATGCGAGGACAGTTATGTCGTCTCTCCGGAGCGTCATCACCTTGCCGGCATAGTCTCCACGGCGAATCTGGATTGCAGATACGTAGCGACGAATCGCCTCGGCCATCGGAGAATAGAGCGCAGAGAGTCCGACCAAATCGAGGCTGATGCTCTCACGACTGGTGTCTCCTGGGAGCGCAATCATGCCCTCGGGCTGGGGCATCATGACCTCAGCGCGCACCCCATAGAAATCTGCGAGCCGGAGCAAGCGCGGCGCAGAGATTGAGCGCTCGCCTCTTTCATATGCCCCGAGCACGGAGGCCTTGAATTCTTTATTTGACTCAACCTCGACGGCATGGAGAGAAAGCCCCTTCTGGGTTCGCACGGAGCGAAGCCTCTCCCCCACAGCGATCCCGAAACGCTCTACCGCCGCAGCCTCAAACTCATCCACAACCGCACTTGATTCAGTGGGCTGTTCATCCTTAAAATCATCCACTCTGCAATCCTGCCCCATGTAGCGAGCCAAAGATGAGACCTAACTCGCTAATTGTGGTCTTTGTCACTGGACTCGGGATGAATCGCCCACCTCGGCTACGTTTTGACTCTGAATCCGAACCAATTTCTCGAGAGGAAACACCATGCCAGCACCTGACCCCAAAGACCTTGGACCGCTCGCCGCCCTGATCGGCACATGGGAAGGAACGGAGGGAGTCGACGTCTCCTTCCACAATGACAAAGACGCCGTAGCGGAGACCCTCTACACCGAGAAGGTCACGATGAACCCGTTCGGACCGGTGGTCAACGGCGAGCAGTCTGTATACGGACTCGACTACCGCATGGCTGCCTACAAGGATGGCGAAGACGAGCCATTCCACACCGAGATCGGCTACTGGCTCTGGGACGCAGCCGACCAGCAAGTGATGCGCTGCTTCTTGGTGCCACGCTCAACGATGGTGCTAGCCGGTGGAACCTGCACCGCTGATGCAACCAGTTTCAAGATGACTGCCGAGAGAGGCTCCCTTACTCACGGACTCCTTGAGAGCATTTACTTCTCTCAGAACGCAAGCACCTCCTCCTACACCGTTGACATAACAGTGCACGACGAGAACTCATGGTCATACGACCAGACAACCTCGGTTGACCTCCGCAAGCACGAAAGCGGTTTCGCCCACACCGACCGCAATACTCTGCGCAGGGTTGGCTAGCACCAGATGATGGATCTGCTTGCTGCCGACGAACTACTCACTACAACGAGGTCGGTGCGCAAGCGACTCGATCTAACCCGCGAGGTATCACTCGACGATGTCATGGAGTGCATCGAGATCGCACTCCAGGCACCGACGGGATCGAACCGTCAGGGCTGGTCTTTCATGGTCGTCACCGATCCTGCTAAGCGCTCAGAGTTAGCGCGCCTATACAAAGACGCTATAACGCTCTATTCGCAGATGCCTCGCCCCGAGTATGAGGCGGGTGACCCACGTGAAGCAAGCAGCCTCAAGGTTGCTGAATCAGCTTGGTACCTCGCAGAGCACCTGCATGAAGTGCCTGTACTTCTTGTTCCCTGCATTGAGGGCCGAGTAGAGGAGGCAGGCGTACTCGCTCAGGCCTCAACCTACGGATCAATTCTTCCTGCTGTCTGGTCCTTCGCACTAGCTGCTCGGGCTCGTGGCCTCGGGACAGCCTGGACATCCCTGCACCTCATGTACGAGAAAGAGGCTGCGGAGATCCTTGGAATTCCTGACCACGTAACGCAGGCTGCACTCCTCCCGGTCGCATACTTCACCGGAGATACATTCAAGCCTGCCAACCGCTTACCAGCGCGAGATGTCACTCATCTAAATCAGTGGGGCACTCGACCGTAGGGGTTCATCCGTACTCGCTTACGCAGAGACGTGCGGAGCTACCTGGCGGTCGTAAGGGCCTGAGAAGAGCGGCGACGAGACCAAGAAGTCTGCAGTAGATCGGTTGCATGCAACAGGGATGTTCCAGACAACTGCAATTCGCAGCAGCGCACGCACATCGGGGTCGTGCGGCTGAGGCTCTAGTGGATCCCAGAAGAAAAGCAGCATGTCGATTCCGTAGTCAGCGATTCGGGCACCGATCTGTTGGTCCCCTCCTAGAGGACCAGATCTCAGTCGCTCGATCGGAAGGCCAAGCTCCTCTGCAAGCAATCCCCCGGTTGTACCGGTAGCGCAGAGTTGATGCTGCGAGAGAATCTCCCTGTGCTCACGCGCCCACTCAAGCAAGTGCTGCTTCTCATGGTCGTGTGCAACGAGGGCGATACGTTTTCGCGCTGGGAGGCTGGCATCGGGGAGTTCGTTAACTGTCATGGGTTGAGTCTCCCCCATCCGGAGGTCTAACTGGTGCCGCGGAGATCAAACTCTGGCAAACTCAATACGAATAACGCTCTGAGTCTTCGCTGCCTCATATGCATGCGTCAATCTCCATGCTGGTGGCCTGACTCAAGAGCAAGAACTTCGTCCTTTGCCCTCTCGATTGCTGCGAGATGAGTCGGGTCATGGCGCAGACGCTCCACCGCCGCCATCGCTGTATCTACTTCTGATGTATCAGCCGAGATACGCCCAATAATTGCACGAGATGATGCTGCGATTGCTGCCCGCTCAACATTGTTTGCATCTACATCACGCGCATAGGCATTGATGGCCATCGCAAACTGCCTCACAATAAGCCCATCATCCGGTGGGCACTGAAGGACCATCCCGCCCTCGCCGGTCTGGATCAGCAGGTACAGCTCACGCTTATCTGCAACCTCACGCTTCTGAGCAGCGAGCGATCCAAGCATTCCGATCCCGCCGAATAGAAGACCACCGGCCGCGAGCCGTGTAAGCGTTGGGCGGTGAGACATCGAGAGGTTGCCTCCACTCTCCACATCAGCCGAGCATCCGCGCAGCCAGACCGTGCCGCCCTTGGGTGTTGTAAGCGTGCGCTCATGGAGAATCACTCCGCGATACTCGCCGATGCGTTTACCACTCGGGCTCTCCGCCTCCGCCAATTGTGTATTCGCAATCTGCAACTGATTACTCCGCGAGATCTCTGCATCCCTAACCGCGCGTTCGGCCGCAGCGATGGCAACCGCATGCGCGCGCTCGGCGTCACGCACTGCTCTGCGCCCCGCCTTTACTGCGCGCCTCTCAGACCGATCCAAGGAGCGCCTCTCCGGCACCAGCACCACTGGCATTGATGAGTCGATGCCCTCCAAGCCTGCAGGGTCTGTGGCAGCAGCACCATCAACTGCGATCGTGGAGGTCCAGTGACGGCCATCATGCCAGCGCGCGTGGGAGCGGTGAGCCGGGTCGGAATACCATCCGGCGGCTACCTCTCCATCCCGGCCCTCGCCCTCTAGATCATTTAAGACTTGATCATCTGCCATCGCTTCACTCCCCTGCCCAGCGCGCTTCTGCTCATCTCCGTCAGTATTCATAGGACCTAACTTAACGACCGGGTGAGACAGGCACAACGAAGAGGGCCCGGCACTAGGCCGGGCCCTCTAAATCATCCACTCTCAAGTGCGCCTCTCGGCGCGTTAGATCACTTAGGTGGCATCCTGATTCCGCCATCAACGCGCACAATCTCGGCGTTCATGTACGGGTTCGTGATCAGGTCAATTACCATAAATGCAAGCTCCTCGGCTGACCCTAGACGCTTCGGGAAGAGTACTGATTTGCCGAGATTTGCCTTAAAGGCCTCTGATGCCTCTCCGACACCGTAGATCGGGGTATCGATGAGACCAGGAGCAACGGTGTTAACGCGAATACCGGCAGGGGCAAGGTCACGCGCAATTGGGAGCGTCATTCCGACAATTCCACCCTTAGAGGCTGAGTAGCAAGCCTGACCAGTCTGGCCATCAAACGCTGCAACTGATGCCATGTTTACAATCGCACCGCGCTGACCGTCTTCAGTAATCGCCTCTGTCTTGGCCATCGCCGCCGCAGAGAGGCGAAGCATGTTGAATGATCCGAGCAGGTTTACCTTGATGACGAAATCAAAGTGCTTCTGCTCCATTGGCTCGTTGTTGCGGTCAATTGTGCGTCCGGCCCAGCCGAGGCCAGCAGAGTTGACTAGTACGCGTAGTGGCCCCATCTCGGATGCTGCTGCTACTGCTGCTGCACCATCTTCTTCATTCGAGACATCGCACATGACGAATAATCCGCCGATTTCTTTTGCAACAGCGGTACCAGCGTCCTCATTTAGGTCGGCAATGACAACTCTTGCTCCGAGATCTGCCAACTGCCGTGCACATGCCTCGCCGATGCCAGAGGCACCACCGGTAACAATCGCTGATGACCCATTCAGGTTTAGTCTTGGCATCGTGTTCCCTTTCGGTAAGTGTTATTTGTTAGAGGCTGTTATTTACAGGTTTTTACTTAGCTGATTATTTTCCGGTCCAGTTTGGTGCACGCTTCTCTGCAAATGCAGTTGCACCCTCCATTGCATCCGCACTACCAAATACTGGGTTTGCGTACTCGCCCTGCTTGGCGAATTGCTCCGCTGTCGACCAGTCAGCCGACTCGGCAATGATGCGCTTACTAACCGCAACTGCAAGTGGTCCGTTTGCAGCGATCTTTGCCGCTAGTTCTTTTGCGCCGGCAAGTGCCTCGCCGGTAGGGACTACACGGTTAATTAATCCCATCTCGTATGCGCGCTGCGCGTCAACGAAGTCGCCGGTTAGAGCAAGCTCCATGGCTAAGCGCGGCGTAATCTGACGAGGAAGGCGAACGAGACCGCCGCCAGCAGCAACGAGTCCGCGCTTGACCTCAGCAATTCCAAATTTTGCGCTCTCCGCAGCGACGATTAGGTCGCAGGTAATCGCTAGTTCAAAGCCGCCAGCAAGCGCGTAACCCTCGACCGCAGCAATAAGTGGCTTGCGGGGCGGCGCTTCGGCTACTCCAGCAAATCCGCGACCCTCAACTATTGGCAAGTCTCCAGTAAGGAAACCTTTTAGGTCCATGCCTGAGCAGAATGTGCCTCCCGCTCCGGTGATGATTCCGACCCGCAGTTCGTCATTGCCGTCGAGTTCGTCCATCGCAGCAGCGATGCCATCTGCAACGGCACGGTTTGCAGCGTTGCGCGCCTCAGGGCGGTTAATGGTTACGGTGAGGATGCCATCGGCTACCTCGGTGAGTACTGCTTGATCAGACATTTTCTCTCCGGGTTTCTAGTTACTACGACGTATAGAACAAATTGAATATGGGGCTTTTCAGATTACGTACTTTGCTGGCCCTCATTTGCGACCACCTGCCTAGCATCGCGCACGACTGGTTCATCCTCAAGATTCAAGGAAGATAACTACCGTGCCCGCGGGTTATCGGGCCGTCAACGTCTTCAGCATGGAGACCGGTGCGGGCTCGTACCAAGCAGGGTGACCACACTGAGCAGTAGCGAAAGAAAGCCCTAGGCCAGGGGCGTCGTACTGCTTATACATCTTGAACACCATAAATGGCCCAGTGTTCCAGTCACTCTTATCCCCTAGTCCGATGCTCTCTCCGGTCCATGGATTATGTAATCCTCGGGTCCAGTCTGCGATGTCATCCCGTAGGCGAGTTGCACGCAGCCCCTCGGAAAACTTTCCTCCGCTATATCCAGTACATGAAGGAGTTCCAGCCTCTGTGGCCCAAATACGTTTTACAGAGTCGCCATTTGCATCCATAACCACCCTTAGCCAATGAGCCGCTCGGTAACCACTCTCCCATCCGACTCTGGGCGGACCCTGGTTGGTTACGCTTGAATATGTGTCATAAGGGTGATGCCCAACCGCGTCGAAATGCCCCCGAGACCCGGCTGAGTAAATCCCAGCGAGCCAAGTCGCCGGGTTGCGCGGATCCGTGGTCGCGTCCGAGCCACCGTTAACCCCACCTGGTGAGAGGCCTCCAGTAAGTATCGGAACTGCCGAACGCATTCGAATTGCAAATGCTGTGCGAGCAAGAAGGTCAGAGTAAGCAACAGGGTCCACCGGACTCCAGAAGACAGGATTATTAGGTTCATTCCATATCTCAAATGCGCCAATTGTCCCGGGGTTTGCAGAGGTTAAACGTGCCGCAACCTCTCCTGCCCAAATCGCCCATTGTTGATGCTCTGAGTTACTGAAGATATCTGGCGAGTTTGGCGGCCTGTAGGCCAGAGTAAGAACTAGACGGAGCCCTACCCTGCGAGCTTCGGCAACTCGATTGTCACAGGTTGAGTAACTCGTATAAGAGAGCGGCGCGCAATCGATACGCGCCCATCCGGCACCGGTTGCCGCGACGCGATTCCAAAATTGCGGCTCGGTCATGCCAGCGGGGACATACGGGGTACCGGTAGCGATTCCAATTTCATCAGACACCGGCCGCCACTGAATCTGTGCGGGAAGAGTTGGTGTTGACCTACCTGCAGCGCTTAGAGCATAGAGGCGCACACGACACTCAGAGTTGGTCTCGCAACTTGCTGGCAGCACGAAAGCGCTCGTCGTATCTGCGGGGGCTAGAGACTCAATCTTCGCGCTCCAAGTGGCCCCTCCATCGGTAGAGACTTGAACAAGCGTGTCCTTGAGGGGTAGTCCTCCGGAGACTGTTGGCGTCTTCCATGAAACACTCGCTACGTGTGCTCCATGCCGCCCCACCACTACTGGGGTTCGCGGAGGAGATGGGGGCGCCCAGAGCGCGGTCGCTGGAGAGGTCCATGCGCCGATCCCTGCAGCGCTACGCGCCGCTAGAACATAGCGGCAGCCGCCACCAGCAGTAAGCGGTGCCAAGCAAGGAACAGCCTGCCTACCAGAGGTTGCAAGCAATGTAACGGCAGGTGCATACCCGGACCACGTCGACCCTGAATTAGAAGTAGATGCTGACCTGTATTCGTAGCTCGTCACGACGACACTGGTTCCTGTACTACTTACAGCGCTACTTAATGGCGCACGCCATGAGAGAGTCATTCGACCCGCAGCGGCAGGCGACACAGTTACTCCGAGTGGTGCAGTGGGGAGGAGTGTCGCTGCATCGGTTGATTGCGCTTCAACTGCAAGTAAAAATATAGCGAAAAATGTAACTGCGACAAGGGCAGTAACCGCGGTACCGATACGGGTGCGAGTGAACCTCAATCGCCCTCTCACCACTCTCCGCATCACCGGAGAGTACGGATTGATGTGGCAGTAAGGCAAGGCAGCGCAGATAAAAAATTGAGCGCAAATATATAGTGAGCAATAACAAATAACTACATAAATGTAATTCGATGCGATTACCTATCGCTTACCAACAAGCCCTTCGTTAGGTGCAGAGGGTCTCAGTCGAGCAGGGTCTCAGTCGAGGAGTATCGAGACCGGAATGCGCTCTGACAACTCCGCAAAGGCAGTTGCCGAGACTGGACGACTAACCCAGTAACCCTGTGCTCGGTCACACCCCATCTCTCGAAGCGCAGACCACACGTCCTCGGTCTCAACTCCTTCAGCGACAACGCGCATCCCGAGCGACCTACACAACTCGACGATTGCACCAACGATTGCTGCATCATCGGAGTGCGTAAGCATCTGCTGAACGAAACTTCTGTCGATCTTTACTTGATCGATTGGAAGCCGACGCAAATATGCAAGAGAGGAATACCCAGTGCCGAAGTCATCTACCGCGACCTTCACCCCAAGATTATGGATTCTCTCCAAGGTCTCAACGGCGCGGGGGTTCTCTAGCACCTGCATGCTCTCAGTTACTTCGATCGTCAGCGCTGCAGCTGGGACATCGCAGATTGAGAGCAGTGTTGAGATGTCATCTGCAAATGAACTGTCGAGAAGATTAGAGACTGAGCAATTAACTGCTACACCGATCATCCTGCCGCTTGCGCGCCAGTCTGCGCACTCCATGAGCGCCCTTCGTAGTACGAAACGCGCCAATGGTCCCGCGAGATTTCGCTCCTCTGCGAGATCGATAAATGCATCTGGGCCAATTAGACCTCGCACTGGGTGCTGCCAGCGCACCAGGGCCTCTGCCCCAACAAGCGTCTGCGTCTCGACATCAAGAATGGCTTGATAATGCAGAACGAGTTCATCCTCTTCGATAGCGCGCGCTAGGTCGCCGCCAAGCAGGAGTCTCTGGGGACTATTGCGGTCAAACTCTGGGTTGTAGACGCTCCATTCTTGACCTGCAACCTTCGCTACGTACATCGCAACATCAGCGCGCTGCAGCAGAATATCCGGTGAGTTCCCATGCTCGGGATGCAACGCAATCCCGAGACTTGCACCGATGGTGAAGGACCGTCCATCGAACTCGAATGGAAGATCGAACAAAGCAATTATGCGTTGCGCTATCGACACGGCCTCTTCTTCGCTTGCAATTGAGGAGACAAGGACTCCAAACTCGTCGCCTCCCAGACGGGCGACAAGGTCGGTTCCTCGCGAATTGTTAGCAAGGCGATTAGCGATTGCCTGCAGAAGGTGATCGCCAACACCATGCCCGAGCGTGTCGTTTACATCCTTGAAACGGTTTAGGTCCATGAGCATCACAGAAACATGCCCGTTAGCGCCGGCCTCTGCCAGCCTCTGCGATACACGCTCTTCGAAGAAAATACGGTTGGGTAATCCCGTGAGCCCATCATGGAGTGAGCGATGGCGCTTCTCATCCAACTCAGAGCGGAGCAAGTCAACAAGCCGGCCCTTTTCAATCGCTCCAGCGGCGTGCAGTGCAATTGTCTCGAGAAGTCGTTGCTCGTTGTCCAAGAACGAAGACCCGTTACCGCTCCTGTCGACGGCTATAAGCGCACCGATTACGCCCGAGGTGGTCGCTAATGGGTGCAGAAGGGCCTCAGCCGCATCTAGGTCTGCGAGAACTCGATAAGCAGCACTCCCAGGCATATCCACCGGGAGCCGAAGTGCTCTCCCCTTAAACACGCTGCGCCAAGGCTCAGAATCGATATCAATCTCAGGCGCAGGTGCAGTTGTGACCCTGCCATCAACGTCCATCCTCACGAGTACCGCAGCAGTGCTTGCCTTATCGGGGAAAATTACAATCTGAGCTCGATCGGCTCTGAGTAGATTCTCTGTCCGCCGAAGTATGACGGAAGCAATTGAGTTGAGATCGACTGCGGGACCGATCTCAGATGTGAACGCAAAGAGATGCTCAAGGGTGCGACTGCGGTCATTGAGTAATGCATAACCGCGCATCCCCCAGAACGCACCGAATGCCACGAGAGTCACTAAAGCTGCAATTGATGGACGCGTTGTAACTGCAAATACAAGCAGAAGCCCGAGAGCCGAGTTCACGAGCACCGTCATGCGGCTAACTACGCGCATCGCTGACGCATCGCTGACGCCGCCACCCTCGGCGATACGAATCGCCAGCTTTACAACAAAGTCCGAGAACTGATCGCTTACAAGCATGGCGACCGCTACTGCGGCCCATGCCCGAATCGCGAAGGGATCGCTCCCACCGATTAGCACTCGGAAAACCGCTACTGCTATGAGAGTCTCAGCCGCTGAGCGCGCAAGATTGAAAAGGAGTTTTACTGGTCGCTGCTTCTCTATAAGCCCTAGCAGCAAGAAGGTCCCTAGAAGCCGCTCGGCGACAAGCAGTGCCGGCCCGACGAATACAAGTCCTAGAACAAGGGGAATCTCAGTTAAACAAAGCGTCATTGATTCGCGCCGAAACTCAACGTGAACACCTGAGGCTTCAGCAGCGAAGAACGCCGCCGCCATTACCCACCACGGCGGAGCGCCAGGGGCTAACGCTGTTACGTCCAGGGTTGCTAGAACCCCAATCGCTGAGAACACCGCAATGGCAAGGGTCAACCCGTAAATAGGCAGAAAGCGCCTCTCAGCGCGTGCTCGTAGGGTCATGGAGTTGTCGGCGTAACAAGCAATTGTGGGTCAGAGACGTCGCCCCAGAATGACGATGCCCATGCTCCAGCGGTCCAACTACCGTCGGTCCAACGACGGCCGTCCCACGAGGCTCCTGTCCATCGACGAGCCAACCAGTAGTCAGTGTTGGTGATGTCGCCAGTCCATCCGGCTGATGTCCAGCGACGTGCCACGAACGGGCTGCCTGCATAAGGATCGACAGTGCCAGATGAGCCGCCAACAGTCGATCCTCCAGCTGTGACCGGAACATAAACTGGAGCCGATACTGGCCAGGCCTGTGCGTAGTTAGACGGGTATTGCGATGCCTTCTCTGCTGCGTCCTTGGACTTGTCTAGTTTGATCACACCGCTTCCACCAAGAATTGCGGGGGCGTTGACAATCTTGAGAGCGCCACGCTTCAGTGCATACTTCGCACCATCTGGAGTGAGTCTCGGGAATTTCGAGAATAGAAGCGCTACCGCACCAGAGACGACTGCTGTCGACTGCGAGGTTCCACTACCGCGGAAGAAGCGATCTCCAACACGGCCTTCTGGGTAGAGCCAGTCAATAAACGATCCCGGATTGCGGAGCCCCTCGACAGAGACACCAGGTGCGAGAACGTCTGGGAATCTGATTGCGCTTCCTGCACTTGAGAAAGAGGCAACGACATCGTCGCTCGATGAACGAGTTCCAACCGGGTCGCTTGCGCCTACCGAGATGACGTATGGGTCATAAGCAGGGCTTGCCATCGAAGTAGCTGTGGCGCCAGCGTTACCCGCTGCGGCTACTACTGCCACTCCTGAGAACCAAACCTGCTCAACAGCAAATGCAAGCGGGTCAAGCTCGTAGGGAATACTTGGGTCTGCCGCGAACGCGAGGTTCAAGACGCGGATTGTGGTTCCAGAGTAAGTGTGATTCGCAACGATCCAACCAAGCGCATCGATAACAGTTGAGACAGTGGTCGTGCCGTCAGCGGTAGCAACCTTGAGGTTAACGATGGTGGCGTTAGGTGCAACACCCATGTAACCAGATCCAATCTTGCTAGGGCTCGCAGTCGCGTCACGCCCAGCGATGATTGACGCCATGTGTGTTCCATGCCCAGCAGTGTCGAGTCCGGCAAGCTCTGGGTTGTCGGTCTCCATTGAGAAGTCCGGTCCGTTAACAACCTTTCCTGGAGTGTCGAGCCCTGGTACAGGGACAACACCGGTATCAATGAGAGCGACTCCAACTCCCTTGCCAGTTGCACCATCGCTCCAGAGCTGGTTCGCACCGATTGAGCGCTCGATCTCCGGGAGTGTTCCAGTGGCAACAGGCGTCGATGATGTGGAGGAATCCTCAGATGCAGTCAGGAGGCTGTCCGGCGTAATTGAGAAGACCGACTGCTCGTTAAGGCTGCGATAAGCCTCAGGGGCGAGGCGTGCTGCGACTCCACCAATGATGTCGAGTCGACGAGTTACCTGGCCGCCGGCATCAAGCACCGCACCCAATACAGCACTCGTGTCAGCACCGCGCACCACGTAGTCAGCGGTTGACCTTGGCAGGCTGGCTGAAGAGGATGTGATCGTCGCACCTACGCCCGGCAGAAAGGCTAGGGCCACAACCGCGGCAACTAACGCAGCTACAAAGGCCCGAGGAGCCCTCGAAGTATTTGGGTTCTCAAACTCACCTGTTGAGTAAGTCGCTGGTGTGAGAATCATTGTTTCCTCTTCGCTTTAGTTACGGGTATGTACGAATTTGTGGTTACTCCGCCACTAAGCGCTGCACGCATCTAGTGGTTGCTTCAGCACCTAAAGTAGTCATTAAAGAGGTCGCTATTGTCAAAGGTGCCTGCGGATTCGCTCTGTTTATCCTCAAGTTATTTTAGGAGTGCCCGATTTGCGGGCTTTATGCGCAGTTCCTCGGCGCTCTCTAGGCGGGAAATCGTGCTCGCTATGAGGCTATGACCGGCGATACGATCCTCACCTTGGAGACCATCATCACCTTAAAGACAATGGACGCCTTCATTCACTTCCACGAAATCGACCTCCCGGAGAGGTTGAGCCGCGGCGACTATGCGCTCTGCGCTCGTGAGGCTTCCCGAATCGGAGCCCTAGCGATTCGCACCCCTGCCGGCGCGTATACGTATCGCTCGAATGGCGAGAGCATTGAGATTGTCGCAGGAGATGCCGAGGCTCGGAGTGTCATTGGAATCGATCTGGACTCCTTCTCCGGTCTTGTCAGAGATGTGGACACACCTATAGCGATGCTCTACTCGTCTCGTGTCGAAGCAGTTCGCGGAAACCCGATGAGATTTATCAGGTGGGAACCAATTCTCCGAGCGATGTTTCACGGACGCCCGCTCTACGACCCTTCGCAATTGTCGCTATTAAACAAGAGCGGCGACCCGCTAGATGCGCAGCAGAAGTTTACGCTCGAAGAGCTACTCGAGACTCCAGACGAGTTGGCACACTTTCTTAAGACTGCCGGATTCCTAATGGTCGGGGAAGTATTTAGCAGCGAGGAGGTTGACGAACTTTTTGCAGCGGCGCAGAGACTCGAACGCGAAGCAGTAGAGGGTGACGGTTCGTCGTGGTGGGGACGTGACTCCTCCGGTGAAGCAATCTTGACTCGCGTACTTCGAGGCGCTGAGATACCTTCATTGGATTCGCTCCACGATGACGCGCGCATAATGGCACTCGTCTCACTCGCCGAGATTGCCGCCGTAGCGAATCATCGGAACGAACTCGATGGAACCACAGTCTTATGGAAACGCCCTGACATTAAAGAAGGGCTCGCAGATTTGCCTTGGCATCGTGACTGTGGACTCGGAGGGCACGCAGATAATTGCCCAATGTTTATTCTCACGATCTGCCTAAATGATGGCTCCGCTGAAGCGGGTCAACTAAGGGTGCTACCTGGCTCCCACCTCACAAGTTTCCCATTTGTAGAGAACGACGACCCCGAAGCGCCTCTTGGCGTAGCGGTTCAAGCGCGTAAGGGGGATGTAAGCGTGCACTACTCAGATGTAATGCATGTCTCGCCGCCACCCACCTCAACGGATGGGCCCTTCCGCGTGAGCATTCTCCTCACATATGGCCCAGAGAAGACTCTCCATCACACCGGAGGTCGCCACTACAACGACGCTCTCCTGGGGGCAGATGACGGGCAAGTAAAGCATTTAAGAGACATATAAGCGTCTCGCCTTAATGCTTCTCGTACCCACACCGTCGAATGCCGTCTTAGCGCTAAGCGCAAAAGTTGTGACTTTGGTCCCGACAATACTTACCAAGTTCTAGGAACGCCTTGGCGCTTCTTCACGTATGTTGTCCGGTACTAGTTGCCAAATAGCGCAGCCCAAAACCAAAGTGAGCCCGAATGAATATCACCACCGTCATGGGAGTCCCAGCGCACCCTTTAATGGTGCACGTCCCAGTTGTCCTAGTGCCTCTAGCCACACTCGGAATTTTTGCAATGTTCTGGCCTTCATGGCGAACACGAATCGGATGGATAGTCGTCGCGTTCGCAGGAGCGGCACTCTTCTTCACCCAGCTTGCGATTGACAGTGGACAAGCACTCGAAGAGTCCGTGAAGGAGACCAAACTCTTAAACGCTCATACTGAGACTGCCGAGGGCGCCCGACTCTGGGTCTTCTTATTCTTCATTGCAGTACTCGGCGTAATGGTTCTAGTGACACTGCTTAAGCGCCGCGCGGCAGCTGCTGGTACTACGGCTCCATCGAACCCTCCAATGGTTTTGGCAGCAGTCGCGATTGCTGCGCTCCTAGGGGTCGCAGCATCTGCAGTCGTCTACGACGTTGGTCACTCAGGCGCTAAAGCAAGCTGGGGTGACGTCAAGATCAAGAGCGGTGGCGCAGAAGGTGGCGGCGAAGCAGGCGAGTAACGCCGCTTCTAACCCCAACTGCTCAGCAGACGAGAAAGGTATGGCCCGTCCTGTAATAGGCCGAGCCATACTTTTTGAGACTCAAGAACTCCCACACTTAAGAGCGCCCAGACTTAAGAACGCCCACACTCTCGATAAGCCGGCACTAATTGCGGAGGATCTCACCCGGGGGTAGTTTATGGCAGTCAGAGTGTCAATACTCTCCAGAACTGCGCTACCCAAGTCTCTATCTGCAACTCCGCCTACGACGACTCTATTTAGGACCATTCCCCCTAAGAGAAGCACAACCCGCTGCTCCATCTCAAGAAAGGCATCAATATGAATCTCGAAGTGCTTCGCTCATATCTCGCTCGGACTCGCGTCACCGAAGATCCGATTACACCGCTAGCTGAGGGCGATGCGCGCATTGAGGTCTCCGGGTTTGCGCTTACCTCCAACAACATTTCATATGCAGTCTTTGGTGATGCACTGAAGTACTGGAATTTCTTTCCGGCTGAGACAGACGCCGACGGAGCTTGGGGGCGAATTCCAGTCTGGGGTTTCGGGGTCGTAACCGAGTCGCTCGCCGAGGGGGTTGAAGTTGGAGAGCGCATCTACGGGTATTTCCCGATGGGCTCGGAGTTAGTAATAACCCCGGGAAGCATCAACACCGAATCTTTCGCAGACGTCTCCCCTCACCGCGCCGAGATGGCCTCTGCATACAGCAGATACACGCGCACCTCTGCAGACATCATCTACCGAGCAGACCGCGAGTCAGAGCACATGCTGCTATACCCGCTGTTCTTCACCTCATTCGTTGTCGATGACTACCTCGAAGACCAGGGCGACTTCGGTGGCTCGACGACGATCGTCTCTAGCGCCTCTAGCAAGACAGCAATCGGAATCGCATTCTTATCTAAGGCTCGCGGCCACCGAATTGTTGGCCTCACCTCGGCAGGTAACCGCAGATTCGTCGAGTCGCTAAACATCTATGACTCTGTTATTCCGTATGACGAGATTTCGAGGATTCCTAAAGAGTCAAGCGTCTTCGTAGATATCGCTGGCGACCCCGATGTCGTGCGCTCAGTACACACCCACCTTGGAGAGTCTTTAACGTTCTCGGTTGCACTCGGTGGGACTCACTGGAACCATGCTGCCCAAGCCTCAACTGAGCCACTACCAGGACCGAAGCCAAAGTTCTTCTTTGCACCTGATCAGATCGCCAAGCGCAACGCCGACTGGGGAAGAAGCGGACTCGGAGAGCGTGCTCTAGCGGCATGGGACCCATATGTTGTTTGGTGTGGTGACTGGCTTGAGTTCCGCGAGGTAACGGGCGCAGATGACGTGAGGGACACATACCTCGCGCTCCTAGATGGTCGCACTGACCCACGAATTGGTTATATCTGCAGCCTCACTAAATAGGCGGCGCAACACGCAGCGATACACAGTAAGTATTCGAATCTCCAAGGAGCAACATGCAACTGACCGAACGCACAGCAGTAATCACCGGCGCAGCCTCTGGAATTGGGCTCGCTCTAACAAAGCGACTCCTTGAAGAAGGCATGTCTGTTGTAATGGCGGATGTCGAGGGAGCGACGCTCGCACGTGAGGCATCTGCTCTCAGCGAGTCCGGGGCAAAGGTGCTCGCAGTTGAGTGCGACGTATCTGACTCCGACCAGATCGCCAACGTTCGCGATCAGGCGCTTGCCAAATTCGGGGCGGTGCATCTGCTTATGAACAACGCCGGAGTCGCGTCTGGTTCGCCCAACATACGGACCAAGCCACAGGTATGGGACTGGGTTGTGGGCGTCAATCTCTTAGGGGTTGCCTATGGGGTAAGCGCATTTGCTCCTCTCATGGTTGAGCAGGGTGAGGGCCACATTGTCAACACAGCATCAGAGGCAGGGCTCTGCGCAACACCAATGCTCGGGTCTTACCACGCTACGAAATATGCAGTAGTCGGCCTCTCAGAGTCGCTATTCATGGAGCTCGACGGAACCGGCGTCGGGGTCTCCTGTCTCTGCCCCGAGCTCGTAGATACGAAGATCTTTGAGTCAGGGCGTAATGCACCGCCAGAGACAGGTATCAAGCCTCCACCGCAGATACCGATCTCCCAGATTGAGCAGTTCATGAGCACCGTTGCGATGGACCCTCGAGATGTGGCCGGCCAAATTGTCTATGCAGTTCGCGCTAACCACTTCTGGATCATCACCCACCAAGTAACTCGCGCTCGCGCATCACAGCGCAACGCTGACTTTCACGAGATGCGCAACCCACGATCGCCATTCGCTCCAAGATAAAAATACTCCAACCTAAAAACTAGATACCGAGCTCAAGCAGGAAGTCATTTAGAGCGGACTCAAATACTCGGTTGCTATAGCGCTCCTCAGCGAGCAAACGCAGAGAGTTGCTTGCGCTCTGCCAAAGCTCAGGATCTTCGAGGAGAGCGATCGACTTAGCGGCCTGCTCGGAGACTGAATCGGCGACAAGGAGCTCAGTGAGGTTTGCATCTAGGCCAAGGTTCTCAGCAGCGCATGGGGTCATAACGGTGGGCGTCCCCGCAGCAGCGGCATCGACTAAGCGCAGTTTGAGCCCTGACCCGAATCGAAGTGGGCAGAGGTTGACACGAAACCGAGCAAGGTAGCTAACGGAGTCATCTACGTGACCAACCACCCTCACTGCATCTGTATCAAGGTCTTTTACAAGCTGTGTCGGATTAGCGCCAGCAATAACTAACGGCCTACCGATGAGCGGAGCAATCTCCTCTGCTGCGATTACCGCTGCATCTTCGTTTGGCCCTCCGGGGCCAGCACGAAAACCCCCGAAGAAGATTAAGTCTGACCGCTCCTCAAATGTTGGTACCTGTTTTGGAGCAGTAACTGCATAAGAGCAGACTCCGGTCACCACATCGGGGTGAATAGTCTTCGCAAACTCCACCACATCCTCGGAGATTGCGAGTACGCCATCTGCCCAGAGAACCGCATCGGCCTCGGCGGCTATCTCAGCACCAGCCCGGCGCTCTGGCACATACTCGCGGCGCACCACCGCTTCAAGAGTTGACCTTCGATAGAAGAGGCTCTCTGCGTCGTAGATCCGCACAGCTTGAGGCTGGTAGCGATCAATGGTTGATCTAAATAACGCAAAGTTGCTAGGCCTTGAGACGATTACAACCCCAGCCTCTCCAGCGCGTTGAGTGAGGGTCTCTTCTACGCGACCAGCGCGGACCTCAATCCCTAATGCCTCTAGTGGAGGGGAATACTTCGTGACATTCTCATCGCTCACCGCACACCACACAATATGAGCATCTCGGCGCAGAGTTGCAAGGCACCTCCCTAGCAACGCGGCACGCGGATCTCCAACTCCAACATCTTCATGTGGCACTCGGTCGTCGATTACAAAAATGACCTCGCGTGCAGCCGGTGCCATTAGCGGATTCGACTCCACAACGACCTCGCTCTTGCTGACCATCGAAATACTCGCGTTGCAAGCAGAGCACGGTTCTCGGCCTCGGCAGAGAGCGCGCGTTCTTGCCATCGATCACGATCGGCGGTTATAGATGCAGCCTCACCCTGCAGAGCGTTGAGTGTTTCTGCTAACTCGTCGCGCTCAGCCGCTCTCGCTGCAGCAACCCGTTGCCTCTCGCGGATGACCCGGGAACGGAGCGCTGCATCATCAATACCCTCTGCGTCTATATCAAGTTCATCGCTATCCACTCAGAGCCCCCAACTCAATTCGACCCAGTGTATTTTTCTATGACGTTTAAGCAATCTTGAGCGGCATCAAACTGCACAAAGTGACCTGCAGTCGCAATGCGATCGAGTGTTGCACCCTCGATCTTCGATGACCATAACTCAGCCTGCTCATAAGGAAATACCGGGTCAGCATCGCCGAATGCAAAATGAATTGGGCATGCGCTCCAAGCTAAGAGAGCGTCATAGCAGCGCTGCTGCTGCTCCGCTCCCCCAACCTCGGGGGCCCAGAACGGGATCATCGCTGGGAACGCCCGTGCACCAGCCTTGGAGTCATAACCATCAAATGGTGAGTCGTATGCAGCCTGAACGATCTCGTAATCATGCTCACGCCGCATTGTCCCTGCGACAATTCGCCCTGTCGGCATATCACCACCGAGTTGATTGGGGTCAGCAGCGGCATCATGCCACCACTTCACGCCGTCGGAGTAGAGAAACTCTGCATGGTGGAGCCACGTATTGAAGATAAAAATCTGGCCATAACGATGCGGCTCGTCTACCGCTTGCCTTAGCCCGATCGGCCCAGCCCAGTCCTGAACCACCAAGTGAATTGATGAGAGGTCAAGGCTCTCGATCACATACCTAATCGCATCGCAGTGTCGCTCGTATGAGTACCACGATTGATCAGTGGGCTTATCGCTCCTGCCAAACCCAGGAAGGTCTGGTGCCACACAGCGATATCCAGCCGCGGTGAGGCGTGGTATCCATTCTTCATACAGGTGAGACCATGAAGGCTCTCCATGCAGAAGCAAGAACGTACCGAGTTCTTCACTCTTACTAGGTGCGTCCACAACATGGATCGCAAGACTGCCGTCAATATCAGGGGCATCCCAATTAAGCACAGTGACTGGCCAAGCCGAGGCGAAGGGCACGTCAGCAAAATTTGAGTCTTGAGTGCGTATTACACCGCTCAATTGAGTCCTCTAATAGATGTGCTCCGAGAGTTACTTGCTCTCCGCTTCAAGTGCGAGGCGCTTCGCTAACGGCTTAAATATAAACCGATGAAAAGGCGCTACCGAGTACCAGTATGCACGACCCCATAAGCCACGGGGCTGAAAGCTCGCACGCTGCTCTAATCTCGTACCGCTCCCCTCTGGAGTGACTTCCCACTCAATCCATGCACGCCCCGGGACGCGCATCTCTGCTCGGAGCCTCAGTAAGCGCCCGGGTTCGTAAGACTCCACTCGCCAGAAGTCGACTACGTCACCGACTCGCAACTCTGTTGGATGGCGCCTCCCTCGCCGCATACCTGGCCCACCGAAGACCGAGTCCATCAACCCTCGGATAGACCAGAGCCATCCCCCTACAATCCATCCGCGCTCCCCTCCAAGGCTTGCGGCCTCCTGCATAACTGCCTCTGGAGATGCTTGCGCGAAGACGGACTGGATATCGGAGAAGACAACTCCCCCCGCCCAAGATGGATCATTGCGCATCGGCTCAGCAGGAGATCTGCCAAATAGCTCTGCGTCTGTCCAACTTGTCTTGACCTCCAGGTCGCGCACACGAGCAAGCGCGCGCTTGATTGCCTCGCGGGTATCGATCGGCACTAGAGGAACCATCTCCTCTATTGCGTGATCCTTCACAACGACTTCGTTTACGAGTGAATCCACTAAGGGCCGAGCCAAGTCTGCTGGGATCGGGGTGACAAGCCCAACCCATAGCGAGGAGAGCCGAGGAGAGAGCACCGGGACCGTGATGATGATCCGCTTCCTCAACCCAGCAACCTCCGCGTATGCATCCATCATCTCGCGATAGGTAAGGACATCGGCTCCGCCTATCTCAAGGGTCTGACCATATGAAGCAGGGTTAGCGAGCACACCTACGAGATAACCGAGCACATCCTGAACTGCGATGGGCTGCACACGCGTAGTAACCCACTTCGGCGTGGTCATTATCGGAAGCACCTCAACGAGATGCCTCAACATCTCAAAGCTTGCAGAGCCGGATCCAATAATTACTGCCGCACGTAACTCTGTAGCCGGAACCGAGCCTGAGGCAAGGATTCGCCCAACATCATGCCTGCTTGCCAAGTGATGAGAAAGACCTCCTGCAGCGTCATCACCGAGACCACCGAGATAAATAATCTGAGTAAGCCCCGCGTCTGCAGCAGCATCCCGAAAGTTCTCTGCTGCGGTTCGGTCGCGTTGCTCCCAGTCTGCATCGGCACCGATTGAGTGCACGAGGTAATAGGCGATCTCCATCCCACTGAATGCATTTTTGAGGGTGACTGGATCAAGCACGTCCCCGGTGACGACCTCTACCTGATCACGCCAAATCTCTGCATCGAGTTTCGACGGGGTACGCGCGATGCAGCGCACAGTGTGGCCTTGGCCCACTAGCTCGCTAACAAGTCGCCTTCCGATATACCCAGTCGCTCCAGCAACAAGCACGCGCCTTGGTTCTATCTCTACAGACTCTTCGGCTTCTGGCTGATCGGCTGCTGGCTCTTCGGTTGCTGACATCTTGCTCCTTGAGTGCCTGCGCTTAAGTGACGCGGATTATTGGATTAATTCCTATTGGAGCCAATCATTGCGGAGGATGCTCAAGAAAATTGGATTCTCCCTACTTGCTCTAGGCCAACTCGAGACCAACCACTCATGTGCCTCTTCCTCGCTCCACCCATTTCGCTTCATCGCCCATGCTTTGAGGACAAACGCAGTTCGACTCTTGCCGCCATGGCAGTGAACTAATAGTTCCCGATCTGGGTTCTCAGCTAGGAACGCATCAATGCTCTCTACGGCATCATTGAGCGCTGCAAGCACATTGTGGTTCTCTGTCGCGTGGTCTTTATCAATTAAAAAGACCTCACGCCGCACAGGGTGATTCTCGAAGTGCCCCTCTGGTCGACAGAGTGAGATTACGGCCCAATCAGTTGGCGCTTTGCTCGCTCCTTGAAGATCTGCCGCATAAATAGGGAGAGTGTCGTACACTCGCGTAGGGCCGCCCGGGTCATCAGGTGCAGTGGGCCCAATCTTGATTAGCCCCAACAATGCTCGTGAGAGTTCCTGCAGAGCGTTGTAGTTATAGGTTCGGGTCTCGATACCGCCGCCGTCTAACGGAGTCGCCACTGAGCCATTTAGGTAGGTAGTCCACCTACTTGGAATTGATTGGATACCCCAACGCGCACCGGCAAGCGAACCAGCAACGCAACCAACTGTGTCGGCATCATCCCCGAGGTCAACTGCCTTAGTAACTGCCTCCTCAAACGTCGACGAGGTTCGAAGCGCCCAGACAGCCTGAGCAAGGCATGTCCATACAGTTCCGTTTGTAAGTTTTGAGTCGACTGGAGTCCAACCATCGCCGAGCAACGGCCCCCATGTCTCGCTTGCCTCTACCGGCAGAAGCGCTAATGCGTCATCAATCGCGCCAAACATATCCACACCTTGAATACCCGCAGAGATCATCGCAGCATGGATCGCTGCGCCGAAACCTGCCTGAGGATCATTGTGTGTCAAAGCCGACTGGGCTATTGCGGCCTCAATAACGACAGGAAGCGGCTGGTCAAATAGGAATAGCGCTATCGGTGTATTGCGCATTACAGAGCCGTTCCCTGCAGATTTCCCGCCGTTACTCACCTCGGCTTTAAGAGCGGCGCCTTCAAAACCCTCAGAGGAGAGCGCCCGGCGGGTAAGGATCCCGACATCATTCGCGCTACTTGCCCAGGCACGCCAACGATCCCATAAATCAGCAGAGTTGATTCCGCGATTCGCTATAAGCGACTCGGCGAGAGCAATCGCCATCTGGGTGTCATCGGTAAATTCACCTGGGCTCCAGCCACCCCCGCCGGTCATCTCCCCAAGTCCGCCAACAACAGCTGCTGGAAAGGTGCTCGAGTAAAGCCCCCCGGATTTGAACTCAAATGGAGCCCCGAGTGCATCGCCTACGGCCGCCCCGACGAAAGCGCCGATAGCGATCTGCGTTGTGATGCTCTTTTTGCTGCCTTGATTATCTGAATTCATACCTGCCCTTTGATCCCTTTTATAAAACTCTTTTATGAAACCCTTTGATAAAACGCTGCGAATATTTGCGAGACGAGTTTGAACTAAACCCCCAAGCATTATTTCAACGCAGTGTGTCTCTCCCCTATTCCCTCGGCAAGAAATTAAGTTGCTAAAACTTGATCGTGGAGAGGTCTGGAGTCTCTTCACGCGTTCGCTTAATCTCGAAGAAGTGAGGAATCTCTACAAGAGCCAGGTAGGCATCCCAGAGCCGCAGCGCCTCGTCAGGGTCGGGCATACGCGTGATGACCGGCCCAAAGAAAGCATTCTTCTCCTCGTTGTCATCCACAGCGATGATCGGAATACCTACGGCTGTTCCAGCTAGCTCAGTTGCGATCTCCATCGAGGCTTGGATCACTACGTCAAAACTCTCATCGTCAAGGGCGCTAGCAAGCGCAGGGTCGAGTCCGAGGCCGGAGAGAATCGCAGCGACATCAAACTCTGTCGTGCCTTCATGGTGGATCTTCTTTCCGAACTCGGTATAGAGGTCTCCGATGCGCGCCTCATTGCCAGATTCGCGCGCTGCCTCGACAACCCTCAATAGGTTGCGTGTGCGCGAGACGTATTCATATACGTCGCTCTCAGGCCCGATCTCGTTTCGGAACATCAGGCTAAACGGGTGCCAGTGGATCTCAAGGTCACGCATCCCCGCAACCGAGCGAATCCAGCGAGACGTCATCCAAGTAAACGGGCACGCAGGGTCAAACCAATACTCAACCAACATGACGAACTCCTAGAAATCCTTAGGCACGAGGCATGTGCCTCATTCCCTGCGAATCTAGCAACGCAATAACGCTTTGAACTATGTGGTGACTCCATTTTGCTGGCCCTCCAAAATGAGGAAGGTATGCGCATTGCCCCCATTTGCGCGATTCACGGTCCATGGCCCCATTAAACAATGGAACACTTTGTAGCGTGGATCCGTCGTTCGAGGAGGCCCTCGCCGCGTTTAGGAGCGGAGAGGAGTGGGGTGCAGAGCAGGTCTGGCGTAGTCATCAACCGCGCCTGGTTGCATTCTTGACCTCTCGAGCCGGATCAGGGCTAGCGGAGGATCTGGCCTCGGAGACTTGGATACGGGTAGCTCGCTCTATCTCAACTTTTAATGGAGGAGAGAGTGAATTTCGAGCATGGTTATTTAGCATCGCGAGGGCAAGGGTGATCGATGCTTTTCGCCAAGGATCTCGCAGGCCCGAAGAACTTACAGATTCACCAGAGCCCGAGGGTGAGAGCGATGACCCGGCCTCGATCGTCCTAAGCCAGATGGGATTCGAGTCCCTCTGCGCCTCCATCCGGCGCCTACCGCCGGACCAAGCAGACGTCATATCGCTCCGAGTCTTAGGGGATATGAGCGCCGAGGAGGTAGGCAGAATTCTTGGCAAACCACCAGGAACCATTCGCGTCCTCCAGAGCCGAGCATTGACCCGCCTGGCAAGAGAAATTGAGGCTTCAGGGGGCCCTAAGAAGAATCCTCAGGAAAATCCTAAGAAATCTGTAACGGAATGAACCCTTTCGACGGTTACCTATTCGATATGACAAACGGGGAGCAACACATCAGCCAGGTTGATGACGAGATCGATAACGAGATCGATGAAGAGACTGCAGACCGCATGCTCTCTGGACTCGTACATGCTGATGATGCTCCCCCAGGGTTCAGTCATGTTGCTGAGGCTGTGGCGACTTTAAGACTCGGCGCAGATTCAATCACCGCTAGCCCTGATGAAGGGTTCATCTCACTACTTACTAGCCAAGTTCTCGCAAACAACCGGAGGTCAAAAATGAAGCACCCACGTCTATCAACCGCAGTAGCCGCATCAGTCGGAGTGTTGTCACTAGTAGGAGGACTTGCTGCCGCTGGTGCCCTACCGAGCGCTATTAGCAATGCGGCCGATAACGCACTCTCCGGGCTAGGAATCGCCTCCAACGCGTCATCCGCTGACCGCCCAACGACTACTACCGTTCCAGATACGACCTCCACTACCTCGACGACCTCCACTACCTCGGCTGCCTCACACGGATCAAGTGTCTCCGACTTAGCAAAGGGCACTGAGCTAGAGGGCAGGGCGAAGGGGGGCGCAATCGCTTCGATCGCTAGTGGCGGGCGCTCCAACAACACTGGTTCAAGTGGAGCTACTGGCACTACTCGTACCACTGGTCCCTCCGGCGCTACTGGTTCTTCCGGCGCTACTGGGATAAGCGGAGTTAGCGGCCCGAGTGGGGTTACCGGAGTATCAGGGCCTTTTGGGCCTACAGGTCCAACGGGATTCACCCACATCACACGCCCTTAGCCCAAAAGCACCGCTAGGTAGAGGGCACTCAATTAGGGCTGTCGTTCAATTAGGGCTGTCACTCAAGTAGGGCTGTCGTTCATATGACGGATCCAAAATGATGCGGGTCCTGATTTACGCGTCCATCGAACGAATTCGTAGCGCACCTAAAGCGACGAGGGCAAGCGCAATCGTGGCGCCATAGAGTGCCCCCACCACGGGACCCATAAAGTCGCTATTGCTTGAGATGCTCTGCGCGTTTACGTTCGCCATTGAGAAGAACGGCAGCCAGCGAGCCGCTCCCTCGACTAATCCTGCTATCAGATTCTCCACCACTGTGATCCAGACAAGAACAATCACGATCCCCGCAATGGGTTGGCGCACAATGCAGCCAATACCAAAGCCGAAGATGCCATTGATCACCAAGATCGCGACAGTCCCGATTAGTACACGTGCAGTACCTGGTTGGCCGAGGTCAAAAACGTTTCCCCTCATGGAGCTAACTATCGCTGCCGCTGCTAGCGATAACGCGATAAGTGCGGCCGCCGCTACGGCAACGGTTGCAATCAGGACAACAAGCTTCGCAATTACTACTCGCTCTCTACGCGGTGATGCTGAGAAGGTTGGTCGAATAGTTGCGAACCTGTACTCCTGCCCGATGATCTGTACGCCGAGCACCATGATGAAGAGAAATGAGATTTGAACTCCAACCAGTGCGTTGGAGACGCTGAGCGCACCATCTATGTCGGCGGATGCAATTACGGCGACCCCCACGCAGATGAGCACAGAGATAATCGCTAATACAACTGTTGAGCGGACCGTCCGAAATTTGATCCACTCTGAATGAATTTGGGCGATCACGGCTTCACCTCGCCGTGCTTCTCGGTTTGATACTCCTGGAATCCAGCGGTGAGTTCTAGGAACGCCTCCTCGAGTGTTGAGGTGCGAGGAGAGAGTTCGTGTATCTCGATTTTCTTCTCGAACGCAAGATGCCCAACCTCCGTAGCCTCCAAACCAGTCACAACAATTCCGTCACGATCCGCTGCTTCTCCGTTACTGACCTTCGCCCCGGCACCCACGAGCGCTGCAGTGAGTTCGGCCAATTTCGGGGAGCGAACAAATACTGATGACCCACCAGAGTTACTTGTTAACTCCTCAACCGATGTCTCTGCAATGAGTCGTCCGTTTCCGATGATGATGAGAGCGCTCGCCATCAACGCCATCTCGGAGAGCAAGTGACTAGATACGAATACTGTGCGCCCTTGATCTGCGAGATAGGACAAGAAGTTGCGAATCCAGTGCACACCCTCAGGGTCGAGCCCATTCGCTGGTTCGTCGAGAATCACTATCGATGGATCTCCAAGTAGCGTCGCTGCGATCCCAAGCCTCTGCTTCATCCCAAGCGAAAAATTGCCGACTCGCTTGCCAGCAACCTCAGTGAGCCCCACCATCGAGAGCACCTCCTCGACTCTGCTCTTAGGGATTGAGTTAGAGGCTGCAAGTGCCCAGAGATGGTTGCGCGCAGTTCGCGTTGGGTGCACATAACCAGCGTCTAAAAGCACCCCAACCTCTCGCATCGGAGAAGCAATCTCGGTGATTCGTTTACCATTTAAGAGTGATCCGCCAGCGTTGGGCAGATCAAGCCCCATGATGAGGCGCATGGTTGTTGACTTGCCTGAACCATTGGGTCCGAGGAAGCCTGTGACAACACCGCTGGCAACCTCAAAACTCAAGGAATCAACAACGGTCTTGTTCCCGAACTTTTTGGTGAGCCCATCACTCTTAATCACCTAGGTTTTCTAGCACCAAACTGCGACTCGCCTGAGGAACGCAGTAATTCCACGAGTAATTCCAAGAGCAATTCCGACTTTTGCTAGCAGGACTGCGAACCCACGGACCACATCTGTTTATCCTTAGCGCATGGAAAACGCCTCCCCGCCACCCTATGAGCGAGACATCGAACTCGAACTCACGATCCGCGGGTTTGGGAATAGCGGAGATGGGATCGCTCGAAACCCTGGGGGTGGCGTGGTCTCAATCCCCGGCTCGATTCCAGGAGAGACAGTAAAGGCTAAAGCCCTAGCGCGCAGACGCGGAATAATCCACGCTCGCGTCCTCGAGGTACTAGAGCCCTCCCCCAATCGTGTAGCTCCGCCATGTCGCGAGATCGCGAACGGTTGTGGTGCCTGTCAGTGGCAACACATTGATCTAGCTGCCCAGCGCTCCTATAAATATGATCAGGTCGCCGACGCTCTGGGCGTAGAGCGTGTAACAGATCCGACGCACGTTTCGCTCCTACGCCCAATGGTCGAACTTCCCCCAACTGGTTTTCGCACAACTCTCCACGCGGCTGTTTCAAATGGACGCGCCGGCCTGCGTCGTTACCGTTCGCATCGCGTTGTCCCTGTCGAAGAGTGCCTAGTTGCTCACCCGCTTTTGAACGACTTGATTCAAAATGGCAAGTACCCAGGGGCTAATGATGTGTTGCTCCGCTGTGGAGAGCGCACAGGAGAACGCTTGGCGATGCCAGATCCGCTAGATACGCGAATGGTGGTTCCTAGCGACGTACGCACTGACCACATTCATGAAGAGGCAGCAGGGATCAAATGGCGCATATCGGCAGACTCATTCTTCCAAGCGCGTGCTGATGGCGTCGATGCTCTAGGCGATGCAGTTCGTGACGCTGCCGATGAGATGGGTAACGCGGGGCACGCCCTCGACCTTTATAGCGGAGTAGGCGTATTCGCGGGAGTGCTGGCATTGCATGGCTGGTCTGTAACCGCTGTAGAAGGGGACGAAGGCGCAGTTAGAGATGCAGTCGTGAACCTAAGAGGGCTAGAAGCAAAGGCGATTCGAGCCGATGTAAACGAGTGGTCTCCGCCTAAGAGTGATCTAGTAGTTGCTGACCCAAGTCGCGCGGGCCTCGGGAGCAAAGGAGTAGGCGTGATTGTTGCGAGCAAACCTCGTCGCGTCGTTCTCATCAGTTGCGACGCCAATAGCCTCAATCACGATGCCCACCTATTAGGTAAGGCTGGTTACAAACTCTCATACGCAACACCCAT
Organism: Actinobacteria bacterium IMCC26256; assembly: GCA_001023575.1. GTDB lineage: Bacteria > Actinomycetota > Acidimicrobiia > IMCC26256 > IMCC26256 > IMCC26256. The sequence continues at coordinate 623,464 of CP011489.1, read as the reverse complement.
TGATCTTTTTCCGCATACGTACCACGTCGAGGTAGTAAGCGTCTTCGATCGATAACCGAATCGACGCCTACTACCTCGTACGCAGTTCTTCATTTAGCTGCTTCAGCGTACCGGAGCATTCTTATTACCTTATGGAGTTGTTGGCTCCACTACTCCAGTACTGATTCGATACGTTGCGGTTACTTCACTTACTGCAACAAATCCGTCACCAGGCTTGCCGGTAGTGGCTCCACCTGCAATCGCAGCGATCGCAGTATCAAGCTCGTCATCCTCGACGAATACTGCTACTAGCAACTTGTGTGCTACGAGCATCTGATACTGGTGCCCGCGGTACTCGCCAGTTGCCTGGGGAGAGCTTCCGTGACCACGCACATCGGTGATCGTAAATCCATTGATGCCAGCACTCTCAAGTAGCGCTGCTACCTGACCTAACCGTTCAGGTCGAATAATTGCTTCGATGCGTTTCACTGTGCTCCCACTTCCTCACGCAGGCTTGCTGCATCTGTTGGTAAAAGGTCAATAGGCATTGCGCCGTCAGTTGTAAAGAAGACTGAACCCTGAGCCTCAAGGAAGTCTGGGTACGCCAGAGCGCCCATCTCAGGCATATCAAGGCCAGCAATCTCATCTGCCTCACTCGACCTAAGGCCTATCGTCTTCTTAACAATTACAAAGAAGAGACCGGAAGCGAGCGAGCACCAGGCCAGAAGCACGACAACTGACGCGAGCTGTGCCCATAGCTGACCTGCGTCGCCGTAGAAGAGTCCCTTGACTCCGCCAGCGACACCGTTCCAGCCGTCCCCGTAGGTTCCGTCAGCGAATAGTCCGAGAGCAACTAAGCCCCAGATGCCGTTGAAACCGTGAACAGCAACCGCACCGACCGGGTCGTCGACTTTTGCCTTCGACTCCACTACCCATACTCCGAATACAACGATCCCACCGGCTATTGCACCGATTAGAGCCGCTGCCCAAGGAGCAACGAAGGCACATGGCGCTGTAATTGCTACAAGGCCAGCAAGCAATCCGTTACAGGTCATCGAGGGGTCTGGCTTGCCGTATTTCTTCCACATGATGAACATCGTGACCAAGCAACCAAACGCTGAGGCAAGGATTGTGTTCACAATGACTACGGTAAAGCGGAAGTCAGTTGCTGCGAATGTCGAGGCTCCGTTGAACCCCATCCATCCGACTAGCAGAACCATTGTTCCGAGTACCGCCATTGGAAGGTGGTGGCCAGGGATTGCACGAGGGTTACCTCGCTTGTCGAACTTGCCGATTCGTGCTCCGAGAATCTTTGCTCCCCAGAAAGCAGCGACACCACCCATGGCATGCACTACCCCTGATCCCGCAAAGTCAACAGCACCGTGTCCCCAGTTAGGACCGAGTGCTCCTAACTGGGAGAGGAAACCGCCGCCCCAGACCCAGTTTCCATAAACGGGGTAAAGGATCATCGAGGCGAATAGACCCCAGCAGATAAATGCGGAGAACTTAAAGCGCTCTGCCATTGCACCGGTTGGGATGGTTGCGGTTGCATCCATGAATACCAACTGGAAGAAGAAGAACGCCAAGATTCCAACGTCGTATGCCTGGCCTGTAAGGAAAAAGCCGGAGTGGGCAATGATTCCCCACTGCCCAATGTGTGCCTCGGGACCTAACGCTGTAATCCCGAGCCCAGGTAATGCAACCGAGCCGAACATCAACGCATAACCACATACGAACCAGCCCACTACACCAAGGGCGAAGATCACGAGGTTCATAAGCATTGTGTGCGCAGCGTTTTTAGCTCGTGTGAAACCAGTCTCAACAAGAGCAAAACCGGCCTGCATGAACAGCACCAAGATGCCACCGACCATCAGCCAAACAAAGTTGATAGCCATGTGATCTTTTGCCTGCTGCGTTGCAATCGTAGAGATCGCGTCTGGTCTCGGGGTATCAGACGGATAGACGCTCTCGACCTGTGTCGGAGAGATACCAGTCTTGGCTCCGGTTGGATCGCCGTTATTGGCCACCGCAACGCCGGTCAATGCGCCGACTAGGAGCATGCTTGATACCAGCGTCATTACGAGGAGACGCTTTCTAAATACTGGTGTTAGCTCGCCTGCCTTTAACCCAGCACGTCGACGCTGCCGCCGAAACATAGCTGGAGCAAGGAGAGCGGCTGCAAATAATGAAATAACCAACAGACGCAACATTTGGACCCTTCTTCATAGACTTCGAATGAGACATACACCAAGATGCGCCGTTGCATCCACGAAGAGTTTGGTGTGACTATGTTTCGCCTGATAGCGCGCTCTGTGAACGGAGTGTTACGTCATCCGCGTCTGGCGCAGAGAAGCAAATAAGGCGAATAGGGGCAAAAGAGGGCTAAGAAGAGAGTCTTTCGGATTAGGAGGCTGCTGCCTCGAAGCACTCAGCCGCAATACGGGTGAGGACGATACCCTGCGCCCACCTGTCCCCTAGTTCCTGTAGTTCACCGTCGTCGCCAGGTCCTTGCAGCGCATACCCAAACTCAGCGGGTAGCAACTCGGGAGCGAAGCCAATCTCCATTCGCGGCGGGGGCACCATGTCGTACTCAACAGTATTGAGGAAACCAGCGAAGGAGCGCTCCCACATTGCACGAAAGTGCCCAACATGGTCCTGGCCCTCTACTTGGCCGTCGCCAACATCAACCTGCATGCAGCCAGAGGTGCCAATGCGCCCATGTAGATATCGGACTCTCTCAAAGACAGGTGCGAGCCAATCGAGTTTCTCTTCAAACTTCGACATTGTCATCTCGTGCCCTGTGTACCAGTGCGAGAAATCTCCGTTGAATCGAATCTCTGGGAAGCGCTTCACTAACTCAAGCGTTCGCCAAGAATCCTGCGTAAGTGTTGCGCGGTGAGTCTCTACATAAATAGGCATCCCGGAGGCGGAGGTTGCTTCGAGTACCTCTTCGATCATGCGATCGGCCTCGGCGTCATCCTCCATACCGGTGCCTAGTAAGAGCGTTGTGCATGCAAAACCTTGATCAGCCCACTGCATAGCGCTCTCAACAAGCCCACCGCGAGTTGGGCGAACGTCGAAGGTGGTTGCTACCAGATCAAACTCGCGACACAACTCTGCATTGACTCCCTGAATACCTTGGTATCCAGCCTCACGAGCTGCCTCAAGCGCCGCACGCTGATCGCCAACTGGTCCCGCACTCCAACTAGGGAGGAACCAAGTCGTAGCGATGTTGAGGTCTCGTCGAAATGATGGGGCCATGGCATTCATGCTCGTTGAATCACAAGCGCCACCGTAGCCGTCGCATGGCTACTAGTCATTTGCTTGGGACTCCCATCGAGCAAGCTCGGTGCGGAGCCATCCTTCCTCCCAGAAACTCTCGTCTCCCCCATTATTAAGCAAGTAACGATGTGCGTCAGCCATAAGAGCTCTGAGCCTTGGATCGTCAGGTAAACCCACCGCAATCGCCTCACCTATGCGAATGGCTAATGGAGCATCTCCGCGCGCCAATGCCTCCTCAGCTTTTGCGAGTGCAGCATCAACGCCAGCAGCATCTATGAGCTCTGCAAGCGCACTCTCAGCAGAGTCTGGATACAACTCAGTCGTTGATCGGAGTTTGAACCAACCCACGTACTCCTCCCAGAAAGTACGCACTGCCCACGAAACCTTTCCGTAGCCCTGGCCGACGCGTAACTCCGGCGGCAATTCAATCTCGCGCATCAGCGTCCAGATGTCGGTTCCAGCATTTATTCCTTCGAGGGTTTGGTCATGCACATAAGTGACTGCATCATGCAGGCGCTCGAGCGATGCCTCAATTAAATCCGCTCCAACAATCGACTCGTGCCTGCCAGTAATCAAAACCTCCGGCCTAAGGGCACGCACCATTCGATTCGTCGCTAACTGCGGATCTACGAATCGATACCGGTCACCGCGGATCGTGTTGACATTTGGGAAGTGTGGGAATAACGGACCGAATAGGTTGCTCACTAGCGCTATCCGATGCTCCGGAAGCCAAACAACACAGCAGTCTGTGGTCTCCCCAACCGCTGCGTATAACTCAATTCGCAGACCATCAACCTCAAGGCTGTGACTCACGTCGAATAAAACATCGGGCATGGGCGCTGACTGCGCCATTGATACACCAGGGTTCTGCTTGTAGATACGCTTTGCGTCGGTTCCGAGCATGTCGAACCAAACACCGGCAGTACGCATACGCAGGTCTTGTATGCGCTTGTCATCTAATTGACAAGCAGGGTTGTTTGCCTGCGCTATGTAGGTAGTGCGTTCTTCTTTGAAGAGGTCAACGCCCCCAACATGATCAACATGTGCCTGCGTGGTGATGATGTGATGAGTTGGACCACTTCTAATTGCATCGAATACCCGTTTGTGATGAGGTGCTTCATAGCCCATCCCCGTATTCACAATCACACGCCCAGACTCAGTGAGGATCATGTAAGCAGCTGTTGTGCCGCCTGAGCGATAGATAAGCCCCTCAACTATCGGGTATGCAGGGTCGTCATAGGTTGGCGTTAGGAGTTCCCGCCCTGGGCGGGTATCGATAAGTTGATCTACTTGCTCCTGAATATTCATTGAACCTCAATCTGTACTGGGAAGCGGTCGAGGTAGGCCCCGAAGCGAGACCGCACCTCCTCAGGAGTCGTGGAGAAATTCCCACGCAGGTCATAAACCACGCGCCCTTGCTTGCCTCTCGGGTGGGAGCCCTGATACGCAGCTATCTCAAGGCGTGCCTGATCTGTTAGTTCAATACCAGCGGCGTCATAGATGCGCTGCATGGTTCCGATCTCATCTGCCATATATTCGTGGAAATACACATCGACGACGCGCCCATTGGGCAGCAGTTCTCGGTCCCTCATTGAAGACTCAAGAAGCCGCCCAACACGATCTGTCCAGTAGTCGCGATACCACTCTGGATTCGGCGTGCGATAGAGCGTGCGTGCTCCATATGCGAGCATCGTGATTGTCGACTGCACTACAGCTACTGGGTCGCGATGCGTCACAACAATTGTTGCATCGGGGAAAGTCTCAAGCAGCGGAGCAATCTGCTCCAGATGTTGAGGGGATTTCAGGACCCAACGCTCGCGAGGCCGATACCACTGAAGAATCTGCAGAACCCTCTTCATATAGGCGTAGTGACGAGTTTGATCATGGTCTAGGTAGTAATCACGCCACTTAGGGGCGCGCGCCACCCACTCGAGGTTGTAGTTAGAGAAGTCTGGGGCCATGAGCTCGTTCTCCTCATGCACATGGTCAGGCTCCATTGGGTGCATCGCTGCAACAAACGGCGCACCAACCTGCATCGACTCCCAAGCCTGCTGACAACGACTCCACCGCGGGTCTATGCCGTCTATGCCGTCGACTCCGATGGCTTCGCGCGAGTCAGGCACAGGCTCATACGACTCCCAGAGCGGCATTGAGCGAAATCGAGAGTCTGCGGCGAGGAGATTCACCAAGTTCGTTGTGCCAGAACGCGGTAACCCGATCACGATCACTGGTTTCGCAATTTGAATCTCGAGAATCTCAGGGTGGCGTTTGAGTAGATCCTCGATCTTCAGGCGATTGGATGCGTACCGAGTGCAGTCGCCCTTCATCAGCATCCGCCCGAGCCCTGTTCGATCTTCGTCTTCGTTCATCTCCATAAGTTGGAGCTCTAAGCGTTCACAGAAATCAATGTCGCCAAAATCGTCTAGCCCTGTAGCCGTAATGGCAGTTTCACAGATGGCATCAACCGACAGGTCGGTCTTCTTTGCCTCCCCGTACTCAATGCCCATTCTTTGAATATCACTGAGCACAGGCGCCGCAAGGTCGTCTATGCGGATCTCGTTTGTCATCTTCGTCCTTTAAAGAGCGAGGTATCCACCATCGACAGCGAGCACAGATCCAGTTGTAAATGAAGACGCCTCACATGAGAGGAACAACACCGCTGCTGCAACCTCCTCTGGAGTCCCCATGCGCCCCATCGCACCACGCGAGACCTCAGACTCGAGCATCTTCGGGAATGCCTTCATCGGAGCGGTCATCGGCGTGTCGATTAGTCCAGGCGCAACTGCATTTACTCGGATGTTCTCTGCTGCCCAATGCACAGCAAGGTTGCGCGTGAGGGCCATGAGAGCCGCCTTCGCAGCCGAGTAACCAGGGACCATTGTTGATGAACGAAACGCTGCCATAGATACAAGATTCACGACGCTCGCTCCGCCCTTCATCGTGCTCGCTGCAAGTGCGGAACGCGCTTTAACAGTGAGGCGCATCGCCCCCTCAAGATTTACATTCAGCGAGGCAGAGAATCCCTCTGGGCTCCATTCATCGAGTCCATCGGGGAATGTCGCACCAGCGTTGTTCACTAATACATCGAGTTTCCCAAGGCTTCCGGCGAGAGCATCTACGGCGTCGCTGTCGCGTGTATCTAACTGCTGGAATGTGAAGGCTGTGAGGTCTGTCTCGTAATCGGTTGCGCTGCTGCGCGTTCCCGTCACGGTTACTGCTGCCCCTGCCTCAGCGAAACCCGAGGCAATTGCGTACCCAATGCCGCTCGTCCCACCCGTTACGAGCACTGAAGTATCTGTAAAATCAAACCGCAGAGAACTCGTCACTGAGCATCCCCCATTGTGATCATGACCTTCCCGCAGTCTTTAGAGCCCTCAAGTATGGCGAGCCCTTCACCAAACTCCTCTAGGGACAACTTGTGCGTGATCAGCGTCGATAGGTCTCTTCGCTGTAGCAGTTCGATGGCATCCTCAAATCTCTCTGGATACTCGATCGAGCCCCTAATTGTGAACTGCTTCATCAAAAGGTTCAGGAAACTCGTTGGCACTGGTCGGTAATGCAGGGCAACGATTACTAAGCGCCCACCAACTCGTCCATTGCTAAGCACGTCGCCGATCACGCTGTCAGCGCCGGATGCTTCGATGAATACATCGGTTGCACAAGTAGGGCCAAACATGAATGGGGCGGTTCCGTGTACTCGTTTGAGTTCTTCCCAAATATCTACCTCTGAGGGATCAAGTACCTGTGAAGCGCCGAGACTCTTCGCTAGATTGAGGCGCTCCCGACTGAAGTCAATCGCTACAACATCCTCGACTCCGCGGTCCATAAGAGTTGCAATCGCCATAAGCCCAATAGGCCCACAACCAAATACAGCAACACGCTCGCCGGGCTTGGCCTCAGATTGGTTTACGGCCTGCATCCCGACAGCGAGAGGCTCCGCCAATGCTGCCGTTGTGAGTGGCATGTCGTCTGGAATCTTGAAGAGGCGTCCCCCGCTCGCCGCATCTGGAACATGCAGAAGAGGGGTAAGGCCACCCTGCCCTCCCCCTGTCCCCATCGCGCCACCGCCGACATCAGACGGGCAGACAACAACTCTGTCTCCAACCTTGAGATGAGGGACCTCGTCTCCAATCCACTCGACGAAACCAGCCATCTCGTGACCAAGTGGAATCGGGTGCCCAGGGGTCATACCCATATGCACGTAGGAGACGTCTGTTCCACAGATCCCGCAGGCGGCAATACGCACAAGTGCATCGCGCGGACCAGGGGTTGGCTCAGCGATGTCGTCGAGGCGCCAATCGTTCTTGCCATGCAGCATGATCTGCTTCATTACTTCTCTACCTCAATAGCCGTTTACCGTGAATGGGTCGTAGTTTTTGCTCGTGGGTACGGGGATGGTCTCGCACGGAGAAGAGATTGAGGGCATAGCGATGTCGGCCCAACCCCCACTTAGCGAACTGCCCCCCCCGGAGCGCTCTTAATCGTGTTGCGCATCGTATCCAATAGAGGAGTTCTTTGGTGGAGATGCAGCCCAGAACTGCTTTTTGCCGAGCTGATGAGTGCTCTTGGAGATGGCGGTGAACTTTGTTCGCTGTAGCCAACTTAAAGGCACGACTCGAGCGCAGAACTTCAGAGGAACCGATAGCGTCACTCGCATGACAAAGGCCGCTGCATCCTCAAGGTTTCTCGTCCCTGCGATCACGCTTGTTCTGGGCCTCACAATCATCTCGGCCTGCAGTACAAACGATTCCGATACTGAGAACAACTCCTTGGCACCAAGTAGTTCGAGCACATCAACATCGACATCAACCTCAACATCGAACGGTGCGTCTACGCCTGGGCCCAAGACCCCGCCATGCGGCAATTACCAAGTCACAAAATTGGAGATTATCTCCGGGCAGGAATTCGCAGCGGGTGAGTACCAAATAAACGCTATGGGGATTTCTTGCGACGAGGTAATGGGAGAGACCGGACTCTTTAGTCAGTTCCTTGCGCTTGAAGATAAGGAGCCGCTACCTGCGCCATGGAAATATTTGGAGGGCGCAGTGGGGGCACCAAAATTTGTATCGGGTGCCGCTGTAGGTTTTCGCGTCCAGAGAATCACTCCCTGATCGCAATGCCTCGCAATCTGCCCTAACGGGGAGAATTTAAGGCAACTCCATTGAAGTCAAAGTTGGCAGTAACGTGGATCGAATGACGACTATTGGGCTTGTTCTTTATCCGCGCTTCACAGCTCTAGACATTGTTGGGCCGTTTCAAACATTGGTAGATGTCCCAGGGTTTGATGTCTTCTTTATCGCAGATGAGGTTGGCCCCGTTGAGGACCACACTGGGCGATTAACGATGAGCGCAACAAAGAAGTTCGACGAGATTGATGAACTCGATGTAGTGGTAGTCCCTGGGGGGATGGCAGATAGCAGCATCGGAGACGACGACCCAGTCGTTCAGTTCGTGAGGCGAATTCACGCCACAACTATCTGGACAACGAGTGTCTGTACCGGGTCAATCTTTCTTGCTCATGCGGGGATCCTTGACGGCCTTGAGGCAACTACTCACTGGGCTTCATACGATCGCCTGAGAGAACTCGGTGCGATCCCAACTGAGAAACGGGTAGTGCAGACCGGAAAAATAATGACGGCTGCCGGCGTATCTGCTGGTATCGACATGGGGCTTGTGCTGGTAGCAGAACTCGTTGGGGAAGAGACCGCTAAGGCCATTCAACTGGCAATTGAATATGACCCTCAGCCGCCTTTTGATGCAGGTTCACCATCCAAGGTCTCTCCAGAAATTCTTGAGACTCTTGTAAAGATTTTTAACCTGTAAATCCGGAAGCGTTTATCTCTGGATTGAAGATCCCCGAATCATGAATTGAGAGATGGTGCTTCCTCCGCAGTACGAAGTTTCGCAACCGCCAGAATAGCCAATCCGTAGACCGGCTTTGCGAGAAGGTCCGCCAATGAGTAGCCCACCTGACGCACTGTCTCGGCCATTTGACTTGACTCGCCGAAGAGGATCGGGAACAAATAGGAGATTGGGTAGACCAACCATGCGACCAAAAGCAGGATCATCGCTAGTCGCAGACCCTTCGCAACAGCGGCTGATTCGCGAGTGGTAGCTTTCTTTAATTCGCCAGCAACAGTCGCCAGTATGTAGACGAATGGGATCATCGCCAAAACCCAGAATATCCACTTGGTGGTGTCATCGGTTGAGACTTCACCTGGATACCCAAGCGCAATCATCGCAACCGCGGCAACGACTAAGCGCACGGCAAGCGGGCGGCGCTTCTCGGACGAAATGCCGAGAACGATGAGAAGTTCGATGAGCAACAGGGGGACGGTCAGCAGCCAATCGGCATAGCGATACCCCTCATTGAACTCGCCCGAGGACCAAGCGCTGAAGATACGGAAGTAGTGATAGCCCGCTACCCCGACAACAACAGCAGAGATCACGACGGCGTTTCGGTATTTCTTGGCAACCTCTGAGACGTTTAGTAAGAAATAAACAAAAGCTCCGAACATCGAAGCGACGACGAGTGAGAAGACGTTGTAGACGAGCAGGTAGTCATTCCCTGTGAGCGAGACTTTGTTCATAACTTTCTCCATTTCCGTTCGAGGCTCTTAGCTCGGCCTCGCTGTTGGTAGACAAAATCCATCTAGCCCGGACCAGATGTAATCGGATAGTGGTTGATGACCTAGGTCACATTGAAACTGTGGTGCCGATGGGAATCCCTCGCAGCGAGGACCCCGGCTATCGCTCCTCCGCTAAGGATTGAGGAGAGGGTGTAGGGGCGAATTGAAATTACCCGGCTAAGGGCTCGCCAAGCCTCCCTTGACCCACGGCCATCGGAATGCTCTGACCGGGTCGCTTTGTTGGGCCGAATCAGGGGTCAAATCTTGAGGCATATCTAACTGGACTTTCGCCCTCTTCATGGCCCCCGCACTATTCTCCTCCAATGGTCCGCGGGCCGTTGCGCACCTATCTCGCTCGACAATCTGCGCCATCCCCGCCCCCGTAGCTCAGGGGATAGAGCATCGGTTTCCTAAACCGTGCGCGCAGGTTCGAATCCTGCCGGGGGCGCTAGTAACTACAAGGGTTTTTCGGGGTTGGTGGCAGTGCCAGCAAGGTGCGAAGGAACATTTAAGGAACATTGGTTTTGAACTTCTACGCGTCAATCGTCAGACTTTGGCGTCTCGTGACCTCGTGAAGATTCCAAGTCCTTTGAGCGCTGGGTTTTCAGCAGCGCTACGAAAACCCTCAATCTCCTTCTTGCTCGTAACTTCGTCGTCTCTAGAGACCTTTGATCGATATGCGCAAGTAATGTTCTTTGTAATGGGCTCCCTGTTGAGAGCCGTCAGCGAGTTCCCGAGTGTTAACCATCTTGAATGCTGCATGATCGTGAACCTGAATTCCCGGTCATGGCCTGTCACTTTAAACATGCCCACGGGCACAGGCACTACCTGTAACTTACGTAAGCGGCCGTTCGTGAGCCTCCATGCTTGATCTGCAAGTGCTTCCAAAGCTTCTTGGTCCCATTTAAAAGAATCTTGGTCCCTAGGTGGGTGCGACTCACCGAAGAGATTCAGGCTGAGTTCCAGATCAGAGTCAAGGCTCCCAATTTGGGAACAGAGCCACTCCAAGGCCGAGCTGATTTGGGGCGTGGAGTCACGGCTGCTCCCCAACAAATAGGGATCTACGATATCCAACTTACGTGAACGCAAGAGCAACGGCTTCATACGGCCCCAGAGATCTGACCGAGGCTTTGTTTTGCTCAAGTAAGAATTCTGCACAGACTTGATCTCCTCCACCATTCTTGCGTCGCCCGCCGCCTCCAGAGCAACAACATTGACCCGTGGCGGCTTCGGATTGACAACAAACTCTTTTGTTGATGGTGAGTCCGGCACAGCGGGCAGCCAATGATCAAAGGTTCCATCATCGGGGATCCACATCGTGTCAATGTCGTCGAGCGCGGCGAAGTCATCTCTATTAACGATTTCCCAACGTTCAGCGTCGATCGGAGCACTAGTCCTCGGCAGGCGGTCGAGCATAACTTCCCAACGCTTTAGCTCGTTTTGATCAGTTGCTCGAATCGCCTCAACAATTGCTCTAACTCCCTCTCGGGAGCAGCCGAGTGCGCCATAGTCTTCAAGCACTTTTCGAAGATTCTGGAACTCGGCTGTTGAACGCCCTCTTAATGCTCGGGGGTCAAGCGCAACTGAAATGAGCATGGCGTGCTAGTCCCCGAAGACTTCATCAAGGCGTTCGTCAAAGAAACCGCCCGGCCAATCTGTCGAGAAATCGCCGAGCGAATCAATCTCTAACCGTTTGACAACAGAGCGCCCTCCGTCGTCGAATCCGACGTGAAGCACGCATACATCTTCGGGCTTGAGTGTCCCTCTGCGAATTAGTCGCTGCATACGAAGGACTAGATGCTCCGAGTGCGTCTCCAAAATAAACTGGCGATGCTGGCGATTCTTGACGCCATCCAAATAGGCCTGAGCAAAGAGATCCCCCATCCGGGCCTGAAGCCCTGGGTGAAGATGAATCTCGGGCTGCTCAATGCAGAGCGGTCCAGCCGTTGTGAGGCTCGCGACGACCACAGGCAGAATTTGGCTAATACCAAAACCAACGTCCGAGGCAGAGACAAACACGCCGGTGCGCACATCTTTGAGAAGGAGACAAAAAACGTCCCCTATCGCTAACGAGAGACCCTCGTCGTGTAGCGCCCGAATTTCGAGTTCGTATGGAATCTCTAGGCTCAACAACCAGTGATTCACTTGGACGAGAGTTTCGGGTTGTTGCAGTAATAGGGCTACAAGATTTTCACCGCGTGCTCCAACCTCTGACGCTACCTGCCCAGTCACAATAGATATCCGATCCGTTGAATCCCGCATAGGGCCAAGGTACCGAAGTCGTTGCAGCGACGACCTAAGAGCATGATGGGAATTGTGTAAAAACTTGTCTATGTCGTACGCAACTCCATCACGCGCCGGTTCCAAAGAGTCAGAGAACATTTCCATGCTTGACAAATTTGCCAACTCTTCAATTAGGCCCTTGAACTGACGGACCAAAGAACTCCTATCTAGTTGCAGCGTTTCCGAAGCGGGCAAACCCAAAACGTTTTCGATAAATTCACGGGCTGGGGCAAGCGATAGAAATTCCTCTGGCGCCTCCAGACCGATTTCTTCTTCTAGTTCCGAAAGAAGCGCCATCGCCTTCCGAATTTGCTCGATTTGTTCTGCGCGACGCCTTCCAGATTCGGAGAACCGCGACTCCGGCTCAAACTGTTTGTAAAACCCCGCGTAACCGGAATCCCCGTCATGGAAATCCTCGACCTCGTAAGGGAGGACGACATTGCTGCTTAGGACGGCGCAAGCTTTCGGGGCTAAATTAGTTTCACCGAGGATTGCTGTCGGATCTAGGCCCCTCTCACCTCTCAATGCCCACTCCAAAAGCGTCATTGTGTCGACTTCCGATAACAAAAAGGTTTGGGCAAGGGGAACCCACACGTCTTCTTCGGGATTGTGGAAAACGAGTTCCAAACGCTGAAGATTAATGACTTGGCCGTTGCTTGATAACCGCACCGACTGCCACTCAACTACATCTCGCCTACCGACATTTTCATCTCCAAGGCCGAAAGAAACCTCGTAACAGGCGCCGCGGTTCGGGCCAGGTAGGTATTTAGAAGGGTGATCAGTTCCGGCATAATCTTGCTCTCCCAGGGCAGCCGCAGCTCCGAGAGTTAATGCCAGTGTCTCATCATGCCGGTGAATCAACGCTCTAAACGACCCGAGGTCAGCGAATTCTCCTCGAATGGATAGTTCGCCCGCAGCAAAGTTTGACTGCTTCATAAGGAGCAACGACTGAATAATGCTTGACTTACCAGCACTGTTGCTGCCAAAAATTAAGGTGATAGGAGCGAGAGGGATCACTTGACGCTCCCCAAATGCCTTGAAGTTCTCAATAACAAGTTCGGTCAGCATTCCGCTACCTCTAAACTTTCCAAAACTTCACTCCTGCCCACAACTTCCCGGCCGACACTTGATTGCTCTTAATCTATTACAGTTTCACAAACGCTCTCAATAGTCGTACCCCGCCGTTAGGGGGCGAGTGTTTAGTGAGTGTGGCACATCGGCAGGACATGCCAGTTAGTTAGAACTGCGTCAGGGGGAACAGTTGGCGGAATTAATCGACCTTCGAGGCAACATCTTCACCACCAACGCAGAGGTAATAGTGATTACCGTTAACTGCGAGGGGGTTATGGGGGCAGGTATAGCCCTTGACGCTCGCCTGCGCTGGCCAGATATGTTCAAGGAGTACCGCGACCTTTGTGAGGCTGGGGAACTCAAGGCCGGGGGGCTCTGGTGGTGGACTAACCCACTCAACAAACAACGGGTCCTTTGCTTTGCAACGAAAGCCGGATGGCGATATCCGAGCCGTATCGAGTGGATATCAGAAGGCCTCGACACGTTCGCTTCCACCTACGGCAACGAAGGAGTTACATCTATTGCGATGCCGCGCCTAGGGGCTAGCCATGGAGGGCTCTCCTGGGAGCAGGTTCGTCCTCTAATGATCAAAAAACTTGAACCTCTGGAGTCTCTAGTTGTAGAGCTTTGGGACTTTGACCCTGCGAGCAAAGATCCCTGGTTCGATACGTTGGTGACCTTGGTCAGCAGCGGGGACGCTGTAAAAACCTTAGGACTGACTGTTCGTCAACATAAAGCCCTTGAGCGCGCATTGGCGTCCCCTCGTATAACCGGGCTAGCTGCCTTACCAACAGCCGACGGCGTCGGCGAAAGAACCCTTGAGAAGGTATACGAGTACTTGTTTCGTAGACCGACAACGCAGGGGAATCTATTCGAATGAGCCGGTCCCTTGAGCGCCTCAGACACCTTAAGGATGCTCAGCGATTAGAGACCGAAGTGTTCCACATCACGGCAATCGAGAACGTTCCATCCATTCTCGAAAATGGATTACTCCCTCATTCCGCAGCTCCACAAGCCAATACCGACATTTCAAACCCAGCCGTTCAGGACATACGATCTCGGAAGCAAGTCCGTTTGGACGATGGCCGAGACTTACCTCTACACGACATGGTCCCTTTCTTCTTTACAGCATCTACGCCAATGCATTACGAGGTGATAAAAAAACTGGGAAGCCCGCTCTGCATTGTTGTAATTCAATTAGTCAACCTCTGCCGTTTCGATCTTGATATTGCGTTCTCGAATCGGAATGCAGCAACCGAGGAGGCTGAGTTCTTAAGCGACTTTGCTAATTTTGATTCCTTTATCCCTTGGCACGATTTTATTCCGAAATACTGGAACGATAAAGCTCGAAGGTCTGCAGAGTTACTCGTAGCTCCCAAAGTGTCGCCGCAATTATTTTCACGCATTGAAGTTGCTGACGAGACCGGGTTGGCGTATGTGAACAAGGAGTGCACCTCGCGTTCCCGGTCTAACCTCGCGAGCCTCGCACCAGACCATTTCTTTCCAGATACGGTACGGGGTGGACATCCGTCTCTAGGGCAAGCCCCCAGATAAAACGGACTTTCACCGGTTCACCTGCTTCAGTTCGCAAGGTTCAGTTGGCACGTTTGAGATGCGAGTTACCTTCGCCATTTCGGTACTGCTCGAAGGCTCCCGCTGCATTTCTTCGACCTTTGTCCGTTGGTTGTGCATAGAAGTTAAGTGTCGTCTGAATGGAGCTATGACCCATACGGTCCTGAACACTTTTTGCGTCTATGCCTAACGCTACGAGCATCGTTGCGTGTGTTCGGCGGAGGTCATGGAACCAGAGGCCTGGGAACCCTGCCGCCTTGCATGCTGGCTTAAATATACGTCGGTAGAAGTTCCCATAATTGAGCCGCTTGCCAGAAGGGCTCGTGAAAAGCGGCTCGGCGGGTGAGGCGCCTGTGCGGCTTGTAGTAGCGAGGTGTTGCGCTATGTGGGAAATTGTCTCATCGTCCAACAGGATGGAGCGGACTCCTGCATCGGTTTTGCTTTGAGTAACCCTGACCTCCTTTTTTAAGAGGTTTAGGTCGCCAATGTTTAGCGCGACTAGTTCGCCGCCGCGCATGCCAGTTGCGAGAGCAACCTGGATAAGGGGCTCATATCCTGAGTCGATTGCATCTATAAGTCTGTCGCATTCATCGGCGGTGAGCACTTGGCTCACCATTTTACGAGGCTTTGGCATTATTAGGGCGGTGACAGGATTCTTGATAATTATGTCTTCGCGAATTGCGGCCTTAAAGATTTGGTTCAATAGATTTTTGTGATTCTTGATGCTGTTAGTAGCGAGCCCTCTCACCTCGGACCACTCGCCTACTAGGTCCTGAAGGTCTTGGTAGCGAATGTCTACGATGCGTCTCTGTCCCAGTGCTGGAAGTAGGTGATTTCTCATGATGCCGTCGCGACGGAGCACTGTCTTTGGTTGTTGGCCGGTCAGCCGAGAGGCGACCTCGGCGGCATATTCACTGAACGTGATTTTGCTTCGGCGGCTGTCAGTGAGCCCGCCACGACTCTTAGCTGTCTCGATTTCGCGTTTGAAGGCTCTCGCCTCGGTGATGGTGCGAAAGGTCCTGGACGCTTGCCTTCCATCTAATAGACGCCATCTGTATCGGTAGCGCACTCCGCTCTTTGTCTGCATCTCAAAGATTCCAATATGCTTTGTCATTAGTTATCCCTGCCCTTCCCTGTATTGCCACCTTCGAGGTGGTCGCGAATGAACCGATTCAGGTCGCTCCTGCGCACTCGCAAGTCGCCCATGAACATGCTGACGGGGAACTCCTTGTTGCGGCGCAACTTATGGAAGGTACTTTTAGAGACGCTGAGGTATGCGGCAGCCTCTCTAGCGCTGAAAACGGGGTTGTCCTCGCCTTCGTTGAAATAGGGGTCAATGCTTGTCATTATTCGTTCCTCTCTAGGAAATTGGGTGTGTTGAATCCACGCACATTTATGGCAATGATTTGCCTGATCTCTCGAGCGGCGGGCACTTCTAGTGCACCCGCGACTGATCTATGCGTGGGGAGCCGAAACTCCCAATCCGCCGATCATTGATCGGCTACGAACATGCGCATTCGGGGCGCCGTGGTCACCCGATACAGGGTTGAAAATCCCCATATGTTCGGGTGCCAAAAAACGACGGAATGCGCAATCGAGGGGTTCAACACGGTTCAACGAAGCTTTATTCCTGCTTTTCCAGGAAAATTTGAACTTGTATCGGCAAACCTTCAGATTCCTGCAGCTGCGATATGCAATCGATTGAAGCGATCACTAACTATGCGGTTGGCAGCCCTCAAAACGAGAGGTCCATCGTGGTTGTCTAAATACCGGCTACGGCATGTAGGTGGCTAGCACGGATTCTTTACTTGGAAGACTCAAAATATCGCGCAGCCTTACAGGGTGGACCGGCGGGGATTCCTTATGAACCATTGAGTGGCAATTGCTGCATAGCGGAACCATCTCAGTGACCGGATCGACGACGTGGCCCTCTGAGTTAGAAGATAGTGGAAATAAGTGATGGACCTCAATGAAGTCATTTCCGAGTGCGCCATAAAGTTCATCGAACTTGACGTCACAGACCCAGCACCTACAACCGTGGTGCTGAATACTTCGCCACCTGTTAATCGGGCTTCGCTCATATTCCGTTTGCAGGGAGACCCTTTTAAATCCTTCAACGATTCCAAGAGGCTCTTGATAATCAGCACTTACTCCAACCGCACTTAGGATAAAGCACAGCATGTTCCCTGCAGCCTCGGTCCAAGCATCGATAACTTCTTGGTCGTTTGTGCGCCTCGGCAGAGGTTTTCTGACCTCTATCTCGAGCGAATGCCACCCTTCGGGAGGCGCCTCGGGGAGTTCAAGAAGTAGTTCGTCGACACGTATCCTGACCTCTAGCGATTTACCTCTTGCCTCTCTGATGATCCCCATCCATACATTTGGGTCTTTCGTAACCTGGGATCCGATAGCACGAATGAGCTGCCCAGCAAAACTGTCAGGCTCGAATGATGCTTCGACCCACCTAGGGGCTTTCGATAGAACAATGCTGAAACTCGGTGTACGGCTGTTCACTTCTGCGGGTCGCAGAGCAAGGCAACTCGACCCATGGATGATCTCTTCTACAAGCTCGAGGCGAAATTGAGTCAACTTCTCGAGAGCATCGCGAACCTGCTCCCGAATCTGCTGCTCTTCTTCAGGAGTCTTCTGAGTCATAATCCGACATATCCGATACGAGTCTCCGGAGATTCCGACTGACTTCAATGCGGAATTGTCTGAAATCTTCGTCGAGGTCGGGGTTCGTATTATTCAATTCTGCTTGAGCCAGCGCGAATAATAGAAAATTTACCGACTGGCAGAAGAGGTTATTTTCTTGGATCGGCAGGTACGCCTTTGTAAACCAGTCGTGCCGCGCGTTAATGCGAACTTGCGTATCCCCATGGGGGCCTGAGCGGAAGGCTGGGGCCCAAAGAACCCCATCTTCAAGGGTATCTACGATGTCTACGTATACCTCTTCATCGCCCTCAACAATGTCGATTCGCATTTCCCCGGGCTGTCCGCTGGGTCCCCGCAATACAATGCGCTTGCCGTCGCCAGTGTGATTGTTCCCCATTTCAATTGATCCGTCTGGCCCCTCAATTACCGTTGCAGTTTCAAGCCCGCCGCGCTGGGAGCCGATTGTGCGGTCAGTGGGACCGGTTCCAGGGTCCTCTATCGCTACCTTGCCAGCGTTCCCCGCGCGAGACCGGTTATTTGCCTCGCGACGGATGGGCGTAAATATGACCTTTAACTCCTCAGCGAGCCAAGGCTCCAGATGCAGCCCTGATTTCTTCAGTCCAACCCCAAACGCTGAGTCGAGTGTCGCAGGAAAGCTGACCTCAATTCGGAGCCGACTCATATGAGTTTCAGCCGCCCATAGGTTTATCCATCCAGGCTCATCAACCAGACGATTCTCGCGATATACAAAGAAACCCTGTCGCTCAAGTGCTGCAACTCGCGATGCCTTCTTGAATCCGTTGACATCTGAAGTCTGATTCTCTTTAGGGAGAATAAAAGCACGAAAAATCACATCGTCTTCGATGCCCTCATCATCGTTAGCGATAGTGATTGTAAGATCCTTTTCACAAGCAACCTCTGGCCATGCTTCACAGAACGGATCCCAAGGATCCTGCGGCTCACCGTTCACACGAATCTCAACATCTCGTGCTCGGATATCTCTTGGGTCCAAAAACCGCTGAAAAACAGTCCGAATATGCCATTCAAGGGACTCTCTCCTCCGTGCGAGAGCAGAGGCTGGATCTTTGTATTCTTCGCCGTTCTTTTTTCTAAGCACGCGATCAACTTTGCGCCAAAGCACAACCGTTCCATGCTCTGATCCGCCGCCCAAGCCTTCAAGCGCCTCGAGAAAATCGTCTGTCTCCTGGGCATTCGCCGCACCAATTTCTAGAAGCCACTCGTTTTTCTCGGAAATGAGGTCAAGGTCCCATGTTGCGGCGAATAGCGACCCAGTGGCCGACGCTGCGTTTCTACTAATGACAGTAAGTCGGCGACAGAAACTCGTCGACGCTGTCTTTAGGCCAAGACCAAAGCGCCCAAGTCTGTGGACATCGGATTTTTCGGCGGCACCATATTTCATAGCGTTTTCTAGGTCGTCAACATTCATTCCGTGTCCGTCGTCCTGAACGCTCAGAATAACTTCGTTGCCCGCCGTTAGAGCTAGCACAACGTTGATTATTGAGGCACCGGCCTCAATAGAGTTATCGATTAGGTCTGCAACCGCAGCGTCAAAGGAATACCCAGTATCACGGAATCCCTCGACGATTCGAGATGTATTTGGCTCAACGATCCTGTACTCAGCCATTAAACGTTTTCCCTTCTAATTATTCGCCATCCGCTTGGAGATTTCTCCTGCTCTTTCGCTTCTTCAAATTCCCTACTGAGGCGAATAAGTTCGAGATGCAGATCTTGCGTTTGGCGGCGTTCAAAGTGAAGCTCGTCACCCGGCATCGCCTGGAGCCCCCTCAAGAGTTGTGTTACGCCTGTCAGGCGGTATTCGTTTCGTGTGCCTTCGCCCAGAAGCTTACCGTTGTAATAAATGAATCGAAGGTGACCTGCGTACTCGATCTCCTCCGCAATAACCCAGACTTTGGCCTCTGGATTCTTAATTAAGGGATCCAACTTCGGGAAGATCACAAGGAACTCTGGATTCCTCGGGACAGTTATCCCAGCTTGGTGAGATCCTGTAAGACCTAGGTCATTTCGACTCAAGATTTTACTAATCCGCTTAACCTGCCCGACCACAATTCCCCCTGTTCGATTACCGCCCGCCTCACTATTCCCGAACGCCGTGGTCAACTCCCTGAGCGACCGCTCGCTTAGCATCAGCGATAGCTACTGCCGACTCCTCAACCGTATTCGAATAATAGAGATGATGCACGAATACCGGTAACTCCTGTTTTCTCCGATAGGCCCTCGCTGTTGCTTGCTCCGTTACCGCTGGGTTGTACTCAGGATTGAAATGAACCACATGGTTTGCAGCAGTTATGTTCAATCCGACGCCTCCCACTTGAGGATTGAGGAGGAGCACTCCAGGGCGACGGTTCTCCGTGAACGTATCGACAGCCAACTGTCGCTCCCCCGCAGCCACACTCCCATCAAGAATCGCAAAATGATTCCTAGGAAATATCGTGCCAAGGTAATCTTTCAAACGGATCAGGCTCAGGGAGAACGAACCGAAAATCAGTGCGCTTTCTCCCCGAACGAAAATTTCGGCCAATAGATCTGACAGATGTTCGACCTTCGGCATGGAAGCGAAAGCAGAGGAGCCCAACAGTGCCGATTTGCTCGCATGCGCACATGCGACACGACACTCGGTATTAGTTTCAAATGCGGAGCCTTTCGATTCGATCTCCATGTAAATCGAGCGCTCGCTGGCTGGCAATGTAAACGACTTTAGAATTTCGACCTTTTCGGGAAGGTCGCCAGCAACTTCAGCCACATGGCGACGGATTGTGAGCGGTGCAACGATTCTTCCTAGCCGCATTGCCGCTTCAACCTCGTCTGGGAACTGTTGCTCAAAGGCTGTTAACCCACCGAGAAGCGAAGGGAGTATGAACTCTGAGAGGGACCAGAGATCTCTGAGTGAATTCTCGACAGGTGTCCCCGTGACGGCCACGCCAAGTCGACGCGGAAGCATCTTCGTTGCGATTGCTCTCTGCGAGGAAGGGTTTCTGATTTTCTGTGCCTCGTCAAGTACCACCAGGTCCCACGTCACATCGGAGAGTAAATGGAGGTCGGCTATTACGGTCTCATAGGTCGTTACGATTACGTCGATTCCCTCAAAGTGCGACGCAAGCCCAACCCGGTTAGATCCGAAATGTGCCAGGACCTTAAGTGTTGGAGCAAACTGAGCAAGTTCCCTGATCCAGTTCTCGATGAGTGAAGCAGGGACGACAACGAGGACCTGCTTCAAAGGCTCTAGAGCGGTCATGAGAGCAATCGCCTGAAGCGTCTTCCCGAGGCCCATTTGGTCAGCAAGTAGCGCCCCTACATTGTGCTCGGCAAGCTTCCTTAGCGCCTGTAGACCAACTATCTGATAGGGGTAAAGCTCCGCATTTAGTTGATCGGGTACGGCATCTTTACTGCCTGATGTCGCCCAAATTATTGCTTCCGAGCGCTCAACCTCGTCACTAAATCTTGCGCTACCCGCTAGTGCTGCGCTTAATTTAATTGACGACTCCGCATCAATGGCGCCGATATCGCACGGAACAGAGCTGAGCTCATCGAGCAGTAACGCTCTCGAAACTAGATTGATGGGATGCCACGTAACCCCAAGAATTACGTTGTCTCTAGTAGCACCTACGGCATGGAAAATGCCGTTCTTCTTAAGCCCATACTCTAGGACAATGCCGTCTGGGAAGGTACCGCTCATCCTGACGATTGGCTCTAAAGCGATAGGCGAAAACCGCAGTGTGGGCAACTCGACTTTTAGAAGGTCTCTATCTGTTTGTAGCCGGGTCGTTACCTCATCAGTCGTCACCGGTTCACCGAGATCGGTACGCAGTTCTCCATCGACCTCAATCCAAGGTCGCCCTGCCCCTATATTCATTGCTGTTTCTGTTTTGGCACGGTTGCTCTCGCTTGGTGCTTTCGGTCGCGTTTTGCAGACAGGCGATCAAGTCGCATCTGTAATACCCGGGCGATCTCTGCCCCGACTGCTTCTACAACGATCGGGCTAACCGAGTTCCCAAACTGGCGATAGGCCTGCGTGTCTGAGACAACAATCGGGAACTCCGTACCATGCCCCATTAATTTTGCAAACTTGGAGTTAAAACCCATTAGCTTCGCTGCTTCATTCGGGGTGAGGCGGCGCGGATTTTTCCAGTCGGGTTGGTCAATTAGTATTTCGCTCCCATCTTTGTGATAGCGGGCCGACATTGTCCTAGATATATCTTCTGGTCCTACGAGCCCGAAGCCAAACCCATTTCCAAGCTTTCTATGCTTCTCGGCATACGCCTGCAGATAGGCCCATAAGTTGTCTGAGAGCATGTACTTTTTATCCGGATCTTTTTCAAGAATTGAACCCAGTTTGGGACGCTTTCTCGGGTAATCAGGAAAATGGAATGATGCAATTTCGCTCGGTTCGATTACCCCGCGCCTGAATGCAACCATGAATACTCGCTCTCGGTGCTGGGGCACCCAACCTGCGGCATCTATGACCTCGTGCTTTAGCTCGTATCCCAAGTGGTCCAACTTTTCGGTGATTACTCTCCAAGTCTGTCCCTTGTCATGGCTCTTCAAGTTCTTTACATTTTCCAGGAACAGCACGCGTGGCTTAGTCGCCGCGGCTATTTCACAGATGGCATCAAAAAGATTCCCCTGTTCCGCATCTAAGAACCCGTGAGGCCTTTTCAAAGAATTCTTCTTTGATACCCCTGCTAGGGAGAATGGCTGACAAGGAAAGCCAGCACAGAGAACGTCGACGGTTGGGATCACTCCGTCCTCGACTAGGAGACGAATATCACCGCCGAAGAAATTACCACCGTCTAAGGAATCTAAGCATCCGGTCCACGCTTTATATGTAATAGCAGCGTACTTATTCCATTCGTTGCTAAATCGGCAAACCCCTCCGTTCGCAACCATGCCTAGATGGAATCCACCTATCCCTGCGAACAGGTCAATGAAGGAAAATGGGGAGTGCGCACCGGGAGTGAGGATGGCAGTCGAATCAGTAGGTGCAGGCGATGGTTTGATGAAAATGACTTTACTTCCGGCCTGGGTCAACCAATCATCGCTTTCGATCGACTTGTAAAAAACCCATGCCAAAATAAAGAAAAGCCTCCGCCGGATTCGTACTGGCTTTCTGCCTTCTCCGGCTCAGATCTTCAAATTCCAAGTGACTGATCATCTGGGAAGAACGCCAAGTCAGGGACTTCGGGGTCACCGATAAGAACCCCACGGTCTAGAAACCGGTTGAAATGCTCGCAGGCGGTCTCTGCTACGAGTGAACATCCATGGCAGGCGGCGAGGTTGCACGCCCCGGGCCCTTGGCCTCCGTGATGACTTATCTCCATACATACGGGATCAGCTGAGCACCATCGCGCATCATCAATAGCTCGAGTTATCGTGGACCGGAGCATGCCTGGTCTACCGAGCCTAACCAAACCCCCCATTGTCCCGTCAGCATCTCCAGCCGCTGTGTAAATGAGGAGCCCAGCCATTGGCGCCGAGGGGTCATCGCTAGCAAAAATGCGCTCGCGTAAGGCGGCCGTCGAGTACCCGGCATCGAAAGTCATCTTATTAAGTAGAGCGTGCGCCAATGCATGGAGCAATAGAAATCGAGGAGTTAATGTCACTCCTAGCTCGGCATTGGTCTTGTTCTTGGAGCGACTCGCTTCATAATTTCGTAGGATCTGCGCCGCACGGGCAATGACACTCGCCCTAGTTTCCCACTCGCGCACTCGATTTGGGTCAAGCTCTAGGTAGATACCCTCTCCATGAACTACATATGCGGGCAACCAATCATTCGGCGACTCCGTCGACTCGTATCGCAACGCAGATCTTGGGTCCAGTCCATTAGCACCGACTGAGGATTGGAGCCTTGAGAAGCCAACGAAAGCGCGCGTCTCGCGCAACGAATCAACGAGCATTATTCTTTCAAAATTAGATTGAATCAACGGCCCGTAATCGGCGACATCTGCTTTGCGAATCCTGAGCTCGTCAGCGTCTTGCGGCTCCCTCAGCACACCAAATTCTGCACGCCTAAAGGCGGTAGCAGCATCGTCAGTTTCGACATTAGGCAGTGCTGGAGTATCCGGGTCAACACGATTCGTGAAAACCCTAATCGCATTCTCAAACTGTTGATCAGTGAAGTCATCTGCTGCGGCGCCGATTACGTCCCTCAGCAAAGTAGCGAGTTCACCTAAATCAATCGTCTCTGGTGTCACGAACAGGTTGATCATCTGAGACGGCGTTGGTTCCTCTAACAGCGCGATGAGCTCACGCGGAGCCATGGATGTGCTACGTGGCAGGTAGATGGCACTCCGAACAATGCTGTAGTAGACATTCGATGCAGTCCTTAGTGCGCCAACAAGCGGTTTCCCGCAGCCAATACTCGACCTCCGAACCCTTCCCTGATCATCGGTACCGTTCCAAGGCATCTGTCCATCGCATAAGAACTCCGCAGATTGCCTTGGCACCATTTCGCCGCTTAAGACACTTGTCGTGGAATCGCCGAAGGTGATGCGAGATAGGTTTCGATGAGCACCACAAGTGCACCTAACTATTTGTGATGCTAGGGAGGCGCCACCGACCGCCTTGAAGGACATCGTCCCGCGACAAGGAAGCGACACAGGCGCGGGATCTGGGTCATCCATTGTTCTATGGCACCAAGAGTACCAAGGGAAATCCCGCAGATGTCCGGACGGGCAGATCGCTACAAAATCGACTTGGCCTAGGCGCGACTTCTTTCCCTTAGCGTGACAGGCAGGGCACATTTGGGTGTTATTGACGGTCAATGGGAGCCTCACCAAGGTTCGGCATTGCAAGTTACGACAGACATACCAACAAGGGAAACGCAGTGCCGGGATCGTGAGCTCAAGGTTCTTCTCCGTTCCCCCGAACTGCCAACTCGGTCTGTAGTCCGGTGGGAGTCGGAAATGAGAAACGCCCAAGCTCCGCTGGAGCCGCCACTCCTCGACTCGATACTCAGAGGCGTCGATCCCTGATTTCGAATTTGTGGACTCGCGTTCGAACCAGTGGTCAAGCCCTGCGGTGATGAGTGAGATTCTCTCGGGTGTTGTGAACATCGCCCCAACTCCGGCGTTGGTCACTAGGTCTGCTCGGCGCAATGGGGATCTATTGTAAGGCATCTGATTATCCGATTCTCTAGCTATGGCGTATTTGGCAAGTGCGCTGAGTAGTGGGAGGTGATGGTCGCTTCGCAGCTTGCATCTACATCACGTAGAGACGTCGGTAACGCCCATGTGGTCCTAGCAAGCTTTGCTTCGATGTACTCGCCGCTTGGACGAATCAGAAAATCGACGTCGACGGAGCCCTCACGCTGCCACTTGGTCGCCCCCGATCGCTGCCACTCCTTAATGCGACGTTGCAGCATTTCGAGAGCAGTGCGGCTCTCGTCGGGGTCGACGATATTGACGCGGGCTTCGATGGCCTCCTTTGCCCTGTTAATGAGCGCAATCGGAACGGGATACGGTGACTGGACATCAGCGGTAGGCCCGAATTGGCGGATGAATGCGACTAGTAAGGCGTGTAGTCCGCGCTCTTGAACTGGCGGAGCGAATGGCGTCACGCTTGTAGGTTCGACCTGAGCGTAGAGGCGTTCGTGGTACGAGCGGAATTTTTCGAAATGTGATCTGTCACGAGCCTTTGTGGGGCTATAAACGGTGAGGATCAGGCCCGGCCTCTCCTGCCACCGGCGTCCTACACGCCCGGATACTTGGATGTATTGGGCTGTGGTCTTGGGCTGCCCGATGATTGCCATCAAAGAAAGTCGGTCAATGTCAACTCCAACTTCAATAATGCTCGTCGCTAGGCATGCATCGATCGCTTCCTGATTCGGATCTGTCGTTGAGACTTCAAGTTGGGCCAGACGGTCAGGAACATCTTGGTTGCGAATTCTGCTTGTGAGTTCCTCGACGCGGTGGAATGACCGCAAAGAGGTGTTTGGAAGACCCTTCCGAAGGTGCAAGGTCCACATGTACTCCTTAATGTCTCGTTGGTACAGCGATAAACCCCCACCCAGTTCGCGAAGACTGTTATAGAACGAGAGGACTGTCCACCAGGGGTCCGCCGCTTCTGGGCCCCCGAGGAGATTGGCGACGTAAAGCGCAGTCGCTGCGGATCGCGTCTGTGCTGTCTGGTGCGATCCGAGACTCGTACCCAGAATTCCAACGTATCGCCTACCAACGCTCAGCTCCCCTGATGCATCTCTTGCATAGGTCGCAAAATATGAATCCCCAGCCTCAAGCCCCCTCGGCGGAAATAGGGCTACGTCGTCGCGTGCAAAGAGAGCTTTTGTTTGCTCCGAATACCGTCTTATTGTTGCCGTTGAGCTTACGATTTTTGGGCGAGTTACCTCTCCGCTTTCGTGCTCTTGGCAGCACAGCACATCGATAAGCGTCTCGAACATCCCGACCATTGAACCCAAGGGACCTGAAATTAGGTGCAGCTCATCTTGAATAATTAGCCCTGGGGGTGAATATTCGCGCTCCCCATTTTGTCCGATACCGAATATCGATCGCGTGTCGTCACGCCAAATGAGGCGAGCAAACTTATCGACAGTCCCAATGATGATGTCTGGTCGGTGTTCGTATATCTCTTGGTCAATTACTCGGACCGGCAAACCACCGCTGAAGGCGCACTCATGATCGGTACACTTGATAATTACAGTGTCAACTTTCTGCTCGTAGCCGACCTGCACCGGTGCATATTTCGGTTTCTTTCCTTGGTAATTAATGGGTCCAATCTGTGCAGCACACCAAGGACACCGCGTAACAAGAAAACCGTTATCAGCGTATCCATCGCCCTTGTTTAACTCACTTAACATTTTGAGCGCCGCTGCCTTATCGTTCGGCGTAACCGAATTTCCTACCCAGATACCGATAGAAAAGTGCCCTCCAAGTTTGTCATCCTCAGTCTGGCGGATTATTTCCATTGCACAGATGAGTGCCGCTGCGCGTTGGAACTGTTGTGCGGTTAGCAGGCGAAGCGTGTAGCGCATAAGGACGTTTGTGCCAAGGTCCTCTGGGTCGCTTAGGCGGCGATAGAACGTGGCGAAAGCAGCTAGCGCCAGATAAGCCTCGGTCTTTCCGCCTCCTGTTGGGAAGAAAATGAGATCAACTAGCTCCCGATCCTCATGCAATGGGAGCGCAGTTGTTTCAATAGCCGCTAGGAGGAAGGCGATCTGGAAAGGGCGCCACTGTCCACGCCCTGCCGTCGGCACGAGCGGATCAGGTGTGAGCATCGGATCTTTGTGTCCGATTTTCTTATCACGCTTGTCCCATTCCAAGAGTCGCACAGGTGCTCCAGCTCGGATCTGTTGAAAGAGGATTGCTCGATTAGCTAGTTGAAATGCACGCCTAGCTTTTGCATCCCCCTCTAAGAACTCAACGCCCTTTCGCATGCGAGACAACATTCGCTCGCATTCTTTGATGTGTCGCCGAGCATGCAACTTCAGCTCCTCTGGCTCCAATTCACTAATGGAGTCGCGTTTCGAGTCAATCCACTCCTCATAGCCGTTGATGATCTGTGCGACATTGCCCATACCGTTGTCCTCTGGTATTAGGCCTGCAAGTGGAGCCATCGGCACAAAAATTGGTTGACCGTCGGGCCCAGTAACGTTTGGGGTAATGCTTGGGGTCTCGAAGGCGGGGAGGCATTCGGCACGCACGGCATTAGCCCTCGACGCACCATCACGCGTGTCCCAATCCGCCGAGCATCCATGCCCTATAGCAAATGTCTGCACATCACGGTATAGGAGCTCGAGTGACCATTCCTCGTCGTCACGTTCGAGCCCGCCGCGCTGCGGGTACGGAAGCACTGAACTGCTTGACCCAACTCCTGGCGATACGGTAAAGGCGCTTTGGAAGAGACATGAAGCAGTCCGCCAGTCGTTGATGCGATCATCTCCGGTCACCTGAACTGAGCGATTGATAATTCCAACGGTGAGGAGAAGCTGGTTGGGAGCATGTGCTCGGGCTACACAAAATGCTTCGATGCTGATCGGGCCGGAACCTTCATCGAGGACGACGGTTCCGCTTATTCGTTTCCCTTTTGCTGCGAGCAATGTTTGGATTTCGAATGTAGAAACAATTTTCACGGGGGTACGTAGCCACCATGTTGGCTGCCAAGCCTTAGAGGTAGGGTCGTGGTTAACCTTTCGAGCGGTGTATCGTCCGCCAGTGATTTCGACGTTCAACTCATCTACGTCAGTCACGTCAAGCAGGAAACTGACTGCCATAGCGGAGGGCTGGCGGTCATTGGCGCCTGCTAAAGACGGCTCCTCGTCTGGGCCTTCACCTCTCGAGTTTCCACGCTCGAATCGGTCCATGACCTTTTCAATCTCCTGCCCCCCCTCATCGATAAATGCCTCTAGGGCCTCCTCCTCACTACCTTGATCCGGGGTTTCCATCGAACCGTCTTCTTCATTCTCGGGAGGTGGATCGTCGGACACAGCTATTGGAAATAGGACGCCTATTCCGTAACGGGTCAGGGGCGCATCGCCAGTTAAAATTTCTTCCCCGGAACCGCTTTGGCGATGCGGTGCCCTCGGATCATCAACATGAATCGATGCACTTCCCCGGCACTCAACCTCGGGTCCCTGCGGATCGGGCCCTACTAGCTCTGCGCGTAGGGCATCGACGATGACTTCTCGATTATCGATGTGATTGCTTGAAGTCACTTCTGCTGCCCCTTGATTTGTGCGAACTTCGCAAGTTTGTCTCTGACATTAGCTTGTTGATCATGCGCGATTAATACGATTAGGCGATCCGTTGCTCGTGTCATGCCTGTATAAAACATCGCTTCAGAGGCTGGTGTAGACACATCATCAATATCCGTGATTATGACTGCCGGTCTGTCGAGCCCTTTGAATTTTCTAATCGTCGCCACGACGATTAGATCATCATCAAGGCTTTCCGAATCAGTTCCGAGCTGCTCTTGAAGATCCCCATTTATGATCGTTGAAATTCCTTTTCGTTTCGGTGAGAGCACTGCAATCTCGCCGTTCTCGAAGCCCTCCTCTAGGAGCGATTCGATACTCTGCTGGAGCAGCGCTCCTTGTTTGGTTTCATTCTTGTAATACGACACACTTGGGTCCACCTTGTCGTCAGAGCGGAGGATCTTCGCATAACCGGGGACCATCCCCGAGGCCATCTCTATAAAGCTGACGATCCTTGGTGTATTTCTGCAGTTCTTCGTGAGCGGAAAATGAGTAATCTGCGGCGAGATGTTTCGTAATTCGGCAAGTGCGCTCGAGGGATCACCAAAAATTGCTTGTCGCTCAAAGTCCCCGAACATGCGCCACCTTCCCGAGCGCAATAAATCCTGGCCAATAAGGTCAATTACTTCAAGACCACCTAGGGCGAAAATATCTTGTGCCTCATCAATGATCATCAAATCGAAGTCTCCAGGGTAACCACGATCCAGAAGCACTTCGATTGCTTGCTCCCTAAGCTCGTGATCCCACCATTCACTGTCTCGCCCAATAGCGGGGGTTTCTCGCCCGACAATGTCTAGGTAAAGGGCCCCAAGAGTGCGAACGGTTACAGCTTCTTCGTCTTTGAATTCACGAGCTATTTTCTTGGCAAGCCAGTTGTTGTAACAAATAAATAGCACTTTCTCATTTGAGAGTGCGGCGCGGCGGGCCTCCTCTATTGCCAAGACCGTCTTGCCGGTTCCGGCTGGTCCCTCAAACAACGTTTGGCGATTACTTCCCATCAGATCGAGTGCCTCGAGCTGCTCACCCGTGAATCTAAGGAGGTCCGCACGCCGCTCCAGTCTGCGCTCGGCTGGTGACACAAACATTTCAAAATCAGGGCGAAGGTAAGAGACCAGGGCATTGCTCTTCTTTAGTTCGAAGCCAGAGCTCTTCGGCGGAGAGGCTTGGCGTTGGCGTTCCTGTTCAATTGCCTGCGTAAGAAGATTTCCTATTCCAGTCTCGTTCAGCTTCTTCTTTGTAATCAATTGCCAATCTTCCCATTCGGCGTGTTGCTGTTTCTCTAGATCATCTAGAAAAGGCACTATCACTACCGAAGTGAAGATCGTTTGGTTCTGGTCAGGCATCGCAGTCCGGACACGTTGTCGGAGCGAATACATCCCGTCTGCTGCTTGCTTGAATGGCCCCCTGTAGTCAGGAGACTGATTTTGGCCAAGGTACCAGGCGCCATCCACGCGTCGAATTTTCTTATGACCTTTAACCTCGCAGCAAACAACACCTTGGCCGGGAATTATTACAACGAAGTCAATTTCCCCAACGGATTGATTAATATGCTTTGGTAGATCAAGAGAGTGGAGGGCGGTCCAACGCTCGGTTAAGGAATCGTCACGAAGTTGGTCGAACAGAATGCGTTCCCCTGGGCTTGGATTCATTGGGTCAAAAACCGGAGGAATCATCCGTGCCACAGGTCACCAACCTCTATTGGTCTTAGGATCAGAGTCTCAGGGACCATCAAGGTTTCTTCGGACCGGTCCTCAATACGCCATACCTGCATCGGAGCGCCTTGGACCCCGTTTAGGGTCACTATCATTGATCCAGTGTTCTCGAGCTGACTCAAATCAGCGGTACTTATCTTGGAAACAAGGCTTTTAGTGAACACCGTTCCTGCTTTATGGTGCTCGCTCCGAAGCCGCTTGACGGCACTCCACATCTCGTTACTGCGATCTTTCAACCCCAGAAAAGTCAAAACACGAACGAAGTCTTCTTTCTTACCTGGTCCAATTTTGTTAGGGCTGTCTGACGCCCAATTTTGCACATTCTGGGCGGAGGTTCCGATGGTTTTGGCGACGCCCTCAGCTGAATTCAGACGAATTCGTTGACGGAGCTCGCCCTTCCAGAGTTTTTGCAGCCCTCTTAATCGCGCTGCATCCTCACCAATTTGCAGGTCGGCTATCTCTGCAATGACATCGCCGCCGCCGCCACTTCGTAACGCAACATAATCTCCGACCTCAAGGTCAGCTATTGCACTCTCGCCTACTCGCGCTACTCCCTCCAGGGAGGGATCGACCGTTCGGATCGTTGCGTCAGTATCTGTGCGGGTAGCGACTGCCCAACCATTAGCAAGGGCCCATAGGCGACACTCAACAAGCTCGCCCGCCGATGCTGCCCCCGCACCATCTGTAAATACGGAGCCGACGCCACCCCAATCAATTTCGGGAGTTATCTCCGATGCAGCGATGGACTCTCTCGCTTTGGGACTTGGCGGAGGAGTTGGTTCCCTCCGTTTACCTCGATGCCCACCCGCAAATCTCTCTTCACTCGGAAGTGTCTCGTTTATCCACTCCCAGCGAACCATCATTACGCGACTTGCGCGCGGCGTTACGAATACATGATCCATTCCTCGGTACCAGACGGTTGAGCCAACGACTGTTATTGCTTCTCTCGCTCCGAGCAACGCAAGTTCTCGTGGTGTTACGACATCAATCCCAATTCCACGAGCTCGATGCGCCAGGTGGGCAGCAATCGCTGACTGGTAAGTCGCTTTCGGAACAACGAGTGTCCCTTTCGGGGCCTTATCCGCCCTTATGAGCTCTATCACGCAATCTGTTAAGGAGTCACTCGGCGATTGGATAAGGGATTGTGCCTGTGCTGCTAATTCCTCTGCCTCTGCTACAAAACCAGGGGGTTCGTGGGCCGAGATCCTTCTTAAAAGGCTCGGCAACTGCTCGGATATTTGCCGTGTGCCAAAGGCTGGCGAATTGAAAGGTAGTGGAGTGATGCTGTAGCGCCAGCGTGCGCGGTTAAGTATCCCGATGAACTCGACCCAGTGGTCGACTGCGAGCCTCTCACCTAGCCCGCGCTTAAGTTGCTGGAGTGAAAGAGAGAATTCCCTGAAGCCATCATGGTCAACAGTGAACCAACCAAGTTTGGCGCGCTCGGCTACAGAGTAGATCTGTGTAGTGGTTTTGACGTCGAAGGTTCCAGCAGTCATCGAGACATCATGAATGACATCGCATCAACTCCTGGTGGTAATTCAAGTGAATCCGATAGCTCGTCGCTTCTGAGCCTCTGAGCGTAAAGTTGGTTCAAGACCTCGACTGACTCGACTGATCGATCCGAGGAACGATCGACTACTGCGACCCAATTCCCGCTCGGAAATGAATTCCGGTGTTTGAGGAAAGCATGGCTGCTGTCGAAAACAATCAATGGCGGGGCAAGCGCCGCAACTTCCGGAAGGAGTTCGCGTGCCGTCTCTGACATCACATCAGTTCTGAAGGCCTCCCCAAGGTCATCGTCAGCGAATTTGCGCGTGCGGAGAATATCTTCGAGGTGTCCCCTGCGCCGCTTTCCGTTGACTCGAACCGAAAAACCTGTTCGCTCCAATTCCTCGCTCAGGAGATTCAGCCTGCCAACAATGAGGGCCGCAAAATTATCTCTCCTCACGTACTCAGTCGCATCACTGATGCCGAGTGCATCCTCAATGAACTCCGGTTCCCATGATTGCTTAGCTGCTGAGTTTCTCGCGCTCGGGTACTCGTCCCTCCCGACTCCGCCTATAGAAATCGTATGGGCTCGCTCTAGCGGAATGCGCTCAAGCAACCCTGCAGCGTTGTTGTACATAACGACATGAGTAGTGGTTAACTCCCTAAATTTGAACTTAACCTTCTTTCCAGCCCGCATACTTGTGAGAATCGCGCCGGAAGGGAGTTGAGCAATCGTCTTCAGCATTTCGTCATTGGTTGCATCCTCGCCTTCCGTTTCTATAGCGGCAGCGACTGCTCCCAGGGCTATAAACGCCGACACGAATGATCGAGTTGGAACCAAAAGTGCAGTAATAGATCTCTCGTTAGCGTCTTCGACCGAAACAATGTGGGCTCCTAAGTCAAAATAAAATTTTGACCATTCGGGCAAAGCTCTCCACACGGTTTCGTCTTGCCATTTGATTCGGCTCGCGACACCTAGAGGACCATCAACCATGCCAATTCCCCCAGGGCAGTTGGTTCAAAGTTCGCAAAAGTACTCTTCGGAATACCGGCCTAGCCGTACTCACAGTCCCTGCCCCCTAGCGATTTGCCCCAAAATTATGGGTCCTCCCGAAGTCGGAAAATTTATCAGGGGCCATGAAATTGTGTCAAAAGGGCCTATCGGCTCCGAGAATATTGGCGAGTCGAGCCTGCAGACGGAGTGCACAGCCCGCTGCGGTCCATTCTGCTCCTAAGAGGCTTTTTGCTTGCACATCACTGTTACACGGAGTTGGTGGCTGGTAGATGGCAGGTGATCTCTCGAGCGGGCGAACTCATCAACGAAAAACACTCGCTCGACAAGAATATGCCCACGTCGCTTTATCGGAATTTCGTCCGCATACCGTTTGTTCACCCCTAGCGGCAACTGGCTGGCACAAACGGCTGGGTGGACATCCGCTGTTGCGCTGAGGTCTCCATCAACGGGAGCGGATATCCGATCTGCATACCCGGTGAGACCCATCGTCTCTAATGCATGCCAAAAGGCAAGCACCTCACAAACAACTCTCTCCGCAGTCTCATAATCAAGCGTCTTGACCGCATCGTGAAAAATTTGCCTACGCACATTCGAGTAGGCCAAATAGGCCGCAAGCGGATCGCGTACCCCTTTCAACGAGATCGCCTTTAAATCCTCCGGCTTGCAGTCCCTCATTGCCTTAATGAACTCAGATTCTGCATTGTTACAGGTCCGACAGATCGCCCACAAGAAGGCTCGATGGTTCCGTTCCTTCACCAAATCTAGGAAACGCTTTGGCGGAAAATGCTCCCCCTCAACACCTCTCCTAATTCCGCACACAACACAGAGGAGAGACCCCATCTGTCTTCTCTCTTCATCCGACAAGCACCCTCGGTTCACCGAACGAAAATTTGCTTCAGATTCGCATTTTCGGCGGTGATCCCCACGACCCTTTCTTAAATGCCCAGCCGGATTTTTTGCTAACACCCGATGTAGCACCCTCTCCCAGTCGGCGACGAGAGCTACTCCCTCCGAGGTCTTAACAACTAACCCGCATTCCCGTAGGTCCCTCAACTTCTTATCCACAGAAGACCCCACACAGAGCGGCTCTAAGTACCTCTTGAGAGCAGGCTGAGCAGTCGGCCCCTCGAGTCTGGACAAGGTCGCAACGCACAACACCCCAATCGGGCCGAGCGCACCATGCCCCCAAGCAGAGACTTCCTTCCAATCCGACAACAGTCCCTCGCTGCCGGAGAGGATCTGCGACAGAGAAATGAGTCTCTCATTGTCACGAGTACGCCCATAGAAGAACGCTCCCCTCTTATAAGAATGGGGAACGACACCACCAGACTCCATGGCAACCTCGATAAACCCTGCATCAATAAGAGCTTCTAGATGTTTACCGATGAGTCGATGAGAAGAACGATTTAACTTTCCTGCTATTTGACGATGCGAAATAGTGACTGAAGTGCGATTAGAAGTCTCTGCAACCAAGAACGCAAGCATCACACGCCTTAGAAGCACCTTTGGGAGAGCCTTAACCCTTGGTAGTGCTGGCATTTCGTCGATATTCATGCCCCACCACTAACTATCCAAACTTCCCCATATACCCCACGCAGAAACGGCACATCCACTCCTACTTTGGTAAGCGGTTGGAGTATTGAGGACGAGGTTTTGAAGCCGGAGCGTAGGCATTTTTTCATGTCGGACATTGTGCCCCATGAGAGGCACTTTCCGGCAGAAGATCGGTACATATTTTGCCGCCACAAAGGGCAAAGTGAGAGCAATCATTTCTACTTAATAAAAATAGACGTTTTAGTTTTCTGCGAACTCTTGGAAGATTGCATGCGCTACCGAACGTGCACGGTCGCTAGTGAGCACACGAATCAGTCCATTATTTAAACGAAGAGTTTTCGTAAAAAGATACGTTCACTAAACGCTTTATCTACTTCACACGCAACCAATAAACATTTCAGCGGAGATTCGAGTATCAGTTCTCCGGTAGCGGGGTGTCGTCATCGAAGATTGTGACTCTTCCTGTATCGCGCGTTACCACCACACCTGGGTCAGCGAGCGACGCTGATGAGCATCTACCGCCGACTTGGGCTGTGACTTTAGAGACCACGATATTGAAGTATTCGTCTTCTTCTATCGTCGTGTCGTAGTTGATCTTTGTAGAGATCTTCCCCGAGGTCCTGTTAGTACCCAAGATCACATACTTAGGCTTTGTTATGCCGAGGCGTGTGAAGTCTTGTGTTCCGTCCCAAGCAGTTATCCGATCGGCACCTGTAGCGGTACCCCCGACGGTCGAGTACCACACACATAGTGGAGCAGCTGTTGGGCGATCCGTACCGAACATCACAGAGACTGTCGTTCCCACGGGGCCACTTCCCTCGGTAGCGCCACTATCAGCAACACGAAACGCCGTTTGAGGGCCTTTCGTATCGTCATCGTGGATAGTGACCCTCCCCGTATCGCGTACAAGCACGAAACGTGGGTCAGCAGCAGAATTTGGGTCACATTTCCCGAGAACTTTGGTGGTTACTTTTGAGACCACCACATTGAAATACTCGTCTTCTTCTATTGTCGTGTCGTAGTTGATTTTTACAGAGATCTTCCCAGAGCTCTTATTCGCACCCAGGATCACATACTTGGGCTTTGTTATGCCGAGGCGTGTGAAGTCTTGCGTGCCATTCCAAACATCTATCCGGTCTGCACCGTTAGCGGTTGCGTCTTCGGTCGAGTACCAGACACAGAGCGCTTCGCTCGTGGGGTGATCTGTACCGAACATTGTTGAGACGGTCGTACCAGCAGTGCCACTACCCTCATTCGCACCACTATCAGCCACACGCACCCCGCAGAGCAGTGTGGTGGAGCAAGGGGCAATAGTCCCAACGAAAGATTGCGACACTGGAGCTGCAGCGGTGAAGGGGAATACCCCATCCTGTTTAGCTGTGACCGTGCAAGTCCCTGCAGCGGTGACCGTCACCGTCGCACCACTGATCGCACACACCCGTGGAGTCGTAGATACGAACGAGACCCCTGCACCAGAAGATGCGTGCGCGGATAGCCCAAGACTTGAGGACGTGGACATAGCAGAACTCGGAACAGCCGCCATCGCAACGGAGGAGAGCGCAGAAGATTGAGCGCTAATCGGATCAAACGTAATCGTCTGATCCATCCAAGCCGTCAAAACCTTCTGAACGCGATAATTGTCGGTGTCTGCGACGTATACGTTGCCGCTCACATCTACGGCAACTCCATAAGGATTGGCGAGCTGGTCTGATCCTGAGCCCTCACCGTTTCCGCCTGCAACTGTTGTACAGGACGTCGAGCCTGGAGCACACTTCTGAACACGATCGTTGGCCGAGTCTGCGATATAGAGATTGCCGCTTACGTCCACCGTTATGCCAAACGCTTCGGAGAGCTGGTCTGATCCTGTGCCGTATCCACCTTGCCCTGCGACCGTCGTACAGTCACCCGAGGCGAGAACACACTTCTGCACACGACTGTTATTCGCGTCTGAAATATAGATGCTTCCCCTCGCGTCCAGCGCCACACCCCATGGGCCCCAGAGTTGGTCTGCCCCTGAACCATAACCGTTTCCGCCTGCGACTGTCGTACAGGATGTCGAACCTGGCACACACTTCTGAACACGATCGTTGAGCAGATCTGAGATATAAATGTTGCCGATTGCATCTACAGCCACTGTCGTCGGAAGGTTCAGTTGGTCTGCGCCTGAGCCTTTCCCGCCTTGGCCTGCGACCGTCGTACAGGACGCCGATCCCGGTACACACCTCTGCACTCGATTGTTGTTTGAGTCTGCGATGTAGATGTTGCCGCTCGCATCGAACGCCATGCCAGCAGGATAGGAGAGTTGGTCTGCGCCTGAGCCTTCCCCACCTTGGCCTGCGACCGTCGCACAGCTAGTTGGGCCTAACACGCACCGCAGAACGCCACCGGCCGTGTAAGGGCCAGCGGGACCCCCCGTAAAATAGATGTTTTCGCTAGCGTCCAAGGCCACGCTCAAAGGGACGTAGGGCGGTCCATCCGATCCGCGACCGTCTTGGCCTGCGACCGTCGTACAGGACGCCGATCCCGGTACACACCTCTGCACTCGATTGTTAGCCACATCAGAGATGTAAAGAATCCCGTGATCGCTTACAGCAACAGCAAATGGAAAGCTGAGTTGGTCTGCGCCTGAGCCTTTCCCGCCTTGGCCTGCGACCGTCGTACAGGACGTCGAACCTAGTAGGCACTTCTGTATGCGATTGTTGTTTGAGTCTGCGATGTAGATGTTGCCGCTCGTGTTGAGTGCAATACCGCGCGGATGATCTAGCTGATCGCTACCCGTACCGATGCCACCTTGGCCAGCGACCGTCGTACACGACGCTTCGTCTGGTGCACATTTTTGTATACGGTCATTAGACATGTCCGCTATGTAGATGTTGCCACTCGCATCTACGGCCACACCCACGGGGCTCGCCAATTGGTCGGACCCTGATCCTTGCCCGCCTTGGCCTGCGACTGTCGTACAAGACGCCGAACCTAGAAAACATTTCTGAATACGATTATTCTGCGTATCTGCGATATAAATGTTGCCACTCGCATCTACGGCGACACCCATGGGTCTCGCCAATTGGTCGGACCCTGATCCTTCCCCGCCTTGGCCTGCGACTGTCGTACAGGACGCCGATAGAGGCGCACACATATAGATAAGACTGTTACCCAGGCCCATGCCATAGATGTTCCCTGTCGCATCCAATGCAACACCGAATACACCGCCGGTCCCATTTGAGGTCGCCGTCGCACAGGTGCGCGATCCTGGCACACACTTCTGAATGCGATTGTTCCCTAGGTCTGCTACGTAGACGATGCCGTTCCCATCTAACGCTATGCCAGCAGGGAGGATGAGCTGGTTTTTTGCATCACGTGGGTTACCGGCGCCTGCGACAGTGACGACTTTTAGGTAGTACTCCTCCACCCGATTGTTGTTCGTGTCTGCGATATATAGGTTGCCTGTCGTATCGACCGCTACTCCGAGAGCTGCGGCAACCTGATTCGTCTTGTTCCCTGAGTCCTCAACTCCTACGGGTGTGGTGCAGTCCAAAAGGACTGTACAGAATTGCACTCGACTATTACCCGCGTCGGCGACGTAGAAGTTGCCGTACTGATCCACCTCAAGGCCGTTAGGGCTAGAGAGCTGGTCATAATCAGAGCCCAGGCCGCCCTGCCCAGCGATCGTCGTGCATGAAACCTCGTCGGGTAAACACTTTTGTATACGACTATTCGCCGTGTCCGCTACATAGATATTGCCGCTGGCATCCAGTGCGACACCACGCGGATGATCTAACTGATCAGGATCGGTGCCCACACCGCCCTGGCCAGCGACCGTCGTACAGGTCAGGCTTTCGGGCAAACACTTTTGGACACGACTATTAGCCGTGTCCGCTATGTAGATACTGCCTAGCGCATCTACTGCGATCCCTGATGGTGTATCGAGTTGGTCGCTACCGACTCCGCTCTGGCCAGCGACCGTCGTACAGGTCAGACCGTCTGGTGCGCATTTCTGTACCCGGTTATTCGCCGTGTCTGCGATGTAGATGTTGCCGCTCGTGTCGAGTGCAATACCGCGCGGATGATCTAGCTGATCGCTACCCGTACCGATGCCACCTTGGCCAGCGACTGTTGTGCAGCTAGCGGAGGCGTGTACACATTTTTGTATCCGACTATTAGCTGTGTCGGCGACAAAAATATTGTTACTTGCATCGAGAACTAACCCGGCGGGAGCCTCAAGTTGATCTGCTCCGGTTCCGATCCCGCCTTGCCCTGCGACCGTTACCCCGATAGTTGCAAAACTCCATGGCGAGACCGGCAGGAGAGCATCCGCACGTTTCGATCCGACATTGACAGCGAGAAGGGCACCACAGACCAGAACGAGCGAGAGGAGACCAGCTAGCCACCTACGCATCGACATTTGGTTAGGTAAAGAAATCGTCACTGCCCTGTCTTTCTTTAGATGCCATACGACCGAGCACATACTCGTATGGGTCCGCCCCCGTTTATGGTCACCCTAAGCGGTTGAGTTACATCCCACAAGGCAGAACTCTAAATGCCCATAGAACTACCCACTAGGCGGATAGTGGCAGGTGGTGGTGCCGCATCTCACGTCTCTATCCGAGATCGAATTGCTATCCATGGCCCTAAGGAGCGATGCGCTGCCGAGGGAACATTGAGGGAACATCTCTGACTCGACGTGCATGACCGCTACCGAACAAACCAGCGTTCTCCTTATATAAACAGGCACTTCTGTGCGCCAGTGATCGCCACTGAACAGCCTTTTCGGTTTCCTAAACCGTGCGCGCAGGTTCGAATCCTGCCGGGGGCGCTAATCGGAGGTCTGCCGGCCCGGGTACGCTGTCAGCCGTGATGCAGGACCGAGATAACTGATGCCCAACCTCCACTCGCCAGTCGCTTGGGTGCGCTGGATCGCCCAAAGCGTTAAGCGCCTTGTGGTGCTCGTCGTCGGCATCGCATTTCTAGGCGCTGGGTTCGCAATGATTCCTCTGCCGGGCCCTGGGTTCCTAGTCATCTTGATTGGGTTCATCGTGCTAGCAACAGAGTTCGTCTGGGCCGAGCGCGCTCTTGACCGCGTCCGTGGTCGTGCCGCTGCCGCTGCTGGTGCACTAAACGAACAGCGCATCTCCCGCGCTATCGCAGCAGTCACCGGAGTAGCCCTCATCATTGGAGGTGGATTCACAGTCGTGATATTCGACTCGCATCGCGTCCTCGGAGCCAGCGTTATATTCGCCGGTATCTTCGGATTAGTTGTTCTCCTACCCTGGACTGTGCGCATGCTCGGCTCCGGGCAGGATGTCTCTGATGATCCCCTACCCGAATAGCGAGCCAAAGGCGCAACATCTCCCTGCAGCAGCGCTAGGGCCTCACTCAGTATCCTCAGATCTCTAAGTCATCGCTGAAATCGCCGCTACAAACACCAGCAGAAAGATAGGAGACTTCTTGGGACACTCGAGATGGCCTAAAGAAAAAGCTCTCCTCTGGCAATCCACTATCGGTTGGAGAGTCGGGTGCAACTTCACTCCCTCGACAGCAGGGAATCAGTTAGAGATGTGGCAGCCAGAGACGTTTGATGCTGCAACTATTAATCGAGAGTTAGGTTGGGCCGCAGAGATCGGGATGAACACAATTCGCGTCTATCTCCATGACCTGCTGTTTAAATCCGAGACCGACGTATTTCTTGAGCGCCTGGATCAATTTGTAGCAACAGCGCAGTCCCACGGCATTGGGGTGATACCGGTGCTGTTTGACGGGGTATGGCACCCCGAACCGAGACTAGGGATACAGCCCGACCCCACCCCTCGACTACATAACTCGGTATGGGTTCAAAGCCCAGGTTCCGAGATCTTCTACGACCGCTCCCGATGGGAGGAGTTGAAGACTTATGTACAGAGTGTGCTCTTGAAATTTAAGGACGACCCGCGCATCATCGCATGGGATCTGTTCAATGAGCCCGATCAAATTGATCTAGTAACGATGACAACCGGATCGCAGAGCGAGAAGAACCTGGTAGCAGCAGACTTGGTCGCAACAGTTTTTGATTGGGCACGCGAAGTTGAGACAAGTCAGCCTCTAACCGCAGGGCTCTGGGAATATGACGGCGAGGGACAGCCGGCAGATAATCCACTAAATAATTTGATCATTGAAAGTAGCGACATCATTTCATTTCATTGCTACGAACCACGCCAGAAACTCACCGCCGTAATCGAGGCATTAGCAGTTCACGGCCGTCCCCTTCTATGCACCGAGTGGCTTGCTCGAAGCGTGGGCTCGACGGTTGATCTATTAGAGGTCTTTGCCGCCTCTGGCGTGGGTGCAATTAACTGGGGATTGGTTGATGGAAAAACTCAAACTCGATTCCCTTGGCGGTCTTGGACAGACGAGATGCAAGATGACGAGCCCTGGTTTCATGAGTTGCTACACCGCGATGGCCTTCCTTACGACCCTGAAGAAATTGAGACCTTTCGAAGGTACACAGGTCAACATAGAGATTGACTTAATGACGCTCCTGTTGAGATGACGTTCGCGTTGAAATAACGTTCCCTTTGACAGGGAAGCGGAATTGACCCGATATCGGCAATAAGTATCTCTTAAAAAACTGAGAAAACCTCGTCGAATCGCTTGTAATTGTCCCACCCTTGCTTTATAATCGAACATATGTTCGATGAACTCACCGCAGCCTTTACTCACCTAGTCGATTGCGCATCACGCATTGAGATAGATGTCGTTGATGGCAAAGGCGCGGCCCGGCTGGTTGGTATAGCGGACGGGATTCGTCGTGCTGGCGATTCTCTGCGCACTGTCGCTGTAGGCCAGGTCGAGCGAACCAATAGCTGGAAGGGAGAAGGCGCGAAGAGCATCACTGAGTGGCTCTCCATTGAGACAGATTGCCCTCAGTATGAAGCCCAAGCAGTAGTCCTGCTCGCCGCCCAACTCCAGCACCTGCCGGTCACCCAGGCAGCACTTCGAAACGGCACCCTCTCCAATGCTCAGGCGGTCGAGGTAGCACGAGGTGCGATCGTTGCACCGAATACGGAGACACAGCTCTTGAACCTCGCAAAACACGCGACTGTGCGCGATCTGCGTGATGCAACCTCGCGTGTCGTTGCAGCGGCTACTGACGAGACAGAGCGCCACAGACAGGTACATAAGAGTCGTTACTTCAAGTCATGGACTGATCTAGATGGCTCATTCAACGTAAGAGGGCGCATGACAGTTGCTAACGGTGCGCTCGTAATGGCGGCCCTCAAACCTATACAGGATGAGATCTTTAGGTCAGCGCGCAAGAGTGGTGCACACGAAAGACCAGAGGCCTACGCAGCAGATGCACTTATGGCACTCTGCGAGAAGACGACGACCAAACAGCCATGCGAAAGCGGCAAGAAAACAACTCGATCTAATGCGGTCATGCATATTCGTGTCGACATGGATGCACTCAAGCGTGGACGTACCGAGAATGGCGAGGTCTGCGAGATTGCTGGAGTAGGTCCGATACCGGTAGCGACTGCCACAGAGTATTTAGGTGAAGCATTCTTGAAACTTCTCGTGATCGACGGCACAGACATCAGAACAATCGCTCACATGGGTCGAGCAATACCGGCGAAGCTGCTTACCGCTCTCGAAGAACGCGACCGCGTCTGTCAGGTACCAACATGCGATATGGCGATGGGTCTAGAGATAGATCACATTGTGCCGTTCGCGGAGGGAGGCGCTGCATCTCTTGAGAACCTTGTTCGCCTCTGTAAACGACATCACCTTCAGAAAACACATGATGGATACAGACTCGTTAAACGCCAGAGCAATGCTCGTGGGAGTGATGACGACAGGGCCTCAACCTGGGAATGGCGTGCACCCCCGGATAGTGGGTAACTCGGCGAGATTTAGAGCCTTGAGGTTGCAGCCTAAATATGGGTCTATGAGAAGCACGGATTACTAGTTGCGGAGCACCCTCGTGGGTCAACGCTCCCGGATATTGTGCAGTCCAGAGCTGATTAATCAGGATTGCCGCACTTCCACCATCCTGACCTGTCAATATTTACCGGTAAGTATTTATTCACTGACAAATGGGGGGCAAGACCAATGGCACAAATAGTTGGAGCATCAAGTGCAGCCGGAGCAGGGTTAGGCCTAATGTTTTTTCTCTTCTTCTTTGGAATGATCTTCGTGACGATCGCAGCGCAGTGGAAGGTATTTACAAAGGCGGGGCAGCCTGGATGGGCCTGCTTGATTCCGATCTTGAACCTTCTTGTGATTCTAAAAATCGTGAAGCGCCCGATGTGGTGGATCCTTCTGTATCTAATACCACTCGTTAATTTTGTGATTCTAATTATCATCATCGTTGATCTTGCAAAAGCATTTGGAAAAGGCGTTGGATTCGCTATTGGCCTAATCATTCTTGGCCCGCTCTTCTACTTGATCCTTGCCTTCGGTAGTGCCACCTACCAACTCGAGCCAGAGCCCATCTTCTAAAGGCAACTGCTCGCTAAGCCAGCACTGAACCTGTACCCAACG
The DNA here is from genome assembly GCA_001023575.1 of Actinobacteria bacterium IMCC26256. GTDB lineage: Bacteria > Actinomycetota > Acidimicrobiia > IMCC26256 > IMCC26256 > IMCC26256. Next base: position 580,969 of record CP011489.1, on the reverse strand, counting down.
CCCGGCTGCTAATAGTGGCCGGGCGTTGTTGTGGAGTTGCGCCCCACGAAGCATTGCAATGGCGAGACGCAGCGCACATCGTTAGTCTTGACACTATGACTGCCAAAACATCAAGCACCCCTGACTTACCACTTGTGGTCCGCTCTCCAGCGGAGCGATTCCTCAATCTCCCCGACTGGCCATATGAACGACGCGAGGTCCTCATACCGGCAGGCCCAACAATCCCGGGTGTCGAGAGACTCTCAGTTGCATACGTAGACGAGGGACCAAAAGACGCGATCCCAGTAGTGATGCTCCACGGCGAGCCAACATGGGGATACCTCTACCGCCACATGATCAAAGATCTTCTAGAGCGTGGTTACAGAGTTCTAGTGCCTGACCAGATCGGATTCGGTCGCTCAGATCAACCTACAGACAAGGATGCGTATACATACCCCGCTCATGTCTCCTGGATGAATGCATGGTGGAGTGCAGTTGCACCTAAGAACGCTGTCTTCTTTGGGCAGGACTGGGGCTCTCTAGTTGGCCTTGCAGTCGCATCAATGCATGCCGATGACGTTCGCGCAATCGTGATTGGAAATGGAATCTTGGGTCGCAAGTTCAAACCCCAAGATGGTGGAGCATTTGGAATGTGGCAAGAGTTTGCCGCAACTATTGACTACCTCGAGTGCGGGCGCATGATAAGAGGCGATCTTGTTGGTGGCGTAAAGATTCCACTCACTGAGGCAGAGTCTGGCGCCTACGATGCGCCATTCCCCGATGCCACACACCAAGCAGGGGCACTTAGTTTTCCTTCACTAGTCCCAACCTCAGCGGATCAAGATGGTGCGAAAATCATGCTTGAGGCATGGAGCATCTTTGACACCTGGGAGAAACCCTTCGCAACCTGCTTTGGGGTCCCCGATCCAGTTACCGGCCACGGACAGAACTACTTCGCCGAGAACGTGCCCGGGGCGAAGCGCTCAAGCCACACCACTATCGAAGGGGTGGGCCACTTCTGCCAAGAACTTGGGCATTCTGAAGTAGTTGCGGCGATACATGAAGCAGCGACACAGGCTTAGGCGCTAAAGGCTCTAACCTGCGCTGGTTAGCGGTGGCCTGCAACGCTCGCCCCCAAATTTTTAACCCAATATCTAAAAGCATTTATCCAAAACCGGAGGAAATAATGAAACATCATCACCTCGTTCAACGTGTAGCGGCATTTACTGCAACAGCGTTGATTGCATCAAGCACTCTGGGGGCAGCAGCACTCCCAGCCGGAGCGGCATCGACCCCCAAGCCAAGTGGGTCGATTGTTTACTCCGTCTCAGGAAAGACAACGCAGTTCTGTCTACCGAGAGCGCAGATGGGTGTCTCGGGCATCATGATCACCCAGAGCATGTATGACACGCTTACCGTTCCAAACGACAAGGGTCAATACGTTCCGTACCTAGCAAAGTCGGTAACTCCAAACGCCACATTTGACAAGTGGACCATCGGCCTGCGACGTGGCGTGAAGTTCCACGATGGAACCCCTGTAGACGCTGCCGCAATTAAAGCGAACATTGATGCATGGCGAAAGGGTTTATTGCTTGCATTTATGTTCTCACCGGTATCCGACGTCGCAGTCGCCGACCCCCTGACGGTTGTTGTAACAATCACGCAGCCGTGGATTGCGTTCCCCGCCTACCTATTCTCCGCTGGGCGCACAGGAATCGCCGCACCGGCGCAGCTCAACGACACTAAGAATTGCGAGACAAACCTCATCGGTAGTGGACCATTTAAACTCCAGAGTTTTGATCCGTCTACCGGCGATGTTGTTGTAAAGCGCAACCCTAACTACTGGCGCAAGGGCTATCCGCTTCTGAACAAAATCACCTTCAAAGTGCAGGGAGACTCAATTCAGCGGCTTAACGGTCTACAAGGCGGACAGTTTGATGTCATCCATGTGACCTCCGGAAAGAACGCTAAGGCTGCTGAATCATTTGCAAATGTAAATGTCCTCGAGAATGAAAAGGGTTTTAGAGATATCAACAACATGCTCTTGAATACATCTCTAGCTCCATTCAATGACCCAATCGCCCGTGAAGCACTTGCACGTGGCATCGATCGCCAAATCTTAAATGTCTTGGCCAACAGGGGTACTGGTGAGGTTGCGAACCAAGTTGTCGACTCCAAAGTTATGGGTGCCTCTAAGAAATCTGGTTTCCCCAAATTTGATGTCAAGAAGGCAAAGCAATTAGTCGCTGCCTACAAGGCCAAGCATGGCGGGGAGTTCACGTTTGACCTACAAACAACCTTTGATCCTATTGTTCAAGGCAGCGCAGCAGAGATCAAGCGACAGGCGCTCAAACTAGGGATCATCGTCAACCTTCCTTCACCCATAGATGAAGCACAGATTGTTAATACAGCACTTGCTGGTAAAACAACTGCTTTCCTATGGCGCAATTACCCAGGATCGGATCCTGACACGCTTTATGTTTGGTTTCACTCTGGTTCGCTGGTGAACTTTGGTCGTATCAATGACCCAGTAATAGATGCGGGTCTTGAACAAGGTCGCATCGAGACTGACCCTGCTAAGAGAGCGGCCATCTATTCAAAACTCTTCAGGCATATGTCAGCAACTACCCCTGCTCTTTGGTTTGGTTACTCAGACTGGTACATCGCCTCTAGATCCAATATCAAGGGAATCATCGGGCCGAACCTTCCAAATGCATCTGGCAATCCCGGTAAAGAGAAGCCGTCTCAAATCATCGCAGGATTCCACCAGTTGCTTGGCATCTCAAAGCGGTAAGTACTAGGTCGCTCGCAAGACAATTGCGAAGTTGATGACAGGGGGTGTGCAGCGGTTATCCGCGCACACCCTCTGCTATTAGTACTGCGCCAAAGATAAAGAACGCAGCCGCTGCCCCGATCTTCACTGCGCGCTCTGGTAGTCGTTTGCCTAAGACTCGACCGACCGCAATTGCTAGCCCATCGGCTGCGACCATCCCAAGTGTGCTCCCAAGCCAAATACCAAACCATGGTTGGTTCGTGGCGAGAGTGATAGTCGCGAGCATTGTCTTGTCACCTAACTCGGCCAAGAAGAACGCAATACTCGCCGCCACAATCGGGGAGCGGAATACACCGTGGGCTTTTGCCTCATCCTTCTCGGTTAGTTCATCACCCCGAAGCGTCCATGCCCCAAAACCGAAGAAGGCGATCCCTGCAACGATGTTGATTGCATTTGTTGGGAGGCGATCCCCAATGAGTCCACCAATGGCGACGCTCCCGAGGTGAACGATCGCTGTAGCAATAGTGATCCCGAGCAGAATCTTGAAAGGAGGAAAGCGCGTCGCAAATGCGAGAGCCATCAATTGACTCTTATCGCCTAACTCTGCGATAAAGATCACGCCAAAGGCCAGTAAGAAAGCAGCGAGCATGGGTTTGGCTTAACTCCTAGATATCGATGACGGTCGAAGCGCGCCACGTTTGGTGGAGCAAGGCTAGGTCAAGAGTCTCGATCGCTTTGATTCTCCTAGCACTTCGTTTCTCGGCGTTGGGGTGCCAAACGTAGGGAATAGCCCGCAGAATCCAGCCGCGCGCTAGTGCAGATGATGAGTTTGCGACTCGAGTATCGAGATCCGGAGTGCGGCTTGGGTTTAAGTAGACGCTCAATACCAACGCGCGCACAAGACCACGATCCGCTGGGAGTCCCACGGCGCGAAGCCGCGCGACCAAAAGTGAAGCAAGCACCTGAAGCTCATGAACACCGTGGCGAGCGGAAGAAATTAGTCCTGTGGTCATCGGAACGGCGGCGAGCGCAAGCCTCACTCCCCTCCCGCCTGGGGTGACTCGCCCTGCAAGACGCAGACTTGGGCCTACCCTGCGCCAGACCGAGAGTGCTACAGGCAGACTCACCATCGCGAAGCGAGCCATGCGCGCACCGACATCCTCGGAATCCTCGATCAGTCGGTCATCGCTTAGTAACCGGAGTGCCGTCCCCGCATCGGGAACATCCAGAGGCTCGGCAAAAATGCGGTCCAGAGCGGCATCGACTAATTCTTGAGTACGGTCACGTACCTGATCACGCCGGCCATTAAGCGCATCACGGATTCCCACAAGGCGATCCTCTACCGACATATGACGAGGCTACCCCCGACCGGGACGATCCGATTAGCCCACTATTTGCAGAGGCCCTAATAGCGAATGGATGCGGGGATTCTCCCTATTCTGCGCCGAAGTGCCATCTGCTCATCAACTGCGATAGAACATCACGGTTATCAATCTCCGGACCGCCCGGAGCCAATACTCGGAGGATTCATGCCTGAGGCCGTCATCGTCGCTACTGCTCGCACCCCAATTGGGCGCGCAAATAAAGGTTCACTGGTTGACTGCAGGCCCGATGATCTCGCAGCGGGCATAGTCGAGGCAGCTCTAGCCAAAGTTCCGCTACTTGATCCGGCCGAGGTCGAGGACCTTCTCATTGGTTGTGCACAGCCCGCCGGTGAGCAGGGATACAACCTCGCACGCGTAGTTGCACTCCTCGCTGGGATGCCGACTGCACCAGGAGTAACAGTAAACCGTTACTGCTCGTCATCACTTCAGACAATTCGCATGGCAGCACATGCAATCCGTGCAGGCGAAGGCGATGTATTTATCGCAGGTGGCGTTGAGTGCGTCAGCAGATTCTCCAAGGGTCGCTCTGATGGCTACCCGGATACGCACAACGCTCGTTTCGGTGAGGCAGAGGTACGCACAGCAGCACGCGCCGATGGAGGCCTTGGGCCGTGGTCTGAGCTTGGCGGCCTTGCTGACATCTACATCTCAATGGGGCAGACAGCCGAGAACGTCGCCGATTACGCAGACGTATCACGCGAGCGTATGGATGAGTTTGCAGCACTATCTCAGCAGCGGGCAGTGCAGTCACAGCAGAACGGTTTCTTTGAGCGCGAGATTACGCCGGTGACTCTCGCTGATGGCACAGTCGTAAGTGTTGATGACTGCCCACGCGACGGCACAACTGCCGAGAAGTTAGGTGCCCTCAAGCCAGCATTCCGCCCAGGCGGTCGAGTCACTGCCGGTAACGCATGCCCATTAAATGATGGTGCGGCCGCTGTAATTGTCATGAGTGACACTCGAGCAGCCGCCCTTGGAATTACCCCAATTGCACGCATCGTCTCTAGCGGCGTTAGTGCAATTGACCCAGAGATCATGGGGCTCGGTCCAGTCGCTGCAAGCCGCGCAGCACTCAAGCGCGCTGGGCTCTCGATCGATGAGATCGACCTTGTCGAGATCAATGAGGCATTCGCAGCACAGGTAATCCCCTCTGCAGATGAACTCGGGATCCCGTGGGAGCGACTCAACGTAAACGGTGGAGGCATCGCACTCGGTCACCCATTTGGGATGACAGGGGCGCGCATCATGGCCACACTCCTCAACGGACTCGAGGACTCGAACGGTCGCTACGGCCTTGAGACCATGTGCGTTGGTGGCGGCCAAGGAATGGCGATGATCGTCGAGCGCCTCGGCTAGTCGCTAACGGAATAGCGCTAACCGAGAAGCCTGCGAGCGAGATCCGCAGGGTCATCTACCTTGCTATCGAATGCAGCAATCGACCAAGACCACTTGAACTTGCGCGCGCGCAACAGATACTTAGCAAGCGTGTCTGGGCCACATGATGCAGTCCCGAGGCCGCGATGCTTTGCATCAATATTTAAGTAAATTGCTGGCTCGGGTTTTAGGTCGACATCGTGCTGCGCTTCATCTAACTGCGCAATTGAGTAACTACTTGCGGAGAATCCAAACAGATTCGGCGCACTTACCAATACTCCATGTCTCCCATCTGAAACAGCGCACCAGCGAGTATTGGTATGGTGCCCATGCTCCTGCGGGCGAATATACGGAACATATTGCTCCGCGACTCGTGATGAGTAACGACCAATGACTGCGCCACGCGCCCTATCTGGATAAGTCTCATGCGGTCCGAGTCCATACCACTCAAGTTGATCAAAGTTCGATGGAAGGCTCAGGCACACCCCGACTCTCGGCAGGTCGTTGCACCGCTCTGGGACACTCAGATCCTCATGCACCCTCAACAAGCCACTGGACTCAAACTCAAATCTGCGCTTATGTACGAATGTAACTCCGTCGTTCCCGATCCACTCAATACTCTGGCGAGCAGTTATCCCATCTCCTGCCCTTCGTAACTGCATTCTCCCAGGATGAGCAACGAGGGAGTCAATCCCCCATCTGCGCCAACGTGCGGCGGGTGTAGGCATTCCTTTCATTGGGCGAATCTCGTCGTTGTCTGTTGGCGCACGGAAGAGTGAGAGTGCGGGGCCGCTCTCGATGAGGTCTACGCCGTTGAGAGAGAGTGCTGTGAGGCCGCTCCCTCCGCCCCCGAAGGTTGCTTGAATAGCGCCGGCGCTCACCGTCTCGCCACTCATCTCGACTGTATTTGCCGCAGTCATCGAGTTTGACGCGCGTCCGGTTGCTACACCGATAGGAACCTGAAGCTGAGCAACTGTGAATCCGCTCTCTGCCCAGTTTGTTTTACGCGCTGTCTTGAATGCGAGATTGAGCACCACCTCAGCTCCTTTGGCTGCGGCAGGGATGTCATAAGAGATACTCCACGCAACTGATTCGCCGGGCGCAACCTCGGGCAATGGAGCCTTGCCGCGTGCTACCGCCACTCCGTCGATAAGAATCTCATACTCGCAGCGAAGCCACTTCAAGTCTGTGAAGTCTTGCTTGTTAGTTATACGAAGTGCCCCACGTCGCGCGCCTGTTGCACCAATTGCCTCAACTACAACAGGAGAAGCGAGCCCCTTGTGCTCATACATTGCAGGCTTAGGGGTGCGGTCCGGCCACACAACGCCATCGATACAGAATGATCCCGAGTTGGGCTCGTCACCAAAATCTCCTCCATAGGCCCAGCGCTCGCTCCCGTCAGGGAGTGCTTGGCGCAATCCATGGTCCCAGAACTCCCAGATGAATCCTCCCTGGAGTCCGTGGTTCTCCTCAATGGCATCCCAGTACTCGCCAAGCGTTCCATTGCTATTCCCCATGGCGTGCGAGTACTCACACATAATCAATGGCAGGTCTCCATTGACGCTGCCCGCTGAGTTTCTTGACCACGCGACGAGTTCTGCGATCTCTGGGTACATAGGGCAGAGGAGATCCGTCGCACGCTGCGGGCGATCCCACCAACCCATAATCGCCCCCTCGTAATGGAGCGGTCGGCTCGGGTCGTAGTGACGAATCCAAGCAGCTAATGCATCGTGGTGCGCACCGTAACCAGACTCATTGCCAAGTGACCACGCAATAATCGAGGCGTGGTTCTTATCGCGCTGAACCATGCGCGTTCCGCGATCCATCCACGCTCCAAGATATCGAGAGTCATGACACAGCGAAGTGATGTAGCCGTGGCTCTCAATGTTGGCCTCATCGATTACGTATAGCCCGAGCTCATCGCATAGGTCATAGAACTCAGGGGCATTTGGAGAGTGTGAGGTACGCACCGCGTTAAAACCGAACTGCTTCATAAGTACAAGATCAGCCCGCATCTGCTCACCCGTTACAACACGGCCAGTAAATTGATCAAAATCATGGCGGTTAACTCCACGGATAAGCACCGGTTTGCCATTGATAAGCAACTCGCGTTTACCTACCTCGACGCGGCGAAATCCAATGATCTCGCTTACGACTTCTCGCACCTCTCCAGAGGGATCTTTTAGTTGGACAACTACTCGATACCGATTTGGCTGCTCGGCCGACCAAGCCTTTACCCCTGCAATAGTTGTCGAGAAGGTTACGAATGATCCTTGATAGAGATAGGGAATCGGTGTAGCGGGTACCTGCGCGTGTAGGGGTTCGCGGATCACTCTTTTGCCGTCGAGCGCCTCGATGTGTGCCTCGACCGACCACTTCTCTGCTCGCTCTTCGTCTGGGAAATCGACCGAGACCTTTAGTTGGAGTGTCCCTGTGGTTAGGTCATCAGCTAGGGATGCCGTTGCGTGGAGATCAGATACATGAACCCGAGGAGTTGAGTAGATGCGAACTGAGCGATGAATCCCCGCTTGCCACCATTGATCTTGATCCTCTACAAAGGATGCATCTGAGTATCTAACAACCATCGCAGCGACTAAGTGCTTACCAGGGTGCCTGACTAGGTCTGTCATGTCAAAACTCGACGATAGTCGGGAGTCTTTTCCGAGCCCAACCGCCTTGCCGTCGATCCAGAGCATGAGGAGACTCTCAGCAGCCCCAAACTCAATGACGACTCTGCGACTACGCCATGCAGTAGGAACCGAGAACTCCCTCCGGTACAGACCGGTTGGGTTTGCATCTGGGACATCGGGTGGAAGATTCGAGAAGGGCATCTCGATGTTCGTATAGATCGGGATCGAGTGCCCCTGCATCGTGAAGCAACCCGGCACCGCAACGCCTCTCCAAGAAGCGTCGCTAAAACTCTCCTGCTCCCAGCCGTCGGGCGCATCCTCTGGGCGTTCTATACCGAGAAATCTCCACTCGCCATCAAGCGATTGCTCCCATGGAGAGGAACCCCGCTCCGGAGTGCTTGCTGCGCGCGCGGCGTCAACGTCAGAGTGACTAGAGAATGGGCTCGTCATGGGCAGGCGACCAACCTCGGTCACACTCGGCTCGCGCCATGGGGCAGCACCCCACTCCATGTAGGTATTTTCTCCTCTGCGCTTATCGCCCCCGCGCGCTGCTGGCATCAGGACGCGCCGTACACCGGTGTTGGTTCAGGGGCCTCAGCCAATAACTCGGCAATGACTGATCCGAGTTCACTCGGCTCCCAGCGCGCGCCCTTATCGCGGCGCGGGCCATGCTGCCAACCGTCAGCGATACTGACGATTCCACCCTCTACTTCAAATACGCGCCCGGTAACCGCAGCACTCTCAGAACTCCCTAACCACACAACAAGCGGCGCAACATTCTCAGGGGCCATTACATCGAACGCATCGCCCTCGGGTGCGGCCATCGTGTCTGCGAATACCTGCTCGGTCATTCGAGTGCGCGCTGCTGGAGCAATCGCATTCGATGTGACTCCATAACGCGACATCTCTGCGGACTGCACGAGTGTCATTGCTGCAATTCCAGCTTTGGCTGCACTATACGCACCCTGACCAACGCTCCCCATCAGACCAGCACCACTAGAGGTGTTGATGATTCGACCGTCAACAGCGACTCCGTTCTTTGATTGTTCACGCCAATATGCGCTCGCAAAACGTGCAGGGGCGAAGTGTCCTTTCAGATGGACGCGTATTACTGCGTCCCACTCATCCTCGCCGCTCGAGAAGAGCATTCGGTCACGAAGAAAGCCAGCGTTATTGACCAGCACATCTAGTCCGCCAAAAGTATCTACCGCTGTCTGGATAAGAGCCTGGGCCCCTTCCCAGTCGGCGATATCGCTGCCGTTGGCAACTGCCTCTCCCCCCATCGCACGAATCGCATCTACTACCTCACCGGCGGGTCCAGTTGATGTACCGGTCCCGTCAGACTCGGCCCCTAGGTCATTGACAACCACCTTGGCGCCTTGGCGAGCGAACTCAAGTGCATGCCCGCGCCCGATACCGCGCCCGGCTCCAGTAACAATGACGATTCGTCCTTCGCAGATACCGGGCATGTTGTTAGGGCTCCTTGAGTGGGGTTCGCTAGATGTGGGTCGATTAAGAGCATTGGCTTGCAGGGTTAGATAATCGCACGAAGTCTTACCTAAACGTCTATGTCTCGACGCAGCGGGGCCGAGGGGTACGGTACCCCCATGAAGTACGGCGTAACAATGTTCATGACAGATCGGACCATCGGGCCCTCAGCCCTCGGCCGCGCCGTCGAGGAGCGAGGGCTCCACTCCCTTTATCTGCCGGAGCACACACATATTCCGGTTAGTCGCAAGACTGCGCCCCCAACCGGCGATGAGGTGCTCAACGATGAGTACAAGCGGACCCTCGATCCCTTAATTGCTCTCGCCATCTGTGCGGCTGTGACTGATCGAATTCTCCTTGGAACAGGCATTGCGCTAGTTGCCCAGCGAGAGCCGATTGTTACCGCCAAGGCAATCGCGACCCTTGATAGAGAGTCGCACGGCCGATTCGTATTCGGCATCGGATTCGGTTGGAACCAAGATGAACTCGAAGACCACGGCATCTCAATGACTGACCGGCGCGACGTAGTGCGGGACCGCATCATGGCTATGCGCTCTTTATGGACCAATGAAGTCGCTGAGTTTCATAGCGCGCATGCGGAGATTCCGCCATCTTGGTCGTGGCCGAAGCCTTGGCGATCCCCAGAGAGAAATGGTCCACCAGTTCTAATTGGCGGCGCCGCAGGACCAAAAATGTTCGCCAACATCGCGGAGTACGCAGATGGATGGATGCCAATTGGTGGTGCTGGCATCAAGCAGGCACTACCTGACTTAGCTCGAGCATGCGAAGATGCAGGGCGCGATTCTTCGGAGATGCGGATCGTTCCTTTTGGGACACTCCCCGACCCGGGGAAACTCGAGTACTACGCATCGCTCGGCATTGAAGAAGTAGTGCTGCGACTCCCAGGAGGCGACGCCGACTCAGTGCTCCCGATCCTCGATAGTTTTGCCGAGTTGATATAACGCTGACCGACTGGCGGGACAAGGTGCCGTCCGACGTCAAGGCTCTTGAATCCAGCTTCGTTCAACATGTGTAGGTAGTTGTCACACCCCTGCATTAGAGTCGAACATATGTTCGATAAACTTAAAGACATAGTCACCCAACTACGAGAGGTCACCTCACAAATCAATGTTGAGGTAATCGATGGCAAGTCCGCTGCCGAGCTGGTTCGAATCTCTGAGGATGCTCGCCGGGTAATTGATGGTCTGCGCACCTCGGCCATTGGGCGAGTCGGCACGACAGAGGCCTGGCGTGTTGGAGGCTCTAAGAACTCTGCAGAGTGGGTAGCACTCCACACTGGTGTCCCAATCTACGAAGCACAGGCTGTGGTGATACTCGCCGACCAACTTCGTCACCTCCCTCAAACCGTGGGGGCAATGAACGCTGGAAAGATCTCCACCGCCCAGGCAGTCGAGGTAGCACGCGGCGCTACCGCAGAGCCTCATTCCGAGGAGCGCCTCTTAAACCTCGCTAAATCCTCGACAGTGCGAACCCTTCGCGATGAAGCATCACGCGTCATAGCAGCCGCCACAGACGAGGTCGAGCGCCACAAACGCATACATAAAAACCGTTCTCTAAAATCGTGGATTGACCCCGATGGTGCGTTCAATTTGAAGGCGTGCATGACTGTCGCTAATGGTGCTCTGGTCATGGCGGCTTTAACCCCATTCCAAGACGAGATCTTCAAGGCAGCACGCAAGAGTGGTAATCACGAAAGACCTGAGGCTTACGCAGCTGATGCACTAATGGCACTCTGTGAGAATGCGACCACAAAGCAGATAAGTACAAGCGGCATAAAAACAACTCGCCCTAACGCTGTGATCAATATTCGAGTCGACATAGATGCACTAAAACGTGGGCGTACTGAGCATGGCGAGGTCTGCGAGATTGCTGGCGTTGGCCCGATACCGGTTGCTACTGCTACCGAGTATCTGGGCAAGGCATTCCTCAAACTTCTTGTTCTCGATGGAGTGGATATCAAGACGGTTGCACATATGGGCAGGGCAATTCCAGCACCACTGCGCACCGCGATTGAGGAGCGCGACCGCGTCTGCCAAGTACCAACGTGTGACATGAGCGTTGGTCTAGAGATAGATCACATCGTGCCCTTCGCTGAGGGCGGCGCAGCCAGCTTGGAGAACCTCGTACGGCTCTGTAAACGTCATCATCTGCAAAAAACTCATGATGGATACAGGCTTGAGAAGATAGAGAAGAGGCCGATCGACGACATGAAGGGCACACCCTGGAGATGGAGGCCACCTCCGGATGAAAGTTAAGGAGAACCAGGGGTTAAAGGGTGTTGATAATGGCCCGAGAGTCCTCAATGCAAAGAAGTCCAAGTTGAGTAATACTCCTTATATGGCCCCGTCCGGACTAGGAGATCACAAGCGCGAGACATCAGTTCAAATAGAGACAGCACTTGAAATAGAGACATCACTTGAGATAGAGACAGAACCAAGTGCGAGTGATGTCGAGTTCTTGTATGCGCGGATTACGGAGGCCAACCTCGCAGCAACAGGCCTACCGGCTGCAGAGCGCATCTCCGCTTGGGTCCGCAGCGACTCTGGCGAGATCGAGGCTGGAGTTTATGGTTGGTCGTGGGGTGGAACTGCAGAGGTTGATCTTCTCTGGGTATCAGAGTCACGAAGGAGCGCCGGAATAGGCAGCGCGCTGCTAACAGCATTCGAGTCAGAGGCGATCGCACGCGGGTGCTCGCAGATAGTGCTCTCTACTTTTGACTTTCAGGCGCCAGAGTTTTATGAGCGACGCGGTTATACATCGCTCGGCCGCGTTGATAACTATCCCGCAGGCGGTTGGCACACGACGATGCGCAAGTCGATCTAGGTCGCGCCAGAGAAGTAACTGCTTTACTCAACTCTGATCGCGTGCTTTACTAATCTGCCTCAAGCGGGATCAGGATCACTCGTCGTGGGCCGGGTACATACTCAGTAACATGACCTCGACCCGTCGTGTCCTCAACTAGAACCACGCTCCCTGCGGGGAGGTCGCGCACCTCGCCATCGCTTACCTCTATGCGCACTCCCCCGTCGAGCACTACAACGAATTGGCGTCGAGGCGCTGTATGCCAATCGGGGGCCTGCTCATCACCAGGGAGCGAGACAAAGATCGCACGATCAACCGAGACCGGATCGCTAAGTGTCAGCTCGGCGACTCCCTGCTCGGGCGGAACGACTTCCTCAGAGAGCGAGACATCCTCAAAATGGCTCTCTCCAGCCTCATCATTAAAGATTCGCACATAATGCATTCCCCTAGCATCGCACCTCGCCGAGCCCGGCGCCCTAACCTGCAGCAGACCACTTTTCTGGAGGAACCAATGCCCGAGACGACTATTCCCAATACGACAATTCCCAATACCACTAAGTCTGGACACACAAGTATCGCTATCGCCGACTCAGCGCGCGCCACACAGCCGAGCAGTAACCGGCGCTCGCACCTTGGCACGCGCGCAATTGCAGGGGCGAGCGCCTTGCTACTCGTCGCAATCCTTGGGGCCTGCGGAGGCAACTCGAATAACTCATCCGGGTCCAAAGCAACTGCGAAGGCCGATGCCAAAGCCGCTGGGCCCGCACCCGATCAGCCGGGCCCCTTCGCTGTCGGTCGTGAGACGGTAACGGTTAAGGACCCGCAGCGCCCTGAGCGCGACCTGACTGTAGATGTCTGGTACCCGGCAGATAAGTCTCGCGCCGAGGGCGCAACCCCAGTCAATTACGCCGTCATACCTGGTGTAGAGGTTCCATCGCGCACTGCATTCTCAGGGTTGCCAGTCTCGACTCAAGGCCCATTCCCACTCGTCATGTACTCCCACGGATATGGCGGGCTTCGCTTCATCTCTAGTTTCCTTACAGAGACACTTGCGAGCCACGGGTTTGTAGTAGTTGCACCTGACCACACAGGCAATACAGCGATCGATGCTGTTACCGGACAGATCGCCAAGCGCAAACAAAACGAAATCAATCGAGTTGGCGATGTGCGCGCCACGCTCGATGATGCTCTAGAGCGCAATGCGAATACAGGCGACCTGCTTTATAAATCAATCGACCCTGAGAAGATCGGGATCATGGGTCACTCCCTTGGTGGAATGACCTCAATTATTGGGACTGTCGGGCACCTTGGTGTCCCTGGTTACCCGAAGATTAAAGCGATTGTTGGGCTTGCTGCCTATACAAAAACGATCCCACTCGCTGAGTTGAAAAAAGTAAAAGTCCCGACGATGCTCATCAGCGGAACGCTAGATACAACAGCGAAACTCAAGCCGAATACCGTACGAACTTGGAATGCGATTCCAGCACGCCCGCTATACAGGGTTGACCTAATCAAGGGTGCACACCAATCGTTTAGTGATATCTGCTACTACCTAGAGATTGCCCCAACAATCAAGAACGTCCCTCAAGTGATTATCGACACCGTTACTAAAAGCGGAGAGGGTGGATGCCAGCCAGGCCAACTCGCATGGAAGAAGGCCAATAGCCTTACGGAGACCTACACCATCGCTTTCTTCCTAGATCAACTTGCGGGGAAGAGTGCGTATACCGCGTACCTCACACCTGAGTATGCATCTACTGAGCCGAGTGTTGAGTTCTCAGTAAAGACCGAAAGCAAGTAGTTAAGTAAACCAATAGATCGGACCTCGTTCGATGCTGCTCCACGAAATTATTGAACGCAGCGCGAAAAATACTCCAGACGCGCCCGCTGTAATTGTTGAGGGCGAAGTAGTTACGTTCAGCGAACTAGAACAGCGTGTTAAGCGGCTAGCGAATGCAGTCGCCTCGATTACGCAGAGGCATGAGCGTATTGCATTCCTCTCAGAGAACACACTTGAGTTTGCCGACGCGTACTACGCCATTGCTCGTGTCAGACGTATCTTGGTTCCCCTTAATTACCGACTCAATCCGCGCGAGTGGGTGGAGATTCTTCATGCAACGCAGGCGCGTGTAGTCATCGGCGAAAGGGCGCTGCTAGATGCATTAGAGCCTCACCTGCCCAAAGACAGCAGCAATGGGGGTACTCAATTCATTCTCATCGAGATCGGGGGCGACTGCGCCGCCGGCAGAGTTGCCTTCAATGATTTTGCAGATGGGTCTCACGAGGAACTTGAGAGAGAGATTGCAACAGACCCCGAGGAGACGGCTTGGATTCTCTTCACAAGTGGAACCACTGGAATACCCAAGGGGGCGATGCTTCCTCACCGAGCACTCATTGCAGCGGCGGAGAACACTGCACTCGGCCGAAGAGTCGCAGAGGATGACGTCTATTTTCTAGCGTTCGCACTCTGTCATGTTGCCGGATACAACCTTCTGATCATGCACAGTCGAGCGCGACCAGTTGTTTTGGTAAAACGCTTCGAGGCGGATGAGTTTCTCACGCTCACAAAGAGGCATGGGGTGACGAATACTTCCCTCGCGCCCACAATGGTATCCACCCTTCTTGAGCACCCCGAGGCCGATGGAGAGGCGCTAGCCACTCTGCGCCAGATCGCGTATGGATCTTCATCGGTTCCAGCAGAGATTCTTCGACGCGCCATGCAGCGATGGGGCTGCGATTTTGCACAGGGTTACGGGATGACCGAGCTCGGTGGAAACGCTGTATTTATGGATGGCCATGCCCATCGACGTGGAGTTACCACCGATCCGCATTTACTCACCGCGGCAGGCAAGCCTGGGCCACTCGCTGAGGCGCGAATAGTTGATGACGCAATGGTTGAATTGCCGATGGGCGAAGTCGGCGAGATCGTGATCCGCGGTGCGCAGGTCTTCTCTGGATACTGGAACGACCCTGAATCTACTGCTGAGACGATTATCGACGGTTGGCTACGCACCGGCGACCTCGGGTTTATTGACTCCGAGGGATTTATATCAGTAGTCGATCGCAAGAAAGACGTCATCGTTACCGGCGGAGAGAACGTTGCCTCGCGAGAGGTCGAGGAGGTACTTCACCGCCACCCTGGCGTGCTTGAGGTTGCGGTTGTTGGAGTACCAGATGAGCACTGGGGCGAGGCAGTATGCGCTGCCATTGTTCCCCGCTCGGGGGTTGAGGTAACTAGCGAAGAGATAGTGGCGCTCGCTAAGGATTACCTAGCGTCCTACAAGAAGCCGCGTCATGTGGTCTTGGTTGAGTCGCTACCTCGCAACACATCTGGCAAGGTAATGAAGCATGTTCTGCGTGATCAGGTAGCAGAGATTCTCGCGAGTAGATAACGTAAAGAGATGATAAAGCCCGCAACTCAGCGTGAGACTAAAAAATGACCGCGACCACACCAGAGAGCTTTAATCCTGACGCCACCATCGCAGAGATATTTAGCTCAGCTGAGGGTCGCAAGGACCCGTACTCGCGCTACAGATCTCTGCGCGAGAATACGCCAGTACACGTAAGCCCCGAGGGGGCGCTTTGGTACCTAAGCAACTTTGAAGACTGCCGTACAGTGCTTCGCGATCCACGCCTCGGGAAGACCCCGCGAGATGTTGTACGCCCCTCTCTTGATGGAGCACCCGAGTCGTTACGCGCACAACGCGCCGAGGATGCACCGGCATCCTCAATGCTGTTTCTCAACCCACCTGACCACACGCGCCTGCGTAGTCTCGTGAGTCGCGAGTTTACGCCCAAGCGCATAGATGATCTACGCCCGCGCATGGATGCGCTCGCTGCTCCGATGCTTGACGGCATGGCGCGCGCTGGGACTGCTGATGTGATGGAGGAACTCGCATGGCGACTACCGGTCGCAGTTATTGGCGAACTCGTTGGAGTCCCTGAAGAGGATCGAGAATCATTTCGTGGAACCGTGCGCGACCTCGTCGTGCTCCTCGAAGTAGGCGCTAGTGCAGAAGAGAACGAGCGAGGCATCGCCGCCGGGGCACGCCTGCGCATTTATTTCCGCGAACTCATCGCCAAGAAGCGCCTAAACCCGACAGAGGATCTGCTCACCGCATTAATTGCTGTCGAGGAAGCGGGTGACCGCCTAAGCGAAGAAGAACTGATCACCACAATGATTCTGCTCTTCGCTGCTGGTTTTGAGACCACAACAAATCTCATCGGCAATGGGCTCTGGCTACTCATGCGCTACCCGGAGCAATTTCAACTCCTACGCGAGCAACCCAATTTGATGGGTGGATTCATCGAGGAGGTGCTGCGTTTTGAGGCGCCTGTGCAACTCAACGCGCGCTGGACCTTCGACGAGATTGAGATTGGCGGATTGACAATCCCAGCAGGGCGCACCGTGGTCACCTTCCTAGGTGGAGCCAACAGAGACCCGCAGCGGTTCCCTAAGCCTGAGACATTCGATATAACTCGAACCGATAATCAACCACTCTCATTCGGTTTCGGAATCCACCACTGCCTCGGTGCGCACCTTGCACGAGCAGAGGGGAAGGCAGTCTTCGAGGCTCTCCTTGATCGCTTCTCCGTAATCGAGCCGACTGAGATCGATCCTCCTTGGCATGGGTTTACGCTCCGAGGGCTCGAGCGCCTTCCGGTACGGCTTAGTTAAAGCGCTGGCCAAGTTTTAAAAAGAGGAGGGCTCGCCGAACATCATGAGGGTCTGCGTATACGCCGTCAATGTGTTGTTATCAACATATACATGCTGGGTGCTCGCCGAGATGTCCCTGAAGCAGCGCCCGATAATGCTCGGCTCGCGGAGTCCATCGGAGCCCGCCCACGTATACGCAAAGCGGCATGCATCTGCAGCGATCCTGGTTCCGTACGTAGTGGCCTGGCGCATGCGCTGCGTCTCGACCGGAGTCGGCGCTCCCTCCGCTATTGCTGTGAACTCTGCCTGCTCGAAGGCTTCATAGGTAAATGCTCTTGCCGACCGCACCGCAGCGTCGTGCATTGCAAACTCGTGAAGAAACATCTGCTGCCCGGCGATGGGGTCTCCCCCGAGGCGCTGCTTGGTCTTCGCTACCTCAAGGACTTCGTCGAGGGCTCTGCGCCCGACACCTAGAGCGAACCCTGCATGCCCTATTGCAACAAGCCCAAACATTCCAATTTGGTACGTAGCCCCGCCTCGATGCTGCACTGGCTCAAGAAGTGGAAAGGTGAAGGCTTCGTCTACGTGTACCGACTCCACGGCGTAGTCAAAGGATCCCGTGCCCTTAAGCCCAAGGACATTCCAACCGTCACGCTTTGTTATCTGCTCGGCTGGGATAAACGCTATACGCATGGCCGGCATTCCCGACTCGAGTGCGGCGTCCACGCCATTCTCCTGCTCAACAAAACCAGCGGCGAACCAATCGGCATGCCCAGTTCCGCTCCCGAAGCGATACGAGCCGTCTACTAGAAAACCATTCTCATCGCGTGTGGCCTTACCAACAGGCCCGAACATTCCGCCGTGAATACCCGCCACACCTGAAGGGAACAGCACCGCTGTTGGTGCATCATCGAGGTAAATACTCGCGAAGCACGAAGTTGAGGCATTCGCCATAAGCGACCACCCGATGGACCCATCGGCGTAGGCCAACTCCTCAAAGACCTCAAGCGATGTACGCGTATCCGCCTCTGAGCCCCCGAGGGCAGTCGGCACCATGAGCCCAAACAAGCCTGACTCGGAGAAAGCCTTCACTAGGTCTGCGGTCATTGTCCGCGCAGACTCTGTCCGCCCTGCCTCGTGTTCGATGAATGATCGCAGCCCTCGGGCCTGAGCAAGTGGGCCTGATTCATGCCCGGAGGATCGAGCATCGGCGAAGGATGTAGTCGTCATGCTGCGAGACTATGGCGTGACGATGTACCTTCGCCATAATGAACGACAATTTTTCACCTCGCACCTACCCAAATTTCACCGGAACTATCGGCAGGACCTTCGCTGGATCCAAGGGGGCTTGGGCCGATCGCAGGACTCCTCGAGGTGGAGCGCCCAACATTGTTGTGATGCTTGCCGACGACCTCGGCTTCTCCGATCTTGGCTGTTATGGCTCGGAGATCCGCACCCCTAATCTCGATGCCCTCGCCGCTCGCGGAATGCGCATGACCAATTTTCACGCAGCCCCGATGTGCTCACCGACGCGCGCGTCGCTCCTCACTGGACTTAGCCCACACCGTGCTGGCTTCGGGAGCGTTGCGCACTTTGACCCTGGCTTCCCTGGCTATGCAATGGAGTTACCGCCCCAAGTAGATACCCTCGCAGAACAACTCAGGGACCGCGGATACGCGACGCTGATGGTAGGCAAGTGGCACCTATGTAAAGACTCCGATGCATCCGCAGCAGGGCCTCAGCACTCTTGGCCTATCCAGCGAGGCTTCGACCGGTTCTACGGCTTCCTCGATGCGTTTACGAACCTTCACCAACCACACCGGCTGACGCAAGACAACAGCACAGTAGAGGTTGACGAATACCCAGAGGGTTACTACCTAACTGATGACCTAACTACGCGATCAATCTCGATGATTCGAGAGCGTAAGAGCTCCAACCCCGAGCAGCCGTTCTTCCTATATTTTGCACACGGAGCCGTTCATGCTCCCCTGCACGCTAAGGCTGAAGACATTGAGCGTTACAAAGATCGCTATACCGAGGGATGGGATTCACTTCGCGAAGAGCGCTTTGCTCGTCAAAAAGCCCTAGGAATTGTCCCTGCGGATACCAAATTACCAGCGCGCAATAGCGAGCCCAACCATGATGTTGAGGCATGGGATTCACTAGACGAAATGCAGCGAGAATTATTCGCAAGACACATGGCCGTCTACGCAGGGATGGTCGACAACATCGACCAGAACGTGGGTCGCCTTGTCGCTGCATTAGAACAAATAGGCGAACTCGACAACACAATATTTATCTTCACCTCCGATAACGGAGCATCGCGTGAGGGCGAAGAGGTCGGCACCACCTCTTATTACGTGCACCTGATGCAGGGCAACGACGTTGAGGCAGACCATGCACGCCTTGACCTAATCGGCGGGCCACAGACCACACCTCACTACCCGCGCGGCTGGGCCATGGCATCGAATACGCCATTTCGTCTCTACAAAATCAACACGCATCAGGGCGGCCACTCGGTTCCGTTCATCGTCTCGTGGCCCGATGGCCTCCCGAGCGATGGTTCAATGCGCGATCAGTGGGGCCACGTATCCGACCTGCTACCGACGCTTCTAGATGTAGTCGATGGAGTCGCACCAACAACGCAGGCTGACGGTTCAGTTTTAGATGGCAAGAGTCTTCTAGAAGTAATGCGTGACCCGAGTGCGGTCTCGCTCCACACTGAGCAGGCGGTTGAGGTAAACGGCCACCGAGGTTTCTATCGTGATGGCTGGGAGGCAGTAACCCTTCACCAATCTCTTACTCCTTTCGCTGACGAGTCTTGGGAGCTCTATGACCTAACCGTTGATCGAACCGAGATAAACAACCTCGCCGATGTCAATCCGGACCGGTTAGAGGAACTCAAGGCTGCTTGGGAGGAGGCCGCGTGGGAGCAGCAGTTCTATCCACTTGATGAAGGTACCTCGCTTAAATATCTAATCCGACCTGAGCGCTCCTCCGTCTACTCGCTCCCCGTCACGATCGCTGCGGGGACCCCAACACTTGAGCGTTGGCGTTCGGTGCAGTTGATCTGGTTCAGGTCATGTGCGATCGAGATCCATCTCAGCCTCGACTCCGCAGACCGCGGGCACCTAGTTGCGCACGGCGACCAAGGTGGCGGGTACGCAATCTATGTCCTCGACTCGCACATCTGGTTCTGCCATAACGATGGGCGCGGGAATCTGCGCGTCCTTGACGGCGGCCCAATTATGCCCGGAGAGCATAAGATTGAGTGTCTACTAAACGCAGCGGGATCAAATCTCTGGAATGTCTCGCTCTCGATAGACGGAGCAATTACGGCATCCCTTGCTGGAGCCCCGATGCTCTACGGAATTGCCCCATTCGAGGGGATCGACATTGGGATCGATAGGCGCTCCCCCGTCTCGTGGGAATTATTCGAGAAATTCGGCGCATTTGCATTTACCGGAGAGATAGAGACCGTCAGCTTTACTCCAGGCGAGTTGGCTCCAAATGCTCCGGATACCCTCATCGGGATGCTCACCGACATGGGCCTGAGATTTGAGTGACGCCTCGACTTGGGAGACTTGCTGCCTCGTGGCCACTTGAAGGTGATTATTTAAGTAGAGTCTGAGGCGTTGCGTATCTACGTAGCGAAAATCTATGAGTAGGTGCGCCGGGAAGTCTGGTCGGCAAGAGGATCAATGCCCCACGCCCAACTCGATAGGCCACGAAACTTCCTTGAGCGCTTCGTACGCGTCGAGACTCGCGCCGCTGGACTAATTCTTGGTGCCGCTGTAATTGGAGTCTTCATTGCCTCCATGCCGTTTGGGGCCGAGTTCACACACCGCTTAGAGACCTCGCATCTGAGATCAATAATCTCGGAGGTCGCAGTTACTGGCTTCTTCCTGCTTGTCGGGCTCGAACTACGCAGAGAGGCTGCACACGGAGCCCTGTCAGGAACAATCGCTCGAGTCTGCGCCTTCGCTGCAGTTGCAGGCATGGTCGTACCAGCAGCCATCTATCTGCTCCTCGTGCGGTCGCCATCGACCCCAGGCGCGAGCAGCGGATGGGTTGCTGTAGTGGCTACAGATATTGCAGTAGCAACCGCAATTATTGCTATCGCAGGAGGCTCAAGTAGGTCGCGCACGACACACTTGAGGACAATGATTCTTACGATTGCAATATTTGACGACATAGGTGCTGTATTCGCCCTTGCGCTCTTTGGGAGCGATACGCCCAACCTCTTCCTTGTACCTCTGATACTTGGAGTAATCGCTGCTTACGCCGTGCTCGCTAAGCGCCTCCACCTAGGCGGATGGGCTGTTGCAGCCGTAGCGGCGACTGTATGCATCCTCTCCATTCAGGCAGGCATACATCCATCGCTAGCTGCATTCGCCGTTGGGTGCTCGGTACCTCGAGTCAAAGCCGCGGGGACCAAGGAACCAATTGACGAGCGCATCGAGCGCGGTTGGCATCCCTGGATTGCAGGAATACTCCTCCCCCTATTTGTCTTCGTTAACACTCTCGTTCCGGTGTCACTAAGCAGTGGCTCGCCAGCGATACTCATCGCGTTTACGGCCGTAGCCATTCTCTTAGGGAAGGTAATCGGGGTTGGTGGCGTGCTCCTCGTGGCGCGCAAGAGTATTGGTATTTCGATAGGCGAAGCGATAACCCTTGGGATTGCAGCAGCCGCAGCATTAACTGTCGCAATAATCGGTGTAGAGGCGACGGTCGCTGGAACGATCAACGCTCAGCCTGTCAGCCTCGGAATTTTATTGGCGACGCTCATTGCTGCGGTCGCAGGGGTTGCAGTTGGTCGAGCCACAAACCCTAAGCGGGCCTCGAGTTCGACCTCACTCGAAGCGTAAGCAGGCGAATAGATCTCCACCCTGCTGTACCAAAAAGTATGAATATCGAGAAGACGATATTGAAGACCGAGAACATCGTGTGGCTTGTAATACCTCGTAGGAGTCCACCGAGAATCGCCGTGGCGATGATCGTTCCAATAAGTCGCAGCCAAGTGCGATCAACGCTCGTGTAGAGACGCATCGTGACTCCGGAGATTATCCAGGCAAGTGCGAAAGGCCAGAGCACGGTCAGAAACCACACCGTCCCAGTTGAGTCGAGTCCGTGCCTGTTACGCCCCACGGCAACGAAGATCACAATTACTAGAAGGTCCGCAATCGGGGCCCATCGAGTTGGATGCTTTAAGGACATAATCAGCAGGCTAACTAGGTAACTCGGGAGCAGAGGAATAACCGAGTATTCCGAGTGAGGTTGGCCGCTTAGCCTCCCGTATCCTCTGCACTATGAGCGAACTCAACTATCCGGCCCTTGACTATCCGGCCTTCGACGCAGACAACCACTACTACGAGGCCCTAGATGCCTTTACCCGCCACCTCCCGGCAGGGGCTGGTCCTCGCACTGTGCAGTGGGCACAGATTGATGGGCGCATGTACCCGGTAGTCGGCGGAAAAGTGAGCCGAGTCGTAACCAATGCAACCTTCGACCCAATCGCTAAGGCCGGAGCGCTCCACGACTATTTCCGCGGCAACCCCGAGCAGAAGTTCCCACTTGATTTCCTAAAAGAGCGCGAGCCGATTCGCCCCGAGTACCGCGACCGCGATGCTCGCTTAGATGTATTGACAGAGCAAGGTGTCGGCGAGTGCTGGATGTTCCCAACTCTTGGGATGCTCTACGAACAACTCCTCAAGCACGACACGCCGGCAGTAGAGATTGCATTCCGTTCATTTAACCGCTGGGTCGAGGAGGATTGGGGTTTCAACTACAAAAACCGCATCTTCGCTGCACCCTACATATCACTCTGTAGCCCCGAGTTCGCAGTAGCCGAGCTTGAGTACGCTCTCGCCAATGGTGCTCGAACTGTCGTGATGCGACCAGCCGCAGCGTTTACAGCCAACGGCCCTCGTACACCCGCCGACCCGATCTTCGATCCGTTCTGGGCACGCGTGAATGAATCCGGGATCACAGTCGTTGTGCACGCCGCAGACTCCGGCTACGTCGCAAACGGATACGCAGCTGAGGGTTTCGCTGCAACATTTGAGGGCGCCGACCGACCAAGTATCAACATGCTCACGATGGAGCGCGCCATATACGACTTCTTGGCCTCGCTCATCTTCGACCGCCTCTTCACGCGCTTCCCAAATATCCGAATTGCATCTGTCGAGAATGGCTCAGAGTTCCTCCCAGACCTATTCCGCAAATTGTCCTCAACCCACAAGCGCATCCCAGGCTTCTTCCCTGAGGACCCGATCGAGACATTCCGCCGCAATATTTGGATCAATCCGTTCTGGGAAGACAACCCATACGAAATCGCGTCCCTTGTTGGCGAGGACCGTGTGATTTTCGGCTCCGACTGGCCACACATTGAGGGCATGCCTACCCCCCTTAACTACGCCGGAGAGCTAACCGAATTTCCGGAGGCGACACAGAGATTAATTATGCGAGATAACGCCGTTGCGCTGACGGAACTACGCCCTTCCGTCTAACGTCTCACCCCATGACGAAGACTCAAGAGACCTCAACCTCCCCAAGCGATACTCAGAAGCCCCAAACCCCGAAGCGCAGGTGGCGCACCATGGTCGCCTGGGTTCTCCTCATCCTGGGGATCATCCTCACCCCAATAACGGTGGTCGGCGTATGGAGTCGCAACCAGCTCCTAGATACAGACCGTTATGTCGCCACCATCACTCCCCTCGCCTCAGACCCCGCGATTCAAAAAGCCATCGCCACCTCGGTGAGTACAAATATCTTTGCTGACAATCGCGTCAGCGACGCACTGCAGGAAAAACTCCCGAACTCCCTCGACTTCCTCGCAAGCCCTGCATCTACGGCTCTCCAGCAGGCCACTTACAAGATCACCTTAAAGGCAGTCGAGGACAAGAAGTTTGAGACTGTCTGGATCCAGGCAAACCGCGTCGCGCACAAGAGCCTTGAGAATGTCTTGACCGGCGATGGAAACATAACGATTCAAACTAAGAAAGGCGAGGTCACCATAGACCTCTCTCCTGTCTACAAAGAGGTCTCAAAGAAGTTAGAGAAGACATCATTTGGAGTAACAAGCAAAATTCCGTTCAACCTGATCCCAACAGACTTCGTACTCGCCCGCGCGGATGGCCTTGTCACTGCGCAGGGAGCGACCAAGGCGCTGAACTCGGCTGCAAATATCTTGCCGTGGCTAATCATCGCTCTATTCGCAGGCTCAATCGCAGCGGCGAAAGACCGCCGCAAGGGGGCTTTCCGAGTGGGGCTCGGCCTCGTGGTGGTCTCACTCCTGCTCGCCGCGGCACTAAGCCTCGGGCGCAGCGGATACGTAAACGCTGCAGCGACTACATCAACCGGGCAGGCGGCTCAAACATCCGTCTACAACATCACACTTCGTTTCCTCTTCATGATTAATCGCATCGTGATGCTTATTGGCCTCGTAGTAGCGATCACGGCCGGGGTGCTCGGCGAGTCCCGTGCAGCCATAAAGATTCGCGCCGTTTTCAGTGGCCTTACTAACCGGGCAGGATCTGCTGGATCAGAGCATGGAATCCTCGGCGGGCCGATTAGCAACTTTGTCGCAGGTAACTTGGTTCTCCTGCAATCCATCGTTGTGGTCATAGCGTTTACAGCATTCGTATTCATCTCGGCACCGAGCCCGATGACAGTTGTATGGCTAGCGCTAATAACGGGAGTAGTTGAGATTGTGTTACTGATCGTTGCACGCTCTGGTAATAACTCGCCCGCTGAGTCTGCTCCAATAGAAGTTAAGTGACTTACCGAGTCATCCAGTGGGCCACGGGGTACGTCGGGCAAGAATCCATCAAAGGAATTCTCTCTCACCCTGAGCTCGAGCTAGTCGGAGTATTTGTTTATAGCGATTCTAAGAACGGAGTCGACGCTGGCGAGATATGCGGGATCGCCCCGACCGGGGTAATCGCAACCTCGAGTATCGATGAGATTCTTGCGCTAGACGCCGACTGCGTTGTCTACACGCCGATGCTCGCCGACCAATCAGAGCTAATTCGAATTCTCGAGTCTGGCAAGAACGTAGTAACCCCAGTTGGCTATATCTTCCCATCTGGTCGCTTCGCTGAGATTGAGGCAGCCTGTCGCGTTGGCGGCGTCTCGCTCCATGGCACAGGAATTAACCCAGGTGGGATCACTGAGAGATTCCCACTCATGCTCTCCGCACTATGTAGAGACATCCGCCATGTGCGCTGCGAGGAATTCTCGGATATTCGAAACTACGGGGCCGAGTTAGTTGTGCGGGAGGTAATGCTCTTCGGCAAGACACTTGAGGTCGCTTCGAATAGCCCGATGCTCCAAATTCTTGGGGACGGGTTTGGGCAGTCAATACGCATGATCGCGAGCGAACTTGGGTGGATCCTCGATCATGATCTGCGAACAACTCACGCAATGGCGATCACAAAGGTTGACCTCGAGACCCTCGTTGGAACAATTGAGGCCGGAACCGTCGCTGCTCAACGCTTCACTTGGGAGGGCACCGTAAATGGCGAGGCAGTAATTACTGTGAGCGTGAACTGGCTAATGGGCGAGGAAGACCTCGAGCCTGCTTGGAGTCTTGGCGAGGAGCGCTTCGAGATCGCCTTTGATGCCGACCCGCCAGTAAGTGCAACCCTCCACGGGCTACATCCGCCGGTTGTTGGTGAAGACGTCAATATTGGATTAATCGCACCGGCTATGCACTGCGTAAACGCAATCCCGTATGTAGTACCTGCAGCCCCGGGCTTTGTTACTTACCTAGACCTGCCTCTTATTGCAGGGCGGGCAAGCCGCAGCGCGTCGCAGAACTAAAGCGAGCTCAGAAACTCTGCGGAGCAGAGCCTCGAGTTAAGACTTGAGGCTCAGACGCCGCGGTTCTCAATGACGTTCGGGCGCTCAAAACCATTCGAATCACAGAGCGCGTAATAGAGATCGCGCACTGTACCTGCATCAATTACGAAATTAACGCTGCCATCTGGGTCGAGATTGAGGTTCGCTCCATAGATTGCAAACCAAACATCGGTCATGCCCTCGTTCTCCTCAGGCACGATGAGTGTGTGCACTGAGCCTGCTGGCTCGAATAGGTATGACCCTGCAGTATTTACCTCTGGATACTCCGCATACTTCCAAGAGCCTGAGATTGTAAATGCGAATACCTGTCCGGTATGGCGATGGGTCGGTACAACTACGCCTGGCTCAAACCTTGTTCGGATAACCCATAGGCCCTGCTCTACATCAACGTGGAGCAACTGGAGGTGGGTTCCATCCCCAAGAGCAACGAAGGGGATCTCATCCTCGCCGCGGTGAATCGTCATTGGAGTCGTTGGCGGAGTAGTCGTTTGAGTCATGGGGAAACGATACCCGCGCCTACCAATACCCGCTAACCAGGGCTCCCAAAACAGGGCTGCCTAGACAGGGCGCTTGAAGGAAGTCCAGCCGCGGTCGCATGTGATTAGTGCGCCGTTGAGGCTGCGAGATGCGTCGGATGCAAGAAACACCACTAGGTCACCAATCTCCTCGGAGGTCTGCAGATTCCCATCGGCATGCCCACTGGCGAATGCTGCTGCGAGGTCAGCGTTGCCAAAGATCATCTCGTTCATTGGGGTATCGACATAACCAGGGCCGATGGCATTTACCCGAATACCGAGTGGACCACACCCAGCCGCCATTGATTTTGTCAGCATCGCCACCCCGCCTTTGGATGCCGCATAGCCATCAAGCCCGCCAAGCGGAAGTGTCGCCATTGAGGAAGCGGTATTGATGATTGATCCACCCCCCGAGGCGATCATCGCGGGGATCGCGTAATGCGCGCAGTAAAAAACCCCCGAGAGGTTGACTTTGATTACACGGTCCCACGCCTCAGGGTCAATATCTGGCGCAAACCCATCACCGCGAAAAGGAAGAGC
The DNA here is from genome assembly GCA_001023575.1 of Actinobacteria bacterium IMCC26256. Taxonomy (GTDB): domain Bacteria; phylum Actinomycetota; class Acidimicrobiia; order IMCC26256; family IMCC26256; genus IMCC26256. The sequence goes on along the minus strand of CP011489.1, from coordinate 553,943 downwards.
GATCCCGGCATTCGCATGGAGAATATGAAGCGCACCGAACGCATCTACTGCGCGCTTCATTAGCGCTGCGCACTCCTCGTGCTCGGTTACATCGGTACGGAATGCGATTGCGCTTCCACCATCGGCCTCAATCGAGTCAACTACCGATCGACTCCCGACCTCGTCGATATCTGCGACTACTACAGATGCACCGGCACGAGCGAGTGCCTCTGCGGATGCGCGTCCGATACCCGATGCTGCGCCGGTTACAACCGCTACACGCCCACTAAGCACAGGTACTACTTAGATGCGGTCTTGAACATCTAGACAAGCCTTGAGTATGCGCTTCCCAAACTCTGGGCTAGTACATGCAAGGTGCGTGTCATCCATGCGCATAATTCGAGCGCCCGGGATCGCAAGAGCAAGTTGCTCCTGATTCTCTGCGTTTACCGCTCGGTCGTTATTAGTGACTAATACCGTTGTCGGGACATCAATGCGCCCAATCCAACGACCTGAAGAGAACGCGCTAACAGCACGCCCAGCCTCGGTAACGAGACGGAGATCGTGGCGGCGAAACTCATCACGCACCCATCCGGCAAAGGATGAAGGGCGGGTAGGCGCGCGGCCTCCAAAAATACGCTTACCTATTGCATGCGGTACAAAGTTTATTTGCCCACCTAGACGCAGTCCGCGCGAGGCAATCGTCATCGCCGCAGCAAAGGTTGCGCGCGCTGGATAACCCGATACGAACTCAGATCCTGTAGCGCAGAGAACTAACCCAGAGACAAGGTGCGGATGGCGCTTCCACAAGAGTTGGGCAACCGGCCCTCCCATTGAGTAACCAACCACAATTACCGGTCCACATTTCTCTAACTCGATGAGCGCAGCTAAATCATCAGCGCAGTCGCGAAGTCGAAAACGCTCCGATGTGCGCATTCCTCGTCCATGGCCTCGCAGATCAGGGGCTAGGACTGAGAATCGATCCCCTACTGCATCGAATGCCTGGAACCAATTGAGGCCGCCACTTGCACACCAGCCGTGGATCAAGAGAACAGTAGGTGCGCCTGCCGGGCCCTTGACTCGGCGCACAAAAGTGGTTCCGCGACCCTCTAGATGTACCCGCTCGCCGAGGGGCAGGGCTGGTCCCGGAACCTCTTCGGTCTCAAGCCAGACAATCTCTGTAGGGAGCGCAACCATGGGTCTCAATCGTAGGCCGGCTTGGAGCACAAGTTGGACCACCTAACCTGCGAAGATGCGGAGGTGACGAATCCTGAGCCCAGCACCTCTAACCCAGCCCCCAAAGCAGCCAACAACGCTGCCCAATCTGATCCCGCCATCGTCGTTGAGAATTTGGTGCGGACCTTCGATGACTTCACTGCTGTAGATGGTGTTTCATTCCAAGTTGAGGCCGGTGAACTCTTTGGATTCCTAGGCCCTAACGGTGCTGGCAAGACCACCACCATCTCGATTCTCTGCACCCTGCTCGGACTCTCAGGCGGCTCGGCGAGGGTCGCTGGCTACGACGTAACTACCCAGCGAGACGACGTCAGGCGCAACATCGGGCTCGTGTTTCAAGAGATCACCCTCGACGACTACTTGACCGCGGCAGAGAATCTGCGTTTCCACGGCATCCTCTACGGGATCGCACCAAGCGAGGTCAAGGCGCGTATGGATCCGCTCCTCGAGATGGTTGGGCTCAGCGATCGCGCTGATCAACAAGTGCGCTTCTTCTCGGGCGGTATGAAGCGACGACTTGAGATTGCACGGGGCCTTCTCCACATGCCTCGCGTTCTGTTCCTAGATGAGCCAACAATTGGTCTCGACCCCCAGACTCGAATCCACATCTGGGACTACGTCGACGAACTTCGAGCACGCGAGAACGTGACCATGTTCTTGACAACTCACTACATGGATGAAGCCGAACGCTGTGACCGAATTGGGATCATTGATCAGGGCAAGATCGTTGCCATCGATACTCCGGCGGCCCTCAAAGCATCGGTCGGGGCCGACATCATCACCCTCATCACTGCCGATGACCCCGCCGCTCGCGCCGAGCTAGAGGCAGGCCTTGGAATCGATGTCGAGGAGACACCCGATGGCTTGGTTATTCGAGTTGTTGACGGCGAGGCCTTCGTGCCGCGCATCTTCTCTACCTTGAAGGTCGGGGTTCGCAGCATCAACGTGCGCCGCCCAAGCCTCGATGATGTATTCCTTAAATATACGGGGCGTGCACTTAGAGATGCAGATAGCTCAGGCGGGCTAGCCGCCAATCCAATGGTTCGAGCCTTCAGGAGATAACGATGACTGCAGTGGCAAACCCGATACCCGCAGCTGCACCCACAGCGCACATAAAGCCGCCTGCGGGAAAACTCCTCCGCAATGTGCGCACCATCCGCATGATCTGGTTCCGCGAACTAATTCGCCTGAGGCGCATGCCTACCCGAATCATCTCAAGCATCGCTCAGCCGATCATCTTCCTCCTAGTAATGGGTGCAGGTATCGGGAGCCTCGTAGGAGATAAGGGTGCAGGCGGCGTCTCATATCAGGTCTACATTTTCCCCGGTATCCTTGCGATGTCGATCATCACGTCATCACTGTTCTCAGCGATGTCGATTGTCTGGGACCGTGAGTTTGGCTTTCTACGCGAGATGCTTGTTGCCCCGGTCTCACGCGGATCTCTAGTACTCGGTAAGGCAATCGGTGGAGGGAGCGTCTCAGTAGCGCAGGGGCTTTTGCTAATTGTCTTTGCTCCACTCGTTGGGGTACACCTCACGGTGCCACGAGTACTCGGACTAATCATTGCACTGCTGCTTCTTGCGTTCGCCCTGTCATCGCTCGGCATCGTGATCTCAAGCCGTATTCAACGCATGGAGTCTTTCCAGATGGTCATGGCGCTTGTAATGCAGCCGATGATCTTTCTCTCCGGCGCAGTCTTCCCGCTCACATCGCTACCCACCTGGCTTGCAGTGCTGACTCGACTCAACCCTGCAACATATGGTGTCGACCTCTGTAGACGAATCCTGATCCCGCAGGCGGCGCCGCTGACGCTCTTCGGTAACCCTGTACCGATGTGGGCCGATGCAGCGATCATTCTTTTTCTAGGAGCGGCGATGCTTGGCTTAGGTATTCGTCTCTTCGCTAACGCCGAGTAACTATCGCTGCGATAAAACCCAGAACAGGCCGGGTGGTTTGGCGTCGTTTGGGACCGCGGCACGCTTCTCACGCCGCGCACGCCACTTCGAGACCCAGGGCTGTAGGGTTTCATTCATGCCTTCTTCGACAAGTTTGTTCAATCGCAAGTGGTCATCGCCGAGTCTTAAGACGAGTCATTTTCCCAAGGCTCTTGGGCTGGCCATGGTGGGTATATTCATCCTCTCAGCATGCGCTCAGGGAGCATCTGAACAGGCAAAGCCTCCAGAGACGACAACCTCCACCACCGAGTCAAGTCACGAGATGACTCCGGAGCAGATGCTCTGCATGAAGGCGCCCTATGCGGCAGCGAACCCGGGCAACTGTGGAGGCAATGTTGGTTCAATTCTGTCGAATGCGCTGAAGGTCTCGGCCAACGGACTCATAGATCCTGCATCAGTTAATCTCTCGGGAGTTGAAGGTGTCTCAGCATCTCAGCAGAAGCAATCCGAGGATTTGCTTACTGCGAGCATCAACACCTTGCCGCGATGGAGCGACATCACCGTGGCAATAGCGGATGGCTTTCAGTCGATCGGTGACGGCGGTACTGGTGAGGAGCATCTTCTTCATTGGGACTGGATCGAGGATCAAACCATCTTGGATCCCAATTATCCAGAGGCACTTGTTTACAAAGTCGATCGCCGTAATGGGTCCCGAACACTCGAAGCGGCGATGTTTATTCTGCCAAGGTCATACTCGCTGGAGAAGACTCCAGAAATCGCGAGCCCCCTCGTGCAGTTTCACCAGCACGACAACCTTTGCTTTACGCAGCCTCCAGCGGCGAGAGTAGTCGGACTCACAAATGGTGCCGGCGAGTGCAATCCTCCTCTTGTGAAGTTCAATCCCAATATCCAGGTACATGTTTGGATCAGGCCAAATGATTGCGGCCCGTTTGCAGCGTTGATTGGAATTGGAGCGGGGCAGATCAAGGCCGGCGAAGTGCGATCGTGTGTGCCTGATCATTCTCGCCTGACGTTCTAGCGATACCGGTAACTACGCGGCGAGGTGAAGACGCTGGGGTTCAAAAGACTCCAACCTCGCTCCCCAACCTAAACATCAGCTATCTCGGAGCTGCTCTTTCAGCGACTCTAGGTAGGGCAGCGCCATCTGATCCTTGGGCCGATTGGCTGCACGCTTGGAGTGGATGATGTCGTCGAGCGAAGCGATTCGCACGGAGAGGCCTTCAGCGATCTCGACCGACAACGCATGCGCACTCCACTCTTCGAACTCACCCAAACCACCTGAGGGAGCAAAAGTGAGGTCGAGATCACCTAAGTCGGTGACGAGGTTGAGCATGACCGGCATGTTGGCGAGAAAAGGGCCGTCGATCGATGCCGGTACCGGATCTCCACCCGTTCGGATCATCGCGTTCATCCGCTGCAACGCGCGCCCAAGTCGGTCGAGATTCTCCTGTTGCCGCGACGGCACGACATCTATGTCTTGAGTGGGCAGAGATGATCCATGCACCACCGAGGCAAAACCTCCGACGATGACATACGCCACGCCCTCCTCGTTCAAGATCTGGCAGATCTGAACCGGGTCAAACATCAGCTATCTCGACGGAGCGAGGATTGAACGCGCTTCTGGATCGCGAGCATCGTGTTGGCCGCCTCAACCATTGATCGGACACGCTCCGGGACAGTCATCTGCAACTGGCGACGGATCTGACTCACATCAACCCCTCGGCTGTCCTCAACGGTGCGATCCGGTTCCACTCCAGCAGCATAAGGCGGAAGGCGCGGCGATGCTCGGCTTAGGAATACGACTCTTCGCCAACGCCGAGTAACTACTGCTCTCAGAGTAAGGAGAGCGGGGTTAAACCAGACTCGTTTTAGACCTGAGCAGCGAGAATCTCAGCAGAGAGAGCAACTAACTCTGCCTGCTCTGCATCACTAAGCGTTCCGAGGGCCGCACGTGCAAAGGCAGCATCGGTAGCGGCCTCGGCTGTCACCATGCGAGCATCTGCTGCATCAACAACCGGGTGCGGCTCGGGCCAACCATAAATACCTGCCATGTAAGGCGTGGTGACCATTACTGCCTCAAGCGGCTCAAAACCAGCGGCGATAATCGCACCGGCGTGGAGTGCTCCGCGTAGTTCGCGAAGACCGTTAAGGCGGTGGATAACAAGGGCCTTCTCGTCATCTGGCTCATCAAGTGCGCGCCATGCAGCGAAGAGCGGCGCACCTGCAGGGCTCGCATCGTTGACGACCTTGCCGATCAACTCCGCGGCGCGCTCGTAGTTCGGACCATCCGAGAGGTGGTCCCTACCCCACTGATCACAGCACTCAGCAAACTCTGAGGCTGCCTGCTCGCGCGACATAACAGTTCCCGCAAGTTCCCATCCGGAACGCACCGACTCCGGCTCGAAGTAGACAAAGGCAGCGGTTACAACATCAGCATCAACATCACCGAGCACAGCGCCGCGCCCGCCAACGTAGAAAGACATGCCCTCAAAACCAAGCGTCGCACCCTTTGCATATGTAGGTCCGTCGGTCATGAAATTTGCAGGTAGCCCATTGACTAGTGGCTTGATTGCTGCTGCGGTCTCTGTTGCTGACATCGGTGCTCCTGTGTATTAGGTGATGGTGCTCTTAGGCTCATCTTTTTATCGTCTTCTAATTTCGTGAAGGTAGCGCATACAAGGCACCGCGTGCCTTGCTGCATCTCCATTTTTTCACGACTCTTAGGAGAGCCAACTTTCAAACTCAGACGGTAAAGGGCTCGCCGCCCCAGCGATCGATCTGTGCGAACTCCTCAACTGGCCTGCGCTTGAGCCGAGTAATCGCCTCGACCGGTTCGCCTAGAGCAATCATGGATGCAATCCCTACCTGCTCTGGAAACCCAAGCAGGGAACGCGCCTGCGCCTCTCGCCTGCAGAGAAAAGTCGTCATTACCCCGCCGAGCCCCTCAGAGCGTGCGGCAAGCATGATGTTATGTGCGAAGGGATAGACAGATCCGCCACCAACGATGCTCTGTCGATCTAAGCCTGCATCGAGGACTGCCAATTTGGTTAGGTCAGCGAGAACAACCAATAGAGCAGGGGCGCTAACAATCCCGTCAACTAGTGCGTTGGGTGAATGCGTTGCTGCAGCCGCATCTAGATCAACAAGTGGCCCAGGCCAACGCCCATGTTCATCCGCTCCGAATGGCACGAGACCATCTCGTATGTACGCAACGTATTCATTCCAACCCTGCTGCGCGAGTTCGGCAATCTGCGCTCGCACCTCTAGGTCCCGCACAACTAGCACCGTCCAGGGTTGGCGATTGCCACCACTGGGAGCGAAGCGTGCTGAGTCGAGAATGCGATAGAGCGTCTTGTCGTCAATCGGCGCATCGGTAAACGAACGACTAGACGGCATCGTTCTCATTGCATCGGTGACGCTCACTACTTCACGCGCCACGCTGGGGCCTGCTACTCAGACTAAGTAACGACTAACAGTGTCAACAACCGCGCAGGGCTTCTCAGAGCCTTCACGCTCGATCGTCACTCTGATAACTGCCTGCACTCCACCGGTTACCTCGATCGCTGAGATGATTGTGCCCTTACCGCGAAGTCGAGAGCCGACCGGGACCGGTGATGGAAAGCGAACCTTGTCGACTCCATAGTTGAGGCCCATTGAGAGTCCGTGTACGAGAACAATCTGCGGCAGAAAAAGACTCGCAAGCGACATCGTGAGATATCCATGTGCGATTGGCGTGCCGAAAGGGCCAGCCTTTGCCTTCTCTACATCGACGTGGATCCACTGGTGATCGCCAGTTGCGTCGGCGAAGAGATTGATCTGCTCCTGGGTCACCGTGTGCCAATCGCTTATTCCGAGTTCTTGACCAACGGCGCCGAGTAGTGCTTGTGGACTCTCAAATTCAACATATGTCATAGCCGGAGTCTGACAGATCAGGACTGTGCTTGCAGATCTGAGTTACTCAGCTGTTACTGAGCTGTTACTCAGGTGCCGGCAGGCTGCTTCGCCCACCGGTTCCCCACCATGATGCGGTGAGTTGAGTCTCAGGCGAGCGCGGCTCGAGCTCCTCGAAGACCCGCTTGTAGCCAGTCTTCTTAAACTTCCACGAGCCCTCGACCTTCACGTACTCGTCCTCATAGAAAGAGGCCCCAGTTATGCGCAGGTTCCAGAGCGTATCTATAACCGTGTCCTCGAGCGCCCAGGTTGCCCTCGCTGTAGTGGCGCTGGTCAACTCAATCTCAGGGTGGTGAACCTTGTGGCTTGAGAGAAAAGTCTCACGATCCATGGCCTTGCGGAAGAAGCCAACAATCGCATCTCGCCCTTGGTAGGAGTAAGCGCCGGCACTATACGCACACTCGGCATCCTCGACGAACAGCGTCTCGATCTCATCCCAGAGCTTTAAATCGATGCATCGAAAATATGCATACTTCAGGCGCTTGATCTGCTCGTACTCAACTAGGTCATCAGGAGTCATGGGCCTGAGCATAAGCGAATGAGTACGGTCGCGGCGTAGGATGACCGCCGTTCACCCCTCACTCGGGCACCAATAAACAACCAGGAGAAGACCATGGCAGATGCATCGAAGATGGAGTACCGCCGACTCGGGCGATCAGGGTTAAAAGTCAGCAAGCTCTCGTTTGGTTCTTGGGTTTCGTTCGGTACGCAGATGGGGCTCGACATTGCAGTCGCGTGCATGGATGCCGCTAAGAGTTATGGAGTGAACTTCTGGGACAACGCTGAGGCCTACGCCGGCGGGGAGTCCGAGCAGATCATGGGCGATGCTGTTAAGGAACTTGGTTGGAAGCGCCACGAGTATGTGATGTCGACCAAGGTTTACTGGGGTATCCACGGTGGCGTAAATATGTCCAACACGCTTAACCGCAAGTACCTCATGCAGGCAATCGATGGATCTCTTGAGCGCCTAAGCCTCGACTTCGTCGACGTCCTCTACTGCCACCGCGCAGATGCTGAGACCCCAATTGAGGAGACCGTCTGGGCGATGTCAGACATCATCTCGCAGGGCAAGGCTCACTACTGGGGAACATCAATGTGGAACGCGGATGACATTCGCGCCGCCTACGAGATTGCAGAGCGCCACCACCTGCACAAGCCAATTGTCGAGCAGCCCCAGTATCACTTGCTCGACCGAGTAAAGGTTGAGCTCGAGTACGCACGCCTCTATGAGGACATCGGCCTCGGACTCACAACTTGGAGCCCGCTTGCATCTGGACTGCTTACCGGCAAGTACCTAGACGGTGTGCCCGAGGACAGCCGTGGCGCACTCCCCGGTTATGAGTGGCTACGAGGAATGCTCACCAACGAGAAGGCAAGCGCAAAGGTTCGCAGCCTCGCCGAGATCGCGAGCGAACTCGACTGCACGCTCGCACAGTTGGCGATCGCATGGTGCTCCAAGAACGAGCGCGTATCGACTGTAATCACAGGGGCAAGCCGCCCAGAGCAGGTACATGACAACATGGGTGCTCTCGAGGTTGTCGAGCTCCTAGATGAAGAGATCATGGCCCGCATCGACGCAGCAACCGGCTGGGGAACAGGCGGCTAAACCCCCGAACTTCGGGTGATTAGTGTCGCTATAGCGACAACAACTACCCGAAGTTCAAGAAATAAGAGCGAAATAACGCGCGATCAGGCTGGGTCGAGAACGACCATCATCTCGCGCATTCCGAATACGAAGGCGTTTGGCATCTCAACCGGAGCGGTACCCGGGGCAAGACTCCATCCCCTAACGCGCTTGATCATCTCCTCGAAGAAGACACGAATCTCTAGGCGCGCAAGGTTGGAGCCAAGGCAGAAGTGTGTCCCGAATCCAAACGCAAGGTGCATGTTTGGGTCACGCGTGATGTCGAGCTCCTCGGGATTCGTGAAGTGATCTGTATCGCGGTTCGCCGATGAATACATGAGCACAACTTGCTCACCCTCTTTGATCAACTTGCCGCCGAACTCAACATCGCGCGTAGCAGCGCGGCACATGTTGTGGATTGGGGTCACGAAGCGAATGAACTCCTCGACCGCAAGAGTCAGGTCTGCGCCGTTACGCATCAACTCCCACTGATCCGGGCGACTGATCAAGTTCAACATGGTGCGGGCAATTACCGTGCGCGTTGTCTCTGCGCCACCGTCAAGTAGGAGCAAGCAATCGCTCGTTATCTGATCAAGACCAAATGCCTTTGAGTCCTTGAGGCCGGCCTTTTCATGATCAACCCAGAGGCTCATCACGTCATCGGCAGGGCAGCCCTTCTTCTCCTCGTAGAGATCCGCGCATGCCTGAGCGAACTCAAAGGTTGCGATGATGCCCGCATCCTCAAAATATCGAGGCCCTCCACCGAGCGAGATGGTTCGCTCTGACCACTCCTGAAGTTTCCCGACCATGTCATCTGGAAAACCAATCAGCTCACCGATCATCGATGCAGGCAATGGTGCAGCCATGTCACCAACGGCATCTACCGTGCCCGCAGCGAGTGCGCGATCAAGAATCTCAGTAACAACCTCGCGTACATGCTCCTCAAAACCAGTCACCGCACGCGGCGTAAAGCGTCGTGCTACCAACTGGCGACGCACCTGATGCTCCGGGTCATCTAGCCCAATGATCGATGGGTCTGAGGAGATGCCGGGGCGGTAACCATTATCCGCCTGGCCACCATTCTTAAAGGTCGCCTTGTCCTTCTCAATCGCCACAATGTCGTCATAGCGAAAGACAGCCCAGAGGTTATTGACCTCGTCCCAGTAGATCGGCTCGTTCTCGCGCATCCACGCGTACGTGCTGTAAGGGTCCTCCACATAAAACTGCCCATCGAGGAGATCTGGCTGAGTATTTAGCGCTCCGGTCATGACCGAGCATCGTAGAGGGCGCTACGGTCAGAATCCACCACGAACGGAGGAACAATGCTCGAAAGATTCAGACTCGATGGTCAGGCAGCGATTGTTACAGGCGCAGGTCGCGGCATTGGTGCCGCTATCGCCCTAGGGCTCGCCGAGGCAGGGGCAGATGTTGTGCTCGCGGCTCGATCAATTGACCAATTGGATATCGTCGCTGGGCAGATACGCGATATGGGGCGAAGAGCACTCGTGATCCCGACCGATGTACTCGATAACGATGCAGTTGCAGCCCTAGCTGGCGCGACCGTTGAGGAGTTCGGGCGTATTGACATTGTGATCAACAATGCGGGCGGCACTGCTCCACGCGCATTCCTCGACACGACCCCCGGGTATCTCGAGCGCTCTTTCCACTTCAATGTCACTACCGCATTTGTTCTAACGAAGGCAGCAGTTCCGACGATGCTTGAGCAGGGCTCTGGATCAGTTGTCAACATCTCCTCAACAATCGGGCGACTTCGTGACCGTGGATTTGTTGCCTACGGAACAGCAAAGGCAGCACTCACACATATGACACGCCTGATGGCTGCAGACCTTGCACCAAAGATTCGCGTAAATGGCATCGCTGTCGGCTCCATCGCAACCAGCGCTCTTGAGACTGTCCTTACAGATGACGGACTCCGCAACGCAATGGTCGATGGCACTCCCCTCAAACGACTTGGTCAACCTGAGGACATTGCACTATGTGCCCTATTCCTTGCGTCGTCGGCTTCTTCATTCGTAACCGGAAAACTCTACGAAGTTGACGGTGGCCTAGAGGAAGCAAACCTCGCAATGGGCATGCCGGATCTGTAGATCGAAGAATGGACCCCTTGAGCGAGATATCTGATTCCCCCTATTACGCAAGCAGATGGCCGGCCGAGGATGGCGGCGCGCGGCGTCAGCAGATCCCCCTCTCAGGAGTAGGGCTTGGCATTGGCGACGACGAGATGCTTAAAGCAACCTTCCGTTTTGAGGTTGCGGTCACGATGGCGGTGCAGCGCAATGCCGGCGAGCTCTTCATGCTTCGCCACACTCTCGGCGAGGAGACTAACTCTTGGGTTGAGCGCATAGATCCTGAGACACTCGAGATGGTCCAAACCTCCGCTGCTCTACCTGCCGGACCTATGTGGCCGGGCGGCCTAGCGGTTGCGGCTGATGGTGCGCTTCTCTGCGTCTACGGAACCTTCGCTCACCGCCTCAATCCGGAGACACTTGAGATCGAGGCGCAGCGTCAACTACCGCGGCCGCGTCCATATAACTCGTTCGTGCTTCTTGCCGACGGCACACTCGTCACGAAGGACTTCGCAAAAGACAGCGACGCACCCTCCGCGATCATGGCGCTTGATCCGGTAACTCTCGAGCCGCGCTGCGATGAGTTTGTACTCCCCGAGAGATCGATCGCTCGCCTCTCCGCAGATGGCAACACTCTCTATGTTGTTGGCACCGAGCACCTCTGGCGTCTTGAGTGGAGTGACGGCTGGAGCCTCGACGAAGTATTCCAACCCAAGTACCGAACCATGGAGGGCCAGACCTACGGATGGGATGCAGTGCTAGTTGATGGTGCTGCGTGGTTCCTAGATAACGGCGAGGGTACCGAGAGGTTCACGGGGACCTTCAAGAACAACGGCACCTCAGCGGCACCTCTTCACCTGATTCGCGTCGATCTCGGTAGCGGCGATGTTGCCATGCACGAGATCTGCGGCGCACCTAACGGAATCATCGCCAATCCCCCAGCTATCGATGCACCACGCAAGATTGCGATCGGCTTCGACTCTGGGAACAGCACCCTTACTGCGTTTGATTATCGAGCCGACGGAACTGCGAGCATCCGTTGGCAGCGCACGCAGGACCATGCGCCTCACATGATCATCTACCCAGATACAGGCGAACTAGTCACGCACGACCACGACTCCGAGCGCATGGCCGAGCAGGTAGTCGTCCTTAACATCGAGACCGGAGAGGTGCGCGGGCGTGTCGATACCGGCTCCCCGCTGCAGTCGCCGGTATTCCCAGCCGCAGGATTTGGTCGTGACCTCTACTCCTGTGCGTTCCCCGGAATAAGCAGAATCTCGGTCGAGGCGAAGTCCTAGCGCCTCGGGCCATAACATCAGCACGCATGAAATGGACTGCTGCGTTTCCGATGTTCCCTGCTCACCACCTCATCCCAATGGCTCGCGCCGCTGAGGAGGCTGGGTTCGACTCGATCACCGTCCCCGACTCAGTCTTCTTCCCGGAGACAGTCTCCGCTAAGTATCCATACAGTCCAGATGGCGGGCGCTTCTGGCCGGCTGAGACTCCGTTCGTTGACCCATTCATCTCCATCGCTGCAATGGCCGCGGTCACCTCAAAGATTCGCTTCCTCACCAACGTCGTGAAGCTTCCGATTCGCGATCCGCTCATGGTTGCAAAGCAACTCTCCTCGATGGCAGTTCTCTCTGGCGAGCGCGTTGGTCTCGGTGTGGGGCTCTCATGGATCCCCGAAGAGTTCACATGGACACACACAGATATGCGCACACGCGGAAAACGCGCCGATGAGATGATCGAGATTCTTCAACTCCTCTGTGGCGGAGGCGGCCCTGCGTATCACGAGTACCACGGAGCGTTCTACGACTTCGATCGCCTCATGATGTCGCCTGCCCCCGAGAAGGCCGTGCCGATTTATGTCGGTGGCCTAAGTGACCCAGGCTTTAAGCGCGCAGCCCGCCTCGCAGATGGTTGGATCTCAGTGCAGAACACTGAGGAGGAGATCACAAACGCCCTCTCCGAGATCGCTCGCTACCGCGCCGAGTATGGCCGTTCGCATCTTCCCTTCGAGGTAAATGCTCTATGCGTAGATGTATTCGACCTTGATGGATACAAGCGCCTAGAAGAGAAGGGCGTAACAGAGCTTCAGACTGTTCCGTGGTATTTCTACGGCGGCGACCCCAATGACCTAACTGTTCAACTCGACTCGCTCGCGCGTTTCGCCGATGAGGTAATAACAAAACTGTGAGCACTAACGATTCATTAGGCGAAGCAACAGATGCAGCTCAAGATGCCGTGTTGCCAATCGCACCACTCGATGCCGCAGAAGTAACGCAGTGGGATATTGAGACTGATGTCGCGGTCGTCGGCCTAGGCATTGCAGGTACATGCGCTGCGATTAGTGCCCACGAAGCAGGCGCACGCGTTGCTGCATTCGAGCGTGGCGGCGCTGGCGGTGGCACGAGTGCTCTCTCTGGCGGACTCATCTACCTCGGTGGCGGAACCCCAATTCAAGAGGCTTGTGGATACACAGATACTGCGGAGAACATGGAGAGATTTCTCCTAGAGGCCTGCGGACCAGATGCAGATGCCGACAAGGTGCACGCGTACTGCCAGGGATCTGTTGCCCACTACAACTGGCTCGTTGATCACGGCGTTCCGTTCAAGGGCGAGTTCTGTGATGAGCCCAACCGTGAGCCGATTACCGATGCCGGCCTCTGCTTCTCAGGCGGCGAAGACTCCTGGCCCTTCAACACCATCGCCGATGTCGTGCCGCGCGGCCATCACCCACAGTTCCCAGATACTGCAGGCGGATTCTTGATGGAGTGCTTGACCGGAGCCCTCGCAAAGACCGATGTGGCAGTGCATACAGATGCACGCGTCGAGCGACTAATCGTTGATGCTGGTCGCGTTGTTGGTCTAGTTGCACGCGTTGACGGTCGCGACCTACACGTGCGTGCAACCGGTGGCGTGATTCTCTGTGCAGGTGGATTTATCTTCAACGAAGAGATGCTGGCCCGCTACTGCCCCGAGGCACTGCGACCATTCTCAGCTTGGCGTGTCGGTACGGATAATGACGACGGCCGCGGGATTCGCCTCGGCGAGGGTGCAGGCGGCACCACTACTCGCATGGACTCCGTTGAGTGCGCACTCCCAATCGGCCCGCCACATCGCATGGCGCGAGCACTGCTAGTGGGCAAGGACGGTAAGCGTTTCATCAACGAAGATACATACACGGGCCGCATCGGGCATCGCGCACTCGTTGATCAGCAGGGCGAGATCTACATGATCGTCAGCGAAGAGATTTTTGAGGTCAACTTTGTTGGTATGCGCATTACTTGGGCCGCTGAGACCCCCGAGGAACTCGCCGCAGATGTTGGGCTGCCAGCAGATGCGCTTGCAGAGACAATCGCAACGTATAACCAGCACGCTGAGAACGGAACCGACCCTGAGTGGCACAAAGAGCCCGATTTCTTAGTGCCATTGCGCCCTCCGTATGGAGCGATTGACCTGCGCGTCGACTCGAAGGCGATCTACGCACCATTCACACTTGGCGGACTAAATACAGACCCCGATTCACATGTGCTTGATCCATCGGGAGTACCCGTGCCAGGCCTATACGCAGCGGGTCGCAGTACTGCAGGCATCGCAGCACACGGCTACGTCAGCGGCATCTCGCTAGGCGATGGCTCCTTCTTTGGGCGCCGCGCGGGAGAGTCCGCAGCGCGCGATAAGTAGCTGATCAACGCTCAAACGACCGCCGGCCAATAGTGACAGCCGAGCGGGAGAATCCGCAGCACGCGCTACTTAGTTCCTGGCTTATTTAGTTACTGGGGAACGGGATCTTCTTGCCGGCTTTGAAGGCCTCTGCGACTGCCTGAAGGTTTGACGGCTCCATCTCGCCAGACCAACGCCCGGCAACCGTGCCATCGGGGTTCACAAAGACAAGCATTGGGAAACCTGTCAATCCATATGCGGCTCCCGCTGTCGAGGTTGCAGTATCGACAAGTACCGGCGAATCCCACTTAGCTGATGCAAGCCAAGCAGATGGCGGATAGTTAGGCGCATCGGACCTGGTGCCGGTTGCAACCCCTGTCAGCTCAACCCCGTCGAATACACCTTTGTTCTTCAGATCAATAATGATCGGAACCTCGCGCTGGCAATGTGGGCACCAGTGTGCAATGAAGGTAACGATCTGCGGCTTACCGCTCGCACCACCAGCTGTTACAGACTTGCCATCAAAGTCGGCGCCATCGAGTGTCGGGGCTTTCTTGCCGATCGCCGAGTCATTAAGGGTCGTATCGAAATCTGGCAATGGAGTGCCGCTTACCTCGACAACCTTGGCGATCTCAATCTTGTCCTTCGCTCCTCCATTATTCGAGCCTCCGGTGTTGTCCTTGCCACCGCCACCGAGGGCTATCGCAACTACACCGATGACGACGATGCCGCCAATCACCGATGGCCATAGCCACTTGCTTGATCCTCTGGCCCTATTTGCACCGCTCATGCGATCTCCTCAGATGTACTGCGCTCATGGGCGCGGTCGACTAACAGCAGCGTAGCGATCAAAGCCATGCCACTAAGACACATGAATGCAAGTGTCACAAAACCCATCTCTGTAAACCAAGGCACCGAGCATTTGATCTCGGTCCCACAGGAGGTTCCCTCGATCGTCGGGAAGCGCTCCACTAGGAAATGCCATGTCGATACTCCGAGCCCACAGACGATGAACGGTAGAGCTGTGAGCCTCGTAAAAGGTGCGCGCTTCCATGCACCTACCCCCAGGATCACAACAAGTGGATACATACAGATGCGCTGATACCAGCACAGACGACATGGCACAAAGTGCGCGAACTCTGAGTAGTAGAGGCTCCCAAGGGTGCAGGTAGCCGCAACTGCAAAAGCCAGGCGCCGTGCCTCAGGGCCGATGGCTGCGATCATTGAGTCGCGCAAACGCCGAACCGGAGCAACGAAGAGCGCAAATACAGAGATGACTACAGCAATAACAATGACCGCATTGGCGACGAGGGTGAGCAGGAGAAAAGCCTTATTCGCTATCTCAACTTGATTGGACACTGCATCTCCGGATGGTGGACTTCGAGGGTGGGGAACGCTCCCCAATCATGACCCATGCGGCCCCACTAGATACTTCGCTGATTCCTAAATTTTCGGCCCGAAAACTAGTAGTTGTCACACCCCTGTTTTATAGTCGAACATATGTTCGACCGATTAAATCAACTCACCACAGAACTCCAAGCCTTCATCTCCTCTCTCGAGGTTGATTGCGTTGATGCTGCCGGTGCTCGCGGATTGGTGGAGATCGCCGAGCGACTTCGCAGGGCTGGCGATTCTCTGCGCACGGTGGCAGTTGGCCAGGTTGAGCGCACTAACGCTTGGAGGGGTGAGGGAGCGAAGAGTATTTCTGAGTGGCTCTCGAACGAGACAGATTGTGCCCACTACGAGGCGCAGTCTGTGGTGTTGTTGGCCAATCAACTGCAGCACCTGCCTGTGACGACTGCAGCGTTGCTCTCAGGGGATCTATCGGGGACACAGGCTGTAGAGGTAGCCCGTGGCGCGATCGTTGCACCTAATACTGAGACACAACTCTTAAACCTCTCTCGCCACGCGACGGTGCGCGATCTATGCGATGCAACCTCGCGTGTAGTTGCAGCTGCCACTGATGAGGCGGAGCGACACAGGCAGGTCCATAAATCGCGTTACTTAAAGTCGTGGATAGATCTCGATGGTTCCTTCAACCTAAAAGCGCGTATGACTGCTGCTAATGGTGCGCTTGTAATGGCGGCGCTAAAGCCGATACAGGACGAGATATTTAAGGCGGCTCGTAAGAGTGGTGCGCATGAAAGACCCGAGGCCTACGCAGCTGACGCATTGATGGCACTCTGTGAGAAGGCGACCACCAAGCAGTCGAGCGAAAGGGGAACAAAAACAACTCGATCTAACGCCGTGATCAACATTCGCATCGACATTGATGCGCTCAAACGTGGACATACCGAGCATGGAGGAGTCTGCGAGATCGCTGGGGTCGGGCCGATCCCTGTCGCGAGTGCAACTGAGTATTTGGGCGAGGCATTCTTAAAACTTCTTGTCGTTGATGGAGTAGACATCAAAACGGTTGCGCATATGGGCAGGGCAATTCCGGCACCACTGCGAACGGCCGTTGAGGAACGAGATCGTGTCTGCCAAGTACCAACATGCGACATGACCGTCGGACTAGAGATTGACCACATCAAACCTTTCTCTGAGGGTGGAGCTGCATCCTTTGAGAACCTCGTGCGGCTCTGTAAACGACATCACCTTCAGAAAACGCATGATGGCTACAGACTCATCAAGATCGCTGCGCCTGGGGGTGACGGCGATACTCGGTGGGCATGGCGAGCACCACCGGACCTAAAGGAGACAGGGTGACCCGCGGGCCTGTTAGCAGGGCGAAAATCTGGCGAAATCAGGGGTTGCGCTTGCGCTGCGATGTTCTGGCAGTCAGAATGACAAAACTTGCCGGAGAGTCCGGCACTGGATTTAAGAAGAGGCTCAGCATGTCAACTTCAAACCCCAAGTACGGAACCATCAACTTCGAGCTCGTCGGTCGTTGGCTGCACCTCCCCGCTGAGGAGGATGGCCCCTTCTGGGCACTCAACCTTATGAAGTACCACGAGGTTGCTCAGTACGCCGATGGCCGTGAGAGCAGCATCACAGGTGCCGAGGCAGACGATGCATACGCACCCATCGGGCCGCTAGCAGCAGTCGGCGCCTTGCCATCGCTACTCGCAAATGTCACTGCTCAGCCAAACGGCGAGCCGGACTGGGACCGCATCGCAATTGTTCGTTACCCAACTCGCGCCTCATTCTTTGAGATGCAGGAGCGCGACGACTTCAAGGATGCCCACGAGCACAAAGAAGCCGGCATGGAGTTCACAATCGTTATGGGCTGCCAGCCACTATCAACATCAGAGGCCTCCAAAGAAGATGGCGAGTTAGTGATGCGCGTAATGCGATTCACCGAAGGCACCACAGAGGCAGGAGCAGACCCCGAGGGAGTTACACCGGTCGCTCACTTTGAGGTCGAGGGTGTAATCGTCGGCGACAAGCGTCGCTGGGACCACGTTCGCTTCGACCGCGCTACCCCTGAGGCAATCGCAGCGCTCACAGAAGTCGAGGGCATTGAGGAGCAGGTCATCACCGTGCTCGGCAGGCCATTCATCGAGCGCATTGTGGAGTCTGTAGTCAAGATCTAACAACAAAGCCTTGGAAGAGACTCCAAAGCAGCAACTACCTCAACAATCCGATCAACTAAGCAGGCCAAAAAAAGATGCCAAAAACGATGCAGGTACTCCGCACCCCAGATGAGCGCTTTGTAGGCCTCCCCGACTACGACTTCGAGCCCCACTACGCCGAGGTCACAGCCGAGGACGGAACCGCACTTCGTTTTCACTACATAGACGAAGGCCCCCGTGACGCAGCGCCGATTCTGCTCATGCACGGAAACCCATCTTGGTCATACCTGCACCGCCACATGGTTCGAGGACTCGTTGCGCGCGGGCATCGCGTACTCGCACTCGATCTAATGGGCCTTGGCCGCTCCGATAAACCAACCGAGCGCACCGACTACACGCTCGCATCCCATGTCGATTGGGTTAGGCAGTGGATGGCAGCGGTTGATCTGCAGAAAGCAACCCTCTACGTCCAAGACTGGGGCGGCATCATTGGCCTCTGTGCTCTGCCTTATGTAGGCGATCGTTTTGCGCGTGTAATCGCATCCAACACGGGAGTGCCGGTCGGCGAGGGCGAGAACAAGTTCATGCGCGATTGGCTTGCGTATAGCCAGTCCGTTAGCGAACTCCCAATCTCATCGCTCATCACGAGCGGAGTAACGCGCACCCTCTCAGATGCTGAGGCCGCGGCCTACGACGCTCCATTCCCCGACGGCACCTACCAGGCGAGCGCACTGCGCTTCCCGGTGCTCATCCCCGTTCAGCCAGATAACCCCGGTGTACCGATGTGCATCGAGACCTGGGAGTACCTAAAGACATGGACAAAACCATTCCTCACAGTCTTCGGCACTGCCGACATGGTCGCTTATAAGCCCAAATCGCACCTACGTTTTCAGGAACTTGTACCTGGAGCGAAGGGCCTCAACCACATCGAGATTGAGGGAGCTAACCACTTCATCCAAGAGGATGCACCCGATCAACTCGTAGAGATCATCCACAACTTCATCGGATAACACGGATAGTTCAAACAGCACGCAACTACTGAACGCATCGAACAGCCAAGCGACCAAATCCAGCGCACAGAGTTACTCACGATTATCTACCCATTAGAGGAGCACAAATGTTTGTAACCACACTTGGAACCGGTTCGCCGATGCCCGACCCGAATCGCGCTGGCCCTGCCACGCTTGTCCAGACCGCAGGGCAGAACCTCCTCTTCGATGCTGGCCGCGGAGTCTTGATGCGCTGTGCCGGAGCGATGGTTGCACCCGCGATGATCAACGCGATGCTCCTCACTCACCTCCATAGCGACCACACAACGGATGTAAACGATGTGATCACAACTAAGTGGATCAACTCATTCGTACCAACCCCAACAATTATCGTTGGCCCACTCGGCACACAGAGATTCATTGACCGCACCCTCGCAACACTTGAGGACGACATCTCCTACCGAGTTCATCACCACGCCGACCTCACATGGGAGCCCCTCTGCGAGGTAACCGAGGTAAGCGATGGCCTCGCCTATGAGGCCGAGGGCATCAAAATCTTTGCATTCCCAACCGACCATGCACCGGTCCACCCAACTGTTGGGTACCGCATTGAGTCCGAGGGCAAGGTAGTTGCGATCGCCGGCGACACAGTCCCCTGCGAAGGGCTCGACCGTCTCTGTAAAGATGCCGACCTCTACGTGCAGACAGTTATTCGCGATGACATTGTTAAGAACATCCCGATCCCGCGCCTGCTCGACATCCTCGATTACCACTCCTCGGTATCACAGGCCGCCCAGACCGCTGCGAAGAACAACGTCAAGACTCTGATCCTCACCCACCCAGTACCGGCACCACAGCCGGGCACCGAGGGCGAGTGGATCGCAATGGCTCAGGAGCACTTCAGCGGAACAATCCTGCTCGCCGAGGATTTAATGCGCGTAGAGGCCTAAATCCTCACGAACTGAATACGCGCCGCGCAAACGAGAGCGTTTAAGCGCCCTCTATAAACGCGGCGAGATCAAAACTTAGGTGCTCGCTTACATCACCCACGTGATCAACCATCATGTGGCGCTGCGTAAATTGCCACACGCCATCAACACGCGTAAAGCGATCGCGGTACCGGCCTGTGACAATCGGCTGAAGTGGTAATGCAGGCGTCTGCTGAAGCACCACAAAGCCAGAGCGCGCAGTTGCAGTTCCCGCATCCTCATCAATATCGGTAATTACATTCACGGCCATGTGGCGAGTGCGCAGTGTGCCATCAGCGTGTACAACGTTCATTGAGCGGTAGTAATCGGCAACAGCCTCCGCACCACGAACCTCAATATCAGTGCCGTCTGCAGTAATTGCAGCATCAGCGAAGATCGCCCCTAGACCCTCAAAGTCTCCAGCATCAATGCGCTCCGTGTAGCGGTACATCAACCCTGTAATTGCGTGATGACTCTCCCAAGTACCAGGGCGAGTCGGGAGCTGCTCATTGGTCGAGGCTTCTGTCGAGTTAGGTGTCGAGTTAGGTGTCGCGTTCTCGGACGAGTTGCTCATTAGATACTCCTGCTTGGGGGTGCCCATGATGCCACCCGCACCGAAGCTGCGCCTCGCTTATCGCCCATAGATACCAGTGAACTTGTTATATCTACATATATCTAGAGAGCGTCCAGAGAGAAATAGAGCAGGGACCCAATCCCTGACCTGACTCACCGCACACTTATCGGCGAGACTGCGCCCCATGGCTGAAGAACCAAAGATCACGATCCCAGACTCTGAGTCATTCGAGTCAACCCCCGCGAAATCCAGTCGAGACCCCGAGGCTCTGCGCACTCAAATGCAGGCGTGGCTCACGGCGCGCCTCGGAGACGCAACCGATGTAACCGTCGGCGAGATTACAAGCCCAGGCTCAAACGGAATGTCCAGCGAGACTCTCCTATTCGATGCTTCATGGAGCGACGCCGATGGAGCACACAACGAACGCCTCGTAGCGCGCGTTGAACCGGATACCCACGACACCCCCGTGTTCCCGGTCTACGACCTTGAGATGCAGTTTCGAGTCATCACCCTCGCTGGGCAGCGCACGAAGGTTCGTGTTCCGCGCACGCGCTGGCTCGAGACAGACCCCACTCTTCTAGGCGGCACGTTCTTCATCATGGATCGAGTCGACGGGCGAGTACCTCCCGATATCCCCCCCTACACAATGGATGGTTGGGTTCTTGAGGCGACACCCGAGGAGCGAGCAACGATTGAGCGCACAACAGCGGAGAGCATCGCTGAGCTGCACACACTAAATCCAAGTAATGCCGACCTTGCTTTCCTCGAGTATGACGTACCGGGTGAGACGCATCTACGTCGACACGTTGAGCACCAGCGCCAGTATTACAAGTGGGTTCAGAATGGCCGCACGCATCGACTAATCGATGACGGCTTTGCATGGCTTGAGGAGCACTGGCCCGAGGATGAAGGCGAGACAGTTGTCTCTTGGGGCGATGCACGAATCGGAAACGTTATGTATGACGGCTTTGAGCCTGCTGCCGTCTTTGACTGGGAGATGGCTGGGCTTGCACCGCGAGCGCTCGACGTCGGCTGGATGATCTTCATCCATGTCTTCTTCCAAGAGATCACAACAAGCCTCGGGCTCCCTGGACTCCCAGATTTCCTACATCGCAACAATGTCCGCGGCTACTACGAGGCTGCCGCAGGAGTGCCATTAGAGAACCTCGAGTTCTTCGAGGTCTACGCCGCACTTCGACACGCCATAGTGATGAGTCGTGTACATGAACGCTCAGTCGGCTTCGGGCAAGCGGTCTGGCCCGATGACCCAGACGAAGTCATCTACCATCGAGCAGCAATGCAGCGAATGCTTGACGGCACCTACTGGGATTAAGTCTCGTGACCATTGAACCCGATGAGAACGATCCAAACAATGAGGAACGCACCTCTGGCATCACGCGTAGGCGATTACTCGGGACACTCGGTGCTGCTGGAGCGGTCGGGGCAGTTGGTGCAGTCGGTGGTCTTAGCGCCTCGGGCGTCGCTGGCATCAATGCCGATGTCGCTGGGGCTGCGCCACTCTCCTCGGAGAGCATCATTAGTTTTCATGGCGAGCGACAAGCAGGCATTGCAAACCCCGCACCGAGTCACGCGGCAATCGCAGCGTTCGATGTAATTGCCCCTGATCGCGCTGCGCTACAAGCACTATTTGAGTCATGGAGCCTCGCAGCATCCCGCATGACGCTTGGACTCCCCGCCGGCCCAGCACTAGCTACAGCGCGCCTCCCCAACGACCCTGGCGAAGCGATGGGGCTCGCCCCCTCTGCACTCACAATCACACTCGGGGTTGGCGCCTCCCTCTTTGGAACCCCCGAGCAGGACAGGTTTGGCCTCGCCTCTAAACGCCCCAGCAACCTCATCGATCTACCTGCCTTCAAGGGAGATGACTTAGACGCCCAGTGGAGTGGTGGCGACTTGCTGGTGCAGGCATGCGCAGAGGACGAACAGGTTGCCTTCCATGCAATCCACGCACTCGCCGCACGATCTACTGCATTTGTAAAACTGCGTTGGATGCAGAGTGGATTTCTAGGAACCTCAAATGCAAGCAGCGCGCGCCCCCCACGCAATCTTCTTGGATTCCACGACGGAACGGTAAACCCGAGTGGCGCCGAGCTTAATAAAGTTCTTTGGGTCAATGAAGGCGATCAGAGATGGATGAATAACGGTTCGTATTTAGTGGTGCGACGCATCCGAACAGACCTCGCAGCATGGGACTCTGAGGCGCTCGAGGAGCAGCAAGAGGTAATCGGCCGGGTGCGCTCGACGGGGGCACGTCTAGATAAGAAAAGTAGGCCCAATACCGCACATGTAGTTCAGGCATCCCCAGAGAAGAACGAAGGCGCGCGAATTCTACGCAGAGGCTTTAATTACGCAGCAGGCGCGCTTCCGGATGGCTCATTGGACGCCGGACTCATTTTTCTCGCCTTTGGCAACAACCCTGCAGAGCAGTTTGTTGCGATTCAGCAGCGCCTATCAGAGCGTGACGCCTTAAACGAGTACATCACGCATGTCGGGAGTTCCATTTTTGCGATACTCCCTGGAGCTAAGCGTGGCGAGTACTTAGGCCAGTCACTCTTTAGTTAGCCGAGTGCTCCGGAGTCACGCATTTGTGCGATTGCTGCAGCATCCAAACCAAGCACATCGCGAAGCACCTCATCAGAGTGCTCACCGACCTCGGGTGCTTTGGTAATAGGGCGCTCATCATCGCCAGATATGAATACCGGGAACGGCAACTGCTCTGCACCTAGTTGGTCGCTAGGTATCCACTCAATGCGTGAGCGAAACTGTGGGTCCTGCGGAAGAGTCTGAGGAGTATTCACGGGGGCAAGTGGCACATCTACTTCGACCCCGAACTCAACCCACTCTGAGGTGGTGCGGCTTGAGAATATTGCAGTGAGCTCGGTACGCATCTCGTTGTTGCCACGTGCATGATCTCCATACTCAGAGCCCGGCCACTTATCGAACATCTCACTGCGATCGAGGGCTGCACAGAACTTCTTCCAGAAATGCTGCTCTGAGGCCATGAAGAGTACGAAGCCATCAGCCGAGGCGTAGACCTGGTACCGAACTCCGCCGCGCATTCCCGCTATTGCAGGTGCACGACGCTCATAGTTATCTGATGCGTTTCCAGTTACCTCTGTCTCGGGGCGTTCGTAAGCCCTAAAGGTCTCACTGCGATACCAGTCGAAGGCCGCTGCGGCATCTGACTGCGCCAGCTCCATCATGGTGCCGCTACCCGTCTCGCGCGCACGAATCACCGCAGCGAGAATCGCAATTCCTCCAAATAGTGGAGCAGCATTGATTCCGATCGAGACATGGTTAGGGATACTCGGGAAACCGTTCTCATCGATCTCGGGATCGAAGATCCCAGCCCATGCGTCATATGCGATTCCATGACTCGCAAGTGTTTCGTAGGGCCCGGTCATTCCATAACCAGAGATTGTGCACTGCACGAGTCGAGGATTTACCTCTGCCATGCGCTCGAAAGTAAGTCCACGTCGAGCGAGACCGCCTGGGCGCATCGCCTCGACAATTACATCTGCCTCGCGCACGAGATCCAGAAGCAGCGCAACTCCCTCCTCAGTCTTTAGATCTATCGTGATGCTTCGCTTGCCGCGATTTACGTGAAGGTGCATTAAAGAAACACCCTCAACTATCGGCCATGTCATTCGGCGCACATAGTCACCCTGCGGTGGCTCAACCTTGACTACGTCTGCACCAAGGTCTGCCAACGCTGTAGTAATTGCTGCCGGCCCGAGCATTGAGACCTCAATGATGCGCATCCCTGAGAGGAGCCCCTTGCCGTCCTGCGTCATCTTTTACCCTCTCGTTAGCCAGAATCAAATTTCTCCAAGGCACCGCTCCTAATGCGAGCGCCTCAAACGTGACTGAGAATCTACGCCGGTAAGGAGCGCGCTCCACGAAGCAGGGTGCCTGGTAATTCGCCGGTGTGCTCACCGTTCTCAAAAGTAATTGAGCCGCTCTTAATGGTCGCTCGGTACCCAGAAGCGTCCTGCACTAGTCGACGCCCACCAGCGGGGAGATCGTGGACAATACGCGGCGGGCGGCACGCTAGGGACTCAAGGTCAATCACGTTTATGTCAGCAAGGTATCCAGGAGCGATCACGCCTCGATCCATCCACCCCATGTGAGCGGCACCGCGCTGTGTGTGCCCGTGTACCAACGACTCAATCGGGAGGCGTTCGCCGTGGCGGCGATCTCTCGCCCATACAACTAGCGACGAGGTCGTTGATGAACCATCACAGATCGCACCGCAGTGCGCACCGGCATCAGAGAGACCGAACAACGCATTTGGGGATGAAATCATCTCGGCAATGTCATCAAAGTTGTGGTGAGCAAAATTAAAGAGAGGTATATAGATGAGGCGCTTGCCTCCATCCTCAAGCAGAGTGTCGTATGCAAGATCGACTGCCTCGATACCACGGCGGTTGGCCTCTGCTGCAAGCGAGTCCCCTGCATCGAGTTCATAATCGACGGGGTCGCTCAGCCTGAACATGACATCGAATCCGCCGGAGAGTTGACGAAGAAGTCCTTCGGGTACTGCCTCCATTAACTCTGCGTGCTCGATCATGATGCGTGCACGCAGGGCCGGGTCTCGAAGCGCAGATACTTTCTCGCCGAGCGGCAACTGCGCAATGGCTCCAAAGGATGGGCAGAGCAAGAACGGATTGGCCGTCGCTTCTAGCCCCTCGAGTACTCCAATCGGACGCGTTGCAACTTGGGGTTTTATATCAATACCGCGAGATCGCGCATCAGTAACACGATCGAAGAGGTAACGCCACCGCTCAGGAGCGTGATAGGGCTGCTGAACAGTAAACGAGAGCGGTCGCGCTGAGACGCGTGCAAACTCCTCGATGAGGTCCATCTCCGTTCGAGCAAAATCTTCATCGGTAGTTAGATAGCAATCCGATATCAGCTGCGTAACTCCCCACGCTCGACCACGCATCACCCTTGCAAGCGCCATCAACTCGCTCTCAGACGAGGTAAGCGTAGGAATATATTCACCCGTATTCGTGCGGTGAATCTCAGTGCGCGATGTTGCAAAACCAATTGCACCTGCATCCAGCGCCTCTCCAAGGAGCATCGCCATTTGGGCAAGTTCATCATCACTAGGCGCCTCTGTATGCAGAGCACCGCGCTCCCCCATTACAAACGTTCGTAACGCCGAGTGCGGAACATGAGATGCAACATCAACTGTGTGCGGCTTCGCCTCAATCGAATCTAGATACTCAGGGAAACTCTCCCAGTCCCAAGTGAGACCCTCAGCGAGTGCAGTACCGGGGATATCCTCAACGCCCTCGAGTAGGCCGATCAACCACTCGTGACTATCAGGCTTTGCAGGGGCGAACCCAACACCACAATTGCCAACCGCGATCGTCGTTACACCGTGGACCGACGAGGGAGCAACCATCGGGTCCCATGTGAGCTGGCCGTCGTAATGAGTGTGAATATCAACGAACCCTGGAGTGACGATTAGTCCGTCAGCATCAATGACTCGCGCGCCAGATGTGGAGATGTCGCCGATCGAGCCGACACCGACAATTCGGTCCCCCTCGATCGCGATGTCCCCTACATAAGAAGGAGCGCCTGTGCCGTCAATAATCGAGCCGTTACGAATAACAAGATCAGCCATGCTGCGCAGGTTACCCATGATTCTTAACGAACTTCGGGCTATGAGTATCGCTATAGCGACAATAACTACCCGAAGTTCGGGGGTTTGGGGATTAGACGGGGGCTGCTATCTGCATATGGGGCTCTTCCCACGTGGGCAGGTTCTCAAAGCAGTCGGCAACAAGGTCATCGCGTAGTGCCCGAACCGATGGATCGTCCCAACGATTCACACGCTGTAGAGGGTCGTCGGCGTGGCAGTAGAGCTCGCCCTCGGTTCCGTCATGGACAGTCCCCGGGAGTGCAGAGGTGCATGTCCAGCCGTCGCGATAAATGGTGCGCAGGTGAATCCGAGTTCCATTCGGGTGCACGCTGTCCCAGACGGTAAGAACTCGTTCGCGCCCTTGCTCATCTGCGGCCGAATCCGATTGTGGAAGCGGCTTTCCCTCCATCCACTCTGGGACAGGCAGGCCGGCAATCTCGCAGAACGTCGGTGCAAGATCAATCAAACCAACTGGTGCCTTCACTACCGCAGGCACTGCCCCCGCGTCCTTTGCCGGACGCCATATCATCGGGAGGCGCATAAGGGAATCAACGTGATACGGACCTTTGAACAACAATCCGTAATCACCTTGGAACTCGCCATGATCTGTTGTGAAGATGACATCTGTCGAGTCGGTCCAGCCACGAGATTCAATGAGCGCCATGACACGCCCAAGGGCCTCGTCGATAAGCATGTTCTTGACATGGACACGGGCATTGATCTCAAGAATCTGGTCCGGGGTCAAAGTTGCGGGCACCCAATCGCGCGGCGCCTCATAATTGGATACGAGAGTTCCGTCGTACCAGCGTCGCCAGTGAATCGGTTTCGCGTCGAGAATCGCCTCGCGCTCTGCACGATCCTGTGGGTAGCCAGGAGGAAGATCAAGGTCACGCCAGTTGACGCGCCCAATCTCTGAAGCGGGCGGGTCCCAAGGATGATGAGGGTCAGGGAAAGACATCCAGCAGAAGAAATCGTCCTCAGCATCGAGCGAGTCGAGCCATGCAATCGTGCGATCAGCTACCCAATCGGTCTGGTATTGATCCTTCGGGACAGGGTTGGTTGAGACCTGCGGAGCACCGGTCTCGCCGCCACCGGCTTCGTTTACTTCAAGGCTGAAGTTGAGGACCGGATAGAAACCATTTGCGACGTCAGGGTGATTCTTTGCAATCCACTGTGAGTAGTGCGAATAACCGCGCGGCGCATGTGTTGCAAACTCCGCATGTTCGAATCCACGAATTGGTCCGAAACTGTCATTCATTGCAATTTGATTCTCTTTGAACTGAAGGAACGGATCCAATAACGGCTCGAAGTGAGCCTTACCTAGGAGCGCCGTTCTATAACCGCCCTCTTCTCTCAAGTAGCGCGCAACGCTCGGTGCATCGATCGGGAGTGGAACACCATTCATCCAGACACCGTGAGTATGAACATGCTGCCCTGTAATAATTGTCGAGCGCGACGGCATACATACAACGTTCTGCGGGTGCGCACGCTCAAACCGCACACCACTTGCAGCGATTCCATCGATCACTGGTGTAGCGGCGACCTGACCACCATTACAACCGAGACCGTCGTAACGCTGCTGGTCGGTTGTTACAAAGAGAATTCTGCGCCCCATGATTATTCTCCTTCAAAGATCTCGCGCAGATGCAGCAGCGCTTGGCCGGTTACGTACCCGAGCATGATTGCCATCGCATCGGGCTGAATCTCAAGTGAGTAGGAGACTAAGGATGTACCGTCACCAAGATCGAAGACATCGATAGTGCTCAAGTGATCTTTAATTACAAAGTTCTCAACAATGCGGTATTGAAAACGACGCAACTCGTCATCAACGGTCGTAATCTGCTCAACGATCGAGAGTCCAGAAGGAAGCGTGATGGTCCGAAGATCACCCTCCATGCTCGACTCCCCCATCTCAGGGAACCAAGGGTTCCAGCCGAGCGGGTCGCGAATGAGCCCCCAGACCTCATCGGGGGCTCCTTTGACAATGACGTGGGACCTTCGAGTTGGCATCGCCTAGGAGCGTAGAGAACTTGGCATATGAGTGTCAATAGATATTGACACTCAGACTGCAATTATCTATTCTCGGAGGCATGGAGCCTCAAGCAGCAGCAAACCGGGTCACTGATCTCTCCTCATCGGAGATTAGCGATGCCTCAGTCGAGTCGGTTGATGGCCGACGGGCACGATCTCAACGAAGCCATGATCTCGTAGTTGAGGCACTCCTGGACCTATA
This sequence comes from Actinobacteria bacterium IMCC26256, assembly GCA_001023575.1. GTDB lineage: Bacteria > Actinomycetota > Acidimicrobiia > IMCC26256 > IMCC26256 > IMCC26256. Next base: position 525,531 of record CP011489.1, on the reverse strand, counting down.
CCGAGAGAACACCGGGAGGCCGAGCGCAGCGGCCGTGGCGGAGCGCGCAGGGGTATCCGTACGCACGGTATTTCGACTCTTCGAGGATATCGACTCGTTAATTGAGATTGCGGTCGCCCAGCAATGGGAGCGCATTGGCGATCTTCACGAAGCGCCAGATTCATCGGGCACACGCGAGGAGCGTTGCTCTGCTTTGGTCTCTCAACGCATGCGCATTTACGCAGAGACCGCACCAATTGTTCGCGGCAGTAGGCATCTATTCGACCAATCCCCCAAACTCAGAAGTGTTGTGCGCAGTCGGCGTGACCTGCTGCGCATCCAAATGGCTGAACAGTTTGAGAACGAACTAGGCAGCAGAGCCGAGGCGGATGCGAGTGAACTCGTTAGCGCTCTCCAACTTGCCTGCTCGTTTGAGTCGATTGAGTTCCTTAGGATCGTAGAAGGACTCTCGTCAGAACAAGTTGAGAGTGTCGTTAATCGCGCCATGCTTGCATTACTCACATCGTCCTGAGCCGCTCAAAACGACTATCCATTAACTATTAGCGAAGGCTTAGTTGCGTCCTGCACAGCGCACAGCCTCGGCGCCGATCCGAAGCATCCTCATATCTGCAAACGGGGTACCAGCGACTCGGTTGCATGTAAAGGCAACCGAGAGTTCATGGAGCGGGTCTGCCCAGGCTCCAGATCCTCCGAACCCAAAGTGCCCAAACCCTCCTGGCAAAATTCCCCGATTAGTTGCAGCCATGTGATACCCAAGTCTCCAGCGCATTGGGAACCCCACTACTGCATCAGGGCGAACCTTAAGTTCCTGAATTGTCGTAGCGTTCTTCAGCGTCTCGGCGCTCAGATACTCCCCATTGGGCCCCAGCCCGCCATCCGCTAGTACCGAGTACATACCGGCCAACGAACGTGCCGTGAAGCAGCCATTAAGTGCAGGTAGCTCGGCCGTGTAAATAGAATCGCTCGCAATCAACTCGGTGAAGAGCGGTACAACAAACGCCTCGAGAGTTGGTCGCAGCACACTTATTCGCCCGAGCATCCCTAAGCCCGGCTCAAAACGCTCCGTCGGGCTGCGCCGGATTATCAGGTCTGCACGCTCTGCTGCGCGTTCCTCAGGCCACCCGATGCTCATCGAGTCAAGGCCAAGCGGCTCCACTACTTCGCGTTGCACTGCCTCATTAACAGTAAGACCGGTAACACGCTTAATCACCTCACCTACGAGAAATCCAAATGTGATTCCGTGGTACCCATGTCTGCTCCCTGGCTTCCATGCGGGAGAGGCGCCAGCAAGAGCCTCAGTAGTCGCCTGACCATCAAGCAATTCGAATGCGTCATCAACGACGCCGCGAAGCGAATGCATCCCGGCAGAGTGATCAAGCAGATGCCTTACCTTGATCTCAGATTTATCGGCCGTTCCGAACTCGGGCCAATAATCGGCTACCGCACTATGAACGTCTAGTAGCCCTTGGTCAACAAGCCGATGAGCGACTGTCGCAACTACGCCCTTCGTTGTTGAGAAGGAGAGCGCAACGGTATCGCCCTCCCAATCGTCGCCCTCTAGATTTCGCTTCCCGCCCCAGATGTCTGCGACTAACTCGCCGCGGTGATAGATGGCAACCGCACCACCGCCGGCCTCTACGCCACCCTTGCCGTAGCCGAGCGCTCTTCGCAGCTCTTGCGCGACTGGGGCAAACTTGGGGTGGAGATAACCTGAGAGCATTCCCCGTAGAGTTTCACACCTGCAGCAAGGATGGGAAATGCTGAGAGAGAAATCTCAGAAATGAACTGCGAAATGACCTGGGAAAGGACATGGGAAAGGATGGTACTGATTTGAATTCATATCCGTTTCTCATGGCCCCCGGACAGATTGCTGCTTTATCTCTGCGTAATCGAATCCTCATGGCGCCGATGGGGGATGCGCTTGCGAACCCTGACGGCACTGTCTCGAAGCGTCAACTCGACTATTACGAGGCGCGCGCGAGGGGTGGGGCTGCACTCATAATTGTTGGTTCAGTAGCTGTTACTTACCCAGGCGGAGCCTTCTCAGCCGATCAGACTGCACTGCACACTGATGAGCACATTGCAGGCATCACTGAGTTGGCACTGCGCGTTCAAAGGCACGGAGCTCGCCTTGCACTACAACTCACCCATGGCGGTCCGCAGTCTCTCTATGCAATAGAGACCGGAAATCCTCTTTTAATGCCGGCTCCCCCTACTTACAAAGGCCCGGACCGCATCTCGCGAACTCTCTCACCTCAAGAGCAGTTTGCGATGTCCGCTCCGTTCCAGCAGCCGACTTCACGTGTCGATATCCATATCGCTACGGAGGAAGAGCTACTCGCAGCGATTGAGGCTTTCGCTGCAGCAGCGGAACGAGCCACGCGTGCAGGGGTTGACGGAGTCGAGATTCACGGCGGGCACGGATACTTACTCGATTCGTTTCGCTCACCATCAACCAATACGCGCGAGGATGAATGGGGTGGAACCCGCGATAAACGTGATCGCCTTCTTCTAGAGACAATCCGCAGTGTCCGAAGCCGGGTCGGGGCCCACTATCCGATGTGGTGCCGATTCAACTCAGTCGAGCACCACCGCGAGCCACACGAAACTATTGAAGATGCCCTATACCTCGCGACAAACCTCATTGAGGCCGGAGTCGATGCGCTCCATGTGAGCGCGTACTCCGACCCATCCATCGCTACCGGAATAACCGATGCGCATACGCCACATATCCCTGGGGCGCTTCTTGCAGCAGCGGCCGCCGTTCGCGCCCACATTAAAGAAGCGGTCCCCGTTATAACCGTTGGCAATCTCGATGACGAGTTAGCCGAGAATGCTCTCGCTACTGGAGCCGCTGATTTTGTGGCCATGGGGAGGAGGCTCCTTGCAGACCCAGAACTCCCAAACAAATTGCGTGACGGGGTCCCGGATCATGTACGCCCCTGCATCTATCAGTACCGCTGCATTGGCAATATTTTTCTCAATACGCATGTTGCATGTATCGCAAATCCATTAACAGCACGCGAGGGTGCCGCGCCACCCGAGTTCTCTAGACCGCATACGACTCAGGAACCAGAGCACATCTTGATCATCGGTGCTGGCCCCGCAGGATTAGATGCTGCATGGCGCTTGGCCGAGCGCGGCCACTTCGTTACGATTCAAGACGCCGCTACACAACTCGGCGGCCGGCTCTCCCTAGCGGCACTCGCAGATGAGCACCTATCCAAGATGCTGAATTACCTAATCGGTCAAGTAAGGCGCAGCAATGTTGAGTTACGCCTAGGTCAACCTGCAGCAGCGCCAGACCTTGAAGGCTTTGATCGAGTTGTGCTTGCAACCGGAGCAGACTGGTCTCGCCCAGATATCCCTGGAGCAGAGAATGGGAATGTCCTGACGCTCAACGACTTAACTCCATGGGCATCGGGGGAAATGCGACTCCCCGATGGGCCTGTTGCGATTCTTGGCGGGGGCAAGGCCGGCCTAACTCTCGCTCGCTTGGCCCGATCGGGCGGGCACGAGGTAACGGTGATCGAAGAGACGCACGTCTTTGCGATTGAGCTGGGGCTCCCGGGGCGCTTCCGGTGGATTGCCGACCTTGAGGCCTCCGGCGTCACGCTCCTCTCCGAGCACCGCGCTACATCAATCAACCAAGATTCGGTGACCGTTATGAGCGGAGATTCGAAAATCGTGGAGATTGAGAGCGCCACCACTATCTGCACAGTCCCCGTTACCCCGCGCAATGATCTACTCGAGTTGCTATTTGAGAGCGGAGCCATGGGTGAAGTAATCGGGGATGCTCACTCGTTAGAGCGCCTAGAGGGTGCTTTCAGGGACGCCGAGGCATTGAGCAGTCGGCTGTAGCACTAGCAACTATGGCTAACCAATATCTAAGAAAACCCGTGTGACTTTGGCAAGCAGCGCGCAGGGTCGCTACGGTGAGCACATGGGCGCTTCCGGTAATCCGCTATTCCAAGAACTCGGCGAATTTCTCAGTTCCCTAAAAGGATTCCTGAGAGCGGATCAAATACTTACCGGAGACGCAATCTCCGAGGATTACACGCACGACGAGGCCCTAACCGTCTCGCCTGTAATGCCTGGAGTAGTCGCACTCCCGGAGAACACTGCAGAGACAGCAGAGATTCTTCGCCTCTCAGATGCAGACTCAATAGCGGTTACAGCAAGGGGAAGCGGGACAGGCCTATCTGGAGCGTGCGTCCCGCGCCCCGATGGCGTACTCATCTCCTTCGAGCGGATGAATGCGATCCTTGAGATTGATACAGAGAACCACACCGCCACCGTGCAACCGGGAGTAACTCTCGAGCAACTAGACGCTGCGCTCCGAGAGTACGGCCTTGTATACCCAGTATTCCCCGGCGAATTGAGCGCAAGCCTTGGCGGGAATGTAGCGACCAATGCTGGAGGAATGCGCGCAGTTAAGTACGGAGTGACGCGCCACCAAGTACTTGGCCTTGAGGCAGTGCTGGCAAGCGGCGAGATAATTCGAACCGGCGGAAAGTTTGTAAAAGCAACAACTGGCTATGACCTAACACAGTTAATTACCGGCTCTGAAGGCACGCTAGCGATAGTTACCGAGGCAACGCTGCGCCTCTATCCACGCCTTGAGCACAGCGCGACAATGCTCGTTCCTTTCCATACTCTTGCGCAGGTAACCGCTGCTGTACCCCGTATTCTCGACCGAGGCGTTGGGCCACTAATCCTTGAGTACATAGACCTGCTCACAATGTCGGTGGTTACAGAGTTTGTTGGGCTCGACCTTGGCATACCTGACGAAGTACGCAGCACAGCACTTGCTTATCTCGTCGTTGTCCTAGAACAGCGCACCGCAGAGCGCTTAAATGAAGACGTCGAGGAACTCGCAGAACTACTAAGTGCACTCGGCGCTATCGATGTCTATGTACTCCCCTCAGCAGCAGGAGAGCGGCTAATTGAGGCAAGGGAGAAGGCCTTCTGGGCAGCGAAAGCCAACGGAGCAAACGACATTGTCGACATTGTTGTGCCGCGCGCGAGTGTTCCAATTTTCATGGAACGAGTAGCGAAGATTGCGGACGAGAACATCAGCTGGATCGCCGGATGCGGCCATGCGGGCGACGGAAACGTGCACCTCTCCGTTTTCCAGCCTGACGACGAGTTGCGTTACAAGGTTCTCTCCGAGTTGTTCGCCTTAGGCATGGAACTAGGGGGTGCCATCTCGGGCGAGCACGGTATCGGCACCGCTAAGCGCCGCTGGTATCTAGAGTTAGAGGACCCAAACAAACTCGCACTAATGCGTCGGATCAAATATGCCTTCGATCCAAACGGAGTACTCAACCCAGGAACACTCCTCAGCTAATCGCTACACACAACCTGACTTATTTAGGAGAGAATATGAACGGCGCTCAAGCATTAATTCGCACACTCGTGGATGCAGGCGTTGACGTCGTATTCAGCAACCCGGGCACCTCTGAGATGCACTTCGTTGCAGCGTTGGATGATGTACCGGAGATGCGTGGAGTCCTTACGCTCTTCGAGGGTGTAGCAACAGGTGCCGCAGATGGCTACGCGCGCATGACAGGCAACCCGGCTGCAGTGCTCCTTCATTTAGGGCCAGGACTCGGAAACGGCATCGCCAATCTTCACAATGCGCGCAGAGCCCACTCCCCTGTTGTGAATATCGTCGGCGATCACGCCACATATCACCACCAGCACGACGCCCCGCTGCAGTCGGATATCGGAGCACTAGCTAGCAACGTCTCGACTTGGGTACACACCTCTAGTGACCCTGAAACTGTCGCGGCTGATGGCGCCGCTGCAGTAGCCGCATCGCTTGCCTCGCCGGGCGGAGTAGCGACTCTGATTCTTCCTGCAGACGTCTGCTGGGGCGATGGAGGCGTTGTCGCAAAACCTGTTCCGGCTCCAAATCCCCTATCAACGAACGCAGACCTCATTACGCGTTCCATAGCGGTGCTGCAGAGCGGAGAACCCACTGCCCTCCTCGTAGGCGATGACATTGCTGGCGATCCAGAGTTGTTGGCTGAGGTAGCAGGGCTTGCTGTAGCAACTGGTGCTCGCGTCTTTGGTGAAACCTTTCCATCGCGCATGCGGCGCGGCGCTGGCCTACCTGGCTTGGAGCGCATCGCATACTTAGCTGAGTTCGCGCAGATGCAGCTCGAGGGGCTCGTGCACATCATCACACTTGGAGCGAAGTCACCTGCTTCATTCTTCGCATACCCAGGTAAGGCAAGTGACCTCGTACCCGAAGGCGCAACCTTGATACACGCGGTGGATCCCGGTGGAGATGTACGGGCAACCCTTGCCGCTCTCACCAGTGCGATCGGCTCCTCTGCTGAGAATGCGCCGCTCGTGGCAGCGTTTAGGCCAGAGCCGCCAACGGGTCCGCTCACAGGAGAGACACTCGCAGCAGCAGTCGCAGCGCTACTACCTGCAGAGGCGATAGTTGCAGATGAATCAAATACAACTGGACTATGGCTCCCGGGAGCAACCGCCGGAGCCGAGCCACACGACTGGCTCTCTCTTACTGGCGGAGCAATTGGATTCGGAATGCCGATAGCGACAGGCGCTGCAATTGCATGCCCGGGGCGCCGCGTCCTGAACCTCGAGTCCGACGGATCGGCAATGTACACACTTCAATCACTCTGGACCCAGGCACGCGAGGGTTTAGACGTCACCACGGTCATACTCAACAACCGCTCTTATGCAGTTCTTAATCTTGAGTTGCGCAGAGTTGGTGCTACCCCTGGCCCCGCAGCCCTTGCAATGCTGGATCTCTCAGAGCCTGCGATTGACTTCGTTCTACTTGCACAGGGCATGGGGGTAACCGCAGAGCGAGTCTCAACATCGGAGGATTTTTACGCAGCACTCGAGCGCTCATTTGCAACCCCAGGGCCAAGCCTCATCGAGGCGATAGTCCCAAACAGCTTTTAGGGGGCAACCCGTTTTCTTCGCTCGGGCTATAGACCAGCAGTTAGATCAATAGTTCTGCGCACGGCTCCATGTTCAAGCAGTGCATCATTCTCGACATGCACCCCAATGCCCGGACCGTTTGGAACTCGCAGAGCCGATCCCTCTAATAAAAACGGCTCAGTTATATCTCTAGCGAAGTAGCGATCACTAGCGGATAGGTCCGCAGCAAGAGTGAAGCCTGGTAGCGAGGCAAGTGCGACGGCAGCGGCGCGGCCAATACCGGATTCGAGCATTCCACCGCACCAAAGATCGATCCCAGCGTCGACGCACAGATCATGAATCGCAACTGCCTCGCTTAACCCTCCAACCATTGAAGGCTTGACACTCACGATTGAGCAGGCACCCATCTCGATCGCCCGACGCGCAGCAGTACTCGAAGTAATCGACTCATCAAGGCATACCGGGGTGGCAGATACTCCGGCGAGTTTGAGATGGGCCTCTAGATCATCAGCAGGGAATGGCTGCTCAATCATCAGGAGTTCAATTGCGTCGAGCCCACATAACCGCTCGATATCTGCGGCGGAGTACGAGCCGTTTGCATCCACTTGTAACGCAAGACTCGGGAAAGCGCTGCGGAGTGCTTGGAGAGGATCTATATCCCAACCCGGTCGGATCTTCACCTTTACGCGCTTGTATCCATCGGCTACGTAACCAGCAACAACACCCAACAAGGTCTCAATGTCACTCTCAAACCCGACCACTACCCCTACCTGAATAAGACTCTTCGTCCCTCCCAGGTCATCTGCGAGCGACCGACCGAGAGCGGCAAGGCTCGCATCAGCGACTGCAGTCTCGATCGCGTGTGTCGCTGCGGGTGACTGCTCCCAACCCACGAGTAGATCCCGAACCTCACGCCACTCATCAAACTCAACCCCTGCAAGCGCAGGGAGAAAGGCGGATTCAATTTTGTTCTGAGCAGAGTCCAGGGTCTCTTGCGAGTAACCAGCCGTTGGGAACGCGCTGCATTCGCCCCATCCATCTCCGAGATCAGTAGTGATGTGCAGAAGCATCAACTCGCGCATGCTCTGCTCTGAATGCACTGTATGAAACGGGTTTACCAGCGGGAGTTGTATGCGCAGAGTCTCAGCGGCCTCGATCTTCATCTCAATACTCTCGCAGATTCGTAAATGTCGGGCCGCAGAGTTCTACGCCGGACGCGAAGAAGCCGACCGGGCGAACCCGATCGGCCTCTCCTATACGTTTGGAAAACGTGATTGACTCAGATGACGCGAACGTCGCGAGCTTCCTCACCTTTACGGCCGGGGCCGGACTCAAACTCCACGTTCTGTCCCTCTTCGAGTGAACGGTAACCCGAGCCCTCGATTGCGGAGAAGTGGACGAAAACGTCCGCTCCACCTTCACGGGAAATGAAGCCATAGCCCTTTTCGGCGTTGAACCACTTGACGGTGCCTGTAGGCATCCTTATTGCTCCTTGCTGGTCGTCTGCTAGCCCGAAGGCCAAGAGACGGGATGTAGCGAGAAGGAAGATCGCACCCTTCACGACACAACCATCGCAGTAGCGACGACGGCAGCGAGGAGGCTTGCCCTAACTCGGGCCGGGGCACATCGGGGCCTCGGTTGCAGGGCAGGCTACCGGATATTTGGCCCGAGCGGTATACGGGGAAGAAAAGTCTTTCTGAGGGCTCCAAGAACCCCCTCAACCCCTAGTAAATATTTCCCACGCTATGTGGTCAAGAAGCGGCCCTGAGCTGCCGATAGGGGTTCATGCCCGCCCAAAGCCTCACCTTTTCATCTCAGTCAGACCACCCTATGCCGCCCAGTCCTTCGCCGAATCTTGATCGTGACTACTCCGCCCACCTTGGCGAGGCGCACCTTGTAGTTGGGGTCGATGGGCGCATTCTCAAATCTGACCCTGCAGCCGATGAGATGCTTGAAGCTGAATCGGGGTCCCTAATTAGCCGCCCTATCTCTCTCAGGATTCACCCCAAAGACCGGAGACGTTTTGCCCTCGAGTGGCAGCGCATTGCAAGTACCCCTAGTTCTTCTACGCGCTTTAGCGGTTCCTTCTGGGGTCTCGGCGGAACAATTCGAGAGGTTCACTGCAGTCTTGAGAACCGCATTGATGACCCAGCTATTGCCGGCATCCTCGTAAACGCTCGCGACGCAAGTGATCAAATTCGTCTGGTTGCGGCACTCCATGCGCAGGCACGAACTGATGCACTTACAGGCCTCCCAAACAGACTTGCGTTTGAGGAGCATCTCGCTGGCGCACTCGCCTCCCCCACGGAATCCCCTGTATCTCTAGCGATGATCGACATCGACCACTTCAAGTTGGTAAACGACAGCCTCGGACATCGCGCAGGCGACGACTTGATACGTGAAGTTGCAGTGAGGATCCGCAATGTCGCTAGAGGCAACGACGTAGTTGCTCGACTCGGTGGCGATGAGATTGTTGTCCTCTCCCCGTTAACTGATCTCGATTCAGCAGAGATGCTTGCCGCGCGCATACAAGCCGCTCTGCGCGCTCCCCTCTCAATCAGTGGGACTGAACTACACGTCACCGCAAGCATCGGCGTTGCCTGTACTGCGAATAGTACAAGTCTCCAAGATGATCTTCTTCGAAATGCCGATGTTGCTATGTACGCAGCGAAGCGTCAGGGCCCTGGCGTGGTTGCTCGCTACGACGCGCGCATGGTGGCAGAGGCCACAGATCGCCTAGCCCTGCAGAGTGAGATGCACCGAGCAATTAACCAGAATGAGTTTGCTGTGCACTACCAACCGATAGTGCTTGCGGAGACACGAAAGGTTGCTTCCTACGAGGCTCTGGTTCGCTGGCCACGCGCGGATGGAATGGTTCTCCCAGAGGGATTCATCCCTACAGCAGAGTCGAGTGGCCTAATCCACGACCTAGGGGATCGGGTACTTGAGCTCATCGTCGCCGATCTCGCCGCTACTACCTTCAAGGTCTTGCCTCGAGTCTGGATGAACCTCTCCGGGCAGGCTTTGATGCGTCGTAACTGTGCCTCACGGATACTCGCTGCAGTTGGGGAGCATGGCGTTGCTCTTGACCGCTTAGGAGTAGAGGTTACTGAGAGTGTATTGATGGGTGACGTCGCTCTCGTTGAGCGCAATCTCACCCAGCTTCGCGATCACGGAATGTCGGTATCTCTTGACGACTACGGAACCGGCTGGGCAAGCCTCTCTGCAATCAAACGCTTCCCAATTGATGTAGTCAAAATCGATCGAACCTTCACCGCTGGGCTCACCACGAATGCCCTAGACCGAGCGATTGTGCGTGGAGTCGCTGAGATTGGAAGAGTCCTGCGCCTAGAGGTCGTAGCCGAGGGCGTTGAGACTGACGAGCAAGCGTGGATCGCCCAAGACCTTGGGTGTACCGAGCTGCAGGGTTACCGATATGGGGCTGCAGCACCGCTATCAACTCTCCCCAGCCTTTGAGGACAGCCTTATCGCTTAAAGAGGCGCTTCAAGGCTGACCTAGAAGTGCCAGGGATACTCAGACCAATCAGGATCACGTTTCTCTAAGAATGAGTCACGCCCCTCGGTTGCTTCATCTGTCATGTAAGCAAGGCGGGTCGCCTCGCCGGCAAAAATCTGTTGACCTACTAACCCATCATCGATGAGGTTGAAGGAATACTTAAGCATGCGCTGGGCGGTCGGGCTCTTCGCATTGATCTTTGCACCCCACTCAAGTGCAACCTTCTCAAGGTCTGCATGCTCGACCACTGCGTTAACCATCCCCATTCGATATGCATCCTCGGACGAGTACTCATCGCCTAGAAAAAATATCTCACGGGCAAATTTCTGCCCAACCTGGCGGGCAAGGTAGGCGGAGCCAAAGCCTCCATCGAAGGACGCTACGTCTGCATCGGTCTGCTTAAAGCGTGCATGTTCGCGGCTTGCGATCGTGAGATCGGCCACGACATGGAGACTGTGTCCACCACCAGCAGCCCATCCGGGCACAACAGCGATTACCACTTTAGGCATGAAGCGAATGAGTCGCTGTACCTCAAGTATGTGGAGACGCCCCGAGCGAGCGGGGTCAATCGTCGCCGCGGTCTCTCCCTCGGCGTAGCGGTAACCATCCTTGCCGCGAATGCGTTGGTCGCCACCGGAGCAGAAGGCCCAACCGCCATCTTTAGGCGAGGGGCCGTTACCTGTCAGCAATACGCACCCGACATCAGAACTCTGGCGTGCGTGGTCAAGAACTCGGTACAGCTCATCAACAGTTGACGGACGAAATGCATTTCGAATCTCTGGGCGGTTAAACGCAACGCGAACGGTTCCCTGATTCTTTGCGCGGTGATACGTGATATCCAACAGGTCGAAACCCGGAACCTGATCCCAGGATGACTCATCAAAAATTTCAGAGACCACTACGAACACCTTTGCTTCTAAAATAGATCACGATGTCTCAACCTCGACGTGGAGATCCGCAGGACTCGGACCTAGCAGCCAGAGATACCAAATAATAAGCACGAGACCAAACCCAAGCGTTATCGGCAGAGCCCCTAGAGGCGGCGACCAAGAAGGGGTGCGCCAATACATAAACGAACGGTTATATCCAACGCTGAAGCGCCTAAGCGTCTGGGCAAAGGATAATAAATGACCAATGAAGAGCGCTGCTCCAACAACTAGAGGCAACCGGCTACGCGCTAGCCGCTCTCCAATACTCGAGGCCCCGATTATCCATGCAGCGATAATCGGCACCCCTACTGCAAGTGGCAGCGTGTACCTCCCCTGCCAGAATGGACCAATGATCGGAACCTCTCGGTACTCGCTCACTAACGGAAGCAGCACGGTCGCCGCTGCAGTCAATAGCAATGCAAGCGCAGCGCGCTGCGAGGGTAGAGATAGCCCAAGCGCTAGAAGAAGCCCGATAGCGGCAGTCCAGATCAGGATCACTAAGTATGGCGTTTTGACATCAAGCCAACCGAAATTACCGATCATTGAGTCGTAGAAAAATCCAGAGCGACCGATGATGCTTCGAATTAGCTCATATTGGGAGACCTCAACCGAGGTACCAGTATCGACTGGCCGAACGATTACGTTCCAAATAATTTGACTAAGTGTCGCAAAGCCTATAATTCCAGCCGCTATTTGCATACGTCGATCTCTCGACATCCTCCGAATAGCGGTCCAGCCACCGAGCAGGCCAGCGACAATAAGGATCCCGACGATCCACATTGGGGCGAACAAACGTGACACTCCAAGTGCGCTAAACGCAACCACAAGCCGCACTATCTCTGCGCGTTCAATCCGGGAATCAGATCGAGTCGCTGCGATGGCTAGGGCGGAGCACCACGCAGCAATTGCTGCAGATATCTCGAGGCTGCTTGGATTTACTGTCCCGTTAACAAAAAGAACCATCGGAGTTACAGCAACCGCTAGCCCAACTGCGCCAACGCGCAGATTTGGGAAACCGCGCAGCGAACTCACAGCGCACGCAAGAAAGGCCGCAGAGAGGAGAACGGAGAGAAAACGCATCAAGTAGACGCCCCCAGCCTGGGCGCTGATAAGTGACGGGAGCCCAACTACCCAGTAATAAGCAGGAAAATACGTTCCAGCCGTTGTTTCTACCTCTGTCTCGCGATCACTTCCCTCATATGAGTAGCAAGCGGCGCTGATGTCAGAATGAAATTTATAACAGCCCACATCGTATGCCTTCTCCATTACCTCGGGCACATGGACTAAGCGCCACCCGCCGTCCTTGCCTGGTATGCGCTCACCAATTATCTCTCCACGCGCTACCGAGGCTGCGCGGATTGTGTGTGCTGGTTCATCGGGAGACCCAAAGAGCGGAAGCGCAATTGCCCAACCAGCGCCGAGTGCAGCGAAGAGAAGGAAGGAGACCCACCACTCGCGCCTGCCAACGCGCGCAGCCGCAGCCCTAGAGCGGAGCGCAGAGGTACCTCGATTAGTGGTCACAGGAGTGTGACCCTAGTGCTGAAAATGCTCAGTTGACCTGACGTGTCGCATCAGACCAATACTGCGCGCGTAGGGCCTTCTTGTCTGGCTTGCCAAGAGGGCTTAACGGAATCTCCTCAACAAATTCGACCGATTTGGGCGCATAATGAGCACCCTTGGCCTCTTTCACTAGTGACATCAGGTCATCGGCGTCGACGCTCTGGCCAGGGCGAAGCACCACGATTGCCTTTACGGACTCTCCCCACTTCTCATCCGGGACGCCAATCACTGCACTCTGTGCAACAGCGGGGTGGGTTCCAAGCACGTCTTCAATCTCGCGTGGGAAAACATTGAATCCCCCTGAGATGATCATGTCCTTCTTGCGATCCACGATTGTGTAGAAGCCCTCTGCATCTTCACGAGCAATATCGCCGGTGTGTAGCCACCCAAACTCGAACGCAGCCTCTGTCTCCTCGGGCTTGTTCCAGTATCCGCCCATTACTAATGGCCCACGTACACAAATCTCTCCGGGCTCACCGCGAGCCACCTTGTTGCCTTCTTCATCGAGGAGCGCAACATCAACCCACGGCACTGGTCGTCCACATGTTGCCAGTCGAGCGAGGTCATTCGTGTCATGCTCGCCCTTACGCAACACAGTGATCGTCATTGGGCACTCGGCCTGTCCATAAAACTGGAAGAAAATCTGACCGAACTTATCAATCGCTTCTTTTAGACGGGTCGGCGAAGCGGCTGCAGCGCCGTAATAAACAGTCTCGAGCGACGAGAGGTCGAACTCGTCAATACGCGGGTTGTCGAGAATCGTGTAAAGCATCGTCGGTACGAGCATCGTTGCTGTGACCTTGAACTCCTGCACAGTCTCGAGGAAAGAGTCTGGGGTGAAGTACGGAATCACGACTAGCGAACCACCGCGCAGAAGAGTCGGTATGAAGAATGCAGCGCCCGCGTGGCTAAGCGGTGTGCAGATCAAGAAACGAAGCTCTTCAGGCCATTCCCATTCGGCCATCTGGATTGCGGTCATTGCAGCACCACTTCGATAGGTGCTCATAACGCCTTTGGGCTTACCGGTTGTACCTCCGGTGTAGACAAGACCACCGAGATCCTCAGCGTCAACATCTGGGGTAACTAGCGGCTGCGGAGTAAAGCCCATCGCTCGCTCAATTAGGTCCTCCCCAACATCGCATACGCCGAGAGAGAGGAGCTGCAGCGAGGGCACACGCTCTCCCAGTGCCTTTGCTCGCTCTGCAAAAATTGGATCGAAGATCAGCGCTTGGATACCGGCATCTTCGAGGACGTATACGTGATCATCAACGGAGCCAAGGGGGTGCAGCGGCGTACCGCGCGCACCCGATACTCCGTTGGCCCCTATGCAGTAGAGAACCTCAGGGCGATTCAGTGCAAGCATTGAGACCGGGGTGCCGACACCTATTCCAAAGCTCGCATAAGCCTGCACAAAACGACTCATCTCATCGCGGACCTGCGCCCCAGTCAGCACCTGCCCGTCGATGTAGACCGTCGGGCGGTCTGCGTTCTGCTCGAGCGCTCTGACAATTAAGTCGGCGGTAAAGGTTGGGGTGTACAGCGCTGGATCAGGCATGGATTGGCTCCTCGATTGGTCTCGATTGATATCGATTGATATCGATTGGTTTAGACCACAGACCGTACGAGGCCCACGCTCTCCAACGCCAGCCGCGCGAAAATTGTGGGCCTCATTCTTTAAATTTACGAGTATGGACTGCGCCTAGTTCGGCTGCTTATTAGTGGCCGTGTACGCAGGTTCCGCCGAAACCTTCAATTCCGGTGAAGGGACCACAGGCCTGAGGCGTCATCCATACGTGGAGCATTGGAGCAGTTGGGCGGAAGGTTCCTCGAGTACAGGTACCGTTCACAAGAACCCCAACAACCTGCAGGCCCTCCCAGCAGAGATTCTGGTGATCATGCCAAGTGGTAAACGCACCAGCGATCTCAGGCACGTCTGCCATGGTCTTGCCGTTGTTCAGGATGTACATGGCAGAGCCGAGCACCCATGAGCTATCAGGCTGGCGCTGGAGCACAACCGACTCGACCTTGTACGGATCGAGCTCAATTCCATCGCCGAGGTATGCGGAGTTCACATAGTGCTCGAAACCGGTCCCGGAATCGCCAATGGATGTATAGCCATTCGCATTCAACGCAGCCTTAAGAGGTAGCCGGCCCACTAATCCGCTGTACTGCGCCATGCCTGCAGTGGAGACGTCCAACAAAGCCTGACCACGCGCACGCTGATCTGCGGTTAGCCGAGGATCTGCAAAAGAGATAATCGGCCCCGAGGGAGCGGCGGGAACGGTTGTGGTTGGCGTTCCATTAGGCGTCGTTGGGGCTACGGGAGTAGTGCCTCCCCGAGATGCAGTTGTGGTTGTCGGACCGCTAACTCCGGCGGCTAGCGCCTCGGCTCCGGTCGCTCCACTAGTACCAACAACCGTTGAGTCGCCATGCCCGGCGCCCCCATCTTCGTGCCCGCTTGGCGCTGCGACCGAGGAGTGATCGTGGGTGCTCCCAGCTACATGACCGTCCCCGTGCGCTGCAGAGCCTGAGTGGAGATGGCCTCCGCCAAGTGCCGGCGATACTGACATCGTTACTAGAGCCATCACTACAACAGCCGAGAGTGTGGTTGCAACGCCGCCAACGAATCCGCGAACTCGCGGCCCGTGCCAACCTAGGAGCAGAAGGGCAGACCCCGCTACGGCGACGACTGCGAATGCTGAAGCAAGTGAATCTGCGAGACCGACAGGCTCAACTACACCGTCGATACCCGAGGTACGCGAGACAACCCATACGCCTATCACTACAGCCTGAACTGCAACGGTAGCGAAGAGAGTTGCGCGCCCTCCGCGACGGGTAACGATCAAACCTGCAAGCACGAGTTGCAGCCAAGCAACTGCAACAAAGAATGCTCCGTGGGTAGCAGAGGTCTCAAGATGTCCAGGGGCAAATGCAAGGTGGATGAGTCCAGCACCAGCGAGGCAGGCCGCAACCACAGTTGCGAGTGGGCCAGAGGATGAAATGAGCGAAGGGCTCGGGTTGCTGGTTGACTGCTCAGGCGATGAAGTAATCAATGGAGTCTCAATCCTTATAGTGAAAAATAGTTAGGAATAATTAGGGAGTGCGATAACTGAAGGAATAAGTGGAGAACGTTACCGCTCGAGTATCGGTTCCCACCCGAGCAAAATAAAGCCACATGAGGCAATTCATAAGATTTTAGCCCTAAATGGCCCCGAGAATCAAAACTCCGGCCCTCAGAATGAGCCGAACTCATCTGCACCTGCGCGGGTGCGAGACCCAACCGGGGTCCAATTCGTCGAGGAGTCAGCAGCCCGCACGTCCGCCTCAGGGAATACCGCGGGGAGAACGAACCCGTCTGTTCCTCTCCGGAGCCGGTACCCCACCGAGCCATCGTCCCCAAGAATTACCTCATGTATTGCGAATCCGCTTACCCATCGGTTCCCAAACTGTGATCGCACCTCGATCCGGCCATCCGCTGAGAGTGGTCCAGGGGCTATGGAACCCCCAATGGCTCTCTGCCCCTCGGATGGAGGAATGGATCTTTCACTCTTCAAAGATTCCGCAAGTTTCACAAGGGCCTCTAAGAGTATCGAGCGCTCGGAACGCTCTTGATCAAGGCTCTCGGCTAGTTGTTTGGCGTGATCAACAGCCTTGCTCAACTCAACCCTCATCTCCAGATCACGGGTTGTCAGGTGCGACCGCATCGCTCTGAGATCTGCGCGAAGCAGAGCGGAGTCCTTCTCAGCCTTCGCTGCAGCCTCTAATGCACGCGCCTCTTGAGCAGTTAGCCGCTCCTCAAGTTCGCGTCGTGCAGCTTTAGAGCCCCAAGACCTGGCCATACCTGCAGGATAGACCGATTTGCAGGCGATAATCGGGAATGCGGAGTCGAGTCGGCGCGGAGCAAATTTCCCATAAAGGTCGTGACTACAGATGCCGATTCCTTGGGGGTGCCACATTTTTGGCACCTCTGGCAGATAGATTTTGCCTTAGCAATCTTGTTGGTCAGGTTTAACCCCAAAATAACGCCTGATCCGCCTAGCCCCTATCAAGGAGTCACTATATGAATACCTCACTCACGCGTCGCTCAATTCTCGCCGCCACCTCGCTAGTACTTGCAGCCGGACTCGCTCTCGGCGCATGTGGCGGGAGTAGCGACACCAGCACTAAAAAGCAAGGCGAACTGCTTAATGCCGGCCTTCAGGCAGAGGTTCAAGGCGACTACGCGACCGCCAAGAAGAACTTCGAAGCACTTCTTAAGGCCGACTCGACCAACAAGTTTGCCCATTACAACCTTGGCTATATCGCACAGACTCAAGACCGAGATGGCAAAGAGGCAACTAAGCAATACGAAGCAGCCTTGAAGACCGACCCTGAGTATGGCCCCGCTCTCTACAATCTTGCGATCATCAAGACGGCTAACGGTGACGACGCTGGGGCAATCCTGCTTTACCAACGCGCAGGAACAGCTAACCCCACAGATGCCAATACCCAACTCAACCTCGGCTTGCTCCTATACAAGACAGGCGACACGGCTGGGGCCGATGCAGCACTCCGCAAGGCGATTGCTCTCAACCCAGAGCTCAGGTCACGAATCCCCGCTAACCAGCAGCCAAAGGGATAGCCCCGAATCCGCAGGCTGTAAGCAGAGACTGAACCCGAAGAAGTATGAGCATCTCTTCCTCGCAAGAAGTCTTTGTCGCTGACGCAGACGCAGACAAGGCAACCCTAGAGAGCACCTCGCGCTCTTGGGTTGCCTTGATGCCGATGGTGCTAGTTGCTCTTGCAGTACTCATAAACCTCTGGGTACTTAGGTCAGAGCGGTTAGTAGTAACTGCAGTAAACGATCAGAGCGTTCATCGCCTCTTTGTTGAGTGGGCTCGATCTCACTGGATGAAC
The DNA here is from genome assembly GCA_001023575.1 of Actinobacteria bacterium IMCC26256. Classification (GTDB taxonomy): domain Bacteria; phylum Actinomycetota; class Acidimicrobiia; order IMCC26256; family IMCC26256; genus IMCC26256. The sequence goes on along the minus strand of CP011489.1, from coordinate 507,708 downwards.
GGCAGCATTCCATTCGATGGTTGGTTCCCGAACCTCTCCCTTGGTTACGCGGCATTTCATCACTATCAGGTGCTCCCCCACATCATTACTGGTGCAGTTGCGACAGTAATTGGGACCAACCGAGCGATGGCCTGGACCAATTATCTGGGCATGGCACTCTGGCCGATCTGCATCTACCTAACGGTACGCATATTTGGTTTCAGTCGCGTAACGGGCGGCATCACCGCGATGCTCGCACCGCTTATCTCCTCGGTAACTCTCTACGGATTCGAGGCAGGCTCATACGCATGGCGCGGTAACGGCATGTGGAGCCAACTCTGGGGCATGTGGTTGCTACCAATCACTCTTGCTCTTACGTGGCGGGCAATCTCACAGGGCAGGCGTTACGCGCTCGCTGCAGTATTTCTAGCTCTCACATTCTCCTGCCACTTTCTTACGGGCACGATGGCTGTGCTCGGCATGGGTGTCTGGGTGCTTCTCGTCCCTCGTGAAATCCCAAGGCGCATAGGGCGAGCATGCCTAGTTGGAATAGGAGGAATTGCTGGAGCTTCATGGCTGCTCTTGCCAGTTGCTTCGAATAGCGCGTGGGGACTCTCGTCTCAGTACAACGGAGATACCTACTTCTTTAACTCGCATGGACGATCGCAAGTATTTAGTTGGTTGATCCACGGGAAGCTCTTCGACTACGCGCAGGACGGTGGCACGCGTTGGCCGCTCCTCACTGTGTTTCTAGGAATAGGGATCGTGCTTGCGATTACTCGCTTCACGCGCGATGAGCGCATGCGCGCTCTGCTCTCTTATTTTGCACTTGGCTTTCTAATGTTCTCCGGCAAAGACACGGTTGGCTGGCTCACGAGTCGGCTCCCGGGCTCCGACCAACTCCTGCTCCACCGTTTTCACAACATGGTGCAGATAAGCGGCTTGCTGCTTGCCGGAGTTGCGGCGTCTTGGCTTGCACAGGGCCTCTGGAGTTGGCTGAAGCAGAGCAAGGCATATACCGGGGCAACGAGCACAGAGTCTTCTTCGAGCGAAATGCGCGCGCGCCTCGCACGTAATTTCGCTCTTGCATCGATGACAACGACTCTTGTAGTTGTTATCTCAGTTGCGATGCTTGTTAGCGCTTGGCAGGAACGCGATACCTACATGTCTGGAAACGGAACATGGGTTAACGCGCAGATTGTTGCAGATGGCGGGCCAGGAAAAGACTTCGCCGCGCTGGTTGACACCGCGCGCTCTTCTGGCGGACGCATCTATGCGGGATCACTCTCAGCGGGGAGTCCATACAAAATTCTCTATGCAGCCACTTATATGGCACTCGCTCATGACGATGCAGAGGGCATTGGATTCACGCTAAGAACTCTCTCGCTCAGCGGAGATGCAGAGGTGAAGTTCAACGACAAGAACCTGAACCACTACGACCTCTTCAACGTGCGCTCGATCATTCTCCCCTCCGGAGTACTTCCAGATGTGAGCCTCAACGCTGTTCAGATTCAGAGCTTGGGTGCATGGACACTCTGGTCTGTTCGCACTACTGGCTACTTACGAGTTGTAGATACCGGGCCTGCGATCGTCGCCGATCAGAAGACTCTGGGAGTAGCGACTACAGATTTCCTCCTTGGTGATGCGGGCGCTAACGGTTTAGTCCCTTTAATCGCGTATGCGGGCAAGGCGTCTGGGCCCCCAACACGATTTGATGGGGTGGCACAGAGCACTCCCCCAGGTGTAGTCACCGTGCAGTTTGGTAGGCCTGATAACGGAGTCTTCGGTGGGCGAGTAAATCTTTCACGCCCTGGTGTCGTAATGCTTAAAGCATCTTTTGACCCGCGCTGGCAGGCAACAGTGGATGGGGAGCAAGTAGAGACTCAGATGCTCGCCCCTTCGTTTGTAGGCGTACCGGTGCCGGCAGGGCAACACACCATCGAGTTTAAGTACCAGTCGTTCAAGTGGACATGGGTTCTCGTGCTCTTTGGAGCGCTAGCGCTTATCGCTCTAGCGATTGTTCCTCGCAGGCTCGAGCAGCGCCGAGGAACCTCCGCTACCTAAACCTGGAGCGATTCTCCGCAGCGGTTAAGACTGCCTTGTGGGCTACCGCAGTAAAGGCTTAGGACAGAAGAATGGCGAGCCCGAAGGCCCGCCATTCCTATATTCATCTGTACCGGATTCCCCCTAGTTAGTTTCCGATGCAGGTGTACATGACGCCCGTTATAGTTTTGTTGCTCTCAACATTGATCGAAAACGAAGCTCCACTGGTTCGGAAAATAGACACCTTCGTGATTGCTGCGGTTGAGTTGTTTGCACTGGCTTCGGTAGCCGTGCAGAAGTAAGAAGTCGCACTTGTGAACGCTGAGCCATTGGTTAACGAAATGGTCGTAAAGTCGTTAGAGCCAACTGCTACATACCCGGCAACAATCTTTGGTGTTGTCATAGTCAACCCGGTGGCACCGGAGTAAACACTCGCCACCCCAGTTGCACCGGTAGCACCAGTAGAGCCGTTAGTTCCGTTGGCACCATTAGCACCATTTGATCCGTTAACACCTGCTGCACCTGTTGCACCAACATTTCCAACGATAGAAAATGTCCAAGCGGCAAAAGTTCCCGAGCCTCCAACAGCATCAGAAGTCATGGTTAGGGTTGTCCCAGAAACCGTGACAATACCCTCCATATAGTTTGCTGGGGTTGTCGTGTTTGCAGCTCGAACTCTTGCACCAGTAACAAAGGCACTACCAGCAGTAATCGTAAACGTTTTAGAACCAGTGCCAATTGTTAGTGAAGTCGCTGAAGTTACACCTGCATACCCTGCACCGGTAGCTCCGGCTACACCTTGGGGACCTGCAGGCCCAGCCGCACCTACAGCACCGTTGGTACCGTTGGTTCCAGTCGCACCAGTCGCACCGGTAGCTCCGGTTAGACCCTGAGGACCAGCAGGACCAGCAGCACCAGTCGAGCCGTTGGTACCGTTGGTTCCAGTCGCACCAGTCGCACCGGTAGCTCCGGTTACACCCTGAGGACCAGCAGGACCAGCAGCACCAGTCGCACCAGCAGCACCATTGGTTCCGTTAGTTCCGGTTACACCAGTCGCACCAGTCGCACCAGTCGCACCAGTCGCACCATCGACACCATTCGAACCGTTCGATCCGTTGGCACCAGCGGCACCATCGACACCGTTAGATCCGTTAGATCCGTCAGCACCATTCGATCCGTTGATTCCGTCAATACCGTTAGTTCCATCAGAACCAGTCGCACCGGTAGCTCCGGTTACACCCTGGGGACCAGCAGGCCCTGCAGCACCAGTCGCACCATCAGCACCAGTCGCACCGTTCGAACCGTTAGATCCGTCAGCACCAGTAGCACCGGTAGCTCCGGTCACACCCTGAGGGCCAGCAGGACCAGCAGCACCAGTTGCACCATCAGCACCGTTTGAACCGTTTGAACCGTTGGCACCAGTCGCACCGTTCGATCCATTAGATCCGTCAGCACCAGTCACACCATCAGCACCGTTCGATCCATTAGAACCGTCAGCACCAGTCGCACCGGTAGCTCCGGTCATCGTGGCCGTGCCTGGAATACCTTGCTCGCCAGTCACACCGGTCGCTCCGTCAGAACCGTTCGCACCAGCAGCACCGTCAGAACCATTCGATCCGTCAGCACCAGTTGCACCGGTAGCTCCGGTCACACCCTGGGGACCAGCAGGACCAGCAGGACCAGCAGCACCAGTCGCACCATCAGCACCGTTAGATCCGTCTGAACCGTTGGCACCAGTTACACCAGCAGCACCGTCAGCGCCGTTCGATCCATCAGAACCATTGGCACCAGTCGCACCATCAGCACCATTCGATCCATCAGCACCGTTCGTCCATCAGCACCAGTCGCACCGGTAGCTCCGGTCACACCCTGGGGACCAGCAGGACCAGCAGGACCCTCAGCACCAGTCGCACCATCAGAACCGTTAGATCCGTCTGAACCGTTGGCACCAGTTACACCGTCAGCGCCGTCAGCGCCGTTCGATCCATCAGAACCATTGGCACCAGTCGCACCATCAGAACCATTCGATCCATCAGCACCGTTCGCACCAGTCGCACCGTCAGCGCCGTTCGATCCATCAGAACCATTGGCACCAGTCGCACCGTCAGCACCATTCGATCCATCAGCACCAGTCGCACCGGTAGCTCCGGTCACACCCTGGGGACCAGCAGGACCAGCAGGACCAGCAGGACCCTCAGCACCAGTCGCACCATCAGAACCGTTAGATCCATCAGAACCGTTGGCACCAGTTACACCGTCAGCGCCGTTCGATCCGTCAGAACCATTGGCACCAGTCGCACCATCAGAACCATTCGATCCATCAGCACCGTTCGATCCATCAGCACCAGTCGCACCGGTAGCTCCGGTCACACCCTGGGGACCAGCAGGCCCAGCAGGACCAGCAGCACCATCAGCACCGTTAGTTCCGTTAGTCCCGTTCGATCCAGCAGCACCATCAGCGCCATTCGCACCGTCAGCGCCATTCGCACCGTTCGATCCGTCAGCACCAGCAGCACCATCGACACCGTTAGTTCCGTTGGTTCCGTCAATACCGTTAGTGCCGTCAGCACCAGTCGCACCGGTAGCTCCGGTCACACCCTGGGGACCAGCAGGCCCAGCAGGACCAGCAGCACCATCAGCACCGTTAGTTCCGTTAGTCCCGTTCGATCCAGCAGCACCATCAGCGCCATTCGCACCGTCAGCGCCATTCGCACCGTTCGATCCGTCAGCACCAGCAGCACCATCGACACCGTTAGTTCCGTTGGTTCCGTTGGTTCCGTTAGTGCCGTCAGCACCAGTCGCACCGGTAGCTCCGGTCACACCCTGGGGACCAGCAGGCCCAGCAGGACCAGCAGCACCATCAGCACCGTTAGTTCCGTTAGTCCCGTTCGATCCAGCAGCACCATCAGCGCCATTCGCACCGTCAGCGCCATTCGCACCGTTCGATCCGTCAGCACCAGCAGCACCATCGACACCGTTAGTTCCGTTGGTTCCGTCAATACCGTTAGTGCCGTCAGCACCAGTCGCACCGGTAGCTCCGGTCACACCCTGGGGACCAGCAGGCCCAGCAGGACCAGCAGCACCATCAGCACCGTTAGTTCCGTTAGTCCCGTTCGATCCAGCAGCACCATCAGCGCCATTCGCACCGTCAGCGCCATTCGCACCGTTCGATCCGTCAGCACCAGCAGCACCATCGACACCGTTAGTTCCGTTGGTTCCGTTGGTTCCGTTGGTTCCGTTGGTTCCGTTGGTTCCGTCAATACCGTTAGTGCCGTCAGCACCGGTAGCTCCGGTCACACCCTGGGGACCAGCAGGACCAGCAGGACCAGCAGCACCATCAGCACCGTTAGTCCCGTTCGATCCAGCAGCACCATCAGCACCGTTAGATCCGTTGGCACCAGTCGCACCAGTCGCACCATCGAGACCGTTCGATCCGTTGGCACCTGTCACACCATCAACACCGTTAGATCCGTTGGCACCAGTCGCACCGGTCGCACCTACCCACAGCGCACCAGTCGAGCCGATTGCTCCGGGGTCACCCTGTGGTCCGGTTGCGCCCGTAACACCCTGGGGTCCTTGGTCGCCAGTAGGACCAGCAGGCCCCTGAGGCCCGACGGGTCCCGCAGGGCCGGTCGCACCATTAGCTCCAGCTGCTCCGTTGGCACCTGCCAAACCATTAGCTCCTGTCGCACCTGTTACACCGGTTGCGCCAGTTGCACCCGTGACGCTCGCTCCAGTCGCACCCTTTGCTCCAGTGGCACCTGTCGCACCTGTTACACCGGTTGCGCCAGTTGCACCCGTGACGCTCGCTCCAGTCGCACCCTTAGGTCCAGCAGGGCCGGTTGCACCCTTGGCACCATCAGCACCTGTGTTTCCTTGAGCGCCTGTTGCTCCCTTAGGTCCAGCAGGGCCGGTTGCACCCTTGGCACCATCAGCACCTGTGTTTCCTTGAGCGCCTGTTGCTCCCTTAGGTCCAGCAGGGCCGGTTGCACCCTTCGCACCAACTGCTCCAGTCGCACCTGTTGCGCCAGTAACCGATGGTCCTGTCGCACCCTTAGCGCCGGTCGGCCCGGTAGGCCCTACGAGTCCTGTTGCGCCGGTTGGGCCTGCGTATCCGCCGATAGCAAGAGGTACTTCGTCCGCGGTGCAGCCACTCGCGTCAACTGAGACATGGCTAATCGTATTGGTGACCATGTTGTAGCAGAGCCAACCTGTCGTCGCGTATGTAGTCGCGGACATGGGAAGGATCTCGACCTTTTGATTCTTGTCTTTCAAGCCAGACTCCGAACGCGTCATCGCCCCAGCGGCGACGGGCACTGCTCCGAGTACGACGGTTCCAAGTGTTGCAAGAACGACTGTGCGCTTTGATGACATTTATAGCTCCTAGATAAAGGGGGTTTCCTAGGTGAAATAATGCCGAATCAAAGGAGCAATGTGATCCGCAGGATTGCGGAAATGGTTCTACACAATTTTGATGATCAGGTAATAGGTCTTAGTACCTATTACCTAGTGATGGCGCGGGAGAAACGCGGGGCATTGCTTTCCAGCAATTGCGCCGATGCCTATTTGGCGTTACTCACCAACGGGTGATCTGCAAAGAAACGCCACATAATTTCATTTGCGGAGATTGTCATTGTTGTCTTACCAACTACGGATTCGATCTGCTGTGAAAACGCGCTACCTGGCCAGGTATGCCCACCACCTGTCACGCGGTACAGCACGACATCGCGGCCCTTCGAACACTTATAACTAAAGCGTGTCACTTCACTAGAGACTCTCTGCGTAAGGCGCTTCGGACTGCAGCTATTCCTCCGAGCAATTGCTTGAATTGTCTCGGGCACGCTGGGGCCCTTTGCGGAGCCTTTCGGAAGTTGACCTGATTCTTCAAGCGTCTTGCCTGAACCGTCGGCCGCCGGCAGACTCCGTGCACGCTCCCCCAATCCACCGTCGTATCCAACGAAACCATCCGCCGTGCCATGAAATGCAACGACTGGGACCGCTCGCTCTTGCCTGCAGCCCTTGGGTGCCTGCACGCCGGCGACTGGTGCAATCGCGGCAATCTGCTTTGAGAGCACGAACGCGAGGGCTGAGGACATAAACGCACCGTTCGACAATCCGGCAACAAATACGCGATTTGTATCAATACAGAGATTCTTCTCGACGTCAGAAATCATCGCTTTGATAAATGCAGCGTCAGGGCTTCCCTTGAGCGCAGTGTCCCATCGCGGCACTACTCCTTGCCCCTGAGGTGTGACTGTGATGAAACCTTTCTTGTCTCCGTATCTACCGAGCGAACTCATCCCCTGGTGGACCGTTGCACCCTCGCTATACCCATGCAGGTCGACGACTAGGGGTAACGGTTTGATGCCACCTGGCTGAGGAGGAATGTGTCGGTAGTACCAACGCGTTGAGAGTTCGGGCGCGACGTTTGGCACAGCAACATCGATCTTCGCATCTATGGCTAGATCAACGGCACTGTTTTTGATAGCGCATCCAGGAGACCCCTTTATCGCGACCCCTATCGGAGCTTGAGGCCGATTCACCGGTGCTCCCCAAGCCGGCGCGGATACTCCAGCGACCAGACTCAACGAAACTACAGATGCTGCAACAAACCTATTCATCAAAAATTCTCCATTTACAAGAGGCTCGACGAGCGACTCCGGGATCAAAGCATAAGGCAAACGCCCGGATGCAGCACGGCACCGGCCTTGATTACCTAGCCCGGCCTTTTGACTGTCACACCCCTAAGGCACAATGCATTACGTGACACGCACCGGGCATCAATGCCAACCTGAATCAAGACCAACCCGAATCAACACCAACCAATAGGGGGAACGAAAATGACAGACTCAAAGAAGAACAACAGCACCAATAAGAAAAACACCAGCAAGAAAGCAGCGCCTAAGACGACTGGTCCTAGCCCCGCAGTAATTAGAGCGAGACTCGAAGCGCTTCGTGGACGAGCGGCGGAGGCAACTGTTGAGTCAGCGCGCCTGCACCTCCTCGGTCAAGGACTCGATAACTTGATTCAACGTTTTCGAGATCCGAGCGATCCAGAGGCCCCTGTGATCTCCATACCTAATACACAGCCCTTTGTTGCAGTGCTTGAGGCTTCCGCTCTTAGTTCGTGGCTGGCCGCAAATCGAGCAGGATTAATCGCACGTGAAATTGAGCTTGGTAGCGAACCTGATTTTGATGCGATCTTGCATGCGGTTCAAGAGAGCGAGAATGATTACGCCGCTGCGGCTGCAACTCTGCGCGCTCTTGCTACCGCCCTGCTTGGAGTGACTAGCCAAAATGGCGACAACGACGAGATTCACTTCTATGAGCATGTGGCGACAATGGCATTGACTCAAGCATCGCAGAATGGCGAACGGTTTGGTTCGGATCAATGGGTATTGCAAGGAAGCACCCGGGCCGAGTTGGTCACGGAGGTAGCGGGGATCTGTTGCCGCTTCCTCTGCGAAGACTTCGATGACGAGCACAGCTACGCGGCCTTTGAGACACCAAGTGGCTCTTGGATTGCGCTCGAGGGCGACACTCGGGGAATTGTTCTTATGACCAATGACTCCGGCCACGAACTTACCCTTGATGTCGGTACAAGGGCGGTCCTTGATCGCATCGGTTGGACCGAGTCGAGTCTCGAAGGAGACGTGCTGCTTGCGACGGCCGACTTCACCGAGAATCCCGCGACCTCAGAGATCGCCGCGTTAGTGGCGAGCACTCTCTTCGATGTCTACGGCATAGATGACGCCTCAATCCTCGAGCGGAGATCCACACTCGTACCCAGCGACACCCTCGACTGAGGCACTAATCCTGCGGATTCACAGCATCCACTTGCGTGCGGCTCTAGCCTCACGCAGGTGGATGACAACGCATGGCTTGAGCGCGTAGCAAGGATCAACCAGCACCGAGGCGGCGGTGAGCGCGCGCCGCATAAACCTCTACTGATCCTCTACGCACTCGGACGCCTGCAACGCGAGCGTTCGTCCAAGGTTGCTTTCTCAGAGGCCGAGAAACCACTCGGCGAGCTTCTGATTGATGCAGGGCGTGACCCAAAACCGCAGTACCCGTTCTACCGACTTCAATCTGATGGTCTCTGGGTCGTTGAGATGCGTGACGGAGAAGAACCGAGTGAGTCTGTAGCGGCGCTTCGTAATGGAGCAGTAGGTCAATTCACTCCGGAGTTTGAAGCAGCGCTTCTTGAATCCCCGAGTCTTATTGCCAACATTGCACGCCTGCTGCTCGATCGAGAGTTCCCCGAGACTCTCCACGAAGACATCCTCTCGGCGGTGGGCCTCTCGCTTAACGATGTAGTGGTTACCCTCGAGAGAGTCGCAGAGTTGCGCCGAAGACGCGACCCCATGTTTCGCAAGCGTGTGCTCTACGCGTATGAAGAGACGTGCGCGTTCTGCGGGTTCGACGGACTACTCGAACGTGTGGCGGTCGGGCTCGAGGCTGCACATATTCGCTGGTGGGCGTACGAGGGGCCAGATGACGTGGCGAACGGCGTCTGCCTCTGCTCTCTGCATCACAAACTCTTCGATCGTGGCGTGATGACCGTAAACGAGGAGAACCGCATCGCAGTCTCCGGGCATTTCCGAGGCGCCACAGAGGCTTCAAAGCGTTTCGTTGGAGACCTCAACGGTCAAGAGGTTCGTGCACCTCAACTCGGCCAACCACGTATCGCCGACGAGCACTCCGCCTGGCACCGAGACCAAGTATTCAGAGCACCTGAGCGCGTAGCCGGCTAGGAATTAGGGAGATCAATCTCCTATTTCCTCGAGACCGTCGGTATCAGTCTGGGCAACTAGTTCGGGTGCGGTCACTTGGCGAGGCGATTCAAGTGTCAAAAATGAGGGGAGAGTTTTCTCACTGCGTACACCGAGATCCTTCATCCTCCTCGCCGAGGGCAAGAAGCTCACCTCAATCGAACCTACGGCCTTGTTCCACGATTGAACAGATTTGCCCAGCGACTCGCCCACCGAATTGAAGTGTTCTGCAAATACCCCAAGTCGCTTGAGTAACTCGCTTCCTAGCTTTTCGATCTCATGCGCATGCTCGGCAAGTGCCGTTTGGCGCCAACCGAATGAGATTGCTTTCAGGAGCGCTAGCAAAGTCGACGGCGTCGTGATCACGACCCCCTTAGCTGCTGCTTGTTCAAACAGATCTGGGTTAGTACGCATCGCAGCCGCCAAAAATGCATCACCGGGAATGAACATCACTACAAAGTCAATTGCATTCTTGACTTGATCCGCATAGTTCTTCTTCGCCAATTCGTTTACGTGCCCTGACATCGCCTTGGAATGAGCCTGCAATGCTGCACTTTCAGCCTCTGGAGTGGCTGCATTTGTTAAACCATCTAGGTAAGCCGTCAAGGGCGCTTTCGCATCAATCACAATAAGTCGATCCTGTGGGAGGCGGACAATCATGTCGGGGCGAGATGCGCCCTCAGTCCCGGGTATATGAACTTGAGTGTCGTAGTCGCAGTGTTCGAGCATTCCAGCTAACTCAACAATCCGCTCGAGCTGTTGTTCTCCCCAACGCCCCCGTGAACGCGAGTCCCTCATCGAGCTCGAGAGCGAATGCGTTTCACTTAACAAGTTCATCGTTGTCGTCTTCAGCTCATCTACAAGAGTCTTAACAGAACTTGAGTCTGCCACTCGCTCGCGCTCAACTGCTTCAAGACGCTCTTGCATTGCCTTGAGTTGAACAGCCACCGGCTTTACTAATCCTTCTACGGTCGCAGCAGACTCCTTCATCTTGGAGTCTGCTAAGCCGACGATGACACTGCTACTTGTCTCCATCGCGGCAGCAGAAGCTGCTTTCAAACTCTCCAGAACCTGTGTCTGTGTCATAGACCCACTCTCTGCGCGCGCCAGTTTCGCCTCTAAATTCGAGTGCACTCTTGATTGCCATGCGTATACGCCAAGTCCACCGATAACCAAACCAACTACTAAAGCAATAACAATCATTTCGCACTCCTCGCAGACTCGGGTGCCGCATCACATCTATCGGCCCATGGACAGCTCGAGCAGTACTCGCCAGGGCAGGGCACGAACTCGGTATCCGCCTCCGCTTGGCGTGCAAGACCAACCAACGATGCAACTACTTCATTCATCTTCTCGGGTAATAGCTCTGCACTCACCGTTGATCTAAGTGGCGGATAATGATGAGTCACCACGACGCGATCCGCCCAAGAGTATTTCTCAAGTGCAAAGAAGCCATAGAGATTGAGCTGTGCATTCATCTGCAGATCTTCTGGAGTACTCGCATGGCTCGTGACCTTGTGGTCGACAATCTCAACTGTGCGTTCGTCAAGTCGCAGTACCAAATCAGCGAAGCCCCCAAACTCGAGCCCTGCGTTCATTGAAGACTTGAAGTACTGCTCGACCCCAAGAATCTCAGCGACTCCAATTGGGTCCTTCTCGATAGCGTCTGCAACAACCTGCTCAGCGCGTGAAATCCACTCTGCGTCATCGGGCATATCTTCCGATACCCACGCGGCGCTTAGAGCGTCAAGAGCTACGGATTTTGTCTGGGCTAACGGCATCCCGCGCAACACCTTCTTATATGCGGCCTCAAGCGCTGCATGCACGACGCTTCCATATCTCCACGCAGCCGGCACAAGGCGATCCTGGGGAAGGCGCATGACATATCCATACTCGTAGCGCCGCGGGCAGCGCTCATACTCGTTACATGAGGAGACGGAGTGTCTGCGCTTCTTCCCACTCGATGCCCCAAGAATTGGATCACCTGAACTTCCAGATTTATTTGACTTCGCAGGCACGAGTGCCACCCCTCCAGTTCATCAAACCCAACGAGAGCATCCCCGCAGGCATTCACAATCACGACAGAGCCACGACAGAGCGCCGTGCCAACTATTTAAGTAGAGACAAGTATGTAGAGGGGGTGGGACAACTCGGTCTGAGACATTTACTTGAGCTGCGCCGTAGAGCGTTTAGAGGCTTGTCAACACCTTGCCGAGCATCTCAACATGCTCAGGCTTGTGCCCCTGCGCCGGCATGCTGACAGTAAATCCATCGGCACCCAAAGCCTTCCACTCCGCAAACTGGGCGCCGATCGTCGATATATCCCCAACGGCTAGGTAGCGATCCACCATCGTCTGGAAATCCTGCGTCAACGACTGGTAATCCATTCCGCGATCGAGGAGGAATGCATCTCGATCCTTCTCAGCCTCAGCGGTCGTCTCGGCAATACAGACGGCTCGGTTCCAAGACATGACGATCTCGCCACGGTCCCTCCCAAGACGTTCGCAGTGGCCATCAAGTGCATCGAGCTTACGACCAACCTCTCCGGGCTCACAGTTGAGGTTTCCGAGGTCTGCATACTGAGCAACCATTCGAAGTGTCTTCTTCTCTCCGCCTCCACCAATCATTACTGGAATGCGTGAGAGCGGTGCAGGCTCATTTATTGCCTCGACGACGTTGTAGTACTCGCCAGAGAATGTTGGGCGTTCGCCGCGAAGCATGGGGAGGATGATCTGAAGCGACTCCTCTAACTTCTCAAAGCGATGCGTGAAGGTTCCAAACTCAATGCCAAACGAGTTGTGCTCCAGCTCAAACCAACCAGCGCCGATACCTAGTTGTGCTCGCCCTCCAGATACATGGTCAAGAGTGGTCAGGCACTTCGCAAGTATCGCAGGGTTTCTATAGGTATTGCCCGTCACCAATGCACCGAGTCGAACCTTTGAAGTGTGCTGTGCAAGTGCGCCTAGCAGCGTGTAGCACTCGAGCATCGAGTTATCAGGCGCTCCTAAACCAGGGAGTTGGTAGAAGTGATCCATCACTAACACCGTGTCGAAGCCAGATGCCTCTGCAGCCTTTGCCGACTCGACCGTGGCGCGAAATACATCGGAGCGCTCAAGGCCTGGATAGTCGAAGTTTGGGATTTGATAACCAAGACGTGTCATAGGTGCCTCATTTAGTTAGATGTATACGGATAATCCATTGGAGATTCTTTACCCTTGCGAATAATTTATGCAAGAAGCATCGAAATAGAAAAAGTATTGCGAGTGCTCACGCCTCAGGGTTGAGCACCGATGCTGTTACCTCGTCGAAGCGGCGCTCCCCTACCAGCGCCAAACCGTTCTCTAGTTCGGCGACGAGAATCTTGAGTACAGCGCTTACGCCAGGTGACCCTGCAGCTGCAAGCCCATAGAGAATTGGCCTCCCAACCAGCACGGCATCCGCGCCGAGTGCACGGGCCTTTATTGCATCGGTACCGCGACGGATTCCGCCATCCACGAGAACCGAGACTCGACCGTGGACAGCATCCACCACTCCGGCTAACGCGGCTGCCCCAGATGGCACTGAATCAAGTTGGCGACCACCATGGTTTGAGACGACAACTCCAGCAGCACCGTGCTCCGCTGCAGCAAGCGCATCGCGCGGATGAAGCACTCCCTTGACGATCACTGGCAGGTCTGACCAGCGCACAATCTGCTCAATATCAGACCAAGAGAGAGTCGCGTCGAAGAGGTTAGGGAGGTCAAACATCGTGATTGGCTCTGTAGTTCCGGCAGCGGCGATAGACGGAACTACTAGATCACCACCAAGTGTGAATCCGGTCCGCATCTCACGCTCTCTGCGCCCTGCTGGTGGTAGGTCGACTGTAATCACAATCGCCTCGAAACCGCTCGCTACTGCTTCCTCAACTATTGCTCTAGTAAGTGCTCTATCGCGCAATACATACAACTGAAACCAGCGGCGCGCATCGGGAACAGCTGCTGCCAATTCAACGGGTCCGGTATGAGCAAGCGTGGAGAGCGTATAGATCGCACCTGCGTCTAGCGCTCCACGTGCAGTCGCAATCTCAGCATCAGGATCCGCAAGGCCGTGGAATGCGGTAGGAGCGACGATGAAAGGGTGTGGCATACGTCGACCCAGAAACTCGCAGCTCGTATCTACCGAGTCAATCCCGCGCAACACGCGCGGCCAGAGATTCATGCGCTGCCATGAATTCACATTCTCGGCAAGTGTCAGTTCGTCTGCGCCGCCGCCCTCGTAATACGCAAGGGTTGATTCGGAGAGCACCTGAGAGAATACGGAACGAAAATCAGCGAGGGTGAGCGGCAACCCATCAGCATCGGTAGCAACACTCTCAAGAGCGGCACCACGCCGTCCCCATGGGCCTGCATCTATATCAACCATAAAGTTCCTTTTATTCTCCGCGCCCGATTCGGCGCAGGTTCCACGAGCGTTGAAGCCTCAACCAACCTAGACCGGTCCCGACCGTCAAGGTCAGCCGGCCAGTCGAGCTTTGGGTGGCACGAATGATTCCAGGAATACCCAAGGAGCCAGAGATGCTGTGAGCGCTAACGGTTACGCGCCCAAATGGCCCAAGTCTCCAAGTTTTCCTTACCTTAAATACTGACACTGTGCCTCTGCCCCGATCCGTGTTCCCCTGCTTCCTCGAGTCTGAACCATAACTGCGTGTAGGCCTTCGCAATCGGTTCTATGCTCCGAAGAACAGCAATACTAATTATTCCAATCAGGGGGCAGTCGATGGAAGTATCTGGAGTTCAGCGCAAGACGTCAGGGAGCGGTGCACCTAACAACGGAGCCTCCCCAGAGGCGATGCAGCACATTCTTGACTGTCCGGCTTGCCAAGCTATTGACGCTGCCGATGGAAAAATCGATGGCCAAGTTTTTAACCTTGATCACTGGATGCTCCCTAGCCAGACCGATCGGTTTGTTCGACTTAAGAAAACCCAAGACAACGTAGCGGACAGGGTTACTTCGTTCGCTGGATCATTGAAATTTGTCTACCTACACGCAATGTGGTTTGGAATCTGGATCGTTCTGAATATCGGACTTATCCATCTAGGAATAAAGAAGTTCGACAAATACCCGTTTGGGCTCCTCACAATGATTGTGAGCCTTGAGGCTATTTTCCTTGCAACCTTCGTGATGGTTAGTCAGAATCGCCAGGCGAAGAGATCTGACCTCCGCGCTCAGATTGATTTCGAGTCGAACCTTCGGTCGCTCATAATCATCACGCACCTTGCAGCAAAAGATGGGGTAGATCTACAGCATGTAGATAAAATTGTCGCTCTAGCGATTCACCAGTCGCACGTTCTTGGAGACGAGGCCGGGGCATCATCCCCAGAACCAGCTCAAAACGGCTGACAGCCGGCACGACATAACGCAGCAATACTGCGCGATGCCGTGCCGCTGACCGGTGCTGTCAGGCGATTAGAGCGAGGTTTGATGCCTCGGGGCGAGATACGAGGTCACGCATCGCAAAACCGTTTCCACTGAATTCAGCGGAGCGGCTACCGGGGGCAGAGACGATGCGCACCTTTGCTCCAAGCCTCTGTGCCTCTAGGGCATAGGGAACAAACGCGTGGTCTCCGCTACCGATTACAAGCCACTCATATCTCCGAGCAACGAAATCGGGTCCGACGATGCCCAAGAGAAGATTCTCGGCACCATCGGCACCATTCGCGCAGTGCTTGGGGTATCGCGTCGGTAGCGAAAAAGCTGCCTCAGCCATCACTAGACCACAGGTTGCGATCTCAACATGGTCCTGCTCATTTAGGCCCGCTGAGAATGTGTAGTCGTCCCAAATATCTCGGTACACGAAGCACTCTTGACCTGGACCTCCTGCAAGGTTCTCAAGGTCTACGAGATGCAGCGCACGATCACGGATGTCGAACATGCGGTTAGCGGAGCTTGCGGTTTGGTGGCGGTTGAGTGTTGATGACATGAAGTGACTCCTATTTTTGGGTTCAAACGAACCGATACGGGTGGCTTACTGACTTACTCAGTCGCTAGCGAGCTTCAATAGCGGCTTGGCATTGCGGCAAACAGAATCGCTCCAACCAAGAACAACGGGAAGAGCACTAGAACAATCGATGCGGCAACA
Organism: Actinobacteria bacterium IMCC26256; assembly: GCA_001023575.1. GTDB lineage: Bacteria > Actinomycetota > Acidimicrobiia > IMCC26256 > IMCC26256 > IMCC26256. Next base: position 491,796 of record CP011489.1, on the reverse strand, counting down.
ACGAAGGCAATAACGAGCAGCAGGCCAGCGAAGACGTAGCGAACAAGCATCCAGAACGTCATACCTGCTACCCCCTCCATTGGTTTGTTGCCCAAGCACTCTTCGTTTACCTAAACGATCGAACGCTTCACAGGATGCCAAGGGCCTGGGACATCTACGAGCGCGGCGGCCCCAACCCCCAAACTTCGGGCGATTAATGTCGCTATAGCGACCACAAATGCCCGAAGTTCGTGGAAGCGCCATGTTTTTATGGAGTCTCGCTGCTACCTTTCATCCATGACTCAGAGCAACGGAACCTGGAAACGCCTTGTAGTAGCAGGCCTAATCGCAGCAATGGTGAGCACCGTTGGTATTGCTTCATGCGCTGGAGGTAGCCCCAAGGCAGACCCGACGACCACCTCCACCACTACCGCTCAGGCCCAATCTGCAGCGGGCAAGCCATGCGTCGCCGTCTCTGAGGCTCTCCCAGAGGGCTCCCCAGCAGTACCGATCGAGGTTGGCCCGGCACCAACATCGCTTCTAATCAAAGACCTTGTCGTTGGAACAGGCCCTGCCACTGTCGCGACATCAAGCGTCACTGTTGATTACATCGGCGTCTCGTGCTCGACTGGAAAGATCTTTGATTCCTCATATGCAAATGGAGCACCGGCAACATTTCCTCTCAACCGGGTGATCCAAGGATGGAGCCAAGGTCTTCTCGGAATGCAGGCCGGCGGCACTCGCCTACTAGGCATTCCAGCAAATCTCGCATACGGAGATAACCCACCAACGCCGGCGATTGCTCCAGGTGAGACGCTGTGGTTTGTTGTTGAGATGAAATCAATCACATAGCCAAGAGGCATAAATCTGCTTTAAAAAGCCTCTAACCCCAATTACTCCACTAAGCGCAGTATCGCGGATGTAATGCGCACCGCATCCTCTGGCGACAAGTCATACGGAAGCTCCATCTCGAATAAGCCGAAACTTGTCTTCACAGCAACTCGGTGTGTCTCGTTGATCTGAGACCGTATCTGTGAACGCATCTGCTCTCGAGGCGGAGTCATCATCATCATCTGTGGAGGCTCCGAGAGTGAAGGCAGCTCAAAATCAGCTGCGAGCTCCATTCGCTGAGATGAAAAACTCTCCCCACGGCGGGCTACGCCGGATAAGCGCCTAGCCCCCACAAGCCCTGAAGAGCGCTTGGAGGTTCGCGAACCGCGGCGTAGCTCGGCGAGATAATCCTCGGCTCTCCCCTGAGCCTCGCGCCGCAGGTAACGCCGCACCCAACCAGCAAACCTCACCCAGTTATCTGCGTAATTACTGGCGGTCGACCTCCTGCCTTTTGGATCCGAGGCGCTCTCATAGCGGAATTTCTCGGCTTGCGCCTCAACCGATGCACGGTCGATCGGGAACTCCCCCGACTCCTCTAGGTCTACAAATCCATTGGCCTCAAGGACCCTGCGAGCCGAGTGGTAGAGGAGGCGTCGGTAGGCATCTGCATACCCACGCGCCCCATGGATTTGCGCCTCAACCCTGGTTAGTTCATCCCAAGTGATATCCATGCCCGCACCCTAGCCTAAATATTCTTATTTATGAATCGGGAATAAAAATAGATTTAGGGCGGTTATACCCCCCGACTAGAAGAGCTGGACTGACCCTCTCAGGGTTAAATGTCCCACCCCTATGGGAGTATTACTCATCACCAAAAAATAGGTCAGTAACCCCATAGGCCAAATCAACATAGTTTTAGATAAATAAGAATAATTTAAACCCAAAAGAGGAGAAATAGATGAAACAGAACCCGGAGAGCGCCCCAATCGGCAGCCCCACCAATTTGAGTGCCAGCAAGAGGCGCCACTTGAGCCGCCCATCAGGGCGAGCTAGCCACGCAGCACGCATCACCGCTTGGGCCGTCGAGACCACAGAACGAGCAGAGGAGCAAGCCATTACCGAGCACACCAGCGCAGTTCAAAACATCACCAGTTCACCGAGCCCACTCGAGACCCTCAATCTCCTGTTAGAGGCGCAGCGCAGTCACGACCTCAAGCGAGTTGGCTCCACATATGAATCACTTCGCAGTATCGACACGGTTCACAAGGGCCTGATCCTTAGTTGCCGACTTGGGGACTCCCTAAACGAGAAGGCAAACCGCCTTAGCCAGTGGGTCGAGGCGGGGGTGACCCACATTGTCGATTGCCGAATTGAAGATAGCGATGAAGAATTTGTGGCACTACACGCTCCACAAATCACTTACATATACGCCCCGACAGATGACGACGGTCTGGAGCGAGAGCCCGAGTGGTTCGATGGAGCGCTTAGAGACCTAGGTACCGCACTCACGGATCCTGATTCGGTACTTCTCGTACATTGTGCCGCCGGAATTAATCGTGGGCCGTCACTTGCCTTCCGATTGTTGCTCGAAGCCGGTTGGGAGCCAGTTGCTGCACTCAATGCGATACGAGAAGCACGCCCCGTAACCCGAGTGATTTATGCACCAGATGCCCTCATGCATTTCTACGGAGACCTCATCTGGAGCAGCGACTCAGATGTAACAGAGGTCGTCTCACCGGAGATCGTGTCATGACCTCTAGAGATTCACTCCAGTCAACACAGTCAACAAAGCCGCAAGCCTCATCATTCCAACAAAGGACAAAAATATGACAGCACTAATTTCAAGTATCGAGACCATCAGTATCGGATCACCCAAAACAGTCGGGCCAGTGAGCCTCTATCCGATCTATAACCATGGCCCGGCAGCGCTTACCTATATATCCGCACGCGACGCAATCGCAGCTGGCACGCTCCTCATCGAAGAGGCAACCCAAGAGACAGTGCCTACGCTTTTGTTTACGAATACCGGAAAAATCCCGGTGCTCGTAACCGACGGCGAGATCGTCGAGGGTGGTTACCAAAACCGCACAGTTACCGTGCCGGTCTTGCTCATTCCAGGGACAACTCCGGTCCCAGTTGCTTGTGTTGAGTCAGGGCGCTGGCACGGCGAGCGTGGGCGTACATTTGGGCGCAGCACGCAGAGGCTTCCTCGCAATGTTCGTCGAGCAGTCGTTCAGAGTGTTGGGCTCACAGATCACGGCACTCCACGTCGGGTCAATCAGGGCGAAGTGTGGTCACAGGTAGACCACGTTCTCCAGTCGAGGCTGATTAACGCCGAGACAAATTCGCTGCTTGAGATTGGCGAGCACGCTCCGTCAGAGCACATCGATGCACGACTTACGACAGTAGATAATGCCGTCGCTATTCTGCGCCACCTTTGCCCGCTCCCTGGTCAGACCGGGGTTGTAATCGCAATCGGCGGACGAATCATCAATGCGGAGCTATTCGATCGCACGGAGACGCTCGCCACTTACTGGGACGAGGTGCTCACTGCGATTGCATTTGATGTGCCCTCGAGTATCGACGGCTCACGACCATCGATCTCTCGGGCGCTGCGTTTTGTCCGCCAGGTTCTAAAAGCTGGTGGAGAGAGCAACGACGGGATCGGTGTCGGTACCGAGTTCCGCTTCAACTCTTCACGAGTTGCAGCACAGGGACTCACATTCGAGAACCAACTCGTATGCCTATCCGTGATCGCCGCATAAGCCCTGCCCATATCCAAACAGCGAGTCAACCCAAAGTTCCAACAACCTAAAAACCCGGGCAAATGCCCGAGAGGAGCAACACATGAGCACTACCCCAGACCCAACTAGCAACTCAGGAGCGGACTCAACTCCAACCCCTGCAGCAGTACCCGTACACATATATGTACTCATCGACGTATCCGGCTCGATGGAGTCAATTCGAGGCGATGTGATCGGCGGCTTCAACACTCTGCTCGCAGATCAGCGCGCCGAGGCCGAGGACGCCAGCCGAGCAACTGTTGTGCTCTTCGACTCTGTAGAGCCCAACAACGTAGTTGCATCGGGCGTACCTCTTCGCGAGGTAGTCGAACTCGACCAGAACACTTATCAACCTCGTGGGGGCACACCGCTACTCGATGCAACAGGCGTGCTCATCACGCGAGCAGATCGTGAGAAGCGCGAGCGCGCAGATGCTGGGCTACCCGCTGAGGACATTCTCTTTGTCACCATCACTGATGGGCATGAGAATCAATCGACGGAGTTCACTCGAGATGCCATCAAAACTCTCGTCGAGCAGCGCCAGGCAGATGGATGGGAGTTTTCATTCCTCTCTGCCGACTTAGAGGCATTCGCTGATGCTCGGGCAATGGGTTATGACCAGACTCGTATGACTCACTTCTCGAAGTCACCAGACGGGACACGCGATGCTTTCGCTAATACCAGTCAACTGCTGAGCGACAAGAAGCAGGCGATACGCGACAGCCAGAGAAGCCGAGACGAGCAGCCCAAGAGCGACCCGAACGCGTGACCGGGCAGTCGGTTCGGTTGGTGCGCAGGTCTAAACAATCTGCAATCCAACCGGACCGAGGCGCGTAGCGGGACTACGACGCTCTTAAAACCAGTTCTATATCTAATCAACGAACCTGTCTCCGCCGAAACGACCCCGAAGCACATCATCGAGTTCGTCAGCGGTACCAACTACACCAATTACGGCAGCCTCTAGCTCTTCCGCGTCGAGAAGATCCCCAAGCAGGTGATGCTGAAAATTGATCTCGCCAAATCGAGGCCGGAGGAGAACCAGCTAAACCACCTGCCGGCGTTCCGATGCAGTACGCAATGAGATCGGACTGCATCTCGCCTGGGGGATCCGCGATGGTTGGGCGATGCTTGCAGCGAATCGCAGACGCCACAGGAGTCTCATTCCAATTCAAAGGCACTTTCACTGGGCTACCGGGCAAGGACTCATCAATTATTGAGATCGCTTGGGCCTTTGATGACGAGTTTAAAAACTGGGAAAGAGACAATGGGAAACTCAGTAGTTCTTCCGCAGAGTCAGGGAGTATTGGTTGGGGAGGACCCGAAGCAGCATTTATCGATGGCTCATTAACGATAACTGGTGGAATGGTATTGCTCAATGCGGAGATGGAGGGTTCACCTCACACCGATATCGCAACCCTTCATGAGTTAACGATGCTCCACGAGCTCTGCCACGCACTAAACCTCGGCCACGTAGACGACAAGCGCGAAGTTATGTACCCGTCAGTCGTCGAAGGGCTACCAATTCAACTCGGCAATGGCGATCGCACTGGGCTCTTCACCCTCACATCGTGAGGCTCTAGTTACCTAGCGGCGCGTGGCGGGGGTTAAACCGAGGCCATTAAAGCAATCAGTCGGTGTAGCGCAATCCGCCAAATCGAGCCTGCAGCGTCTCTACGAGTTGATCAGCGGTCCCAACGACAGCGAGTACCGATGCCTCAAACTCATCTGCCTCTAGGTGCTCGCCTAACAAACGGTGTTGAAACTCAATCTCCCCTATGCCCATAAAGGCATCGAGAGTCACGTGCCCAAAGACGTATCTCCAACCGTTTGTAGCAATCCATTCACAGAGGGGCGAAGAGATGACCACTTCGCGAAGCACTGGGGATGCAATCGTCACAAGTGTGCGCACGATTGACTCTCCGAGCGCCTGGGCGCCGACATCCACGAAGACTGCCGTGTTGTTATATGCAATACGCATTGTTCCGTCAGCGAGGTCCTCAACTGCAGAGTCAAGATTAAACAAGATTTCCCTAAGAGACTCGCGCAGTTCCTCAACACCAAGTTCGAGCACTCTCCCTGGTATCTGCTCAACCAGGTTTGGGATAAGTGTCATTGGGCTGCCGATGCACTAGAGCACAAGGAAAGCCTACGATTTAATTGTGAACTCAACTTGCGAAACTCCACCGGGCTGCCCTTCGCCTTATGGTACTGATGTTGACTTGGTTCTAACACGCCAACGGGGCAACCGCGCGGCATACGGTGCGGCGAAATTTCTAGTAGATAGGCAGCGCTATGGGGTTTCACTAACCGTGAGTTTTTGGATCCGATCGCTCTTTAGTGGTCGCATCAAGCGTCTGATCGATAACCCAATCAAGCACTGCTGGTGCAGACGCAGAGTCGGTATGCACTCCATCTTTGCTCGTCGCTTCGCACATAGATCCAGGGCCACTCGGGCAGAGTCGCGGAGCGAGATCAAAGCTAGAGACGCCTTCAAAAGAGGCAAATGCCTTCATTGCATCTCGAACACACTCCGCTCGCTTCGTGTAGTCCGAGGGAAAGATGAATTGACTGTTTGGCCCTGGCCAAGAAACGATCGCGAGGACCGGGATCACGCTCTTCGACCTTAAATATTCAACGCGTTTTACTACGTCGGCGAGATACCACTCGATACCATCGCATGGCCCAACCCACTGGCCATTTACAAAATGGTCGAGGATCGGAACTGTGCCGATCATTAGTAGGCCTACCGCGGCCGTGGTTCCGTCGCGCTCAATAGAGACTGGGTAGGAGGTCTGCCAATCCGCGCAATCTGCCCGCGTACGCAGAATATCGCCACGCCTATCGCGCCCGTCCGGCAAGTTGACCATCGCATCGCATGCCTCATGCGCGCCATTAAATATCACGACATCTTTGCGTGTGAACGGCACGGCTGCTGCCTCTGTCAAAAGCCATGCAGGGACGCTGTCGCCAAGAAACGCAATCACGGTTGGCTTCGGATTGCCACTCCCCGTCGCTCCAGTCGCTCTGGGCACGCGCCCTAGAACACTCGGGGCGGCCTTTGCCTCTGGAACAGCAACGACTAAGAACGTAAATGCAGCAGTCGCAATAAATGCCGCTCCCAAGTAAATAACAAGTTGGCGCGGAGCCAACAAAATTCGCCGCTCTCGAATCGGCGACTCGAGAAAAACATAAGACAGTACGGTGATCGCGATGGTCACACTCATGCGAAGTACGCCCAGAGATATGCCAGATAGGCCAGTGCGCGATCCGTCTAGAACTACAAAAACAGGCCAGTGGAATAAGTAGAGGCCAAATGAAACCCGACCAACGGCTACAAACGCTCGAGTTGAGAAGAGACTCCGCACAGGGCCCTCAGGCTGCAGCGAGAGAATCAATGCACAACTCAGAAGTGCAAAGATTGGGAGGCCGCCGTTATACGCCCAGCCTCGACCAGACGGTGTGACTACGCAAAGCGCGACAATCGCAACCAATGAAGGGATACCCAACCAACGCACCCAATCGGGCGGATTTTTTCCCGAGAGCAATGCCGCGAGCGCACCACCCGCAAGTATCTCTGCGAAGCGCGTCCATGATGCAAAATAGACAGCATCGGGAGACCAGAGCCAGAGCGTAAGTGGAACACTCAAAGAAAAAGCAACGAATAATCCACATAACGCCCACGTAGCACGTCGAAGCGGCTCAGAGCCTTTTATCGACCATGCGAGTAAGACAGTAACAACCGGCGGCCACAGCCAATAGAACTGCTCCTCAATCGCTAATGACCAAAAATGTGCCACAGGAGATGGCGATTGAAAGAGTTGCGCGTAGGACTTGCCACCAAATAGCGAGACCCAATTCTCAACCTGGAATAGCGCTCCAAGAATTTCTCTACGCAGAGTTGACGCATCTGCAATAACTCCAAAGGCAACCAGCACGCATACGCCAAAGATCACCAGAAGACTCGCGGGCATCAGACGGCGGAGGCGTCGCGTATAGAAAGCGCGAGTATCGATCCCTCCCGTAACAACATGCTCTCGTATCAGGATTGTTGTTATCAAGAAGCCCGAGAGTGTGAAGAAGACCGAGACACCGAGATACCCGCCTGGCATCCACGGGACACCTAGGTGGAAGAGGAGAACAGCCGAGACCGCAACGGCGCGTAAACCATCAAGCGCGGGCTGATACCCAAGCTTGACTGGCTTCTCTGGCCTTACCTCAGTTCCAACCACTAATAGGGTCCTTCATTCAGGAGAGGACCTATTCTGCCCCCCAAAACACCCCATCAAGGTCGCAGCAGCCAAGTTTTTGTGAGATGACCACCTCAGAATCGCTACTCATATACGTCTCTGCGATGCCCAAGCGTGATCACAACGACCAGCAAGACTCCGTCATCGATTGTGTAGATAATTCGATAATCGCCTACGCGCAGACGGTAGGCCGGTCGCCCTCGCAACTGGAGCGAGGCCGGGGGGCGCGGATCTGCAGCTAGCAACGCAATCACTCCATGCAGGCGAGGTTTAGTTGCCTTATCTATACGCCTAAGGGCTCGAAGCGCCGCGGGGCGAAACTCAACGCGGTAGAGACTCAAGACCAGCCCAATTCAAGACCAGCCCAAATCGGCCTTTACTTGCGCCCACGGGATGTTCTCGCCCTCTTCGGTGATCGCATCATCAAACGCCTGAACGTCCTCGGCCTCTTCAAATGCATCAAGAAGTGCCTGGTACCTCTCGGGGCTAACAATCACTGCGGCTGGCTTCCCATACCGCTCAAGAAACACAGCCTCTTTGCCAGCCATCTCAACAACATCCGAGAGTCGTTCGCGGGCCTCTGTTACTGGAATCTTTGCCATTCCATAATCGTACAAGAATTTATTAGATCTGTACATAACTATCTCCACAGGCAGGAGATGCCTGATCACCCAACTGCCGGATTCGCTGTCGCTTTGGCCCCAATTACCTGAGATCCAAGCCCGAGAATCCCTAGGAATGTGAGGCGAACAGGGCGCTCTAGATGAACCGTCACCCGATTCCCCACCACCTCAACGCTCCCGCGACCATCTGACGGCCAGGGTGAGGTCACGACAACTGCGACTGCAGCGAAGCGAGCGATCTGTGGCTCAAGACGAACCTGGTCTCCAGATGTCGCCCGAAACTGCTCCTCATCGAGTGACGACGCTGCAGCGAGAGCCGCCGAGTCGGCAAGGGCCTGCAGATCTCTGCGCGCAAGAAACAAGCGGGTCCCATCTACAGCCAACCCACCAAACCCAAGGGAGATAAACAGCACGATGATCAGCATCCCTGTGACGGAACCGTGCTCCCCTTGAAGCCGCCTCATGGTGCGCTCGCATACTTATCGAGGCGCACGGTATGCGTAGCGACAACAGGAATACTTGGGCTCGGAATAAAGCGCTCTAGCAAAGGGATGCCGAACACGCGCACATTTGTGCGAACCTCAACTCGCAGGAAGCCACCTCTGGTGCGCTCCCCAGTCACGCTCACAGCGAGATCGTCATCACCTAATCCATGATCGCGCGCCGCTGTAATAACTACGTAATGAGCACGCATTGCTGCCTCTGGGTCTCCTAGCGAGAGCACAACTACACGCCCAACTTCACGCGATGCTGCCGATGTAGCCAGCGCGGCGCGCTGAAGAGTCCCAAATAAAACAATTGACTGGATGATTACTCCAAAGATAAGCGAACCTAAGAACGCTGTCTCAACAACCGCGCTGCCATCTTCATGACCTACACGCTTCCCGATCAACCTCATGGCCATACCGTCGACTCATCGAGCACTGTCGAGCGGCCAACGATTGGGAATGAAGGCATAAAGTCGATAATCCGTGGGGACTCTCCTCGCACCTCTACCCGCACTACCCCGCCGGTCCTAGCCGCAGTGATAGTAAAAGCGTCCCCATTAGAGCCGAGCCCGTCGCGTAGGACAGCGCGCGTAGTCCACTCGGCAGCCACGATTGAGGAGTCGACCTCTGCTGCAGCACGCGCCCCTTCATGAGCAGCGTTGACCACGACCCCTCGGCTCCACAACCAGATCGACATCTGCGCCACACCGAGTAGCGCAAAAATGATCAAGAGCGCAGAGCCGAGGAACTCAACGAGGATCGAGCCACTCTCGGCCCGAGCGCTGAGTCTCAGTCGCATTGATTCAACGCAGGCGGCCCAGCGCATTAGTGACGATATCGCCGAGGCTTGGCTGAACAATTGCCCAGAGAGCTAACACGACACCGATGCCCATAACGAGGAGCATCACCCACTCTGGTATCGATCCCCGCTCAGGATCATCAGGCATCAACTCAACTTCATCTACTTGTATCTCTCTCATTGCATTTCGCATCCTTGCGCTCCTTTGTTGGATTCCATTTCTTACTGTGCAACTGACTCGGTATTCATCCTCTCTGCGGTTCACCGCTTTGTCTTTTTTGTCAGACTTTTAATGTGTGCACTTAGGTCAAATGCCTGATCGCTACGATGCCCGGGAAGAAGGCAAATACAAGCGCTACGGGCAGGATTAGCCCGACCACGGGAATGAGCATCGTCACCTGCTTCCTCCCTGCCGCCTCTACAAGAGCTACGCGTTGAAGGTCTCGCGCGTCGGCAGCCATAGCCTGAAGCGAACTTGCTATTGCAACCCCTCTCTCGGTTGCGGCAATCACCGATCGAACAAAACGCTCAAACCCTGGCTCGCCCAAAATAACTGCGCGCTCGGTGAGGCTCGCAGCGAGGGTCCTACCCGAACGCGCATCGCGCAGCGCCCACCGGATCTCCTCACCAAGTGGACCGTTAATGCTCTGGGCAACTAACGCAAGCCCTCCCCTGAGGCTCTCACCAGCAGTCACTGCAAGGCATAGAAGGTCAGCAACAATTGGGAACTCCGCAGCGGCAGCCTCCCTACGCCTCTGCACCGCACGAGTTATCCGTCGATCCCAAGCGATCGCGCCAACGGCACCGCCAACGACGATCAACATCAAAGCCATCAAAGGACTAAGCCCGCGCCCCGTTGCTGCAACTAGTAGGGATAGGCCTATGCCACCCGCCATTCCAATCAAACCCCAAGCAGCCTGTTCTGTGCGCTGCGCCACAATGTCAGGGGTGCGACCCAACGAGCAGAGGCGAGTAGCAAGATCCCCCGTTGGCAGATGTCGATCAAGAAACCCGCCAAGAAGTGATCTGAGGGAGCTCCATGACCATGCCGACCTGCTCTGCCGAGAGGTAGAACTGATATATGGAGTGAGGCGCGTCGATAGCGATGCGTGTCGCCACCAAGGTATAGATGCCACAAGAAACCAAACGCCCACTCCGCCAAGAGCCACAACGAGAATTGCACGAAGAGCACTCATGCTGCCGCGAGAATCTCTGGGGACTCAGCGCGTATGCCAACTCGCTTTGGCTCCGCTATTCGACCGGTCATCACCATCACTCGATACCCGATAATGGTTACTACTGCTCCAACAAAAAGCATTACAGCGCCGCCGCCTGTCGAATACGCGGCGCGCCCCTCAGGTCGAGCGCTCACAAGGAGCACTACTAACCAAGGCGAGGCAATCGCGACGCGCGCAGCAACTTTGGTCCAGGACTGGCGTGCTTGAACCTCTCGTCTTAGTGCAAGGTCATCACGTAGAAATCCTGCGAATGTTCGGAGCACTCTCCCCGCCTCGCGGCCCCCAACACGATGGATCAGGCCAAGAGTTGCGAGGACTTGATCTGCAGTCGTATCGGCGAGCGGTATCAACACGCGATTCAGTGCGCCTTGCAGATCGCCCGATACCCGCTGATCCGAGACCACTGCGTCAAATACTGGACGTAAGGCCTCAGGGCCGCGGGTCGCCACCACATTTATTGCTGCGATCAAAGTCTCCCCTGCTCTCACCGCACCAGAGAGCATCTCAATGGCCTCTGGCCAAGCAGATCGCGTGCTCTCTAGTAGCCGATTTCGAGAAGCCTCTCGTACCCAGGTTGGCGCCGAACCGCTCAGAGTGCCTGCTAACAGAGCGACCATGGGCACCCCAACAATCACCAATGCAATCGCGGCACCAAAAACGCCTGCACCGAGACTGATTGCTAGATGCCGAGCATCAAAATTTTTCGTCGAGTCAGAGAGTTTTCTCGGTCGTCCCGCCGCACGGGGACCAAAGATTAAGAGCATGCCAGCGCCTAGTAATAAGGCCCAGAGAACTCTCATATCAACCTCTCCCTACATTAAGGAGAGCGTGCAGATCGATATCCCCTAATGCAAAACGCTGCGCCAGATTCGGCATCTCGCCTGTCCAAGTCAAGCCGTCGCCGGAGTCGGTAAACACAGCTCCCAGCGTCGGGGACTCATCGCCAATTTGTTCGCCAACGGAGACAATCTCAGTTACGCGCCTTCGTCCTCCTCGGCGCTCGCAGAAGACCACTAGGTCGATACAGGCAGCAACTGTTGAGGCCACGAAGCGCCTATCGAGATTCTCTCCGGCAAGCAGTGGAAGCGTCGTCAGTTTTCTAATCGCATCGCGCGCATTATTGGCATGCACCGAGGTCATGCCGACTGATCCGCTATTTAATGCGAGCAGCATGTCAAGGCTCTCCGACCCGCGTACCTCGCCGACAATGATGCGATCTGGGCGCATCCTCAGACTCTCCCGCACCAGATCTCGCAGAGTGACAGCACCCTCGCCCTCGAGATTTATCTGCCGACACTGCATTGCGACTACATCGGGTCGCTCTATTCGCAGTTCGAAGACCTCTTCACAAGTCACGATGCGCTCTGCAGTAGGAATGCTCCCCGCCAAGCAACTCAACAATGTTGTCTTGCCAGCACCGACAGCACCTGCAACAACAATGCTGAGCCCTGCAGTTACCGAGGCCTCCAAGAATCGCGCTGCGCCTGCACTTATAGAGCCGAGCGTCACTAGCTCTGAGAGTCGATGCGCTCTTAGCCCTGTAAATTTTCGAATGTTGACAGACCAATGATCGGTAATTGGCGGCACTGCAACATGCAGGCGAGAACCATCAGGGAGTCGGGCATCCACGAAGGGCTGTGAGCGATCAAGGCGGCGACCTGCACGCATCAACATCCGCTCGACCAAGTGAGCGACATCGCCTTCACTCATAATTATGTTCGTGAGTTCGGTGGCACCACCTCGCGCAATGAAGATTCGGTCTGGGCGATTGATCCAAATCTCCTCAATGGTTGGGTCCGCTAGGAGAGGTGCGAGCTCGCCAAAACCAACAACACGATTACGAAGCGCCGAGGCTGCACCATCCTCGATCGCAGGGCCAAGACCTGCGAGGTATCGAGCCTCTCCGTTCTCGATTACCTCAGTAACAAGGGCATCGAGCTCGGCGTCATCATCGATAGAGACAGATCTCTGATGAACAAGCGCACGGATATCAGCCTCTAAATCCCCTGATAACTCGAGCTGACTCATGCAACGCTCCTCTCGGTAAGCGCATTTATGCCCTGACAAAATTGCGAACGTGGCGCAGCATCTGAGACGAGTTGGCCCTCCCACAATGCAGACTCACAGAGAGGCTCGTTCGGTATGGCTGCGATAGGGCCTTGCTCGAGATGCTCAGTAAGCGCTGACTCAATCTCGCTCAACCTGTTGCGCGAGCGCGGCGCACCGTTTAGAACCACCTCTAGGTTCGCGCGCGCTGTAGGAATCTCTAGCGCTAGGGAGCGTGTGGCACTAATCGCACGACGCAGAGCAACCGGAGTCGCTCCAGCGACTTGAAAGACCCTGTCAGCAATCGTGAGTGTTGAGCGGGTCACCAGATTTCTTCGATATGGAGCCTGATCAAATGAGAGTTCCTCGTCCTCTTCAATCGGAGCCGCTACATCAATTACAACTAAGTCATACTCCGCTGCAGCCTCATCAATTAGAGCGATGAAGGAGCTCTCTTGTATCTCTGTCCAGAGCTCAGGTCTAGCGATACCAACAAGTACCGAGACTCCGCGTGGGGATTTGAGCACGTGCGATAACCCCGAGTCGCCGCGCGATACAGAGCGCACTGACTGCACCAGACCATGGCCTTCATCGAGGCCGAGGTGCTGGGCAACTGAAGGCGCCCAGGTATCCGCATCAATGAGGAGAGTGCTCAGACCTGATGCCTGAGCCGATGCTGCGAGGTGCGTTGAGATGGTGGTCCGGCCGGGGGAACCATGCCCACCCCAAACCGCCACAATGCGACCTCTATCTAAAGGCATCTGAGCCAGCGCATCATCGCAAGCCACCAATACCGGAGTGTGGATTGCTCGCAGCGCCTGCACTAGTGCCTCTGGATGCGAGTCGGGTAGCGATAGAGCCCCGGGTGGAGCGTCCGTACCAATAATTGCAACCACGATCCCGGCCGAGATGAAGTGCTGGATGACGTCGCGATCCCACCACCCTCGAACGGCGTCACCGACAACAACCGTGGCCTGTTCACGCAATGCCACGCCGAGTGCTTCGCCCGGCCCTGAGCAACGAGCGGCGATGCGGATAGCAGCGGCTGGGTGATTCGCCATGCTTACAAGTGCAGACTCCCATGGCTCGCCGAGGCTGCAAGTGACCACGCTACAAATCTCGATCTGCATTATGGAATCTCCGCTGCATCTACACGCGAACGACTGCTTGGAAGATCGGCGCTGCGCAGAATATCGATCTCTCCAGTGCGCATCGCAAAAACAATGAACATCGCATCATCATTTGGAACTGCAAGAGTTAATGCAGTAACACCTCCAGCGCCACCGAATACCTGCTCTGGGCGCAGAGTTGAGACGACCTCGGCCCGAGAGCTGACAATGATTGTTCGCGCCGTGTCTCCCCCTCCGTCGAAAGTCGCGAGCACATCAACAATGTCGCCAGGAGCAGCGGCCCCGCCGAGAGCGTGCTCCGGCGTGACAGGCACTGTGATCTCCCGGAGTGCCTCATTCGCACGCCCAAAATCTCGGGTGGTTAGGAGCGAGCCAGCCTGAACTGGCCTTGCAACCACTCTCCCAATCAGGCTTCTTTGATCCGCTGCGCGAATTAGTGTGGCTCCTACACCCGCTTCTACAGAGACTGCTGTGAGCACAAGATCACTGGCCTCGACTCGATGACCGCTTGCGAGGGAACTCCTCGCGGCGAGAACAGAGACACTCGACTCCGAGGCACCAGAGAGGCGTAGCCCTCCGAGTACTGAGACCGCTACCAGTAGAACGCCAAATCCGATTCTCGCATCGGGTGTACGCAGTCGCCCGTCAATGTTTCTGAAACGAGGTTTCATGTCACGCCTTCCCATCCTCTATCAAAAGATGTACAGTCCGCCGCATTACCCGAAGCAACGGATGGCTAGTAGGGCTAGTAGGGCTAGGAGCATTAGTGAGCGGCACCCAAAGGTTCATGACACCAGAAGAGGTTGCAGATGTACTGCGCGTCTCAATCTCCCAGGTGTATACCCTCATGCGTTCAGGGCAGTTAAACGCTGTAAAAATAGGTAAAAGAGGCATCTGGCGAGTCTCCCCAAATGCGTTGCACGCATATGTCTCTGCTCTGGAGGTTGCTGCATTTGAGCGCTCAAAAGTCTGAGTCGATAGCGCATTCGCTACGACCCTCACTGCAACTCCTGAACAAGGCGAACCACTGCATCTATGCGCACATCGTGATGCCGTCTAACGCGCGAACGTGCAGACCCCTCTGTCTCAATTGACTCAGCAACACGCAACCAGTCAAGTCCGACTGCAACAACGCGCCCCGTTATCCACGCACCATCGCGTGTAACGATCGAGACAGACTCGCCAACGGGCACGCGTCTTACTTGATCTCGAAACGGTCTTGCGCCTACTCCTTGCGCATATATCGCAAGGGCCTCTGCGTAACGCTCCCCTGCCTCATTACGTCGGAGATCTTCCGTGATCTCCCAGAATGCTTCGTCCATCCTTGGACTCCTTGTTTGGTGGTCTCGGAACCGTAGACCCCGCACCCGCCGGAGCGCAATGGATAAAGGCCAAAAAAGTTAATAAAATTTTCTCTTGACAGGAGAGCAAAGTGAAAGCAGTCTTATGAAGCGCAACAGGACGTTGTGTTGCTGATGTGAAAGTAAAGCATCGGCGAAGCACCCAAGGAAGGGAGCGAGGATGGGCCGGGAGGTATTCGACGCAACTGCAGCGGTCGTAGCTTCAAAACTTGCAATTACGGCTGTCATTATTGCATTTGTAGTGATCTTCCCGGCACTCCTTGCCGAGATACTCGATCGCATTGGCAAGGCTCAAGCATTAGCGAGTTTTCTACACCGCATCAGCCCACCAATTGCCCGTCGAGTTGCAGCCGTAATTCTCGCTGCCTCAGTTGTTACGACGTTAGGCGCACATGCAAGTGCAGCTGACGATAGTGGATCTGAGTCAGTTCGCAGATGGCTAGATAGCACTGCGACTACGCAACCTGCGCCAGACTCAAGCGCTCGTCCTGCTGGGACGTGGTACGAAGATCCAGGCGATCCGAGTGGAGCATTAGGCCCGAGCGGAGGAATTGATTTTGATGACCTCAATACCCACTCGTCGTCTACCTCACTCCCGACTCCAACGACAACCTACGCGTCTGTTACTCCGACCAGCAGAGTCTCTGCCACCTCCACTACTAAACGGCAACCTCGCCGCTCAACGCGTCCGCGTTCCTCATCGAACACATCGGCCCCTCTGCGTACTCCATCGCGAGACCCTGAATTCTTGCCGTCAGAGTCGCTCATCAGGCCAGGTAGCTCGACAGAGTCTGCGAGCTCGGCGCCTTTACTTCACTCGGTAATTCATGGCGATTCACTCTGGGGCATCGCTGCGGGGCGCCTCCCGTCTACTGCGAGCGACCAAGAGATCGATCGTGAGTGGAGAAGTATCTATGCACTCAACAAAGTATTGATCGGCAGCAACCCAAGCATGATTTTCCCAGGTCAAATTTTAGAGCTTCCCCCGCTCACCATCACCTAAGTGATCTAGGAGACATCATGCCAGCAACACTCACAGTCCACCCATGGCCAGACCCAGTTATCGATACCCTCGGACACGATCCGCGCAGTATTTATGTTGAGACATTTTGGTTGCCTACTCTCGGCCCCACATCGCTATTACTACTCAGGCGAATTGCTGCGGGGTTTAGCGAGGCACAGTATGGAATGGAGCTCGATGTTGCTGAACTCTCTAAAGCTTTAGGGCTTGGTTACCGTGATGGGGCGTCAACTCCATTGATGCGTTCGTTTGAGCGCCTCGTGCAGTTTGATCTTGCAACCAATACGGCGGAGGACACATATGCAGTACGCAGAAATCTCCCACCAGTAAATCGACGCCACGTTCGCCGACTTCCAAATTATTTATCGCTACAGCATGACGCGTTGGTAACAACCCAACTAGCGCAACCTGCAACTGAGCGCGCTGCACGCAGATCTAGGAGATTTGCTCTCTCCCTTCTTGAGCAGGGAACCGACCTCGGGGAGATTGAGCACCAACTCCATGCTGTTGGGTTTAACCCCAGGCTTTGCCGTGAGAGTGCGCTTTGGGCCGAGGCCCAACGCTGGAGCGACGAGCCTGAGGTTGCAGAGGCTTCATAGGGCTCCGGACTTCATTTTGACCCCAACAAGATCGGCCGGTGGTGGCGCAGAAACCCCCTTTCCTGTGCTGCCGCCGGCGGGTTCGCCACCCAACTAGAGGCATCATGTCCCGCCCCCGTGTAACTATGACCAGCCTGCGATCGAGCACCTCGGTTCGATCACTTCAATCCTCATAGCACCGGGAGTTACATGAAGATTCTCCACACAAGCGACTGGCACCTCGGGCGCAAGTTTGTAAACGAAGACCTCCTCGCGACTCAATCTGATTTTGTCGACTGGCTCGTTGAGACCGTGCGCACCGAGAAGATTGAGCTAGTCGCGATCGCTGGTGATGTTTACGACCGAAGTGTTCCCCCAGAGGAGGCTGTTGCACTTCTAGGGCGAGCGCTTGATGACATAGTTGGCGCTGGTGCCCAAGTTGTAATGATCCCGGGCAACCATGACAACACGACTCGCCTTGGTTTTGGTGAGCGCGCATTTGGTCTCGCCGGTATTCATATTCGCGGCAGCATTAAACCCGAGCGCGCAGGCGCTCCTTTCTTCCTTGATTTTAAAGACGGCCCACTTGCTGTCGTGGCTGTTCCGTTCCTAGACCCAGGTATGTACTTCGTACGCGGCGCAGATGGCGAGTACCCCGAGAGCCAATTCGAGAGAACCCATGAAGGCGCTCTCCAAGATGCTCTTCAGAATGCTCGCTCGACGATCTCGGAGCGGGGTACCAAGCGCAGTCTTATTTTGAGCCATGCATTCGTCGATAAAGAGGTAATTGAGTCATCTGACTCAGAGAAGGTGTTACGTGTTGGGGGTACGGATCGAGTTGGTCTAAATGTTTTCGCGGGCTTCTCTTATGCAGCGCTTGGCCATATTCACAGGCCGTACTCCTTCGAAGAAAACCGTATCTCCTACTCGGGCTCACCAATCCCCTACTCATTTAGCGAAGAGGCCCAGAAGATTGTCCGCATTATTGAGATGACACCCGATGGCTCAATAGAGGTAGAGGAGCGTGCAGTACCAATCGGTAGGCGCGTCGCCACGATTACCGGCCTGCTCGCCGATCTACTCAAAGAGGAGAAGCACTCCTACGCAGATGGTTGCTGGGTGCGCGCCATCCTCATGGACACTGAGGTGCGCCTCAATCCAATGGCTCAACTTCGCACTCGCTTTCCCCACACAATCGCTATTGAGAACAACGCACTGGATGCGCGTTCGCAGACCGGCGGCCCAGACGTTGAGAAGATCGACTCGCTCACCGATGAAGAGCTCGCAGAGCATTATTGGCTCGACGTGCGCGAGGAGAAACTCGAGGGCGAGTACCGAAGCCTTCTTGTCGATGCGATCCTCACAGAGAAGGAGGCCGCTCAATGAGGCCGATTCGAATCACCTTCTCAGCATTTGGCCCATTCCCTGGCGATCAGGAGATTGACTTCGAGCGCCTAGGCCAGCAGGGCCTATTCCTCATTACAGGGCCAACAGGTGCAGGCAAGACAACAGTCCTCGATGCAATGGTCTACGCACTCTACGGAGAGGCGGCCGGGGCACGAGAAGGTCAAACAGGGTCGCTTCGATCTCACTTCGCTCTCGCAGCCGACCCAACAAGCGTCACCTTTGAGTTCGCAATTGGCGATGCCGTATATCGCGTCGAGAGATCGCCGGAGCAAGAGCGTGCCGCAAAACGAGGCACCGGTACTGCTACCCAGGTTGCCGAGGCGAGCCTTCAGAGATTTGAAAAAGCGAAATGGGTAGCAGTCGCATCAGGAAACAGAGACGTCACCAAACACATCACCGAACTAATTCGCCTGACTTCTGCACAGTTCCAGCAGGTCATACTCCTTCCTCAGGGAAAATTCGACAAAGTTCTGCGCTCAAGCTCGAAAGATCGGCTACCTCTACTCAGTGCACTCTTTGGCACCAAATACTTAACCTCAGCGGTTGAGCGTCTTAAGCGCGAAGCGAAAGACCGCGGAATCGCACATAGCAACATGAAGAAGGATTTATCTGATGCTTTCGACGATTCACTCGAGGATTGGCGATCAGTTATCACAGAGGCTGGTATTGAAGCGGCGAGCGCAACTGGCATCGAGTTTGATGATGATGAAGCACCGGTAGGCCCAGGCGAGCAGACACGCGCAGCACTCGAGCAGATGAGCGCTCAGGCCAAGACACTCCGAGTAAAGGTCGACTCGGCCGCCGCAGCAGCGAACAAAGCCTACGACTCGGCTAATACTGCCGCCGATGCAGCGACCCAGCAAGCAGAGAAGTGGGATAGCCGACTCACACTGCAGGAGGAGAGCGCTGCGCTAGCGGAACTCAGCAAAGGTGACAAAACTCTCGCGGCTACTCTCAAACTTGCAGAGAGCGCCAACGATTTATTAGAGCAGGTAGATGCTTTCGAAGAGGCCGAGGGAGCGCTTGCAGACTCGAAGGCCCAGATAGCCGATTTGAGCTCAGAGGTCAGCGAAGCACTCGGCGGGGATCTCCCTACAACGCCCGTAAAGGCGCGCGCTTCTGTCAAGCAACTTGAGAAGCGACTTGGTTTATTAGCAACTGCAATTGCAGAGTTCGAGAATGCATCGACGGCTCGCGCGAGCGCAGAGAGCAAAGCCGTTCAAGCCATAGCGCTTGGCACGGAAGTAGCCGCTGTAGCTGCCACTAGCGCACAGGCGGATGCTGCATTGGTGAGTCTGCGCGAGGAGCTCACCAAGGTCGAGGCAGCGGCGCAGGCATTAGATGCTCTTAAGGATGCAGCAGAGTCCGCTAGCGATCGTGTTGAGAGCGTAAACACTGGCCTAACTCTTGACAACCAGATAGTTGTAGGAGAGAAGGCTGAGAAGGCGGCTACTAAAGCGGTTGCAGAGGCAGAGTCAGCACTCAAGGATGCCCGAGAACGTCATCTTGCCGGGTTAGCGGCGCGCCTAGCCGCAGACCTACATGATGGCGATGCCTGCCCAACCTGTGGATCCACCGAGCACCCGACCCCTGCAGAGGTCCCTGCGCATGCAGCGAGCGACGAAGACATTGAGCGCGCAGAGGCAGGACTTAGATCTCTCCAGACTGCACTAAACGCAGCAGTAAAGGACCTAAGTGCGAAGCGGGCAAGGCGCTCTGAGCTACCTGCCGCAGAGGAGTTACAGGATGCTGAAGACAAGCGTGATACATCAAAGGCAGCGTTCGATGCCGCATCCACCGCTGCTGGAACCGCCGATACCCTTCGCTCCCAGGTAGCGGCTGCGGTGCAGATCATTGCCGCGAGCACAACCGAGATGGATGCACTAAACGCTCGTATAACTGCGGCTGATACCACCGAGAAGATGCAGTTGGCCGCAGCCAAGAAATCGCATGACATCGCAGTGAAGACCTCCCCGGATGCAGACTCCGCAGAGGCAGAGCACGAGGTGACCACAGATGCGATTGAATTGGTAACTGCATTTGCGACACTCCTCGATGAAGAAGCGGGGAGCGCTGCAACTGTCACAAATCTCAAGACCGCCCTAGAGAAAGCATTGGAGCGAAAAGGTTTCAAGGACACTAAGAGCGTCACTGCCGCTGCAATGGACCCCGATGAACTCGAGGAGGCAGCCGCCGAGCTCAAGGAGCGCGAGGCGCGTCGCCCAGTAGTTGCCGGGATACTTAAAGAACTAACGAAGGACAAACTCCCAGATCTTCGCCCGGACCCAACAGCGCTTATAGAGCGACGCGATGTACTAAAGGTGGAGCGAGACCAAAGGGTGGATGCTGCACTCACAGCAAAGAATGCAAGCGAGCGTCTCAACGCTGCACCAGAGGCATTTGGAGAGCGGCTCGACGAGTTGGCCAGACTCGCAGCATCTCAGGAGATTGCCCAGACCGTCGCAGATGTTGCATCCGCGAGGATCCGTCCCAACATCGATCTTGAGTCTTGGGTCTGCTCTGCATATCTCCATAGAGTCGTGCTTCAGGCGAATAACCATCTAAAAGTCATGACAAGTGGGCAATACATCCTTCAGATTGGCAGCACTAGCGATAAGCGAAAGCATGGCGGCCTAGACCTCGACGTCTTCGATTCACATACTGGCGTCTCGCGCTCGGTCAATACAGTCTCCGGCGGAGAGACATTCATGGCATCACTCGCTCTCGCCCTTGGGCTAGCTGAGGTAGTTGCAGGTCAACAGAACATGCGCCTAGATGCACTATTCGTTGATGAGGGATTTGGTTCTCTTGATACTGAGACACTCGAGCGCGCTACCGAGGTACTCCAGGGTCTTCAGACCTCAGGGCGCATGGTCGGCGTGATTAGTCATGTCACAGAGATGCGCGCATCACTGCGCACCGGTATTGCCGTTACAAAGAATGGCGAGCAGGGCTCAACCCTAAAGGTCGAGTACCAAGACGCGTAACTAACGGCGCAACTATTTGGCTAGGCCCTGAAGCATCGCTCGGTAGGTCTCAAAACCAGGTACCTCTAAGCCTTCGATCTTGCCTTGATCGTCATAGGTACGAAGGCGAAAAGCATCCTCGGCAGCAGGGTGGAGCGAGAATGTCTCGCAGCCTTCGGGATCAAGCGGACCACCTTGGATCGCAAGGCTGATAACCGATGCAGGCGAGAGCGACTCTAAGTACCCGGGATCCATTGCGCAGAGGTAACGCTTCGCAGTCACATGTAGAGCGATTGGCCCAGTGACATCGGGGCCGAATATGCCGGCGAGAGCACGTGCACCAGTTGCTTCATGTAGATCATCGAGTTTCTTCGCATCGGCCTCGTGCCCCTGGTCTGCAAGATAAACGAGGTGGCCAATGTCGTGGAGCAGCGAGGCCGCTATAAGCGCATCGGTTGCGTCATCTAACTCGGCGAATGCCGCAGTCTGGAGTGCATGCGCATTCTGAGTTACATCCTCTCCGTAAAACTCCTCGCCGTACTTCTCGAATAGGGCAAGAACATCATTAACACTTGAGAGTTTCGTCATACCGGCTTCCCTTGAAAATCGTTGATAAGTGATACTTGCACGCGCGATCCGTCTACCTCGCTCGCAGCGAACTCTGCGAACTTCTGCTCGTAGTAGGCATCGCGAAGATCGCCCTCTCTTGACGCGTTATATGTCGGATACAGCGCGCGTCGAGGTCGATCAGAGTTATTCGCAGCACTTCGATGTGGAGTACGCGAGTGAAACCATAGGGTTGACCCCGCTGGAACCGGAATCGACTCCCACTCCATTGAGTCAACAACGTCTTGGCGGATGCAGCCATCTTCGTTCATCGGAAGCACCTCTGCGTGTCGATGCGAGACAGCCTCTAGGCAGCCGTTCCCTGCATCCGCATCATCAATAGCGATCATGCATGAGATGTGCTGCTGTACAAAGCGATAAGCCGGGGCATCCTGATGAGGAGCGAAGCCAGCACCACCAGCGGCTTTGTAATTGATCTTCTCCTTGTAGAGAACAGCCGGCTCACCGAGTAGTGCGTTCGCCGTCTCTAGGACTCTGCCCTCCGTGAGCAGCGCTCGCAATCCCTCGTGATAGGGCACAAAATTCTCAGTGCGACATAACACCGGCCCTGACTCGGTCATCTCACGATAATGAAGCCAGTTACCGTCCTCATCCCGCCAGGCCATGACCTCATTGACCCAACCTTGAAGGGCTTGGGTCTGCCCCTCGTCCAAGAGGTTTATGACGGCCCAGCCATTCTCTCGGAAGAATGCGACAGCCTCGGAATCAGCGGTCTTAAACAAAATGGAGCCCATGGGCCTGATGTTAGGGCGATTTCGCCGAGAACGCCGTGACAGAGCAAGGCCTGGCAGAGTAGGTTTTAGCCACCCAAACAGGAGGCAACCATGACCGCCATCCACGAACACCCAAATCGATTTAGTGCTGAGACTCCATGGCATATGCGCGGCAACTACGCACCCATTGATGATGAGGCGACCATTGAGTCCCTCCCCGTCAAAGGAAAAATTCCAGTCGAGTTAAACGGCAGTTACCTTCGCAACGGTTTCAATCCAGCCGGGCGAGTACCTGCTCACTGGTTCTTCGGTGCGGGCATGATCCACGGCTTCGATATTGCAGACGGCAAGGTCGCATATCGCAATCGTTATGTTCATACTCCTTATGTAGACCAAGACATGGACATGATGGAGGGTATTGGTGACCTAACTCTCTCCCCCGCGAATACGAGCATCATCAAGCATGCTGGTCGAATTCTTGCTCTCGAAGAGGCGCATTTCCCGTGGGAGATGGATATCAAACTCAACACGCTTGGCTGCGTTGACTTCGATGGTCGCCTCAAGACTCCAATGACTGCTCACCCAAAAATCTCGCAGAAGACAGGCGAGATGTTCTTCTTCGGTTACCAATTCTTAAACGAGCCATTCCTCACCTACCACCGCACCGACGCGGCCGGCACACTTGTGCAGAGTGAGGTGATCGATATCCCTCGACCGGTGATGATGCATGACTTCGCAGTTACCGAGAACTATGCGCTCTTCTTTGATCTCCCGATTGTCTTCTCCATGGAGAAAGGCGGGTTCAGATTCCAGCGTGACCTCGGCGGCCGCATCGGCGTAATGCCCCTTACCGGGTCAAACGCGGATGTGCGCTGGTTTGAGGTAGAGGCATGCACTGTCTTTCACTCAATCAATGCATACGAACAGGGCGACGAGATCATCCTGCAGGTTTGCCGTGCCTCATCAATAATGGAGCACGGAATGAATGACATAGGCGACCAGTCAAGCCCGTGGCAGTGGAATCTAAATCTCAAGACAGGTAAAGCGACTGAGACTCAGCTCGACGATCGCACAGGAGATTTCCCACGGATCGACGACCGACTTGTGGGGCTACCAAGTCGTTTCGGATATATGGCCGGACTAATGGAGGGTTCATCTCCAGGGTTTTTAGGCGAGATTTACAAGTACGACATGAAGACCGGTGGCGTAGAGACTCACTCCTTCGGCGGGGATGAAGCCAACGCATTTGAGCCCATTTTTGTGCCGTCGAGCCCAGATGCTGGCGAGGATGAGGGATGGATTATCTGCCTCTCTCATGATGACTCAAATGATGAGACCACTCTCAACATCATTGAAGCCCAAAACTTCGAGGCAGAGCCGGTCGCTCAAGTTGTGCTTCCTCGCCGTATTCCCTTTGGGGCGCATGGTTCTTGGATCTCAGCGGAGTAATTAGCAAGCAAATTCGGTCACAGTTCGCAGACCCGAGGTTTCAAACCCCTTGAACCCGGAGTAGGGTCTTCTCTGTCAACCCCGATCTAGGTCGGGGAGGGCAGTGAAGGGGAGTATCCCTCAAGTATCGGCGCCGTCAGTACGGTCGGTCCCACATCGACCCGGTACCGGTCACCACGAACCAATCGTGGTGGGAGAGACCTTCGTTGTCGATGCATGCCATCGCCACCGAGGAGTCCGCCCCATGCGAGAAAAATACAAAACAACCACACCACCGAAGCCCTCCACTATTTGGCATTCGATTGATGCCGAGCGAGTCCTCATTGACCTCGATACCTCCAAGACCGGACTCTCTTCTAAAGAAGCAGCAGCACGCCTAGAGCTTGACGGCCCCAATGCACTAGTAGATCGTGGCACGAAGCCCGCTGCGCGAATTCTCTGGGAGCAGGTCACTGCGTTCATGGTGCTGCTGCTAATCGGTGCCGCCTTTCTCTCTCTCTTCATCGGCAAATACTTCGAGGCCGGGGCGATAGGAACCATCGTCATTCTTTTCTCAATACTCGGGTTCCTCCAGGAGTACCGAGCAGAGAACGCAATCGCTGCACTGCGCAGACTCGCTGTTCCCGAGGTACGCGTTCTTAGAGACGCTGTGATTACTCAGATATCTGCGGTCGATCTCGTCGCTGGGGATGTCGTGCTGCTCGAGGCTGGCAATGTTGTCCCAGCCGACCTTCGACTCATCGAGACTGTGAACCTTCGTATCGAGGAGGCCGCTCTTACTGGAGAGTCTCTGCCTGTTGAGAAAATTAGCGAGGCCATTGAAGACAAGACAGCTCCTCTTGGGGATCGTCGAAACCTCGGGTTTTCAGGGACTCAGGTGACCTTCGGGCGTGGGCTCGGGGTAGTCATAGCAACCGGTATGTCGACGGAGATCGGGCAGATTGCCGAGCTCATTCAGAGTGTTGAGCCTGCCGCAACCCCCCTTCAGTTACGGCTAGATCGCGTTGGGAAACAACTCGCGGCCGCCGGAGTTCTTGTCGCACTGATTCTTGTTGTCATCGGGAAATTAGGTGGAGAGTCTTGGGGAGACCTGGTACTCACCGCTGTAAGTGCAGCAGTCGCTGTTATCCCTGAGGGCCTCCCAGCAGTCGTCACGCTTACCCTTGCAATCGGCTCGCAGAGAATGCTGAAGCGCAATGCTCTCGTCAGGCGCCTACCTGCTGTCGAGACACTCGGCTCAGTGACTGTCATCTGCTCAGACAAGACCGGCACGCTTACGCAGAACCGAATGACCGTTACCGTGTTTGAGGGGTCCGGGCAGCGACACTTTCTCGATGATCTTGACGCCACCTCTGATCAGCACCCCAGTGCTCTTCTTGCACTAACCGCTGGCGCACTCTGCAACGACGCAGACATTCAGGTAAGTGAGAGTGGCGACGTCACAACAATTGGCGACCCTACCGAGACAGCGCTCCTAATTGCAGCGCACAACGCCGGTATCAACGTTGAGTCACTGCGCATAAACACCCCGCGTGCCGGAGAACTCCCATTCGACTCTGAGCGCAAGCGCATGAGCACGGTGCACGGCCCGCTGCCGTCTGAGAGACGTGCGGGTCTAGCGCTAATTGAAGAAGGAGCGACAGTTGCCTTCGTAAAGGGCGCAATCGATGGGCTTCTCCCCCTAACTACCCATGTCTGGCTTCATGGCAAAGCAGAGCCAATCACCGAGGAAGAGCGAGACCGCATCAACGCGGCCAATGACAATCTGGCTGCAGACGGCGTACGAGTACTCGGCCTTGCATACAGGGTTATCGATACCGATGGCATTCACGACGAGATAGAAGATCGCCTTACATTGATCGGTCTCCTAGGGATAATTGACCCGCCACGCCCCGAGGCTCGAACCGCAATCGCGACCTGTAGTGACGCTGGTATCCGTGTCGTGATGATCACAGGGGATCACCCTCTGACCGCACGCGCTATCGCAAGAGAACTTGGGATCGTGGGCGCAGACGACCACACTCCTTCTGTCACAGGGCGCGAGATAGAGGCAATGGACGACGACCAACTTTCGCTTGCGGTACAGACCACGTCCGTATTCGCACGGGTATCACCGGAGCACAAACTCCGTATCGTGCGGGCACTACGCGCCCAGGGTGAAGTTGTAGCGATGACGGGCGATGGTGTTAACGATGCGCCAGCACTGCGCCAAGCCGATATTGGTGTAGCGATGGGCATAACAGGAACGGATGTTTCAAAAGAGGCTGCGGACATCGTGCTTCGTGACGACAACTTTGCAACCATCGTCTCCTCGGTCGAGGAGGGGCGCGTCATCTACGACAACCTTCGCCGCTTCGTAAACTACTCACTCGCTGGCAACATCGGAAAAGTAATGGTGCTGCTTCTCTGGCCCCTTGTGATGCTGATCAAGACAGGCTCGACAAAAGACGCGATCGCTTTGATGCCCCTTCAGTTGCTGTGGCTAAACCTGATGACCGACGGATTACTTGGGCTCGCAATGGGTACCGAGCAAGCAGAGCCAGATGTAATGATGCGCAAGCCTGTAGACCCGGGTAGCAGTATTTGGTCAGATGGTTGGGGGGCTCGAACTATCTGGGTCGGAGTTGCTATCGGAGTCGGCGCTCTCCTCATTGGCGCGGGATACCACGGAGTGAACTACCACGGAGTGGACACGGCACGCGGAGGCGACCCTCTTTATTTCCAGAGCGTGATCTTTACAGCAATCGCATTCATGCAGATTTTCCAAGCAATCGGTAACCGCTCGACGAGGCTTCCCCTCAACCGCCTCGACTGGAAGGGAAATCCAACTCTGCTATTAGCCGCTGGGTTTGTATTCATCGCGCAGATAGCCGTGCTTTACACCCCATTCTTGCGAGACGCATTCCATCTACAGCCGCTCAGCGCGCTGACCC
Source organism: Actinobacteria bacterium IMCC26256 (assembly GCA_001023575.1). GTDB lineage: Bacteria > Actinomycetota > Acidimicrobiia > IMCC26256 > IMCC26256 > IMCC26256. The sequence continues at coordinate 464,577 of CP011489.1, read as the reverse complement.
TCTTGCTCTGCATTGGGCTTGGCGTACTTCTACTTGTTGCCATCGAGACTGTTGAGTGGCGACAACGCGAGCGTCGCAATAAGACAACGCTGTAGGAATCAATCCAGAGTAAGTGAGGATTTCCTTTTAGTTGTCCCACCCTTGCTTTATAATCGAACATATGTTCGACCGATTGAATCGCCTCGCCACAGAGCTCCAAACCTGTATCTCCTCGCTTCAAGTCGATTGCGTTGATGCTGCCGGTGCTCGCGGATTGGTTGAGATCGCTGAGCGAGTTCGCAGGGCTGGAGACTCTCTGCGCACTGTGGCCGTAGGCCAGGTTGAGCGAACGAATGCTTGGAAAGGGGAGGGCGCGAAGAGTATCTCTGAGTGGCTCTCTATCGAGACCGACTGTGCCCACTATGAGGCACAGACTGTGGTGCTGCTCGCTAACCAACTCCAGCACTTACCTGTCACCCAGGCAGCCTTGCTCGCAGGAGATCTCTCGGGCACACAGGCTGTAGAGGTAGCACGCGGCGCGATTGTTGCGCCGAATACTGAGACTCAACTCTTGAGCCTCTCAAAACATGCGACAGTGCGCGATCTACGTGATGCAACTAACCGTGTCGTTGCAGCGGCCACTGATGAAGCAGAGCGCCACCGACAGGTACACAAATCGCGGTTCTTTAAATCGTGGACTGATTCGGATGGTTCGTTCAACGTAAAAGGGCGCATGACAGTTGCCAATGGTGCGCTCCTAATGGCAGCCCTCAAGCCACTCCAAGATGAGATCTTTAGGTCCGCGCGTAAGAGTGGCACACATGAAAGACCCGAGGCCTACGCAGCTGACGCTCTGATGGCACTCTGCGCTGCCAAGACTGTGAGTGCAGCAAGACCACACGGTGCGAACGCAGTAATAAATATTCGTGTCGACATCGATGCCCTTAAGCGTGGGCATACTGAGCATGGAGAGATCTGCGAGATCGCTGGAGTCGGCCCAGTACCGGTAGCTACAGCAACTGAGTATCTGGGTGAAGCCTTCTTAAAACTTCTAGTTGTCGATGGCATAGATATCAAGACCGTTGCGCATATGGGTAGAGCGATTCCTGCACCATTGCGAACAGCCGTTGAGGAACGAGACCGAAAATGCCAAGTACCAACGTGCGATATGAGCGTGGGACTCGAGATTGACCACATCAAACCATTCTCTGAGGGCGGCCCTGCAAGCCTCGAGAACCTCGTACGCCTCTGCAAACGACATCATCTTCAAAAAACTCACGACGGGTATCGGTTGATCAGAATCGAAGTTCCCGAGATCAAACTGTCACCAGGTGATATGCGAACACATTCGACCGACATCACACCAGCATGGGCATGGCGCGCACCGCCAGATAAGGGTTATGGCAGTTAGCAGGTAGAGAACGAAGAGCGCGAGTCTGAAAGGCCCCCATTAATGCGGTCTCCCTAACGCGTTGGCCTAATGCGCGATGCTGGCTGGTAGTTAGGCCCGGCAGTTTCATCTACGCGGGCCAGTAATAATTCGCATGGAGGCTCAAAGTTCTCTGCAAATCTCAATGAGCGCTGCTCCCCTAGCATCTGCCACACCTGCGCAGTAAGGCGATCGGTCTCATCCTCTATGTGCTCGCGCAGTGCTAGGCCCTCGGGTGTAACGACTCTTTTATGGGCAAGCCCTCTAGCCTCCAGCGATGCCCAGCCGGCATCGATTGCTGTGGGCGCTATTCCGCGCGAGATGGCTAGCCAGTCCCCTTCGTAGCTCATGTACGCATTATGGAGAATCGTTACCTCAGGTCCATTGAGACCAGCGGCGGCAACAAGTGCCCAATGAGTATCACCGCGCCACTCGCGTATGCAGTTCACCGCATGCCAACCTGAGAGCAACGGGTCGGCCGGGCGATCCATTGCTAAGTGGGCTCCGAAAAAGGTGCGCCCGACCGTTGGAAGTGCTTCAACAACGCTCCACAAATGAGGTGCAAGTTCGATCAGTGGTTCGACGATTGCCGGGGCAAACGTATGAAGCCCCTCTAAAACCGCTTCATCGCGCGCACTCCAGAAATCATTAAACGATCCGCCGCCCTGCTTGATGACCTCAAACGCGATCCGGATACCGTCTGGGCTCACAGAGCCGAATGCAGCAATAACTGCGTCCGGTCCAGCGAAAGCAAGCGGCGCGCAACGCGCCGCTATGTACCCAAGGGGGCCGGGCAGGCCAAGCACCTCATAACGCGCAACTGCCCCAGGGTCCCAGAAAATCCAACCAATTGTGGTCTGCACCGACCGCGCATTGCGTCGCGTAATACCAAACCAATCAGAGCGGTCAGTTGCAGTCATCAGTCGCACTGATCGCAGCGCCCAGAGGCAGGGATCTGAAGAAAACATTGCGGGCAAATTGCGCGCTGCGGAGGAACCGGCTTGGGCGCTCGCGGGGCCTTCACACGAGTGATGCCGAGGATTTTCTCCGTTCCTCCATCATTTGGCATATCGCTAGCAAACTCGCGGTAACACGCCAATCGCTCTGCGGCAGCATGCGCATCAGGGTTCTCAGGCGCAATACCTCCACGTGCATACGTAACTCCGATGCCGTAGCCCGGCCCCATAGCCCCTGTTTTCTGTGTGCAGAGTGCAGAGAGGAGCGGCTCGCCCTTCGTACCGCAAGTTCGTGCAACGCGACCGAGTACGTACCCGATCCAGTGGTTCATCAGACTTCGTGTCCGAATCCCAGTGGCTTCCTGTACTTGTTCAGCTAATTCGCCATAAGCGATATGAGCGTTATATGTGCCCGCCAAGTCGAGCAGAAATATTCGCGCAGACTTTGCCCACTCTTCGAGAGCATCGTCAAACTCGACGGCCGTGTTATCAGATACGCGGTAGGTGCCAGGGGTATCCATATACCCATCATCGCGCACAAATTAACCTGACGTATCACTACCTGGGCTAGCGATCTGGTCGATCGCGCTAGAGAGTGCTTCGATGAATCCTGGTGAAGGTTGATCCTCAACATGGCGAATATTCCAGAGTCCTGAGTCGCGTATTTTCTCGCGGTCTGATGTTCTACCAAGCCAAGATTCTGATGGTGGATCAATTGGCGTTCGCTTAAAATTTGAGAGGAGGGAAATGGCCCCTACTTCAATCGCCCCACGACCACTCAGAGGGCCAGCATTATCTAGAACCGGCAGCCAAACGAAAGGCATCTTTCGGATCACCGTGGACACAGCAATCTCAAGTTTGCTCTCGCCATCGCGAACTGACGCCGAGGCATTAGACCCTCTTCCCCACGTCGATCTACCCTTAACCATCGTGGAGTCAGCGCCAAGAATCGCCATCCCGATGTGCCTTCGGAAAACAGAACCACGATGGCTACCGCCACCCGGGTTGCTCCCTCCGACTGTCCCTCGATGCTGAGAAAGTCTGCTCCAAAGTAAGGTGCGCGAATTAGCCGCTAGCGCGTGGGTCCCAACCCGAACAACACGCGGCGCTTCCCCTCCTTCTCGGAGCTCGCCATGCTCAAAGAAGAAATACACACCGCGTTGTGGCCACTCATCTTGGCCACTAGAGGTTGCCAGATAGCGAGCCCCACCTATTCGGTCGCTCAATTTGTCAATCAGCTCGTAGAACAAATTAACCGATGTACGACGCTCATTGTCACTCATGGTTCAAAGCACGCGCGTAAAACTGCAATTGGCCCCCGATTCTCATACCCTCTGTTGGATTCTCAATGCGCCAGTTGGCCTCCAGCAATCCTGAGCAAAGTCCAAAGTCCCGGTACTCCTTACCAGCATGAAACTCGGCGATGTCTCCATCCTCCGGTGAGATCCGAAGCGCGACAGCCTCAAGGACCTGAGCGCTCCAGCGACGTTTCTCTAGTCGCGTTGCATCCTTTAAAGCTCGGTCATACGGAGCAAGGAGCTCATGAGGGCTCACGAGTCCATGCTCTGCCGAAAGAATCCACCATGAGTCACAGCTCTCCTCAACAAACTTCCTTCGTTTTATAAATAGACTTGAAGTGTAAAGTTCTTGCGCAGGCATAGGGCGGTCGGCTTTCCCTTTTACGCAACCGACAAATCCAATTCGCATATAACACTCTCCTGCCACTTACAACCCTGTGAACTCTATTCCTGTGGTTATTTAGCTCGCAAAAAACTAGTTAAGACTGGGTTGAGTTGAAGTCCTTGGACCATTGCTCTGGGTTAATGCTCCCGGGATAGCCGATTAGAACTACTCGGCTCGTGGCTTGATCACTCCCCCATGCAGCCCCTTGGGTAATTGCTAGCCGTGACCCAACCCGCTGAATAATTGAGCGGTGTAGAGGGCTGCCTTCGAAATTCACTACACCCTTAACTCGCAGGACTCGATCTGGAAGCGACTCGAGTACCGCTTCGAATCGACTGCGGTTGATTGCCGTGTCGCACTCCCATGACCAAGTTTCATGTTTTGCATGCGGCTCCCCACTATCACTCGCTTTCCTCACTTCGAATAAATCAAGATCACTCTCAAGGGTCTCCCCGACCAGAAAGAGAATCGGGACTTCGGCGTTTACGGCCTCAACGACTAAAGCACCTGGAGCTAGCGAGCCAAGTAATTCGCTCGCTCGCTCGACATCCACTGCACCGGCTAGATCAGTCTTGTTAATGATCAAAACATCAGCGGCCTCAATCTGGCGCTGCACCGTAGTTCCCACGTAGTCATCACTCAATCGTTCGCCAATTGTCTCAGCATCAACAACCGTGACAACTCCCTCGAGCCTGAAGCCTGGGATCATGGCATGGCTAGCAACTAGCGCAGTATTAGCTACCCCGCTCGCCTCAATAATCAAGAGTTGCGGACGAGCCTCCCGCTCACGCAGCGAGACTAGAAACTCGATCAGCGGAGTGGAGAGAGCGCAGCAGGAGCAGCCATTTACAAGCGTCACCACTCCATCAGAGTCAGCCTCAATCAAATCAACGTCAATCGCTATCTCACCAAAATCATTTACAAGAACGAGGGTCTCACGACCTGTCCCGTTGCGCAGGATGTGGTTTACAAGTGTGGTCTTTCCTGAACCCAGGTATCCACCGATGATCAATACACCAATATCGCGAGGCTCTTCACTCACTTATGATCCCGACTCAGCATTCTGGGGGGCCTCGAAGTGCTCGCCCCCAACGACGACGCCAAAGACCAATATGTCGCATATTGCTAACGGATCGACATCTAATGGCGATGCATCAACCACAGCAAAGTCCGCTCGCTTCCCCGTCTCTATGCTTCCAATTTCATGGTCTAAGTGAAGTTGATATGCGGCACCGAGCGTTGCTGCATAAAGCGCTTCATACGGAGTGATTCGCTCAGCCTCCCCAAGCACTCGACCAGAGGGAGTAATTCGATTCACGGCACACCACATCGTCATCAGATGACCGATTGGGGTTACGCCCGAGTCTGTATGCAAAGAGATAGGCACACCAGCGTCGAGAGCGGTCCGACACGCCCACATGCTTCGCACGCGATCCGGCCCCATCGTTATCGCTGCATGCTGGTCGCCCCAATACCAAATGTGGTTTATAAAAATATTGGCACAGACCCCTAGTTTTGCCATGCGCCGGTACTGCGCTGGTGTAGAGGTCTGAGAGTGCTGCACAACATGGCGATGATCAAGCCAAGCAAAGTCGATGAGCGCATCCTCAACAGCGTCAAGAAATATCTCGGTAGCAGCATTCCCATTGCAGTGAGCATTGATATTGATACGACGTCGGTGAAATGCCTTGACTGTTTCCTTTAACTCTTCTGGAGTAGTCAACAAATGCGCGTTGTCTTCGCCACTAAAATACCCCGGCCACTGCATCTTCGCGGTCCATCCCTGTATCGAACCGTCGATGATGAGTTTGACTCCACCATTGCGCATCTTCGGTGTGTCGGACTTTTGAAGGGCGAGAAAGGCCTCAGCCATGGCGTCATAATCGGCAGAGGTACCGGGCATAGATGGCAGGTTGTAGAGAACCATGCGGCCGGGGAAATCTGGCGCATCGACAATCTCGTGCCATGCCTCTAGTTGCTGTGGCAATAGGAGCATGAGGCCGACTAACTCAGTAGAGGTAGTAACTCCTGCATTTCGCGCCATCTCAGCATGTGTTCTTACCAAGCCAGGATTAATACTCCGGATCTGCATCTCTCGAAATGCTCTGCTCGCCAGAGACATTGCCGGGGGTTCGCGCAGTTCTCCACTCGGCTCGCCGCTCTCGTCCTTACCCACTCCAGGCGTCAATGAATCGCGCGTAATTCCTTCAGCCGCTATGAGAGCAGAGTTCACGGTTGCAAGGTGACCGCTCGCATGGCGAATAAATATCTGCCGTGTCTTTGAGACCTCATCGAGGTCGTGGCACGTGAGCCTGGGTTCTCCCGGGAAGAAGATCGGATCGAGTCCATTGGCCAAGAGAATCTCATCATCTCCTAAACCAGACTCAATCTCCTTTAACCGCGAGATCAAAGCAGCTGTCGAGGTAACCCCGAGCACCGTCGATCCATCTGCAAGTGGGTAATCAAAGAATCCAACGTAAGTTTTCTCTGTGTTGAGCGCATCCATGGTGTGCCCGTGGGCCTCAATGAATCCAGGCAGGATTACTGCATCGGCGTAACGCTCATCAATGACGTGAGGGCCCCAAGCCTGACACTCCTCTAACGAGCCGACAGCAAGAACGCGGCCATCTCTAATGGCCACCGCAGTCGCAACAGGATTTGAAGAATGCATCGTGACGATCTTCGACGCTGTGTAGATCGTCGTATCGCTCACATTGCTCTCCGTCTAGTAGTTGCTCTCATATATTGACGAGCCCCACATTAAGGCAATGCGTCTACTTGAGTTGCTGTTTGTAAGTAATTGTGACACCAGGAAACGCCTTCGCTGCCGCTGGAGTAAGGCCTATTGGAGCTTTGTTTATCCCTAAGTCTTTACGAAGTTCGGCAACTGTGAACTGTTGAATTATCTGCCAGCCCTTCTTGGTGCCGAGAGAATCCGCTCCACAACCATTGCGCCCCAACTCTAGGAGTCGGTCTGGGATACCAATACCTAGACCTTTAGCGATCCCAATCAAGTCAGTACCAGAACGAATCGCAAGGCACGCATCGCTAAACGCATTGTGCCCGAGCTTGCCTATCTCAACGAAGCGCTTTGGAGCGTTCAACGCTGCATAGGAAGCCTCTGCAGATGCCGGGGTTATTGCTATGTCCTCTGCCCCAGTGATCAACATCGTTGGCGTATGCGAAGTTACAGGTGCCTGCGGCCCAACTGCAGCCCAGCCAACTATCGAAGAAATGCGCTTGTTATCTAGAAGGCTGAACATTGTCCCGCCGCCTGCAGAGTGGCCGACTGCTCCAACTTTTCCTGGTAACAAGTGCCCCTTGAATCTGCTTCCCTTGGCTGTGTTCTCCGCTACAACAAGGTCAATCGCAGCTACTGCTGTAGCCGAGATCTTTGCTCTACGGTTTGGATCAGCCGCTCCACCCGTACCAAGAAATTGTGAGATCAATCCATACTCAGTGAAGTCCACTGATGCAACAACAAAACCCCAAGACGCAAGGCCTGATAGTGGGTATCCGTATACGCCCCTCCATCCGCCAGCACCGTGGGAGAAGAGAACGATCGGGAACTTCGATGCTGCAACCGGAACATTTCGGTACGCAGGAATAGTCACAGAGAGATCAGTTCCTGGTGGTACAGCAGGGAGACCAGCAAGGATGTCCGCAGGAATCGCGTCAGTCTGTAGATAGGTAGCGCGCTTCTTGCCCTTCGTGCTCCCCGTCTTGGCTGGGTAATAAACCTCGATCTTGCGATCCGGCAGCGAGAGTGTTGTGACACCTACGGCATAAGGGCCGGGCTTTGAGTACGCAGGTTCTGGGGCAGCAGTCTTCGTTGAACGCTGAGCACCTGCTGGCAGCGCAGCGGAAGATATAAGCGCCAGCGCAGATGCCGCTGTGACCGCCAAGCGCGTGACTCTGTTAGCACTCTTCTTAACTGTGTTCACTTATACCCCCATTAGATGTTTATATGCCCTTGGTTCACGCCCTTTGCATCACCCCAAGATTAGCAAGAAACATCCGCGCATGGCGTCAATGTTCGCCTGGGGAATAGAGAACACGAAGAGTTAATCAACCAACTTCTCGAAGATGAACTCGTGCTTTAAATAGCTCAGATCACGTTCGTGCCCAGGGGTCGGCGGGTTGAGTGCCGAGGCTTGGATCAAGCGCCACCCATCTCTCAGAGCATCTACTCCGGTCGCGTACGGTGCTGAGGGGTGGGCCACTACCGGAGGAGTCGGGCCCTCTCCGGCGCCGTCGTACTCGGACCATGCCACTACCGGCGCATCAAGCGCACTTGATGCAAGGTAGAGAAATAACACCTGTTGGCGAGTACTCATCGTGCTCCTCCATCAAGAGCCTCGCGAGACGCAGTTCGCGTTAGATACCAGTCTGAGTCATAGGTCTCGTCCCCCGTGACGTACCTCCAGAGTCGCGCTCGATTGACAGTCTCTAAGCGACTAGCAGCGAACTCAAACCAAGGTTCAGGCGTGCGAAACTTTGCGGAGACCGCTCGCGGATCGTAGGTACCAAAGATGTGGTCGCTCTGCTCTCCCTTGACTGCGTCGTAGTCGTCAAGATTCCATCGGCGAACCTGCGGTGACTGCGGGTTGAGTCGAATTTTGTACATCCAGCGGCGAGTCTCGCTGTGATTTGCTCGACCTCGATGCCACATTCCTTGATGAAACACCACAATCGATCCGGCTGGCCCTGAGAAGTCAGCCTGCCCAGAGAAGTTCTGATACCGCGCTATATCTGCTTGATTCACACGTCGCAGATGAGAGCCGGGGACATAACCAGTACCGCCGCCGCCAGGTACAACATCGTGTGGGAACCAGAAGAGTTGAATATCGAATGAGCGCGTTACGTCAACAATTGCATCCTGATGAAGGTACTGATCGAGAATGTCGCCTGACTCGCGCACATGTACCCAGTCATGGTCATAAACGGCGTCGAGTCCTACAAGGCTATGAATGATTCCTTGTACGCGATCAAGCCTCAGCATCTGCCCAATAGGCGACGGATCTGGATAGATATCAGAGAGAGGAGCACCACTCTTCGGCTTTGGCCGCACCATGTCAGCAACCCCGGTGCGCTCAAACTCTGCGATCGCTGCGAGGTTGATCTCCTCTGGTACTACCGCCTCAAACTCAACAAAGCCACGCGCCACAAACTGCGCCATCTCCTCGGTGGTTAGGAGGTTCGATTTATCGAGTGCCCAACTAGCGTTATTGGAAGCCATTAGCAGAACGATAGCGAACCTAGAGGAGCCAAGGAGCGAGAAGCCAAACTCTAGGAGGGCTCAGTTAATTTGGCGCTCTCTGCCGGCCCAGTAAGGCTCACGGAGTTTGAACTTCTGCAACTTGCCGGTAGCGGTACGTGCGAGCTCATCGCGAAACTCAATACCTGTAGGGCACTCAAAGCCAGCCAAGAGGGTTTTGCAGTGCGCAATCAACTCCGCCTCAGTCGCCTCTTCACCGCTTGAGAGAACAACGAGGGCGTGCACGGTCTCTCCCCATTTTTCATGTGGGATGCCGATAACTGCAACCTCTGCAACTGCCGGGTGTGAATGCAGAGCATCCTCTACTGATATTGATGAGACATTCTCGCCGCCGGAGATGATGACGTCCTTCTTGCGGTCAAGAATCGCAACATAACTCTCTTCATCGATTACTCCGCCATCCCCGGTACGAAACCAGCCGTCTTCCATAGCCTCGGCGGTAGCCTCAGGTTGGTTCCAGTATCCGGCCATCACCATGTTGGCGCGCGCCTGAATCTCTCCGTCAGCACTCGCGCGCATATCTACCCCCAGCGCAGGTGCACCAGCACGGCCTAAGCGTGCAGCGCGTTCAGAAGGGGACAAATCATCGTATTCAGCTCGAGATCGGTTCATTGTCAGCAAGGGCGATGTCTCGGTGAGGCCGTATATCTGAATGAACTCCCACCCGAGTTCAGTCTCAACGCGCTCAATGGTTCGCGTGGGAGGGGCGGCGCCAGCCACAACGATTCGGGTAGTTCCATTGCCAGGGATCGGAGCATCCCACGATGCTGCTGCCTCTAATACCGCTGATACAACGGCAGGTGCACCACATAAAAGCGTCACGCCGTGCGCCTCAACGCGGCGCAGAATCTCTGCTCCATCAACCTTGCGTAGAACAATGTGTTCTCCGCCCATACCTGTCACGGCATATGGCATCCCCCAGCCATTGCAGTGAAACATCGGCAGGGTGTGTAGCAACACATCGCGATCGCTTACACCTGTCTGCCAACCGAACGTTGATGCGTTGATCCAAATATTGCGGTGCGTTAACTGCACTCCCTTTGGTCGTGCAGTCGTTCCACTCGTGTAATTGATTGTTGCGGTTGCATCTTCATCTGGCTCACTCCACCCACGGGGAGCGTTATCGAAGTCGTAGAGCAATGCATCAGACTCTGCGCCGATCACATAGCGCTGCGCTGCGCTCACGTGAGATAGCGACTCCTCTAATTCGGGGTCCACCAGAAGCATTGAAGCCCCAGAGTGCTCAACTATGTATGCCACCTCTGCAGCGGAGAGGCGAAAGTTAATTGGGACAAGCACCCTGCCTGATCCGCTGACGCCGAAGAACGATGTAAGCAGGCGAGCGGAGTTATGAGAGACAACAGCGACTCGTTCGCCCTCACCAATTCCGAGAGCATCGAGGCCCGCAGCTTGAGCACGCGCCCTGCGAGCAACCTCACTCCAAGTAAGCGAGCCCCAAGACTCAGCCGGCTGGAGAGGCTCGTCTATGACGGCAATGCGCTCCGGATATACCCGCTCCGCTCGATCAATGAACTGGTTGACAACCAAAGGCATCTTCATGGGGGCTGACCGTACCGCACGCACCCATTTGCGGCCATAGGAGCATGGGGCGCCTTGGGGGGTCGGCCAGAATTTGCTCCACTTGGTCAGGGCATTTAAAGGCCGCCCTCCGTTGAATTTTGGTCACAACAGCCGATTTCAGGCGGTAGGTTTACGGCTAGAAATGGCAGAATCGCCGCGCAGGGTGAGAAGCAGGAACCCGGAAGAGGAGCAACCCAATGGCTGAGTTTTCAAACGAAATAACTGCTTTGCCCAGTGACTCAATAATTGGGGACCCAACATCTCTCTCTGCATCTGTGCCGCTATTTAAAGTTGCTATGTCAGAGTCGGCACCCGAGGCTGCAGCTGAAGTACTACGCAGTGGCTACATCGGTCAGGGGCCCAAGGTAGAGGAATTTGAGGCTCGTCTTGCAACGGTCCTTGGCAACAGCAGCATCGCAACCGTAAATAGCGCAACCTCTGGGCTGCATCTCGCACTCCACCTCATGCGCGGCCTCACAGCAGGCGATGGTAAGCCAGCGATCCAGGATGGTGATGAGATACTTGCCACGCCACTCACCTGCACTGCTACAAATTGGCCGATCCTTGCAAACCGTCTACGCCTTAAATGGGTAGACGTTGACACCAATACTTGCAATCTTGACCTTGATGATTTGGAGGCCAAGATCACTCCAACCACGCGAGGAATCATGGTGGTTCATTGGGGAGGGTATCCGGTTGACCTAACTCGTTTAGCGGCGATACTTGATCGAGCTGAAGAGAAATACGGTTTCCGCCCATTTGTAGTCGAGGACTGTGCGCATGCATGGGGATCTACCTACAAGGGAGAACGCCTTGGAAACCATGGCAATATCGCTGTCTACAGTTTTCAAGCGATTAAGCACCTTACTTGCGGCGACGGCGGCCTCATGGTGCTCCCCGACTCTGAACTGAAACGACGCGCGAAGTTGCAGCGTTGGTACGGCATTGATCGCGAGGGCGAACGCGCTGACTTTCGTTGCGAAGCAGATATCCCGGAGTACGGGTTCAAATTTCACATGAACGACATCAGCGCATCAATCGGCATCTCTAACTTAGCCACGATTGACACCGTGATTGAGCGCCACAAAGGCAATGCTGCGTTTTATGACAAGGAATTAGCAAACGTCTCTGGTCTCCGTACTATGGAGAGAGCAGATGATCGAGAGTCTTCCTTTTGGATTTATACAACTGCCGTCGAGCGCAGAGATGATTTCATGAGAATGATGAGCGAGAATGGAGTCGCTACCAGCAGAGTCCACGAACGTAACGACCAACATTCCTGCGTCTCGGAGTTTGGTATTGAGATGCCCAACCTCATAAGCCTCGTTGGTGAAATGGTCTGCATTCCATGTGGTTGGTGGGTAACTGATGAAGACCGCGAACGCATTACGGATTTGATCAAAGCAGGGTGGTAACGAGTTGTTACATGTAGCTACTGTCCACTGGAAAGAAGAACTATGGATAGCTCCTCAACTTAAATATTTGAAGGCGAACCTCCCCGAGCACCAGATCTGGGCCTCGATAAACGGGATAGATATCGAACCATGGAGATCACAGTTCAAATTTGCAGAGGATATGCAGGGCGATCACCATGTCAAACTCAATGCACTAGCTGAGAAAATCCTTGAGGTTGCTAGCGACGACGACCTCCTGCTCTTTATCGACAGCGATGCCTTCCCGATCGTACCCATCGACGAAAAACTTCTCGAGGGTTTTCCCCTTGTAGCAATTCGGCGGGACGAGAACGCTGCGGAGCCCATGCCTCATCCTTGTTTCTGTTTGACAACGGTTGGATTTTGGCGGGAGCTTCAAGGTGATTGGGGAATAGGGAAATTTCACTGGACCGCCCCGGGAGGAGATCGACTCACCGATGGAGGAGCAAACCTTCTCGGGCAACTCCTGGAGCGTGGCATCGAATGGAAGCCCCTGCTGCGCTCCAACAAACTCGACCTCGACCCGCTGTGGTTCGGTATTTATGGAGAAGTCGTCTACCACCACGGAGCAGGTTCTCGCCCCGCTATCTCCTATCGACAGACGATTATCCAGCGAGATGCCATCCGGAAAGCGCGCGATGCGGCAGTTATTCCAGCTTCAATCCCTCTGCTAGGTAAGTTCGAGCGGGGAGTGCGTTACCGCCGAGCAGAGAAGAAGCAAGCAATTATCCAGGGGCAGATTCTTGAGAGTGCGAAAATACTCTCCGAGGAAGTCATCGCCTCAATGCTTACCGACGACGAATTTTTCTGGCGCTTCACAGAATCCCCTACGGAGTAATACTGCTCAGGTGCAGGATCACGGCTCAATAATTGCGAAGAACACATCAAACTGTTCGAGGAGACTTAGGAAGGTCTCAAATTCGCCGGATTCGCCCGTGGCGACCAGCGCTCCCGAGGTCTTCGCATCATCAAGCGTCATTGTCTTGCTGGTTAGGTTGACGAAGGTCTCGAGCGTGAGCGCGAACTTATTTGCAGCCCCAATTGAGAAAGGCCTATGCCTCAGAGTTCCGTTAGAGAGAAACACAGTACGGACCTCTCCCCTGTCTGTGAACTCAACCTCGAATCTGAGATCGTGCGAGGCTGCTAGTGGACCATTTAATTTCACTGCACAGTTATCTAAAACCATCTCGGGAGTCATCGCACGCATGACATCAAGGCTCACTGCACCACGTACGCCGGGTAGCGACGGCGTTCCGTTACGCAACTCCTGCGCAGCGGTCAAGTAAAACGATCGCCAAGGCCCTGACTCAGACTGGTATCCAAGTTGCTCTAGCGCATCAGCTTGAAGCTGGCGTGCCTGAGTATTACCTGGGTCTGCGAATACAACATGGTTCACAACCTGTGCAACCCAGCGATACTCGCCACGATCGAAATCCTCACGAGCTCGCGTGAGAACAGCATCCGCTCCCCCCATGTACTCAACAAACTTTACTGCTGCCTCAACAGGAGGGAGCTCAAATAGGTGCGCTGGGTTCGCGTCAAACCAACCCAAGTAGCGCTGGTAGACAGCCTTGACGTTGTGATTCACGGTTCCGTAGTAATCACGGTTGAACCACTCGTCACCGATCGCCGATGGCAGTTTCACCATCTCCGCTATCTCAGTCGCCGTATAACCATGGTTAGCGAGTCGCATAGTTTCATCATGTATGTAGCGGTATATGTCACGCTGGCCACCGAGGTAGGCAGATATGTCATCTGTGCCCCATCTTGGCCAGTGGTGAGATGCAAACGCGACGTCACTGCGAGATAAGAAGAGATCTATTGCGTCATCTATGTACTTGCTCCATCCAAGCGAATCCCGAATCTCAGCACCTCGCGGGGTGTAGACGTTATGCAGCGTGGCTACGCAGTTCTCGGCCATGCATACCGCTCGAAACGATGGAAAATAAAAGTTCATCTCAGATGGAGCCTCGGTACCTGGAGTGAGTTGGAACTCAATAGGCACTCCGTCTATCTCCAGAACTGTTCCCGACTCGATAATTAATTCGGTCGGCGCTATTAAGCCTCGATTACCGATTGGAATCGTCTTACCAAGACCTGCATCAATGTGGCCTTGCGCTCCAACCGGTAGGAGGACGCCATACATATACATGGCACGACGTGTCATTGCTGGGCCCGCAGTTACATTCTCACTAATCGCTGCCTCAAGGAAACCGTCGGGTGCGATAACTCGAACTTCCCCAGATGCAATCTCTTCATCGGTAACTATCCCGCGAATTCCTCCATAGTGATCAGCATGACTATGGGTATAGATGACTGCGTGTATCGGAAGAACACCGAGGGCCTCATCAACGAGTGCTCGCGCTGCTGCCGCAGTCTCAGCGACTGTGAGCGGATCAATAACGATCCATCCCGTCTCACCTCGAATAAACGAGATATTAGAGATGTCGTATCCGCGCACTTGATAGATACCAGGGACTACCTCAAACAAACCGTGGATGTTATTGAGTTGTGCTTGTCGCCAGAGACTGGGGTTAACAGATGCCGGCGCATCGCCCTCAATAAAGTCGTATCGCGTTACATCCCAGATGCTGTTTCCAGCGGGTCCCAATATGGTCGGCGGGTCAATCTGCGAGATCAGTCCACGGCGAGCTCGCTCGAAGTCAGCAAGGTCGGTGAAATCCAGCGAATCTGCTATCTCCTGATTTGCCTCTGCAGTAGCAACAGTTGCGGGCTTTGGTAGAGCGGAATTCTCAGTCATATAGGCCCAGATCCTACCCGTACCTGATTCGCTCCCTCAATGAGCACTATTTCCGAGCGGAGGTAGAGGCGACTAAGGTAACCGCTCACAAGTAGCAACCAACCGAGGAAACCATGACTTCAACTGAGCAGGCAAAAGGATCTAACGGATCAACTGGCGAGCGCTCTGCTAAGCGACGTCGAAATATCATTCTCGGAGCCGTAGCAGTTGGAGTTTTGGCTTTAGCCCTTCTCGCCGTTGGCGTACTCCCTAGGAAGAGCGGAACTAGCGGATGCAGCGGCTGCCCAGTAACGACAACCACGAAGCGCAACTCAACAACGACATCGACAACGGTCGCCCCAACGACTACCACTATCGGGACGGGCGGGGGGTCACCCGTAGTGACTACAACTACTTCTACTCCGTAGCCCTCCACCGATCTTGAAATATTGATTCGCGAGTTAAAACCTAGGTAAAATCAGACCCACCAACTAAACCTTCGGAAGAGTTATCGAAGCACGAACTCAGGTTGCACACCTGCATACTTAAGCACCGGATCAGTCGGGTCGCCTTCAACTGAGAATGTGCCAACTGTGTTGGACCCTGTTTTAAAAAGCGAAGGGGCTGCAATAATGGAGACTCGCTGATTCCCTAATAAATCGGTGTAGGATCTCCCCACGCCCGCAACCTTGCCATTAACGACAATCGCAATGACCGCCTGATCTTTATCAGTGAGGGTTCGGCGAACAAAGGTCCAAGGAGCTGCCGATCCGTCTGAGGCCTTAACCCATGTAAGCCATCCGCTGGCGAGCTCCGGGTCCCCCCGGACGAGGGGCCCCGCATCACGCCCGACGAGAGAATGAAACTCGGAGGCAGACCCATAACCGTAAAGACGTAAGTCGTCTCTGGACCCCAACGAAATCGTAGGGGCCGCAAGCACACTCTGGAAACCAGGAATTTCCGCGTATCTTCTAAATATATTCTTGGTTGATTTACCCTTTAACGTTTGCAAATTTATAGCGAACTTAAGGACCTTTAAGGAGTCTTCTTTGCGCTCACGCCTCAGCAGTGATACCCCGTCAATCTTCCATGGAATCTTGACTTCCAGACTGTCGGCAATTGTGGGGAGAATGTCGATTGATCGGGCTGTGCGGTCGTCTGTAGTCCCGGCACGGATATTCCCTGGGTATTTCATCACGAGAGGCACCCAAAGAATGTCTTCATAATTCGAGCGGTCTGGAGCCCGACGCGAGTGACCCGCATCGAAGGAGACCCCATGATCTGCGGTTAGCACTATGAGGGAATCGTCATAGGCCCCTATCTCTCTAAGCCGATCAGTAACCTTACCAACGAGGGCGTCGAGGGTTTGAGTCTGCAATAGGTAGCGCTGCCGGGCAGCAAGGGCTGCGTCCTCGGATGCCCAGGTTCCCGGGTTGTTGTTGATGTCAAGGCCATCGGGGATCGTCTCCGAAGTAGCCTCCGTGTCGTAAATCCGTCCGTCTGGGAGGCGTATCCAAGGACTATGCGGCAACAGCACGTGAAGATAGTCAAGCCTTGGGGTTGAGGAAGGTTGAATGGAGGCTACGAATTGCTCACCGTGCGGCAGGCCATCCGAAATTGTTGATAGGTCACAAAAACAAACCGGCTTGGAAGAACCCGGCTTAACAAAGTCGCTCCATAGCCTCACAGCATTTGTGATCAGACGCCCCATTGCTCCCTTGTCAGGCTCGCAGGCCGCGCGCGAGCAGAGCGCTTCCTGACTTGACTCAATGGCATTGATTGAGTAATCGGATCCAAGCAATGAGAACAGACTGTTTGGATAATTCGCGGCTATGGCCGGAGCATAAGGACTCTTGGTATACAGCGAAGTGGCAATTGCAGGGACCGCGGCCAGCGTATACGGCGCGACGGTTGTCGTATTGCGGTACCACCTCGCATCGCTAGCGAGGGCTGAGATATTTGGGAAGAGTCCATCATCTATCTGTCCAGATCCATCCAAAAGCGAATCAAGCGCTAACTCATCAGCGACAATTACGACAACCCTGTGCGGATTCTCTACATGCACATCAGCATTTGGGGAACTGTTGCCGGTTAAAAACATCGGGCGAATATTTGGCCCAAGCAGGAACATGATCCCGAAGAACACAGGAGTTATTGCGAGCACTCGCAGGAAGGTGGTCGCACTCGCGAATCGTCTCAGTGATACGAATGCGATACCGAAAGCCAAAGTAGAACCTATAAGCAGTAGCCATGTGACCCAGGTAGTTAGGTTCCCGAGAATCTCCCAAGCGATCACCCCAACAACTGCCGAAACAAGTATCTGATGCACGGCAGCTCGGTGTCTACGAAAGAGCACCCCAACAATCAATTCGGTCAAGAGAAGAGCGAAGGCAGGGAGGACTACTACAAGGATCGTTAACGAAATTAGCTGAATACGACTCGGGTTAGACCCAATGATCTGTGAAGAAACGTTAATGCGGAGCGATTCAAATAGCGGCTGCGCAACACCTATCCCGGTGATCCCAATAAGTTCGACAAAGGACCAAAGAACACTACGAAACTTAGGGAGACGACTCGCATCGGCCTGAACTACGAGCCCATTTTCTGCCATGTCAACATCCTACATCGTTGCAAATGATTACCGAACGCTGACTTTCGTCGCACTAAAACGGCATTTTTCCCTTGACATCGCATCATTCACCCAACGAAGGAGCCATTCGGTAGAGATTCATCTCTCTGCACCAGCGAGTAGCCGAAGGATTCTCCACATCAATCGCTCTGCTTAAGTGGGTGAGCGTTTGGATTTGACCTGACTGCGAAGCCAACCCCATCCGCCGGTTGACCAGAGAGCCCACATCACGAGTACTGGCTGGAACAAGAGGCGAATGAAGCGCTGCGTATCCGAGTCCAGCCCGAACGCTTTCTTGCCTTCAACGAATTGAGCAATGTTGCCAGGGAAAATTACGACGAAAAACGCAGCCACAATCACTCCAACAATCGGAGCACGACGA
Source organism: Actinobacteria bacterium IMCC26256 (assembly GCA_001023575.1). GTDB lineage: Bacteria > Actinomycetota > Acidimicrobiia > IMCC26256 > IMCC26256 > IMCC26256. The sequence continues at coordinate 446,487 of CP011489.1, read as the reverse complement.
CGCGCAAATAGCAGCGCCGCTCCGAGAGTTATCTCCACTATTCCCGATACGACTACCACTGTGTCAGCAGCGATCGGGATCCAAGAAGGCACCTGAGCCTGGAACTCAGCGCGCTGGGCTCCTAGATGACCAATGCCTGCAAAGATCAAGAAGGCTCCAAGCACCCAACGTGCAAGGACGTGGATACGTTTACTCCAAGGACTCATGACCAGATACTACGGCAAAGCAAAGCAGCGACCTGCAGCCCTGAACTTCGGCGAGGGGCACACCTTAACTGTGGCATCGTAAAATAATCTGAAACCGTCCTCGTAATTGCCCCAAGCATGCTCTGTAATCGAAGATATGTTCAACAAACTTAAAAACGTAGCCACCCAACTACGAGAGGTCTCCTCGCGATCAATCCCCCACACTTACGGGGCCTGACCATGTTTTCGCTTACCGCTTAAATAGTGTCGTGACGCGATGAACCCCTGCCGTAGCAGGGGTTCTCGATATTTCTTGCTCTTTCTCGATGGTGGCGGGGGTTGGATTTGAACCAACGACCTTCCGGTTAAGAGTTCTATTCAGCGCTATAGAACAGTGTTCCTAGGGAATCGGGACGGGCTCATCTGACCCCGGCCGTAAAATCCAGACAAGCCAAATACTAAGAACGACAACGAAGCTAAGCGTCAAAGGAAGTGCCCCGAGTGGCGGCGCCCAAGCAGCGTTGGACCAATACTTGAATGCGCCGTTATAGCCAACACTAAAACGTCGGATTGTCTGAGCAAAAGCGAGTAAGTGACACACACCAAGCGTGCAGCCAACGACTATCGCAAGGCGGCTTCGGGCAAGCCGGTCGCCTATTGAGGAGTCCCCTATTAGGTACGCGCCCAAGATCGGCACGCCTACTGCAAGTGGAAGCGTATAGCGCCCCTGCCAGATTCCTCCAAGGGTCCGCATTGTGCGGTACTCGAATACAAGAGGAAGCAGAATGATGGTTATAACAAGAATTAATAGAGCGACCAACGACCGCCTAGAGGAGACAGCCAAACCTAGAACAAGAACTAAACCGATTAACGCGGCCCATAACACGATCACTGCATAAGGCGATCTGACTCCGACCCAACCAAACTCGCCGATCATGCTGTTGAAGAAATAGCCACTCCGGGAGATTGTCATACGGAACAATTCGTAGCGAGACAGGTTCGCTAACCCCCCTGGAACCAAGTTGACATAAGTCGGCTTTGCAGGTGAAACACCAGTATCAAGGGGAGCTATGAATACATTCCAGGCCACCTGAATCAGCGTGAAGACTGAGATTGCAAGTGCTGCAAGCTGGAGCCCACGATCGCGCAACCATCTCTTCACCTTTGGCCCACCCGCCACGAGACAAGCAGCTCCAAAGATTGCGGCGATCCAAATTGGAGCAATATTACGCGAGAGGCCAAGAGCCGTGAATGCGACAGCAATCCTGAGGATAAGCCGTCTATCGATCCGCAACTCGGCCGGCGTCGCAACAAGCGCGAGCGCACTTGCCCATGCAGCTATTGCAGCTGAGATTTCAATACTCTGAGGGTTAACGGTTCCACTGATAAAAAGAACAACCGGTGTTACCGCAACAGTTAGGCCCACAGCTCCAATACGAGCGCTTGGAAACGAGCGAACCGAGGCCAACGCGCTCGCGAGGAGTGCGCCGCACAACAACGCCGATAAGTACCGCATTAAATAGATACCTAAAGCCTGGACCGATATCAGCGATGGGATGCCGACAAGTAGGTAATAGCCAGGGAAATACGTGCCGGCAGCGGTATCGGAGTGCACAACCCGCTCAGAGCCCTCGTACTTTAGGCAGTCGGCTGTTACCGCGTCCTGAAAGAGGTAACAGGTAAATAAATTGCTTGATACGACGATCTCCGGTATGTCAATCGCTCGCCATCCCCCTGTAGTGAGTGGAATTTTATCGCCAAGTAACTGACCCCGCTCAACCGATACGGCGCGCGTGACATGCGCAGGCTCATCCGGGCCTGCGAATAATGGCAGTGCACTCGCCCAAAGTATCCCAAGTAGTGAAAAGAGCGCGAAGGATATCCACCAGACTCGACGCCTGCTAGACGCTGCCGCTATCGGGCTAGTCAGGGCTACATCCACAACTATCGACCGTAGCAGATTCTCTTGGTAGTAATGCTCTCTCTGCAGCGACAAGCGATGCAGTTTGAACTCTAAGTTGTCACAAAATTCTCGAACCTAAATGTGTCTCCTCCACCCATCAATTTCGATGCTTCAGTATTTTTTGGAGAAAATTTACAAGATCACAGACTCTCTAAATCGCAAGATCAACGTGCGTAGGTCTGTATCAAAGGCCGGAGGGCAGGTGCAATTTACTAGCCCAAAGAATGGAGAGTCCCGAGCTGTTCCAGTGCCACCGTTTCTCTTAAAACAGCTCGCTGCTCACTTGGCTGCTCTCGGAGTCTCAGATGATCTAAATGCTCAGGTCTTTAGGTCTTCACGTGGGGAGACTTATAGACACTCAAACTTCTATAAGCGAGTCTTTGCGCCAGCGATCAAGGCATCCGGCATGGATGGCTTCCGTCTCCAACGCTCGGGGGCCTGTAGGGGCCTGACGATGTTTTCGCGTACTGCCTAAACCATGCCATTACGCGATGAACCCCTGCCGTAGCAGGGGTTCTCGATATTTCTTGCTCTTTCTCGATGGTGGCGGGGGTTGGATTTGAACCAACGACCTTCGGGTTATGAGCCCGACGAGCTACCAGACTGCTCCACCCCGCGCCGTTGGGTAGAGGGTAGTCCGGTGAGGGCGCTGGCCGCCAGCCGGCCGGGGGGTTACTCGGAGCCGTTGGCGCAGATTGTGCTCCACTTCCTTACTTTCCTGACAGCCTCAATCGTTCGGTGAGTCCCGTCATCGCATGTGATTGCCGAACTGAGGTGAGAGAAACCACCCTCTGGAGTTATTAAGAGGCTTGCATAGAAGAGCCCTGAGATTTGGGAGTAAGACAGCACAACCGTAACGCAATTGAGGGTGGCACATACTCTGCGCAGGCTGCCGGCATCTGAATGCCTTATCATGCAGAGCATGCCTAGCGACTTCGCCCTCAAGACCATGAACGCGGTGCACCGCGCCTTACTCTCTGTAACTCTCGGCAAGGTCGGGTGGCGCGCATCTGGAATGCCGGTGCTTGAGCTCACGACAATCGGCCGTAAATCTGGTGAGCCCCGCTCCTGCCTGCTCACGTCGCCACTCCAGATCGGCGAGACCTATTTGATAGTCGCATCGCGCGGAGGTGACGACCGCAACCCTGCTTGGTTCCTAAACCTGCAGGCCAACCCTGAAGTGCAGGTAAGGATCGGCGGCAAGGCAACACACACACGAAACGCGCGAATCGCTACTAGTGAGGAGCGTGCGGAGATGTGGCCTCGCATTACCGTCGACCACGCTAACTACGGTGGCTACCAGGAGAAGACCGACCGCGAGATACCGCTCATCCTCCTTGAACCAGTCTCTTTGACCACGTAAGTCTTCGATCAAGATACGCACTAGAGATGGTGCTGCTTAACCTCGAGCGAACTCGCGAATGACTCTGCCAGGGCGCGCACCAGTGTGGTTGCCCTGCTCGGTTACTACCTCGCCATTCACGATTGTCGCCGCATAGCCCTGTGCGCGAACCTTGAGTCGACCCTTACCGTTTGGAAAATCAAAGGAGTACTCGGGGTAGGCAGTCTGTAGGCGCTCGGGGTCAAAGATGTTTACATCCGCGAAAGCACCGACCCTTAGCGTGCCACGATCTTTTAGGCCAAGAACTGCTGCAGCCTTCGCTGTTAGTTCGTGTACAGCCTTCGCAAGAGTTGCTTTAGCGCGATCACGTGCCCAGTATGCGAGGTAATGCGTCGGCGCATCAGCGTCACAAATCTGCCCTGCGTGCGCACCTGCATCGCCGAGTCCTGGATAGACAGCATCAAGTTGCAGATACTCCCCTAGTGCTTCGCCGCTTCTGTTGAAGAACCAAGTATTGAAGAGTGCACGTCCGTCGGTCTCGAGGAGTTGATCCATCACGATCTCCACCGGGTGTACTCCCGCTCGCTGCGCCAGATCTGCGAGTGAGCCGCTATCGCCTAAGTCGTAGACCGGAGTCTCACCTGTTCCTAGAGGGTGAATACGCGCAGGGTCATACCAGGTGCCTAAGCGCTGGCCTTCTTCTATCAAATCGGCTCGCGTCTTCGGGTCACGAATGGCAGCGACTCGCGCCTCGATCGTGGGGAGCGACATAACCGTTCCCCACTTCTCTCCCGCTACCGGCGCAACCTGAGCAAGACCGGTGAGCATCCCGCCCGGGCGCGTCTGAGTTGCGCAGGTAATACGCCCAGAGTTCGCGTTTGTATCCTCTAGAAAATTATTTAGTCGTGCGACTGTCTCCATATCGCCATCGCCAACTCCGCCAGAGAAGAGAACATCACCACAACGCTCAGCCATTGAACGTAGAAGCTTGAACTCGTACCCAGCGCGCGAGTGGAAATCCGGAACGGACTGGAAAAGCCCGCCGCCCGCGTCGTTCATGCCATCCGCTACTGCGAAGTACTCCTCCGCGTTCGCGAATGTTCCCGGTACCTGACGCCCATCAGGGACCAAGTGAATCAAGATGCGCGATGTAGAGAATCCAACTGCTCCGCCTGCAACCGACTCTGCAGCGAGGTCGCGAATTTGACCCATCTCCGCCTCAGTTGGCTCCTCATCGGAGAGCGCGCGGTCCCCCATCACGTGATAGCGAAGAGCACAGTGCCCAACCATGCCGACAACATTGAGTGCAGGGCGCATCGCCTCTACTGCATCGAGGTACTCCGGGTAGGTCTCCCAATCCCACGACAATCCATCAAGGATGGCGTCTCTCGGGATGTCCTCGACGCTCTCCATCATCTCTGCAAGAAAGATGCGGTTCTCAGGGGCAACTGGCGCAAACGTGACGCCGCAATTACCCATCAAGACAGTTGTTACCCCATGCCACGACGATGACGTGAGCATCGGATCCCATGCGATCTGAGCATCAAGGTGCGTATGCAGATCAACGAAGCCCGGAGTAACGGTAAGCCCGCGCGCATCGATCTCGCGCTTTGCCTCTACTCCGCTGAGATCACCAATGGCAGTAATGCGGTCGCCGTCTATCGCAACATCCGCACGAATCGCTGCGGTGCCGGTTCCATCGAGAACACTTCCATTGCGAATAATTATGTCGTGAGCCACTTCGATCTCCCCCGTTAAAAGTCTCTGAACGATAGCCCCATTACCGGCCTCGCCGCCTCGCCTGAATTAGGGCAATCTCACCTTTATATCTCTCCGGTTAGCTGTGCTGTTATCTGTGCCTTTACCCCAGCTCCACTAGGCGGTCTAGCCCCAAGGCATCCAAGACGCGGGTCAGCCATGAGGAGAGCATCCACATTCGATCCATCATCAACAGCACACCAAAAACAGCGAGAATCCCTGCAGAGATAAACGTAAGAACACGCAAGTGTCGCTTCACGAACTCAAGCGGTGCGGCCCATCTTCCAAATGCGAGGCCGACCCCTAGAAATGAGACTGCCATCCCGGCTGAGTAAGCGACCAAAAGAGCAATCGCACGCGGGCCTGATTGAGTCGCAGCGACACCGAATACCGCAGCGATGATTGGTCCTAGACACGGAGACCAACCGAAGGCGAACGCTGCTCCTGCAATCGGTGCAGTGAACATTCCAAACTGTCCGGTGCGCACTTGGAAGCGTGACTCCCCGTAAAGGCGTGGAGCCATCAAGAGTTGCGAACCCGCAAGGTAGAGCGCCATCACAAATACCAAAACGCCTGAGAGGCGCGTGAGTAGTGCCTGATTATCAAAGACTGATTGTCCGAGCCTGCTCGCTGCGAGCCCAAGTAATACGAAGACTGTTGTGAACCCGAGAGCAAACCAACCAGTCATCGCCGCAATACGCCCGAGATCGCGTGCGCGTCCTTCGCGTACGTCTGAGACCTCCAACCCCGTGACAAGCGCGATATATCCAGGGACCATAGGGAGTACGCACGGAGAGAGAATAGAGATGATTCCTCCACCGAACGCCACAATCAGGGTGACGTTCTCACTGCTCACTGCGCCAAGGACTGAGATCACATCCTCAGGTTACGGCCCGATGCCCATTTCCCTTGAACTTCGGGTAGTTGTTGTCGCTATAGCGACACTTATCACCCGAAGTTCGGTGGTTTTGGGGCGTCAATTGGGCCAACTTCTTTGGCCGTTGCAATGCGCTTCTCGGCCAGCTCTACATATGCCGGGTCCATCTCGAAGCCTAGATACCTGCGGTCATTGCGCACAGCAGCAACAGCGGTGGTCCCCGAGCCCATAAATGGGTCGAGCACTACATCGCCGCGATATGTATATAGGCGCATGAGGCGCGCTGGTAGGTCGATCGGGAAAGGAGCCGGGTGCCCAACACGCTTCGCACTCTCCGGGGCGATACGCCATACATCTAGCGTCGCCTCCATGAACTCCTCGCGCGAGATTGTGTTTTCAAACGGTAGGCCCTGCTTCTCTCGCTTAGCGCGTGTAATGGCACGATCAAAGCGACCTTTAGACGCGAGCAACACGCGCTCGGACAGATCGCGCAGCACCGGGTTGGCAGCACTCTGAAAAGATCCCCACGCGCACGAACCCGAGGCACCCTCACCTTTAACCCATACAACCTCACCGCGAAGCAAGAGACCGAGATCGTCCTGCAGAATTGTTGTTATATCCGCGGCGAGCGAGCGGTATGGACGCCGGCCAAGATTCGCGACATTCACCGCCATTCGGCCTCCCGGCTGCAGCACGCGTTCGCACTCTGCGAATACATCGCGCAGCATCTCGAGGTACTCAACGTATGAAGCAGGTATACCGCCCTCACCGAGTTCTAGTTCGTACTGCTTGCCGGCGAAATAAGGAGGTGAGGTTATAACGAGAGCGACAGATGAACCCGGTACCGCTGACATATCACGAGCATCGCCACAGATAATTGAGTCAGCGACGGAGCATTCGTTAATCGTGTCATCGCTCGAGAGAATCGGTGCACTAAAGCGCTCGTAAAACGCGCTGGCGTCATGACTCTCACGCCGGCCTGCTCCGAAATCAGATGTCGCAGTTGGTCTACGTTTATTCGCCATAGCGGTTTACGGTAGTAGGAGCGCGCGCGCCGCGCACTTTGACCAGCGGACTCGCGCTTACACTTCTATCGCTAATCAGCGCGAGGCAGCCCTAGCCCTTGCCTTACGTGCCCAGATTGCACACCCTGCGAGTCCGGACAGACCAAGGGCTAGAAGTATCAATGATCCTGGCCCCTTACCCCCTCCTGCAGCAGGAACCTCAAGCACCGCTACTGCAGGGACTCCGCTTATCGATCGATCGTGAGGGGACGAGTCTGAAGGATTATCGACGGCTTCGCTAGGTCCTTCCACAATCCCAGACGCGTTAGTCGACTCATCGCCGGCTCCAACAGCCCCGGCCACTGGAGTGCCTGCTGACATCCCCGCCCCCAATGAATTCGGTTGCGTTCCGGCAGCGGGTATTGAGGTTGGGGTGATGAACGACGTCGTGGTGGTTGAGGTAGTGGTTTCGCCTCCGAGAAGACTCGCTAAGGAGACGTATGCCGGTGCTCCACCTGTTCCAAATCGCCAGCCCTCCACATCGCCATCGCGAACTGTCGTACTCCCAGCACCGACACTTGAGTATTTAAACGATGACGTACCTGCTGCAGATCGAAAATAAGCCCAGTACCGCGCGTCGCCACCTGTTCCACCGAGGCAATCGGCACCCGAGTCACGCCCGACTCCAAAGAGGCGACAGACTGCACCTCCGACACCTGAGTATGAATAGACAACGGGTTCAGCACCTGCGCGACGTAGCGCTTCAATCCCTGTAATTGAGTCTTCGGTGAACTCAATTACAACGCGATTTGTTCCGCTTCCGGTCTCGACAATAACTGCGGCCCTATGAACAGATGGAGCCGCGAATGCAACCGGAGTTGCGAAAGATACTGCTCCAAACGCAACCGCCAGAGCGACACCAAGACGCGCTATGCGCATTTTCTTAAGCATTCACCCGCCTCTTATTGAGGCGGACTAGCGCCGCGCCAGATAGAAGCAACATAAAACCGAGCAGACCGAGCGGGAATATCTCTCCGCCCGTGTTAGCGAGTTTTCCGCCCGCCACTTCTGGAGTCGCTCCCACAGGGAGATTAACAACAGGAATCGTTGTTGTAGTTGTTGTCACAGTCTCGTTTGCTAGGGCAAAATATATGCCAATCCAGTTCGCCACCATCCCATGTATTCCGCCGGTAGTAGCAAAGGTATTTAATCCATAAATGTCATATGGACTTGCGTAGTTGCCATCTCCTGTCTGGGTTGCGCGCAGCGCATCACGTGGCGAGATGTAGGGAGCGTTTACGACTGGGGCGTAACCGGTTAGTCCTGCAGCTCTCCACAAGTCATCATCGGGGTCCCACCCGGCAGCGGTAATAGCGAGAATTGCTAGCGCTGTCGCGTTCGGATTGGTTACTTCATCGCCGTTGAATGCCTCTCGAAAACCGCCATCCGACTGTTGCTGAGAAGCAAGGTACCCAAGGGCGTTACGCAAGGCCGCGTCGTCGCGGTCCGCACCGGCAGCCACAAGGGCGATCATCGCGAGAGCAGTTGTATTGATATCGGATGGAGTCTCAGTACTTAAGTCGCCGGTGTAATCCCATGAACCGTCTGCGTGCTGAGCATCACGAATAAGAGCGACGGTCTCTGCGCCCACTGGTTTATCCATTAATCGCAGAGCTATCGCTACCCCGAGGGTTCCATCGAAGGTTCCATATGATCCTCCAGATTCTGCGCTTGAAATAATCGCCTCGAGATCGATTCCATTCCCATCATTTCCTGGATCGAACTGAGTCGTTGAGAGCCCTAACGGCGCTGCAACAAAAATCACCATGCGCGCTGCATCACCGGCCTCAAGTCCTGCCTCGGCGAAGTTATCGATCCAATCGAGTGCGGTAGACCCGCAATTCGACGCAGACTCAACGCCTGCTCTTGCCTCGGCGGTCGACCAAGTGCTCGTCGTCTGGGCTGCCTCAGCCAGAGCCAGAATCGCATCCGGGGTCTCAAAGCCAGGAAAATCAGCGAGCTCGAAGCTCCCATCGGCTAACTGCTGAAGTCGCAACCAATTAACTGCTGACTGAGCGCTGCTCTCGTAGGAAACCAACCGCAACGGAGATGCTGCGACGACGACCGGCGCACATGCTGCTCCCGCAGTGGGAGCAGCAGCCAAGGGAGAGACAAAGGCTGCAAAGAGAACTAAAGAGGCGAGGCAAGCCCCGAACCGAGAACGGGTAAAAAGGGGTAACGACCTAAGCCTGTTCGCCATGACTTCCTCCAAGGCCCATTTCCGCGAGGCCTACACCAACCTGCCCACTAGACGGGCAGTTCCACTAGGAAACACCGGCAAGCCGGCGGACAGAGGCGGGCATTCTGGCTCACGATGGCCCCGAGGGGTTCTCGCTTACAGTTGCGGGTCAGCGCCGGTCTCTCACCGGCTTTCCCCACTCTGGCCCGGCGGAACCGGGTCAGAATCGCGCAAACCGTCCGGGGTTGTGCGCGACCGCTGTCAAAGAGGCACCCTAGTGGGCCGGAGAATAGGAATCAACATCAGAGTGAAGAAAATTGTCTGAGACTCAAGAGATCAAGCAAGCGCACGCGGTGCGCTCTAGTTGGCATGCAGTTGCATGGCTTGGTTGGGCACTCGCCGCAGCAATGAGCGTGCAATTGGCACCGAGCCCTGTCTATATCGCGATCATTGTCTCCATCTGCGCGCTTGCGGTAGAGACACATGCAGTTGAGGGCCCGTTCAAGCGCGCGTTCCCAGCACTTATCGCTCTCGGTGTCATCTTCTCTTTTATACGTGTCGTTCTCGCTGCTCTCACTACACACATTGGCGAAAGGGTTCTGTTCTCTTTACCTCAGGCAACGCTTCCCCGACTCCTTGGTGGTTTCACTGTCGGAGGAACAATCGAGACTGGAGTAATTCTCGATGCATTGGTCGCGGGTTTTACGATCATCGGCGTGATGGCAGTATTCGGAGCACTCAACGCAGTTATCTCGCACTACGAATTGGTGCAGTCTGCTCCGCGTGCATTCCACGAGGCTGGTATCGCCATCACAGTTGCTCTCGCTTTTGTTCCCTCGACCATTGAGTCTGTTCACGCAGTTCGCGAGGCTGATAGGGCGAGGACCGGTGGACGCGTCGTGCGTCGAGCTAGGTCACTGCGCCTAGTAGTTCCAGTGCTTGAACGCGGTTTAGAGCGCGCGGTATCGCTCGCAGAATCAATGGATTCACGCGGTTTTTCCCACGGCGAACCAGCTAGAGGAGAACGCGTTGCAGGGTGGCTTGGATTGGCAGGCTTATTGGCGCTAGCAGCTTCTTTTGTAGCACTAATTGGGCGTTCGACAGACTCGGCTGCGATCTTCGGTCTCTGCGGCGGGGCATTGATAATTGCAGCGGTTGCGGTTGCTTCACGCTCCAATGCGCGAGCCCGGTATAGGCGCAGACGCATCACAAAAGCAGACGCTCTTATGGTGGCACTTGCATGGATCTCGCCAGCAGCTCTCGGTGTTCTAACTATTTACGGTAACGACACGCTTACATGGAGCGCATCACCGCTCGCGTGGCCACAGGTTGGTTTGATCCCAGTCATTGCTCTTATTCCATTGCTTGCCCCCATGGTTCGCAGGCCATGGGAATCAGTCATTGATTCACACTCGAATGAACTGGTTACACCGTGAGCACAGTTGAGTTTCGTTCAGTCACCTTTTCATACCCGGGCGCAGGTGCCGATTCGCCTTCTGCCTTGATCGGGATCGACCTAAAGGTTCTCGAGGGAGAGGTGCTCCTTGTTGTGGGCGACTCGGGCTCCGGAAAGAGCAGTCTCCTCCGCTGTGTCAATGGCCTCGCTCCACACTCAACTGGTGGAACCTTCGGCGGTGAGGTAATCGTTGGCGGGCGGTCAACACGCAACCATCTGCCTCGCGACCTCGCAGACATCGTTGGTTTTGTGCATCAAGACCCTGAGGCGCAGTTTGTTGTCGACCGCGTTGAGCATGACGTTGCCTTTGCTCTAGAAAACCTTGGCTTAGATGAGGCTTCGATGCGTCGAAGGGTTGAGGAAGTACTCGATGCGCTCGGCATCGCGCACCTTCGCGATAGATCCCCCGCGACACTCTCGGGTGGTGAGCGTCAGCGCTGCGCTATAGCGGGTGCCCTCGCGTTAGCGCCCTCTGTATTGGTCTTGGACGAACCCACTTCACAACTAGATCCGCAGGGTGCGGATGATGTTCTGGCAGCGCTCTCGCGCCTCAATGCAGACCTCGGGACGACGGTCTTGCTCGCTGAGCACAGGCTTGAGCGCGCAGCACCAATCGCAGACCGCGCAATAGTTATGTCTCGTGGAGAAATAATAGATGGTCCAGACACAACCGCTGCTGTCATAGGTCGTTACCCCGGTGCACCAAGTGTTACTCGCTTAGGGCGCGCGCTTGGCTGGCCCGAATTGCCATTGACTGTCCGTGATGCACGTGCGACTGCGACGCGGCTTGGCGTAGATCTTAAAGCTCCCCTCGATCAGAGGCCAGCGCGCGGCGAGACTCTGCTCTCTGCCAAGGATCTCCGAGTCGACATTGCCAGACGAAGAGTTCTACATGGAGTCAGCATGGAGATTGCTGCCGGAGATGTGATTGCACTCCTAGGGCGAAACGGCTCTGGTAAGACCACGCTTCTTCGTGCGCTTAGCAACCTCGTCTCTGCAACTTCAGGGGAGATCGTAGGAAGCGCAAGCATCGCCTATGTACCGCAGGATCCAGGGACTCTCCTATTCGCGCCGACTGTGCGCGACGAACTTGCCGAGACGCTCCGACTACTTGGCAAGCCCCGCGACGAAGGGGCGATTGATTGCTGGATCGAGTCACTCGGACTGCGAGAGGTTGAGCACCGCCATCCGCGAGGACTCTCTGGTGGCGAGAGGCAGCGCGTTGCGATTGCAGCCGTCGCAATCGGGGGCGCACAGATTCTGCTCCTTGATGAGCCGACACGCGGAATGGATGCCGCATCGCGCGCTGCGCTTGAACTCGCGGTTCGCTCCCATGCCGAGCGTGGCGGTGCTGTCGTGCTTGCTACTCACGATGTTGAACTCGCGGCTCGATGCGCTACGCGGGTGACAGTACTGGGCGACGGCGAGATCGTTGCCGAGGGAGATGCGCGCCAAGTCCTATCCGGCTCGCTATTTGCTCCTCAGGTACTCAGGGTTTTGCCGCCATTTCTCACTGTTGAGGAGGTAGAGATGGTGATCGCAGAGTGAGCACGGCGTGAGCACGGCACCCACCTCCGAGATCAAGGCCCGTAGTTTTGGATTGAGCTCTGCACGCCCACGATTCGTGTACCTACTAATAACAGTCCTCGGCATCGCAGCATTTCTCTACCCCTTCTGGTTACCCCAAGATGCGCTACCGAACTCAGCCCACGCTGGTGATGCGCCACTTCTTGCAGCGCTTGTTGGAGTAATCGTCCTTGCAGCATTGGCACTAGAGATTCGCCGAGGGACGATGAACGGGGCGACTGTCGCAATTCTTGGGGTACTCGCTGCAACCTCAGGACTGCTACGTCTACTTGATTTACCTGGGGGAGGAAGCGGAATCTTCTTTCTTATTATCCTTGCCGGTGCTGCATTTGGCCCCCGTTTTGGAATGCTTCTCGGTCTTGCCTCGATGTCTGTAAGCGCTTTGGTAACAGGGGGAATTGGTCCGTGGCTGCCGTTCCAAATGCTTGCTCTCGGATGGATGGGAGCAGGTGCCGGTTTTCTGGGCATCGTGACACAGCGGATGGAGAAGCGCCTAGAGATAATTCTCCTCGCCGCCTATGGATGGATCTGGGGTTTCTTATACGGCGCGATTCTTAATCTCTGGTTCTGGCCATTTGTTAGAGACGGCGGCGCACTCTCTTGGAAGCCCGGCCTCTCATTCTCCGAGACGCTGCAGAGATATTGGGCTTTTTATGTTGGTACATCGCTCGCATGGGACGCCGCAGGAGCACTCGCCAATGCACTCATCATTCTCATTATCGGGGTCGCAGTCATGCAGACCCTAAGACGGTTTGCGCATCGCCTAGAGCCTGTAGTCATCCTCCGTTAGTGCGCAATTAGGGAGGGGCTAGTTACTCGGTTCTAGTCCAGGCCGCGAAGAGTGCTGCATATGCATCGCCGCGCGAGACGAGATCATCGTGGGTGCCGATCTCAAGAATATGGCCATCGGCGACCACTGCCACGCGGTCACAGCGCTGTGCAGTGGAGAGACGGTGCGCAACAACAATGACAGTTCTCCCCTGCGTCAATGCTTCAAGCGCGCGCTCAACCTCAAGCTCGGTACCTGGATCGAGATTAGATGTTGCCTCGTCGAGCACCAATACCGTCGGGTCCGCGAGTGCCGCTCTTGCAAGCGAGACGAGTTGCTTCTCACCTGCAGAGAGGCGAGATCCGCGTTCACGCACCTCAGTATCGAGCCCCTCAGGAAATGACTCAAAATGCTCGCGCAACCCAAGTGCATCGACTGCAGCATCCACATCGGCGTCGCTTGCCTCAGGGGATCCAACGCGGATGTTGTCGCGAACGGTACCCGCAAACAAGAACCCTTCTTGAGGCACCACTGCAATGCGCTCTCTGAGTGATCTGCGCGTTGCATCCCTCAGGGAGACGCCCCCAAAACTCACATCACCCTCGATTGGGTCGTAGAAGCGAGCCATGAGTTTTGCAAGCGTTGATTTCCCTGCCCCTGTAGGGCCGACAAGCGCGACCCGCTCCCCCGCAGCAACGGTGATATTGACGTCAGCGAGAACTATCGGCCCCAACGGGTGCGATACGCCATCCGTATCGGGGGGACCCCCTCCGTAGGCGAAGGTCACTCCCGAGACCGTCAACGCTCCAGCCAGAGGCAGGTCGATTGCCCCTGGCTTCTCCGGCACAGAGTTAGGAGTATCAAGCAGCCCGAAGAGTTTGTTCAGAGCCGCCGCGGCGGACTGGACAGTGTTGTATAGCTGACTTAACTGTTGAATCGGCTCGAAGAGGTTGTTGAGATAGAGCACGAAGGCGAGCACGGTCCCTACCTCCAGGATGTTGCGGTCCGCAAAGTACGAACCGGCACCCACAACAACTGCAAGCCCAACAACACCTATAAATTCAACGAACGGAAAGTACCGAGTCGCGATATTTACCGTAGCGATATTTGCGTCGTACTGTGCTTCGTTCGTCTCTTCGAAGCGCTCGATGAAGCCGCCCTCGCGCCCAAATGCCTGCACGACTCGTACGCCCTCAAGCCCCTCTTGGAGCGTCGAAAGGTTGGTACCAACGCGGTCGCGTACTTCGAGATACGCAGTATTAGATCGCTTGCGGAACCAGAGGCTCGCAAAAATCACCGGAGGCACGACAATAATTGTGCAGAGAGTTAGTTGCCATGAGAGAAGGCTCATAACCACGAGAGTCCCTACGAAGATCAGCGCGTTCTGTACGAACATCACTAGCCCTTGGGAAACCAACTCCTGCAATGCATCAATGTCGGAGGTCATGCGAGCGACAAGGCGCCCTGTCTTCTCGCGTTCAAAGAAGCCAAGGTCAAGATTAATGAGATGCCTAAAGACACGCGCCCTCAGCGACCGTAGGAAGTCCTCACCAATGCGGCTAACAGCCCAGATCACAGATCTGCCGAGCAGAGCGCTTGTTACTGCTAGTACCAAATACATGACAGCTGCGATATTTATTGCCCGTCCGCTCTTACCGACGAGCCCTGCATCAACTGCGTAACGAACGACGAGGGGCGAGGCGAGTAACGCTGCCGTCTGAAAAATGAGGAGAAAAACTGCCCGCAGTATCGCGCTGCGCTGTGGGCGAAGCATTCTGCCAAGCCGCAGGACTACTCTCCCTGCGGCTGCACGGTCTATGCGCGACTCGTCATCGAGGGGCCCCGACTCAACCCACCCGCCCCTCACTCGGATCCCTCCAGACTCGAAGACTCCGTGGAGTCAGAGCGAGCGAGTATCTCGCGATACCTCTCATTGCTAGCAAGCAACTCCTCGTGAGTACCTGAGGCAATACATCGCCCACCATCGAGGAGAATCACGCGATCAGCCAAGGCAATTGTTGCTGGCCGATGGGCGATGATCAGTGTTGTGCGACCCTCCATGACTTCAGCGAGTGCCGCTCGAATTTCATGCTCTTTACTTGGGTCAACGGCAGATGTCGCATCATCAAGGATCAGCACTCGCGGGTCATGCAAGACAGCGCGTGCGATTGCGATGCGCTGACGCTGGCCACCCGATAAGGAGTATCCGTGCTCTCCGATAAGTGTCTCGTAGCCCTGAGGAAGGCTCTGAATGAAAGTGTGAATACCAGATAGGCGCGCCGCTCGCTCAATTGTCTCGATGGAGGCGCCGGGATCAGAGAAGGCAATGTTGCGACGAATCGAATCCGAGAATAAGAACGTGTCCTCAAAAACAATGCCAACCGCATCTCGAAGCTCGCTCACACGCAGATCTCGAACGTCCACTCCATCGAGTAGGACTCGCCCGGAGTTGGCGTCGTAGAAACGCGGGACGAGCCGCGCCACCGTTGTCTTGCCGCTGCCTGTTGCCCCGACAATCGCAACAGCCTCTCCACCCGCGATAGATAGATTCAGGCCGTCCAAGACAAGGCGTCCAGGGCCATAGCCAAATGAAACCCCCTCAAATAGAAGGTTCCCTGGCCCATCTGAAAGTGGTATCGGATGTGGTGGATCGTCCACAGCCACATCCGTCGAGAGAATTTCATGAATCCGACCAGCCGCTGCAGATGCCCTCGATGACTGAGCAACCAGCATGCCGACCATGCGCAGAGGCCAGATGAGCATCAGGACATAGAGGTTGTAGGCGAGAATATCGCCTATCTCCAATTGGCCATCTAACACCAAGTGCCCGCCGTACCAAATAATTGCGACCAATGAGAGGGTCGGGAGTAGATCAATTAGGGGCATAAAGCCAGCGCGTAGTTTCGCCGCGCGCAATGCTTGCTTCAGCACACCATCGGCGGCGTCGTCTAAGCGCTTTACCTGCAATCTCTCGGCACCAAAGCCCTTGAGAATTCGAATGCCAGACAAAGACTCCTCGACCACTCCAGATAGGCCCGAGAGTTCCTCCTGTAGAGCAAGGTTCGCGGGCGTGATACGCGACGAGAACCTCGTAGCCGCACGATTCAAAAGCGGGAGTAGGCCAAGTGCAAGAACTGCTAGGACAACACTCTTCATCATCATGATGATGAGCACGCCGATCATGGTGAGCATGCTCGCGGCTGTGAGTGGGAGAAGAATGACCACCGTATTTATTTGCTGAAGGTCGCTATTAGCCCTAGCCATTAGCTGGCCAGTCTGGGCCTCATCGTGGAACGCGAAATGGAGGCGCTGTAGGTGGGCGAATAGGCGGGTACGGAGGTCGGTCTCGGTTCTAAGTGCGATACGAAACGCGCAGTACCGACGGAGGCCGGTGGTGAGCGCCTGCACTACCCCAACAGCGAGCATCGCGAGCGTTAGGAGAAGTACCAAATGGAGGTCGTCTCCACGTATCCCGTCATCTACTGCGCGAGCAGCTAATTGAGGTACTGCGAGACGTGCCAGTGTCCAGATGAACCCGGATGCAACCCCAACAACAATCCACCATTTTTGGGGGCGAACTGCCTCGACCATTAGGCGCCAACCAGCAGTGCGCGCAGCAAGGTCGCGCTCAGTGCGCTGATCTGCCTCGCTCTTCGTTGCTGCGGTCTCGATAATCTCGGTGGTCTCGGCGGTCAACTGGCTCCTCGCGTGCCGTGCGAGGATTTCGCTTGGCTACCCACTATCGAGGTTACCCGAGTCGCCTTGGCCTACTACTCCTTGGAGAAGGGCCTCGTCTTAGATGTCGTGGCCAAAGAGTTCTTTAGCAAGCTGGTCTACGACGGCCTGAACCGCCGGGTCATCGGGAGACCCGACCATCACTACAACTCTGGCTCGGGCTGCGGTTAGCTCCGCTGCGAGTCGGCCGGCGATGACTGGGTTTCCATCCGCAAGCAGCACAATTGGGAGGCCTTGGTTCGCTGCATCCCATGCGAGAGAGGCAGCCCCCTGGTCACTACAACGAATACGTACTGGATGTATAGGCGAGTTGAGAATCATTTGTTTCCCCTTTCACGCGCGTCCTCCGCTTTATGGAGGACACTAAGAATTTCATCTCCGACTAGCTCGTCAAAACGAAGAAGTTCGTCTCGTAACGCCTCAACAAGATCGCGGTTTGCATCGAGCAAGCCGCGCACATCGCCCTTGGCTCGATCGAGGATTCGTTCGACGGCTCTGCGTGCGTCGTCGTTACCGAGAACCTTGCCGACAATTCCCATTGAGACAGGGCCAGGCTCAATAGCATCGAATGACACCAAGGTCCCTGCCATCCCGAAGGATCCGACCATCTGTGCTGCGATTTTTGTTGCAGATGCCAGATCACCACCTGGCCCGGTTCCAGCCTCACCGAAGAAGAGTTCCTCAGCGGTCATCCCACCAAATGAGATTTGAATCGCAGCGATGAGCTCTGTACGAGTTCGGGTAAAACGTTCTTCAGTATCAGAGTGCGCAAGTAATCCAAGCGCATCCTTTCGCTTCACAATACTGAGAACCTCAAGTTTGCGCCCAACCCCTACGAGGTAGGCAACTACTGCGTGCCCAGATTCATGTGTTGCGATCGTTCGACGATCTTCATCTGTGTACTCGACAGGCTGCTTTAACCCGATCTCTTCGGTCATCTTGGCCTGGTGCACGTCGGTCCAATCCATTGACTCGCGATTCGATCGCAGCGCCCAGACGAGCGCTTCATCAAACAAGTGCTCAATCATCACTGGCGAGTAGCCAAGGGTGATAGCTGCGAGTTGATCGCGGCGATCCTCACGATCCAACTCAGGTACATGAGCCTTGCGTTGAAGGTAATAGTCAATGATCTCGCGCCGCCCGCTGCGGCTCGGCAGGTCGAATGAGATGGAGCGATCGAAGCGCCCAGGTCGCAGCAACGCTGGATCTAAATCTGCAGCGCGGTTGGTCGCACCGATAACGAGAATGTTTGAAGAGACTGGAGGACGCTTCTTAAACTGCTTCATCTCGGGGAGCATCCTGTTGACAAGATCAATAACCGCACCCCTCATGCGACTGCCGATAGTGGGCTCATCGAATGACTGCATCTGGACCAAGAGCTCGTTTACAACGCCGCTTATTCCCTCAGACATTGTTGATCTCTCAATACCCGAGGAGTCGCTGCTAGAAGGACCGCTTACGCCCTCAGTGGATCGAGACCTCACCCCGCTGCGCGATGCAGCAATGGCATCGATCTCTTCGATGAATCCGATCGCTCCTCCTTCACGACGCGCGATGGTGCGGAGTTTGCGGAAGAAAGATCTAATTTTGCGGTTCGTCTGGCCGTAGTACATCGACTGAAATGAGCTAGCAGATACATATAGGAAAGGGACTCCCGCCTCACGCGCCATTGCCTTTGCCATGTAGGTCTTACCGGTACCAGGTGGGCCCTCGAAGAGAATTGCACGGCGCGGGTTGCCACCCATGCGGTCCCTAAAAGTTCTAAACGCAAGAAAGAGGTTCAGGGTCTTTACGACTTCTTCTTTGACAACGCCTAGGCCGACTACATCGTCGAGAGTGATCGGGATCTCGCTCGGTCGATACATGACGTGCGGCGACTTCCCTGCAGATAGAAGAGGAACCACGAGCACAGCACCGAGCACGATGATGAGAGCCACTCCGGGGAGGAGTTGCTGCATCTCTGATGAGAGATGAATATCTGGCCATCCAAATGTGAATGGAATACCGGCGAGAAGTCGCCAGTAGAGAACTGTCGCAATTAGCCCGAGGCCAGCGATGATCTGAACGAGGCGGCGACGCCTATGCGCTTCACGGTGTGCAGATACGTCAGCAACCCCGCGTAGAACGGCGTGCCCACTAAGCAGGCTGAGATCATCCATAACTGGTCCGCACCCCCATTCAATAAGTCGACCGGTAGTTACCGGAACTTTGGGGGTATCGGCCTACAAGAGCGGCACCTGTAGGGGATGATTATTGAGATTACAGGCGGGTTTTTACCGGCCGTTGGGCGCTACTCCCCTAATCGGCCGTATTGGCCCCGATAATAGAGGAGTGGTCCTGCGTCGGCCTCGATTCCAAGATCTATTACGCGCCCAACGACTATCCAATGATCGCCACCGTCGTGGACCTCGTGGAGCACACAATCCAAAAACGCGTGCACGTCATCAAGCAGGGGTGAGCCACTCGGAGAGAGATGCCAAGCCACTTTAGAGAATCGATCCTCTCCGGGAGTAGCGAATACTCGGCAGACTTCCTCTTGAGCGTCATCGAGAATATTGACTGCAAAACTATTAGCCCGCTCGATACGTGGCCAGCTAGATGAAGTCTTAGCTGGGCAGAAAAGCACAAGGGGAGGATCGAGCGAGACGGATGTAAATGAGTTCGCTGCGAGCCCAACAGGTCCCTCGTCATCCATGGCCGTGATGACCGTGATACCGGTGGCGAAGTGCCCAAGCGCATCTCGAAACTCGTTCGCTGTTGGGCCAATGACATTCTCGTCTGGATGCCCTGTCATCGGTCGGCTCTCTGAACTTGCGGCGTCAGGTCGAGCAAGGTTGGCTCGATCTTGAGTTCTAGACCCTCGCGTGCTGCAAAAACCTTAAGCCCGGATCCATCTGATCGAGCGATTCCAGCAGCATATTGCTCTATGGAGTCAATCTCTGCATCATCGTGCATTGGATCATGATGGAATAGCGCCAGACTCCTAACACGACCAGAAAGAGCTACTTTTACAGCATAATTAATGCTGCTATGACCCCAGTGTCGCTTCTCGGGATACTCATCGAGAGTGTGCTGAGCATCGTGAATTAACAGATCTGCGCCGTTGCATAGGTCGATTACATCCTGCGGAACGAAGTCATCATCATCAAGAGAAGAGCATCCGGGTCCATGGTCTGGCATATAGACGACTGACACATCGCCGCAATCAACGCGAAAACCGAGCGTGGGGCCAGTATGACGAACAGCGAGAGCAGTGACAATCGCGTCTCCGATTCTGAAACTCCCCGGAGATACATCGTGGAACCGCACACTTGCGCCTAGCTCCGCTGGAGTAATCGGAAAATATGGGGGACCCATAAAACGCCCAACCATCTCCGAGAGTGGTGCCTCCCCGTGATCGGGGCCATAGATATCTACTTCACTGCCGAGCTGATGAAGAGGTTTGAAGAATGGGAATCCTTGGACATGATCCCAGTGGAGATGAGTCAGGAGCACCGAGCCCCTCCACCTATCTGCATTACCTGAGGCAACTAGTGAGTCTCCATAGGTTCTCAGGCCTGTTCCAAGATCAAGAATGATCGGATCTGCTCCGGGGATCTCAATCACTACGCAGGAGGTATTTCCGCCGTAGCGCGCGAGAGCGGGATCGTCGCATGGCGTTGAGCCGCGTACCCCATAGAAAGTTACGTTCATCCCCCGAGACATAAGGGAGGGAACGTTACCGGCATAGGTCTCTAGTGCGAAAGTGCGACAGCCCAAATGTGACCTATGGCCTCCAAGACCTCGGCCCACCGGTTAATCCTCGTATTCGCCCCGATTTTGAACCTTGACCAGGATCCATCATCGGCTTAAGACAGGACTCGCTTACGGAATCCCTTTACACCAAGAACGCCTAGGAGCAGAGAGAAGCCAATCAGCGCTGGATAAACAGCCCAGAGACTCATATGCGGAGTGGGAGTGAGCGCCGCTCTGAAACCCTCCGACATATAGACCAACGGGTTAGCAAGCGTAAGGATCTGCAGCCAAGGGACGCCGAAGGCCTTCACGCCGCTGAGAGCGGACCATGGGTAGTAGACCGCTCCGAGAAATGTGATCGGCAAGACGATTACACCAAAAAGCATTGGAACCTGCCGGGGCTCAAACTTGGTTCCGAAAAAAAGCCCAAGAGATGCTGCCGTAATCGCTGACAAAGGTGCGAGGGTAATGAGCTCAAGCCACTTGATCTGTAGATGCACGGGAGTGGCTGGGACTATCGCTGCAATGGGGAATACCAATACCGCTGCGATGAGCCCATTGATGGCACCGTTGGCGATCTTCTCGACACCAACCATTCCAACCGGCAATGGCGCTAGGACGCGATCCTCAATCTCGCGCGTGAATCCAATCTCGTTCACTAGCGGGAGGGCTACAGACTGAATGCCCTGGAAGATCACGGCGAGGCCGATGACCCCGGCGATTAGTTGCGTACTGAATGCCGCGGCCGCCGCTCCTCCACCGCCTACGCCCTGACCAATTTTCGGGAATACATAGGCGAAGACAAATACCAGCATAAATGGTTGGAGCAAAGTGCGTGGGATGAACTCCTTCAGCGACTTGCGGAGAACAGTGAGGTCTCGGAGTAACAACGCTCGGAATGCAGTCCACGAAGCCTTCGATGCCGATCGTGTCGCTATGGGCGCAATTGATATTGATGAAGTTGATATTGGTGTAGTTGGTTCCGTTGCGTTAGCCATCAGTCCCGCAGGTCCTTCCCCGTCAAGTTGATAAAGACTGTCTCAAGTGTTGGTTCTGCAATGGATAGGTCGGTGACTGTAAACCCGGCCGCGTCGGCGGTCGCGATGACAATCGGAAGAACCCCACCCCCGCCCGATACCTCTAATACAACAGCGTTTTCAACACAGCGAGCTGATGAAGCACCAGGCACCTTCGTGCGCAGCACCTCGCTTAGCACCTCAAGATCTCCATGAGCGGAGACAGTGACGACAGTATCCGCGCCGACAGACTTCTTCAGCGCTTCAGGTGTATCAAGAGCCAGCAATTCGCCATGATCAATGATGGCGATGCGGGCACAGAGTTGGTCTGCCTCTTCCATGTAGTGAGTGGTCAACAAAATTGTTTGACCATCTCTATGCAGGTCTCCGAGAATCTCCCAAAGTGCTAGGCGGCTCTGCGGATCGAGACCGGCGGTTGGCTCGTCAAGAAAAAGGATCGAAGGCCGATGCATAATCGCGCGGGCGACCATCAGCCTCTGCGCCATGCCACCTGAGAGAGCAAGCACGGGAGCTGTTGCCCGCTCAGTAAGGCGGAATACCTCTAGTAATCGATCCGCCTCACGTCGAGACTCCTTCGCCCCCATGCCAAAGAAGCGACCGTGGAAGTAAAGGTTCTCACGCACATCAAGCGATCGGTCAAGAGTATTGGACTGAGGAACTACTCCGATTACCTGCTTTACAAGTGCAGGGTGCTCGCTAACCTCAACCCCACCAACCCATGCTCGGCCGCTGGTAGGAACAACTCGGGTCGTGAGCATGCCGGCTGTGGTTGTCTTACCGGCGCCATTCGGGCCAAGTAGGCCAAATATCTCGCCCTGCTTTACATCAAGGTCAAGGCCGTTTACTGCACGAATATCCCCTGGGTAGACCTTCGTCAGGCCCTCGGTTCGTATAACTGTCTCGGACAACTGCCCTCCAGAGCGAGTAAATCATTTAGGTCTTTTGATGCTACGACCCCGACGGCCCAACGCACGCCACGGAGGCCGAGTAACTTCTGCCCTCATGACAACTTCCTCACAAACAAACCCCTCACACATCACCGCAAATGGAGTTGATATCGCCTACCTAGAGGCCGGCCCCATGGATGGGCCCCTTGCTCTCTGTCTGCATGGCTTCCCAGACCACGCACCCACATGGCGTTTTCTCATGCCGCTTCTCGCAGAGGCTGGTTACCACGCAGTCGCTCCATGGCTGCGCGGTTATGCCCCTACCGGACTCGCTGCTGACGGTAATTATCAAGTCGCATCGCTTGCACTCGATGCGCTTGCACTTGCTGATCAACTGGCTGGAGATAACGACGCTGTAATCATCGGGCACGACTGGGGAGCAATCACAACGCATACCGCAGTAGCGCATCGCCCTGATCGCTTCTCAAAGATGGTCGCCATTGCAGTTCCTCACGCACTTGCGATGGGCGCTTATCTGATGGAGCCCGAACAGCTCAAGCGCATGTGGTACCAGTTCTTCTTCCAGATGCCTACAGCCGATTTTGTGGTGCCGATGAATGACTTCGCAATAATTGACACGCTATGGACGGACTGGTCTCCGGGGTATACCCCTGACCCTGAGGATATGCACGCGCTGAAAGACACACTTGCTTCTCCTGGCAGCCTCACCGCAGCGCTCAACTACTACCGCTTCGTACACGGAACACTCGCGAACGATCCGGCCCTAGACGCAGTCCAGGCCGGGTTTATTTCGCCGATCAATATTCCTGCGCTCTACCTTCACGGAGCCGATGATGGATGTATGGGCGAGCAACTGGTGAAAGAGGACGAGCTGCGCCCGCACTACCCGGGCGGACTCGATGTTGCTGTGATTCCAGATGCCGGCCACTTCTTACACATTGAGAAGCCAGAGATAGTAAACCCGATGATTATGGAGTTCTTGAAGAGATGAACGAGCGCGGTTCGATGACACTGAATACGGTCATGCTCTCCCTCACCTTGCTCGGCGTTGCCGGAGTGTTGATCGTGGCGATCGCCATGGCATTCGCAGGATTCACAGGTTTCGGCGTGATTGTTCTCGCCCTATTCGCGGTGCAAGCAGGCTACGGATTCATGCTCTATCGAAAACTCCCAGACGCATCTCGGCTGAGCGACCAGAGCAACCCAAGCAACCCAAGCAACCCAAGCGAAGATGCGTCCTGATTTAAATTGAGATAACCATTACAGGTTGATCGCAACTTATGGGTCGTTATCCTGAGGTTAGGCCTACGACTCGTAGGGTCGCTGCCGCGGCTTTGCGGCCTCTCGCTTAGGCACCATCACTTTGCGGCGGAAATAGCAGACCTCTTCTCCGCGCTGGTTGTACCCAAAGGTCTCGACAGTTACAACACCACGATCGTTCTTGCTTGAAGACTCTCGCTTCTCAAGAACTCTTGTCTCTGCATAGATCGTGTCGCCATGGAAAGTGGGTCGCTTGTGCTGCAGCGTCTCTATCTCAAGATTGGCAATCGCTAATCCGCTCACATCGGGGACGCTCATCCCAAGCACTAGCGAGTAGACCAAGTTGCCGACAACAACGTTCTTACCAAACTGCGTCTGCGTCTCTGCAAACCACGCATCAGTGTGGAGCGGGTGATGATTCATCGTCATCATGCAGAACAGATGATCGTCAGCCTCCGTGATGGTCTTCCCTGGCCAGTGCTTATAGATGTCGTCAATCTCGAAGTCTTCGTAGTACCGACCGAATGGGCGCTCATGAATTGTCATGGGGCGATCATGCCAAAAGTCGGGAGAGAACGCTCAAAGGAGCCCTAATTCTTCGTCTCCTCCGGCCCCGAGACGATTCTGCCCGGGGGAAAACTAGGCCCCGGCGCTACAGGCCCGTCGCACCACTCGGGAAGCCGCTCGGCGGTGACGCAGGCGTAAAGTTCGACCAATCGACGTTACAACCAGCAGAGACAGGCCCGCCGGCTTTTTTAATTGTGTCTAAGAGGGTCGGAACATCTCGCCCAATCAAAACATTTACCATGCCTGCTCGAACATTTGGGTCCTTCGCTAGGCCATCAGATAGGCACTGAATGTCTGCATCGAGCACTCCGGGCAGACCACTTGAAATCTGACCCTTCAATAGTGTCGAGATTTTGAAGCATGATTCTTTCGAGATTGAGACACCGAGACGCTTCGCAGCCGATGCATCATCAGCCTCAAGAAGGGTTCTCACCTCCTTGGAGGTTGCACCCGTTGCAGGATTAACCCCTGCACTGTTTAATTTATTGACACCAATTGCATCGACCGTTGACTCAGCGAAGCATCGAGCCTCAGTAGCTGTAATTGGAGTTGAGTCAGCTTTGTATCCAACTAGCAGGCCGTCTACATACTCTCCTCGAGTGAAATTTGTAGACGTGCTACCGCTGCATGCGGATAGCAGTACAACGGCGCATAACGAGATGAGCAACGGGAGTCTTCTGAGCATGATTTAAGCGTTCCTTAGAAGTAGCGGTATTGCCCTCGGGGGGAGAGTCTAGGGGGTAGCGCTCGATGCCACCGATCGCCTTAACCAACTCATCATCAGCCAACTAATCATCGACGCGTGGCTACTCCTCGATCGCATATCTCTTTAGGAGCCCACGTGCGATAACGGTTCGCTGTATCTCATTGGTGCCTTCGCCAATAATCATCAGCGGCGCATCCCGGAAATACCGCTCTATCGGCAGATCTGTGGTGTATCCGACTCCCCCATGGATTCTCATTGCCTCAGTAGCAATATCAAGGGCCGCCTCGCTAGCGAACAGCTTGGCCATTCCAGCCTCGACCTCTGCCCGGCCGGTCTCTGCCCTGAGTCGGGCTGCATGCTCCGTAAGTAGGCGCGCTGCCTGCAGCTGAGTCCCCATGTCTGCAAGTTTGTGCGCAATCGCCTGGTGAGCCGCTATGGGCTGGCCAAAGGTGTGCCTCTGCTGGGCATATTTAATAGACGCCTCAAATGCAGCACGAGCAACCCCAACCGCTCTCGCAGCGATGTTGATACGACCAACCTCGAGACCGCTAAGGATTGCGGCGAGTCCTTTGCCCACACCCGCATCCCCACCAAGAACTGCACTCGCTGGAACTCGATGAGCGTCGTAGAGCATCTCAACAGTCTCAAGACCCCTGTAACCGAGTTTGCCAATATTTTTACTAACAGTGATTCCGCCATAAGCGACTCCGGGGTCTTTCTCAACCATGAAGCAAGTAATGCCTTCTTCGGTGCGAGCAGCGAGCGCAACCAAACCTGCGCGCTCCCCATTTGTTACCCATGCCTTCGTGCCGGTTATCACATACTCATCGCCGTCTCGCACTGCCCTACAGGAAATATTCCTCGTATCCGATCCCGCATCTGGTTCGGAGAGAGATAGGCAACCGCGCATCTCGCCAGTGACCATCCGTGGAAGCAGCGAGGATCGTTGCTCGTCGGTTCCATGGGTCACAAGCAGCCCGGCTGCAATGTGGTGGGTATTTATGACGCCGGAAAGCGACATCCATCCGGCAGCGAGTTCCTCTATTACAGCGATGTAGGAGAGGAGATCGAGCCCTAAGCCTCCGTACTCCTCAGGGACGGTGATCCCAAAGAGGCCCATCTCCTTCATCTGCTCGACGAGTGCCTCGGGGTACTCATCTGCATGCTCTAGGGCCAATGCGACGGGTAGGACCTCACGCTCCACCCACTTTCGCACTGAAGCAGTTAATTCGGCTCGAATCTCAGGGTCCGTAGTTGGGGAGAACGATTTAGCGGTCATGCCTGAGAGGTTACTAACCATTGGGCCTATGCGCCCTAGGAGAAATTGAGGCCAGAAGCGTTATGTTCTCTCAACGATGATGCACCAAACACTTATGAGCTTTAGGCACGACCCCGATGCCGTGAAGGGCAAACACCTTGAACGCGATCTAATTAGACGCGTCTTTGGAATGACAGGCCCATATCGTGGCGCTTTAATCGGATTTATCATCACCGTTGTGCTCTCCGCTGTTGTGGGGGTTATTCCTCCGCTTCTGTTTAGGTCTCTGCTTGATAACGCCGTGCCTAACAAGAATGAGGGGCTTGTAATATGGCTAGCTGTCGCTGCCGTAGCACTCGCTGTCGCAAGCGCCGGGCTCTCACTTGTTCAGCGCTGGTACTCGGCCATCGTCGGAGAGGGGCTCATCTACGACATGCGCGTCTCCCTCTTCGACCACGTGCAACGTATGCCCATTGCATTCTTTACGCGCACTCAAACCGGTTCCCTCATGAGTCGACTGAACAACGATGTAATCGGGGCACAGCAAGCAGTGACGGGGACTCTCGGAACCGTGATCTCGAATGTCATTACACTCGTCGTGACGCTCTCAGTAATGCTTGCCCTTGAGTGGCGCCTCACGATTCTTACCCTTGTAGTACTCCCCGCATTTATCATCCCTGCTCGTCGCATTGGGAAGCGTCTCCAGGCTGCTACACGCGAAAGCTTTGTAGTCAACGCCTCAATGAACAACACAATCGCCGAGCGCTTCAATGTTGCTGGAGCGCTTGTCGTAAAACTATTTGGAGCGCACGACCGAGAGCGTGACGAGTTTGCATCACGCGCCGCTCGAGTCCGCGATATCGGTATTCAGACTGCGATGTACTCAAGAGTGCTGTTTGTTGCACTGGGATTGGTCGCCGCTGTTGGGACCGCAGTCGTCTATTACGTCGGTGGTCATATGGCGATCGTGGGGACCATCAGTATCGGAACTGTTGGAGCCTTCGTCATCTATGTGGGCCAGATTTACCAGCCGCTCACACAGCTAACTAACGCCCGTGTCGACGTGATGACCGCTCTTGTTTCATTTGAGCGAGTATTTGAGATTCTCGATTTCCCCTCGATAGTCACCGAATCACCTACCGCAGTGACACTTGAGTCTCCTAAGGGTCAGATTGATTTTGATCATGTTTGGTTCCGCCACCCGGCCCCTGATTTAGTCTCGCTTGCTTCACTCGAAGATGGTGGGGCCCCCGGTTCAGAGCCATCAGAATGGATACTCCAGGACATCAACCTCTCAATCGCTCCAGGCGAATTCGTAGCCCTCGTTGGGCCCTCGGGTGCTGGCAAGACAACAACAGCGATGCTGGTACCTCGCGTCGCCGATGTCGTCGAGGGTGCATTGCGTATCGATGGTCACGACGTGCGCGAACTCACCATGGATTCAGTCCACGCTGCAATCGGATTCGTAATGCAGGATCCTCACCTATTCCACTCGTCCATTCGAGAGAACCTTCGCTACGCGAAGCCAGAGGCAACAGATGCCGAGATTGAGTCTGCATGCAGAGCAGCTCGAATCCACGACCTAATCGCGACACTTCCAGATGGCTACAACACAGTTGTGGGAGAGCGTGGATATCGGATGTCCGGCGGTGAGAAGCAGCGCATTGCTATTGCCCGTGTCCTCTTGAAGAGCCCAGCGGTGATCATCCTCGACGAGGCAACGTCGCATCTTGACTCTGAGTCAGAACTCGCAATCCAGCGAGCATTGGCCGAAGCGCTCAAGGGGCGTACCGCTCTGGTAATCGCTCACCGACTCTCCACAATCGTTGCAGCCGACCGAATCGTCGTAGTCGATGGTGGCCGCATCGTGGAGCAGGGCACGCATGACCAACTGCTCAACCTCGGGGGTCTCTACGCAGATCTCTACAGAACTCAAGCAGACAGAGCAGAAGAGATTACCGACTTTTCCGTCTAACGCGACGCTGCGGGTGCCCGTCTCCCCGGTACGATGAAGCGCCTAATGGCAACCGACGACATCAGCCCCCACTCCCGGCGCGCTGACGCAAGGCGCAGGCGACATCAACGCAAACGTCGAACGACCTTGCTGCTCTCGACACTTGTGATCGTCATGATCGTCGGTTCCGCAGCCGCGTACGCGGAGAGGGAGAGATTCTCGGTTCTATCTCAACCCTCTGAGCGCGAGAAAACTATTGATAAGCAAGACCACGTTGTCGACCGCCCCGTTGAGCTCACTAAGGGAACGAAACGACGAGCGCTCACAGCAAAGCAGCCCCTTCGGTTGTGGATCGGTGGGGACTCTCTTGCTGGATCTCTTGGGCCTGGGCTTGGGCGTATCGCAGCAGATACTGGAGTAGTCGCACCTGTATACGAGTCGCGCGTCTCAAGTGGTCTAGCCAATCCCGGGTTCTTCAACTGGCCCAAACGAGCGACAGCCGAACTTGCTCGACTCAAGCCCGAGGCAATTGCCTTCATCATCGGAACCAACGACTACCCGATTGTTACAGGCAGACAACTTAGTGGCGACTCTCCAATCGTTGAGGGTCAGCAACCTGTTAGGCCTAAGTGGTCAATTGAGTACGAGAAGAAGACCGAAGAGATGATGCAGATCCTTGTTGGGGATCAAAACCGAACTGTGTTTTGGGTTTCGCCTCCAGTCATGAAGGACGCAAAGATCAATAATGGGGCTCGCCAGATCGGAGAACTTCAGCGCAACGTAGCGAAGGGTTTCCCAAGCGTTGTTTGGATTGATGGCTATAGCCTCTTCGATGATGCCAATGGAGAGTATGCAACTCGAATCATCGATGCGAGCGGCGACTCGATACTCGCTCGAGCCGGAGATGGAGTGCACCTATCCCCTGCGGGTGGCGAGTACCTAGGAGGCGCGGTCTTCGATGAGATTGACCTCGTTTGGCACCTACGCGATCAAGCAGTAACCGGATACCCACAACGCGTTGTCGAGACGAAGGGGTCGACCTATATTCCCGGCACTCGACCATCGACTCTCGGCCCAGCGACCCAATCAACCGGAGCGAGTGGAGCGACCGGTGCCTCGGGAGTAAGCGGAGTGACAGGGGGCACAGGGAGCACGGGGACGACAGGATCATCCTCAACTACCTCGTCTACCTCCTCTACCTCAACGACTACAACGCGCCCGCGTGGCTCCACTACCACCACGACTACCCAAACAACAATCCCGATCCTCTAAGGACAAGCACCAGCGGGATACCAATGATTAGCGCCGTGATACGGGCCTTAACACTTGTTCTCAGTTTCGGAGCCAACCGCGCAGCCTCGGTAGGCTCACGACCATGACTGAACTCAACGCCACTGCACATCACGCAACAGCCGTAGCGCTCGTAGAGGCCGCCGCCTTAATTATCGATACGGCCTCCAATACCCTCGCTACACGCTCCGTCGAGAATGGACGTATTTCAGTCGACCTCCTCGATAGACAACAAATTGCTGCATATGACCTTGCTCATGCTGCGAGTGCAGTCGCGGGTTCGCAGGTCATGCTCGCATACGCACTGCATGGAGAGTTTGAGGCGCGTCTCTCTTTTGCATATATCGCAGATGTCATCGCGGACCTTGAGTCACGAATATTCGGGCGTCAAGACTCTTGGGGCGTAGATGCAGTTGTGCTCGCACCCTTCACAGAGTTTGTATCCCGATTCCGCTCCCCTGAGTTTTTAGAGTTGCTTGCTGACGATGTTATGAAGAAAGGCACCGGCCCTGCTCACCTCGACGATGAGTTTGATTTGGTTCGCGACACGTTCCACAGATTTGCGAATGACAAGATTCGCCCTGTTGCTGAGCACATTCATCGCAACAACGAAGACATACCTGAGTCGATCCTCCAAGGAATGGCAGAGATCGGCGGTTTCGGCCTCTCTGTTCCAGAGGAGTACGGAGGCTTTGCTGCAGGTGGCGAGTCGGATTATCTCGCGATGTGTGTTGCGACCGAGGAGTTGTCTTGGGGATCTCTCGGAGCAGGTGGTGCACTGATTACGCGCCCAGAGATTCTCACTCGCGCGATTGTGCGCGGTGGGACCGAAGAGCAGAAACACGGTTGGCTTCCGCAGATTGCATCTGGCGAGCGCATCGTTGGCGTAATGGTCACAGAGCCCGACTTCGGATCAGACGTCGCAGGCGTAAATGTTATGGCGACACCCGATGGAGATGGGTACGCGATCAACGGCGTAAAGACCTGGTGCACATTTGCGGGGCGTGCGGACACGATCATGCTGCTTGCTCGCACAGATACAGACCGCTCCAAGGGCCACCGCGGCCTATCGGTGTTTGTGGTCGAGAAACCACCAGCAACCGGCCACTCCTTCGCATTCGAAGATGGTCTCGGCGGGAAGATGGAGGGTCGAGCAATCGACACCCTCGGGTATCGCGGAATGCATTCATATGAGGTTGCCTTCAACAATTGGCACGTTCCAGCAGGTGCATTAATCGGAGGAGAGAGCGGCCTAGGAAAAGGTTTCTACTTTCAGATGGAGGGTTTCGAGAACGGCAGGCTTCAGACCGCAGCGCGCGCAGTGGGGCTCATGCAGGCCGCCTTCGAGGCTGGGCTCGCATACACACTTGATCGACGCGTCTTTGGGAAGCCAGTCTTTGAGTACCAACTAACTAAGGCAAAGTTGGCGAGGATGGCTGCACTCATATGCGCGGGGCGTCAGTTCTCCTATGAGGTATCTCGCATGATGGCTCGCGGCGAAGGTGCTCTTGAGGCTTCGATGGTCAAGGCCTACGTATGCCGTGCAGCAGAGTGGGTAACTCGCGAAGCCATGCAGCTCCACGGCGGCATGGGGTATGCAGAGGAGTACGACGTATCTCGCTACTTCGTTGACGCTCGCGTGCTCTCGATCTTCGAGGGAGCAGACGAGACTCTCTGCCTTCGCGTAATCGCCCGCAGGCTTACGGAGCAAGCCTTAGAAGCATAAGACCCGCAAAAATTTGAGGACTCGAATTTGACCTATTCGGCGCTGCGGGTCATCCCTGCACGAGATCCTCGAGTAACAAACTTGGTAGCCATCTTGCGGCTTGCCTCGTCGATCATCTCGTCACCGAACATCACTGCGCCCTTGCGCTCGCCCTCTGTAGTGGCTTGCTCATAGGCATCGAGAATGTCGAATGCTCGGTCGAACTGCTCCTGAGTCGGTGTAAATAGCTCATTTAGAATCACAACCTGCTCGGGGTGCAGCGCCCACTTGCCGTCGTAACCAAGAACTTTGGTGCGATTCGTGTAGTCGCGGAATAAGTCATGGTCGCGGATTTTAAGGAATGGTCCGTCGATGACCTGCAGACCATTAGCGCGCCCCGCCATCAATATCTTTGAGAAGACATAGTGAAAGTGATCGCCTGGGTACTCATCGATCTGAACTCCGCCGGTGAGGACCGGCATCTCGATAGATGCAGCAAAGTCAGCCGGGCCAAAGATGATGGTCTCGAGCCGTGAGGAAGCCGCACATATTTCTTCGACGTTGATCAGTCCGCGCGCTGTCTCAATCTGCGCCTCGATACCAATGTGTCCGTTTGGCAGACCGGCCTTCTTCTCGACCTGTGTGAGGAGAAGATCCATCGCGACGATCTCGGCAGCACTCTGAACCTTGGGGAGCATGATCTCCTCAAGGCGAGGACCTGCGTTCCCGACTACCTCAAGGATGTCGTAGACCGTCCACTCTGTATCCCATGCATTGACACGGACGCAGAGGACTGCTTCACCCCAGTCCTGCGACTTGATGGCATTTACAACCTTGGAGCGTGCCGCCTCTTTCTCGAGCGGCGATACGGAGTCCTCAAGATCGAGGAACACCATGTCGGCTCCAAGGCCGGGGGCCTTGGCAAGCATCTTCTCGCTCGAACCTGGTACTGAGAGGCATGAGCGACGGGGCAGGGATCGTGTGCGTTCTGACATAGGGGTGGAGCGTAATCATCAAGCGAGTCCCGCTTCTACTCGGCATCGCTAAATACCCTCCGGGGCCGGTACTCTCACCCTGTGGCTAGCGACTCCCCAACCCTCACCCTGCATGAAATCGCAGACGGAGTAATGGTCTGGCTCCAGCCCGGGGGCGAGTCTGGTGTGAGTAATGCAGGCGTTGTGCTTGATGACGACGGCCTAACAGTGATCGACACCCTGATGGTTCCCGAGCAGTGGCAGCCGTTTGCCGCAGCAGTAAACGCTCTAGGCCTACCCGTTCGCAGAGTCGTCCTGACTCATGCGCATATTGATCATGTTGGCGGAACGAGTGCGTTTCGCAATGCGATGGTCTTAGCTTCATCCGTAACGAGTGATCTACTTGATCAAGAAATGCCGATCTCGGCTTACAAAGCATTTATGCCGGCCTTCACGCGTGGCTTCGACGAGCTCGAGGCGATCGGAACTCGACCAGTAAGCCATGTAATAGATGAACCAGCGATGGTTACTCCGCGCATCGAAGTGATTCCAGCCGCGGGGCACACCGCTGGAGACGTGATGGTTCTTGTTGAGGACGCGGATGTGCTCTTCGCAGGAGACATATGTTTCTTCGGCGTTACCCCTCTTGCGTTTCAAGGAGATGTAGCGACGTGGGCTGAGGTCTTAGAGATTGCAGTTGAAATGGCAGAGACAATCGTTCCAGGGCACGGACCAATAGGCGGCGCCGATGATGTGCGCGCTCTGCAGAACTACCTACGCGCATGCGTCGCAGCAGACGGCGACCCTGCGGCGATAGGAGCAGGTCCGTGGGATTCTTGGCTTGAGCGCGCCGAGCGCGATGCGATCAATGTGGAGAGAGCAAAGATGCTCGCTACAGGTGAGAGCCCTGGATCAATCCCGCCATCAATGCTGCGAGCCCTAGGCTTCTAATCTCCTCCAACTTCGGGTGATTAGTGTCGCTATAGCGACACTAATCACCCGAAGTTCGGTGGTTTACGTGAGATGTGGGTGGTTTGGGTGGTTCGAGCAGCCCCTTCAGACGGTCTGCCACGTATCTGGGGTGCCCGACAACATCGTTCCAGGTAAAGCGCACAACTCGAAAACCGGCAGCGATTAAAGCTGTATCCCGTTTTGCGTCATCGCGTCGGTCTGCTAACTCTCCATGAAACTCAATACCATCAAGTTCAACCACAAGGCGTGCTTCGCGAAAAAATACGTCGACGCGCCCGATGAGATTGAGCGCCCCGCCGATCGATACCTGGAGTTCTGGTGTTGGAAAATCGAGTTGCTTTAGGAGTTTAATAAAGCGCCGCTCTAATTCGCTCTCAGGTGCGACATAGCCAATCACTCCCCTGTCCTCGAGCAGTATCCGCATTGATGCCGACCCGAGACGTCCGCGCCGAGCCAGGCGTTCGAATACGCCTCGGAGTTCATCGGCCTTGACCAGTTCGCGCGCCAGCGCGGCATCTACGCAACGCTCGGCCCTTCCGAGAGGCAAGCATCCGGCTAAGTCGAAGAGTGTGCGAGCAATATCGGTAGTTGGAATTGAGTCGATCACCACATAGTTCGCTGGAGTAAAGCGACTCGAGCGATGAATCCTTATTCGAGTATTTCGCAGATGGAGGTCTCCCGCTACGAGGGCGTGAAATGGTTTAACGGTAAAGCCGGGTAGGCCATGCAGAGCGGCTGCACTCGAGCGACACGCGAATACCTCGGCATCAATCGACATCAGGAGCGCCAGCATCTCAGCACGCGGTGTGAGTGGAGCGCCCTCAATTCGATACACACCATGAGCGGCTGGGCACCAACGATGAGAGGTGACTAGGTGTCTAATTGCTGAGGGGGTTAAACCCGAGTTGATTGCCTGACTCCTAGCAATGAGTCCATGCTGGCGCCGGGCGACTGCTTCCATGCTGTCAACCATGTGTGGACCGTACGGTCAGACTGTGACAACTTGCCCAAATCGATTGAACTTCGGGTGATTAGTGTCGCTATGGCGACACTAATCACCCGAAGTTCGGTGGGGCGGTGGGGCGGTGGGGGTATTTAGTTAGTAGGCGCCTTCGAGTTTGGAGTGGTCCCAGGAGACGACCTTGTCGAGAGTTATCCGCACCCCTAAGCGCTTGGCGCCCATCGAATGCACGCCCTCGCGCACAGCCTCATCAGTAATGGGCATCCAGTATTTCTCGAAGACGGCCTCACCAATAGCGTTGACCTCATCTCGATCCTCAATAACGGTAGCGGTGCCCGCCACGGATACTCCACGAAGTTTCTCGTAGACATCCCCATCGGCGACAAGCACCGTAACCCTCGGGTCGCGCTGGAGATTCACGATCTTCTGACTGCGTCCGTAGGTCCAGAAGCAGAGGTCACCATCTACGAGCGCGAACCACATCGTGACAAGGTGGGGGGTGCCGTCAGCATTAATGGAGGCAACTTGAAGATCTCGCCCTGTGGTGAGGTAGGACTCAACCTCGGCCTCGGTCATGCGGATGATGTCTCGTCTGCTCATGGCTCGCTCCCGTCAAGAAGGCCCCGCTCGCAATTTGGGGGCCGCGCGAGACCGAGGCTACCTAGCGCGGCAGGGTAACCTTCCAAACTGTGGCAACCAACCCAGATCCCCAATTGGCGCTCGAGACAATCTCCGGAAGCAGCCGCTCTATAGACGACTGGACCACGATGTTTCAGTTGTGCCTTGTGATCCTCCCGGATGAGATGGAGGCGACAAAGTATTTCCCGATCGCCGACGAGATATTCAAGGTCCTTGGGGACGCAGACTGCCGAACCGCGTTTGTTGTTCCAACCACTTCAGCGATTGCACGAAGAATCCTTGGCAAGAGGGCCGACGAGGTAATGACCTTCGTCGACCCCGAGCGGAGTCTTATGGCAGGACTTGGGATCACCTCTCTCCCCGCTTTGGTTCACATTCGCCAGGACACCTCGGTAGGCGAGGTAGCTGAGGGATGGAACCCGACAGAGTGGCAGAGGGTCGCTAACTCAATTGCCAAGGCAATGGCTTGGTCGGCCCCGGAGTTCAAAGACTCCTAGGCCAAAATATCGCGAAAGTGCTGGTCAGAGCCCTTTTGGGCTCCCCGCGTAGCACTTGGACCGCCCCGCCGCCTAGGGTCTAGGGCATCAGCAACCCCTCACCTTTGGGTTGTCATGTCTAATTCAAAACCTGTCCAACTGCTGTGCAAGCCGTGTTCGGCAAGGACCAACCGAGGAGACGAGCAGTGCGCTCGGATCAGAGGACGGCCCCCAAATGAACTTAAGAAAATCAATAACACCATTTATCGCAACACTCCTCTCGGCCTCTATCGGCTTCGCAGGGATTGCCTCTAGCGCTCCCGTTGACAGCAAGCGTCGCCAAGCGGCAGCGCTTGAGGCATCAATCGCTGCGAACGGCGAGCGGACCAACATGCTCTCCGAGCGCCTCAACGGCGCTCGCCTCCGGGTAGCAGAGGCCCAGGCAGGCATCGCAGAGGCTCAGCGACGAACCGACGAGGCACAGGCGCAGGCCACACGCATTACTGGCGTTCTCTCGAGCCGGGCCTCCACCATTTACAAGGGAGCCGCTACGGGAACTCCGCTTCGTGCAACAAGCGTTAAGAAGATCAACGAGCTAGGTATCCGGTCAAAATACGCGGCCGCCGCAGCGGAGCACGATGGAACTCTCCTCGAGACGCTCCAGCGCGCACGCGAGGAACTAGCCGTGCAGAAGGCCGAGCTCGAGCGCCAGAAAGCGGCTGCTGCGGCTCAGCGAGATGCTGTAGCAAGTGCCCAGGCACAGGTCACGGCAGCCAACGCCGAGCAGCGACGACTCCTATCTCAGGTCAAGGGAGATATTGCCAGGCTTGTATCTCAGGAGCAGGCGCGTCGTGCAGCCGCGGTGCGTAATACCACGGTGAATCCAAGTCGTGGCCGAACCGGTAACCCTGAGAGGTTCCCCAATATTCCCGCACCATCCCCCGGCGCCGCTACAGCGATTGCTTTCGCTAGAGCACAGCTTGGAAAGCCTTACCGCTACGCAACCTCAGGGCCCAATACCTTCGACTGCTCAGGGCTCACGATGGCGGCATGGGGTGCAGCAGGGGTGCGTCTTGCTCACTTCTCCGGTGCGCAGTACAGATCCCTCCCGCATGTTCCTCTGTCAGCACTCCAGCCAGGCGACCTCGTATTCAGGGGGACAAACGGATCGGATCACGTCGCAATTTATATCGGCGGAGGCTTGATCATTACAGCGCCCCAGACTGGCGATGTTGTGAAGATCGCCTCCATGGGTAACGTGATGGGTGCTGCGCGACCGGGTTGATCAGCATCTGCTCAGATGAGCAGTTAAGGAATAACAAGCATTCCGAGATCAGCCTCAATCTGAGGACGCGGCTTGGCCCCTTGGCATACGCGCTCGAGTCGGCCGTTTCTAAATAGGGCGATCATTGGGATGCTCTGTACACCAAATTGCTCAGCGAGGCTCGGCTCCTCATCGATGTTTATCTTCACGACCTTGTAAGCACCCGCGCGCATTACGGCGATCTGCTCAACAATCGGTGAGACCTGCCTACACGGTTGGCACCAAGGTGCCCAAAAATCAACGATCACAGGCAACTCGCTCTGTAGAACCTCGCGCGCAAATAAAGCGGTGGTCACACTGCGAACCGGACCCTCTTGGGGATCGTCTGGCACCGGTACCGATGGCAACTGCCCCGCCTCAACCTCAGCGAGCCATGCTCGCGCTGCCTCGATCCCCTCAATCGCCACACCATGCCCCATCGGAAACTCTAAATAGGTAACAGGTACGAGGCGCGACTCAAGGTCCCGAGCGAGGGAGCGTGCGTTGGCAACCTTGACAATCTCGTCCTCGGTACCGTGCTCAATAAGGATTGGTAGAGCCTTGATGCTCTCGGGGTCGACCAGGACCGGGAGCGGCGGCCCAGGGATCGCAGGGCTCATAGCCAACACAGCCTTGGGCATCGTCGCTCCACTTCGCAGCGCCAACGCAAGGGCCATACCACCACCCTGTGAGAAGCCCCCAACGATTGCCTCCGAGCGCTCAAAACCACGCGCCTCGCACTCAATGTCTAGGAGAGCATCGAGTGCGTCTAGCGACTCAGTAAAGCGCGCTATATCTGGAGCACCCGAGGAGTCCCACTGATACCAGGCATACCCAGGAGTGCCCGCAACTCCCTCTGGTCCGCGAGGCAGCAGGACACAGTAAGCCCCCTCCGGGTCAAGGTAGGGAAGAAGCCCTGCGAGGTCACGCTCGTCGGCACCGAACCCATGTATCAGCATCAAAATGCGCTTAGCGCTTGGTGGAGCGACTACCTCAGTATGTAGATCAATCATGAGCAGAGCCTAGGGCTAACCCCTACCCATCGCCTCACGTGGTGGGGCAGGAGAATCTCGCGGCAACCTCATCAGTTATCGCCACGCGGGATTGTTCAGCCAATAGTTCGCACCGATACAACGAAGCGTGGAAACATGACAAAATCGCCGGGCAAGAGTCCGGCCTCAAGGAGAGGCGCAAAATGAAACTCGGCGTAAATTTTGGTTATCAAGACTGGGGATCAAATCTTGAAGGAGCGCTAGCAGTAGCGCGAGAGGCCGACCGCCTTGGATACTCCTCGGGCTGGACAGCAGAGGCTTACGGCACTGACGCCGTTACACCACTGACATGGATGCTTGCGAATACCGAGAATATGTCTTTTGCCCCAGCGATCATGCAGATGCCCGCGCGTACCCCAGCCATGACTGCTATGACCGCAGCGACTCTTGACCTAATGAGTGGCGGCAGATTCATGCTTGGTCTCGGCGCATCTGGCCCTCAGGTAGCAGAGGGATGGCACGGCGAGGCTTACGGAAAACCGTTAGGTCGCACTCGCGAATATGTTGAGATTGTTAGAACAATTCTGCGACGCGAAGCACCGCTCGAGCACCACGGCGTGCACTACGACATTCCATATACAGGTCCCGGCGCGACTGGTTTAGGCAAGCCCCTAAAGATCATCGTGCACCCGCGACGCTCTGACATCCCGATCTACCTCGCTGCAATTGGACCAAAGAACGTTGAGCTCGCAGCAGAGATCGCTGACGGATGGTTACCGATATTCTTCTCTCCAGAGCGCTACGCAGATGCCTTTGAAGGCGCAGTTGAGGCTGGGTTCGCTAAAGCCGGGAGTGATAAGACCCTCGCCAATTTCGATATTGCTCCTACGGTCACAGTGCTCCTAGGTGACGATCTCGAGATGCTTCGCGGCTTCGCTAAGCCAATGATCGCTCTCTACGTTGGCGGGATGGGCGCTCGAGGGAAGAACTTCTACAACGACCTCGCATGTCGTTATGGCTTCGAGGCCGAGGCCAAAGAAATTCAGGATCTATACCTTGATGGTAAGAAGCGCGAGGCTGCGGCTGCGGTGCCCGACTCGCTCGTGGATGAGATCGCACTCATCGGACCTAAGGAGCGCATCGCTGACCGTCTTGATGCCTGGCGCGAATCTGGAGTTGGGACACTTATTGTGGGTTCTGCGCAGATTGAGGCAATCCGCGTGATGGCCGAACTCTGTCTGTGATCCAAGCACAACCCGCAGGCAACTTGACTCAGTTTCGTGCGGTTCTCTTCGACCTCGGCGGAGTTGTCTTCCCATCCCCATTCGATGCATTCGATGCATACGAAAGGGAAGAGGGTTTAAGTAAGGGATTTGTCCGCGCAGTCATTGCGCGCAGCGCTGAAGACGGTGCATGGGCACGCCTAGAGAGAAGTGACGTGACCTTCAAGGAGTTCTGCTCTGAGTTAGAGGGCGAGGCTTTGCTTGCAGGCGAGGAGATCTCCGCAAAGCAACTCATGGCCATGGTGGGTTCAAGCCTTACTCCGCGCCAAGAGATGGTCGCTGCAATTAATGCCTTAAGAAGTATTGGACTCCTCATAGGTGCACTGACAAATAACTGGGCACTCGCTGGAGGGCGCACCGATGCACGGCCTCACTCTCTTGGGCACCTTGGTCTCTTCGACATCGTCGTCGAGTCAGCCGTCGAGGGGATGCGCAAACCTGATCCGCGTATCTACGAATTGACCTGTGAGCGACTCGGGGTAGAACCAGCAGAGGTAGTTTTTCTCGACGATTTAGGGATCAATCTCAAGCCTGCGAGAGCAATGGGGATGACCACGATCAAGGTCGCCGATGTCGGAGACGCATTAGCTGAACTCGGCGAAGTCTTTGGAATCTCTCTTTAATTAGCGACGGTGGGCTAACGCTAAGGGCGCGAGAAGGCTCTAAGAGTTAGGAGACTGCATCACGTGGAGATTGACTCCGTGAAGGATCTGGCCGTCAACATAGATATTCGCCAGCACCGGCCCATACCGCTCGACCGCCACATTGCGGATATCGAGGGTTATCGGAATAGATGGCTGCTCATCAATTAGTAGCAACTCTGGAGAACCGAACTCGAAGGTTCCGTTTACCTCTGCGAGCTCTTTGCCGTCTTCATCGATCACACGCACTAGCAGGGTGTGCTGCTGCTGCGCCTCGAATCGATCAAGCTCAATGACCATAGCGAGGAAGACTCCAATGGGGGCTGGTAGTTCGTCACGAAGGGATCTAGTCACTCCACCCGAGGAGACGAAGAGAAGCCCCTCACGAACCTGTGCGAAGTCACAAAACATTGCGGTACTTATCTGCATAGGGGAGCCACACTAGGCGCACGGATCTACAAGCTTCGCCACCGCACCCTGCCCGATTCACAACTCTTAAGTACCCGGGACGGGACTCGAACCCGTAAGCCCTTTCGGGCGGGCGGTTTTAAGCCGCCTGCGTATGCCGTTCCGCCACCCGGGCAGGTTGCTCAAGGGTAGATGCCGCGGGTGCCTCAGGTAACGAATCAGCGCGGATTACCGGCGATGCCTCAGCGTCTCCTCCATCTGCGATCTGAGTATTTGGGAGCTGAGTCTCTGGAAGAAATTCACCGAGGGCAGCGCGCAGCAGAGCTAGGCGGAGCCTTGGGGATGCCTCGCCCCGGACTCGATTAGAGATGAGTACCCCATCGACCATGTCCTCCACGACCCTTCCGAGTGGGCGGCCCTTGATCTTCACGGAGACCACCGAGCCCCCTGGGTATCTCCGAATCGACCGATTTACATCCGGGATGCGAGGCGGGCTGCGGAATGCAGGGACCTCAAGGCCTGAGGCGCGCGCAGCGGTTCCGAGGGAACGGGCCACAGAGGCGAAGCGAAGAGCGGGTACACCAGTCACGTAAATGACTCTCCCAGATGGGTGTGACAGTGTTCTTTTCTAGCCTCAATAACCCCCAAATAGAACCCCGATTTAAACCCCCCTGAAGCGCCGAGTTGCGGTGGCGCCGTTGGTGATGTTGCCTTGCGGTATGCCCGGGCACCTTGACGACCCCAAATCGACCACGGAGCAAGCCTCCTACGAGGCTGTTCAGCGCGTCATGGAGGCCGTTAAGGGCGAGGAGAATGTGATTGATCTTGGACCAAGTGCAGAGCAATCCTCAACGCGCGCGCTTGTTCCATTACCGGCGCGCAGATCTCGCGAGCTCCCCGACCCAGAGCCTCCAGACCGCGAGATTCGCAGAGGAGATGTAGACCCGTGGGGGCGCAGCGAAAGAGTGCGCAGCATTGCTAGGCGTATGTACGACCCTCTGTACCGATACTGGTTCCGCGTGCAGTGGGAAGGCATCGAGCACATACCGACCGAGAGTGGTGCTCTACTTGTCTCTAATCACGCTGGAGCGATTCCGTCAGATGCACCGGCCATCATGCATGGAATCGAGACCCAACTAGGAAGACCCGTCTATGGGTTGGCCGAGTACCTATTCAGAGATCTACCCGCAATTGGGACACTCTGGTCACGCGCGGGTGGAGTAACTGCCCACCCTGATAACGCCTACCGACTACTAAAAGAAGATCAACAATTGGTTCTCGTGTTCCCCGAGGGCGCCAAGGGAACAGGCAAGCTCTACAAAGATAGATATCGACTCGCGCGCTTTGGTCGCGGTGGGTTTGTTGAGATTGCCATGCGCGCAGGTGTTCCGATTATTCCGATTGCAGTAGTCGGAGCAGAGGAGTCGATGCCGATTCTTTTCAAGAGCAAGCGCCTAGCAAACCTTCTTGGCATCCCATATGCGCCGATTACTGCCAACATGCTGATGTTCGGCCCCCTTGGAGGATTGGCATATTTACCTGCAAAATTCCGCATTCGCGTGCTCGAACCGATTCATTTTACTGCCGAGCCAGATCAAGAGCGTTACTCACGAGCACGCGTTATGGATGCTTCAGAGATGATTCGCGAACGCATTCAAGAGGCCCTCTACGACATGCTGCGCTCACGCCGCAGCACTTGGTGGTAAATCAATCATGCGCGTACTAGTAACAGGTCTAGGGACTTTCTGGGGGAGTCGCCTCGCGCAGGCTCTTGAGCAGTTTGACGATGTAGAGGTAATTGTTGGACTTGACACAAACGAACCTCGCCTCCCGCTAGAACGAACAGAGTTCGTAAGAGCAGACTCCGACTACTCGATTCTTCAGCGCATCGTGAAGGCGACAAAGGTCGACACAATTCTCCATACTCATCTGCTTGTTGACTCAACAGAGAACAGCAATCGACGCATGCATGAAGTCAACGTGATCGGGACAATGAACCTGTTAGCAGCCGCTGGAGCAGCTGGTAGTACCGTTCGCAAGCTGATTGTTAAGTCTTCAACGTTGATATACGGAGCAGGCAAGCGAGATCCATATTTTTTCCGTGAGGAGATGGAGCGCACAACCCCTCCCCATACCGAAGTCGAGCGGTCGCTGCTAGAGACCTCTGCGTTTGTGCGCGACTTTGCAGTCGACAATCCGCACGTTGTAGTGACCAAACTTCGTTTCTCGAATGCACTCGGCGACGACATCACCTCGCCATTTGCTCGCTCTCTCAGCCTGCCGGTCGTCCCGGAGATTCTTGGCTTTGATCCTCGCCTCCAATTTGTCCACGAGGAGGACATCACAGGGGCCCTTATTTTTGCGACTAGAAACGACATTCCCGGCGTTTATAACGTTGCTGGTAGAGGGACCATGC
The DNA here is from genome assembly GCA_001023575.1 of Actinobacteria bacterium IMCC26256. Lineage (GTDB taxonomy): Bacteria > Actinomycetota > Acidimicrobiia > IMCC26256 > IMCC26256 > IMCC26256. Next base: position 404,087 of record CP011489.1, on the reverse strand, counting down.
CGTGGAGTGAGATCTGCGAAGTTGTCGGAAAGCGCAGGATCCCTCTCCCTCCATTCTTTACAAACTGGGCGGCCGAGCCACTACGAATGACACGCGTTGTCGACCTACCCCCTGAGGTGCTTGACCTGCTTCGCTACGGAAGAGTCGTCGATACTCGTGCGTATAGGCGCGCTGGATTTGAGTACAAGTACACGACCGCAGCTACGGTAAATGCGTTTGCAAGAAGCCTCCGCCTCGAGTCAGTTGTAGGGGACAGCAATCCTTCATACCGCTACGAGCGCGACGTCGAGACTTTCTTCCGTCACTCCCCCGCAATAATTCGAGAAGGGAACGAGTAATGCCAGTACACATCGAGCGTCGAGGCAGAGTCGAGATCGTCACGATTGATGATGCAGAGCGGCGAAACATTCTCTCAGCAGAGTTAGTCGCCGGAATTGTCTCGGCGGTAGATGCAGCAGAGGATGATGAGAATGTTGGAGCGGTAGTCATCACCGGTGCAGGAAAAGCCTTCTGTGCCGGCGCAGATCTCGGAGACCTCGCGGCAATGGGTAGCGGCGAGAGAGACCCCGAGTCGGTGACATCCGTCTACGAGGGATTCCTGCGGGTGCTTAACTGCTCCCTCCCGACAGTCGCAGCTGTAAACGGCCCTGCAGTGGGAGCGGGTTTTAACCTTGCACTTGCGTGTGATCTGCGCATTGCAGGTGAATCAGCTCGATTCGACTCAAGATTTCTCTCGATAGGCATTCACCCAGGTGGAGGGCACACATGGCTACTCGACCGCGCAGTTGGGCCCCAAGCCGCTGCAGCTATAGATCTTTTCGGAGTCCGCATCGACGGAGCACGCGCAGCGACAATCGGGCTTGCTTGGGAGTGCGTCTCAGATGACGCACTCCTGGATCGAGCAGTCGACCATGCAGAGCGGGCAGCAGCAGCGCCTCGGGATCTCTCTATTCGAACCAAGGCCACCCTGCGCAATGCGCACCCCACTTCAAACCACCCTGAGGCCTTGGCCAACGAGCTCATCGATCAGGTCTGGTCATTTGGCCAACCGTGGTTCGCTGAGCGAACCGGCCGCTGAGGAGACTTCGGATTGAAGAGCCCTGCGCTATTACCCTTTACAGAATGAGCGATTACGACTCCGAGGTAATCGAATCGCAGCAACCACCAACGGACTCAGTTGATGAGGACTTGGTGGATGAGGTGGATGAATCTGTAATCCTTGAGGCTCTTCCTACACAAGACCGCTCGCCGATCATGACTGCAGTTGGATGGGGTCTCGGAGCGATTGTTCTTCTTGCCCTAGGTGTTGTTGCCTGGGGGTGGATCATCAACGCAACCGCCGGCTCTGCTGTCGAACGATTCATTAACGGCGAGGGGCAGGTCTACGAGGGCGACGGGTTCAGCGCGCGTTTCCCAACGACACCGGAGCGCGTCTCGTCAGGGGCGGGTGCAACCAAGAGCGTCACTGTCTCGAGCAACGTGGGCCAAGACCTTAGGTTCTCAATCAATTGGACTCAGCAGCCCGAGAGCGCCGCAGAGGATCCCCTCAATGCACTAAACGAGGCAGCTAAGGCTCTCGTCGAAGACTCCAACGGAGAGTTTGTCTCGCAGCGCGCCCCTGCAGTATTCGGCACAGCTGCATATAAAGAATTCGTCTATAAAGTCGGCAAAACGCTCATTTACACCTCAATGTTATTGACCCTTGATCGGATCTACACAAGTCAAGTATCGAGCATCAAACCGGCGGTAGCAGAGTACGAAGCGCTCAAAAAAGGCTTCTCCCTAACTCAACTCCGATAGCTAAGCGAACTCTCAAGATAGGAAATCGCTCTCGATCTGAGCGCGCCGATCCTCCCACTCAGACGAGACCATCGCATACCTCACGTGATCCTCGTAGACCCCACGAATCTGCAGTAACCCTATTGAAGTGCCTTCGTTACGCAGACCAAGTTTCTCTGCCACGCGACGACTTGCAGCGTTACGCGGCACTATCGCGGCCTCAATGCGGTGCAGTCGAAGCGTATCGAACCCAAATCTGAGAGTAAGGGCCACCGCCTCGGGGGCTAGTCCTTTCCCCGCATGCTGCTCTGCGATCCAATAACCAACATATGCAGACTGGAATGGTCCGCGTTGCACACTGCCGAGGCTTACCTCACCGATCAGAGTGTCTTGATAGAAAATACCGTTGCCATAGGCAGCATCGAACTGACGCTGTCGATCCCATGCTGCACACCGAGATCGAAAAGCAGATTTGTCCGAAGTCGCATCTGGGGTCCCGGAGTCAGGTAACGGCTCCCATGGCTCAAGCCAATCGCGGTTCGCATTGCGAACCTCTCTCCACGCTTCGAAGTCTGAGTCTTTTAAAGGGCGCAGGGTGATTCGCGGCCCGTCAATAAAGATAGAAGATCTGCTCGTCATTCGTCACCCTCCTCTCACTACAAATTACTTATCACCCTGAACTGCGGAGATTAGCGGGGCATGCACCTGTGGTGCTCCACAGCCCGTAGGCTCTCCAATCGATGCCAAAACCAACTGCCTCCAACGCCCCAGAGCACCTCGTCTGGCTTGATCTCGAGATGACCGGCCTCGACATCCGACGCCACGTCATTGTTGAGATAGCAGTCATCGTGACCGATGTAGATCTCAACCCCCTCGATGAGGGCCTTGATCTCGTGATCCATGCCACCGAGGAAGAACTCGCCGGGATGGATGACTTCGTAACCAAAATGCATACCAAGTCTGGGCTCATCAACGAGATCAGGGCATCCACGGTATCCGTCGAGGATGCGCATTCCCAGGCGTTGGCTTATGTTCGCAGTCATATACCGACCGCGCGAACTGCCCCACTATGCGGTAACTCAATCGGTGCTGATAGGCGTTTTCTTGACTCCATGATGTCGGAACTCGAGGAGTATCTCCATTACCGCAGCATCGACGTCTCGTCTCTGAAGGAACTAGCGCGGCGCTGGAACCCGGCGGTTTACAAGAAGCGCCCCGGAAAAGCGGAGCAGCATCGCGCGTTAGGGGACATTCTCGAGTCAATCTCGGAGTTACGTTTTTACCGCGATAATTTCCTTCAGTTGCCCGCTACTCCAACCGAGTAGCGAGACTCAAAGGTTCAATGAAGGCTTCATTAAGGCTGGCTATTTAACCCAAGAGCGTCGACTGCGCTTATTAGTCGCTCGACTGACTCGGGGCGCGCTGAGTGCCCCATGAGCCCAACGCGCCAAGCCTTACCTGCGAATGCACCAAGCCCTCCGCCTACCTCAATACTCCAGCCATCAAGTAGCGCTCTACGGAGTGTGGCTTCATCGCTTCCCTCGGGTAGCCAAGCTGCGGTTAGTTGTGGGAGTCGGTAGCCATCCTGGGCAATGAGTTTAAATCCTCGCTCTACCAACGAGCTCTGCAACTGCGACCCCACCGAGCGATGGCGAGCCCACGAAGCCTCTAGCCCTTCATCGAGCAGCACCCCGAGGCCTGCATGGAGAGCCGCGATCATCGAGGTAGGGGCAGTGTGGTGATATTTACGCGCAGCGCCTACGTAGTCGCCGATCAAGCCAAGATCTAGATACCACGACTGCGCTGGTATGGAGCGATTCTTTATGCGCTCAACCGCGCGTGGCGAGAGAGTAATTGGCGAGAGGCCCGGAGGGACACCGAGACACTTCTGTGTCCCGGAGTAACAAGCATCCACTCCCCACGCGTCAACATTTACCGGGACGCCACCTAGGCCCGTGACGGTATCGACAATCAGCAAAGTATCTGTTTCTTGAAGAATGCTTAGCGGTGCGATCTCACTCTCTACTCCGGTAGATGTCTCCGCGTGTACCACCGCTACAACGCGCGCTTGGGGATTAGAGCGCTGGGCATCAAGCAATCGCTGCGGATCGATTGGATCTCCCCAAGGAGCCTCCACTCGCAGAACCTCTGCACCGCATCGTCGCGCCACCTCACACATACGCTCACCAAAAACTCCGTTGACACCGATAATCGCAGTGTCTCCGGGTTCAAGCAGATTGACAAAGCATGCCTCCATGCCAGCAGACCCTGTTCCACTAATCGGTAGGGTCAGAGCATTCGAGGTCTTGAATACGCTACGCAGGCGTTCGCTCGTCTCATCGAGCAGTGAGAGGAACATAGGGTCAAGATGGCCAAGAACTGGCTGCGAGAGCGCCTCAAGCACCTCTGGGTAGGCGTTCGAGGGGCCAGGTCCTAGTAACAGTCGCTCAATCATTTAAAGATCGTATCTAGCGCTAAGTAGCTGCGAGCATCCGTACCACCCCATCAAGGATGTCGGACTCGGATACCAGTACCTCTTCATACCCAAGGGACCTAAGCACAGATACGAGAACTATGCATCCACCGACAATTACAGATGCCCTCTCAGTCTCTAATCCTGGATTGAATCTGCGCTGCTCTAGCGACTCAGTGGCGAGCGTTCGGAAAACATCCTCTGCTGCTGCGCGAGTGATGCGAAAGCCGTGGATCCGAGATCGGTCGTACTCGACTAATCCCTGCTCGATTGAAGCGACCGCTGAGACAGTACCGGCAAGCCCTACAAGAGTCGCACAGTCGCGTACCCCTGGAACCTCTCGAACGACATCAGCCATGTGATCACGCAATACCTGCACAGCATTTGAGAGTTCGTCTGGGAGTGGAGGATCTGAGTGAAGGAATGTCTCCGTAACTCGAACACACCCCACATCAATGGAGATGAGCCCCTCGGGTTTATCGGTGCCGACCACGAATTCTGTTGAGCCTCCACCGATATCAACAACAAGAAATGGCCCAGGCGCATCTAGGCCCGCCGTTGCACCAAGAAAAGAGAGAGCTGCCTCCTCCTCACCCGTGATGATCTCTGGAGCAAACCCGAGCGCATCCTCTACAGCTTTAACAAACTCATCGCGATTCTCGGCGTCACGTGCGGCACTCGTTGCAGTTGCACGCACACGCTCTACCCCCAGGCTCTCCATTACACCGCGGTACTCGCGTAGCACTACACAGACGCGTTCAATACCCGCAGAGCTCAATCGCCGGGTCGATGCCACCCCTTCGCCGAGGCGAGTAATAGTCATCAGGCGCTCAAGAGTCTTTACATCTGCTTCGGCCCCAGATCCCTCAACATCTGCAACAAGAAGACGAGTTGAGTTTGTTCCCATATCAATCGCTGCACATCTCATTACTCAGACTCCTCAACTTCGCTCAAGAGTCTCTTCTCTACCCATTCACCTACAGGGTCGACTCCCCCTGCAAGAAAGTTCGCATAATGGGCATGTAGACACTTCACGCCAATGCGTGTACCCCCGACACCGCCAGATGGACGCGGACCCTCGTAACTCTCAGGTAGGGAGGCGTCTCGCTTGGCTGCATAGGCATCGTGGGCCTCAATCAATGCGCCTGCATCTACTGCAGCCTCAGCGGCGCGCACCCCACCCTCTGCCTCAAGCGTTCCGACACGCCGATTGAGTTCAGGATCTACGAGCCAGTAAAGAGTCGGCATCGGCGTGGAGTCATACATAAGTGATGCGTTCCTAAGAACAACAGGCTCGCCATTGTCTCCGCGCACCACTACCTCAAACTCTGCGCGCGGCTCTCGCCCCAGAAGGAGGGTTACGGCTTCAAGGTCTGCTGGGTTTGTTGGCACGCATTGAAGTGTAAGGGGCATCGCTTCGCTACGGGGAAGTGGATCCTGTTACACCTACGCCACCCGTGACGCCTGTTGACCCGGGGACTACCGCCCATGCCTGCTCCCCTGGTTTAACCATCCCGAAGCGAGCGCGGGCAATGCGCTCAATCTCGGCGGGGGACTCTAGTAACTGCTTCTGATCTCTAAGAATCTTGGTCTGGGTCCGGAGAAGGACTAATTGCTTCTCGGCGGCGCTGATTCGATTCTGCTGATGGATATATGAACGCACAGGGAATAGATATGCGAGGACAGCGAATAGTGCAATTAAACCTACAGAAAAAGCAACAATTCTCCCCCAACGCGGGATTTGATTAGCGCCGGTCACACCTTTTCTTGGGGAGCGCGTCTTGGGAGCCAGACCATTTTTCTTCGGCGCGTTCTTCTTCGGTGCGTTCTTCTTCAACATCGCCATTAGCGACCCCCACTACTCCCCCGCGCAACTGCGCTCAGGCCTGGATACATCGCGGCCTCTTCGAGTACCGCTTCTATTCGGAGGAGTTGGTTGTATTTAGCTACGCGATCACTACGGGCAGGTGCCCCAGTTTTAATCTGTCCGCAGTTTGTCGCGACCGCTAGATCGGCGATTGTTGTATCTTCAGTCTCACCACTTCGATGAGACATGACAGACGTATAAGAGGATCGCGTTGCCAGCTCTATCGCATCTAGCGTCTCGGTCAGCGTTCCTATTTGGTTTACCTTGATCAGAATCGAGTTCGCTACTCCGAGTTCAATGCCTCGACCGAGCCTCTCCACATTGGTTACAAATAGATCGTCTCCGACTAATTGAACACGATCACCAACTGCCTTAGTGAGAGCGCTCCATCCATCCCAGTCGTCTTCGTCCATACCGTCTTCAATCGAGATAATCGGATAACGCGCAGTTAGGTCTGTGAGGTAATTTGCGAACTCAGCCGAGGAGAAGGATTTTCCCTCACCCGCGAGGACATACTGACCGTCTTTGTAGAACTCACTCGAGGCTGCGTCGAGGGCGATGGCGATCTCCGCTCCAGGGTTATACCCAGCTCGCTCAATTGCCTCTACCAGAAGCAGAACTGCCTCTTCGTTTGATTCAAGGCTCGGGGCAAAACCGCCCTCATCGCCGAGCGCTGTTGCTAGCCTGCGCTCTTTAAGTAATGACTTGAGGGCGTGGTAAGTCTCGGTACCCCATCGCAACGCTTCGCTAAATGATGCAGCACCTACCGGCATGATCATGAACTCCTGAATATCAACATTCGTATCGGCGTGGGCTCCACCGTTTAGAACATTCATCATCGGAACAGGGAGCGTGCGGGCATTCGTGCCACCGACATAGCGAAACAGCGGCAAGTCGCTCTCCTCGGCTGATGCCTTTGCAACAGCGAGGGATACACCAAGAATCGCATTAGCTCCTAGGCGAGATTTGTTATCAGTTGCGTCTAGATCAATGAGCGTGTAATCAACCACTCTCTGCTCCGAAGACTCAAGGCCAATAATCGCGTCGGCGATCTCCTGCTTGACATTCTCCACAGCGCGAAGCACGCCTTTCCCGGCGTAACGGTCACCACCATCACGAAGCTCAGCGGCTTCGTGCGCACCAGTACTTGCTCCGCTCGGCACAGCAGCGCGCCCGCGCGCTCCGCTGATGAGTTCAATCTCTACCTCGACCGTAGGGTTTCCGCGCGAGTCCAGAATCTCACGAGCATTTACCTCTGCAATTGCACTCATAGCGTCGCTCTCTAGACGGAGGATTAAGGGCTTAAGTCGTGCTTTAAAACTCTCAAATCTTGTGGTTAATGTTGACAGAGTAGCCCTGTGAGGCTCACATGTGGCTGTTTATCAGGGTTAATACTCCTCGGATATTTAGGGGTTGTCCCGATCAAGCGGGGGGAGCGCCGTGGCGAGGTTGACGCGCTGGGCCATCCTCAACGCGAGAGAGCCGTCGCCATAGGAGCTCGGGGGTAAGGCGCCGAGTCCTCACTGCTTGCCTCGTTTTAGGGCCAGGGAATGCGAATAGTTCGCCACGCTCAAGGGCTGCCTCAGCGGAGTCAAGAACCTCTCTAGCCTCAATCCCTGGGAGCCCTTCAAGTGCTCTCGGGTCCGCTTCGTTGATCCCGATCAGCATCGGCGTATCCACCGGCGGTGGGCAGACAACGACCGTACGCAGCCCAGTCCCGAGAAGTTCATGAGATAGCACTTCACCGAATGCAACCACCGCAAACTTGGAGGCTCCATATGCCCCCATGCGATATGACGGAATCCATCCAGCCAAAGATGCGATCAAGACGATGTCTCCGCGACTTCTCTCAATCATTCCATCAAGTACTGCCTTAACCATCCGAACGCTACCGCCGTAGTTCACATCCATGACACGAGAAATATCTTCTATTGCTTGATCTTGAAGCAGCCCCGGAAGACAAATTCCTGCGGCGCTAACGACTCGGTCAATTCCCCCGTGTTCGGCTGTAATGCGCGCTACAACATCATCTACTGCGCCCTGATCAGTTACATCTGCAGCATATGCACGCACATTCGGCGAGTGCTCTAGAGCCGGCGCCAAGCCTTCAAGGGTGAGATCAACAGCAGCGACGAGAGCTCCCTGAGCCGCCAAACGCTTGGCGGCCAACAACCCAATACCGCTTGCAGCCCCTGTAACTAGCGCTACGCGACCTCGGAATGTCACTTACTTGCTCCCACGATTGACTCTGGCGCTTCAGTGGTAATTGGTGGCTCCAGATCGATAATCTCAGCATCTCCGAATGTCATACGCACCCTGCGCATTGATCCGCTCATAAGTGCTCTGCGAGGGAATCCAAGTACACGCAGTTCATCTGCGAATGCATTATCGCCTAGTTCGATCTTCACTCCCCCCGGCCGCCCGCGTGATCCTTCACCGTCAAGACGCCACTCTGTTCGACGCAGCACTCCATCGCCGCATGAGTACGCGGCTAGAGATGTGTCTGGCAAGCGGGTTGGTACGCCGTGCGCAATAGAGATCTTTAGTGCCAGTTCGCCATCGATCTTGAGTGTCCCGGTATCCCTATGGAGGCCTTCGTCAATCTCAATATCTGTAACAAACTTTGGGAAGCCCCAGATTCCTCTCCCAGCGGCGCAGGTAAACGGCTGGTTCACGGGCAACTGATGAATAAACGCACCGGTCTCGCCACTCTTCTTTTCCCCAGGTGCACTCCCAGGTGCGCTTACTGGTGCTTTTACTATTACGGCGACAACTACTTCGTGATAGGGGCCTAAATCTCCATCCACATACCTAACGAATCCAAGACTCACAAGAGCGCGCTTGCCCATAATTGGGGAGGGCTCGAGACCGCTATACGAGATTAGGTCGCGAGCGCTCTCGAGCGGCACCGAGAATGTGGAGAACCAAGATCGCGCATCGCGAATCTCAACTGGGGTAGAGACCTGACTTCCGAGGACTTCGTATGTAGCCATCTAGGGATTGGAGCACGCATGGACACCCTCGCGCCACCTGTGCTCAACCAGCCCGACCCCAGAGCGCACGAGCCACTCCAGGCTCGGCGGTGTGAAGATCGACACCCTCAGATGCGGCGAGGGCCTCGGTAGCCAGAAAATGTGCTCGAAAACGCTTGGTCCATGCTCGGAGAGCAGCCTCGGCATCAGCCCCGTCCGCACGCGATAGGGCGACCGCTGCCGCTAATAAATCCCCAATGATTGGATCATCGCCACCGCTTACCCCTTGACGAACCGCTTCAACGCTGGCATCTAACTCAGCGAGTGCGCCAGCACGCCCATCGGGGAGCAGCCCAAGTGTCTCTGCCTTGCGAAAAAGTTTCAGCGCGTAGAGGACGCTGGGGAGCGATGCACTGATCCCCTCAATTATCGAGGATGTGCCCTTCTCCTCCTTTTTAATCATCTCCCAATTCGCAAGGACCTCATCTGAGGTATTCGCCTCAACCTCACCAAAGACATGAGGATGGCGCCTAATTAATTTGTCCTGTATGCCTCGCGAGACATCCGCCATTGTGAAGGCCCCTGCCTCCTCAGCGAGAATTGAGTGGAACACAACTTGGTAGAGAACATCTCCAAGTTCGTCGGCGAGTAGCGCATAAGCATCGAGGTCAGCCTCGCCTGCTGGAGCATCAATCGATAGCCCCTCAATAGTCTCCACTGTCTCGTAGGCCTCTTCTAATAAATAACGCGAGAGGGAACGATGAGTCTGCTCTGCGTCCCAAGGGCAACCTCCAGGAGCACGCAGTCGCTCAGCGATCGAGAACAGGCTTGCGAACTCTCCTGCTACCAATGCTTCGCCGGTATCTACGTAGATTGAAGTTAGGTGATCTGGTTCTACTCGCCGGTCAAGGTCTTCGAGAGCGAGTGGGAAAACCTCTTCGCTCGGAAGGCCTAGACGCTGGAGTACAAGCACTTCAGACTCCGGAGGGAGCACCTCAAGCAATGCAAGCTTTACGTCTGAGAGTACAAACTTAGAGTCGCACTGCGCTATCAGTAATGCTCCGCTTCGCCCTGCGGCAGATACGACGAAGTTTCTTCCGTCTACAACTCGCGCACCGTTTGCCATTGGATCCACCCCGATGCGAGCCCAAGCAATATCTACGAACGAGAGCCCTGGCACTATCTCAAGCTCTATCTCTCCGGCAGTTGCAAGCACGCGCAGCATCCCTACAGCACGCTCTGCAACCCCAGGATTCCCGGGAACTGCATACACGACACTCCCTGAAAAAACTGCTGCCTCAACAACGCGCCGCACAATCTCCGCGTACGCAGCATCAAGATCGGGAGCAGTTTCATAGACCTCATCGAGCGAGAGCATCTCTATCCCTGCATCTCGGAGTTCTTGGACCGCAGGGTGGCGCTCAGTGCGCACGAGGACAGGGGCACCTCTTAGTGCTACTAATGCTCGCGGCATGACTAGGTCGGCGCCTCCCGGGCCTAGCCCGACGACAACGACTTTGGGGATCACGGCGTTGAGTTACCAGTAGCGCCCGTGATGCCTTGTGAACCAGAGTTTTTTGCCGGCAGCTCGCGCACTTTGGGGGCCGGCTTAGAAGAAACGGCATAACCGTTCTTGCCATTCGCCCAGACTCCATATGAGGAGTCAATCTTGACTACGGCTTTCGCTAGCTTCTTCTGGAACCATGTATTAAAGGTTGATTGAGCGATTTGCGAGTAAGCCTGCTGCACTTGATCAGTCAGCAACGCGTAACTTGCAGGGAGAACGCGGATGACATGCCAGCCATACTGCGACTGCACTGGAGCCGAGGTCTCTCCGGGAGCAAGTGCATCTGCTGCATTCTGAAACTCTGGAACAAAACTCCCTGCGGCTAAACAGCCAAGGCTTCCTCCAGCCGCGGACGAACCTGTATCCGTTGACTGAGCCTTCGCAATCGCAGCAAAGTCGCCTCCGCCCTTGAGCGAGTTCTCGACAGCAATCGCCTCAGGCTGGGTAGCGACGAGAACATGTAGGACAACTTTTTGACTTGGGCAGATGCGATCGGCGTTGCGAGTGTAAAAAGCCTCTACGGTTGCCTCGCTCGGTGAGCGCTCCCCAACAATGTCGGCCTGAAGACCGCGGGTGAGAGCTGTTGCCTTAACAATTTTCGCGCGGAAACTCTTTGGGAACGCGCTCCACCCGGCAGTGCTCTGGGCAAACTCTGCCTCGACGGAACTTAGATCCTGATCGGTCAGATTAATCTTCTTCTCTTTGGCCGCCTGACTAAGAACTAGTTGATAGACAACGTTCGTCAACCAGTCGTTCGAGATTTGTGTGCTAATCGTGCCGGCGCTGCTAGTAGTCCCCGCTGCCTTTCTCACGGTGTCATAAAAAACCTTGTTATCTCGCTGTGCCTTTAGGTCGGCTTTGAAGGCTGCCTGCGTGTATACCTCTCCGTTTACCTTTGCTGCATATCCATCAAGCGCACCACATGCGCTAGCGGTAACTGCAAAAAGAGAGACGAGTAAGAGCGAGATGAGTCTGAGCGATCGATTCTTCATGAATTGGAGATGCTACCGGCGCCCAAGGGGTCTAGTGGGTTCGGGCAAGACTCTTGCTCCCGGAATGCTTGAATATTTCAACTCTTTTGGGCAGTATCCTCGGGAGGAATTAACTCCATTAGGAGCGCTGTTAACGCACCAACAACACCGTTCGGAGGCGCATCTAAGGGAATCACAACCTCCGAGTCCTTCGCTATGGACTTCGGGGCAAGGCGTGTTAGGCGTACCTTGCGACTCTCGGGGAGCGAGAGCCCCACGAGTCTCGCCGTTGTACGCATAATGCTTACGTTGCTAATTCTCAGCCTCACGCACTCGGCGCGCAGTCGCGCTGCGTCGAGGAGCGCATCTGCTGCCGCAGGTGGCGGCCCATACCTATCTAGCCACTCGGCCTCGATGTCATCGACATCTTGAGGGCTCTCTACACCCGCAAGGCGGCGGTATGCCTCCATGCGCACATCATCACGCTCAACATAATCGCGGGGAAGATGTGCATCGGCTGGCAGGTCCAAAACCACATCAAACGGCTGCTCAATGCGCTCACCCTTCAGTTCGCTAACTGCCTCGGTGACAAGCTCGCAGTAGAGATCAAATCCGACTGCGGCAATATGCCCACTCTGCGCTCCACCGAGCATATTGCCAGCACCACGAATCTCTAGATCACGCATGGCGAGCTTGAACCCCGAACCAAGATCCGTAAACTCGCCGATCGCCTTCAACCGCTCGTATGCCTCCTCTGATAGTGCTTTATCTCGAGGGTGGAGGAGGTATGCGTATGCGCGGTGACCGCGTCGCCCAACTCTCCCGCGCAATTGATAAAGCTGTGCGAGACCTAGGAGGTCCGCTCTATCGACCACCAGGGTATTCGCCATCGGAAGATCGAGGCCACTCTCGACAATCGTTGTGCAGACCAAGACGTCTGACTTCCGATCCGCAAAATCAATGACCGTTCTCTCGAGCAAACCCTCATCCATCTGCCCATGAGCAATCACAACGCGCGCCTCTGGCACTAGCTCACGAATTTGTTCCGCTACGTGGTCAATATCCTGCACGCGGTTATGTACGTAGAAGACCTGCCCCTCTCGCAGGAGCTCGCGTCGAATCGCCTCAGAGACAGCCCGCTCGTCGTACTCACCTACATAGGTGAGAATCGGTTGACGCTCCTCTGGTGGCGTCTGCACCAATGAGAGGTCTCGGATTCCGGTGAGGCTCATCTCTAACGTGCGCGGGATCGGAGTCGCCGAGAGAGTAAGAACATCAACATGGGCACGTAGATGTTTGATCTTCTCTTTATGCTCGACTCCGAATCGCTGCTCCTCATCAATAATGAGAAGCCCTAGGTCCTTGAATGCAAGATCCTCGGAGAGAAGGCGATGGGTACCGATGACGATATCGACCTGCCCTGTAGTCACTCCCTCAACAACGACATTCTGCTCCTTTGTCGTTAGGAACCGAGAGAGCACCTCGACACACACTGGAAATCCGGAGAAGCGTTCACGAAAAGTCTCACCATGTTGATTCGCAAGCAGCGTTGTAGGGACTAATACCCCGACCTGCTTACCTTCCTGCACCGCTTTAAAAGCTGCGCGGATAGCGATCTCGGTCTTGCCGTAACCAACGTCGCCACAGACAAGTCGATCCATCGGAGTCGAGCGCTCCATATCTTCTTTAACCTCGATGATGGCCTGCATTTGATCCGGAGTCTCTTCGTATGGGAAGGCATCCTCCATCTCGCGCTGCCACGGCGTATCAGGCCCAAACGCATGCCCTGGTGTAGCCAGGCGGGTTCGGTAAAGCGTCACGAGTTCAGCAGCGATTGCGGCTACTGCGTTACGAACTTTGCTCCGAGTTTTCTGCCACTCGGCGCCACCCATTCGAGAGAGGGATGGGCTATCGCCACCGGTATATCTGCGCACTGTTGAGATCTGATCAGTCGGGACATATAAGCGATCACTACCTCGATAAGCAAGCATGAGGTAGTCGCGCTCCACTCCACCAATGGAGCGCTTCCCCATGCCCTCAAAACGCCCAACGCCATGCACCTGATGCACTACATAATCGCCGACCTTTAGATCGTCGTAGTAATCAGCGGAGCGGCGAGCACCTCTAGCTTTGCGGTGGACGCGTCTCCTCCCAGATAGATCCGCCTCTGCAATGAGCGCAATTCCCGACGCTACAGAGACAACACCTCGCTCTATCGGTGCAACAACGACACTCACCGCACCCGCCGTGACGAGAGGGATCTCCAAGTAAGGAGCATCGATGTTCTCGTTAGTGAGGACCTCAGATAGGCGTCGCGCGCTCGCTGGGCCCTCAGCCGCAACAACAACGCGCACGCCAGAGGTGCGAAGCTGGCGGACCCGGTCTGCCAGAGCCTCAGCGTCACCGACTACCGGATCAAAAGCAGAGGCTGCAAAATGTGGAGTCTCAGGGCGGTCTGGGCTTCCGAGAATATTTGTGACCATCGCGTTACTGCTACTCAGAAGCCGGTCAAAGTTCAGGGTAAGGCGCGCGAGCGCATCGGGCTCTGCACCCCATGTCCCTGCAAGCACCCCGGCGAGGGCATCCTCGTCGGCCAACAGATCACCTGCTCGATCACGGAGTCTTCGTGGCTCAAGCAAAAGCACCTGCGAGCGAGCGGGCAATAAATCGGTAAGCAGATGCTCATCACCCGAGAGCCACGGCAGCCACGACTCCATCCCGTCGAAGGTCTGACCCTCAGAGAGTCTCTCCCACTGCTCGCGACCCCAAGGTGCTTCACTAATAAGAAGTCGTGCGCGTTCTCTGACCTCGGGGGTAGGTAGCAACTCTCTTGCGGGGAAGATCGTGACCATCTCTAGATCGCGCGTTGAGCGCTGATCTGTAACAGAGAATCCAGATAGACGCTCAACCTCATCACCCCAGAGATCAATGCGAACCGGATGATCAGCGGTTGATGGATAAACGTCAACGATCGATCCGCGGACCGCGACCTCGCCGCGCGCCTCAACCTGATACTCGCGTCGATAACCGGCTTCTACAAGGCTCTGAACAAGCGCATCGCGATCTACATGTTCGCCAGCGCTCAAGATGATGGGCTCTACATCCTCTACGTGAGGACCCAGCCTCTGCACGAGAGCGCGCACCGGAGCAACAATTACAGAGAGCGTTTCATCGTCAGTGCGTAGGCGCCACATAACTCGAAGCCTTCGCCCCATCGTCTCAAGATTCGGCGAGACCCTCTCGAAGGGCAGCGTCTCCCATGCCGGGAATAACTCAACCGCCTCAGCGCCGAGCAACGGAATTAGGTCACCCGCTATGCGCTCGGCCTCAGCGGCGGTAGGCGCTGCAACTAGGAGAGGGCGCCTACCCGTCAGCCGATTCAATGCAGCGATGAAGAGTGGGCGCGCTACATCCGGGACGGAGACCAACTCCGCCACAGCCGCAGCGGCAATAACTGCGGGGTCTTCAAAGAGGAGTG
Organism: Actinobacteria bacterium IMCC26256; assembly: GCA_001023575.1. Lineage (GTDB taxonomy): Bacteria > Actinomycetota > Acidimicrobiia > IMCC26256 > IMCC26256 > IMCC26256. The sequence continues at coordinate 388,980 of CP011489.1, read as the reverse complement.
CTGGGAGAGCGTGTAGAGGGGGCGTCGGCACGAGGGGTCTTAGTTGAATCGGTTCATCGCGGCCTCGACACCATCTGAGACAATTGCCTCAACAGCATCTGCAGCGAGTTCAAGGGTCACGTCAATTTCTTTGCGATCGCGTTTGGAGAAGCGATCCAAGACGTGGTCTGCACCCTGAGCGCTGCTAGTTGGCTTCCCAACTCCGATGCGCACCCGGAGGAAGGCATCAGAGTGCAGATGCGACTTAATGGAGCGCAGCCCATTGTGCCCAGCGAGGCCACCACCCTCTTTGATGCGCAGCGCCGCCACCGGAAGATCGAGCTCATCGTGAAGGATGATTATTTGCTCTGTAGCCACGCCGTAGCGGTGAGCCAGGAGGCGAACAGCATCTCCGGAGTCGTTCATGTACGTCTGTGGAATTGCCATCGCTACTCTCAAGTCGCCAACACGAACTTCGTCTACGAAGGCACGCTCTTTACCTTTGCGCAATTTTGCAGAGTGACGCTTGGCGAGAATCTCAATAACATCTGTGCCTACGTTGTGGCGCGTACGAGCATATTCATCGCCTGGATTTCCTAGACCAACTACCAAGTAGTCGGCCGGGGTGCCCCTCCGCGCCGCATCAGGAGAGCGCCGCGGCATTGACTAGGCCTCGGCGGACTCTGCGCCCTCGGCACCCTCTGCACCCTCGGCACCCTCGCCATCAGTCAAACCACGAGGAACCGCTACCTGGACAACAAGTGCGTCACCGGGGAGCGCTATCACGACGCCATCGCTAACTGGAATGTCGGCGACGTGGATCTGGTCACCTAGCTCAAGGCCAGAGATGTCGATGTCAATTGACGAAGGAATCTTGTCGGGCTTTGCGGAGACAGTAACTGTGAAGAGCTGCTGCTCAAGTTTTCCGCCCTGCTTGGTCCCCGGCGCTTCGCCTACCAAGTGCAGAGGCACCTCAGCAGATACCGCGGTATCACGACGGACGCGAATGAAGTCAACATGCTGAAGGATGCCTCGCGTTGCGTGTCGCTGAATCTGACGAGCAAGCGCAAGAACCTCTTCGCCCTCAACACTCAGGGAGATGAGGCTGTTGACTCCAGTATCCGAGTGGAGAATGCGATCGAGTTCGCGAGCCGAGACGGAGATGGTCACCGTATCCGCACCGAGCCCATAGATAACTGCAGGTACATCACCTACATTGCGCATGCGGCCAGCCGGGCCGGAGCCGCGTGAGGTTCGATTTGTTGCGAGAAGAGTTGCGTCAGTCATGGCGCTATGCGTCCTTAAAGTGTTTGTGGGGTCCCTATTGTGGCCCGCCGAGTAGGCGTTCAGCCAAACGGAGAGGATTTAGCCCATAAATTCGGGCTTCGAAAGGCTACCCGAAGCCGGGCTAAGGGTGTTAAACGTTGTCTCCGCGGAAGAGTTCACTCACCGAGGTGTCCTCAAATACAGCATCAAGGGCATCGGCGATGATCGTGGCGATCGAGAGAACCGTCAGTCGGTCGAAGCGCTTCTCCTCGGGGATCGGGATTGTATTCGTCACCACTACCTCCTCAACCGGGGCCGCCTTGAGTCTCTCAATCGCTGGCCCAGAGAGGAGACCGTGGGTAGCAAGAACACGCACAGATGCAGCGCCACGCTCTTTTAGGAGTCCAGCAGCCGCGGCCACGGTCCCTGCAGTATCGATCATGTCGTCGACAAGCACACAGTGGCGCCCAGCAACCTCACCGACAACCTCATTGGCGACAGCAATGTTGTGGGTCCCCTTTGGGCGTCGCTTGTCAATAAACGCAAGCTCAGCTGCAATGTCGTACTCAGCAAGGTAGTTGGAGAAGCGGCGAACCAATTTTCCTCCGCCAGCGTCTGGAGATACGACGGTTACCTCTTCGCCGGGGGTAATTCCCTTTGCAAAATACTCAGCAAGAAGCGGAACAGCAGTGAGGTGATCAACCGGCATATCAAAGAAGCCTTGAATCTGACCTGTGTGGAGGTCAACGGATACGACGCGGTCTGCTCCAGCAACAGTGATGAGATCTGCAATCAGTCGAGCTGTAATTGGTTCGCGCCCCTCAGCCTTGCGATCCTGACGCGCGTAGCCATAGAAGGGGGTCACCGCTGTAATGCGTTTTGCCGACGCACGCTTTGCGGCATCGATCATGATCAGCATCTCCATGACGCGCTCATTGATTGGCTCGCAGTGGCTCTGAATAATAAAGACATCTGAGCCTCTAATGCTCTCGCCATAGCGGCAGTAGATCTCGCCGTTAGCAAATGTCGAGAGGACCACCTCTCCTAGCGGAACATCGAGCGCAGCCGATATTTCATTGCTGAGCTCAGCATTGCCTCGCCCTGCGAAGAGTTGAAGCCGTTTAGTAGGTACGAGTTCCATTTCAGGATCCTTCCTCGAGCCGGTCGGCCCAACCTTCATCTATCTCGGCAGGAACACCCTTAGCGAGCGCTCCTGGTGGGACATCGCGTGTAACAACTGATCCAGCGGCGGTATACGCACCGTCGCCAATACTTACTGGTGCACGCAGAACCGTATTGGATCCGATACGAACATCCGCTCCAATAACGCTCTGATGCTTCATCTTGCCGTCGTAGTTCGCAGTGATGGTCCCCGCTCCGATATTGGAGCGAGCACCTATTGTTGCATCCCCGATATATGCAAGATGAGGGATCTTCGCACCCTCGTCGACCTCGACGTTCTTTAGCTCCACATAAGTACCGACATGGACCCCTGCTGCAAGTCTGGTCCCTGGCCTTAACGACGCGTAAGGGCCCACTGTGCAGTCGGGGCCGATCTCAGAGTCGCGAGCATTCGTGCTCTGCACAACTGAGCGTTCACCCACTCGAGTATTGGTGAGCCGAGAATTAGGCCCAATGATTGCCCCGGAACCAACTCTTGTATCGCCCTCAAGAATGGTTCCCGGGAGGAGTCGAACATCGGCTTCGAGAGTGACACTTGCATCTATATATGTTGCACTCGGATCGACCATCGTCACCCCCTCACGCATCCATCGAGTGTTGATACGTTCGCGCAGCACTCGCTCTGCAGCGCTTAGTTGGACTCGATCATTTACACCCATGCACTCAAGATGGTCATCAGCGGTCAAGGCAGAGACGCTATGCCCCGCCTCCCTAAGGACTCCGATTACGTCGGTGAGGTAATACTCGCCCTGTGCATTTGTGGCGGTTAAGCGGCGGAGCGCTGGAGCAAGGAGGCTGCGCTTGAAGCAATAAATAGCAGGGTTAACCTCCGTGATTGCTAGCTCGCTCTCGTCGGCATCAGACTGCTCCACGATGCGTGCTACTAGTCCTCTTGCATCACGAACAATGCGCCCGTATCCAGTCGGGTCCTCTAGATGCATTGTAAGCAGTGTCGCCGCAGCATCGCTCTCGCGATGCAGAAGCACTAGTTCCTTAATCGTCTCCGTGCGAAGTAGTGGAACGTCGGCGACGAGAACAACTACATCATCCTCATCGATCCCTGCATCCTGAGAGAATGCGCTAAGCGCCACGGCGGTAGCGTCACCGGTACCGCGTTGCACAGGCTGCTCAACGAAGTCGACCGGCGTTGACGTGCTAATCGCATCCTGAAGAGTCGTCGTTACACGCTCGGCCCCATGCCCAACCACAACTACGACACGATCAATATGCATCTCGTCAGTACTTAACGCTGTCAACGCATCTACGAGATGCGCGAGCATGGGGCGCCCGGCGAGAGGGTGAAGAACCTTTGGGGTCTCAGAGCGCATACGCGTTCCTTCGCCCGCTGCGAGCACGATTGCGGCCAGAGGCCGTTTTACCGCCATCTCTGCTCGCTCCTCCATCTCATCATTCTGGTTGCTGGATTATCCACTGATCAGCGCTTTAGATATTTGGCCTGAATATTCGGTCTCGCTGGCACTCGCTTTGTTACTCGCCTATCACGATCTTGGCATACCGCCTAGATAGCAGTATGCCCTTGATAGCGGGCTCGGGGGCAGGGTTTCGAACCCCGACCTGGGACTTCAAAGGACCCCGTGCTGCCGTTACACCACCCCCGACGGACGCTGATGCTGTGAGACTACCCGCCAAGCCCTTCCGAACCGTGGGTGTGCGCGATGTGACACCCGGAGCATCTTGCGGGTATGTTTCCGATCCTCATGGGTTCACTAATTAAAAAGCGCCGCAAGCGCATGCGTAAAAAGAAGCACAAGAAACTGTTGAAGAAGACGCGTTGGGCGCGTCGCCAGCAGGGTCGCTAGCCAAACCCGGTCTCGATTTTATCTATGTAATCGACCGCTCCTGTGGGGCGGTCGATACGCGTCCGGACCAGGCGCTGCATCCTTTCATGGCTCCAATTTGGGCCGCTGCAGCAGCGGATACGCCAGCATCAGGCATCGCCACTGCGTAGGAAGAACCACTTCCAGCAAGAATTGCGGGGCGCCCACATATCGCCTCCACCATCATCCTGAACTCCAATAGATCTGGAGCCACCTTCTCGGCCGCGGGCTCTAGATCATTTCGCCACTCCCCGACCCAGATACTGGCCCATAGCACTGGAGCCTCAATAACGCGGTGCGAGATGGGGCCACCCATCTCGTCCCATGCTCGGTATACCGCTGGCGTGGAGCATTGAAATGGCGCAGCGGCTATCAAAAGCGAGAGGTCCCCGGGTGAGGCAAGTGGAGTCACGATCTCGCCTATCCCCTGCATTCGGTTCACGCCTCCACGAAGACAGACCAGGACATCCGCACCGAGGCTCAGCGCTACTTCTTCAGCACGGGCATCCGAGACTCCATATTGCAGGGAGAGAGAGCGTATGACTGCCGCCGCATCGGACGATCCTCCACCAAGCCCTGCACCCGATGGAATATTTTTCTCTATATCAATCGAGAGGGTTTTGAGTTCCGGGAGGAGTGCACGGGCAGCTCGCACTGCAAGGTTTGAATCGTCCGATGGAACCCCTCTGCTCGTCGGTCCATGGACGCTGCATGAGATCCCTGTTCCTCTCTCATCCAACGTAACGACATCACTCGGGGCATCTACCTCCACAACCAATGCATCAAGTGAGTGGTAGCCATCCGGCAGAACGCCAGTCACATGCAGAGCAAGAGTGAGTTTTACATTTGCCCTCATACCTCGGCAGCCCTTGCTAATGCAGCCCATGACCCAAGTTCGATCGTCTCTGCACGCGCAGCAGGATCAATCCCGGCTGCCTCCAACAACTCGAGAGTCCGATCGCCGAACATAGGAACGAGAGCTCTACGAAGCATCTTTCGCCTCTGCGCAAATCCCGCCTGAATGATTCCAAACAGGGCTTCACGCGATGAAACATCAACCACTGGTTGGGGATGCCGGTCAATCCGCACAAGAGCGGAGTCAACCTTGGGAGGCGGTAGGAATACAGAGGGTGCAACAGTGCCCACCATCCGAGCTACACCATGAAACGCAATCTTGACAGTCACCGCTCCATATTCACGCCCACCAACCTTGGCAGCCATGCGCTCTCCAACTTCGCGCTGCACCATCACAAGAAGGCGTGTCACATTGGGGGCCTCGTTTAGGAGTCGCATCACAATCGGCGTCGCCACGTTGTAGGGAAGATTCGATACACAAATAACCGGAGACTCGCCGCTAATGGCAGCGAGGTCTGCAGTCATCGCATCTCCATGAACCACATTGACGCGATCAGCCATCCCCGTTGTCTCGAGTACCGCGTCGAGTAACGGCAGAACATGTCGGTCGAGTTCAAGTGCAGTAATGCTTGCATCTGCCTCGAGCAACGCGGCGGTCAGTGAACCAACCCCGGGCCCGATCTCTAATACGCGCGCACCTGGCTCAAGGTCCGCGAGTCGGACAATCCTGCGGGCGGTATTGGGATCTGCCAAGAAATGCTGACCTAGGGCTCTACTCGGCGCAGCACCGTACTCTGCAAGTAGCGCCCTAATAGAGGTAGCGGTTGGGAGAATCACGCCCTGAATAGTCGCAGGCTTGATGCCTCACGACGCGGATTACTGGCCTGATTACTGGCCTGATTACTGGCATAACTATTGGGCTGACGACTGGAGTGAATACTTTTGTAGTAAATCTCTGGCTGGCCTACCACTCGATGCGAACTGGAATTACTCCCTGAGAAAGGGGAGCTATTCGAGCAAAAGTATCTAGCGACATATCGATGATGCGACCAGTTGCGAACGGGCCCCGATCTCTAATTGTGCAGGTAGTACTTGCACCCGAATTGAGATTGATGATCCTCACCACAGTCCCAAAGGGCAATGACTTATGTGCGCACGAAGAGGAGGTAAAAGCGTAATGAGTTCCTTGACCAGACTCGCTGCGACTAGTTCCCTGGACTGCGGGAGTGCCAGCCCCCGAGGCAGCACTGCGCCTTACACTTCGAGTCCCGACCGCCACGATGCGCGGGACGGGCGCTACTACAACCTCTGTTCGGATCGCTTGGCGAGAAGTCTCGACACCGTCACGAAGAACGACTCTGTAGACGACGCGATTCTGCCCATTTGTTCCCGGACGGATCACGCGCTTCGCCCCAACATCTAAGGATGAATCGTTCCTACGCTCCTCGCCCGCAGGTACTGCAACGAGTACTGCTCGCTCGCCCTGCGACAGGCGCGTTACTTGGATCGTGAGGCCCTTGGCCACAGCCGAACCCACCGGCGGAGTTACTTCATCGTTCACGCCAATCGCTACCCCGCTAGCAAAAAGGGCCTCGCCGACCGTGAGATTCGTAGTGGTGAGAGTGCGCGAAGATCCATCTGCCAGAACAGTAATTGAGCGCGGGGTTCGCAGGGTCACAGCGGCTCCGGCCGAGAGCCGCTTAGGAGCGGAGGTAACCACCGCATCGCCTAAGGCAAGCTCTCTGCTTAATGCCTCTGCTGATTTCCGAGTTGTCTGAACTCTGCTAGTGGTGCCATCAAAATCGAGAATGACAGGGAAAGACCTGAGAACTCGAACATTGGTCTCATCTGTCAACGGAGTCGAGGCGCTAGGTAGAACGCGGTCGTGCTTACCGAGCTCGACATTAGCGGCAGTAAGTGCATCTGAGACGCTGCGCCCACGTGTCTCAATGGTGCTCACTGATCCATCTACAGATACCGCCACGTAGCGAACTGGTGGCGTGCTTCCGAAGATGCGGGCCCCCACTAGCGCTACCAAAAGCAAAACGACCACGAAGGCTAAAGAACGATAAGCATGACGAATTCGCAGGCGACGTTTTGCAAGAGCTGAGTAAGACTTAGCGCTGCCTTCCAAGACTCGGGACGAGGAGTCAGCATCCTTGAGGTGCTCAACGTTTGAACCGCTCTTTATACCGCTCTTTAATCCGGCGGCTGAGGTGCTCGCTCCCTCGAATACGCGAGCCGGGGCGAAGCCCACAAGCTCAGGGTTAGCGACCGCTAGATCGAACTCCACACCAGAGGTGGACCAAAAATCGGACTCGATAAGGTCCGATGCCTCGGCCAATGCAGCTAGAGCACTCGGACGCTCAAGCTCTATTAGGTCTAGCCCTCGCGAGAACTGGACCTCTAGCGAATCAGTGCTCACCTCGGCCTGCACTAACGCATAGATCGCCTCACTCCGAGCGATCGCATCGGTGACATCGAGAATCGGTAGCCACGCCGCAGGCTCAGGTGCCTCAACGCGCGCGGGTGATGGCCGAACGGATCGCAAGGCATAACGACGCGCCCGCGATTCGTGGTTCGTAGAGCCTGCTCGGGCACCCGCCCGAGTGGAGTTATCGCGGATTGGTCGGCCCTTTCGAGAGCAGAGGCCCCAGCGACTTGAAGGGGCCACCCCGCACCGACCAAGCGGCCGATTAGGGGACGCTTGACCGTACCGACCCACGCCCTACAGGGTCAATCTGTAATACATATAATGGGAATTATCTAGCAGAGGCGCAGGTGCCGCCTCAATATTTCCTCAATGCCCAAGCAAACGCTTACTGGTTGCGGTCGTCACCGAAGCCACCTCTTCGACCTCGCGCCCCATCGCCGCGGCGAGTGCCTCACCTACATAGGACACGTAGAGCGGTTCGTTTGGTCGACCGCGGTGAGGCACTGGAGCGAGGTAAGGCGCGTCCGTCTCAACAAGCGCGCGCTCAAGGGGAGTAATCGCAGCCGCTGCGCGCAGGTCGTCGGCATTCTTAAAAGTAATGATTCCGCTAAAGGAGAGGTAGCAGCCAAGGGCGAGGGCTCGCTCTGCTTCTTCGGGCCCACCGGTGAAGCAATGAAAGATTGTCTTCTCCGGGACACCCTCGGTCTCAAGCACCCGGAATGTGTCATCCCATGCGTCGCGGGAGTGAATCACAAGACTCTTCCCAAGGAATTTGGCGAGGGAGACTTGCCATCTAAATGCCTCCTCCTGCTCCGCGTGTGAGGAGTGCTCGTAGAAGAGGTCGAAGCCAGCCTCTCCGATGCCCACTACCTCGGGGTGGCGAGAGAGTTCATCGAGTTGCTCCAACTCCCTGTGCAGGTTCACCGCATCGTGGGGGTGCAGCCCAACCGTTGCAGTTACATCTAAATGGGCTGTTGCAAGTTCGACACATGCCTGGGACGTAGCGAGGTCGGTCCCGACGCATACGAATAGTTCGATACCTGCTGCGCGTGCTCTCTCGAGCGCTACCTCTGCGCCCTCTTCTATTGAGAAAAGGTGAACGTGGCTATCAGCCCATCGCAGGTCATTACTCACTCGAACCCACTCACTCGAACCCCCTGTCACTAGCTGGGTACGTCGAGTCGAGGAAAGAGTGCTGCGCCCTTCACGAGGGAGTTCCCTACTGTGGACGCGCTACCCCACACGACGTCGGTGGGTAGTCGCGCCTCTGTTGGTGATCCCGGTAATCCGAGTCGGCTCCAGAGTTCGCTCGACGCTCGCGGAAGAACCGGCGATGACAGAATCGCGATGATACGCAGTGCTTCTAGGCAGTCGCCGATAACGGCAGCGGTCGCCTCAGCATCCCCAGCCTTACTAAGTGCCCATGGCTGACGGTCTTCTATATAAGCGTTTGTAGCCCCTATGAAGTCCCAAACAGCAGTGAAGCCGGATGAGAAGTTAAGCGACTCCATAGCCGTCTCGAGTCGCTCAAGGGCATGCACAGATGCCGCGGCCAATGGACCGTTCTCACGAGATGAGGGCGTAGCCGAGTCGCAGTAGGAGACCGCCATGTTGAGTACACGGCTCGCCAAGTTTCCAAAGTTATTCGCGAGGTCAGCGTTGTAGCGCGTCAGCATCTGCTCAAACGAGAAATCGCCGTCGGGGCCAAAATGCTGATCGACTAGAAAGTGATACCTAAATCCATCAGAGCCAAAGGTCTCAACAAGATCAGCGGGTGCTATCTGGTTCAAGCGCGTCTTGCTCATGCGCTCGCCGCCGACCATAAGAAACCCGTGAGCGAATACATGCTTTGGAGGCTCAAGACCCGCTGCCATCAACATCGCTGGCCAGAACACGGCATGAAATCTCAGAATGTCTTTGCCGATTAGGTGGTAATCGGCTGGCCAAACCTCAGCGAAACGCTCAGGGTCAGCACTAAAACCAACAGCGGTGCAGTAATTAAAGAGCGCATCAAACCATACGTAGGTGACATGGTTCTCGTCCCAGGGAAGTGGAATTCCCCAAGTAATTGAGGTACGGCTCATTGAGAAATCGCGCAGTCCCTGCTTTATGAAACCGAGCACTTCGTTGCGACGAGACTCAGGCGCAACTGCCTCCGGGTGCTCTGCGTAGTAGTCAAGCAACCTCTGCTCAAAACGCGAGAGCCTAAAGAAATAATTCTCTTCTTTAACTCTCTCTACAGGGATGCCGTGGTCGGGGCAGTTGCCGTTGTTCAGGTCATCCTCAACGTAATAGGCCTCGCAGGGGACGCAGTAGAGCCCCTCATAACTATCTAATTCAATGAAACCGTTGTCATAGACGCGCTGCAAGAACTCTTGAACTGCCACACGATGTCGCGGTTCAGTTGTGCGTATGAAGTCGGTGTTGGTGATGTCGAGCATTTTCCATGTCTCAGCAAAGCGAAGACTTGTCTTATCTGCCCACTCCTGTGGCGAGACGCCATTCTTCTCGGCGGCCTGCTGAACCTTGAGTCCATGCTCATCGGTTCCGGTGAGGAAGACCACATCATCGCCATGTAATCGGCGCCAGCGGGCCAGCGTGTCAGCCGCGACGGTCGTATAAGCGTGCCCAATATGAGGAACGTCATTTACATAGTAGATAGGGGTTGTCACATAAAACTTCTGGGCCACACGCCTACGCTACCGTTCTGACAGGCCCCGGCCCTGCCCGTGGGAGACTCTCAATCGAAGGATTTAGCCAATGATCTCGGAAATATCCAAGACGAAAACGCAGAACTATGAGCGATAGCGGCATTGCCCGAAAGGTTGACAGGCTCGGGAGAGTCGTTCTTCCGGTTGAGATCCGACGATCCCTCGGAATCGAGGTCGGTGACCTAATAGATGTCTCCATAGATGGCCAGCGAGTAGTTATGCGCAAGGTGGCACGCGGCTGCACCTTCTGCGACTCGCCGGATCAGCTGCGAGAGTTTGCAGACCGCCTGATTTGTGAGGCATGTGTGACACGCTTATCCGAGGGGCGACCGATCACTTAACCACTTTTAAATTACGCCTCTCTTTATTCGCTCAGGTCGCTATTTACGCTGCGAAGCGAGCGCGAGTTCGTAAACCCGACGCTTTGGCACGGCGTGCATCTCAGCAACCGATGCAGATGCATCTCGCAGGGACGCTCCTGATGCCATCTCGGCGCTAATAGCACTCAGCAGAGTCGCGTCATCAATTACAACCTCTACCTCGACTCCTGGGCCCACCACGATTACGTACTCGCCGCGCGGCTCCGTAACTGCCATCCACGCTGCAGCGTCACCGAGCGAAAGCCGCTTGACCTCTTCATGCATCTTGGTTAACTCCCGAGCAACACAGCACGCCCGCTGCGGGCCACAAGCATCGGCTAGGTCCGCGAGTGTCGCCGCTACTCGATTCGGCGCTTCATAGAGAACCGTTGGGCGAAGATCCTGAGCAATCGAGGAGAGCCTCGCTGCACGCTCTTTGCCGCGTCGAGGGATGAAACCCTCAAACGCAAAGCGATCAGCGGGGAAACCCGATAGCACTAGCGCCGCAAGCACGGCACTCGGTCCTGGCACTACCTCGATATTTACTCCGGCAAGAACTGCCGCCTGCACCAAACGCGCACCCGGGTCACTCACCATTGGAGTGCCAGCATCGGTTACGTATGCGACCCTCTCGCCATCGAGCATGCGCGTCACAAGACGCTCCGCTCGCTCATCCTCATTATGCGCATGCACACTTACAAGTCGACCGGCTGCAGCGATTCCTGAGTGGGTAAGAAGCCCTCGCGTGCGTCTCGTATCTTCGCATGCGATTACATCTGCGCCTGCAAGTGCCTCCACGGCACGTGGAGATAAATCACCAAGGTTCCCAATAGGTGTAGCTACAACAATTAATGATCCGCTCACGACCTCACCTCAATTACATCGCCAATCGCTAGCCCCCAGGATTTAAAGGAACCGGCCTCAGCCTCAATCGCAAGTGATGAGCGCATTACCAAACGACTCAATCTTCCAGGCTTCAGAGTTGCGCTGTGAACTACTAAACCAGTGCGGTCACAGAATGCAACATCGATTGCAAACTTCATACCCACAGTGTGAACCTGCCTACAAGGTTTGATAACAAACGCACCTTCGATTCCGTCACGCCCCAGGAGTCCCTTTCGGCGGGCGCCCCGAGTCGCGGGTACCTCGGCTGCGGCAATACTTACGAGATCGCGCATGAGCCACACGGTAAACCCCAAACCTCAGACGTTGAATCGAATCTCCATGACGTCACCATCGGCGACTACATATTCTTTGCCCTCAACGCGCAGGCGGCCAACGTCTTTCGCCTGAGACCAGCCTCCGATCTCGAGGAGTTCATCCCAGTGCACTACCTCGGCTCGAATGAATCCTCGCTGCAAGTCAGAGTGGATCACACCGGAGCACTCAGGGGCTTTAGCCCCTGCCCGGAAGATCCAGGCACGAGTCTCCTTCTCCCCGGTTGTAAAGAACGTTCGCAGACCTAGCATTAGGAAAGCAGAGCGAGCGAGCCGCGGCACCACGCTCTCAGTAACCCCAAAATCTGCAAGCAGCGCAGCGCGCTCCTCGCCAACCGATGCGATGACATCTGGGTCGCCCTCAATCTCAGTGCATACCCCGAGAGCACCCTCGCCGAGAGGAGCTGCGATTGAGTCGATCTCGTCAATGCGATCGATAGGGACATCAACTACAAGAAGTACTGGCTTATTCGTTAGGAGAAAGACCGGGTCGAGATGCACGCGCTGTTCGTCATTGAGATCAGATCTCCAGATCGGTGTTCCCTCGCCAAGAATTGCGACTGCTAGTTCGAGGACCGCTATCTCTGCAAGGAGCGACTTATCGCCCTTTGCAAGTCGTTGCTGCTTATAAAGTCGCTGCTCAACGGAGGCGAGGTCTGCGAGAACAAGTTCATACTCAATAGTGGCGAGATCATCCTCGGGGTCAACGCCATCTGAGCGCAGTACGAAGCAGATCGCATCACAGTCGCGTAAGGTTCCTAGCAGTCGGCTCCCGAGTCCTTTGCCTGGCTCAGGAGCGAGCCCAGGAACATAGGCAATCTCAAAAGTGGCGGGGACGAGCTTCTCAGTCTTCGACATTATGCCGAGCTGATCAAGACGCGCATCAGGCAGTTTCACGATCCCTACCGTGCGCTCGGAGGCTCCACCTACTGACATGCCAGTAAGCGCAGCGAATAAACGGTCATGCCCTGAATCGGCGAGGCCAACTAGCCCAAGATGCTCCACGCTTGACAGGGTACCGGCAGGAGACCCCAAACCCCCGCAGCGCAGGCCTCTGCCACCCCGAGGGGACGTGGCGCCTCCCTCTGGTCTACGATCCCCAATCCGCACAAGTGCCCCAGGAGTCAGTCGTGAGCAAGAAGACAAAAAAGCGCAAGTTACGAGCCCGTCGCAACAAGGCCAACCATGGCAAGCGACCCCTCGTCGGCCGTCGATAACCTGACCTCACTTCGAGTAACCGCACCGCAGGGGCCCTCTCTATGACGGACCTTGTGTTGAGCACGACCTTCGAGCGGATCACAACGATCACGCTCAATCGCCCTGAGGCTAGGAATGCTCTCAGTTCAGCGCTACTGACTCAACTCTCGACTGCCATCAATGATGCAGAGGCGAGTGATGCTACCGACGTAATTATCTTGACTGGGGCAGATCCGGCTTTCTGCGCAGGTCTAGATCTACGCGAACTTGGTTCGGCCGAGATCAATCTTGTTGGTGGACGCGACTCAGCCGCACTCAGCCCGTTTACCTCTCTCTGGAGTGCGACGAAACCTGTAATCGGAGCCATCAATGGAGCCTGCGTAACAGGTGGCTTTGAACTTGCTCTTGGGTGCGACATCCTTGTTGCCTCAGAACGCGCGACGTTCGCTGATACCCATGCACGTGTAGGCCTTGTCCCCGCAGGCGGAATGAGCGTCTTCCTTCAGGAGGCTGTTGGACTTCGGCGGGCAAAGGAGATGAGTCTCACCGGCAACTTCATGAATGCTAATGAGGCTCTGCGTGCTCACCTTGTCAATCGTGTCGTAGCGCATGACGACCTCATGCCTACCGCTATCAAGATCGCAGAAGACATCGCTAGCAACGATCAGAAAGCAGTCAGAGCTCTAAAGCGCCTCTACGACGCGAACTCTCAGATGACTGCTCAAGATGCACTACAAAACGAGCGTGAGACCTTTAAAAATTGGCGCTTTGATCCAGCCGAGATTGCACGTCGCCGTAGTGATGTTGTTGATCGTGGCAGAGGCCAACAGTCATGATCTGGTCTAACTCAGATGGCACTTCGCACTGCATCAGTGACAACGCAGAGATGAACACATAATGAGCAACGAGCGCTTTGATCTTCATATGAGCGACTCAGACGCTCTCATGTGGAATATCGAGAAAGACCCTCTCCTTAGGTCGACCATCGTCACTGTCCTCCTATTAGACCGCGCACCCGACTGGGATGCCCTAGTAAAACGAGTTGATGCGGGGACCAAGACGATTGCGCGCATGCGTCAACGCGTCGCAACGCCGATGCTGCGGGTTGGGCCGCCTATGTGGACCGCGGACACACACTTTGACCTCTCATTCCACATGACGCGACTTAGGTCCTCTGACGGAACGATCGACTCCGTGCTTGATATCGCGCGCAACAGCGCGATGGCCGGATTCGATCGAGCAAGGCCCCTGTGGCAATACACCGTTGTTGAAGGGCTAGACGACGATCGCGCAGCGATGGTCCTAAAAGTCCACCACTCGCTAACCGACGGTATCGGCGGAATGAAGCTATTGATGATGCTCTTCGATTTAGAGCGCGACGGTCAACCTCTATCCGGGCAGGAACCTGATGCAGAGTTGACCTCATTTGGAGCGCTTGACCTCATCACTGAGTCCATCAAACATCGACGCCGTCGAGCGGTTGGCATCGCACTACGAAGCTTTGGCTCCGCGGGGAGCATCGGTCGCTCGGTACTGAGCAAACCAAAGGACACAGCGGTGGACGCAGGAAGGGCCATCGGCAGCGTCGCTCGTTTCCTGGAGCCTGCCACCAATCCCAAGTCGCCGATTATGGGGTCACGCACCCTTGCTCGATCGCTCGGAACACTCGAGGTTCCGATGGACGACCTCAAGCGCGCGGCCAAGGCCACCGGTGGATCGCTTAATGACGCTTATGTCGCAGCGGTCCTCGGCGGATTAATGAAGTACCACCAATTCCACGGGGAGTCGCCGGAGTCGCTGCGCATGGTGATGCCGATCAGCATTCGCGATGAGGGCGCTGGCCTCGGCGGAAACCACTTCACGCCTGCTCGGTTCTTGGTCCCCATGACGATTGAAGACCCGACTCTGCGCATAGCGGAGGTTGGGCGCCTTAGCCGTTGGATACGCGATGAACCAGCAATCGCTCTCACCGATGCGCTTGCAGGGGTATTAAATCAACTCCCGACAACTCTGAGTACCGCCATTTTTGGGGCGATGCTCAAGGGGGCAGATTTTGTTACTAGCAATGTTCCAGGCGCGCCGATCCCTCTCTACGCTGCCGGCGCAGAGTTACAGCGCATGTACGCGTTCGGGCCGCTCTCCGGAGCAGCAGCGAATCTCACACTTCTCTCTCACTGCGGCACCGCCTGCATCGGAGTCAACGTCGATGCAGTAGCTGTCCCCGATATCGAGACATTCCTCAAGGCTCAACGCGAGTCGTTTGCAGAGGTCCTGGCCCTCGGCGAGACTCCTCTCACCTAGTAAAACTCATCCCAACCCCTTAGGTAGCGGCGATTTTGCGTAGGCTCGCAGAGTGAGCATCGACACGAGCACTATTCGCATCCCATCTGTTTTACTTCCATCCGACGGACGCTTCGGCTCCGGGCCCTCCAAGGTTCGTACCGCTGGCATTTCAGCATTAGCTGATGCCGCTTCCACATACCTAGGCACAAGTCACCGCCAGCCAACGGTTAAAACAGTTGTCTCGCGCCTACGTGCAGGTATGTCGCAGTTGTTCTCACTCCCCGATGGCTATGAGGTATTACTCGCCAACGGAGGCTCAACACTCTTCTGGGATGCGGCCGCATTTGGATTGATTGAGCGGCGATCCGAGCACCTTGTCATAGGCGAGTTCTCATCCAAGTTTGCGAAGGTTGCGCTCAATGCACCGCACCTTGAGAGCCCCAGTGTTATTGAGTGCGAGACAGGAAGCGTCCCGCCACTTCTACGCCCCGACTCCAGCATCGATACATGCGCTTTCCCACAGAATGAGACCTCCACCGGGGTTGCATGCCCTGTGATCCGTCCACCAGGAGACTCTCTGGTTCTTGTCGACGCCACTTCGGCCGCGGGAGGAGTGAGGTTCGATGCCAACGCCACCGATGTCTATTACTTCGCTCCGCAGAAATGCTTCGGCGGGGATGGTGGGCTATGGATTGCAACCTGTTCACCGCGCGCCATTAGGCGAATTGAGCAGATCGCCGCTTCAGGCAGATGGATGCCACCGAGCCTCAGTCTCCCATTAGCACTCGAGAACTCGCGGGCCGACCAGACCTATAACACCCCCGCTTTGGCCACCCTCTTTCTCCTCGCAGAGCAGGTTGAGTGGATGCTCGAGCAAGGCGGCCTCGAGTGGGCAGCGAGCCGTTGCGACCAGTCGGCAGCCACTCTCTACGGATGGGCGGATGCGAGCGACTTCGCTAGCCCCTATGTTCGCGACCCAGGGTCACGCAGCACTGTTACAGGAACCATTGATTTCGTAGACTCTGTTGATGCTGCTGAGATCGCAAAAGTGCTTAGAAACAACGGTATTCTCGATACTGAGCCGTATAGAAAACTTGGTCGCAATCAACTAAGGATCGCTATGTTTCCCTCTATCGAGCCGTCAGATGTAGAGGCGCTTACCGCGTGCGTCGAGTACGTCGTCGAGGCGTTAGCGACTGCCTGATCTGCTTTTCGTACTCGGAGAGCACCGAGTCAATGCGCTCGAAGAGTGCGCGATCCTTGGGGTGAGTGGCGGAGGGGGCAGTACGACTAATCCGATTGCTCACGATTCACTCCTTCGGGTCACCTAGTTGGTTCTAATGGCTTGGTGCGACCAGAGCATCGCGCACGACGCGCGTCAAGTGGTGTCAATCAACGCTGTCGGTAAATTTCTTAGAACATCGTGCACTCTTTGCTCAATCAAGTGCCATGATTCCACGCATGACAGCACTCCTAGTTCACGGAGTACCGGACACCACCTCCTTGTGGACCCCACTACGCGCGCTGCTAACTGATTTTGAGATCGAGGTAGCCGCTTTGCCAGGATTTGGTTGTGAGCTCCCAACTGATTTCGGCGGAAACAAAGACGACTATGCCCAATGGCTAATCGATCGCATCGAAGCAATCGGCACACCTGTTGACCTCGTAGCGCATGACTGGGGAGCGATACTTGCGCAGCGAGTGGCTCAAATCCGCCCCGATCTGCTGAGCAGCCTGGCGTTTGGGAGTGGTCCGCTCGATGAGACCTATGTGTGGCACGACACCGCGCAGGCATGGCAGACACCTGAGGTTGGCGAGGCGGTAATGGAGGGGATTCTTGCAATGTCGCTAGAGGATCGGGCGTTGATCCTTGAGGCCGGCGGCTCCCCGCCCGCTCTCGCTCGGGAGCAGGCTAAGAGTTGGGACTCAAGAATGAGCGCCTCGATACTTGGTCTCTATCGCTCCGTCATTGACCCAGAATCGATCTGGCCTCAACTCAACTCCCCGGTTGGTTGCCCTACTCTCGTCTTATGGGGGGCTGATGACATCCACGCTCCGCCAGAGTTTGGGAGGCGAGTAGCGACGCGCATCAATGCTGAGCTCCTCGTCTTCGATGACTGCGCTCATTGGTGGCCATGGGCTCGCGCACAGGAAACCTCCGAGGCCCTTAGAAGACTCTGGGGCGAGATCTAAACCGTATCCATACCGCTGTTCTCAGCGCACGTTTCTAGCGCAGGCTCCTAGCGAACGCTACTAACGCACGGACCGGCGTCGCATACGTCGATAAATACCCCCTCAAAGAAGTACGCGACCTGCAGTCCAAGCTTCGGCTCGCCTCCACCTAAACCATGCGGATCGGTGCCTCCACGCGGCACCGTATTGGTCTTAGGTGGCGCCGGCGTATCGAAGTCCCACTCCACTAGAACCGAGCCTGTATACGGGAAGGAACTGATTCTCTCAATCCCCCACATCGGCGTTGTGTCCCATGATCTTCCAGGCAGCATGTTTGGCATATGTGTTGCGGCACCAACCGTCCGCGCCATATTCTCGGTTGTGATGTTGGCTACTTGATGATCCCCGAAGGCCTCAATTAACAACACCTTGTGGGCTTGTGTTCCGGGTAGCGGATCATCAGTCATGTGTTGGGCATATCCATTGGACTCGCCGCGATCCCAGAGCATCTGGACAAGTGCTTGCCCAAATATCTGGTCAAACGCATCTGGGTAAGCAACGTTCGCGATGGCCCCAAACAAGTCGTAGTCAACGCTTCGCGTGAGGAGAGTTGAGTAGTTCATACCTGGCACCCCGAGAGCAGCGCGGCTCCACTCGTTGGAGAGCGCGGTTGTCGCTCCACCCATCACACCACCTTGGCTATTGCCATTGAATACTAGGGAGTGCGGCCTAAAAGGCGAGCCCATGTCGGTACCAACCTCAAAGGCTGGGTCAGTCATGAATCCTTCAGGGCTATTCAATAAGCGCCCAAGCACCTGAAAGTTCAGCATGCCCTGCTGAAGTCGATCTGGCATTGTTTTAAAGTTCGTGAAGTCGCCAAGGACATTAATAACGTTGGGGACATCAGCACTCGACATCCCGATCCAGTCAGTAGCGCACATCGTGTAATTAAAACTATTGGCAAGCGCCCCGAAAGAGTTCACCTGCGTTGATGAGCCCAACAGGCCGTGACCATATACAAGGCTTCGGCCCGGGTTTGCTTTCCCTTCGCCGTTCACCGAAGACCGTGGAATATTGCAGATATAGCCTGCATTGAATACTCCATTTGCAGACGGGAGCGCATCCGGATCACTTGGGTCGTCATAGTTAAATGAACTCCCCGGAGCGCCACTCCCCGTCAGATAATTCGGTACCTCAAATGTACCGGTGACTCGCCTCAAAATATCTGCGCTTACATTCTCCTGAACACTGCTAACAGTGAAACCGAGTGTTCCATCGTCACCGAGTGGGTCAAAAGTCTCATCGCGAATCGAGAGTGACCTCTCGGTGAGGCTGCGCTCGCTAGCCACGGTAAAATCCCAAGCCAAGTACATGTCTTGTCTCAGCATCCCAGCAACATTTAGTTGGGAAATCATTTGCTGCATGGCAGGGCGGCGTTGCTCTATCTCTGGGATAAAGGTTGGGACGATGTCTCGGTGCACGCGAAAAGCTCTATCTGGCTCGATGAGCGAACCATCCGACCTCCGCAGGTTACGAAGACCAACGATGTAGCGGTGCCCCTCTAACAGGTTCACTACCGGCCTGATTATCAAGAGCGGTACAGGGCCGGGGGTACCTGCCATATTTAACTCTGCAAATACAGGTACTTTCTCCCCTGATCCGGCATCAATCACCATCACCGGAGAGTCTGGAAGCAATGCACGCCCAAGGGCATCAATCTGAGGTTCGTCAGTGCGGGCAAGATCAAGCCCCGGGACCTCTACGAGTATCTCTGCTCCTGGCGAGAATCCATCACTGCGATTCCATTCAGTTGGGTCTATATGCACAGAGTCTTTATTCGATGGCATCGATGCGATATCAAAATTAACCCGCAGTCCGGTATCGGTTGCCGGGTCTTCGACGGTATACGCATTGCTTGGGAAAGGAAGCAGGCAGCGTTGCTGACCAAGCGTCTCACAGCGCGCAGCATTCGTTACATCAATGCTTGGCTCCCACGAGAGGGCAATGCGCCTAACAACATGCGCACTATCTAGAACTGTGTCAGCCTCGGCCACTAAATAAGTGACACCGGGGAGAAAATCAGAGCCGATGAGAGTGGCAGAGAGCGTCTCGCCATCTGCAGTAAATCGATCTGTAATAGAGGTTGAGCGCGTCTGTGAGCCCGTCTCAATGCGCACCTGAACGCTCGACGGAACTACTCCTGGTATCTCAATCGTCACCGGCACAGTGGAGATAGTGGTCTCAAGTTGCGTGCGGTTCTCGGGTGCGCTGAACCACATTGGCCCATCACTATCCCCAGCGTTCGTGAGCGAGAGCACATAGAACTGACACCCCGATAGGGAGAGAAGACTCACGAGCATTACTGGCACGATTACGCGCCACGATCTTGTCCATGCCTTCATTAAAATTTCCCCCATATTTCGAAGTAGAACCAACGGACCGACCGCGGCCTGCCACACGTTAGTAGGAAGAAATAGCCCACGTATCGCAGGTCTCCACTAGGTTTCGACCATGCAAGAAGACGCAGAACTAATTCTCAAGAAAGTCCTCATAAAGTCACGGCGCTGGCGCCGAGGGGATGTCTTTATATTCTCTGACCGAATAGTCACAACGACCCAAGAAGAGAGCCGCACGCTGAAGATCGCGGGCCTCAAGAGAATTGCTCGATCCAAGAAGGTCTTCACTGGGCTGCGTTTAACTATTGACGGAGACGACGGGAGACTCGAGATTCGCGGACTCACATCAGCCAATGCGGCAAGAGCGCAGTCGATCATTAGCCGGATAGCGCGTGCTACGCAGGAATAGATCTAGAAGGCGATGCCGAGCTCATCGAAGCCTTGATCCGAGATTTTATGGGGAGGCGGGGTCAAGGGGTCGTCGTCGCATTCGTCACACTGACATACTCGACCCTCAGCACTAGGGCTATTAGGCATACTCTTACTGTTGGATAAATCATTCCGGAACTACTTGAGGACTTAGATCATGGCAGGACGAACCGCTAGCCACCGCGAGACTCACCGTCACGAACGCGTCGGTTGGTTGAGGGCCGGAGTACTCGGCGCTAATGATGGAATCGTCTCTACGGCGAGCCTCATGATCGCTGTGGCTGCAAGCGACGCCTCACGTGGAGCGATTCTTGTTGCTGGTATTGCCGGGCTTGTTGCTGGCGCAGCATCAATGGCGCTCGGAGAGTACGTATCGGTAAGCAGCCAGCGTGATACCGAGCGTGCAGATATTGCTCGTGAGACTCTTGAGATTGAGGCGAGCCCCGAGCACGAGCTTGAGGAACTCACAGAGATTTATGTAGCGCGAGGCTTAAGGCGAGAGACCGCAGAGGAGGTGGCATCTCAATTAATGGCTGCAGATCCCATCGGAGCGCACCTCAGAGACGAACTCGGCATCTTTGAGCACACTCGTGCACGCCCCACGCAAGCATCTGTCGTCTCGGCCTTTGCATTTGCGGTTGGTTCGGGAGTCCCAGTGCTCGTGATGGCCCTTATTGGCAAGGACGCAACGGCTGCTACACGTATCGTTACAAGCGCAGTAGTTGCGTTGTTGATGCTCATAACTCTAGGAGCACTAGGAGCAAAACTCGGGGGCGCAAAGCCAACGAGAGCGGCTACTCGCGTCGTCGTTGGCGGAGCCCTAGCTATGGCCGCATCTGCGCTAGTCGGTAGCCTGCTCGGAACTGCAGTTTCTTAAGCGCACACGTCGATAGGGCTAGCGGGTAAGCACCTCAGAGCCGCTCTCAGTTACAAGAATTGTGTGCTCGAACTGAGCCGTGCGAAGGCCATCTTGCGTGACCGCAGTCCAGCCATCAGACCAAATCTTCTCTCTATGGTCACCAATGGCGATCATCGGTTCAATGGTGAAGACCATGCCAGGCTCCATCGGCATAACGAGTCTCGGCTCGTAGTAGTGGAGCACTGAAGGCTCGCCGTGAAACTGTTCGCCGATACCGTGCCCAACAAACGTACGTATCACCGAGAATCCGTTGGGTGTCGCGTGGCCCTCGATGGCGCGCCCTATATCCGAGAGCGGTCGTCCGGGAATTACCGCCTCGATCGCGAACTCCAAGCATTCGCGCGTTACCTCAACAAGTCGACGTGAACCCGCATCAACATCACCAACTAAAAACGTAGCGTTTGTATCGCCATGAACACCATCGATATATGCAGTTACGTCAATGTTGAGAATGTCGCCATTCTCCAGCACTCGATCATCTGGGATCCCATGGCAGATCACTTCATTTACCGAGGTACATACACTCTTTGGGAATCCGCGGTAGTTGAGAGGACTCGGGTATGCGTTGCGGGAGATAGTCGCTTCATGAACAGCAATATCAATCTCGTCAGTGGTGATACCTGGGGCTACTAGCGCGCCGGCCTCACGAAGTATCTCGGCGGCGATACTGCAGGCGCCTCGCATGCGCTCAATTACATCTAGAGACTTCACCGCGCCCTCCCGAATCTGCGGCGGATTACCACTCTCGGCATACGGCGGACGGGGAATTAGCGGAGGGACGCTCCTCATCGGGGAGATAAACCCTGGCGAGAGGTGCTTCTCTATCGGCTTATGGCAGCGCTTGTACTTCTCGCCGCTTCCGCACCAGCAGGGATCATTTGACTTCAGCACCACAACTCCGTCTTTTGCATCTGAGGTGACAGCGTAGGGCGTTTGCGCCCCTAGGCTCGGGCGCAATGACAACAATTCGCGCCACCGATCTGCGCCTGACACTGCCTCAGCCGGCCCCAAGAATCCATGTGGCTACAGAGATTCCAGAATTGCGCAGTAGCGCAGAATCTATGGGCTCCCTAACCATTGACGCAGCAGATGCAGATCTCCATGTAACCAGAGTTGCACCACTCAATGCAGAGTTGATGCGTATCGCCTCGCCGATGCTCTTGATTTTTGGGAGAGCACCGCGGCGTCCACTAATCGCAGCTGGCTACAGCGTTCAGCGAGTTGTGGTGCGCAGCGGGGCTCATGGCCCAAGGCTAGCGTTTCCGATTGGCAACACATCGGCTGCGCGTTACGCTCTCGAGACCACACGCCCTACCCGCAGTGCCGTCGACTCTGCGCGCACAGCCATTGTTCGCGCTGCGCTGCGGGTCGGTTATGCACCAGCCGATTCAGTCGTAACGATTGCTACGCGCACACCCGGTCCACCGTTTCCAATTGCGGCCGCACAGCATTTGGGCGCGGATGCAAGCGGGGGCTGGATAGCGTGGTTCGGAGACGGCGACGACCTGCAGCGCGTTGTATTCCATGCGTTCCCATACGGCAGCGATGTGCCTACAACAGTCGTGAAAATTTCGCGCGTGCAAGACAATGCTCTCGCCTTCGCTGCCGATGAACGCGGGCTTGGCCTACTCAACAGTAAGGCCCCGAACTCTGCATCTATGGCCCCTAAAATCCTTGGGAGATTCGAGGTCGAGGGGCTTTCGGGATCTGTGGAGACTGCGGCACTTGGCGCAACGCTAAATCTCGTTCTTGATGAAGGCGAGAGCCCAAGCGCTCTGGCACACATCGAGCGAGTAACTGATTGGCTGATCGCGATGGGAGCAGAATCAGCAGGGCCGAGTAGCGACCTTGCCCCAGAGTTAGAGCGCATTTCGCGAGATATTCTCCGCGCGTATACAGAGTACGGGGTCTCAGAGTCGTTACTCGCTCCACTCAGATCTGCACCGGCGGTACTCGCCCACCGGGACCCTGGCTCTTGGAATATCGCAGTAAGCGGCGAGCAGTTCTGTGTGCTGGATTGGGAATCGGCCGCATACCCCTCGATTCCGCTCTGGGACCTTGCATATTTTCTGAGCGACGCTTACAGCTCTCTCGACGGACCAGCAGACGCCCATACAAAAGTTGATCGCATCGCAGCGCTCTTCAGAGGCGAGCATCCCCGAAGCGGTGACCTCATGGCCCAGCTTGCTCGCGGAGCAGCCACAATGGGCTTGCCTAGCGAAGCAATTGGAGCAGCGGTAGTGACTGGTTGGCTCCATCACGGAAGATCAGCATCTGTGCGCGCTGAACGCTCCCCGGGTGTCGACGTTAAAGAGGGGCTAATTAATCGCGTCGCAAAGGCTTGGTTGCAGGACCCGCAACTTGGGCCTACCTGGTCGATCTAGGTTACTTATTTGCTCCAGAGTTAATGCAGATACCACTTCGACCAGGTTGGGATAGGCGATGCTGTCAAGATCAAGAATGGCGTCCTCGGAACCATCCGTCAAGCTGCGCAGAAAAATCGTGCTCTCTGGTATCGTAAACCTGAGCACGCGGAATTCTAAATGGGTCGGTGCGGTGATTTACGGTTCCGAAAATCGAACGACACGCGAGTACGTACCCCGCGTCGCGCACTGCAACTTCGCTTGCATCATCAAAAGCCCCTTCTCCGCCAAATGGGAATGCAAACTCTAAAACCGGTTGATCGATCACTTCTTCGAGAAGGCGACGAGACTCTGCTAGCTCGTGGCGTCGAACTTCTTGGGTGAGAGTGGGGAGAGATACATGCCGGATTGTGTGCGAACCAATCGTCACTCCTGGGATTCGAGAAAGCGCTTGCACTCCACTTAGCCCCGCTAAACGATGCCGTTCGCAGGCTGGGGCTTCACTGCCGACATGCGCCGCCAGAGCATCAATTACAGGAGCTATCTCCTCCGGGGGCCGGAGTCGTAGCGGTCTTCTTAAGGATTTATGGGCGTTAAGTCTTGCATCGCGCGTCCGGAGATCAACACGCAGATGCTGGCCACCAATCGAGACTTCGAAGGGATCCTGCGGAGCATTCTGATCGGAGAGGTCAAGGAGCAGATGCTCTAGGGAATCCCACCAGAATTCTCCGCGGCCATCGATCGCGATGCCGGTTATAAAGAAACTTGCCGGCAGGCCAGCGGCCTCCAAGATGGGTGCACCTACCTCGCCATTGTCAGCGTAACCATCATCAAAGGTAATCGCGACACGTGGACGCTTACTCCTCGACTCTGACCTCGATTGAATTTCGCTAAGTGGAACAACTTCACATCGATCTTTTAAGACGGACATCTGGGCGGCAAAATTCTTAGGGCTCACAGCCAGATCGTTCGGATCATCTTTGGTCTCTGCTATCTGGTGATACATGAGCACTAGCGATTGAGATCTCATAATGTTCAACTCGGGCGTCGAACTCGGGCAGTAACGAGCATCGGATAAGCCGGATCGAATACATCAAAATCTTCCGGCCTCATCTCCTCCGCCGAGATTCCCATCAAGAACGCAATTGAAGTGAGCACATTGCCAAAACTCTCGACCTCAATCTCGGCGCCATCGCAGGATGTTTCGATGAGCTCCTTCAATGCGAGCGGAGAGAACCTCATGCGATCTGCATCCTCACCGTTGTGATCTATTTTTTGAATAAACGGAGCAGTAACGAGCAGCACTCCCCCTGGCTTGATGGAGTCATAGAGGTTCTTCAATCCAGTGACTTGGTCGGTTAAATACTGAATTGTCTGAGGCACTACTACGCAGTCAAACATCTCTTTTGGAAGAACATCACGGTCGTTAAGATCCGCCACGATTGTGGCCAGCATATTTCGAGGATCTATATCAAGTATTTCGGTCTTAGTGATATTTGAACCATAGCGCTCGCTATAAACCGGTCCCTGCACTTCGAGCAATACTCCTTGTATGTAATTTGAATGTCTCTCAAAGAACCTGTTGATGTACACGCGATCTATGGCGGTACCGCGATCGCTGCCCCAACGAACGCTCAGTGGTCTGGTGCGTCTAAGTGATCCCCATCTAACTGGCGCAATAACCCCATCTAACTGGCGCAATAATTCGCCTCCCTCGACGCCTGAGCAGAATCTTTTTCGCCTGCTTTTTGGAGAGGCGAAGGAGCGCGTGGGATACATCTTCGACTTTTCGCCGCGCGCTCCCAACCTGTCCCTTCGCATTACTTTTTCTCACAAATAGCCCGGGCTATTTGACCCACACGTGACCGGATCAGTACCCACTCAAAGTGCTCTCCCTGCAAAGCAGCCCCAGCCTCGGCCATCTCAATTCGCTTCCCGGCGTCACCAAGAAGCAAATCACACGACTCTGCGAATGCTTTGGCAGAATCAGCGATCTCGCAATGCACACCACTAACTAGGGGAAGCCCTTCGCAGCCAAGGTTCGTTGTGACAATCGGGATACGGTGAGCAAGTGCCTCGAGAATCTTGATACGTGTACCACCCCCAATTCGCAAGGGAACCACAGAGATATCGGCACTCGCTAATTCGGCCTCGATGCTCTCTACCTCTCCTATTACTTCGACGCTAGCCCTTGCTAACTCTTGGACCTCTGTATCAGCACGACCGACGATGCGAATGGAGACATCAGGTCGCGACTCCTGGAGAATTGGGAGCACTCGCTCAACCAGAAAACGCGATCCGTCAATGTTGGGCTCATAGGTTTGAAGCCCTATAAAAACAAGTGCTCCACCCTTCTGGTCAACTTGCCGCTCAGGATGCCCCACGGGGTTTTCAGGTGTTACATACCCATTCGGAATTACATAGGTCTTCTCCCCGCCGAGAGCAACGCTATCCTTCTGGCTGCAGACAATCACTCCATCCGCATGCAGGGATGCCCTGCGCTGAGCGCGACGCCAGCGTCTGATATCTATTCGGTCCATCTCTCTAACAATCACGAACCTCATAGAGGCTTTTAGGTCGCGGAGAGGCGGGCGCTCTTGCGCTTTGCGACTTGTACGCATTTTTTGATCCTCAAGGTCAACGAAATCAATGATGCTTGGGGCATTTCCGACAGCCCCAATTGCAGACCAAGTGTCTAGTTGACTCCACCAAATGAGGTCATAGCCATTAAGCAATTCTCTTGACACCGCTACCCTAGCTGCGCTCCAATCACGCCATACGACTCTTCGCGGAAGCCCACTTGCCAACCAAGGTAAGACTCCTCGTAAAGATGAAGTAGCAATTGACACTTTTACTACGAGAGTTCGCTCTACCGGCTCGTTGATCGGAGCAATGCCATCTTTGAGTGACACCTGATTTGAGTCCAAATCACCTAGTGCTCCTTCTTCTCCTGGGTGCAGAATGATTAAGTCAACACTCCCCGCCTCGGCGAGCCCGCGAAGCATGTTTGCAAGACGAATCTTGTAACCAGTCCGCTCTGGCCAGGGAAACTCATCGGCTACACAGAGAATGCGCAGTCGCGAATCGTCATCCTCTCCGCCATTGAGTGAATCCCTTATTTCCAACACTCTCTAAACTGCTCCCGTATACTCTTTTCAAGGTTTCTGGAGACGACACCGAGAATTCTGCTCACTGTCGCCACTTTTGTCGCCACTTTTCAGGTACCACAATCTCACAATCGAAAGGTAGCATTTCGCCACTAGTAGTAATTACCTGAAAATACGGTTCTGCGGGGCACAGAGGCAGCGTAATGTTCCCTCCCTAATACTCAGTCCGAGGATGAATTTTGAGACATTCAGATTATGAGCCTGTTGAGTCTGTCTTTGATGGAAAGAACCCACCCAAACTCAGGGTGGCGTTTAGAGAACTCGTGGTTTATCGCGAAGTCGTATGGTCTTTTGCTGTACGAGGTATAAGTGTTCGTTACAAGCAATCAGCCCTCGGAGTTGGGTGGGCAGTTCTCCAGCCCCTCGCATTTCTAGCGGTCTTTATTCTCTTTTTTGGCAGGGTTGTTAAGGTCTCAGGGGGTGGAGCAAGCTATGCAGCATTTGCTATATCTGCATTGGTCCCATGGCAATTTATTTCCTCGGGAATATCCTTTGGCGCGAATGCCCTTGTTAATGACGCTGACATTCTTCGAAAGGTCTACTTTCCGCGAGAGGCGCCTATTTTTGGAGCGGTACTCTCTATAATCCCGGACCTTGGGATTGGTCTGCTCCTTGTACTGCTAGCTACTCCTTTTACAGGAGCGCACCTAACATGGACTCTCATCTTCATACCGCTGTTGTGCCTTATTCTGCTAATCATTCCACTGGCTGCTTCACTGCCTCTTGGCGCCATGAATGTCTATTACCGAGACTTCAGGTACTTATTACCATTCGCACTGCAACTCGGCTTGTTTGCGAGTCCAGTTGCTTATCCCGTTACACGCATCTCTCCAGGCCTACGGCCTTGGTACGCGCTCATAAATCCAGCGGTAGGACCCCTTGAGGGTTTCCGCAGAGTGCTAGCAGTTGGCACCACGCCAGACTGGGGACTGCTCGGGATAAGCAGCGCCAGTGCTCTTGTCGCACTTTTAATCGGCTACAAGTGGTTTAAGTCTCTTGAGCGCGAATTTGCGGACGTCGTCTAATGCCATACGCAGTCAAATTTGAGGATGTCTCTAAACAGTTTCGCAAGGGCGGTGCTCAATATGAGCATTTCGGGACCCGCGTTCTATCTGCACCTCGACGCTCTCTAAAAAGATTACGCGGGCAGCAAGAACCGTCTAATGGAAAACTCGCTCTTGATCGTGTCTCATTCGAGGTCCCGGAAGGAGAAGCGTTTGCACTCGTTGGACCAAATGGTGCGGGCAAATCAACCGCTCTTCGTCTGGTCTCGCGAATTTCTCAACCGACAGGTGGAATTCTGCGAGTAAAGGGGCGTGTCGGTGCGTTAATCGAGGTCGGTTCTGGAATGCACTTTGAACTTACCGGCCGGGAGAATATCTGGCTTTATGGGAGCATTATTGGCTTGAGCCGTGCTGATATCCGATCGCGTTTTGACGCGATAATTGAGTTCTCCGAATTGGGGGACGCAATAGATACTCAGGTGAAGTATTACTCGACTGGGATGCAACTTCGACTTGGGTTCTCTGTCGCGTCTTATCTCCAGCCAGATATTTTTGTTGTAGATGAAGCGCTTGCCGTTGGAGATGTTAACTTCCAAGCAAAGTGTGTAGACCGAATGGCGGGTTTAGTAAAAGAAGGAACAACTTTAATTTTTGTCTCGCACCAACTTGCCGCCATGGAGGCCCTCTGCACGAGCGGTGTCATGATTGATCAAGGCAGAGTCGCGATTGAGGGTTCAGCCAAAGAGGTGCTCACCCATTACATCGCAACGATGGAGAGCCGCAGAGATATAGTTGACCTAGCTAACAACGACGGGCGCGTGCGCATCGTCTCCGCAACTTGCCATGCTGCAGATGGCTCTGAGAGCAATGTTTTTACTGCAGAAGAACCGATGGAAATAAGACTCCGATTCGAGAGCGACGAGCCGATTCAGGAGCCCCACGTTGTGATCGGGATAACCGACGGCCGGCCGGGTGGGCTGATCGAAATCTCAATGCTCGATGATGCTTCTGCGCCTGCAACTGTCGGGCGCGAGTTTGAGGTTAGGTGCCTAATTGAGAGCCTCCCGCTACGCCCTCGCATCTATGAGATTTGGTGTGATGTAATTGGGCAAGATGGATATGGAACTCTTATGCGGTGGATGGAGGTTGCAGGTTTCCGTATAGACGCATCAATAGGTGAAGGGAAGAAAGCCATCGTGAACGCAGCTACAGCTGGAGCCGTTCTTGTGAATTATCAGTGGGACGTCCGTACCTAAAGAAGTACGAAATAAAATCAACACCCCTAAAAACCAACTTTATTTAGATGAGCGTTGGAACCTTTGGTCCCCGACGCCAATCCAGTAGGAACGGTTGTGTGAGCGCATACGGGCACTTGCAATTCTTGGGAAGAACGCGGCGAACGCCGCCTTTAGTCTCTCTCGTCGGGGTTGAGTCGCGTCTTTGGCTACGTCCTGAGCAATTTGACGAACTAATTCGTCACCTGTAATCAGGGCCGAGCGCATCTCAGCGCGACTCGTGCGACGCTCCTCTGCTGAAATCCTCTCATTGATTAATCCACGCTCAATCTCTGATAGCCGAGAATCTCTAAGCGTCTTACGTAAGGTTGCAACTCTGCCTTCGTACATCGCCTGACGGCTTGCACTCATCGATGATTCGTGCATCACATAGACCCCGAGCGGCGCATCAATACATCCGACTCTCCCGCCATCAAGAATGAGTCGTATCCAGCACTCCCAGTCGGTGGTGTATTTGATCTCGGGGTCGAACCCGCCGAGGCGCAGCATTACCTCTCTCTTAACGACCACCTGCCCGAAAATAAAATTGTGGTCAAGGATCGCAGCTCTTTGAGACTCAACTGCAAATATATTGCCATTGTTATAAGCACGCCCTACGACGCGCCCGTTGAGTTCGATTACAGCGTCAGTAGTGACTAGGTCGAGGTCTGCGCGCTCAATAAGTACTCGCTGTATCGCAGCGAGCCTCCCGGGAAGAAAGCGATCATCCGCATCGATAATTGCGACAAATTCACCGCTAGCGGCCTCAATAGCAGCGTTCTTAGCCTTGGCCTCGCCCCCATGCTCAATTCGGAGAAGGCGCACTTTTTCGCCAAACTCAGAGAGGGCTCCAGCGAGGTCGTCGCTTGACCCATCGTCGCAGACAACAATCTCTAGTGGGGATGGCGACTGTGCAATTACCGAACGGATGGTTGCTCCGATTGTCGCCGCTGCCTCAAATGCGGCGATCACAACCGAGATGGCCGGAGCCTGCGACAACTGCTCTGACCTATCTCCCTCTGGGGCTAGCAAATGCGGCATCTCTTCATCGTAGGCCGAGGCACACTGCAACTCTCTGGGTTCAAGACCTAATCGTTACCTAATTGCTACGGGCTGTTTGCCGCGGTTAGGCATCCTTAGGCCACAAGCACCTTTACTGCTGCTGCTCCACGAGCCTCTGTCCACCATTAGTATTAAGGTTCTTGACCCTTAACGGAATGCGACTAACCGCGTTTACAGACTCTGACCAGATCGGTGGAGCAGAGATCTCGCTCGCAAATCTCTTGGGGGCCCTAGACCCTGGAATTCAAATCAGCGTAATGGGGACCCACGAGGCGGTCGTTAGGAGAATTGCATCCGCCCGTCGTGACGCGCCAATAATTTTGGTCCCGAGCATCGGTGGAGTGCGTGACCTTCTTGCAATGCTGGCGACACGGCGCTCACTGAAAGCAGATCAATGCGACATCCTCCACCTGAATCTCTCCAGTCCGACGTCTTGTCGATATGCGATTCTTGCAGCGGCAAGCATCCCTGAGATAAAGAGCGTCGCTGTTGAGCAACTTGTCATGCCGCTGCCAACGAAACGCGTACGGTTCTTAAAGCGATGGTCGGAGAAGACGCTCGCGGCGCATATCGCGGTCGGGAGCGCATCTGCGAGAGACCTTGAAGAAGACGCGAACCTACCTAGAGGCTCAATCCGCACCATTCACAATGGCGTACCAACCCATGGTGACGACTCCGTTAGGGCGTCGCGCTCGAAAACAACGGGACCCGAAAAATCTCATGGCGAAAAGCGCATTGTTACGCTCGCTAGGCTCGACCGTATTAAGGGTCTAGATATCCTTCAAGACGCGTTGGTCGAGCTCCCAAACGTCTACGCGGTCGTCGTTGGGGAAGGCCCAGAACGCTCAGCCCTCGAGAAAAGATCTATCGAACTCGGCCTGAATAAGCGCTTCACCCTCATGGGCTGGAGCGATGACGCGCGATCGATACTCGACGATGCTGACCTCTTTGTTCTCCCTTCAAGGGCCGAGGGACTCCCGCTTTCAATCTGTGAGGCAATGTTTGCGCAGTTGGCAGTAGTTGCCTGCGATGTTGGGAGCGTGCGAGAAGTAGTGGAGCATGGCGTCACTGGATTACTCATACCAGCGGATGATGCGTCCGCTCTACGAGACGCCATCGCCTCCCTGCTAGCAGATGAACCGCTACGTAGATCAATGGGGAGCGCTGGGTTAGCAGTCGCCACCGCCGAGTTCACCGCAGAAGCAATGGCGCGAAAATACGAGGCCATTTACTCGGAGATTCTTAATTCTGTAAGGAGTGCGAAGCTATGAACGCACCTATAAGGCCGCTCTTTGTAAATGAAAATATGGGGGGTCATGCAACTATGCATATGGCCATCCGCTCAGCCCTAAGTGGCTACCCAGAGGTGAGGCCACAATTTCTCGATGTTCCTAATGCCGGGTTCGTCAGAAAGTTAGGCGCCGTCTCGATACCTGGCCTCGCCCGAGAAGACTTTGATCTTCAGGCACTCCGAATTCAGCTCAGCAATAGTGCACACGTTGAACGCAGGCTCCGCAACTGGAGAAATCCTTACGATGTGCTTCACGTTTACTCTCAAAATGTCGCTCTGCTGAGTAGCAAGGCGCTAGCAACACGCCCATCAGTAGTGGCAACAGACTCGACGGGCGAGCAGGGTGCGAGGATTCTCCCGGAGCGCCGCGTTGGCAAAGGAACAAACTCTCGCATCGCGTTCACCAAACGGTTCGAGAAACGGGCCTACGAATCTGCGACGCTTGTCATTGCTCAATCCGAGTGGGCTGCTAAATCTCTGCGGGCCGACTACGACGTAGACGATTCACGAATCCGTATTATTCCCTTCGGTATTTCAGTGCATGACGCTCTTCCGCACATAACCAAGTCACTACCGCAGATCACTTTCATTGGTACCCGATTGAGCCGCAAAGGGGGAGACCGCCTTCTAGATATTTGGCGGCGGAACTTAAGCACTGAGACGACGCTAACTCTGGTCACACGAGACGACGTAAAACTGCAACCAGGCCTCCGCGTCTTTCAAGATTTTCGTCCGGGGGACCCTCGCCTTGACACTCTGCTCGCAGCAACCGACCTCTTCGTATTCCCATCTGAGATAGATACATTTGGGTATGCCCTCATAGAAGCAATGGCAGCCGAGGTTCCGACGATCAGTCTTGAGGTAGCTGCACGCGCCGAGATAGCAATAGATGGTGTGACGGGCTTAGTCCTCCCAGAGGGTGCAGATGATGTTGCTCTGCTCGCGGCAATAAGAGAGCTTCTCAGCGACCCGATTAGATCACGAAATATGGGGCTTGCCGGGCGTAATCGTGTATTGGAGAAGTTTGATGCTCGGGTCACAACCTCACTACTTGTAGAGATACTCAGGGAGGCCAAATCCCTCTTCGAGGCAGGATAACCCACCATATCCTGAGAAATATAGGGTCAAGAATCCCCTTCATTGGGCCGATAACTGCTGTACCTGCGAGGCGCAGGGCAACAGGAGGTCCACGATGCTTGGCCACAGAAGGCGAGCAAGATTAGGTATAGCTGACCGAGCTAAACCTTGCGCGCCCGATGGCGGTTCTAGATCTGAGGCTGGCATGAGCCTCATTGAATTGATTATCGCAATCTCCCTACTTGCAATCATCATGATCGGTCTGAGTGCTTCAATCGGAGTTGCTTATAAATCAGTGTCACTCGGAAGGCAGCGCCAGGTAGCCGAATCTGCTGCGAATAAACGACTCGAAGAGTTACGAGATGTTGACTACACACAGATGGCGATGTCTACTTCACCTACTAAGTCGAGCGATGCGACCAATCCAGATTACTGGGTTTCAGAAGACGGAGCGCGTTACGACGTCACAGGTGAAGGCGATCTCGAGACACTTGTTGTTGATTCCATAACGCCCGGGCCCGTGCAGCACATTGAGAGCCCCGTAGTCATCGGGACAACAAAAGTTGACGTATACCAGTTCGTGACTTGGGTAGACGCCCCCGATGTTCCGGGTACACAGAATCTCAAGCGAATAACTGTTGTTGTGAAGTACAGAAATATTGCAGTTCAAGGCTCGGCCCGCGTACTAAGACAGTCTGTGACATTTACCTCTGGAACCGTGACAGTAAGCGGCACTGCTACAACTACGACAACAAGCACCACGATTCCCCCTACCACTACAACCCTCCCGGCTATTACGGGGTGTGGACAATTCTCAGTAGCCAGCGGTACTAGTGCTTCAGCCAATTACACATCCTCAAGAACAGTCACCCTCTCTCAGTCCATGTCTGCCTGTAACGCGAGCGTCTGGACCCAATTCTCGAATGATGGCGGAGACACCTGGGGAGCGGAGACGGCTTGGGACTCTGCGAATCCTGCTCTCGGATGGACCCTCGGTGCGGGGGATGGCACTAAACAAATATCGGGGCGAGCCCGCGCTGCTACTGGGTCTTCGTGGAGCATTGGAACTGCAACAATTATCCTAGACACAACAAAGCCGGCAACACCGGGGACAGTCTCGAGGTCAGTTACTTGCTCTGGGACAAACCGGACTGCTCTCCTAACTTGGAGCGCTAGCAGCGACTCAAACCTCGTTGGGTATCGGATCTATCGATCGACTGATGGAGTTGCCTGGGCTGTCGTATCAAGCACTACAGGGCTGACTGGATCAGATACACACGCGAAGTCTCTGACCTCTGTCAGGTTCTATGTTGGCGCCTACGACAAGGCAGGGAATCAATCTCTCGCAAGCAACATCCTTACCCTCTCTAAGAATCAGTGCACATAATGCGCTTCAACAAGAGACATCCTCATCAATCAGTAGAGAGCCAAAAAGGGTTCTCCCTAATTGAGCTCCTGATCACTGTCTCGCTCTTGCTCGTTATCGGTGTCGTTGTTGTCCAGACCCTCGACTCAGTTACGCGTTCACAGGCCTACCAAGCCGACCGCACGGCAAGCCTTGATTCGATGAGAATCGTGCTTAACAACATGACAAAAGAACTACGGCAGGCCACCGCTGTTGATGAGTCGAACTCCTCAGAGAGTGCGGTCTCGTTCTCAACATACGTACATGGCACGCTTCGCAACATTACATACACCGCAACTAATGGAACGCTTACTCGCCGACTTGATACAGGGGCCGTTATACCGGTACAGGCTGGTCTTGCTAACGACTCCATATTTACTTATCAATCTGCACCGCCCGTACCAGGGGCACAGTGGGTGCAGATCATGCTTCAAGTTAAGCCAAAGCGTGATCCCGAGACCGTCCTAGTCCTCGACTCAGAGGTCAACCTAAGAAACAGGGTGCAGCAATGAGAGATTACCAAGGTGAGACCGCACTCGCCATGAGCGATCGCCGTGAAGGGGGTTTCGCGATGATCACGACGCTAATAGTGATGGTTATCATCTCCGGACTCGTCGTTGTGATGCTCTCGACTCAGAACCATAGTGATTTTGCGACTGCACGCAACCGTTCTTGGGGAGCAGCAGTCCACGTTGCAGAGTCTGGAGTTCATGAGGCAATCGCATATCTCCAATCGACTAACGGGATTGCACCAAATGGCGCTCAGAGCGGATCCACCACAGAGGGAACTTGGCAGTATGTAGTAACTCCATTGGCACGGAAGCACTATCAGATTGACGCAGTCGGTACCGTGGGAACGAATGTTTCGCTTGCATCAAGCAGGCGCATCCGTGTCATCCTCGCTCCGCCAACTTCATTTCGTTATGCAATGTTCTCTTTGAGTGACGTCACCACCAAGAACAACAACGTTGTATGCGGCGATATTTGGGCGAACTCGAATGTCACCGTTTATCAAAATAACTCGGTGAAAGCTGGAGACACAGCAGGGTGCCCATCCGGCGCCATTGGTAGCGGAAATATCACTGCTGCGATGGGCTGGGTAACCCTTGAGGGCGGATCAAGTGTTGAGGGCGACATCTGGACCGGAGGGTACGACTCGTCTTCTAAGTCAGTGATTGTCTCAAATAGAGCTACCGTCGGCGGGGCCGTCAAAGCCTCCTCAAGTACGCCGGGATGCTCGGATGACCCAGGGCACTCCCGCTACGCAGTGGGTAACGACGGGACCATCTCGGGTTCAGTAACAACATGGGGATCAATCAGCGGCAGCGGCAGCAGCGGGACTCACTCGTCGCTCACATGTAGTACGGCGGCGGGGTCGGAGCAGATGCCCGCCTTTGTATGGAATGCCGCCAACTACCCAGCCTCAACGCTCCACACCTATACATTTCCAGCGGATTACTCATTATTTAATTCATACATTGCAGCAAACCGAACTGCGCTACAAGGCACGTTCTATATCACTGGCGGAGGCTCGGCTACCCCTATAGATCTCACTGGTGTGAGCATCGCAGGAGATACGACCATTGTTGCAACCGGGTCTCCAATTGATGCGAACGGTATCGGCTCTGCGAATAGCGCAGACAAATTGCTAGTGCTCGTCTCCTATTACTCTTCCTCTACATCTGCCTGCTCAACGACAGGAGGAAACCCGGGAGACTGTGCGATTGGGCTAAAAAATAACTTTGACATGTCGACCTCTTCACTGAGCGGTGGGAGCAACACCGCTGTCCTTCTTTACGCTCCCAATGGCCCTGTCGCATTCAAGAACAGTGCACAGTTCAACGGTGCTGTATACGCAAATAACATTCAGGTCAAGAACAACATGTCACTCGCATACGACCCGAGAGTCGACCAGATAGTTGGCTTCGGTGATGTCACACTCGACATCAAATCATGGATGGAGTGCTCACCCGCCTCTGTTATAACGAGCAGTTGCTAGAGCCCGCAACGCAGTCGGTATCTATCTGTTAGCTAGTCATACCACCGAGACCGACTAGCCCGCGTGCCAGCTCAATCTCACCCATGTGGCGAAGACCATGCTGATATAGCCAGCACTCGAGTGCATCTAGCACCGTGATGCCAACATCACCGGCGACTCGAGCGCTATAGGTACTCGCGACCTGGGGCGGGAAAGGTCGCTCGATCAGGACATTCGTAAAGATTGCCGGGTCGATCCCCTCTAACCATTCCTCAGTCCGCCCGAAGACAGTGCGCTGGTACTCGCAGAACTCTTCGTAGTTGCCGATGCGTTGATGAATCATCTCATCCACAGTTCGGTGCTTCCCGTGGTCGTCAATAGACATCTGCACCCGCTCCTGCCACTCCTCATTCCAGACCGGAGAGATCCCTGAGATCAGCATGAAGGAGGCGTCCTCCATATTGGTGTAGTGGAATAGTGAGAAGGCAATAGGCAGAACCCCCTCGCGCTCGAAGTGGTTGACATGCTCAAGGTTCATGGATGACGTCGCCTGGTAGTAGAGCCCATGCATAGTGCGCATGCGACGCTGGAGAGAGTCGAGAACGAGTTCGGTCATAGCAATTGCCTCCTCAAGCAGCGGGTTTCCGGCAATGCTACATTCTGTCAGTCACCGTGCCAATAGTGCACCCCCAAGGCCTGGAGGACCCCCAAGTGAAATTCGCCATCCCCTTCGCAAACATCGGCCCATTCGCTGGCGCCGAGAAGGCAAGTTCCTTCGCTCAAGCAGCGGAGGAGTGCGGCTTTGAGTCCCTATGGACGGTCGAGCATGTGGTTGTTCCCTCTGGCTACGAGTCCGAGTACCCCTACGCAAAATCAGGGAAGATGCCAGGGCGTGAGGATGCTCCAATTCCAGACCCACTCATCTGGCTTACCTACATAGCTGCGTGTACTAAAACAATTCGCCTAGCGACAGGGATACTCATACTCCCCCAGAGAAATCCTGTAGTGCTCGCCAAAGAGGTCGCAACCCTTGATGCGCTCTCGGGTGGGCGCGTTGATCTTGGCATTGGTGTCGGTTGGCTCGAGGAGGAGTTCGATGCGATTGGAGTTCCGTTCTCCGAGCGCGGAGCACGAACCGATGAGCACGTTCATGTGATGCGCTCGCTCTGGGGAAACGAACAGGCATCCTTCGACGGAAAATTTACGAACTTCAAAGACTGCATACAGCGGCCGCAACCAATGAACGGCTCTGTACCGATTCACATCGGTGGGCACTCTGATATCGCAGCACGTCGAGCAGGCCGACTCGGGGATGGATTCTTCCCCGGCAAAGGTACGCACGAAGAACTTGCCCAAATGTTTGATGTTGCACGCGCGTCGGCGGTCGAGCATGGTCGGAACCCCGATGCCATTGAGTTCACAGCCGGCAGCATGGGCATCTTCGGGCCCGACCCTGTAGGGGAACTCCACGCGTTAGAAGACCTCGGCGTCTCTCGCGTCATGGTCCCTGCGCTCCTCTTCTTCGAGGATACAGAGGCAGCCCTCGCACGCTTTAGTGAAGACATAATCGCAAAGGCCTAATTGGCAATTAGCGGGCACCCATCACCGGATTACAAAGAGATTTCGGTCAACAAACAACAGGAGTAAATAATGAAGCAATACGGAGAGTACGGCGGCAAGATCGAGCGTCTATTTACTGACTCCGAGCCCTGGTGGCCTACCGCTAAGCACCCAGGAGAGTCTGCGCCCAATGTTGTCATCATGCTCTTCGATGACCTCGGCTTCTCCCACTTCGGCTGCTTCGGATCAACCATCGAGACACCCAACATTGATGCGCTCGCAGCGAATGGGCTTCGTTTTACGAACTTCCATGTCACACCTGTTTGCTCCCCAACTCGCGCGGCACTCCTAACCGGGCGCAACCATCACAGCATCGGCATGCGGAGCATCTCAAACTTCAATACCGGGTTCCCCCACATGACCGGTCATGTCTCGAATCACGCCTCAACTGTTGCCGAGGTCCTGCGCGACGAGGGCTATACAACTTTCGCTCTCGGTAAGTGGCACCTATGCCCGATGGAGAACTGCTCGGCCGCAGGCCCTTACGAGCAGTGGCCGCTTCAGCGCGGTTTCGATCGCTACTACGGATTCCTTGATGGCGAGACAGACCAGTTCCACCCAGAACTCACTTATGACAACCACATGGTTGAGCCTCCTAAGTCTGTCGATGAGGGATACCACCTCACGGAAGACCTAGTTGATCGTGCAATTGAGTTCATCCATGACGCTAAGTCTGTTCGCCCTGACAAACCTTTCTTTACCTACCTTGCATTCGGTGCAACTCACGCTCCTCATCAGTCACCACCTCAGTACCTGGCGAAATACCGCGGTCGCTTCGATGCTGGTTGGGATGTAATCCGCGAGCAGTGGTTTGCAAATCAGCAGGCGCTTGGGCTGCTTCCGGCGGATACCGAGTTAGCACCGCGCAACCCCGGGGTTGAGGCTTGGGCCGATATGCCAGAGGTACATCAGCGACTCGCTGCGCGACTTCAGGAGGCCTACGCCGCATTCCTTGACCACACTGATGTACAGATTGGTCGCTTTATTGAGTCACTAAGAGATATCGGGCAGTTGGATAACACAATTGTCATCCTTCTATCCGACAACGGAGCCAGCCAAGAGGGCGGCCCCTTTGGAGTTATGCACGAGATGAAGTTCTTCAACTTCTTACTCGAGACTCCGGAGGAGGCAATTGGGCGCATAGACGACATCGGTGGTCCGCATAGTCACTCGAACTACCCGTGGGGTTGGGCGCAGGCCGGTAACGCTCCGTTCAAGTACTACAAGCAGAACACGCATGAGGGTGGAGTACACGTACCTCTCATCATGCATTGGCCTTCTCGCATTACAGATAAGGGTGGACTGCGCGATCAGTTCCATCACGTAAATGACATTGCTCCGACAATCTACGAATTGTTGAATGTAACGCCGCCCTCGACATTCCGCGGCCTTGAGCAGATGCCGGTTACGGGTACATCAATGGCATACACATTCGATGCTCCCGAAGCACCAAGCAACAAGAAGATTCAATACTTCGAGATGCACGGCCACCGCGGCCTCTATGCAGACGGGTGGAAAGCTGTTACAAAGCACACCCCAGGCGTGTCATTCGATGATGACGACTGGGAGCTGTACCACATTGAAGAGGACCGCTCTGAGTGTAAGAACCTCGCTGCCGAGATGCCCGAGAAATTGGCTGAGCTGATCTCGCTTTGGTGGATTGAGGCCGATGAGCATGGGGTACTCCCACTCGACGACCGCGGTATCGAACTCTTCGGAGCGCGCTTCCGTGATCGTTCACCTCACCCGACATCACGCAACTATGTATACCGACCGCCAATGGCCCCACTACCAGCACAGGCAGCGGCTCCAATAGGTGGGCGTAGTTGGGACCTCGATGCATACCTAACGCGTGCGGAGGGTGAAGACGGAGTCCTCTACGCAAGTGGCACCGAGAACTCTGGGGTGAGCATCTTTATCCAGAATGATCGTGCAGTATTTGACTACAACTGCTTCGGTGATCACTTTGCCGTCGAGTCTTCAGTAAAACTTGGCAGTGGTGAGTACGTCGTTGGCGTTCGCTTCCGACGCATCTCGCGCAACGGCATCGCAACGCTGGTCATTAACGGCGAAGAGTGCGGAACAGTTGAGATTCCATATGTAATGGGCGTGATGTCGAGCATCGGGCCAAGCGTCGGGTACGACCACGGCTCGCCCGTAAGCGACCGATACTCCAATACGTTCCCGTTCGAGGGGACGCTTGAGCGAGTAGAGATCCAGATACAGATGGGTAGAGACCACGCAGGCCTAGCCGAGTCAGAGTCATTGGCGGCATTCGCAAGACAGTAGAGCCCCAAGCTCCCGAACTTCGGGTACTTATTGTCGCTATAGCGACACTAATCGCCCGAAGTTCGGGAATTTATGGGAGTTGGGGGGCTAATGCCTAAGCAAGTTCGGAGCAGATTGTGTCAACCATTAGCCGAGTAACCACGTATGGGTCACAGTTGGCGTTGGGGCGACGGTCCTCTAGGTAGCCCTTCTGGTCAATCTCTGTCTGCCACGGAATTCGCACCGATGCACCGCGGTCAGAGACTCCGTAGGAGTACTGGTCCCAACGCTGTGTCTCGTGAGCGCCTGTAAGTCGGCTCTCAATGTCGTGACCGTAGTTCTCGATGTGCAGAGCAGCCTTCTTACCGAGTGCCTCGCATCCGGCGATGATCTTTGCGTAACCACCGTCCTCGCGCATTGCCTTGGTAGAGAAGTTGGTATGTGCACCTGCACCGTTCCAGTCACCCTTTACAGGCTTCGCGTCGAGGGTAGCCATTACCTCAAACTCCTCAGCGATGCGGTAGAGCAACCAGCGGGATACCCAGAGTTGGTCAGAGACCTCTAGCGGTCCTAGCGGCCCAACCTGATACTCCCACTGCCCAATCATTACCTCGGCGTTTGTGCCGGAGATAGAGAGGCCAGCCTCAAGGCAAGCATCTGTGTGAGCCTCGACAACGTCGCGACCAAAAATTTCGTCTGACCCGACGCCGCAGTAGTAACCACCCTGAGGTGCTGGGAAGCCGTTCTCAGGGAAACCATGAGGGCGCCCGTTCTTAAAGAACGTGTACTCCTGCTCGATTCCAAACCAAGACTCTTGCGACGCATACTTAGCTGCTACGCCTCGTAGTGCTGCGCGCGTGTTGGTGGGGTGAGGCGTCATGTCGACGAGCATCACCTCGCACATCACGAGAACATCGTCACCACCACGAATGGGGTCGGGGCAAGTGAAGACTGGGTTCAATACGCAGTCAGACTTGTCGCCAGTCGCCTGGTTGGTTGACGATCCATCGAAACCCCAAACAGGGAGCGCATCGCCGTCGTCCAAGATCTTTGTCTTGGAGCGCAGCTTGGCTGTTGGCTTGGTTCCGTCGATCCAGATGTACTCAGCCCGGTAGGCCACTTGTATCTCCTTCGCAATAAATAATTTGGTCAGGTCCGAATCTAGGCCCGGACCCCCTGCCAGAACCATCTCGGCTCTAGGAACCGAGTGCTCTCGGTACCCCAACAGCCTGCCCGACCCTGCGCACTATGACGTTGCACGTTTGTGAACGCTGCGTGAACGATACCTAAGACCCCCAGTTCCGGGCCACCCGCGGCACCCATGCTGCCCAAGGGAGCAGTTCCTAAGTCCCTCAGTCCCTCAGTCCCTCAGTCCCTAATGCAGGCGCTAACCCAATGAACCTGCCCCTGGGTCCTCAAGTTGCTCTTGGGATCAGCAGGCCCGACGCCCCTCAGCGAGGCAGCCCTAGGACCCTCTCGCCAAGAATGTTGCGCATAACGTTTGAGGTGCCGCCCATGATTGTGTACCCAGGCGCGTAGCAGAGACCGCGCGTCACGTCGTCCCATATCATCGAATCTGCCCCGAGCACATGGAACACGAACTCTGCGACACGAGCCTCGTGCTCTGTGCAGAAACATTTTGTAGCAGCGCTAAAACCCGCGGGTGCCTGCTTTAGGACTTCCCTGATTACAAGGATGCGCCCAATCCTGTAATCAATCTCAAGTCTGCTAATTCGCTGACGCACCAGAGGGTCGGATCGATCAGCGCGCGCTAGCGCAATCTCGTATAGCGCTCGATTCGATACAAGACGATCCACTCCGCCGCGTTCGTGCTCAAGTTGTCTCATTGTCTGTCTAAACGCGGCGCCTTCAACTCCGACAAGATTCGAGACCGGAACGCGCACATCTGAGAAGAACACTTCACAGAAATGTCGATTGGTTGTCATATCGGTAATGGCGCGTACCTCTATACCCGGAGTATTCATCGGCACTATTACCTCTGAGATCCCAGCGTGGGCCGCGCCTTCCGTGCTCGTTCGACCTATTAGGTAGCAGTAATCCGCGACAGCTCCAAAACTCGTCCAGATCTTCTGCCCGTTGATCACAAAGTCGTCTCCATCACGCACGACCGATGTGGAGAGGCTTGCGAGATCGCTACCAGAGTTCGGCTCGCTCATTCCGATGCACCAGGTGGTCTCCCCAGAGAGGATTTGAGGTAGGTACATCTGCTGCTGCTCTGGGGTTCCGTATGCGATTAATGCCGGACCCATCTGCCGGTCCGCAAACCAAATTGCCGCAACCGGAGCCCCGGCAGCAATTAACTCCTCGCCGACGATGAGGCGATCAATAGGAGGTCTGCCTCCCCCACCAAACTCTTTAGGCCAAGTCATTCCAATCCATCCGAGCCCAGCCATCTCGAGTGCAAACTCTTTAGAGAATCCGTTGATCCACGAATCATTGTGGCGCCCGAACCGAGCGACGGCACTTACGGCAACTTCTCGTGCCCGAGCGCGTAACTGCTGCTGCTCATCGCTCCACGAAAAGTCCATTGATGCGTCTCCATTCAACCGCTAATCGCGGGACTCGAAAAATTCTTCAGCACCCACCAGCTTGCTCTGGCCAGTGTTGTCGCCTGTGTGATCGGCTGCGTTATCGCCGAAGTAGAGACTACTGATCAAGAACGCGAATGACCGGGTGGAGAGCTGATCCGGTTACCTATACGAGGCTCGCCAAGTACCTATCGAACTCCTCAAAAGACGACTCCATGCCTGCTCTAGCCTCTGGACTGCGATACATCGCGGGGACGTTTGACTGAACCGTCACAGTGCGAGTTGTGCCATCCCCAAGGTCGTAGAAATCAATGGCTGTAGTCATCGCTGGTTGCGTTGGATCATCAGAGACCTTTTCACCGCACACCAACCGCGTTGGCTCGGAGACCTCGAGTACCTCTCCGATCGATGGATACTCCTCACCCGTCGCATCGTTGATCATCACTGTCTCAAACGCTCCTCCCGGCCGGAGCTCAATCTTCATCTTCTCGATCGGTGCGCTTACTCCTGCGGGGCCCCAGAAGTGGCAGAGGTCGGCCGGGGTTGTCATGCAGCGGAAGACGACATCCCGTGGAGCATTGAATACTCGCTCGAACGACATTTCACCAAGGTCAAGACTCTCTTCCACAAATAGCTCCTTTGATAGTGAATGGAGTGCATTCGGCTGACACAAACTAGACGCGTTTTTCGTAGAAGCGTCGTAGTTGCGTTACGTAAGGAATCGGGCAAATAGTGCGCGAACGTGTACTCCTAGATTCGCGCATATTCGCGGCTGCACGCAGATGATTATCGGTTGATTATCAGTTGATTTTCGGTCGCAGTATTAACACTCTTAGCGAGTTTTTTGAGTGAAAAAAACCTACGTTCCGTGGCAATTTCTATATTGCTCGCGATCTAAAAAATCACCGTGGTGTAACAGACGTCACAACTCTTTAATAACTGCAAAGTATCCGCGTGAGATCAGCGCTGTCGTTCTAGTTTCGAGGAACCAAGGGCAGATAAAACCCAAGAGCAGATACCACGGCAGGTGGTGTTTTCACTCTCCGCTATTTAAGACTCGAGCTAAACGCAATGATTGTTACAAAGAGTATGTCGCGCAGAGGCCCTCATCTTCCGCGCGTGAGATCGGCCGTTGTCGCCATCTCTGCACTCGCAATATTCTCAACGCTTGCGACTCCATCGGGTGCTCTAACTCCAAAATCTGCTGGAGGCGCAGCGACATCAATGCCCGCAAGCACTCCCGCAGGCGCTCCTATCGAGGCC
This sequence comes from Actinobacteria bacterium IMCC26256, assembly GCA_001023575.1. Taxonomy (GTDB): domain Bacteria; phylum Actinomycetota; class Acidimicrobiia; order IMCC26256; family IMCC26256; genus IMCC26256. The sequence goes on along the minus strand of CP011489.1, from coordinate 345,422 downwards.
CCAAGGTTGCTTGCCCCGCCTCGAGATAAAGCGCCCAAAGATGCTCCATCTCGCCGTCCGGTAAGAGCGCCGGCGACGACTCGCGCGCTCTCCTCTGCACCAACTTCGTCTCCTTCAACGGCAACGGCAACTGCAACTACCCCAGATACAACTCCGCCAAGTGCTCCCACCTCCACCATCGCTTCGGCGCAGTCGATAACTGGGATGAGCGCGTCATGGTTACCGGCAATAGATGCCGAGAGCGGAGTCTCGTACTACGTCTTTGCCATAGGTACCAACCCAGCAGGAGACACAACAACTAGAGGCAATACTCGTTGGTGGCAAGTCACATACTCAACAAGCATGAGCGTAAACGTCGCGCTTGACCCTGCAGTGACCTATTACTTAAGCGTCTATGCGGTAAACGGTGCAGGGCTAAGTAGCGCATTCTCAACTAGTAATCCCGTTCAACCGGCTTGGCGGGCGCTGGGTGCACCGACCAATGTGATGTCGATTGCTTTCTCCGCCAATGGATACGACGCAGGAGGAGCGGCTACTGCAGGCTGGACCACTACCCAAATCTCAACGATGACTGCGTTCTACACGCGGATGTACCCAATCCTTGTCGCTCTTTACGGACCACCTGCGGACAACTACACCGTCACAGCAGTGCGCGACCTTGCCTACACGCGTAGCAACATCTTCATTCCGTCAACCGACGAAATCCGCATGTCTGATTCATTCTCTCCACAACTATTTACTCACGAGTTAATACACGCGTTTCGAAATGACCACATTCTCTCAAGTGACTCAAACTGGTCATACGACCCAACCCTCTCTGGGTTTGAGGAGGGCTTCGCGCAAGCAGTGAGTTACGAAGCCATGAACGCCTATGTAGCTGCGTACCCGACCGACTCAATTGTTGCGGGAAATACTCTCTGGGGCTCTAGCAACGATTCAAACTACGACGTGCAGAATGTTCCAGAGATCCGCGGAACCGACTTCTGGAGTGATGGTGGAGGAACCGGTCTTTACTGGCTTCGCTACGAAATGGCTGCGGCTGCTATTCGAAAAATCAACATTGAGTCACCCGGGTTCTACAAGGCATTCAACGCTGAGTACTACCGCAGGATTAATGCCAGCCCTACAACGCTTCGATCAACACGCGCGGTAATCGTGGACATCATTAAGACTCTCGTTCCGCAGATTGAGAGCACACCTGCGGCAACTTGGATCGACGCGCAGAACATCTTCTACTCGCAGAACGTGTACGGCCAGAAGATCTTCCACAAGATTCAGGATTACCCAACAAGCCAGCTATATGCATTCCAGAGTCTCTACTTCATGGAGACAATGAGTTGTGGAAGCGAGTGGGCTTGTTGGGATGGAACGAAGTGGGTCTATCACCGACTTAATGGTGCGGCAGGCACCGCTCGCCTGCTCGACGCGGAAGGCTCGGTCGTCTGGTCCGGCCCTCTGCAGATGACACCGACAACGAACCCTGCAGCCGGGTACATGGGCTTCGGCTCTGCGATCAAGAGCCTTACTACGGCATCAACGCTGCTTCCTTGGCCGGGCGGCAACACCGCGGAGTACGTGATGAACCTCTCTACTTTGAGTCTCTATACATTTGAGACAACATTCACAGACCCACTAACGAACAAATCAACTAGTAGCAGCATCAGGAGAGTGCTCGGCCAGCCGGTTGCAAACTCTTTTGGTGGCGTTTATGGTGGAGTTGTCGGGCATCGAAACGGCACCATCTACCTAGACCATGCCGGTATGCCTAGTGAGCCAGGAATACCGGTAGCCCATGGCGCATTCGCTGGGACTCGATCTTGGTCCGGCATCTCCAACACCCGAACCGGGGGACGCGACTCAATCCCTGGTCGTGTGAGCATAACTTTTCTCGATAGCGATACCGGACAGACATTTAGCGCGACACGAAATGTTGATTATGGGAGCGCAACCGGTAGCCAGATGTTCCTATTTGACTTTCCCCCGCTCGCAGATACCACTCCTCCAGCGGTCTCGGTTACCTCCCCTGCGACGGCGGCCTCCATCTCAGGGTCTGTAGCAATTAACGCGAATGCATCCGATGACACTGGGGTCACAAGAGTCGAGTTCAGCGTCGATGGATCTCTCATCGCTACCGATTCAGCTGCTCCATACGGCACCACTTGGAACGCCGAGGCATCACCTCTCGGTCTCCACTCGATAACTGCTAAGGCGTTCGATGCAGCAGGAAATTCATCGGTCTACACAGTGACTCCACGGGTGGTCGACGCAACCGCCCCGGTAGTTAGATTCACAGCGCCGCTAACTGGAGCCCTATTCGCGACGGGTGCAAAAGTAACTCTCGCAGCGACAGCGACCGATAACCGCGGCGCAACGCGCGTTGAGTTCTCGGTAAACGGAGTATTGAAAGCCACAGATAAGACAAGCCCATACTCTTGGATTTGGACGGTGCCTTCGGGTAAGGCCATTACCTACACGCTCCGAGCACGCGCCTTTGACGCAGCTGGGCTCTTCTCTGACTCCATTATTTCTGTGAAATCGAAGTAATTGAATCGAAGTGACAAATGGTCACAAGCAGCAAGCGCCTTAGGTAAGGCCGCTTAAGTCTGAGACTTCGGTTCGGAAATTTAAGCCCGCATGTAGGACTATCGGCGAGTGAGAATACTTGTCTGCTCTGGAACCAGCTTCCTCTTAGCCGTACTTTGGTTCGATTTAATGTTCGACACTCAAGTACTAGGGAAGAGCGGTGCAACCCTCCCCGAAGAGACTCTCGATTCAATCTCGCGTTACTACTCGCGCGTCACTACTACAGCAAAGCCAATGAACCGGTTAGTTGGTGTCGCAATGCTCGGAACATTGGTCGCACTTGCCGTTGAAGTGCTGAGGCACCAAATCCCGTCGAGTCGAGCTGTTATGTCGCTTGTTCTCGTCGTACTCGCTATCTCAATTGCACTTGGTCGCACGCTAAGAAATGCGGTTCGCTTGGGGCGCCAGGAAGAAGACCTCGTTACGCAGTCCCGCCTTGCGCGTTTAGTATTGCGCGACCACTTAATTTTATTCGTGGCCCTAGGTTTGGTGCTAATGCTCCAGCTGCTGCCTGTATGACATTTGATTGCGGGCAGTATCGGCTCTTAGAACTAAAGAGGCCACACCTGTGGAGTGTCAGGCGCCCCAAGTAAATCGCCGTCACTAATCCCCACTTGGGTAGGCCTCCTCGGCACCCCGGGGCGGAAGTTGTAGCGGATGTCATCCCCGCAGTAGCGAAGCGAGATTGCCCGACGCCGACGCGTAGCCGACGAATTACTCGGCGAACCGTGGAGCGTTCGATAGTGATGTACAACCACGTCACCGGGCACGAGTTCAAATGATACGAGTTCCTCGCGAAGTACAGGGTCTAGAAGAATCTCCGGCACGATCTCGCCCTCGGTCCCAGGTATTGGGTCGGGAATAGTAAAGAGATTCGGTCGAAAATCGCGGTCCCATAGGTGCGAACCGCGCACGTACTGAACAGCACCGTTACTTGCGTCTGCCTTGTCTAGCGGAATCCAAAATGTTGCTGCTTGCGAACCAGCAACATGAAAGTAAGCGGCATCCGTATGGAACTCAGTCTTGAATGGAGCGCCAGGCTCCTTTACCAAGACACTGTCTTCGTAGAGCCAGGCCGCATCGCTCTCCAGTAGTGCAGCCGCTACTTTCGGTATCGGCCCAGCGCAAGCAAACCGCTCAAAATCAACATCGACTCTCCAATGGTTCGAACCGGCGCGGAATGCTGGAGAAGAACTTCCCCCTGCAAATGCACCGACGTCCGCGGTCTCAGGCGAGATTAATGCGCGCTCTACCGGGCCAGCCATTGCGCTTACAAACTCAGGATCGATAATTGCCGGGAGAAAAACGACTCCCTCTTGAGCAAAGGTCAGTATTTCATCTCTAGTAACCGACCGAAGCGCTCCAGGTATCTCAATAGTCACGAGTAGAAACGTAGCGGCTTTCCCGACAGCCTGGCAACCAACACAGGTCCCGGGCGACGCTATGAGCTCACACAGGCGCCTTAATGATCCTCGCTATGAGCACGACCAAAACAACGAGCGAGAGCGAGGTCTGGAACATCATGAGAACCTTGACGGGGCGCCTACGCACTCCTTCGAGAGTTGGACCAAATGTTGATTGAGTGTTGAAGGAGAGCGACAAGTAATCAACCCAGCGAGGTGGGTCATCTGGACGGAGTGCATCGGGAGGAAAATCAAAAGCACCTCCGGTTAAGTAGGCATCAGCAAGCATGTACCAGAGGGAGAAAATCAACATATTTGAGGCAAATAGAAGCCCCAAATCAATAATCAGTCCAGTCTGGCTTGCGTTCTGCAGAGTCGGAGTTATGACTAGAATTGCCATGTTCTGTAGCACATTGAGCGTCGCAACACAGAGATATGCGACGAGGAGACTAGGTGGAAATCCTTTCTCGTCGCCCTTTGCAAGCCTCGAGTGATGATGAGCGGCATGGCCAACACCAAAGGCAAGGACAACCAAGAACAGAGCATCTCCGCCCAAAGACAGGATCTGAATAAGTCGTTCGCTCCCGGAAGCCGCAGCATTAACAATATTTGAGACTCGATTGCCAAGGATGAAATCAAATATCTGCACGACAACAATTACTGATCCGAATACGAGGATTGAGACGGGGTGGCGACGATGCTCTGGCAACTCTGAGGCCTCGCGAGATCGTGGGGGTACGGGTATTACCGATTCATTCACCTTGAAGATGCTCCTCTATCCATGCAGACAAAAATTTGACTAAAAAAGTTGACGCGATTGGCAAAAGTCAACGATGCCCGTAAAGACTTATCCCACTTGCGTACAATAGACAAAAAGAAGGAAGCAGCAGTATGGGATCTTCAAGAATCAATAGCGCTGGTGCGATATTCCTTGTGATATCCACACTTACCCTCGGTGCTTGCTCCTCAAATAGCGAATCCAGTGCGAAGGTAACCACCACCACCAAAAAGGCCTCGAGCCCAGGAGATGGATCCGAGGTAGTAGTTGATGGACCAACTACTACGACTCTTCCCCGCGAAGCTACCTATCGAATTGGTCTTGAAGGCCCGCTTACCGGCGAGCAGCGCGAGACGGGGATCGGGATGCTGCGCGGTGCGCGCATGGCGGCAAAGGAACTCAACTCCAACGGCGGGATCTTGGGCAAGCAAGTAGTAGTTGTTCCGATCGATGACAAAGCAGACCCTGTTGCTGGAGTCGCAGCGGCTAATGCTGCGATTGCTTCAGGGCTAGACGGAGTCGTCGGGCCTTACAACTCTGGCGCTGGTCTCCAGACCCTTCCTCTTTATATCGCTGCAGGCCTCGTGCCAATTCGCCTTACATCCTCAGACCAGACCGCGGGGCTTGGATTTACTCTCCAGCCGATGACCTCGCAGATTGCGCCGGTAGCCGCGGAGACAGTTACGGGTTGGCTTGGGGCAAAGAGCGTCGGAATAATTTTTGACTCAACGCAGGCATATACAACCGACGCTGCAACTGCAATGAAGGCGCTTTTTACAGCGGCCGGAGTGACTATCACCTCATACACGCCCATCAAACCTGGCAAGAAGAGTTACAGCTCTGTCGTTGCAAAGGTTGCTCGCACCAAACCCGACGTGATCTACGTAGATACCTATTACCCAGAGGGCGGGCTGATCGCAAAGGAAATGTTCAACACCAAGGTGAAGCCCCAGTGCCTCGCTGATTTCGGTGCGTACGACAATGGCTTCATCCCTGCTGCAGGTATTAAGGCCGCTAAGAAGTGCCCGGTGCTTGGAGTACCGGCCCCATCCGACTTCCCCGGTGCCGGCTCATTAATCGCTACATATAGGAAGCTCTATAAGGCCGCACCCGGAGCATGGACGCCTTACGCATATGACTCATTAAATGTGTTGGCTGCTGCAGCATCAGTCGCTGGCAGTTTTGAGGCTAAGGGTCTCACTGCGGCGCTCAACGGCACGAGACGTTTCTCAGGGTGGACCGGGCGTGTTGCATTTGAGGCAGGAACAGGGAACCGCATCCCAGCGCCGATAACCGTCGACCTCGCCAACTCACGCGGCGAATTCCACATTGACCAAGATTGGGCGGAGTTCACAGACTTTGGAGAGTGACCTTCGCAAGTAAAACTCACTTGCGCTAATGCTAAATCTGCACCAACTCAGCACTTAGGTCAAGTTTGACTCAAGACTTCCCCACTAGAGATCAGTACCTCGCGCGTTAGTCTCTCGCCGTTACTCAACGTCCGAGTATGCGAACGCCAGCGCAGTAAGCGCCAGTGGAAACAAACCCAGTGCAATCAATCCCAGTCGGAGCAGATATGACAGAAGTGACCACTCCCAAAGACGCCCACCTCGCAGACGCGCCTAACACCAAAACTGAGCCTGCATCCCCCGATGCAACGGAGACGCATCACCATCGAGTCAGATTCAGCATGCGTGCGAAGATGCTTCTCGCATTCGTTAGCGTCTTCTCAATCATCTTTGTCATCCTTGGCTACTTCACTGTTAATCAGGTCGTCAAGCAGGCCGAGGATCAGTTAGCACGGCAGAACCGCGAGACCGCCGTCGGCGCGGCAAAATTGATTAGCGGCGACGACATGCTGAAGCTTCAGAAGGAAATCCCAGTTGCGGTGCCACCCTCAAAGTTTCCAGACAACTTTCCAACTGACAACCCGCTCTACAACAAACTTTGCCAGCAGCTAGTTGACTTAAGAACGTCGGTTCCCAACGCGAGCCCATATACATACTTCCTTGACCCCGATACGAAGAAACTTCTGTGGGAGACTTCTTACCTTTACGACCCGCCGGTAGACGGCGCCGCCGGCTTCCGAGGAGAGGTAGCTCCTTTTTTTGATGGTGGAGCAAACAGCGAGGCATACAAACTGATGCTTAGTGCTGTGAATAAAGTAGTTTTCAACCCGCCTTACACGGACTCATTTGGGCGCTGGGAATCTACATACGCGCCGATCAAGGACTCGAGCGGCAATAACGTCGCAGTCCTTGGTGTGGATTTCGATATGAATTATGTAGATAAGGTGCGTAGCGACGCTCTATGGGGCATTCTCCCAATTCTGTTGGTTAGCTATGCAGTACTGATCTTCATGGTCTTGGTACTCGCGACTTGGCTGACGCGACCGCTCAAGCGACTGACTGTTGCATCACAACGCATCGCAGACGGAGACTACGAGACGGAGATGGATGAACCGTCTACCTCTCGCTTCTCCGATGAGATGGCTGTGCTCTCAAGCACATTCGCGCTCATGGTTGAGAAGGTCCGCATACGTGAGCGAAACTTGGCCAGTCAGGTCCGCCGACTCACCGTGCAGATTGATGCGAAGAAGCGTGAGCAGTCCGTAGCCGAACTAACCGACTCTGACTTCTTCTCCGATATTCTCGAGAAGGGCAAGGCGCTACGCGAAGGCTTCGTCGCCGAGGTAAAGCCTAAAGCCTCACCTGATGCCCCAGAGGATGGCGAGTCCTAACAAGGGACCAACCCTGAGGGTTACACACCCTTCAGGTGCATAAATACGGGGCAAGGACTTAGCCCTACCTAGCTGTTACATATATGGACCAAGACGAATAGCGGTTGTACCTAATTCTCGGAGAGACGCTTTCGTCGCTTGAGTTGTGGACTAAGAAGCGCATCTGACCAAGTCTTGATCGCAACACGTGACGCTGGAATCGCAGCAATTGCAAATAGCAGGGCAATTACTGGTCCCCAAATGAGATCTCCCGACCTTTGTGTAATGCCGAGAATCAGGCCAGAGAGAATTAGCCCGATAGCGAACGGCACTAGATCGACGACGAACGACACCCGAGCGCGTCGTTGGTCTGGCACCAGCGTCATAGCTGCACGCCGGGCAACATCATCGATGCTCCACCACGGCACGCGCCAAGCCACGATCCCAACCAGCAGAACGCCGAAGAGATCAGCCTGCACCCCGGCCATGAGCAGAACCGCTCCCACCAGAGCCGCAATCGGGAGTATCGCCAACGACCCTGGAATATTTAGTCTCTCCATTATTTTGGTAATCGCTGTGCGCTGAAGTATCCAACAAATTATGAAGACAAAAAGCAGCACAGAGCCATAGAGAATTTGAACCTTCGACTCTGAGTCCCCAGACCAGTCTGCTATTCGCGTGAGGAAGGTCCCCTCGAGCGCCATACCCGCGGTAAATACAAGTGCAGAAGTGATGAAGATCGCGCGGAAAGCCTTCACGCCTTTGACAAAGCCCCAAGCGCTGGCAATTGATTCCTGAACGGTCTCAATCTCGCCTGGCGGTGCGTTGAGTGAGCGACCCTTTAGGGAGCGAGGCAGAAAATACGCGAGGCCTAACAATCCAATCGGGCATACAAATAGGAGCGTGTAGAGAGGGATATCGAGTCGCGTGAGAAGCAGTGGAGCAGCGGAAGCGACCAGCAATCCAATAAACTGCCCCGCATAACGCCAACTAATTACCCAAGGAAAAACGTTTCGGCTTTCAGCAGCATTGAAGTGATCTCCGAGCATCGCCCAGATAATCAACGGAAGTAGGAAGTTCACCTGATCGGCGAGCACAACCGCTAAACCTGTACCTATCAGACTCAATCGCTCACTTGAATTGGCGATTAGAACAAGCGCTACAACAAAGAGAACGCCGTAAGTACTCGCGACACGGACGAATGCTTTCTCCCGTTTAATGCGATCGATCCAGGTGACCTGCGCAAAGGCGACCGCGAGGAGCCCGAGCCCGCCAAGCGGGTAGATGATGACAAGCCCCTTGAGGCCGGCCAAGTTAATGAAGCGAGCGACTGCAACGATCTCGGCAATAAATCCAATAGCAAAGACCGCTGAGAGTGCAACGGTCAGCGAGAAGGCCCGCTTCTTGAGGTGGCGTCCATGACTGGAGCCCTCGACATTCTCGAGGCGCTGACCCCTAGATTCGCTCAAAGTTGCTTCATTACGAGCCCCCAACTGATCAACATCAGATGCGGACTTCGATGATGGCCGCGAAGTTGGAGCTGCAAAACCCCAAGGATCGTCGCTGCCTAGGTCCTTCGGTGATTCATCCATTCGCACAATCTACAAGTAAGGTTTCCATTGACCGAGTTTTTTTCTTCGATTATGCCAAAACTTTCACCCTCATAAACTTCCCCATCACTACGACTGTAAGCATCAAGGATAAAAAAATGGTCAGGTTCGTTGACTTATCGGCTGGAGACGAAAGCGATCTCGCTGAGCTGAAGACCATATTCCTTACCTGCTTCCCAAAGTATGCGTTTTTCGTTCCGGAGATTGATGAAGCTTTCACAGAGCCCGAACGCAGCGGAGAGCGCATAGTCCATCAGGTAATCGCTTATGTGGAGGGCGTACCTGCAGGGATGGCGATCGTGCACACGAATCTCCAGCGATGTGTCAACCTCATTCATTTCATAGCTGTTCTAGAAGAATTTCGAGGCCCCGTCCCTGGTGAGTCATCGTTGGCGCGAAGGATCATTGGATTCGCTGGCCAGCAGGCTGCCCAAGCCTCCCTCCGCCACGGAGTCGATACGCATCACGGATTTGTCTGCGAGTCATACGCGGAGAGCGTGGAGATCTGGGAGCGTCTCGGTTATACGACCCTCTGCAGCGATTACGCCGAGCCAAACTACGGAAGGAACTGGGCGCTCCACGGGGAGCCGGAGCTCCTCTCAAGAATTCTCATGGGTCAGCTCCTACCGGCTTCAGCCTCCTCAACCGCTGATCTTCGCCAAGCAGGCATCGAAGCTTTTCTCCTTGACCACTACCATTTACCGAGAAATAACCTAAAAGTTACCGAGCTCCTCGGGCCCGCGTAGTCACCTATTTCTCAAGGCAGTAACGATGCGGTTGAGCGGCGAAGCCATGACCCCATGGGTTAGTGTTCCGCTGACAACTTTTAAGGGCTCGACGAGAGCCACCTAGTACAAGGACTAAAAATGACCACAGTCATCTCTATCCACTCCTTTCGCGGCGGAACCGGCAAGAGCAACACCACTGCAAATGTCGCGGCGCGCTTAACTGCAGAAGGAAACAGAGTCGCTGTAATCGACACTGACATCCAGAGCCCTGGAGTTCATGTCATCTTTGGTTTCGAAGACACACCAGAGCCCACGCTCAACGACTACCTCTGGGGTCGCTCCTCCATCGCAGAGGCGGCCCACGAGATTACTGATCGCGTATCCATGGACATGAACGTCGCTGATGGCGGAAAGCTCTGGCTTATCCCTTCAAGCATCAAGCCTGGCGACATTGCCCGCGTTCTTCGCGAGGGCTACGACGTCGGGACATTGAACGATGGTTTTCGCACCGCCTCTAAAGACCTAAACCTTGATTACCTATTGATTGACACACACCCAGGTCTCAACGAAGAGACGCTTCTCTCGTTCACGATCAGCGACGTGCTTCTTCTTCTGCTTCGCCCTGACCGTCAAGACTTCCAGGGAACCGCAGTGACCGTCGACGTTGCACGCAGACTTGATGTCCCTAATCTTTTCCTCGTTCTTAACAAAATCCCTTCAAATGTAGATGTTGACGACCTACGCGAGCAGATGACCGCTGCATACGGAGCTGAGACCGCCGGATTCCTTCCTCTTGCTGAAGAGGTTGTCGAGAACGCATCAGGTGGCCTCTTCTCCCTCACATCGCCAGACCACCCTTGGTCGCAGGAGATCGGCAAGATCGTCGCTCGCATTCAGGCCAACTAGCAAACCCGCAAGAGTCATAAGAGAGGGGAGGCTCAGAATGTCTTCACCGTCAGATTTTGGGGCATCAGACTCAGGAGCATCAGGCTTTGAATCAGAGCCCATGCTCGGAGTCGCCGACTGGACTGAACTCCCCACCGACGAGAGGCGCTGCCTCCGCTGGATGCTGCGCACTGGAGAGGTGACCACTCTTCAAACATCCGAGGAGCTCGGAATGGATGAAGAGGCTTCGCGAGTAGTACTTGAGGCCTTAGTTACTAGAAAGCTTGCAGTATTCATAGACGAGAAAATCGTCTACGTCGGCAACGTCGGAAGGCGAACTGCTCGTTTCAAGCCGGGCGGCATGTGGGACGCTTTGGCCGACAAATTGATTGACGACTGAGGCGCTCCAGTCATTAATCGCTGAGTAAATTGGTACGATTGGTAAAATTGCTTCCGACGCGTGAAACCTCGAATTTGTCGACCTGCCATAACTGCATATCTGGATTGGTAGCGTCGTCTGCAGGGTTGCCCTTGAGACTCGTCATCCCAAGAAGTTGGCGGGCTCGATCTGGAAGTTCTTCCACTCTCGAAGGCGTGAGGGACAGCGCAGATGCCTCCTCAGGTACCAGCCATCCCAGCATGTAACTGAGGTATAGGCCTTTGCGAACTCGATCCGATGTTTGATTCGCTCCTCCCTGGTGGAGCGTGCTTCCAAGCCATAAGACTGCGTCACCTCTTTCAAGATCCACTGGTTGAGCGAGTCTCGGGTCAACCGCCTGGTCGATAGGCAAACGGTGGGTGCGCGGTATCACCATCGTTGCCCCGGCCTCTGCATCGAAGTCCCCAATCGCGATCATTGCTGAAACCTGTAAGTCGATACCCAAGCGAGCAGGAATCGCCCAATTGATATCATCGCGATGAAGCACTTGCGCCTTGTCTCCGGGTTGAAGAAAAATTAATCCGGCAAGGCTCAACCAGTAGTCTCCACAATTTGGAAGAAGCACTAGATCCATCACTCCTAATAAGGTCGGATCCAGAAGACACTCGCTGACGAAAACATCGCTCTTCATTGCCAGCCCCTGCACTCTTACCGTGGTAGCTCCGAAAAAATCTCCCTGTAACCCGTCACCGAATCCACTGCTGCGGGCTGATACGTAAGGGTCGAGATCAGAGTTGAGTTCTGCGACTGTGTCTAGCCCTAGTAATCCGGTTACAACTACAGCACCGTCGCGCAGAAGTAACTCGGCAATCTTTTCAGCAGAGGTTCCAGAAGGGACTCGTTGGATCTCAATATCCGGCGAGGGTCCAGATTCGATGGATTCCTCGTTCGATTTGGCTCCGAATGCTGTCATGCGTACTGCCCTTCAATCATTAATTGAGTCTCGACGTTCTCTCGCTAAATAAGGCTTTTACCCTGATAATTGCCCCCCTTCACGCTATCCGCTACCTGAGAGTAAAGTCTTGCCGGAATCATTCAATTGTGAACGGAGGCGCATGCCAGTACCACTCCCAACTATCGAGGTAAATCTCCACCCGCCTGAACATGATGAGATAGTGATTACAGCGCGAGCCTGTGTGAGCGCGCTCCGGGGGGATGGAGAGTTACAGGATCTCCAGCGCTACATACTCTGCGCCCACATTGAGTCAATGTGCGGTCTGCACCTAGAGGTTGATTCCCTAGAGCACATTGGCCCAGAAGAATTCGCTGAGGCGATGCGTTACCGCGAAGAAGGATTCCGCATTCGTATTGTCCAGACCATGCTTCTTGGAGCGTTTGTTGCAAGCCCACCCGAGGATGCGACCATTGACCGCATCGCCCTCTACGCAGAGGAGCTCTCGGTAAGCGACGGGATGATTGAGATTGGGCATGAGATCGCGCACGGCTCACACAACCTTGTGCTCGCGGACTTTTCGCGCGCCGGCTACCACGCACACCTAGACACGCCGATTGAGAACATTCTCCACACGCGCTCATTACTCTCGGACGACTGGGACCCTATATACGACGAGCCCGAGCTTGCTCAGCGGTGGGATGACCTTCAGAATCTTCCACCGGGCACGGTAGGTCGAGGAGTCTGGGAGTTCTACCGAGCCCGCGGGTTCTCTTTTCCCGGAGCACCGGGTAGCGCGCCTCCCCTACTTTCTCAGCATGATTGGATTCATGTAATCGCAGATTACGGCTCAACTGTTGAGTCGGAGATTGAGGTATTCGGACTCATCTCACGAGCCGATGATGATCCCCGTGCGTTCTCGCTTCTTGCAATGGTCCTATGCCTCTTCGAGACAGGGATGCTCAACTCGGCAGCAATTTTCCAATTTGACCCCGGGCACCTAACCCATGACGCGAGGCGCATGGGGATCCGCCTGGCTGACGCTATGTATCGCGGGGCAATTATTGGCGCGCATTTCTCTGGCCAAGACCTTCTCGAGATCGACTGGTTTAAGCACGCACATAAGACCGTTGAAGAGGTCCGCGAGATGGTGGGAATCCCGCCGAAGTCTGAGGCCGCAATTGCAGCAGGCGCAGTTGGACCCTGGGAGCCGGGAGGCATTAGTCCCTTCCAACTTAAACTTGGTATGAGCGTTGCCGTCGAACGCGACGAGGAGTACGACAGCCACGGTGCAACTGTTCTTGCGGGCGCGTCAGAGGGCTATTAAACAGTTTTAGCCGAACCAATAATTTCGAGATTTATGAGACCTAAAGGTATATCCATGCGCGCGATTTCAAGCCCCTTAAAACCTCTCTCCGCTGCCTTGTGCATTGCGCTGCTCCTAGGAGCATGCTCATCAGATACGAACGAGGTCGGAGACAAATTCTCGGTGTGCCACGAGTCCGATGGCCCCCAGGTACGCGACAGGTCGTTCAATCAAAATGCTGATGCAGGTCTTATTCGAGCCGAGAGAAAGCTCAATATCACGGCTATTCGTAGAAATGCTGAGAACACAGAAGACTATCGAAGCATCGTTCAAGGTTTTCTCGCGCGTCAATGCAACCTCATCATTACTAACGGCATGCGCACCGAACCGGAGGTCCGCATTGCAGCGAAGCAAGATCCTTCCCAGAACTTCTCAGTACTAGATGCAACGCTCCACGATGGCTCTGATCCACCAAACCCGAGTGACAGCAATGTCGAGGAGATTACTTTCGCTACCGACCAAGCTGCATTCCTCGCCGGATACCTAGCCGCGGGTGTAACTAAGACCGGCATAATCGGCACATACGGAGGGATGCAGATCTCCCCTGTGACTGTGTTCATGGATGGGTTATCAGCAGGCATCAAGAAATACAACGAAGACCACTCAACCTCTGTAACGCTCCTCGGATGGGATGGAGCCAACGGGAGATTCGTCGGTAATTTTACAGACAGGGTGGCGGGTCAAACAATTACGCGCGAATTCATCGATGCCGGTGCTGACATAATCATGCCTCTCGGTGGAGGGGCATCCCTCGGAACCGTTGCAGAGTTTCGAGAAAAACAGTACGCCGACCGCTCGATCATCTGGGCAGATGTTGACGGCTGCACCACTCTCCCAGGGGACTGTAAGTACTTCTTAACTACAGTCGAAAAACGTTTAGACAATGCAGTCTTCGAGGCTATTGAGTCCGCCGTTAACGACGACTTCAAGGGAACAATTCGTACTGAGACTCTTAAGAACAATGGGGTAGGCCTTGCTCCATTCCACACCTTTGATTCACGAGTACCTGCTTCACTCAAAAAAGAACTCGCCAAATACCGATCAAGAATAATCGCAGGTACCCAGCCCACCCGCTGATAAGTATTCCAAGGCAGTAGCGAGCGGCTTTGCGCCCCCCACAAATGCCAGCGAGGAATAGGGCCTTGCGCCTCAGCACTCAACGTGTGAAGATTCTCGCCAACGCACTTTCGGGCAATACCAATTGATGGCAAAACTAACCATGCCGAACCAACATCCTGGGGTCACTGATACTAAGCGCCGCTTATTGCACAGGTCCTTTGTCGCTGCAATGGCGATTGTCACACTCTCTGCCCTCTTAGCTGTTGCGGAACGCCCCACTGCTCACGCAGACCCTAGGCCCAACATTGTCGTCATTGAGATTGACGATATGCGAGCCGACGAGTTGCAGTACCTACCAAAAACTATGGCGCTGCTTCCTGGTGCACACTTCACAAACTCTGTTGTCTCCGCGTCGCTCTGCTGCCCTTCAAGGGCCACGTTTTTAACTGGGCAGTATGCGATAAACCACAAGGTCACTGATAATTCGATGGGCGCGCACCTCAATACGAGCCACACCATCGCGGCTCAACTACATGCAAGTGGTTACACCACATCGATGATCGGCAAGTACCTAAACGGCTACGGCTGCGCAAAACAAACGCCACAAGGCTGGGACAACTGGCAGGCACTTTGTTCAAATATTTATGGCATGTACAAGTACTCCATCATGGACAACGGCTTTCAGACTTATTATGGGACTAACCCAGAGGACTACCAGACTGATGTTTTAGCTAGCCGAGCCTCAACCACGATTGAGAATGCGGCAACCTCAGGGAATCCATTCTTCATGTGGGTTACACCAACTGCACCTCACGGTGGCACAGGAAAACGCGTAGCGCCAAAATATGCCACAACTTTTTCGAAATGGAAACTACCCCCTAAGGCTTCTTTCAACGAAGCAAACGTCACTGATAAACCTGCATGGCTCCAGCAGTTGAAACCGATAACAGTTTCTCAGAGGTCTTCAATCACAAAAGCAGAGGCAGTGCGTTTAGGCATGCTGCAGTCAGTAGACGACTTAGTTGAGGAGACTGTAAATACCCTGCGAGACAACAACCTCTTGGGCAACACAAACATCATATTTACATCGGACAACGGCTTTATGCATGGCGAGCACCGAATTAAGAGTGGCAAAGAGGTCGCTTATGCAGAGAGCGTGGACGTCCCGCTAATCATTTCCGGGCCTGGAATTCAATCTGAATCCATCTCTGCGATGGCGGTCAATGCTGATCTCGCCCCAACAATTGCAGGTCTTGCTGGAGTTGCCCTTTCGTGGGCCGTTGATGGAAGGTCATTACTCCCCGCTTTGGGGGCACTAGATCCGTGGCCTCAACGCGCAGTTCTGCACTCAATTATTGGGGACTTCACGACAGACGGTGGCGGGATCGGGAAGCACCCAAGCGGTATAGGCGTCACGTCAGAGAAATTTGCATACTTCGAGTACTCCACGGGGGAACGCGAGCTCTACGACCACACGACAGACCCGTTGGAACTAAGTAATCAGGCTGGACAGCCGAACTACTTTGCTATTGAGAACTCGATGCAAGAGGCCCTTGCTCTACTCAAGGTATGTGCCGGAACGTCGTGCCAGATAGACGTCACCAACATCGCGCCTAACGCAGTCGCGTCGGTTCAATGCGATGCATATTTCACTTGCCAGTTTGATAGTTCAATGTCTTCCGATGCCGATGGCGTTTTAGCTTCATGGGCCTGGGACTTCGGGGACGGATACTCTTCATCAGAGGTTTCGCCAATCCACACCTTTGAGACCGGTGGCATACAGACCGTAACATTCTCAGTTGAGGATGAACTCGGGGCTAGCGCGTCACGTTCACTGATAATTCTTAGCTCAGCAAACTCTGCTCCGATTGCCGTTGGGGCGTTCGATTGTGTTGACCTGACCTGTACTTTTACCAGCGACGCGTCAACAGATGCCGACGGATATCTGAGTTCATTCCGCTGGACTTTCGGCGATGGGAAGTCCGCAAACTTAGCGAGTGCCTCTCATGCCTACACAACTGCTGGCACATATAACGTCGCTTTGACAGTCGCGGATAATCGACGCGCAACAGACAAATGGATTGGCTCTATAACTGTCACGCTCCCGAACGCTGCACCAGCCGCGACAATGACAGCTACCTGTGCTGACCTACTCTGCTCGTTCGACGGAACCCTGTCCACTGACTCTGATGGAACCATCGGTTCGTGGTCATGGGATTTTGGTGACGGAATCATCTCGAGTGGCGATCTAGCAGAGCACCTATACGACCAACCCGGGGTATACGCCGCGAGTTTGATCGTTTACGACAACCTTGGAGCCCCGAGCCTCATACCTGCATTGCTCGAGATTACGGTCCAATATCCTCCCATACCCACTTCTTAGATAGTGAACCCCAGGAAGTTCCGCAGTGGAACTATTGGTTGCTGGCTGATTGTGGCTATCGCGACTTTCTTTAATGGCCCGCATGCGGTTAGCGCGATCGCTTCGACGACGAACGAACGAGCCTCACGATTAGATACTCCCTTGGTCATGCGATCGGTCTGCAATTCATCAAATGCCCTTGTCACACGCACTCAAGAACTCTCTGATACGCGCACGAAATTCGCTGATGAATTAAAGCCGCGCCAAACCCAACGAGCGCTCCTAGCAGCGCGAATCACAGCGCTGGCAAATAGCGCGAAGTCCGCTAGCGCACAGATATTAAATATTCGGCAGGCTGGCCCAACGAGATACAGCGGACAACTTTTAGGAGTTTCACGTGCGCTTACCCTCTCCGAGGCCCACCTCCGTAAGATCGCCTTAAAGGTGGCCCAGCTCCCCATTGGAGATCGCGACAACTGGGCAGTATCGCTTCGCGACCTCTCCAGTGAAAAAGGCTATGCCGATGGAACTGCTGCGCTGACCTCGTTCAAAAAGGCAGTATTTATCGGTCCGATCGGTGCACGGCTCAAAACGTTGGCGCGCCGTGAGCCTCTCTGTGATGCGCTCTTAAGCTCGCGCTAGCTGAAGAGTTGCAGCGACCCAGCCCACCCGTTGAGTTAGCTAGAGCTACCAAGCGCAGAATATTCAGCTAACATAAATGCCTGTGCTAGCAATCACTCATTGCTCTGAGCGATTGGCAGATCTCATCTCTTCGCGAACCAAGGTCACCAATCTTGAGTGTGAGCGCGGTTCTCCGAACTCTCTGGAGAGCGTCGAAATTTGCCACGCAATTCTCACTCAGACCCTCTTCGACCCCGAGCGCTATTTCCGTTGGGATAGAACGCATAGTCCGCGTTATCGGGGCAACGATTACGCCGCTCAAGGCGCTGATGACCTCCGATCGAGTTACGACGAGAACCGGCCTTCGAGCGCCCTCTACCTCGGCCCACCAAATCCCGCCCTGGCGAGGGGTACTCACCAAGGCTCCTCGTTGACCAATGCTCGGGTTGCAGAGTCAAGCCCGGCCGACTCACTTTCACTCTGGGGCATACGCGCATAAGCATCTGCGATGGCCGCCCCGGTGCGCTCCCTCTCGAATCGATCAATCATTTGCTCGAGACCTAGCCGCACCAGTTCTGAGCGATTCTCAGCTACCCCAGAGAGAATCATCTCGTCTACCTTGAGCGCGAGCGCCTCGTCGATGCGTGTAACCAACTGTGCCATTCATTAAGCATAACAAAACGCAACGCAGAGAGCCACCGGGGCCAAATTTAAGGCGGTCGGTCCGTAATTTTACAGACACCACGGGCATGAGAGCGCTGCAGTTCAGTATGGTTTGTCCCTTATGAAGCCTCGCCTAGACCCCCGCACATGGTCCCTGGGATCAAAGATCGGAGCAACCCTTGTAATCGCCGCTCTCTTGCCGATGGCGATCATCTCTGTGGCAGCAACTCGCGCCGGACAGAACGCAGTCGAGAAGGCCGAGCTTGCAAACGCTCAGGGCTCCGCTCTCGTTGGAGCATCCTCGGTTAGTGAATACCTTGATGGAGTCTCCCGTCGTGCGGAGCAATTCGGTACTGCCTCGGATGTAATTGATTTCATTACTGACTCCGAGAGCAACTCCGCACCATCTTTTGGGGCTGCTAAGTCGTCACCCGATGTGCGCGACATCTTGGTACTAAACGACAAAGCAACTGTTATCTCCGGATTCCCCGAAGCATCAGTTGGCGATACCTATCCGGGAGTCTCATGGTTCACCGAAGCCTTGGCGGGTAAAACTGCAGTCGGGGAAGTGAAACCAGATTCAAACAGTGGACGTTTTGTATTTACGGTTGCCTCACCAGCGCGACGCCCTGGTCAGGCTGTTGTCGGCGTTGTGAGCATTGGTGTAAGCAGTGAGGATGTTCTCTTTGCACTTAGCCAGAGCCCGCTGATCCCAGGAGGTCAGGCCTTACTCGTAGATAAGGGGCGCATCGTTGCTGCACGCGACCATCTTTATCAAGGGCGCACACTTAAAGAAGTAGGGCTAGGCGGCCTCCTCAGTGCTATCAAAAAATCACCCAAGGGAACGATCGCCAAAGTTGACCTCCCAGGTCGCGGCGCTCAGGTAGTCGCCTGGGCGACTACAACTACCGGCACGACTGCAATAATTGTTGAACCGCGAGATGTTTTCCTTGACTCAATTAATCGTCTTGCGAGAAATGCGCGGCTTGCCATGATCGCCCTTGCGATCCTCGCAGTTGCCGGTGCAATCACTATCGCGCGCCGTCTGTCTAAGCCTGTGAGCGCATTGACTGCAGCGGCTCAGGCGCTAGAGGCTGACGAAGCACCAGACGCAGCGCAACTTGAGAAGCTAGGACGATCTCGAGATGACATTGGCTTACTCACACGTGTGTTCATGCGAATGGCGGAGCAAGTTGCTATTCGTGAGAAGAAACTTCGCGAACAAGTGCGCGCTATGCGCGTAGAGATTGACCACTCGAAGCGCGCCGAGTCTGTTGAGGCTCTAACCGAGTCAGACTTCTTCAAAGATCTACAGACTCGAGCCGGCGATATGCGCCAAAAAATGAAAGAGGACCTCACGGGTACCGCTACTACTGCAGATGATTCTGAAGTATCCGATGACGCTACGAAGGAGGAAGCATGAGGGGGGTTAAGTCGCGGCGCTTGCTTGTCATTGCTTCAGTCAGCGGAATCGCGCTCATGCTCACCGGTTGCTCGGGGTCCAATGGATCAACTGCGAGCGGATGCAAGGAGATTGCAATCGCATCAATCGGCCCTACCACTGGTCTCGATAATGGCTCCGGAAGGCCGCCAAGGGATGCAGCCGAGCTTGCGGTGCGACAGTACAACGCTAAGCACCCTGACTGCCCCGTCGGTTTGCTGACCTATGACACTCAGGGCATTCCAGAGAACGCGTCCAACCTCGCCGACGGGATCGCTGCAGATACACGCATAGTGGGTGTAGTCGGCCCAACATTTAGTGGTGAGACAGCAGCGATGATGCCCGCTTTTGAGGATGCTGGTCTTCCAGTCATCACTGGTTCAGCGACAAACCCGACCCTCTCTCAGCAAGGATGGAAGACTTTCCATCGAATTGTTGGTAACGACGCAACTCAGGGCCCTGCGGCAGCGGTCTACATAACCTCTGAACTTGGGTCCAAGCGAGTTGCTGTGATTGACGATACAGGTCTGTACGGTAAATCAATTGGGGATCTAACTGCGACAAGCCTTGTCAAACTCGGGGCCACCGTCGCACTCCGGACAACTGTTGACCCTGAGAGCGTCGACTACAGCGCCGCAGTCTCAGCACTCATTGACGCCGACGCCGACGCCATCTATTTCGGGGGAGTTAGCGCTCCTGGAGCGAGGCTGGTCCGTCAGATTCGAGATGCCGGCATCACTGCACCATTTATTGGAGGCGACGGAATTAACTCGGGCGACTTCGTAACAGGGTCAGGGGGCGCCGCGGTTGGGGCAAGATTCACTTGCCCTTGCATCAACGCCTCTCGCCCTATTGGAAAAGCGCAGATAGCGTTTTCAAAGGCTTATTCCGATGTCTATGGAATTGCTCCTGGCTACTTCGCTGCGGAGTACTACGACGCCGCAAAGCTGTTACTTGACGCTATCGAGGATGGGCAAGGAACGCGCTCAGGAATTCAAACCTGGCTCAAGACTGCGAATATGAAGGGGCTCACAAAGCAGATTGAGTTCGGCAAGACAGGCGAGGTAAAGGCCGGGAGCGTCTTTATTTTTGAGGTAACCCCCGAGGGAGAGTTCAATCAAGTCGCCGAGGTTATTGGCAAGAAGATTCTGAAATAAGACGCCTACCTTTTCTAGAGCGTCGCTTTAGCCCTTTAGTTCAATTAAGAATCCATGTACCGCGGCACCACCAATGTTCTCTGTTGTGTGCTGATCGGCAGGCTGAAAGCTCACAGATCCACTCGGGATCTCGAGATCCGTTGGTGTGGTTGATGAGTGAGGTCCCCCGAAACGGAAAGTCCCACCGTCGATCATTACTGCAACCATATTTGGGTGACCATGAGGCTCAGTCTTCGCCCCCGGCTCCATCCGCAGTTCAAGAATGCGTACGAATTCGTTCTCTAATACAACCTTGTATGCATCCCCAGCCACGATCGCTGCATCACCAATCGCCTCGTTCTGGTTTGAATCTTGATTGTTAACTGCCATTTTCTGCTCCTTCTTGCTGTAGAGGACTGTCCCTAAACCTTACGCAAGTTAGCCTCAGAAATCTGCAATGCCAACACAGAGGGAAGTCACATGAGTGAAACCCAAAAAGGAATCAGCTCGCAGATTCCGGACCCAGATCTTGAGCGCCTTCATGAGCTTGGATACGCGCAGGAGCTCGGGCGCAGGATGCAGGGCTTCTCCAACATGGCCGTGTCGTTCTCGATCATCTCCATCCTCGCGGGCTGCCTAACTACCTTCTACCTCGCCCTATACGCGGGTGGCGGACCAGCGCTCACATTTGGTTGGCCATTGGTGACCCTCATGTCGCTCTGTGTTGCGCTTGCATTGGGCGAGGTCTGCTCGAGCTACCCCACGACAGGAGCCCTCTATTACTGGTCGGCCAAGTTGGCAAAGCGCAATGCACCAGTCTGGAGTTGGACCACTGGTTGGTTCAACCTGATTGGCCAGGTAGCGATAACTGCGAGTGTCGACTTTGGGCTCGCCAACTTCATCGGCGGCTTCCTGATGCTCACGAGCAATTTCAAGCCGACACCGCTCTCAATTCTCTTTATATATGGCGTCTTGCTGCTGAGTCATGCGATCCTAAATAGTCTAGGGGTCCATTTGATCTCACTCATCAATGACGTAAGCGTCTGGTGGCACTTAGCCGGTGTCGCTGTATTTGCTGTAGTGCTAGCAATACTCCCCGAGAATCACGCGTCAGCGAGTTTTGTACTGACTGATTTTCAAAACAACACAGGATGGAGCGGGAGAGGCTCAGGGATATTTGTATTCTTCGTTGGCTGTCTCCTAGCGCAGTACACGATTACCGGATTCGATGCCTCCGCACACATGAGCGAGGAGACTAAGAACGCAGCGACCGCCGCTCCCAAGGGAATGGTTACATCCGTATGGCTCTCCGGCGCTGCTGGATACGTCCTGCTCCTTGCTGTCGCTTTCGCTATTCGCCCAGGGTTTGATTACCTCGGCGCTGCAGGCTCCTTAATCACAGCTCCAATATTTATTATTCAAGATGCGATAGGCACGACCGGCGCAAAGATATTGGTAGGAATTGCCTGCATCGCACAATTCTTTGCTGGCAACGCGTGCCTAACTGCGAATTCGCGGATGCTCTTTGCGTTCTCGCGCGATGGAGCTGTGCCTGGGCATCGTCTCTGGCATCGCGTCAACCCGAAAAGACGCACCCCAACAAACGCGATCTGGCTCTGTGCGTTTGCTGCATTCCTCGCGGGCGTTCCATCCCTGCGCGAGGCAGGGGGATTCCCAGCGACATTCTTCGCGATTGTCTCCATCGGCGTAATTGGTCTCTACATCTCATATGTGATTCCAGTATTTCTTCGTCTGCGTCAAGGTGCAGATTTCCAACTCGGTCCATGGCACCTCGGCAAATGGGGACCACTGATTGGTTGGGTTGCAGTTGTATGGGTTGTCTTCATAAGCATCATCTGCCTATTGCCGCAGTTCAGCCCCATTACATTCGCAAGTTTCAACTACACCCCAGTTGCACTGCTCGTGCTCTTCCTCTTCGTATACGGCTACTGGCTCCTCTCTGCTCGAAAGTGGTACACCGGACCGCTTATTCAAGGAACGACAGCAGAGCTATTAGAGATCGAGGCGAAGTTTGATTCATTCTCAAAAGAGCGATCTAGTACCGAGAGCTTTCGTGCGCTCGAAGATGCTCTGGACTCAAGAGTCGGCAACCCTGAGCACCAAACGAAGCGCTTCGAGTAAGCAATTAGACGAGGCGCGTTCAGAGGGCTCAGAAGCCTCAGAGGGAAGCGTTGCTGCTAGCAGAGGCCATTCTTCAAGGGTTTTTGCGGCCCAGAAATTGGACTTTTAGTCCAATGGGATCTGCGCTCTACTACGCACGTCGGCGCTAACCAACACAGGGCGACTCCAAACCAACTACAAGATACTGGAGCACACTCTTATGGAACCGACCTCTGAATCCCCTTTGATCAACCAACCACAAACTTATCGCTCTACAAAAGCAAGACGACGCACCATCTCTATAGCGTTAGCAATCCTTGTTGTAATAGCAATCGGCATCACAGCCGTCGTAACAACATCAGGAGAGAACAAGGCTCGGAGATCCGGCGTCGCTTACACAACTGGTGACCCTCTTGTATGGACCGCAATGGATGCCAGCGCCTACGGGGCATGTGCGCTAGTGAATAGTGGCCAAGTAAAATGTTGGGGGCGCAACAACAAGGGGCAACTCGGAAACGGAACTACTACCAACTCGAATGTTCCGGTCTTCGTCTCCAATATCAGTAGCGCTACCAGTATCAGGGCCGGCTCGTACCATTCATGTGCAGTACTCACAGACGGGACCATAAAATGTTGGGGAGACAACTCATCCCGCCAACTCGCTGACGGAACTACGACCAACAGAACTTCTCCAGTCTCCGTCCTTGGTATCCCCACGACCTCAGGTGCTACCGCTACCAGTGTCAGCACCGGCGATAACTTTTCATGTGCCGTGCTCACAGGCGGGAGAATAAAATGTTGGGGAGACAACTACTACGGGCAACTCGGTGACGGAACTACGACGATCAGAACTTCTCCAGTCTCCGTCCTTGGTATCCCCACGACCTCAGGTGCTACCGCTACCAGTGTCAGCAGCAGCGGAATGCATTCGTGCGCAGTGCTCACTGATGGGACCATAAAATGTTGGGGATTAAACAACTGGGCTCAGCTCGGCATAACAGTCCCTAACAGCACCTATAGGAGTACTCCATTGCTGGTCCCTGATATCTCTAACGCCACCAGTGTCAGCACCGGCGGTGCGCATTCTTGTGCGTTGCTTAGCGATAACTCTATGAAATGTTGGGGAAACAACAGTGAAGGGCAAGTCGGGAACGATAGCTATAACGCCGCGGCTGCTCCTCTCTACGTCCCTGGCATCGCTACCGCTACAAGCATCAGTACCGGCGAAAAGCATTCGTGTGCAATGCTCACAGGAGGCACAATCAAATGTTGGGGATATAACCCCTCTGGGCAACTCGGTACCGAGGTCGGGATAGCGTCGAGAAGTCCTATCCCGGTGGTAAATCAGGACACTTCTACCGTTACCAGTATCAGTGGTGGCAGCGAACATGCGTGTGCGTTGCTCACAGGTGGGGCAATAAACTGTTGGGGATTGAACAACTACGGGCAACTCGGCATCAGCGGTACCACCAGTTCACGCACTCCAGTCTCGGTACCCAGTCCCTAGAACGCACACACGCTCCACGAATTCTTGATCCTCGCCCGGGCGCATCGCACCCGGGCGAGATCTATTTACAACTGTTATTTACACACGGGCATCGAGTCACAAAGACCTTCTATTGGCGAGAAATAATTATCTGTCATCTCGCATTTTCCCCTTGTAGTTGTCACACCCCTGCATTAGAATCGAACATATGTTCGATAAACTTAAAGACATAGTTACCCTCCTACGAGAGGTCTCCTCGCGAATCGATATAGATGTAGTCGCCGGCAAGGACGCGGCCGAGCTCGTTGGTATCGCCGATGAGATTCGCCGTGCTGGCGATTCTCTGCGCACTGTGGCCGTAGGCCAGGTCGAGCGAACGAATAGTTGGAAGGGTGAAGGCGCGAAGAGCATCACCGAGTGGCTCTCGATTGAGACAGATTGCCCACAGTATGAAGCCCAAGCAGTAGTACTTCTCGCTGCTCAACTCCAGCACCTTCCTGTTACCCAGGCAGCCTTAAGAAACGGCACTCTCTCCAACGCTCAGGCTGTAGAGGTAGCCCGCGGGGCAATCGTTGCTCCTAATACTGAGACACAGCTCTTAAACCTCGCAAAACATGTAACAGTGCGCGATCTACGCGATGCAACCGCACGCGTAATTGCAGGGGCCACCGACGAGGCAGCCCGCCATAAGCAGATACACAACAGTCGTTTCTTAAAGTCGTGGAGAGACCCTGATGGTGCATTCATCATCAAAGGGCGCATGACAGTTGCTAACGGTGCGCTTGTAATGGCCGCTTTAACCCCATTCCAGGACGAGATCTTCAAGGCAGCACGCACGAGTGGTAATCACGAGAGGTCTGAGGCTTATGCAGCGGATGCCTTAATGGCACTCTGTGCGAAATCGACCACAAAGCAGTCGAGCGAGAGCGGCGGGAAAGCGACTCGCCCTAATGCCGTCATCAATATTCGCATCGACATAGATGCACTCAAGCGTGGACATACTGAGCACGGCGAGATCTGCGAGATCGCAGGCGTCGGACAGATCCCAGTGGCGACAGCAACTGAATACTTGGGTGAAGCATTTTTGAAGCTCCTCATTCTCGATGGCACAGAGATAAAGACAATCGCTCACATGGGGCGCGCAATACCAGCAAAACTGCGCACAGGTATTGAGGAACGCGACCGTGTCTGCCAGGTTCCGACATGTGATACGAGCATTGGCTTAGAGATAGATCACATCAAGCCCTTTGCAGAGGGCGGGCCAACCACCTTTGAGAACCTTGTGCGCCTCTGTAAACGTCATCACCTTCAAAAAACACATAACGGATACAGGCTCGAGAAGATTGAGACGGAGGCGGGGACTGAGATCAGATGGGCTTGGCGAGCACCGCCCGATCTAAGAAACACCGGGTAACGCGGACGCCCGCTGAGGTTCGCTGAAAAAGGGCATTCCCCAGAAGATCAAAGAGTGGAGATGATGGGACTCTGTTCGAACCCCGAAAATCGCTTGCATTCGGGGTCTCGTCAAGTTAACCTGACAACATGAGTCTGCTTAGCACCGACGCCCTTCCGACCGACCCGATCGACGCGATTCGCCAAATCACGGTGAGCGAACTGGAGATTGACCGGCTTCGCTGCGAACTTGTGAAGCAGGCACGAGAATCTGGGAGATCGTGGGAGCAAATTGCCTCGGCGCTCGGAACGAGTCGCCAAGCTGCTTGGGAGTATTACACCTCGCGCTTTCGCAGAGAGTTCGACAAAGTCGCAGACACCGAAAACACATTGTCTGAAGATGAAGCGACTGATCTCGCGGTTGAGGAGTCCAGCGCCGTCCGTCGGCGTCGGCTTAGCTCACGACCGAAGCCTTGAAGATTGTCATTGACGCGAACGTTTGGATCTCGGCGGCGATCCGAAAGGGACCTTCGCATGTACTTGTCGAGAGATGGATGACCGGTGCAGACTTTGAAGTTGTGATGTGCCCTGAGTTGCTAGCGGAGATTACCGAGGTCCTCACAAAGCGAGAAAGACTCCGACAGTGGATTTCTCTCGAGGACGCCAAGCCCTACGTCGAAATGATCACCTCGCTGGTGGACCTCGTGCCCGATCCACCCGATGAAGATCTTGGTGTGCGCGACAGCGACGACTCGTATCTGGTTTCCCTCGCGAGAGCTCACAACTGTGACTTCATCATCACGGGAGACAAAGATCTTCTTGAGTGGGACCGTCAGGAACCCAAGTGCATCACGCCAGCTTTATTCCTTGAACTGACGTGAACCTGTTGCCGATACGAAAACACTTTGTGGAGGTGATGGGACTATGTTCCAACCCCTCGAAGGGCCTGAGGCTCAATAGTTTCAAAGGCTTCCGTCTGAGCGCCGTTCTCACTTCGAATCGCTTGCGCCCTTTCTAGTGCGGACGGAGAAGCAACGGGACTAAATGTGCACCCCTAAGAGTGATGCATATTTCAACACACGGGCTCGTTGCCTAACTGGCCTTTACGTAATCCTGGAGTGCTGTCCTAATCGCCTCAGAGAGACTGACGCCTTCCTGGGCTGCCCGCAGGAGCAAGTCGCGCTTCAGCTCGGGGCTAAGTCGGACTGATTCGACGGTTGCTGGTGCAGACCCCAAGGTGGGTCGGCCACCACGACGACGCAGAATCTCCTCGATGTCGTATCCCTCTTCGGACTGAGCAGCCATTTTCTCTACTGCAGTTTTGCGCTTGGTCATCTTCATTCTCCTGTTCGCGGTAATGCCATGCTTCAGCGCCTAGGTCAGGAGCGAGGAACCTAACTGCAATGCGGTCGGCTCTGCACAGCAGAACCACGACTCGGTCAGGCGTGGTATCGCATCGGACAACGTCGGATCAAGTCCAAGCGCTGTGAGTCCGCACGCCTCGCGCACCGCGTCGTATACAAAAGAGATCGGGTCCTCTGCAGCAAGGCGTTCCTCAACAAGAGCCGCGAGTCGCGCCTGTAGTGCATCCATCTCCGGGTCAGATGCGATCCATTGATAAGAGCCGCGCGCCTCGTCGTATGCATCGAGCGATGCGGCAAGGTCAGGATGCTCGAGCAATAGCGAACCGCGCGGGAGCAGCAGCCGGATCGTGTAATGCACAGGGTCTACGTTGCCGACCAAATCATTCTCGGCGACAAAATCGAGGACTCCCCGTATATGCGCGAGCGTTGTCCACGGAGTAAACGGCATCCATGCAGGGCGCACTGCGATTCCCTGCTCACGTAGTATGCGAACCGAATCAGCCATCTCTGCAACGGTATGACCCTTATCGAGATGCGTAAGGGTCACGTCATCGACACTCTCAAATGCCGAGACCACGAATAGGCAGCCAGACTCAGCAAACTCCGCCCAGATGTCGCGATGAAGCAGCACGTGCTCGACCTTTACTGTGCAGTCAAAGGTGACTTCGGGGAAGCGTTCATGCATGGCCCGCACAATCCGGAGAGAGTGATGGACGCCATTGAGGAAGTCAGGGTCGCCGAACGTAATGTGCTGAGCGCCTGCGTTGACCTGCTGCGCTATGTCGGCGAGGACCGCATCGTGTTCAACAATGCGGATACGCCCGTCGTAGACAACAGGGACGGGGCAATGCAGACATCGATGCGCGCATCCATGGCTTGCCTCGACATACCCGACTATTCGTTCGGTGCCCGCAACTACCAAGTGCGCATAACGATCGAGTGCTGGTAGCAGGTCGCGCGCAGGTAGTGCTGCACCTGGTGACGCGGCCTCACGCCCGAGATGGAGAATCTTCCCGCGAGCACTATCACCATCCCCGCGCTCGCCGTCATCGAGACTCTCTACCCAATCGAGAAGAGCAGAGTCTGTCTCACCCGTCAGAACGCTGTCGGCTAGGTCAGCAAGCATCTCGGCGTATAGGCCGTAAGCCGCTACGAGTAGCTCCGGCCGCTGCGCACGCACGCGCATAATGGCCTGGCGAGCGATCTGCGTAGCGGTATGCATCGGTACCGAGAACGCAATGCGATCGGCCCACGCAATGTCGTCGGGATCCCACTCCTCAATCGAGAGATCGCGGCAACGAACATCATGACCGCGTGCGCGTATTAGAGCTGCGGGTACCGCCACATTTAGCGGTTGGTGACCGAGCTCATAGCAAGAGATCAGAAGTATGCGCATCAGGGGTCAGGCTATGCGGAGACGAGTGCGCGTCTCTGACGGTCCTATACGCGCCTCAAAACAGGGGTAGGAAAAATAGAGCCCCATCACGCGATGTTTATGGTTAGAAGGGCATGGGCGGAGCGCAGGCTTGCCTCAACCTCTGCTGGCGTCATCGCCTTAGCAAATAGGAAGCCGAGATAGCGATCACCCTCTGGAGGTGGAGCGATGCTCCGTCCGGGCGGGACTGTGATCTCGATCCCGAGTATCCCGGGTATGGCTAGGGCCTCCTCACGCCCTCCTACCTCGATCAGGGTTCCGGCGCGAGGGATCGGGATCATCATGACGCCTGAAGCGTGTAGTTCGCGTTCAAGCCCTTCGAGTGACATACCGAGTGAATGTCTGAGGATGACCTCTTCGAGGCTGATTCCTGCTCCAAATTGCAGTGCACGCGCGCATAATCCGCCGATTGAACGTGCCGCTACTTCAATGATCCAAGCACGTTCACCATCGACCCGCAGTTCGGCATGCACTGGGCCTTCTGTCAGCCCAATCGCTGCACATGCCTCCGCAGTTGTTCGCTCTATCTCTTCAAGGATTGATGCGCCCAAGCGCGACGGCGTCACGTAGATCGTCTCTTCGAAATATGGCCCCTCCATCGGGTCGGGCTTATCGAATACCGCGAGTACTTCGAGAGTGCCGGAGCGAAGTAGCCCCTCCACAGCAACCTCGGTACCCGCTATGTACTGCTCCACAAGAAGGCGGCCACCACCCGATATCTTCTGTGCGCGTGTAGCCGCCGCTAGCGCGCTGGCCGCATCATCCGCTCGGATCACGCCCTGGCTTGCCGACAAACCGACTGGCTTCACAACGCAGGGGAAGCCGCCGATTCTCTCGATAAGCCCAACTACTTCACCTGGCTCATCGAACGCCGCATACCGTGGTTGGGGCATCTCAAAGATACCTAGAGCGTCACGCATCGACTCTTTATCGCGCGTGCGTGCAACGGCATCAGGGTTGTTGCACGGTAAACCCAGACGCTGCGCAGCCATAGCGGCGACGAGAATTCCGCGATCATCGAGGGCAACAATGGCGTCGATTCCACGGCGTTCATCAAGATCAATAATCACCTCCGCAGCTGCCGCAGGATCATCGAGAGGAACCACGATCGAGCGAGTCCCGGTGGCATCTGGGATCACTGGCTCGGCGTCCGATGCTATGACGATCTCAGCGCCGATCGCCTTGGCGGCAGCGACGAAATCCGCGGCGCGATAGGTCGCGCTGGGGATTAGGAGAAGCACTCTGGTCATAGGGCTAGGATAAACCCATGGACCAACTAGAGGATCACATTCTTGAGTTAACCGACGCGGCCATTGAGAAGATTCTGGAGGTGCGGGCAACAGAGACTGACCCTGAATCCTTTGCACTCTGGATCAACGTATCGGGCGAGCAGGCAGGCGTTTTTACATACGCTATGGAACTCGGTCCCCTCTTTGGCGTAGATGACGCCGACATCGTCGAGCGCCACGGCGAACTCACGATTGTGGTTGGGGCCAATAGCATCGAGAAACTCGAAGGTGCAAAGCTCGACTTCAATTCTGCCGGTCTGGTGATGACGAATCCGAATACCCCCCTGCCTCCACAGGCTCGCCGCCCCGACATGCCCGAACCCGACCTCTCAAGTCCAATAGCGCAGCAACTCGTCGCCATTCTTGAGGAGCAGATCAACCCCTCCCTCGCGTCACATGGAGGCCGCGCCGATCTTGTCGCAATCGAAGATGGGGCTGCTTACCTCCGACTCTCCGGTGGTTGCCAGGGTTGTGGAATGGCTGCAGCCACGCTCTCGCAGGGTATTGAAGTCGCGATTATGGAGGCGATTCCAGAGATCGAACGCATTATCGACGTGACAGATCATGCATCTGGATCAAACCCTTACTTCGAGGCTGCGAAGAAGTAGAAGAACCCGAGAGAAATTGCAGAAGTCGCAGTTATTGCGACGCTGTCGCTAGGAGAAACGCAGCGCGTCTTCTCCAGCGTAACTAGCGACCTGTCCATCTGCCCCGGCGGTTGTTATGAGCGCAGCTAGTACCTCACCGAGCCTCGCGGCCGGTATCGCGCATGTCATCTCTTCCGCAGACATACCACTGCGCACGCGGCTCAATGCGCAGCCAAGGCTAGCGGCGATAACCCCTTGCTCCTTAGCGAGAGCGACGATGTGGCATTGAGGCTTACCCGCTAGGCGCATATCGGGCAACGCGTCGTTCAACAACATGAGTTGCTCGCCATTGACACGAATCAATACGACGTCTGGATCAAAGGGAGTCTCCGTGAGCGGGCCATAGGTAACAGCGCCAGGCTTCTCGGTGATGACTGGAATCTGCGGGACGACATCTGCCGTCACCCAACCTGTCTCAAGCATCGCCGCTACATCAGAGTTTCCCACGACCTCATCGAAGTTCTTAAAACCAATGACGACGCTACCTACAGAGCAGTTTCCATGATCCTCTGCAATGGTTGAAAAAGTTTTATCCGCCGACTCGATCCAAAACGCGCAACCTGCCGGCACGCGGCCAGTACGACCATCGGGCGACGGTTCAGGGAACGGAGCATCGAACGCTTCAACGCCCGCTGGAGGGGCCTCACTGAAGGTAATCGCAATCGGGGGTGCCTCGAGAGCGAGCACGTTACTGAGATCGAGTGCGAACTGTGACCAGTTTTGAGTTTTTGACATGGAGCCAAACGTACCATCGCAACCCTAAGGGAACGCACTGGCTACTCAGCTCCCATCGCGACAGAGTAGGTGCACTCCCGTGCAGCCGTTCTCCTCGATCGAGATCGATGTGGGCTCCGGCAAGGATGCTGTTGACCTCGCTGGGATCGCCGATGAGAAACGCAACCGCTCATTCAGGGAATCCCTTATAGGGCTTAGTGGAGGTGATGGGACTTGAACCCACGACTTCTACGTTGCGAACGTGTTCTACGCCCCTTGAGTTCTCTTGGGTTTTAGCTCCAAAAGTGCCCTGACCTGCACTTTCACTCTTGACCATTCACCGTTGTTTCGCAGTGTTTCTTATTGTCTCGCGGCCAAACCGCGGCCAGAACAGGACACCAATCTCTAACGATTTAAGCCCTGTAGAACTGGCTACCTATATATAGGTATCTCTTTTCGTTTGGGTTTCTTTGCGGCCTGCAGGTGCTATCGATTGACAGTCTCGATGCTCTGAAAGTAAATCGGTCAAGGATTTTAGAAGTCGTTAAAGTAGTTTTTGAAGTCCTTAAAGGAGAGAGAATACGTGTACTTGCCGTTACTGGCTCGCTGCCCGTTGTAATCAAGTTGAAAGCCCAAGTGTAAAAAGTCGTCTGGCTCCTGCCATCCCAACTTGTCAAAACTCTTCGAGTTGGTCGAGTCCCCATTCATAACGTAAGCGCCGTCGAGTACGACATTACGTTGAGCAGGACCAACGACTCCAGCAGATTGGAATGTCATGTCAAAATGTTTGCGTTCGCCGCCGCAATCGTCTAAGGCACCCCCATCCCATCGGTAACACGATGAAACTTGGAACCGCAGGTCATCGATCTGGGCTTTAACCGCTCGTTCGAATGTAACGCTGCACTCAGCTGGATCCGTTCTCCGCTTGACAGCAGGGTAACCACTTTGATGGTTCCAAGCTTTGTCTGGAGGAATCTGTTGGTTAGATCCCGCTACGAAAACCACCGGTCCGACACAACTATGCAGTATCTGAGTAGTACCGGATCTTGTCTCCGTAATGGAGATCTCCACGCTTGAATTGTTCTGGAACGTAACCGCGGAGCCCTTCTTACCTGTAACCGTCGCACCACTGCGCTGCGATTTGTCTTGACCACCACTAGCGCTAATAGCGACCCCAGCCACTCCAACTACCACGACTAGCGCAACCGCTATCCCAAGATAGGTGCGCTTTCGCGATGCTGATCGCTTCGCGTTGCTGTCAGTTGCAGTCTCCACAGTGCTCTCTTTTCTCTGGGTTTAATCTTTGAACCTGTGAAATATAAAACATGAGTTCATTAGAAAACAATTACAATTTGGCCCAAGATGTGTGACGTAGGGCATAGAAACCGACCCTGCGTGATATGCGAGGCGGATGGCCTTCTAGATCGGCTGCGCTAGCACGAAGGGAGGCTCTTGTCATCCTGCAGCGCGTGACTGCTGTCCGTCCCGGAGCCTAGGGGCCACTGGCACTGATAACGCAAGTGCTGAATCAGGGAATCCCTCATGGGGCCTAGTGGAGGTGATGGGACTTGAACCCACGACTTCTACGTTGCGAACGTAGCGCTCTACCGGGCTGAGCTACACCCCCCGGTTGCGCAAGGGTAGCGCGCACGATGTACGGGACCCTTGGCTCAGGTCTAACCAGACTTAGCCGGGCTGTGCGAAAGTTCGCCGTGCCTCTTCTGGCGGCTCGACGCGCCTTGTTGGAGCCTCAATAACAGGGAGGTAACGAACCTTCTCGGTTCGCTCCCGCTTGGTCTGCTCGAGGTTTACAACAGCCACTACAAATAGGGAGAAGAGCGTCACTACTGCTAGCGCGACCAACCAGATCAGCGTTGAGCCAGTCACGAATGCCAGGGAGAGTGATGCGAGAGAAGCGCCACCGAGAATTATCAGCACGCTTCGCCGGCGCTGCTGAGGCGAGACTGGTGGGCGGCGCAGTGAGGGTGCCCCGCTAAGTGGGCTCCCCGGCATCCCCGCCGCTATCGCCGAGGCATGCGAGTGGTGCGGGTTAAGCACATTGGAGCCCGAGTGAGCGACTCGGCTAACTCCGTGGCGAATGCGATCTACAGATGCGAGAGCCCGACCACCGGTCTCTCCGAGAGTGCCGGAGACCAATGGCCAGAGGAAGAAGATCCCCCAGAGTGCAACGATGATCAGTAGGACAAGAATCGCAGTAGCTCCTAGACGATTTGCGTGACTAGAACGCTAACAAGCGATGAACGTAAGAAAGCGGATACCTAGCGGAACTGCGACTGCGACTCGCGCTCCACTTATCTGCCTACTCTTTACTTAAACAACACTCACAACATTTACAACATTCGCAACATCTAAACCAGTCACAACATTTAAAACACTCACAACATTTAAAACAGTCTCGACGCTGTTGACATATTTGTCGCGCACGAATTATTCGTCGAAGGAATCGATACCTACATCGTGCCCAGCGCGGCGCCACTGCCCTGAGCGACCACCGCTCTTCTCCCATAGCGCAATCTCGGTTATCACCATTGATCGGTCGGTTGATTTACACATGTCGTAGATAGTCAGAGCCGCAATGGAGCACGCAGTAAGTGCCTCCATCTCTACACCGGTGCGGTCAAAGGTA
This sequence comes from Actinobacteria bacterium IMCC26256, assembly GCA_001023575.1. GTDB lineage: Bacteria > Actinomycetota > Acidimicrobiia > IMCC26256 > IMCC26256 > IMCC26256. The sequence continues at coordinate 311,642 of CP011489.1, read as the reverse complement.
TCCACATGCGCCTCTACCTCGACGCTCGACTCCTCGATTCGGAAATGCACAAGCACACTCCCAACCAAGAGCGGATGACAGAGTGGTATCAGGTTTGCTGTCTGCTTAGACGCCTGAATACCAGCGACACGCGCCACTGCAAGCACATCACCTTTTGAGACCGCTCCGGTAGCGATCTTGGAGGCAGTCTCAGGGAGCATCTTGACACTGCAGCGCGCCATTGCCCGTCGAATGGATGGCTCTTTCGCAGAGACATCAACCATGCGCGCTCGGCCTAACGGATCAAGGTGTGTGAACTCAGGGGGCATAGGGAGTCATTCTAGGAGCGCGAGCTGAAGCGCGCGGGTTGCGAGCCCAATACGACGGGCAGGTAATAGCCCCTAGCCACCGATCTGGGACATCGACCTATCCGGCCTAATGAAATCAACATTCCCGATCCGATGCCCAGCCCACTTGCCTGCCACCGCACGCGCAATTACCGCAGCGAGATCATCATCAGATCCACCGCTGCGCACCACCTCGCGCAGGTCGCTCTCATCGAGCGCAAAGAGGCAGGTACGGAGCCGACCATCGGCGGTGATTCGAACGCGGTCACAGTCGCCACAGAATGGTTCAGTGACGCTAGCGATTACCCCCACGTCACCACGTCCATCTGCAAATGCAAAACGCTCCGCAGGCTCGACATGGCCACTAGTTGGAATTGCATCCCCACTTAGCGGGAAGGCTGCATCAATCGTCTCAAGTATTTCGCGCGCAGGAACAACTTGATCGAGCGTCCATCCCTGGCCTGCGTCGAGCGGCATGAACTCAATGAAGCGCAGACCGACACCTCGATCACGAGCGAACTCCACAAGATCAAGAATCTCATGATCATTTACTCCACGCATCACGACAGTATTTATTTTGACTGGCGCCAAACCTGCAGCAATCGCTGCATCTATACCAGCAATAGTGCGGCCAAGATCATCACGACGCGTAATGCGCTCGAATGTTGCAGCATCGAGAGTATCCAATGAAATATTCACTCGCTTCAAACCAGCGTTACGAAGTGGCACCGCTAGATCGACAAGGCGTATCGCATTCGTTGTCATCGCGAGATCAACGCCTAGCGGTGCGAGCAGCTCAAAGAGAGAGACGACATCAGCACGAAGAGTTGGCTCACCGCCAGTGATGCGAATCGCATCGAAGGCCCAGCGATCAACGCAGACTTTCGCTATGCGCGCTATCTCTTCATACGTGAGCACATCGGCACGCGGCAGCCATGGGAGGCCCTCCGCTGGCATGCAGTAAGTGCAGCGCAGATTGCAGCGGTCGGTGATAGAGATGCGCAGGTCGCGTACCCGGCGCCCGTGACCATCGACGAGGGTAGACGACTCAACAGGCGCGCTGGAGTAATATTTAGGTTCGCGGGGCTCCACTAAATTCACTCCCCTCAGGGTAGGAGAAGTGATCGGTTAGAAGCATTACTCGGAGCGATCCTCCAGCCTCCACCCCATCTCCATCGGGGAGAATTGCTAGCCCATTGGCATGCGCCATCGCTGAGAGCACGTTGCTCCCCTGCCCGCCAGAGCGCTCAGCCGTAAAGCCCGAAGGCCCGAGGCTAACGGTTACTCGATCGAAATGAATCTTTCCATCGCTACGCCTAGCAAAATCAGCTGTCGCTACTGCATCAACAACTGGCCTCTCAAGGACAGTGTGACCTGCCATGACTCGAAGCGCAGGTCGCGCAAAGAGTTCGAAAGAGATATTTGACGAGACCGGATTGCCCGGCAGCCCAAAGATAGGGGTTGAGCCGATGACCCCAAAGGCGAGCGGCTTGGCTGGCTTGATTGCAACCTGTGACCAGACAAGCACTCCAATTCGCGCGAGTACTGCTTTTACTACGTCATAGTCACCGACCGATACTCCACCACTTGTAACAATCGCGTCGTATTTATCTGCGGCATCAAGCAGTGCTTCTTCTAAAGCGCTTTCATCATCACGCGCAATACCGAGATCAATCGCTTCGCAGCCTGCATCGGTCACCATCGCAAGAAGCATCGGGCGATTTGAGTCTCGAATTTGACCAGGAGCCAGAGCACCTCCGCCCTCAATCAACTCGTCGCCGGTTGAGATGACAGCAACACGCGGGCGTGGATAGATACGCACACTCGATACCGCGAGGCTTGACAAGACTCCAATCGATGCCGGGCCTAAGACATCTCCGGGGGAGAAGACTGAATCACCTGGGAGTACATCTCCACCCACCGGGCGGATGTGATCATTGAGTTTGACCTCTGCATGTACCTGCACACGCGTGGCGCAGTCTCGAGAGGTTCGCTCAACTGGAATTATCGAGTCAGCACCATCAGGGATCGGCGCACCGGTCATGATGCGCACCGCTTCACCCTCGCCTACAGCAACACTCGGTGCGTAACCTGCTGGCAGATCGCCCACAACATTTAGGGTTACTGGAGCATCTTCCGTTGCGCCGGCAGTATCCGCGAAGCGCAGGGCGTAACCATCCATTGCAGTATTCGCAAAAGGAGGAACCGCCTCAGCGGCACGCACAGTCTCGGCAAGAACCAGCCCGAGGGCCTCACCGGCGGGTACAACGACAGGCGCAAGTGGAGAGACTGATTCAAGTATCTCGGCCTTGACCTCCTCCAAAGAACGCATCCCTAGAGACTACGACCAAGCGCACCTATTTATATAAGACGCCTCTAAATAAGACGCCTCTAAATAAGACCCCGGTCCTTGACGAGCTGCACAAGGAACTCGGCAACCTCAGGGCCGAGATCAGGGCGGTCGAGCGCGAGCTCAACATTGGCCCTCAGGAAGTCAATCTTCTGGCCTATGTCGTATCTCCCTGACTCGAAGACGCATCCGTAGACGGTCTGTGTCTCTAAGAGCAGAGAAATTGCATCTGTGAGTTGAAGCTCCCCGCCGGCACCCGGCTGAATACGGTCTAGCGCATCGAAAATCTCTGGGGTAAATACATACCTACCGATTACCGCTAGATCCGATGGAGCATCCTCGGGCTTGGGCTTCTCGACAATTGAACGAACCTGCACGAGCCCATCATGAACTGGCTCCGGCTCAACACAGCCATATGAAGAGATGCTCTCTTGGGGAACCTTCTTGAGAGCAAGCGCAGAGCGCCCGTAGCGCGCATGAATATCAATCATCGAGAGCAACAATTTCGAGTCGTCCACCATGATGTCATCGCCGAGCAATACCGCGAAGGGCTCGTTACCAACGTGCTCACGCGCTACCGATACCGCATGCCCAAGACCTAGCGGATCACGCTGGCGTATGTAATGGATGTCGGCCATCTCCGAGGTGAGCTGTACCTCGCGCAGGAGGTCTGTCTTGCTCTGCTGCTCTAGGTAATACTCAAGCTCAAAATTGCGGTCGAAGTGATCCTCAATAGCGCGCTTGCCGCGACCTGTGACAACGAGAATATCTGTAAGCCCTGCGCGAACTGCCTCCTCGATTACATATTGAATCGCAGGCTTATCGACGATTGGCAGCATCTCTTTGGGCTGGCTTTTTGTCGCTGGGAGAAATCGGGTACCGAGCCCAGCCGCGGGAATAACCGCTTTAGTAATTGTCTGGGAACTCGCCACCATGTCCTCCTGATCAGAAACCACTTCTTTAGTTAGAGTAACGCTACCGCCGCTGAGTCTGTCTCTGAACCAGATCGCCTTGCCGGAGTGAGGAAATTTTAATGCGTTTGTTTGTGAAGATTCTTAGGAGCCTGGCGACTTAGTGCTCAACTCATTGCCGGAAATCAATCTCGAGATGTTGGCCTTATGGCGCCAAGCAATCAAACACGACAGGGCCACCGTCGCAATTGCCTCCCAACGAGGACGAGTAAGCGCTACAAGAATCGGGAAACAGATACAGCCCATAAGGGAGCCAATCGAGGCTTTCTTAAAGACTCGAGTCACGATTATGAAAGCAACTAAGAAACCGAGAGCAAATATCGGATACAAGACTGAGAGAAATCCTGCCGTGGTCGCCACACCCTTGCCACCCTTGCCGGGGCGAGTAATTGGAAGCACGTGACCTAGTACAGCCGCAGCACCGAGAGCCCATCCTCCTGGGCGCCCACCGACTGCGAGTCCAACGGAGGCCGCTATTACTCCCTTCATGGCATCGGCGATCAGCACTATGAGCCCGGCACGCCAACCAAGGATGCGGTTGACGTTTGAGGCCCCCGGATTACCTGAGCCTTCGGCCGTGACATCGTGGCCACCGGCCTTACCGACCATGACTGCGGTCGGGAAGGTTCCAAGGAAATAGGCAGGGATACAGAGAAGAGCAATTATCCAGGGGGTGGTCACCCCCCTATTAAACGCCACGCGCGGCTAGTGGCGTGGTATCCAACCCCCGGTAGTCTCTAGGGGCGCTCATTATTGAGCAGGTTCTAGAGTCGGGATACCGCTGATGCGAGCCCCACACCAGAGCAAACTAAATACTTACCACCCAATGCCCGCTATTTTGGCGGCCCAATATTTCGATAGACGAGGATCAGATGCCCACCTACGAGTACTCCTGCGCAAAATGCGGCGAGCTTTTTCAGGTGCAGCAGTCATTTAGTGACACGCCGCTAAAGAAGCACAAGGGATGTGGCGGGACCCTCAGCAAAGTCTTTGGTGCCGTCGGCATTGTGCTCAAGGGCTCTGGTTTCTACAAGACCGATAACCCATCGTCGCAGCGTTCGAGTACCGCGAAGAATGAATCCAAATCAGAGTCAAGCGGTGACTCCGGCGCTAAGAGCAGTGACTCCAAATCTGGCGATAAGAAAACAAGTGAATCTAAATCCAGCGAGACGAAATCGGCACCAGCGAAGTCTGATAAGGCATCGACTCCTAAGGCTCCAACTACTAGCAATTAGGAATCGCCACCAAAATCTGCAAGTGATCTGCAAATGATCGGCGCAGATAAAGCGCCCAGGCTTCCCCGCCGCAGGATTCTCCGATCCCTCATGGGGGCCGCATGCCATCACTCATTAATCGTTTCTCATCTGATCTCCGAAATATCTCCATCACAACAACAAGACGAGCATTATTTCTGCGCATAGCCGCTGCGTTGCTCGCGCTGATTACTGCCATAGATGTCGCATCGACTATCGATCAACTACACCGCAGATCTGATGCCCTAGGGCGCACTTATCCGGTAGTAGTTGCGCGACGCGACTTGCCTGCAGGGCACAAGATCCTCCGATCAGATTTGGGCTCAATGCAGCTCCACTCGCCTCCCCCAAACCCCGAGGTTCGCGCCCATGCGATTGGAGAGCGAGTCGATATACCGGTATTGAAGGGCAATGTCGTGACTACGCGGCATCTCGGCGCCTCAAATAATTTACTGCCCCAAGGGACACGGGGGGTGCGCGTCGTCAGTAACGATGCACGCCAACTCCATGCTCGAGATGTGGTCGATGTATTCGTCACACTTGACCCAGAGCGCTTCAGTGGGGGCGAGCCCACACGCGAAGTCATAAGTGGCGCAACAATAATACGGATCGATCGCACCTCGGAGGGGACCTCCGCGACCCTAGCGGTGCCACTTGACCTCGTACCGCGCGTCGCCTTCGCTGTAGCAAGCGGAGTTATAACCCTCGCATCAGTACCGGGCATAAGTACGCGCTAGCACGGCGTAACATAATCTCCGCGAGACTTACTCAACTGGAGCATCTCTACAATGTCAATTCTGCACGCAATCATTTTAGGGATTACTCAAGGCCTGACGGAGTTCTTACCTATCTCATCGAGCGGGCACCTCATTCTCATACCAGATCTCTTTCGCTGGAATGACTTCGCCGGTAACGAGTCGCTCAACAAGGCATTCGATGTTGCGCTGCACCTAGGAACACTCGTTGGAGCATGTTGGTATTTTCGACATGACCTTGCTCGTTATATTGCAGCGGCGGCTCGATCCCTAAAACTCCGCAGTCTTCAAGACCCGAATGCCAGACTTGCATGGCTCTTACTTGCATCTGCGGTACCTGCAGCGATTGTTGGTGCACTGTTCTCTTCAGTAATTGAGAAAAAACTTGGGCAGCCTGTTGTAATAGGCGCCATGCTCATCGCAGGGGCGCTTCTACTCTGGTGGGCCGACCGTCAATCTGGGAAGCGCAGCATCGAGGAGTTCGAGTTGCGGGACGCTGGCATCATGGGGCTAGCCCAGGCAATTGCGTTACAGCCCGGAGTATCGCGCTCAGGAATCACGATCACAGCGGGGCTCTGGCTCGGGCTTGACCGCGTTGCGGCAACACGAGTCTCCTTTTTAATGAGCCTCCCGATAATCGCCGGAGCCGGAGTCTTCACAGGCCTCAAACTCCTAACAGGAGATGGCCTACCTCCAGGCTCAGGCGGCGCGTTCCTCGCAGGATTTCTCGCCGCTGGCATAAGCGGGTGGATCGCCATTGCCGGGCTGCTCAAGTATTTGAAGACTCGCACCTTTATGCCATTCGTGATCTACCGATTTATTGCTGGAGCCGGTGTAATCATCATCTTTGCCACCGGTATCCGGTAGCAAACCTCAATTGGCGATAACCGCTCTAGGAACCGCTCAGCATCATGTCGCTTATCAATAGCGTCAGGCCTGCTCCACCACCGGGGAGCCATGTGAGATCTGATCCGATCTGGGCAATATCTAGGAGTATCCGAGGAAGCGTTGATGCAATCGTTGCTTCTCTAACTGGTTCAGCGAAGACGCCATCGCGAACCATCAAGCCCTCTGCACCAACCGAGAAGTCTCCGCTTACAGTGCTTGTTCCGGAGTGGATCCCGCTCACCGACTGCACGTAGAGGGCGTGTGGCACTGAAGCAAAGAGCTCCTCGACGCTAAGTGGTCCCGGCCGCAAGTATGCAGCGCGTGCACCTACCCCTGAACCGAGTGCAGAACCCGTTGTAACAGTTTTACCGCGCCGTGCAGTAGTTACGTTATGAAGGTATCCATTCAGCACTCCCGCAGTAACCAGATCCACCCTGCGTGTTGGTGCGCCTTCGCTATCAAAGGGTGTCGCCCCAAACGCCTCGGGGTTCGTTGGGTCTTCGATGAGGTTAACGATCGGGGAACCGATCTCTTCGCCGAGCCTCCCCGCGAACATCGAACGCCCCTTCTGAACAGACTCTGCTCCAAGTGCCGAGACGATAAGTGCGAGAACTGTTCTGGTTACGAGCGGATCGAGAATAACCGGGATGCGCTGAGTCTTCGGTTGAGTCGCACCTAAGAGTCGAACTGCACGATTCGCTGCTTGATTCGCTGCATACTCAAGATCAAGGTCGGAGAGGGTTCTCCCTACGCTAAATCCATAACCGGTCTGAGTATCAGTCTCAGGCCCAGCGAGAGCAGATGCCCCAAGTGACGCTGTGGTCCTTCTCTGCGCTGCTTCAATACCGGTTGACGTAACGAGCGCCGACTCATTTGAGCCGTCGCCGTAACTACTTGACTCAACACCTCGCACAAGGGAGTTCGCTGAGAGAACTGCTCTCTCAAGTTCGAGCGCCATCGCTACTTTCTCCTCAGTGGGTATGAGCGCTAAGTCGTCTCGCCACAGGTCAAGCTCTGGAACAAGGGAGTCGCCTAACTCGGCTGGCGTCGCCAATCCGGAGAACTCATCGGGCTCAGCGAAGCGCGCATTGTCTCTTGCGTCTTTAAGTGTTGCTGCAACTATCTCGGGATCTAATGAGCCTGCAGAAGCAACACCCTGACGCCCATCGACGACTACGCGAATTGTTACGCCCTCGCTCTCAGCGACTGTTAGTGACTCAACCGAACCACGAAGCACCTCGACGTCAGTATCGCGACCTCGCCCTACGCGTGCCTCTATCTGCTCTGAACCACGGGCCGATCCAGCAATCTCGCGTGCGATGACCAACAAATCTCGCTTCGAGGTCATGCCCCAGTACCCCCGACAGTTAGTTCGGAGACGCGCAGCGTGGGCTGGCCAGACGAGACCGGGACCCCTTGACCATCCTTGCCACAGGTTCCTGCCCAAGTATCAAAGTCGTTACCTACAAGGTCAATTGCTCGTAGTGCCTCAGCGCCATTACCAATCAACTGAGCATTCCTAAGCGGAGCGGTTAGTACACCGTTCTCAATTAGGTACGCCTCGGTGACACCGAATACGAAGTCGCCTGTCGCTGTATTGACCTGTCCGCCGCCGAGCGCGACGCAGTAAATGCCGTAATCAGTAGCACTAATGATGTCTTCGGGGTCTGTCTCGCCTCGCTCTAGAAAAGTATTGGTCATTCGGACCATCGGGAGATTCATGTACGTCTCGCGCCGTCCATTCCCGGTGCTTTTTCTCCCTTCTTTGCGCGCTCTAAGTAGATCCCACATGTAATCGGTTAAGACGCCATCCTCGATCAAGACACTGCGCTGAGCAGCGGCGCCTTCATCGTCGATCCCATATGCACCCCATTCGCGCGCAAGACGCCCATCATCGACGACAGTCACTAGGGAGGAGGCCACCTGCTCGCCAACTCTTCCCTTAAATATTGAGGCATCCCGAGCAACTAGATCAGCCTCGAGCCCGTGACCGCATGCTTCGTGAAAGAGCACACCTCCAGCACCCTTCTTAAGTACAACAGGCCACTTCCCGCTTGGTGCTGGTCTCGCCTCTAGTTTTGACAACGCGCGTCGTGCAGCGATCTGCGCTGTCTGCTCTGGTGGAAACTCCTCTAGTAACTCCCAACCGACTGTACGCCCCGGAGACTCCATGCCAGTCTGGAGCCCGGTATCTCCAGTCGCTACTGCGTTGACTGAGAAACGAGTCCGTATCTGCTCATCGCCGGCGATTAATCCATCAGAGTTAGCGACCAATATTCGACGTCGGCTATCCGCGTACGATGCGCTTACCTGCGCGATGGCTCCACCCTCGGCGCGCGCTGCGGCATCGGCTCGCCTAAGCGCCTCTACCTTGATCTCTTTATCAATACTCTCTGGATAGTCACGCACGTCGTGAGTTGGCTCGACCGTCTTCCGACTAAACACCCCGACTTCGCGCACCCCAGCGCTGCCCTGAGCAGCGCCAGCTGCGGCCTCTGCTGCTGAACGCAGTCCCTCCTCTGAGAGGTCTGCGGTGTGGGCGAACCCAGTGGTCTCCCCGACGACAACACGTATGCCTACCCCTCTCCTACGCGACGACGAGACCTCCTCAACACGACCGTCATCAAGAGATGCGCTACTAGAGGTCTTCTCCTCCACAAAAACCTCTGCGAAGTCGCCACCGCGCTTTAGAGCGGTTCCAAGTGTCCGTCGGATTACATCCTCGTCCAGCAAGTGCCTATCCTCCAAGTAAATTAAGGACTAATGGTCTATTCCACACTCTGCCACGCCCAAGTGGGGATTAGGACAATTGGCCACAAAGTGCTTAGCGCTAGCGCATTGCGTATCGTAAGGGGGTGACCCTCCAGCCCGGACTCACCGGAACCGCAACCCTTGTCGTCGCTGAGGCGGACACCGCTCTGTTCTTAGGGAGTGGAGATGTCCCTGTCCTCGCTACTCCAAAAGTTGTGCTGCTCGCAGAGCAAGCAGCAGTCTCCGCCTGCGATGGGCACCTTCCCGAGGGTCGAACCACTGTTGGCTACCGGGTCCAGCTCGACCACCTAGCCCCTACTGCAACCGGCGGTTCAGTAACTGCCGAGGCGACGCTTCGCACTATCGAGGGGCGCCGCCTGACCTTCGTGGTCTCAGTAAAGGACCATCGCGGATTGGTTGCGGCTGGGCGCCTAACAAGAGTCGTCGTTGAGCGAGACCGTTTCTTAGGAAACGCTGGAGGCGAGTAGAAAACTGTTCACTGCGACCGCCCATGCATCTGGATTCTCGAACTGTGGAGAATGGCCAGCATCGGGGATCACTGCGAGCACTGCTCCCGGGATCGCATCTGCCATTGCTCTGCTCTGGGATACAAATGGAAGGTCGACCTCTCCGACGATGACAAGGGTTGGCATCTCAAGCGATCTCATGGCTTCAAGATCATCGGATTGATCGCGAATAGCGCGCACGATTGTTGCCCACATCACGGCAGAGAGCGACCCAAACTTCTTTTCCTGGAATTCGCGATACCCGGGACGCTCTTCTAGGAGTCGCTGATACGCAGGATTATCAAGCGGAGTGCCTGCGTCGAGAATTTCCTTAAGGGTTGTCATTCCTTCAGTGAGCGCGATCTGTGCACCCATCTCAATTAAGTCTCCGTCAACCGCTGCTATCGGTCCGTGACAAGTATCCATAAGAATTAATGCATCAATGCGATCGGGGTTTGTCAGGGCAACCTTGCGTGCAACCATTCCGCCCATTGAGTGTCCGAGGAGGACGAACGTATCCTCGCCGAGCGCATCTGCGACACAGAGGATGTCTGCACCGAGTCGCTCTAGCGAGTACGAAGCCTCATCAGTTGGGGCGCCGCTCTCTCCATGGCCTCGGTGATCGAAGACAACTACTCGATACTCTCGTGAAAGATCCTCTATGTGATCAGAGAAATCTTCCTTCGCTCCACCAAAACCGTGAACAAGGAAGAGTGCCGGTCCGGAACCGGTAACCAAAACCTCAAGTGCTACCCCATCATCAACTGTTACCAACATTGAAATGCGCTTTCTCTCAGGCGATGATCGCCGCCTTAGTGACTATTACGGGTGGAGCGTAAACATTCCCCACACTAGAGGCGTATTCGGGCGGCTGCTACCTTGAGCGACGGTCCGGAGAGAGCCCAAAGCTGATCTTCAATAAGAACGCTAGGGAGTCACCTCAGCCCCAACCGCCCTAGGATTACCCTCGATGACCCCCGAGCTAGAAGTTGACGCGATTCCTAGGGCATCGCAGTCTCCTAGGCGCCGCAAGGTAGTGGTTTGGCTCAGGATCCTTGTGAGCGTGGCATTACTGGCGTTACTCATCTCTCGCATGGACCTCGGCGCCATAGTCATTCTCAATCGCCAGCGGCATGCCTCGACAGTTTTTTGGCTCGCTGCTGCAATTCTGATGGCAGCCGGCGGTGTTGTTCTCTCGGCCTGGCGTTGGCAACGAGTACTTGCGATCTTCGACGAGCACGTGCCGCTCCGAATTCTTGTGCGTCACTACTTTGCGGGGCAGTTTGTTGGGAATATTCTGCCCTCAACAATTGGGGGAGACGTACTTCGAGTCTCGCGACTTACAACCAATATCGGCGATGGGCCAACCGCATTCGGATCTGTTGTTCTAGAACGTCTGACTGGATTCATTGCACTGCCGATGATCTGCCTCTTTGGATTCGCAATTAATCCTTCGCTCCTAGGTGAGAAGCGATCATGGATTGCACTATTAGCAGCAGGGCTGACTCTCCTTGCGCTTGTTTTTATTCTCGCCCTCGCTGCACACCCAAAACTCGCCGGGAGATTTCGCGAGGACGAGGGTTGGACTCGATTCATCGGAGCAGTTCACATCGGGGTTGAGCGCATGCGTCAGCAGCCAAAGCGAGCGTTGGGAGCCATCGCCACCGCCATGCTCTATCAGTGTTCAATGGTCGGGGTGATGTGGATTATCGGGCGCGCACTAGAAGCCCATGTCCCAAATGGAGCAGTTCTTGCATATTTCCCAGCTGTAGCAATGGCTCAAGTTCTCCCGCTGTCGCTTAGTGGCCTAGGTGTTCGGGAGGGGATGCTTGTGCTTCTGCTAACGCCTTTAGGAGTGAGTACCGGCAAGGCGCTTGGTATCGGACTTCTGTATTATCTCGTGATGCTTGTAGTCAGCCTGCCAGGAGCTCCGTCATTTGCAGTAGGTGCTCGGCGATTAAAAACCGATATGGGGTCGGCATGACACAAGGGACGGGTTCTGGTGACGCTGTTAACACCGCCGGCGCCAAAGAAACTGGCGAGAATCTCGGCAATCGCAGCCGCCGATTAAGGGATGGCTCCGCTCTGCATTGGTGGAATGAAGCAGGATTTATTCTTGCGTTTTATTTCTTCTACTCGATGATCCGTAACTTCAATTCGCGAGACGCGCGCCACCTTGAAGCGCTTGCGCTTTCGCATGCTCGAGCAATAATTCACCTTCAGCAGACACTCGGCATATACCACGAAGAGGCGATACAAAAGTGGGCACTTCAAACTCGCGCACTTATTGTTGGCTCTAACTACTTCTACGGCTCACTCCACTTCGTTGTCACGATTGGAGTAGGTATTTTTCTCTACCGCAAATGGCAGAACGACTACCCGTTGTGGAGAAATACTATTGCGATCGCTACGGCTCTAGCACTAATTGGCTTTACATTTTGGCCGCTTATGCCCCCACGTCTATTGCCACCCAATTTTGGATTCATAGACACTCTTGACCGCTACCCCACTATCTGGTCATTTGATTCTGGCACCCTCCATAATGTCTCTAATCAATTTGCAGCGATGCCGAGTGTTCACTGTGCTTGGGCTCTCTGGTGCGCGTGCGCGCTTGTACCGCGCCTGAAATCAACTTGGGCAAAGGTGATTGCCGCTCTCTACCCCGTCTGTACCGTGACCGTCATCGTCGTTACCGGCAATCACTATTTTCTCGATGCCGTCGCGGGTTTTACAGTGCTTGGGATTGGATACTTAATTGCACGCTCTATAACTAAAGCGGGTAGGCGCTCACCGGTTGCGGTTTCTTCGACTGCCTAGATGAAGCACCGAAGTTCGATGAATCCGCTAGCAAGCAAGTGAGCGCAATAACGTAGGGATATGGATCTTGATCACATTGCGCTCGCAACCCTCAACCCAACATCTGCGCTTGCGCAAATAGTAGGCGAACTCGGCGCAACCATTACAGAGGGAGGGGATGCTCCGGATTTTCGCTGGGTACAGTCGCGCGTTGGCGATGGCAAAAAGGGTATGACGGTTGAGGTCATTACTCCTCGCTCAGATTCAGGTGACAGCTTCCTCACTAAATTCATTGCGAGACACGGCGAGGGTCAGCACCACATCACGTTCAAGGTCGATTCTCTGCGGGATGCAATTGATCAAGCGACCCTGGCGGGCTACCACCCGACCGGCATCTCCTTTGAGGACCCGGAGTGGTTCGAGGCTTTCTTATCGCCGAGAGAAGCCCAGGGAACAGTTATTCAACTTGCTCAAGCCAATCCAAGTCCAGGAACGTGGATCAAGCGATGGGCTGATCATGGCAAGCGCGGCACCCCTTTAGGGCGCCCCATCTGGTGGGAGGATCCCCTGGAGCCAGCGGCTAACAGGGCCTTTCTGAAGAGAATTGTTATGCGAACCGACTCGATTACTTCTTCGCTCGGTCTCTGGTGTGGCCTACTTGGCGGGGTACCCGAGTATGAAACCGACGAGAGCATCGACCTCTCTTGGCCTGGCGGGCGGATACTTGTCGTTGAGGACCCGGGATCTACTCCTGGGTTTGAGCGACTCGAGGTCGAGTCACTTGTGGCGATGCCCGCTACACGAATAGCTGGGGCCGCCATGCATTTTTCTCAGACTAAGTAGCCCCTCCTCTTGGCTCTTCCTGTGAGCGCTACTTCTTCCCCGCATTCGCACGCAGACTAACTATCTCCAAAATATGCTCACGCACCGCTAGATCGGCAGCCGATAGTTGAGTATCTCTAAGCGTGACGAGAACAAGGCGACGCAGCGGCAGCCCCTCGATCGGCAGAGTGCGCAACCCTGGAGTCTCAAAATCGAATGATGTCTCTGGCAGAATCGAGATACCAGCATTAGCAGCAACAAGGTCTCCGATCAGGCGTACACCCTCAACCTCAATCGGCACGTTCAATTCGATGTTGATCGCCTCTGCTGCAAGCTCCACCTCCAACCTAAGCGGGTTGTTTGAAGGGGGCATTACTAATCTTTCTTTAGCGATCTCTTCGAGTTTGATTGCTCCACGCCCGAGGAGTCTCGATCCCTGAGGCACAAGCCCTACCAAACGCTCGTCCAGTAAATGCTCCTCGATCAGTTTCTTATTCGCTACCGGTGCCGTTACAACTGCTTGTGCGAGTTGAAGATCTAGAACCTCTGCCACCAATCTCTCGGAGGCACCTTCATTGATACGCAGCATCACGTCAGGCGCCGAACGCTGCATCGCACTAACAAGGTCGGGTACAAGCCACTTACTCGCCGTACCAACAACGCCGAAAGACGCGTTACCAATCTTCAGCCCAAATACGTCCGCCACATCAGAGGCAATTTCACTTGCCTCATGCTTGATACGACTCGCTCGCGCTAGCACTGCGCGCCCGGCCTCGGTAAGGCTGGCCCCTTGACGGCTCCGCACTATTAGCTCGGTACCGAGTTCAGCCTCAAGTTGGCGGATCTGCTCGGAGATATTGGATTGGACTGTGCTTAATCGGTCAGCAGCGGCGGTAAAAGAACCCTCCTGGGATACAGCAATAAGTGCCTCAAGATGCTTTAACTCCATTTCAAATCCATTTCAGTTGCCTCCAACTAGCCAAATTTGGGAAAATAAAAAAATAAATTCTGCGCGCTGATAGTGGGAATATCCCTCAAACCGGCTATGGAGCGGCACTTCTTAGCCTCCATCATAGATTGAGATGGGAAGTATCGCAACTAACTGTTGGACAGATTCAGGGCTTTGGACTCTAATTAGTAGCAATCACCTTGCGGGGGAGCATTAAGAAGCCCTAAAAGGTGTCTCAAGTCCTACGGCAACAGTTATCCCACCGGTAGCCAAAGCACCGGATGGCACTTTAAATATAAGCACTTCGAATCCCAATCGGTTTTGATAGAAGAACCAAGGAGCGCAAAATGGCAGCAGAAATCATGTCAAGCATTGTCTTCACAGGGCCACTCGCCTGGACCACTGATGCAGCATGTCAAGGGCGAACAGAGCTCTTCTTTGCGCCAGCAGGTGAGCGCCCGGAGGCACGCGTTGTACGCGAGTCCAAGGCACGTGGCGTCTGCACCGAGTGCGCAGCGATGGCACCCTGCCGTGACTGGGCACGAGAGAACCGTGAGTATGGGTTCTGGGGCGGCGAGTCCGAGGAAGAGCGTGCAGCAGCCGGCTACCGTGTGGATATGCCTGTTGGGCGTGTTGCTCGTTACCCAAAGGGCGATGGAACCCCGGTGGCACCTCGCACTCCTCGCGTCGCCTGATACACATCTAAAGATCTCCGCTCTCAAATTAGGGGCGACGGCGACTTCGATTATCGAATTCTCGGTTCTTCTCGCGCCATTTTTCTCCGCAAGTACTAAGAAAACATCTAGCGTCTGAACTCCAAGATTTTTACAAGATATAAAACTTAGGAGTAAACGCCTTGAATAACAATGAAACCCCAGAGAGCAACGACCCCGGCATAGATCTTCTCAGAGTTGAGCCATGGTTCGCAGCGAATATCCAGGGGTTTGGAGGCTCTCCGCTTACTGCAACCCTCATCGCAGGTGGCCGCTCAAATCTTACCTACCTACTAACTGATGGCGAGAGCGAGTGGGTACTGCGTCGCCCTCCTCTTGGCCACGTGCTGCCGACCGCTCACGACATGGCTCGCGAGTATCGCGTTCAACATGCTCTCCAAAATACCGCAGTCCCAGTGCCGAAGATTCTTGGGTTCTGCGATGACCTAGAGATAAACGATGCAGTTTTTTATGTGATGGAGAGAGTCGATGGAGTCATCTATAGAGACGCATCATCTATAGCCTCGCTCTCGCCCAGTGATGCAAAGAATGTGTCACACGCACTTGTAAATGTTCTGGCGGATATTCACTCGGTTGATTACAACGCTATTGGACTTAGTGATTTTGGTCGGCCCGACGGATACTGCGAGCGCCAGGTGCGCAGATGGGGAGAGCAGTGGGAGCGCTCCAAGACTAGAGAGATACCCGCCGTCGATGAAGTTGCTCGGCGTCTTCGTAACGCTCTACCCGTTTCCGGTAGCCCCACCATTGTTCACGGCGATTACCGTTTAGACAACACCATGATGGACCCCTCCGATCCATCGAGCATCGCAGCGGTTCTTGACTGGGAGATGTCTACCCTCGGCGACCCGCTAACTGACCTCGGACTTTTTCTCCTCTACTGGGGACAGGCGGATGCCCAGGTGATCGCTACGGGATCGGCCATTGGTTCTCAAGACGGATTCCTTGACCATGATGCGATTGTCGAGGCCTATGCACTCAAGAGCGGGCGCAGCGTCGATGACCTCGATTGGTACGAGGTATTCGCAGCCTTCAAATTGGCGATCATTGTTGAGGGTATCAATGCTCGTTTTCAGATGGGCAAGACCCTCGGAGATGGTTTTGAGGCAATGGGCGCGCTGGTTGCAGGGCTTGTTGATGGAGCGCTAGAGCGCGCATCGCATTCCACGATCGCTGCACTTAGGGGATAGGGCTGTGGTTAGGCCTCACTACAGAACCTAGTCATCATCTGAAATCAGCGGCGATCCTCCCCTAGGCTCTCAACTATGAGCAGCCTCGTCTGGGAAGATCACCCCGTTCTGCGTCATCCAGTTCTCGTTGCAGCCTTTACTGGTTGGAACGATGCTGGAGATGCGGCAACAGACGCAGTAGAGCGACTCGCAACTCAGTATGACGCTGAGCAGTTTGCTTATATTGACCCAGAGCGTCACGTTGATTTTCAGGCGCTGCGACCGACAGTTGTTATTACAGATGGTGTAACCCGCGAAGTGCGCTGGCCCGGTACGCGCCTACTCGCGGTGCGAGTCCCTGGATCATCTCGAGACTTGGTTCTCGTCCTCGGCCCCGAGCCTCACATGAGATGGCGCGAGTTCTGCGACGCGATTCTTGAAGCAGCCGGCGAGTTGGGGTGCGAATTAGCGGTGACCTTTGGTTCATTGCTCGCCGATGCAGCACATAATCAGGTCGTAAAGATCACTGGATCTACAACAGAGCCTGCACTGATGGACCGCCTTGGGATGACACGATCGCGCTATGAAGGCCCTACTGGAATTGTTGGAGTTCTCCACGACGTTCTCAGGTCGTCGGGGATTCCATCAGCATCCCTCTGGGCTCCAGTGCCTCACTACGTAGCTACCCCACCGAACCCTCCAGCGCAGGTTGCTTTACTTGAGGCACTCTCAAATATCACAGACATACCGATCAGCCTCGGAGAGTTGCGCGTGCAGTCTGCAGCATGGAGAGCGCGCATCGATACCTTTGTTGCAGATGATGACGACCTACGTGAGTACGTAGCGCGCTTAGCGGAGCAGTCGGAGGACGACGACGATCTGTTTATGGATCCTCTCTCCGATAACCCTGACGGCATCCCGACAGGTGACGACATCGCCGCAGAGCTCGAGGAGTTCCTAAGAGAGCAGGGTCTTGAGTAAGGCAGGTCTTGAATAAGGCAGGGTCTTGAATAAAGCAGGTCTTGGATAAAGGAGGTCTAGGTCAGGAAGTCGTGGGCTAGAGCCGTCCATAACTCTGTTGATAGACGTAGTGATTCTTGGTCAACTCGCTCATCATGCCCATGAAACATGGATGCAAAATCTTCAAATCTCAGACGCTCACTAAATAGTCCGAATCCATACCCAACTGCACCGGCGCGACGGAAGTAGCGGTTATCAGTACCGCCCACCATCATCATCGGAACAAGCGCAGAGCCTTCACATAAGCGCCCCGAGACTCTCGCCAACGAATCCCACAGAGGAGTATCGATCGGCGAGGCAGTCGCCACGTCATCCCTAATCGTGAGTTCGATCTCTGACCAGAGATCTCCGCATGCATCCTGAAGCATCAAACGCACATCCTCGGCGCTCTCGCCCGGCAACGCGCGAATATCAATGAGTACCTCTGCATGATCGGGGATGACATTTACCTTTGACCCGCTTCTCGCAACATTGGGAGACATCGTTGTATGGGTACACGAGTGGAAGAGGCGGCTCGCCCCAATAGGCAGACCCTCAATCACAGCATCCAACTTCTCTGGATCTGCAAGCTCCGGAGGGAGTTGCATGCCCTCCACGAAACTTCGCCAAGTATTCCCCACCTTTGCAGGTGGGCGGTACTTGCCGATACGAGTAACGATCTCTGCGGCCTTTAGAAGCGCGTTATCTGTTCGGTGCGGCTGCGACCCGTGCCCAGGCGTGCCGCGAACTGTCAGCTTGGTCCAGAGCGCACCCTTCTCCTCTACCATTACAGGGAGACGAATACCGCCCGGGCTCCCCATCTGAAATCCACCAGACTCGGTAATCACATTCTCTGTGCGAACCGCATCTAGTTCGTTCTCAAGAAGCCACTCTGCACCCCATGTACCTGATGCTTCTTCGTCAGCGACTGCAAGATAAGAGAGAGTGCCGCGCGGTTTAAATCCTGAGTCAGCAAGATGCTTAAACGCAACCATCATTGAGGCTGTGAGGTTGAGCATGTCAACCGCCCCGCGCCCCCACACAACTCCATCGATCAGTTCGCCACCGAACGGATCATGCGTCCAGCCTGAGTCGTTTACCGGCACAACATCTGTATGCCCCATGAGCATTAGCCCCGGGGCGGTTGGGTCAGAGCCCTCAATCTTTGCAAGCACACTGCGGCGCCCGGGGTGCGGCTCGTAGTACTCGAGCTCGAGACCCGATCCTTCGAGATAGCCCGTCACAAGATCCGCGCTACGGACCTCCCCACCTGAGTCAGGCGTGCCGTCATTGACGCAAGCATTACGAATAAAGGCCTGCAGTACCTCGGTTACCTCAGCGGTCGGGTCATCAAGAGTTTTTGGCATTGCCTCAACCTAGCGCCCTAATTAGAATGTGTCTTACGAAACCGGCGCACTGCGGTAGATCATCACACCGTTATCGTCCCAGCGCTCCGTTAGGCCATCTCTGCGAAGGTGCTCTAGGTGAGCAAAGGTCTCGCTCTCGGCCATTACTCCCCAATGACGCTCGGGGAATACTTCGTGAGATAGGCGCTCCACACTCGCAGCGCCCACGGCAACAGATGCGAGATGAAGCGTCTCCATGCGCTCGGCATGGTGCTCCTTGATGGCTTCCACGCGCCCTGGTACATCGGTAAAGGGGTGCCCGTGAGCGGGTAACCCAAGCTTCACATTTGGAAGGTGCGCAACTAGATCAAGGGTTGCGAGGTAGGAGCGCAGCGAGTCCCCGACAGCCGAGCCTGCAACGTGGGGTGTAATCGTCGGCAAGACGTGATCTCCAGATAACAAGACTCCCCCGTCTGCATCCCAGAGGCAGAGGTGGTCAAGTGTGTGGCCTGGCGTGTGTACGACCTGCCACTCACGCCCGCCAAGAGTTAGTGGACTTCCGTGGCGAACGCGTCGTGTTGGGTCGGGTGGGCTAAATAGAAGTCTCTGTGCGCGCATCCTAAAACGCTGCTTCATAGGTAAGTCGGGGTGTTGACTTCCACCCCACGGAGTAGGGCCTCCCCAAGGCACCGACTGGCGCTGATCCTCGGTTGTAATCTCGTCAGATGCACCGAGCGATGGAAGTTCTTCGAATGACTCGCCGGTATACGCGAGCGCCTCGTCAATGGCTTCTTGCTCGATACGATCTGCTTCCTGCTCCGAGAGAGTATGCCCGTTGCGATCAAGTGACCACGTAGTAAAAGCGCGGTGTGCAATTAACTCGCCACCGGATTCTCTGCGTATTCTCCCTGCTGCTCCGAAGTGATCTGGATGCGAGTGCGTGACGATCACGGTGTGAACATCTTTTACTCGAAAACCCGCAGACTTAAGGCGTGCTTTCAAGGTCTTCCAAGACTTTGGTCCAGGCAATCCGGGATCTACTACTGCGATTCCACGGTCGTCCATGAGCCCGTACATGTTCACGTGACCCAGACCTGGCAGCCAGATCGGCAGCTGCATCCGAATTACGCCCGGGGATACCTCAAGAATTGTCTCTGAGGCTTGCTCCTGCTCCTGTTTTGGAAGGCGCTTTGGTGGCGCAACACGCTCCTCCTCAATAGAGGCAGGGTTCTCTTCACTGGAGCGTCCATGGCTGTGGGTCACGCAGGTGATGTTACCGGCCGGGTTCGCCTAACTGCTCCTCGGCGCGCTTCAAGAGTTCACCGAAGGAGTTCTCGAGAGCAGATGAGAGCACTGGTAGGTCAGGGAAGGTATCACGATCTACAAAAAGCCCGATATGGAGATTGCCGCAGTAAGAAAGTATCGCAATGCCTATTGAGAGATTCTTCGTGAGGGGAACAACCGGAAATGCCTCGAGCATGCGTCCACCCATGCAGTAAAGGGGAACCTGCGGGCCTGGAACATTTGTAACGACGAGGTTAAAGAATGGTTGGCGGTGTGCAAGACGGGCACCGAGCCCTAGGAGTGTTGGTGCTGCATAATGGGTTAGGTCAAGAAGAAAAGATGCACCTACTGCTTGCTCGCGTTCCTTGAGGTCAAAGGTTGCATTTCGGACTGCCTCTAGGCGTTCTACCGGATCAGGTAGCCCAACTGGTAGTGGCACGAACATCGCAGAGACTCTGTTCCCTAACTGCATTCGTTCGGTATCGTCTCGCACTGAGACTGGGCAGAATGCCTTGAGCGTCATACCGTCAATCGGTTCACCCCGAGCCTCAAGTAGATCGCGAAGGCCACCAGAGACACCGGCAAGAATGACATCATTGATGGTTCCTCCGAATGCTTGGCGCACTCGGTGTACGTCGTCGAACGAAATCGTCACTCCATCAAATAACCTGTTTCGTCCGACTGAAGCGTTGAGCGATGTGCGCGGAGCAAGAGCGTCTGTGCCGAATAGTGAAGAGACTGAGCGCGCTATGCGTGTTGTGTTCTCTAGCGCATTCGATGGGCCGCGCAGCCCGGCACGTAGAGACCTCACTATCTCCGCCGGCTCTGTAGCTCTCTCCCATACCGAATCGGCGAGGAGCCGTAACTCGGCCGGAGGAGGCTCCACGATCCAGCGCGGCGGGGGGCGAAACGCCGGCTCAGGTTGAAAATCGAGTAGCACCGTTGCGACATCAACGCCCGACACTCCATCAACGAGAGCGTGATGAGTTTTCTGGATCAGAGCGACGCGGCCTTCCTCTAGACCCTCGACGAACCAAAGCTCCCAGAGCGGTCGCGATCTATCAAGCAGCTGCGACTGCACGCGTGCTGTCAGAGTCATTAGTTGCTCACGGGTCCCGGGCGAGGGAAGAGCAGTGAGTCGAACGTGGTACGCAATATCAAAGCGTGGATCGTCTACCCAGATTGGACGCCCTTGATTCAACGGAACAGGCTTAAGGATTTTCCTGAATCGTGGGATGAGGTGGAGGCGCGATGCAACGAGTCTGCGAGCCGCTGCGAGTTGAAACCTCCCAGTGCTATCGAAGAAACTCTCGCCCTCGAAAATAGATACCGCACCAACGTGCATGGGGGTCTCAAGGCTCTCAAGATGCAAGAAACTTGCATCCAGCGAGGAGAGGCGATCGTAAGAGGACATCTCGGCATCGTACCGACCCCGGTACATTCCCGCTACGTTCCCAGCGCTCTTCTCCGCATCTCGTTACCGGCTAGCGACGCGACTACCCTCGGACGGGTGGCCACAAGATTTATTGGCCGAGACTCAACTATAGGGAGACAGGTCTGATGGGTGCACTTACCGCAGCGGCGCTTTGGCGCATTGATGCCGCTCTAATTCTTGCACTCGATGAGGGGGTTGGGCCTCCAGTCGACTCATATGTAAACGGCTCGCAGACCTGGCTCGTAGATGTAGGGCCCCCCGATACCACCCTTGAGTTCAGGCTCCATCCGGTTGCCGGATATAGCGGGCCCACCGGCCTCTCTCACTACGACCTATGGGAGACTGTCGTGGCTGCGTTGTCTAGTGGCGCAGATCCATCTGCCTTAACTCTGGGCGACGAGACGCGATCCCTCACTGACCTATGGGATGGTCTTGAGGTATTCGAGGCTTATGAAGCCGATCTCGAACCGGCTCAGATTGCCTCGAGCGCTAGAGAATCGATTGGGCGTGAGCCTGATAGATCGGGTTTGGTTGATCATGCTGCTAGTGGAACTGCATGGGACCACAGCGGTAGAAGCATCTCGTTATTCGATCTTCTAGAGGATCAGCTCAAAGCTAAATAGTTGTTATGTCTCCGCGCCAAGTCGGCATGCGTGGGGCATCGAAGTCAGATGGGAATGACTCTCCATCAATCGCGCGAAACGCTAAGTCGACCCATCGGCTTGCCCCTGCGAGTGGTTGAGGAAGCGCGTCGCGCGCGAAGAATCCAACCTCTCTAGTCTCAAGTGGGTGGCCCTTTAACTCGCCTCCGGTCATGCGGCAATGGAATAGCAGTGAGTAGAGCGGAAGGTGAACAAACCCAAACCTCATGCCATCGAGGACTGCAACAAGAGAGAGAGGTTCGCACTCAATTCCGGTCTCTTCTAGAACCTCCTTCATTGCGACCTCGGAGGGCGAGTAACCGATATCGGCCCAGCCCACTGGGTAGAGCCAGACGCCTGAATCTGCGCGCTGAGTTAAGAGAATCTCGCCCGCTTCATTCCCGACAATTGCAGCGACTGCAACCTTTGGAGTGACATACCCCGGCACTCCGGAGCCGACCGATACAAGCCAGTCTTCATAGAGCACATCTGCCTCTGCCTCTTCAATCGCTGCTGCTCTGATATCTGCCGCTACGTGAAGCACCTCCTCAAAGCGTTCTTTCTCGTAGAGGCTCTGCGTAAATCCGAGCCCGGTACGCGCGATCCCCGAGAGAGTCTCAGCCCACCTAAGAAGATCTGAGGCGACTACCGGTGGATTGAGGGCTGGGTTTGTTGATGAGTTCTTTTCTGGGTTCTTCTCCATTACCTAAGCCTAGGCCGAGCATTAGCTGTCTTCGAGACCATCGATAATCGCCTTGCGAAGCTCCGCCAAAGCCTCGCTTGCTTCGATCTTCTCTCCATTGATCTGCACATAAAAGACGTCAACAATTCGATCACCGATTGTTGTGGCTCGCGCTGCGGTTACATCTACGCCCTCCCCGGAGAGAATCATCGCGATTCGCGCAAACCTCCCAACCTCGTCATCGGCGTATACCTCTACGACGGTTGCCGTGGTAGAGGCAGTCGGATCAATAGTCACACTTGTAGCCCCGCGTTTTGCCGTTGGGCTGCGGTAGGCAACGGCACGAGCAGTTAGGCGATCGGAGAAATCCTCTCCGGCACATGCTGCTTCTATACGCCCCGTCGCTTTGGAGCGCTCATTCTGATTACCCAGACGCCCGAAGCGGTCAACACCACTAAATATCTCTAATGCCATTCCTGAGGAGTGCGTTGCTGCGCTAACCGAGGATATATCTAGGTCGGCCAGAGCGAGTGCAGAGGCCACCGCACCGAGCAAACCTGGTCGGTCAGGTGCGATCACAGCACATTGAATGCGCCCTTCTTCAATCTCGCTCCACTGCACGGTCAGCACCCCTGCAGTGATCAAGTCTTCATAACCAACAAATGGATCCAGGCCGGCAGGGGTTACGGAACCGGCGCTAATCGCTAAGAGTGCGCGCTCGCGCAGTTCAGAGACCAGAGCTGCCTTAGTTGGGCCCCAAGCAGCGGGGCCTGTAGCGCGCGAGTCAGCGACGGTAAGAGCGTGCAGCAGGATAACGGTCTCAGCATTCTTGACTTGAGCAACAAATCGCTCGAGGGTAGCAGGGTCATCAAGATCACGGCGGGTAGCAGTATCGGCCATCAGCAGATGATTCAGTACCAGCCACTCGAGGAGACGCGCTCCCTCTATGTCGAGACCAACGCGCTTCGCAAACCCCCGCGCAATGGCTGCGCCGACTTCCGAGTGATCCCCTGGCTGCCCCTTGCCAATGTCGTGGAGTAACGCCGCGAAGATAAGGACATCAGGTCTCGTTAGAGCGTTGACAACATCTGCATCCGATGATTTGAGGTCGCTACTCAATAGAGCGGCAGACTCTGCAACGGTCTCTAACAGATGCCTATCTACCGTAAAGCGGTGATAGGCGTTGCGTTGAGGCATGGAGCGCACATTTACCCATTCGGGCAAGATCGTGGTCAGGACTCCTACGTGGTCCAGCGCCTCTGCGACTGTGATGGCTGAGTGCCCGGCTCTCAGCCATTCAATTAGGTAGTAGCGGTCGTCATCGCTCCAGAGTGGCTCGGCAGTTCCGCGCATCCGCTCAAGCGAGTCTCGATCAATTCTCGCATTGAGCAGCGCTGCATGCGCAGCGGTCCTTAGTACTAGCGAACCATCTACTGCAGCGCCAGCGCTCAGGGAAACAACTCCATGTCTCTGCACTACTCCCTCAGCGAGTTCGCTATCTCCGCCCCGCAGGCGCCTCAATCCGCGCTTAGGCGTCGTTCGCGAATCAAGCGATCCCCACGCCTCCGCTGCAATCCATGAAACTCTGCGGGCGTGCTCCGAGAGGCCGCGCACTAAGGAGTCTGCATCTTGAGCGCCGAGCAGACTCGCTACGGCATCCTGATCCTGAAGGGAGAGTCGATCACTCGGCCTGCCTGTTGAACGGTGAAGAGCTACTCGCGTATCAAGCAAGGCATTGTTTGCGAGTGCTAGCGCCTCTAGATCCTCGCCGTGAAGTGCACCGACTGCAACGAGTGCGCTAGCTCCACCAGGGCCCTTTGCCCATCCAGCCCAGCGGAGAGAGTGAATGTCGCGAAGTCCCCCTCCCCCATCTTTAAGGTCGGGTTCTAAGACCTCTCCTAGTCGCCCGGGCCTCTCACGCCTCCGAAATGAGGCAGCCGAGAGCTCTGCAATTAAAGAGTCTCTGCGTCGGCGGGCGAGTCTTCGGACTCTATGCACAAGAGCATCGGCATCAACGCTTGCGGCCCCAGCGACGATCCTCACATCGAGTAACGAAGTAAGGGTCTCAAGATCGCTCTCCGCCAAGTGAAATGCCTCTGAGGAAGTTCGCGTGGCATGACCCAAGACAAACCCTGCGTCCCACAGCGGATACCAGAGAGCATCAGCGACATTCGCTATCGACCCCGATCGATGAAGAAGCAGAACATCTACATCAGAGGACGGGCAGAGCTCTTGACGAGCGTAAGACCCAAGTGCAAGCACAACAAGGTCATCACGCTCTACAGATGCATACGCCTCTTCAATCGCCGCATCTACAACCTGGCTGAGGGCTAGCCCAAAAGACGAACCTTGGAGAAGAGAATCGTTGATGCAAGTCTCTCGCTGCTCGCGCAGCGAGGTAGCTCGCTCAGATTGCGTCAGAGCCGGCCTCGCCGGTACGAACTCTATAGACCGAGTCGACAGTTGTAACCCAGACTTTCCCGTCACCAATCTTCCCGGTGCGCGCTGACTCAATAATCGCCGTCACTAGCCCGTCGACCTCTGCGTCATCAACAAGTATCTCAATGCGCACCTTCGGTACGAAATCAATCTCGTACTCTGCGCCTCGATATACCTCTGTGTGCCCACGCTGGCGTCCGAAGCCCTGCACCTCGCTTACCGTGATCCCCTGCATTCCAGCAGATTTAAGTGCATCTTTTACATCATCTAGTTTGAACGGTTTGATGATTGCAGTAATGAGTTTCATCTATATATCTCCCTATCAGACTCGGTCGAATGCATAACCAGTTTCGGAGTGCTGACTGAGGTCAAGTCCGGTTTCTTCATCCTCTTCGGATACTCGAATCCCACCTGGCATCACTGCCTTGAGTACTAGCGCGATTACGAGAGTCACGACGAAGGAGAATACAACCGTTGCCCCTACCGCGATTGCCTGTTCCCCGAGAAGGCTCCAGCCTCCGCCAGCAAATACTCCATTCCGCCCGGCGGCGTTCACGCTTACATCGGCGAATAGCCCGAGCAGCAATGAACCAAGAATTCCGCCTACGAGGTGTACCCCAATCACGTCGAGCGAGTCGTCATAACCAAATCGGAACTTCAGATGCACTGCCCAGAAACATGCAGCCCCTGTCAGTGCTCCGATAATTACTGGCGCCATTCCCCCAACGAAACCTGCGCAGGGAGTAATCGCCACTAGCCCTGCTACAGCACCTGATGCCGCTCCAAGAGTTGTGAAGTGCCCAAAGCGAAGTCGCTCCACAACCAACCAGCCAAGCATTCCTGCTGCGGCTGCAAGTGTTGTGTTCAAGAATGCCTGGACTGCTACACCATTCGCTGCGAGAGCAGAGCCGGCATTGAAGCCAAACCAACCAAACCAAAGTATGCCCGTACCTAGCAATGTAAGCGGGAGGCTATGTGCTCGCATCGGGTGCTTTGGCCATCCGCGACGTTTTCCGAGGACAATAATTAGGGCGAGCGCTGCAACTCCTGCGTTTACATGCACAACAGTTCCGCCGGCGAAGTCAAGCGCACCGCGTTTAAACAACCACCCTGCAGGTGCGAATACCCAATGTGCAACGGGTGAGTAAACAAGCACTGCCCATAGTCCTAGAAAAATTGCCCATGCCGAGAAACGCATCCGGTCTGCAATCGCACCCGTAATAAGAGCGGGGGTGATAACAGCAAACATCATTTGGTAAGTCATAAACAATGCAGGTGGAATAGTTAGTTCAAGCCCTGGAGGTGCAACTAGGTGTGCATTGTGTAGCCAGGCGAAATCGAAGTTTCCGATCCACGGCCCGGTTCCTCCAAATGCGAGTGAGTAACCAATCGCAGCCCATAGAACAGTGATGAGCCCCATTGAGAAGAAGTTCTGCATCAACATGCCGAGAACGTTCTTGGCCCTCACCATGCCTCCGTAGAAGAGTGCAAGCCCCGGGGTCATGAAAAGAACAAGAGCGGTTGAGATCAATACCCAAGCGGTATCCCCTGCATTTATTTTCACGTGAATCCACCTTGTAAATAAAGTTGTAATGAAGTAGGTGGGATTACCGTAATAAAAGAGTGTTTCCGGAGTGTTTCCGAGGCAAACTCCGCCTATCTAATCTGCTCTGTATAGGGGGCCCTAGGGGCTTAAAGACCGAGAACCTAATGAGTTGCTAGCGACGGAATCGCTGAGGCCGGGAGAGGCCTAGAGATCAAGAATCCCTGTGCGGAGTCACACCCGAGAGCGCTTAGAGCCTGCATTTGTGTCTCGTTCTCGACGCCCTCAGCCACAACGAGCAGGCCAAGAGCGTGGCCTAGCCCGAGTACCGCTGAGACGATCGCTTCGTCATCTGGGTCGTGCCCGAGCCCATCTACAAATGACCTATCAATCTTCACAATATCGACAGGGAAGCGCTTTAAGTAATACAGCGACGAGTACCCAGTTCCAAAGTCGTCGATAGCAACCTGGACGCCTAGATCATGGAGTTCACGAAGTGCGTCGATTGAAGCCGGCTCCATGAGCGTGCCCTCAGTTATCTCGAGCACTAACTGAGATGGAATAAGACCGGATAACGCGAGTGCCTGACGCACAACTTCAATTAGGCCCGATCCCTCGAACTGCCGCGCTGAGACATTTACTGAGACTGTGAAATTAGTGCTGACATCACCATCCATGATCCACCTGCCCAACTGACTGCAAGCTTCCCTAATGACAAAGTTGCCAACCTCAGAGATAGCGCCGGTCTCCTCGGCAATCTCAATAAAGGATGCGGGCTGCAGCATCCCCTGAGTTGGGTGGAGCCAGCGGACGAGCGCCTCGACGCCCTCAATTGAGCCATTAACAAGATTGATTACTGGTTGATACTCAAGGACGAGCTCACCGTTCATTGAAGCGCTGCGAAGGCCGCTCTCCATCTCCAATCGATTTAGTGCGGATGAACGCAGCTCGTCGCCAAAGACTTCGACCCGCGCCTTGCCATTCTTTTTAGCCTTGTACATCGCAGCATCGGCGTCGCGCAGCATTCCGGCGGCTTTGGCATTGCCTCCGTTAATAGCGACGCCAACACTGGCCGAGACGCGAAGCGACTGTCCCTTGATCATCATCGGCTCATCGATTGATGTGAGCAGTCTCTCGGCGAGATCGGTGATGACTCCACTCGCGCTCTCAGGGTCTAGATCTTCACAGAGCACAACAAATTCATCGCCCCCGAAGCGGGCAATCGTGTCGCTAGCTCGTGAGCATTCCCTCAACCTCGAGGCAACGTTGATAAGTAGTTCATCTCCGGCGTCATGCCCAAGGCTGTCGTTTACTTCCTTGAACCGATCTAGGTCGATGAACATGACAGCGTTCACAGTGTTTCCCCTAGATGCGCGGGCAGTAGCAATGGATAACAACTCAGTGAAGAGTGAACGATTTGGCAATCCTGTAAGTGCATCGTGGTGTGCTTGATGTGAAAGACGCGTCTCGTATTCCTTCCTGTCCACCGCAATCGAGCATAAAGAGCAAAGGGTCGCCATCAAAGCGACTTCGTCTGTGGTTACTTCATGGAGCTCATGCCAGAAGACTGCGATGCTTGCAGTAATTGCGTCCTCATCAGAGCTATCGACAGGGGTCGACCAAACTGACTTGAATCCATTTCGGAGTAATAAATCGCGGCACCCCTCGAGTCGCAGATCGTTAGAAATATCAAAGGAGTAAACGGGTTCCCCTGCCTCCACCGCAATTCCGCAGAGGCCACCCTCTACACCAAGGGGAACGGACTGCATCGCATCGACAAATTCATCGGGCATACGAGGGCCGCCCGCAAACGAAAGTCTTCCATCGCTGACCCTCATCACTGCTGCCTTAGCCCCAACAAAGGTTTCCTCAACTAGGTCGCAGAGGGCGGCAAGGACATTGCTAATTGGGGCGCTGCTGGCCACCAACCGCAGAAACCCAGCCTGTTCGCGAACAAGAGTCTCAGAGCGTCTGCGATCCGTGATGTCCCTAATGGTGATCATGGAGGCTGAATCGCTTATGTCCCCGTCAAAGTTAACTGCCGTTGCTTCACAGAATCTGTAATTCCCATCCGCGTTGAGAACTCGAATCGGGTGATCAACGTAGGGCCGCTTTATGGCGGGGCGATTCAATGATCCGTAGGGCAGTCCCTCTATGTCATCGGGATGTATCTTTTGCCGCAATTTTATGCCGATAATTTCTTCGAGCGGAATACCGAGCAAATCCTCTGCCCTAGGGCTTGCATAGATAATCCCATCGGGTCGTCTAACTACAAATACTGCGTCAGTGCTCTGGGCAACAATCGTACGGAACCAGATTTCTTGGCGCCCAAGTTCTTCTGCATAATTCTTAAGTTGTGTAACGTCGTGGACCGTAATCGTGTAAAACGTCTGGCCGTCTTTACCGATATTACGATGAGCATCGGTTGCCGTTTCCACGAAATCTCCTTGGAGATTCACAAAAGAAGTCTCACCACTCCATTGGCCAGAGTTGAGTAGAGCAGGAATAACCTCTGAAATCATGAGTTCAAAACTCTCGGGAGTTAACCGCAGTACTTCAAGATAATTTAAGAGGGATAGTTCGGTCTCTGTTAAACCCTCGAGCCCAAGCCTGCGACGCGCTGTGGGGTTGGCATACCGAATTGTGCCTTGATCGTCAAAGACGAGAGCGAGGGCGTCAGATTCCTCAAGCAAAGATCGAAGATGATCTGTCTGCGTTAACGCAGCATCAAGCGAAGTTATATCTTCAAAAATGCTGACATAGTTACCGCCTGCCTGCGCAGCGCTGGTAACCCAGTTTCGTACATTGCAGAATGACCCGTCTGGGCGTTCAATCCTTAGATTGCCAAACCATTGGCCCGTCTTGATAACGGCATCAAATGCGTCTTGAATTACGAGTTCCTGGCCCAATGTTGCATCAGTGAGAACGCCGAATATATTTTCGCTCTCTAATTCTTGACCAAAAATCTCACTCAACTTTTCATTGCCGTATAGAAGTTCACCATTCTGCGTTATGCATGCAATACCAAGCGGAGATGACGAGAGAAGAGCGCCTAGAAAAGCGGGGTCTTCAGATAATGACAGGTGCCGTTCACTTACATCACCCAAAGTGTCCGAGCGCACGCTATTAGCGTTTACCAGTAGGTGCGAAGAGTTAGAGGTATGAAACATGGGGGCCTCTCGCGGTTCTGAGTGGACGAGGTTACCCTAGGTCAAAACCAGCCAAGAATAAAGTACCGGGTCAATTTGATAGCAAGCAGGGGTTCAGCGGGCACGCAAGACTCTTGCCTTTGCGAGGCCCCATGCGAGAAGAAGTGCCCCGAGGTCTTCACCGATTGAGGCCAAATCTGGTGGAGCGAGGGACCATCGATCATCGGGCAAGGCGCGTTCTTCAAATGGATCACGCTCTAACTCTGCTACCCCAAGGTCTAGAAGCAGCAGGCCCGGCTCCCGATGAGACCCCCTCACAATGCTCAGGGGGGTCTCACGCTGCATTGCCGGGTCTTGCGCGAAGAGTGCTCGAAGCTCACTTGAGACTCTCTCGGTTGAAGCCAGAGAGGCCTCTGTTATTTTCTCTTCCTCAGACTCAGAGAGAGGGCCTTTTATCCAAGCCCTGAGGACCTCAGCTGTGCGATTAGTCAGCCAAATTGGTAAGCCAATAGTGATCCCCGATAACAACAGTGAACTCACCTCATTAAGGATTGCGATTCCGCCCGCCTCCGCTGCTGCCGGATCAGATCCAGGTTCTGTCCGTGAACGCTTAAACATCTCTGGCAGTTCGTATTTACGAGTCATAAGAGACATGATGGCCCAATGCGCATCCTCGCGTTAGCCGTATTTGAACGAATCGTCTATCAATGCACCTGCCCTGATACCTCGAGCCCGGAGCGCCCAACCCTTGAGGTAGACGCTCTGCTACGTGACGGGGACGCAGATGGCCCTCTCCTGCTCCCAATGGCCGACCTAAAGCGAATGCTTGGATTCTCTATCGCAGAGCATCACATCTTGAGCTTCAGAGAATCGGGGCGCAGTGAATTTCGCGACGGAGTCGAGTACTTGAGCTTCCCAGTATGGAAAAACCTAAGCCAGGACTAGGTCTGCAGAGAAAAGTGAACTCGGTCAACGCAGACGCGTAATCGACCCGCGACTATCCCTGTAGGACGTCGCCCTCCATCTGATTGACGGTGCATCCGAGTTCTTCTAGGTATGCAATGGAGTCAGCGATGCTCTGTGCCTCACCCGATATCTCAAGAATCGTCCACCCCGAGTGCTCCTCGACGTTCGCGCGACGAATACTCGGTATCACATCGAATCGCTTGATGATCTCGTAGACCATGGGACGGTCTACTAAGGCTTCCGGGAAAGATACAAATAGGCGCTGGCTAGTAGTCACGCCTTTTAGGTTAGCGATTACGCCGGCCTCGTGATGAATACTCAGATAATCCCTACAGCTTTAAGCGCATCTGCTGGGTCCATCACTAGACCAGTGAAAAAGGGGCCAAACTCCCCATATCGTGCCGAGACCTCATCGAAGCGCATCTCGTAGACGATCTCTTTGAGCGCTACCGGGTCATCGGAGAAGAGCGTGACTCCCCATTCCCAGTCGTCAATCCCTGTTGAGCCTGTGATTAGTTGAACGACTCGCCCCGCGTATGTGCGACCAACGCGGGCATGCCCGGCCATTAGTTCTTTTCTGCGTGCGAACTCAAGCGAATACCAGTTGTCCTCCCCCGAGCGCTTCTTCGACATTGGGTAGAAACAGATTGTTGATCGCTGCGGGAGTGTTGGGTGAATTCGCTGCTCGCGATAATGCACCATCCGCTCGCTCCATACCGTTAGGCGCGTCTCGATCTCCGCAGCATCCGTTATGCCCTCCTCATCTGAGAGGCGCCTGCGCTCATCGTCATCTGTGGACATGTACTCGGAGCCCTCAGTGAGCGAGAAGTACGACCACTCAAGAATAAATAATCCTGTCTCGAGAATCGCGTTCTGGAACTGCTGCAGACGAATTAGGTCTGGCCCAACAACCATTACTCCGAGGTCTGCTTTGTGGCCGAGGACTGGGAACCAAACGCACTGATGACCATCTGCGACTAGTGCATCGACTGACGAGATTACTTGCGCAGGGGTTGCGGAGTCAGGCCTTGAGGCTCCTCGGGCAACCTTGAGGAATAGATGCAGAACTCCCCAACCCTCAGATGGAATCACAGACTCGGCCATAAGGTGAGGTTATCGGGCGAGAAGCCAAACCCTCAGGTCGCGCTTGCGTTGAGTGCTACTGGTCTGCGTTGGAGCCCAAGCCTCCGAGGGAACCAACATCACTCGCTGGGGGCGCAGAGATATTTAGGTCTGCACCGAAATCAAAGAACTCGAGTGAGAATGAGAACTTATTCTCCGAGCCGCCACCATTCGTCGAGAGCTTCACTGTGCGCCCCTCTGAATCAACCCAGACATCTACGGGGAACTCTTTGGAGAGGTTCTCGAACGCGGAGGAGACCTCTTTTTTATCCGCACTTGGGGCTGCACCTATTGCCTTGGACATATTTATGCGGCCCGTGTAGTGAGTTGTCTGATTACCGCGAATGCTCTCAGTGCCAACCTCTTCTACATCTGCAATGCCGCGAAGCATCGCAAGGAGATTTGCTGGATTAGCACCCGCAAGAGACTCTCCCCCAAGAGCGCTTAGGTCCATAGAGATCCACTCTTTGCCACCAAGTAGCGCAGAGCCGATCCCGCCAACAAGATCTCCGACACGAATATAAACGGTCTCGCCAACCAAGCGAATCTCGACCTTGGACGATTCGAGGCCAGGTATTCCGAGATCAGCAAGTGAGGTCTTGAGGCTGGTTGAGTTGTTCTTAAAGTCGACCCCACCATCGAGATCAAACTTCGATGCTTTACCTGACATCGAGATTGAAAAAATACCGGCAACGCGCATTGTTCCAACTTGAGATGCAGCATCCACACTTGAGGAGATGAGTTGGACAGCACCGACCTTGCTTGCATCTGGTTTATTCGCCGCGCTGCACCCCACTAGAGAGAGCGTCACCACAAGAGCCAATACGAGAATTGATCCAAAACTAAACCTGCCCTGAGAACGCGCTTTTTGATCCATACTTAAACTCTACGACAGGGCAGAGACATAGTGCACTCAGGCGCGAAAACGGGGCGCCCTAATGGGCGCCCCGTGATCAACTACTTACTAATGGCTATCGACTAGAAGTCGCCCATTCCGTCCATACCCGGCATTCCGCCGCCGCCACCAGCGCCTGCAGGCTCTGGCTTCTCGGCAACTACTGCCTCGGTCGTAAGGAAGAGTGCTGCAATTGAGGCTGCGTTCTGAAGTGCGGAACGCGTCACCTTGGCTGCATCAATGACACCGGCCTTGACAAGGTCCTCGTACTCGCCAGTGCTGGCGTTGAGTCCGTGGGCTCCCTTGAGGGAACGAACCTTCTCGACGATGACTCCACCCTCAAGACCCGCGTTGAGCGCGATCTGCTTGAGTGGCTCTTCGAGTGCACGAGCAACTGCGCGTGCGCCGGTTGCCTCGTCACCAGTGAGAGTCTCAACGAGCTCGAGTACCTTGGCCTGCGCACGAAGAAGCGCAACTCCACCACCGGGGACCACACCCTCCTCAACGGCTGCCTTGGTTGTCTGCACTGCATCCTCGATGCGGTGCTTCTTCTCTTTGAGCTCAACCTCAGTCGCTGCACCGACCTTGATGATCGCTACACCACCTGAGAGCTTTGCGAGGCGCTCTTGAAGCTTCTCGCGGTCATAGTCAGAGTCGGTGTTCTCGATCTCAGCGCGGATCTGGTTGATCCGGCCCTGAACATCGGACTTGGAGCCTGCACCCTCAACCATTGTTGTCTCGTCCTTGGTGACAACAACTTTGCGTGCACGACCGAGCATCTCGAGCCCGACGTTCTCAAGCTTGAGGCCGACCTCCTCGGAGATGACTTGACCTGCAGTGAGGATGGCCATGTCCTGAAGCATTGACTTACGACGCTCACCAAAACCAGGGGCCTTGATGGCAACAGACTTGAAGGTTCCGCGGATCTTGTTGACAACAAGTGTCGCAAGTGCCTCGCCCTCAATGTCCTCAGCGATGATTACGAGCGGGCGACCAGAGGCCATTACCTTCTCGAGAATCGGGAGGAGGTCCTTAACAGCAGAGATCTTCGAGGCCACGTAGAGGATGTAAGGGTCGTCAATGACGGCCTCCATGCGCTCGGGGTCTGTAACGAAGTAAGGCGAGATGTAACCCTTGTCGAAGCGCATTCCCTCTACAAGGTCAAGCTCCATTCCAAAGGTCTGGCTCTCCTCGACGGTGATTACACCATCGGTTCCAACCTTCTCGAGTGCCTCAGCGATCATGGCGCCGATCTCCGTGTCAGCGGCCGAGATGGCTGCAACATTGGCGATCTGAGCAGGGTCGGTCTTGACGCTCTTGGAGCTCGCCTTGATCGACTCAACCGCAGTAACAACCGCAGCCTGGATGCCCTTCTTCATGGTCATCGGGTTTGCACCAGCAGCGACATTGCGCAGGCCCTCGCGGACCATTGCCCAAGCGAGAACTGTTGCGGTAGTCGTACCGTCACCGGCTACGTCATCGGTCTTCTTGGCGACCTCTTTGACGAGCTCAGCACCGATGCGCTCGAATGGGTCCTCGAGGTCGATCTCCTTAGCAATGGAGACACCATCGTTGGTAATTGTGGGGGCTCCCCACTTCTTCTCAAGAACTACGTTGCGACCCTTCGGTCCAAGCGTGACGCGCACTGCGTCAGCGAGTTT
Organism: Actinobacteria bacterium IMCC26256; assembly: GCA_001023575.1. GTDB lineage: Bacteria > Actinomycetota > Acidimicrobiia > IMCC26256 > IMCC26256 > IMCC26256. The sequence continues at coordinate 277,210 of CP011489.1, read as the reverse complement.
GTTCATTCCGGCCTCTAGTGACCGGCGTGCGGCTTCATCGAAAGCGATCTGCTTTGCCATTGTGACCCCCTGGGGAAACGGTCTGGCGACGGCTCTATCGAGCGGTCTGGGTTGGGTGGATTAGCACTCTCAAGGTGAGAGTGCCAACACAGTTTGGCAGTCGCCCCCGGAGAGTGCAAATTGCCGAAACGGCGAGCGCGGGTAGGGTTCTACTTATCCATGGCTGAGATGCATGACACCACAGAGGAATATCTAGAGACGATCCTCGAGCTCGAGGAGGAGGGAGTGCTGCCCATAAGGGCCCGCCTCGTTGAGCGCCTCGGCGTCTCCGCACCCTCGGTATCTGAGACAGTTAGCCGTTTAGTTGAGGCTGGATATACAGAGTTGATGGGTGATCGCAGCCTTCGCCTCACTGAAAAAGGACGGGTCTTAGCCACAACCGTGGTACGCCGGCACCGCCTAGCGGAGCGCCTCCTCGTTGATGTAATCGGCCTTGAGTGGGAGAAGGTTCATAAAGAGGCAGCCCGCTGGGAGCATGCGATCTCTGCGGATGTCGAGGAGAAACTTGTACTCCTGCTTGGTGATCCCGCCACTTGCCCGCACGGAAATCCGATTCCAGGTACGTCTCGTGCCGCTGATACCACCATCACCAAACCTCTCAGCCTTGTCTCAAATGGGGAGATCCGGGTAATCAGGATCGGCGAGCGCATCGAGGTCGACGACGAAGCGCTGCGCCTCCTTGCAACTGCTGATCTGACTCCAGGGCGAACCGCAGCGATAATTGATACCGGTAACGGCCAAGTGACTCTACGAACCTCAACAGGGGAGCACGTCGTGCCGACCCGTATTGCTGAGCTCATGTTTGTAGCGCAGCTCTAAGCGCCTGATCAACAAACCGCTAAGTCGAGGTTCGACACAGAGTTATTACGACACGAATACGCCTCTAAACAAATACCACTCGAAACAAAAACCACTCTAAATATCTAGGAGACCACTATGGCCAAGATGCCTACACCAGAGCAGATAACAGAGTTCATTGGCGGCCCTGATGGGCCTGTCGTTATGTGCAACATCTTAAAACTGAAGCGAAACGCAGACGGTGTAGTTGATCCCGAGACGTTTCAGGAGATGATGGTCTACGCAAATGGAATGCGCGAATACGTGCAGCGCAACGGTGCGGAGTTTGTATTTGGGGGTTTGATCGACTCGCAACTAGTTGGCGATGGCGCGCAAGATTTTCAAATCATGTCAATGATGCGTTATCCCTCTCGCGAGGTCTTCTTAAAACTTGCGGGGGATCCCGAGATTGCTGCAACGATTGGCAAGAACCGCGACATCGCACTTGAGAGCCAGTGGCTACTCGCGATGACAGAGTTTGGGGCGGGTACAGCACAGTGATTCTGGCGAGCGATATTCCTCGGGCCAATACGCCGGCCGGTGGCTACGGAGACCCTTCATTGCCACCAAATCAGCGTGAAATGCCGCCTTTATTTCTCGCTGAGTGCGATGAGCCTCTTGGCTCTGGGGTGCCCGACATGCGTGGCACCTGGAAGACCGTGAGCCTGGAGATCAACGGAGAGCCCGCACCCTCAGACCACAGAGTGATGGAGCACGTAGAGCGCATCGAACAGGCTGGGCTGCGTGTCACATTTACAAGCGCCGGAGTGATCCACGACTTCTACGCATGCGATGGAACCTACGAGAATGCAATGCAGGATGTAATGGCCGTTGATTTCACTACACCAGCCGTGTTCTCTGCCACCTTCGACGACGGTGTCCTTGTTTTTCGCGGCGAGGATGCGTTAGCGGGCATTACGATTCGACGCTGGCTCGAGGGCAAACAACTTGTGTGGGAGTTCTCAACTGCATGGACGGCACGCATGGAGCGCATCTAAGGTTGTAAAACTTCGAACAGGATCGCATAAGCACTAAAGACAGACTCGGGAGAGACTCCCAGCACAACCAAGGAGACGCAATGACACACGTTGACCAGATACCGACTGCATTTACACCAACTGGCGGGTATGGCGAGGCCGGGGAGGCCAAGAGTGCACGCAGTATGCCTGCGCCTATCCTCGATGGATGCACGACGCCGCTAGGTGACGGGGTCCCCGACCTGCGCGGAACTTGGCGCGTCGTTGATGTGCGCTCCAATGGAGAGGCACTCAATTCAGAGGACCCGATCTGGAGCCACGTTGAGCGTATTGAGCAGGCTGGTAATCGCGCAATCGTTACAGGTGGAGGAGTTATCCACGATTTTCGCTCCTGCGACGGCACACTCGAGAATGGCGTGCACGATGTGATGGCGGCGGACTACACAACCCAAATCACAGTCGCTGCCTCCTACGAGGATGGAGCGCTTGTGCTGCGACCCGAGGGCGCAGTCGGATTTGAGGTCAAGCGCTGGATCGAGGGCGATGAGTTGGTCTGGGATTTCAGCAGCATCTTCGTCGCGCGCCTACAACGCGTAGAAGCCTAAGCAGGCGCGATAAACGTTCTGATTTAAGTGCTCTCGTTTGCTCTATTACTCCTGGGGAACCGGAGTGTCGTCATCAAGGATTTGAACGAAACCGTTGGCCCGAGCGAGATTAACCCGCGGATCCGCAGTTGATGTTGAGACACACTTTCCGCTCTCCTGCGCGGTGACCTTCGTGATCTTGACCATGAAGACTTCATCCGACTCCGCGACCGCGTCGTAGTTCACCTTCATGGAGATCTTCCCTGCGGTCTTCGAAGCTCCCAGCAAAGAAAACTTGGGTTTAGTCACACCAAGTTTGAGGTAGTCCTGCGTTCCATCGAAGGCAGTGAACTTATCGGCACCTGTCGCACCATCATTCTCTGTCGTATACCAGACACATAACGCAGCGTTTACTGCACGATCTGTCCCGTAGAGCAAAGACGCAGTGGTCCCTGCTGGGCCGCTGCCCTCGTTCAAACTCACATCGCCGATGCGCACCACAACCGCAGGCTCAACGGTTTTAAGTGCCGCAGCAGTTAATCCGTAGCCGTTCTCCACGTGAGTAAAGCCTGTCCCAGATGGCTTGCTCGAGACCGGGCCGTAGCCGCTGTACCACCATGAGACGATGCTCCCATCAGTCTTCAACGCCACTGTGGTGTAGTAGCCAGCGCTCACTTGCGCGAAGTCATTGCCACCCGGCGAGTAAGTGACCTCACCGTTTCCGTTATAACCCCAGGAGGCAATGCTCCCATCCGCACGCACCGCAGCCGAGTGCATCATGCCGCCGCTTACCTGCGCGAAGTCGCTGCCAGAAGGCGTGTTCGAGACCTGCCCGTAGCCGTCCCAGCCCCAAGAGACGAGACTCCCATCCGACTTCAACGCCACCGAGTGGTACCCGCCGGCGTCTACTTGCTCAAAGTCCGTGCCAGAAGGCGTGCTCGCGACCTGCCCATAAGCGTCATAGCCCCAAGAGACGAGACTCCCATCGGACTTCAACGCCACCGAGGAGTAGTAGCCCGCGCTTACCTGCGTGAAGTCGGTGCCTGAAGGCGTGCTCGAGACTTGGCTATATATATCCATACCCCAAGAGACGAGACTTCCATCCGACTTCAACGCCACCGAGTGGAAGCGGCCTGCGCTTACCTGGGTGAAGTCGGTTCCGGAAGGCGTATCTGAGACCTGACCATAAATCCCGCCTGAGGGTTCACCCCAAGAAACCAGACTCCCGTCAGTACGCAACGCTACCGAGTGCCGCTCGCCGAGACTGACCTGCGTGAAGTCTGAGCCCGACGGCATTTCCGACACCTGCCGATATTCGTCGTCGCCCCAAGAGACAATCTTCGCAAACGCTGTCGCACCCGCCGGCTGCGCATTAGAGCGCAGGCCTATGACTGCGGTGCACGCAATCACACCAGCGGAGAGCAAGACCAAGCCGCGACGCAACTGCAGCGTCAACCTCGTACCAAGAATTCGATTAGTAGCCATGCTTACCCCGTTCGCAGAGAGTCTCCACCTACCAAACCGGCAGGAACCCCCGGAGTAGAACACAGAACCTCATTAGAAAACTATTACAATTTTCGCCAACCTCAAGCCCTGCTCAAGAAGACGCGGTTGAGATATGAACGGCGTTGACAGATCCGCCAGTAATTCTCTAATCAGGTGAATACAAGCCTTACTGAGCTGCAACCTTGTTCGGGAGAGATTTCTTAGGTGCCGCGCTAATCCCTCGGAGAAACAACCATGTAACTGGGATCACATAGGCGAACCAAGCCGCAACCTCTAACACGGTCGGTGCAGGTCTAAAGCCAAATACTCCTCTGAGAATTGCGCCGTACCATGCCTCAGCATCGAACCAGCTTGTTATGTCGAACGCAGTTGCCGTGGTCGGGATTACTCCACCCTCAGCGAGTTCATGGAGACCGTAAGCCAGAACCCCGCCTGCGATCACAATCAACATCACACCGGTGATCGTGAAGAACTTCGCTAAATCAATATGCACCGACTGCTTGTACACAACCCAACCGAGAGCGACTGCCGCGCCGATTCCCAGGAGCGCACCAATCAACGCGGCCGTCGATCCACCAGTGGCCTGCACATTTGACCAGAGAAATAGGGCGGTCTCGATCCCTTCACGCACGACAGCAAAGAAAGCAGTCGCGAGGATCGCTACGGGGCCCGCCGCAAGCGCTTGGCTTAGATGGCCCTCAAGGTCAGACTTCATACGACGAGCAGTGCGCTGCATCCAAAAGACCATGGTGGTGACCAGCGCAACTGTTAGTAGCGAAGTAAAACCTACGAAAGGGGCAAGTGCTTCATCGCCGAGATTATCGACAGCAAACTGAAGAATCGCTCCTACTACGAGGCTGACGCCCACGGCCGCGGCTACCCCGATCCATAGAGCTGTGAGGCGATCCTTACGATCGGTGCGCACTAGGTACGCAACCAAGATGCCGACGATTAGCGCAGCCTCGAGGCCCTCACGCAATCCGATTAGAAAACTTGGGAACATAGGTAAGCCTCCATTGCCATGGTCGGTTCCCACTCTTAGCCGGGGACCGAGTTAAGTAAGGTTACCCTAACCTAAGTCGATCAAAAAGCACAAGCCAAGGCTAAAAACTTCGCAAATCTAACGAACTTCGGGCATTTGAGGTCGCTATAGCGACGTTAACCACCCGAAGTTCGGGGGTTGGGGCGCTTGGAGGGGGTGGGAGGCTTGGAGAGTGGGTTCTAGCCGCCCGCTACTGCAGGGACGATGCTGACGACCTCGCCCGGGGCAACCGGTGTATCGATGCCCTCGAGGAATCGGATGTCCTCCTCCGCAACAAAGATATTTACGAAGCGTCGCAGGCTGCCATCAGGCTCAGAGATGCGCTCTCCAAATCCGGGGTGTGCCGCGTTTAGTGCCGCGAGTAGCTCAGCAACAGTCGCTCCCTGAAGGTCGACCTCGCCTGCACCACCGGTTAGTTCACGAAGCTGGGTTGGGATTCGGATGACTGTCATTTGGAGCTCTCCTCTAATGCCGGGAATGCGTCATGGAACGCCTCGATATTTGGCCTAATAGTTGCAGTTGGTCCGACCACAGGCGAGACAGCCTCAAGCGTCTTGAGCCCGTGGCCCGTGATGTAGATAACGACGCGCTCGTCTGGGCGAATCACACCAGAGGCAGCGAGGCGCGAGAGTGTTGCCACTGTGACTCCACCTGCCGTCTCAGCAAAGATTCCCTCCGTGCGAGCAAGGAGACGAATTGCATCAACAATTTCGTCGTCGGTCACTGCTGCCATCGCGCCACCAGTATTACGCACTGCATCGATTGCAAAGTAGCCATCTGCAGGGTTACCGATCGCCAACGACTTCGCAATTGTGTCGGGCTTAACAGGTTTAATAACTTCGCTTCCCTCGAGAAACGCCGTCGCCACCGGAGAGCAACCAAGCGCCTGAGCACCAGAGACGCGAACCGATGGGTCTTCATCAAGCAGACCAACCTCAAAGAGTTCGTGGAACCCTTTGTGAATCTTGGTTAGTTGAGAACCACTAGCGATTGGCACAACAACATGGTCAGGCGCCTGCCACCCAAGTTGCTCGGCAGTCTCGAAAGCAAGTGTTTTAGATCCTTCTGCGTAATAAGGGCGTACATTGACATTCACAAAAGCCCAGGGATATGTACCGGCTAGTTCCGCGCATAGGCGGTTTACGTCGTCGTAGTTGCCATCTACTGCTACGAGGTTTCCGCCATAGACCGCAGTAGTCACGATCTTCCCGGCCTCAAGGTTCGAGGGAATAAAGACATAAGACTCAAGACCAGCGTGCGCTGCGTGCGCTGCAACAGAGTTAGCGAGGTTCCCTGTCGAGGCGCATGCCACAACCTTGAAACCAAACTCGAGTGCCTTCGAGAGCGCGACGCTAACAACGCGATCCTTGAAGGAGTTTGTTGGATTGAGCGTGTCGTTCTTGATCCAAAGTTCGCCGAGTCCAAGCTCTGCAGCGAGTCTGGGTGCTCGTACTAGCGGAGTAAAACCGGCACCGAGGTCTACTGACTCCTGGCGCTCCGATGGGAGAAGATCTGCATAACGCCAGACACTCAACGGCCCCGCTGCGATGCTCTCTCTCGATACTGAGGCGCGGATTGCGTCGTAGTCGTAGGCAACCTCTAGGGGACCAAAACACCATGAACAGGTATACGAGGGCTCGATCGGATACTCCCGACCACACTCTCGACACTTAAGTGCCGTTACGAAAGTCACTGACTTAACTCCTTATCTCCCACGGCCGGGACCATCCCGGTCGTTCTCGACGCGCTCTTGAGCGCCTCGAGCGGAAGGGGTGTCCCTGTCGCTCTCGGGCTGCTCATCGTTCGGGCATTGGCACCTGACGCATAAGCGTTGGTTGCCGCGGCTTCATAGGGCCCGTCCCTCAGCCGCTCTCGATGAGCGCGTTGTTCTTGATGTGAAGTCTGCCACGCCCCCGCCTTCGATCGCAACGTGGGGAGCCTGCGCCGTAGACTCATGGCCGTGACCCCACTGCAGGTGCCTCGGCACCACAGCAATTTCTCACCGGAGACCCTTGCCGAGGCTCGCTCGCGGACTGGCCTCTCAGTCTCCGTCTGCCTCCCGGCACGCGACGAGGCAGCGACTGTTGGGCAGATAGTGGCCACTGTCCGAAGGTGTCTCATGGAGCGGTTCGAGATCGTTGACGAGGTAGTCGTGATTGACGACGGCTCTATCGACTCGACTGCTGAGGCCGCTACGTGGGAGGGGGCTCGAGTTGTAGCTGAGTCTTCGATCCTTGGAGACTCTGGACTTGGATCGGGGAAGGGTAACGCGATGTGGAAATCGCTTCATGCCTGCCGCGGCGATCTCATCTGCTGGGTAGATGCAGACATCCGCAATTTCGAGGAACATTTCGTGACGGGGTTAATCGGCCCGCTTCTAACTGTCCCTGAGATTGGTTTCGTAAAAGGATTCTACCGGCGGCCAATCCACGGGGAGCCCAATGGTGGTGGCCGAGTGACTGAACTAGTGGCGCGGCCACTTATCTCACTGCTCTTCCCTCAGCTTGCCCACATTGTTCAGCCACTCTCCGGGGAGTACGCCGGGCGTCGCGAGATTCTTGAGTCGATTCCGTTCGTTCAGGGATGGGGTGTCGAGTTTGGAATGCTCGTCGACATAATCGAGAAGTACGGCGCCAAAGTAATTGCGCAGGTTGACCTCGGCGTTCGAGAGCACCGAAATCGCCCACTCGATCAACTCTCTCTGCAGGCAACTGCGATCATTGCCACTGCACTCCGGCGTGCTGGTATCAACCCCACCTCAATAAACGAGACAGAACTAACGCGCTTCACAGAGGATTACAGCATGGAGCGGGTCGCTATCGAGACAAGCGAGCGCCCGCCAATGGAGAGCATCTTGGCCTACCTAGAACAACGCAGAGATCTAAAGGCTTAAGTATCGGAGTTAAGGTTTTTTGGGGTCCAGCGCAGAGCGCCCTCCCTCAAGAGCAGCCTCTTCTACTAATAGCGCAACACGCACAAAAGCCTCAGAGGGCGTCCAGACCCGATCCGTCAATGCGAGGCCTAGGACATTAGGAAGCGTCGCTAAGTGATTGCGAGCATCTTCAGTGATCTGCCCTGCGATTACACAGCACTTAGGCACACCCTCATCAGATGCCGCATCGATTACACCGCCAACAACTTTCCCAGCGAACGAAGATGCATCGACGCGCCCCTCACCGGTCATTACAAGATCTGCTCCAACTAGAGCACTATCTAGCCCGACGATGCGAGCGATGACATCAAAACCTGGCTCTAAACGCGCGCCGATTGCGCAGAGTCCACCGGCGAGTCCACCGGCAGCGCCGGAGCCTTCAACCTCGCAGATATCTACGCCGGTGCGCTGAAGAAAGTCTGCAGCTAGGCGCTCTAGGCGGCCGGTTAAGAGTTGAACTTGGGCAGGCTTCGCACCTTTTTGAGGACCGAAATCACGCGCCGCTGCAACGAAGGTAGTTGTTACATCGCACGCCACGGTTACGTCGACTCCCCGCAGAGACCACCCCAATGCCTCGAGCGCTCCGAGCCCGCCATCGGTGCTTGCACTCCCACCTACGCAGACAATTACTCTCCGAACCCCCGAGGCGCGCGCCGCTGCAATGAGTTCACCTGTACCTCTAGTAGTGGCACCCAAGGGATCAGAGCGCCCCTCAACAAGCGCACGTCCACTTGCCCTAGCCATCTCAATCACCGCTGTTCCGTTCGGTATCACAAGCCACTCGGCGAGCACCTCTGCGCCGAGTGGCCCGGTAACGCGCGTGCTGCGAATTGAACCGCCAAGAGATTCGTGAATTGTCTCGAGCGACCCCTCGCCACCATCGGCTATCGGAGTCTGCAGGACCTCTGAGAAACCTGCGCGCATTAAACCAGCCGCCATCGCCTCGGCTGCCTCACCTGCAGTAAGGGTGCCACTAAACTTGTCAGGGCAGACCACAGCGCGCACACCTGAACTATTCACAGGGCACAGATTGGCCCATCTATAGATGCGATGCCAGCACCGCGCCAAAAGAAAATCTACGAAGTAGTTACCCAGAGCCTCGGGCTGCGTTGAATCTCTCTACTGATCCCAGTGCGCTGGCTGCGTAAGAGGCTCGATACCGCACTCTCTGCGTATCTCCGCGAGCGGCCTATTTACTATGGCCATGTGGTCTAGGGATCGGCAATCGAGGGTGGTCATCTGCCCACGAAGAAATCCATTTGCAAGCAGATCCATTGCCCCATCTCTATCAAGCACGGCTTCCTTGGGGATGATTGTTAAGAAAGGAAGAGACGCGCTTTCGTATAAGAGCAGCGAAGCAACTAACGACGAGAAGTGGTCATGAAACCCATTCGATGCGAGGAGCATTGCTTGAAGCGCCAACTCCCCTGGCGGATCCGTGTCGTAGCCCGTGATCACATGATCAAAATCGTGACTCGCTACTGAAGAATGCGGTCCACCATCTTCTCCGGGGAATGGGGAGTCAAACTGCTGGTAGTACTGGAAATATGTGCGGCCGAGACTAAGCGGCGGGCAGCTCTCCAAGGCACGCAACTTGGCGCCATACTCACGGTCCTCCTCAGCCTTCGCGCGTTCTCCACTCGGGGGCGCACTGAGTCGGCTCCAGTCAGCAGCAACCTTCTCTACCTCACCTTGAATAGCGTCACGAGCCAATATGAGCATCGGCTCATCTACTCCAAGGGCAGCGACGTAATCCTCTACTAGATCTGCCTGGGCTTCATCGTAGGGATGGCGACAGAACTCAAGCACTACCAAGAGATCTGCGACACGGTGGCGATCATCGACGGGCACCGCCTCCGCTAAATCGCTTGCCGAGATAGGAGTAAGCGATCGAGCATCCGCCTCCAGACCGAAATAACCGTGAAGCAGACTCTGAACGAGGTTTAACTGTTCATCGGTAGGGCCACTCGAGAGAGACGCCGCACCGATGAGCCCGCGCGCTATCTGAATATCAGTATCCATAGGTTCTAAATCTCCGTTATTACGAGAGCGCGTGTCTACGTACCAAGAATTGCTAGGCAGTTGGCGCGCTCAGCACCCGTTGGAACTGGGGTTGGCATCTCTTTAACCCCAGCGTTACCGCCAACAGTTGTAGCTACCGCTGCGCACTCACGCTTGTATCCAGACTGGTAATAAACCGTGTTCCCTACCTGAGCCGGAGCATCCGAGGCTGGAAGCGTTTGGTAACCAAGAGCGCGCAGAGAATTCGTGACGGTAGCGGCTGCGCCCCCAACTCCTGAACCATTGAGAACCAAGACAGTGACTTGCTGCGGGGTGCGCACCGTTCCTGTCTCCTTCGGGTCAGCCTTAGTTGTTGTCGTAGTTCCGCGAGATGTGGATGTGGTCGAGGCAGCGGTAGTAGTGGTCGTTCCACCATCGCCGATTGGGCCTGATCCGTCATCAATAACCTGCAGCAAGACGATTCCAATAATGATCGCAAGGACGATTAACAGCGCAGCGCGAACAGCCGGGTTGCTAAGTGCTCCGCCGCCGCTAGCTGCAGGCCCTCGACGACGAGGGGCTCCGCCTACTGGTGTCATCTGATCCGTCATGCTTGCGACTCTCCGATTGATTTCACTCAGACTCCGTTCAAGCCGCCCTTATTTTTGGGCTAACAGGTAAGTCTGACCCTATCCCGCGCACCTTGCTTGCGCGTGTCAAAGATCACTTCAATGGAGCCGAAGGTCGGACTCGAACCGACGACCTGCCGCTTACAAGGCGGCTGCTCTGGCCAACTGAGCTACTCCGGCATTCACAAGCACGAGGCCCGCGGTGGTCCCAAACCGTAGTCTCGAACCCGTTACTTTCCCGAGAGCGGGGAGATATTTAACGCCCAACCCTTACTCTTGGCCGCGACGCCCAACCCCTACTCTTGGCCGCGACGCCCAACCCTCACTCTCGGCCGCGACGCCCAACCCTCACTCTCGGCCGCGACGCCCAACCCTCACTCTCGGCCGCGACGCCTGGCAACTGCGAAGCAGGCGACGGCGGCGGCGGCTGAGACATTGAGACTGTCTAGGTGCCCAAAGGTTGGGATGCTCGCTATGAGGTCGCATCTTCCACGAGTGAGCCGAGATAGCCCGCTCCCCTCTGCCCCGAGCACGATCACAATCGGAGCATCGGCGACTGGGATCTCATTTACATCTACGTCCCCGTCAGCATCTAATCCAACTGACCAAACTCCAGCCCGCTTCGCCCTCTCAAGAAATGACGGCACACCTGCGGTCTGTGCAATCGGAAGCCACTCAGCGGCACCTGCTGCTGCCTTCATCGCAGACGGAGTAAGTCGGGCGCTTCTGTGCTTAGGGAGTACGAAACCTGTCGCACCTGCCTGCTCAGCAGTTCGCATAACTGCCCCTAGGTTGCCAGGGTCAGTCACACCATCGAGCACAACAATGAACGCTTTCGGATCCTCTAGCAATGCGTCAATATCAACGGGCTCGATCGAGGAGGCGCGAGCAATCACACCTTGTGGCGACTCTGATCGAGCAACCGCCTCCATCTGAGTCGCACCGACCTCACGGACACGCACGCGCTGCTCGCGAGCGAGCTCAATAATCTCTTCGATCGCCGGAGAATTCTCTCTCCCTACCGAGATGAGCAACTCCCTTACATCTCTTCGATCGGCGCGTAGCAACTCGCGCACAGCATTTACGCCCTCAACTTGGTCTCCGCCTAACCCACGCTCGCGCTCTGGCGGCTGCGAGGAGTATGCGTCAAATCCATCAGAGTCACGCCCACGGCCGCGGTCTGAGAAGTCTCCTCGCTGCTCATTAGAACCCTTACGCCCGCCGTCGCGATAACCACCTCGTCCGGAGTTATTACCTGCTCTATTACCTGCTCTATTTCCGGCACTATTTCCGCGACTATTTCCTGATCTATTCCCGGAACTATTACTTCCGCGCTCTCCGCCGCTCCGGTCATTACTCATCGGTGCCACTGCGTACCGCTAGGTCCGTCCTCGAGCACGACACCGCGCTGAGCGAGTTTGTCTCTGATCCTGTCGGCTCCAGCAAAGTCTCGTGACGCTCGCGCCTCTTCACGCTGCAGCACCAATGCATCAATCTCATCTGCATCGTCGCCGCGCTCAGGCGTCCTCACCATTACCCCAAGCGCTCCTGCAAGCTCAAAAGCCGTAGCTGCGAAGGTCCCAGCGGTGAATAAGTCTCCAGCATCGATTGCAGAGTTTGCAGTGCTAATTGCATCGAATACAACGGCGAGTGCGGCAGGGGTTCCAAAGTCTTCATCCATGGCTGCGGTAAACGCTTCAACTGATGCAGTATCGGTTGAGCAGTCTGCAGGCAGGTCATTGGCGCTCGCACGCCTTGCTAGCGCATCGAGGCGCTCAACAGCTTTCCCTGCAGCCTCGATCTCAAGCGGGCCGAGTTCGGTCTGGGCACGATAATGAGTCTGCAGTACAGCGACGCGAACTGCCCTTCCGCCATGAGCGTCGATTGCCTCTCCGAGTGTGGTGAAGTTACCGAGCGACTTCGACATCTTCTCTCCGCCGACCATCACCATCCCAGAGTGGATCCAATGGCGTGCGAAGGGGTGCCCCGCGGCCTCAGCCTGTGCGCGTTCATTCTCATGGTGCGGAAAGGTCAAGTCATCCCCGCCACCGTGAATATCAAATCCCTCGCCGAGGAGTAGGAGGGACATCGCAGTGCACTCGATGTGCCACCCTGGTCGGCCGCTCCCCCATGGAGACTCCCAATCAGGCTCTCCTGGTTTTGCCGCTTTCCATAGAGCGAAATCAACAGGGCTCTTCTTCGCAGTATCTATCTCAACGCGCGAGCCTGCACCTTCAAGAAGATCATCAAGCCTGCGGTTCGAGAGTTCGCCGTATCCGTCGTACGAAGGCACATTGAAGTACACACCCTGCCCGTCAATTACGTAGGCATGATCCTTCTCGATTAACTCCGCTATTAATTCGAGCATCTCGGAGATGTACTGAGTTGCATGGGGCGTCTCGTCTGGTCGAAGAACATCGAGACGATCCATCTCGAACCAATAGGCATCTTCGTATGTGCGCGCTACCTCGGACTCAGTAAGGCCTTCACGCGCAGCGCGGCCAATTATTTTGTCCTCAATGTCAGTGATGTTGCTCACAAACATGACGCTGAGTCCGCTCCACGTTAAGTAGCGGCGAATGCTGTCAAATACAACAGCGGTGCGGCCGTGCCCAAGGTGCGGAGCGTCATAGACGGTAGGTCCACAGACATAGATAGAGACGCTCCCAGGGACCCGGGGAGAGAGGTTGACCCTGCGGCCAAGAAGTGTGTCGTGCAGGCGAATTCGAACGGTCATTGCAGCGAGGTTACCCGCGCTCAATCAGAATCAACCTTTGTTGAGCATCGCCACTGCCCAACAGGCGATTCCCTCAACCCGGCCAACGAAACCAAGGCCCTCTCCGCGTTTCGGGGTAACGGAGACATGCAGGGCTACACCGAGCGGCTCCTGGAGGGGAGCGAGAGCCTGGGCAAGCCCTGACTGCATCGCAGCGAGATGCTCAGCGAGACGTGGCTGCTCAGCAGCTATCACGACATCTACGTTCTGGACCCACCAACCCTGAGCACTGACCCGCCGAGCCACATCCGAGAGTAACTCCATCGATGAAATGCCAGAATATTTCGGGTCGCTAGCCGGGAAGAGCGACCCAAGATCGGGGAGCCCCGCCGGTCCGAGCAGCGAGTCGGCAACAGCATGTGCGACGACGTCTGCATCTGAGTGACCAACTAGGCCCTGGCCCTCGATCCTCACTCCACCTATGACTAGTGGAGCATCACCGCCGAATGGGTGAACATCAAAACCAAGCCCAACGCGAAAGATCATGCGCTCTCCCCTGCGTCGCCTTCACTCGTGGAGCGCTCCGCTAGGAGAGCCTCGAGTCGCGTTAGATCACTGCCTTCTGTAATTTTTTGATTAAGCGCATCGCCCTGCACGACCATGACGGTACCCCCAATTGCCTCGATCAATCCAGCGTCATCTGTTGCATCGCCGCCAGCAAGATGCGCGTCTCGGAGCTTCGTAGCATTGAAAGCCTGTGGTGTCTGCACCGCTACGAGTTCATTCCGATTGAGTGTCTCTACAACCATGCCTTGACTAACGCGCTTGATCGTGTCGGAGATTGCAATCCCCGGAACTGCGCCATCAGCCCCAGCCTTAACTGCATCAATAACTGCGGAGTAAGTCGCACGTGTTGCAAGTGGGCGCGCCACATCATGCACAACTATCACCTCCACCTCGGGAGGAATCACAGCGAGCCCAGCGCGAACTGAGTCGGATCTCTGCGCCCCGCCTTCAACTACAGCATGGACCGGTGGCCCAACCCATGACTCCCCCGCGGGGAGTACAAGTACAACGGCATCTACAGCATCGTGGGCTCCGTGGATGGCGCGATCAATGATGCGCGCCCCATCAAGATCTAGGAACTGCTTCTGAGCCCCAAAGCGCGTGCCGCTACCCGCTCCAAGAAGAATTGCCCAAGTGGTCATTTACCAATGATGCCCGAGGATGCAGGTGTTTCGCGCAAACTAACTGCAGGCTTTGCAAAAATTAGGCGCCCTGCTGCATTTGGAACCACAGAGGAGACCACTATCTCCATCGGTTCGGCGCCAATAGACGCTGATCCACCGTTAACAATCACCATAGAGCCGTCGTCAAGAAATCCAACTCCCTGACCCGGCTCGCGCCCGGCTTTAAGAATTCGAAGCATCATTCGCTCGCCGGCAAGAACCGCTGGCGCTAGATCAGCGGCGAGCCGCCGCAGATTGAGAGTCGGTACTCCCTGAATCTCAGCGACGCTAGCTAGTTGAGCATCCGCTGTTAGGAGACGCAGGGAGAGTCGCATAGCAAGTGCAACAAGTTTGGCGTCAACCTGAGCGATCTCGGGCAGCTCATCATCGAGCACACTGATTCTCACAGACCCAGCACTCTTAATGTGCTCAAGTGTCTCTAGCCCACGCCGAGCGCGTCTTGCGCGAGGGTCTTCACTCCCAGCATCGGCGAACCCCTGTATTTCATCAAGAACAAATATCGCTACGAATAGATCGTCTCGGATGACGCCGGAGTCGAGCAGCCCCGCAAATCGTCCATCCATCAGCGCTGAGGTATCTAGGAGATATCCATCACGAGGATCAAATGCCTCAGCGCGAACCAGCGGTCGTGTTGAGAGTCCGGCGGCTGCGAATAGGTCGCCGCTATGGAACGCGGCGATGCGAAATCCGAGTGCCCCTAATGCCCAAGTTGCGATACCAGCTATTGGAATGGAGATCGCAGGGCGCACATGTAGGAGAAGCGGAAGCGTCAAAATGGTCCCTGCTACCGCTCCAGCGATGGCACCGAGCGCGCCGACGACAAGTTGGGGCCCCGGTAGGCGCGCAACACGTCGCTCAACTACACCTAAAACGCGATCTGTTGTACGGCCGAGCAGACCTCCGCTTATGTACCCAATGAGAACACCAAGCATCGCCCCAATACCGCCAGCCGATGGAGCGGATGGCACTAGGTCTCGAGCGAGCCAATAGCCCGCGGCGGTACCCAGGAGCACCATGAACCCGCGCATTACCTCGACGAACAAAGCCAAACCTCCAAGAGGATGAGCACTCAATCAACGAGCACCCATAAAACGATCCCTCGGGCATCGGCGTCTTGGAGTCTGTTCTTTAGGAGAAAACTGCCCCGATAGTTAGCGCCATAGTTAGGCCAGCAGCCTTCACCAAGGCGATAAAAATTGCTTATCGAGACCGAACCAGTAGCTCAGGCTTTCTTGGCAGGGGACTTCTTGGCTGGGGCTTTCTTTGCTACAGCCTTGGCTGGGGCCTTCTTAGCTACAGCTTTGGTCACTGTTTTTGTAGCGGCCTTCTTCGCCGGTGCTGCGACCGCTGGGGCCTTCTCCGCTGCAGCTTTCTTGGCTGGGGCCTTCGCTACAGCTTTGGGGGCAGCCTTAGCTGGAGCCTTCTTCGCCGGAGCGACGACTTCCTTAGGCTTGCGAACAACCGCGCGCTTAGGGGTAGTCGGGTCTATCAAGGGCTTACGGTCAGGTATCGGCTTGGGGGTTGGAACGCCGCCCGTCTTACCGAGTACCTCATCAAGCTTCATCTCCGCTGTGTCTTCATCGACATTCAGCGCAAACGTCAACTCGCTTACAAGTATCTGACGCGCTTTGCCAAGCATGCGCTTCTCGCCTGCGCTGAGGCCTTTATCGCGCTCACGAATTGTCAGGTTACGGACAACCTCGGCGACCTGGTAGATATCTCCGCTCTTCAACTTCTCTACGTGGTTCTTAAAACGACGGGACCAGTTGCTTGGCATGCGCGCCTCGCGCTTGCGCAGAACGGCGAATACCTCCTCAACCTCCGCGTCATTGATCACATCGCGTAGCCCAATTTCGGCTGCGTTATCTGCGGGCACCTTTAGAGTCAACTCGCCGTAAGCGAGCCGGAGGACTAGGTAATCTCGCCGAACCCCAAGGGGATCGGAGACCTTCTCAAGTCGCTCAATTGTGGCCGCACCGTGATGTGGATAAACGACTTTGTCTCCGACCTCGAAAGGCATGTAACTCCTTGGGGCTAAAACCCCTATAACTAGTAGCCGCAGACGGCGGCGGGGGACCCCCATTGTACAGGGTTTCTGGCCAAACCCGAAATAGAGCCAATTCCTTGAATAGTTGACGTTTGGCTAGTCTGCAGATGTGCCGCAAAGACGCCTTCTCAACACCACACAACTATTCGCCTCGATGCCCCCTGAGGTACTTGAGTCCTTGCGAAATCAAGCAACGGTCCAGAGCTTCACAAAGGGCTCCGACCTCTTCACAGAGGGCGATACTGCGACTGAACTTTTCGTAGTTTTCGAGGGGCGCATCGCAATCGCTACGCAAGCTAGCGACGGTCGAGAGACTTTAGTTGCCGTGATGGAGACGGGGGGTCTGTTCGGCGAGCTTGGAGCCTTTGATGACCAGCCCCGCTCTGCCGATGCACGCGCTCTAGTTGATTCACAAGTGATTGCTATTCCCTATGAAGCGGTGCGCAGAGAGTTTGAGCAGCACCCCGAGTTGCTGTGGTTAATCGTCCGGCTCCTAGCGCAGCGTTTACGAGCCACAGACGAAGCTCTCGCCGACTCTGTATTCCTTGACGTACCAGCGCGAACTGCTAAGCGCCTTCTCGAACTAGCGGGAGAACGCGACGAGTTTCAACTCCCTATGACTCAAGAGGATCTTGCAGGGCTCGTTGGAGCATCGCGTGAACGCGTTAACAAAGCGCTTGCAATGTTTACGCGACTCGGCTGGATCGATACCGTCGGGCGCGCTAACTATCGCATTCTCGACCGAGAGAGCCTTGCGCAGCGAGCCGAGCAGTAGCCGACTTAGGGTCACGAGCACTCTTGAGAGACCCCGCTATGAGACGGGGCAGATCAGTTAGCGAAGAAACGCAAGAACCCTTGACCAGGCATCAGCGGAGTCATCTTCCCTATGTGCAGGACGATCCGGGTCATGTACAAATCCATGGTCTGCCTCGGGGTAAACAACGACCTCAGATCCAGCGACCGCAGCGAGAGCTACCCGCAACTCAGCTACGTCTTCGGCGGGCGTCCACGAATCGACTCCACCAAAAATAGCGAGCACCGGGCAGGCGCTTGAGATGCCATCCAATGGGTCGGCGAGCGTCTCGCTCCGCCAAGCATCCGGTGCATGAATCATTCCGTAGAAGGCAACGGCCCGATCGAATCGCCCTGACGCAGCGGCCTTAAGCGCATACATCCCACCGAAGCAGAAGCCAATAACTGCCACTTCGCTAACGCCATCGTTAACAACGAGGTAATCGGCTGCTGCCTCGAGGCTCCCTAATTGAATCTCGTCTTTTAGATCCTTAACCATCCCAAGGCGTGCCGCAGCGTCAAGACTCTCGAGCTCTGTTGCTGGGGTCTCAGAGAAAGGATTCGGTGAGACGACTGCGAACCCTTGGCTAGCAAGTCGGCTCGCCAGGTCATCGAATAGTGGTCGTATCCCGAGGATGTCTGGATGTAAAACAACTCCGCTACTCGGCATTCCAAGCGGGCGCGCGTGAATAGCGTCGATAGGGCCTGCGGGCCCCTTGAGGAGAATTCTCTCTACCTCAACTTCTTCTGAACCTGTCTCTAACGCTGACATGCTGCTCCTACTTATATCTCTCAAGAATCGACGACTCAACAATACGAGCGATTCCGTCTTTGATTACCTGCGCTCTCACCTCGCCGACCCCATCTACCTCAATGAGTTCATCAAGGCTTGCGCGCATAATGCGCGTCAAGGAACCGAACTGCTCAACAACTTGGCCTGAGACACTCGCCGGCAACCGTGGAATCTTCGCAAGAAGTCGCAGGCCGCGTGGCCTAACGCCCCCCTCCATCTCCTGCTCATCTGAGTAACCAAGAGTCCGAGCAACATCCTCAACTACTAAAAGCGACTCGCCCTCGAGCGCGCTGAGCGCTACTAATATCTCTGCGGCATTTGGGGAAGTTGGTGATCGATAATCGCTAATTAACAAGCGGTATTCGTCGTCGACACCAGACGTCAACTCCTCGAGTTGAAGCATCACAAGACGCCCATCAGTGCCAAGTTCGTTTATGTATCCGTCAATCTCCTCAGAGATACGGCGGACCATCTCTGCACGCTGCATAGCGGTTGCAACATCTCTCCATGTCACTAAGTCTTCAATCTCTGTTGCTGAGAGGCTCGTAGTTACTGCGTCGAGCCGTACTCGATAACGCTCGAGAATCTGCATTGCTTGATCAGCGCGGGCGAGCACACGCGAGACTGGCTCGAGTTGCCGCTTCTCGCCGCGGCGGTGCATCGCTACAACGCTCATATCCTCTGAGACGGTGATCGTTGGAACATCTACCTGACGACCAACTCGCTCCGCAGTGCGATGGCGTGTTCCGGTCTCGGTAGTTGGAGTATTTGGATCTGGGACAAGGTGGACATTCGCCCTTGCAATACGCGATGCATCCGCCGAGAGGATTATCGCACCATCCATTTTTGCTAACTCTGAGAGTCGCTGCGGCGTGAACTCGGCATCAAGGAGAAACCCTCCAGAGCAGATTGCAAGCACCTCTGGGCCATCACCCACGACAATGAGCGCGCCCATTCGCGCCTGCAAGATGCGGTCAAGCCCCTCTCGCAGGGGCTGTCCAGGGGCAACGAGGCGCAGCGAATTGATCATCGCTTGGGATTTTGCTGGTATCGGCAACGGTGCTCCTCTCGAGGTTGCGGGAGATTACCGCGACCGAGCGATGCTGCGTATCTTAAGAGGGTGCTCGCTGCTGATCGAGGCTCAGGCCAACGGCCGCCAGTGCCTCAACAACACTCCCGACACGTATGAGCTCAATACCCTCTACCCCCGCCGAGGAGGCCGGGACAATCGCTCTGCGGAATCCAAGGCGCGCAGCCTCAGCCAGGCGACGCGGAGTCTGGCCAGCTTGGCGCAACTCCCCACCTAATCCAATCTCACCGATCGCTACAAGATCATCGGGGACTGCTACGCCGATGCGCGCACTCGCTACAGCGATCGCGACTGCGAGGTCAGCGCCTGCCTCAATTACACGCACTCCACCGGCAACGCTTGCATAGACATCGACGTCAGCGACTGAGACTCCGGCTCGCGCGTCTAGTACCGCAAGAAGCATCGCTAAGCGGCTCGACTCAAGCCCCTGCGCGCTACGGCGTGGCATCGGAGCCGTAGAAGAATTTACGAGCGCCTGTACCTCTACCAATAATGGGCGTGCGCCCTCGAGCACTGGCGCAACGATTGAGCCTGGGAGCCCAGGGCGACGATCGGTTAAGAAGAGTGCGGAGGGATCTGGGACATCTATGAGCCCGGCCTCCCCCATCTCGAATAATCCAAGTTCGTGCGTTGATCCGAAGCGATGCTTAAGCGCGCGCAGCATTCGCAGTGCATGGTGGCGATCGCCCTCAAATTGCAGGACGGTATCTACAACATGCTCGAGTGCGCGCGGTCCGGCGAGTTGCCCATCTTTTGTGACATGCCCGACCAATACAACAGAGATACCCCGCTCCTTCGCTAAACGCACTAAGCGCTGTGCGCACTCCCTAACTTGAGTTACCGATCCCGGGCTTCCTGGAAGGTCTGGATCGTGCACTGTTTGAATGGAGTCGATCGCAAGTACATCAGGGGCGACGGCATCAACCTGCGCCAACACATTGTGGAGTGAAGTATCTGATACGACGAGGAGGCTTGGCTCAAGGACCCCGAGTCGGTCAGCGCGCATCCGCACTTGCTCGCATGACTCCTCTGCAGATACCAGTAAGCAACGCGCACCATCCGCAGCCATGCGCCCAAGCGCCTGGAGCATGAGGGTTGACTTACCCATACCGGGCTCGCCTACAAGGAGGGTCACCGAACCAGGGACCAACCCTCCATCTAAGACTCGATCCAACTCAGGGACACCGGTAGCGCGACGCTGTGCCCCGATTGGATCGATCAAGTTGATAGAGACGGCCGTTGGCATAGCGCTAGAGGCCGCTCGAGCCTGAGGCACGGCAACCTCTTCGACGAGTGTGTTCCATGCACCGCACTCTGGGCAACGCCCTAGCCAGCGGGGAGTTTGGGCTCCACAATCGGTACAGGAATGGCGAACACGTGTTCGAGTCATAGAGGAAGCGTAGCGTAGGGCTGTGACACAATTCGCGCATCTAGTAATCGGCTTCGATTTAGACATGACTCTGATCGACTCACGCCCCGGTGTGGCCAATACTTTCGAGGCCCTAAACCGCCTTCTAGGAACGTCAATTCCGGGAGACGAACTCTCAGAGCAGCTCGGTCCAACACTCGAGACCGTTCTTGCCGATTACTTCCCCCCAGAGGAGATAGACGGCGTCTGTGATCACTTTCGCTCCATCTATGCAGATCTAGGCCCGAAGGGATCAAGCCTCCTCCCTGGGGCACTCGAGGCGTTCGAGGCTGTTGAGGCTGCGGGTGGCAAGAATCTCGTCATCACCGCCAAGTTTGAGCCCAATGCGCACCGCTGCCTCGATGCCGTTGGCCTAAAAGCAGCGCATGTAGTGGGGTGGCGTCATGGCCCCGCAAAGGCAGATGCACTAATCGAGCACTCTGCACTTGCCTACGTCGGCGACACCCCGCCAGATATGCATGCGGCACTCGTCGCAGGCATCACAGCTATTGGCGTCGCTACTGGGCCATGGAGCGCAACTGAACTCATGGGTGAAGGCGCCAATTTTGTGATGGCGTCATTGCTTGAGTTCCCAGAACGACTTAACGCACTTCTATCAAGCTGAGTAGCACCAGAGAACGGAATCAGAAAGCGAGTAATACGCGTCACTTATGGGGAGCATGCTTACCGTGCTCGCTGCGACGCCTATGCATCTCCACCTCATCGCTCGGTTGAGCAGGGGCGTGAGCTCCATGGTGTCCATGACGATTTGCGTGCCGTCCGTGTGGCCTGCGGCGTGAGCGGATCGAACCTGCAAGTAGAACTAAGAGCGCGCTAATAACGAGTGCGACTCCAAGAAGAAGCAGCGATATAGCTTTTGGATGCCATACCTTGGTCGAGCTAGCTAATGCGATGCGACCGCTACTAGCCGCTCCATCTTTCGCATCGCCCTTGCTCGCTGCGCTGCTAATCACTCCCCCGGGCAACTCAGACTTTAGGGAGAAGCGAATATCACTTGCGGCGCGATCGTTGAGGTTCTCCTCGACGATCTCAGGCGCTACCCCTGCGTTGCGTAATAACTGTGACAGCGCTGGGTCATTCGCCAATCCAAGTTTGAGCGCATCGGGGTCTAGTTCGAGATCAACAGAGTATTTATCAACAAGTGCTCCAGGCTTATGAATGACCACGGCTCTTTTGAAGAACGAGGACTCGGCTCCGGCTATTTCCGCGAGAATCGGCGCAACACCCTGCGGATTCACAAACGAGTGCCATGCGGTTATCGACGCGCCTTCGCTAGTGCGCCGCCACTTCGAGATGTGCCAACCTGCAGCGGATAGATCGTCTACGCGCAGAGTTGTCTCCAGCGTTCGACCGTCTACCTCGGCTGCAGTTACAGCGGCCTTATCTATATGAACCTGGAGGATTACGCGTCCAGAGCCATCACTATTGAGTCTCAAGACCACAGCGGTATCGACGCGGCAAGCGGCGAGCAAAAAGCTCGCCGCAAGCAACAACAAAATTAAACGCCATCGCGCCATGCGATCGCGCTCCGCTACCGCCCTATCTCTCGGTGCCGCTCTCAGTAGCGCTCTCGGCTAGCTCGACCGGTGGGATCACAACACTCTCAGACTGTCGGAAGACGATCTCGCCATCCTCAACATCTATGAGGATTGACTGCCCGATTCCGACCTCTTTCCAGAGAAGCTTCTCAGATAACGGGTCCTCGACATAGCGCTGAATTGCGCGACGCAAGGGACGAGCACCAAGTGTTGGGTCATAACCCTTCTCTGTAAGCAGATCGCGCGCCGCATCGGTTAGGTCAAGCGTGATGCCCTTGCTCTCAAGTTGAGTCTGAACCCTCTTAAGGAGCAGATCAACGATTGAGTGAACCTCATGACGTGATAGTTCGCTAAAGACAATTACATCATCGATACGGTTTAGGAACTCAGGGCGGAAGTGGCGCTTCAGCTCCTCGGTGACCCGGTCCTTCATCCTCTCGTAGTTGACACCGTCATCGGCCTTTGCAAAACCAACGCCAGTTTTACGAAGGTCGGCGGTTCCGAGGTTTGAGGTCATGATGATCACGGTATTCTTGAAGTCGACAGTACGGCCTTGAGCATCCGTGAGTCGCCCATCCTCAAGAATCTGAAGAAGTGCGTTGAAGACGTCTGGGTGGGCCTTCTCGATCTCATCGAAGAGAACAACTGAGAATGGCTTACGCCTAACAGCCTCAGTGAGCTGACCACCCTCGTCATAACCCACATACCCAGGAGGCGAACCAACAAGGCGCGAGACGGTGTGCTTCTCCATGTACTCGCTCATGTCGAGTTGGATAAGTGAAGCCTCATCGCCGAATAGAAACTCTGCAAGGGTTTTTGCCAACTCGGTCTTGCCCACACCAGATGGCCCAAGGAAAATAAACGATCCAGATGGGCGTTTCGGGTCTTTTAGACCAGAGCGTGTCCGGCGGATTGCCTTTGAGACAGCGACAACAGCCTGCTCCTGTCCGATGATTCTCTTGTGGAGCTCATCCTCCATTCGCAGCAGTTTCGCGGTCTCTTCCTCGGTAAGTTTGTAGACGGGGATTCCGGTCCAGAGTGCAAGGACCTCTGCAATGGACTCCTCAGTGACCTCGTTGAAGAGATCAACTCCCTCAGCGCGGAACTCCACCTCTTTTGTTGCTCGTTGCGCTATGAGTTCTTTCTCACGGTCCCGCAGTGATGCTGCAGTCTCAAACTGCTGTGCCTCGATTGCGGCTTCTTTCTCTTTGCGTACAGAGGAGATCGCATCCTCGATCTCGCGGTAGTCAGGTGGTGCCTGCATGCGACGGATGCGAAGACGCGCGCCAGCTTCATCGATGAGGTCAATTGCCTTATCGGGGAGATGACGATCAGAGATATAGCGGTCTGCAAGATTTGCGGCAGCTACCAACGCCTGGTCTGTGATGGTTACGCGGTGGTGCTGCTCGTAACGCTCACGGAGTCCCTTGAGAATCTCGATTGTGTGCGCAACAGATGGCTCCTCAACCTTGATTGGCTGAAAGCGTCGCTCTAGCGCGGCATCTTTCTCAAGGTGCTTGCGGTACTCGTCGAGAGTTGTTGCACCTACGGTCTGAAGTTCACCGCGAGCCAGCATTGGCTTGAGGATGCTCGCAGCATCTATCGCACCCTCTGCTGCACCAGCCCCAACGAGAGTGTGAATCTCGTCGATGAAGAGAATGATGTCACCACGGGTGCGGATCTCCTTTAGAACCTTCTTGAGTCGCTCCTCAAAATCACCGCGGTAACGCGAGCCAGCGACAAGTGCACCGAGGTCAAGGGTATACAACTGCTTGTCTACAAGCGTCTCAGGAACATCGCCCTCAACAATCTTGGCGGCTAGACCCTCTACAATTGCAGTCTTTCCAACCCCTGGCTCACCGATTAAAACCGGGTTGTTCTTCGTGCGACGCGAGAGAACCTGCATCACGCGCTCAATCTCTTTCTCGCGACCGATTACAGGATCAAGTTTGTTCTCGCGCGCCATCTGGGTGAGGTTGCGTCCGAACTGGTCAAGCACGAGCGATCCGGTTGGCTGTGCCTCGCCAGTTGCGCCTGCTGCTGGGGCTGCTTCCTTGCCACCTGCATAACCCGAGAGGAGTTGAATTACCTGCTGGCGCACGCGAGATAGATCTGCGCCGAGTTTGACGAGAACCTGAGCGGCTACGCCTTCGCCCTCACGGATCAATCCGAGGAGAATGTGCTCGGTGCCGATGTAGTTGTGGCCAAGTTGAAGTGCTTCGCGCAGAGATAGCTCTAGAACTTTTTTGGCTCGTGGAGTAAACGGAATGTGGCCCGAGGGTGCAGTGCCGCCATGCCCAATGATCTCCTCGACCTGGGCGCGCACCGCCTCAAGAGAGATTCCAAGCGACTCAAGCGCCTTAGCGGCGACTCCTTCGCCCTCGTGGATTAGCCCAAGCAGGATGTGCTCGGTGCCGATGTAGTTGTGATTGAGCAGGCGAGCTTCTTCCTGCGCTAGCACTACAACTCTTCTTGCTCGGTCAGTAAAGCGTTCGAACACTTGAGACCACCTCTCGTGGCTTTTATGGATCTGACTATGAAGTCTGGCTCGCTGTAATTGTCTCGGTATAACTGTCTTGCTGAAACGCTATAACTGGTGATAGCACTCTTGAGTCTCTTAATCCTCAAGCCTGCCCCGGGTATTGCACCGGACCCGCATTGTATCGGCCAAGAATCCCATTCCCTTAGGGTCATACCCTAAGTGCATGGATTTTTTCGATGTAGGTAATACGTCACAGCGCGCTGATTTGTTCCCGAGCCCGGTTGGAGAGGATCCGCCGAGGGCCGTAACCTGCATAAACATGTCACCGCTTGAGGCGCTCGGCCTCCCCGAACTCCCAACCGATCTCATTCGCGTTGAGGATGCGCTGCGGTCCTCAGTAGCCCACTCAGACCCATTTCTCGCAGATGTTGCTGGGCATTTAGTCGCAGCCGGAGGGAAACGGCTTCGCCCCGCTCTGACTATCTGCTCGGCCTACGCATCTCTCGGCGTTAGCGGCAGCAAACACTCAGAGCGCTCGGCGAGCTCAGCCGCCATCGCTGGTGGATGCTCAGTTGAGTTGGTTCATATCGGCTCCCTCTACCACGACGACGTAATCGACGAGGCCAAGACTCGCCGAGGTGTTGAGAGCGTTAATTCCCGTTGGTCCAACATTGTGGCGATTCTTGCTGGCGACTTCTTACTAGCGAAAGCATCAGAGATTGCGGCGTCACTCGGTGCCGACGTCGCATCCTTACTTGCAACAACAATCACTGAACTCTGCAGAGGTCAGATACTCGAACTACAGCACACCTTCGATGCAGACC
The DNA here is from genome assembly GCA_001023575.1 of Actinobacteria bacterium IMCC26256. Classification (GTDB taxonomy): domain Bacteria; phylum Actinomycetota; class Acidimicrobiia; order IMCC26256; family IMCC26256; genus IMCC26256. Next base: position 251,681 of record CP011489.1, on the reverse strand, counting down.
ACGATCGAGATGCCTATCTATCCACAATTGCAGGTAAGACCGCATCACTATTTGGGACATCGTGCCGTATCGGCGGGATGGTCTCTGATGTCGACGAATCTACGCTTGACGCTCTGACCGCGTTTGGTGAGCACCTAGGAATTTGCTTCCAGATCGTCGACGATATTCTCGACCTAACCGCTGACACTGAGACTCTCGGCAAGCCTGCTGGCAACGACATCATGGAGGGCGTCTACACGCTCCCGGTTATCTGCGCTCGAGAGCAATCACCTGAGCTGCGATCAATGCTCGGCGAGAAAGTCACGCAGGATGAGGCAGATGCAATTCGTGACCTGGTTCGCAAGAGCGATGGGCTACAGATTGCTCGCGAGTTCGCTAACTCAGAGGCCGAGCAGGCCAAAGCGGCTCTTGCAAACGCGAAGGCTCTCGACCCAGAAATTATTAGTGGCATGTGCCGCCTCGTGGAGACACTGATACTCCGAAGCACCTAAGAAGAAATACTAAGCACGCAGCACTAACTAGTGGGCGTGCTCTCGATATCGCTCTCTGGTTCTTCCACAGCTAGTGCTCTGATTACCTCTGGCCTCTCAGGGCGCGACTGTGGAAAGAGGATTACTTCGCGAATGGATGCAACCCCTGCGATGAGCATCACTAACCGGTCGATCCCGATACCGAGACCACCGGTCGGCGGGAGCCCATACTCAATGGCCCGCAAATAATCTTCATCCACCCCGTGCGCCTCTGCATCGCCATCTGCTTGGAGCTGCGCCTGTGCTTCAAATCGCTCGCGCTGATCAACTGGATCGTTCAGCTCACTAAACGCATTGGCGAGTTCGCGCCCACCAATTATCGCCTCAAAGCGCTCCGTCAATGTCGGGTCATCTCGATGCACTCTGGCAAGTGGCGAGACCTCTCTCGGGTAATCAAGCACGAATACTGGGCCTACCAACTTGTGCTCCGTCGTCTTCTCGTAGATCTCGAGCATAAGTTTTCCTGATCCCCACGACTGCTCGTACGGCACCTCAAACTTGTCACAGAGAACACGTACTGCCTCAACCGGCATACTTGGGTGCACGTCGACACCAGCATGCTCGATGATTGCATCGCGAAGCGTCACGCGCCTCCAAGGCGGAGCTAACTCAAGCACCTCGCCATCGTGAATAACTTGTGTTGTTCCGAGAGCAACCATCGCGCAGTGTGCAACCAACTCTTCTGTCAGAGTCATCATCTCGCCATAGTCAACAAATGCTTCGTAGAGTTCGAGCATTGTGAACTCAGGGTTGTGGCGAGTGGAGAGCCCCTCATTTCTAAATACCCTGCCCATCTCATAGACCTTGTCAAAGCCTGCGACGATTAGACGCTTTAGATGTAGTTCGAGAGCAATGCGGAGTACGAGATCCATGTCGAGAGCATTGTGGTGCGTCAGGAATGGTCGCGCCGCCGCACCGCCAGCCTGATCGTGGAGCACCGGGGTCTCGACCTCGATAAACCCAAGCGAGCCGAGGTAGTCACGGATAGCAGCCATTACTTTGAATCGAATCTCAAATACGCGACGAGCATCTTCGTTGACAATTAGGTCGACATACCTCTGACGGAAACGAGTATCGACATCCGAGAGCCCGTGCCACTTGTCGGGGAGAGGCCGCAGCGCCTTGGCGAGCAATTGGAAGGATCTCACCTTTACCGATAGCTCACCTTTGCGTGTTGTCATTACAACTCCCTCGACACCAACCCAATCCCCTAGGTCAAGAGCGTCGAAGTCGTTGTGTCCTTCAATGCCTATCTCGCCCTCGGAGACAAATAGCTGCACCGCCCCAGAGCCATCGCGCATCGTTGCAAATGTGAGTTTTCCTTGGCGCCTCAGGAGCAATAGACGACCGGCTATGCGCACGACTTCATCGGTCTCAGTGCCGGCCTCAAGGTCTGGAAACTTTTCGCGCAAGCCACCGATAGTCGTGCTGCGGTCAAAACGCACTGGATAGGGCTCGATGCCCGCGGCACGCATCCTCTCGACTTTTTCGAGGCGGCGCGTTCGTTCATCTGTTGGGCGTTCTGGAGTATCGGTCACTGGTTTCTCTCCCACACAATGCGTAGACCCTCGAGGGTGAGCCACGGCTCGAAGTGCTCAATGGTTCTCGAGTATGGAACCATAAGCTCCGCCAATCCACCTGTTGCGATGACTGTGCATTTCCCTAACTCTGCTTGGAAACGCTCAACCATCGAATCGACCTGACCACTAAATCCATAGATAGCACCGGACTGAATCGACTCCACCGTGGTCTTACCAATCACATTTCTAGGCGCAACGAGTTCCACTCTGCGTAGGGCAGCGGCGCGCCCAAATAATGCATCTAAGGAGATCTCGATCCCTGGAAGAATCGCACCACCGAGATACTCACCTTTTTCGCTAATGGCCTCAATGGTGTTGGCAGTTCCAAAATCCACAACGACTGTCGGTCCACCATATTTTTCATACGCTGCGACCGCGTCTGCGATGCGATCTGGCCCAACTTCCTTAGGGTTGTCATAAAGAATCGGCATTCCCGTTCGGACGCCGGGCTCAATCACTAGCGCCTCAAAACCAAAGTATCTGCGGGTCATATCACGAAGCGACGCAGTGATCCGAGGTACCCCAGAGCAGATCGCAACTCCGGTAATTTCGTCATCAAACGAAAACCCGTGGAACCCAAGGAACTGCTGAATCATCAATGCGAGCTCGTCCGAGGTCCGCTCAGCTGCAGTCGCGATGCGCCAGTGGTCAGCGAGGGTCTCCCCATCAAATAGCCCAATGACAGTCTGTGTGTTTCCTGTATCGATTGCAAGAAGCATTTAATCGAGGTCCAGTCCTATGTCGACCGCTGGGGCCGAGTGCGTAATTGCGCCTACCGATATAAATGTTGCACCCGCCAGCGCATAGTCGCCGACAGTATCTATTGAGACCCCGCCAGATACCTCTAGTTGAACCTCAGAACCCGCAATCTGGCGAGCCTCTCGAACCATCTCAGGAGTCATGTTGTCGAGGAGAATTAAATCAGCGCCTACCTCGATCGCCTCTCGCATTTGGTCGAGCGTGTCGCACTCGACCTCGACGATTCGCCCCGGCCAATGAGCTTTAGCCCTGCGCACCGCAGAGGTGAGGTCATAGTGAACAAGGTGGTTGTCCTTAATTAGTACCGCATCTGAGAGGCACTCCCGATGGTTAAACCCACCACCGGCACGCACCGCGGCCTTCTCCAGAGCGCGTAGCCCGGGAAGCGTCTTTCTCGTATCGCGAATCTGAGCCTTCCCATGTGCGCTCCTCACGTAACGCCGCGTGAGGGTCGCAACTCCAGAGCAGTGCTGGAGGAGATTCAAGGCTGTGCGCTCTGCAGAGAGAATTGATCGAAGCGAGCCGCTCACTAAGCCAAACGCAGCACCGGGTTGAACATCTGATCCATCAGGTGATGTCCATGCAACTACTAGGTCAGAGTCGACCTGGCGAAAGACTTCACTAGCAGCCGCTGTACCAGCAATTACTGCGTCTGCACGCGATACGAATCTCCCGGTTCCATATGCATCCTCAGGGATCACAGCAAGCGAGGTGAGATCTCCAAGGAGGCCGAAGTCTTCTCGAAGAGCAAGCGCTACAACCTCGCGGAGTATTCCTGCGGGTGGATCAAAATCTGTTGTCACACGACCTCCGTTGAGAGTCTCTTCGAATCCGTAAGTAGAACATCTGCGGGAGGCTGCGAGTGGGTTACCAGCGGAACAAAACTCGTCTCATAGCCATTTAGATGGATAAATCTCCCAAGTAAAGCGGTGCTCTGTTCTGTAAAATCAAGTCGGGTATGGGTGCCACGAGACTCCTCTCTACGAAGTGCTGCTGCCACAAGCGTCCGCGCCACCGTCACAAGATTATTGAGCTCGTACTGCGCTGGAGTCTCTGCAGGCAGGCTGAGTGGGAGCACATCAAGGACCCCGGTGAGGCTCCCGGCATCGCGTAAAACTCCGGCCCCAAAAGTCATGGCACGCTGCAGGGACCCAAGAGTTATCGACCCGCCCACAGAGGAGTCGCTTACCCGCATATCGGCAGCGTTTGGGTTCTGCCTCGAGACTGCAGATAGAACGCCTCGCAGAACTCCAGTCGCGCGCGGCTCCCGCCTTCCATCAAGAATTGCCTCAACTGCTCGTGGAGCGAATACCAGACCATCAAGAAGCGAGTTCGAGGCGAGGCGATTGGCTCCGTGTACCCCAGAACATGCCACCTCTCCGCATGCCCATAGACCAGGCAATGTTGTTGCACCGTCTAGGTCGGTACAGATTCCGCCCGAGAGATAATGCGCAGCAGGGGCTACAGGCAACAGATCGCTCTCGGGATCGAGCCCAGCGGCGCGAGCAGCTCTAGCAACTGTTGGAAAACGCTGAGCAAAGTCACTAATCGCAGTTGCATCTAAGAACAAGTGCGCAAGGTTGCGTGCAACTAGGCGTCGAGTAATAGCGCGCGCAACTACATCGCGAGGGGCTAAGTCGCCGAGTGGGTGCTCCGCCTGCATAAAGGCCTCACCATTCTCGTCGCGAAGAACTGCTCCCTCTCCGCGCAATGCTTCACTCAGCAAAGGTCTAGGCATCAGAGCTACATCGAGTGCCGTCGGGTGGAACTGCATGAATTCGATATCCGCTATGGCTGCACCGGCTCGATAAGCCATTGCGATTCCATCGCCGGTCGAGACTGGCGGATTCGTCGTTACAGCAAAGAGTTGCCCTGCTCCACCAGTAGCCAGCAACACATTTCGTGCACGCACTTCCTGAAGAGTCCCATCCGGTGCAATTGTGGTAACGCCTACAACTGCTCCACCCTCAAGTATTAAATCGACCGTGAACCAACGCTCTCGTGCCTCGATGCCAGGGTGATCATCCAAGGCTGCAACTAGCGCTCGCTCGATCTCAGCACCGGTTGCGTCTCCCCCGGCATGCACGACTCGTGCGAGGGAGTGCCCCCCTTCGCGTGCTAGTTCAAGTTCGCCGTCAATCGCTGCACGATCGAACTCGGCGCCGAGCGCCATGAGATCTCTAACTCGACGCGGACCCTCGCGCACTAAGACGTCGACTGCCTCGATGTCGCAGAGGCCACCACCGGCATCGAGGGTGTCAGCACGATGGAGCGCTGGCGAGTCAGGCTCGGAGAGCGCAGCGGCGACACCTCCCTGCGCGTAGTTCGTTGCGGTATTCGAGAGGGCTCCCTTGGTAAGCACCGTTACCTTTAGCCCTGCATCCGCTGCGCGTATTGCAGCAGAGAGCCCCGCTATACCACTGCCGAGGACTAGGAGATCAAGCATTTACTCAGCCTACGACCGCACGAAGGGAAGGCCGTCACGCAGCGCTCCGAGATCGGCTAGCAATTTGCCACTCGGGTCGAGGGTAAAAGAGACGTTGTCGATTAGGCGAGCGGCGCCAACACGAGCTGCGACAGCCGCAACATACTCACGACCAACCTCAATACTCTCCGTGATGGTGAGGTCGTCACCGGTTAAGACCTCGGCATAGTCAATCGTTACCCCCTGAGAACTACCAAGAGACTGGACCAGGTCAGACTCAATTTGGAGCCGATTACGTTCTCCGGCGCCTATCGAGTCAACTAGCGCGAAGAGTGACCGGGAGAGCGCAAGTGCATTCTGGCGGGCAGGCACATCTAAATAGGTGTTGCGGCTCGACATTGCAAGGCCATCGTCCTCGCGCACTGTCGGGCACTCAACCACATTCACCGGCAGGCTCAAATCGCGGACGAGGCGCTTCACTACAGCGACCTGCTGGTAGTCCTTCTTCCCAAAGAAAGCGTCGCATGGACCAACCATTCCAAAGAGCTTCGCTACCACGGTTGCGACTCCAGCAAAGTGCGTAGGCCTCGAGGCTCCACAGAGCCTGTCGGTTAGGCCCGTAACTGTCACCACTGTGCGCATTGGAGTTGGGTACATCTCCTCAACACTTGGATGGAAAACAATCTCGACACCCTCGGCGGTACAAGCTGCGATGTCGCTCTCAAAATCACGTGGATAGCCAGCAAGGTCTTCGTTAACTCCAAACTGAAGAGGATTCACGAAGATCGATACAACGACTAGATCGCAGGCACGCTTTGCCTGCGCCATAAGCGCCCTGTGGCCAGCGTGAAGAAAACCCATGGTTGGAACAAACCCGATGGATCTCCCGTCGCGACGCGCAGCCTCGAGGGTTCGGCTCAGTTCGTCAACATGGCTAATTATTCTCAAGAGAGCATCTCCTCAAGTGCAGGATCATCCCGGCCGGAGAGACGAAGCGCATCGAGCGCCAAAGCCTTATATACCGCTACCCCTGATGGATCTATAGCTCTGAGATGTGCCTCAATCGTTGCAGCGTCTCCGCGAGACACCGGGCCCGTGAGCGCGCTTGCAGGGCCACTAATTAACGCGGCCTCGATTGCGGTGCGAGCAAGAGGAGCGAACGCCTCAAACGGCACGCCAGCATTATTTGCCATTCGCTCAACCTGCCCCATCAGAGCGACTACGTGGTTTGAGGCAACAACCGCTGCAGCGTGATATGCCGAGCGATTTGCAGGCAATACAGAGAACGGAGTCAGACCGATTTCGCGTGCGAGTTCCTCAATCTCTTGCGGACCCTCAACAGCGCAGAACGCACCCTGAAGTTTCTCGAAGGCGTTATCGTCAGAGAGTGTCTGGAGAGGATGCAACGAACCGAGCACTAGGTCTGGGCGAGTCGATCGCACTCCCTCCAAGGCTTCAATCCCCGTCGCGCCCGCTAGGTGAATCAGAAGCGCGCCATGCGAGGCTTGCGCAGCAACAATGAGGGCAGTCTCACTAATTGCAGAATCCGGTGTCGCGATGATTATTAAGCCGACTCCGATCCCGACATCCGCCGCGATGCAAGCCACAGCACCAAGCTTCTCTGCCAATGGCTGAGCATGCTCGATAGAACGACCAGCAACGCGCGAAATTACCCAGCCATTATTAGCAAGTGCCTTTGCGATTGCCATGCCTGCGCGGCCTGGGCCGATGATGGAGAAGGTGCGTTGATTCAAAGTGGGCTCCAGCCCCTCAAGGGGTGCCGGTCTCATTTCAGTCAAGTGGCTAAGAAATTATTGGTTGTCTTTAATTACTTAAAGACTAAGGCTACCGGTATGCGCCGCACACCTGTCCACCCGCCCGCTGGGGTATCGGCCAATTCGGGGGCAATCTCACTAAGGGGTGCGAGAACAAACGCCCGTTCCCACATGCGCGGGTGAGGTACTTCAAGGTCTGGCGTGCTTACTAACTCATCGCCATAAAGCAACAAGTCAACATCGAGGGTCCGCGGCCCCCAGTGCTCCTTGCGTTCACGGCGAGCCCGCACCTCGAGACTCTGAGCAATAGCGAGTATCTCGTGCGGAGAGGCCTCAGTCTCAATAGAGAGCACCGCATTTAGAAAGTCATCTTGGACAGGCCCACCAACAGGGTCGGTCTCATACACAGATGAAATAGCGATTAGGTCAACGCGGATATCGTCAGCGAGAGCGTCTAATGCCATCTGCAAGTGCGCTAGCCGGTCACCGATATTGGAGCCAAGCGCGAGGTACGCGCGTGTCATTACATCTCTACCCGCACCGCTGAATACTCAAGGTGCTCGGGGACTGGTGGCCGCATTTTCTTAACAGTAACTACGACTCCGGTGACGCGAGGATCCGTTCGACACACTTCGCCAATACGCGTCGCCAATTTCTCAATGAGGGCATAACTCTCATCGTTTACAACTCGCGCGACCATCGTTGTGATTTCGCCATAATCAATCGTGTCCTCGAGGGCATCGGTTTCAGCAGCCTTCGAGATATCAACTGTGAGGTCGATATCGACCTCAAATGGCTGCGCACGCTGCTGCTCTTCAGGGAGAACTCCGTGAACCCCTAGAAGGCTAAGGCCTCGAAGTTGAATTGTCGCCACGACGTCAAACCTTTCGACTTCTAATCAAGCCAGCATCAACTGTGGCGGCAACTATCTCGCGTCCCGTTGCTCCAAGTTCGCGCCCCGTTAGACGCTCCGCCACCATGATCGCCGGCGGCCCCTCAGGTATTAGCTCCGAGTAAAGCAAGTAACCAGCGATCACCCCAACGAGTCGATCCCCAAACTCCTCATGGTGGAGCAAGAGTTTCTCCTTGGGGTCATCGAGCCTGCGAGCAATCGTCTCAAAGATGATGTGGAGACGAATTGGCAACTCATCAGGGCGTCCGAGAGGAACCTGCTCACAAGGGATTGCGGCCTCGTCGTAGGCGCGCAGATTGTGCGGCGAGTCAAGAAGAGAAATAACTCGAGTAAAGCCTTGCTGGTGAAGCCAGATGAGCTCTTCCTGACGGCGAATCTTGCGATGGTTGCGAGAGAAGCCTCCCGGGCGCTCCGATGCCGCAAGGCGGTCTTTGATCACCCAACAAAATAATCGCGGCTCTAGACCCTGGGCCCAGCGCCCCCTCAAGGCGCTCATGCGCCTACCGATTTAGTCATAGAGAGTGACCTTACAATCTCCACAGCACGATGCGCATCAGCAACATTGTGGACCCGAACCATTGAGGCCCCATGCTCTAATGCCCAGACTGTCGTGGCTGTAGTTCCGTCTTCACGCATCATTGCGTCACTGCCCGTTTTCTGGATTGATCCGATAAAAGACTTGCGCGATGCCCCGATGAGAATTGGGGATGATGTAGCGGCACATATATCCTCGATATGAGCAAGTAGCGAGAGGTTGTGCTGTAGCGACTTCCCGAATCCAATACCTGGATCAAGCATGATTGCATCCTCGGAAACACCAGCATTGAGAGCACTATTGCGTGACTCCACCAAGTGTGCAGTTACCTCTCTGACGACATTTGAATAATGAGGCTCTAACTGCATTGTTCTTGGTTCCCCCTGCATATGCATTGCAATAAATCCGACCCCGGACTCGGCGACAACCCGAAGCATCTCTGGATCGTGCCTACCTCCGGATACATCATTGACAATCTGCGCTCCCGCCTCAATAGCGGCTAGAGCCACACTCGCTTTCATTGTGTCTACGCTCACAATTGCGGAGCCTGCTATCGCTGCAACTAGGGGAACGACGCGCGCAGCCTCTTCCTCCTCAGATACAGGTAGCGCCCCTGGGCGGGTTGACTCTCCCCCGATGTCAATCACGTCCGCTCCGTCTTTAAGGAGCGTCAGGGCATGATCTAAAGCCAGCTCAGGGTCAAACCAACGCCCCCCATCTGAGAAGGAATCTGGGGTCACGTTGAGTATCCCCATTACAGAAGCTCCGCCATCGATAAGTGGTTTCCAAGTGAACATTCAGGCGGAGCGTATCTCGCCGAGGCGGTCTCCGTTCAAGGGCCGCCTCAGCGGCGCACGCCCGGGACACCGATCAGGCCCATAGCCTCGGCCCTAGTTGATGCATTCTCCTTGAATATCCCTCTTACGGCAGAGGTAACAGTGATGGCTCCAGGCTTGCGAACACCCCGCATCCCCATGCAGAGATGCTCGGCTTCAATTACCACTAGAACCCCTCGGGGGTCGAGCGCTTCAGCCAAAGCATCTGCTACCTGAGTGGTCAAGCGCTCCTGGACCTGAGGTCTGCGAGCAAACCCATCAACCACCCTCGCTAATTTCGATAGCCCAGTAATTCTTCCGTCAGCACCTGGGATATATGCAATATGTGCGTGTCCATGGAATGGCACTAGATGGTGCTCGCATAGGGAGTAGATCGGGATGTCTTTAACCATGACCATCTCATCGTGACTTGCCTCGAAAGTGACAGAGAGATGCTCAGCTGGATTCTCGTGGAGGCCGGCGAGTACCTCGCCGTACATCTTCGCGACGCGCTCCGGGGTTCGCACCAATCCATCGCGGTCCGGGTCTTCACCTACGGCCTCGAGTATTTCTCGTACAGCGCGAGCGATGCGCTCTACATCAATTTGAACAGGTATCTGATTGGGCATTGATTCTCCAAATGTTTATTCTTGCTGATCTTCGTGAAATTGAGCGCAGACTTTTTGCGTGCACGTAATTTAGATCTCTTACTCTGCGCCTACATACTCGACAATGGCATTGAGATTTCGGTAGCGCTCTCCAACATCTAAACCATAGCCAACGACGAATGCGGGAGGGATTGTGAAGCCTATGTACTTCAAATCAGTATCCGTCTTCTGCAGGCCATCTCGAAGCAACAAAGCGCATACCTCGAGAGAAGCCGGTCCGCGTGCCATAAGGTTTCGGCGCAGGTAATTAAGTGTGAGTCCTGAGTCAACAATGTCCTCAACGACTATGACATGGCGATCAGTCAAGTCGATATCAAGATCCTTGATGATTCTCACTACACCGCTGGTACGTGTTGCTGAGCCATAAGACGAGACCGCCATAAAATCAAACTCGACAGGCAGATTGATAGCGCGTGACAAGTCGCTCATAAACATAAACGCGCCTTTTAATACTCCAACTAGTAGAGGCGCTCTGCCTTCGTAATCGCTCGTGATTGCTGCACCGAGTTCAGCAATGCGGTTGCGAAGTACCTCTGCGGAGACGACCTCACGACCAAGATTTGGGTCAGTACCGATCATTGGACTCCCTCAGATTTTGCCTGCTCATTACTCAGCGTCACGGGTTCGGAGGATACTCCGCGACGCAGATGCCCCTCTCTCCGAGAGATACGAATTCCACCCTCGATCTCCGTAGCGCGAATGGCGCCTGTCACAACGGACTCGATGCGCGCAAGATCCGCTAGCGATGGCCATGGAGGGCCGATCCAACGCCTAAGCGCCCTCCTGGAGAGGGCATGTGGGGCGTCCCTAAGAATTCGCACGGCAGGCTCGTCGCTCCCTGCCCTAGATAGAAGTTCATCCGCCAAGGCGTCGAGCAGGGCCGCATCCTCAGATAGCACCGCGGCCTGGCGCGCTAGCAAGGGCACTAAATCACGTCCAGCGCCCTCGGAGAGTAACGGCATGACGGTATGGCGAATCCAATTTCTGCGATGGATCTCATTCGAGTTACTCGGATCATCTACCGGAGTTACTTCAAGTGTCATCGCTACTGCACGCACATCTACTCTGCGCATATCTAGGAGCGGCCGCACAACATATCCATTGCGCCTCGGAATTCCGGCGAGGCCAGATAGCCCAGATCCGCGAAGTGTGTTGATCAATACTGTCTCAGCAACGTCATCTGCGGTATGCCCAGTCAAAATCACAGTTGCACCGAGATCGACGCGCAGGTTCGCTAGCGCAGAGTACCGAGCGGCCCGAGCGCGCGCCTCGAGATTTGGTCCGTTCCCGACGTCAATAAGAACGCTCTGCCACTCAACTCCGAGCAGGTTTGCAGCATCCTCAACTACCTTTGACTCGCCGCTGCTCCCTTCACGTAACCCGTGATCCACATGAACTGCAACAGGCTTTAAAAGAGCCCTCGCCGCTATGGCTAGTAGAGCAAGCGAATCGGGCCCGCCAGAGCAAGCGACGACAACCGGCGCCTCGAGTGAGTCTCTCTCGGCCCATGCGCTCAGGGCCGCGGCATCGCCAAGATCCGGCGGTGCCTGCATAGACCTCAGCGGCCTCGGGTTTTGAGTCGAACCACTTTGAAGTAATAGCTAACGCCTAGCAGGGCAGCAATCCCCAGGAAAGATAGAAATAGAACCGGCGCAATCCAGTAGTGCCAGGGCATCGCCTCGCCGATGACTAACGGAGATGCGCCTGCGGGGGCCGCTGCGATTAACAACGCAGTGATTGAGATAATTGAGATTCGCAGCAACTTCAAATTGGGCTCCTATCAGGGTTACTTCGCTTCCTATCGTAGAGGGAGCGATGCACCAAAGACTCAATTGCAGTCGGCGGGTATTAAAAGTCTCTCCCCAAGATGCTCGACTGCGAACCCCTGACGTCGTTATCTCTGGCCTATCCCCAATATCGCAGCAGCCTTAGAGCCCAAATGGCAGTCTCCGAGTGATTATTCGGCGCCGCTACGCTCGGCGGCGATTAAGGCAAGGATCCGGCCCTGAAGCTCTGATGGCAGCGCCTCGGCTGAGCGCTGGGCCACCGACGCGCGCAGCACTACCTTGAACTCCATGCCGCTGGCACATGGTGGGCACTCGCTCAAATGAATTGAGACAGCCCTCATGCGCCATAGGGTCAACTCGCCATCCATATAGGAGTAGATCTGCTCCCTGATCTCGTAGCAGTTCATGCTCGTTGTCTAGTCCCTGAGCTCTTGCTGCCCGATCCAGATTGAGAAATAAATATCCAAGATCTATGGCCGCTTAAGACCGGAGCCTTCATGGCAACTGCACTGAGAGCTGGAATTAGGCCATCGAGCGACTCCTTAAGCGACTCCTTAAACGACTCCTTAAACACTGACTGACTCCGGTTCAGGGTTGGGCTCCACTAGACCGCGTTCTACGGCTAGAGAGAACAACGCCACCTCAAGGCGTTTTCTTCCCCTAGAGAGGCGACTCATGACCGTACCGATGGGGATATCAAGAATCTCAGCTATCTCTCGATAGGAGAATCCATCAACATCTGCCAGCAGGACCGGCTGCTTAAAGTCATCAGGTAGAGCATCGAGTGCAGCCTTGACCGCAGCATCGGTGATCGACTCCATAACGATGGACTCAGGCGTTACATCGGATGCTGCCTTCTCTAATCCGCCGATTCTTTGATGAAGTGCCCACTCGCCCATTGAGTCGATGTCTCTTGTCTCGGGCCGCCGCTTCTTGGCCCTGTACCCGTTTATATAGCTATTGGTCGCTATTCGGTAGAGCCACGCTCGCAGATTTGAACCGCTCTCAAACCCTGCAAAACCTCGATAACCCTTTAAAAATGTCTCCTGAACAAGGTCCTCGGCATCGGCCTTATCGCTGGTGAGCCTCAGCGCGTGCGCGTATATCTCTCCTGCGTACTGCATCGCTAGAACTTCGAAATCTTCCTGATTAGCCACTGCCCTAGAAGTTACAGCCACCCTGGGACATTCATGCTGCGATTTAGCACCAGGCCCAACGCCTAGAGGCTCAGGGCCGGAGGCGGCGTGCCTTGGGGCCATTCAAATCGCCGCAATATCTCTGCATGCCAGGAGCCGCGGAGAGCATGATGTAGTGAATGCAGCGATTAACGGAGTTAACAGATGAGACCATTGTGTTGCGACCCGTAACCACATCTCATGTCGATGAACTCACAGACTCAGTTCAATCGTCGTTCGAGGCACTCTCCCCGTGGATGCCTTGGTGCAGAAGCAACACCGGCCATGCCGAGATGGCTGAGTTTGTTCGCGGCGCACGCAGGGCACGCCAAATTGGGAGCGAGTACCACTTCGCTATCCATGATGCCCTAGGGGGTGGATTCCTAGGAATGTGTGGGATTACTCGGGTCCAAGAGAGAGTGAAGAGTGCCGAACTCGGATACTGGCTGCGCAGCGACTCCAACGGAAACGGCTACGCAACTAAATCAGTGAGGCTTTTAGCGAGTTGGGCCTTTGAAGAGTTGAGTCTCGAGCGCATAGCGATCATCGCCGCTGTCGCAAATGTCGCTAGCCAAGCAGTAGCAACCAGGGCGGGCGCAACGCGCGAGGGAGTATCTCGCAACGGTTGCGTCATCGGCGACGGCTCACAAAGCGACGCCGTTACCTTCTCTCTGATCCGTTCCGACCTCAACTCTGGATCAGCGAAGATCGAGCCCCCAAAACAGGTTGAGGGCATCTAGGCGCTGACGGAGGATCCACCGCGGGCTGCGTGTAACATCACACCCGTAGCCGGGGTAGCTCAGTCGGTAGAGCAGCTCACTCGTAATGAGCAGGTCAGGAGTTCGAATCTCCTCTTCGGCCCCAAATCAATTTGCCGATGTTGGCAGATTTAATATCAGCCGCTCGAGCAAGAGCGCCTCAGTTGGGGTAGACGAGCAGGCCTTGCGAGCCTTTGCGACTGCATCTAATCCGGCGGTTGCATCTCGCGCACTCATACTGAGCGGAGCGCGATCAATATTGAGCGGTGGCGCATTCGGCGCAAGTGCGTCTCGATATACCGACTCCATTGCTGCCAACCCCTCAAGGAGCGCATCCGTGCGTGACCGCCTAAGCATGCGCTTCTGTCGCTCCTGCATACGCTTTCGCATGGCTTGAGCGGTACGCGCTGCGTAGCCCATGCGATCTATCTCCGCATCCGCCTCTGCAATCTCGCGTGCTTGCTCTTCCTCAACCTTGGAGACGGCATCATCTAATACGGATGTGAGCCCTGCGGCCAAAAAAGCGGCGCTAGCCCCAAACCCGCCGAAGCGGGAAGGAACATCGGAGAACGCGAGTCGCAGGGATGCGAAGTCCCCTGAGAGTAAACGCGCGCGATCTAATCGCCCACCAGCGAGAGAGGTGGCTAGTTGCGCTGCCTTCAAGTCAATACCATCAGCCTCAAGAGCGCTGAGCACCACATCTTCGGTTAGCGCACCAAAGTCGATGCGCTGGCATCTAGATCTAATTGTTGCTGGAAGAGCATCCGCAGAGTCAGCTACAAGAATGACAACAGTGCGCGGTGGCGGCTCCTCAATACTCTTCAAGAGAGCATTTGCTGAAGGATCATTTAAACGCTCTGCCTCTAATAACAAAACACATTTTCGTGGGCCTTCAATCGGTGCGGCATGCATCTCGGGCAGAATGCTCTCTCGAACATCGCGCTCAATCGAGTATTCATTTGCAGTTGGTCGAAACTCAACTACATCAGGGTGGCGACCGCGGGCAACGCGCGTATCCCCGGTTGCCTCAACGAGTGCGCCAGCCAACGCGCGTGCACCCTCATCGGCACCGGAGCCCCGTGGCCCAATTATCAAGTAGGCATGGACAGGGCGAGCAACAGCATTCTTCAATGCCTCCACTGCGCGTTCTTGTCCGATGATTTGATCCCACATGAGCATGAAGCCTACGGCGGGGTGGGACGCCCAAGGCGGGCCTCTACGAGTGCGATGACGCGCTCGGCAACCTCGGCCTGCTCGCCGCTCGCATCAACAAGCTCCCAGCCGCGCTTGACCGCTAAATCCCGATAGGCGCGGCGTACCGAGGCATGGAACTCATCGCCCTCGAGCTCTAGACGGTCGCTCGCTCCACCACGCCCCTCCCGCCTCGCATCTACCTCTGAATCAGGGAGATCGAGCACGACAACTAGATCAGGCTCCGTACCCGCTGTAGCCCATTTATTAACGGAGGCAACCTCGTCAACCCCGAGGCCGCGCGCCACACCTTGGTATACGAGTGATGAAGGAACATGGCGATCCGAGATCACCCAGTCGCCTCGCTCAAGAGCTGGTCTTACGAGTTCGGCGAGATGATGAGCGCGATCTGCTGCCATTAGAAGCGCCTCGGATCGCGCATCGAGTGGCTCTACCTGATCAAGGAGGATTGCGCGTATACGGACTCCGTACGGAGTGCCTCCGGGCTCTCTTGTCTCAATCGCCTCAACATTGTTGAAGCGAATCCAATCGGCTATCAAGCGCGATTGTGTACTTTTCCCGACGCCGTCTGCACCCTCTAGGACAATAAATCGGCCCCTCATGCAGTAGATCCTTTATCTTCGCTCGCGGATTCATGTTCAGGTGCTTCGACTACGCCCTCGCTTGTAGAACCTAAACCATTAACACCGGAGCCGCTAGAACTATCTGCGTCAGGACTCGAGACATCTGGGAGTGGAGACCATAACGAGCGGGAGGTTGGGCGCGTCGGGTGTATCTGCGATGCCTCCTCGCGCCCAAGTCTTGTTAGCTCGAGTCGTGCGTATAGGCCGCCGAGAATCACGAGTGCGCCGCCGATCCA
The DNA here is from genome assembly GCA_001023575.1 of Actinobacteria bacterium IMCC26256. Lineage (GTDB taxonomy): Bacteria > Actinomycetota > Acidimicrobiia > IMCC26256 > IMCC26256 > IMCC26256. Next base: position 235,890 of record CP011489.1, on the reverse strand, counting down.
TAGAGCGAATCTCACACCTGGGAATACATAATCAAGGCCACCTAGTGATACCGCCTGGCCAGGGATCAACAGACCCGCAATCCAGTCCGCAACATCAGCAAGAAGAGGTGAGACAGTCAAGGCAAGTAGCAAACAGAGTCGAACGACAGCTGCGAGGGTTGCGAAGGTTCGGCCGCGCAGTTCGTCGCTGACATGCTCTTGAAGAATCGTGAAACCGGTTACATAAGCAGCACCTGCGCATGCACCTAGCCCTGCGACCATAAGCGCAACCAATCCGCCCGATGAGAATGTCGCCGCCGCAAGCAAGAAAACGCCGACACCGATCACACCCATCTCGAAGACGGGTTCGCGCCTCACTCTGCGCTGAACCATGAGAAGCGTTACAACCCCTATTGCGGCTCCAGTCCCGAGAGCGGTCATGAGCACACCGAATTGAGCAGGGCCTCCTAGTACCACATCGGCATACACAGGCCCTAGCGGCACCATCGCACCTGCCCCGATAATTCCTAGACCTAACCCCACGATTACAGCGCGCGCGCGACGGTCGCTCCGCACAAACTCCATACCCTCGCGGATCTCTCTAATGCTTTGGTTCCACTCAAACTTGAGTCCGCTGTGAGTAGGCGCAGGGATTGGAAGCTTGAAGATAAGAAAGGCCGAAGCTATAAAAGTGCAGGCATCTACCCAGAGGGCGATCGTCTCTTTTCCAACTGCCAGAGACTTAAGTACCTCAAACCCGCCTAGCCAGGTTGCAATAACTGCAAGCGCAGAGAAGATGACTCCACCGAATGGGAAGGTGCCGTAAGAGGCGACGAGACCAAGCGAGTTTGCATTGGCCAATTGTTCTTTCGGGACAACGCTCGGGAGTGCAGCATCCTTGGCCGGCCCCCAAAGAAGAGTGAAAATCTCCAGCGAAAAAGATACGGCGACGAGTACCCAGAGACTGTTAGCAAACGGGAGCACACAGAGCAGCGCTGCGCGCCCAAAGTCAGCGAACATCATCACCTTGCGGCGATCAAAACGATCGACGATGACGCCGCCGAGTGTGGCGAGGAAGAACGAAGGCAGCATTCGAGCAACCATCACGAGACTTACAGCAGTTGCAGAGTTGTTCGAGACGCGAGCGGTGATTGCAAGAATTGCGAAGAGCCCTACCCAATCACCGAGGCTCGAGAGAACCTGCGCGCTCCATAGCCGGACGAATGCGGGGTTCTGGAATACGCCGCGCAGCGCCATCGGGTCAGGCGGCTGATCCTCAGAGGACTGGGGTATGAAAGGGGTATCGGTACTCACTCGAGCGAGAGCCTAGAAGCGCAAGAGATAGATCAGTGGGTTGATCTTCCTCAATCCTCAGAGGAACCTTGAGCCAACCTTGGGGCTGCCGTCTTTAGCACCTTCTTCACGGCCTTCTTCTTGACTGCCTTCTTTACGGCTTTCTTCTTGACTGCCTTCTTTACGGCTTTCTTCTTGACCGCTTTCTTCTTGATAGTGCGCTTGGGGTTGGAATCAACTCGCGCTGCACGCTCGGCCAGTAGCTGAACCGCTGTCTCGAGGGTTACCTCAGCGGGATCGATCCCACGCGGCACGGTGGCATTCGTAGCGCCATCTGTTATGTAAGGGCCAAATCTTCCGTCCTTCACAACAATCGGCGCACCCGTCTCAGGATGAGCACCGAGTGCAGCAAGCGGCGGCTTAGAGATGCGCCCACGGGCCTGCTTGGGCTGGGAATAAATCGCCGCAGCCTCCTCAATCGTGATCGTTAAAAGCTGCGCCTCGGAGCCAATCGTTCGACTATCTGTCCCCTTTTTAAGGTATGGCCCATATCTTCCGCTCTGGGCTGTGACCTCCTCACCGTCAATCTCGCCGACAGTTCGCGGCAGGCTTAGAAGTTCAAGCGCCTCCTCGAAGGTAATCGTCTCAGGGTCCATGCCGTCAAATAGCGATGCCCGCTTGGGCTTCTCCTTCGACTTGGTACCGGGCTCGAGTATCCCCACCTGTACGAAGGGTCCGAATCGACCAGTTAGAACGATGATCGTTAGCCCGGTCTCAGGATCAATTCCTAACTCACGCGGCCCGATGGTGCCCTTGGCAAGAATCTCTATAGCGCGATCAACGGTGAGATCGTCTGGGAGTACCCCCTCAGGCATCGCGCACTTCTCTTCTTCTCCGCGATGCAGCGACGCTCCGTTTTTCCAGACGCGAATCGTTATCGGAATACCCTCTGAGTCGTTGCCGATGAAGACTGAGTTGACGACCTCCATCTTGATGGTGTCGAGGTTCTCCTGCGAGACAAGTTGCTTGAGCCCTGGCGTATCTCGACCGAAGTAGAACTCATCGAGCCACTTCTCGGCCTCCGCCTCCCCAGCCGCAACTTTGTCGAGCACCTCCTCCATCGTTGCCGTGAAGCGGTAATCAACGAGGTTCGCAAAATGGGACTCTAGGCACTGTGTCTTTGCAAACGCAGTCCAAGAGGGCACCAATGCATTTCCCTGCTTGTATACGTATCCGCGAGTTGAGGAGATCTTGTCGATAATCGAGGCATAAGTAGACGGACGACCGATACCTCTCGACTCAAGCTCTTTAACGAGGCTCGCCTCAGTAAATCGCGCTGGCGGCTTTGTTGAGTGGGGCGATACCTCAAGCACCGAGCAGTTGACTCGGTCGCCAACCGCAAGCACAGGCAAGACAGCCTCCGCTTCTTCGGCACTTGGATCATCCTCAGAGACGTCAATGTAGGCAGCTCTAAAACCTAGGAAAGAATAGGTCTTACCCGAAGCCCTGAAAACGACTGCTTCATCGCCAGCCTGCGCTCCGATGCGCAGCGTCGCTGTATTACCGCGGGCGTTCTCCATCTGACTTGCAAGGGTCCGCATCCAGATGAGTTCGTATAGGCGCATCTCGTCGTTACTTAATTCCGAGCGCACCGATGCTGGTACGCGAAAACGCTCACCGGATGGGCGAATAGCTTCGTGGGCCTCTTGCGCATTGCGCCCAGATTTATAACGGCGCGGCTCTGCCGGAACGAACTGCTTCCCGTAGAGCTCCGCTACCTGAATTCTCGCTGCAGTAATTGCCTGCTCTGAGAGGTTGGCGGAGTCGGTACGCATATAAGTAATGAAGCCGCGCTCGTATAGGCCTTGAGCAATAGACATTGTGCGCCCTGCGCTAAACCCAAGTTTGTTACCGGCCTCCTGCTGCAGTGTTGAGGTGCGGAATGGCTCCTTGGGCTTCTCCGTAAATGGACGAGTATCGGCTGAAGTAACGGTGTAGACCGCTCCATCAAGAGCACCTACAAGCGCATCCGCCTCAGCATCGTTCAATTGGCGAGCCTTGGAGGTCTCTAGCAGAAGGCCGGTATCAGCATCGAAGTCTTTCCCGGTCGCTATTGGCTGGCCTGCTATCTCAACTAAGCGCGCTGCGAAGGATCGAGAGTCGTCACCGGTAGCGGCATTCATGATTGCCGAGAGGTCGCAGTACTGAGCGGCTACGAACTTCATTCGCGCACGCTCTCGCTCAACGACCAGTCTTACTGCCGGGCTCTGAACTCGACCAGCACTTCGAGCGCTCGGGACTCGACGCCATAGAACCGGGGATACGAGATAACCAACGAGGCGGTCCATGATGCGTCGGCCATCGGCTGCCTCTACTAAGCGCATATCGATCTGGCGTGTATTCCCTAGCGCTTCGCTGATTGCATCCTCTGTGATCTCATGGAAGACCATTCGATGCACCTCAACGCCCTTTGGCTGAAGCAACTCAAGAAGGTGCCACGCAATCGACTCTCCCTCGCGGTCCTCATCAGTTGCGAGATAGAGGGTGTCAGCACCCTTCATTGCAAGCTTGATATCGGCGACGACCTTCTTGGCGCGATCCTGTGGGAGTGCCCACTCAACGGCGAAGTGATTATCGACGTCGATGCCTAAGCCTTTCTCGGGCAGATCCCGAACATGACCGTATGAGGCCATGACGGTGTAGTCAGAGCCGAGGTATTTACCGATGGTCTCGGCTTTAGCCTTCGACTCCACGATCACGAGGTGATTTGGCAACGCTTCTCCTAAATCTTGTTTATTGAGGCCTGACGGTAGGCCGAAACGGCCGTGAAACTGTGGTCATAGAAAAATCCGATACGGACCTTTCCTTTTTCAGTGGTGCCACGCTTTAGTACCTCTTGTCAAGCCGGGCGGGTCTGGGGCATCTAGTCTGCCGCCCTATGACCAACCTCTTAGAGCCCCTTATCTCATCCCTAGCCAACCACCTTGGAGCCGCCTCCACTCTAGGTTTGATGCCTACTCCTGAGGGTCTCCTGAACTCTCTTGGGTCCTTCGCCACAATCGGATTAATAGCGATCATCTTTGCGGAGTCTGGACTCCTACTTGGCTTCTTTCTACCGGGCGACTCTCTCCTTTTCACCGCCGGCCTCTTCGCCGCGAAGGGAGATTTGAACCTTGCGTGGATTCTGCTCGGGTGTTTTCTTGCTGCAGTTGCCGGGGATCAAGTCGGGTACCTATTCGGCAAGAGAGTCGGCCCTTCTCTCTTCGGCAGACCCGACTCCAAGATCTTCAAGCAGAAATATGTTGCCCAGGCAGACGCGTTTTTCCAGAGGCATGGAGCAAAGACGATTGTGCTGGCTCGATTCGTCCCAATTATAAGGACATTTGCCCCCATTCTTGCCGGCGTGGGGAGAATGCGTTACCGCCAGTTTGTGATCTACAACGTCGTCGGTGGATTCGTGTGGTCCTTCGGGGTGATCCTTCTTGGCTATTGGTTGGGCAACGTTGCTTGGGTAAAGGACAACATCGAGATCGTCCTAATCGGCATTGTGCTCATCTCTGTCATCCCTGCATTGATTGAGATTCTGCGCCACCGAAATGAAGAAGCAGCTCCACCTCCCTCGACGCCGTCTGCGTCTTAGATCAAGAGACCTATCAGAGGCGCCTGCTAATTCCATTCAGCGGCACGAACGCGAAGGAGGGGCCCGAAGGCCCCTCCTTACTTAGTTCTTGTTAGGTGCCTCGTCTAGGCGAGACCGCTAAGCGCTATTAACCAACCGGGGTTGCGGAAGGTGCGTCTAGCGCCTCTATCCCACCGGTCTCACGCTTCGAGAAGGCGATAGCCCCCAAGAGAACGATTGTGGAGAGGCCTGCAATTAAGAAGCGAGTGTCGCGGCCCTCAAGCGAGATGATCGCAGGGAGAATGAGCAAGCTCACAAGGTTCATAACCTTGATTAGCGGGTTAAGCGCAGGGCCCGCGGTGTCCTTGAAGGGGTCTCCAACGGTGTCACCGATGATCGCGGCCTTGTGGGCCTCTGAGCCCTTGCCGCCTTCATGCCCATCCTCGATGTACTTCTTGGCATTGTCCCATGCTCCACCGGCGTTGTTGAAGTAGTTAGCCATCAATTGCCCGGTGAGGATCACTCCGGCGAGAAATGCACCGAGCGCGTACTTGTTGATTCCAAATCCGATGATGACCGGCGCGAGTACTGCGAGGAGCGCAGGTGTGGTGAGCTCACGAAGTGATGCCTTTGTGCAGATGTCGATTACGGGGCCGTAATCGGGGCGCTTCTCGCCCGACATGATCTTGCCATCAGCAAACTGGTTGCGCACTTCCTGCACAACTACTTGAGCGGTACGCCCAACTGCTCGAATCGCTAGAGACGAGAAGATGAATGCAATGGATCCACCGATTAGTAGACCAATGAATACCTTGGGGTCCGCGACGTTGATCGGAACCCTCAGATAAACGCTCTGACCTGTTGCGAGAAGCCTGTCGATCTTGGCCTGGCCAAACTGCTCCACGGCGATGATGTCGATGTAGGAGGCGAAGAGTGCAACCGCTGCGATTACCGCAGATCCAATCGCAAATCCCTTTGTAACAGCCTTTGTGGTGTTACCAACAGCGTCAAGGCTCACCATGATCTTCTCGGCCTCACCACTAAACTCACCAGACATCTCAGCGATTCCAGCAGCGTTATCTGCGACCGGACCGAAGGAGTCCTCAGAGACGATTACTCCGGTGGTTGCAAGCATGCCCATTCCGGAGAGTGCGATTAGGTAGAGAACGAACTGAACGTTTCCGCCACCAAGTCCGATTGCAACACCGATTCCGATAGCGATTGCAACGATCGACCAGACGCTCGACTCAAGACCACTGCTGGTACCCGAGAGAACAACTGTTGCCGGTCCGGTACGGGTTGACTCAGCAATCTCAATAACCGGCTTGTGCTCGGTAGATGTGAAGTACTCGGTCAACTTGCTTAGAACCTGAGCAAGGATCAATCCAACTACCACGGCTGCGAACATGCGCCACCCTGGGTTAGTAACAGTTGTTACAACCTGTCCTGCCTTGTTTTTAAATGACCCAGCCGTGTTGCCAACGTAGAGAAGGGCAAGCGCAAGGGTTCCGACTACAGAGAGAATTCCAGCGGTTAAGAAACCACGGTTAATAGGTGCAAGCGCTGACTTGTCTTTCTCAGATGCGCGCACCATGAGAACTCCAACGATCGATGCAAGCACACCGATTGCGCGAGCAGCGAGTGGGAAGATAATTCCGATTACCCACTTCTTGGGGTCTTCAGGGTAGAGCGCACGGAATGCAGCTACACCGAGGATGATCGAGGCCACAAGGGTTACCTCGTAGGACTCGAAGAGGTCTGCGGCCATTCCGGCGCAGTCGCCAACGTTGTCACCAACATTGTCGGCGATCGTCGCTGGGTTGCGAGGGTCGTCCTCGGGGATGCCCTGCTCAACCTTGCCCACTAGGTCGGCGCCAACATCGGCTGCCTTAGTGAAGATTCCTCCGCCGACACGCATAAAGAGTGCGATGAGGGATCCACCGAATCCAAATCCGATAAGGATCGCAGAGGAGGTGTTCTGGAAGAGCATGATGATGATTGTTGCGCCGAGCAGTCCAAGACCGACCGTGAACATTCCCGCAACTCCACCCGTGCGGAATGCAACTCTGAGCGCATCGGCCATTGATCCGTTACGAGCAGCCGCAGCAGTGCGGACGTTTCCACGCACCGCGAGGCTCATTCCGATGAAACCGGTTAGCCCTGACATGAAGGCTCCAGCAATGAACGCAAGGGTTCTGAAGATTCCAGCACTCGTCATCGATGAGAGGCCAGCGCTACCAGTTAGTCCGCGCATGTCCTCAGGCTGAAGTGCCTTTGTTGAGGTCAAGAACACAACTACCGCAACCGGGATCAGGATCACAGCAATAGTGCGGAACTGCCTCTTGAGGTATGCCATTGCACCCTCTTGAATCGCAGTTGCGATCTCAATCATTGACTGAGTTCCCTGGTCTGCAGCAAGCACTCCGCGCATCAGCCAGAAGCCAACGAGGATTGCGAGAACTGCGGTCGCCGCAGAGGCCCAAAGCAAGGCCCATTCGGTTGAACCTAGGTGAAAGAGTTGGTAGCCACCCTCGGCTGCGAGATTCATTCGGACTCTTGCTCCTTGTAAAGATTGTGACCGCGTGCATCTGCCCACGGTTGGCCTGTAGAGGCCCTTATATATTGCCGATCAGTTGCCGGTAGAACACCGGTTTGCTACTAGTGACCGAGGCCACTTAGACCGGGTGAATCTAGCCGGAGAGCGCTGCCTTGGGCCGAACCGTCACGCTATAAGTAATTGAGCTTCCCTCAATTGGTCATGGGTCCCCTGAGAGCTGAGGCTCCAAAGCCCCCACATTCTCATTTCTTATCCCCGATATGTGGTGCCTCATTAAACGCCTCTCAGCGAGAATGTGACTACTCCATGTGGTACGGAACGGAGGTCACCACGGTTCCCTTGCGGAATAGCAGGCGGGCCTTGAGGACAAGTGCACTCTGATTATGTAGGAGGTGTGCCCACCAAGAATCCACGACGAACTCCGGGATCACGACCGTAATCGTGTCGTTGTCGCGCTGGGCATCAAGCTCGTCAATAAAGCCAAGCACTGGCCCAGTGAGCTCGCGATATGGCGAGTAGACCAGCTCAAGGGGGATCTCAATATCAAAGACCCTCCACGACTCCACCACAGCCGCCTCCTCCTCATCATCCGAGACCACACACACAGCGATCAAGCGGTTGGGGTTGAGGGAGCGTGAATACGCGAGGGCCTCTAGGACCCCTCGGTGGACCTTCCCTACTAGGACGACAACCGTATGGTTCACCGGTCGAGTCTTGTAGTCGGTGCCCACAGCAAGGCTCAGCGAGACACTCTTGTAGTGCTTGTGGATGACCCTAAAGATCATGATGATAAATGGAATGATCACAATCGGCACCCACGCACCGCTTGAGAATTTCGTTATTGCAACGATTAGAAGCACCACCAAGGTGGCAAAGGACCCGACGCCGTTGAGCACCATGTTGCGCTTCCAACCCGGCTCCTTCTCCTTGCGATGGTGAACCACCATGCCGGCCTGGGAAAGAGTAAAGGAGGTGAACACGCCAACCGCATAGAGCGGAATCAACGCGTTGGTCTTACCGCCGAAGCCGACGATCAAAGCGCTAGCGGTAACCGCTAGTACGAGCACTCCATTGGAGAACACCAAGCGGTCGCCGCGGTTGGCCAATTGCTTTGGAAGGTAGCCGTCAGCCGCAATAATCGAAGAGAGCCTCGGGAAGTCTGCGTACGCAGTGTTGGCTGCGAGCGTCAAGATCGCAGCCGTCGCAAACTGCAGAATCAGATAGAGAGGACCGCTACCAAATACCAGGAGCCCCATCTGCGAGAAAACGGTTTGGTCATGGCTTGGGTATGGCTGTATTCGATGGGCCAATAGTGAGACACCGAAGAACAGACCGCCAAGAATAAACGCCATCCATGTGAGGGTTGCGGCTGCGTTTTTAGACTCTGGGCGCTTAAATGCTGGCACTCCATTGGAGATTGCCTCTACACCGGTCAGTGCAACTGCACCGGAGGAAAAACCCTTTAAAATAAGGAATAATCCTAGTGTGCCACCAGCTGCGAGAGTCCCGTCAAACTCTTTCGGGTCGAAGGGCACCTTTCCTATATGGCCCGTGTACGACTGGAATAAACCGTAGACAACTAGTCCTGTCAACATCACAATATAAATGTATGTAGGTGCAGCAAAGATGCGCCCTGATTCCTTGATACCGCGAAGATTGGCGAGACTTATCAAGAGAATGAGTGCAAGCCCGAGTGGCACTCGATGGTCGGCAAGGCCTCGAAGGGCCGGTATAGAGACAATCGCTGCAACACCTGCGGAGATCGAAACTGCGACGGTCAGTATGTAGTCGACAAGTAGTGATGCCCCTGCTATGAGAGAGGGAGTCTCTCCAAGGTTCTCACGCGATACAACGTATGAACCACCTCCGCTCGGATACGCAAAGATTGTCTGGCGGTATGACGTGACGACTATCGCCAAGAGAAGCGCTACCGCAATTGCGATCGGCATCAAAACGTTGAGCCCAAGCGCAAGGCTTGACGCTCCAAGCGCTACAACAAAAAGAATCTCCTCGGTCGCATACGCCGTTGAGGAGATCGCATCAGAGGAGAAGACTGCAAGAGCGATCGTCTTCGAGATGCGTTGATGCTCTTGCTCAGTCGTAGCGAGGGGCCGACCGACGAATATCCGTTTTAACACAGAGAACATTTCTTGTGGCCCCCAAGAGCAGCGGAGAGGATCGTTGAAATTTCTCACAAGTAATCTGTTACTTACTTACAGTCCCCAAGTGAGTCTCTCTATCCTGCCACTCTCGGCGGCCCTCAACCCGCACCCGGCTTTGAGGAGATGCCTAGAGATACGCCCAATGCAAAGGAGCGCGGGTAGGTTATGGATATGCGTGTTGCCATTGCGGGTGCAGGAAACGTCGGACTCCATGTTGCTAATGCTCTTCACAGAGCTGGGCACGAGATTCTGCTCATAGAGCAGCGCCAGGCCGTGGCCAATAGAGCAACGGTTGAGGAGGGTATCGAGTGGTATATCGGCGACTCCTGTGAGGTCTCCTCACTTCGCGAGGCAAGACTCGAGACATGTGAGGTACTCGTTGCTGCCACAGGCGACGATGAAGACAATCTCGTTACCTCCCTTCTGGCGAAACAAGAGTTTGGGATCCCGCGGGTAATCGCGCGCGTCAATCACCCTAAGAACGAATGGATGTTCAATGAAAACTGGGGTGTAGACCAATTTGTCTCTACCCCACAGCTCATCACCAGTCTTGTAGAAGAGGCTGTAAACGTTGGAAAGCTCGTTGAGCTGCTCCGCTTCGATGGCGGATTGGCCAGACTTGTGGAGGTAAAACTCAACGAGGACTCCCCGATTATCAACAAGACCATCAAAGAGATTGACATTCCTCGCGACGCCACAATCGTTGCCATCCTGCGCGAGGAGCACTTAATAGTGCCTCGGGGAGACTCGGTCTTCTACGTGGGTGATGAGGTACTTGCGCTAGTAACCCCTGACTCAGAAGACTCGGTGCGCCACATCCTCACTAACGACTGAGGGCTCGACTTAGAACTGGGCTTAGTAAATTCAGAGACCTATCAGGTTGCTGTGCCTCTAGCAATAATGCGGTAGACCGGATTCATGAATACCACCCGAGCATTCTGCCTAAACGGCACGCCTTCGAGCATCAACCTTCGACCGGTATTAAGGCCTGGAATCGTTCTACGCCCCAAGAAAACCGCTGTCACTGAGCCTCGGCCATCCTTCACTGTCACCTCTAGGGCTGCGGAGTGCGCCCTAGGTACAAGCCTCACGGAGGAGATCTCACCAGCAATAAAGACTGTCTCACGCATCTTTATCTGGTCGATAGGCACTGCTCGAGACTCCTCTGACCACTCGACTAGAGCTGCGCGATCAATCTCGTGAACTGGCTTGGTCAACTTGTCTAGGAATTTCTTCAGCGCCATGGCTATTGCCTCCGCCCGCCACAATACCCGCAGCACCAAATAGTTGCAGGCCCGGGATAGGGCACGAGCGACACCGCACCATAAAACGGCACCAAAAAACCAAATGCGCCGGGTCAAGCAATCCCTCGCGTCTGGTTCTACGATAAGTAAGACCGATACGAGGGAGATTGCTTTGCACGTCGTAGTCGTCGGCTGTGGCCGAGTAGGTAGTGAGATCGCAGTGACGCTTGAGGCTCAAGGCCATAGCGTCTCGATAGTCGATAAGCGTAAAGACGCGTTTCGTCGCCTCCCGAAAGATTTTGCCGGTGACCGCATTCTCGGTTTCGGTTTCGATAGAGACACGCTCATTGAGGCAGGCATCACCGACGCGGGAGCACTCGCATCTGTTACCTCCGGAGACAACTCCAACATCATGTCAGCGCGCGTTGCACGCGAGACATTTGGCGTGCCGCAGGTAGTCGCAAGAATTTATGACCCGAGAAGAGCCGCGATTTACGAGCGCTTAGGGATACCTACAGTCGCTACCGTCTCTTGGACCACAGAGCAGGTTGTACGACGGCTAGTACCAACGACGCTCCCCACTGATTGGACCGATGCCTCTGGTGGTGTCCATCTAGTTGAGCGAACCCTTCCAGGGCACTGGGCGGGCAGGCGACTCTCAGGCCTTGAGGAGTTCGGAAGATTTACGCTTAGTGCTGTCACTCGACTTGGAACCGCTCAGGTTGCTCGCAACGATCTTGTCGGGCAGTCAGGCGACATTCTTCACCTAGTAGTCGCCACCGATGCATTGGATGAGCTCGAGAAGCGGCTCGCCACTACTACCGACCACTAACTCCAACCATTAGCCCGACTAATAGTCCCCGCAGCAAGATTCGCGCATAGCGCCACCATCTCAGCCTGCCCGCGTGGCATCGTTGCACTATGCACCCCAAAGACAGAGCCTCAGTTCAAGAACAGCGGCACCTAAATCTCTCTAGGGTGCTGATCCCAGCAACCTTGTTTATCTGCGCTGCCCTGATCTCAGCCTGTGGTTCAGGTGGCGATAAGGACATCACCAAGAAATCAGAGGAGAAGCCGCAGCTTGAGAAGGTTCAGTTCGCTGCGGGGGATGTGAAGGTGGTGCGTACAGGCAATACCGGAGAGGCCAACCTCACCGACGTAGATGCACTCTTAGCAGCAACCACAAAATATGTACGCCAAGCCTCTGTGATTCCAATGCATGGTGAGCCCCTAAAGATCTCAGACCTGCTCACCTCCGCTGCACGGCCAAATGCAGTAGGCGAAGCAAGCGATGCGCTTACCGATGTTGGGGTCTCGCCTGCTACAGACTCCGTCGAGGTCATAAGCGCCCCATTGCCGATCACAATTCTCACTGACAACACCGGGATCGCTGCGCTTGCAACCGTCTCAATTGACGTAACCATCAGCACTAAAACAAAGAATGGTGCAGTAAAGATTCATCGGGTCGGCGAACTCGCTTTTGTCCATGAGGGCAGCACCTGGCTGATCGACGGATGGCGGCTAACTGTAAATAGAGATGGCAAAGGAATCGCTTCAGCGCCAAAAACATCCTCCTCGACAGAGGCTCCATGATGCTCTCTACAGGAACAACTTTGAGACGCTCTATGAAACGCGCGATTAGCACGCTCTCGATACTTCTCCTCGCAATTGCCATGGGCACTGCAGGGCTCGCTGCTTGGTGGCTAAAGACAGGGCGTATGCCGATTGCCGCAGGGGCGACCTACATGACGGTTACAAAAACCGCAAGCGCTGACTCAACCCCAGTTCCGGGGATTGCACCGATATTTGTCTTAGTTGTTGGGAGCGATGCTCGTAGCGGGGAGACGGTGGCTCGCGGTGATGCGATCCACCTTGTTGGGGTAAATCCACAGAGCGGCCAAGCCACAATGCTTGATATTCCGCGTGACACTGGGGCGCAGATACCTGGCCACGGAACCGACAAGATCAACGCAGCAATGTCAGCAGGTGGCGCACAACTGCTAGCGGATACCGTAGGAAATCTCGTAGGAGTAAAGGTTTCGTTTGTAGTTACAACCGACTTTGATGGATTCATGGGCATGGTCAATGATCTCGGGGGCGTAGACGTCAACGTCATCTCTCGCAATGTCGATCGTGAATACAGCGGGGCCAACTTCGAGGTTGGCACAACACACATGAACGGCACACAAGCGCTTGCCTTCAGTCGCAACCGACACGGATTCCCATCGGGTGACCTAAAGCGAAGCGAGAACCAGGGCTACTTCATTCTTCAAACCCTTGGCCAGTTACGCACCAATAATCCAGGGCCTTCTGCAACTCTCGGGCTTCTCGGCAACCTCGGAAGGCATGCACGCCTTGTCAATATGGGTTGGGCCGATGCGTACAGACTCGGGCGCTTAGGCCTCTCCTTAGACCCACAGAATGTGCGCAATCTTGTGATACCCGTTGGCTCTGGGGTTGGCTCTCGCCTTGCGCTGCTCGGTAACGCACGCGATCTCTTCAATGATTTTGCAGATGACGCAGTGCTCCAACGCCACTAACAGAACGCCTCACATCAGCGCGTTATTGAGGACTGTTACATAATTGTCACCCTCTCTAGGTACCCTCACTAGGTGAATCCAGACCCGAGAGATGCAGGCGGCACCCTCGATGCACTCTCGCGCGATCCGGAGTTTGAGGGGAGGCTTGTATTCGATGCAGAGATCCCCGAGCGAGCCGCTCTCTACGGCTCGCTCTCAACCCCACTTTCACCTGCGCTTGCCGAACGCGTCGCGGAGAGGAAGCTCGATAGTTTCTGGAGCCACCAGGCCTCGGCGATCGATGGGCTCCGATCTAAACAACACACTGTCATTGCAACCGGCACCGCGTCTGGGAAGAGCCTCTGCTATCAACTCCCAATACTCGACTCAATCATCGAGACCTCAACCTCTACCTCCCTACTGCTCTTCCCCACAAAGGCGCTGGCTCAGGATCAACTACGTTCAATGCGCTCGTGGCTGCTCCCGGGAGTCAAGGCAGTTACATACGACGGAGATACTCCGCAAGAAGACCGGACTTGGGCTCGGCGTAATGCCAATGTCGTACTCACCAATCCAGAGATGCTCCATATGGGGATACTTCCATCGCATGCGCGTTGGGCGACCTTCCTCATGCGCCTCGATTACGTAGTCATAGATGAGCTACACGCTCTTCGTGGAATTTTTGGGGGGCATGTTTCGCAGGTGCTTCGTCGACTGCGCCGAATCTGTGCGCATTACGGGTCCTCCCCAACATTCTGTTTTACTAGCGCCACAATCGGCAATCCGGCGGAACTCGCAAGCACACTTATCGGGTCTCCGGTGGGCGCCATTACCGATGACGGATCACCCGCGAGCGCAAGGCGTTTTGCACTTTGGCAACGACCATTAATCGATGATGCTCTCGGGAAGCGATCGTCTGCCAACTCTGAGACCGCTGCACTCCTTACTGCATTCGTGCGCGATGGGCACCCAACACTTGCTTTTACCCGTAGCCGGCGCGGGGCAGAGTTAGTAGCGGACCAGACCCGCCGCACATTAGAGATAGTCGCACCAACCCTCGCTGATCGTGTAGCTGCTTACCGCGCCGGTTATCGCTCCGATGAACGGCGTGAGATCGAGGCCGCTCTAAACGATGGCCGACTTCTTGGAGTAGCGGCTACGAATGCACTTGAACTCGGGATTGATGTGGGGGGTCTTGATGCAGTCGTCATCAACGGTTTCCCTGGCACAATCGCGTCGCTGCGTCAGCAATCAGGGCGCGCTGGTAGGTCGGGTCAACGCTGCTGCTCAGTCCTTGTGGCCGGCGACGATCAGTTAGATCAGTGGTACGCAGCGCACCCAGAACAGTTACTCGATCGCTCCCCCGAGGCTGCGGTGATCAACCCAAACAATCCATTCGTGCTCAGGCCCCATATTGCATGTGCAGCGCACGAGTTGCCGCTCTCTCCAGAGGACGAGAAATGGTTCGGGCCGGCGATTGACGAGGCTGTACGCGAACTCGTAATTGCCGATCTCTTAAAGCCGCGCAAAGGGCTCATGTACTGGGCTGGGCAGTCGCCACCAGCACCGGCAATTGGGCTTCGCAGTGGAGCGACCGAGGAGTTCTCTCTACTCGACGCCTCTGGTGGATCGACTCGATTGATAGGTACTGTCGATGGAGCACGCGTCCACAGCGTCGCCCATGTTGGTGCGATCTATCTACATCAGGGTCGCCAGTGGCAGGTAGAGAGCCTCGACCTCAAGGATCATGTGGCGTGGATGGTCGATGCCGATGATCTAGACGAGTACACGATTGCACGCGAAGAGACCGACATAACCATTATTGAGACCGACCAATCTCTTGCGTGCGGTTTTGGTACAGCTCATATCGGGCGGGTTGAGGTGACCAACCAAGTAGTTGCATACCAGCGACGACGGGTAGGGAGCGGAGAGTCACTCGGCACCGTCGCCCTCGATGTACCAGCGCGCTTGCTAGATACACGCGCCTGTTGGTACACGATTGACCTCGAGCGGCTTGTGCGTGCAGGGGTAGACCCATCGCGAATCACCGGTGCAGTCCATGCTGCCGAGCACGGACTCATTGGTCTACTTCCACTCTTCACAATCTGCGACCGCTGGGATGTAGGCGGAGTATCGATGGCGATGCATCCCCAGACAGGCGACCCGACAATATTCGTCTACGACGGATACGCAGGGGGAGCCGGGATTGCCGAGTTGGCATTTGCGGATGTGACGCGCCACGTCAGCGAGACACTCTCACTACTTGAGTCATGCCAATGCGATGAGGGATGTCCTTCCTGCGTGCAGTCTCCAAAATGTGGAAACTGGAATGAGTATCTAGACAAGGGAGCAGCGATTCTGCTTCTTCGACTTCTGAACTCTTAGAAGCGATTACCACTCGAGCACCGCTGCACTAGTTCCATGAGACCCTGACCACTCAATAGTCGCCGAGATGCGCTCTCCAATCTCAACAAGGCGAAGAACTTTTGCTCCATTGCGCAGGGCTATATCGCGTGACCTACTCTCAGCCTCCTCCTGGGAGTATCCACTTACGCGATCACTAGCCATTGCTGCGACGACTATCTCTGAGACAGTCTCCGCATGGGCTCTCTCAACTGCAATCCTCCCTGCACTGCCCGCTGCGATAGATGCGGCTGCTCCAAATGCCACACCCACTACCAGCAGTACCGCAGCACTACCGGCTTCGCACCTATCTCCAAATTTATTCATCTCTCGACGCGCACCACCGCGCGCGCCTTCATTATGGGGTCCGGGAGCAGCGGCCCGACTACCGGAATATCAGTATGGGCTTTTATGCGCAGCACAACAGAGATTGAATCCCCTATTTCCCGATGATTCCCTAACTCAAGATCAACACCTGGTAGCGCCCTGCGTGCCGCCTTCAACACGATTGATTGATCTGGAGAGAGCGCCGCGGCCCGAGCCGCTTCATGTACTGCCTGCTCTAGAAGTAAACGTGTGCGCACAACAGATACAACCTGAAGGGTGCAGAGCAGAACAATGATTACTAAAGGTAAGACGAGTACAAACTCGACGGTTGATTGACCAGTCTGCCCAAGAATCCGCGTCATGTTACAGCGCGTCTTTTGGCATTCTTCATCAACTAATTTCCCTGAAGGGCTCGGGTCCACGGACTCAAACATGCTTATCCTGGGATCAAACGGCCGACAACCATGTCGAATAGTTTCGTAATACCGCCGCTCTTGGATGCCCATGTAAGTAACAGGGTTGCGATTGCAGCAGATCCAAGTATCACAAGTGCATACTCTGCTGTTGTCTGGCCTGCCTCATCGGCGTCACTCTTCACGCGCTCTGCAAATTTACGGATTAAATGCACGGCTACCTCCTGGTAGTCGGTGGATTGAAATTGGGTCGGCGCAGGGCCAACGCAGTGAGGCTCGGTCAGTGACCGGCGAGCGCACCGAGTACAACTGGTGCGAGAGTCAGAAGCCCAAAGGCAGGAAGAATCGTAAAAACAAGTGGAAATAGAAGGCGAATCGGTACTGCTCTGGCCCGTGCCTCTGCTTGTTGGCGACTAGCAATGCGAGATGATTCAGCTAATCGCTGGAGTGCGCTGCGGATCGGTGCTCCGCTTCGCGCCGAGGCAGCGAGTGCGTCACCGAGTGTTATTAGGTCTCTGTGGGGCGGGGGCGATTCGCATGCAGATACGAAGGTTCTTCCCCTATCGCTCGCAGTGGCTAGATCGATACACCATCCGGAGACTGTCGGCGGCGCCCACTCCACAACAGCCGCAACCGAACCAGCAGGTGTACATCCCGATGCCGCGGCAAGTGCAAGCAGATCAATCAGTACTGGTATATCTCTCGAGACCGCGTTATCCATGATGCGGTTAGAGCGCCTTCGCGCTGGTACGCCAACAACTCGAAGAAATGGTATGGAGTCGATACTTTGAGTGCGGCGAGAGGCTTGCTTCTTCTCCATTAGTTGCGCCCGAGATCTCGCAGCAGACTTATTGGCACGAGTCAAGATGGGCACTGCGATTAGCGCCCCCCATCCACACCCAATGAGCACCCCTAAGGGCGTCTCTGAGTTCGACATCTCATGCCACCGAGTTAACAATGCGATGCATCCAGAATGCACCAAGGGCATCGAGGGATAATCCCCCAAGCAGGCAGGCCCGACCAGTCCACGAACTCAGCAACTGCGCTAGAGACCCCGGATTCGCCGCTCCACCAATCACGAGGAAAAGAAGCGGAGCAGCAGCGACGACAAGAGCGGAGAGGCGTGACTGAGTCGCTAGCGATAGGGCCTCATTTCGAACCACATCGCGGGCACGCAATGCTGCAGAGAGTCCCTCAAGTCCATCGACTGCCGGGCCCCCTAGGTTGAGGGCAATAGCTAAACCGGCTACTAGTGCACGCACATCCGGGTCGTTAGACGCACTCCACCAATTCCTCAGCGACTCAACTGCGCTCATCCCCGAGACGCGCATAGATCGCAGGCGATCAAGGTCTCGTCCGAGTGGCCCTGGCGCGACCGCTACATCAATGACTGCAGAGAGCGAGGAGCCACCCCGAACTCCAAAGATGATGGAGTCTGTTAGTGCTGGGACTCCGCGGCGCCTCGCTTGCGCTGCACTACGCCGCGTCTTTATCACCCAAGCCGGTAATGCCAGAACTACACCACCGCAGATGGCTCCGGCTGTTGCCAGACCAAGAAGAGGGGCGGTGATGAGTGCAAGCAGAGCCGCTATCCCCCACCCACTAAGGAGTTGCTGTCCTGATAGGCGAAGAGGGCTTTGCTCAATCGCATCGTTTAGAAGGACCTCTAGTTGATTGGGGGGTCTAGTTATTGGCGGGCGCAGCGAGTTGCTCCGCCGGCGTGCATCCCCAGTATGAGCAGCATGAGCGCAGAAGACAGCGCCGGCTAACGCAAAAGGAGCCACCATCACAGACCCACAACAAGCCGGCGCGACATAGAGACAGCGCCGGCTAACACAAACCGCCCAACCATCACAGACCCACCACAAGCCGGCGCGACATAGAGACAGCGCCGGCTAACACAAAAGGAGCCACCATCACAGACCCATGACGTCTTTAAGCGCTGGACGCGAGACGGGACCCGCGACTAGGCCGCGTCCGCGGACCCACCGATCTATTACCGCTAGTCGCGTCCCCGGTGGCGTTACCTCTGCTATCTGAACAATTCTTCGTGTGCCCCCGACGCCTCGCGCCACAACAATAATCAGGTCAATCGCAGCAGCAATGTGAGCGCGTACTGCAGCGAGTGGAATCTCACCGCCCCCTAGTAGCGCCAGACTCTCTATTCGATGAAGCGCCTCAAGCGCCCCATTTGCGTGGAGCGTGGTAGCCGAGCCCGAGTGTCCAGTATTCAGTGCTTGAAGCATGTCAAGTACCTCTGGGCCCCGCACCTCGCCAACGATGATTCGATCTGGGCGCATGCGTAGTGCAGTTCGAACTAGATCACGAACCGTTACAGCACCGGCCCCTTCAGCGTTCGGAGAGCGCGCCTCAAGGCGCAGTACGTGATCACCGGGGAGTCTCAACTCCGCTGTCTCTTCGATTGTGACAATGCGAGCGTTCGCATCGATGAAGGCACCGAGAGCATTTAGAAGCGTTGTCTTACCGGCCCCCGTTCCTCCTGCAATTACCATATTTGCGCCGGCGTCAACTGCCTTGCGCAGGAAGGAGATACATGCTTTGTCGGGGTCAAAAGCCTCGAGCGGAACTGGCGTTGATCCAAAGCGTCTAATCGTTAAGCATGGACCGTCGATCGCTACTGGCGCTATTACAGCGTGCAGGCGAGCTCCGTCTGGAAGGCGCGCATCGACCATTGGAGAGGATCTATCTAGGCGAAGCCCGAGAGGTGTAATGACTCTCTCCACAATTCGCATCAGTTCATCGGCATCGACCCGTATCGATAAAGACTCAAGTTTCCCTGCGCGCTCAACCCAGCAGCGTGCATCTCCATTTACCATTATCTCGGTGACCTCGCTGTCCCTAAGGATCGCCTCGAGCGGGCCGAGGCCGGTTAGATCATCGATGAGGGTCTCGACAAGTGGGGCGGCTGCCGCCGAGGAGAGCAGGGGGGCCTCCTCGGCGACAAGCGCCATCATGTGCGAGCGGAGAGCGGAACGCGATACCGCTGGAGACTCCGCTACGCGCGCTCGAACCCGTCTGCGAATTGCTGAGGCCTCTGTCGCCCCAAGCAGATCATTCACGCGGCCGCCCCAGCTTCGCTCGGGTTAAGCCCTACCGCGTTGAGTGCATCGCGCGCAGCGCGCTCTAATGCCTCTGGGATTCGCGTCGGCAATACCCCGGCATCTACTGCCCGTGCTATTACCTCACGCACTGGCACCCTTGCTATTACCGGTCGACCTATTACATCCGCAATCTCGCGAACTCCTAGGGCTCGGCCTGGCTCCTCTACCAAGACAACCCCCGCGACACGGCGAGTAAACGCGCGCCGTACACCTCGCCGGAGAGCTAAGTAACACGGGCGCACAACTATTAAAGAGATATCCGCTACCTCGAGCACACCTTGAGCAGCAGCAGTATTCGCTGTGCCGAGATCAATCACCGTTGGTGGCCCATCTCGCAGAGCAACTGCGAGCGCAGCACCAGACTCAGCACTCGGGTTCACCTCCTGGAGCAGCGCCCCACCGATTGGGAGCACGGAGAGGTTCGGCGCAGCCGTTACAGAGAGCCGCATAAGCGCTTCGCTCTCAGCCTCCGGCCCGAGGGCGAGCCAATCGAGTAAGCCGGTATCGGGATCATTCCCCATGCCAAGAATTGCGGGCTGGTCACCGGCAAGATCTGCGAGGCGAGTGGGGCCCGAGCGGGCGAGGACTAGCGAGCAGGCAGCGGCAACCACTGAGGTTCCGGAGCCGCCCTTTGGGGACCATATGGCGAGGAGCGACATGCTCTCTCCCTTCGAGCGCAGTGAAAAATTACGACTTGGGGAAAGTCAGGGGAGAGCAAAGAGACGGTAGACCGCCGATCCCATCCGAGTCAAGGAAAATATTTCTGCTTGTTTACCCGATAAAAATCGCCTTATTAGAACAACTCTTAATAATCCTTGACCACATCTGCCCGACATAGGCGTATCCTCCAACCATGCCAGGAGCCGCATTCTTCGACCTCGATAAAACAATCATCGCTAAGAGCTCGGTCCTAGCGTTCGGCAAGCCCTTCTATCGCGAGGGTCTCCTCTCAAGGGGCATGATTGCGAAGAGCATCTACGCGCAGATTGTTTTCATGCTTGTTGGCGCCGACGAGAGCAAGATGGAGAAGATCCGCGAGTCGATGCTCTCGCTAACCAAGGGGTGGAACCAAGAACGTATTGCAACGATTGTGCGTGAGACCCTTGACGAAATTATTTCACCAATTATTTTTGCAGAGGCACTTGAGTTATTCGCCGAGCACCATGCCGCTGGTCAGCGCGTGATTATTGTCTCCTCCTCGCCGATGGAGGTAGTCGGCCCACTCTCTGAGTATCTCGGAGCCGACGAGGTAATCGCGACATTGGCCGAGATTGACGATGACGGCAACTACACAGGCGATCTTGCGTTCTATGCCTATGGCCCATTTAAAGCAGAGGCGATCTCCGCTATTGCGCTGCGTGACGGACTAGATCTTGCAGAGTGCTACGCGTATAGCGACTCGATTACAGACCTACCGATGCTAGAGATTGTTGGGCATCCAGTGCCCGTAAATGCCGACAGGGAATTAGCGCGTGTCGCT
The DNA here is from genome assembly GCA_001023575.1 of Actinobacteria bacterium IMCC26256. Taxonomy (GTDB): domain Bacteria; phylum Actinomycetota; class Acidimicrobiia; order IMCC26256; family IMCC26256; genus IMCC26256. The sequence goes on along the minus strand of CP011489.1, from coordinate 214,772 downwards.
AAGGAGAAAGGCTGGGAGATGCGTACCTTCCAGCAACCAGTACGCCTAAGAGATCGCGTTCCTAACCCACCAAAGGCCCCGACACTTGCGGCGGCTGGGGTTCTAACCATCGGGGCTATAGGCGCTGCCTCCTACATCGCATGGCGACGCGTCCTTGGGGTCCGTGCGTGAACCCATCAATAATCGCGCATTTACCTACACCTATAGAGCGAGCGCCGCGTCTCGGCGAGATTCTTGGCATAACTGACCTCTGGATCAAACGTGACGACCTCACGGGGTTAGCCCTTGGTGGGAACAAGGTCCGAAAACTCGACCTCCTTGTTAAAGACGCAGTTGATCAGGGCTGCAATGCGTTGGTAACCGGCGGAGGTCGACAGAGCAACCATGCGCGAGTTACAGCCGCAGCGGCCAACCGCTTTGGGATCGAGTGTCATCTTGCGCTTAGTGGCCCGCAGCCAAAGCGTTACGAAGGCAACCTCCTCATGTGTCATTTGCTCGGTGCAACGATCCATTTTAATAGTGGTAACGAGTACTACGACATAGAGGAGAGGATCCTCAATATCTCTGATCAACTTGCCGAGAGCGGTGGCCTCCCTTATCCAATCCCCATTGGAGGCGCATCCACTATTGGTGTCGGGGCCTATGAATTAGCTGCCCATGAGATAGAGGACCAGTTTGCCGCTATAGACAATCTTGCAATGGATTGGATAGTTGTTGCAGATGGATCTGGCGGAACCCACGCAGGGCTGCTTCTAGGCCTAGGCGCATCGAACACTCGCGTCCTCGGGGTAGATGTAGGCACCCGCCCCGACCTCGATGAAGCAGTACCTGAACTTGTTAAGTCCACCGCCGAGTTCCTCTGCGTTGCAAATAACATGGGGACGGTTTTTGTAGACCACGACCACGTTGGCCCTGGTTACGGAAGGGCATCTGATCAGACGATTAGCGCTCTGCGTACTGCAGCGCAATCGGAGGGGCTGATACTCGACCCGGTCTATACCGCGAAGGCACTAGACGCACTTCGCACTCATGCCGCCGATGGTCGCATAAACGGACGAGTTATATTCCTACATACCGGAGGAACGCCCGCACTCTTCACACACGAGTATGAAGGCCTGCTTAGAGAAGAAGCAGATACAAATTAATCAGCGGTTATCGCGCACAACACGCGCAGCAATTACGCCGACTACAACAACCGCTATTACTACCAGAGCTTTAAACACTTAAGACCCTATTAACTACGCACTAAACGGCGAGCAGGTCGCGAGCGCCAGTATCTGCCGATGGGTGCCTCAGCTTGGACATCGCGCGAGCCTCAATCTGACGGATGCGCTCTCGTGTCAGGTTGAAGTGCTCCCCAACCTCCTCAAGAGTGCGCGGCTCTCCACGATCGAGACCAAAACGAAGTTGAAGAATCTGCTTCTCACGCTCATCTAGAGGTGCGAGCAACTTCTCTATCTCCTCTGGCAGAAGTGCGGTTGCAGCGACCTCAAATGGAGACTCAGCCGAGCGATCCTCAACTATGTCTCCAAGCTCAGCATCGCCATCTTCTCGTAGTGGCTCTGAGAGCGAGAGGGGCTCGGCTGCGAAGCGAAGCGCCTCGGTTACCTTGTCCTCGGGCATCTCTACCTCAGCGGCTAGCTCCGAGAGAGTTGCTTGACGACCGAGTTTTAGCTCGAGACGCGAGCGCGCTTTCTGCAGCCGAGCAAGCGTGTCACCAGCATGTACAGGCAGACGGATAGTGCGACCGGTATTAGCAATACCGCGAGTAATGGCTTGGCGAATCCACCAAGTTGCATAGGTCGAGAACTTGAACCCTTTACGCCAGTCGAATTTCTCAACTGCGTGGATGAGCCCGAGGTTTCCCTCTTGGATTAGGTCTAGAAGTGGAAGACCAGATGCCTGATACTTCTTTGCGATTGATACAACGAGGCGCAGGTTCGACTGTACGAAGGTCTGTGTGGCCTCTTCGCCGTCACGATCCGCTCGCTTAACTTCGCGCTTCTTAGCGGGTGTCAGCTTCTTGAATGCAGCGGCGTCTGCGATCTGCTCGCGCGCCTTAATGCCGTTCTCAATCAACTGAGCGAGGCGGACCTCATCATCTTTTGTGAGCAGTGTGTACTGCCCAATATCTGTGAGGTAGAGCCGGACAAGATCTTCCTCATCCCTATCCACACGATCCTTCGCCACAATTGCCCCTCAAACGCCGATTTCGAGTGGGGCATCTCTGCCTCATTCGCGACCAACCGGTGATCCCGGCCGGGTCTAGCTGGCTATTCTCTGCTACTCGCCCTCAAAAGAGCGAAACGCAGAGCCACAAATCTCTCTTAATCAAGAAATTTTTGTCTCTTCTGTCACACTTACCACCCGTCCCTGGGTTCGAGATAACTTTTAGAGTCATCTCAGAGTCCACGAGCCTGTGGAGAAACTATTAACGCCTCCGCTTCGCAATTAATTCCCGCTCGGCTTTGAGGCTCTAATTGAATTCAGAGATATCAATCGCCAAACCATCCAGTAGCAGCCAAGCAGAAGGGTTTGCTAACCATCACTGGCCCCTCTAGCCACTCCCTGCCTATAGAGTAACTTACGCGTCAAGCCCCCCTATTTATCCACAGGTTGCCTGTGGATAACCCAACAGAGTGAGCACCTCAATCATGACCAATCCAGAGCGCAACAGTCCTAGAAACCTAGAGCTAGCGGACGATCTCAAGGACGATCTTGAGTCGAGAGACTCAGGTGAGATTCTCATCGTCGTGGGGGTTTTTACAGCGATCCCCGGGTCTGAGTCCAGCCTCGCCGGGGTGCTTTCTCGCTATACAGTCCTCACGCGAGGTAATCCGGGGTGTCGCAATGTTGACCTAGCGGCGTCCCTAATTGAACCAGGGCGTTTTGTGCTTATCGAGAAGTGGGCTGATGAATCCGCTCAACGCCTCCATGCCGACTCCAACGAGATGGTTGCGATGGCAGAGGACGCGCTCCCCCTCCTCCAATCTGCACCGGTACTCGACCTCACACTCGGAATCAGTGCCCACGACCTTATTTAGACACTTCTTAAGTAGAGACAGTCCTTAAATAGCGATGTCCTTAAATAGAGATGTCCTTAAATAGGGCAGGCTTACTACTCGCGTATTTGTCGCAGATCATCGCGTCGCACTGCGCGACTCGTTGTCTCCGCCGTTGGGGTAATACTGGCGACTGCATCCGCGATGCTCTCCCAAGTTGAGAAGCCACCGCTCCATGCTTTTTCGTAAGCAGCGTCAGCGGTATCACTAAAACCACAGGCAAGTCGGTAGACATATCTAAGACGGGCTTCGCGCGTCGGTATTCCTGCACGCACGCAGCGCCCCTCTGCAGTTACTTCCCACAACACTCGCTGCCCATCGGAGAGTTTGTTATCACGCGGCGCGCCTGCAAACTCGCGGCTAAGGCGGTCCATCCCACGCAGTATCCCAACACCTAACTCGCGCCGGGTTCGCTCTTCATCGAGAACTCGTGCCTTGAGAGTGTCTTCAAAATTCCCCCCGGAGTACCAAAGGGAGATTCGCGCGTCGTCAACATCAACATATGAAGCGATCATCGGCTGTGCGAGTTCTTCATCGACCTCAATAGTGATATTTAGGTCACTTGGGGCGCCGATGGCGACTAGCACCTCATCTAAAAGTTCGCGCATACGACTCGCCTCAAAGAGCACGAGCGTGAACTCCTCAGGGATGAGGAGGAGATTCGCCACAGAACTCAGCCTGTCTTACCAAGTAGCGCACGAGTCTCAGCGATCGATTCGGCGGCAAGCCCTGCAATCTCGTCGATCTCTTTGGTATCGAAGCCAGCCAACTCGCGGAATCTACGAGCAATCTGGATTGGGCTCTCATCGGTCTCGCCTCGGAACCCTCCAAGGCTGAAGAGTTTGTCGACTGCACGCTGGAACTCGAGTGCGCGCTCACGCCTCTCAGGGTCACGCTCGGTTAGTCGACGGAGCCAATCAGAGCCCATCTTCACGTGTGTAACTTCATCGGCGAGCATCCAGTCTTCACAGAATTGAAGAACCGGGTCGCCCGAGGCTTCACCAAAATCTTTCATTGTGTTGAAGACATCAATCGCTAGGCCCTCGAGCGCGCGATTTACTCCCGCAAGTCGCATCGCAGGGTCAGTTACACAAGCAGCCTCGTAAAGAAACGTTGCCTCTGTATATTCGCCGATCTCAGTACCCATGTGCTCGCCGAGTTTGACTGATATCTCTACATGACGAGACTCGTCCCAGCACTGACGTGCCATATCGAGCTTCAGAGCAAATGGCGCATCTGCGTCGTCGAAATCGAATGTTGTACGCCCTGCAGCCTCAAGGGCCTGTATCTCCCCTACGAAAATTCCGTGCATTAGAGATCGGGCGCGGTCGGGCGCTGCTGCTCGATCTGGTTGAAGGCGCGCCGTACTAATGGTGCGATCACGGACGCGTCCATTGCGAGGATCAGCAAATCCTTCAGCTAGGTCGGACCGGATAAAACGCTCGTCGCGTGCAAGCTCTTCAACTGGCAGAAATCTCTTCACTCTGGAACCGCCTCTGATTTATTCTCCGACTCATTTACTTCCTCGCCAAGCGTACCCGCTCCCGCTATACCACCCGCCACCACGATCAAGGCCTCAAGAGATTTAGCCCTATTTGAAGCACGCTCAATCTGCTCGGGGGTTTTTATGAGCGACTGAAGCAGCATCTCTCCCTCACGCCAGTCTTCGAACTCGTCCTGCAGCAAGAAATTGAGTGTACGAATTGTTGGTGCATCTGTGATGGTTGAGGTGCCGTTTAGGTGGTACGTATAAGCCGCAATAGTCCGTGGAAGCAGCACTCTAAATACGCCAACGAGTTTCTCAATTGTCTGCTCCGCAGCCTCCGGCTCGATTAGCGCCTCAGCGAAGGCAACGATTCCCTCGTTGGCTGGGAGGGTAAGGCGCGCTGGGTTCATCTCACGCAACTCTGGAAGCCGCTGCTGCAACTGCTCCGCATGCCAGGCGTGGTGATAGCAGTGGCGCCCAAGTACGAGTTTGACATCGAGTTCAGGGACTGTCGCGATCCATCCGCCTAGTGCCTCGAAGAGTCGCATCTCAAGCCATGCATATGCGCCTACACGGCGTGCTGACTCCTCGACATCAAAGAGACCCGGGAGGGCTCTCCTGTCCCAAGGTGCAAAAGCGGGTCGGGGTTTGCGTCCATCTACCATTGCACCATTCTCACCACTTGACGGTCCCGGGTCAAACTCCGCTCGGTGTTTCTCTAGGTGTTTCTCTCGATGGTTCTTCTGCGGCTAAGCGCCCATGAGTTCCGCGCTCTGCGATGACAATGGCAGCCAAGATCAAAACGGCTCCAAGATAGCCGGGTATCCCCAAGCGCTCGCCTACGAAAAAGCCAATTACTCCAGCAACCACCGGCTCCACGAGGCTAATAATTGTTGTGCGCGATGGATCGACTCGGCGTTGAGCCCATGCAGATAAAGAGAATGCAATCGCTGAGCACCCGACCCCTGTATAGAGGATTGTCCAGAGAACATATGAGTCGATCTTCCCAAAGCCATCAATAATCGCGAAGGGCAAGCAGACTATTGAGATCACAGCGAGTTGGGTCGCCACAAAAGCGATCGTGTTAAATCGGTTTGCATACGCCCCAACAATCACATACCAGCCCGCATAGAAGAGTGCTGCGGCGAGAGTCAACACATCGCCAAAATGCAGAGAGAGCGAAGCGCCGGTGAGTAGGTATAAGCCGACCATCGATACTGCTACTGCCTCAACAATTCCGCGTCGCGGCCATCTTCTATAAATAAGCGCCTCAATGATTGGGGTGAATACCGCGAATAGTCCGGTGATGAATGCCGAGTTGGAGACCGTTGTATGCCGAAGGCCAATTGTCTGAGCCATCGTGCCGGCTGCAGTAATCAGGCCAACTACCACAGAGATAAAAATAAATATTCGCAGCGTGTCGGTGTGCCGAACGCGCGGCCCTCTCCACCCACCTCGAAGTGCAAACGGCAAGATCGCTGCTGCGCCTACTGCGAAACGAATCGTGTTTAACGCAGCAGGAGTGGTTCGCTCTATAGAGACCTGAGTAAATCTAAAAGTAGATCCATAGAGGATCGCTGCTAGTCCAATAGCCAACTCCGGGGCGTAAACCCAAAGAGTGCTGCGCCAGGAGCGATCGTTCGCGGCGGTCACCCCTGCCAACGGTTAGTAATTGGGAGTCGACGATCCTTGCCAAATGCCTTCGGGGTAACACGAACCCCGGGTGGTGATTGGCGCCTCTTGTACTCACTTCGGTCTATCAAACGAATAACTTGCTCGATTACCTCGCGTTCAAAGCCTTCTGCCTCAATCTCTGCGAGTGATAGGTCACGCTCTACGTATGCCTCGATCACGCGATCGAGAACTGCATAAGGCGGGAGAGAGTCTTCGTCCTTCTGATCTGGGCGCAACTCCGCGCTCGGAGGCTTCGCAATTACATCGGCCGGAATGATCTCGCGACCAGATCGCGTATTGAGGTCGCGACACAACTCAAAGACAAGCATTTTTTCTACATCTTTTATAACCGCAAAACCGCCCGCCATGTCGCCATAGAGAGTTGAGTATCCGGTCGCCATCTCTGATTTATTGCCTGTGGTGAGGACCATCCAGCCAAACTTGTTGGAGAGCGCCATCAAAAGTGTTCCCCTCACCCGCGCCTGAAGATTCTCCTCCGTGAGATCCGGCAAGCGATCTATAAATGACTCCGTCAGGAGAGACTCGAACGCAGCGTGCGCGGCCTCAATGGGGATAGTTCTCGTCTCAATATTGAGAGCATCTGCTAGAGCGGCTGCATCTATAAGGCTCCCTGGAGATGACCAACGGCTCGGCATCAATACTCCGTGAACACAATCTGCCCCAAGAGCCTCCACCGCAATTGCAGCAACGATCGACGAATCGATACCACCTGAGAGCCCAATTACAACCTCAGAGAAGCCATTCTTGCGGACATAATCGCGGGTGCCGAGCACAAGTGCCTCGAATACTTCATGGGTCGGCGATAAGAGCGGATGAACGGAGGGAGTCGCTGTAGACCCTGTTCTGATTGACTCAGTACTGACGAGAATCTCTGTAAGCGGCTCCGCATCAGGCCGCTTGATGTCTCGCCGATCCGCTCCGGTTGGTACCTCCAAATCCGCGACCAGGAGTTCCTCAGAGAATTGAGCAGCACGCGCCAGTAGCACTCCATGCTCATTAACGATCATGGAGGCGCCGTCAAATACAAGCTCGTCCTGACCGCCGACAAGATTGGCGTAAACAATTGGAACGCCAGCCTCCTCTGCGCGCGTGCTCAACATCGTTTCACGCTCGGCGACTCTGCCTGCGTAATACGGTGAAGCGTTGAGGTTGAGAATCAACTCTGCACCACCCGCAGTCTGCGAGAGTATCGGCCCGCTTTGACTCCAAGCATCCTCGCAGATTGTCACCCCGACTCGAACGCCGGCGACGACAAATAGTGGACCATCCTCTATGGATGCTGCAAAGTATCTCTGCTCGTCAAAGACTGAGTAGTTAGGCAGAAGGTGCTTACGGTAGATGCCAATTATCGATCCACCTGCGCAGACTGCAGCAGAGTTCATCAGTAAACCTACGGACTCTGGAAACCCAATTACTGCGACGGCACTGGTCGTCCTTGACGCAAACTCCTCTACGCACTCAAAGGACCGCTTAAGAAAAGCATTCTTTAATAACAGATCCTCGGGCGGGTAGCCAGTGATCGTTAACTCTGGAAAGACAACTAGATCAACGCCTGCTGATGCTGCCGCTGTATAAGCACTGAGGGCGCGCTCTAGGTTTCCTTCAAGGTCACCGACCACGAAATTCGACTGGGCTGCCGCGACGCGAATTAGTTGCACGCAGCAAGGATACGGCGCTAGAGGAGACTTGGCAGCAATAGCGATCTTTCTGCTCTAGCGAATCAGGCCTTGCCCTGAGGCTCATCAGGGATTAGTCCGCGCTGCTGAGCTAGGCGCATAATTGCCGGTCGCCGTCTAGCCCCGGTTTTTTGCCCTATGCGGTCGAGGTGGGACCGCACTGTGCTCGATGCGATACCAAGCGCATCCGCTATCTCATCATCGCTTAGCCCGCTTGCCACCAAAGTGATGACCTGCTTCTCGCGTACTCCGAGTGCGGCACCCTCGGATTCGTCCACACCGATCCCGCGCCCTGCCGCCAACGCTGCTGCAACGACTACTGCAATCTCGGGGACGACAATGGCTGAGTCTCCGAGCACACCAGCGAGAAGCGAATCACGCCACGCGGGAGGGATGACAAGCACTGGAACGGAGAATACCGCGGCACTGAGAATTGTGCGTGCAACACCTTGGCTACCGTCACCAGGGTCGACGATTACAAGGATGGCGCCATGGGCAGAAAGATCCGACGGGAGCACACGTGCACTCGTGACAGACGCTGGAGTGATAGCGCGGCATAGTGCTAACAGCGCAGCTCTGACCGTAGGATCATTAGATACGACAAGCACCGAGGCGTCCATCGCATCAGGCGAGAACGAACTTGGCGAGCGATTAGAACTTGACACCTCATCGTTAGATGCCGCGGAAATAGGATTCAAAGATTTACCCCCTGTTTGCAGTAGTGCGTAGGGTAAACAAGGGCTGGGACAACTACATAGATGTAATTAGTGTTTTAGATTGCTGGTAACAAGTTCTGACAAATCGTCATGGGTATTACCGTAGGCATAGCAGTGGGTATTTCGATGGGTAATCAACATGATCACCGTAACGGCGTCTTGGCGGGAGTTAGCGCGTACGTCATCTGGGGGCTCCTAACCCTCTACTGGCATGCGATGAGCGGCATCAATGCGTTCTCTCTAATTGGTTGGCGCATCGTTGGCTCCGCTGTACTTCTCGGCGCGGTTGTATTCATCACTCGATCGTGGCGATCATTGCGGCCGCTCGCGTCGCCTCAAATCTTTGCGCGCACATCTCTTGCAGCAATTGCACTCGCAACAAACTGGACCATCTACGTGTTCTGCGTAACACATGATCGCGTTGTTGATGCCGCTCTGGGTTATTTGCTATCCCCACTTGGCCTCGTGCTTGCAGGCGCAGTGATTCTTCATGAGCACCTTAGATTTGTGCAGCGATGCGCTATTGGGCTCGCAGCGCTGAGTGTTGCACTACTGGCATTTGGCTATGGCCGTCCACCAGTTTTCGCAGTTCTCATTGCACTTACCTGGACTCTCTACGGAGTGCTTAAGAAGCGCGTTCCGTTTGGACCACTAATTGGCCTAACAAGTGAAGCATTCGTGCTGCTCCCCCTCGCGATTCTTGCTCTCGCTGCTCAACAAGGATTCGGAGACGGAGCACTCCATGGTGCGACGAGTACACAGACACAATTAATCGCGTTTGCGGGGGTAGCCACTGCTATACCCCTTCTGCTTTTCGCACGCGCAGCGCAGAGTGTTGCGCTCTCCACCCTTGGATGGCTGCAGTACATAGTCCCTACGATCAACCTTGCGCTAGGGGTTGCGCTCTACTCGGAGCCCATGCCCCCATGGAGGGTGGCTGGCTTTGCTGTTGCTTGGTTAGCACTGTTGGCGGTCTCGATAGACGGCCTCCGTAATGCGCGCGCAGGTTCGCCTACCGAGCCAGCAGTAGTTCCCCTAGAGGGTTAATTACCTCATGCACTAAAACCGCTTTGACGGGTTAGTGCGTGCAGGTTCCGCCGCCGAAGCCTTCTGTCCCAATAAACGGACCACAGGCCTGCAGAGTCATCCAGACGTGCAGCATGGGTGGCGTTGCACGGAATACTCCCGCAGTACAAGTACCGTTAACAAGGAAACCTACGACCACCGACCCGTTCCAGCAGAGATTTTGGTGATCGTGCCAAGTAGTAAAGGTCCCTGCTATCTCAGGTACATCCGCCATGGTCTTGCCATTGTTGAGGATGTACATCGCAGCCCCAAGAACCCATAAACCATTGGACTGGCGCTGAAGCACTATGGACTCAACCTTGCTTGCGTTGAGTTCAATACCATCGTTCAGGAATACAGAGTTCGTGTAGTGCTCAAAGCCAGTCCCCCCGTCTCCAATTGAGGTGTATCCGCGTTGGAGGAGCGCTGCGTTTAGGGCACTCCACCCAACCAGGCCGGCGTACTGAGCCGTCGCTGTAGTCGAGACATCAATGAGCGCCTGCGCACGCAGCACCTGCTCTGGGGTGAGGCGAGAGTCAGAGATTGAATAGATACGCGCAGCTGAAGCGTCGTCATCATCCACAATTGTGGTCGCAACAGCTGGTGTCATTATGTTCGCACCGTTTGTCGCACCCGAGAGCATCAAAGTGACGATGCGATCTCCCGTAGTAGCAGCATTTGGGTAGATCGTTAGTACAATTGGTTTTTTATACTGACCGGGACGAAACATAAGCGTCTTAGTAAATGCCTTGTAAAACGTCCCGGCGCCCGTGTCCGTAAGCGTTGCTACCACTGAGACCGGTGTAAGGGAAGGAGCGGAGAGAGTGACCCAGATTTTTCCCTGCCTAGTACCTAAATTTCCCTCGTGCACACTGCCGCCGCCAGCACCCAAAATGGAGGTGGAGGTTGACTCAGAGTCGTCATCAATCACGGTTCCGACCGCCATGTGGTCGTTTACATCGGCACCAGTTGCACCGAGTATGTGAATCTCGAAGGTCTCGTCACTCTCGACCAGTGTGTCTGCATAAATAACCGCATTTGCAAACGCCTGAACCTTTCCGGCGCGAATAGTCGCAGTCTTGAAGCCGTCCACAACGTATTGAACGTCCGCAGCAGTAGCGGTGCCGACCAATTGAATCTTCCAGTCAACGTGGACATCGACTGTCGTAGGCGCGTCGAGTGCAATTGGGAAAGAGATCACCCTCCCCTGGCCGAGATTTCCTTCCACGGCTGAGGCATCGCCAATAGACACCAAGGAAGAAGTCGCAGAGGCTGGAGCAGCAGTCGCAATTGGGGCAATTACCCCTGCAAGGAGTGCCGTACCAATAATCGCTGATCGAAGTCTCATCATTTTCGTGTTCATCATTGCCCCCATTACATTCGACAGATCGCCGTCGCTATAAGACACTTCTTCTATGGAATGCTCGCCGCTACCACTTGAGGTGCGTTGAGTGCACCGTACCGACCGTTGCATATACATACTGACCTGCAACCCCATACTTACATGGAGAAATCAATCCAGTATTAAAAGAACCATCGGGCCCAATGGTTGCGCTAAAGGACCCTGGGTTGCCCGAGGTGCTTGAGCACTGAACCGTTACTGATTGCCCGGGTGTAAAGTCCGTGAGCAGAACGTCAAGGTATGCGCATGCGCTACCGGAGGCGCAGCCTGTTGTTGAAGGGCCTTTTGAGACTGTTACCGCGGCAGCACCTGGCACCACTGGTCGTGTAGTCGTTGTAGTCGCTCTCGTCGTTGTAGTCGTTACAGCCGCTCTCGTTGTTGTAGTTGCACCCACAACCGTGGTCGTAGTAACTCCCGCTCTAGTTGTTGAGGTTGCCGCGGGGTCTGCTGGAGTATCTGCTGATGAAGCTTTAATAGTTGTAGAGCTGGTGCGGAGAGTTGTTGAGGTTGTGGATGCACCGACCCCCCCAGTTGCGTTGGTCGCACCCGAGGAGCCTGTGGCCCCTGTAGGACTCGCCTGCTTATTGGATCGGCTCGTAGTAGTTGTCTTGTCAGACCCAGCGGCCGGCTCCCCAGAGTTGCCCCCAGAGCACCCAACTAGGAGCATCGAGACTGCTGCTATCGCGAGAATAGGAGCGCGCCGGTGTCGCTTATTTCCAGCAATGATCTCGGAGGCAAGAAGAGGTTCGATAGCCAAACCTTAGAGGCAGCGGACCATTCGCGTCTACCTACGCAGCAGTATTAGCTGAATCTCAAGGCTTCCAGTGCCCGCGACTGAGACAATCGGTGTGCTTGGAGTTGTAATTCCATAATCCGCGAGGGTAATTGGGGCCGCTCCAACTACGTCGATTGTTGCACCGTTCCAACGAGCCTCAACGGGAATTGCGAGGCTACGTGTCTGGCCATGGAGAGTGAGCATTCCCCGAAGCGTCAATGTGATCTTGCTACCGCTAACCGGTTTGGCATCAAGATTAAATGGCTCGTTCACTACAAACTTCGCGGTTGGGAATACTGAAGTCTCTAGAGCGTTCGATGCGAGGTAGCTGTCTCGAGGCACGCGATCGCTCTTAATGGTCGTTGTATTCGCCTCGATCTCCAGATTAGATACCTCAAGACCTGAGACGTTAAGCCCTCCGGTCACATCAGAGGTGCGCCCGACCGCGTCTTTGTCGATGATCTCGCCGATAAATCGCTCTGAAACGCGATAGCCAACGAAGGAACCTTCGGAGATTCTCCACTCGCCATCCGCACTACCTGGACCCGTCGCCCCTGAAGCTCTCTCGGGAAGCGACGGTGCGCTCGGCTCATCGCCACTCAACACATACCAACTGATACCAGCGATCAATGCAATGGCTAAGACACCTAACCCAATAAATAAGTTTCGTTTCTTCATTGGGCCACGACTCTAAATGCCCCTCGCATTGATGGGTGCACGCGGCAGAAATATGTATAAGTACCGGTGGCGAGGTCACTTGGGGTATCCCAAGTAAGGCGGTTGGCCGTTGGCGGGCCCGCTTTACCAAGCTCTCCTGAATCAAACTGAACATCTGCATTTGCTCTCGGATAGGCAATGCCTGTTGAGCGATTACACGGAGCCTTGCATGCAGTAATCGTGTGCCAAATCCCATTCGCTAGCGGAGCGTCAATTGAGTTATCGAATGTGATGCTCTGCCCCTGCTTTACCGTTGGAATCGAATCTGCAACCGTTAGGTCGCCACGCGAATAAACAAAATTCTCTATCGGAATATTCGTTACCTGCTCAACTTGGTTAGGGAGCTTGAGCGCATTAACGAAGTCTTTTGGAGCTGGCTTGCCTCCGTGGTGGTTGTTCTCTGGAAGGTGACCGTGGGTGAGCACTCCCTTTGTGCGCACGACATTTGTGAATGGATCCGTGACGCGTCCCTTAACGTCTGCTGCATCGGCGGCCCAGATCACCATGATGCCCATGGACTCATACCAAGACGCCTCTGATGTGTCATAGGCAACGGTCGTCTCAAGCACATCGCCCTTCTTGAGATCAACGCGATAATTCTGAGGAGTCACCGTCATCGCTACATCCCAAGAGACTGCGCCGGCAGGCTCGTAGTAGACCGCGTTGCTCCTAAAGAGATGGGCAGTGTCTGGCGAACCTGGCTTGGCGGAGCCCTTTGGAACTGTCACGCCATCGCGTTTGAGCCATAGGTCGTTATAGAGACCACCTGGATGCAGGTGACCACCCGCGGCGACCAAGACCATGTCGCGATCTACGGTCCACTCGTTGAGCGCTTTACCTGGGTATGGATTTACTGCTTGATCCGGGTAGGTAAATACTCCATCCGTGCCCGCTCCCTTATGCGCGTCGAAGACGGGGTACACCCCGCCGTTCTGAATATCCATCCAGATCGGGCGCGCTGGAATTATCGATTTTCCAGCCTTTGAGGATGCAGGGATGAAGTCAACGTCGTAGGTAACCCATACGACATCTTTCTTAGCCAGCAAGTTATGGAGCATGTAGTTAAAGATCCATCGATCAGTCGTCTTATATGGATAGCCAAATCCATCGGGGAGGATTGTCGCGGTCTTCTCCTCACCTGCAGCGAAGAAGCGCTCGGGTGTTGCTGCTGTGGCATCCTTATTGCTGAAGTTGAGCCAGACACCGTGATGCAGGTGAATTACATCAACCGCGGGGATCGTTCCATCCGCCCTACGGAGGTTTGGACGAATTGCGGTTACGAATCCGTCAACCTTGGGCTGCGGGATTCCGCGAGTGAAGTCAATGCTGTTCTGGCCGGGCAAGATCTCGAATGGCCCGACCTTGAAGTGCAGACGCTTAGCGCCAGGGGCCGGAGCGTTAGAGGTGATCTTCGGGACTGCTGCCTTATTTGCTGCGGCCGGGCCACTGAGCGCAACCAGGCTCGAGGCGGCGAGCACGGAGATGATGGTTAAGTTAACGAGCTTGGAGGGTTTTCTCATCCAAGAAACGCTATCCGTAGAGTTCGGAACCCAAGAATCGCAGTCGCGAAAATTGGTTCATTGTTAGGACATTATTAGAAAAGTTTAAGGAATTACTCGCCTTCTCCGAGCCCACAAGGCAGGTGCTGTTGAGATTTCGAGCGAGAAACTCTTACCCCCGAAGAAAAAGCCTCCGGGTCTGCCACAATAGGTGCATGGAACCACAGGCTGAATACGTATTGCGCACCGTTGAAGAGCGAGGGGTTCGATTCGTTCGCCTCTGGTTTACCGATGTGCTCGGGTCTCTTAAGTCTTTTGCCATCACGCCGGCGGAGTTAGAGACGGCGCTCGAAGAGGGCATGACATTCGATGGATCTGCAATTGAGGGATACAGCAGAATTCAAGAATCTGATGTACTCGCCGTCCCTGATGCCAATACATTCGAGATCGTCCCGTGGCGCGGATCCGATGCACCGACGGCACGCATGTTCTGCGACATACAGCACTTCAACGGCGATCCGTTCCCTGGCGACCCGCGACACGTGCTTCGTCGAAACCTCGTTGCAGCGCGCGAGAAGGGCTACACATTCTTTGTTGGCCCCGAGATGGAGTTCTATTACTTCCACTCCTCGGATTTCCCAGAACCAGTTGACAACGCAGGATTCTTCGATCTGACGCATACCGACATGGTGAGCGAACTGCGGCGACACACAATCACGATGCTCGAGCACATGGGCATTCCAGTTGAGTACTCATTCCACGAGAATGGCCCTGGTCAACACGAGATCGATCTCCGCTACAAAGATGCGCTCTCCATGGCAGATGACATCATGACTTTTAGATTGATCGTCAAGCAGGTAGCGAGCGACGGCGGTGTCTATGCAACCTTTATGCCTAAGCCGATTCAGGGAGCCTTTGGATCTGGGATGCACTGCCACTTATCTCTCGAGAAAGACGGCGTAAACGCGTTTGCAGACCCCAGCGACGAATTTGGGCTCTCTCAGACCGGAAAACACTTCATCGCAGGGTTGCTTCGCCACGCACGCGAGATAACTGCCGTTACAAACCAGACAGTCAACTCTTACAAGCGATTGATTCTTGGTTATGAGGCGCCTACATACGTATCATGGGCGCGCAACAATGAATCAGCATTAGTAAGAGTCCCGCCTGCCAAGCGCGGCAGAGAAGACTCAACACGCATTGAGTTCAGATCCCCTGACCCGGCGTGCAACCCTTACCTCGCATTCTCAGTGATGCTCGCCGCTGGCATGAAAGGCATCGAAGAGGGCTACGAACTCCCGCCAGAGGCCACCCGAAACATCTGGGAGATGAGCGACGAGGCTCGAGAGGCAGCCGGAATTGGATCCCTTCCTCAGTCGCTAGATGAGGCGGTCACGATTATGGAGGGCTCCGAGCTAGTTAAAGAGGCGCTCGGAGAGCATGTATTTGAGTACTTCATTCGAAACAAACGTGACGAGTGGAACTCTTATCGTCAGCAAGTAACTCAGTTCGAACTCGACCGTTACCTCTCCTCTATCTAAGCAACGATGATGGAACCAATACTCGTCTTTCCGGACCCAGCCCCAGCGCTACTAGCCCAGACTCTTGATCTCGCCGGCTACGCATGGAAAGCCGTCTCGAATGCGGCCGTTGCAACACAGCAAGAACCTAAGGCGGGGTGGGCTGGCGCCATCGTTGTAGCGGACGAAGACCCCGAGGCCGCGTTTTCACTCTGCCGAAGTCTTAGAAAGCGCGACTCTGTATTGGAGCCGCTCCTCCTTCTCATCTCCGGGGCGCAGCTTGCAGACCTAGAACAGCGTGATGACCACTTCGACGACTTCTGCCTAACTCCATTCCACCCACGAGAACTAGAGGCCCGACTCAAGCACCTCTTTCATCGCGCTGGGCGGGGACCGGCCGCCGAGATACTTGAGTATGGGGATCTTGTTCTCAACCTCGAGACATACCAGGCTGCCTTTGGCGGAAATCCCCTCGACCTCACATACATGGAGTACGAACTCCTCAAATTTCTAGCGACGAACCCTGGGAAAGTATTCACGAGAGAGCAGCTT
Source organism: Actinobacteria bacterium IMCC26256 (assembly GCA_001023575.1). Classification (GTDB taxonomy): domain Bacteria; phylum Actinomycetota; class Acidimicrobiia; order IMCC26256; family IMCC26256; genus IMCC26256. The sequence goes on along the minus strand of CP011489.1, from coordinate 198,607 downwards.
CTCTCTCGCGTATGGGGTTACGAATACTACGGAGGGGCGCGTACTGTCGATGTGCATGTTCGAAGACTTCGCGCCAAGTTGGGCGAGGAGCACGCCAGCCTGATTCACACAGTGAGATCAGTGGGTTACCGCTTCGGGGTCTCTCGTTTTACTCCGCACGACTAGACGGCCTTACTCAGGCGTTCTATTTAAGAAGCCTTAGGAGGGTTTGCCTTCATTGCGCTCGTCTGCATCGTCGGCGAGCAGTAGCCCCATAAGGCCACTCCAAGCAGCGCCGCCCAGCATTGTCCCTACCGGGATAGCAAAGATCATTACTAGAACAATTAATAGCGGTCCGATCATCTGTAAATCCTAACCCTCAATTGGCAAGTAAGCCCAGACTTCAATCTCGACACGGGCACCTGCTGGGAGTGCTGCGACCTGAATCGTTGAGCGCGCGGGGTGATGATCACCGAACGCCTCGGCGTAGATTCCGTTTACAACCGCAAAATCAGCGAGGTCCACTAGAAAAACCGTCGCCTTTGCGATGTCGGTTAGCGCTCCGCCAACATCCCCGAGAACCGCGACGATGTTCGCAATTACTCGGTTCGCCTGGGCAGCAATATCTCCCTCGACGAGTACACCAGTAGCAGGGTCGAGCGGGATCTGACCGGCAAGCACAACCCAGTCGCCCGCGCGCACTGCATGCGAATACGGACCTGCTGCGGGGGGCGCACTCGGTGTCTTCAATGGCTGTGCTGGCATTCTTCTCTCCTAAAAATTTTGACTGGAAGGCCATTCTGCTAGATCAAATGTAATTCTGGAGAATCCAAAATTAGGACTACCGACGCAGAATACGTGCGGTTCGCGTCTCTCTTGCTGGGAAGGTTGTGGGGCGTGAAGCATCTGCGAGCAGAAGCGCATCCCACGCCGCTGCAGCAACGGCTGCGAATACCGCGTCTGAGGACCGCCCTCGAGGTGGGCCAGCCTCATCAACTATTGATATCTCAATCTCGGGAATGTCCTTGGCTCGAATCACGCCCAGAGAGCGAATAGTGAGATCTAGGGGTTCCCCTGTCTCTGGGTCTACGGCTAGCCCCTCGGTTAGTACCCAACCAAGAGCCATGTGAGCGGCGCCTGCAGCGTAAGAGCGCATAACGACATCATCTAGAGGGTCGCCAGCCGCTACCTTCACCTCAACCCTCTCAAGCTTGCCAGTATCAGAGTTGATCGTGACGCGAGCCCCCGCAATCGCGCCCTCGAAGCCCAGCACGCAACTATCTAGAAGCACTGAGGCCGAGCGAGCATCCTGAATAAGGCTGAGCCGATCTGCTCCAGCGGCGGTGAGTGCTCCCTCGACTAGTACCGCTGTCTCTGCCAACCCAAATGCTCGCAATGCACTACTAACCCGAAACACTGGCAGAGTCGCTGTCTCCCAGACTGCATCTATACCGACTCCATACGGCGAGGCATTCTCCGCTGCTTGCCTGAGTCGAGACTCGCCGCCTGCTGCACATGTGCCTCGAATAGATACAACCCTTCCATCGAATTGGGCCGTAGCCGAGATGGGTGCTCTCTTTGCAGAGAAGCGCACTACGTCTTCACGCGACATCACAACCCGAACACTCCGCTGCAATCGGTCTGCAAGGATCCGTGCTGCGGGCGGAGCAAGAGAATCTGCCTTGCCTCCGAAACCCCCTCCGTTGCCGCGTGCGGTTGCCGGTTCTCCGCCGGGTTCGCACCAGGAAGCATCGGGCTCTAGATAACCGGCATCGACCCAAGATGTCGCCAAAGAGACTCCATTTAAAGGAGTATCGAGAGACGCCAGCGGAGGAGCATCATCGAGTGTGGTCCGACGCCCCTGAACCTTGCCAGCAATAGTGCGCGCATCGCGCAGCGTCTCAGCGACCACCCAAGCGATACCTTCTGCCAACTCGGCCGAGACCTCAACCCCTGCCGAACGCGGCACCGCAACTACTGCGTCGCGCGGAGCCAAGTCATCAGCAAACTTCGCTCCACCAAGCGGCACGCTCGCGTCGACTTGTTGGGGCACGCCACCCTCAAGGGCTGCGCGCTCTGCTGCAAGGCTCAGGTCGCGACTCGGGTCAAGCGCTACAGGGGACTCAAGAGCATCTAACACGCTCTGCCAACCGGTACACCGGCATACATGTGCAGCGAGAGCGCGCTCCATGGAGGCTCTATCCACTCGCCCCTTCGCCACTGCCGAGGCACACCGAACGATTATTCCTGGGGTACAGAAGCCACACTGCGAGCCACCGGTTGCGACAAAAGAAGCGGCGCAGGCATCGCGCCAAACCGGCTCAAGTCCCTCGGCGGTAGTGACAGTTCTACCGATGATCCGATCTACAGGAGTGACACAAGAGACCCGGGCCTCGCCATCCACAAGCACTGTGCAGCAGCCGCATTGGCCCTGCGGCGCACAGCCATCCTTAACAGACATGACCCCGAGCCGTTCCCGAAGGACGCTCAGTAGGGATTCATTCTCGTCGACCTCGACATCAACCTCTTGGCCGTCGAGATTAAATAAAACGTGATGGGACACGGGGCACCTCCAGCGGCGACAATAGATGCATGTTGACTCCAGAACTCTCTCGACGTGCATTCATCGCTGCCGGTGGGGCTGTAGCCCTTGTTGCATGCACAGGGACGGACTCCTCAAAGGAGAAGAAGCCATCAAGCACATCGGGGAAAGGTGCAGGGAAGGAGGGGCTCCAGGCGTTACGCGTGTCGAGCGACCTATACGCCACTGATACGCCACAACGTTTTGCATTTATCTTTACGCTTGATGGGGAGTTCATAAGCGAGGGAGATGCAACCCTCGCGGTGCGGCAAGAGGCAGGGGCGTTCGGTGACGACCTACCTGCGACGCTCCATACCGAGGGACTCCCCAAAGGGCGCGGCATCTACACGATCGATCTGATTCTAAAAACGGATGGGATATGGGAGGGTCGGGCCACACTTAAAGGTAAGTCCGTGAAACTCTTCTTCCAAGTATTGAAGAAACCTCTTGGCCCGATCCCTGGCGGTGCTGCACCAGCAGCCCCGTCGCCGACTGCAGAGGCAACACTCGGGGTCGACCCGATCTGCACCCGTGTCCCCGCATGCCCACTCCACGCTAAGTCTCTCGACGCTTTGATCGCAAAAGGCCGCCCCGTAGCAGTCATGTTTGCAACTCCAGCGCGATGCCAAACACAATTCTGCGGACCAGTGCTCGATCAACTTCTTGCGGTGCAGGGCGATTACTCAAGCGAAGTTGATTTTGTCCACGTCGAGATATACGAATCAACTGAAGGGACCAACCTTGTCTCTACGATCTCCGCATGGGGAATCGATAGCGAGCCGTGGTTCTTTACAGTCTCCGCCGACGGGACAGTGCAGGAACGCCTAGATGGCGCTTTCGCAACAGACGAGATACGTGGAGCTCTCGACCGCCTCATCGCTTAATCGCGTAACGGCGACTCTGGAGATCAAGAACGCTTAGCCGAAGGCTTCTTAACGGCTTTTTTTGCAGCAACAGTCTTAACAACCGGCGCAGCCTTCTTCTTGGGTGCAGATTTCTTAACTGCCGTCTTCTCCGTCTTGGCTTTCTTTGCCGGATTAGCAGGAATCTTTATCTGCTTTGTCCCAGCAAGGGCTTGGCGAATAGTCGCAAAATCGGCATCAGGAATTTGATGGAGGTTGCCCTGAAAAGCGAGCTTCCAGTGCTTCGCCGGCCACTTCTGCATGTACTCGAGGGCCGGACCATGCATATGCGTTGGGATCCAATCCTCTTCAGCAGGGACCCGGTCGGCCTTGACCTCTACTCGCCACGGGTAATCCTCCCCGGGCTTAGAGAGCCATATGAGTTCGTGCTCCTCGAAACCCTCAGAGGTAATCGTCGCAGTCGCTGCGAATACCTGAACCGCAGTTACGTAGTAGAGGAGGTTGTCTCCCGGCTTCATGTTCTCCATGACACGGCGGCGCTGACGCGACTTGAAACCCTGTTTTACGAACCCGAGGTCAATCGTGCGCTGATAGTTATCCGCTGAGGTGACGACCATCCAACTAGTCATTTACCGAATCCATGTACCGAAACCATGTGATGAAACCATGTGATGAGAGAATAACTAGCGATGTTTAGGAGTCGCGAGTTATGAGAAAGAGGAGCCGCAGCCGCATGTGCGCTCTGCATTGGGGTTCGAGATGTTGAACCCTGCTCCCTGGAGTCCATCTTTGTAGTCAAGCGATGCTCCACCTAGGTGAAGAATGCTCGCTGCATCGACGACGACCATCACGCCGGCCTGCTCGGTCTTTACATCATCCTCAGCGATATCAGCATCAAAGAACATCTCGTAGGAGAAGCCAGAGCATCCACCTGGGCGCACAGCAACCCGGAGCGCAAGACCCTCTTGGGCCTCTGCATCAATGAGTTCCTTGAGCTTGGATGCCGCTGCGTCTGTGAGCATGAACTGCGCTCGTGCATCGGTGACTGTAAACATTTTGATCCTCCAGTAAAACGGATTCTATGAAATGGTTTGCTTAGATCGCATTCCAGGAGACCCTTAAAGGCTCCTCTTTGTTGCCTCTAAGAGTAACCCAAAAGAGGGCTTTGTCACCCTCTGAGCGGGAAAACATTCCCCGGCGATGGTTCCTAGGTGCTCTATGCGTAACCTATAGATATGCCTGACTCCGAGTCTCCAGTCTTCTCAAGAGTTGATCCTGAGACTGTGCGCGCCATTCTCGGAGGAGTCATTGACCCAGAACTACGAGCCCCCATTACTGATCTTGGGATGGTTGGGGAGATCAAGGTCGATGGCAGCGCGGTCGCCGTTCAGATTGTTCTCACAACCCTCGGGTGCCCGTTGCGCGCTCAGATCAAGAAAGAAGTCGTCTCCAAGGTTGCCTCGCTCCCCGGTGTCGATGGGGTAACGATCGACTGGATCGAGATGACGGCCGAGCAGAAGGCCAAGACTATGGATACTGCTCGCAAGCGTGCGCAGTCCGATGCACCGGAGACAGAGATCCCTCCAACAGCGCGCGTCCTTGCTATCGCTAGCGGTAAAGGCGGAGTCGGCAAGAGCAGCATCACGGTAAACCTCGCCGCCGCTCTTGCTAACCGTGGGCTAACCGTGGGGGTACTAGACGCAGATATTTGGGGCTTCTCTGTTCCGCGAATGCTCGGAGTATCAAAGCGGCTAGGTGGCACAGACGGCAAGATCGAGCCAAATGAATTGAAGGTAGGTGATGGCCTCCTCAAGGTGGTCTCGATGGGCTTTCTTGTTGAGGATGAAGGAACCGCACTCATGTGGCGCGGACTCTTACTCACCAAAGCATTGGAGCAGTTCCTCACCGATGTGCGCTGGGGCCACCTTGATTACTTATTGATTGACATGCCCCCTGGTACTGGTGATGTGCAGATGGGGCTTGCGCGCCTCTTGCCCCAGGCTGAAATGCTTGTTGTTACAACTCCGGCGCGCGCTGCGCAGCAGGTTGCAGTCCGCGTTGCCGACATGGCGCGCCGATCCAACATGAAGATCGCAGGGGTAATAGAGAACATGAGCGAGCTAGTGCTCGCCGACGGGCAACGCATTGCAGTATTCGGGTCTGGCGGGGGCGAAGCGCTCGCAGCAAGAACCGAGGCTCCCTTGATAGCTCGTATTCCTCTCGAGCCATCTGTGAGCGCTGGCGGCGACAACGGGAAGCCTGTATCGCTTGATGGTGTGGGCCCTGCCGCTGATGCGTTTAGAGACCTCGCTGCGCTGATCGTCAATGAATTGGTTCCACCCCTTGATATGGCTGGATGCACCGCCCGAATTCTTGAGGCAGCAGCCGCCGCGTTTAATGATCGCAACCGCGCCTAGATCAGGCTCCCTCGCTCACCCGAAATAATTTCCCCGGGAAGCGCAAGCCGCTCTCCTCCGGCAATATCAAGAACCATAGGTAGGCGCTCGTTGCCCCCTCCCGAATGCTCTTCAATATGGCTGAACAATCCATCAGTGCTGCGAAAGTGACTTAGCGCATCCAGACTTCTGTGAGTCGGGAGAATCAAATTGATCTCATCGCGCTCTGCCTGAGCAACTGCATCCACAGGTCGTTTCCAAGCAGACTCAACAGTCTCACCATCATCGTGAAGATAGGAATGACCCTCCGGAGCAGCGGCTACAAAGAACCAAGTGTCGTAGCGCCCAGGAATCCCGACGGGTGTAATCCAATGTGAAAAAAGCATCAGGCTTGAGCACTCCAGAATTAAATCCTCGGACTCAACTATCTCTATAAAAGTGCAGTCCCCCGCATTCAATGAATCTCGAGCATCAACGAGCCGCTCCCATGCAGAGTCGAGCGGATCTATCTTCCTGCCATCTGAATGGCGCGCAAGTAGTACCCCGGCCTCTTCGAAAGTCTCTCGAATCGCAGCAACCCAGTATCCAAGACCGCCGCTATCGTGACCAAGCAAGCGGCTAGCCGTTACATCGTTGGGGCCATCGCAGCGCGAGTGCAGACGCTCGTCCCGGTCATTGGCATCGACTGCACCACCTGGAAATACATGTGCGCCGCCAACCCAGAGTGCACCAAGATTTCGGCGCAGCATAAATACCTCTAGATGGGGTGCATCCCTCACCAGCATTACAGTTGCGGCCTCGCGGATAGGAGGCGCTACTCCTAGGTCAGAGACTGCACTCGATGCCACAGCCTCTCAGTGTACGCAAAGACCATCAATATCAAAGACCATCAATATCAAAGACCATCTCTTAAATACGAAGCAATCCTCGGCGCTCAATTTCATTGAGTCCACCCCAGATACCGAATGGCTCACGAATCTCAAGTGCATACTCCAGGCACTCAGCCTTCACACCACACCCGCTGCATATTGCTTTAGCTCGACGCTCGCGTAAATCACGATCGTCGCGGCGCTCGCTCGTGGTCGGAGGAAAGAACAGAACTGCCTCAGGCCCACGGCATGCAGATTTAATCTGCCAAGTTTGATTTACGGTTTTGCTTTGAAATTCAGTCTTGCCCGACACGATCGAAAGCGCTCCCTCTAGACAAATTGTTAATTGTCTTCCTGAACGAACCTATCCCCGCTAGGCACTCAAAGTAAAGAGGAGACAGAGGTCTGCCTCAAATCTCAGAACCTGAGCAAAACCCCTAGGCAATTAGGGCAAACATGCTGCCTCAATAGACGAGAGGGCGACCGGCTGGATAACACGCTTGTTATTTATACCTTTACAAGCCATTTCATAGTCTCTTTAGATGGGTTCTACACCTTCAACATTAAGAGCATCAGCATTAAGACCATCAACATTAAGACCCTCAGCATTAAGACCCTCAGCATTAAGACCCTCAGCATTAAGACCCTCTGGATCGCCGACGCTCCCTTTTCGCATCTCGCGGTAGTCGCGCGCTGCGCCCTCTTCAGGCTCCACCTCAAGGACAAGTCCATCAACCTCGCTCACCCTAATTACGTCACCCGCCGCGATAGGCGTAGCGCGGTTGGTACGCGCACGCCATGGCGCTCCGCGCACGAGCACAACCCCATCAGGATCGATCGCTACGACGGCCTCTCCCATCTCCCCAATTAGGCCTTCGCGCCCAACCGTTGGAGTTGAGAATCGTGAACGTACCGCTATCGGCATTGCAGTGATCATGAAGAGCAGCGTCGCTCCGACCATCACAATCAAGAGCCACCACGGAACATTGAGGCTCGACCCTGCGTCGTAAAGCATCAAGGAACCAGCAATAAGTGCAACGGTAGCTATACCGCTCCATACCGCTGGCTTCCCAGCCTGCACATCGACTGCGAATCCAAACATTGATAGGAGGAGCAGGCCGATACCCAATCCTGAGACTGGCAGGTGAGAGAACCCGATGCAGGCTCCGATAACGCATATGGCACCGGCACCACCAGCTAGGCCAATGCTGATTGTAAAGAACTCAAACATAATTAATGAGAGGCCCACGAGAATCAACACGTAAGCAAACGAAGGATTAGTAAGCGTGTGCTCCATCTGGCCGACTAAACCAAGTTTGCGGAAGCGCACATCTTGATTCGGTTGCCTACGACGATCTTGCCCTTCACCTACAACACGAGAGGTCTCAATTCGTACTGGGCCTCGCGCTGTCGCTGCAACGTGGCCATCTATGCGCACAACAAAGTCTCCGAGAGTTGCGCAGCCATCGCCATTCTTTCGAGTACCGCAAATACGATCAGAGACACCTTTTGAAGTTGCATCCTTAGCGTTAATGCGTTTGGTACTAATCAACTCTGACTCGGAAGAATTCCGCCCGACTCTCAGCGCCTCTGTTGCGAGTACAGCGCTCGTCTGTGAGGAGCTCGGAGTATCGGTGTCCCGTCGCATAGGAGAGGCAGCACCAATATGAGCGCCGGTTCCTACGCCAAGAATCGCTGAGGCGGCTGCGATTACCGCTGCTCCCCCCTTGGCTTCACTTCCAGATGGCCCAATCCAGGTAGTGATGGCCACTCTCGAATTGCGGATCATTTTTAATAGTGGCTTGAGGTCCACGTCTACCGCACCCGTTGAGTCAAGGTTGATGACCACAACCGAGGCGCGAGCCTTGTTGGCCTCGCGAATAGCGCCCATCATGATCTCGACATTTGGCGGGTCTAGTAGCCCTTTGACCTGAACCACTATCACGCCACCGCGGCCACTAGATGGGGCGGCCGTAATAGGAGCTGGCGCACCACCGGCGCCAGCAAGCGGGGCGACCCCGGCGATGATGAAGCCTGCCCCTAAAAGAATTGTTAGTAGTCGTCTGAAGTGTGGCACTTAGTCTCCCGTAGCATCACGGTTAATGGATCAGCGGCGATTCTGTACCACCGCGAGGGTGATCATCGTGGCCGGCAAGGGCGGTGTCGGAAAGACGACCGTCGTGGCCGCGTTAGCGGTCGTAGCGGCGCGGTCCGGATTGAGTGTTCTCATTGCTGAGGTCGAAGGCAAATCTGGGCTCTCAAAGGCGTTCGGTGTAAATGATCTTGAGTATGAAGAGATCGTATTGTCCAAAGGTATTAGCGCACGGACCCTAACCCCTGACGCAGCACTCTCCGAATGGCTTCAAGGCAATGGACTAGGTCGAATCGCCCGCCGGCTCAACGCTTCAGGGATCCTTGAGATTGTCGCCACAGCGGTCCCAGGGATGAAGGACATCTTGGTGTTGGGGAAGATCAAGGGCCTCGAGCAGAGTAAGGCATTCGATTTGATCCTCGTGGATGCCCCCGCTGCAGGGCACGCAGTCTCCTTCCTCACCTCTCCTCTCGGATTGCTTGAGGCAGTAGGCGTTGGTCCGATTAAAACCCAAGCAAGCGACGTTGTAGCGATGCTCTCCGATCCAAGTCGTGCGCAGGTAATGCTCGTGACAACCCCCGAAGAGACTCCTGTTAGAGAAGCGATTGAGACGGCATTTGCGCTAGAGGACCGAGTCGGCGTGGCACTAGGGCCAATCATCGTCAACGGCATCTATACGGACAACCTCACCATCACATCCGAGAACGAACTGGGCAACACAGACCTCTTTGATCACACTGCACTTCAGGAATCCATATCACTCGACGCTCAAGTCTCTGGGTATCCGCTCAGCACTGCAGAGATCAGCGACATAGCCGCTGCCATTTCATTTCGACATGCGCGAAGTCGGGTGCAATCGCATCAAGCTGACGAACTTTCTAAGTCGCTTCCGATTCCACAGTTGCGCCTCCCTTACCTATTTGATGGCGAGATTGGATTTCCTCAAATCGAGAGACTCGCTGACGCACTCAGCGCTCAGATCGAGTCGCTACCTGATCCACTCATCGGTGAACCTGCGGGGAAGAATGAATAAGGCAGACTTGGGAACGTCCGCAGAGGATCAACCGGAGATCACTTTCGCATCACTCCTCGCGGAGTCTCGTGTGATCATCTGCGCTGGGAGCGGCGGCGTAGGGAAGACCACTACCGCCGCAGCGTTGGCGATTCAGGCCGCTCGGAGTGGAAAGCGCAGCATTGTCGTTACGATTGACCCCGCAAAAAGGCTCGCCGATGCACTTGGCCTCCCTGGGCTCGCCCCTGATCCCGTCATTATCGACGACCACCTCTGGATGCGATCTGACGACTCCACCAGCGGGCAACTCTCAGCAATGATGCTCGACCCAAAAGCAACATTTGATGCACTTGTTGCTCGTTACGCAGATGGGGTCGAGCAGTCAGAACGCATCCTCGCGAATAGTTTCTATCGCTCTATTTCCTCGGCGCTCGGCGGAACGCAGGAGTACATGGCTATGGAGAAACTCCACGAGCTCTCAGAGTGCGGAGATTATGACCTAATAGTTGTTGACACGCCTCCAAGCCGCAACGCTCTTGATTTTCTAGACGCCCCTGAACGATTACTACGCCTCCTTAACAATCGTGTGTTTCGTGTAATCACTGCACCAGCGCGAACTGGTTTCCGCGCTGCAGGGGTCGCCGTACAGACTTTGGTGCGGGCCATCAGTCGAGTTATCGGGACCGAGGTCGTAGACGACATAGTCGCATTCTTCCGCGCCTTTGAGGGCATGGAGGAGGGTTTCAGGGAGCGAGCCATGAGTGTGCGCGCGCTCATCGCTGAGAGCACAACTCAATTTGTATTAATCACCTCACCTCGCCGAGACGCTGTCGAGGAGGCAGAGTATTTTGCGGAGCGCATCGGGGACCACGGGTATCGCGTCTCAGGGTTAATTGTGAATCGAGTGCACCCAATGTTTGGGAGTGAGCATGGGGATACTCTGCGCTCACGGGCAGCAGCACTAAGGGGACTACCCGCAACGGAGACTGCACCCGCCTCGGCGAGAGACAGGCTGTCCCAGTACCTAGACGTGCTCGCCGATTTCCAGAGCGTGGGGTCGAGGGAACGCCACAACCTTGACGGCGTTCAGCTCAGACTCGGGCGTGGGGCAGCAGTGGCCTTCGTGCCTTTTTTAGCGAGGGACGTTCACAGCATTGAGGCCCTTGACGAAATAGCGGCCCTGATCTTTGTCACTCCTACCTGAGCCCTCCCCTAAACAGAGCATCCCTGAATCTGCCCCCACCATGAAAATGCCGGTAACGTCAGGAGCGTGACCAAAATTCTTGTTGCCGCAGAAGCCTCTTGGGTTAGAGACCAAGTTCGAACCAGCCTCACGGGCCCAGGGCAGTCAGTCATCGAGGTCGAGCGTGGTCAGGACGTCAGAGGTGCTGTCTTAAGTAACTCTCCAGACCTAGTCATCCTTGATCTGCAGATAGCAAACATGGGCGGGATAGCAGTGGCTCTTGACCTTCGCCTCGAGGCAGGGGCCGGGCGTCTCCCCGATACCCCTATTCTTCTCCTCCTTGACCGCGAGGCGGATCGATTCCTCGCAACTCGCACAGAGGCAGATGCCATGCTCGTCAAGCCGGTTGACGCTGGCTTGCTAAGGCGGACAATCAAGAAGCTCCTATCGCCGTTAGAGGCCGCAGCGGTTTCTCCGACCTCCGAGGACGCCTGAAGCGCTCCGGATACAATCAATACCCCTTCGGGATGTAGCGCAGTTTGGCAGCGCGCAGCGTTCGGGACGCTGAGGCCCCGGGTTCAAATCCCGGCATCCCGACCATCGTAAACGGCGCCTCTAGGGGCGCCGTTTTCGCGTTACGGAACTCAATATTTCTGAAGATCAGAATTACCTAAGCGTCGGTACCGCTCCAGTCGCAACAACTGCAAGGCTTCCTGCGCGCCAGTAGCCGCCCTGCGCTTCATGCCCTTGCGGCCAAGACGCGTATACGGCACGCGTCGACCCATCGAGCCCCGCAAAGAAAGATAAGCCTCCGGTGCCGGTGCGCGAATTCCCACTAGCCAACCATGGGGTTGTGCTCTGAAGCGAGCACGGACCCACGGGCGAGGAGCACCTCACTACGCCGGTTGAGTAATTAGCAGTATTCCAATCGCCATATGAATAAGAGAGAAGGTAAGTGCCGGTAGCGGCGTCATAGACCATCGATGGATTCTCAATAAAGCCTGGCTCGGGCGGAGTCTGCTTTCCAACAAGCGCTCTGCGTAGTTCGATAACGCGTGGCGGCGCTGCGTCACTCTGCTGTATCGGCGCACCCCAAGTATCTACTGGCATTACATGTATCGAGAACGACGTGTCGCTAAACGCTGCGAGTAGATATGACGTATTAGAGACGGGGTCGTGAAAATACTCAGGGTCGAGCGCTCCGCCGGTTCCTTCAATCCCGCATGTAATAGGCGCAGTCTCTGGCGTATACGGGCCTTGTGGAAGCGATGCAAACGCGCGGCCTATGCACTGAGGGTTCCAAGGCTGCGGTGCGTTTGGTCGATTGGCAGCGAAGTACATGACGTAAAAATTTGGCGCGAGCTTCGCAGCTGTGGGTGCCCAAAGAGTTTTTTCATCTTGTCGCGCCCACGCAGGTCGCGTCGGCATGGCCTCGCTTGTTGCCTGTTCCCATCCAGTCGAGGTATAGGTACGCGTTAGGTCGGTGACAGTGCGAACCGGGATATTGCGCACATTCGTATTAGAGCCAAATACGTAGTATTTGCCGCCATCTGTCATCACTGCGGGGTCGCTTACATCTGGCCATTTTGCTCCTGATACTGCTTGAGTACCGACAGTTGCTGGTGCAGGCGCTGGCTGCATAGATGAGACTGCGAAACCAACGATGTCGAGAACGACATGCGGGCAGCCCCCACTAGCGAAGAGTGTTACGCGGTGGTTGTCAGAGTTCACCTTTACCCAGACTCCGTTCGCCACAACCTGACCAGCACGAAAATTAAGGTTTGATGCAGTTGGTGGAGTTGCGAGGTCTGGGAATGCAGTTACATAACCCGAGGCGTTCGGAGAGACAGCCGTGATGTTGAGTAAAACTGCTGTTGCATCAAATGGCACTCCACTACCGGGCACACCAGCCATAGTGACTGCCCGATAACCACGCAGGCAGCCCTCTGTATTGCTCGCACTACGCGTATCTAGAACGCGATATGGCGTTACGGCAGCTACTCCACCAACCCCAAATGAAGCCCCACCATCAAACCACCCAACAAGATCAATAATTACATGCGGGCAACCGCCGCTCGAGAAGATACTGATAGCCCCGAGTGCGCCTATCTTCGAGACGGTCGCGTTTGCTCTCACCTCTCCCGCTACAAAATTTACTGTTGACGAATTTGGCCGCGAGGCTCCCGCTGGCCAAAGAATCACATAGCCAGGTAAATCGCTGTTGGTTACCGTTACATTCAAGGCCACTGAACTCGCAGTGGCTGGCACCCCGGCGACATTAACAACAGCCAGTAAACGCGGCGAGGTAACACAACTTCCGTCTCCAGTCGAGCGAGTATCGAGCAGACGCGTCGGCGCCACGCCATTAAAACCCCCGACCGTGCCGTTTCCGCTAGCAAACCATCCAACCACGTCTACAACAAGGGACGGGCAGCCTTGATTTGCGAAGAAGTCGATCGCTCCTCCGGCACCGACCGACATCACCGAGTTATTCGGGGTCACATCATTGGCCGCGTAATTGAGTAATGAGGTCTCCGGGCGCACTCCACCGCGCGGCCATGCAGTGAGGAAGCCGGGGAGGGAAGATCCAGCCGCGGTGACGTTCATGGCAACACCAGCGGCGTCGGAGGGGATCCCGCTGCCTACGATCCCTGCAACGACTACAGAGCGAATTGTTCCTGGAGCAAGACACGGGCCCTGACCATTTATTCTCGTATCAATGACGCGCACTGGATTGACGCCTGTGAATCCGCCGGGCGCAACTGCGCTAGCTCGATCAGGGTTGCCGATTATCGAGAGGCTCATAGCGAGGAGTGCAACTATCGGCGCCACATTGCCGATACGAGTTAAAAGCCGCGGGCGCGCGTGCACTGCCCTTTGGCCTAGACCTCGTGTAACCATTTTTCTTCTCATCGCTCTCTAAGCCTGCTCTGCACGGTGCCCGAAAATGAACCCAACGGGAGAGGGTCTCCCCCTCTGGATCGCGTAGAGGGGTATCGGCCCGGAGTGCCCCGGCCTTTAAGTCACTTCAGAGCCTCGGGACCACTCAAGGCACTTCAATACTCCAGGACTTCGATACTCCGGCTTGAACTCGATCTAGGCGGTTTTAATTCTTCAATGTCACACCCCTGTTTTATAATCGAACATATGTTCGACGAACTCAAAACAGCAGTCAGCCACCTCCGAGAAGTCTCCTCACGCATCAATGTCGACGTGATCGACGGGAAATCGGCCGCCGAGTTGGTCCGCATCTCAGAGGAGGCGCGCCGTGTAATTGAGGGTCTGCGTACCTCGGCGATTGGGCGAGTCGGCACGACGGAAGCATGGCGAGTTGGAGGCTCTAAGAACTCGGCAGAGTGGGTAGCACTCCATACGGGTACTCCGATCTACGAAGCACAAGCCGTGGTGATACTTGCCGGCCAACTTCGTCATCTCCCCCAGACTGTGGAGGCCATGAGCTCAGGAAAGATCTCTACCGCTCAGGCCGTCGAAGTCGCACGCGCTGCTACGGCAGAGCCACATGCAGAGGAACGCCTCTTAAACCTTGCTAAATCCTCGACAGTGCGAACCTTACGCGATGAAGCATCACGTGTAATAGCGGCCGCCACAGACGAAGTAGAGCGCCACAAACGCATACATAAGAACCGTTGCTTAAAAACATGGACCGGCCAAGACGGTGCGTTTAATTTGAAGGCGCTCATGACAGTTGCTAATGGTGCTCTTGTAATGGCGGCGCTGAAACCACTCCAAGATGAGATCTTTAAGGCAGCCCGTAAGAGTGGTAATCACGAAACGCCTGAGGCTTACGCTGCGGATGCGTTAATGGCGTTATGCGATGCCAAGACTGCGAGTACAACGAAAACAACTCGCCCTAACGTTGTGATGAATATTCGCGTCGACTTAGGGGCTATTAATCGTGGACATTCCGAGCATGGCGAGATTTGTGAGATCGCTGGCGTCGGGCCGATACCTGTAGCGACTGCTAAGGAGTATCTGGGTGAAGCATTCCTCAAACTGCTCATCGTTGATGGAGTAGACATCAAGACGGTTGCGCATATGGGGCGACACATCCCTGCGCCATTACGCACCGCTATCGAGGAGCGCGACCGTGTCTGCCAAGTACCAACATGCGACATGACTACTGGTCTAGAGATAGATCACATCAAACCATTCGCTGAGGGCGGCGCTGCAAGCCTTGAGAACCTTGTACGACTCTGCAAACGCCATCACCACCAAAAAACGCATGACGGATACCGCCTCGTCAAGATCAAACCGCAGAGACTCGAAAAACCAGCAACTGGCGCGCGAATTAAAACAAACGATTCAACCCCACCATGGGCTTGGCGCGCACCGCCGGATACCGGGTAGATCGCGTTCAGACTGCGGGTATAGGTCGAAGTGAACCTAAGAATGGAAAACTATCGGCGAGCGATTAGCAACTCGGCCATCTGTACGGCGTTCAAAGCTGCGCCTTTGCGCAGGTTGTCACCGGTTACCCAGAGATCAAGCGTGTTGGGTTGGCTCTGGTCATCGCGTAAGCGACCTACCAGAACTGGATCGATCCCAGCTCCATCTAGAGGGGTAGGCGCACCGTCCCCGCCGTCAACGAGCAATACCCCCGGGGCACTAGCGAGAATCTCTGCAGCCTGAGCCCGGTCCATCTCGGAGTGAAAAGAAACGTTCGCGGTCATCGCATGCCCGACGTAGACAGGGACACGCACGCAGGTCGCAGAGACACGTATTGAGTCGTCGTGGAGAATCTTGCGAGTCTCGTAGACAAGCTTCCACTCTTCAGAGGTATAGCCAGCCTCTTTTACTGAACCAGCAAGCGGGATCACGTTCCCAGCGATCGGCTTCGACCAGAGTTTTCCGGGGACTATTACTCCATCAATCGCAGCCGCGCGCCTTAATGAAGTGAGGTCGCCGGCCCGCTCTGCCCACTGGGCATCTAGCTCATAAATTCCGGACTGACCTGCGCCACTCACCGATTGATAGGTCGAGACAACGAGGCGGTCTATGCCTGCAACGCGATGGAGCGGAGCAAGTGCCGTGACTAAGACCATCGTGGTGCAGTTTGGGCAGGAAGCTATTGAGAGCGGCAACTCATTTAAATCTTCTGGGTTTACCTCTGCCACTACAAGCGGAACATCGTCGTACATGCGAAACGCTGCGGAGTTATCAACCACCTGTGCGCCAGCTGCGGCAGCAACCGGGGCCCACTCAATTGCAATTGGGTCATCAACGTCAACGATTACAACATCAAGGCCATCGAAGCAGCCATCGCGCAGTACTTCGCAGAGAACTTCGCCACCCTCGAAGGAGAGCGCTCTCCCCTCGGAGCGCGCTGATGCATAGACCCGCAACTCATCGATTGGAAAATTACGCTCAGCCAGTAGGCGAAGCACCTCCTCGCCGACTAATCCGGTAGCCCCGATAATTCCGACCCGTGAGCCCACAGCCTTACTCCGCGTCTAGGCCGAATGCGGCATGAAGCGACCGCACAGCCTTCTCGACATCGCCCGCACGTACGACACAGGAAATACGAATTGATGAAGTACTGATCATCAAGATATTTACGCCTTCCTCGGAGAGCACCTCAAACATCTGCGCTGCAATTCCAGGGTTTGAACGCATACCGGCACCGATCACAGAGACGCGAGCGATGTCAGAGTCCTGGGAGACTCCGCTGGCCCCCACCTCTCCCGCAATCTTCTCAGCAACTTCAATCGTGCGTGCAAGGTCTGACTCGGGAACAGTGAACGAGATATCCGTATGGCCCTCGGTGGAGACATTCTGAACAATCATGTCGACATTGATTTCGCTGTTGGCGAGCGCGCGAAATAACCGCGCTGCGACACCAGGGCGATCATCAACCCGAGTAATCGTTACCTTTGCCTCCGAGGCTTCATGTGTAATTCCACTAATAACTGCTTGCTCCATTGAAGGGTCCTCCTCAACAACCCATGTCCCGTGCTCCCATGTGAAGCTCGAGCGAACGTGCACGGGCACGCCGTAGTTCCTTGCAAACTCAACCGATCGCAGGGCGAGTACTCGCCCACCTGTTGCGGCCATCTCAAGCATTTCGTCGTAAGAGACCCGCTCTAACTTCGTTGCGTTCGGAACAATGCGCGGGTCTGCTGTGAATATTCCCGGCACATCGGTGTAGATCTCGCAGGTCTCAGCCTCCAACGCAGCAGCAAGAGCAACCGCTGTTGTGTCTGATCCGCCACGCCCCAGAGTTGTGATATCTCGCGATGTTGAGATTCCCTGGAATCCAGCGACTACGGCGATACCGCCCTCTGCGAGAACCTCACGAATACGGTCACCCTTAACCTCAAGAATCTTCGCCTTCCCGTGCACAGTGTCCGTCACAATCCCTGCCTGCGAGCCAGTAAACGAGACTGCGTGGACTCCGCGATCAATGATTGCCATGCAGAGTAGTGACATGGAGATTCGCTCGCCTGCGGTTAGAAGCATGTCGAGTTCACGCCCAGCGGGATTCTTGGATACATCATGGGCGAGACGAACAAGTTCGTCGGTTGCCTTCCCCATTGCGGAGACAACAACGCAGACTTCGCTCCCCGCATTATGGGTCGCCACGACGTGGTCGGCCACAGCCCTAATGCGATCAGGGTCGGCCACCGAGGTTCCACCAAATTTCTGCACGACTAGTCCCACACGCCTGAAGTTACCAGCGTCGGTGTCTCAGTCCGAACTTGATAAAGGAATCTAGGCCCTAAAACTCTGCCTGACCGGACGCGATGCCCCTAAGTGTGGAACTATGCGTGACCAAAGCCTGCGGGGGGAACCGCTGGGACCTAACCACAAATCTAATTTGGGAGACTCCGTGAACCAGCTCAGCCGCCGCTTTACATCAACGATAATTGCTAGCGCTGTAGCGCTTAGCGGAGTTGCACTTAGCGCAGGGCCCGCGCAGGCCGCTATGCAGAAGTCTCAGGTCAATGCCCACGGGAGCATCGAGCAGGTCTACGTAATTGAGGCCACACCAGGAGCCGCAGTCGCCATTCAGAACAGCGACAACCGCAGGGTCGGTAAAGGCAAGATCGACTCGCTCGGTGGGTTTGTGTTCCGAGATGTAAAGCCAGGCGATGGATACCGCGTCTCAGTTGCGGGCTCCAAGACATCTAAGCCTCTTACCGTTACCAGCATCAGCGAGAAGCCGCCGACATCTCTCTACTCAAAACAAGATCTCCCCGCTCCTGGGTATGGCTACCTAACTACACGGGATGGAACAAAACTAAGCGTAAGGGTCGCACTTCCAGGTAAGGCAGAGGATGGCCCTTACCCTGTCCTCGTCGAGTACTCCGGATATGACCCCTCCAACCCGACAGCATCACTGAACCTTTTCCAGCTTCTTGCAAACGCACAGGGCTATGCGTATGTCGGAGTCAACATGCGCGGCAGCGGTTGCTCTGGAGGCTCGTTTAATTTCTTTGAGAAGATCCAGTCCCTCGACGGATATGACGCTATTGAGACAGTCGCTGCACAGCCGTGGGCCGGTCGCGTTGGAATGGTCGGGATCTCGTACCCCGGCATCTCTCAACTCTTTGTTGCAGCAACTAGGCCCCCTCACCTCTCTGCGATTACTCCACTCTCAATCATTGATGACACCTATCGCGGGACTCTTTACCCGGGAGGCATCTACAACGATGGCTTCGCAAAAGATTGGGCACAGCAGCGGCTTGACCAAAACCAGTGGCCTAATCCAAAGGGCGCTGGATGGGTAAAGAAGCGCGTTGAGGATGGCGATACAACCTGCATCTCTAACCTTGGACTGCGCGGCCAGAACGTAGATTTAATGAAGACAATTCGTGAGAACCCTTACTACTCAACAAGGGGAATCCCGGGCTACCCAGATGGCTATGACACTGTTGCGCCGACCGCGTTCATCAACAAAATTGAGGTCCCAACCTTTATCGCTGGCGCTTGGCAGGATGAACAGACCGGTGGGCACTGGTCTGAGATGCTCGGAAACTTCCCTGCCGATGTTCCACTTCGAGTTACTGGCCAGAACGGAACTCATACGGACTCACTTGACCCTGATGTGATTTCTCGTCAACTCGAGTTCCTAGATTTCTATGTTGCGCGAAAAATTCCCAAAATCGCTCCGGAAGCGCGAGCAGCGGCGCCACAGATTTGGCAGGTACTAACAGGAGTATCGGGAGTCTCACTTCCAGCGGATCGCTTCGATGACTTCACCTCTTATAAGTCAGCCCTCAAGGCATACGAAGCAGAGCCGCGTGTAAGGATCCTCTGGGAGAATGGCGCCAAGCCGGGAGAGGTTGTAGGTGCTCCGATGCCCGCAACTGAATCGACTGCAAAATCATGGCCAATCCCAACTGCTAAGGCACGCACCTTTTACTTGGGGGCCGATGGTTCCCTGGGAGACAAGCGTGACTCCTCAGCCTCGAGCCTCACCTTTAACTACGAGCCCGATGCGCGTCCTCGCAAGACTTATGAGGGCGACGGTAATGGCATCTGGAAGGCCGATGCCGAGTACAACTGGGTGCCACTTGACTCAGCATCGTCACTCTCTTGGGTCTCCTCTCCGCTTTCTCGCAATCTCGCTATTGCCGGACCAGGGAGCATTGACCTGACGTTTGCCTCTACAGCGGCCGACACCGATATCGAGGTCACCCTCACTGAGGTGCGCCCCGATGGCAATGAGCGTTACGTTCAAAGTGGATGGCTGCGCGCAAGCCACAGAGCTTTGGATACAGCCAAGTCAACACCCCTTGACCCACGCCATACCCACACGAAGACTGATGCTGCTCCGCTTGTTCCGGGCAAGGCGACGAGCATTCGCGTAGCGTTGTTCCCAGTGGCTCACGTATTTAGAGCCGGCTCGCGGGTACGAATCTCGGTTCAGGCGCCGGGCGGCAATCGCACCCTCTGGACATTTGAGACCATTAAGCCAGACGGAGTGACTCGCAACAGCGTGGGCACCGGTGGAGTAAAGGCGTCGCGCCTAGTGCTCTCAGAGGTCAAGTCCCCTAAGGGCCTGCCGACCGCTCTCGCTCCTTGCCCCTCACTTCGCGCCCAGCCCTGCCGCACATATGTTGCTCCGGCAGTGCAGACTCCGGGGCCTGCACTTAAGTAACTGGCATCAACGGCAGTAAAATTTGAAAGTTATTCAAACAGTGTCCAGGAACAGTGTTTAGGCATAAGGAGCGATAGTGGGTAAGGCAGATAAGCGCGAGCGTCAGAAGCAGAACCGCGCAGCGGCCAATGAGGCACAGCTAGCGGCACAGAAGCGCAAGCGTCGCAATCGGTCGCTGCGGAACCTTGCGTTTCTTCTGCTCCCGGTCCTAGCGATATTTGCATGGTCTCAGGTCAGAAGCAGCAGCAGCAGCAGCAAAACCTCTTCAACGACTGTAAAACCAGCCAAGAAGAACACGAATCAGAAAGCGCCTGTCTTAACTCTTGACCCGACCAAGAAATACTCAGCAACAATGAAGACAACCGACGGAACAATGGTCATCGAACTCGATGCGAAGAACGCTCCGATAGCTACGAATAACTTCGTATCTCTATCGCGTCAGGGTTTCTACGATGGCCTCACTTTCCACCGAGTCATTAAAGACTTCATGATCCAGGGTGGAGACCCTCTAGGTGACGGACAGGGCGGACCTGGATACAAAGTCCCGGGCGAGGTGCCTACCAATAACTATGAGATCGGATCAATAGCCGCTGCGAAAACAGGGGCTGATGCTCCCGGGCTATTTGGTTCCCAGTTCTTCATCGTCACTGGCGATCAAGGCGTTTCGCTCCCCAATGAGTACGCGCGTTTTGGGAAAGTATCTTCAGGCTTAGATGTAGCCCGCAAGATTCAAGATGCACCCAAGGACTCCAACGACAAGCCCAAGAAGCCGATCTACATCGTCAAGATCTCAATTACCGAGTCTGCCGTATAGGAGCCAATCTGTACTGCGTGATCTCCCTCAGTACGGGTGTACAGCGTGACCCAGCCATCTCCTACGACACTCCACTTGCCTTGGTTATCGCGAATAAGTGCTGTGTGATCATCAACGCCAGCGAGCATGTCCGCTCGCGGCAGGAGATCAAGGGATCGATCTAGTAAGTGGCGAGGAGCGTTGCCATGATGCGGAAGTATCGCTAGGTGATCTACTAGACCCAGGCCGATAGAGAACGCACCACCGCGGGGGTCGACCATTGGATCGCCGAGAAGTGTTGCCGCGGCACCAGATGCTGCGATGAGGGCTCCATTGTTATATGCACTCTGCAAGGCTTTGAATGCCGCGGAGTCTTTGAGCACGGAGCGAAGGTGCAGAGGAGAACCATCTGCTAGATAAATAAACTTCGCCTCTTTAATCTGCGACGCGAGATCCTTATTCTCAGCGTCACGGCGATTCATCACTTCAAGTACCTCGACCTCTGCCCCAAGTGCCTCAAAGCAAGCCTTAGCCGCAGCAACAACTTGGTCAGGGTTAAGAAAAGCGGAGGCCGTCGGGAGGATCGTGACTCTCCCTCCCCCCGCGAGGTCTAAGAGATATTTGTCGAGGCCAGAGGCGAGTGGAGACCACTCCCCTCCGCCGACCAATGCAAGTGTGCCCTTGGAGGTTTTTTCTGCCATGGCTGCACTCTAGTTAGCCGCCCCGAGTCTTCCCTGTACTCCGGCGGCGCCTCAACTCTCTTTTTGTGGCGCACCGCCCCCCAAATTTGGGTCTGCCTAGGCCTGCGCCCCAAGGCTCGCACCCAAGGGCCAGAACCTCACTTAGTCGCCCCTGTGGCATTGAGAGGCAAGCCTCCGGTACGTTTCACGCCTCCCGGGAAACGCGTTGTTGCGTCCCCAATCATCGAGATGCGGAAATGAGCAGAATGGCAGTTATCAAGAGCGTAGGAATCGTCGGTTCAGGGATCATGGGATCTGGTATCGCCGAGGTCGCAGCCAAGGCTGGGTTTGAGGTTGTTCTGCGAAGCCGCTCTCAGGCAAGCGCAGACGGCATGGTCGTTGGCCTAACAAAGTCTCTGGATCGCCAAGTAGAGAAGGGGCGCTTAGAGGCAGCAGAGCGCGACGCAGTTCTTGCTCGTGTCACAGCGGTATCTGACCTCAACGCTCTAGCGGATTGCGACCTAGTTATCGAGTCCATCCTCGAGGACCTCGGCGCAAAGAAGCAACTATTTAAAGAGCTCGACTCGATAGTTAAGGCTGGAGCGATTCTCGCGACCAACACCTCAACGCTCCCTGTCGTTGAGATGGCTATGGAGACCGCTCGCCCAGAGTTGGTATGCGGTGTTCATTTCTTCAACCCTGCATCGGCCATGCCGCTCGTAGAGATTGTGCGTGCAATCACAAGTAGCGACGAGACCATCGCTACAACACGCGGATTTGCGGAGGCCTGTGGAAAGCAGCCGGTAGAGGTAAAGGACCAGGCTGGCTTCATAGTCAACGCACTTCTCTTTCCTTACCTCAACAACGCGGTTCGTTTGTTAGATGCCGGTGTTGCCAATCGCGACGACATCGATACTGCGATGAAGGGTGGCTGCAACTTCCCAATGGGCCCCTTCGCACTCCTTGACCTTGTCGGCCTCGACACAAGCCTCTCGATCCTTGAGGCGCTATATGAAGAGTTCAAGGACCCCAACTACGCACCGGCCCCGTTGCTTCGTCGTATGGTCAGCGCAGATCGCTTGGGCCGCAAGACCGCAATAGGCTTCTACGATTACCGCAAGTAGCCATAACGATAAGAAGCGATGTGGACAAGCGCTACAGCGCTTGCATAGGAAACCATTCGGGAGAATGAGGACATGACGCGAGAACGCCCTTGGGTAATGCGGACGTACTCCGGGCATACCTCTGCCCGTGCATCAAATGAGCTCTACCGGACCAACCTCGCCAAGGGCCAGACCGGTCTCTCCGTAGCATTTGATCTCCCAACACAGACCGGATACGACCCGGACCACCTACTAGCGCGTGGAGAGGTTGGGAAGGTCGGAGTACCAGTACCCCACCTAGGCGAGATGCGGACGCTCTTCGATCAGATCCCGCTCGAAGATATGAATACCTCAATGACGATCAACGCGACGGCGATGTGGCTCCTCTCTCTATACATTGCGCTTGCTGAGGAGCGCGGAGAAGACGTCTCAAAACTCTCCGGCACAACACAGAATGACATTGTTAAGGAATACCTCTCGCGTGGCACGTTTATTTTTGGGCCTGTCCCTAGCCGCCGCCTGACCGTTGATCTCATTACACATACGGTTCGCAATGTCCCCAAATGGAATCCAATCAACGTCTGCTCCTACCACCTTCAAGAAGCAGGGGCTACGCCGGTTCAAGAGATTGCATATGCAATGGCGAATGCAATCGGAGTTCTTGATGGCGTTTTGGAGAGTGGGCAGGTCTCAGCTGAGGAGATGCCCGCAATGGTTGGTCGCATCTCCTTCTTTGTTAATGCAGGAATTAGGTTCGTTGAAGAGACCTGCAAACTTCGAGCGATGGGCCGGCTCTGGACCCGCATCGTGGAGGAGCGCTACGGGGTAAAGGACGAGAAATTAGCCAGATTCCGTTATGGAGTTCAGGTCAACTCTCTAGGACTCACCGAGGCACAGCCAGAGAACAACGTTCAGCGAATTGTTCTTGAGACATTGGCAGTAACCCTCGGTCGCGACTCACGTGCGCGCGCCATCCAACTACCAGCATGGAACGAAGCGCTTGGATTGCCGCGCCCATGGGACCAGCAATGGTCGCTGCGAATTCAGCAGGTGCTCGCATTTGAGACGGATCTTCTTGAGTACCCAGATATTTTTGAGGGGTCAAAGGTAATGGAGGCTAAGACCTCTGAGCTTGAGGAGGCCGCCAACACAGAACTCCAGTGGGTTCTAGATGGCGGTGGAGCATTCTTAATGATTGACGAGTTGAAGGGTCGCTTGGTCCAGTCACACGCTGATCGGGTGCGCCGGATTGAGTCTGGCGACATCACAGTTGTGGGTGTTAATTCATATACAGAGACCGCTCCCTCTCCACTTGCGGAGGGTATCGATGGCGAATCTGCGATTCTTGTTGTTGACCCTGCCGGAGAAGCAGCACAGCTTGAGAGCCTAAATACGTGGCGAGATAATCGCGACCCCGGGGCGGTAAAGAACGCTATTGAAGAGCTATCGCGCATCGCAGAGACGACAGACAACCTTGTCCCTGCAACTATCGCTTTGGCACGCGCCGGAGGCACCGTCGGCGAGTGGTCAGATGCCCTTAGAGATATCTTCGGCGAGTACCGAGCCCCCACAGGCGTTGGCGGCGTAATGGGAGCACCACGCGACGAACTCGTTGCAGTACGTGAGCGAATTCGCGTCGCTACTGAGAATAACGGCGGGCCGATTCGCCTCCTCGTAGGAAAGCCCGGTCTTGATGGGCACTCCAATGGTGCCGAGCAAATAGCAGTGGCTGCACGAGATGCTGGGCTTGAGGTCATCTACCAAGGTATTCGCTTGACACCGGCCCAAATCTGCGCTGCGGCTCAGGATGAGGACGTTGATGTAATCGGACTCTCTATCCTCTCGGGCTCACACCTAGAGCTTGTCCCGGAGACCGTGCGCCTTCTACGTGCTGCGGGAGTAGATGCCCCAGTTGTAGTTGGAGGCATTATCCCTGAGCAGGATCAGGTTATTCTCCTTGCTGCTGGAGTCTCTAGGGTCTACACGCCTAAGGATTTTCGAATCTCGGAGATCATCTCCGACCTTGCAGATCTAGGCCTCCAGCACCGATTGGGAACATTTCGCTCAACTTAGGGGGATTAGGTGCCGATGACGTCAGTCGTGAATCGCCAGCGCTTTAACCTCCTCATTCTTATCGGTGTCCTAGGCCTCGCCTCCGGTGTTGCGGGGCAGATCACCTCTTGGCCCGAACTGTCTCTTGTCGCCGGAGTCTTCGCGATGCTCGCAGCGATGATCGGAGCGGCGCAGGTTGGTCCACATACTGCAGCAGTTGCAGATATTGATCAGCTCTCATCAGAGGTAAAGCGACTAAGCGAGACACGCAGCGTGCCTGTGCTTACTGGAAGTGGAGTCGATCCGATAACCGGCCTACTCGATTCATCTTTGCTTGAGCCACTACTCCTGCAGCGCGTCGCCGCTGCACGCAGGCAGCTACACCCTGTCTCTCTCGTTCTTCTACGCATTGACGAAATAGACCGTTTATCAACCAAGGACCGCGAGAACGCGTTGGGTGCACTTAGCGGCGTACTAACACAGACTCTTCGCGAAGCCGATGGGGCATTTCGCGCCGATGATGTAACGATCGCAGCTCTTCTTGAGAACACCTCCGAGTCCGGAGCGGTGTGGGCAGCAGAGCGCCTCCGCGGACTTCTGCACTCAAGCCCCGCTTGTGCTGGAATCACTGTCTCCGCTGGAGTCGCGTGCTACCCATCGCATGCACTTGATGCAGATGAGTTAATTCTCAGAGCAGCACACGCTCTTGATAACGCAATGGAGCGAGGCCGCGACCACGTAATCGTGGCGCAGGTCGACTGACCAGTCTTAGCTGTAAAGCGCCTCGATCTCAGTCGCGTATTTCGCGCTAATACCGCGTCGCTTGAGCTTCATTGTTGGGGTTAGCTCCTCGGAGTCTGCCTCCCACTCCGCGCTCAGAATTGTGAAGCGTTTAATACCCTCTGCCTTAGAGAATTGAGCGTTCACATGGTCAACGTCTACCTGAATTGCTGCTCGAATTTCCGCGTTAGCCGCGAGCGCCTCGAGTGATGGTTCAGATATTCCATGCATTGATGCCCATACCGGAGCCACCTCGGTATCGAGAACGAGAAGCGCCGAGAGAAATGGTCGCCCCTCACCAATCACGCAGGCCTGGCCGATCAACGGTGAGGCCTTCAGTGCAGCCTCAAGGTTTGCGGGCGAGATGTTCTTTCCACCCGCAGTGATAATGAGTTCTTTCTTGCGATCGACAATCTTTAAGTAACCATCATCGTCGAGCACCCCGATATCGCCAGTGTGGAACCATCCATCGGCTGTAAGTACCTCGGCTGTCTTCTCAGGTTGATCTAAGTAACCGGTAAAGATATTGCCACCTCGACAGATGACCTCGCCGTCTTCGCCCAAGCGCAATTCGGTGCCGGGAATTGCCGGACCGACGGTGCCGGCCTTCACGCGAAATGGAGTCCATGTCATTGGGCCGTAGGTCTCTGAGAGTCCATAAATCTCCGAGATCTCTAACCCAAGACCACGAAAGAATCTAAAAATCTCAAAAGGAATTGGCGCAGCACCGCTGATAGCTACCTTGCATTCGTCGAGGCCGAGCGCACGACGCCAAGGCGAGAGCACGAGTTCAGCAGTTAGAAGCGACTCTGCAAGATCTTTGGGTATCTCCTCGCCACGAGCGCGGTACTCGCTCGCCTCCCATCCAATCGCGAGTGCCGCATCAAACTCCGCTCCCTTGGCGGCATCAGCATGCACAACCGAGGTAACACTCGCGTACATCTTCTCCCATACGCGCGGCACGGCAAAAAAGATCTGAGGTCGCGAGTGCCCTAAGTAGGCGGTGATACGGCCCGGATCTGGGCATGTAGTCACCTCTAGAGCCTGCATAATCCCCGCGTAATGCGACGTATTTCTCTCGGCGATATGCGCCATCGGGAGATAGGAGACCATGCGCATACCAGCAATGTCGAAACCAAAGCGATTCATAAGGCTCTCTGCTGTCCATAAGACACCCTTGTGGTCGAGCATTACGCCCTTAGGTGGGCCAGTTGTTCCAGACGTATAGATGACGGTTGCAAGATCATCGGGCTGCGCTATCAATGCTGCGACTGAGAGTTCTACAGGCTCGTGCGCCATCAGGTCGTCCCACAACAGCACTCCTTCGGGGAGCGTCTCAGGCGTATCTATAACCGCAACCTTTTTGAGCGTCGGTATCTGATCGCGCACTGATAGAAGGCTCTCTAGAAACTTCGCGTTCTATACGATCGCGTAAGTCGCGCTTGAGTGTGACGCTAAATATGCAATCTGCTCTGGCGACGAAGAGTTGTAAATCGAGATCGGGGTGGCCCCCACCAGCAACGCCGCAACATCAGCAATATGGAACTCGGGGCGATTCGTAATTAGGAACACGACACGGTCGCCGCGCGTGACCCCCGCGTCGGTCAACGCCGCAGCTACTCGACAGGCGCGCAAGGCGTACTCGGCCCAGGTGATATCGGTTGGGGTATCCCCATTCCAAGAACGGAGCGCCACCCGATCCGGATACTTAGCAACAGTGTCGCGAAAACGCGTAGCTACGGTGCCACCAACAATCCGTGCATCTATCTCGGACGCTGTTAGTTCGGTCTCAGCATTCATAACCACATTCGCTCCCATATCGCTCCGGTGCAACAAGTTTGGTGGTGCAAGTTTGGTGTAACAAGTTCGGAAATTCGAGTTCGGCGTATCGAGTAGCGCTTCGGACAAACGCGCCAGAAGAATGCCGAGACTCTCCCCTGCCCAAATATCAAACCTATTCGTACATCAACCACACAAGAAACACCACCCCCAAGGGTCACTAAATCCACAGGGAGTTGAGAATCTGTCCACAGGCGACCCTAGATATCCACGGGCCATTAAGGGTTCTCCACAGGTTCCCCACAGGGCCCTACGGGGTTATCCACATGTGCCTGTGGAGAAAAATCAAGCCTCTTGGGGAGACCCTTCTCTATTACGAAGGGCGACTTGGCCAACCGGGAGTCTCTGCCAATGCTCCCTTTACATCCTCGGTATCAGCACCAAGCGCTGGGCCAGCACTGCGCACCTCACCAGGAGTGCGGTAAAGGCGTGCAACTGGCCCAGTCATCAAGACTCCATCAACCTCGATCAACACACCGCGCTCGCGCACATGTGGATCAGTTACTACATCGCCGATCGAATAGACACGCGCCGCTGCTGCATGCGCTGCATCAAACTCGGCAAGGGCCTCATCGCAACTACGCCGCGCAACCCAGTCGCTCATCAAAGCATCTAGCTCAACTCTGTGCTCAGAGCGCCCCGCAAAACTAGAGAAGCGCGGGTCGTCTGAGACTCCCAGCAACTCGAGAACACGCGTCGCCACACTCTCAGCCGATGCAGAGATCGCTATCCACTCCCCGTCTGCACACTGATAAGTACCACGAGGAACACTGTACGGAATCCCAGATCCCATGCGAGGCTGCTCATATCCAAGGCCAGCGAAAGCGGCCGGGAGCGGGCCCATCATCTGAAGAATGGACTCCAGGAGATTGACATCTACAACTTGGCCCGCTCCTGTCGCATCACGATGGCGCAGCGCAACCATTATCGAGAACGCTCCAACAATTCCCGTCACCTCATCAGTGAGCGCAATCGGCGGCAAGAGTGGTGCACCATCAGGCTCACCGCTTAGAGAAGCGAAACCACTCATCGCCTCTGCTATTGAAGCAAAACCGGGTCGCGATCTATAAGGCCCTGTTTGACCAAAGCCACTCACTCGAAGAATCACCAAACGAGGATTGCGCTTGAGCAACTCGGTGGGGTCAAGCCCTAAACGCTCCATCGTCCCCGGGCGGAAGTTCTCGATGAGCACATCTGCGTCGTCAACGAGCCTCAGCAGCAGCGCCAGACCATCCTCTGTCTTGAGGTCTGCAACTACCGAGCGCTTACCGCGCCCAACGATCTGCCACATGTATGCATCACCGCCATCCGGGGGCATCCACCCCATACGGCGCGTACCGTCGCCCTCGGGTGCCTCAATCTTTATGACATCTGCACCGAAATCAGCGAGGTATTTTCCTGCGGCCGGGCCGGCGAGGACCGTAGCCATGTCTACGACGCGTAAACCTTCAAGTGCCTGCAAGATCGGAGTCCTCCGGTAAACGTACCCTCAATAAATCTGAGTAAAAGAGCGATGCTCGAGGAGACCAAGCGAGTAGTCACGGTAGAGGCCAGCGTAAATAAAGCGTGTCCGCTCAGCCCAATCCATTGCATCTCGCGCACCAAAGCGATGCGATACCTGCGTATACCCGCCTTCATAAATCTGGTACTCGCCCCAGACCCCTGGGTAATCCTTCGTTGATCCAACCTCTACAAAGGGAATACTGCGCGCCTTGGTCGAGCGGCGCACACGATGTCTGTGGGTATGGCCTGCAAAGTAGCCAACGATATTTTCGCGCTGCGCAACTACCGCTCCGAACGCCTCACTGTCATCTGGATTGATACCGAAATAGTTAGTACTCCGGTCCTCAGAATCTAGGTCCCATAGGTTGTGATGCCCAAAGACGAATACTGCGCCGCTGGTATTGGCAGCGCAGTCATCAATCCATGCAATCTGGTCACGCTTGATCTGCCCAACCTCGGTTCCAGGGCGAACCGTGTCAATAACTGCAAAAGTAACGCCGTTAACAACTACTGCAAACGGTGCACCGTTGAGCGCCATCGTGGAGTCGAGCATCGCGTCGTGGTTCCCGCGCGTGTGATACATCCGGTCACCGAGTTGCCCATATGCATCGAGGAACTGCTGGTACTCCTCCCACGTTCCCGCATTGGTGAGGTCGCCCTTCACGATCACTGCATCACCATCAAATGCAGTTATCTCAGATATGGCTGCGCGATTCATCTTCTCGGGATAGGGCTCCTCGCCTTCACGACCGGTTACCGCACCCATCTCTTCATCTGATGCGGTGTGGATTCGACCGCAGACTGTCTCACCGAAATGCACATCATTAACAGTTGCTATCGATGCAAGCAGCTCTCCAGCAGGTCGTTCGAGAGTGCGCACCGAGGACGGGAACTGGGGATCATCCGATGGACGCGCGCCCTCGACCTCGATCTCAACATAAGTACCGGGTTCAAGCCCTGTCAAACAAGCAAGGTGCTGGGGTCCTGTAGTTACAACCTCGGCGTTCCCTACTCGAGTAGCAACACGCTCGTCGCCCTCAGTGTTGAAGGTGACAACCACGCTATCGGCACTTACACTCATTACCTCAGGAAAAATAATCTCAGTCATTAGGCGTGCGACCTTCGTGGGAGGCGCCCAGAGAGTCTGTAGGCGCCGCGCTGCATTGCAGATCTGCGGCCAGAGAGTCGCGACATAACGACCCACTGCGAGAGTGCTGGTGCAGCCTCTTCCTCAACCCCCGCGGCTAACTGCTGATCGATCACAGCAATAGTGGCGAGCACTGCAGCGACCTCCTCTGGCGAGGCAGCATCGTCGATCCCAAGAATTGCACGTGGGCTCAAAGCGGCACATTCCCGTGCTTGCGCTGTGGAAGTTGCTCCTTCTTTGTGCGCAGCATCTCTAATCCGCGTACAAGAACTCTGCGAGTCTCGCGAGGCTCAATTACGTCATCTACGTAGCCGCGCTCTGCTGCGTTATATGGGTTGGCAAAGCGCTCTGTGTACTCCTCAATGAGTTCAGTAGTGCGCTCGGCACCCTTCTCGCCTGCCTCAGCGATCTCCTTGCGGAAGATGATGTTGACGGCTCCTTGAGCGCCCATCACAGCAATCTCAGCAGATGGCCACGCATACGCAAGGTCAGCACCAATCGATTTGGAGTTCATTACGACATAAGCGCCGCCGTAACCCTTGCGCGTGATGATCTGGATACGCGGCACCGTGGCTTCACAGTATGCGTAGAGCAGTTTGGCGCCGTGACGAATAATGCCTCCGTACTCCTGCTCCGTGCCTGGCAAGAAACCTGGGACGTCAACAAAAGTTACGAGTGGAATGTTGAATGCATCACACGTGCGGACAAAGCGAGCAGCCTTCTCAGATGCATCAATGTCTAGACATCCAGCAAGCACTTGAGGCTGGTTACCAACTATCCCCACGACCATCCCGCCGATGCGTGCATACCCACAGACAATGTTCATCGCCCAAAGGGCATTGATCTCGAAGAACTCGCCGTCGTCAACAATGTCGGCGATCACTTTCTTCATGTCATAAGGCTTGTTCGGTGCATCTGGGATTAATCCGAGAAGTGCATCACAGTCACGCATTGGATCGTCATCAGGATCAAAATATGGAGCGTCTTCAAGGTTGTTAGCAGGCAGAAACGACATTAGGTAACGAACCTGTGCGAGGCATGCAACCTCATCTTCGCAGACAATATTCGCGACCCCAGATTTAGTGGCGTGGGTAAGCGCCCCACCGAGTTCCTCCTGTGTCACCTCTTCACCTGTCACCGATTTAACGACATCGGGCCCAGTGATGAACATGTTGGAGGTTCCCTTCACCATAAAGATGAAGTCCGTCATTGCCGGCGAGTACACAGCACCACCAGCACATGGCCCCATAATCACACTGATCTGTGGAATCACACCCGAGGCCTTGACATTGCGGTGGAAGATTCCACCGTATGAAGCAAGCGAGACAACGCCCTCTTGAATTCGCGCACCTGCACCATCGTTGATGCCGATCATTGGAGCACCTACTGACTCGGCTAGGTCCATGACCTTGTGAATCTTCTCGGCGAATACCTCACCGAGTGCTCCACCAAAGACTGTGAAGTCTTGAGAAAAGACAAACACTTTACGACCGTCGATTGTGCCCCATCCGGTTACAACGCCATCGGTAAGTGGTCGCGTATTCTCAATTCCAAAACCGTGTGCGCGATGCCGCGCAAGCATGTCGAGTTCAACGAATGATTCTGGGTCAAGCAACAGGTCAAGGCGCTCACGCGCAGTTAGCTTGCCTCGTGCATGCTGGCGCTCCACAGAGGCTGGGCTACCTGCATGCATAGCTGCTTCGCGCAGTGCTGCTAGTTGCTCAATTCGAGCCTCTATTGGATGAGCCGGACTCGCCGGGCTCGGGGAACTCACAGATGCGGCAGAGACCGCCGCCTCGGTTGATTTAGTTTTCTTTGCAGCCATAGATGCCGAGGTTACCGGTCAGCGCGCATGCTTAGCCCCAACGACGCGACGGAATACTTAGACGATTATTCCTGTACTAGCTCTATAAGGGTTCCAAAGGCCGTCTTAGGGTGGAGAAATGCCACGGTTGTGCCTCTACTACCGGGCCTCGGGGCCGCATCTATCACCATATGCCCCTGTGCCTTTACCTGCTCAAGAGCCGCGGCCACGTCATCTACGCGATACCCGACGTGATGGATACCCTCTCCGCGCTTCTCAAGTGCCTTGGCCAGCGGGGAGTCGGGGCGGGTTGGGGTAAGGAGCTGAATGTATGAGTCGGCGACTTTAAGAAGCGCCTCCTCAACCCCATCGGACTCGACAAACTCCCGGTGCTCTACCTCGGCCCCAAAAGTGTCGCGGTAATAAGCGATGGCGGCCTCAAGGTCGCGCACCGCTATGGCTACGTGGTCGATCTCAGTAAATGCCATGTCTCTCTCCTCAAGCGTTGAAGCGGCGATACAGGGTGATCTGGGGCAAGAGACGCTCACGCATCTCCGGGTTGGTTACGCCGAGACCCTCGGCAGGAGCCAGAGCAAGCACCCCAACCTTGCCCTCAACCTCATTGCGGTGAACCATAAGCGCCGCCTCTGCGGTCTGCTCAAGAGTGAGCACACGCGAGAGAGTTGGGTGAATCTTGCCTTCACAGACAAGACGGTTGGCCTCGTAAGCCTCACGGTAGTTAGCGAAGTGACAACCCTTGAGTGTCTTTAGATTCATCCATAGATAACGGTTGTCATACTCAATCATGAAACCTGAGGTTGCAGCACAAGTGATAATTGTTCCACCGCGCTTCGCAACGAATACAGATGCCCCCATCGTCTGGCGCCCTGGGTGCTCAAAAACAATGTCGACATCGCGCCCAACTAGTGATCGAATTTTTTTGCCGAGTCGCAACCACTCTTTCTGATCTTGAGTGTTGTCATCCTTCCAAAACTTGTAGTCCTCGGCGCGACGGTCAATGACAGCCTCGCAGCCCATCTCGTTCAACAACGCTGCACGCTCTGGAGACGAGACGACTCCTACAGGTATACCTCCGCCGTTGAGCACATACTGAGTTGCATATGCTCCAATTCCACCGGTTGCGCCCCAGATCAAAACAGACTGACCCTGCGTCATCCCTGCACCGTTTTTACTAACAATCATGCGATAAGAGGTTGAGTTACAGAGAGCATTGACCGCAGACTCCTCCCATGTGAGGTGCTCGGGCTTAGGCATCAACTGATTTGCCTTAACAATCGATAGATCCGCCAGCCCACCAAAGTTTGTCTCGAATCCCCAGATGCGCTGATTGCTTGAGAGCATGGAGTCTTCGTGGCTAGTTGGGTCTTGGTCGTCGACATGGTTGCAGTGAACAGTTACACGATCGCCCGGCTTCCAGTTTCGAACAGCAGAGCCAACTCGTAGCACTACCCCCGAAGCATCCGAACCCATTACATGGAACGGCTGATCGTGGCGCGCTCCCCATGCACTCTCTTTGCCTAGGCGCTTTAGAAAACCAAAAGTTGAGACAGGCTCGAAGATTGAGGTCCACACAGTATTGAAGTTGATTGAGGTCGCCATCACAGCAATCACTGCCTCATCAGGAGCGATCTCGGGTAGAGCGACATCTTGGATATGGACCGACTGGCGAGGGTCTTTCTCCTCTGATGCCATGCCTGCGAACATCTCCTGCTCCTCCGCAAGAATCACAGCGGCGCGAGTCGACTCAGGTATTGGGAGATTCGCAATGTCCTCAGCGGGTGCACCCTCGAGGATTGCGGTACGGATGGCATCAATTTGGCTTGTCATGGGCCATTACCGTACCGGCTCAAAAGGGTTCTGCTCCACCCAAGCCAGCCGAGTGAGCTAAAAGTCTCACACACGGGGACTCCGGTCTCGGGCTTGCCATAGGCGCGACCGCAGGTCTCAGGGATACGATTCGCTCTTCTTCAACATCCACAAACCACTCGGAGAATCCAATGACCGGTTCTGTAATTGTCTCAACAGCACGTACCCCTATCGGCAAGTTCTCTGGAGCGCTCGCTGGATTTAGCGGCGCCGAGCTCGGCGCTCTAGCGATTCGTGCAGCGCTTGAGCGTGGTGGAGTGAGCGCAGACAATGTCGATTACGTGCTCATGGGTCAAGTGCTTCAGGCCGGAGCAGGTCAGATGACCGCACGCCAAGCAGCAAGTGGAGCGGGAATTCCTTTGAGCGTTCCCTCAATGACTGTCAACAAGGTCTGCCTCTCTGGGATAAATGCTCTCTACCTTGCAGACCAAATGATTCAGTCAGGCGATGCAGAGATTGTTGTTGCAGGTGGAATGGAGTCCATGACCAACGCTCCCTACTTGCTCCCCAAGGCACGCGCTGGTTACCGAATGGGGAATGGCGAGCTCGTTGACTCTCTAATTCATGACGCTCTGTGGTGCGCTTTCGATGCGGTCCACATGGGTGAAGGAACCGACATGTACTGCGGGCAGTTCGGTGGAATTACACGCGAGGCTCAGGACCAGATGGCTGCGAACAGTCACGAGCGTGCTGCCGCTGCCCAAAAAGACGGTAAATTTGCTGACGAGATTGTCCCGGTTGCGATCCCGCAGCGCAAGGGAGACCCGGTGATGGTCGAGACCGATGAGGGTGTGCGCCCCGGTACCACCATTGAGACACTCGCAGGCATGCGCCCGGCGTTTACAAAGGACGGAACCATCACCGCTGCAAATGCTTCGCAGATCTCCGATGGTGGTGCAGCCATTGTTGTGATGAGTCGCGCTAAGGCCGATGAGCTTGGGCTTAACCCGATTGCAGAGTTGATTGGCTACGGAATGGTTGCAGGGCCAGACCCATCGCTACTCACCCAGCCATCACGTGCAATCAAGCGTGCCCTTGACGCAGCGAACCTCCCGCTCTCTGCGATTGACCTCTTTGAGCTAAATGAGGCATTCGCAGCTGTTGGCCTTGCAAGCATGAAGGACCTTGGAATCACGGATGAGGTTGTAAACGTCAATGGTGGCGCAATTGCACTCGGACATCCAGTGGGTATGTCCGGTGCGCGTGTCGTGATGACTCTCATCAACGAACTCAAGCGCCGTGGTGGCGGAGTCGGCGCCGCAGCCCTCTGTGGTGGTGGCGGTCAGGGCGACGCCGCCATAATCCGCACCCTCTAAACCCACACGAGGCGACGACCTGCCATAGAGACGTCAGGGCGACGCCGCCATAATCCGCACCCTCTAAAAACAACGCGGCGGCGACCTGCCATAGAGACGTCAGGGCGACGCCGCCATAATCCGCACCCTCTTAACAAAGCCGAGGTGAGCGTGCTAGTCCGCGCGCCGTGGCGGCGTAGTCCCTAGGCTCTCCATCGACCGGCACCCGCTGGGCTTCAGGAGATAACCATGTCGCAGATTCCACCGCCCCCACCGCCTCCAGGCTTCGACCCTCCTCCACCGCCTCCACCGCCCGGAGCAATGTCGTCTGGGGGTGCATTCTCCCCAGGCGCAGCGATCTCTTACGCGTGGAGTGCCACGATGAAGAACATCGGGCCGCTTGTACTCATGACTCTCGTCATCCTTGTGGTCCAAGTGCTCATGCAATTTATCTTTGGTCGCGGAACAGGAGCAATTGCCTTTTTGTTCTCTATAGCAACCTCAATAATCAGCCTCATCCTCGCGATGGGGTTAATCCGTGCAGCGCTTCGTGTAACCGATGGCGGAACACCTGAGTTGAGTCAACTTACGGAGACTGATCAACTTGGGCCTTACATCGTGCAGGCGATCTTGGTCGGTCTCGCTATCGGGATTGGGCTCCTCGCCTGCATTATTCCCGGACTCATAGCGGCGGTGCTCTTCGCCTTTGCTGGTTATGCAGTAATTGACTCCCGTGATGGTGACGCAGTAGGTGCAATCAAGCGATCATTCGAGATCGTGAAGGGCAACTTTGGAGCAGTCCTTGGTCTAATGGTTCTTCTACTCTTGATCAATATTGTTGGCGCCCTACTCTGCGGTATCGGATTGCTATTTACCTACCCGATGACCTCGGTAGCGATTGCTTATGCATACCGCACACTCAACGGCCAGCCGGTTGCAAATATTTCGTAACTGCTAATTAACTAGTGACATTGAATTTGAGTTGGGGCGGCCTCTAGGGGCCGCCCTTCTCGCGGGCCCTCCGACTGCGAGGCCCTCCTAACTCAAGAACTCCCAAGCCTTGAAAACATTGGGAGATTGCGCAGCACCCAGAAGGCAACTGTGATGATGCCAAGCGCAATCCACACGCCACGGCTTGGCATCGGGAGACGCCAACCTCGACCTGTAATCCCGCGCCAAAGTAACAACACTCCAATTAGCAAGGCCACCGGCACTAAAAATGCAACAAGAACATTGTGATCAAACGCGCGCCCTATCTCCGCGTTCAAGAATGAATGAGTCGCACGGGTGCCTCCGCATAATGGGCAGTCAAGGCCGGTGGCCAAACGAAACGGACAGAGGGTTCTGCCACCTTTCGTATCTACTGCACCCACGAGCAAGGCACCGGCAAAGATTGCAGCGCCGCCAAGAAGTGCATCTCTCCGCCGAGGAAACAACAGCCCCGTTTCCTCTCGCGGCTCTCTACTCGCATGGGCGACCGAGGATCGACTTGCTGATTCGTTCGCAGCCTCTGCCATAACTTTCACTGTAATACGCGAGCGCTTCAACTACGAGAGAACAAATGCATCTGCATCGGGCTTACGCGTCCAACTCCAGTAATCGACGAGTCGCCAGGGCGAGAGTATGTAGATACTCCCGGAGTCGTTTCGATACCAACTGTTGCGGATCGAAGGGTGCGACCAAATCATCGTCTCGAGTTCGGCCTGTAAGCGCTCGTTGTATTCATCGTGGGCCAAAGTCGTGCATTCGATAGAACTCTTCTCGGATTCCAGGAGCATCTCAAGGCACTCCATGATATAGCGCACCTGGCACTCTGAGTGGAAGAAGAGGCTCCCGCCATGGGCAAGGTTTGTGCCGGGGCCATAGACGCAGAAGAGGTTTGGAAAATTGGGGATTGTGATACCGAGATATGCGGTTGGTTCATCACCCCATTGCTCGCCGAGCACTACCCCATCTCTCCCAACAATCTCCATTGGCCATAGGTAGCGGTTCGCGTGAAACCCTGTTGCGTAGATAATCACATCAACCTCATGGAGTATGCCATCAACAGTGACAACCCCATCCGGCACGATTCGATCAATCGAATTAGTAATCAGATCAACATTCGGGCGAGTGAGCGCGCCTAGCCAACTCCCGTTGTCCTGCAGAGTGCGCTTACCGAGGCAGACGTAATCCGGGACAATCTTTGCGGCGAGTTCGGCGTCAGCCCCAACCTGTTCAACCATCCATTGAGTAAAGAAGTCACGAGCAGCATCGTTGATCGCACTTACCGCACGATCTTGATGCGGCCACTCCGGGTCTACCTTCATAGCGGGTAATCCACCATCGCATGCAGGCCAGAAAATCAACATGCGATACCAGCGACCGTAATAGGGAAGATGACGCATCGCCCATGCAACACCCTCACCTACAGCGTCGTGATAGTGCGGGTTAGGAAACATCCACGGAGCAGATCGCTGAAACACGCTAAGCGAATCAACCTCTGGTGCAATCGTTGGCACAATCTGAAACGCACTGGCGCCTGTTCCGATTACAGCGACACGCTTGCCGGCTAGGTCTGTTCCATCTACCCATGCAGCTGAGTGCATTGCGAGGCCTGCGAAGGATTCTCGCCCATCAATCTCTGGGAGTTTGGGGCGATTGAGTTGCCCGACTGCACTGATAACGCTCTGCGCATAAATGCTCTCCGTTGTGCCATCAACCTTGCGAATAAGCACGCGCCACTGCGCATCAGTCTCTGACCACGCCGCGCTAACTACCTCGGTCTCAAAACGAATATTCCTGTAGATGTCAAACTCGTGAGCGCAGTCTTCGAAGTAACTCTGCAACTCGGGCTGACGCGCAAAAAATTCACTCCAGTCATCTCGCGGAGCAAACGAGTAGCAATAGAAATGGTTCCCGACATCAACGCGCGCCCCGGGGTACCGGTTCTCATACCATGTACCGCCGACGCCAGCATTCTTCTCAATCACCGTGTAAGCGAATCCGGCATGCTCTAAACGCTGTGCAGCAAGGATTCCAGACATGCCCGCACCTATTACAACAACATTGAAAGCACTCCGTGTATCTGCACTTATGCCCTCAAGTGCGACCTCACGAGAATCCGGCGCATCTAGGCCTAGCTCTTCTAGGAGCAGCGGTACATATTCATCTGGCACCTCTTGTACAACAAGCAGGTTCATCATTTCGTGTATCAAATCTGCACTCAACGAACCTGGAAGTACGCATCCTCCGTCGCGGTATTTGCTAATTACCTCTAGAGCGCGGTCTCGCACTAACTGTTGATCCTCATCACTCATGAAGCCCTGCACTTCATTGAGATAAATACCGGCAGGGAGTGGCAAGCCATCGAGCACTGACATGTCGCCGGCCATGTGGACTATCGAGAGCATCAGTGTTGGGACACTTAGATCCGCAATGTGGCGAGCAAGAGTCGCGTCATCGTCCACGAAGGGGAGGCCAGCAAAATCATGCTGACTCACCGAGTTGTGATTTGTCATTTACCTCAAACCCTCCGCTCTCGCCGCTATTCCCCGAGATGGCCTGACCGTAGGCCTCGGGAAGCAGTTTTGGTTGTCTGGGACGATATTCGGCGCGAGGGGCTAAATCCGACTTGACGGGTCGGGAATTGCCCCGTACGGTTATTGGACCCTTTGAGGGCAAGATCGACTCTAAGAAACCGCTTACCAAACCAAACAAACGAAATAGGAGAACACAATGGCCGACTGGGGATTTGAGACTCGACAGATTCACGCAGGTACCGCACCGGATCCAACCACGGGCGCTCGCGCCGTTCCGATCTACCAGACAACCTCCTACGTATTTCGCGATACAGACCACGCTGCTGCCCTCTTCGGGCTCGGCGAGTTGGGGAATATCTACACCCGCATCATGAACCCAACCCAAGATGCCTTCGAGCAGCGCGTTGCTGCGCTTGAGGGCGGAGTCGGCGCACTCGCTACTGCATCGGGTCAGGCCGCACAGACCATTGCGTTGCTCAACCTTGCTGAGAACGGTGGACACATCGTCTCTAGCTCATCGCTCTACGGCGGTACCTACAACCAGCTCCACTACACGTTCCCCAAGATGGGCATTGAGGTCACGTTCGTTGACGACCCAGATGACCTAGAGGCATGGCAGGCAGCGATTCGCCCCAACACTCGCGCCTTCTACGGCGAGTCAATCGGTAACCCTAAGGGCGACATCTTCGACTTCAAGGGCGTATCTGAGATTGCTCACGCGGCTGGGATTCCGCTCGTAATCGACAACACGCTCGCATCCCCATACCTCTGCACCCCGCTTGCGCATGGTGCTGACATCGTTACGCACTCCGCCACAAAGTTCATCGGCGGACACGGCACATCGGTAGGCGGAATCATCGTCGATGGTGGAAAATTCGACTACGAGGCCAGCGGGCGCTTCGCCAATTTCACAGAGATTGACGGCTCGTACCACAACCTCTCATTCTCCGGACTGCCAGAGCCGCTGTTCCCGGCGCGTTACATCCTCAAAGCACGCCTTACATACATGCGTGACCTCGGTGCGGCGATCTCGCCTTTCAATGCCTTCCTCATGATTCAAGGGCTTGAGACTCTCTCGCTTCGCATGGAGCGTCACTGCGAGAATGCTCTCAAGATTGCTCAGTGGCTTGAGACTCACGACGACGTTGACTGGGTTGCGTACCCAGGTCTGGCATCTAGCAAGTGGAATGCACGTGCTCAGGAGTACCTGCCAAATGGTCAGGGTGCAATCGTCGCCTTCGAGGTTGCCGGCGGCGTTGAGGCTGGCACGAGATTTATCAACAGCCTCGAGCTGATCAGCCACCTCGCAAACGTTGGTGATGTTCGTACGCTCGCTATTCACCCAGCAAGCACGACCCACCAGCAACTCACACCTGAGGAGCAGGTCACCACTGGGGTCACCCCAGGGCTTATTCGCCTCTCAATTGGTCTTGAGTCGCTTGCCGACATCATCTCTGACATCGAGACTGGGTTTCGCGCCGCCAAAAGCGCGTAACGTAGGCGGCCTTGAGTATGGCCGATCCAATTCCAGCAACAGGTGCGTGGCGACCGGGCGATGAGCCAGGGCGCAGGCAGTTCGCCTCCCTATTTTCGTCGCGTCCGCATGTGCTCGAGGCCGGTGGCCAAATCGAGAACATCACAATCGCTTATGAAACATGGGGGACTCTCGCCCCTGATCGATCCAATGCCGTTTTAGTTCTCCACGCTTTGACTGGCGACAGCCATGCTGCGGGGCCGAGTGAGCTAGGTCATCCGCACGACGGTTGGTGGAGCGAGGTCATTGGCCCCGGAAAAGCAATCGATACCGATCGGTTCTACGTTGTCTGCCCAAATGTTTTCGGTGGCTGCCAAGGGACAACAGGGCCTTCCTCAATCGACCCGCGCACTGATAAGCCTTTTGGCGCAAGTTTTCCAATCGTTACCGTGCGCGACCAAGCTGTAATTGAGTCTGCATTGGCTGACTCCCTCGGCATCACCGAATGGAGCGCGTTAATCGGCGGATCCATGGGTGGACAACGAGCCCTCGAGTGGCTTGTCTCGTTCCCGGATCGCATTAAGCGCGCAGTGCTGATTGCATGCGGCGCGACTGCAACTGCAGAGGAGATTGCACTCTCAAGCATTCAGATTCGCGCCATTGAGGCGGACCCGCGATGGCGCGGTGGCGATTACTACGACGCAGCGCCAGGTGATGGGCCTCACTCTGGGCTCTCAATTGCACGCGGCATGGGGAACATCTCGTATCGCTCTGAGATTGAGCTCGACGCGCGTTTTGGCCGTGGCCACCAGGGCGATGAGTCACCGCTTGAGGGCGGTCGCTATGCCGTTGAGTCTTACCTTGATTATCACGGAGAGAAACTCGCACGCAGATTCGATGCCAATACCTACATCACTCTCTCGCGTGCGATGAACCATCACGATGTAGGTCGCGGACGCGGCGGAGTTGCTGCGGCATTGGCGCGGGTTACAGCCGAGGTAACGATCGCTGGGATCACATCAGACTGGCTATACCCCCTGAGGCTGCAGCATGAAATCGCGTCACACCTCGCGCAAGTCTCCGAGGTAATTGAGATCGAATCAATCGCAGGGCATGACGGTTTCCTCGTAGAGCACGATGCCGTCTCAGCTTTAATCTCAAAGGCTCTCGCCTAGGAAGCTCTTACAAACGAGGTTACTTGCTAAACCTCGCGACGCCCCTCAAGGGCGCGGCCGAGTGTTATCTCATCTGCATACTCAAGGTCTCCACCTACCGGCAGACCGCTCGCAATACGAGTCACCTTGATCCCTAAGGGCTTGAGTAACTTGGCTAGGTACATAGCGGTCGCCTCACCCTCAATATTTGGGTTCGTCGCAAGAATTACTTCCTCAACACCCTCAGGCTCAATGCGAAGCAGTATCTCGTGTATTCGGAGCTGCTCAGGGCCAATCCCCTCAATTGGAGAGATCGCACCTTGAAGCACGTGGTAGCGGCCGTAGAACTCGCGCGTTCGCTCGATAGCCACAATGTCGCGCGGCTCCTCTACCACGCAGATGATTGTGCGGTCTCTGCGATCGTCGCGGCAGAAGGAGCACTCCGCGCCCTCCGCAAGGTTGAAGCATGTCTGGCACCAAGTAACACGCGCCTTAGCCTCAGTTAGCGCATCCGCAAGGCGCGCTGCATCCTCCGTTGGAGATTTCAGAATGTGATAGGCGATCCGCTGTGCAGACTTTGGTCCGATCCCAGGCAGCCGACCCAGTTCGTCGACAAGGTTCTGCACAGGCCCTTCGTAGAGTGAACTCACCCGAGCAATCCGCCTAGCCCAAACTTATCTAGGTCGAGCCCACCTGTTGCCCCGCCGAGAGCAGCACTTTTACGCGCCTCTGCCTCGCGCAATGCCTCGCCTACGGCTGCAACTACAAGATCTTGAAGCATCTCAATATCCTCTGGATCTACAACCTCGGGGGAGATGATTACCTCTCGCAACTCCCCTGATCCGGATACAACGGCCTTGACCATTCCGCCGCCAGAGGTGGCCTCAATAGTCTCAGACGCTAGAGCCTCTTGCGCTGCGAGCATCTCGCTCTGCATCTGCTGAACCTGGCGCATCATTGCGTTCATCTGCGGCTTCTGCTTTGCCATGTCATTCGCTCCTAAATATTCGCAGAACATTCTGCGCGATTTTCTGCGTCTTACGGTTTCTCGTGCTCCTCAACAACCGTTCCACCGAAGAGACTCTCGATGCGCGTGACAGAATCTACCTCTGAGTTAATTGGAGTATCGATTATGTCGTCAGGGTGCACGCCATCCTCTAACTCGCGCTCTGGCTCAACCGGCTCTGCAACTGCCTTAGGGGGCTTGCGTTTTGGTCTCTCCTCAACGGGCTCGGAAACCTCAACCACCGGCTCGATCGGGACAAGTAAGAAGCGCGGGATCTCACCTAGCGCAGCAAGAAATCCATCTCGAATGGCCGGGGCTTCCTGCTGGAATTTCGGGCGCACGGAATCGATCGAGTCGCGTGGCACGGCGAAGGTGACCACTCCATCGGTGACCGAGACCGGGTTCGCTGCCTGCACCTGGATCTGAACCTTGCGCTCGAGGGTCTCTAGGACCCCTGCCCATGCCTCAATGACCTCCTCGATACTCGACTCGAACGCAGCACCAGCAGCCTGCGGAGCGGAGGCTGGAGGTGCAGTGCTCTCTGAGGGAGCAGACGCTATTGATTTAGACCCTCCCGATTGAGACCCTCCTGATTGAGACCCTCCTGCCCGGTCCGGAGACGCGGTGGCTGATCCTTGAGCGGGAGCATCTGTAATCGCTCTCACGGAGGCTCTCAGCGCCCCTAGACCAGGGCGTGGCGAGGAGGGCGAGAATGTTGAGTTCTCCTCGGGCTCGGGTGATCCTGCCGGGGTCGGACTGCTCGGAGCGCTGGGGCGCGGCGAAGGCGAGACGGCAGGCTCAGGCGATTGAGGTATCGGAGGAGCTTGAGCAGGCTGCGGAGTCTTGGGTACTGGAGGTGCGGCCGCTCGCGGTGTCGCCCCCTTCTCCCGAGCATCATCGCTGGCACCAGCCGCTGAGATCGAGCGCCCATCACCGGCTTCGCGCTCTAGGCGCTCAACGCGATCTGAGAGGGCCTGGAGCGGCGTACCCGTATCGCGACGCGCAAGACGCACCAATGCAACCTCTAACACCAGTCGCGGGTCGGCCGCCTCAGAGCCACGCATATCAATAATTGCCTGCCCAAGAGTCTCAAGCGCTCGCACCATCTGCGCCGTGCCGAGAGCAGCACCAACGACTTTAAGTTGCGCTTGCTCCTCTAGTGGAGGGTCAATCTCTACACGCCCACCGCCGGCGATTAATAGAAAGGTATCTCTAAGTGTACGGAGGAGATCCTCTGCAATCCTGCGCGGGTCGTGGCCTGAAGCAAGCAACGCTGCATTACAGACAAGCACTCCAGCCGTATCCTCAGAGGCAACTGCATCTAACACGGCCAATCGCTGTGCAAATGGAGAGCCCCCAAATGCACGACGAACCTGCTCAGCAGTTATACGACCATCAGAGTGCGCCAGAGCTTGGTCGAGCAGCGAGAGCGCGTCACGGGCACTACCAGCTGCAGCACGCGCAACAATCTCAAGAGCCTCGTCTTCATACTCCACAGCCTCTAAATCAAGGATATGTGCGAGATGGGCAGAGAGGTCTTGAACTGAGAGCAGAGAGAACTCAAAGTGCTGAGTGCGCGATCTGATTGTCGGGAGCACCTTCTGTGGATCAGTTGTAGCGAGGACAAAAACCACGTGGTCTGGAGGCTCTTCAAGAGTCTTAAGAAGCGTGTTCGATGCCTCGGTGGTGAGCATGTGAACCTCGTCGAGGATATATACCTTGCGAGATGAACCTGCTCCTAGACCAAGGTTGATTCGAGAGACCAAATCGCGCGCCTCTTGAACTCCACGGTTTGAGGCTGCATCGAGCTCAATTAAATCCGTAAA
Source organism: Actinobacteria bacterium IMCC26256 (assembly GCA_001023575.1). GTDB lineage: Bacteria > Actinomycetota > Acidimicrobiia > IMCC26256 > IMCC26256 > IMCC26256. The sequence continues at coordinate 154,647 of CP011489.1, read as the reverse complement.
CGTGCCGGCGCTTATACCTGTGCAGTTAGTACACGCGTCACATGGCTCGCCATCAGCGCCAAGGTTGAGACAGTTGAGAGCCTTCGCAAGAATGCGTGCACTCGTTGTCTTGCCGGTGCCGCGTGGCCCCGAGAGCAAGTACGCGTGCCCTACACGCTGCTCGCGCACAGCGTTGCGAAGTGCAGTCGTAACTGGGTCTTGACCGACGAGAGCATCGAAACGCTGGGGTCGGTATTTGCGGTAAAGCGACTGGAATGCCATTGCCCCTGACCCTAGCGACCGAGGGGGACCTATTACAGGCCCGATGACTAAGCAATAATTGAGGAGTTTGGTTAATGGCTAAATAAAAAGTGCGGACCGTGCACCCACCGTCGACCCGGAGCCACTGCCCGCGTGTCTCGTCGCCGGCTAGAAGCCGGGCTACCTCAAGGCACACGGGAGGCTCCGCTGAGAGCTGCTTCCTTTACGGACCTGACTCGTTTCACGAAGATCCCGTTGCTTAAGGACCCGACTCACAACACCACGTGCGAGGCGCTCTAACAGTGGCAAATCGGGCCTCGGATGGGAATTCAGCCCCCTAAAAGTGGATCTGGGGTATAGGGCACCACGAACTCCCCGCCTAGCACGGTCCGCCCGGCCACCGTATCAGCCTCTGCGCCCTGTACCATCTGCGTCCCCGGGAGGGGTGCGAGAGCGGCCGAATCGGCACGCTTGGAAAGCGTGTGAGCGCAAGCTCCGTGGGTTCGAATCCCACCCCCTCCGCCATTGTCATGTCGCGAGACATAGGAAACAACCGGACCCTCAACTGGGTTCGGTTGTTTTGTATTTGCTGGGGCGTTTTTCCTGCGCCGGCGATTTGGTAGTTGCTGCTGTTGTGGATTCTCACTTCGCGTCCGAAGAGTTGACGATAACCCAGTTGGAAGAACGACTCTCTAGTCCTCTAACCAATTTTTTGTCGGTCGGATTTCGAGGGGACTTCAATCACGCCAGTTGATCCGCCTTCGTACCAGATCACGCGCGCTCCCGGTCTAGAGCGGAGTTCCGCGAAACGCTCCGGAGTAACAGTGAAATACCAAACAACGGGCGCTGAAGAAGATGGGCCGGAGCGACTGTCTCCATAACTTCGCTTAGCCCACGCATCTTGTGCGACGATAACCTTGGCTCCCCGGCGAGTCATTTCGTTTACTAAAGCGGAATAAACACCCGCATCGAATGGACCTAAGAAATCTTGTCGCACAGCGATCCTGCGGTCTTGCAGCTTCTGAATATCTAATGCTTTGCTAAGACTTTTAACTCTCGGTTGCATCATCACGAACAGAGCGTCACCCTGGGCTCTGTATCGAGGCGCAGCCCCAAACGCTGCCACGGTAATAACAACTAGCGAAAGCAGTGCAACCGGTATCGCAAACTTTGGCCTGCGTGATAAAACCCAGTCGACTATTGGCACCATGGGAATCAAGATGGTGAGTGGTGCGAGAACCTTTATCCATCCAAATGTATGTGGTATTGGCTGATCTGCCCTGCTGATTGCTACTACTCCTATACATAGAAGTGAAGTAAGCAAGAGGATGTATCGGGACCAGCGCGCATCAGAACGACTGCGCGATAGAAAAAATCCGACACCTAAAAACGCAAGAGGAACAAGCAAGGCGAGAAGAGACGGACCTGAAATTCGGGCAGCAAGTCTCTCAATCCCGAACGCTTGCGGGTCAAGCCGCTCTGGGCCCCCAAGCCAAGTTGGCCGCCACAGATACTCCCCGGCGAAGACCTGAAGTGCTCGACTCAACCCTGTGTGGCCTCCCGGAGCGTCAAGGAAATAACGCCCGATCGAGATTAAGTTTCCATGCACATGCGTGATCACGCCAATTACCGGCATGAGCCAAATAGCAGTAAGCAGGCCAGCGCACCATCCGAATGTTGACCTCCACTTGTCTGGCATTTTACGCGATCTCAGCGCGTCAACAGCAATGCAAACTAACGAGAACAAAGCACAAGTTGCAACGATCGCTAGTGTTCCGACGTGGGTCTGTACCATCACCGACCCCACCACCACGATTCCGATTAGATGCTTTACTTGCCCAGCAGCTACTCCAGCGGAGAGAACAAACAAAAGTAAAAACATCGGTATTGGAAACCAAGGATTCCAGTAAGCCGTGAGGACAGCCGTTGGTATCCCGATTAGAGATAAAGCTGTAACGATTGTGATCGCAGTAAAAAACTTTCGACCTAGCCTCCAAGCAAGAGCGAGGGATGCGATTACGGTTATCCCAATAAGCAGCAGGTACTCAACCCTTAAAGGCGTAGATGTTCGGCGGGCCAAAATTGCAGCAGGGCTCAACAGCCAAAACATTGCTGGTCCTGGATGGTTCCAAAACATTCTTCCGAAAAGCCCGGTTAACGGCGTGTGAGCTGTAAATACCTCACGAGATTGTAATTCGATTAACGCGTAATCCCCATAGGCGCGAAAGGTCTCAGATGAAGTAATTAGCGCAGTAATGAACACGGCTAGCAATGGAAGAGCGGATAAGTACCACCACTTCTTGAAACGAATCATGAAAATCCTTCCAAAGTAACTCTAAGAATTAAACAGATCGGGTTGGATATGTCGGGCTTTCGCGAATATTTCCCCATTGGTTTTTCGCGGGCAGCGGTGGACTGCAGTTCGCGTGACTAGCCCTCTTGAATCTCATAGGATACTCCATCAACACGTCCCAATAAACGCTCTCCTCCTTGGACCATGGCGTCGATTAGCAAATAGGAATCTCTAGTTTGCCTAGACCCTCTCGAAATCTAAAGTCGTCATCTAACTAGGCAAGATTCCGTTGCAACTCGGTTTTGAAGATGCACATCACGGATTCAGTTATCGAACTGTCATAGCAGTAAGCAGCTGTTCAAATTGATGGGAAGGCCAACTGGGTGGATGAAAGAGAGCATTCGCAGGCCTCCATATTGAGTGCCTCAATATCGAGTTACGCAGACATCAAACATGACCATTGCTAGTACCAGGCGGTCGCGCCCTACGATTGCTGACCATGAGCCCTAGCCCCAGATCCCCTTCCTTAGGGACTATGCAATCGTGGATGGACCTAGCTCTCCTAGAGGCTGAGGCGGCTGTTGCTCATGGAGATGTTCCAGTTGGGGCAGTAGTTGTCAACATCGAGACCGGCCAAGTAATCGCATCGCGCCACAACGAACGCGAACTTACCCAGGATACGACTGCACACGCAGAGATACTCGCCCTACGAGATGCATCGATCGCAAACGGCTCATGGCGACTCAACGATTACGCGCTTGTTGTGACACTCGAGCCATGCCCAATGTGCGCGGGTGCTTCAATCAACTCAAGAATCGGTTTGGTTGTATTTGGAGCAGCCGACCCCAAGGCGGGAGCGATGGGGACGCTCTACAACCTGTCATGCGACCCACGCCTAAACCATGAGGTTCATGTTGTGAGCGGGATTCATGCCGCGGAGGGAGCCCTACTTCTGACTAACTACTTCGCTCAACGTCGGGGCTGACCCACAAAACAGAGTCTAGGAACCTAGACCGGTCAAAAAGTCGCCGGCTGAAAGTAAGTGGGCGCTCTCTAACGCTTCGATATAGGCAACTCGAAGATCGCAGAAGCGGAGTAGGGGTTAAGACGCCAGATCATCGTTGACCCATTCATACTCTCCATCTCTGTGAACTGATCAGGAGTATCGACGAGATGCCAAACCGCCGATGCCGAGGAGAGTGGCCCTACACGATGCTCGCCGTAGGCCCGAGCATTGTATTCGTACTCCATATCACTGTATTCATCATTTGGGACAACTACGCGCACGCCTCGGCGGTCCATCTCATTGACTACACCATCTGCAATAAACACCCCAAAGAATGAGTCGGTGTCATTGCGGAACGCGATCTTTTCCCCTGACACATCGGCTAAATCAATTGCACGGGCAATAGACCCAATAACCTGCGAAGTAAGAAGATTCTCTTCGACGCCGGAGTGCATTTTTGGGAAAAGCCGCACAGCAGCCACCAGACATGAGACCACAACACCGACTGCAACTACGGTTGTGAGGACCCGACGGCCATCAAAGTTACGATCGGCGATACGAGCAAAGATCGGAACGGCCGGGACCAAGATGGAGAGCGGCGCTATAACCACACGCCATGCGAAGGTGTATGTAAAAGCACCATCGGCACGACTAATCGCGAACACACCCGCCACAAGAATTACCGCAATCGCGACGATGTAGCGCCTCCACAACTGCATTGCACCACTCGGAGCAGAGAGGTAGCCGAGAGTGAGCGCTACAACCGGGATAATCATGTACGCGCCATAAGAGGGAGCCGCAAGGTTGACTATACCTAATTGCCCCTTCTGCGCCAAGATGCGCTCAAGCCCACCCAACCATGGTGGACGCCACTGATACTCGGCAGCAAACATCGCTATCGCAGGACGAATCCCAAGATGGGTCTCAGGCGTGTCAAGAAAGTAACGGGCCAAGACCGCAAGGTTCCCCCCCGCCCCCTTAAATACTCCAATGATCGGGAGTATCCAGAGAAGTAACGCACTCCCCCCGATCCACGCGAGGGTAGAACGCCAACGCTCCGGCATCGACTGCGCGCTTATCGAGTCGATCACAACAAAAACTAAAGCCACGATTGCGAGCGCTAAAACAATGGGGGCAGTTCCGGCATGAGTCTGAACCATGATTGAGCCAACAATTAGAACCCCAATGAGGTCGCGCGTACGTCCGCTTGCCACACGTGCAACCAAGACAAACAACAACACAAGAAATGGAATCGGAAACCATGGGTTCCACACAACTCGGATGACCTCAGCCGGTAGCCCAATCAGCGCGAGCAGAGTCGAGAGCACAATCACCGAAAAAAATCGGCGCCCCAAGCTCCACGCAAGGCCAGCCGCAGCGATAAGGGCTCCGGACAGGAGGAGAACATTAAGTACGCGGACCGGAGTTGATGAATGCTTTGCAATGAGTGCCGCTGGGCTGAGCAGCCAGAACATGAGAGGCCCTGGATGGTTCAAGCCGTAACGACTGATCAACCCCGTGTAGGGGGTATGAATGCTCCATACATCGCGTGTCATCAACTCGATCTTTGCTTGATCGGCAGCCGCAAAGCTCGCGTGGGATGCAACAGAGACAGCGGCAGCTAACAGCGGAATGGCAATGCATAACCCTAGAAGAAAACACCACTTCCTAAGAAAGACAAACAAGTTCGTCGGGGGGTTAGATGAGAGGGTGTCAGAGTTGGTTTCGTCGGCCAACGTCGAGTCAGACAACGTTGCGTCAGTGGAGATTGCTTCCGGCGTAACGGATTCGCTATTGCTATCGATTTCTGACAACCCATCCTCGCCCGTAGTCATCTTCCCAACCCTAGCGGTGCAGGGATGCGACTAGAACCGATCTACAAGAGACGGCCATTACTAACAAATTGCTTCACTCAACGCCGGGGCTGACCCACAAAACAAAATCTAGAAACCTAGACCGGTCAAAAAGTCGCCGGCTGAAAGTAAGTGGGCGCTCTCTAACGCTTCGATATAGGCAACTCGAAGATCGCAGAAGCGGAGTAGGGGTTAAGACGCCAGATCATCGTTGACCCATTCATACTCTCCATCTCTGTGAACTGATCAGGAGCATCGACGAGATACCAAACCGCCGAAGCCGAGGAGAGTGGCCCTGCACGCCATTCGCCGTAGGCCCGAGCATTGTATTCGTACTCCATATCACTGTATTCATCATTTGGGACAACTACGCGCACGCCTCGGCGGTCCATCTCATTGACTGCACCCTTTGCAACCATATCGCCTAAGAATGATGCCGTTCCGTTGCGGAACGCGATCTTTTCCCCTGACACGTCGGCTAAATCAATTGCACGGGCAATAGACCCAATAACCTGCGAAGTAAGAAGATTCTCTTGGACGCCGGAGTGCATTTTTGGGAAAAGCCGCACAGCAGCCACCAGACATGAGACCACAACACCGACTGCAACTACGGTTGTGAGGACCCGACGGCCATCAAAGTTACGCTCAATGATACGGGCAAAGATAGGAACGGCTGGGACCAAAATAGAGAGCGGCGCTATAACCACACGCCATGCAAATGTATAATCAAAGGGCTGATCGGCACGGCTAATCGACAACACGCCCACCACAAGAATTGCCGCTGTCGCTAAGATGTAGCGCCTCCACAACTTCATTGCACCACTCCGTGCAGCGAAGTAGCCGAGGGTGAGCGCTACAAACGGGATAATCAAGTACGCGCCATGAGCCGGAGCCGCGATTTGGGCAAAACCCCGGAATCCTGGTTCGGACAAGATGGGCTCAGGCCCTCCCAGCCATGGTGGACGCCACTGGTACTCGGCGGCAAATATCGTTATCGCACGACGAAGCCCAAGATGGCCATCAGGTGCGTCACGAAAGTAACGAACTAAGACCTCAAGGTTGCCCCCAACCCCCTTAAAGACTCCAATGATCGGGAGTATCCAAAGCAGTAATGCACTCCCCCCGATCCACGCGAGGGTAGAACGCCAACGCTCTGGCATCGACTGGGCGCTTATCGAGTCGATCACCACAAACGCTAGAGCCAAGATTGCTAGCGCCACAACAAGCAAAGCAGTTCCGGCATGGGTCTCAACCATGATTGAGCCAACAATTAGAACCCCAATGAGGTCGCGCGTACGTCCGCTTGCCACACGTGCAACCAAGACGAACAACAACACAAGAAATGGGATCGGAAACCATGGGTTCCACACAACTCGGATGACCTGAGCGGGTAGACCAATGAGCGCGAGCAGAGTCGAGAGCACAATCACGGAAAAAAATCGACGACCCAAGCTCCACGCGAGGCCAGCCGCAGCGATAAGGGCTCCGGATAGGAGGAGAACATTAAGTACGCGTACCGGAGTTGATGAATGTTTTGCAATGAGTGCTGCTGGGCTGAGTAGCCAGTACATGAGAGGCCCTGGGTGATTCCAACTCATACGACCTATCAACCCCGTGTAGGGGGTATGCGTGCTCCAGACATCACGCGCGGACAGCTCGATCAACGATTGATCCCCACTACCAAAATTCACATGGGATCCAACTGAGACAGCGGCAGCCGCTAGAGGGACAACAATGGATAACCCGAGGAGAAACCACCACTTCCGCAGAAAGTCCAGCACTCGTGCAGGGGAGTCAAATAAGACGATTTCAGAGTAGGGCGCGTCAGACAACGTGGGGTCGGGCAAGGTTGGCCCAGCTGAGGTTGTCTTCAGTGTCATGGATTCGCTAGGGCTCCCAATCTCCGTCGACCCATCCCCGCCCGTAGTCATCTCCAGAACCCTACCGGTGCAGGGACCCGGCTAGAACCAATCTACAAGAGACCGCCGTTACTAACCAATTGCTTCACTCAACGCGGGGGCTTATTCACAAACTACGATTATGCATTCCAAAGCAACAAACATGGAGGGGTGCGAGAGCGGCCGAATCGGATGGTCTCGAAAACCATTGTGGCGCAAGTCACCGTGGGTTCAAATCCCACCCCCTCCGCCATCGACTCGGGGGTCCGCAAGGGCCCCCGATCTCGCGAGGACTCCGTTTTCCCAATTATCTCGAGCCATGTTTGATCTACGCGGCGAGGATCCTCTGTCTACAAACCCAAGGCTTCATAAATTTCTCGCGTTGCCATAGAGCGATTGAGCGTAAAGAAATGTAGGCCGGGTGCCCCTCGGTCTAGAAGCTCGCGACATAGCCGCGTCGCCTCCTCAACACCAACGCGATGAACTGCCTCCGGGCCGTCGGGCTCTGCAGCCTCTAACTTTGCCGCAAGTTCTCTTGGGAATTCACTCCCCTGCAACTCTGACATGCGAGTAATTGAACGCATCGAAGTAGCGGGCATTATCCCTGCGATCACAGGCTTGTCAACACCAAGTGCGTGCATCGACTCAACAAGATCAAAGTAATGGCGAGCATCGAAGAAGAACTGCGTCACGGCAAAATCTGCTTTCGAGAGTTTCTCCGCAGTTCGTCGGCGATCCTCCTCGATGCTTGGGCTATGCGGATGAGGTTCTGGGTGAGCAGCCACACCAATTGAGAAGTCACCTACACCTCTAATCAAGTCAACGAGTTCGCTTGCATACTTCAACTCGCCGGGCGGCTGATCTGAGTCTGCAGGCGGATCGCCGCCGAGAGCAAGAATGTTCTCAATCCCCGCGTCTCGATAACGGGTAACTACATCTACAAGTTCTTGCCGTGAGTGGCATGCACAGGTGAGGTGCGCCATTGGGGTTATTCCGGTATCGCGCAGGATCTCAACCACTAAGTCGTGTGTGCGGTCCCGTGTAGAGCCGCCAGCGCCATAGGTGACTGATACATATGCGGGGGCAAGGGGGGCAAGCTCGCGAATCGCTGTGGCGAGGTTGCGTTCGGCCTCCTCGCTGCGCGGGGGGAAGAACTCAAATGAATAGCAAGGCCCAGCCTTGAGTGCGTCGGCAATCTTCATGGAGTCCCAAGGCTAGAGCACAGATGCAGGTAGTTGGAACACGCTGGCTCCCCGCGCAACCTATTCTCTAAATGTGGATTTCACACTTGAACAGCGGTTTTCTCAATCCGGGGATGCAGTGGCTGCTGCATTAGTCGACCCGGATCTCCTCCAGCAGATGACTGAGCTACCGCTTCTGGCAGAGGCAACGGTCCTCTCAACAGAGCGCAGCGGCGACCGGATTAGGCAGAGTGTGCGGTATCGATTCGAGGCCGAGCTCTCCTCCGCCGTTCGCAGGGTCATTGATCCAACAAAACTCACCTGGGTTGAGATGGGCGAGCACGACCTCGCTGCAGGCTTATCTCGCTTTGAGATACGCCCTGATCACTACTCAGACTTACTTCAGGGCCGCTACACCGCCCGCGTGGAGCCGAGTGATGATGGCAAAGCGTGCACGCGGATAGTGAGAGGCATGATCAAGGTCAAGGTCCTTCTCGTCGGGGCTCGCGTCGAGAACGCCATTATCGGCAGCCTTCGCGAACTCGCCGAGGCGCAGCAAAAAATCGTTGAAGACTGGATCGCTGCCAAATAGTTACGCGCTACAAGCCGTGCACTGCGGACCAGTTACTACCGAAGTGGCTTGAACCTGCGGAGGCGTAGAGAGTTTGAGACTACAAAAACACTTGAGAACGCCATAGTTGCCGCCGCTATTGCCGGGTTGAGAATTCCTGCAGCGGCGAGTGGGATAGCGGCGGCGTTATAAGCGAAAGCCCAGAAGAGGCTGGCCTTAATTGTTGAGAGAGTCCTGCGCGATAACTCGATCGCATCGGCAGCGCCGCGTGGATCACCAGAGACAAGAGTCAGGTCACTTGCTTCAAGAGCAACGTCTGCACCTGTTCCAATCGCAATCCCAAGATCGGCCTGAGCAAGAGCTGGAGCATCGTTGATCCCATCACCGATTACCGCGACTATGTGGCCATCATTTTGAAGCGCACGAACAACCTCAGCTTTGCCCGCTGGCAGCACACCCGCAATAACGGTATCGATACCCACTGATTTGGCAACCCATTGCGCCGCGGCCTCGCTATCTCCGGTCACCATTACGACCGAAATTCCAAGGCGTTTTAGCGCATCGACTGCATCGACTGCGGTCTCCTTGACCGTGTCCGAGACGAGTAGCGCACCCTGAACCGAATCCTCCCAGCCGAGATAAATAATTGAAGCGCCGCGCGTCTCGGCGTCACTAATCACGTCATCAAGTCCCCCGCTGAACCCCCCGCACCACTCTGCTCGACCAACCTTTATCTCTCTGCCATCAATCTTCCCAACGACGCCTACCCCAGCCTCATTTAGGAAATCAGTCGGGGTGGTGAGTTCAAAACCCTTTTCGCGCGCAGCATTAGTAATAGCTCGTGCGATTGGATGCTCACTCGCTGCCTCAAGCGAAGCAGCTAGCCGCAGCAACTCGTCGTTTGCCCTGGATTGCTCCCTCTCGTCGGGTAATCGGCTGATAGTGGAGACGGATACGAGCCGCATCTTTCCAGTGGTAATCGTGCCGGTCTTGTCGAGAATCGCCGTATCGATTTCACGCGTCCGCTCGAGCACCTCTCCGCCCTTGATAAGAATCCCTAACTCGGCTCCACGACCGGTTCCAACCATGATCGCGGTAGGGGTTGCAAGGCCAAGTGCACACGGGCAGGCGATGATTAAAACGGCGACCGCTGCAGTAAAGGCTTCGTTGGATGAGCCTCCCAATAGCAACCATCCCAAGAGAGTCGCCACAGAAATAAGCAGAACAATTGGAACGAATACTCCAGATACGCGATCAGCGAGCCTCTGAATCTCTGCCTTGGATCCCTGTGCCTCCTCAACTAAGCGCGCTATCTGCGCGAGTGCAGTATCAGAGCCAACATGAGTAGCGCGCACCACGAGCCTGCCCGTTGTATTGATAGTTGCACCGACTACTGAGTCGCCTATCCCAACCTCTACAGGGATTGGCTCACCGGTAAGCATCGACACATCTAGCGCTGATGCGCCCTCGACAACGACTCCATCTGTGGCTACGCGTTCTCCAGGGCGCACCACAAAACGATCCCCTACTTGCAGGTCCTCGATCGGTATCTCTGAGCCATCCTCAAGGTAAGCGGTACGCGCCCCTAATGCGAAGAGCGCGCGTAAGGAGTCTCCGGCACGGTTGCGAGCCCTGCGCTCAAACCACCGTCCGAGTACAACAAGTGTCACGATGACTGCACCGGTCTCGAAGTAGAGAGATGGCTCGCTACCGCTATGCGACATCCCGTTCATCGGAGCGTCTCCGCCGCCCTGCAGTAGCGCGACTACTGACCAGAGCCACGCAGCTGTAATCCCGAGCGATACAAGGGTGTCCATTGTCGCTGCCCGATGTCGGAGACTACGGATTGCTGCGGTGTGGAACGGCCAGGCGCACCAGGCCCACACAGGTGTGGCAAGTGCAAATGCAAGCCATCCCCATCCATCAAATTGAAGCGCGGGCACCATCGACAGCAGCACTAGAGGGACAGTGAGGATGAGGCTGACAAGCAATCGAGGAGTGACTGAAGCGTCTGGCGGCTTTACTGTCTCGCCGGGTTGAGAAGGAGCCGAGACTCTGTAACCAGCCGCCACTACTGCAGCAACAAGCATCTCGCGGTCAGCGCGAGCGGGATCAAAAATTACTGTTGCTCGCTCGGTCGCAAAATTGACATGGGCCGAAGCGACACCGGAGACCGCACTGAGCCCGCGCTCTACGCTCGCAGCGCAGGCCCCGCATGTCATGCCCTCAATCGAGAGGTCCATTCGATCACCTTGCGGCTCAGGGATTCTCCCGAGTTGAACTGAAGTGGTACTCATAAAGGATCTCCAAATCGGCCCGAATTACGGCCCTAAAATCGCCCTTTGATTATCCCACAATTAGCTGCGGAACGCCCTTCTGGCCAGCAGCGCATCTATTCCAAAAACCCTAGGGCCCGAAGATAGAAATTCGGCGCGCAGCGTGTCAGACTCTCCAACTATGGCCCCTGAAAAATTTCAATGGAAACACCTCTACGATGAAGTAGTGACCTCTGGTCTCTGCACTGGCTGCGCTGGCTGCGTAATTGCATGCCCACATGACGTGCTCGACTACGACGACTCCTCCGGCCGTTACAAACCTTTCCAGACCGAGGACTTCGGTGGGGCATCAGACTGCTCCCACGGCGACAAAGGCTGCACATCGTGCACACGCGCATGCCCACGTTTTCGCGATTGGGAGACCGATATCGACCAATTCCTATTTGGTCGCGAGCGCGAGCCCGAAGAGGTCTCAGGTATGTACAAAGACATCGTGCTTGCAAGGGCCTCAGATAAAATTATCCATGAGGTTGGTCAAGACGGAGGTCTCGTCTCGGCCATTCTTCTGTACTGCCTCGACAAAGGAATCATCGATGCAGCCCTCGTCTCCTACCTAGAGGGCGACGGATCTACTTGGAAGGCGCGCCCCGGGGTCGCTCGAACTCGCGAGGACATAATCGCCTCTGCAGGGAGTCGCTACACGTACTCAGCAAACACTCTTGCGTACAACGACGCAGTCGAATCTGGCGCAGAGAAGATCGCTTTAGTTGGTATGTCTTGCCAATCTTCGGTACCGCCGATAATGAAGCAGCGCAAGGCCGGAAAGGTTGCACGTCGCCTCTCTCTCAACATCGGCTTACTCTGCTCTAAGACATTTGATGATGCGATCTTCGAGGAGCTCTTCGAGGCTAAGTACGGACTCAAGCGCGAAGACATGCGCAAGATGAACATCAAAGGTGTTTTCCAGATCTGGATGAAGAACGGCGACTACCACGAGGTTCCACTTAAGGAGTGCCACGAATGGACGCGTGAAGGATGCAAGCAGTGCCCCGACTTCGCAGCAGAGCATGCGGATATCTCAACCGGCGGAATCGGAGCGTTCAACGACTGGACCCTCACAATCATTCGCACTGATATCGGTCGCGAGATTATGGATGGTCTTCTAGCAGCAGGCTTGATCGAGGTGCGCCCGGGAGACGACGACCCTGGAGCAATCGAACTCATGCATAAACTCGCCAAGAAGTCGCGCAAGCGTTGGCCCGAGACAGCAGTAGCAGCCCCTCGTCTTCTAGTGAAGTAACACTCACTACGAAGTTCAATCTCGCTACCCTGAAAATCCAATCCCCAACTGAACAGGGCATCCATGTCTGAGTCACCTGTACCAGAACGGCTGCCAAGTAGCGATCTTCGCATCGTCCCACTGCTCTTGGCTGCCGGCGTTGGAGTGATCACAGGTCTCGTCGTCACAGGCATTCAGCAACTCACCCTCACACAGATGCTTGCTCGGGTTCAGGGCCTCCCTGTACTTGCTATGGCTGCAGCACCAGCAGTGGGTCTCGTACTCGCTGCTCTATGCCTGCGTTTCATCGGTCGAGGAACCGCACCGGTAATTGCGGATGCGTATATCCGCAACATCCACGAACCTGATTCTCAGCTAGATCTCCAGCCTGTACCAGGGAGGCTGATGGGTGCAGTTGCAACCATCGGGTTCGGTGGAGCACTTGGCCTTGAGGCAGTTGCGCTCTATGCAGGAGCTGGAATAGGTGCATTCGCAGAGACGCGATTAGGGCGTTTTATAAAACGCCCTGACACCAAGATGCTCATGGTCGCAGGCGCGGCTGCTGGCGTTGCCACCCTTTTCCAAACTCCTCTAACAGGCGCGATCTTTGCTCTCGAGGTGCCGTTCAGAGGCCGCCTAGGCCGCCACAATCCAGCGCCGATATTGGTTGCATCGCTCGCTGGTTACCTTGTCAACGTAGCGATTGAGGGTCCATCGCGTCTCTTCCCTGTGCAGGGAAATGTGAATATTGATTGGAGGGATTTACTCCTCGCTCTCGCTCTTGGGATCGCGGCCGGCGCAGTTGCCCACGTATTCGCAATCTTGATTCGCCTCGCGAAGCGAATAGTGAAGAAGTACCCACTCTCATTACGTCTTCCCATCGCAGGCTTGCTGCTCTTCGGAATTGTTCTGCTTGCCTCGACGATCGCTAAAGACGGGGTGATCCTCGGTACTGGCACTCTGGCAATTAAGTGGGCGGCTGATCCAACACACGCACTAGGCGCAGTAGCCGGAATGCTCATACTACGAATTGCAGCCAATGCAGTGACCCTGAGCGGAGGTGGCGTTGGCGGTGTCTTCATTCCACTAGTCGCAGCTGGTGCACTCACCGGACGACTAGCAGGAGGGCTCATAGGGCGCGCGGATGACACACTCTTCGCAGTTGTTGGAGCAGCCGCATTCCTCGGCGCTGGGTACAGGGTCCCGCTAGCTGCAGTCACGTTCGTAGCCGAGACAACCGGGAGACCGGGTTTCATAATCCCCGCAATGATCGCTGCATTCGCAGCCGAACTCACAATGGGATCCAAGTCAGTCAGCGAAGAGCAGCGAGATGACGCCGAGGCGACATGGTAAGAGAATCTGTAAATGAATCTTTAGTCGTCGTAGCGTTGGTACGTGACCTTATGGATAGATCCAAGATCCAGGGTTCAATAACTGGTGTGAAGTTTCCTTCTGGAGCGGATGGCTGCGCTGGCGCTGACGTAGTGATCATCGATCTTGCACGTAATGCAGATGCGATTGAAGCCATCGCAGAGGCGGAGCCGAACGCAAAGATTCTTGGGTTTGGGTCTCATGTAGATACTGAGAGCCTCGAAGCAGCCCGCGGCGCTGGCGCTCACCTAGTAATGGCGCGATCACAGTTCTTTCGTGATCCACTTGCAGCAGTAATGGGATTGCTTACTAAATAAAAGGCCCTAAATAACGTGCCCTAAATAAGAGGCCCTAAATGAGAGGCCAGGGCACAGAGTGGTAATCCTCATCCGGAATCGGAAAGGTCCCCTCCTCCAATATCTCATCTGCGCGTTCGCGCATTGCTGCAATCTCTAAGGGCGAGATCAAATCGCGGATTCGCTCGAATAGTTCTCCGTGCTTCGCTAGGTCATCAACAACCCTCGCCACGTCGCGAAGCAGATCAGGCGGAATCTCCTCGCCAGCAAAATCCCAGATCACGGTTCGAAGTTTCCACTCTTGGTGAAAGGTAAGTCCGTGGTCGATTCCAAATACCCGACCCGTCCCCTTCTCCTCTAAGCAGTGACCACCCTTGCGATCAGTGTTGTTTACAAGAACATCTAAGACTGCGAACCTACGAAACTCGTCGGCGTAGCGATCTCGAAGAGTAAAGAAGTGATCGTCTGGATCATGCTCGACAAATCGCTGAACCATGCCCATCCCGTAGGGGCCATCACGCAGAACTGTGTATGGAATGACTCCCCAACCAAGTGCTTCAGATACTTCAAAAGCAGATACTTCGCGCCCGGCAAGGGTTCCGTCTGGAAAATCCCATAGGCCACGCTCGCCTTGAATCGGCTTGTAAATGGCTCTGGTCTCTATTCCATCAAGCGATGCATTGACCAAGAGCGTGGCATTAGATGACCAAGCCATCCGCCCTAGTACATCGAGCTCTCCGAGGCGAACTACCTCAGCATCACGATCTTCACCGTCGCTACTATCGACAGGATTATTCGCGTCGGGGGTGTCGCTACTCAGTTCCAACGTGGGCAGATATGACTGTCGAGATCCATTGGGAAGGTGCAGAGCGGGCATGGGGGTCGCCCTTGGCCAACCGCTGCAGCACCGAATACAGACATAGCGCGCACCTGCGCTCTGGTTGCATAAATCCGAACGATAAAGCCCTCGGGCTCCTCTAGTTCGTCATCTTCATCAGGGAAATTCTCCTGCAACTCGATCAATACTCGTTGGCGATCAGGTTCATAGCCGATCCCAATTGTGCGAGCTCTAAATAGTGGAACCGCAGGCTCTTCAACGATGGAGCGCGGAAGCGGCCATGCAGTGTCATTGCCTCCCTCAGGGAACTCATCCGCTAAGCGATCTAAGAATGCACCTGACTCGGCAGCAAGCATTGCAACCTGCTGTTTCTCTACCAAGATTGTTATCTTCATTCCGCGCTGCTCGGCCTGCACGTAGAAGACCCTCTCCCCCGGGCGACCAATCGCACCAGCCGCCAGCGAATCCGTCTCCTCAAACTCAATTGTCTTGTCGTCGCTCATGAATCTTCGCCCTTAGGTTGAGCAACGAGCTCGGAGAGGCTCCCGGTCTCGTTGAGTTTCACTAGGGATCCACCGTATCCACCGAACTCAAAGACAGTCACTGATGCGGGCGATACCACTACCCGCTGGAATAGATCCAGGTGCATCCCGGTGTAATGCGCAATAGCGGACTTGATCGGGTCTGCATGCGAGACAACGACAATATTCTCTCCCGCGTGATCTGTAATCAACTCATCAAGAGCGGCGACCATGCGCGCCTGCATCTCCGCTATGCCTTCACCATTGGGGAAGCGCGCGCGCGATGGAGCGGTCTGCACAACTCTCCATAGATCTGTACGAGCTAGCTCGGCGATAGCACCGCCGGTCCAGTCGCCGTACTCGGCCTCGATTACACCATCAAGGGTCACTACCTCGAGATTATGGTGCTCTGCAATTGCTTGGGCAGTCTGCTGAGTGCGCTCAATCGGGCTCGCAAATATTCGATCGATCCTTACAGGAGGTGCGAGACGAATACCGACAGCCTTCGCTTGGGCGCGCCCTTCATCAGATAGATCGATTCCGGGCTTGCGCCCCGAGAGAAGCGGACCAGTCTGGGGAGTAACTGCATGGCGAACGAGCACGAGGCGCGTCGTCGGGGTTGAGTGCGCGGTCTTCTCGGAGCTCTTACTTACTTCGGATTTGCTCACCATGTAATCGTACCGGTGGAGCACGACAAAACCACATGCTCACCGGCTCGGGATCTTTCAGGCTCCAATCATCAAAAGCCACGTTGTATGAGGATTGTGGCGAGAAATACGCGTAGCGTGTGCCATATGACCGATCAACCAATCAGCCTCAACCCAAATGGCCCCCCTGAGACCCGGCTCGCCCCTGAGGAGCCCGAGGCCTCAAACGCCCTTTCTCACGCACTCGCTGCACCGCCAGCCTCTCGTCGAGACCTCGTCTCAGATGTAGTGGCGCAGTGGCCACGCAACCTTGAGGCTTGGGCGACTCTCGGCGATCTGGCCCGTGACGATGTCGAGGCATACGCCTGCTACCGAGTCGGGTATCACCGCGGCCTTGACCGCCTGCGTCAATCGGGGTGGCGAGGATCTGGCTGGGTTCGATGGAGCGAGCCTACAAACCGTGGATTTTTGCGGGCCGTAGACGGGCTGCGCCGCAGCGCTGGGGCCATTGGCGAGACCGATGAAGAGCAACGCTGCGCAGAGTTCCTCATGCAATTAGACCCCGAATGGACTCGCCGAAGTATTTAGAGACGCGGTGTATCCTTCGGGACGCTAAAACAGCGATTTCCAAATCTGCTTGGCACAAACGTAACTAGGAGTTACATGAAGCGCGCACTGGTAACTGGAATCACTGGCCAAGACGGAAGGCACCTATCCAAACTCCTAGTGGAGAACGGATATCAAGTCTTCGGACTCATTCGTGGTCAGGCCAACCCGAAGGCCGAGATGGTCTTAGAGGAGAACCCAGCCATTGAGATGATTGATGGCGACCTGCGCGATCTCTCATCCCTGATCGCTGCAGTAGAACAGGTTCAGCCAGATGAGGTCTACAACCTTGGTGCCATTTCTTTTGTGCAGCTCTCCTTTAAGCAAGCTGAACTTACTGCCGAGATCACAGGCCTAGGGGTGCTTCGAATGATCGAGGCGGTACGCATCGTCGGCGGCACCGATAACAACCCGATTCGTTTCTACCAAGCGTCATCATCTGAGATGTTTGGAAAGGTTCGTGAAACCCCTCAGACCGAGCGGACCCCCTTCCACCCGCGCTCACCATATGGAGTTGCGAAAGTCTTTGGGCATTACACGACAATGAACTATCGCGAGGCATACGGAATGCATGCAAGTAGTGGCATTCTCTTTAACCACGAAGGACCACTTCGTGGACTTGAGTTTGTAACACGAAAGATCACGAACTCTCTTGCGCGAATCAAGTTAGGACTCCAGAACGAGATAAGCCTTGGGAATCTCGAGGCAGCACGTGACTGGGGATTTGCCGGCGACTACGTAGAGGCCATGTGGTTGATGCTCCAGCAAGAAGTCCCCGACGATTATGTGATCTCGACAGGAGAGATCCACACAATCCGCGAGTTCCTTGACCTTGCGTTCGAGATTGCTGGATACGACTCATGGGAACCATACGTGCGACATGACAATCGCTTTGACCGCCCTGCAGAGGTTGACCTCTTAATGGGTGACGCCACCAAGGCCAAAGAAGTACTTGGCTGGACCCCTAAAGTTGGTTTTCGCGAACTAGTAGAGATGATGTATGAGTCTGACCTCGCTAGCGAGACAGAGAAGATGCGTCGAAATAGCTAAATATCTAGGCTAAATACTTAGACTAAATATCTCGGCATACCGCGGAGCACGGCCTCTGCGTCCTCAACCATGCGGTGAAGAATATCTGCAGCAGGCTCGATTGAATTTATTGCGCCTACACCCTGTCCGGCGGGATAGCACTCGCGATCTGGATCTACCCCTGGTGTGGACTCCTCAGCCCCCAAATGCATCCATCCGCCCTCCATCGCCTTAATCAACTGCGTTGGAAAAGGCGATAACTCCTCTGGGTGCTTCTCGAAGTGAGTCGTCATTGAGTTGCGAACAGCTCGCAGTGTCTTACCAGTAAACGCTTTACTGATTACGGTGTCGTCCTCTGCCGTGCGCAGCAGTGCTTCTTTGTAGCCGGGAGCACTGCGCGCCTCAGGCGTTGCAATGAAGCGAGTTCCGATCCAGACTCCCTCTGCTCCGAGTGCAAGCGCTGCAGCAAGCCCGCGACCATCAAAGATTCCTCCAGCCGCTACGACGGGTACACGCCCGTCGACAGCATCAACAATCTGGGGTATCAACGGGAAGGTTGCAACCTGACCAGTATGCCCACCTGCCTCGGTTCCCTGTGCAACAACAATGTCGCAGCCCGCCTCCACGGCGGCAATCGCGTGGCGAACCTTCCCGCACATCGAGAGCACCAACACATTCTTTTCATGGCAGAGTGCAATTACATCTCGAGGCACTCCGAGCCCGGCAGCGAAGACAGTTGCACCCTCTCGGATCAGTGTCTCGACATCCGAGAGGAGTCGGTCTGGCATGGCGGTAAGTAGATCCACACCAAACGGCTTATCGGTGAGTGCGCGAGCGGCGCGCATCTCCGTGACCATGTCCTCCCCGCTCAAGGTGGAGGCCCCAAAAGTGCCATAGCCGCCGGCCTCTGATACTGCAGCCACAAGACGGTGGTAAGAGACTCCACCCATTCCTGCGAGCATCACTGGGTGCTCGACTCCGAGGATGTCAGTAAGTCTGGTCTTAAGCATTTGCCACTCCTGTTGTCCGGCTCGCCACTGAGCCCTGTCAAGACGCTAACGTCAAGGGGTGACCGCGAGCCTGCCTGTAGTCGGAGTAATCATGGGGAGCGACTCAGACCTCCCTGTTATGCAAGGGGCTATTGAGGCCCTGACTGAGTTCGATATCGCTCATGAGGTGCGGATCGTCTCCGCCCACCGCACCCCAGATGTCATGTGGGACTACGCCAAACATGCAGCTGAGCGTGGCCTTCGAGTCATTATCGCTGGTGCCGGCGGCGCCGCTCACCTCCCTGGGATGACGGCATCCATGACTCCTCTCCCGGTAATCGGCGTACCCGTGCCATTAGCGAATTTCGATGGACTCGACTCGCTACTCTCAATTGTGCAGATGCCTTCGGGGGTACCAGTCGCTGCAGTAGCGGTTGGGAACTCGCGAAACGCTGGGCTGCTCGCAATCCGAATTCTTGCCTCCTCGGATCTCGACCTCCAACGACGGATGGAGAGCTACCAGGCAGGGCTTGCAGAGATGGTCAAGGCAAAAGACGCGAAGCTGCGCGATACCTGATGCGGCTAAGAGCAGTCGCTAAGGGCTTCTTCTAATAGTCGGCGCAAAAGCGCTCAGTTATTCCTGAGAAATAGCATCAAGAACATTTAACCGAGCTGCGCGTCGTGCCGGAAGAATAGCTGCTATCACTCCAGCAAGCCCTGCGAGAACCACAATCACTGCTAATCGATCGACTGGTGCAACAAAACCTGCCAACCCTTGATCGCGCAACGCAGTAACAAGCGCCCAGCCGAAGAAAACCGCTATCACTAATCCGAGTGCGGTCCCAAGCAATGCGATTATCACCGACTCCCAACGAATTGCAGAGCGAAGTTGGCGACGCGTCATGCCAACTGCTCTAAGAAGCCCTAATTCGTTGGTTCGCTCAACAATTGAGAGTCCAAGTGTGTTCGCTATACCGATTAGGGCAATTACAACGGCAAGTGCGAGTAGCGCGTAGATGAGATTAAGAATTTGGTCAACCTGCCCAGATCTGGTCGCCTTGAACTGCTCCTGATCAAGCAACTCTGCGGTTGGGTACTCCTTCAGTATCTTCTTAATGTCTCGCCCGACGACTCGGGGGTTCGCATCGTCCGCGACCTTTGCGTATACCTGACTATCAAGTTGCTGCGTGTAGTGGGCGTCGTATCCGGCGAGCGATATGAAGTAGTCCGAGAGTCCAGCCTGCTGCCCCATACCAAAGACCGCTGTAATTTTTAGAGTAGATGCTCCTTTTGGAAATTTTGCCGAGATTCTCTGACCAAGAACCCATCCCTCTTTCTTCATTCGATCTGAAGAGACTGCAACGTCGTTGATTCCAAGTTGTTTGAAGTCGCCACTCTCAGGTTTCACATCGAAGAGTTGCGTACTTGTTGCGGGGTCTGATGCAATAACAAATACTCCTTTACCCTGCAGTTCGGCTCCAGCGAATCGCAGTCCGCTTGAGGCACCTACTCCTGGAACCTCTTTGATCTTTTGGGCGAGATCGGGGCTGAACCCAGAGAGACTCGGCGGGCCTCCCCCCTTTGCAGCTACAACAAAGTCTGCAGTAAATGCAGAGTCAACGGCAGTTGCGATTGAGTTCTTGATAGATGCTGCGAAGATTGTTATGAATCCAACAAGGGCTACACCAATCATCAGCGCAGCGGCGGTCGAGGCGGTGCGGCGCGGATTGCGTACTGCATTCTCGCGTGCGAGTACTCCGACCATACCTTTGAGTTTGGGTAGAGGAGCAGCGAGCAGGCGACTCACGGGGCGAGCAATCACTGGGCCTAGAGCAGCCACACCGAGAAATACAACCAGCGCCCCGATACCTACAAAGAGTGTTGGGTTGCCAACATTACCGAATAGTCCATATAGAAGGGACCCGATCCCCACCGCAGTTATCACGACACCGATTGTTGATCGTCGCCCTAGTTGCTTCATCGGGTCTGACCCTGTGCTGCGCAGTGCCTGCATCGGAGATATGCGCGATGCCTTGCGCGATGGCAGAACGGATGCAGCGATTGTGACGAAAGTTCCAACGCCTAAACAGAGAATGATTGTGCGGGGAAGCACTTGAGTGGCTCCAGCAGGGATATCAATCCCCAGACCAGCCAACAGTGCCTTGAGTCCGGCAGCAAGCAAAATTCCGATCCCCAACCCGACGGCAGAGGCGAGTATCCCGACCAGTGCTGCCTCTGCAATTACAGACTTAACGATCTGACTACGCGATGCACCGATAGCGCGCATCAATCCGATCTCTCTAGTTCTCTGCGCAACGATGATCGAGAAGGTATTGAAGATGATGAACGAACCAACGAAGAGAGATATCAGTGCGAAAGCGAGTAGAGCAGTACTGAAGAAGGAGAGCTGCTGAGTGAACTGGTCTTGGTTCTCTTTCGTTAGGGTGGCACCAGTGATCACCTCAACTTTGGGATCAGAGAGTGCGGCATCTATGCGGCGCACCATTTGTTCCTGGGAGACGCCATCCACCGCTGATATTGAGATGCCGTCGTACTGCCCTACCGCACCGCTTAAGCGCTGCGCCTCTTCAGAGGTAAATAGTGAGACGCTTGCCCCCGCTGGGGAGTCCGCCTCGCCGAAGGTGACAATGCCAGCGACTTTGAAATCCTCTGGAGCGCTCTGTGAAAGCACTTTGACTCTCGAGCCGACGCGGAGATTACCTTTCTTCGCTGTGCCCCGATCAATAACAACCTCACCAGCAGCACTAGGCGAGTTGCCGGCGACGAGTCGGTACGCATTGAGACGGCCGGGGTTCCAGATGAACCCAAAACTTGGCGCCCCGCGACCTGGGTTGCCAATTGCCTCGCCCTTCGCGTCTACAACCTGCGCATAGAACTGCAGATCGCCCTCTGCTTGGGCAACCCCTTGCACGGCTCTCACTTGAGGGAGTAAGTCTGCACTGACGCGGTTGCGCTCCTCCCCGAATGCGCTATCGACTACCTCGTTTGAACGCACGAATGCATCGGTACCATCATTAACAGAGGCGACAAGATCATCGAAGATGACCTGGATCGTGTCGGTAAGAACAAGCGTCCCAGCCATAAATGCGACACCAAGCAATACCGCTAGCCCGGTGAGCATGAAGCGTAATTTGTGGCCAAGTAGACCCTTTAGCGTGACTCTCCACACTTCTGGTCAGCCTCCGAGTTGCTTCATGCGGTCAAGGACAGTGGCGGAAGTTGGATTCATCAACTCTGCCTCGATGCTCCCGTCGGCAAGAAATACCACTCGATCTGCATACGCAGCAGCCCCTGCATCGTGGGTCACCATCACAATTGTTTGGCCGAAGTTGTCTACCGCGGCGCGCATGAACGAGAGCACCTCGCTAGAACTTCGCGAGTCGAGGTTCCCTGTTGGCTCATCAGCAAAAACAATCTCGGGCTTCGAGAGCAACGCTCGAGCTACTGCTACACGCTGCTGCTGGCCACCCGATAGTTCATTCGGCCGATGACCAAGACGGTCTCCGAGCCCAACCGCCTTAACAACCTCGTCCTGCCAAGCAGAGTCGGCTTTACGACCACCGAGAGAGAGCGGAAGCGTCATGTTCTCAAGCGCATTGAGGGTGGGGATGAGATTGAAAGATTGAAATACAAATCCGAGGCGATCACGGCGCACAAGTGTTAGGTCTTTATCTTTCAGTGTGCTCAACTCGATGTCGCCGATGAAGACCTCTCCACTTGTCACCGTGTCTAGGCCCGCGAGCACATGCAGAAGTGTTGACTTGCCAGAGCCAGATGGGCCCATAATCGCGGTGAACATACCGGAGGCAAACTCAACATTGATCGAATCAAGTGCACGTACCTCTGCGTCGCCTGATCCGTAAATTTTGGAGGCGTCGACAGCGCGAGCAGCCGATGTTTTCGTAACGGTGTTCATCGGGAAAGACTCCTATTCGAGGGGGAGCCACATTCTACGACTCTGGCAATTGATCTTCCGATGCGGGGATTCGATCAACGTGAGGAACCGATGGAGTTCCATGAGTGCGGAGCCAAAGGAACCAAATAATCCCGCTAAAACAGACTACGAGGCTCACCCATGCATTAAGCCTGAGGGGCCCAATCATATTTGCGCTATCCGTGCGCATGTTCTCAAATACAAACCGACCAGCCGTATAGAGGATTAGATAGAGGGCAAGTATCTGCCCTTTCATCAATCTGAATCGCCGCTCAATTAGCACTAATGCGACGAACACCCCAAGACACCAGAGAGATTCGTAGA
The DNA here is from genome assembly GCA_001023575.1 of Actinobacteria bacterium IMCC26256. Taxonomy (GTDB): domain Bacteria; phylum Actinomycetota; class Acidimicrobiia; order IMCC26256; family IMCC26256; genus IMCC26256. The sequence continues at coordinate 131,474 of CP011489.1, read as the reverse complement.
GAAAAGTGGGCTGAAAGGTCGAGGAATTGGCGTACTCGACTGGGCGATGCGCCAAGTCGATCTCAACCGCCCACGGCAGGTTGCTTGGCTTCCCGAAAAGTTCTTGGTTCGCCCAGTTACCCCAACGCCCTATTGCCTGGGCAAGAACGAGCGCTGGAGCAATGGAGTCGACTAGGTCTCCAAGATCATGGTTATGGCGACGAGCTAAAAACACAACAACCACTGCACCGCCAATAACGGCTCCCCAAATAGACAAACCCCCTTGCCAAATTTTTACAGCGTCACCCCATTGACCGACAAAGAGTTGATAATCACTCGCTACGTGATAAGCGCGCGCGCCAACAACGCCTCCGATAATTATCCAGATAACAAGATCAGCGAACTCCTTTGCTCCATGTCCACGGTGCACCCATCGCTGTTCAGCGATACGTGCTGCAACAAGTACAGCAATAGCGAGAATTAACCCATAGAGATGCAGGGGTAGAGGGCCCAGATTAATAACGCTATTTGAGGGGCTAGGAATTGACCCCAAATGAACCAAAGTTGTAATCACAGGTTCATCGTAGAGGATGCGGTATTAGAGCGTAGGGCAGACTCCACGCTGAGCAGAATTAACGCGCTATTCGACGGCCCTTCATGCGCTGCGAAATTAAGTCACGCCTGGCCTTCACCTCGGCATAGGTCAAGGTATCGATCTGCTCGTCGATTCCCATTGAGCCTCTCACCGAGTCCATATTGATTTCCAGATGTTCATTTGGGTCGAGACCTAACTCTGCAGCAAGGCGCTCGCCATGGTGCTCTTGAAAATAGGTGAATACGTGCATGATTTCGCCGAGTATGTCGAGGTCAGGAGCGAGTGTTGCGGTAGCTCCATCTAGAAACACCATGTTCTTCACGAAGAGCATTAACTCCTTAGGGACTCGCGCTCCATAACCAAGCAGTTTCTTAGTTAGGTCACGTAACTCAGATGTCAATTCATCTGCATTCATGCGAGTTGGGTCTTTGACCGGACCATCAAGGCCAAGGTCTGCAATAACTGCATCTAAATCGGTATCCATTGGGAATGCTCCCAAGTCACGCAGGCCCTCCAACTGCCCTCGCAGATCCCCGAGCGAGCCACCAAGGAGGAGTCGGAGCAGTGCCGATCGCTTGGCGTCGCTCAAACGTCCAGTTATCCCAAAATCAAGAAGCGCTGTACGCCCGTCTGGAAGCACAAAGAGATTCCCGCCATGAAGATCTCCATGAAACACCCCATATAGAAGCGCCCCCTCAAGGAAGGAGATCAAACCGGCACGAAGCAACGCTGATGTATCTATCCCAGCAGCGATCATCCCATCGACATCGTCATACGAGAAACCTGATAGACGCTCCATCACCAATACGCGGCGGGTTACAAGCGTTGGATGTGGGCGCGGCACAATTATTGCGCTCTGCTCCGTGCGCGCAAGAATTGCTGCGACATCAAGCATGTTGGATGCTTCGAGACGAAAATCGAGTTCTTCAAGAACAGTCTCCGCAAATAGCTCTACCAGCGCAGGCGGGTTTGCAAGAGCCGCTACTGGAATCCTCCCTACAAAGAATGGAGCAAGCCAAGAGAGTGTGGCGATGTCTTTACGTACTAATTCTTGAACCCGCGGGCGCTGTACCTTTACAACTACCTCTTCGCCGGTGCGCAGGCGTGCTGCATGCACCTGTGCTATCGATGCAGCCGCGAGTGGCGTCTCATCGAAGTACTCGAAGACAGCGGAGATTGGCCTCCCGAGTTCTGCCTCTACAACGGTTCTAACATCATCGAATGACTCGGCCGGTACACGGTCTCGCAATAGACGAAACTGTGCAACTAATTCCTCGGGGAAGAGGCCCTCTCCACCAGAGATGATCTGGCCAAGTTTTACGAACGTTGATCCAAGTCGCTCAAAGGATTTTCGCAAGCCCTCTGAGAGCTGCGCCTTTGAGCGCTCTTTACCTCTATCAAAGAGGTACCAGCGAAGAAGCACGAGACCGATAGACCCAACAACTTTAAGGAATCGGCCGATAGGTGGAGTCCGTGGTCGCTTTAAAGCAATTGGGATCTCTCGGGCGACGCCCCTTCGCAAGGCCTCAATTCCGGATAGCCAACTGATATTGGCCGGCTCAATAATCCACGGGGCCGCCTCACTAAACGCACCAATGCTTAAGTCTGCGGGACTGGAGTCAGGGCCTTGATTCACACTCTTAACCGTAGGCTTCGGATCAATGGTTGAACGAAGCGCGCTATCGCAGGCTTTTGGGTCATCCGGCACAGATCAGCAGGCAGCATTCAGAGGCAGCGTTCAGGAGCAGCGTTCAGAAAGAGCAATCGAGAGATCACCCGTAGGCGCGACATCCCCAGCCGCTTAGCCCAAACGCATCATGAACTCTTTCAGCGACGACGATCTGCTCCGCGCGAGTAGCTGAGCCTGCGTTAGCCGCAAACTCCTCGCCACCAAATCTCTCCCATGTGCCGTTATAGAACCCAACGCCACCTGAATAACGTGGTCCGCTCATAGACCAATTCCCTTCGGTCTCGCAGTACGCGATTCCATCCCAGTCGACACCGGTTCGCCCGGCAGTGCCAATGAGAGCTGCGTAGGCCTGCTGCTGGCGCCATTGGGACTGCTCATCTGCTAACCGAGACGCCGCAGCCGCCATTACCGAATTGGCTAGCGCGGCATCTTTAGCGGCGAGCGCCTCGGCCTCGGCAATTGCAGAGGCAGTAACTGGAGGTGACACGAGCCGAACCTTGGGAGACTTATTCCCTGAGTCGGAGGTGAGTTCAGCAGCGGCGGTCGCTGTGCCAAGAACTCCGGTGAGAAGTAGGCCGGAGGCGATAAGCGCAGTTGCGCCTCGGCGATGTGGGGCGGCTAGGCGCAGGCCGTGATGGCGGGCGTTGCCGATCCCGGTGCTCTGTGAAATACGAGCAACGATCTTGTGAAAAAGTGAACTTGGAACTGAACTGACATCGGCGGCGGTCGGCCGCACCTCGTGACGGGCATCAAGACTTATCTTGATAACGCCGTTCCTCGCTAAGCGGGGCTGCATACTTTTATTGGCTCCTCTCGGCACCGCCGCTCGGCGATGAACCGCATTCCCCTCCGAGACCCATGGGCGCGCGTCGAGCACGGCATGGATGCGGGGAGGAGGGGTGTGTGCCGGTTCGACCCAATTCGGTCGGGCTCTGCTTTCGAGCACCCGGGATGACGACCCAGGGAGACCCTAACTAGGTCCTGTGACGCGGCTCGGGTCGATTCCCATTTACTGTCATCAAGTTAAACTCAAGGCCTGCTTGTGGATAACTTGGGATCCCCTCACCCTGAGCGGCTATCCGGCGATGACTCCGGAGCATAAATTCAGGGCTAAATGTGACGTAAGTCATTCATATTTCTGCTCTCAAAAGCCCAGAATTAGCTCTCGGCGGAGCCCTGTAACTCCTTATTTAGAAGCAGATTTGCTAGCAACAGTTGTGTTGAAGCATCAATTCTTAAGTAGAGCGCCGGTCTACTGCTCCAAGTGGGCAGATGAGGTAGCCGGTAAGCGTGCGCTCTGCATGCTCGAGTCTCCAAGTAAGCATGCGCTGCGCGTACCCCAACACCGTCAACGCGTAGGCAGGGTCGTCTATGCAATTGACTAGCTCATCAGGATCGGTTGAGAGGTCAAAGAAGAGAGCGGGCATGCCTGCGAAGTGAACATACTTTCCAGATGCATCGCGGATAACGGCCATGCCACTCTTATCGAACGGAATCCCTAGCCTCCGCTCTGGGTATCGCCCCACCGGGTCGCGGAAATCCCATTCCCAAAACACGCAGTCACGCCACTCATCTGGGGTCACACCGCGTGCCAAAGAAAGTAGCGACGCCCCGGAGCACTGCGATGGCACCTTGGCATCGAGCCACTCAAGGATCGTAGGCATCAAGTCAATGTTCTCCGTAAACTCATTGACTAACTGCCCTCTTCCCCCATCCGCCTGCGCGCGTGGGTCTCTAATTATGCAGGGGATTCGATACGAGGCGTCGTAGAACCCGAGCTTGCCCGTCAAATGGTGGTCGCCCAACTCCTCACCATGGTCAGCGGTGATGATCACGAGTGTCTGTCCCCAGTCAGGTCTCTCGCGCAAGGCATCTAGGAGCCTCCCTACCTGGGCATCTACCTCGGCGATCATGCCGTAATAAGTTGCGCGTATCTGACGAATCTCTGCCTCAGACTCCGGCGCACGTATCCAATCTGCCCGGAGAGCATCGGCGAGGATGGGGCTCACTGCCCGCTCTTCCTCAATCGTCCCAAGGCCAATGGGCATAGGCACATCTTCAGGGTTCACGAGAGTGTTGTACGGAGCCGGCGCAACGAAGGGCGGATGAGGCCTTATATAAGTGGCGTGAATAAAGAACGGCTCGTCTCCTATCTCATCGAGATACCTAAGTACTTCGCCGGTAAGGAACGCGGCCTCTGAGTGCTCGGCACGATATACCGCAGGGCTCGCAACAGATTCGTCCACGGGGCGCTGCATCGACTCCCCCTCGACGACGTCGTAGCCCTGCTTGCTAAGCCACTCATGCCATGGAGCCGCGGCCTCAGGCATATCTAGGACAGCGCGGTAGCCAGGAAGAAGACCTTCATATGAGAGCAAGCGCGGATCGTCGGCCTCGAGGATTCGCGGATCTGGGCTTGTATCCGTGTAGCCAAATAGAACTGGATCAAATCCGAGTGCGCGTACCTCTCGAGCGATGTTGGTAAAGCGATCATCGAGCGGTGTGCCGTTGAGTATGGATCGATGGGTCATGGCATACAGGCCAGTATGCAGAGATGCACGACTCGGGCCACACGGCGCGCTCTGCGCATAGTGCTGGGTAAATACTGCGCCCTCAGATGCAAGGCGATCAAGATTAGGAGTAACAACAGCGGGGTGACCTAATACTCCGAGGCAATCCGCGCGCCACTGATCAATCGTGATCAATAAAACATTGCCCCTTCGAAGCGCGTCCACACCCGCAGGATAGGCCCCTAGAGCATCTTGAGTTGAATACCCGCGCTAGGGAGACGCTGCGCTCGCTACTCCGCTGGTTCGATGAGGCCGTAGTGACCGTCGTAACGGAAGTACACGACATTTCCGCGACCGGTCTCCACATTCAAAAAGAAGACAAATGGTCCGCCCTCAACATCTAGGTGCTCAATCGCTGCCTCAACATCAATTGTTGGGACTGGGATCGACATCTGCTCGACATCAGCAACGGTGTCAGGGGTTGGAGAGGCGTTGGGGTCAACCTCAATGAGTCCGTAGTGCCCCTCAAATCTCCAGATCACTGCATCTGAGTCTGAGCGCTCGTCACGGAAGAGGAAGAAGTCGTGGTCTAGCGACTCAAGGTCGAATGCTGCCTCATCAATAGTTTGGTGAGCAACAGCGAATGACTTGTGGCGCACTAACTCACGCTCATCTATATGACGATCAAATCTTGCGGGGCGCTCCGACGGAATAGCCCCATGCCTCCACTCCCCTGGGCCATCATCGCGATGCCTCATGGAGAGAGCCCTACGGCGGTCGTTAGCTTCTTCGATACGTCTGCGAAGCCGAGCGTCAAGAAGATCTATTGCCTCAGGCATGCTCGCTGCACCGACGTGGGCCCGGATTACGCGCCCTTTCATACTGAGCGTCACCTCTGCGATTGCGGGGCGATCCCGAGCCGGGTCCGGTTCACGAGTCAATCTCACTGTTGCATGAGTGACAGTCGCTGAACTGTGGAGGAGGGTCTTGCTGATCTTCATGCGCGCATACTCAATTGCGTCTTGCTCAATCCTGCCCTTCGTTATTACCGGAAACTCAATCTCTAGTACTGCATCCATGGGCAATCCCTTCATCTAGCAATGGGAGCAAATAGGCAGGTCTGCGGTTTGGTTTCGCACCTCGTCCGCTTCGACATCATCGCACCTAACTGAGATTCTTGCTAGTAATAAAAGAAGGGTTTTCGTGCTCGTTCCTGCCCACAAAAGAAACCGCCGCCACTCCAGACAATTAAGTCTGTTGTGGCGGCGGTCGTTGACCCTTAAAGAGTCAAGAAATGATTGAGAACATTGGAATCAACCGAGTAGCAAGGCCTTCTGGGATGCAAACTCTGCCTCCGTTAACACTCCACGGCTCTTAAGGCCCTCGAGCCTCTCAAGCTCATCAATGGTGCCGCTTCCGCCGGTACTTCTGTGGTGCTGCTTAACAGCGGCTGCCTCCGCTACAGCGACATCAATATTGTGCTGCGTCATCTTCCCACCGCGTGCAATTAGGTAGAGGAGGACTCCTAGCAATGGGAGGAAGATCACAAAGACAACCCAGATCATCTTCGCGACTCCACCCATGTCATGGCTTCGGAATATGTCACGGAAGACCATTAGATATAGGCCTAGCAGCAGCAAGAAACATGTCAGCTGAAACACTGTCCAGAAAACCTCGCCTTGATTCCATGTAAGTTTCATACGCCCCCTTGGAATTAGTTGCCGTAATTTAAGAGGGAAAACCTCTCTACTACACACCCTAGAGGAATCTCATTACGCGTGCGTGGGGGCAAGAATTACGGGACCTAGGGGATATCTAGAATCTAGGAACCTGAGACATCGACCGAGCAACATTAGGGCGCTAAAACGAGGAAAGCCGCTGCCCCCGATTGATCAGGGGCAACGGCCATCGTCTCGAACTGAACATCTATTTCGGCAACATTGTGCCTTCTCAAGCTTTTTGTTTTGGCTAGCCGAGGAGTTTTGCCTTCTGAGCATCGAACTCAGCGGCGCTAAGAACTCCACTTGCCTTTAGGCCTGCGAGACGCTCGAGCTCCTCTGCAGTGCCGGTGCCGCCAGCATTGCGGATGAAGTCCTTCATAGCCGCCTCTTGGGCTTTTGCTGCATCAGCATTGTGCTTGGCCATCTTGTCACCGCGAGCGATGAGGTAGATAAGCACACCGATCATTGGTAGGAGAATCACAAAGAAGATCCATATTGCCTTTGAGACACCACCCATGTCGTGGCTACGGAAGATGTCCCCAAATACGGAGATGAGGAGCCAAATCCAGATGAAGAAGCATGCAAACCACAGCATTGTGAAAACGACTTCTCCGACTTGCCAAGTTGCTAGAGACATAATTACCAACACCTTTCAGGTTTAATACCGTCGATTACGAGCCCGCATCATCACACAGTAAGCATGGTTTTTCAGGCCAATCCCCTCATTTCTTAATAGAGCAACCGCTCCAAACTGATTACACACGTATTAGCGCCGATCCTTTACTCGAGCCAAGACGCGACTACGGCGCCGGTGGGGGGCCGGCGCCGCGTCATTTCTTGCGTATAAATATTTAGGGCTACTAAATATGTGGGGCTACTCGACAGAGACTGCGAACCGCCTCGCTATGCACGACCATTGCGGGATGCGAATACCGAGAACGCTGCCTTGGGGACTCCTGCTCCGTCCTTGAGACCGAAGTAGCCGAAGGTATCTGTGGTCTGGCGGTCGTAGAGGCAGAAGGCAAACCATGCTCCCGCCTTGGTTCCCTTTCCGTGCCAGAGATCAAGGTTCGTACTCCACCAGGTTGCCTGTGCAGCCTCAGTCGTAGTCGCTTTGTTGTCTAGCGGACTGCTAGATGCCGACTGCTCGGTTGCCCAGACCTGCGGTCCAGACCACACCGACCAGAGGCTGTCGAAGGGCTGAGACCATGGAGAGTTGATCGTCGTGTCATAGAAGTGACTGTTGATGTGGTCGAAGTGAGTACCAGGCATTGCGCCTGCAGCCTTAAGTAAGTCGTACCAACCTGTGTGGGTGGTCGTTCCCTTGAGCATCGTGGCAGGCGAGACCGATGTATAGGAGTCATTTGGTCCACCTGTGGTCCCGCCACCAACCTTGGAGGTTGTTCCAGGCGATGTTCCACCAGTCACAGAGACAACTCCCGGGTACTGAGCCTTGAGCGCAGTCTGAGCCTTGAGGAGAAGTGATACGTAGGAGGCCGGTGTCATTGGGTACTGGCCGCGCTGACTACCGAACTCCCATCCGTTGGGCTCGTTGCCCCACTCAATTGCTCCAAGGACTCCTGGGTAGTGAGCCTGTGAGTAGTTCACTAACGCCATGGCGTAGGCAACCCATCGGTCTTGAAGCGCTGGGTCTCTTGGGTAAGTGTGCACAATCGCACCGGGTGCAGAGCTTCCTCCGTAGCCCACCACCGTTACTCCGTTGTAGACAGGGAAGAGCTCCTGTGGTGTGTAGTCGAAGAGGAACATCACCTGCATTCCATTGGTCTTGGCTGCGGTGAGGATTGTGTCGTAGCGGGCGTAATTCCACCCAGCCTGATAAGGAACCATGGCCTCAACTCTTACAAGCGATGCGTGGTTATTGGGGCCGTCATTAATCGCGTCAGTGATCGTCTTTGGTCCACCAGTCTGACCAAAACCCAGGGACCCGGAGTATCGATTCACATCGAGTGAAGATGAGTTAGAGACAGGAACTGTCGCTGGCTGGGTGGTTGTTGTAGTGACAGGGGGTGTTGTAGTGGTCGTCGTCGGAGGGAGCGTCGTAGTAGTTGGGGTGGGTGAAGAAATCGAGACAACCGAGTTCTGCACCTTGATGCTCACCGAAGGCGAGGCGTATGCGCGACCCCTTGATGTATAGCCCGTCGCCTTCACACTATGGGCACCATCTGCGACGGTCGTCGAGTTCCAAGAGAGGCTATAAACCGAGGAGCTGACGCTGGCAGTCCCAACGGTCACACCATCGATCTCGAACGTAACCCGTGCTGGCGTCCATGTGGCTGTGGTGCCGCTCCCTGCGATGCTCTTGAGTACTACCGCAGACCCTGCAACTACTGAACTAGCAGTAGGGGCAGTTACCTGCATTGCTTGGTAGGTACGAGCGGCGCCTGCAGCGGCCGCTGGTATTGCAAGGGCGATCACCGTTGCTGTAGCGATCGAGGTCTTGATGAGCTGGTTTCGTGTGTAACGCATATTCGCCTTCTTCAATTGGTGTTTCTCGGACACCAGTTGTTTCGGCAGCAAAGCACTATGCGCTTGAAGCGATACAGCTTTGTTGTGATTGCGTTGGGAAAAGTAAGGAACCCACAGGGAACGCAGAAATAAGCGTGGGAATAGCGTGGGAATAGCGTGGGAATAAAGTCCCATGACTTTCTACCTAGAGAGCTATCGCCACCGGGTACTACTACCTATGGAAGAGCTACAACTCGAAAACCGAGGTGGCCTACGCTCGTGTCTGGCGTGTTGGAGCTACGCGCATCTACTCGGTAACGCCTGCAGTATGAGGCGTGGCATAAAAATGAACCACCTCTCATTACTCGATGCGTCCCGGATGCCGGTCCACGCGGATCCACGCTCTCACTTGCTCGGTAATAATCCTGGCCAAAATAATCAGAGCACCATTCCCAGACGTTCCCAGTGGTCTCGTAGAGCCCAAAACCATTAGGTGCGAAGGATCGAACTGGGGCGGTCCCAGTGAATCCATCGGCCCCCGAGTCCTGGGCTGGAAAATCCCCTTGAAACACATTCATGCGGTGCTCACCATTGGGCTCTAGCTCATCCCCCCACGGAAATGCCTTGCCGAGTAAACCGCCGCGCGCTGCGTATTCCCACTCAGCCTCTGTCGGGAGTCGAGTACCTGACCATTTACAGAACGCCTCAGCATCGGACCACGAGATGTGCACAACCGGATGATCAGATCGAGTCTCAATATTGGAGTTAGGCCCCTCAGGGCAGAACCAAGTCGCGCCGTAGACCTGTCGCCACCACTCGGTCCCGACTACCCCGCGTGTCTCCTCGAAGTCGTCAGGCAGATGGCCTGCAAAAACGAAAGACCACCCGAAGCGCTCGCCCTCGGTTACGTAGCGCGTATCAGATACAAAAGCGGCAAATTGAGCGTTCGTAATCACAGTTGTACCTATGGAGAACGCCCCAACTGTTACTTCGTGCACTGCGCTCTCGCCATCAGCCTCATAGCCATCTCCGCGAGGGTTCCCCATCTGGGACACTCCTGCCGGTATCGCAACAAAATCAATCAGAGGCAAGTTCGAGACGCGTTGGCCGCCAATCTCATCCTCGGCCTGTTTTACGGGTTCGCCTGAACGCTCCTCAGGGCGCGATGAGGCCGGATTCCCCTTACTGAGACTCTCTGCCTCGTCTCGATTAGGCATGCAGCAGGCTTCGCTCACCTCTGCACTCTCCCACCTGCGGTCAGCATTTAGGCGAGTTCAAACCCAAATTTCGTCTTCCGGTATAGAGAATGGGCCCCGCGATGGGACAACCGGCATTGCCTCCGATACCCTTCGCTAATCGCCAAACCGGTCCTGGGGGGCTCTAGCGTGGGTTACAACCAAAAGTCCCGTCATACCGGTGCTAAATCTTTGACGATCGCTCTTTTCTCCCTTCTCTTTGTCTCTCTCGCATTCTCGTCCTGCAGCTCAGATGCAGCCTCCTCAACCGTTGTTCGCAGCCCGGAGGATGTCCAGGTTCTCACCCCCAAAGAAGTTAAAGACTTCCGGAAAAATGCCGCAAAAGGTATAAGCACTGCCACGGGAGCAACAGGCGCCGATGGCGTACCTCAAAACCTTGACACTCGCCCCGTTGAGACCCGCCTCTTCGATGCCTATGCGAAATTCAGCGCGTGCATTGCAGCAAGCGGCGACAAGGTGCGCGGGAACCTTCTTGACCGCAGCAACCCTGCATTTCAGGACCCGGCGTACATCGCGATTCTTAGCAAGTGCGCAGCGCGAACCGGCATCGTTCAAATCCTCACCGAGTTCAACACCGTCCGGGCAGAACTCACTCCCAAACAGGTAAAAGAACGTAATAAGGCCTTCCTCAAACTCAAGCCATGCCTTGAGAAACGCGGTTGGAAAATTACAACAACGACAAACGAAATTGGATTGCTCGTCCCGGCAGTCTTCCGATCGCCAGATGGCTCAATAAACAGCCGCGATCTAAACCAGTGCTCAGCCGAGGTCGGAATCGCTAACTAAAACCTTCGCTAACTAAAACCCTCTAATCCGCAACTATCTATCTCGACTATCTAGGAGACTCTCCGCAATGTTTAAACGCTCTCTTGCCACAATCGGTGCGATTGTAATGACCGGTTCATTGCTTGCTGCCTGTGGTGGTTCATCGACGAAGAAGACCTCCATTACTCCCCAGCCTGTCTCTCGGCAGACCCTCCAGGACATCCTCACCGTTAGCGGAGAGTTGCGCAGAGAGGAGACGCAGACCATCAATGCGCCAACCGATGGCCGCGTGAGCAAAGTGAATGTTAAGGACGCTCAAGAGGTAAACGTTGGGGACGCTATTTTTGCTCTCGATGGTCGCGAGGCGGTAGCGGTGAAGGGTGACTTCTCGTTCTTCCGCACCCTCGATGTCGGCTCTGACGGACCAGATGTTGCGCAACTTGAGAAGATCCTTGCATCAGATGGATTTAGTCCTGGGAGAGTCGACCGCACGTTTACGGAGCAGACGCGATCAGCATTAGCCAAGTGGCAGGCAGTACACGGATACGGCGGCGCCAAGCCGGAGACTGATGAGACAGTTCAACTATCACTAAGCGGAAACTCCGCTGGCTACAGGCTTGGCAAGCGCAGCACGGGTGCCGCAACAATCCTCTCAACAGCCACATCTGTTGAGAGCAGCGGAGACAACTTCGTCGGGCCGATCCCTCCAGCAAGGAGAGGTGCTGCACGCGCAATTCCCGCATTAGCTCGACGCGCAGCGACCGGAACTCCTGACAAGCCAGTTATCAATGTATCGGGGACACCGAGGTACGTAGACGAGGGTGGAGTTGCTACCTGGACCCTCAACGCAGATGTTGCACCGGCCAATGACACCATCGTTGCTCTGCAGATTGCTGGAGGCGCCACTGCCGGGGACTCGAATCGCAACGCCGATTACAAGACGCTTAAAAACAACGCGACGATCCTTGCAGGACAAACCAGCGTCTCGTTCTCATCTGATATTTTCGATGACATCGTCGTTGAGGACGAAGAAGATATAACAGTCACAATGACAACACAGTTTGGGAACGACCCCAACTACGTGGTCGGACCATCCGATAGAGCAACAATCACTATCAATGCCAACGGCACTGACATCATTCCGCAGATCACAATCTCGGCCGACTCTGCAAAGACAAACGAAGGGCAGAACGCCACCTTCCGACTCCGCTCGAATGTAGAGCTAAACCGAAACCTTGATATTTTTGTGAACATCACGGGCAGCGCAACCGTCGAGCAGGATTACCGCCCACTCGCAAATGACTATGTAACGCTTACATCCGGCAATACAGAGGTTGCGTTTAATATCTCTCCTCGATCCGACGATTTGGTCGAGCCCGACGAGACGATCACAGTTACGATTGTCGCAGATCCGGACATCATCTCTCCGCCTCCTTACACAGCTGCCTACCCAAGCGTCGCTACGGTAACGGTTGAGTCAGGGGATGTACCCGAACTCAACATCGGTGGTGGTGGCGATGTCCGTGAAGGCGGGAGCGTCTCATTCACAATCGTTGCTACACAGGTAATGGTTGAGGACACGACCATCAACTACCAAACCGGCGGTAGCGCCACTCCCGGACAGGATTACCAGGTGCTCTCCGGCCTCGCACTAATGCGAGCAGGCGCCTCATCTGTCACAATCACCGTGCGCGTGTTCTCCGATGACGTGATCTTCTACCCAAGCGACATGATCGTCGCGAACTGGCCTGCACGCATCGGTACTGTCGCTGTAGATGAAGGTGAGTTTGTTCTTCAGGGCTCACCCGTATTGAACCTCACAGAGCCAGTTCTTGCAGTAAAACTCAAGATGACCGCTACGCAGCGATCCAAAATCGAGCTCGGCATGGAGGCCGATGTGCAGCTCGAGGCCGGCGGAGTACCGATCCCAGGGCTCATCACAAAGTTAGATGAGACATCGACCATTGGTGCTGACAAGACCGAGACCTACGAAGGCACTGTTGAGGCCACGGGGGACCTTCCAAACGTTGACGGCGCGACTGTGAGCATTGATGTAGTTATTGATGAGCGAAATAACGTGGTAGCAGTTCCGATTGCCGCAGTTCTAAAGAGTGGCTCTAAGAACTATGTGAGAGTTGTAACTGATGCCGGTCGCATCAAACGTGTGCTCATAGAGGTTGGGCTAACGCAAGATGAGTTCATTGAAGTTACCAAGGGCCTAACTGGGAAAGAACTCGTTGTTGTCTCTGTGACGACGCCGACGGAATAGCACAAAGATGACAGAGGTATCTTCAGACCCACGAGAGCCATTCCTTGAGCTAACAGACGTTTCGCGCGTCTATGGCGATGAGGTAAAAGTATTTGCTCTTCGCGAGGTATCTCTTCGCATTATGCCTGGCGATTTTATGGCGATAGTCGGGCCATCAGGCTCAGGTAAATCAACCATGCTCGGATTGCTGGGCTGCCTTGACCTACCTACATCTGGATCCATCAAAATTGCGAGCGAAGAGATCACAACCCTCGACGACGCAAGCCGTACTCGTCTACGTGGACGAACAATTGGATTTGTTTTTCAGCAGTTCCACCTTATTGCGCACCTCAGCGCTCTCGGAAATGTAGAGACTGCGCTTCTATACCGCGGCCTTAAGCCTGCTGAGCGTCGAGACAAAGCTATGGACGCTCTTGAGAGAGTCGGGCTTGGTTCGCGCCACGATCACAGGCCGGTCCAGTTGTCTGGTGGAGAGCAGCAACGTGTTGCGATTGCACGTTCTCTTGTTACGGACCCAATCATTGTCCTCGCCGATGAACCTACCGGAGCGCTCGACTCCTCCAATGCTGAGAATGTGATGCAGATATTTGAGTCGTTGAGGTCTAACGAGCGAGCAGTGGTATTGGTAACACACGATCAAGGCGTGGCAGGTAGGGCCGATCGCAAGGTCTCGATGCGCGACGGAGAGATCGTTGCGGATGAATACAAGGTGCTCTCATGATCTCTCGCAATACTCGTGACCTCATAAGCGTTGCCTTCGGCGGTCTGCTTGCCCGGAAAGTGCGTACAGTGCTTCTCCTCATGGGCCCTGTTATCGGGGTGGCTGCGATTGTCGCTGCTGTCGGTCTCACGGACAGTGCTAAAGGTGACTTAAAGGCAAAGGTTGCTCAGCTCGGAACCAACTTGATCGAGGCCAAGGCCGCAAGCAGCTTCGGATCACAGAACCCGACCCTTCCAAAAGACGCAGTTCAGCGCGCTGAACAAGTAGAGACAGTTGAGAAGGTTGCCTCGGTCGTACAACTCACCGACATCATCGTCTCCCCCTATCCGCAGGCACGCGCCAAGTATGAGACAACCCCAATTCCAGTTGTCGGAACTGATACGCGGCTTCCCTATGTACTCGAGGTTCCGCTTACCAGCGGACGGTGGATAAGCAAAGCCGATAACGACAACGCTGTACGCGCGGTTGTAATTGGTAGCGGATTGGCGAATGAACTCGGGTACCTCCCAGGAGAGAGCCGCACCATCGACCTCGCTGATAAGCCCTACGGTGTAATTGGAGTACTCGGTAAAGTGGAGTTGGACCCGTCACTAGACAACGCAGCATTTATTTCCTTCGCCTCGGCAGACGCGGATTTCGTTAAAGAAGACATCCTGCCAACGAAGCTCTACGTACGCTCCTCGGATGGTACAGAACAGGTCACCTCAGACGCTCTGCGCGTTGCAATCGCCCTTGGTGGCCCCAAAGAGGTTGCGACCGAGATCAAGGCTGAGGCGCTAGAACTAGCGGCCCAGAGCGACCGGCAACTTCAACTCATCGTGGCCTCAATGGGTCTGCTTGCGATTATTGTTGGCGGTATCGGAATCGCAAATGTCATGTCCATCTCAGTTATCCAACGCTCCACCGAGATCGGTATCCGCCGCGCGCTAGGCCATACTCGCCGGACCATCGCACAGCAGTTCCTCCTTGAGGCAATGGTTGTTGGATTCATCGGTGGAATCCTTGGGGTCATGCTTGGGGCGTTCGCAATCCTCGTCGGAGTATGGCTATCCGGATGGGTCTTCGTATTACAGAACTGGATCCCGCCGGCCGGTGTCCTGCTCGCAATGGTTGTATCGATTGTTGCGGGTCTATACCCAGCGAGGCGTGCCGCCAAACTAGAACCGCTTGAGACTCTCCGATTGGGATGACTTCTTCGGTCGTTGAGGCCCCAAAGACTGAGTCCCCATTGGCCGAGCGTCGCCACATCACGGCTCTCGATGGAGCCCGCGGTGCTGCAGTTATTGCAGTGCTTCTATTCCACGGTGGAGTACTCAAAGGTGGATACCTCGGAGTAGACCTCTTCTTTGTTCTCTCCGGCTACCTAATCACTTCAATCCTGTTAGCGGAGACAGCACGCACCGGAACGATCGGATTGGGCGGTTTCTGGGCGAGGCGTGCCAGGCGCCTGCTCCCTGCACTCTTTCTTATGCTCGTTGCGGTCTGTGCTTATGCAGTTTTTATAGCGAAGCCCACAGAGCTAACTCAGATTCGTGGCGATTTTCTTGCAACTCTTGGCTACGTTGCGAACTGGCACCTAGTCCTTGCTCACTACGACTACTGGAGACTCTTCACTTCTCCGTCTCCCTTGAACCACACGTGGAGCCTCGCGATTGAGGAGCAGTTCTATGTTGTCTGGCCGCTAGTCGCTCTCAGCGTTGGATTTATCGTTCGGCGCGGGCGAACAGCTATTGCGTGGGCACGCGCAATGTTCTTCACATCCCTCATCCTCTCCATCACCTCGGCAGCATTAGCACTTGAGATCTGGCACAGTTCAAAGGGAACAGTTCGTATCTATTACGGAACAGATACGCGCGCAGCGGCAATTCTGTTTGGTGCAGCTCTTGCTAGTTGGATTGCTTGGAGGGGGGCAGCGAGTACCAAACGGGGGCGCCTCTCCCTGGAGATTCTTGGCTTCGCGGCGACTGCGATACTCGTCTGGGCATATTTCAGACTCGAGCAAGGCGGCCTCTACTCTGGCGGCCTCTTAATCTGCAGTCTCGCAGCGACGGCCGTCATCGCAGCAATCACGCACCCAGACTCCGGACTCCTTGCGCGCGGCTTATCAGCACGCCTATTCGTAGAGGCCGGGATCATTAGTTATGGCCTATATCTCTGGCACTGGCCTATCTATGTCTGGCTCAATGCAGATCGAGTCGGAGTAAGCGGATGGCCACTTCTCGCTATTCGCCTTGCAGTAACGCTTGCGGTTGCACTCCTGTCTTACAGATTTGTTGAGAAACCCATTCGATACGGGGCCTTCTCTGCGAAGACCCTTCGTTGGTTTACGCCGTGTGCTGCAGCACTGCTTGTTGGACTAGCGGTCATATCAACGCGAGGCGCCGAGGCCAGTCCGATAAAACAAAAAACCATCGAGCAGGAATCAGCCGACGCTCTTAAAAAGACGATCGACCACCCCGGAGCTACACGCATAATGATCGTTGGAAACTCTGTGGGGTGGTACTTGTCAGACCAGGGCTTTACTCCACTAGATAATGACTTCAACATGGTGACCTTAAACGCAGCATTGCCGGGATGCCATTTTCCTACCGTCTTGAAGGAACGTGGCCCAGAACTCGGCGACGGTTCCAATGCATTCGATTGCACACTCGCGTGGCCAAGCACGGTTGCGCAATTCGATCCAGACATCGTAGTTTTGCTGCTCGGCGCTATTCATGTAGGTGGTACTCGCGGCGATGGATGGGTAAGGCCATGCGATGCTCTCTATAAAGAGTGGACTTCACAGGCGCTCACCGATGCACAGCGCGTCCTTACCTCGCGTGGAGCACACCTAGTGATCAGCACAAATGCTTACTCGCCAGTATTTGGTTTCACACCCGAGGTAGTGCCACTGACTAAGTGTCAAAATGCAACATTTGTACGCTATGCAGAGCAGCACCCAGAGGTTGGCTTGATTGATATAGCAAAGCGAGTCTGCCCAAAATACGACGACTGTCAGACTATTGAGCGTGGGGTCAAATTGCGCCCTGATTTCATTCACTATCAAGGTGCGGGAGCACTGATAATTACGCGCTGGATGATCCCACAACTTGGGCTCCCCAAGAATCCCCAGCCCCCTTCCGGTTCTACGGGTACCGCTAAGCCTTAACTCCAACTCCGCCCGCTCTCGAGATCTCGTAGCATCTACGCCATGGCCTCAACTCTGGATTCGTCAAACATCACAGGCCAAGACACCCGAACGACTGCGTACGGAACCTGCCACCACGACTGCCCTGATTCATGTGGTTGGATAGCCACAGTCGAGAACGGAGTCGCTGTAAAACTTCGAGGCGACCCGGATCATCCGTTTAGTAAAGGTGAACTCTGCCCCAAGGTCAACAACTTTATTGAACGTGCGTATAGCGAAAGCCGAGTGACCAGACCTCTCAGGCGTATCGGGCCTAAAGGTTCTGGCGAGTTTGAACAAATCTCTTGGGCAACAGCGTTGGGAGAGATTGCATCTCAACTCCAATCGGTCATCCAAAACCATGGCGCCGAAGCGGTGCTGCCATTTAGTGGAGCAGGAAACCAAAGTCTCTTAGCAATGGGGTTCCCTTATCGACTCTGGAATGCACTCGGAGTAACACGCCTTCAGGGCGCACTCTGCGGAGCAGTCGCAGGCGCCGGTGTTGCGATGACCAACGGCACCAAACTCGCCCTCGATCCAGAGGAGTTGGCCCACTCAAAACTAATCATCATCTGGGGAAGCAACACTCGCCTCACCAACCGACACCTCTGGCCAACAATTGAGGCAGCTCGTACTGCCGGCGCGCGCATCATCGTCATAGATCCAATCCGAACCATTACTGCGGACGAGGCAGACCAATTCATTCAGCCGCTCCCTGGTACTGATGTTGCACTGATGCTCGCCATGATGCATGTAATTATTAATGAGGATCTGCACGACCATAAATGGGTTGCAGCACGCACTCTCGGCTTCGAGGATTTAGAGGAGCATGTTAGAGAGTGGAGCCCTCAGCGAGCAGCCGAGATATGTGGTCTTCCTGAAGACGAGATCGTGGCTCTTGCACGCGAGTACGCAACCACTCGCCCCGCAGCTATACGCACTCTGATTGGAGCCGAGCACCGAGAGCACGGCGGAATGTTCTTCCGCACCCTTGCATGCCTACCCGCACTTGTTGGCGCATGGCGCGATCGTGGTGGCGGGCTAGCCCGCAGCGTTGGATCGTGGACAGACCTAGCGATTGACCATGACGCTCTGAGTCGCCCCGATCTCCTTGGCACCCGCGAGCCCCGAGTGCTCGACGAGGTTCGCCTTGCTGACATTCTCACCAATACAGATTTAAACCCGAGCGTGCATGCTCTATTCGTTTGGGGCACTAACCCAATGGTGAGCGTCCCTAATACGGAGTTGCTGCGCAAGGGTTTTGAGCGCACAGATTTGTTCACAGTCGTCCACGAACAATTCCTTACTGACACTGCCCGCTATGCAGACATTGTTCTCCCTGCCACAACACAGCTTGAGAGTCTCGACGTAACTCCCTCGTGGGGTCACTTGAATCTTGGTTGGAACGAAGCTGCGATTGCGCCGGTGGGCGAGTCGATAAGTAACGCAGAGTTTCATAGACAACTTGCTCGCGCTCTTGGATTAACGGAGCCTGCACTCTTCGAGGAGGACCTCGCTGTGCTGACAGCAGCGTTGCCATCCATCGATATTGATCAACTACGCGCTGAGCATCGCGTGCGCGTGCCGTACCCAGAAGATGGCAAGCCGTTTGGTGATGGAGTATTTCCAACGGCAAGCGGTCGAGTTGAGTTTGTGAGTGAGGAGTTGCGTGCTCTAGGCCAGCCGGCGCTACCCACTTATGAAGCCCCGACCGAGTATGCGCCTGAGCAGTTAACGCGCTTTCCATTCCGCCTCTTGACACCGAAACAGCATGCACGGTTCCTCAACTCTTCCTACTCACATCTACCTAAACATCAAAGAGCAGAACATCAAAGACCAGAACAGGGCGCAGTCGAGGGTGGGCCATATCTTGAGATGGTCGCAGCGGATGCAACCGCACTCAATCTATTTGAGGGTACGATGGTCAAAGTATCTAATGACCGCGGCGAAGTAACCCTTAGGGTTCGGATCACAGAGCGCCTGCGCACCGGTGTTGTAGCAATCCCCTGGGGATGGTGGGGCGATTCTCACGAGGGTGGCGTTGCGAACTCTCTTACAAGTGATCGCCTAACCGACTGGGGAGGCGGGGTCGCCTACTCGGATACCCTCGTCGCTATCTCCCCTGCTCTGTGAGTGCGACTAACTAGCCAGCAGTTGTAGTGGTAGTTGGCGTTGTAGTGGAGGTGGTGGTGGTTACCGTCGCAGGTGCATTGAAGTTTGCGTAGGTAACGATCTGCCACTTATCTGTATTCCACTCAAAGCTGGTCATGCGAGGCGCCTCAGAATTTGAGTAGGTAATTCCGCCGATGGTCTCTTCGACCTTGATCGCCCAGTTAAGCGAGAGAGTCTGACCATGCTGTAGACCGACCAGTTTTTCGCTTAATTCAAAACTGGTTACGACCGCCGGCGATTTTAGATACTCCTCTTTGGTTGCCGTTGATCCGTTTGCCCTGCGAATCTGGAAGTTAGGTGCAAGCTGCTCATCGATTGATTCAAGGTCGCGATCTTTGAGAGCGGTCAGCCACTTCGTGATTAGCTCTCGCCCTGTAGCGCTTGGATCTTCGAGTTTTGGAGCCGGGTTTACCTTCTTATCCGAGGTTGCCGTTGCCTGGAGTGACTCTTTGTTGCCGCAGGCTGCAAGGCCAAATGCCATAGTCATCGTCAATGCTGCGATTACCAGAGCAGTGCTCACGAGGCGAGATGGTTCTGTAACTCGAGTCTTCTCTAAGAAGTTAAAAATGCGCATCGTGAGATCGTAATTGCTTGAGGAGTGCTACCTCCGGTTCATGCTTCTTCTTCGCACGACCCACGTTTACAAGGCCAGCACCCAAGGCCAGCACCCAAGGCCATTGCCCCATAACGATTTAGGTTCTCGCTAACCGCGAAGCATTTGAAATCCGGTACAGTCGCCAGCTGATGTTGCCCTCTTCACCTCGGTAGTGCCAACGTAATAAACGGCGGTGACAACTTTTGCTTGGCCAGTAGTGAGGTCAGCTTTGAATACCCTGTTCCCAGCGGTAACTGTAGAGGCAGTGGCGTCCACGGCGATATTTCCGGTCGAAGCAAAAACGAATGTCACCTTGCTAATTGCGGTGGAGGTGTCGTTTATCTGTGACGACTCGGCCGCGGTCGTGAACGATATCGAAGGGTAGGTCCCGTGCTGCGTCACTGTGCACGTCACGGTAATCGGATCGGATGCAACCGTTGCTGACAGGTCGCTTGATGATGCAGTGCAGGAAGTAAGCAGCGGGAGAGCGAAGAGAACCCCAACCATCATCAACGCAGATCGAGATCCTGTTTTCACTTAATTCTCCAGTCATAGAGGCGAAGACAGGACCCTACTCTACGGGTGCCGACCGCCTTGCCCGACGCTACTGCAACCCGCTCACTCTGCTCCCCAGCAATCAGATCTGATTTTATAGGGGCACTGCTCTCCACTTAAGGGGCAGATATTGTGCAATCGGCGTTGGCTGTGCGCACCACAGTTGTGCCGACAAAATACTGAGCCGTTGCTTTCCACGACCAATTCGGGATTTGCGCGGAGAACGAACGTTTATTGCTACTTTTGAGGTAAATAGACGAGGCGGACAGAACATCCACGACTTTGGTCCCAATACTTCCCATTGTGGTTCCGTTTTCATTTCGGAGCTCGAAGGTAAATCTCACCATTGCAATAATCGTGGTTGGATCATCTAACTGGGTGGCGGCGACGTTTGCCTCATAATGATTCGTCCTGCAATAGAAATTGATCGGATCCGTTGCAACCGTTGCTGACAGGTCGCTTGATGATGCAGTGCAGGAAGTAAGAAGCGGGAGAGCGAAGAGAACCCCAACCATCATCAATGCAGATCGAGATCCTGTTTTCACTTAATTCTCCAGTCGTAGAGGCGAAGACAGGACCCTACTCCGCGTAGAGCAAACTTCTCTGCGTAATACCTAGAACAGCAGCGACACCACTATCCAGCACGTGTACATGCGAGAACGCGACTTGCCCAAATAATGACCTAAACCCCCAACGGCGACGTTGTGGTCATCCCGTATCTATCTGCTCCGGCGGCCCGCGGTACTCAAGTGCTGGCTGCTCTGGTCCTCGCCAGGCCCAGGTAGGTGTGTTTTCTCGGAGATCTAATTCGATTTTTTCGAGGCGGTATCCGTCATGTGTTTTTTGCAGATGATGTCGCTTGCAGAGTCGTACAAGGTTCTCAAGACTCGCAGGCCCGCCTTCGGCAAAGGGCACGATGTGATCAATCTCTAGACCAAGCGTCATATCGCAGGTTGGCACCTGGCAGACACGATCACGCTCTTCAACCGCTGTTCGCAGTGGTGCAGGGATGTGTCTGCCCATATGCGCCACCGTCTTGATGTCTGTTCCATCAATCACGAGCAACTTCAAGAAGGCTTCACCCAAATACTCAGTTGCAGTAGCGACAGGTATTGGCCCAACACCAGCAATCTCACAGATCTCGCCGTGCTCAGTATGTCCACGCTTGAGTGCATCTATGTCGACACGAATATGCATCACAGCATTAGATCGAGTCGTCTTCGTTCTGCTCGAGCCCGCTCCCGTTTCGGAACTGCTCGCCTTCTCACATAAAACCAGAAGGGCATCTGCTGCATAGGCCTCGGGCCTTTCATGCACACCACTCTTGCGAGCCGACCTAAATACCTCATCTTGTATCGGTTTGAGTGCTGCCATTACAAGCGCACCATTAGCAACAGTCATGCGCGCTTTTAGATTGAACGAACCATCAAGATCTGTCCATGATTTTAAGAATCGTGATTTGTGTACCTGACGGTGTCGCTCGGCCTCATCGGTAGCGGCTGCAACCACACGCGAGGTTGCATCTCGCAGATCGCGCACCGTCACATGCTTAGCGAGGTTCAAGAGTTGTGTCTCAGTATTAGGTGCAACAATCGCACCGCGCGCAACCTCCACAGCCTGCGTGCCAGAGAGTTCACCAGAACGCAGAGCAGCCTCAGTTACAGGTAGATGATGCAGTTGGCCCGCGAGCACCACTACCGATTGCGCTTCGTAGTGGGCACAGTCAGTTTCAGTAGCAAGCCACTCTGAAATACTCTTAGCGCCCTGGCCTTTCCAGCCATTGGTGCGCTCGACCTGGCCGACACCGATAGTGCGGATCGCATCCCCGAGGCGGCGCACGCGCTCCCCGGAGCTCACCAATCGCGCAGCCCGAGCAGCGTCAAAGCAATCAACCTCCATTGAGGCAAAGCAAGCCTCGAGCTCTGTTGTGAGTTGATCCAGTTGGTCGAACATATGTTCGATTATAAAACAGGGGTGTGACATCGTCGAGAAGTTGGTTCAAGAACTCCAGATATCTTTTGGTACCGACTCCTAGCGGGGCCGAGGCCGCGGAATTATTCGGAGGTATGCCGAGGAGACAACAAAGTCTGCCGCAGGTCAGCTCGCACAGCCTTCTAGACCGGATGCGCTACGACGAAGGAATGCTCCCGTCATCCTGCAGCGCGTGACTGCTGTCCGTGCCGGGCCGCGGCCTCGACATAGGACTCAGGGTTGGGCGCCTCAATAGCGGCAAGGTCGTGGTACATCTGCGACGCCTGCTTGCCGGAGGTAATTGATACGAACTCGCCGGTCTCAGGTCCGAACCGGTACCAGTGCCGTGCGCCACCGGGCACGTGCAAGAGAGTGCCGGGTCCGGCGACGGTCTCCTCGGCTCCGACCCCAAAAGTGACGTCGCCTTTGAGGACGAAGAAGGTCTCATCCCACGGGTGCTCGTGCAGAAGAGCCGCTACCGCAGAGGTTGCAAGGGCCGTACTTATTTAGTCGATACACCTATTGACGATATGGCAATTCTGAATGGCCCTGCTTGCTTATCGACAAGGTAGAAACCCATTTGATCAATGTTGCTCGTCTCGAGCGCTGGGGCATCGGGAATTTCGGAGAGCCTCCAGTCGACTGCGGTGAAGTCTGATAGCGGCAACACGTAGAACTCGTCTTTTTCTGGCGTAGTAGTGAATCGTTGTATGTAATTTGGGCCGTTGTCACTGCGGAGTTGGAAGAGATATGTGTTTCCATCGCCTGTGGCGCGCAGACGAATTGAAGTTGCCCCATTCATCAGACTCGGTAATTTTTCGTCACGCGGGCCGAAGCTCGATACAAAGCCACCGTTATTCTCAAGTGACAGATTCCCTGAGAAGACCATCTGTTTCTCGACCCAAGTATTAGAGCTCTCCGAGACGCCCCCCATCACTGTGTCGTTCTGCACTGACCAGCCCAAAACAGTGGCTTTCTTAGTGAAGTCATATGCGACGGTTGACTTATCCGCTACGACCCTTGACTTATCCGATTCGACTCGTGGCTCGTCTGTGCTACAAGCCGCTATTACTGGAAGGGCAAAGGCAATAAAGAATATTCGGTAACGTCGAAGCATCCCTTACTCCTATCACCATTTCCTCGGGATTCAGCTCCTGCTGGCACAACTCGCCCCGGACTGCACCGCGTCTAGAGCGCTACGGTGCACAGGTAGGAGATCCCGCACCGGTAGTGGTGCCGTTCGGGCAGATCGTGTTGAACCAAGTCACGCCGCTGAGGTTTGCGCCGGTAAGGTCCACTCCCCGCAAATTGGCTTGGGAAAGATTGGCATTTGACAAGTTGGCGTATCGGAAGCTCGCACCCTGAAGCTTGGAACCATAAAAGGAGGTGCCTGTAAGATCAGCGCCTGCGAGGTTCGCTCCCCGCAAATCTGAGATGCTGAAGTCGATGAAGGTCAGGGTCGCTCCAGCAAGATTCGCTCTGCGCAAATCACGGTCTTGAATGTACAGGGGTGCACCGCTGCTGCCAGAACAAGATATGTCCACTCTCTTTGCAGGGTC
The DNA here is from genome assembly GCA_001023575.1 of Actinobacteria bacterium IMCC26256. GTDB lineage: Bacteria > Actinomycetota > Acidimicrobiia > IMCC26256 > IMCC26256 > IMCC26256. Next base: position 107,484 of record CP011489.1, on the reverse strand, counting down.
GAGTTCGCAGCCGTTGATGATGAGAGTACCGGATAACTGTTTGGAACTGTTTGACGCCCCATAGGCGACAACCCCGAACAGGACTACAACTGCTGCGACAATCCCGATGATGAGGCGTTGGCGACGACGTCGCTGACGTGAGCTCCCAGCCGTTGCAGTCTCCACAATGCTCCTTAAATTTATAGATTCAATCTTCGAACCTGTGTACCTTAAACCATGGGTTCATTAGAAAACAATTACAATTTGGCCCAAGAGGTGTGGCGTAGGGCATATGCGCCACGATTATTCGGGGGCTATCGCGCCGCAATCCCGCTATCTTCCAGAGTTGCTAAAGTTCGCCCCTACGAGAGAGCGGGGTGTTCATGAAGCCAAGTGAAGCAAAAATCGAGATACTCGCCCACGGTCCCTACGAGGTCACAGGTGATCCAGCGCTGCGGCCGCGAAGAGTTGTTCGCACAGAGCGCGGCGAGGCACTTACCTATCGCGCCGAGAAAGAAATCTCGCACAGTGATACCTACTACCTATGTCGCTGTGGAAAATCGGAGCACAAGCCGTTCTGTGATGGATCGCATGCGTTCGAACTCTTTGATGGCACGGAGACAGCAGCGACCAACACGTATGACGAGCGCGCCGAGCGCCACGAGGGCGACGGGGTTGTTGTGCGTGTCGACCATGAGCTCTGCCACCATGCAGCGTTCTGCAAATATGAGGCGAATAGCTACTTCGACCTTATTGGGTCAACAGGCTCAACCAACACACTCTCCCAACTAGTAGCGATGATTGATCGTTGCCCATCTGGCGCTCTCGCCATCGAGGTTAATGGCCATGATGTTGAGGCAGTGCTCCCCGTGCAGATCTCGCCTATCGGTGATGGACCGTTGCTCTTGACGGGTGGAGTGCGCGTGACACGCTCCGATGGAGTGGAGGTCGAGGTGCGCAACCGACTCAGCCTCTGTCGCTGTGGGGCATCCGAGAACAAACCGCTATGTGATGGAACACACCGCGATATCGGGTTCGAGGCCTAGAGATGCCAATCGATACGCGAGAACAACTCCACGAGCACATTCGCGAGGCCATCGGCATCGAGCTAACCGTCTTCCCTGCATACCTATATACGATGTACTCCATTGCCGACCGCACGAGTGACGCCGAGAAGGTGCTTCGCAGTGTCGCCGCAGAGGAGATGCTGCATGCGATGCTCTGGACAAACGTGCTGCTAGCGACCGGTGGTGACATCACGTTCTGCTCAGCAGAGACAATTCCGTCCTTCCCCGCGATACTCACACACCGTCGACCAATATTGACGGTGAACCTTGAGCCGTACTCCCAGACACTCATCGAAGATATCTTCCTGCCAATTGAGGCACCCGGTTCAACAGAGCCTCCTGCCGACCCCGATATTTGGGTGAGCCAGGGACAGTTCTTCACTGCAATTTGGAATGCAATCGTGCGCCTCGATGCGGAGGGTGATCTGTTCGCCAATCCGCAACTTGATCGCCAGTTCGCAGACCCGCATGGTTACTTGGTTCCGAAGTTCGACTCGGGCGACTCCGGAGGTTTGGTGCTTATCTCGGATCTTGCGACAGTTGAGCAAGCGCTAGAGACGATCGTCCACCAAGGGGAAGGCGTCTCTGAGGATCGTTATGCGGATCCCAGCCATGCAGAGCTAACGCACCACGCCAAGTTTGCCGAACTCCCGCACGATGAGGTAATACGGAGCGGAGTGATACCTGCAGTTGTAAACCCGAGTGTTGCGTCGCTACCAGCGAATGTCGCGCCGGTTGCTGCGTTCTCCGACGCACTCACGACGTACCTCTACTTAGTGATGGACCGTCTAATTAGCCCTGCGGGAGAGGACAGTCACCACCACCAGGTCGGACTCCTATACGGAACAATGGTTGCACTGCTAGCGCCGGTCGCTCGTTATCTCATGACACTGCCAGTAAATGAGAACGAAGTTGCAGGCCCGCCTTTTGGATACTTTGAGTTTTCATCGGCGACATCGCCCGAGGCCCAGTTACGTTCAATGGCTGCGGAGCTCGCAGGCGATCACCCAGAATTACAGGTCGCCTTCGATCTTCTGCATCGCCTACCAGAAGGAGCCGAATAACGCGCTAGGGAGTTATCGTTGACCTTAGCTGTTAGAAATCCGAGGTTCTAAGCAACATCTGTGTGGTGCGCTAGTCAGCAGGTTAAGACTGCTTTAGAAATAGTCGAACGGATCGGGCACGTCCTTCGGAAGGCCGAGCTCGATCAATCGTTCGAGCGTTGTAGCGGAGCTAATCGCATCTGGCGCTATCTCAAGCAGGAGCGCTGCCAACATCTCACGCAGCACGCGCGCCCGCTCTGACTCTGCCGTCGTCAGTTTTCGACTCCAAAGTTGCAAAAAATCCCCTACGACTCGGGGCATCTCATAGATACCTGAGCCGAAGCGATGCGAACAATCCTTGGCAACGAGTTCACTGAACCACCAGAGGGATCGTTCGTCAGCAGAGAAGTTGCTGGTGACAATGCCGAACTCAAGGCACATCAGATCAAAGCGAGCGGCCCAGTAGTCATGTACCGGCCCTCCACCTGGTTCATTAGCGCAAATACATGTTTCGACGAGGTCGTCGAAGGCAAGGTCAGTTGTCATTCAGCAGTACCTCAAAGGCGATCGGTGCATGGTCCGAGATTTTTTCTCCAGGTGCCGAGTGAACTTCGACTTGGTCGGACACATTCTTCGACGCGAACACGTGATCTAGTTGGTATGTGCCATGGGTCGGCTTATCGGCTTTCCACTCTCGGAATGCACAGTCGACGAAACCCGCAGCCTCAACGCCCTCGAAGAACTCCTTACCCGCGACACCGCCGTGGCCAGAGTCCCAGTTGCGAGCTTCGTTCCAATCACCGGCGACTATCAATGGCCCCCGTTCCGCTAAAGAACGCATCGAGGCAAGCACTAAATCGGAGTCCCAAAGTTCAAGGCCTGTCCGAGGCACCGGTCGCTCCAGACCACACGACACCCACCGCTCAACCCACTCTGCACTTAGAGCAGTAGGGCTCGCGTGCACCGAAGCAAATAAGCAAGCATCGTCGGCACCAGATTTGACCTTCGCTACTGCGACATACGAGCCGTGGTAGTCACTGGTCGAATACGAAATAGGCTTGATCGGAAAATTCGCAATAATCGCGGATCGCGGCTTATAGAGCGGGCCGGATCCGACCACTACATGCCAATCGGGCGCACTCCATGCATCGAGCCAATCTTGATCATGCACTTCCTGCACGAACAGCAGGTCAAGGGTTTTATCCTGGCGAACGTGCTCAGCCCACTCATCCGCCGCAGTCTTGTACTTAGTTGCGGTTGGCCCGCCACCCCCGAGATTCACTGTCATAGCTCGTGCATTCATTGAGGTCTCCTCTGCTTGAAACTTCTGCCCTAGTGCAATCAAAAGTACTAGCCCGGTGGGACATTTACCTACGAGACGATTGAGTGTTTTACAAGTTTGTTAGCGGGTGCTCTTCACATCCCGAGCCTTTACTTCTGCTTTGACCACTTCTTCGTCTTAGGGCTCCACACCCGGCCTGCAGAAGTCCCAAGGGCAACTGTGCCTAGTCGGGATACAGATCAGCAAGGTTGTTTTCAAGTCGTACATAAACTGCGCGTCAGGCGCCTAGAAGGATGGTTACTGATCAAAGTCGATGCAATAAGTAACCCCAAGTGTTCTCACCGCGTTATCGGTAGTGGCAGGGCAGGCTTGATAACTACTCGTTGCCTCAGTGATAAACCCTAGGTGGGGAGTTGAGCATGAAACGGGGGTAACGCTCCCCTGATCCATGGAGACGCAACCTCCTACGCTAAATGTCTGGGGAGGGGCTGGGTCAGTAGATGCTCCTATCGCAAGCACTGCGGCAAAAAGTATCGGTGCAACCCAGCTTAAGGGTCGCTTCATGACTGCTCGTCCTGGGTCACTCGGCGAAGTCACGAACCCTAAGGGGGCAACTGGATTAGGTAATCTCCTCACCTTATTTAGTGCAAGAGCATTCGCGAGGATGTAGAAAATATTGCTAAGAAACGCTATAAGTCCCCACCATCCTTGGACCAGCGTTAGGGATTGATACCTCCTGCCAATCGACTGCGCGCAAAATTTGCAGAGCCTTGCTTCAACATTTGAGACTCGACGCGTGATTAGCATCCCAACTTGACCAACAAACCCAACGTTGATTGCGTTCATGCTCCCACACGCTTGGCAGGCTGTTTCTGGGCTGGGGTGCACAGGAGCTGCCCTAAATTGTGCCGCTGATTCGCCTGGGCGTTGGGCTCCAGCATTAACCGAGTTCTCAGGGTAAAACGTTCGCCTCATGCCCTCGAGATCATCCCTAAGCAACTGGTAAGACGCATTCAGAATCGACATTTGAGTTGTTAATCTCTCCAACTCTTCCCTGTTCGAGTTGGGATGCCTGTCTGGATGGAGCCTCTTTGCCGCGGTTCTCCAAGCAGCACTAATTTCCTCAGCTGTCGCATCTTTCCCAACTCCGACAGCGATAAATGGATTATTGATTTGAGACACTTCTTTACGCCCTCCTGCCCTTTCACAACGAACTTGCCCTCACAGAAAAACCACATGATCCGCAATCGGAAAAGTAGTCAACTCAAGTGTGTAGGGTCTTGACTATAGACCGCTTACGCAATGACGTGGCCAGGGAGGTGCCGCGGCATTTCGCGTGGGTGGCTGACCGGTGGCTGAGGAAATCTGGACTGAGATCTGTTGATGTGCTGGCGATGTACCTGTGGCGCTGGGGGCTGTTAGGGTCTTGCTGTTGATCTGTAGGCAAACAGAAGGGCATAACAATGAAGATGTGGGAGCACGCAGTCGTAAACGTAGGCGCCTTCAAGAAGGTACAAGAGAAAACTCTTGACCAATACAGCCGTGACGGGTGGGAATTAGTCGCAGTGAGCACCGGCTCTGGAATGGGGGCTACAAACCTTTGGTTTAAGCGAGAGAAAAGCGACTGACCCTGCTCATCCGTGCCCTACTGATGCCTATTCGGTTTCGGGCTTCTTGCCTGGTAGTAAAACCCATGCCGCAATCCCGCCAACAGTAATTAGCAAAGCCTGCTGCTCGGCTTTGGTCAGCGCGCGGTGAGCGGCTCTTCTGCAGCCTGCGTCTCTAGATCCGTCTTTAAGGTCTGGATATCGCTTGTCGTAATCATAATAAGCGCTAAAAATCCCACCTTTGCACCATCCTGCGGCCTGCCAGGTCATGATTCGTCTAACGGGGAGCGCAAGTAAAAACAAGATTGTTATGAGCATCACGATTCGGCGCGTATTAGACATTTCCTGCCCTCCCTAGAGTTATTCCGACAGTATGCACCTATTCGGTTAGCTCGGTGCGCTCTATCTCTACATTATCTGGCGCAGTAATCCCGAGTCTGCAAGGGCCGCCACTTATGAGCGTTACCTCGATCTCATCGCTATTGGGTAGCAGTAGCCTTATCGTTTCGCCGTCTCGGCGTGTAAGCACGAGCATGTGTTGCCTCCTAGAGTTTCTGATAACACTAACTAGATAGAAGGGGCAGGCAGTGGGGCTATTCGATAGAAAAGCTAATGGTTTTAAAATTGGGCCAGGAGTCAGCCTGATAGAGGCCAACCTGATCGATGCCAAACTGCGCAATGCAAACCTGCAAGGTGCCAACCTGACCCGTGCCAAACTGAGCGGTGCCAATCTGACCAAAGCCAACCTGCAAGGTGCCAACCTTGACGGTGCCGACCTGCGCGAGGCCAACCTAACCAGTGCCTGGCTGCTCAGTGCCAACCTGCGCGATGCCGACCTGAGCGGCGCCAACCTAAGCGGCGCCCAACTAAGCGACGCCAAACTGTGGGATACAAAACTGCGCGCTGCTAACTTGTTCTTTGCCAAACTGTGCTTCGCCGAGATGACCCGTGCCAACCTTGACGGTGCCGACCTACGGGAGGCCAACCTTGACGGTGCCAACCTGCGAGGCGCCAGCCTTGACGGTGCCTTCCTACGAGGCGCCAGCCTTTGGGGTGCCTTCCTAAGCGATTCCAACCTAATCGGCGCCAACCTGGGCGGTGTCAACCTGAAAGGTGCCGACCTGCGCAAGGCCAACCTGAGCCATGCCATCCTGACTGGCGCGAACCTCGACGGTGCCAACCTGCGCGAGGCCAAACTTCACCATGCCGACCTGCGCGAGACCAACCTGTACTTTGCCATCCTGCAAGGCCCCTTGCAGGTTGACGCCTATTGGGATTCGACTACTAAGTGGCCTGCAGGGTTTACGCCACCAACATAGGTAACTCTCCTAGAGTCTCTGACTAACAGTAACTATGAAAAGGGGCAGGGGTTTGGCGTTAGTAAAAGGGTATGAGATAGGGCCAGGTGTAAACCTTCGCGACGCCAACCTGACCTCCTCTGACCTGCGCGGTGCCGACCTGAGCTGTGCCAACCTGTACGGTGCCACACTGCGAAGTGCAACCCTGCGCGACGTCAACCTAGAGAGTGCCAACCTGAGCGAGATCATTTGGGATTCAGACACAATTTGCCCTGAAGGTTTTACACCACCACAAAGCGCTAGTAACCCTCCTAGGGTCTCTGATAACAGTAACTAGAAAAGGGTAGTGATTAATGTTAAAGCGTAAACGCCGTATCTCAATGTCAGGCTGTGTATGCACGATGGCGCTCGCACTAGCAGCCTGTAGTGGATCAGGAGACTCTGTAGCCAAGCTACCCATAACATCCTCGACCAGCAGGAATACGGTGACGTCTACTTCAGGGTTCACTTCCTCGACGAGTATCCTGCCTGTGTTTACGCTTACTGTGGATTCTGTGACTCGCTCCGCCAACAAAGCGATAGTGGCTGGGACAACTAACTTGCCCGACGGAGCATCCATTGAAGTGGCACTCCATCGCCTTGAGCAAGATTACGGCGAGTCCGAGATTCGGATCGGCACCGCTGCAGAAGGAAGAAACGTTTTGGTCCTCGATGGACTTTGGCATACCGAAATGGAAGTAACTGATATCGCGCTAAAATTTGCCGATAGCTCTAGCGCTCCACAGGTGGTCAGCGATCACCTCATCGCGTGTGCAATCTTTGCATCGGATCCAGGGATGGGTGACCCGCAGAAAGATAATGTGCGCCAAATTGTAGGACCTGAGGGCGAACGCCTTGCCACAAGCCCTCAGGCCAAACTAGTAGGCCAGGCGACAACAACACCTAGCTACTGGCTGACAGCAGAGAGCGAACTCTTTTGGCCTAGCGAATTGCTCGGAGTTGTGATGGCAAACACCGGTAGAGCGCTTACGCAATCCCACATTTCTTCTATTGGCTGCAGTTAATTTTACCCGGTTCAGCCAAGCGCCACAAATGCATATATCTCGCAACGGGGAGGCTCGTTGTCTTTTGAGGATTTATTTTCTGCGTTTTAAGTAGTGATGAGGCCCAGGGTGTACCACGGTATTTGCACAGGTGGCTGAGGAAATCACGCTCGCGCTCTGCAGATTGCTGGGGAGCGTAGTTTCCATGTCGTGCGGCTTCTTAACTACACGCAGAAAGTTGTTTCCATGGGATTCTATTCAAGACGCAGTCAGCGCTTAATTTCTCGGCCACAGGGTCTAGTAATGCCACATTTAAATACACGGATCGATGCAGAGTAATCCTGTTCCGCCGAGTCGCTCACAAGGCTCGCCTAGCGCCTAGCTAAAATCCTGCCCTGTTGTTGCCATTACGCGTACGTAGTTTTACACATCAGTTCAATACTTGTAACGAACCGGGAGGTTCGACACGCCCTTCGGAACGTCAATGCCTAAGACGCTAGAGTTTAGAGGAGCCCAAATTTGCCATTCATCTGGTTCAACCAAGATCACCATGTCGAGATCGGCCCCGCGATTCGACGGGACTACCTTGGAACCAGGGTATGCAATCGAAGCAAGCACAATCGATGTCATCTTTTCTCCAATGCGCGTAAGAAGATTCTTCCGGTTCGCAGAATCATCGCGCCAACTAAGAACCGTGTCGATATCAGGTTGGATTATCGATCTTTGCGCTGATCCTTTAGATTCCGTAATCGAAATCACTGTCTTCGCGCCCACAATTTTAGTGGCAATTACATCAAAGAACTTTCGACGCACCGCTCTCCCAGCACCCGTGAGCACCCCGAGATCGCCTTGAGCGCCCGGATAACTAACGCTTTGTATTACAAAACCGTTTTTTGGGTAGGTTTCGTTTGCGACTACGTAAGTGACGTCATCCTCAGTGACATGAGTCTTCTCGACGATTTTTGTAACATCAGCGGTCGAGAACAGGACCTTTAATCCGTCTGGTTTACCAAGCACCCACTTTATAGTTACGAGAGTGTTTCCATCACGATCCCCGATCGTAAACTCATCGCAATACCAAGCGATTATGAGCCCTGCTCTATTGAGTGCAGAATTTAAAATAAACTGTTCTGCCTGAAAGATGCGTTTATTTGTCAACGCGGCTAACGGAATATTAATGCCGGTATGCCGACGCAAGGCTACCAATGCTTCTTCTGCGTTGTTAGCCTTGGGGTCATTAAGACGCCCCGCTAGAGGGACTTTAAGCAAACTTCCATAGAACTCAGCCATTCCGCGCTCAGGGTCCATGCTGTGGCCCCAACGGTTAAATTTGAGCTCCCAACGTCCATCAGCGCGGCGATAGAACCGGGTTGATCTCAATCTCTCTATATGAACACCTACATCTGCCATATTTTCAGCGATATTTTGCGCAAGAGGTGTTCTCGAAACAATCGCATAATCTCTGATCGCTTCCGACGCAGAGCCACCGCTGCAGGCTCCTTTGTAAGCAACTTCGAGTAATTCCCCCAGCCCTAGATCCTCAGGCGGGCACGCTTTGTGCTCAAGATTCCTCAATGCTGTTGTGGCATCCTCGGAAAGCGGCCACTCGAGTTGGACTGAAGGCGTGCCGTAATCGCGCCAAAGAATTCTGAACGGTTGCCGGTAGTCAAAGTTAGTTGCACCGCCGTGGTCGGATGCAGAGACCCGCCGTGCCACTATCTTGACAAATGGAATATTGGCGTTCCCAGCAGCAACAAATGAGTTAAAGCCTTGCAGTGCGTGATCTTCCGTGTATACCTGGGTGGTGAACTCGATCCATACCAAAGGAATTTCTACAGATTCACGAACAACTGTGACTATTGCATCTGGATTTCTTAGGGCAAGGCCCATGGCCAGCGACTTAGCTATCACCGATTTAGCGGTTGCTTTGCTAATCTCAATGAAGATTGGATCTGCGAGAATTCCTGTTGCTGTCTGAGCAATCGGGGCTACAAAATGTCTTGCCTGCTCCAGGCACTCGTAGTAAATGCGAAGCTCTTCTGGCACAGTCACCCCTGTATTCGAACAACGTGCTCATACTTATTCGGGCGTTGGAAACTCGCTGCAAAAAGCCTACTCTTTCCTGCCATTGGAATTGACTCCATAACATTTGATCTATAACCAAGTGATTTCGCTGCATCAACTGTCAAGGCTCCACCATCGATTCTGTCGCCAGCAATTTGACTATCCCCGATAATGATCCATGCGACGCCTCCAGGCTTGAGTAGTTCTAACGCCTTTGAGAGGGCAAGCTCATAGTCCTCATTCCATTTAGAAACATCGTCTTTTTTGGAGGAGAACTGATGGCGAGATCCAATCTCCAAGTTCTGTGCTTGCTTAAAGTCAAACCCCAGAATGTTCATCCTCTGCTTATGATAAAGATAGTAATCCATTGTGTTGGCATAAGGCGGAGACGTGATGATTACATCGACGCTCTGTGGTTCGAGAGGGACTCCGTGTCTTAAATCCCCTAGATGGGTAACTCTTTTTGATTTAAGTTCGCCTCTCTCATGCAGTGCGCTGATTATGCTCTCAATTTTTTTGAGAAATGACCGCGTCATCGTGCCAGGAACTGACGGTTTCGAGACTGCCGCGTACCTAGTTTCCGAGTCCTGATTACTAAACCTGTTTGTTATTGCCGATAGCGCCACCGCAATAATGCTCCACTCGCCCGACCCTCGACGATATGTAGAAAGAATCTTTAGAGCGTAGGCAAACTCTTTTTGGGCCTGCTCCGAGAACCAGTGATCACGACCTGGAAATTCATGGAGAGGCGCGTCAAATCTCGCTAGTTCATTCAAGTGGAGATCAAAGTCTGCGGCGAGCTTGGATATTTGATAAAGACTTTTACTAGGAACGTTTACAAGTTTGCAATCTGAAATTAAAGTCGCAATTGGGTTGCAGTCCACACCGAAAACATCTAATCCTCTGTACGCAGCTTCTAAAAGCGTCGTGCCGCTTCCGCAATATGGATCAAAAACTAGACCTTTATCGGGTAAATGGGCTTGCACGATACTTGGCGGGAACTTGCACGGATAGGGGTGTGCCTTATGAAGAGCTAGATCTTCACTTGACAAGTTTCCGCCTCAAGACGACTAGAAACGAGCAGTTCTGATTCGTGTAAAAACGGGTTGGATACCCAAGCAGAACAAGTCGACGCTGTTCGTTCTGGTCCCAGACAATTAAGTCATGCCATAACCACCCAACCTCTTGAGCGACTTTGGCTATATCTGAGTGCATTGAAATATAGGGGCGATCAGGGGGTAGTCGGTAATCTTTCACTACCCATACCGCGTAGCCATCTGGCTTTGTCACAGGCAGCAGGGCAGCAAAAAGTTCGCGTGAGTCCTCTAAAAACTTGTCATAATCAAGATTGCCGAAATCGCGCGTGTCGTCAGAGTACGCCTTAACTTTCGAATTGTTGTCGTGAACAATTCGACTCGTCTTATGTGTTTTCTTCCGATCCTCTACCGACCTGCGAATAAAGTCAGCGTAAGGAGGCGAAGTAACAGTGACTTGGACTGAATTCGGCTCCAGATACTTAGCGAGATTTCTGCAATCGTCATTGTACAAAGTCGGGGTCGTGTCTAATGGAGACAAGAGGGTCAGTGATTCCTCTGCGATCCAGCCTTCCGCCACCTTGACAAATTCAGGATTTAATTCAAAGCCTACAGATCGCCGTCCGAGAGCTGATGCTGCTATCAGCGTTGTGCCGACACCAGCGAATGGTTCGAACACCAGATCTCCGGGCCCGGAGTACATAGTAATTAAGCGATCTGCCAGCTTTAGCGGAAACACCGCGCCATGTGCGAGTTGCCGCTTATGCCTTGGAGATGACAGATCAGACCAAACATTCCTACTTAGCTTCGTCCAGTTTTGGGGGGATAAACCATTGAAAGCAGGCTTTTTTGCTCGAGGCGCCGAGACGGCACCCGGAGTCAGGGGATTTAATTTTTTATCTTTCTTAATTTTAGGCGTTTCCAAGAAGTCCTCATTCTTTTTTAAAATCAACACTGTCTCAGGGGGGCGACCAAGCTTGGTCAATTCCTTGGCGATATTTCACCTGAGATGAGCGACCTCCCAGAGGGTAGCGGATGATGGGGACATAATCGTCTTTTAACCCTACGGTTACCGCACCACCTGCCGCTCACCGGCCGCAGGGGTGATGACCTTAGCCTCCTAAACTAGCAAATTTGTTTGTTTTAAGCACCTAGATAGTCACCCATTGTGTTCCAGAACATTGCGCTCTCTGCTTCTTCGTGTTCTTCGCGCGTAAGGGTTGGCACTGGTCTTATCTCTGGCTTTGGAGTACCGACTAAGCCGAGTAGTCGGTATCGTCGGTCTTTGATCGAAAGCAAGGCTCCAACAGCTTTGAGACTGAATTCGGAAACAGAGTCGTCGCCAAATGCGTTTAGGTGTGTCACCCAGATGCGGCGCTCGAGCTCATCAAGGGTTGCTATCTCTTGGGCTATCGCCTCGGTGTATTGGACGCGTACTTGACTGCGCCATTCTGCCTTTATGGCCGTGAGGTCTCGTGTGAGAGTCGATCGCGAGATTCCTAAGCATTCTGCTATTTCGCTCTGAGGGACTTTCTCTGATAGAAGGCGACCTACCTGGAGTCTTCGTTGGTCGATCTCGAAATCGGTCGGGTTCTGCTTTGTTGCCCCTTTGCGCTGCCCTGGTCGAGGAGTTGTGCTTTCTATTTCTTGTTCACGCGGGGTGCTCATGCCAGTTCCTCGCTTCTCGGGTTAGTTTCTGTGATCTTCGGTGACCGCTTCTTTCTCGAGCGCTTTGCTTGATGAGGCTCCGAGAACTCCGTAAACGTTTTATTCTCCATTACCTATCCCCCGTGTTTGTTGAATCGCCTTCAGGTTTACATGTGATGCCGGTGGGAGGACTCCACTGAGCCCTGAGATGAAGCCATCGTTATAGCGTGGGATATTTCCACCGTAGATACGGTGTGTGGTGTCTAGTCGCGAGTGTCCATAGGCTTGACTTACTTGCTCTATAGGGACCTCTCCTGTGTTTAAAGCTGCACGTGCAGTGCTGTGACGTAGGTCGTGGAGGCGTATGTAACGCACCCCAATCCTCTCTAAGAACTTCTTGTATTGCTTGCGCAGATTCGCATCTGAGTATGGCGTGCCGACTTCGCTAGTCAATACGTACCCACTCTTAATCCATTTGGGGCCTGCTTTTAGCTCGTCTACAGATTGGCGCATCTGCTGGCGATCCAATGACTCTGCTAACGCTTCTGAGATTGGAAGTCGTCTTCGGCTCTGTGCAGTTTTAGGATCGTTTCTTATCGGGCGCACCAACCCTCGTCCGTCGGGGAGGTTCACGCGACCTGCTTTTTGTGTGCCGGTGACAGAGAAATAGCCTTCTTCGAGGTCAACGTCTTCCCATCGGAGACCTAGCGCTTCTCCTGGCCGTATTCCTGTGTGGAGCATTACGTGAAAGAAGGCGTCGAGTTTGGTCACTTTGGCCTCACCAAGCACCTTGTAAATCTCGTCTAGTTCCCAGGGTGGGCATACACGCGTCTTGTCGCCTTGCTGCTTCTTTACAGAGCTAGTTGCTGAGACTGGATTCCTATTGATGATCCCGCCTCGCTCTGCGTTCTTACACATAGCCCCTAAGACTTGTCTTGCGCTATTTACTGTCGAGGCGCTCAAGCCTTCTCGACGAAGTTTTGTCATCCAGCGATCTATATGCGTTGGTCTTAGATCGACCATGCGCACAGAGCCGAGGTGTGGGAATACATACTTGCGCAGCAGATACTCATAGTGGCTTGATGTTGTGGCTCTTACTTGGTGGACTGTCACATCCTTTATCCAGTTCAGTCCATAGGTTCTTAACGTCTCGCCATTGACGATTGTTAGGTTCCCGTCCAGGGATTGGTTCGCTAGCCGGGTTCTTAGGTCTTTGGCTTCTTTTAAGGTTTTGACTGTCCTGCGGGTGCGTATCCGCTTGCCGTCAGCGTCTCTACCCATGCTCATCTCGACGCTGTAGCTGATGACGCGCCCGTTCTTGTTCGTGTTGCTAAATATTGATCCTTCGCCGTTTCTGCTCTTAGACATCAGAGCCTCGCAAAGCTCTCGTCACGTATGCGACTGGCTTGATCGAGGTAACGCTCGAGCGCAATTCTGCGTACTCGGTACTTGCTCCTGACCTGTATTGCTTCAAGGAGGCCATCACCGATGAGCCTATAAACAGTGTTTTTAGAGACTCCGAGGAGCTCTGCACATTGTGGAATCGTGTATGCGAGTACGTCTGTAGGCATGTCAAGAACCAAGTTTCGTTAAACCAGCAGTCATCGCTGGCAACTGTCGCTTGGCTCTCAGCCACTCGGAGTCCGAAGACTCGTCGGGGAGATTTACATCTCGGGGCTCTACGCAATATGAATTGTCCAAAGAAGCATACCGCGTTATGTGACGAGTTCTGGTAGTACCCCTCGGGCTGTGCTGCACCACCAAGGAGACGAGCTTCAAGTAGAGAAGACTCGTGCGGCTCGCAGCGATGCGGTTCGAGAGAACTCGGTTCTCGTCTCGCCAAAGTGTCTGTGGCTGAGCAGATTCGTGCGTGGCTGAGTGCGTGGCTGAGCATGGTTACTCCCATTGGGTTGGGAGCCGACCTTCGCTGTTAGAAATCCGAGGTTCTAAGCGACATCTGTGTGGTGCGCTCGGAGGGAATCGAACCCCCAACCTTTTGATCCGTAATCAAATGCTCTATCCGTTGAGCTACGAGCGCATGTAGTGCGCTTGGGAGTGTACGCGACGGGCCCCTCGCAGGCCAAAGCGCAGGCCGAATAAGGCAAGATTGCCTCACACCTAAGCGCTGAGGAAGCCGCCAAACCCTCCCCCTCACTAGGGTTGGAAGAAATCCGATTAATAGGAGATCCAAAATGGCTATAGAGATTGAGCGTCGCGGCGCTGTCGGCATCATCGCAATTAATCGCCCAGAGGCCCGCAACGCCGTCAACGGCGACGTGGCCCAGGGCATGGAGGCCGCCCTCGACGAGCTCGAGGCCGACTCATCAATCGTCTCTGTCGTTATTACTGGTCGTGGAACCTCCTTCTGCGCTGGTGCTGACCTGAAGTTGGTAGCGGTTGGTCGCGGCGCTGAGCTAGCGACTGCACGTGGTGGTTTTGCCGGCATGGTTACTCGTCGTTACACGAAGCCCCTCATCGCTGCAGTAAACGGCCCAGCACTCGCAGGCGGTTTCGAGATCATGTTGACATGCGACATGGTTGTCGCAGGCGAGGAGACAATCTTTGGTCTCCCCGAGGTGCGCCGTGGACTCTTCGCTGCAGCAGGTGGACTCATCCGCCTCCCGAAGCGCATCCCACTCGCCGTTGCATCCGAGATGGCACTTACTGGTGACCCGATCGATGCAGAGCGTGCACTCGCACTCGGTCTTGTTAACCGTGTTGTCCCGATGGCAGAGGTGCTCGATGCAGCAGTTGCACTCGCAGCACGCATCGCAGAGAACGGCCCACTCGCAGTTCGCAACTCACTCACAATGATTCAAGAGGCATCGGATCTCACAGAAGAAGATGCATGGCCACGCAACTATGCACTCGCCATGGAGGTCTTCGCATCTAAAGACTCCATTGAGGGTGCTGTCGCATTCGCCGAGAAGCGCAAACCAAACTGGACCGGCGAGTAACACACTGGTTCGAGAAGAGAGTTGGCGAGCATGGCGACCGGCACAGAATCACTCGGTAATAACAAGGTCTATATACATGAGTTCATAGAGATCTCTGGCCATAACCGCGCCAAGTACATGCACCACATGACAGCTAACTGGTGCCCAATCGCCCGCGAAGAACGCGATCAGCTCTGCTTCGGTGTCTGGGCAACAGTTGGCTCAACAGGTCGCTGGCCTGAGGTTGTCAACATGTGGGAGTACAGAGACTGGGAAGGCCTCGCCGCCAACTTTGCACACGAGCTCGTTGGCACCGGCGCACAGGATCCATCACTTCTCGAGTGGTGGAGCGAGGCAACATCACTTCGCAGTGGCGGCCTCGACCGAATTGTTGTGCCGACCCCGTGGAGCCCGAGCATCGAAGAGCACAACACCGCAGGCACGAACGGCATCGCATACGCACACGAATTAGTCACAACTCCTCTCGGCGAGGTCGATCGTTATCTAGATGCGCTTCATAACAGCGGGCTAAACGCCTATGCAGAGGCTGGTCTAACCCCAATCGGTTCGTACCACACCGCAATGAGCGCACGCGATGAAGCGATTGTTATCTGGGCTATTCCAGACTGGAGTACGTGGGTAAATTTCGAGCGCGCCTGGGATGACGCCGCAACAGTTTGGCCGTGGCGTGCAACTGTCGAGAGCCTCAGCGCTCGCACGCAGCGCATACTCCTTGTTGATTCACCGCTTGCACCACTACGCACAGGTCGCCAGCCCCAAGTCTCTGACCGTCGCCCTCTAAGCGAGATCTAAATAATGGGGCGCGTGACTGTTACCCGTCTCCTCCCCACTGGCGGCACTGCACCGCTCATTGCAGCCGGGCACGAGGTAGTTACTAACGACAGCGATACTGCGCTTAGTCACTCGGCTCTCTGCGACGCAGCGCGCGAATTCGATGCGCTTGTCACACTGCTGACCGACCGCATCAATAGCGAAGTACTCGAGGCTGGAGCAAGCGGCGGACGATTGCGCGTTGTCTCAAACGTCGCGGTTGGTTATGACAACATCGACCTAGCCGCCGCAACACGCCTCGGCATTGCCGTTACCAATACTCCAGGCGTTCTAGACGAGACCACAGCCGATACAGCGATGATGCTGATACTGAGCGCATCACGCCTTGCATCTGAGGCAGAGGCTGATCTGCGCTCCGGTGCTTGGACCAAGAGTGGCGGTTGGGGGATCAATCAATACCTAGGCCACGACGTACACGGCTCAACACTCGGGTTAGTTGGTTACGGACGAATCGGTCGCAGCGTTGCTAGGCGTGCAGTGGGATTCGGTATGAACGTGATTCATCACACCCCTAGTGATACGCGCGAGGCTGGGTGGACCGAGGATCTAGATGTGTTGCTCGCAGCATCTGATGTTGTGAGTATTCATGTTCCACTTAAAGACTCCACTCGTCACTTAATCGACCGTGCACGTTTAGCAAAGATGCAGAGCAGCGCAGTGCTTGTGAATACATCACGCGGCCCGGTTGTCGATGAAGAGGCGCTTGCCGACGCGCTGCATGCTGGTGAACTCTTTGCAGCAGGTATCGATGTATATGAGAACGAGCCGATCGTGCACCCGCGTCTGCTCAGCGCTCCGCGCACGGTGTTGCTCCCACACATTGGTTCAGGTTCAATTGCAACGAGAACGCGCATGGCGACGCTTGCATGCGAGGGCGCGGTTGCAGTGCTTGCAGGTGAGCGCCCTCACAATCTTGTCGTGAATCGCTAAGAGTCCTCTCGGCCCAGCCCCTAACTCTGAGGGCAGACACGCCAAGCATCACTCGATGCTGCAACCAAAAACGACCCCCTCTCGGGGGCCGCTTTACTGGCGGAGGGAGAGGGATTTGAACCCTCGAGGAGGTATAAACCCCCTACTCGCTTAGCAGGCGAGCACATTCGGCCACTCTGTCATCCCTCCGAGAACGCTTCACTCTACCCGGGAGTTGAAAATCCTCGGAATCCCAGCGAACTTGGGCGTTTCCCCTGTCAAAAGCAGCCCCAATCTGGGATCCATTGGGAGGAGCCAGAGACAGGTTCCCAGGCTCCGGTCGCCACTAGTCGTTGTTTGTCCTATCCCGTAGGTGCTTTCCGACATGCCCGATGATGAAACGCCTCACTGGGAGCCCACCAACCGGGCCAGGCGACTCGTCGAGCACACAGTAGATACGTAGGAGCCGTCGCCCGCCGCTCATTCGCACATGGGGACCAAGAAAGATGTCTCGCCCCTCGAATTTACGCATGTAGTCCACCGCGTATTTATTCGTCGCCACCTCGCTTACATCCGATGCCCAGTCGAGACCAATCTCCTCTGCCGCCTCGGCGAAGGGAGTATTCATGAGCCGCTCTATCCATCGCCCTGCCAAGAAATCAAGACTCATAAAGGCATTCCAAACATCATCGGTTCTATCGAACTGCCAATTCTGCGCGGAGGTAACTGCAGATTTTAGGAATACCAAATTTGGTAGCCCAAGCTCGGCCTTCCTTACGACTTCAACTAGCGACATTGCCTTGGGCGGGCCAGCGAATACCTCGCCCTTCTCAGCGCGCGCAACCCATTGATCGCGCATGTGGTCAAAGTCTCTGCGAAGACGTTCGCGATCTACCTCAACGCGCGCCAGTCGCTCACGTACAGACTCGAGCTCGCGCAGGTCTTTCTCCCATGCCTCTATCTCAGATTCATCGAGTCGGCCTTGAGCCTCCACTTGTTCTGCCACAACCGGAGTTGCAGCCTCGGGATCGGCTTCGATCTTGATGCTCGGTAGTTTTTGCTCCAACGTCTCTGGAAGAGGAATCGGCAGAATGATACGTGGCACTTCAGTGACCACTGCTTGTTGAGCAGTAACAGGTTGTGCAGCCTGTGCCGCTAACTCTCTCTCCGCTAACTCGGCACGACGCTCTGCAATGCGCTGACGAATACGCGCAGCCTCAAGGCGCTCTACAAGTGGCGGGTCCGGGATACGCAGCGCACCAGCATCGAAGATTGTTCGCACTACTTCTGTAACAAACGCTGGCTCTACCCTGCCAGCGTTATTCATCACCTCAGGAGCGCCCCAATGTCGATTGCCTTTTGAGTGCGAGGCATTAAAGCGCGGCCAAAAGAGGCGCGCTCCGCCGGCAGGGACAATGTGGTTTACACCAATCCCCTCATTGAACGCGACGGTAGCCCCTGAGCCATCGAGAACGAATACGTGCGCAAGGCCAACAAGGCGACCTGCAATACCATTAGCAATCTTGGTAACTCTCCCCGTGCCATCGTCTGAGAGCACTACGACAGGGAGCCGTCTACCACTCCCAACGAAGTAATCAATCTCAGCGACACCATCGGCACCGACAACTGCCGCTTTAGATGTAAGCCGACGGTTTGCATCCTCAAAAGCAATCTGATCAATAAGACTCTGAACAACATTTGGCGGAACGGTTGGGGTAAGAACCGGAGGGGTGAGGGTTGGGTCAACGGAGCCAATCGCTTCACGCACCACGACCCAACCTTGAGTACCTTCGCGCCCCACGAGTACCTCGGTACGAGTCACTAAATCTGGTTCAGCATGCGGGCGTTCCCAGATAAGCGTGACGAGTGCATCCTCGCTCTGGTCGTCTACCAAACGCCTCGCAGTTACACGGTGGTAAGGGGCAGGCTCCCACTCGGTGCGATCATCATCGGCCCAGTCTGCATGGCTTGCAGATTGCTCAACAGCCTGGCGTGCCGCCGCTTTCGCGTTCAAAAAATCGACATCCGTGCGCGCCTTTGAGACAAAAGCCATGTCAAGCCTGCATGCGTATACCTGTCGCACGAATCCCCCTAAGGGGGTCAGGCTACCCGAGGCCCCAAAAGCCTCTGAACTTCGGTCACTTAGTGTCGCTATAGCGACACTAATCACCCGAAGTTGGGGTTATTTCGAGCCCGGGTTGGGGATATTTTGCTCTAGGCGCTCGAGGGTCTTCTCCATATTGGCCTGAGCTGATTTCTGCTCCCCAAGCAATCCCAGCATCCAAGACATCTTGCTCTCCGTGGGGTCCCAGGTCTCGGTGACCTTGGTTCCGCCCTCTACAGGTTCGAACGAATATCGCCAGATAACAGAGCCAGTCAACCTACCGATAAAAGCAGGGCCGTCAAGACTCGGCTTCCATGCGATTAGGCGGTCATCCTCAAACTCCACGACCTCATTAATCATCTTGTAGGGAAGACCATGGCGCATCGACATCCCAAACTTGGCGCCTAGGGAGAGGCGAGTACCGGACTCACCACTGCTCCCCTTAACTGTCCCAGATCCATCAATATCAGAATGCCGTGCGGGATCGGCCACTACCGCGAATAGGGCCTCAGGTGTTGCCGAAATTACACGGGTGACACTTACTTTCTCTGCGCTCATAGTTGTGAGCGTAGCCACATCAAGAGTCCTGCGCTTAAAGCGGCTGTCGGGAGAGTGCGAGTCGAACAATTAACGCATCACCCGGCTCCAATGTGAGGTCGCCGTCAATCTGTTCGCCGTCTCTAAAGCGGCGAGCAGAGGCGGCGACTTCGCCGTTTACGCCACTTATTACCCCGCCGGCACCTTCATCGAGTGAAGCAGCGATCAAGAAACCGTCACCGCGCCTGTAGGCGAGGATTCCCACTGGCGCTGCGATGCGCGTAAATGCACCGCTGCGCAGATCACTCTCCGCATCTCGCAATGCAATTAGATCGCGAGTGAGTGTCAGGAATGAATCAGCGTCACCGACCTGATCCGCGACATTGAATGACGCTGCATCGCCGAATGGGAGCCACGGTTCGACACCGGGTTCGGTAAAGCCAAAGCCAGGATCTGCGCTCCACTGCATAGGTGTGCGCTCAGGGTCGCGACCGAATACCGGATACATACGGATCCCAACCGGGTCGAGTATCTGCTCGAGCGGAACCTCAGTATCGGGCATTCCAATCTCGTCGCCGTAGTAGAGGAATACGGACCCACGCAGTGTCAAGAGCATTACCAGCGCGGCGCGTGCACGATCCGCGTCGCCCTCAGCCCAACGAGACGGAAAGCGATAGTTATCGTGGTTGCCACCAGTCCATACCGGCGCGCTACCTGGAGGGATCGCTGCATCAGTATCTTCAATGATCTTGCCCAGAGCCTCGGCTGAGAGTGGTGCGTGGATCATTAGGAAGTTGAACCCGAGATTCAATTCATCGTCATCACCATAAAAAGAGGCGAGCATCTCAGTATCGAAGACATGCGTCTCGCCGATTAACACGCGCTTAGGAGTATACGAATCTGCAATCTTGCGCCAACGCTTGATTACATCATGAACCTCGGGGCGACATGAGTTGTAGAACTGGCGCTGCCCGCGCATCTTGATGAACCAGTGGTCGCCATCCTCGACAGGGGGATTGTCACGCAGCTGTGCATCCTTAATCACCATGTGGACAACATCTATACGGAATCCGGCTACACCGCGGTCGAACCAGAAGGCGAGGATGCGATCAAACTCATCGCGCACCTCTGGGTTCCACCAATTGAGGTCGGGCTGCTCGCTTAGGAAGTTGTGTAAGAAATACTGCCCAGTTGTTTCATCAAGGGTCCATGCAGGGCCACCGAAACTTGAGGCCCAATTATTGGGGGGTCCGCCGTCTTCTGATGGATCCGCCCATACATACCAATCGCGCTTTGGATTACTCCGTGAAGCACGAGCCTCAATAAACCAAGGGTGCTCGATGCTCGTGTGGTTTGGTACCAAATCAAGAATGACTCGTAAATCGCGTTTTGCAGCCTCGCTAACAAGTGCGTCGAGATCCTCAAGTGTGCCGAGCGCTGGATCAACATCGCAGAAGTCTGAGACGTCGTATCCCCAATCTGCGTTTGGCGAGACCGTGATTGGGTCTAGCCAGATCCCCTTAACCCCCAACCAAGACAGGTGATCTAGTCGCTGTGTAATCCCCGGAAGGTCACCAACCCCATCGCCATTCGAGTCCGCATATGAGCGCGGATAGATCTGGTAAAGCACTCCCTCACTCCACCAAGCCTCTGGATCCTCAGGCATTATTCCCCCTGTAACGCGAGTTATTGATTCGCGGAAAAAGTCCTTTAGGCCACGTCTCGAAGAATCAGATCAGGACGCAGCGATCATGCGACCGAGGCGAAGAAGTGTCGGTGTTGCAGCACCGAGTGTAAACTCATTCATCTTCATCCACAAGAAGTAGCGGTGAATTGGGTAGTCGAGGTCAATGGAGATTCCGCCGTGAACGTGGAGTACCGCGAAACCAACTCTGCTCCCACCCTCAGCTGCCCAGTATTTTGCTGAGGCGACCTCCTCGCGTGCAGCCTCTCCGAGTGAGAGATGCGACGCGGCAGAGAGCATCGTGAGATTCATTGCTTGAGTATCAATAAATGAATCCGCCATGCGCTGACCTACCGCTTGGAAAGTCGCAAGCGGGCGATCAAACTGGAAGCGATTGGTTACGTGCTCAGCTGCGATACGAATTGCCTCTTGAGCACAGCCTGCACTAATCGCACAGATTGCAGTTGTGACGTGATCAAGGATCAAGCGAAGTGCTGAACCATCATCAAGAATCCCACCAAGCAGAGCCGCTCCATCAACCTTGACATCCTTAAGAGTGATCTCGAATCGCAGTTGCGTCATTGTCTCTTGACGAGCAATGGTTACTCCTTGAGCCTTGGGGTCAAGGATGAAGATGCCGATACCTTCGGGTGTTGTGACAGGAATCAAGATCTCGCTCGCTATCCCTGCAGCGCCGACACCGGTCTTAACACCGTTGATGACCCAACCATCTCCGTTACGTGTCGCTGTTGTGGAGGGAGTCTCAGGGTCTGCACCGAACTCTTCGTAGGCGCCTGTCAAAATTCTTGAACCATCTGCAACAGTAGGCAGGTATGAGCTCTTCTGCTCGTCGGTACCGAACATTGAGATCGGGAGCGCACCACATACAAGCGATGCCCATAGAGGCATAGATACAACACGCCTACCCTGCTCGGCGAGGACGAGGCATAGCTCTAGGAAACTGAATCCGAGGCCTCCGTACTCCTCCGGTATCGCAACTCCGAGGAGCCCAGCGGATGCAAACTCCGACCATGTCTCACGATCGAACCAGTCCTCCCCAGAGTGCGCCTTCAAACGCTCAAGGGTTCCTTTGTCGGTAAGTATCTGCTTTGCAAGGCCCTGCAGTTCTTGCTGCTCTTCGTTGAGAGTGAAATCCATTTGAGTTCTCCTGATTTAAATTGTTGCGAGTTTTAGGTACGCGTATGAGCTACTAGATCAGCGCGGCGACGGGGGCATGTTGAGACCGAAGAGTGCGATGAGGTCTCGCTGCATCTCGTTGGTTCCACCACCGAAGGTGAGGATGTGCATGCTTCGAGTCCGTGCCTCGATGCGACCGCGTACAACCGCCCCTGGCGATCCGGCCTTGACTGTTGCGCTCGTGCCCATGATCTCCATTAGGAGTCGGAAAGCCTCAAGATAAAACTCTGTACCGAACACCTTGATGCTCGATGCATACGCTGGGTCAAGCGGCAAGCCCTGTGTTGCGTCTGATGCAACCTTCCAGTTGATTAGTCGCAGAAACTCGAGGCGTGCGTGGATGCGCGCAAGATTGATCTGCACCCAGTCTTGGTCGATGACGCGTCGCCCATCTGCGAGAAGCGTCAGCTTGGACCACTCAGTAACGTCCTCGAGTTGACGCTCAACGATCCCTGATGAGCAGAGTGTGACGCGCTCGTGATTGAGCTGGTTCGTGATTAATCCCCAACCCTTGTTCTCTTCGCCTACAAGGTTTCCAACCGGTACGCGAACATCGTCATAGAAGGTGATGTTTGTGTTGAGTCCACCCATGTTCTTGATGGGCTCGACCTTTAAGCCTTTGACTCCAGTCGGCACAATGATCATTGAGATGCCTTTGTGCTTCTTCACATCTGGATCAGTGCGCACTGCAAGCCAGATGTAATCAACATCGGTAGCGAGACTTGTCCAGATCTTCTGACCATTGATCACATACTCGTCGCCATCGCGAACTGCACGGGTCTTTAGTGAAGCGAGGTCTGTTCCGGCCTCAGGCTCTGTGTATCCGATAGCGAAGTGGATCTCTCCTGCGAGGATCTTTGGGAGGTAGAACGCCTTCTGCTCATCAGAACCGAACTGCATAATTGTTGGTGCGACAGAGTTGATGGTAAGCATCGGCACAGGTGCACCGGCGCGCATTGACTCATCGAAGAATACGAACTGCTCGACGGCAGTACGTCCCTGGCCACCGAACTCCTTGGGCCAACCAATGCCGGCCCAACCATCCGCGGCCATCTTCTTCCAGAGCCCGCGCGCTACTGGACCAACTCCCTCACCCTTGGAGAGTTCGTCCTCTACCTCGGGGGTAAGCATCTGGTTGTAGTACTCACGCAGTTCGTCTCTTAAAGCGATCTGCTCAGGCGTGTAACCGATATACATGAAACATCCTCTAGGTGATTAATACGGTCATTATTAGGCTGATTATTAGGGCCATTATTAAGATGATTATTACTTATAGAACTTGGCGGAGGGGGTGGGATTTGAACCCACGGAGCTCTCGCTCAACGGTTTTCAAGACCGTCCCATTCGGCCGCTCTGGCACCCCTCCAGCTTGCAGAATAGGACACGAACGCTCAAAGAGTTCTACCTGCGCAGAAACTAAAGCCGCTATCTCTATTTAGGTGCAGTCCTCTGGGCTCCATATTTAAGGAGCAGTCCCTAGGATCGAGGCCCAACCTTGGAGAACCCGGTATACGGCACCAGCACATCTGGGATCGCAAGCCCGCCATCTGACTCTTGGAAATGCTCAAAGAGAAATAGGAGAGTGCGCCCAACCGCGCAGGCTGTGCCGTTCAGAGTGTGGACTAGGCGATTCCCGGAGTCATCCTTGACCCGAGCCCCAAGGCGCCGAGCGGAGTAATCCAGGTAATTGGAGCAAGAGGTGAGTTCTCGATATCGCCCCTCGCTCGGTAGCCATACCTCTATATCGAACTTTCGAGCAGCGGGGGCTCCAAGATCTCCAGCAGCGATATCTACAACGCGATACGGCAGGCCCAGCCCACCGACAATCTTCTCCTCAATTGCGAGGATGCGCTCATGCTCTTCGTTGGAGCGATCCGGGTGGGCCCATACGAACATCTCTACCTTGTCGAACTGGTGAACGCGGAATATGCCGCGAGTGTCCTTGCCATATGTGCCGGCCTCGCGCCTGAAGCAAGTTGAGTATCCGCCGTACCTAAGTGGCAGGGCATCGGCATCGAAGAGATCGCCGCGATGGAGTGCTGAGAGTGGAACCTCGCTTGTGCCGACTAGAAAGAGTTCGTCCTCAGGGAGTGCATAAACCTGGCTGCGGTCGGTCGGGAAGAAGCCCGCCTCCTCCATCGTCTGCTCGCGCACGAGTACTGGAGGGATGACAGGCGTAAAGCCATCGGCGGCGAGTTGGGACATAACCCACTGCACGAGAGCGAGTTCGAGGAGGACTGCCTCGCCCATTAGATATGCAAAACGCGAACCGCTCGCCTCTGCTCCGCGATCTGAATCAACGAAGCCAAGAGACTCACCGAGTGCTGCATGATCAAGCGGCGGTGGCCCGGGAGTTTCTCCCACAGTTCGGAGCACTACACCATCATCCTCGCCACCATCCGGTACCTCTGGCGATGCAGGGTTCGGAATCTGAAGCGCAAGTGCGCGTACCGATGCCTCTGCCTCAGCAAGATGAGGCTCGCGAGTAGTAAGGCGCTCTTTGAGTACTGCTGCAGCTGCGATGCGCTCGGCACGCTCATCGGCTGCGGCTCGCCCAATCTCTTTCGAGGCAGCATTCTGCTCAGCACGCAGTTCCTCGACCTCGGATAGCAGGCTGCGACGAATCTCTTCCGCTGCAAGAAGCTCATCGATTAGCCCAGGGCGAACACGTTTGCGCTCTATGCCGCGGCGGTACTCAGGCTCCTCTCGAAGCCGTTTAACATCAATCATGCTGAATCTGCCTCATTACTTCTCTTCACTACTCGTCTTCACTGCGAACCTGCGCCTGTAGAGCATTGACCCAACTATTGGCGTCGCGCCATGATTTTCCGGCTGCACTACGGCGCGCAACTGCACCGCTCCCTGCTACCGGATACGAACCTAAGAATTTTACCTTTGCCTGCTTCGCAGCAAGTGTGCGCAGACAGTCAGCAACGAGTGGGTCAGAGACATGCCCCTCAAAATCTATGAAGAAGCAATAATCGCCGAGAGTGTGCTTAGTAGGGCGCGACTCAACTTTTGTGAGGTTGATTGTCCGCGCTGCGAACTCTTGAAGCATCGCTAATAAAGATCCCGGGCGGTCTGAGCGCTGAAAGCAGACAATGCTTGTGCGGTCGTGACCGGTAGGAGCGGGGACTCCACGCCCCAGCAAAACGAAGCGTGTCTGATTACGGTCGTGGTCCTCGATGGCGGTTGCAAGATTTTTAAGGCCATACTTCTTTGCAGCACCGGCATTTGCGATTGCCGCAATCCCAGTTTTGCGTGAACGTGAAACCTCTTGAGCCGCCTCCGCTGTGGAGTTAGCAGCGCGAACCTCAACGCCTGGCAACTTACGCTCAAGCCACTCACGGCACTGCCCCACGGCCATAGGCATTGTCAGGATGCTTCGAACATCGCGCAGAGTCGTACCCGGGCGCGCACAGAGATTTAGAGAGATCGGCAGGTCCACTTCACGCTGAATCAATAACTCGCTCTCGAAGGCAAGCACATCAAGAGTTAGGGCTACTGCACCCTCAATTGCGTTCTCGATCGGCACGAGCCCAAGTTCGGCGTCACCTCTCTCGACGGTCGAGAAGACCTCTGGGACCGAACGCACCGGGATGGTCTCGCCCGCGACAAGATCTGCCTGAGTGCGCAGGGCCTCCTCGGTGAAGGTGCCCTCGGGTCCTAGGTATGCAACACGAATCACAGGTGAGAGGTTAGACGGCCCTAGGGGGCCTCCTCCGCCGGTATCGTCTCCGATGTGAAACTCTCCGAATCCCCTGCGTGGGTAAATCTCCTAAATCATCATGCAACGCTTTATGGGGTCCACCTTCGCGACCTATTTGCCAAAGACCCTGCACGCCTCGATCACCTATCCGCCGAGGCTGAGGGGGTTTATCTAGATATATCAAAGCACCGGATCACGCCTGAGAGCCTGGACCTCCTCGTCGCTCTAGCGGAGCAGGAGGGCGTGGCCGAGAAGCTGAAAATGATGATGACAGGAGCGCGCGTCAACACAACTGAGAACAGGCCGGCTCTACACACAGCGCTGCGGGCACCTCGAGGCTCGGTTATTGAGGTTGATGGAGAGAACGTCGTTCCTCACGTGCATGAAGTGCTTGATGCGATGACTGAGTTCTCCGAGGCCGTGCGCTCGGGCCGCCATACCGGGGCAACCGGTAAGCAGATCCGAAATGTGATCCACATTGGGATCGGCGGATCACATCTAGGGCCACGTTTTGTAACCGATGCACTGCGACCTTTTGTATCGCCCGATCTCACAATGAGATTTATCTCAAACGTTGACGGCGCTGATCTGCATGCCGCCGTTGACGGGCTCGACCCTGCTGAGACGCTCTTCATCGTTGCTTCAAAAACATTTACGACCACTGAGACAATCTCTAACGCTCAGGAGGCGCGCTCGTGGGTAACAGCTTCGCTTGGAGATGATGCAGTCTCAAGTCACTTTGCCGCGGTCTCTACAAACCTCGATGCAGTAGAGGGATTTGGGATTAAAGCTGCTCTCACTTTCGGATTCTGGGATTGGGTAGGCGGGCGTTTCTCCGTCGCATCTGCAATAGGCCTACCCGTCATGATTGCTATTGGACCAAAAGCATTCCGAGAGTTTCTAGGTGGACTGCACGCCATGGACCAGCACGCACTCTCCGCACCGCTTGAGAAGAATCTTCCAGCGTTGATGGCTCTTGTTGGCATCTGGTCAATCGACTTCGATGGCGCGCAGTCACATGCGGTTATTCCGTATGCTCGTGATCTTGCTGCCCTACCGGCTCACCTACAGCAACTTGAGATGGAGAGCAACGGCAAATCAGTTACTAATAACGGAGAGCAAGTATCAGTTCCAACTGCACCGATTGTATGGGGCGCAGCGGGCACCGATGCTCAGCACGCTTTTCTTCAGCTCCTTCACCAAGGAACCGTAAATGTTCCAGTCGACTTCATTCTCGTTGCGCGCGCAGCAGAGCCTTTTGGGAACCATCAAGACATGCTCTTTGCCAACGGAGTAGCGCAGGCGGAGGCACTCGCTTTTGGGCTTACATCTCAAGAGGTAGCGGACTCGGGGGAAGAGGCAGCGCTTATCCCGCATAAAACATTTCCGGGCAACCATCCATCGAGTGTTCTGATGATTGAGTCGCTGAATCCGTTTACGCTCGGGCAGTTGCTCTCGCTCTATGAGCACAAAGTTGCTATCCAGGGTTTTATATGGGGCATCGATTCTTTTGATCAATGGGGAGTCGCTCTCGGGAAGAGTCTCGCCACGGACCTAATTGCTGAGCTTGAGGGTTCGGGTATCAGCGTAGGGACTGACGCATCAAGCGCCGCATTGATTGCTAGATATCAGTTACTCCGAGACTGAACTCAGCCCGATACGGCCTACCTGGTTCTGCGACCGGGAAGACGCCGTCGCTTAACCCCGCACCAGCAGCAACCATGGGCTCAGCACAGATGAACCGCTCACCTTTGGGTATCCAGATCTGTAGCGCTTCATAACCGCTACTCACATTGAGTCTGAGTCGTCTCTCGCTGCTCTCGATCACAAATTCACGATCATCGCCGAGCAGCAACAGGTCATCAGCCAATCGTTCGCCCAATAGCCCTTCAATTGCAGGCTGCTCTGATTGCTCTTGGGTTGGGAGTCCGCGATCATCAAGCGCCACGCGCGCCGCAGCGGGATAGCGGAGTAGCAAATCTTCGCGACGCATGTCCGAGATCTCAAAGTACGGATGCCAGCCAAAACACGCTGGCACCTTTGATTCACCAGAGGCGACGAGCGTCGTTACAACTGAGAGAGTTGAATCCGTTAACTCCAACTGAACTTGAATGAGCGCCGCGAACGGAGACGCCGAGAAGGTGAGTTCGTCCGCTTGAAGATCAATCTCGAGTGCACAACTACTAGATGTTGAATGAGTGACTCTCCAGTCCCCGCGTCCAGCAAGTGTGCCATGTAGAGGTAATCCATTCATGTCGCGTTCAATCTCAAGCCCTGCTAGATCGACTGATACGCCAAGAGCTGAGTATTCATTGCTTCGCAGTCGATTGGCCCAAGGGGCGAGGATCGGCATCCCCCTCATCCCGTCGACAGAGTGAATATCAACGCCAGTCGAGGGAGCGAGCAACTCATGACCTCGGTGCTTGAAGGAGAGAATCGGCACTCCAAGCTCAGGTGCAGAGGTGCATTCAAGGCTCCCTGAGCGGAGTGTGATACTCACGCCCTCCACTCCACACTGGCTATTGAGTGGTCGTGTGCTTTTCGAACCACTAGGTCTGCATGCGCGGCAGAAGGAGCAATGCATTCCAGAAGATTCGGGTGATTAATTCCATACCAAAAACTCTCGGCCATCTCCCTGCGCTCGCTCTCTGGGAACAATGACCAACCGCTGTAGAAAGAGGTTGGATCGTCTATAGCGGCATCACATATCTCTGAGAAGCGTGTCGCATACCAATTGATGAGGTTTGATTCATCTGCATCCAAATAGATAGCAAGATCGAGGTGATCGGCAAACTGAAGTGCATTGACTCCCTCAATTATGCAGATGTCTGGTGAGCCAATCACGCGAAGTTCGCCTGCTACTACGTCATAAGCAGTATGTGAGTACACGGGGACTGATGCAGATTCATCGCCTCTGTGCAGCGCATCTATAAAGGAGACCACAGCACTCTCGTCGTACGACTCTGGAAATCCTTTTCGCGCCTCTAATTGCAGCTCAGCAAGCACGGCATTTGGAAACAAAAAACCATCCGTGCCGACTACCTCTACTTGATACTCGCTGAGACCCTCTAATAACGCTGCAGCGAAGGTCGACTTTCCTGCGGCGACTGATCCGGCGATACCTATTACAACCGGAGCAGAGATCGCGTGCAGACCCGCGATGCGCTCACGCAGCCCGCCATCTAATAGTGAGGTCACCTCTCTCAAATCCACAAGGCGAGATGGTAGAGGCATGGCGGATATTCGGCCGCCAGGACCATGCCTAGGCCCCTTTTCTCTCTGCCCCATAACCCTTGCTGGGCCTAGGAATAGGCCTTAGCCGAATCCTCAGAGTTGTCTCAACGTTGTGAATTCACTCAAGTTTCTGGAGCCCGAGGCCGAATAACGGACCTCAAGCACCTCGGTAAAGAGCCGAGGCGCAGTCCACTCGGGAGTTACTGGTTCCATGAAGCGCACGACGGATATGCGAGTAATGCGACGCCTCGGTATCGCGACCTGCTGCGCAACCACACTTTTTGGTTCGCTAGCAACGATTGCGCCCGCAGGGGCTGCGACAACCATCGCCGGCAAGCAAGCAGAGGCCGCCGCACTTCGCGCCCAGATCGACCGTGAATCCATGCACGTTGGTGCTCTTGCAGATCAATACAACGGAGCGCGCGTTGCACTTGAAGATGCGCAGGCTGAGGTAGCTAGTGCTCAGGCTGCGGTCGACGCCACTGTTGCAAAGCGCAAGGAACTCAAAGCAACCCTCGCACGTCGCGCAGCATCGCTCTATCGCGGCTCTGGCTCGCGCACACCTTTTAGCCAGGTTGACCCTGGCAACATGGCTAAGACTGCTCGCATTGCACAGTACGGCGACGTAACCGCAGCTCGCGATAACCGTTTAATCGATGAGGTAAAGCGCGCTGAGACCCGCCTTGCCGCACAGCGCGCCGCCGCTGATACCGCTCGAGCCAACGCTGCACAGCAGGCTGACTCAGCTGGAGCCGCTTACCGTGAGGCATCCGCAGCAGACCGTTCTCTGCGCAGTCGACTCTCTCAGATTGATGCTGAGACAAAGAAGCTCATTGAGGAGCAGCGCGCTGAGGCAGCAAGAGCTGAGGCAGCTCGAATTGCCGCATCACAGCGTCAAGCTGCAGCGCAGCGTGCAGCAATTGAGGCAGCACGTCGTAATGGAACCCCATCTCCAACTACTCCTCGAAGCACTGGCACATCTGGAAGCGGCGGGCAGACCACGACCACAACGGTTAGCCCAGCACTCACAGGGAATCCTTTCGGACCTCCTCCTGCTGTCTCGTCTCGTGCTGCTGAGGTTGTTGAGTACGCAAGAGCACAGATTGGAAAGCCCTACTCCTTCGCAACCTCCGGACCTACGACCTTCGACTGCTCAGGCCTAACGAAGGCTGCATGGGGATCGGTTGGAGTTCGACTTCCTCACTACTCAGCAGCGCAGGCAGTGCTCTTCTCAAAGATCGCGTTCAATGACCTCCAGCCTGGAGACCTAGTCCTCTTCTATAGCGACCTGCACCACGTAGGCATCTATATAGGTGGGGGCATGATGATTCACGCACCCCAGACCGGCGATGTCGTGAAGATCTCGTCAGCTTGGCGCTCAAACTTCCAGTGGGGCGTTCGCCCTTCCTAGATCTTGCGACTTAGTGAATAGGCACTCGAGTCTCGGTGATCCCAAGGCCAAGTTCTTAGGGCCAACGCTGCAACCCTGCGAATGACCGCTCTGGAGGCCCGCTCGGGTGCGATGCTGTACACCTCATGAGCGAAGCAGAGAACAAACCTTCATCAACAGTCATCGCCTCTACGCAAGATCCAGCGTACGCACGGCGCCTTGAGACTCTAGAGGCACAAAGCTGGAAGCAACGCCTAGATGTTCAAGCGCCTTATCGGTGGAATCTGCGCAGACTCCACCCTGGCTACACCCTCGATATCGGTTGCGGAATCGGGCGCAATCTTACGCACCTAGAGGGCAACGGTATCGGCGTCGATCACAATGCTGATTGCGTAGCTACTGCTCGAGAGCGTGGACTAACCGCTTACTCCCCTGAAGAGTTTCTTGGTTCAGGTGACGCAAAAATAGCGGGCTTCGACTCGCTCCTACTTGCTCACGTTATTGAGCACCTTGATGCTCCAACTACCGACGAACTAATCGCGACATATGCACCGTATGTACGCGAGGGTGGTCGCATCATTGTGATCACTCCACAAGAAGCGGGCTACGGGAGCGACTCAACCCATGTGCGCTTCGTTGATCACGCCGCCACTGAGCTCCTGCTCGGTAAGCACGGCTGGAAGACTGCTAGTAAGCAGTCCTTCCCGTTCCCAAGAGTGATTGGCCGGGTATTCCCTTACAACGAGTTTGTCGTCGTTGGCGAGCGTAATACCGACGCGTGAGTTCTGATCCGCGGATTACATTCGCGATTCCGTTCTATAGCGGAGTGCCCTACCTGCGGCGCGCTATTGAGAGCGTCCGGGAGCAGAGCCTTCAAGACTGGGTCTGCATTGTTGTAGACGACGCTGGAGCTGAGACGGATACAGAGGCCGCCGTCGCTAGTTATGGCGATACTCGAATTCGCTATGTGCGTAATCAAAACAATCTTGGCCTTGCTGGGAACTGGAACGAGGCATTGCGGATTAGCGATACTCCGCTCGTCACACTGCTTCACTCCGACGACGAACTCATGCCAGGGTATGGAGAGGCTGTCATCGCAGCCCATGTGGCGCACCCAAATGCAGTCGCAGTATTCACGCGTGCATCGATTATTGACACGGATAGCAAGCCTGTTTTTTCATTTCCAGATCGCATAAAGAGAATCACTGAATCACTCAAAGGCTCTGCTGCAACGGTCTCTGGGGAACAAGGGCTCAATGGATTACTCCGAGGCCAATACATCTTCTGCCCAACTCTTTGCTACCGGGCATCACGACTCGAGCCCGATCCATTCCAGGCTCGATGGCGCATGGTTGCAGATCTCGAGTTCCTTGCGAGCACACTCTTAAGAGGTGGAGAGTTTGTTGGAATTCCCGAGGAGCTCTACGCGTACCGCCGCCATGAGGAGAGTCAGACCGCTCTACTGACTGCAACCACGGAGCGTTTTGATGAAGAGATTGAAATCTATGGAGAGCTGGCGACTCATGCAGAGGCTCTCGGATGGTCGAGAGCAGCGCGAACCGCGAAGACAAAGCGAATAATTCGTCTACATCTGATGTACCGCATTATCGGCGACCTGCTGCATAGGCGACTCAAGCCAGCCCGCAGCAAACGCGCTGCACTAAAGCGCGCATCTCACGCCTGAGCAGTTACTCCGCAGTTACCTCGTCTAATGAACGGATCTCAAAGGTAAGGCCAGCAAGAGACGCAATTACCGCCCGAACAATAAATCGAATCGCTGCGAGCGTAGAGGCTGAGGCGTTCCCTGCTTGGCGCTTGCGTATATGAATCGGAGTCTCGATCACTCTGTATCCACTGCGTGCTGCAACAAGAGCGGCCTCAAAAGTATCGCCTAGATAATGCACTGGATAGGAGAGAGAGAACTCGCCCAGAAGCGGCTCTGCGATACATCGAAATCCGGATGTCGTGTCATTCAAGCGCAGCCCACTGGACCTCTTGATGATCCCCGAGAGCACTCGCATCATTAAACGCCTCGCCCGCCCAATCTCATAATCGCTAGAACCATCTAAAAAACGGCTCCCGATTACGAGGTGAGCCTCCTCCTGTGCCTGGACCTCTAGTAGGCGAACAATCTCTGATGGCGGGTGTTGACCATCTGCATCGCACTGCACAACACGCGTATATCCACGATCGACCGCATATCGAAAACCGCATCTAAGCGCTCCACCAACACCGAGATTTAGGGGAAGCACCACAACATGCGCACCTGCGGAACGCGCGACCTCAGCCGTGTTGTCCTTGGAGCCATCATCGACAACAACACAGTCAAGCCCTGCATCGAGAAGTGCGCGCACCACATCGCCAACGGCTCCACTCTCGTTATACGCGGGGACAACTACGAGAGTGTCGCGTGCCGTCATCCCTTGAATTCCTCGGGTGACGATTTATCGATCGCCAATTCCTCTACACGGGCTGCGAGGAGAGCATTGGCCTCGGTTAGTTCGCGCAGTTGTGAAGAGAGACCGGAGACCGAGATCGAGAGTTGGATGCAGATAAGGAGGAGTGTTCCGGAGGCCAATGCAAGGAGCACACCAGTGGCAGTCATTCCCACCGCATTGGCGAGTGGCTCTACAAATCCCGCTAACAGAGCGGAGAGGGTGAGTACGACTGCAAGTACTACCCAGCCAACTGTGTAGCGCAGAGTAAGGAGGTGCTTGCGGGCAATAAAGAGCACAAGAAGGGCAAGCCCGACCCCACCTAATGCGATTACCAATTCCTGTTTCACAGGTCAGATGTTACGCGTCATCGGAGGAGAGCAAGTCAAAAAAGCAGGGTTGTTCTGACTCACCGTGATCGCAGTACCCAATCGTCGCGCAGTGGCTCAAAATTTGGGTTGTGATACGGATCATTCTTGAGCGGAGTAGCCCAACGCTCGCGCATGATCTCGAGTTCGCGTTTGTTAACTGTGGGAATCCGCGTCATCGACTCGAAGTGATACAGCACCGCATACGGGGTCCAGAGGATGCGGTACCCCTTGGCTCGTATTTTTAGAGAGAGATCTACATCATTGAAATTCGCTGCGAGTTCGGGGGTCAATCCGCCTACTTCGTTCCAGATCGACATCTTGACCAACGCACATGCGGCAGTAACCCCTGAGGTCTCTCGCTGGCACGCGAGCACAGAGGATTCTCCGAGATGATCCGCCGGGTAGCCAAAGTAGGCATGAAATGGATCGTGGTTGTAGAGATGACCTGCGTGCTGGAGTCGGCCATCGGCGAATAGGAGCTTTGCCCCCACCATCGCAACATCGCCCTCCTGAATCAATCCGATCATGGTCTCGATGAAATCTGGTGTCTCTACCTCGATGTCATCATTGAGCAGAAGGAGGAGCTCACCCGTCGCATGCGCTGCACCAAGATTTATCTTCTCAGAAAAATTGAAGGGTTTCTCGTACCAAATAACCTTGAGACGATCGCCGGCGAGTCGTTCAAGTTTCTCAATCACACCTGCAGGTGCTGGTTTATCAATCACGACAATGATCTCAAGATTTGTATATCTGGCGCGCTCAACTAATGAGCGCACGGCCTCGACAACGAAACATCGCTCTACACCCCATACTCGAGCACTCGAGCCGCGGGTTGGAATCACGACACTTACCAGTGGCTCGCCATCAATCTCGCGCTGCACGCGATAGACGCCGGGCACCACCCCATCGACGACAGTTGCACGGCGCCCGGTTCGATCACAGTGATCCTGCACTGCGCGGCGCCCGGCCTCATATGCCCACGGCTTTGCATCAGCATTCTGCGCCACTGACTCGGGCATCATGCGCCAGTGGTAGAGGATCTTTGCAACATGGCGAATAGAGCGCGCCTTCTCAGTGACCCGCAGTACTAAGTCGTAGTCCTGTGAGCCTTCAAAGCCAGTTCGAAAGCCACCGACCTCGATAACTAGTTCACGTCGTGCTACAGAGAAATGCCCGGTATACATCTGAGAGCGAAATCTCTCGGGGGACCAATCGGGTTTATGAAATGGATTGATGAACTTGCCATCAGGTGCAAGGTAATCCTCATCGGAGTAGCAATAATCAAGGCTCGGGTCGGTGCTTGCTATGAGATCGACCTCGAATAGCGCGTCCTTGGTCAACAAATCATCATGGTCAAGCAAGCAGACAAACTCGCCGGTCGCTGACTCAAGTGCGTCCTGGGATGCAGCGATGATTCCGCCATTTGCCGTGCGACGCTTCACCTTAAACCTGCGGTCTTTCGCTGCATACTCCTCAAGCACGCGCGCTACGTGGGGCTGGGTTGAAGCGTCGTCGACGAGGCAGTGCTCCCAGTCTTGAAATGTTTGGCGCGAAACAGACTCGAGGCAGGCGCGCAGAACGTCTTCAGGCGGATCGTAGACAGGGGTGAGTATGGAGTAGCGGGCCATCGGGTTTTATGCTTAGCGCAGGATTGCCTTAAGGCGACGCAGCGGGGCTTTGATTTGCTCAACCATCCAACGTCGGTTTCGATTGGCTTGTGCGAGTTGCCCCTCGAGGACTTTTACTTGACCACGAAGTTCACCAGCCGCCATCTCGGCCCCGAATGCTGAGTCTCGTGCAGCCCAGAGTTCGATCTTGAGCGATGAATATGCGGCCTCGTCAAGCCCAACCAGCTCGCGAAGTCGCGTTACCTCTGCTTGGAGCGCGGCGGTCTCGGTTGGTAGCCCGGTATCTGATGTTGAGGGTTTTGATATTGATGGTTCTGATACTGATGGCATTTGCTTCCTCTGCTCTTATGCTTTCGTAGTTATACGGTAGTGGAGCGAGGCCATGCTTAGGTGACGATCGGACTAAGCAGCGTTGAACTCCTTGTTAAGGCCTAGAAAAAGGGCAAAATGCAGGCAATTTTTGTGACAGCCGAGGAGTCCGAGAGGGATCAGGCCTTAGTAGCGGCTGCCTTGAGGAGCGCCGAGATCAAAGAGGGAGACCGAATAGCCCTAGTCGCTGGCTCGTCGCCAGAGTACCTCGCACTAACAATCGGCGCACTTAGGTCAGGCGTTGTT
The DNA here is from genome assembly GCA_001023575.1 of Actinobacteria bacterium IMCC26256. Lineage (GTDB taxonomy): Bacteria > Actinomycetota > Acidimicrobiia > IMCC26256 > IMCC26256 > IMCC26256. The sequence continues at coordinate 71,819 of CP011489.1, read as the reverse complement.
CCTGTAATGCTTCACCCTGGATTAACCCCCGAAGAGCAGGCAGTACTGCTTGAGAATGCAGCCCCAAGTTTGATTCTTCGAGGCGTAGAGGTCGGGAGTTTCGTAAGCAGCGCCCGAGAGAACGGTTCTTATGGCGAACTTGCTCAGTGGCCGCGCACCCGCCCGATGCTCTACACCTCCGGAACGACAGGGGTTCCTAAAGGAGTCTGGACTGAGTTGCTCAACGACTCGGACGCAGAGGCGCTTGCGATGGAGGAGCGTGATGCGTGGGGTTTCAATGCAGACGACATCCACATTGTTGTCTCTCCGCTTCATCACTCGGCTCCGATGCGCTTAGCAATGGGGGTTTTACTCGCTGGCGGATCTGTCGTGATTCCTCCGCCCTTCAAACCTGAGACTCTCGTAGAAGCAATTGCCGAGTACCGCCCTACAAATGCATTCATGGTGCCGGCACACCTTCAACGCCTAATCGCCTTCACTGATTCCTCTGGTATTTCGCTTCCATTGGAGTCATTTCGTCGAGTTGCTCATGCGGGATCAGCGTGCCCTGATGCGCTTAAGCGACGCGCTCTTGATGCGTTCCCTGACCAGACCCTCTGGGAGTTCTATGGCTCGACGGAGGGTCAGTTCACCGTATGCGCACCGGATGAATGGCTTGCTCACCCGGGGACAGTTGGGCGCGCTCGCCCGGGCCGCGAACTCTCAATAGACGCAGACGGAACCATTTGGTGCTCAGTCCCGAGTTTTGCGCGCTTTGAGTATTGGCGTGATCCGGCAAAGACAGAGGCAGCGTGGCGCGGTGATGCATTTAGCGTCTTTGATATTGGCACGCTTGACGAAGACGGCTACCTATACATAGACGGTCGACGCGATGACCTAATTATCACCGGTGGAGTAAACGCATACCCTCTCGAGATTGAGCGAGCACTCCTCACCTGCAGTGGAGTTGAGGACATAACCGTCTTCTCGATCCCAGATGAGTCTTGGGGGGAGATGGTCTGCGCAGCGATTGTCGGACCAGCTACCACGGCAGACCTCGATGCTTGGGCGCATCTGCACCTCGCGCCTCATAAGCGCCCCAAGCGTTACATACATGTTGATTCAATACCTGTGACGACCATGGGGAAGGTACGCAGGTCGCTACTTGCGAGCGAACTTGGCCTTCTCTAAATACTTCATCAAGGTCTCTACGCGCAGTAACTGGCTTATGGCCAAGAATTAGTTACTGCGTCTCTGAACCGTGACCTCACCGTCACGAGCGAGAGCAGAGAGGGTCTGCTTTGATCGCTCTGAAGAAATTTGGAGCACATCATCGAGAAAAGCCCCGACGATCTGCGCCTGGAGCCGCACAGATTCTCTCCATCCGCGCATTCCCTCAGCCCTTGTCTCAGCGGCTGTCTCTTCAAGGTAGGTGCGCAGCGTCTCGGGAAGATCCGGGACCTGAGGAGCTAACTCTGCATATAGCCCAACATCGCTACATGCTTGGTGAGCAGCGTCTCCAACATCAACACGCCATGAATCTGGCGCTGAGATCAGCCGCCACGGTCGATCTGCATCGAGGGCGGCAGGCGTAGTCACATCACGGGTCGCGACGCTAATAAGCAGGGGAACTCTGATACTCGCAAGATCCGCATCAGTAATCGCGCGCGTATATGCCTGAAGACCAAACGCAGCAGTAATACGTACGTCGACTGCGCCATGCGCACCTGCGGCTATCGCTAGCGCCGTATAACCACCATATGAGTGTCCTCCGACTGCTACTCGCGTCGTGTCTATTACCGCTTTTACTTCCTCGGGCATTCCAGGGATCGTGCCGAACGCAGCATCGAGGATCAATCGCGCGTCAGCAACTCGACTCATCTCGTTTGTCTCATCATCGGCGGCAGCCTCTAAGGCCCAGTCGATGAGCGTGTCTCCTGGGTGATCGGCAGAGACAACTACCGCTCCCAACGCGGCCATTGCCTCGCAGAGAAGTGTGTAGGCAATCCGTGTGCCGGTTCGACCATGAGAGAAAATAACGAGTGGGTATTTGCCGGGCGTCGGTGGCGCATCGAATGCACCCGCGGCTGTGAATCCGGTACCAGGGAGCAGTTCGTATACCGATGGAGTAACGGCATCGGATGCTTCAATTGGGTACCAGACCTCGAAAGGCAACATGCGATCAGTTCGTGCAGAGTCAATAAGGAGACCGCTCAATCGACCAACAGGGGCGGCGCCTAACTCAAGTGGAGCGCCTGCTGCGAGATTCGTCATTGAAGTGACTCTGCTTCTAGCCCAGCGAGACCTGAGAAGATTTGCGCACGTCGTGAAGCGCGTCTGCGCTGACGTGCCCCGAGCATCCCAACGTCTCCTGCTTGAGCAACAACCATTTTTGTCAATGTCTCGACGCGCTCATCCGCATAATTAAAGATCGAGGTGTCGATCTCCGAATCGTGAAGCCACTCGACTATCAACGCGTCTCCCGTCTCTAAGAGGCCTGGCACGTAGACGCTGAATCCGAGCCCTAACTCTGGGAGCCCGGCGCCGACTACTGGAAGTGCAGGATCGTTTGCCGGGATGTTGACTCTGATTACCTCAGCGCCGGAGTGGCGATATTGAGTGATCGTTGCATCGAGCACATCGCATAGGTCTGCGCCAATAACCTCAACTGTTATCTCGCCAACCTGCTCATCGGTGTCGTAACTCGATGCAAGGCGGCTCTGCTCCGGCCAAGTCTGCTTAGCCACCCCCTCTCCAAGAGTGCGTGACCAATCAGTTCCGTTGAGGATTCTCAGAAGAAATGGCTCGTAAGCGGCGGGGACCCAAACTGTTTTTGGTTCAAGAGGTTGCAGAGATGAGTATGCAACTGTCAGCGATGCGCGACTCGTGAGTAGTCCGTCTGTAATACCGACCTGCTGGAACGGTGCATGATCGTGAAGACGCACTCCAACAAATGTTGCCCCATCCTGAATCGCAATGTGCTGTGTAGCCGGGTGGGTGAGCACTGGCTCTCGTAGTCGTCCCTCTACACCAATCTCGCGCAACTTCTCAAGGAGACTGTCGCCGAGTTTGCCGGCGAGTCCGCGGCGTCGAAACCTCGGGTCAGTAAAGGTTCCACCGGTCTCAACGATTGACGGGCCGATCCATACGGCTCCCCAGTGCGCAACCATCTCGCCAGAGGGGCTCACCGCTACATACCCAATGCGCTTACCAGCAGCGAGCGATGCCTCGATGCGATCCGGGTAATAGAAATCTGGATTGGGGTAGGTCCATCCGTAGCAGCGGTAGATGCCCTGTGTAAGTGCCTCGGCGTCTCCTTTAGCAAGCGGACGCATCACAACCTCTTCGGTTGAGAGTTCAACGTCACCAGCCAGTACCTCGATATCCGCGCCTTCAACAATCGAGTGATACTGCGGCAAGGCCATGCGCACTTCAATGACATTTCCATTGAACTCATGGCGCGCATCTACACGCGATGCCACACCTAAGGCCAGCAACGCGAGCAGCGTCTCCGGAGGGCCTACCACCGGCGCGCCACGGTCTCTCATCACTATCGAGACCTCGGTCCCGAGCGACTCCACCTGCATGATGAGTTTGGGCTCTTCCTCCCCACCGGCGAGGCGATTACGGGCATCATCGCCTACAAGCCGCACGAGTAGGCCGGCTGCATCACCATCGCCCCCAAGTCCTCTAGTAATTGCGCGCGCCGAAGCGGCTAGAGCGGTTATACCAATTTCATCGGCAAGGGCAGTGACGTCAAGCATGTTGGCAGGCTACCGGTTTTGCCGCGAGACTCTACGAAGTGACCTCCCCCGATCTACCTGCCTACGACCTCCTCCATTTCGGCGTCTCAACAATCGGCGCTAGCGGAGGCCTTCTGCTCGATCCTCAGATACATGCGATTTGGCATGGCGCAGCAGTCTGCGGCCGGGCCTTTACCGTTACCGCCGGAGCAGCTGACAATCTCGCAGTGCAGGTTGCCGTAGCCGAGGCGCCGGTGGGGTCCGTCATTGTTGTGCGCGCTACTGAACCCCCCGAGCGCGGCTACTGGGGTGAGCTTCTAACAACTCAAGCCATCGCAGGCGGAATTCTTGGGGTAGTAATCGACGGCAACTGCCGTGATGTTGATGCGCTAACGAATCTTGGCTTTCCGGTCTTTGCAACCGGAGTCTCTGCTCGTGCGGCGAGGCGAGCAGAGGGTGGCTCGGTAGGCGGAGATGTAATGGTTGGGGGAGTTGAGATCTCCCCTCGAGACATCATTGTTGGCGACTCAGATGGAGTTGTAGTTGTAAAAGAACAAGACATTGAGATTGTGATTCGAGACTCAAGCGTGCGCGCTGCTGCGGAGGCGCAGTGGCTTGAGGCACTCGAGGATGGTGCCACAACAATTGAGTTACTTGGATTAGACCCATCGAGTGTTGAGCACCGAGGAGACAAGCAGTGAAGACAATGAGTAACCGACAGTGCAGAGCGAGGAGTAACACGTAGTGGCATTCAGAGTAAATAGATCTTTCAGTCTTGTGCCCGGGGTGAAGTTTCGGCTTAACAAGCGATCGGTGGGTCTCACATTCGGCAAGGGGCCATTCCATTACACGGTCAACTCTCGCGGTCGACGCACTGCATCTGCTGGTATCCCAGGTACAGGGATGTATTACCAGAAGGCCTCTGGCGGAGTTCCGTATACGCGAAGATCCTCTACAACTCGCACGCGTTCCGTTCCAAATAGCAACACATTCCAGGAACCCGCTCCACCCATTGCAACCGGAACCCCTGCCCAGATGCTCACAGCCGCAATGCAAATGAAAAAGCCTGGCATCTTTGCTAATAAAGTTGAGAAGCGTTTACACCGCGCGCTCATCAGCTCCAATTTTGCAGAGGTAGAGGCCATCGCGTCTAGCGAGCCGAGATTCGCCCTCGCAGCACACTGTCTCGCACTCATCATGGTTCCTAGTAGCGACCCGAATGAGACCCAACTACGAGAGACTCACGCTCTAGCGGCACTCAGTCTCGGATCGCCGGAGGGCGATCCATTTATAACAAAATATGTGTCGCGCATCGCTTGCACTATCCCAATTAGTCCGCAATTAAGTGTGACGCTCCCTATGTGCCGGTCCTTTATAACCCTGATGCATGTAGAGAATCTTCAGGAACAAAAGCGGTTCGACGAGGCCCTGAATTTCATCATGACGGAACCAATGTCTAATTTTACGACGATCTCATCTGCTGAGTTATTCGTATCGATGGAGCGTTGGGACGACATCATCACCCTTACAACCGGGACAGAGAATACCGATGACGTCAGCGCACTTCTCCTCACCTATCGCGGCATTGCATTTAGGGAGCAGGGTTTCTTCGACGCGGCGCGCGAGGCTTTTGCAGATGCACTGCGATCAAAGCAACGATCTGTTGAGATTAGGCACCTCACGCTCTTCGCTCGAGCACAGGCAGCGATTGATCAAAACCATCACGCAGCCGCGCGAAAAGACTTAGAGAAGATTTTGAACGAAGACCCTGACTACCCAGGGTTGCGCGATGAGATAGCGAAGCTGCGTGGCAGCGAACCAGCAGAGTCACCAGAGTCAGGCGAGGAAAACTCTGGGTCCTAAGACCTATAGAACTCCTCTTATCCACAGCGTCTGGTTAAGAATTAGCCAACTCGCCTCGCGCTGCTAAAGAAACTTAAGGAACGGCTCCGATAGGGGTTGGACGGGAAAAGCATCCCTCCATACTCCTAAGGACCCCAAGTGATTCTCAAGATTCTTACCGCCAAGGCACTCTTCGCATCAGCGACCATAGGAGTGAGCGGGGTTGCGATGGCGGCAACCGGCACACTCCCCGCGCCGGTTCAGAACGCAGTCGCAGCAGTAACGAGTCAGGTTGGGATTCACCTCCCTGATGGAGAGTCGGAGGCTGGGAACCGCGCCGGATCCTCGGGCGTCTCAGGTGTAACTGGTGAGCACAACTTCTCCGGAGCAAGCGGAGCAAGCGGAACTACTGGACCTCCATCTGTACATCAATCAGACCGCGCACTCTGTCATGCACTCGTCTCAGGTCGTGGCGCTGAGCGTGGCGCAAAGATCGGCGCCGAGGCATTCGATCGCCTTCGTGAACATGCAACAGAGTCGAGCGCAAACGTCGCCCAGTACTGCGAGACGATAAGCGCACCACAGGTTGATCCGTCTGGAGTAACAGGAGTTACCGGAGAAGCGGTAGAGGCAGGAGATGACACCTCATCAGACCACCACGACTCCAACACGACTGGACCTAGCGGCGTAGTTGGCCCTAGCGGCGTAGTTGGTCCCAGCGGACGCGACGACGTTGGCGATCACCGCGGCCCCGGGCCAAACCCTCGTCCAGGTCGACATGGAGATGACACTCCTGCACCCCCAGCACCTACGACTCCTCCTGCACCAACTGGTCCGACCGGCATCGAGGGATCAAGCGGTATCTGGTATCCAATCCCTGCTCCGTATATCCCTCAAGGGCCATCTGGTCCGTCAGGTTCTTACTAAGCACCGCGTTTAAAGATTAAGGATTCACTATGAGCCTCAAGTTTTTCACAGCAAAGGCCCTCGCAACTGGCGCAGCGTTAGCAATCAGTGCGGGCGGTGCTGCGGTTGCAGCAAACGTCGTTCTGCCCGCTACTGCACCGGTTGTGTTCGGAGCGGTAGCAGCTCCAGGAAACGCTTCACTCGTCGACCTCTCAACGAGTAGAGAGAGCAGCGCCTCGACCCCTGTAGTAGAGGTTGTTGTCCCTGAAGTGGCCGCGCCGACTACACCTGAAGTAGTTGAGTCAGCTCAAGGTGAGGCTTCAGATCTTGTTGCAACACCCGACGACGATAGTGCTGTAGTGGAGCCACCAACTGAGACAATTGCACCCGTAGTGACTCCCACAACGCGAGCGCCACATGTGGAGTCAGAGCACGAACGAGATGGCGACAGAGAGCACGAATACGAAGAAGAAGGCGACGACGACTGAGTAATAAGGTTGCAATATCAGGTGCACGCCCTCCGGCGGCGGGCACGTCAATCCCACTCTCTTAGGAGTGCCGATGAACACCAAAAAAGGTATACGCAAGACTGGAGCGACTGCAGCAGCGATCGCTGTCAGCGTTTTCACTGCTGCATTCGCTGCGAACTTTATCTTCGTCTCGGCTGCTCCATTCATAGCCTCCGTTACCGCTGCGCCTTCAGCAACAAGCCCAGTAGCGCAGGAACCCTTGGCACCAGCTACTGATCCCGCTAGCAACTCGCAGGGTCTGAACTCAGAGCAGTCGACTCCGCGCAAGCCATCTAGTACAACCGCAAGCGCCGGAGCGGCCCCCGTTCAGGTCGTCGAGATTGAGAACAAGAGCACGCCTCAACCGACGACGGCTCCTGCTCCCTCGCCCACAACCAACCCTCCTCAAACAACGACCACAACCCTTGCTCCGGTAACCACAACAACTCGACCCCCCGCCGGGTGTGGTGCAACTACAGCGAAATGGAGCGCCGTGCAGGTGGGTATGAGCAGCGCTGCAGTTACGACTGCGACTGGCTGCTCAATCTCGATCGTCACAGGCACTGTGTTCTTTCCAGATATCGGTAGCGGAGACGCCTTCAGGGTCACGCTCTCTAACGGCGTAGTCACCTCAAAGGCCAGGTAGAAGGCTCAGCCCTTATGGACTGTTCACCATAGATGCGCGCGATCGCTCGGCATATTCGATACACATTTGTATCCGATACCCACAGAGTTGCCCCTTGCGCCACCTTGTAAGACGATAGAGACTCTGCAAACTGCAGGTTCGCCGTCATTCTTACGGTGACGAATGAGCAGGGTAATAAACAAAGCGCGAAAGCATCGCGTACATATGAGAATGGGCAGGGATTATGAACAACTCAAAAATCACGGAGTTTGATCTAGAAAGCCTCCGGGGTTCACGGCGCAACTTCATGCTTAGGGCGGGGCTAATCGCAGGTGGCGCAACTGCTGCAGCTATCGGCATTGGAACGTCATCGGCATCTGCACAAGGAAGCTCAGCAGATGTCCCTACGAAGCCTGCTGCTTTTGGTGCAGCTTCAGTAATCGTTGACGCTTCGCCGGTGTTTCGTCTCTGGGACACACGTGAAGATGGGTATGGAGCCTTAGGTGCCGGTGGGATTCGAAACGTATTCACTCCCTACTCGGATGCGGACGGGATCTCGGGCGTCATTGTCAACGTAACGATCACTGGGACAGTTGGCTCTGGATATTTAGTCGTTTATGCCAAGGGTCCCATCCCTGAGACATCAACGATTAACTGGTCCGCATCGAATCAAACAATTGCTAACTCCACAACGCTCTTTCTCCAGGGTGGACCTAGCGATTACAACATTGATGTGTACTGCGGTGGCAGCGGTAGAACAGAGTTCATCATCGACGAGGTCGCTTACCTTCAAGGCATTTAGCGTCCCCGCTTCAATTTGGTTCTAACCATAGGAAGCGGCACTCTTTGCATCTATTCTCCGTAGATGAATTCTGTGCGCATATGTGTTGTTGGCTCAGCCAACATGGATTTAATCTGGCAGGGGCCACACTTGCCGGCTGCAGGAGAAACCGTTAGTGGAGGTGAGTTCTTCTCCGCACTCGGGGGCAAGGGAGCGAACCAGGCAACTGCAGCTGCGCGCCTCGGTGCGCGGGTTTCGTTTGTGGGCTGCGTTGGTAGCGACGCATATGGCGACGAAATCAGGAGCGATCTTGTTGCCAATGGAGTCGATGCAACCTTCATGCGCGTTGTTAATGCCGCGGCTACTGGTACTGCACTTATCAATATCGCTTCAAACGGCGAGAACACGATTGCTGTTGCACCAGGGGCAAACCGGTACGTAACTCGCGAACACATCGAAGAGGCGATAGAGGCTCTACAACCCGAGATTCTCGTTGTCGGTTTCGAGATCGGCGTTGCGGCTGCCTCGCATGCACTTGCAATCGGGCGCGAACGCTCGCTGCGCACTATCTGCAACCCAAGCCCGATTGACCTCACAGAGTCATCGTGGATTCTGAACTCGACCACGATTGTTGTTAACGAAACTGAGTCTCAGGCTTACGGTGGAGCCTTCTCCCTACTAGAACGTGGTGCTGGCGATCTGGTCGTGACCCTTGGAGCGAACGGTGCGCGGCGCTATAAGAAAGATGGCTCGCATGAAGAGTTCAAAGCATTCTCGGTAGAGGCTCTAGATACAACCGGTGCTGGTGACGCATTCTGCGCGGCGCTTGCAGCTAGTGATGATCCCATCTTCGCGGGTGCTGCTGGCGCGCTAACTACAAGAGCAGTAGGTGCGCGCTCTTCACTCCCGACACGCTCCGATGTAGAGGCCTTGGTTAAGGAGCAGCAGTAATAGCGGAGAGAATTATCTCTGTGGCGCGCTCCGCATCGATCGTCTCAGCCCACTTAACCGGCCCACCGCGCATCCATGACCTTTGATCCACAAGAGTCATTCCGCGCGTGTGCTCACCTCGTGTCTCGACCGACACGTAACGATCGGCAAACTCGAATATCTCTGGGTCAGTAATCGCAAGCACTGCGCAGGGATCGTAGAGGACAGCCTCAAGGCTCTCGCCGGTTAGAAGACGAATGTTCTCGAGGTAACCAGCGAGCAATCCATTGCTAAAGCGCCCAAAGCCATTTCCGATCTGTGCCGTCGCATCGACGAGCGCGTCGGTAACTAATAGCTGGTGTGTGACATCTAAACCACACTGAATAATGCGCGCGCCGCTCTTAAAGACAATCTCGGCGGCCTCTGGGTCAAAGTGAATATTGAACTCTGCCGCTGCACTGATGTTTCCGTACGTTCCACCACCCATGATTGAGATGCCAGAGATTCGATCGATTAGCGCTGGGTGCCTCTCGAGCGCAGTCGCAATATTGGTCAATGGCCCAATCGCCACGATCCACGCACCAGGATGCTCGATAGTTGCAGAGAGGATGTAATCCGCAGCGTCGGTTGAGGCAACCTGTCTCGTAACTTCTGGGAGACTCGCTCCTATAAGTCCATTCTCTCCATGAACAAACGATGCAAAGCGCCCATCGTCACCATTGAGCGGCCCGGCAGCACCGGAGTGAACCTCTATATCGATACCGAGCATCTGCACAACAGCTAGTGCGTTGTTGGTTGTGTGCTCGAGAGAGACATTGCCGGCGACAGTTGTAACCCCTATTAAGTGGCCTCGATTCGCTCCAACGCAGATCGCCATCGCATCGTCATGCCCTGGGTCGCAGTCAATAATCAAGTCAGGCTTCATGACCACAGTCTTACCCATTGGGTCTAGGGCCATTTTTGGGGGTTGACTCATGGGCGAATGTGTGTTCGACTGAATCCCCACACCCGAGGCTCCCTAGTTTTTAGAAAAGAGATTTTGATGGGAATTATGCGCATTCTGGATGAAACCGGCGACACCGTCGTGAAGTGGTCAGTTGATGATCCTGAGACGCTCGTAGAGGCCGAGAGTATTTTTAGATCCCTCTCGATGGAACGCCGGATGGCATTTGCAAGGCCTGCTGGTGCACCCGCATCGGAGACAACGCTCATAAAAGCATTTGATGCAGAGGCTGAGGAGATCGTCTGGGTTCGTGCTGTCGTCGGCGGATGACGGCAACGCTCGAAGCACCATCAATTTTGTACGAGGTTGAGCCACTCCCCGACGGCAGAGAACTGCACGTCTATCCAGATGGGTCGATTGTTGTATCAGGTCGTGCAGAGATTCGGCCACACCCCGTCGAAGGGGTCACTTGGATAACGCGAACACCGGCGCGTACCCGCGCCCGGCGGCGCCCTCGAACAACAATTTTCACTTCGGCGCTACCGGTCAGAACCATATGGCCCTCAGAATCCAGCATGGAGAGGGTAGCTGCGCGTCGAACTGCCCATGAGCGTGCGCGCGAGTTGCTCCTTTCACTACTCAACCCATTTCAAAGAGAAGATTATGTGCACCACAGTGGGTTCTGGGTGGAGACGGCGAGAGGAAGGATCCGATTAGGAAGGCTCTACAATCTCGAGTTCAGACCGAGAGAGAAGCCGTATGAAAAACAGATTCTCTGCGTTCTTCCGGTGAACCATGAGACTCTTCCACTTCCCGATATCTGGACCAATCTTCTTCTCGTGCTGAATCAAGACCCCGATAAATTTTTTCGCGTAGCCGTTCGTCGCTAAGAGATCTAGGCAGAACTAGTTATCGACACTATTGACAGTCGCGAGCGTTGAGCACTTCTACGACGAAGTCACTGCATCGTCATGGCCAGGGTCGCAGTCAATAATGAGTTCGGGCTTCACTTCAGTAGTCTGTCCTATGCTGTTCTGGACAAGTGCAGTTAGCGTGGCTAAATATTCAGATTCAACGCTATGCAGATTTACCGATCGAAGGATTAAGCAGAAATGGCTCTACTTGTATTCGGATCACCTGAGACGCGGCGTGCATATATAGGTGTGATGCGCCTTGTCGCTACTGCGCTCGGCACGCGTCCTTTTGTGGGTGATGAGGCCGAGCTCGTGACTATGTTTGCAGCGCTAGAGGGCTGTGCCGGATGCCATGGCTTCGATGAGTCGCTTGATTTCTCGGATCTGCTCGGGCCTGATGAGCCTTGGGTCGACTCCGAGGCTGCAATTGCAGAGATTCTCAAGGGGCTCACCTCCGAGAACGATCGCCTAGAGGCAGTGCATGCAGGGTTGCTCGTCTCACTATTCGCAGACGACCCCGACCCAGAGGCAACCGCAGCTGCACATTGGGTTGCCACACGTCTAGGAGTTGACGATGCAATGGCACGCAACATTGAGGCCATCGCGAATGAAAACTCTGCAGCATCTAAAGCTGATCTATTTCGACGGTTTCTCTCAGAGCGCATCGGCATTGACAAAAAAGTAATTGCAGACCACATGGAGCGACACAACCTTGAGACAATCACCACCCCTGAGACGATCTCCACATATCACCAGCTCATCGCAGAGGCGCCCGAGGGTTCTCTAGGTGCGATGATGCGCGTGTTCTATAACGAGGCAAGATTCGATATGCCAGGCAAGCCGGGTACGCCCCTCCCCGTTGAGTTCCTTGGTTCGCATGATGTCCATCACGTTCTTGCCGCGTACAACACATCGGCGCAGGGCGAGGTCTACACGGCGGTCTTCAATGCAGCCAACGCATCGGCCGGCATCGGTTGGCTCTCTGTCGTATTACTGCAGTGGCATCAAGGCATAAAAGTTGGCGTCTTCCCCGAGGGCCACTCACACCTGGATCCGGAGATGATGGCAAGCGCAGCGCTTCGAGGTTCGCAGACTCAGACAGATCTCTACGATTCGAATTGGGACTGGATGTCGCTCCTCTCACTACCGCTAGCCGATGTACGCGAGGCTCTAAAGATTCCAGAGGGCGGACAAGTAAGCCCCGGCGGCTCCTGGTCTGCATAATCTGCACGCCTGATTCAGACCTGAATCAAAGACAGGACAACCTCGTCAAATAATTCGCGAGATTGCACCATGGCTTCAGACCGCAGCGCTTGAGGAGCACTCAAGAAGGATCTCTAGAGGTAGGCGACCCAATATTTCAATGATGGAATTAGCAGATACCGTGATTGAATTCGAGCGGATGTAACAGCGGCGCGTCAGCCCATTTGCATACGACGGCTCCACAGCTACTCCGTTGGGGCCAGCAGACTGGACGCTCGAAGTAAACGCCCTGACCTGGACTTGATTGCCATCAACTCCTAATACGAGGGCCGGCCTCACTTTGGAGCCAGCACCGTCGGCATAGTGAATCTCAAGCCTCACAACCATGCCTACCTCAAGCACACCAAGCTCAGGCTTCGATACCCGCATCGACTTTGCTCGCTTCTCGGCATTTCTAAACGAACGGTGGTCATTGAGCTTCTTTACCCTTTTATCCGTCTGACGCATTGCGGTCCCCTCGCCGAGAGCAGCCCCTCTGCTCACTGGAATAAAGAGTAAGAAGTGGGTGGGACATCATCGAGGTCAGGCGAGTGAGATTTAGGTGTCCCACCCTCTTGTAATGGTGACCACCGTCGGAGGGGACGCCAAATGGCGCTGATGGGGGACAGAGATGTTGCTCTCAATGCTCTTCGAGAAAGCTGCACCGATCGGGTTCAGCAAAAGACTCGTAGAAAAACCATAAGCTCTCCCTCCGCAGTTGTATTAGCTAAGAGGACTGCAAGAAGAGAGGCCAAGCGAGCTCCGAGAGCAGCCGAAACTACGGTGACTCTTCGCTCTCCTCATTGAATTCATACTCTTCTTTCATACGTAGGGTCTCACGACGCAGTCCGTGCTCAGGCTCCAACCAGCGCGAGTCTTCCTCTAGAGAAATCCAGTCGCTCCGTGCTTGAAGGAACTCCACGGTCGCCCAATCGTCTTCACCATAATCGAATTCCTCCCCGACGCTCTCTTCAATATAAGCCTCAAGTCTTGCCATGCGAGCCCAGACCAAATCCATGCGTAGGGCCAATCCCTCAAGATCGTTAGCGATGCTCTCCTCGTCGGCATACACACACGAATCCTCTAACTCGCTGACTGCATCATCAAACTGACCGATTAAAATCAGACAACGCGCTCGACCTCTACGAGAAGCCAGGGTTAGGGGACTACCGGGCCCAAAGAGTTTTGTTCTCTCTGCAACTACAACTGTCAGCATTCCGAGCCCTTCTAGTGGCTCCCCCAAAGAAAAGGCGGTCAGGTTGGCGAGTATTGCATAGGTATTTATTACGCCCGGATTGCTCAGCCCCTCATAGGCGACCTCCTGATCGAATAATTCGCGCAGCGCGCCGATTGTCTCGGCATTCGGGTTTGACTTAGCAGAGGCAATTATAAAGTTTTGGCGCGTTCGCTCAGTATCCCGATGAGTTGATCCGAGCACTCTCTCCCGATCAGCGACGAGTTCTCCAAATAGCGCAGCCGCCCTCGCGTCGCTCCCTGCATCTGCGTAGAACTCAGCGATTTGACCGCGAGCATTCATAGTTCTCGGGTCGTCTGCTCCATAGATTCGCTCCCGATCTGCGAGGAGCATGCGGGTGATGTGAATGCCCTCTTCTGGTCGCCCTCCGAATGCAATAGCCCTCGCAAGATTGCCGCGCGTTACAAGAGTCTGCTCATCATCAGGCCCGAGAACGCTCTCTCGATCGATGAGTAGTGCCGCAAGCTCTGTCTCTGCAGCCTCATATCTGCGACCATCGGTGAGAGCCCTGCCAAGAAATCCGCGCATCACCATTGTCTTGGGGCCAGTGGCGCCCTCAACCTCGCCCCAGATCTCGGTGAGTCGTGAGAATAGATCTATCGCTATCTCGATATTGCCTTCTTCTTGCGCACGCTGAGCCTCGAAACACATCTCATCAAGGACTGTTGAGTCAAAATTGTCTTCCTGCACCTGCCCTACCCCCTACTAGCGGATATTCAATACTTAAAGAGAGTACCGCCAGAGTGGGACATTTATCAGAGGGGCACCATGGGGGTTCGCGCTCAAGAACTACGTCTACCCACTCTTTTGCCCATTTCCAAAGTAAGCCGTTCTGGATTACTCTCCTCATTGCTCCGAGGCTCTTCCATTTGGGATGCTGCGGACGCGAGGTATGCATATCGGGTGGGATAACGCAGTACCAGAAATGGGGCAGGAGCATGTCGAAGAAAATCGATGCCGGAATCAATGCAGTTAAGGCCATTAGAGATCTATTACAGATTGACGATGAGTGGGCAGTTGATACGAAGCGCGGCTTCACTTGGTGGTCATATCGACTCGCTCAACATGTTGTAGCGGATCCCCCTCAGAAATGGGAGGACGGCATGGAGACCAGTGCCGTGCGTATATGGACCGAGATACTCCGTGATGTTGACCTCACGCAGGAGAACATCGATGCAGTTCAGGCGCTAAATATCGCAGAGACGATGAGCGCTCTTGTGATCGATCCGAAGACCCGCACTCTGAATGCGTGCTGCACGGTCTTGTTCCATAACGAAAATGCACCCGAGCTCACGCCAATAACAGGCATGGCTGCGATTATTCAAAACTGCGAGGCTCACGCAATTGCCCAGACTCTTGCCGGAGTTCTTGGGGTACCAACCGCAGAGTCTCAGCACCCAAAATCTGGTGAGCGACCAGAGGCCGATGAGATGCTTTTAATTGAGCGAAATCTCGGGCTCGGGATTCCCGAGGCCGCTACCACCTTCGCAGGCGATCTGATCGGCGTTGTTCCAGAGTTTGCAATGTCTCACGGACTTTTCGCCATGGGCGGCGACGACGCTTGCACTCTCGAGGTTCCGTATACCGGGAGCAAGCCGTCCATGATGACTATGTTGGAGGGCAGCCCCGGTGAATCGGCATTAGTGCAGATGGGGACCGAGGAGGATCACCCTCGAATTGGATCAGGTGTGCATTTTCGCCTCGCACTCCCCCATCTATTTGACTCCCCTGGAGACGCTGCCACCTCGGCCAACGATTTGAACCACCACTTCGCAATGATTGAGTCCGATGCAACTTTTCTGGGAGCCTGGTGCGTCGACCCGACTAGTAACGAAGCGTCAATTATTTACACGTCTTTCTATCCAGATGTTCTAGCAAGACCTGGGGTTCTTCAGAACGCAGCATTCCAGCTTGCCCGCTTGTCGCAAGTCTCACAAGAGTTTTTTGGGGACGAGTGGACTGGATAGTTGCTCAATAGGAACGAAGCGCGATCGTTACCACAGTGGTTCAATAATTTTTGCGGTTCCGTCAGCATTCATTCCAACCATATGGCCATCTGGGAATTTCATCCAACTTCCGCCGTCGGCATCAATTCGCACTTCTCGTCCATCAGGGAATTTGATAAAGACATGACCACCCTCATAGACGAAATACATTGTTCCATCGGGCAGTCGTGACCGCGTACGGCCTGCTCTAAAAGTAGTTACCCTTAAACCGCTTGGGTAGGCGATTGAGGTACGCACATCTCGATAAGTGGTTACGGTCCGCCCATCGTCGAACGTCACTGACTCCGAACCCTCCACAACCTGACCGCATGTAGCGCACTCGTAATCGGCGCAGTCTAGGAAATTCCCACATCCACTACAGATTTCAGGCTGACTCATAATTCCCCTTTTCATAAATTGTGCACTTGATTGCACATTCAGAATGAAGAACCGCCAGTAGCCCCAATGGCACTAATCCCTGCCCTTCATGTATCTATTAAGCCACAGGGGTGGGACAAACAAGCACTATCAGAGGGTTCAACTTCTTGGGTTTGAATCCATCATTGCATGCCTGCCGGTTTTCTCCGATTCAGTTATGCAACCAATTTTGCTACGGTGCCCAATCGGCTTAATGGCCAAGCTCTGACGGTCCGCATCCCCTAGGGCCTTTCCGGAAAGTGGAACGGGAGCACGTGGGTCTGTTAGCAATTGGAGCTCAGAGATCATCCAAACAAAGGTGGCAGGGGCATGGCTAAGAACTTCATAAAGTTGGGATCAGACCCAAAGCGCGTTGAATTCACCGGCGACTTCATTCTCGAGAATGAGTTCATTTACGAATTCTTTAACGGAAAAAGAGCGACGGAGTACGACGCGACTTTCGAGCGCGCTTTAACTCTTGGTTGCTACGCACTATCCGTAGAGCGAATCGGCGCATTCCTAGCGTCAGCCGAAGTCGAGTTGGATCTTCGCTTAGAGGAACTGAAGGCGCTCTATACGATTCGCACCTTGAAAGAGAAATCTGCAGGGAAGGGTGCGATTGTTGAGGCCGACATCGCATCAGTTCTACAAGACTTTATTGACGAGCGTGAATGGAGCGACACGGTCTCGCTTACCGGAGAGACGATCGGCGTTATTCCGAGGCGCAAAGTAGGGGACCTTGTCGCAGCAATAAATGGCTCGGACATTTGCAGAGTGGTAATTGAATCGAAGTGGGACAAGAGCGTCGATTTTGGCGACCCAACAATTCTTGACGAGTCAAAGAACGTAACGAAGAAGTCAGAGAAGACTGCCTACGGTCAGAATCTCACTGCGCTCATTAACCGCGAGGCAGATGTAACAATTTTTATTTCGGATACGAGCATCGCGCACACTTCAATCCGCAAGAATGTGGATGGCATCCTCTTCCAGCCAGAGATTCCAGGGTTTATTGTGCTCGTAAATCGAGAAGAAGGCGACTGGACAAATCTCTTTGCTGCTTACTCTGTCGCGCGTGCGCTAGCAATACTCTCATCCGAAGGAAAATACGAGGCTGATCGAATCGCAATGATTGCGAAGCGTCTGATACGCGATCTCAACAATATCTTCAAACTTGAGGCTCATCTCGCCACTATTGAGGAAGGCGCAAACCAAGTCCTTGGTGCATCGAGCGCTATCAGGACTCAGTGCGCCAACGCTCTAGAGAGCGTGGGGCGAGCTCAGGCATTACTAACACGGTCGGTGACCGGCGAGGCGATCCCTGACATCGACTGGAAGACCTTCTACGACGAATCCACATAGTGGTTGTTACTCCGTCGTTTGCTGGTGCATCAGTTCTGAGTTGCGAGCGTTAACCGAGTTCGAGGTCGCAGCAGACATAACCGTGATCGGAACCCGCAGCGAGCGAGTCCTCATATCCATGCTCAATTGACGTGACGGTCAAGCCCTCTGAAATCATCACCACATCGAAGCGGTCTGCTACTGGATAATTACCGCCCCTGACATAGGTCGTTGCGAGCGGTCCTTTTGGTCTACGCAACTTGATTGCGGCAAGTTCTTCAGGATGAGCGTTGAGCCATGATCGAAATGCATCAACCATTCCGTGCCGAACTGGGCCGTCGAGGAAGAAATGCATGATCTCCTGCTGATCGCCATAGAACTCTGGCGCATCGAATGGTGAACCAGACTGAGAGGATCCAGTATCAATCCATGCATTTGCATCCATGCCAAGAACTACCGGTTTGTTGACGCCAACCCATTGCTCAATTGCGGCATAGGTCTTTAATTTGCGAGAAACCTTTCGCTCACGCTCGGCGCCGTTTCCTGCTGCATTCATCGGGTGGGCAGAGGCCACGAAGAACTCAGTTCCTCCTATTGCTATTTTCGCAGCAACGAATGTCTGCTCCGGGACTGCGTCGTCTGCACCTAGCGAACTCTCCGGACCGATCAACGCTGGAATGGATGAATCTAGAATTTGAATACCTTCGCGCAGAAGCAATGCGGCACCATTTGCCTTTGGAGCCTTCCATCCACTGTTTGCTAAACCCTGTATCAACGTTGATCCTAAAAATCTCTGCAGAAGTTGGGCTGCAACATCACTCGTGATCTCCTGCAGAGCCACCACATCTGGTTGAAGCCGCTCTAGCAATGCGACCTTGTCTTCGAATCTATCTGGGTTAAATAAATTAAAGTTCCAGGTAACGAAGCGTAGTGATGTCATGAGATCCCCTTTATTTTTCCTGGTAATGGACTGGCTAGGAGCGCTTCTGAGCCTTACGATCACGTCGAGATCGAATTCTCACCGCTGAGGCCCTAAGTCGTGCAGCAAGAAATCTTCGCCACCAGTTTGCTTGTGGAATTTGGTCCGGTGTACTCAAGGAACTCTCCGCATCATCTTGTGTTTGCTCAATGGGACTGCTCTCAGTTACATCGGGGGTCTTGTAGACGCTTACCTCTCTAATGAAAAAGTTTTCGTCGCTTAGAGCTTCGCGAATCTTCTCCGCCGGGTTAGTCGCTCGAACCCGTAATGCTTTCGTTCCGCATAACTCCACAACTCGTTGGTCAGCGATGTCGGTGCCGACAGCTATAAACCTCGATCGATTGAGCTGGATAAGGTGAATATCAATTGACTGAGTTGTGTCAGAGGCGCTGGCAGAGTCGACTGATGTAGAGACGAATTTCGATGGCCCGCCATGCGCTGCTGCAACCGCGTAGAGCCTCCTAGTGTTGATAGAGAGCAGATCCTCTGGACCAAGAAGTCGAACGCGGTCGACCAGCAACGCCGCCAGCACTAACTCTGCTTCATTCCACTGCTCGTCTTTTATAAGGGCTTCGCCTAGGCAGTAGCGACAAGCTTGAGTCGATTCACCATCTACACCTTGGTGAATAGTCCAGTCTCGAATAAGACCCTTAAAACTGCTAATCGCTTTCTTTAGATCTCCGCTGAGGAGCTCATCCTGAGCCCGTTGAAAATGCCCAGGAAGAGAAGGTTGTAGCCGAACGTTAGCCATTTCAGATTCCCTTCGAAGTGCGTAGAAGATGATCCGTTACGCGAGTGAATGATGAGTCGTTCCTCATCAGTTGTACTCGACTCGGCGTATTCGGCTAATGATCCAACCTATATCTACAGGGTTATCGTCATGCCAAGCCCGAACCGTGCGACGTGCATCGCGTCTGCCCTCGACACTCTCGTTAGCAAGCCAGTGATCCACTGCATCCTCTGCGTAGAGGATCGCTGCGATGGGGCGTGCTTTACGGATGGCATCAAGTACGGGAAGCAGGTCGTAGCCTTGGGCGAGAAGAAGTCGCACCGAGCAACTCGGCGCTCTTGACACCCCCATATGGCAATTTATGAGAATTGCCGAATTCTTATCGAAGAGTGCATCCCCCACTTTCTCGAGCGCGCTGTCAAACCATGCAGCATCCTGGCGTCCGCCATTGTCATGCGTGCCACACTCGATATAAGTGATCTCGGGTGCATGCTTGGCAACAAACTTGATGTCTGAGTGTTCGCCGCGGACATCAAGAATGTGGGTAATCCCATAGGCCTGCCACTCGCGAAGCTGCCTTAATGCTTGGTCATGCTCGTGGTGAAGATCACCACTCACGACAATGCGTGCACCTTTACGCTTGGGCATAACAACTTCGCAGAGAGTGCGCCACCACTCTGCTGGCGTTCGGGAGTCGGAGATGGTGGGGGAAGGATTCGATGTGCTCATTGGAATTACTCCTGTCAATAGTGAAGAACCGCTAGTAGCCCTGATGGCACTAGTCCTGCTCTTCATGTACCTATTAAGCCACTAGGGTGGGACAAATAGACGTGGCAGGTATTTAGGACGCAGCACCAGGGTTCGCAAGATGGTGCAGGGCTGGGACATCAAAACCAGAGGATCTGATGCGTTTCAATCGCTGAGGAGCGATTACGCGAAACGCGGCTGGTCGGCACGGTTTGAACCTTGAAGCCTAAGGATCGCCATCACCTAAAACGAGATGCTTGGTTATTGGTAAAACACTCTCAACCCCGCACTAAAGCATTCGGGTTTCCGGTTGCATACATCAATGAGATTCGAGAGGCAGTCTGATGGGCTCTGTAGCGATATCAATACTTATCGGCGAAATGCATCCAAACGAGGGGCGCATCAGTCCAACGCACAGTGCGTTGCTATGGGAGGGCAGTCGATCAGCTTGGGTGCTGACCGACATGGCGAACCCAGAACCGTCCACTATTTGGAGGCCCTATGCGCCGGAACGAGTCGCGCCAGATCTTCTTGCCTTGCTTGCTGTTGGAGTACTCAAGGAGCCGCCAGCTAGCAAAAAGTTCCTGAAGCATGACTTAACACTTAAAGAGGACGACTCGGAAGAGCTCGATCGCCTTGCGGGTATCACTCGTGAGGTCAACGGCTTGGCGCTATCGGTCACCATCATTGACGAGAGCGTCGGATTTTCTCTCGAAGATGTAAAGGGTTTCGGCCAGCGCGATCTTGCAGTATTTACTCCAACATGGTCAAAGATCTGGAACCATTGGAGCGGCAAGTGGGAAGAGCGCGGGTGAGTGTCTAGACAGCAGATTCCGCCCGCTCACACCTACACAACAGCGGCGGCGAACTCCGTGTAGATATCGCCTGGCAAGGGAACTTCCAGTCTCCACTTGATTGCCATCGGTGCCTCGTTTTCGTGCGAGATGTACGTCGCTGGTCCGAGGCACCAAAATGCTCGATCGCTCTGTTTCATTCGCGCGAATAGCACGACCGATGATCCATTTGCGGCGTGCTCCTGGTATCGCTTTCCCGTAGGACTGCTTGCCCGAGTTGCGGCCTGACTCTCCCAATGAAAAATGCTCGGACTAATTGCGTAATCCTTATATGAGGTGGTCGGTGAGAAATTGCCATCTGCTTTATTCAACGTAATCACAAAAATATCTGTCTTCTCTTCAGGCAGCCACCGAACACCCTCCCTCCATGTTGATGGCCGCACCGCCTCGCCATGGTCAAACGCCGAGAGAATCTCAAGCCTGGTGTAGCGAGCATGGACCCTCAATGGCACAGTCGGGTTAGTGCTCAACACCGTTGCAAGATGCGAAACGTTCCCCGAAAGAACATCGAGCAACTCAACAATCTCACTACATACCTGTGGGTGATCGGCGAGAAGCCGCTCGGCCTCCTCAAGGGTTGCGCTCCTAGCGAGGTCCCCTAGCGCCACCTGCTCAACCAGTTGGGCTAAGAGCATCTTCGCAAGACCATCTCTCTGCCCGTTGGGTACACCCTCAACGGAATTAACTGGCAAGCCAGCCGCAACCATCCGATACCCATTCAAGCGAAGTCGATCGTCAACGTGCAGGAGGCGTCCGACAGCACGACGCAAGATCTCTTCGTGTGGGCCGGGCGGCTGTACGGGGAGTCCTGCTGCCTCGCGAAGATCAGACCAACCCTTGTTAGCCGCATATATATCCTCAAGTTCGAGGCCTGTCAGCTCCATGAACTGAGCGAGCGAGATGTCGGGTTTGCCTTGCCCTAAAGCTTGAAGTTCTGCTGCCTTATCATTCCAACGCGTCGGCACTGCTGCTCGGATGTTTCTCAGGACGATCTCTGTAGCTACGGCATCGAGCTCCATGTGGCAGCCAGCGGGCAAGAATGGAAATCCCTGCTCGACCTGTCTCTCCACATCCTTCCTTGAGCCTCCAAGTAGTGCTCGCAATATTCGATCAAATCGAAACTCACGGCGGTGATTACCGACAAAGTCCAAGACCGTGCAGAGAGATTTATCTGAGCTCTTGCGCAGGCCCCGGCCTAATTGTTGGAGGAAAAGTGTCGGGCTATCTGTAGCCCGAAGCATTAGGAGCGCATCAACCGCCGGAACATCGACACCTTCGTTGAAGAGATCAACCGAGAAGACAATGCGGATTCGACCCGCGCTGAGATCAAGAAGTGCAGATCTTCGGTCCTCCGATGGCGTCGAAGCAGATACAGCGACGGCAGGGATACCAGCCTTGTTAAAAACTTCCGCCATAAAGACGGCGTGGTCCACGCTGACACAAAACCCTAAGGCCCTAACTGTCGACACATCGTCAACACGTTTAGCGAACTCACCAACCACATGCTGGGCCCACATGTCGTTAGCCGTATAGAGATTCGTAAGGCCCTGCTTGTCGTATCCGATTCCTCTCTTCCATGGAACCACAGATAGATCGAGCCCATCGCTGATACCGAAATATACAAAGGGTGTTAGCAGTTGCTGATCAATTGCATCCCATAGTCGTAGCTCCGCTGCAATTCGATCATCGAACCAGTGGAGAATGGGCTTGCCGTCTGTGCGCTCTGGGGTTGCAGTTAGCCCGAGCAACTCGACTGGCTCAACACGCTCCATCAATGCCTGGTACGAAGAAGCCGCCGCGTGGTGGAATTCATCAATAATCACGACATCAAAGTGATCGGCTGCAAGGTCCTCTAGATCAATACGATTTAGCGTCTGAATGGAGGCAAATACATGCTCAAATTTCTTCGGCCTAACTCCACCGATCCACTGCTCACCAAACGCGGGGTCTCTCAGAACGTGGCGAAAGGTTGCCTGACTTTGGTCGAGGATTTCCTGACGGTGAGCGATGAACAACAGCCGAGCACGCGGCAGCACCTCTGCAAGACGCGAGTAATCAAGCGCAGCCATTACCGTTTTGCCGGTACCAGTTGCTGCAACCAAAAGATTTCGGTGGTGGCCTTCTTCACGAGCAAGCGCAATCTGCTCAAGGAGTCTCTCCTGGAATGGAAATGGGGAAACATGCAACGGGCTCAGGAAAATGAAAGGCCCTGCATTTGATAAGCGTTCCGTTCTCTCATCAAACTCGGCTGGGTCGTAGGGTGCAAAATCGGGCGTTTCCCAGTAGGAGTCAAAGACTGCAGCCATTTTGGCTATCACATCTGGGTTGCGCGCTCCCGAGACCCTGACATTCCACTCCAGGCCCGCTACTTGCGCTGAGTGTGTGAGGTTCGAAGAACCAATATATGCGGTGGAGAATCCGCTCAGTCGATGGAACAACCATGATTTAGCGTGAAGGCGTGTGGTGGAAGTGTCGTAGGAAACACGAACCTCTGCGCCAAGCGCAATTAGTACATCGAGTGCTTCACGCTCTGTTGAGTTTGTGTACGTCGTAGTGAGGAGCCGCAGACGCCCCCCTCGTTCACAGTGGGCCTCTAACGCAGCTCTCATAGGAGCGATACCAGAACGACGAACAAACGCCATCAAGACATCTATGTTGTTGGCGGATCCAATCTCGGCGTGTATCTGGTGCCCCACACGAGGCTCTTTTGGAGCGTTTGTTAGAAGTGTCGTATCTAGAAGCGAGATCAGCGGCGAAACAATCGGGCGCGGTGATCCGTCCGGAAGAATGCTCGTGACTGATCTAAGCATTGATGGTTCCGCAGTAAGGCGCTCTAGGTCAATGACGTCGCTCGCAGATAAACCTGCGAGCACATCGAGCACCGACTCCAAAACTTCGAGCCCGACCGAGACGCGGTCCGTCTCCGGAACAGATCTGAGTGATTTCTCAATCGCTCTAGCTAGATGTAATGCGAAACGATCTGGGACCTCTGCGCGATGAACGAGGCGCTTGTCAATCACTCTCGGATCTATCTCGGCGAGCTTCTTCTCTAAGCCACGGGTTACTAGTGCTTCGTATAGTCCCTCTGGAAGTTCGCCCGGCATGCGGTTCAGCTTTGCACAGTTAGCCGCCGACAGTCTCCACCACAAGCACTTTGGAGCTGCAGCGATCGAACTTAACTCTGTGCTCTAGTGGCCGAGGCAGGTTTTTGGAGTGTATGTATCTGAGTTACCGCCACCGCTGCAGATTGTGTTCTTCCAGGTCACATTCGTGAAATTACTCACTGTTTGGCCTAGCTCGTACTCATCAGCGGTTTAGATAGCGATCAGAGCGCGAGGTGAAGTCGAAGCGCTTCGTCGAGTTCCTCCATCAACGCATGTGGAACCTCACCAATAGAAGCTCCGAGGCGGTCGACCGAGATCGAACGTACCTGCTCAGCCTGCGCTTTTGAGTCGAGGTCCAGGCCAGTCGCGTTAGCGGGCAACAAGACTTGGAAGGGATATATACGAGCGACATTCGACGTCACTGGAACAACGGTGATCACCCCATGGCCACTTCTAGCTGCAGAGCTATTCGCACCGTCATTGCTCACGACGATCGCGGGGCGCTGCTTGTTAGCTTCTCCGCTGTTAGCGGGTTCGAGGTTGACCAAATAGATTTCGCCGCGGTGCACTTAGCCGAGCCCATCTTTTGAGGCGGCGCCCCACACAACTTCGTTCTCATCGCTCCACTCCAACCAGGCAGCCTCGTACGCCGGGCCAAGGCCGCTGGCGCGCAGGAGTCGAACCGCTTTGTGCAGGGCGGCAGAGCGCGAAGCGAGCCCCTTGGCCTCTACATAAGCGTCGAGGAACGTCACATCTTCATCAGGGAGGCTCATGCTGATTTTCATACCAGCAGCATACTCAAGGTATACCGAAAGTAGTACTCCAGTAATACCTCGTAAAACGATGAACGTGAGGGTGGGCGAGGGGGGACTTGAACCCCCACGTCCTTACGGACACTGGCACCTGAAGCCAGCGCGTCTGCCATTCCGCCACTCGCCCGAGTGGAGACCGAAGGTTAGCCGCCACACCCACCCCAAGTGCCGGGCCTAGACCTAGATAGCCCCTTACACTCAAGGTCAATGGGTGTACAGGACTTTGAACGCAGACTCGAGAGGCTCCTTGAGGGGACCTTTACGCGCACATCTCGAGCCGGTGTGCAGCCAGCAGAGTTGGTTACTCGCCTCCGACGTGAGATGGATCATGGCCGCACGCTCGGAACTAAGAGCGCTCTGGTACCCAACTCCTTCATCGTGGCCCTCGCGGAGCCGGATGCGATTCGCCTAGACGACCTCAAAGAATTGATTGAGTCTGAGTTGGTTGAGGCGGCGCGAGAGCACGCGATCACACTCAAAGCCCAGTTCGCAGGCCCCATCACTGTCGGGCTTGTAAGCGATAACCAAATGAAGGCCGGGCGCATTGAGATTGAGGCGCGCATCATTGCTGGCCCAGGTGGAGCCGCTGGTTCACTTGTACGCGCGGACGGTACCCGTGTAGTTCTCGGCGCAGATGTAGTGAGCATCGGCCGACTCCCCGAGTGCAGCATTCAAGTTGATGACT
The DNA here is from genome assembly GCA_001023575.1 of Actinobacteria bacterium IMCC26256. Taxonomy (GTDB): domain Bacteria; phylum Actinomycetota; class Acidimicrobiia; order IMCC26256; family IMCC26256; genus IMCC26256. The sequence goes on along the minus strand of CP011489.1, from coordinate 46,499 downwards.
CCCAAGCATCGCGGCGCCACTGCGAGATCCGCGGAGAGCCTGACGGTTGGGTAATTGTTGACCTCTCATCTCTTAACGGCACAAAGCTGAACGGATCTCCTATTCAAACTGCGCGTCTAACTGACGGCGATGTGATCTCGATTGGCGCTGTAAATCTGCGTTTTGAGGCCTCTTAACTAATGTCTGATGCCCTACTAACTCTTCTGCGTTACTGCTTTCTCGCACTTCTATTGATATTTCTCTCCCGCGTTGTGCTTGTTGTCGTGCGTGAGATGCGCGCAAGTCGTCCACTTACCGTGAAGCCGCGCCCCGGTGAGCAGCGCGAGCGTGCACCACGCGACACTTCGCGCTCGCGCACCTCTCGTGGTTGGCAGCTTGTGGTTGTAGAGCCTCCTGATTCTGCAGGGCGCAGGTACTTGCTCGCCGCCGAGAACACAGTTGGACGCGCACCAGGGTGCACGATCCCGATTGATGACAACTTCATCTCGAGTATCCATGTGCGACTGTTTATTGCTGACGGCAAACTATTTGCTGAGGACGCAGGCTCAACCAATGGAACAAGTGTCAATGAATCCTTAATAACTGGCACTCAGCCACTCTCACGTGGTGACCGCATTGCAATTGGCGGCACCGTACTCGAGGTGCAGAGGTGAGGCTCGTCGCTACAGGCCTATCCGATGTTGGGATGGTGCGCGAGGGCAACGAAGATAACTACCTCCACGATGAGCGACTAGGAATCTTTGCCGTCGCCGATGGCATGGGTGGGCACGAGGCCGGTGAGGTCGCAAGCGCAGTCGCCATCGAGGCGCTACGCGCTGGTGTTGCAGGTGGCTCGCTCATCACAGAGGCTGTAATACAAGCCAATACTGCAGTTCTTGAGAAGGCCGACGCGAATCCAGCGATGCGCGGAATGGGGACAACTCTTACGGCTGCAATCGAGGTTGAGGGCGGGCTGCGCATCGGCCATGTTGGTGACTCGCGCGCCTACGTGCTGCGCGCCGGAATACTCGCCCGAGTCACCGATGATCACAGCCTCGTTGAAGAACTCGTGCGCTCGGGGCAGATCACGCTCGAACAAGCAGCGGTACACCCACAGCGATCAGTCATAACTCGCGCCCTCGGCATTGAGCGCGACATCGAGGTTGATGACATCTCACTCGAACTCACAGATGGCGATCGCGTACTTATCTGCTCTGACGGCTTAAGTGGAATGGTTCGCGAGACTGAGATAAGCGCAATCATGCGGCGCGAGACCGATACCGATTCAGCGGCTCGCGCTCTTATTGCTTCGGCCAACGCCGGCGGAGGCGAGGACAACATCACAGTTGTTGTCATCGATGTGATTGGCGAGGATGGCGACCCAGAGCCTTCACCGCTCCCTGAGATCGGTGTGGGGATTGTTGCCGTGCGCGCAAGAGAGGCGCGTGAGGCTGCAAGTAAAGCCGAGACCCCTCTCGGCGCGCCGAGTGCCCTCGCAAGTGAATCGAGCACCAAACCCCGCAGGCGCATGCGCGTCTCTCGCGGCGTGATCTGGGCTGCGGTACCAGTCGTTGCCATCATCGCTATATGTATTGGCTTGCTTGGCTGGTATGCGCGTGGCCAATATTACGTTGGGTACCAAGGGCAGCGAGTCGTTGTCTTTCAAGGAGTACCGAACGGTCTCGCCGGCTGGGGCCCTACCGTTGAGTGGACCTCTTACCTCTCGCGCAGCGACCTCACACCAGCGCAGAGATCAACAGTGAGCGAGAACATCTCGTTCCCAAACGAGCAGAGAGCTAGGGAATCCGTCTCGCGTTTTGAGGCTGACTTCGAGAAGCGAACAACCCTCTCAACAACCACTACCTCGACGACGACATCCTCGACCACCACGACATCCACAACTACGCCGTGAGCGCCGTTAGAACCCCCCTCGCTAGCCAGCGTCGCAACGCAGAGTTAGGCCTAGGCGTCGTCGCAATTCTTGTGACCGTCGGCGGCTACCTGTTACTTGCTCTCTCCTCGGCTCCGGCACTCCCCTCTGACTTCTGGTTCTTCCTTGCATTTATCTCAAGCCTCTTCTTTGTTGCACACATCGGTGTGAGGTTCCTCGCACCCAACGCAGAGCCGACACTTCTTCCATTGGTAACGATGCTCAACGGGCTTGGATTTGTGATGATCTCGCGCCTCGATCTCGTGCTACCTGAGAGCCAGCGAACTGCTCGCACGCAGGCCGTATGGATCGCTGTGGGGATCGGGGTCTGCTGCCTTGTGCTCGGATTGGTGCGCAACATTGATGCACTACGCCGCTATCGCTCAATCTTCCTTGCTCTCGGGGTTGGAGCGTTACTGCTTCCACTCCTCCCAGGGCTTGGGTACGAAGCCAACAACGCTCGCCTATGGATTCACCTCGGGCCTCTTAACTTCCAGCCCGGTGAAGCTGCCAAGGTGCTACTCGTCATCTTCTTCGCTGCATACCTCGGCGATAATCGTGAGCTGCTGCGCGCTGGCACCCGACGCATAGGTCGCATGTTTCTCCCAGCTCCGCGACACCTTGGCCCACTCCTCCTTCCGTGGGCTGCAGCGATCCTCATAATGGTGCAGCAGAAAGACCTCGGATCGTCTCTGCTCTTCTTCGCAGTCTTTGTTGCAATGCTCTACATGGCAACGGAGCGCGCTGCATACGTGTTCATCGGGCTTCTTCTCTTCGCTGCAGCTGCCTTTATTGCCTATCTCGCGTTTTCACATGTTCAGTTGCGCGTCGACATATGGCTCGACCCTTGGAAAGATGCACAGAATCGTGGTTACCAACTCGTGCAGAGTCTCTTCGCACTTGGATCCGGAGGCCTAAGCGGCGCAGGGCTTGGTCTAGGTCGCCCAGACCTCATTCCTTATGCATCTACAGACTTTGTCTTCTCTGCCATCGGCGAAGAGTTAGGCCTCTATGGAACTGTCTCGGTTGTAATCGCCTTCTTGCTCTTCGTGGGCTCTGGATTCAGGATCGCCGTGCAGGCGTCGAGGCCGTTTCCAAAACTTCTCGCAGCTGGCCTCACAACAATTATCGGAATTCAGACCTTCGTAATCGTCGGCGGCGTCATACGCTTAATACCTCTCACTGGAGTAACGCTCCCCTTTGTCTCCTATGGAGGCTCGTCGCTCATTGCAAACTTTGCGATCCTTGCATTGCTGCTTCGCGTCTCTGATGAGACTGCGATTGAAGCACACTTAGCAGCAGAGCAGGCAGCGCGCATAGATGCTGCAAGTGCAGCGTCTGGTGCTACAAAATGAATAGAGCTATCAGGCGCGTTGGTTATGTAGTGGTTGCTCTTCTCCTCATTATTGTTGGGCAGCTCACATACCTTCAGGTAATCGACTCATCCAAACTCGCTAATGACCCGCGCAACAGTCGAATATTTCTCCGCAACTTCAATCGCCCGCGAGGAAAGATAATCAGTGCCGATGGCGAGGTACTCGCACTCTCAACCAGGACGAACGACGAGTATGGATATCAGCGCACCTACCCACAGGGCTCGCTTTTCGCACATACCGTTGGCTACCAGTCTGTAATTATTGGATCTGCAGGCGTAGAGCGTTCGTACGACGATGACCTCACTGGTCGATCTCTCGCTAACAATCCCCTGCGCTATCCATCATTGCTACGCGGTGGAAACCAAGTTGGTGATGTTGTGCTCTCGCTGCGTGCAGATATACAACGCGTTGCAAAAGACGCGCTTGCTGGTCAGCGCGGCTCAGTAACGGTTATTGACCCAAGTACCGGCGCGATTATTGCGATGTACACGAACCCTTCGTTTGATCCTCAACCGCTTGCATCCCATAATTCCAGTGCCGTGCAGAAGTACTACAGCGCGCTATCAGCCGACCCACTAAACCCCGCGTTACCTCGCGCGTATCGCGAGATCTACCCGCCCGGTTCAACATTCAAAGTGGTAACTACATCGGCGGCCCTCGCAACCGGCAAGGCAACACCCGAGAGCGTCTACCCACCCGATCGCAGTTACACGGCACCTCAGACCGATAACGCAATCAATAACTTCGGAAATAAGCCCTGTGGCGGCACTCTCCCGGAGGCATTTCGCCAGTCATGCAACGCGGTCTTTGCGAGGCTCGGTGTTGAGATGGGCGAGGAGTTTGTCCCCGAGCTCGAGGGCTTTGGTTTCAACTCTGCACCAGAGATTGACCTGAGCCCCGGCGCAGCGGTCAGCGTTGGGCCTCAAGTTGGGTCCTTCAAGAATGACAAGCCGTCATTTGCATTGGCTGGTATCGGTCAAGGCCCTGTCGCCGGCACTCCGCTTCAGATGGCACTTGTTGCTGCAGCAATCGCCAACAAAGGAATCATCATGAAGCCTCATGTTGGAGAGAAAGTCACAGATCGAGAGGGCAAGGTCGTCAGTAGAGTAAAGCCATCTGCATGGAAGAAGGCCACATCTCCCGAGATCGCTGCGACCCTCACCGAGTTCATGCTCTCAGTAGTAAATAGCGGAACCGGGACCGCCGCCCGAATCCCAGGGATCGCAGTTGCAGGCAAGACCGGAACCGCTCAATCGCCAGGAGGCCCTCCGCACGCTTGGTTTATAGCCTTCGCACCTGCTGAGGCTCCGCGATTTGCCATCTCGGTAATCATTGAGCGCGGTGGATCTGTCGGCGACGAAGCCACTGGAGGTCGAGTTGCGGCTCCCGTTGCTGCAAAAGTTCTACGCGCACTCCTTGGAGTGAAGTGACCCAACACCCATTACCCCTATCCACCAAGTAGTTTGAGACCACCCATGCCGAACGAACCCCGTGTAATCGCAGATCGATACGAGATAGTTGAGTTAATCGCGCGCGGAGGCATGTCCGAGGTGTTCCTCGCTCAAGATCGTCGACTCTCTCGACCAGTGGCGATCAAGATCCTCGCCGGCGAACTCTCTCGTGATCCAAGTTTTGTTGAGCGCTTCCGTCGCGAGGCACAAGACGCCGGAAATCTGAGCCACGCCAACATCGTCTCGGTCTTCGACTGGGGACAAGATGGCGATACTTCATTCATCGTGATGGAGTACATCGATGGCCGCTCGGTGCGCAACCTGATCGACACCCGCGGCCACCTTGATGATATTCAGGTAGCTGGGATTGGTGGTGAGATCGCAGCCGCTCTCTCATCGGCTCATGCTGCTGGCGTCGTGCATCGCGACATCAAGCCCGCGAACATTTTGATCTCAACCTCTGGCAAGGTAAAGGTCACAGATTTTGGTATTGCTCACGCGAGTAGCGCAGGCACAGAGCTGACTCGCGCAGGATCTGTAATGGGGACCGCCACTTACTTCTCACCAGAGCAGGCACAAGGGCTCGCTGTTGACGCACGATCCGATGTGTACTCACTTGGCATAGTCCTCTACGAGATGTCGACAGGCACTCCACCCTTCTCTGGTGATAATCCCGTTGCGATCGCGTACCAGCAGGTTCAAGATGTAGTGCCGCCACCCTCAACGCGCAACCCTGCAATTGCTGCTGGGCTAGAGAAGATCATTCTCACTGCGCTTGAGAAGAATCCAGACGATCGATATGCAACAGCAGATGACATGCGCGCCGACCTACTTAGGTTTAGGCGCGGCGATGAGGTAATCGGCGGAGTGCTTACCGCCACAGGAGTAAATGTCCCCACGACTCTCACCCCTGCTGTAGCTGCGGTTGGCGTTGGGGCGGCAGGGGCAGGCGCTGCGGTAGCGCGCCCACGACAGGCTCCGCGCGGCCGTAACCGCGGAACCATCATCTCTATCTCCGCGATCATTGCGGTATTGATTCTTGTTCTTGGTGGATTACTAATCTCGCGCGTTGGATCACAGAGTTCAGGGGGTCGCATCGACGTCCCGGATGTGACCAACTTGCTTGAGAATGCGGCTAAATCAAAGCTCGAGAGCCTCGGCTTTAAGGTCACCTCGGAGCAGTCGTCGAGCACTCTCCCCAAGGGCCAGGTATTCGCACAGGATCCCGAGGGCGGCACTCTGCTTGCTAAGGGCGAGAGCGTAAACCTGCGTGTCAGCGGAGGACTAGGCAAAGAGAAGGTTCCGCCTGTGGAGGGCAAGGATCTTGAGACTGCGCGCGCTGATCTAAATCTTGCAGGGTTTAAGAGTGTCGAGGTCAAGGAAGAGGCGAGCGAGACCATCGCGTTGGGTCTTGCGATTCGCACCACCCCCGCCGCAGGGCGCTCAGTCGTTATAACTCAACCCATCACATTGTTTGTCTCGCTCGGCAAGCCCAAGGTTGCTGTTCCACAGATTGCGCAGGGTCTAACGCTCTCTGATGCAATCACACTTCTTAAAGAAGCCGGGCTAACCGCTCAGGCTGTACTGCAGCCCTCAGATACCGTCGCTAAGGATCGAGTGATTGCAACTGATCCACCAGGCGGTACCGAGGTTGATAAGGGCAGCGTTGTGAAGGTGCTGATGTCTTCTGGGCCTGAGCCCAAGGTGCCCAATGTTGTTGGTCAGACACAAGCCGCCGCTACATCAACTCTTCAAGCTGCAGGTTTCAACGTCACCACAACCACCATCGCATCAGACGCGGCGAGTCTTGGAAAAGTAATTAGTCAGACTCCGACGAGTGGAACCGCAACAACAACAGGTGCGACCGTAACGCTCACGATCGGCGCAGGCGGGATTACAACAACTAGCTCTACAACAACTACAACAGTTCCTTAAACCGCTCTCGCGTTTTTACGCTATTTGGTTTAGGAAGTTCTGTAGTAGTTGGTGGCCGCCCTCAGTAAGTATCGACTCAGGGTGAAACTGCACTCCCTCGATTGGAAGATCGCGGTGCCGTAGCCCCATCACGGTTCCGTCTTCAATCTCTGCAGTGATCTCGAGGCACTCCGGTACAGAGTCACGCGCAACGATAAGAGAGTGATAACGCGTCGCGGTGAGTGGAGTTGCGAGCCCTGCGAATACACCAGAACCGTTGTGAAGAATCTCAGAGGTCTTGCCATGCATCACTTGATCAGCGCGCACAACCTCGCCGCCGAAGAGACGACCGATGCATTGATGCCCAAGACAGACACCGAGAACCGGAACACCCGCGTTGCCAAACTTCAAGATGGCATCATTTGAGAGACCGGCATCTTGAGGGTGACCAGGCCCGGGCGAGATGAGCACGGCATCGGGCTCAAGGGCCACCATCTCATCAAGGCTCAGCGCATCTTTGCGGTGCACCACCGGCTCGGCCCCAAGCTCGCCTAGATACTGAACGAGGTTGTAGACGAATGAGTCGTAGTTATCGATTACTAGAACACGCGCTGTCATGCCCTGAACCGTACCCGGCCCATGACCCCCACATCCGCGGGTAACGTATCGCCCGTGCCGAACCCCAAGACCCGATCCAAGAATGCGCCCTCAAATAACCCTCGGAAGAGCCCTGCAAAATCAGGCTCCAAGGCAACACCGAAGGCCAGCGCAAAGAAGGCCAAGCCCTCGAGATATACCCCGCCTACCCCTAAGACCAAGAAGGTCAGCCCGATGTGGGTACCGGTCTTGATGTTTGCCCTTCTCGGAAGCGGAATTGTTGTCATCGTCGCCAACTACCTAGGCCTGCTCCCAGGCGAGGCTCAGAATCGTTACCTATTAATAGGACTGGTTCAGATCTCAGCCGGCTTCATGGTGGCGACCCAGTACCGATAGCCCGAATCCCCTTAACTTGCGGGTTTTCTTGAGATCCACAGAAGTTATCCACAGGTTTGTCCCCCAACTGTGGGAAAACACATGGATGTGATTATGGCTATCAACAGGGCGCAAAAATTGCTCATGGAGTCTTGCACCGCCTCCCAAGCCGCACTTGATGCTCAGTAGTGGTGCCTTACTCGGCCTCAACCACGAGCAGCATGTCCTCACGGCAGTGCCTCGGGGCCTCAGGATCGAAGCCCTCCGGTGCGGCTGTCATCGTGACCTCCGCCCCACAGATTGAGCAACGAAATCTCTCAGAGACAACGCGAACTTTCTCCGGGTCGGGGTCATCGGGGATCGGTTTCAGAAAAGCGCGCACAATCTTGGCTGCGAATAAATAGAACGCGAAAAATACAACCAACGCGATCAAGACTCGGAGCGGCAACCAAATTGCCCCGAGAGTTAGCAACACCGCCACTTACCCGATTCAGCTTTTGGCTTAGCCAAGACGCTCAATGATTGTTGCGTTGGCCATGCCGCCACCCTCACACATTGTCTGGAGGCCATAACGACCACCAGTGCGCTCAAGCTCGTTGAGGAGTGTGGTCATGAGGCGTGCACCTGAGCAGCCGAGTGGGTGGCCAAGGGCGATAGCGCCGCCGTTGACGTTTACCTTCGACATATCTGCGTTGTGCTCTTTCTGCCACGCAAGAACAACTGGTGCGAATGCTTCGTTGATCTCGACGAGGTCCATCTGGTCGATGGTCATGCCAGAGCGCTCAAAGACTTTTGTGGTTGCGGGGATTGGTCCGGTGAGCATCATCACCGGGTCAACACCAGCAAGTGCGAAAGCGTGGAAACGTGCACGAGGTGTAAGCCCAAGAGCCTTGGCCTTCTCCTCGCTCATGATCAATACCGCGGCCGCTCCATCAGTGATTTGAGAGGAGTTTCCTGCGGTAATTACGCCATCTTCCTTGAATGCAGGCTTGAGCCTCGAGAGGGTCTCAGTTGTTGAATCTGGGCGAATTCCCTCGTCCTGAGAGAACCAAGAAGTGCCTTCATCAGTGGTGACTTGAACAGGAACAATCTCTCGCTCGAAACGACCCTCTGCGCGAGCAAGTGCAGCGCGCTGGTGCGACTGGGCTGCGAACGCGTCGTTGTCGTCACGTGAGATTCCCCACTTCTCAGAGATGAGCTCTGCAGAGATTCCCTGACCAACGAGGTTTGGGTAACGGCCATACATCTCAGGTCCGAATGGGAAGGAGTCCTTGATCACCGATGCGCCCATAGGCACTCGGCTCATGTTCTCAACTCCAGCAGCAATAACAACGTCGTAAGCGCCGGCCATTACACCTTGAGCCGCGAAGTGAGCAGCCTGCTGAGATGAACCACACTGACGATCAATCGTTGTTCCAACAACGCTCTCTGGGAACCCAGCGGCAAGTGCGGCGTTACGACCAACATTGAGGCCCTGGTCGCCGACCTGCATGACACAGCCCATGATGACATCCTCGATGAGGGCAGGATCGATACCCGTGCGCTCAACAAGTGCGCGAAGGGTGTGGGCTGCAAGATCGACCGGGTGGTTTCCCTTGAGGCTCCCATTGCGGCGACCTAGCGGGGTACGTACTGCATCAACGATGACGGCGGTCTGCATCTTCTTGGCTCCTAAGGCTCTTCTGTTGTGAGTGGTCTTTGTTACCTATTACAGGACTTCTTAAGTGTTCTGCTTTAGGCCGCGAATCGTAACCGGCCGACGGGGTCTCGCGCCTATGCGCTATGGCCCGCGCTGATACCCGAACTCTTGCCCGCCCTGATTCGGGGAGTTCGGAGCCCTTGGCCGATAACCTCACCAACTATGCGCAGTATGGATAAGTCCCTAGGTGATGGCGGTATGGCCCTTCTCTCTCAGATCGGCCTCAACTTCGATAGTTACGGCGAGGGCTGGGTTGAAGCAACCTGGAACCCAACTCCACTTGCCTGCAATCCAATGGGCGGAGTGCATGGCGGTGTCTATGGGGTTGTCCACGACGCGGCCATGAACTTTGCTACCAATAGCGCTCTTGAGAAGGGCGAGCATGGGGCAACGATCTCCATTAGTTACTCCACTCTTCGAGGTGCTGCGAGCGGAGACATATTGAGTGTTCGCGGAGAGGTTGTGCGCGTCACCAAGCAGATCGCATACCTAACTACCACTATCTCTAACGCAGAGGGCGATCCTGTATCTACCGCTACCGGGACATTCTTTCTGCGTCGTCGCCCCGCAGCTGAGCCCACAACATGACCGCTACCTCCACCAACACGGTAATTATTGGCGGCGGGATCATGGGTGCGGGGATTGCATTCGAGGCACTTGTTGCCGGGTTCCCTGTAACAATTGTTGAGACTCTCGAGGCTCACTGCGCACCAGCACGTGAGCGTGTCGAGCATTATGAAGCGCGAGCGCGCTCACGCGGTGCCGATTTAGATGGGATCGGAACACTTCTCGTAACGACCGATCTTGCGAATGCAGTACGCGATGCGGATGTAGTTGTTGAGGCGGTACCCGAAGACCTCTCTATTAAACAAGCCGTCTTCGAACGCATCGGCGTGGCAGTTAATGACCACGCGGTACTTGCATCGAATACATCCGGACTTCCGATCGGAGTCCTTGGTGCTGCAAGCGGACGACCAGCACAGACAGTCGGTACGCATTTCTTCAATCCAGTACCCGCAATGCGCCTTGTTGAGGTTGTGCGAGGTGCGGATACGAGCCCAGAGATTCTTCAAAAGGCCCTTGCATTCTGCCAAGCACTCGGGAAAGAGACTGTTGAGGTTGCAGACCTTCCTGGTTTTGTAACTACTCGTCTCGGCACACTTCTAATGGCCGAAGCGGTGCGCGTGCTCCAAGAGGGTGTTGCAAGCGCCGAGCACATTGATACCGGAATGCGCCTTGGTTACAACCACCCAATGGGGCCACTTGCGCTAGCGGATCGGATCGGTCTCGACACCTTGCTCGCAATTCTCGATGACATGCGCGAGGCATACGGCGATGCGTTTAGGGCGCCGCCGTTGCTTCGCCAGATGGTTGCTGCAGGAAATCTAGGAAAAAAATCCGGGCGCGGCTTTTATACCTATTGATACTGCTAGTGATTAAACAGCTTTATCGCTCAGCGTGGCGCGATGCATTCGCTAATTCTGAGGGTGAACTCGTGAATGCAGGAAACTAATTGTTGGCCTTGCACGCGAATCGACTCGCGTTGTAGTTCTTTTGTGGTTCTAACTTCAAAACATTCGCTTCTGTGCGTGCATTTTGGTTGAGCCGCCACAAGGTTCACTCTGAGGGAGCAAAAACTGCCTATTTTTATAGGCATTTTCGGGTCCAATTCGGTCATACGGGGCATCCATAACCTCAAGATGTTCATTTAGCGCCTCGCGCGGTCAAAGGTCCCTTGCGCACATTCATGGATGTGTTTACGGTGACTGCAGCATCATCAATTCTGATGAGGGCTGGAGCCATCGAGAGGAAACACAATGAGAGCATCCCCCCGCATTCTCACCGCACTTGCAGCAGCACTTCTTTTTGCTACAGGTGCAGTTGCAGCAGTCGGAGCACCATCGAATCAACCTGCAAGCGCAACCGCTCTTCCGTCGGGAGCAGTCTTCGTCCCTATGGAGCCGGTGCGCATTCTTGATACACGCACAGGCTTAGGCGGCACCAGTGGTCCTGTACCAGGCAACGTCGGGTTCGACCTTACGGTTGCAGGTGCAACCGACGGTACGGAGACCGTGCCATCGGATGCAGTAGGCGCAGTAATTAACTTCACATATGTAGATGCTCGTGGCCCTGGATTCATAACTGTCTACCCAACTGGTACAGATCGCCCAACTGCCTCGAACCTAAACAAGGTTGGTAGCGGTCCTGTTCCAAACCTTGTCAGCGTCAAGCTCGGCACGGATGGCTCAGTAACTATTTATAACAACCAGTCATCGACAGAGATTCTTGGAGACCTCGCTGGTTATTACTACCTCGGTAGTGGCGGTAGCGGTTCTACAGGTAGCACTGGCGCGAACGGCGCAACTGGCTCAACCGGTAGCACTGGCGCGAACGGCGCAACCGGAGTCGGCACAACAGGCGCAACTGGCGTGACCGGTTCGACGGGTGCAACCGGAGTCGGTACGACTGGCGCAACTGGCTCAACCGGTAGCACTGGTTCGACAGGTGCAACCGGTGCGACCGGAGTCGGTACGACAGGCGCAACTGGTAGCACTGGTTCGACGGGTGCAACCGGAGTCGGTACGACAGGCGTAACTGGCGCTACTGGTTCGACAGGCGTGACCGGAGCAACAGGTGTCGAAGGTGCAACCGGGATCACGGGTGAGACTGGCGCAGCCGGACCCACCGGACCACAGGGTGTAACCGGCGCCAATGGTGCAACTGGTAGCAATGGCTCGACCGGAGCAACAGGTGCCGGCGGTACAACTGGAGCAACAGGTGAGACTGGCGCAGCCGGACCCACCGGACCACAGGGTGTAACAGGCGCCAATGGTGCAACTGGTAGCAATGGCTCGACCGGAGCAACAGGTGCCGACGGTGCAACCGGAGTAACAGGTGACACTGGCGCAGCCGGACCCACCGGACCACAAGGCGCAACCGGCGTCACAGGTGCCGATGGTGCAACTGGCGTAACGGGTGAGACTGGCGCAGCCGGACCCACCGGACCACAAGGCGCAACCGGCGTCACAGGTGCCGATGGTGCAACTGGCGTAACGGGTGAGACTGGCGCAGCCGGACCCACCGGACCACAAGGCGTAACCGGTGTTACAGGTGCAACTGGAGCAACCGGAGCAACTGGTGCTAGCGGAGTAAATGTTGTTACTACCGTGGGCGCCTTCCAGAGCATCCCAACGCTTACTGCAGTCACAGTAACCGCAACATGCTCGGTTGGAGAGGTAGTGACCGGTGGAGGCTTTGAGGCAACAAACCTCACAGTTAACTGGTCTAAGCCAAACGTCGCAGGTGACGGATGGGAAGTACGGGTCACCAACGGAACTGGTGGTGCACTCGACGCAACTTCCTATGCGATCTGTGCAGTAGGCACGGTTCCAGTACTTGGTTAAGCAATACCTGTAAGGCATTGCAGTAACGCAATAAAAGGAACCCCGGTAACAGCAACCCGAGAGGGAAGTTGTTACCGGGGTTCTTGCGTTACATGTATCTCGAAAATAACTAAGCGCTTCGCGTTACGCGCTCTGCTGGTTAAAGACCTCTGCAGTTCGCTCGACTACAGGATTCGGGAACCCTCCAACAACTGGCTGTGCGGGGAGAAGTATCTCCTGCACAAAAGTCTCCATGTGCTCCTTGGAGTCCCAGACTGCAGCGATTAAGAACCCGCCCTCGCTCGGTCCAGCCACGTGATACTGCTGCCCAATCGGAAGACCCTCTTTTGGATGTACAGCTGCGATCTCAGCCCTGTAATTCTCCTCAGTCGCTTCTGGCCAAAAATGCACTAATAGATACGCCATGAATCCTCCTAAGGATCTCAGTCATTTGAACTCGAAGACGTAGTAGACCACAGTTCGAGGTATACCTGTCGGTAGGCAGCAATGCGCCGGCTAGTGCCGCTACGTTTACAGAGTTAATCAAAATGAAAATGCGGAGGCAACAGTGGTGCTAGCGAGCGATATCCCGATTGCGAATACGCCTCCTGGTGGGTTCGGTGACACATTCCCTCCAATGGTTCTTGATCGCTGCACCGAGCCACTCGCTGAGGGTGCACCAGACCTACGCGGTCTCTGGCAAGCAGTCAGTGCGAAGCGCGCTGGGGTCGAGGTAGATGCAGGCGATCCGATTCTCAGCTATGTAGAACGCATCGAGCAGTGCGGTAATCGCATTATTGATATGGGTGGCGGCACTATTGCTGATGCCCGCGCCGATGGGACCGAGGAGAACGGGGTACATGATGTCTCTGTCTTTGACTACACAACCCCGATACATGTCATCGCGTCTTATGAAGATGGAGTCTTTATTCTTCGCCCAGTAGGCATGCCCGGCATTGAGGTAACGCGCAGGCTCGACGAGAACGGGCAGATGATCTGGACACGACCAGATGGTGGTGGGTTAGTAGCCATACTCAAGCGCATCGGCGACGGCGCTGGCACTCCTCCAAATACCTTTGTTCGCTGAGTACGAAATGTCTCGGCCCGCAGCATCTGGGCGAAACGGCGTAGGTAGTCTTAAGAGATACCGAGGTTTATGACTGCAACTCTGTGAGAGAAACTGATGAATTATTTTGCGAATAAGACCGTTGTTGTAATCGGCGCTACAGGCATCCTCGGCCAACTTATTGCCCTAGAGCTACGCGAGCGCGGTGCAGACGTGAGGCTCATTGTTCGAAGCCCCGATTCAGTTGCTACCGGTCTGCGCGACCTCCCCTACGCGGTGGCTGACATCAAGGAGCGCGGTGAAGTCGCCGCGGCCTTTGCTGCGATTTCAAACGGGCAATCCGTTGATGGAATTATCAATTGCACTGGCGTTGTCGCCTTCGGGGGCTTTAGCGAACTGAGCGATGAGGTTGCGCGGGAACTGATGGCTGTTAACGCTCTCGGGGTGATCAATGTCATCTCGCTCGCTACCACAAGTCTCAATCCTGAAGGGTTTCTTGCCTCTTTTACTGGTGTCGCCGCCGATATGGCGATTCTCGGGATGGGGGCTTACTGCGCGTCGAAGGCTGCAGCCAAAATGGCAATGGGTGTCGCCGCGCGTGAACTACGTCGAGAGAAGATCAGGGTGCTTGACATTCGTGCGCCGCACATTGAGACGGGGCTCATAACTCGCGCCCTTGAGGGCACGGCTCCGAGAATGCCTGAAGGCCTGGCGCCGCAAGCAGTAATTGAGCGAGTACTCGAAGCAATCGCCACGGGTGAAAAGGATCTACCGGCAGAGGCGTTTACTGCATAGAACAATTGATGCAGCGAAATTAAACTTTGTGAGTAATTGGCCCGCAGGGCAGTAACTTGAAGACGTGCGGTTGGCAATTATTCTTACATCATCGGCGAGTTGGTATCTCGTGGGGCTTGGTCTGACGGTCGGAACGACGACGTACCCCTCATTTGCCCTGGTGGGCGATGAAGAGTGGGCCGCGTTCCACGATCAACACAGCAATCGGATTTCGTGGGCAGTTGGCCCAGCGTGGGTTTCTCAAGCAGCCGGAATTATCTGGTGGTTTACCAGTGGCGTCGAGGTAGTGGCTTGGTGGTTTACTGCCGTCCTCGCTCTTGCCGCCGTAGCCATGACAGCCGGCATGGCGGTCGATCTCCACCGTCAACTAGGTGTTGCCCGCAGCACCGCGATTTTGAAGAGGCTTCGAGTGGTGCATTCCTTGCGCACTGTGGCGTGGATTGGTGCGGCCCTGGCCGCGACGATCGCTCTTCGATAGTCCCCCGACGACTTCTCATGACTGAATCCTTCTTTGTTCTCGGTGATCAACTCTCGACAGAGGTAGCTCCCTGGGCGACTCTCTCAACCAGCACCGTCATTGTGATGATTGAATCCGATGTTTTGCTGACCGCCCCGCGACATCGGACGCGAACCGCTCTCTATCTCGCAGCGATGCGAGCCTTCGCAGAGGACGTGCGGTCATTGGGGTTCGAGGTTGATTACCGCATGGCTCGTAATTTCACAGAAGGCCTCGCCGTGCACCGAGCTGCTCACGCGCCATCGGTCATCCGGATGAACCACCCTCGAGGGCGTCGAGCAACTGCACTCTTTCAGCGACTCAATGTAGAGATGCTCGACGACCCCTTCTACCTAACCAGCATCGAAGAGTTTCGACGTATGGTCTCAGGGCCGCGCGTTCCCACCATGGAGAAGTTCTATCGGAATCAAAGGCAGCGCCTTGACGTGCTGATGGTTGATGGCGAGCCGGTCGGCGATCGCTGGAACTACGACGAAGAGAACCGACTCCCCTTGCCTAAAAACGGAGGTGAATGGCCGACTCCGTGGTCGCGCCCACTCAATCCAGCCGAGGAAGAGATCGTTCTGCAGTTAGGCGAAACGCACCCTGGAGGCGATGCTCTCGAATTCTGGCCGCGCACCCGCTCCGACGCTCTAGACCAACTCGCCGATGCCATGACCCGCATCATTCCCCACTTCGGCCCATACGAGGACGCTGCGAGTGGAGAGAATTGGCATCTTGCGCACACCAGACTCAGCGTTGCACTCAATCTGGGATTGCTACACCCCCGCGAAGTACTGGCAGCCGCGATCACTGCTTTTCAGAATGGATTGGCACCACTTGCGAGCGTAGAGGGTTTCGTTCGCCAGATAATTGGTTGGCGAGAGTGGGTATGGGGCTGGCACCAACTCCGCACCGACGAGTATCGCAGCCTCAATAGCCTCGGGGCGACAAACCCACTCCCCTTAACGTGGCGAAGTTTTGGCGCGCACGAAATGTCATGCATGAATCACACTCTTGGCCATCTCCGTGATTACGGGTGGACGCACCACATTGAGCGACTCATGGTTCTCGCGAACGCTGCCACGTTGGCAGGCATCGAGCCTCTCGCACTCAATGACTGGATGGCTGAGAATTTCGTCGACGGCGCCGAGTGGGTCATGGAGGCAAACGTCTTGGGCATGGGGACCTTCGCGGATGGTGGTTTGACGAGTACGAAGCCCTACGTAGCCGGCGGAAATTACATAAAGAAGATGACCAACTTCTGTCGAGACTGTGAGTTCCTGCCCAATGAGCGCATCGGCCCACGAGCGTGTCCACTAACTAACGCCTACTGGAATTTTTTCCTTGATGGCAAAGAAGCGATCGCTACCAACCACCGCCTTGCGCCGCAACGACGCGCAGCCGAGCAACGCCCCGATCGCGTCGAGATCCAACTCGGAGCGACTCGCTCTCGTCGCATCATTGCGGGGGATGGTGACGTTCCAGTCTCATGACAGAGACAATGGGACTCGACCCCTGAGACGAAACCACAACGAACTCAGAGAGAGACCATATGAGATACCATATGGTTATGTCCAGACGCCAGGTACTTGTCCAGCTCGATGACGAGCTTGTTGCCCAACTCGACCGAATCGCCCTTGAGCACGGCACAAATCGCTCTGAGTTGTTGCGCCAGGGAGCACTTGCTGTCATCAGGGCCGACGACCTCCGGCTGGCAGATGACGAACTGCAAGCCTCGTATCGGAGGACTCCTCTGGACCCTGCCATCGTTGAGTCTGCGCGAAGGCTGGCTGCCGAGACAACGCCAACTTGGTGAAGCGCGGCGATGTTGTTTGGGCGGACCTTGGTGACCCTGCAGGGCGACGACCCGTCTGCGTTCTGACACGAGATGCCGCCATTGAAGTGCTGACTGCAGTGACCTGCGCACCGATCACTCGCACGATTAGGGGAATTCGATCGGAGGTTGAAGTTGGACCGGAAGAAGGTCTGCCCGAAACCTGTGTTATCGCATGCGACAACCTCGTGACAATCCCGAAGTCGGCCTTCGATGATCGGGCCGTTGGAGAACTTGGCCTCGCTCAACGAGCCTCGTTAGACCAAGCACTTCGTTACGCCCTAGACATTCAATACTGAGGACACTCAATACCGACTTGGGTGCTCCGATGTGTGGAGCGTGAGTCGTGAGAGTTTCAAAGTCATCAACGCTCGGAACTGGGGCGAAGCTCGAACTCCTAATGAAATGATTTAGTCCCCGAAAAACTCGTCCCTATTCATAGAGCATGGCTTCCAAACCCCTCGGAGGCTCTTGGCACGAAGCGAAATCTTGGGATGTGTCAATTGCGCTTCCTGGGGACGTCGCAGCAGTCTGCAACGATGCAGCCTGTGAAGATCGCAACGTGGAATGTCGCCTACGGAATCAGCCGGTCCAAGAATGTTCGGATCCTCGAGGAGATGGAGCGCGTCGACGCCGACATCTGGGTGCTTACCGAAACCCATGACGACCTTCGCCCTCCGACGTCTGGAACCTGGAAGCCGATCACCTCAGACGACCGACCCCGAGAGGCTCGCGATATAAAGGAAGGCAGCCGATGGACAACCATCTGGAGCAGGCTGCCCATCATCGAGACCCTGCGCCCCGACTACGACCCTGTCCGCTCGACAGCCGGCATACTCGAGACGCCACTCGGGAACCTCCTTGTTTTTGGGACGGTACTCCCTTGGTACCAGGACCATGGCCGCAGCGTGGTTCAAGAAATCGCTCGCCAATCAGAGGATTGGACCAAGATGCTCAACTCACGGCGCGATCTGTCGCTCTGCATCGCGGGTGACTTCAACGTGAACCTCGGCGGCCCGCACTACTACGGTGCAGAAGAAAGCAAGGAGTCTGTTCGCAGGACGCTGACCGAGTGTGGCCTCGTCACGCTCACGGACTTTGAGAACACGGGCCCTGTGCAGTCGGGAGAATTCGGACTGATCGACCACATCGCCATCTCGGAGTCATTCGCATCCATGGCGAGTTCCCCAGACGTTTGGCAGCGTGAAAACAATCGTGGCCAGGTGATGAGCGACCACTGCGGTGTAGCCATCGAGTTCGTCTAGCGTTTCTCAGGCTCAGGTATTTTCGATAATGGATTCGATAATGAGTCAGTGCGTTAATTTCCTGAGACCGGCGCCCCCTCCCCCTCGGAGCTATAGAGTCGGGGCATGGGTGCCAAACGATCTGTTCAGGCACCGGTAATCACGGAGTTGCGCGAGATCGGCGTCACCGTGATCTCGAAGTGGCTCTACAACTGCTACGTCATCCACGACGGCGGCGGCGGGCAACCTTTTGTGGTCGACCTAGGCATGCCATCGCAGATCGCGTTAGTGGCGGGCGTGTTGTCGGAGCGGGGGTCGGACTTGTCCGAGCTCGGGGCTGCAGTGGCGACCCACGGACACGCGGACCACGTCGGCGGCCTCCCACCGCTGCGCGACCAGCATGGAACCGCCGTGCACCTCCCAATCGCGATCGCGGAGATGCGCGCAGGGACACGGGCCCTCCGGCCGCCGGGCATCAGGGCGGTCTCGCAGATCCTCCCGGTGATGGCGAGCCAGCCCCGTGACC
Source organism: Actinobacteria bacterium IMCC26256 (assembly GCA_001023575.1). Lineage (GTDB taxonomy): Bacteria > Actinomycetota > Acidimicrobiia > IMCC26256 > IMCC26256 > IMCC26256. The sequence goes on along the minus strand of CP011489.1, from coordinate 27,831 downwards.
TGTTGGCCTCCAAGGAGATCTCCGGCACGGCGACGTCAATCGGCTGGAACGGCAAAGAGGTTCGGCTCCCGTTCGAACCGGACTCGTGGCTCTCCGACGGCGACCACCTCCCCGGGCTCCCCGACTGGCAGGTGCTCAACACTCCCGGCCACAGCGATGACTCAACCTGCCTCTTCCATGCACCCACCCGCACGCTCCTTTCGGGCGATGCGGTCCTCTCGGCCGACGGACGGGCGTGGTTCAACCCCGAGTTCGTCGACGCCGAGTTGTCGGCAACCAGCGAGGCCCGACTCCGCTCCCTCGACGTGGAGCATCTCCTGCCCGGTCACGGCCTAGTGGTCACAGGCCCGCGTGTGATGACCGAAGCGCGATCCCATACCGACCAACCGTCGATCGGTGCCAAGGCCTCAGCGTTGTGGAAGGTCCTGCGCAACCATGCCGGCCGCCAAGCCGACTGAAGGTCCGCTGGCTCGCTTCCTCATGCTGAGGTGAGGTGGTTCAGTTGAGCTCAGCGAGGACCTCGCCAATGATATTGCCGATGATATTGGTGGAGACGATGGGACTCGAACCCACGACTTCTTGCTTGCAAAGCAAGTGCTCTAGCCAACTGAGCTACGTCCCCGAGACGCAGAGCATACGCCGCGACGGGCCTGAGAATAGAGCCGGGTTAGGCGCGAAATACCTGGCCGCCGTCGGCGTTGAATACATGGCCTGTAATCCACGAGGCCTGATCAGAGAGCAGGAAGAGGCAGAGCCCCACCAAATCATCGGGTGTCCCCATGCGCTTTAGGGCTAGGCCATTGATAATTGGGGTCATGAACTCCTCTGGGACCACCGTTCGAGAGGCCTGAGTATCGGTGGGTCCAGGTGCGATTGCGTTGACCCTGATCTTCTGGCCCCCGAGCTCATGGGCGAGTTGCTGAGTCAGCGAATTAACCCCTGCCTTGGCTAGCCCATAGAAACCTGCATATAAATATGCCGCTGTTGAGGATTGATTCACAATCGCTCCACCACCGCGTTTGCGCATTGATCGGAATACTGCGCGTGTGCAGTTGAGCGCACCGAGTGTATTGACGGCGAGGAAACGCTCGAGGTACTCCCAATCAACAGTGAGGAGCGCGTCGAGTTTCATTCCACCGAAAATCGCCGCGTTATTCACGAGGTAATCAATGCCGCCAAAATGCTCGATCGTTGCTGCGGCCATCTCAGCAGCAGATTCCGGGCTTGCAACATCAACGGGTAGCGCAAGTGCGTCTCCGCCATTAGATCGGATCCCCTCTGCAACTCCCTCGGCGCGCTCGGTATCAATATCTGCAACTATTACTGATCCGCCAGCCTTCGCTATTGCCTCGACATAGGCCTGCCCGATACCGCCACCGGAGCCAGTCACGATCGAGACAGTGTTAGAAAAATCGAATGTAACTGCGGCCTTGTTTACGGCGTCACTCACTTAGGGTCCGCCTTGTTTGCCGCAGCATTCGTACGCGCTGCAATTACTTTCTCTGCGGCGGCATTCGCACCTGTTGAGAGTGGCCAGCCAACGTAGTGAGCGAGGTGAACAACAAGCTCGCGCACCTGATGCTCGGTGAGTTCTTCGCGCTCCAATGCCGCGCCGAACTGAATCTCAAGAAGCTTTGGCATGCCGAGAGCGGCTAACGCGCCGATCGTCAGCATTCTTCTATCGCGAACATCTAAACCAGGTCGCGTCCAGATATCTCCGAATAGGTGATCGACAGTTACATCGACATAACCACCCGGGATAGTCGCGGGGTCGTAGGAGAATCCGTAGACCTCCTCCATCTTGGCCATGCCGCGTTCACGTGCAGTGCCCGCCATTGGTGCTTCGTCTTCTCTTGGTGTTTCGCTCATGCTGGCTCCGCTATCGACTTGGTCTCCAAATATTCTTCAAACCCTGCAACGCCCATTTCGCGCCCGACGCCTGACTGCTTGTATCCACCAAACGGAACATCGGGGCTAAACCAAATGCCTCCGTTTACTCCGACCGTACCTGTTCGCATTGCATTCGCGACGCCAACTGCTCGATCGCGATCCCCAGACCAGACCGAGCCTGAGAGTCCGTAGACCGAGTCGTTTGCGATACGCACCGCATCCTCGTCACCATCGTGCGGTATCACGACAAGCACGGGGCCGAAGATCTCCTCTTGAGCGACGCGGGCATCATTGCTTACACCTGTAATCAATGTTGGCTCAACGAAGAAGCCGCGATCCATGTTCGATGGGCGCCCGCCGCCGGTGACGATCGTTCCGCCCTCCTCAACCGCTATGCGGATGTAACCCTCTACACGCTCGCGCTGTCGTGCACTTACTAACGGCCCGCAGACTGTTCCTCCATCCGTGGGGTCTCCCGCCGGAAGTTTCGCGAGCGTTGCTGCAGTAAGCGAGACGGCTTCGTCTAATTGCGCACGCGGCACAACAAGGCGGGTTGTAATCGCGCAGCCTTGGCCAGCGTGAGTGCAGACCGTAAAGGCTGCTATCCCGGTTGCTCCCTTTAAGTCGGCGTCGTCAAGAACAACAAACGCAGACTTCCCGCCGAGCTCAAGAAACACTTTCTTTAAAGTCTCAGATGCACTTCGCATTACTGATCGGCCTGTTGCCGTCGAGCCTGTAAACGAGATCTGATCTACTCGTGGGTCGGAGGTAAGGGCTGCACCGATTCCGTGATCCGTTGAGGTGACGACGTTGAACACTCCAGCCGGGATATCTGTCTCCTCGGCGATTAAGCGCCCGAGAATTGTTGCGCACCAAGGGGTATCGGGCGCGGGCTTGAGAACAACGGTGTTACCTGCTGCTAACGCGGGGCCAACCTTTGCAAGATTGATTTGATGGGGAACATTCCAAGGTGTAATCGCAGCGATAACCCCTGTTGCCTCTCTGCGCGTCCAGCGATGTGCGGGCATACCAAAAGGCTCCGCTCTACCAAGATCATGCTCCCACTCATAACTCTCCGCTAAATCTGCAATCCAACCGAGTGCCTCTATAGGTGCATCGAGTTGTGCGGAGTATGTGAGCATCAACGGCGAACCCGTCTCAGCGATAGTCATGGCACGAATCTCATCTGAGTGCGCAAGAAATGCATCGCGGAGTTGCCTCAAGCATTTAACACGTAAGGCCACATCTGTAGACCAGGTTGTCTCGTCGAATGAGCGCCGCGCAGCACCGATCGCGTTATCGAGGTCTGCGAGATCGCAGTCAGCTGCGACACCAAGAACCTCCTCGGTTGCAGGGTTAATCGTCTCAAAGACTCTCCCCGATGATGCGGTGCGCAGCACGCCATCAATCAAGACACGCTCTTCGCCAACAAACGCCACTAGAGGGCCTCCCCTACACCGAATATTGAGTCGCAGTACTTCTGTGTTACCAAGGCTCCAGGTATTTCGATCCCGAGTTCTCCTGCTGCTTCAATCGCCGTAGCGAGGTCCTTCTGCGCTAACGCTGCAGCAGCACGCATTGCGCTTACTAATCCTTCGTGGTCATCCGGGCCCATCGGTGCCACTGTGGGGCGAAACATAAGCGTTGACGCTCCACCGATTTTCGCATCGCTTGCGCGAATTACAGCAGCAAGTTTTGAGAGTTCAATGCCCGCTGCCTCTGCAATGCGCTGCCCCTCAAATGCCGCTAGCCAAGAGCCGTACTGCACAACATTTCGAGCAAGTTTCGCGATGAGCCCGCTACCGAGTGGACCCATGTGAACCACGAGCGACCCAAACGAATTGAGTGCTGGTCGCGCTCGCTCGATTACTTCCTCGTCGCCGCCGACCATACAGATGAGATCGCCGGTGGCGGCTGCACTTGGGCCACCACTTACGCCGCAGTCAATGACCGCTACTCCAAACTTCTTAGCCTCTGCCGCTATCTCAATAACTGTCTCTGGTGAGATGGTGCTCGCAACGATGATGATGCTCCCGGCGGCAGCGCCACTTAGGAGTCCATCGGCGCCGGTCACCACCTCGCGCACCTGCGCATCATTGACAACTGAGATCAGAGTGGTGCTGCAACGGCGAGCGAGATCAGCCGGTGTCGTAGCTAGGGTCGCAATCTCCGCGAACCCCTCGAGAACATCTGCCCTCAGATCGCAGACAACTAACTGATGCCCAGCCGCAGCGATTGATCTAGCGGCTCCGCCACCAATGTCTCCGAGCCCAACTACCCCGATACTCATGCTCTCGATGCTCGGGTTCTTGATGGCTTCTTGCTGCATGGCTACTTACCTCTTCCATCAAGGGAGCTAAAAGTTTGGGTTGGTGGACAGGTGTCTGGACACTACTCTGATCCCATGCCTGACCCCACCTCTGTATCGCCCTCTGAAGGATTAGCCCCCGGAGCATCCCCTGTCTCTATCACTCCTCGACCCGGGTCTGCTCCCATACCACCGGAGCGCGATGACTACTCGGGCGAGTTCACTCCAGACTTCCGTTACGAAGATCTCTCGAAGCCAGCGCTCGTGAGGCTTGTTCGCGAGTTCGCGCAGATTGTTCACCTACTTGATCGCTCAATGTGCGCTGCGATTGGAATTAGCCACGGAGCTGCCGAGGTACAGCGTCTTGCGATTGAGGAGTGGCGTGGGGCGAGCCCTGTATATGGAGAGCGCCTTCGCGAGATCATGAACATTGAGGGCGACGGGGTCTCCGCAATCTTTAAGGTTCTGCAACTCGACCCTGGGTTTCCGCATCACTACCTCGATGTTCGCTACGAACTCATTGATGAGAGTCATGGTTTTTTTGAACTTGCCTACTGCGGCGCTCTAATGGATGCAGAGCCCTGGGGCGAGAAGATGGTCACCGGAATGTGTCACCACATTGAGGATGGAACCTTCGACTACACGGCTCAGGCAGTGAATCCAAAGGCACACATCACCCACGTCCACAGACCTCCGCGTGTGCCGAGCGACCGGTCTCCCCACTGTCGCTGGGAGATCACAATTGATGATGCCAATGAGACCGTGCCAGAAGCGGATATCACGAAGATCGTGCGCGGAACAACCGCAGCGTCGTTTAGATACCCGCCAATGCGAGATGGCACGCCACACATTCCCGCAAAACAGGTTGGTAACTAAGTGTCCGTCGCTTACGAAACCACTCGCCGACGCCTAACCGATCGCCAAGTTGAAGCGGCTGAGCAACTACTAAACGCTGCAGAGATTGAGGTAGAGCAGACCGGTTACGACGCTCTCTCCATGCGCGGTGTTGCAAGACGCGCTGGGCTCGCCTCCGCTACCGCATATACATACTTCTCATCGAAGGACCACCTCTTAGGCGAGTTGCTCTGGCGCAGGATTGCAGCGGTGCCTGAGACCAAGATTGACCAGGGCACCAAATATGTATCCCCACTCGCCGCACGTCTCGCTCGCGTTGTCTACGACCTTGGCGAGATAACAAATGGAAGCCCTGAAGTAATTGCAGCCTGCACCCAAGCGCTGCTCAGTTCTAATCCGGACGTTAAGCCGTTACGGGATCGCATTGGCCTAGATATTCGCAGGCGCATGACAGATGCTTCGGGTGACAAACGCGATAACCAATTAATAGATGTACTGGTAACTACTTACTTTGGTGCACTGCTCAGCGCAGGCATGGGGCATATGAAGCACAGTGACGTTCCGGCATTTGTTGAGGGCGCATTGCTACTTATGACAGAGCGTCGGGAGAATCTCAAATGACAGGAGCCTCTGCTCTTGATCTCGGCCCAATCGAGTTCAGCCCGTATGACTATCGAATACATGACGACCCATACCCGACCTATGCGCGCATGCGCTCTGAGGCCCCCGTATTTAGAAACGAGGAGTTTGATTTTTGGGCGCTCTCTCGCCACAACGACATTCTCTCGGCTTTCCGCAATATTGAGGTCTTCTCTAACTCCTTCGGCGTTGCGCTCGATCCATCTGCCTATGGCCCTAATGCGCATCGAACGATGTCTCTCCTCGCAATGGATCCCCCAAATCACTCCCGCATCAGATCAATCGTTACCAAGGAGTTCACCCCTAAGAAAATTGCAGCACTCGAACCCCGCATGCGCGCTATTACTCGGGAGCACCTAGAGCCAGCACTCGATGGTGGAGCCTTTGACTTCATAAATGATTTCGCGGGTCTTGTGCCGATGGATGTCATCTCAGAGTTGATTGGGGTGCCATATGCGGATCGCGCCGAACTACGGCGGCTCGCTGATCTGCTCGTGCATCGCGAAGAGGGCGTATTTGACGTCACTCCCCAAGGCTTTGAGGCAGCGATTGAACTCTTCGTTTATTACGAAGCATTTCTCATTGATCGACGGCTGCACCCAGGCGATGACCTCACCACTCAATTGATAGAGACTGAGGTCAATGGAGACCGCTTGACCAACGAGGAGATAATTAGTTTTTTGTTTCTCCTCGTCGTTGCCGGGAACGAAACAACAACGAAGCTCCTTGGCAATGCGTGGTACTGGGCGTGGTGTAACCCCGAGGAGCGAGCCAAGCCGTTTAACGACCCAACTCGCATCTCAGACTGGGTTGAAGAGACACTGCGCTTCGATGGCTCTACTCAAATGGTGCTCAGAAGAACACATATTCCTATTGTGATCCGAGACACTCACATTGACGCAGGTGCGCGAGTATTTCTTCTCATCGGCTCCGCCAACAGGGACGAGGATGTATTCGACCGCGCAGATGTCTACGACCTTGATCGCCCCAACGGAGACCTAATGAGTTTTGGAAACGGAAGGCACTTCTGTTTAGGCGCATTGCTTGCTCGTCATGAAGCGCGAATTGCTCTCGATGAGTTAGTCAAGCACGTAAGTGACTACGAGATTGATGAGGCACTTATGGCGCGTGTCCACTCTGCGAACGTACGTGGGTTCGCAACACTCCCGACAACCGTAAAGGTGCGCTGAAATGGCGAAGTTCCCTCTCCACCCACAACGTCGCGGTGCTGTAATAACCGGTGCATCCTCGGGGATTGGCCTTGCTACCGCCGAAGCCTTGGCGCTCGCTGGCCACCCTGTTGTTCTAGGCGCACGCCGAATAGACGATCTCGAGATGGCAGCTGCACGGATTCGTAAGAATGGTGGTGAGGCTCATGCAGTATTTTTAGACCTTGCTGATCCTGCAACAATCGAGACCTTCTGCTCCACAGCACGCGATGCATTAGGTGAGATCGAGATCATCGTTGCGAACGCTGCACGCAATCAAGTTGGCTCGGTACTCGATACTGAGCCTGAGGAGTTTGAGGCTGCGATGTCGGTCAATGTCGCAGGGACTCACCGAGTTATTCGATCCCTTCTACCTGCAATGGTTGAGAGGCAACGTGGCGACGTTGTTTTTGTTACCTCGGATGTAGTTGTGAATCCAAGGCCCTCGATGGTTGCCTATGTTGCGTCGAAGTGGGGCCTCGAGGGTTACGCGAGAGCGCTACAGATGGAGTTGGAGGGGACAGGTATTCGCGCCACGGTTGTTCGCCCTGGCCCAACACTCACCGGAATGGGTATGGACTGGGACGCAGACGCAACCAACGCAGCACTCGATCTCTGGAGAAAATGGGGCCTCTCGCGCCACGACAATTACATGCGCCCCGCCGGTGTCGCCGAGGCAGTGATGGCGGTAGTGGAGATGGCGCGTGGCACCCACATCACAACACTCGAGATTCATCCAGAGGCGCCACTTCATGAGGTAGGCGAATGACAGGTACACCGATAAAGACTCCACCGACTGTCTCAGGCTCAGACGGTAAAAGTGGTCATCTTGAGGAGCTTCGTACCGATCCGATCGGGCTCCTTGAGCGCGTGCGGGACGAGTGCGGCGACGTAGGGATATTCAACCTTGCCGAACGCGAAGTTGTCCTTCTGAGTGGAGCCGAGGCAAACGAGTTCTTCTTTCGCGCTCCAGAGGAGGTGCTCGATCAGGCTGAGGCATACCCCTTTATGAAGCCAATCTTTGGTGAAGGTGTTGTATTCGACGCCTCCCCTGAACGACGTCGCGACATGCTTCACAATCAGGCTCTGCGAGACAAGTTCATGCGGGGCCATGCAGCCACTATCGCAGCAGAGGTTGAGGCGATGACCGCTAAGTGGAGCGACACAGGCGAGATTGACCTCCTTGATTGGTTTGCCGAGCTAACGATCTACACCTCATCGGCTTGCCTAATTGGAAAGAAGTTTCGTGACGAACTCGATCGCAGGTTTGCAGACCTCTACCACGACCTAGAGCGCGGCACTGATGCACTTGCATTTGTTGATCCATATGCAGATATCGAGTCGTTCGCGATTCGTGACTCTTCACGCGCAGCCTTAGTTGAACTCGTACAAGGCATCATGACTAACCGTGAAGTGGCTATTCCTGCTGAGGGCGATGATCGCGACCTTTTGGATGTGCTTATGTCGATTCGAGGGGAGGACGGCTCATTACGTTTTACTGCGGACCAGGTAACGGGAATCTTCATCTCGATGATGTTTGCGGGGCATCACACAACCTCCACAACAGCATCTTGGATGCTCATTGAGTTGCTTCGTAGACCGGAGCAACTCGGCAGAGTTTTAGATGAGACAGATCGCCTCAATGCCGGCGGTGAGGAGATCTCCTACCGAGTGTTGCGCGAGATGCCTTGGCTAGAGGCTGCCTTGAAAGAGACTCTGCGACTCCACCCGCCACTCATTTTGTTGCTGCGCGTTGCGAAGGTTGATCTAGAGATTCAAGGATTAGCCGTTAAGGCAGGCCAGATGGTCGGTGCCTCTCCATGGGTCTCCAATCGAATCCCTGAGGCCTTCGTGGACCCCAATCAATTTGAGTGTGAGCGCTATATCGACCCTCGAGCTGAGGACGAGCTGAACCCTTGGAACTGGATTCCATTCGGAGCCGGACGCCACCGCTGTGTCGGTGCAGCATTTGCGATGATGCAGCTGAAGGCAATCTTTACTGTGCTCTTTCGCGACTGGAGTCTCGAGCTCGCACAGCCCTCGGATTCATACCGAGCAGATATGTCCAAGATGGTTATTCAGCTTGAGCAACCTGCCCGCATCCGTTACACGCGGCGCGTGAAAGGCCTGTGATGCAGATAAAGATTGACCGCGATCTATGCCAGGGACACGGCGTCTGCGAGTCGGAGGCACCCGCAGTCTTTAGCGTTCCACCAAAGTCAGCAACCGTCACCGTTCTCAATGAGAATCCGGATGAATCACTTCGGCCCCAAATAATGGCTGCGGTGAAGTACTGCCCAACTCATGCAATATCAATTAGCGAAGAGGAGTAACGATGCCATACCCACGCGCAGAACTAGAAGAGATGGTTGAGCGTTGGTTAGCGATCAACAAAGAGTGCGAGAAGAACCTCAACTGGGAGCCGATGGCTGATCTCTATACCGATGACGCAACATATGGCTGGAACGTTGGGCCAAACGATGAGTTCATGGCTGTTGGAAAAGATGAGATCAGAGAACTAGCACTCGGTAGTGAGATGAGTGGCCTCGGCGGTTGGGTCTACCCGTACCAGCATGTTTTGATTGATGACGTTAAGGGCGAGATCATGGGGCTCTGGAAACAGGTTGCAATCGCGAAACGCGATGACGGAAGCCATTACGAGGTAGCAGGTCTCGGTGGTAGTTGGTTTGTTTATGGTGGCGACTTCAAATGGAAGTGGCAGCGCGACTTCTTCGATGTCGGGAATGCAACTGCAGTATTTATGGAGATGATTAAGCACGACAAACTTACCGAGGGGATGCAGAAGAGACTCGAGCGCGCAATGGCCGGTGAGCGTCTACCTGGGCACTTTGGTCACGGCGAGGCTCCAGTCGGACTTTGGGAGCGCTGACCTCAAGCACTCAATTATCGCTTAAGTTTCTCTTCGGTTAAATCTGCAAGAAAGCTCTTAGGGCAATTACAGATATTCACATCGCGCGACCGATGATTAGTGCATGCAGAGCAGTCGACGTAACCGCTCCGCACCCATAATCATTGTTGCTGCATTGCTCGGTGCCATCGCATGGAGCACTTCAGCGGGTGCAGGCGTTACTACTAACAGCAGACTAAATAGATCTTCACTGGCTTCAACCGGTGATGTTCTCACCCCCGGCGAGACGAGCAAGTCGCCATCGGTACCCGACTCAACGAATCTCATCGCCTTTCAATGGCGCGGCGATACTTCTCCAGTCATAGCGGTAGAGGCGCGCAGTGACTCTGGGAGTTGGCACAGAATAGCGACCGTAGGTGAAGCGGATGGTGGAGCTGACGCTGGCTCGCCCGATGCAGTAGCGGCCTCGAGCAAACTTCAAGATGGGCTCCTCGCCTCTGACCCAGTATCAGTGCGGGAGGTTGATGAGATTCGAGCGCGCGCAGTTCAAGGCACTCTCGCGGACCTCCACCTGATCGCAATCTCTACTGCAACGGTAAAGGCACCGCTACCAATTGGTTCAGGGCTTATAGCGGGGGGCGCTGCTGGGTCTTTCATAGCGATCGGAATGGTCATGCCCCGGAGACGATTGGCTGGAGCGTTTGCTGCTCTCATTGTTGGCGGCGCATTTATCGGATCGAGTCTCTCTTCGCCGCAACCTGCCAATGCACTAATCCCAAATCAACCAGCAATTATTTCGCGTGCTGCTTGGGGAGCAAACGAATCACTTCGCGTTGCTTCATGCCCTGACGGCCCTAACTACGCGCAGCCAGAGTTTGTAGTTGTGCACCACACCGCCACATCGAATGGCGATACTCCGTCACAGTCAGCAGCGACCGTTAGATCTATCTACACGTATTACGTCCAAGGGCGCGGCTACTGCGACCATGGTTACAACTTCTTAATCGATCGCTACGGGCAGATATTTGAGGGGCGCTTCGGCGGTGTAAGCCGTGGGGTAATCGGCGCCCATGCTACGGACTTCAACGCCGGCTCCGTCGGTATTGCTCTAATTGGAGACTTCTCGAACGCATCGCCGCCAGCCGCTATGCAAGACGCTCTTAATCGCTTACTGGTCTGGAAGATGACGGTAAACCACATCGATCCAAATACTCCTGTAGCGACGCGTGGTGCAGTGATTGACCCAATTATTGGGCATCGAGATGCTGGTGCAATCTCCGGAGACGGTACTGCTTGCCCGGGTAACGCTGGTTACGCGATTCTCCCAGGGCTCAGAAACTCGCTACGCGCCAGCGTGCCCGTTGGTGTGCCTTGGTCAAACCTTGAACTTATTCAGCGGACTCCGGGCTCTGTTCGCTTTGCAGGTTGGGCGCTCGACCCAGACACCTTGGATCCAATTGATATTCATGCCTACGTTGACTCCAATGGAACCCGCCACTTAGCGGACCTAGAGCGTCCAGATATTGGTAATGCATTCCCGGACAACGGATCAAAGCATGGATTCGATATCACTCTCCCGATCTCGCCGGGCTCCCACTCAATCTGCCTATATGCAATCTCTATTGGTAAAGGCCGAAACGACATCATTGGGTGCGCGCGTACCAATGGAAGCCCGATTGGTTTCTTCGAGGGTATCGGGCGTGAACCGGGATGGATAGGCGTATCCGGTTGGAGCCTCGACCCAGATACTCGAGACTCAATTCTTGTAGATGTTTATGTTGATGGTCGCTACATTCACACAACCGGCGCGGTGGTACCCCGTGCTGATGTAGCGGCAGCATTTAGTGGCTACGGAGAGCAGCATGGATTCTGGGCACGCGTTCCGGTAGGGCCGGGGCTGCACACTCTCTGCCTCTGGGGAATCAGCGTGCTAGCAGATCCGCCCGCGCTCCTTGGATGTCGCGTCGCCTAACGCTGCGCGAGTCTCGTTATCGTCGCGCTGGTATCGGAGTGTCTTGAGAGCAGAGCGCACGCCAAAGCGCTCGATAACTCAGGTATGTCATCTCCGGCTTGATATATCCCGCGGCCTCTAACTCTGCGTTGAATTTAGGGAGACTGCGCCACGGCATCGTCATGTCAACGTGATGTGCGAGGTGAAAACCAGTGTTGTAAGGCGTAATCCAGAGTCGGGCACCCCAAGATTGCCTGACGTTGTGCGTCGTTAATCGGCGGTCAGCGCTTGCACCTAATCCGCCATGCTCACCGATGGCGCGCAGCCTGTTTGAGACGCGCCACCCTGTCATCCATGGAGCTAGCCAAAGTATTAAATACGCGTACCAAAGGCCAGATACAGCCCACGCTGCACTCCAAATAACTAACTGCACCGCAATGATTGACCAGGCCAGTTTCTTTCGTGGCCCAGTAAACGCTCCTCGGAGAAGAGGCTTGAGATTTTTATAGCCAGAGACTCCTATCGCATCGCGCGTTAACCGTCTACCCAAATCACGCGGCTCGCACGGATACCCCGAGTAGAAAGCAATGTCTGGCTCCTCGGGTCCAAACTCCTCTCGATGATGCGAGAGGTGTGAGTGTCGGTAGAGGTGCATAGGGACAAATACTGGGTAAGCGATTAACCATTTACCCACGAAGTCATTTGCAGCTCGATTTGAGAATAGAAGTCGATGAGCGGATTCGTGCATCATGATGGCGAAGCGAGCGAATACGGGGGTCATCAAGATAAAGGCGAGAGGCCAGAGAATCCAGACTCCGCTCCGAGCAGGAATCGCGAATGCCAGCAGTGCGAAAAGCCAAAGAGAGAGAACGCTAAGGGCGTTGCGCAGATCAGGAATCTGAGCCAACTCGTTTCGCACTTCGGGCGTGAGTACACCGTTTGAGCGAAGGCGCTCGGTTGGGAATGGCTGCTCAAGATGCTCAGGGTTAAGCATCATCTCGGTACGCATGCTTAGAAGCGTAGCGATCGGCTGCTCTTGGAGAGGCTCCGGGTAATTGGGGGGTTGTTTTATCGGTCACCTAGCGCTTGTCCCAACCTCGCCCTAGGATTCGCCGAGCAGTTTCTCCGCTCTTGGAATTTTAAGGATTGATCTGAAAATGAAGACTTCATTTGCTCGCTTCTCCGCAGCCGCCATGGCTATGTTGCTAATCGCGTCAGGCATTGTTGCTGGAGTGGGGCTCAACGATGTCACGCCCGCATCAGGATTAGCCGGCGTGCCGGCAGGAGCGGTCTTCGTACCCATGGACCCAGTGCGAATTCTTGATACTCGAACCGGCTTTGGTGGAACAGTCGGTCCCGTTGGCAGTAACGACACGATCACTGTTGTAATCGCCGGGGTCTCAGACGACACAATTACTGTTCCAAGCAATGCTGTCGCTGCGGTTCTAAATGTCACTTATGTAAATGCGACTGGACCCGGATACATAACGGTCTTCCCTGCAGGAACGGCTAGACCAAACGCATCGAACCTCAACAAAGTGGGTCCAGGGCCGGTGCCTAACATGGTCACAGTGCGACTTGGCGTATTCGGCGCTGTGAATATCTTTAATAATCAATCCCCCGTCGAGATTCTCGCCGACCTCGCTGGGTACTACACGCTCGGCGGTTCTGGAGATACTGGGGCGACCGGGCCACGAGGTGCAACCGGAGCCACCGGCGTCACCGGAGCAGCAGGACCAACCGGACCACAAGGCATAACCGGAACTACAGGCGCTACCGGCGCAACCGGTGCGACCGGATCGACCGGATCGACCGGAGCAGCAGGGCCAACCGGACCACAAGGCATTAGTGGCAACACCGGAGCGACCGGAGCAACAGGCGCCACTGGCGTAACCGGGAATGACGGAGCAGCAAGCGCAACCGGAGCGACCGGAGTAACAGGCACGACTGGTGCGACTGGAGTCACCGGAGCCGCAGGACCAACCGGACCACAAGGCATAACCGGAACTACAGGCGCAACAGGAGTCACCGGAGCCGCAGGAACAACCGGACCACAAGGCATAACCGGAACTACAGGCGCAACAGGAGTCACCGGAGCCGCAGGAACAACCGGACCACAAGGCATAACCGGAACCGCAGGCGCGACCGGCGCGACTGGTGCAACAGGTACAACCGGAGTCACCGGAGCAGCAGGACCAACCGGACCACAAGGCATAACCGGCACGGCCGGGGCAACAGGTGCAACCGGCACCACCGGAGTCACCGGAGCAGCAGGACCAACCGGACCACAAGGTGAGAGCGGAACTACTGGCGCTACTGGTGCAACCGGTGCGACCGGTGCGACCGGTGCAGCAGGACCAACCGGACCACAAGGCATAACTGGAGTAACAGGGCCGACGGGACCGACAGGCTCTACGGGTTCGACAGGCGCCGGAGGAGTAGTACTCGCGTATACAGGTGCCCTTGCTGATGGAAGCACCGTGACAGTCACTAAAGCTGATTGCCCCGCTGGTTCAATTGCCATAGGCGGTGGGTTCTACTTGCCGAATGAATTCCTCTCGGTGCTCTCGTCTCAGCCCTACATGAATCCAACCCCTGGGCCTGGAGACGGCGAGAGCTGGGAAGTACGCGTCCTAAACAGCACAGCAAGCCAAATACCTTTTACCGTCTTCGCCAATTGCATCGAAGGCACATTCGATAGGTCTGCCTTTTAGCAGGGAGGCCACGCCGGCTTAATCACTGCCGAGGCCCTTGCTGTCGGAGCACACGACTCTGGATTGAGGGTTTTGAGAACGCCATTTTCAGTAAATATGGGCACAATTACCCCCTAGCGTCGATGAGTTGGGCACCCTATACTCGCTTTGTTAAGCGTGTTTAGGCGTATTAAAAAACCGCATTGGGGGCCCATGCAGAACGAACCGCGCATTGGAATACTTGTTGTCGCTTATAACGCGGCCACAACTCTCGCGCGTGTCTTGGACCGAATCCCCAGGGATTTTACCCATCGCATAGCCGAAGTCCTTGTTAGTGATGATGGAAGCCAAGACTCAACCTACCTAGTTGGGATGGGCTACAGGCAGATTCGAGATGATCTTCCCCTAACCGTCATAAGGCAGCCCATGAACCTTGGCTATGGCGGAAACCAAAAAGTTGGATATGAGTGGGCGATCGAAAAGAACTTGGACATTGTCGTTCTCTTACATGGTGACGGTCAGTACGCACCAGAGCTTCTTCCCGAGATGGTTGCGCCTCTCGAGAACGGGTCCTGTGATGCTGTCTTCGGGTCCCGAATGCTGGAGCCTGGTGCTGCTCGGAAAGGTGGAATGCCTCTTTATAAGCTCTACGGAAACCGAATCCTTACTCGATTTGAAAACACCCTTGCCGGAGCAGAATTATCTGAATGGCACAGCGGTTATCGCGCCTACCGGGTAGACGCTCTGAAAGACGTCCCCTTTGAGCGTAATTCCGACGGCTTTGACTTCGATACTCAAATAATTCTTCAATTCCTAGAGGCCGGAAAGCGCATCACGGAAATCCCCATCCCGACTTTCTACGGCGACGAGATTTGCTATGTCAACGGGGTTCGATATGCACGGGATATCAGCAAACACGTTCTCAAGTATCGTCTCCAGAGCGCCGGTTTTGGAAACGGCGAGAGCCTTTCGGCTGCCCCCGGAGCCTACGAGAAAAAGTCAGCGCCGGACACTTCGCACTCTCGAATCCTGAGTTGGATAGGAAGCCAGAAGCCAGGGAAGGTTCTTGACATCGGCTGTTCTGATGGATCAGTCGCATCCGAGTTACGAGCTTCAGGCCATGAAGTCACTGGCATTGACCTTGAGGAATCTCCAGGGGTTCGAGAAAACGTTGACCATTTCTTTAAGGCTGATTTAGATAAAGGACTTCCTGCAGAGATCGTAGGAAAATTCGACATCGTCCTTGCAGCTGATGTGGTCGAACATGTTAGGGACCCAGCAAATCTTCTTAGTGAGATGAGAGAACTGCTCTCCTCCGACGGGTCCATTGTGGTGAGCGTCCCCAACTTCGGTCACTGGTACCCAAGGACTCGGATTCTCTTTGGATCTTTTGATTATGACCGCAGAGGAATTCTTGATGGAACGCACCTTAGATTTTTTACCCGATCAAGTTTTGAGAGGCTAATTAAATCTCAAGGGCTCCGAGTTAAGCGGCGCCATTACATTGGACTGCCTATAGAGGTTCTTTATCGTGGAACCGCCAAGGATGGCGACCAAGGAAAGTCAGGGAAATTTATTAAAATTATTGACAAAGTTGCGCTTCAACTTCGCCCAACTCTGTTTGCATACCAATTTGTCTACGAACTCGCAGTTGATAAGCAGGCAAAGCCCGAGCTCCTCGTTAACAAGTCTCGAAAAGCCAGCCCCATCAAGGCGAGTGAAGAACTGGGCGAAGCGGGGCGAATTCGCTAGGCGTTCTATAATCCAAGTCGGTTGCCATCGTGGGATTGGTCAGTAATAGGTGAATATGGCTTGGATTGAAGGCTTAGTAAACCACCTCGCAGAGGCTCATGCTCTCGATCCGCAGAGCATCTCTGTGAGTGAGTCAGAGGCAGAGGTGCTGCTCGAATTAGCTGGCCTTGCCGCACACTCCAGCGGGGCTCGCACAAATGCACCATTGCTCTGCCACGTTTTAGGTCGCGCCCGTTCACAAGGGGTATCGCTTGAGGCTCTTAGTGAAACTGTTCGAGCTGCAGTTCAGTAGCGATTCATTGAGCAACTCTTAAGCGACCGGGACTCCCTCGAACTTTGATGCAGTAATGCCCCGTCGATCTAACTCTGCGAGGAAAGCCTCCGGAACAACGCAACCTGCGAGCCCGGTCACGCCGGGCTGCGCGCCTCCGATCTCTGGCAGCGCCCCAACTAGCAGAGCAGTTGCGACCCCAAGTACTGCGCCCCCAATGGTGGCAGTACGCCCAACAGATCCGTAAATAACTGGAACGCGCGCATTCCCTATGCGCCCCCATACCTCGACTCGCGTCGCTCCCCAGTTGTCCCCAGGATCATTTCTACGAAACCATCCTGTGGAGCGCGGCTCTGGCTCGACGGCCCGCACTGTGATGCGAGCGGCTGATGGAAAAGATTTGTGGAGCAAAGCAACACCCGCTCCGATTAGTTCACACTCCTTGTCCCCAACGGGCTCAGGAAACCAAATCAATTCATGAGTACTACGACGCCGGACCTCGTTCAATGCTCCGCCTATTACCTCATGAGGGCGCTCACTATGAAGCCTCCGCATCGAGGCCTCGCTATCAGGCCCGGCGACACCCGCACGCGAGACATGTATCTCATCAACAGTATCGAGAAGCGTGGCAGCGTGAGCGGCGAGTACATCCGATAGTCCCGGAGCAAGCCCACACCCGGCGAGCACTGCTACTCCGCTAGCGAGTGCTTCATCGTTGAGGCGAAGCAGTGTGGCGATGCTCTCTTGATTATCCCCACTAGTGGCGATCGGAACCCCTGATTCAAGTGCAGCGATTACTAACGGAACATCGTCGCCTGCAGGTAGTGCACATGCAACAGCATCTACCCCCGGTGGGAGCGGCCTTCTCGCGCTCCACTCAACGGTCTCCGCTTTAGCGCCTAAAAATTTACGCAGCGCCTCAGCGCGATCTGCGCGCCTATCCGCTACAAGTATTCGATCAATACCGCGTGTGGCACCGAGTTGTCGGCCTGCTCGAGCACCTAAGGCGCCGACCCCTACAAGCAATACTGTGCTCATCGGAAGTGAGGACCAGATAGTTGACGCCATCCTCCGATAGTTGGAGCAACACTCCCCTTGCCTTGAACGCGAACCAACGCGCCGGCAACTGCTGCTACCACTACAACGATGAGGCTGCGCCTAAAGGCACGACTTGCGCGCATGGCCTTGAGCATAACGACGCAGGACTCCATTGGCCCGTTACGCGAAGCGAGGCGACCAGATGGCCGCCTCAACATCGTTCTTCTCTCAGACCACAAAGGCCAGTGGGGCTAGCTGGAATCGAACCAGCGACCTCACCCTTATCAGGGGTGCGCTCTAACCGACTGAGCTATAGCCCCTCTCAGGAATTTACGAGGTTATCAGCACCCCTACCGAGGTACTCGGGTCTGCGCTACTCGTCGTACTCCTCGACGAGAATCAACGCCACCCCTCCTAGGCGCTCGGCGAATAGGTTGTAGATGGAGGTCGCAACTGTCACAAGAATGGTTGAGATAGCAACCATTATTAGTCCCAAGAGGATAAATCCCTCAAGTATCTGGAGTGAGGCAAATTTAAAGTCCTTAGCGGAGAGCAGGCTCCCTAGGAAGTCCTCGAGCCCCGATATTGCGCCTAGGGCAGTAGCGAGAAGCCATATAACCACTCCTGCAACAACTATCACCCCTAAACCGGCCAGGTTAAATAGCAGGGCAGTACGGATCACCGACCAGAGGTCTATTTTTCGGATCTCGTATCGCCGGCGCTCTGGGGCACCCTCGATAAATTGGCTGCGATCGGGCATGGCGTCCCCAGTGGATGCTGACTTACCAGATCGAGCCACTACGAGCCTCAGTCCTCGTCGTCAGACGCCTCGAGCACCAAGGCAACAGCTACGACCGTCTCACCTTCACCTACAGAGGAGACCTTCACTCCAGTTGCATCACGCCCCTGAGATGAGATCTCTTTAGCAGCCAGGCGAACGACGTTGCCGGTCGATGAGAATACGAGAATCTCATCGTCGGTTAGGACAGTGAAGGCTGCTACTACCCCAACTCGTCCGGCAGTAACGCGCATTCCACGAACGCCTTGCCCGCCGCGACCCTGCGAATTAAATCGCTCGAGCTTGGTGCGCTTGCCATGCCCAGATGCGCTGACGAACAACATCACTGCGTCGTCGCGTGCAACGTCACACGAGACCACTGCGTCATCCGCGTTCTTCAGCTTCATACCTCTTACACCGGCAGCACCGCGGCTCAGCGGACGTACCTCGGACTCCGGGAACCTAATCGTCATACCGCTACGTGAGACCATAAAGATGTCTTCATCGCCGGTGGTCTGGACAACCCCAACGAGTTCATCGTCATCCTTGAGGTTGATTGCAATTAAACCTGTTCGGCGAGATGAGTCGTACTCTCCCATTTTGGTCTTCTTTACCTGGCCTTGCTTAGTAGCAAAGAAGAGGAAGGTGCCGTCTTCGTAGGTACGCGTATCAATGACCGCCTGCACCTTCTCGTCCGGGCCAAGTGCAATGAGGTTAACGACAGCAGTACCGCGTGCAGTGCGCTCCTTCATCGGAATTTCATGAGCGCGCAGGCGATAGACCTTTCCGCGGTTAGAGAAGAAGAGCAGATATGAATGCATGGTGCTCGTCAGAAGGTGCGAGACGAAGTCGCCATCCTTGAGCGCTTGCCCGCGCACTCCCCGACCACCTCTAGCCTGCTTACGGAATGCGTCTGCTGCAACAGTCTTGATGTAACCCTTGTTGGTGAGGACGACAATTACCTCTTCGTCCTCAATTAAGTCAAGGTCTTCAAGGTTTCCCGTGTCAATCGTTATCTGCGAGCGACGTGCATCAGCGAACTTCTCGCGAATCACGCCCAGTTCGGTTTTAATGATCTCGCGCTTCCGACCTTCGTCCGCAAGAATTGACTCGAGATCTGCAATCGTGATTTGGAGCTCGGCTAGTTCATCGCGTAGGCGCTCGCCCGGTAGACGAGAGAGGCGGCGGAGTGGCATCTCAAGAATGTGGTTGGCCTGCACCTCGCTGAAGTCAAACGGCGTTGCCATCAACCCGGTGCGCGAACCTTCATCATCATCGCTTGCACGAATCAACGCAATAATTGCATCAATCATTGAGAGGGCTCGCACAAGGCCTTCGACGATGTGAGCACGGTCCTGTGCTTTGCGGAGTCGGAAGGCTGATCGTCTAGTAACTACCTCGAATTGATGCGCTACGTATACCTTGATTGCTGCATCAAGAGTGAGCAGACGCGGCACGCCGTCTACAAGCGCAAGCATGTGGGCTGCGAAGTTTGTCTGCATCGGAGTGTGTTTAAAGAGTTGGTTAAGTACTACCTGTGCATTTGCGTCACGCTTCAACTCAACTACGAGCCGAGTTGTTACACCACTCGACTCATTTCGTACATCGCGAATTCCCTCAATGCGCCGATCATTTACAAGCTCAGCAATCTTTGTACCGATTACTTCGACGGAGGTCTGGTAAGGGACTTCGCTAACAACAATTCGCTGGTCGCCCTTCTTGCCTTCATCGATCTCAGCGACCGCGCGCATTGTGATCGATCCTCGACCAGTCCGATAGCAGTCTCTGATGCCGCTCGTGCCGAGAATAAGCGCACCAGTCGGAAAGTCTGGTCCCTTTACAAAAACCATAAGGTCGTCAGCAGTTGCGTCTGGGTTATCCAAGACGTGAAGCGAGGCATCAATAACTTCGCCGAGGTTATGGGGCGGAATGTTGGTAGCCATGCCGACGGCGATGCCACCACCACCGTTCACCAAGAGATTTGGGTAACGCGCTGGGAGGACCGCTGGCTCAAGGGTTCCACCGTCGTAGGTGGTGATCATGTCGACAGTGTCTTCGTCGATCTCGCCGAGCAGCTGCATTGCAAGTGTTGCAAGGCGCGCCTCTGTATAGCGCGCGGCAGCCGGGCGATCGTTGGGGTCCGGCGAACCGAAGTTTCCATGACCATCCACAAGCGGATACCTGAGGGAGAAGTCTTGAGCCATGCGCGCGAGAGCGTCGTAGATGGCTTGATCACCATGGGGGTGGTAATAAGCCATTACTTGACCGACGGTATTCGCACACTTTTTGTGCTGACGATCTGGTCGAAGCCCGGCGTCGTACATTCCGTAAAGGATTCGCCTCTGGACTGGTTTCAGTCCGTCACGAGCATCTGGCAAGGCGCGCGATGTAATAACTGACATGGCGTATTCAAGGAAGGATCGCTCCATCTCGTCCTGAATCGAGATTGGTTCAACATTTCCAAATGTTTGCTGCACGCCCTCAGGCATGGTTCTCCTCTTTGCCTCGCACTAAATGGCGCTGCGTTGATCGGTTTGATAGTGCTCCCTTAGATATCAAGGAATCGCACGTCTTGGGCATTCGACTGAATAAAACCTTTTCGGGCCTCTACATTCTCGCCCATCAAGGTCGAGAAGACTTCGTCTGCAATTGCCGCTTCCTCTACAGATACCTGAAGAAGAGTACGGGTATCAGCACCCATCGTTGTTGCGCCTAGTTCTTGCCAGTCCATCTCTCCAAGACCCTTGAATCGACTTGTCTCGATACGGCGCCCTGGGTGTGCTTCTTCAAATGCGCTCAGCGCTGCCTGATCCTTGAGGTAGTGCCGCTCTTTACCGAGGTCAGCACGGAATAGCGGTGGCTGAGCAATATAGATATGCCCAGCAATAACCACCTCGGGCATCTGTCGGTAGAAGAACGTAAGTAGCAGTGTGCGGATATGTGATCCATCTACATCGGCATCCGACATCAACACAATCTTGTGGTAGCGAAGCTTCTCCTTGTTGAACTCCTCCGCTATACCTGTGCCGCATGCAGTTATGAGCGCCTGGATCTCTTCGTTCTTGAGCATCTTGTCGAGACGCGAGCGTTCAACATTAAGAATCTTTCCGCGAATTGGAAGGATCGCCTGGAACTCTGGATTGCGAGCACGCTTCGCCGATCCACCAGCACTGTCACCCTCCACAATGAAGAGTTCAGAGAGTGATGGATCTTTAGAAGAGCAGTCTGCGAGTTTTCCTGGCATCGATGCAGACTCAAGCAATGACCGCCGGCGCGTTAAATCACGGGCCTGTCGTGCAGCTAAGCGTGCACGCGATGCTTGGGTTGCCTTCATAACAATTGCTTTAGCCTCGGAGGGATTCTCCTCGAGCCAATCCCCAAAACGCTCGTTCGTCGACTTCTCAACAAGAGAACGCATCTCAGTGTTACCGAGTTTCGTCTTTGTCTGTCCTTCAAACTGCGGGTTTGTAAGGCGTACAGAGATGATTGCGGTGAGGCCCTCTCTGATGTCCTCGCCTTGAAGGTTTACATCTTTTTCTTTTAGAAAACCTTTGTTTCGAGAGTATTTGTTTACTGCATTGGTGAGGGCCTTTTTAAAGCCCTCTTCATGCATACCGCCCTCGGTTGTGGCGATGTTGTTTGCAAATGAATGGATGCCTTCGTGGTATCCCGTGTTCCACTGCATTGCAACCTCGACAATGCTCGTACCTACAGCGTCCTCAAAAGATGCAACCTTCTTGAAGATTGGCTCCTTCGTGGTATTCAGGTGGCGCACAAAATCAACGATTCCACCGCTGAATTTGAATATCTGCTCGAGGGGTGGCTCGGGGCGTTCGTCGCGAAAGCGGATCTCTAGACCCTTATTGAGGAAGGCCATCTCACGGAGGCGCTCAATGAGTGTCTGCGCCCGGAACTCCGTCTCCTCAAGGATTGTTCCATCAGCCCAGAAAGTGACCGTTGTTCCGGTCTTCTTGGAGTCAGCAACCTTCTTTAGAGAGCCTGTGGGCTTACCACCATTCTGGAAAGTCATCTCATACTTGCCGCCGTCTCGGTGAATCTCGAGATCGAGACGGCTTGAGAGTGCATTTACAACCGAGACACCGACTCCGTGGAGCCCGCCTGAGATCTTGTATCCCTCTCCACCAAATTTGCCACCAGCATGCAGCACAGTAAGAACAATCTCTGCAGCTGATTTCTTCGGGTCTTCGGGGTGTGGGTCTACCGGAATGCCGCGACCGTTATCTGAGACTCGGCATCCGCCGTCGGTGAGAAGAGTGACATCAATGCGATTGGCATGCCCAGCCATTGCCTCATCAACAGAGTTGTCCACTACCTCGTAGACAAGGTGATGAAGACCAGAGATTCCAGTCGAACCGATATACATCCCAGGGCGCTCGCGCACCGGCTCGAGACCTTTTAGAACCGTAATATCCTTTGCGGCGTATGCCACTCGTGAAGCACCTCTTCGGGGTTGATTATGGGTTGAGTTGGGGATGAAATTGGGCCTCTACAAGACCCGCTAAACACCTATTGAAAATTGGGTTGGAGATTGGGGCCGAATTTACCCCTACTCTCGATCAATACAACGTGGGAAAACACGCGAAAGTGCTGGTCAGAAGGGGTTTTTCGACTTCAGGAACCCTATCAGAAACCAGGGACAATTACCTGTGTTTCGCGGGATCATTTCTCGTGATTTAAGCGCAAGCAACGAGTCTCCGATTTAAGCATCCAGCACCTATTTCTTAGGCCAGGTTCATAACAAATTTGGGTCCACTTTTAAGCGAACTTTCACGACGCTCAGAGGCTCTTAAAATCTCACCACAATCTTCTCTCACCACAATCTTCTCTCAACACCATCTTCTCTCAACACCATCTGCGCTCAACACCATCTGCGCTGTGTACTAGTGGGCTCTGGGATCAATCCGCAAAACTCGGACCTTCACGTCGAGAACGGAGCCCTCTCCATTGCGTGCGTTTACCTCCTGGGCTATTCGCGCCCCCTCGAAACGCGCACGCGATGCCCACTCGGGCTGTGTCGCCCCTAGAACAAGCACGCCTTCTCGAAGCGATACGAATTGAACATGCTCGCTTAACTCCTCACCGAGAATCTCGCTCCACGAATCACTAATCGCCCCGATCTTGCGTGGATCGTCAGCCCCGAGATCGCGCCCCACTGCGCCTAGAACATCGGAGACGCTTTGGGGCTCACGATTCCTGCCTCTACCTCTTGCATGCTCCTCACTCAACCTCGCTCACCATCCCTGACTCAACCCGAAGCCATCGATCTGCCTTGACTCCATCTGGGAGAAGGCTTGCAGTCGTTAGGAGAGTCTGGCCTTTGGGGAGATTGGCAACCAATGCCTCCGAACGCGCAGGGTCTAGTTCGCTGAACACGTCATCGAGCAGCAGCAAGGGCTCCTCTCCTAGAACCTCTGTGACCACCCTGTGCCCCCCTAATCGCAGCGCTAGCGCCAGACTCCTCTGCTCCCCCTGCGATGCCGTAGAGCGAGCCTCGAGTCCGTGTAGTTCGATTCTCCAGTCGTCCCTATGCGGCCCCACCAAGGTTACGCCGCGTTCTATCTCTTTAGACTGCATAATTATTAGTGATCTGAGGATCTCCTCCTCGATCTCCTTGGCGTCATCCGTGAGGGTTGATTGGCTCCACTCGACCTCGTAGCGCGCCCGCACTGCGGGCTCCTCACGAGCCAAGTCTGCATATGCCTGAGAAATTGCTGGGAGAAGGCGATCGGTTAGGCGCAGCCGTGCACGAATTAACTGGGAACCGGTTTGAGCCAGCTGTGTATCAAATACCTCGAGCGTTGTGCGCGCATCCGTGTCGCGAACTCCGCCTTTAAGGAGAGCGTTTCGCTGCCTAAGAACACGATCGTAATCAGATCTAACAACTTCATACCGCGGCGCACTCTGCGAGAGTAAATCATCAATAAATCCACGGCGTTGTGCTGGTCCACCCTTGATTAACTCGAGGTCGTCAGGAGAGAAAATAGTTGCGCGCACCGAGTCGCCTAGGTCTCTGCGCTTGGCTAATGGCTGACCGTTAACAAGTATTCGGTTTCGACCACTTGCGCGGATCTCGGCCTCGACACGTACAACTCCAGAGCCGCGCATCGCGTCGACACGAACAATCGCCGCATCAGACCCAGCGCGAGCTAATGCACTATCGGCTACTCCCCTAAATGATCTCCCAGTAGCGATCCAGTCAATAGCCTCAAGGAGGCTTGTTTTTCCCTGTCCGTTGGCACCTGTAATTACAGTGCAGCCCGGAGGCAGGGTTAAATCAAGTGACTCGTAGCAGCGAAAGTCGGTGAGCCATAAACGGGCAAGATGCACGTTGAGTTATTAGGAGATCCGCACCGGCATCAACAGATAGAGGAAGTCTCCACCGGTCTCTGATGTCGAGCGAAGAGTCGCAGGCTTAAGCGGATCTACGGTCTCGAGAAGTGCTTCCTCGCCACCAATTGCTGCGAGTCCATCGAGTAAGAACTGCGGATTGAAGGCAACGCTCATATCTGTTCCTTCAAACTTTGCCTCGATGGTCTCCTTCGCATCTGCTCGCTCTTGTGCGCTTGCGGATAACTCAAGACCCTCGCTGCTCATAGTGAGACGGACCGGTGTGGAGTCGCGCCCTTCACCAACTATCTGCATGAGCCGTGCCGCCTCCTCGAGCGCATCCTTCGCAACGATCAAGCGATTTGGGTAGCCATCTGGGATCAGCTGCTCATAATTCGGGAAGTCCCCATCGATGAGACGGGTCACTACCGAACGATCCTCTGAGGCAAAAGCAACCTCGCGCTCGCCGAGAGTTACGGTGATGGATCCGGTACCAAATACGCGCTGTACCTCGTTGAGGCCTTTTGCGGATACCAGCACTTTCTGGCCCTCAGTAAGAAGCCCTACCCCAGGAAGATCGCGCACCGCTAGGCGATAGGAGTCAGTAGCTACTAGGCGAAGCCCAGTTGCGGTCGCCGCTAGAAGAACACCTGTGAGTATCGGCCGGGCATCATCTTTAGATGCCGCTGGAATTACCTGGCGCAGTGCCTCGGCGAAGGGCCCAGCCTCGACGCTTACGCTTGTTCCCTCAGGAGAACCAACCTTCGGAAAATCGTCAGCCGGCAGTAGCCGCACGCTTACCTGCGCTGGCCCACCAGAGATTTTTGCGTCATCTCCTGTCACTTCAAATGTCACTGCTCCTGGCTTCAATCTGCTTGTGAGCCCATCGAAGAGTTTGGCTGGAACAACGGATACTCCAGGCGAATCAACTTGAGCTGGGATTCGCACACGTATCGTTAGATCGAGGTCAGATCCAACCAACTCAATCGAGTCATCGGCTGCAGTTACCTTGATTCCTGACAGGACAGGCATGGCGCCGCTTCGAGCAGCGACTGCCCTCTGCGTGATGCTGATGGCCTCGGCCAAGGTGTCACGTTCGCATCTAAATTTCACTTGTCTCCTCCACACACTTTTATCTGTTGATGATGGTTGTAGTAGTAGTAGGGCCTGTGGATTGTGCATAACTGCACATAACCGCAGGTCATGCGGGTTTCTTAACCCCTGTTAGATATCCACAGGGTTGCGCGCTTTGCGGTTGGGTGCTGAGAGGTGCTGAGGGGTTTCCCACCGCGAGAGGGTAGTTGTCCACAGCAATCCACAGCTTTATCCACCGGTACCTAATCTGATTCTCCCCATTAACTCATTGACCTGGTCGAATACCGTGTGTCGCTCAGTCAATAGGCCCTTTATTTTCTCGACAGCGTGTATCACCGTTGTGTGATCTCGCCCGCCGAACTCCTCTGCGATTCGGGGGTACGAGTAGTCGGTCATCTCTCGAAATACGTACATGCCGATCTGGCGAGCCATTACGAGGGGCCGGCGGCGTGAGCGTCCGCATAGGTCCTCAACGGGAAAACCAAACATTTTCGCTGTCTCGTCAAGGATTAATGCGGGGGTAATTACCCTCGGCTTGGTTGGGGGAAGGATGTCATGGAGAACCTGCTTAGCGATCTCCTCGGTTAGGGGGGAGCGATTCAGGCTTGAGTATGCAGCAACTCGGATGAGAGCGCCCTCCAATTCGCGAACATTGTCTGAGATATTTGAGGCAATGAAGTCGAGAACCTCTGAAGGAATCCCGGCGAGGTTCTCCGACTCAGCCTTCATACGCAGAATTGCGAGCCTTGTCTCGAACTCTGGGGGCGAGACGTCTGTTATCAACCCCCACTCAAGACGAGTTCTGAGGCGATCCTCTAGGCGGGGAATCTGTTTGGGCGGGCGGTCAGAGGAGATAACAATCTGATTACCTGCGGCGTGGAGCGAGTTAAAAGTGTGGAAGAACTCTTCTTGAAGTTGCTGACTGCGCTCCAAGAACTGAATATCGTCAACTAGAAGCACCTCAACCTCGCGATATCGGCGCCTAAAAGCGTTAGATGTATTTGACCTAATTGAATCGACGAACTCATTCATCAAAGTCTCGGTTGATACATACCTAACTCGCTGCAACTTGTGGACGTCACGCACGTAATTGCCGATTGCGTGGAGAAGGTGAGTCTTCCCAAGCCCAGCAGGTCCATAGATGAATAGGGGGTTGTAGGAACGCGCAGGATTCTCCGCTACCGAGAGAGCCGCGGCGTGGGCAAAGCGATTAGAGGCACCGATTACAAAATGCTCGAAGGTATAACGAGGGTTGAGTGAGGCCCACTGCGCCTGGTTCTCTCCGCCGCCGCCTGTCTCCGGCGACCCTGATCCTGAAGACCCTGATCCTGAAGACCCTGATCCTGAAGACCCTGATAAAGCGCCGGATTGCTGTTGATTTCGCCCCTGGTTATCCCCAAGCGGGTTGCTACGTGCAGGCCCCCTAGTTGAGGTCTCGTAATGGAGCGAGAGGTTCTCATCGAGCGTTATCGACTGCTCTATTCGATCTGGGGTGGAGACGATCAACTCAACATCGATCTCCTCCCCTGTTGCCTCTTGGAGAAGCGAGGTCAGCAGGCCGGTGTAGTTGCTGCGAAGTTTTTCTCGCGCTACGCCACTTGGGACCGAGAGGGTAAGTACCTCACCGTCAAAGGAGACCGCGCGCACTTCGCGGAACCAGGCATTCCAGGTGGCGTCTTTAAGTTCGGCGCGCACAGCAGCAGCCCCAATTGCCCAGAGCTCCTCTGCCTGTGTCATCGCTACTTCCACGCCGTCCAAAATGCCCCACTCGCAATAGTCGCCACTTACAAGAATCGCTACTGCGAATCCCTGACCAAATATTCTCCCTAGATACTTCTATTTACTTAATTCGCAATGGGGAGAAGTGCCGTAATAGCGGACCCGAGAACTCCCCGATGCAGCGCTTCTCTAGACTCAATCCCCCAAATGTCATTTCGAGACTCTCCACAGGTTTGGATAAATAACGCGCCCCTGAATTACCCCGAGGGGCGAACGTAGCAAACTAGCGCCCGAATAGCGAACGGTGGATAACCTCGGAGAGCCGCTAACTAAGCGAGTTTGCGAGGTTGTCCCCAGCCTGAAAACATGGTAGGGGCCCTTGATGCGCTCTGTGGAGAACTCATATTGCCCCACGTT